>NZ_RKIC01000008.1 GCF_003755185.1 Frigoribacterium sp. PhB24 | reverse complement strand
TGGGCCAGGCGTGACCAGATCAGCGTGATGATCACGATCGACGCCAGCAACGACAAGCCGAACATCGCGTAGCACCCCCAGAGCATGTTCTGCCTCGCCTGCCCCGCGGGCAGGAAGGGCAGCAGCAGCGCACCGGTCGAGGCAGACACCATCGGGGGAACCACGGGCATGAGCCAGCCGCCGAACGCACTGTCGGGGGCCGTGTCGTGCCGGGTGAACGTCAGGTACGGGACCGCGATCGCGCTGACGAGGCCGAGCACCGTGCCGATGGTCCACAACACCCAGTCGATGCCGACCGCCAGGGGCGTACCGAGGACGTCTTTGCCCAAGAGGAGGGTGCCCGCGCCGACGGTCAGCAGCGCCATGGGCGGTGCCCCGTAGAAGTGCGCCATCACCGGATTGAGATGATGCCCCCGCGCGGTGGCTCGGTAACGCACCCAGTGCATGACGGTCGCTGTGCTGAGAGCGACCAACAACACGCTGGCCAGTGCCCAGACGATGGTCGCGGCCGGGCGCAGCCCCGGGAACTGCAACGGCAGGGTCGCCGCGGCGTTGGCGACGATGCCGGTCCCCATGATCGACGCGAACCAGTTCGGGGTCAGGTTCGACACGATCTGCCCGCGGTGCTCGAGCTGGCGGAACAGACCGCGCGTGCGGGGAGGGGCGACAGTCGGTGTGATCGCGGCAGGCATGCCTCGATCTTCGTACGTGCGTCCGGCTGCCGATACGGGCGGATGCTTGTGGTGTCACAATCGATCCTTGTGACCGGACTCCCTGTTGATCTCGAGACGCTCCGACTGCTGGAGGCGATCTCGAGATCGGGCAGTCTGGGCCGTGCCGCGACATCGGTGGGCATCAGCCAGCAGGCGGCGTCGTCTCGCATCACGGGCGCCGAGCGGCGGCTGGGTCGCACGTTGCTCGTCCGCTCTCGGGCGGGCTCGGCGCTGACCGAGCACGGACTCCTGGTGTGCGAGTGGGGCCGACCTGTGCTCGAGGCGGCGACCACCTTCGAACGATCGCTGCACACCCTGATGGCCGGCGCCTCCGACGCTCTCCTCGTCGCGGCGAGCCAGACGGTGTCAGAGGCGCTGATGCCCCGCTGGATGACAGCGGCAGCGGATCGTGTCCGGGTGCGCCTGGAATCGGGCAACAGCGACTGGGTCGT
>NZ_RKIC01000007.1 GCF_003755185.1 Frigoribacterium sp. PhB24 | reverse complement strand
TGGCTATGTCAACTTAGGCCGGACCCACCAGGGCAATCTAAGCGGGACCCAGGGCGCTGTGTAGCGAGGGATACTGGGGTATGCGCGTGGAGATCCTTCATATTGATGAGTGCCCGAATTGGGTCGAGGCCGGGACACGGGTCGAGGCGGCGTTGGCCGAGCTGGGTCGGGGAGATGTTGAGGTGACGTATCGGTTACTGACCGACAGTGCCCAGGCGGCAGTGGTCCCGTTCGCTGGATCGCCGACGATTCTTCTCGATGGTGTGGATGCGTTCCCCTCGGATGGTCGGACCTCCGAGCTGGCGTGCCGGGTTTACCGCACTGACACCGGCTTCGCTGGGGTTCCCTCTGCTGCGCAGCTCATCGAGGCGATCCAGAACCACGGCTGACTCTGGGCTGTTCTCACCCCAGGGGTGCCCCTCGTCAGACGCTGGTCGCCGCCGATGCGGCTCGTTGTTTCTGAGTGTGGGCAAGGCGGTAGGAGTCGGTGCCGGTTTCGATGATGGAGCCGTTGAACGTCAGCCGGTCAACGATTGCCGCGCAGAGCCGCGGGTCGGTGAAGGTCTTCGTCCAGCCCGAGAACGACTCGTTGGAGGCGATCGCGATGGAGTTGTTCTCTTCTCGTTCGGTGAGGACTTGGAAGAGCAGTTCCGCGCCTCTCCGGTCAAGTTCCATGTAGCCGAGTTCATCGATCATCAGCAGGTCGACCCTCCCGTAGCGGGCGATGGTGCGGGCCAGGTTCTTCTCGTCGGCTGCTTCGACGAGTTCGTTCACGAGCCGGGTGGCGAGCGTGTATTTGACTCGGAACCCCTTCTCCGCGGCGGCCGTGCCGAGGCCGATCAGCAGGTGCGACTTGCCGGTGCCGGAGTCACCGATGAGGCAGAGGGGCCGCCCCTTCCGGACCCAGTCGCCGGTGGCGAGGGTGTTGATGGTGGCGGGGTTGATGTTCGGGTTGGCGTCGAAGTCGAAGTCCCCCAGCCACTTGTCCCGCGGGAACCCGGCCGCTTTGACACGGCGGACGGAGGAGCGTCGGTCGCGGTCGTCGCACTCCGCCAGCAGCAGCTCCGCCAGGAACCCCTGGTAGCTGAGCTGCTCTTTATTCGCCGCGGTCGTGGCCTCGTCGACGACGGCGCGGATGGTGGGGAGGCGAAGCCGGCGGCAGGCCTGGTCGATAGCCGCGGTCGCGGCTTCTTCGGTCAGTCCGCGTCTGCGACGGAGAGTGGTGGTGATGCTGGTTGTGGCGGTCATGATCCTGTCCCCTTCTGGACCGTCGGTGCGGTCTCGGGCGTCGTCCGTTCAGGTAGTCGAAGCAGCTGGTCGTAAGCGGCAACGGAGGGCAACGGTCTCGTATCGGCCGGCAGCCCGGCGATGACAGCGGCAGGGTCGGCGAGGCGGCGCTGGGTGAGACTGACAACCCGCCGTTCGGGACCACGCGCCTGTTCGACGCGCGGACGGGCCAAACGGGACCCACCCAGCGCTTCATGCCGACGCGCCTCGACCGCGACGACGTCAGCGGTCACCGCGCCGACGGTGAGAGCCGCGGTGATGCCGGCGACGATGTTCTCGGCGTCCATCGATCGGTGCAGCAGGAGAACGTCGATGAGTGCGCGAGTGCCGCCCGCGTCGCCGTCCGTTTTCCGTGCCGCCGCCCAGAACGCTTCGTGCGCGGCGGTGAAGACACCGGACGCCCGCGCGTGAGCGAGAGCGGTCGAACCGGGGAGCGCTCCGGGTTTGCGCAGCAACACCTCGAGGTAGTGGTCGAGGTTGACGCTCTGTCCGTGGAGCGCCACGACGCGCGGGTGCCGGGCGATCTCGGTGCGGCCGTCGAAGATGATGACTTCCGATGCCCGGAGCGAGACCCGGACTGGGCGACCGATGAACCGCGCTGGAACCGAATAGGACGCCATCCGCACCCGGACCAGGCTGGATCGACTCACCCGCGGCGTCAGCGATAGGCCCGGTTCGAACCGCTCCGGGGTTATCGGTGCCAATAGCTCCCGCTCGAGCGCGAAGTCCTGAGCGACTGTGCGGATGCGGTCCCCGATCCGGCGGTCCTCGTCGTCGAGATCCCACTGCCGGATCTTGACGTTCAGCTCCGCGAGCGAGTCGACGACAGGCATCGGCGAAAGGTGGGTGCGGCGGAACCGGCCGACGTCCCCTTCAATGCCGCCCTTCTCGTGAGCGCCCTCGATCCCGGGATGGCAGTAGAACGCGTCGAACCCGTAGTGCGAGCGGAACAGGAGCCACCGCTGGTTCTCGGTCCGCTGTCTCCCGGTGCCATAGATGACTTTCACGACGGCGTCGGTGAGGTTGTCGTAGCGGATGTGACGGGTCGGGATCCCGCCGATGTCCTCGAACGCGTCGATGTGACCCTCGAGGAACGCTTCCTGCGCCTGCGTCGGATAGATCCGGTGGATCGCCTTCCCCGAATGGGAGAGGCGGAAGGCGAACATGTGGCACTTGGTCTTCACCCCGGCCAGCACAACCCAGACCTCACCGAAGTCCACCTCGGCTTCCGCGCCCGGCGCGTGCTCCTGCGGAATAAACACCTCCGGCAACCGGCCCGCCTCCAGATCGATCTCTGGCCGGCGCCGCCGGACGTAGTCACGGACCGTTGAATACGACAGCTCCGCCGCGCCGTGCTCCTCGGCAAGGCGAGCGAATACGCGCCTCGCCGTGTGGCGCTGCTTTCGAGGGGCGTCGAGATCCTCGCGGAGCATCTCATCGATCGCCGACTTGAACACGTCCAACCGTGGCGCCGTCCGCACCCGCGGTTTCCGGGACGGCGGTTCTGCCTGCGCGAGGGCCTGGCGCACGGTTGGCCGGCCGACGCCGTGTCTTCGAGCCAGCTCCCTGATCGAGAGGCCGTCCACGCGCGCATCCCGTCGGATCCGCGCGAACAACTCCACCCGAGACTCCATCCGAAACCTCCACCTTGAGCAACGAAAACACGTTGCGACAACGGTGAAGGTGGGTCCGGCTTAGATTGCCCCAGACACCCCGAAACACCCGAAGTGGGTCCCGCTTAGATTGCCCTGGTGGGTCCCAATAACGCTGCCATAGTCA
>NZ_RKIC01000006.1:1574-4635 GCF_003755185.1 Frigoribacterium sp. PhB24 | reverse complement strand
CTAAAAGGAGTCCGGCGGTGTCCTACTCTCCCACAAGGTCCCCCTTGCAGTACCATCGGCGCTGAGAGTCTTAGCTTCCGGGTTCGGAATGTGACCGGGCGTTTCCCTCTCGCTATGGCCGCCGAAACATTTACCACACACCGATAATGCTGGTGGTGAAGTCTGTTTCAGACCATGCGTCGCATCCGTGATGGATGTGACGACTTGTCTGTTGAGTTGTTCCCGACCGTATTTCGGGAACCACATAGTGGACGCAAGCAGCTTTCCCCCACCTCTACAGGGAGGGACTGTTGTCAAGTTATCGGCTTATTAGTACCGGTCAGCTCCATGGGTCGTTAGTCCCCACTTCCACATCCGGCCTATCAACCCAGTAGTCTAGCTGGGAGCCTCTCACCCCTAAGGGTATGGAAATCTCATCTCGAAGCCGGCTTCCCGCTTAGATGCTTTCAGCGGTTATCCGTTCCGAACGTAGCTAATCAGCGGTGCCCTTGGCAGGACAACTGACACACCAGAGGTTCGTCCATCCCGGTCCTCTCGTACTAGGGATAGATCTTCTCAAATTTCCTACGCGCGCAGCGGATAGGGACCGAACTGTCTCACGACGTTCTAAACCCAGCTCGCGTACCGCTTTAATGGGCGAACAGCCCAACCCTTGGGACCTACTCCAGCCCCAGGATGCGACGAGCCGACATCGAGGTGCCAAACCATGCCGTCGATATGGACTCTTGGGCAAGATCAGCCTGTTATCCCCGAGGTACCTTTTATCCGTTGAGCGACAGCGCTTCCACAAGCCACTGCCGGATCACTAGTCCCGACTTTCGTCCCTGCTCGACTTGTCAGTCTCACAGTCAAGCTCCCTTGTGCACTTACACTCGACACCTGATTGCCAACCAGGTTGAGGGAACCTTTGGGCGCCTCCGTTACTTTTTGGGAGGCAACCGCCCCAGTTAAACTACCCACCAGGCACTGTCCCAGAACCGGATCACGGTTCGTAGTTAGATATCCAAAGTGACCAGAGTGGTATTTCAACAATGACTCCACCTGAACTAGCGTCCAAGCTTCACAGTCTCCCACCTATCCTACACAAGCCACTCCGAACACCAATACCAAGCTGTAGTAAAGGTCACGGGGTCTTTCCGTCCTGCTGCGCGTAACGAGCATCTTTACTCGTAGTGCAATTTCGCCGAGTTCGCGGTTGAGACAGCTGGGAAGTCGTTACGCCATTCGTGCAGGTCGGAACTTACCCGACAAGGAATTTCGCTACCTTAGGATGGTTATAGTTACCACCGCCGTTTACTGGGGCTTAAATTCTGAGCTTCGCTTGCGCTAACCCTTCCTCTTAACCTTCCAGCACCGGGCAGGCGTCAGTCCGTATACATCGTCTTGCGACTTGGCACGGACCTGTGTTTTTAGTAAACAGTCGCTTCCCACTGGTCTCTGCGGCCTTTCCCGCTCCGGGAGTAAATCCCATCACGGTTCCGGCCCCCCTTCTCCCGAAGTTACGGGGGCATTTTGCCGAGTTCCTTAACCACGATTCTCTCGATCTCCTTGGTATTCTCTACCTGACCACCTGAGTCGGTTTGGGGTACGGGCGGCTTGAACCTCACGTCGATGCTTTTCTCGGCAGCATAGGATCACTGATTTCCCCCAATCGGGGTACGCATCGGATCTCAGGCGCATTGACGACGGATTTGCCTATCGTCAGCCCTACATCCTTACACCAGGTTCACCTTACGGATACCATCGCCTGGCTCAGCTACCTTCCTGCGTCACACCTGTTAATACGTTAACCGCACCAGCATGGGGTCGAGCGTTAGACCGGCCGGCATCACCCCGAAGGGATCAACTCAGCCGGGTTAGGACTCTTAGCACCACTGGATTAGCTTGGGCGGTTCTTCGCCGGTACGGGAATATCAACCCGTTGTCCATCGACTACGCCTGTCGGCCTCGCCTTAGGTCCCGACTTACCCAGGGCGGATTAACCTGGCCCTGGAACCCTTGGTCTTTCGGAGGACGGGTTTCTCACCCGTCTTTCGCTACTCATGCCTGCATTCTCACTCGTGTGGCCTCCACGGCTGGTTTACACCGCCGCTTCACTGGCCACACGACGCTCTCCTACCACTCCGTACGACTGAACCACGAAGGCTTGTCTATAATACGAAATCTACAACTTCGGTGGTGTGCTTGAGCCCCGTTACATTGTCGGCGCGGAATCACTTGACCAGTGAGCTATTACGCACTCTTTCAAGGGTGGCTGCTTCTAAGCCAACCTCCTGGTTGTCTATGCAACTCCACATCCTTTCCCACTTAGCACACGCTTAGGGACCTTAGTTGGTAGTCTGGGTTGTTTCCCTCTCGACGATGAAGCTTATCCCCCACCGTCTCACTGCTGCGCTCTCACTTACCGGCATTCGGAGTTTGGCTGACGTCAGTAAGCTTTTGGGCCCCATCGGCCATCCAGTAGCTCTACCTCCGGCAAGAAACACGCAACGCTGCACCTAAATGCATTTCGGAGAGAACCAGCTATCACGAAGTTTGATTGGCCTTTCACCCCTATCCACAGCTCATCCCCTCAGTTTTCAACCTAAGTGGGTTCGGTCCTCCACGACGTCTTACCGTCGCTTCAACCTGGCCATGGATAGATCACTTCGCTTCGGGTCTAGGACATGCGACTGTGTCGCCCTATTAAGACTCGCTTTCGCTACGGCTACCCCACACGGGTTAACCTCGCCACATATCGCTAACTCGCAGGCTCATTCTTCAAAAGGCACGCTGTCACCCCTACAAGGAGGCTCCAACGGTTTGTAAGCAAACGGTTTCAGGTACTATTTCACTCCCCTCCCGGGGTACTTTTCACCTTTCCCTCACGGTACTTGTCCGCTATCGGTCATCTGGGAGTATTTAGGCTTATCAGGTGGTCCTGACAGATTCACACGGGATTTCTCGGGCCCCGAGCTACTTGGGATCCCCATTCAGCCAGCGCCAGCATTTCGGCTACGGGGTTCGCACCCTCTATGACCAGCCATTCAAAGCTGTTCGCCTATACTGCGCTGTAACTGCT
>NZ_RKIC01000006.1:0-1485 GCF_003755185.1 Frigoribacterium sp. PhB24 | reverse complement strand
ACACCCAGAAGGTGCCGTACTAGCGCTGATGCTCTCCGCGAAGAGCCATTGTCAATGTTCCACCCATGAGCGCCGGCCGAAGACATTCGCTTCGAAACCGACTTGACTCGTTGACCCCCGTGTATACCGCGGGGCGAGTACATGCTCCTTAGAAAGGAGGTGATCCAGCCGCACCTTCCGGTACGGCTACCTTGTTACGACTTAGTCCTAATCACCGATCCCACCTTCGACAGCTCCATCCACAAGGGTTAGGCCACTGGCTTCGGGTGTTACCGACTTTCATGACTTGACGGGCGGTGTGTACAAGGCCCGGGAACGTATTCACCGCAGCGTTGCTGATCTGCGATTACTAGCGACTCCGACTTCATGAGGTCGAGTTGCAGACCTCAATCCGAACTGAGACCGGCTTTTTGGGATTCGCTCCACCTTACGGTATCGCAGCCCTTTGTACCGGCCATTGTAGCATGCGTGAAGCCCAAGACATAAGGGGCATGATGATTTGACGTCATCCCCACCTTCCTCCGAGTTGACCCCGGCAGTCTCCTATGAGTTCCCACCATAACGTGCTGGCAACATAGAACGAGGGTTGCGCTCGTTGCGGGACTTAACCCAACATCTCACGACACGAGCTGACGACAACCATGCACCACCTGTATACCGACCTTGCGGGGCGACCATCTCTGGACGTTTCCGGTATATGTCAAGCCTTGGTAAGGTTCTTCGCGTTGCATCGAATTAATCCGCATGCTCCGCCGCTTGTGCGGGCCCCCGTCAATTCCTTTGAGTTTTAGCCTTGCGGCCGTACTCCCCAGGCGGGGAACTTAATGCGTTAGCTGCGACACGGAGACCGTGGAATGGCCCCCACATCTAGTTCCCAACGTTTACGGCATGGACTACCAGGGTATCTAATCCTGTTCGCTCCCCATGCTTTCGCTCCTCAGCGTCAGTTACGGCCCAGAGATCTGCCTTCGCCATCGGTGTTCCTCCTGATATCTGCGCATTCCACCGCTACACCAGGAATTCCAATCTCCCCTACCGCACTCTAGTCTGCCCGTACCCACTGCAGGCTGGGGGTTGAGCCCCCAGATTTCACAGCAGACGCGACAAACCGCCTACGAGCTCTTTACGCCCAATAATTCCGGACAACGCTTGCACCCTACGTATTACCGCGGCTGCTGGCACGTAGTTAGCCGGTGCTTTTTCTGCAGGTACCGTCACTTTCGCTTCTTCCCTACTAAAAGAGGTTTACAACCCGAAGGCCGTCATCCCTCACGCGGCGTTGCTGCATCAGGCTTTCGCCCATTGTGCAATATTCCCCACTGCTGCCTCCCGTAGGAGTCTGGGCCGTGTCTCAGTCCCAGTGTGGCCGGTCACCCTCTCAGGCCGGCTACCCGTCGTCGCCTTGGTGAGCCATTACCTCACCAACTAGCTGATAGGCCGCGAGTCCATCCTTGACCAAAATTCTTTCCAACTCCTAGCCATGCG
>NZ_RKIC01000005.1 GCF_003755185.1 Frigoribacterium sp. PhB24 | reverse complement strand
TGAGCATCCTCGACCCCCAGACCCTCCTCGCCGGCATGGGCCCGTGGGCCCTCGGCGGCCTGTCGCTGATGATCTTCGTCGAGTCGGGCCTGCTGTTCCCCTTCCTGCCCGGCGACTCGCTGCTCGTCACCGCAGGGCTGCTGCACCAGAGCCTCGGCCTGAGCGTCGCGGTGATCGCGCTCTGCGGGTTCCTCGCGGCGGCGGCCGGGGACCAGGTCGGCTTCTTCCTCGGCCACCGGTTCGGGCGCCGCTGGTTCCGCCCCGACGCCCGCGTGCTCAAGACCGCGCACCTCGAGCAGGCCCAGGCGTTCTTCGAGCGGCACGGCGGCAAAGCGCTCGTGCTCGGCCGGTTCGTCCCCGTCGTCCGCACCTTCGTGCCCCTCGCCGCCGGCACCAGCGGCTACCCGTACCGCCGGTTCATCGTGTGGAACCTCACCGGTGCGTTCCTCTGGGCCGTCGGCATGACGGTGCTCGGATCACTGCTCGGTGGCCTACCGTTCGTGGCAGACCACATCGACCTGCTCGCCGTCGGGCTCGTCGTCGTGTCGGTGCTGCCGATCGTGGTCACCGCCCTGCGGCGTTCGCACGCCGCCCGGGCCTCGAACGACACCGAGCCGACGACGACGACGAGAGACGAGGAGGCGGTGGGTGACCGGTCCTGACACGCGCCCGCGCCTCCTGCTGGTCGAGGACGACCCTGGACTCGGGCCCATCGTGGCCGACGTGCTCGGCGAGGCCTGGCAGGTCGACCTCGTGGCCGACGGCCGGCGGGGGCTCGAGGCCGCACGAGCTGGTGGGTACGCCGTGCTGGTCGTCGACCGGCGCCTCCCGGGGCTCGAGGGCACCGAGCTCGTCGCGACCCTCCGTCGTGAGCACGTGACGACGCCGGTGCTCATGTTGACCGCACTCGGCACGACCGCCGACCGCGTCGCGGGGCTCGACGGCGGGGCTGACGACTACCTCGTCAAGCCGTTCGAGTTCGACGAGCTGTTCGCCCGGCTGCGCGCCCTGACGCGGTCGTTCGCCGCCGAGGAGCGCTGGCTCGACGTGGGCGAGGCACGCCTCTACCCCGAGAGCCGCATCTTCGTCACGCCGTGGTCGAGCCGCGTCGTGCTGAGCGAGCGGGAGAGCGCACTGCTCGCCGAGCTGGCGCGGTGCCCCGACCACACCTTCGACCGGGCGGACCTGCTCTCCCGCGTGTTCCCGCACGGCGAGCAGCTCGGCACCGTCGACACCTACGTCAGCTACCTGCGCCGCAAGATCGACCGCGACGTCGTGCTGACGGTGCGGGGGAGCGGCTACCGGGTGGGCGCCCTGTGAGACGGCAACGAGGGACCGAAATAGACCGAGTCGCCGACGACGCAGCACTACGGACCGCCGCGCGATCCATCGGCCTGCAGATCATGCTCGTCTCGGCCCTCGTCGTCGTGGGTGCACTCGCCCTAACGATCGCGTGGGTGCTGCACCAGACCGTCCCCAAGGAGCGACTTGAACAGGTCGCCGCCGCTGGCCAGGGCGAGGTCTTCGTCTCAGCAATCGACGTCGTGGCCGGCCTCATTGTGCTCGGTATCGGAGGCGTCGTCTTCGCCGGGCTCGTGACTCTGGTCATTGCCCGACGTGCCGTCCGGCCACTCGGCGACGCGCTCCGCGTGCAACGACAGTTTGTCGCCGACGCCAGCCACGAGCTCCGCACGCCCCTCGCCGTCCTGGACGCCCGCCTCCAGGCGCTGCAACGCAAAATCGCTGGCGGCGCAGCGACAGCCGACGACAAGGTCACCGCTGACCTAGCGAGACTCCGTGACGACTCGCGGGCCCTGATCGACATCGTCGGTGACCTGCTCGAAGCAGCGGGAGGAGACTCTTCCGCTGCTTCGACCATGTCCCACCCCGTGCATCTCAACGACGTGGTCGAGGACGTCCTTCGGTCAATGTCGGTGCTCGCTGACAAGCGCGATGTAGCCCTGCGGTACGACACTGTTGGCTCCGCACACGTCGACGCGCCGACTGCGAGCCTCCGCCGCGCGGTACTTGCCTTAGTCGACAACGCCATTGGCCACGCCCCCTCGGGATCAACCGTGACCGTGTCGACCCGCCTCGAGCGTGACTCGGCCATCATCACGGTAACGGACGAGGGACGAGGCATAACGGGTATCAAACCAACCCGGGTCTTCGACCGGTTCGCCCGCTCAGACCCGGCACCCGAAACCACTGGGACGAACGCACACGCCAGCCGTCCCAGCTTCGGCATCGGCCTCGCACTCGTCAGAGAGGTTGCTCTTCGTCACGGCGGCAGTGTCCGGGTAGCCGCAACTTCCCCCACCGGGACGACGCTTGAGCTGGTCCTACCGGCCTCAAATCAGGGGACCTGACACCAGTGACCCAGGCGCCCGATAGGAGAGCCTTCACGGAGATACGTTTCGGACTGACCTATCGAGACGGCAAGGTCAGCGCACTTCCGGAGGAGTGGTTGAGGTGCGGACGCGTTCGGTGACCGATCCGCCACCGAGAGCGATTTCGGACCGATTTATCGAGACGATCTGGGCCCCGCAACTAAGAGGGAGTGGTCGCAGCCAACGAGCGTCCGGTGACCGACCGTCTAACGGGCGTCTCGTTCGGAGGTGCTCAGGTGTCTAGCCGAGCCAACGCGACCGTGGATCCCTGCAAGCGGATTTCTACACTCGTGATCTTCAGGCTGGGAATAGCCGTCGACGCAGACAGATCTGCGGCACGCGAGCCAGCTGCGTCCCACGTCGCGACGGTAAGCGTGGTGTTGTCCGTTTGTGTGACCACGAGCTCGTATCGGGAGTTGTCTGGCGCATCCGCGCCGTAGTCGCAGTTCCAATCGAGCCTCGTGCCCCAAGATTTCTCCTCGATCTGCAGACCGGCAGTAAGGGTGGTGGAGTCAGTTCCGGGGTCCATGGGCTGGAACGTCATTTGGGCCGTCGCTGGGCCGACGTCGTTTCTTGCGCCCACGGCGAGCCCCCCGAAGACGGCGGCAGCAACAGCAGCGGCAACTGCGAGAGCCATGACTCCTCGGCGGCGGCGTTGACTCTTGCGGAAGCGGTGGGCCATCAGCGACAACGTTTCTGATGGCGCCTGAGTTTCATCCATACCCAGAGGTGAATGGATGGCAAGGGCCTCTTCCGGCGAGATTCGGCTCAGGATGCCTGGGAGACCCGCAAGTTCCGTCACCGCTTCACGGCAGTTGGCGCAGGTACTGAGGTGCTGCTCGTATTCGCGACGTTCATCGGTGGGGAGCGCTCCGAGGACGTAGGACGCGTCCCAGTCTTGGTAACGGTCCTCGTTAGCTTGAAGATCGGGATGCTCAGTCATCGTGTGACGCCCCTTTCTTGGAGGGCTAGCCTCAGCCCGCGTAACCCATAGTGGAGCCGCGATTTCGCGGTTCCTTCTGGGATGCCAAGCCGTCTCGAAATTTCAGGAATGCTCTGACCAGCGAAGTACGCATCGATGACGATCTGACGGTGGTGGTCTGAGAGCGACGCCAGCGCGTCCGCAACGATGATGCTGTCCAGGACGGCATCAGTGCGATCGAGAGCAGTGCCTTCTACCTCGCCAAGGGCTGCCACTTCTCGTCGACTCCGGGCAGATCGTGCGTCGTCGATGACGAGGCGCCGAGCGACCGTGAACAGCCACGCTTGAGCCGCATCCTTGTCGAGCTCCAGCACCTTAGGACGCTGCCATGCTCTCAGCATCGTCTCTTGAACGATGTCCTCGGTCAGCGCCGCGTTCCGAGTGAGGCTGTGTGTGTAACGGCGAAGCGCCCCGCCGTGGCACTCGAACAATGTCGACAAAAGCTCGTCACTGGCTCGGGCCATGACCTTCACCGCCTCGCGCCAGTGAAGTCCGGCTAGTGCCTGATCCAGGACCGCCTCTTGTCGTGCCTGTATCGAGCGCACCGAGGAACGCCGATGCGCACCAGTGATCGAACCTCATGCCATCGACCAGGCCAGGACATGGGTTCACCGTCTGAGCGGAAGCAGTCGACGTATTCGCACCCACTGTCTCTGCCTTGATGTCGATGAGCACTGCCTTGTGGCTCCTTTGCTCGGGTGGGGTTGTGGAGCTGCGAGGGCCTGCAACCCGGAGAGTTCTGTCCGGCAGGCACGCGCGCGATCAGGAGGCTGGGGTCGCTGCGCCCTCAGTGGCTGCTTCCATGTTGATCGTGCCGTCCGGCTGGAGGACGTACCAGGCATCCTTCACGCCCTGTCCGTTGACCTGTCCAGGTTCGGTGTCCTTCGCGAACCGGTACACCGGCCAGCCGTCGACGGTCAGCTGGGTTGTCCCGTCCGTGCGGGTGAGGGAACCGATCTCGCCCGTGATGCCTTCTGGGGAGGACGTGTCGGAGGCTTCAACTGCCGGCCAGGTCGTGGCGCATTCGTCGTAGCAGTTGCTGGTGCCCGAGTCCTGCTCGTCCATCTTGAACGTGTAGATCGTGTACCCGGCGTCGTCGGTGATGATCTCGCCCAGGGGAGACGTTGCGGTGCCGAGGACTGCCGCTGCCGCGGTGGTCTCGGCGGGGGCCGGCTCGGTGGAGTCGGTCGTCGTGGATGATTCGGCAGATGTGGTGCACCCGGAGAGAGCGGCCGCCGCCAAAACGGCCGTCGTGAGGGTGATGGTCATTCGCTTGTGCATGATTCCTCCTGCTGGTACGCCGGCCCAGGTAGCCCGCTTACTACGAACACGATGCAGCTCATCCAGAAGTTCATCCGTGGCCGAAAAAGATTGGCGGTCGCAGGCAGCCGTCCTCACTCCCGGCGAAACGGGTGGCAGACGCGAGTGGCAACCCTGCACCGAGGGCACCGCTGTCACACATCATCACTCTGGGCCACTGTTCGCAGCTGCGGCGTCACGCCCTGCTGGACGACGTGACTATCCATGTTCACGACGTGATCTGGTCTCGAAACATCCCCCGGGACCGGATTACGGCGATCTCAGACGTCGGCCAGGTCGAGTACAAGGACGCCCGCGGCTACAGCAGCATGGGCGCCTTGGTCAACTTCCACGGCTCATTGGGCTTGACGGTCGCCAGTGTCGCCGGGCTGGTCCTGTCAGCCGAGCGTGATGGCGACGAGGCCACCGATGCCGACCGCGTAGAGCACGAGCACGACGAACGAGTCCACGCCCATGCCCGCGATGCGTCGTCGCGGCCGAAAGAGCAGGCCGACGGCGTAGACGAGCGTGAGGAGCGCGGCGAGGGCGGTCAGGTAGACGTCGCTGGTGTTCGACTGGGGCAGGATCGCCTGCCCGGAGATGACCGTGGCGACGAGGAAGAGCACGGGCAGGAAGGCGTTGCCGCCGAAGATATCGCTCATGGCCAGGTTGTCGTCGCCCTGCTTGACGGCCTGCAACCCGGTCGAGATCTCGGGCAGGCTCGTCGCCAGGGCCAGGACTGTCGCGCCGAACAGCACACCCGACAAGCCGATCTGCGACGCGGCCGCGTCGCCCGCGCGTTCGAGCACGACGCCGGCGACGAGCGTGGCGAGGGCCGACAGGCCGAAGACGACCGCGGCCTTCTTCGTGCTCATGGTCGTCGGCGACGGGTTCGAGCGCGTCCGGTGTCCGCGCGGTCGCGGCGTCGACGTGTCAGGTGCCGCTCCGGCCTCGTGCCACGGCAGGCCCTTGCCGGCACGCCGGACGAGGAACAGGCCCACGAGCCAGATGACGGCGATGAGGACGACGTCCGGCGTCAGGCGCGCCACTGTGAGCGAGGACGGCAGCTGGGTTCCGGCGATGACGACGGCGAGGACCGCCACCACGACCAGTGCCTCGAGCAGCAGCCCTAGGGAGGCCGCGCGATAGGTGAGGGGGTGGACACCCTTGCCGCGTTTCCCGAGGGCGTCCAGGACGACGAGGACGACCGTCTGAAGGGCGATGCCGCCGAGGATGTTGCCCGCGGCCACCTCGAGCGAGCCCGAGAGGGCGGCGCTGACCGTGATGGCGATCTCGGGCAGGTTGGTCGCCACCGCGAGGACGATGAGTCCGCCGAGCGCGCTACCGAGGTGGAGTCGGGAGTCGAGGACGTCGGTCGTTTTCGACAGCTGGATGCCGGCGACCCAGATGACGGCGGCGCCGGCGACGAAGATGGCGGCTAACAGCCAGAGGGGAAGGGTGTCCATGCGTGCTATGCAACTCCTCGGGGTGCGCCTCTCGACGCGGGGCGATCGTCGAGACGGATGCCGGCGGCCCCCGGCCGGTCCAGGCGCCTTGCACTCGTCGGCAGCCGTCGCGGGCTGGGAATCGATCAACCGCCTCATCGACCCCAGGCCGATCGCGAATCCCTGGCTGCTGGTCGTCGCTGGGCTCATCGGCTTTGCAGACAACGAACTCGTCGCGATCTACCGCATCCGCGTCGGGCGACGGATCGGATCGGCAGCCCTCGTCGCTGACGGGGTCCACGCCCGCCTGGACGGCTTCACGTCCCTGTCTGTCGTGCTGGGCGCCATCGGGGTCCTCGCCGGGTTCCCGCTCGCGGACCCCATCATCGGCCTGCTCATCGCAGCCTCGATCATGGTCCTGCCCTGGGGGACGGTGAAATCCATCGGCCGACGGCTGATGGACGGCATCGACCCCGACCTCCACAAGCGAGCCGAACACGCCCTGGAACACGCCCTGGGCGTGCGGGGCGTCCACGATCTTTATCTCCGGTGGATCGGGCACCGTCTCACCGGCTCCGCAACCATCGAGGTCGACGCCGAAGACCTCCTGACGGCGTCCCAGACCGCCGACCAGGCCGAGGCGCATCTGCGCGCTGCGCTCGGCAACCTCGACGCGTTCACCGTTACACCGATACCACCGGTGCCGGCTCAGAGGCTCTCATCAGCCGTACGCGGCACGATACCTCCGGGGGGTATCTTTTTTTCGATTCTGATCCTGGAAGAACGACCATGAACCGCACCGCCACCATCTTCATCAGCGCAACTGCGACCATTGCTGCCCTCGCCCTCGCGGGGTGCGCCGAGGCGTCGTCGTCCGCAGGCGACACGTCGTCCGCGTCGTCGTCCCAGGCTGCTGCCTTCAACGATCAAGACGTCATGTTCGCCCAGATGATGCTCCCGCACCACACCCAGGCCGTCGAGATGAGCGACATGCTCCTCGCGAAAGACGGTATCGACGGGGACGTGATCACCCTTGCCGAGACGATCAAGGCCGAGCAGGCCCCGGAGATTGATCAGCTCACGACATGGCTCAAGGCTTGGGGGCAGGACACTGAGGCGTCCATGGATCACTCCATGGACGGCATGATGAGCGACTCCGACATGGACGCCCTCGAGAATGCTGACGGAACCGACGCGGCGCGGCTGTTCCTGGAACAGATGACGACACACCACGAGGGGGCTGTCGAGATGGCGCAGACCGAGATCGAGGGTGGGCAGAACCCGGACGCGGTCCAGCTGGCGACAGCGATCGTCTCCTCTCAGACTGACCAGATCGACACGATGGAAGACCTCCTCGCGGTAATCAAGTAGCCGTCCTCGTCGCAGGCCAGCGTGCCCCAAGACGGTCACCAGAATCTCGGTCTTGGTAATGCAGTCCCGGGATGGCTCGGGGAGCCACAAGCAGCGGAATTTTGGTCGCCACCTGGGGTGGCAGCGATACCGGTCGCCGGCCTCGTGGTCGACGTCGCTCCCGCAGTCCTGCTGGTGAGGATGTGACCCGTGCTGAAAACGTCCGCCTAGCAATCGGTCACCGGTTGAGGCAGCCCCAGGCATCATGAGGGGCATGAGAGCGGGGACAGCGACCTACGGGAAGACCCTCGCTGGTGTCTTGGCTGTTCTCAGCGATGTCGATCCGTATGGTCTCGAGCCTGGTCAGCCGGACGGTGCTCCGTCAGATGAGTGCGAGATGGAGGCGGTCGACCTGGTTCGCATTCTCCTCAGGGCCGATGCCGTCACGATCCTTGATGTCGAGGCGGTGTGGATGCGCTGGTTCTCGGAGTCGCTCGTCCTTCGACTCGGACCGCCCCGAATGGCGCAACTGGTTGATCGCTTGAACGCACTCGTGGACGGTGCCCGATAGAGGATCGCCCACTGGATCACTTGCTGTGGGGCGAGTGCACTCGGAGCGGACGCCGTCTTGGTCGTTCCGCGTCGTCGGTGAGCGTGGGCGGAAATGGTCCTCGACGTCGTAGCGTCTAGGGATGCAGCAGCCGAGGGGCCTCGATCAGCTCGTGTCGGAATGGCGGAGCTCCGGACCAGACCGTGCGCGCTTCGTGCCGGGCTTCGACCCATCAGGTGGAGGAGCAGCGGCGAAAGTCCTCGTGCTGATGGAATCACCCGGTCCTGCCACGATCAGGCAGGGCGAGGACGCGATCAGCAGTGAGGACAACCCGGGGCCGACGGCGTCTGCGTTCAAGCGAGCACGAATCGAGTCGGGTCTGGGCAGGAACGTCTACCTGCGATGGAACATCGTCCCGTGGGCCCTGGGCCGGGCGCCGACCGTCACCGATCTCGACGACGCACGCCCCGCCCTCGCTCAGCTGCTCGATTCCCTGCCGCAGCTGCGGGCGATCGTGACCTTCGGCACTCCGGCCCTGACGGGCGTGATGAGGTACTTCACCCTGGAACCGCGTGCGAGGGTCGTGCCCGTGCTCGCAGCACCCCATCTGTCGCCGGCGAACGCCACCCGCGCCGGCGAGAAGCACCTGCGGGCCGTCACGGCCCTACGGCACGCTTCGCTCCTCTGATCATCTCGGCGCCGAGTCGGGGCTGTGCTGCAA
>NZ_RKIC01000004.1 GCF_003755185.1 Frigoribacterium sp. PhB24 | reverse complement strand
TCTCCACGCGCATACCCCAGTATCCCTCGCTACACAGCGCCCTGGGTCCCGCTTAGATTGCCCTGGTGGGTCCGGCCTAAGTTGACATAGCCAGACAGGATCTCGCAGCACAACGTGATGGTCTTAAGGCACTTGGTGTTGACGATGATCACGTGCATGTTGACCACGGGCTCTCGGGGACGACTCGAGCCCGGCCGGGCCTCCGCGAGGCGTTGGCCGCGTGCCGTGCCGGCGACGTCCTGGTCGTCACCAAGCTCGACCGGCTCGCCCGTTCGCTGCGCGACGCGACCGACATCGCGGACGAGCTGACGAAGAAGGGCGTTGCCCTGAATCTCGGGGGAGCGGTCTACGACCCCACCGACCCGGTCGGCCGACTCTTGTTCAACGTCCTCGGCATGGTGGCCGAGTTCGAGGCTGACCTCATCCGTGCCCGCACTCGGGAGGGCATGGCGATCGCCAAGGCTGCCGGCAAGCTCCGCGGCCGCAAGCCCAAGCTCACCGCCTCCCAGGAGAAGCACCTCGTGCAGCTGCACCGCACCGGCGCCCACACGACAAGCGAGATCGCGGAGCTTTTCAAGGTGGCCCGTTCGACGGTCTATCGAGCGATCCAAAGAGCCGAGCAGGCCTAGGTGGCACCCGGAAAGACGGAGCCTCCCCGCCGAGAGCGCCTGAGGAACGGCCGCCGCCGTCCGGCGCCACCGCGGACACGCGCTGAATGGCGACGGGATCGCGCCAACAGTGGAGCTCCTGCCTGGTGGCCTCGACCGTCATTGTGGCTGTGGAGGTGGTTTGTCCGGCCCGTCCTGCGGTTCTGTGAGCGCGTCCTGCGCTTCGTGTTCGACGGCCTGTAGGACCCAACACCAGTCCATTAGCCCACGGCATACCAGGGCTCAGCGAGGCCTGTTTCCAAGCAGCGCAGCGACGAACGCAGCATCTTCTGGAGCTGGCCGAGTTCCTGCGAGCTCCATCTGTTCAGCGCATCCGAGCGGCTGTCATCGGTGAGGTACGGGAACTGTCGTTCGACCAATTTGTCGTAGACGGCTTGCACTGCTCTGGATCGAGACCGGGGGAGGTGCAGTGAGTGGCGGACATCGTCGGCCAAGTTCACGCAGGTGAGGGCCGCCTCCTCGTCGAGCGTGTTCACCTTGCGATCCAGGTAGTCCTTGACCCCACGCACGTCGACGATGCTGAGGGCCTCCGGCGGGCCGCTCGGCCAGGACTGCTGCTCCGCATGGCAACGTGCCGCGTCTTCGGTGGGAAAGGTCTCGACGAGCGTGCCCTGGGTCGCGATGGCATCTCGTGTCTCGTCGTCGACGTCCTGTCCCCACCAGATGAAGCGGGGCCGAGGGCCGAGATCGACCCGGACAGGCCGCCCGTCATCTATGCGCATGTCTTTGGTCTACAGGTGTTGAGATAGCGCTGCCTACTGCTGCAGGGAGGTGTTTGCGCATCTTCGTAGAGGAAAGAGGAGCGCCTCGGCTTCCGCAGAGTGTCGTTGTCTCGATAGGCGATCGCCCCTCGGGCAGTCAGAAACGATCGTTTCCGAGCGACAGCACCCAGCCTGCCGGTTGGGTGCTGGCGTAGAACTCGAGCCCAGGGGTCTATGCGGACGGTTCGGCGCTGCCCGCCACTACTTGCCAACGACCCTCGATGATCGACCAAAAGCGGCGGTACATCATGCGAGCCTCCATGCGGTGGCCTTTATCGAATACGACGATGTCCACGAGCGACGATGTCCGGCCATGACCATCTTGTTCCAGAGTTGACCGATGAAGCTCGGACAGCTTGTCGAATCGTGTTGCTCCCGAGGCATGAGCATCGAGATCAGCTGCACGGCCGATCACTGACCCGCCCGGCAACTCGAAGGTCAGGCGCTCGTAAAACAACTCACGAAGATGGCTTACGTCGCCACCGCGCATGGCTTGGTGAAGAGCATCTTGGGCTTGGTCGATGGAGCGTCCGTGATCGTCCCGCGTCGTCATGTGACGAGGCTAGTGTGCGGTTTCCGCAGACTGCGATTGACCACAAAACGATCGTTTCTGCATGCCCGGTAGACGACCCCTCACCGAGAGGGATTCCGGGCCGACCTACAGAGACGATCCGCGTTCTGCAACTACGGGAGAGTGGCCGGCGCCTTCGAGTGTCCCGCAACCGATCGACTTCTTCGCGGCCAGGCGGAGGTCACCGTCCGAACAGGCGCGAGAAGAAACTGCCCTCGCTCTTTTCCTTCACGTGGCCAGGGCATCGGTCCGCCCGTCGCACGCCGGCCATCACCTGGTCGACATGCTGGCCACAGCCAGCCCAACTTGCCTTGCCGCACACCTTGCAGGTCACCTGTCGGCACATGGGGAGTCCTCTCGTTCAACGGTCGCCGTCGACTGACGGCACTAGACGAACGTATACCCCCCGGGGTATCGTGGCAAACATGAGAACGATCATCATCGGAGGTGTCGCCGGCGGTATGTCCGCGGCGACCCGACTGCGTCGCCTGGACGAGAGTCGCGACATCCTGGTCTTCGAGCGGGGCGCGTACGTGTCCTTCGCCAACTGCGGCCTGCCCTACCACGTGGGCGGCATCATCCCGGATCGCTCGTCGCTGCTGCTGCAGACGCCCGAGTCCTTGTCCGCGCGCTTCGCGCTCGACGTCCGCGTCCGCCACGAGGTCACCGCGATCGATTCCGCCGCCAAGACCGTGGAAGTCGTGGACCTCGCGACCGGGCGACGCTCAGTCGAACCGTACGACGACCTCGTGCTCGCTGCGGGCGCTGGAGCCTCTGCCGGCGTGACGGCAGGCGTCATCCCGACGCACACCCTGCGCAGCGTCGATGACGTCGACCACGTCAACGCCGTTCTCGACGGGACCCCCAGGCAGGCCGACGTCCTCGTGATCGGGGCAGGATTCATCGGCCTCGAAGCCGTCGAGAATCTCCTTGCCCGCCATGCACGGGTCACCCTCGTGCAGCGTGGAGCGCACGTCCTCTCTCCTCTCGACCCCGAGATGGCCGCTCCGGTGCACGACGTGCTCGTCGCCGCCGGCGTCGACGTCCGCACGGGCACGACGGTGACGGGGACATCCGGTGGCCTGGTGGAACTCAGCGACGGAACGACCGTCGCCGCTGATCTCGTGATCGAGGCAAGTGGCGTCCGCCCCGAGAGCCGCCTCGCCCGGGAGGCGGGACTCGTCATCGGGCCCACCGGAGGCATCGCCGTCGACGGCCACCAGCGGACCAGTGACCCGTCGATCTGGGCCGTCGGAGACGGCGTCCAGAAGATCGACCACCTCGACGCTGAACCGACCCTCGTGACCATGGCAGGGCTCGCCAACAGGCACGGCCGAGCTGCGGCGGACGACATCGCCGGCGCCTCCGCGACCGCAGCCCGGCCCGCCCTCGGGACGTCGATCCTCGGCGTCCTCGGACTGACCGTGGCGTTGGTTGGGTGGAACGAGAAGCGCCTCCGTGCGGCAGGACGTGACGTCCGGGTCGTGCACACCCACCCGTCCTCGCACGCCGGCTACTACCCAGGAGCACAGCAGATGGCGATCAAACTGCTGGTCGACCCGGTGAGCGACCAGATCCTCGGCGCCCAGATCGTGGGGCGCGACGGCGTCGACAAACGCATCGACGTAATCGCCGTCGCGATGACCGCCGGCCTCACCGGCAGTGCCCTCTCCGAGCTCGAGCTCGCCTACGCACCCCAGTACGGGTCAGCGAAGGACGCGATCAACATGCTCGGCTACGTCGCCGAGAACACTGCAAGAGGTGCGACGCGCACAGCGCAGTGGCACGAACTCGACGCACTGATGGCGTCCGGGGCGACCCTGATCGACGTCCGTTCAGCGGCTGAGCACGAGGCCGGTTCCATCCCCGGTGCCATCTCGCTTCCCCTGGACGATCTCCGGGCTCGGCACACCGAACTGCCCGCCGGGCCGCTCGTGGTCCACTGCCAGGTGGGTCAGCGTGGCCACACGGCCGCCAGACTCCTCACCCAGCTCGGCCACGACGCCCGTAACCTCGACGGCGGCTGGCTCACCTGGCGCGCCGGCATCGCAGCCCACCGCTCTGCCACGGCAACAGCCTGACCCCACGACACTCGCAAAATCGCCGATCCGAAACACTCCACGAAAGAGAACCCATGAACCAGATCACCGTCGACCAGCTCGCCGCCCTTGAGGCCCCCGTCGTCATCGATGTCCGCGAGGCAGACGAATACGCCAGCGGCCACGTCCCCGGCGCCCGCAACCTCCACCTGTCCCAGCTCGAGGATCGCCTGGGCGACGTGCCCACGGGCACCCCGGTGCACATCATCTGCCAGTCCGGAGGCCGAAGCGCCCGCGCGACCGCCACACTCACCGCCCACGGCTACGACGCCGTCAACGTGGAAGGCGGCACGTCCGCATGGATCGCCGCCGGCAACCCGGTCGACCGCGCATGACCGACACCGCCCCCACTGACGGCGCCCTGCACGACCCCGCCGCGATCCGCAAGGTCGCCAACCGTCTCAAGCGCGCCCAAGGACAGCTCGCCGCCGTCATCACGGCGATCGAGAACGGGGGCGACTGCCGCGACGTCGTCACCCAACTCGCCGCCGTAAGCAGCGCCCTCGACCGCGCTGGCTTCGCTATCGTCTCGACGGCGATGCGCGAATGTCTCATCGCCGACGAGGACACGGAGCCCGTCGACGGCATCGCGGCGGGGCGAAAGCTCACGGTCGACGAGATCGAGAAGCTCTTCCTCACCCTCGCCTGAGCGCACCATGGAAGTGTCCGTCAGGCAATCGGCTGTCGCGACAGTGTTTGGGCACTGGTGTTGGTGGTCAGTTTCCCGGGGTGGTGAGTTCTCCTGTCGTGTACTGGGCGCGGCCGAAGCCGAACGACCAGTCGGCGGGGCCGTTCTCGACGAAGCCGATCACCAGGTCCTCGCCGGCGACGCCCACCGTCGCCAGGTTCTCGGCCAGGGTGCGGAAGAACTCCTGCTTCTCGTCGGTGCTGCGCCCGGCCTGCGTGAAGATCTGGATGATGACGACCTGCTCGGAGCGCTCGATGCCGAGCCCGACGTCGAGGGCGGTGAGACGGCCGGGGGCGTGCTCGGTGACGATCTGGAAGCGGTCGCGCTCGGGCAGGCTGTACACGTCGACGAGGGTCCGCATGAGGGTGTCGCCGATCGCGGCGATCTGCTCGTCCGAGCGGCCCTCCACGAGGTCGATCCTGATGAGGGGCATCCGTGTCTCCTGTCGTCGTGGTGGGGCGGGAGCTGCAGCTCCGGCACCAGCTGTACTCGGGCCGCCTGGGTCACGGCCCCGAGAGGCACGCGGGCTCGCTCGTGCGGTCGACCGTGACGATTTCGACGGGCCAGCCCCGTTCGGCGAGCGACCTGGTCGCGGGGCCGCCGGCGAGGACCGCGGTGGCGAGTACGTCCGCGGTCATCAGGTCGTCAGCGATCACGGTCACCTGCCGGTAGGTGCTCTCCGGATCGGTCCGCCAGACGTGCTCGCCGCGCTGGCTCGTGCCCGAGGTCGCGACAGCTCGTCGCGCGCCGTGGAGCGACACCACCCGCAGCACGTGCTGCGGGTGGTCGGGGTCTGCCAGCGCGACGTTCCACGGGTGCGCGGGTGTGCCTCCTCGGGTCAGGATGTCGCCCCCGGCGTTGAGGCACCAGCGCTCGTGGCCGGTGGCGTCGAGGACGTCGCCGGCGGCCTCGGTCGCGGCTGCCTTGATCGTGCCCGCGAGGTCGACCGTGCCGTCGGGGCGGTGTGGCGTGAACGCCCCTGCGGTGTCGGCACGCCAGCGGACGGCTTCGGCGTAGCACTCCCTGTGAGCGTCCGACGAGCGCAGGAGCGACAGCCGGCCGTCGGCGATCCGCGACGCGGGGGAGTCGGGGCGCCAGCGGCTGAACTCGCGGTCGAGGTCGTCGAACACCGCCTCGACCGCGTCGAGGGTCGCCGTGTCCGCAGCGTCGCCGTCGACGAGGACCGACACGACGGTGCCCATGGCGCGGAAGACGTGGGTCACCGTGTCACCGGGCCTGGTCGAGGGCGGACTGCAGCGACTGGAGGTACCCGTCCGAGGTGTACGTCGCACCCGAGACGGTGTCGATCGACGCGGACTGGGCCGCGACGGCCTCCTGAGCCAGGACGGGCGCGGCGCGGGCGCTGATCTGGACGCTGCGCCCGTCGTCGTCGGTGAGGTGCAGCGCGGTCACGTCGCCGAAGGTCCCGCCGCTGATCGTCACCTGCACCTGGACGGTGCCGTAGCGGGTGGAGACGGCCGTGCCGGTGTACGTGCCGTCTGTGAGGCCGGTCGTGGCGGCGGGACTGCTGCCCGAGGTGTCCGACGACGACGGGCTCGACGACGGGGCCGCACCGGCGGTGCCCGAGGTGCCTTCGGTGCCGGTGCCGCCCGACGACGGAGCCGCTCCGGCCAGTGGCTGCACGAGCGAGGTGGTGGCGGACAGCTGGGTCACGGTCGACTCGACGCCGACGGCGAGGATGCCGGCGGAGACGAGCAGGCCGCCGATCACGATGCGTGCTCTCACCAGTCGAACCTCTCCCTGTGCAGCTGGTCGGCCGGCAGCCCGGCTGCGGCGGCGTCCTGCTCGACGAGGTCGCTCCAACGTCCGGGGCCGCAGACGTACAGGTCGGAGTGGGCGAGGTCGGGGAACACGCTCGCGGCCGTGACGCCACGCGAGGTGTCGCCCTCGGCCAGCCAGGACGCGGGCCCCCTGCCCCGGGGGCCGACGCTGACGGCGACCTGGTGACCGCGGGCGTGCGCCCAGGCGACGATCTCGTGCCAGAGGAACGTCTCGCGCTCGGACCGGGCGCGGAGCAAGATCGTCACGGCCCCGGGGGGTGCGTCGAGGCGCTCGAGGAACGCCCGGACCGGGGTGACGCCGATGCCGGAGGCGGCGACCGCGACCCTCGTGGAGGTGCGGACGGCCTCGGTGAAGATCCCGTAGGGGCCGGCGAACGAGACACGGGTGCCGGGGCGGAGGGACGCCAGGGAGGCGCTGCCCCGGCCCAGGGCGCGGACCGTGAGGCGCATGCCCGTCGCGGTCGGCGCGGCGGAGAGCGAGATCGGGTGGGCGTGCCACCAGAGCCCGGGCGCCCAGAACCGCCACACGAAGAACTGGCCGCCGACCGCGCCGAGGCGGTCGAGGTCACGGCCGTGCAGGTGGACGGAGACGACGTCGTCGGCGATGCGCTCGACGCCCGTCACGACCACGCCGTGCCGCAGGGACCTGAAGGCGGGGAGCGCGAACCGGAACACGGCCACCGAACCGAGTGCCACCACGTACAGGGCGATCCAGTACGCGCGCTCCCAGCTGCCCTGCGCGAGCATCTGCCCCTGTGAGAGCTGGTGGGGGATCGCGACGGCGACGGCCGCGTACGAGAGCAGGTGGATGGCGTGCCACCCCTCGTAGGGGAGCACTCTGCGGACCGCGACGATCGAGGTCCACACCACGGCGACGAGGCCTCCCAGGCCGAAGAACGCCAGCAGCACGTCGGGGGTGTTCCACAGGCCGACTGTCTCGGCCACGACGCTGTCGCCTGCCTCGACCGCGTAGCCGCCGATGAGCAGGCCCGCGTGCGTCAGCAGCAGGTACAGGGCCGGCTTGCCGAGCTTGCCGTGATGGGCCATCGCGGCGTCGTGACCGACCAGCCGGTCGATGACGGGCAGGCGCGCGGCGAGGACGAGCATGACCAGGATCAGGTCGGTGCCCACTAGGCCGGTGACGATGCCGGCGGAGATCAGGACTTGCCCGGGGCCGGAGACGTCGACGCTGCCCGAGGTCAGCCAGAGGGTGACCGCCATCGCCGCAGAGGCCCACACGGCGATCCCCAGCAGGTCGACTGCTGCCCGGCGACGGCGTGCCTTGGCGGCAAGGGGACGGACGGCCGTGAGGTCGCGTCGTGAGGTCGACCGAGTGGGTGGGGAGGGCGGAGCCGGTGGGGTGTGGTGCAACGTCGCGGTCATGGTGTGTCCGTTCGGGAGCGGCCTGCCGAGCCTGCGGGTCTCACCGGAGAGGTGGACAACACCGATCAGAACGCGTGAACCTATGGGCCACCTATGACAAAACCCGGGTCAGGCCATGGGTTCTTGATGCTCTCGGCAAGTTCCCGAGATGGGGGTTTTCTGAGTCGGTATGTGCTGTCGGGGAGGCCGGCTCAGGCGATCCCGGCGGTGCCGAGCAGGGTGCCGACGAGGTAGGTCGCCGCCAGGGCGAGCGCGCCGCCGACGACGACGCGGAGGGTCGCGCGTCCGACGGCACCCTGGCCCAGGCGTGCGCCGAGTGCGCCGGTCGCGGCGAGGGCGAGGAGCACGACCAGGACGGTGACCGGCACGCGCAGCCTGGCAGGCGTCAGCAGGATGGCCAGCAGCGGCAAGATTGCACCGGCGAGGAACGCGATGGCGGACGAGAGGGCGGCGTGCCAGGGGTTGGCGACGTCGGCCTCGTCGATGTGCAGCTCGGCCGACAGGTGCGCTGCGAGGGCGTCGCGCTCGGTGAGCTCGGCGGCGACGCGGGCGGCGGTGTCGTCGCTGAGTCCCTGGGCGCGCCAGAGTGCGGTCAGCTCCTCGAGTTCTGCCTCGGGGTCGGCGGCCAGCTCAGCGCGCTCTTTCTCGATGAGTGCTCGTTGGCTGTCGGTCTGGCTGCTGACCGAGACGTACTCACCGAGGGCCATCGAGATCGCGCCGCCGACCAGGGCGGCGATGCCGGCGGTGGCGATGGCCGGGGTCGATGTTGTCGCCCCGGCAACACCGACGACGACTGCGGCGACGGAGACGATTCCGTCGTTTGCGCCGAGGACGCCGGCACGGAGCCAGTTGAGGCGCCCGGCCAGGCTCCCGGCGTGGGGCTCGTCGGGATGGGTGGGGAGAGGTGACGCGTCAGTCATGACGCCATCACAGCACCCGAGGGGTTCGGCTGCCACGCAGCGGAGCCTGCCCTCACCATCTCGGGTGTCATCCCTCGCTCGAGTCCGACCAGACGGCCTCCGCGCCGGAGTGACCGATCCGGACCGTCGTGACGATCCCCCCGATGCTCGTCCCCACGGCCAGCACGATCAGCAGGGCGCCGACGATCAGTCGTGCGCTGCCACGGACCGCAGGACGAGGCCGCTGCTCTTCCGGGGTCAGCACCCAGTGTTGCCAGGCCCACTGCGCCACAGCGACGATGAACGCCGCGATTGCCCAAGGAAGCAGGGTGTCGCCCAGCTCCGTGTGGGTTTCGAGCAGGGCGCTGCCACCGACCCGCTCTTCCAGCGATTCACCCGACGACGTCGCGAGGGGCACGGCGATCAGCGAGACCAGGGCGATCAGTGGGGTGATGATGCCGAGTCGTCGTCGAAGCGCGGGCCAGAATGCCCCGACCAGGATCAGCAGGGACGCTGTCGGGAACGCGACGGTGACGAGGTGGACGATGAGCGGGTGCAGGGGGAGGCCGTTGAGCTGCCAGTCCATGGATGGTCTTCTCTTTCTCGCAGTTCACGGCGATCAAGTCGCGATTAATGCCCGGGGTGAGGGCGAGGAAAAACCCCGTAGTGACTTTCGCGCGTCAGCTCCCAGAATTCCCCCAGAAACTCGCTGGGCAGCGACGGCCCGGATGCTGACGAGCCCGCGAGTACGTCTGGGCGGTTTCTGGGACGGCCGGGCGGAGCCTGCGTGCATGACCGTCTTGCACCGTGCGCCCTCATCGGCGCCTCCTCGCGGCCGCACCGCGCCTCCTGTGTTCCCCGCCGTCCGAGCGGTCGTCCACGACCGGGCGTGGGCGGCGTGGGGCGCGACCGGCGTCGCTGGCGTCGTCGTCGCCGGGCTGCTGACCACCTGGGGCGCGGGCGGCGTGAGCGAGGTCGACCTCGACCTCGTGCAGCGCGCGAGCCGTGCGCACGTTCCGGTGCTCGACGAGGCCTCCTTGCTCGTGGATCGCCTGCTCGCGCCGCAGCTGGGCGCGGCCCTCGTGCTGCTGCTGGTCGTGGCGGTGTGGGTCGTGAGCCGTCGCGCGGCTGCCGCCCTCACGGTGCTCGGCGTCGCGGTCGGGCCATGGGCCGCGGCCGAGCTGGTCAAGCTCGTCGTGCAACGCGACCGACCCGACCCAGGGCTCCTCGTCGACCCCCTCATCATCGAGCCGCACTCCTTCTCGTTCCCGAGTGGCCACACCGCCCTCGCGACCGGCCTCGCACTGACGCTCGTCCTGCTCGTCTGGGGGCGGCGCGGCGCACCGGTCGTCATCGTGGCGGCGGCGCTCGCCGTGGTGGTCGTCGGGCTTTCGCGCGTGTGGGTCGGCGTGCACTGGCCGAGCGACACGGTCGCCTCGGTCGTGCTCGGCTGCTCGGTGGTCGCGCTGCTGCTGCCGCCGTGGCTGCGTCTGGTCGACCAGGTCGAGAAGCGGTCCCGGCCGGCCCACCCCGTCGAGCCCTCGGCGCCGAACTCCTCCTCGACCACCGACCCAGGACGGACCCGCTCATGAGCATCCTCGACCCCCAGACCCTCCTCGCCGGCATGGGCCCGTGGGCCCTCGGCGGCCTGTCGCTGATGATCTTCGTCGAGTCGGGCCTGCTG
>NZ_RKIC01000003.1 GCF_003755185.1 Frigoribacterium sp. PhB24 | reverse complement strand
GGCGTCGTGGGCACCGCGACCTTCACCGACGGGACCTTCGCGTTCCCGATCACCGGCGGCAACGTCGACTACTACGGCCCCGACAGCGACGTCCGACCCTACGTCCAGGGCGAGATCGACCACGACGGCTCCGGCATCAGCCTCACCGCCGCCGACGGCACCGTCGTCGAACTCACCGACTTCCGCATCGACCCGGGCGAGAGCAAGCTCTACGGCACCGTGACCGCCAACGGCACCGTCGCCGCCGAGGACGCCTACCTCTTCAACCTCTGGGGCGGCACGCTCAAGCCCATCCAGATGGAAGGCTCCAACGCCGTCCTCGAGGGCACCACCGTCCACATCAGCCCCGACGCCGCGAGCCTGCTGAACCAGACCTTCAAGACCGACGCCGTCCAGGACGAGATGCTCGTCGGCGTCGCGAAGATCACCGTCGCCACCCAGTAACACCCGTCCGGCCGGCTATCGCCGGCCGGGCCCCCACCTGCGCGGCCTGATCCGGTACGTACCGGATCACCCCCGAACCCCGTTTCGAACCACGCACCCGCTTTTTTCCGGGTTCATGGTTCGAAACGGGGTTTTTGGCGTGCCGGGCCCGCTACTCGACCTTCTCGGTCTGCCACTTCTCGGGTGCGCGGTCGCCGTTCGGTCGGACCGGCCGGACGTCGCCCACGATGGGGATCGCCCGCTTTCGCAGCGCCCAGAGGTAGCGCACGAAGAAGTGCGTGAGCGTCGAGAGCCGGTTGCCGTTGCCGAGCAGGCTCGTGATGTGGACGAACACCCAGAGCAGCCAGGCGACGGGGCCGGTCATCGTGAAGCCGTTGGGCAGTTGGACCACGGCGGCGTTCGTGCCGACCGTGGCCATGGTGCCCTTGTCGTGGTACTTGAACGTCGTGAGCTTCTTGCCGGCGAGCAAGCGGACGATCTGCTCGCCGATGTGCTCGCCGCCCTGGATCGCCGGCTGCGCGAGCTGGGCGAGGGCGTCGTCCATGGCGGCGATGTCGCCCGCGGCGAAGATGCAGTCGAGGCCCTTGACCGTGAGGTCGTCGTTGACCTGGATGCGTCCGCCGTCGGTCTGGGGCACTCCCCACGAGGCGACCTCGGCGTGGGCGGCGACCCCGGTGGCCCAGATGACGAGCTCGGCGGGGATGAACTCGCCGTCGGCGGCGACCACACCGTCGGGGCGGACCTCTTCGACACCCGTGTCGAGCCGCAGGTCGACGCCGCGCTTGCGCAGCACCTTGGCGGCGTACTTCCGCAGACGGGGGGAGAACGGCTTGAGCAGTTCGCCGCTGCGGTGGACGAGGGTGATCGTGATGCTCGACGCGTCGATCTCGGGGTAGGCGTCCTTCAGGGCCTGGTCGCGGAGCTCGGCCAGCGCTCCGGCCATCTCGACGCCCGTGGCGCCGCCGCCGACGATGACGACCCGTACCTCACCGCTGCCCTGCGAGGCGGCGGCGTTCTCGAGCTGGGTGAAGAGCTCGTCGCGGATGCGCAGCGCCTGCGACCGTGAGTACATCGAGTAGGCGTACTCGTAGGCACCCTTGGTGCCGAAGTAGCTGGTGTTGACGCCGTTGGCGAGGACGAGGGCGTCGTAGGCGATCTCTTCACCGTCGCGCAGCGTGATGATGCGTTCGTCGGCCCGGACCGTGGTGAGCAGCCCGTGCCGGAACTCGGCGTTCGACTGCTTGGAACGCAGGCTGCGCAGGAAGTAGGTGACGTCGCCCGCGTTGAGGCCGCCGGTGGCGACCTGGTACATGAGGGGCTGGAACATGTTGTAGACGTGGCGGTCGATCAGGGTGATGCGGACGTCGGCGTCTCGCAGGGACCTCATCGCCGCGATGCCGGCGAAGCCGCCGCCGACGATGACGACGTGGGGGCGAGGGTCTGCGGTCATAGGGGGTGCTCCTGCGGTGTCGATCGTGTCGTCGGATCGTCGTCGACCCCGGTTGGCCGGACCCGAGCGGCGAGTCCGCGGCGAGTTTACTCGCCCCGAGGGGACGTGCCTACCGGCGTGATCGGCTCATCCCGCCCCAGCTGAGGGACTTGTCGAGACGCTCACCAGATGTTACGTTCATCGAACTACTCGCTGATCGAGTTGTTCGTCACCCGAGCGACATGTGTCGCCGACGGCACCCCGAACTCGATCGCGGTCACCCGATCCTCCCGGAGACCCCATGACCCCCGTGCCCCGGGCTTCCCTGCCTGCCGAGCCCGCGATCGACCACCCCACCGAGCCGCAGGGGGCCGACGTCGCCGCCGTGCTGATCGCGCTGCAACACCTGCAGTCGCAGATCGCGTTCGTCAACGACCGGTTGGCCAAGCGCATCGGCGTCGGCTCGACCGACTTCCTCGCTCTCGTCCACCTGTCGGTGCAGGGCGACACCCCGCCGAAGAAGGTCGGTGAGGCGCTGGGGCTCTCGTCGGGCGCCATGACGGCCCTGGCCGATCGGCTCGAGGTCGCCGGTCTCGTCACCAGGCTGCAGCACCCGAGCGACCGCCGCAGCTTCGTCCTGTCGCTGACCGCCGAGGGGACGAGGGGGGTCGGCGACGCCGGAGCCACCTACGGTCGAGCCGTCCAGGAGGCGCTGCCCGCGTCTCGCAGGCCCGTCGCCGAGGCGGTCTTCCGCGACCTGGGCACCGCCCTCGGGGTCGCGACGTCGTGACGACGTCCGCCACCGCGCCTCCTCGTCGGAGGGTCGCACGAGACCACGGGCGTCATGCGCTCGGCCCTGTCGCCCACGGACCCGCTAGGGTCGCCTCGTGAGACTCTCGGTGACCTGGACGGCAGGAAACGCGCAGCACGGCATGCAGGTGCACGACGACCGTCTCGTCTACGTCCTTCGCGACACCGCAGGTCGCCCCACGACCCGCGAGATCCCCGTCGACGCGCTCGCCAGTGTCGACTACGCGTCGGTCGGCGACCGGCCCGTTATCACGCTGAACGAGCGCGACGGCACCACGACCTCGTTCCCGTGCCCACGCAAGATCGCCCGGGTGCTCTACCCGGCGATCAAGTGGTTGACCGTCTGAGCCCGTCCGTCACGAGGTCCGCTCCAGGTCGGTGACGTGGGCGTGCCGACGAACGGCGACCTCGCGCCTCCGGGCCTTGACCGCACCGCGGAATCCGACCTCGGCGACGATCGCGCCCCCGATCATCAGCGTGAAGCCCGCGAGACCGGTGGGCAGGCCGAACATCGTCGGGGCGTCCCAGTCGAAGGTGAACGCCAACACGGCCAGACCGATCGCCACGAGGGCGAAACCGGCGACCGACAGGCAGACGCGGCGGGCTCTCGGTGCACTCATCGGGCCAGCGTAGGCAACACCTGCCGTACGGCGACGGCGTTCTCAGGGGACGCGGACCGTTCTGCCGCTCAGTCCTCAGCCAGGTCCACCACGCGATGGGTTCACAGGCAGCAGGATTGCACTTTCGCCGACAGAGTGCAATCATCGTCATCGGCCACGAGGCCCCCGGCGACGTCGCCGATCACGAGAGCGACGAGTCCAGGAGGCACGCGATGGCCACAGCCACCGGCAAGACGGCCCAGCGTCGGCTGCGAACCCGGTTCGAGCTGACCGCCGTGGCCCGGCGTCTGACCGCCGAGCACGGGCTCGCGGGGTTCACGATCGAAGAGCTCTGCGCCTCGGTCGGCATCTCGCGCCGCACGTTCTTCAACCACTTCGCGTCGAAGGACGACGTCGTCGTCGGCATCGCGCTCGACGACGACGACGAGGCGCTCGACGGCTACGCGTCCTCGCGACGCGACCCGCGCCTCCCGCCCCTGTCGACCGTCTTCGACGACCTCGGCGCCCTCGTCGTCGACCGCATCGAGAGCGTCGGACTCACCCGCGGGCAGGCGGCCGACTTCAAGGCCGCCCTCGACCGCGAACCGCGCCTGTTCGGTGCGATGCTGCGGCAGGGCGACGAACAGCGACGCCGCATCGTCGCGGCCGTCGCCGCGCACGAGGGGCTCGCCGAGGGCGATCCGCGCATCGACGTCGCGGTGACCCTGCTGACCGGGCTCGTCCAACGCGCCTTCGAGCTCTTCTTCTTCACCGACGGCAGGCCCGACGAACGGTTCGACACCGTGCTCGGCGACCAGCTCGTGATCGCGCGCGAATTGTTCTCGACCGGTGCCGCGCCTCCTGCACCGACCCTCTCGTCCTCCGACCCCCGTGCCGACCACGACCGAAAGGCGCTGTGACCCAGCCATGACCACCACCACCGCGGCGAAGGCCGACGCGCCCTTCCTCTTGACGAAGAGGCGGATCTGGATCATCTTCGGCGCCCTCATCTCGGGCATGCTGCTGTCGAGCCTCGACCAGACGATCGTGTCGACGGCCATGCCCACCATCGTCGGCGAGCTCGGCGGCGTCGAGCACCAGGCCTGGATCACCACGGCCTACCTGCTCGCCACGACCATCGTCATGCCGATCTACGGCAAGTTCGGCGACGTCCTCGGTCGACGCAACCTGTTCCTCGTCGCGATCGCCATCTTCACCCTCGCCAGCATCGGCTGCGCCTTCGCGACCGACTTCTGGACGTTCGTGGTGTTCCGCGCGATCCAAGGCCTCGGCGGCGGTGGACTCATGATCCTGTCGCAGGCGATCATCGCCGACATCGTGCCCGCCTCCGAGCGGGGCAAGTACCTCGGGCCGCTCGGCGCGGTCTTCGGCCTGTCGGCCATCGGCGGGCCCCTGCTCGGTGGCTTCTTCGTGGACCACCTGACCTGGCAGTGGGCGTTCTACATCAACATCCCCGTCGGCATCTCCGCGTTCGTCATCACCTGGGCCGCCCTGACGCTGCCCAGCAAGAAGGCCACCAAGCGCATCGACGTGCTGGGCGTGGTGCTGTTGTCGGCGGCGACCACCTGCCTGATCTTCTTCACCGAGTTCGGCGGCCAGGACGACCACGGCTGGGGTGCTCCGGAGACCTGGCTGTGGGGCGCCGGCGTCGTGATCGCGGCGTCGCTGTTCGTGCTCGTCGAGTCGCGGGCCGACGACCCGATCATCCCGCTGTCGTTCTTCCGCAACAAGGTGTTCGTGCTCGCCACCGCCGTCGGCTTCGTGCTCGGCATCGGCATGTTCTCGGCCATCGCGTTCGTCCCGACCTTCCTGCAGATGTCGTCGGGCGCCTCGGCCGCGGTCTCGGGCCTCCTGCTGCTGCCGATGATGGTCGGCCTGATCGGCACGTCGATCCTGTCGGGCAACCTGATCACCAAGACCGGCAAGTACAAGGTGTTCCCGGTCGTCGGCACGATCCTCACCGGCATCGCCATGGCGCTCTTCACGACGCTGACCGCCGACACCCCGCTCTGGCTGATCTGCGTGTTCCTGTTCCTCTTCGGCGCCGGCCTCGGCCTGATCATGCAGGTCGTCGTGCTCGTGGTGCAGAACTCGGTCGACGCCCAGAACGTGGGCACCGCGACCAGCACGAACAACTACTTCCGCGAGGTGGGTGCCGCGCTCGGCGTCGCCATCTTCGGTGCGTTGTTCACGAGCCGGCTCACCTCGAACCTGACGGACGTCTTCACGGGGGCCGGGGCTTCGGCCGGTGACGCCTCGCAGGCGACGGCCACGCTCGACCCGGCGACGCTGAACCAGCTGCCCGAGCAGATCCGTCGGCTGGTCGTCGAGGCCTACGCCGACTCGCTCGCCCCGGTGTTCGCCTACCTGATCCCGTTCATCGCGGTGGCGTTCGTGCTGTCGCTCTTCCTGCCCCAGATCACGCTGTCCGACGTCGCCGGCATGGTGTCGCGCGGCGAGGCGCTCTCGGGCGACGAGGCCGAACGGCTCGAAGCGGCCGAGCGCGCCGCACAGGGTCGCGGCGCAGGCCGTGCCGGGCGACGAGGAGCCGGTGCGGCGTCCGAGGCCGCGACCGCCGGGGCGGTGGCCACCGGGGCTCCGGTCGCGCCGCTAGACGCAGTCGACGAGCGGGACGACGCCGACCGCCCGTAGCCGATCCCGAGGGCACCGTCGGGGCGGGGAGCGCGCCGGGTCAGACGGCGGTGGGCCCCGGGGCGGGCAGGGTCGCCGCCGCGGTCGAGGTGCGGGCGGGGGCGGACGCGAGACGCGCCTCCTGGGCGGCGTCCCAGACGACGCCGTCGACGTCGTCCTCGCGCAGGCGGGTGGGGGTGCTGGGGGTGCTCATGGATGTCTCCTCGGGCGGCCCGTCGGGTCGGACGCGTCAGACGATGGTGCGGCACGGTGGGGTCGTGCCGCGGCCCCCAGTTCGCGGGCTGTCGATCGATCACCGTAGCCGACCTGCGACGTCCGTCCCGACCCGCCGGGGCCCTCGTAGGATCATCCGCATGGATGCGCGAGGCCGAGACCGATGATCCACGAGGTCCGACTGGCCGGGCGACGCGTGCGGCTCGACCCGCTCGAGGTCGCCGACGCGGCCGCGCTCTGGCCGTTGACCGACGACGCGCTGTGGGCGGGCATGGTGACGCCGCGACCGGCGGACGTCACGGCCTACGCCGAGCACGTGGAGGCGCAACGTGCGAACCCGACGACCCTCGCCTTCACCGTGCGCGGTGACGACGGCGAGGTACGCGGCACGACGACGCTGTACGACCTCGCGCCGGCGCAGGGGAGGGTCGAGATCGGCAGCACCTGGTACGGCCGGGCCTTCTGGGGCGGAGGGACGAACCCCGCCACGAAGCTGCTGCTGCTCGGCCACGCGTTCGACGCCCTCGGGCTCAACCGGGTGGGGCTGCGGTGCGACGCCCGCAACCTCCGCAGCGCGGCCGCGATCCGCCGGTTGGGTGCGGTGCCCGAGGGCGTGCTGCGGTCACACCGCATCGCCGCCGACGGCACGGTGGGCGACACGGCCTACTTCTCGATCGTGCGCGCCGAGTGGCCCGACGTGCGGGCCGGTCTGGAGGCGCGGCTCGCCTGAGCGGGCGGTCCGCGAGTCCGTCCGGGACGTCAGTCCCAGGTGACCGTCGAGGCGACGCGGAGCGCCTCGAAGAGTTCGTCGGCGACGAGGTGCGTCTCGTTCGACATCAGCGTGATCGGGGCGCCGCCCTCGACGTCGACCATCACCCAGCGACCACCACGGCGGCGACGGCGCTCGTCCACGGGTGTGATCCGCACGTCGCTCAGGGCGGCGGCAGGCCACTCCTCGTCCGTCACCCCACGGAGGCGCGAGATCGGGTCGGGCAGGTAGCGCAACCGGGTCGTCGACAGGGCGACGCGACCGGGGTAGGCCGCGCCTCCCGTCGGCAGGACGCGCTCGGCGAAGGTGCCCCAGAGGAGGCGCTCGCCCTGTTCCACAGGAAGCCGACGCCAGGACGACACGGCGAGGACGCGGCCGACCAGGCCGAGCAGGGCGACGACGTACACGACGACCAGGGCCGCCATGACGTACCAGAGACCGTCCGGACCGTCGTTCTCGTGACGCCAGGACAGCTGCACGACGACGAGCAGGGTCACGAGCCCGTAGCAGCTGAGAGTCCACCACTGGCCTCCCCGCAGCTTCTGCTCCGACCGGCTTCGGGGCGGGTCGAGCACGGTCTTGTCCATGAGGGATTGTCTACACCAGGGGGAGGCGCGTCCATGCCGGTGCCGCCGGTGCCGCGGGAGTTGCCGGCCGGTACCGTGGCGACATGTCCGACGAGACCTGGGTCGTGTTCGACGACGAGCCGAAGCAGCGGGTGCTGGTCCGGGCCATGCGGGTGTTCCTGCCCGCGAGCGTGATCTTCGGGACCGCCGGCGCGTTCTTCTCGCGAGGGGGCCAGTCGCTCGTCGACTCGTTCGGCCCGATCGCCGTCCCGGTCTCGTTCGTGTTCTGGGCGACCGCCGCCGCGGTCGGGTGGAACGTCGTCCTGTGGCTCAACGAGCCCTTCGCGATCGACCTCGCCGGTCGACGACTCCGCATCCGCCACCGCGTCGTACCGTTCGACCAGATCGAGCGGGCCGAGCTCGTGGGGCTGAGCGACGGCGACCGGGCCGGCCTGCTGCTGAAGATCGGCCGTCGACGGGGGCCGACGGCGTCCGTCCTGCTGCGCGAGCGCTCGACGCCCGTGCTCGACGACCACCGACGCGACCTGCTGATCGAGGTGATCCGCGCCTCCTCGATCGCCCGTCCGGTGAGCCCCCACGACCCCACCGGGAAGTTCGGGCGGTTCACCTTCCCGGGGACGCTCGACAAAGCAGGAGCCGAGCAGGTCGTCCGCGACCCGCCGGCGCCCGGCGAACCCGCACCCTGACGTCGTCCGGCAGTGCGGCCGGTGCGACCGTGCCCGGGGTCTCGTAGGGGACGGGATCGACGTCGACGTCGAACCCCGGGGCGTCGGCCGACACGCCCGGTTCCGTCCCCGGAGCCGATCCAGCCTCTCGACCGTGCCGACCGTGCCGACCGTGCCGACCGTGCCGTCTGCAGTCGACCGACCGGGCCTCGTCATGATGAGACCGTGATCGAGTTGTCCATCGGCGGCCCGTGAGCGGGTACGCCGTCGGACAGCGAGATGTCACGACGTGCCGCTCAGCTCTGGACGTGAGCGGCGAGTCGTGACATCTCGATCCGGGCCGGCACCGTGCCTCATGCAGTCTCCGCACTTTCTTCGCACCCCCCGTTCGCGTGCTGGACAGGGGGGTCTTGTTTTGCTGTCGAGGCGGGCGTACGGTCCGACCGGGTGGCAACGACGCCACCGGAGACGAGAAGATCATGCACAGACGGATGAGGACAGTGATCGCGGCGGGGGTCGCGGCGAGCGTCGTGGGGGCGGTCCTGCCGGCCCTCGCGGCACAGGCGGCCGCCGGGGGCACGGCCGCCGTGGCGACGAGCGACCGACCGGACTTCGGGCCGAACGTGACCGTGTACGACCCGAGCGTGCCGGCCTCGACGATCCAGGCCGACATCGACGCGGCCTTCGACGCGCAGCTGCGCAACCCCACGGCGCAGTTCGGAGACCAGCGTCACGCCTTCCTGTTCGAGCCCGGCACCTACGGCCGGGTCTTCGCGAACCTGGGCTTCTACACGGCGCTCCAGGGGCTCGGCAAGAACCCCGACGACGTCACGATCCAGGGCGCCGTCAACGTCGACTCGGGCTGGAACTACGGCGACGAGAAGAACGCGACGCAGAACTTCTGGCGGTCGGTCGAGAACCTGGCCGTCGAGCCCGAGTCGGGCGTCGACCGGTGGGCCGTGTCGCAGGCGGCCCCCATGCGCCGCGTCCACATCAAGGGCGACCTGACCATGGGGCCGTCGAACCAAGATGGAGGCCAGGGCTACTCGTCGGGCGGCTACATCGCCGACAGCAAGGTCGACGGCACCGTCACCTCGGGGTCGCAGCAGCAGTGGTACACCCGGGACTCGACCCTCGGGTCGTGGCAGGGCGGCAACTGGAACATGACCTTCTCGGGCGTGCAGGGCGCGCCGGCGAACGACTTCTCGAAGAGCTACACGACCCTCGCCACGACCCCGGTCACGCGCGAGAAGCCGTACCTCTACGTCGACGACGCGGGTGACTACCACGTGTTCGTCCCCGCGCTGCAGCGGGACTCGGCCGGGGTCACCTGGCCCGACACGGCCGGCACCGACCTGCCGATGCGCGACTTCTACGTCGCCCACCCGGGCGACTCGGCCGCGACCCTGAACGGTGCGCTGGCGCAGGGGCTGAACCTGTTCTTCACGCCGGGCACCTACCCGCTCGACCAGGCCATCGAGGTCACCCGCGCCGACACCGTCGTCACCGGCATCGGGTTCCCGACGCTCGTGCCGACCAGCGGCGACGCCGTGCTGACCACGGCCGACGTGGCCGGGGTGAACGTCTCGGGCCTCGTCGTCGACGCCGGCACGCAGAACAGCGACCAGCTGATGCGACTGGGCACCACGGGTTCGCACGTCGACCACGCGGCGAACCCGCAGAGCGTGCAGGACGTGTACTTCCGTGTCGGTTCGAGCATCCAGGGCAACGCGACGACCACGCTCCAGGTGAACGGCGACGACACGATCGTCGACCACATCTGGGCCTGGCGCGCCGACCACGGCGGCGCTCCCACCGGCTGGACGGTCAACCGCGGCGCGACCGGCGTCGAGGTGAACGGTGACGACGTGATCGCCACCGGCCTGTTCGTCGAGCATTACCAGCAGTACCAGGTGGTGTGGAACGGTGAACGCGGTCGCACGATCTTCTTCCAGAACGAACTGCCGTACGACGTGCCCGACAACGCGTCGTGGCAGAGCCCGACCGGCGAGGGCTGGGCGGCGTACAAGGTCGCCGACGGTGTGACCAGCCACGAGATCTGGGGCGGCGGCGTCTACTCGTTCTTCAACGCCAACCCGCAGGTGCGCCTGGCCCAGGCGTTCGAGGTGCCCCGGACGTCGGGGGTCACGGCGCACGGCGTCTTCACGGTCTCGTTGGGTGACGTCGGCACGATCTCGAGCGTCATCAACGGCGTGGGCGGCTCGGTGCCGACCCCCGCCGGCAACACCGTGCCGAGTCGGGTGGTGACGTACCCGTGACCGGACGCCTCAGCACGACGAATCGACGCACGACGACGAGCGGAGACACGATGAGAAAGCACCAGCACCTGACGCGACGCACCCTGACCGGTGTCGGCCTGGCCGCCGCCGCAGCACTCGCCGCGACGACGGTCGCCGCGGCACCGGCTCCGGCCTCGGCCGAGACCTCGGCCCAGCAGGCGATCGTCTGGTCGCAAGAGTTCGACGGCGGCGCCGGCAGCGCCCCCGACCCCTCGGTCTGGAACCTCGAGACGGGAGGGGGCGGTTGGGGCAACGGCGAGCTGCAGAACTACACGAGCTCACGCTCGAACTCGGCCCTCGACGGCAACGGCAACCTCGTGATCACCGCGAAGCGCGAGGGCGACGGGTCGTACACGTCGGCCCGGCTGACCACGCAGAACAAGTACACGGCGCAGTACGGCCGGGTCGAGGCACGCATCCAGATCCCGCGGGGCCAGGGCATCTGGCCGGCGTTCTGGATGCTCGGCGCCGACCTGCCGACGAACGCCTGGCCGAGCGCGGGCGAGATCGACATCATGGAGAACGTCGGCTTCGAGCCGCACCGCGTGCACGGCACCGTGCACGGCCCCGGTTACTCGGGTGGTGAGGGGCTGACCAGCACGTACCAGCACCCGCAGGGCTGGTCGTTCGCCGACGACTTCCACACCTTCGCCGTCGACTGGGCCCCCGGCTCGATCACCTGGTCGGTCGACGGGCAGGTCTACCACCAGGTCACGCCGGCCAGCACCGGTGGCGACCCGTGGGTCTTCGACAAGCCGTTCTTCATCATCCTCAACGTGGCGGTCGGAGGTGCGTGGCCCGGCTACCCCGACGGCAGCACCCAGCTGCCGCAGCAGATGAAGGTCGACTACGTGCGGGTCTACCGGTAGGCGGGCCGGGCCGGGCCGGGCCCGGCCGCCCGAGATGGCACGACTTGCCGCTCACCTTCAGAGGTGAGCGGCAAGTCGTGCCATCTCGGCGACTTCTCGGGGTCTCGGTGGCTTAGCGCGAACCGGGGGCGCCGCCGGCGGTGGGTGTGGTGCCCGTGTCGACGCGCACGGTCAGCGCCAGCGCGTAGCCCGAGGTCGCGTCGCCCGTCACCGTCGGCAGCTGCAGCGCCCCGCTGTCGTCGCTGAAGACGTTGTCGTCCGCGAGGCTGACTCGCCCGAGGTTCGCGGTCGAGCCGTCGTAGTCCGAGAGCGCGTAGACGGTGCGGCAGACGTCCTCGGGCAGGGCGAGCTGTGAGGTGGCGATCGCGTTCGTCGCATCGGTGATCGACCCCACGTCGGGGTAGACCTCGAAGTGGATGTGCGGCCACCGGCCCGAGTAGCAGGCCGGGAAGACCGACGAGAAGGTCACGGTGCCGGTCGCGTCGGCGACCTGCACGCCGCGCAGGTAGGTCTCGTCGGTGATGCCGTCCGAGTACATCGAGTAGCCGCCGGCCGCGTCGCAGTGCCAGACGTAGACGGCCACGTCCGCGAAGGGCACGTCGCCGTTCGCCATGTCGAGCACCGTCATGCTCAGCGTGATCGGCACCCCCGCCGCGGTGGTGCCGCCGTCGAGGCTCGACCGGATGTCGCTGCGCACGATGCCCGACCGCTCGAGCACGTCGGCCCCGTTCGACCCGTCGCCCGGGTAGGGACCGGCCGTCTCGTCGGGGATCTCGCCCGCGGGCAGCGTGCTGGCCGTGCCCGCGGGGGCGCTCGGGCTCGGCGTCGCCGTGGCGGTCGAGGAGGTGCCGGTCCCGTCCGCCCCCGTGGCCGACGTGCAGGCGGCGAGCACGACGCTGCCCGCGCCGAGACCGATCAGGCCCAGCACGCTGCGGCGCGAGACCAGCGTCCGCAGGTCGAATGCGACGCCCTGGTCGACGACCTCGTCGTCGACGCGGTCGAGCAGCCGACCCTCGTAGGCGGGGCCGTCGGGCGTGCGGTCGGGTTCGGGGATGCGGGTGGGACGGGGGTCGGTCATGGTCACGCTCTCGGCTCGGGGCTGGTCGCCTCGGATGGGATCGCCGCCAGCCTGACGCCCGTCCCGATGACCCGACCCTGCGCCTCCGATGAACCGCCCATGAAGGAGGCCGCGAGACCCCAGGAACTCGCCGAGACACCCGCGCGCGCGGGAGGGTCGTGGCGAAGGAGCGGGTCTCGCCGTCTGACCCTCGTGAGCCGAGATGTCACGACATGCCGCGTCCCGCGGGGAGTGAGCGGCACGTCGTGACATCTCGGTCGGAGACGAGAGAGGGGCACGGCCGCGGAAGAGTCCGCAGCCGTGCCCCAGATGCCGATGTTGTCGCATGAGCTTCACGGGCAGGGATGCAAGCAACACCGGCCAATGAAGACGCAAGAAAACGCCTTCGACTCCCGGAACGTTACGCGCCCACGAGGGATCGTGTTCTCAGCGTCACGGCACCGCTCCCGTGCGGCGTCGACGGCGTCTCGTGGGGTGGCGGACACCTGGCCGTTCGGGAGCCAGGTGCCCGCCGATGCGCAGCCCCGTCGGGTGGGGCTGCTCGCGTCCACGAGATCAACGGGTGAGACCTCGAGGGCGCAAGTCGTGCGGCCTGATCAGCGAGGTCTGGGCTGAGATAGCTGTGGCGCGGCGGACGGCTCGTGGAGCCGGTCCGACCTGTACGAGAAAGATAAGGGGATCACGGCGAGGTTGTCCAGAGGATCGCTGGACCCCTTGACGTGGCCCCCGTCGAGGGGGGTGGCTGGTGGCGCGGTGTTCAGGCCGAGTTCTTGTCGCCGGCCGAGCGGGACATGCCACCCGCTTCGCCCCGCGGGCCCTCGTGCCGGCGCTCGGACTCGGCCTGGGCGCGGACACCGGCCCCATGATCCGTGGCGTCGAGTCGTGCGGCGATCGCTCGGTCGCGGCGTCCGCGCCGGCCGATGGTGACGGCGGCCACGACGCCGACGGCGACCAGCAGGCAGAGGACGACGACGGTGCCGACTTCCACGACGTTCACGCTCCGGCCGTGGTGTCGGCCCGGCCCGGTCCTCGATGGTCGCTCACGATGTCCCCTTCGTCAGCGGGCAGGGCTCCGCCCACCCGTGGTTCGCCCGGACGCCTGCGCGTCCAGATCTTGCCTGCACCCTATGACACCGACCGGTACGCGGCCGGCTCGCCGGCTGCCGGCGCGAGGTCCGAGGCGCCCGGCACGTCGACCAGCGCGGCCATCAGGACACGGGCCCACGCGGCGTAGAAATGGGTGTGGCGGCGGCGCTGGCCGGTGGGGCGTCCGAGATCGTCGGCGAGCTCGCGCGGGTACTCGACGGCCGTCACCGTCGGGTACCCGCCGACGACCCGACGGGTGCGCCGGTTCAGCAGGCTCGACCGGCGGCCGGCTGCGACCCGCGCCGGGCGACTCAGGCTGCCGACGTGCCCGAGGGGCGGGACCTCGGCCACCGCGACGAGTGCGTGCTCGGGCAGCAGGGCGACCAGCAGGTCGAGCGTGCGGCGCAGCTGACGCTCCCACACCACCACCGGCAGCAGGCGGCGAGCGTCCGTCACCCCGATCAGCAGGACGACGAGGTCGGTGTCGACCAGTTCGGCGGCACGGTCGGCCAGCACGGCGGGGCCGTCCGCGAGTCGGTCGGAGGGGAAGGCGCTGAGCGACCAGTCGCATCCGCGCCCCGTCGTCCGACGGTGCTCACGGGCGAGGAACCCGGCGATGCCGAGCTCGTTCGTCAGCACGCCGAGATTCGTCTCGCCGCGCTCGCCCAGCACGGCGATGCGCTGGGGCGAGCGCCCGGACGTCTGCCCGCCCGGGCGGTCCGTCGGGAAGAGCGCGCCGGTCTCGTCGGCCCGCCGCCACGTGAACTCGACCGAGTGGGCCGCGCCGGCGGTGGCCTGGAGGAGACGAGAGTGCAGGGACGGAACGGACATGGGGCGACCTCGTGGATCGTTCGTGAAGCGGGGACGCGCGGTGAGCGCGTCGGTCGTCAGCGGGGCCCGGGCTGCGCCTGAAGCCTAGGCCCGCATCGGCGCTGGTAGTGACCAGCGCGGGACCTCCGCGACCCGCGCCTCCTATGCGACGGGGTCGGGGGCCGCGTCCGCCTCGAAGCGGACGGCGAGCACGGTGACGTCGTCCTCCGGGTGGGCGCCCCGACCCAGCCGTTCGACCTGGGCGACGAGGTCGTCGGGATCGGCGTGCGCGAGGACGCACGCCGCCATCTCGTCGAGGTCGTCGCCGAACAGATCGAGCACCCCGTCGCTGACGGTGACCAGGACGTCACCCGGCCGGAGCGAGGTCTCGTGGGTCGTCCAGGTCGCGCCCACGCCGATCGGCAGGTCGGTGCCGCGCAGCCATTCGAGGCCGCCGCCGTGGCGGACGACCATGGCGAGGCCGTGGCCGGCGTCGACCCAGTGCACGGTGCCGTCGGTGTCGACGTGCGCGTGGAAGCACGTGGTGAACTGCTCGGACGTCGAGCCGTCGCCTCCCGTGTCGACGCCGATCGCGGCCCGGCCGACGGCCTCGGACGGTGAACCGGTTCGTGTCGTCGCCCGGAGCACCGAGCGGACGACGGCCGCGATCATGCCGGCCCCGACGCCTTTGCCCATCACGTCGCCGAGGGTGAACGCCGCCCCGTTCGCGGTCGGGAACCAGTCGTAGAAGTCGCCCCCGACCGAGCGGGTCGGCAGGCACACCCCGCGGACGGTGAAGCGCGACGGCATGCCGGCGAGGGACGTCGGCAGCAGCGAGCGCTGGACGAGTGCGGCCTGACCGATCTCGTCCTCGGCCACCCGGCGCAGCTCCTGCACGTGTCGCAGGCGGATCGCGGCCTGGCGGGCGAGCTCGTTGGTGACCCAGGCGACCGCGGCGAAGACCAGCAGCACGAAGCCGAGGCGGACCATCTCGGTGGCGCCCGGGTCGGCGTCGGTCAGGACCATCGGCACGAGGAAGGTGCCCGCCGTCCCGATCAGCGGGTAGACGACGTTCCGACGTCCCGGCCGGGCGGCGATCCAGATCACCGGGAGCAGCACCGCCGCCAGGAACGGCGACCGAGCGTCGCCCGTCCCGAAGCGCAGCAGGCCGATCGCCACGAAGTCGAGTGCGGGGACCAGCAGCTCGAGCCGGGCCAGGTCCGGCCGCAGCAGCAGAAGCGCGGTGAAGGCCAGGCCCAGGAAGGCGAGGGCGATCCCCGCCCACATGCTGACGGCGTCCGTGATGGTCACGCCGGGGAGGACGAGGCTGCACACCGCCGCCACGCCGGCGACGGCGGCGACGACGGCCTGGTTCGTCAGGGGGGCCGCGCGCGTCCCGGTGAGGACGAGCGTCGGACGCACGCTGTCGCCGGGGCCGGTCGGCGTCGATGTCGACCGGAGCAGGACGGAGGTCATGGCCGGACGATACCGACCGGTCGCCTCGGCGGACAGCGCCCGTTCGTGGGTCACGGACGCCGGCGTCGGGGGGTAACCCCCGCCGGAGTCCGTGGGCGGGCGTCATGTCCCGGCACCGGGGCCGGCGGCGAGGATCGATGACATGAACGACACGACTCCCTCGACCGGCGCGACCCGCGCCTCCTCATCCGTCCCGTCCACCCGTCCCGCCGACCCGACCCGAGGAGGCGCGGGCCCGGTCGCCCGCGTCAGCCACGTCACGAAGTCCTTCGGCCAGGGCGACGGCCGCGTCGATGCGCTGCGCGACGTCTCGCTCGACCTGCAGGCCGGCCAGTTCACCGCCGTCATGGGCCCCAGCGGTTCGGGCAAGTCGACCCTGATGCACATCACCGCGGGCCTCGACTCGGCCACCTCGGGCCGGGTGCTGCTCGGCGACACCGACATCACCGGCCTCGACGACACGCAGCTGACCCTGCTGCGTCGCCGCCGCATCGGCTTCGTGTTCCAGGCCTTCAACCTCGTGCCGACCCTCGACGTGTCGGCCAACATCGAGCTGCCGTTCCGGCTCGACGGGCGCCGCGCCACCACCGACGAGCGGGAGTGGATCGACTGGCTCGTCGCGACGCTCGGCCTCGGTGCCCGGCTGACCCACCGCCCGCACCAGCTCTCGGGTGGACAGCAGCAGCGCGTCGCGATCGCCCGCGCCCTGGCCACGAGGCCCGACCTGATCTTCGCCGACGAGCCCACCGGCAACCTCGATTCGAAGGCCGGCCGTGACGTGCTCGACGTGCTGCGCACCGCCTCGACCGACCACGGCCAGAGCATCGCGATGGTGACCCACGACCCGGTCGCGGCGAGCTACGCCGACCGCGTGGTGTTCCTCGCCGACGGCCGCGTCGTGCACGAGATCGGCCGCAGCAGCGCGGCCGACATCTCGGGCGTCATGCTCGACCTGGAGCGTGTCGCGTGAGCGCCCGCGACCAGCTGCTGGAGCACCGTCCCAGCATCCTCGTGGCCGCCCTGGGCACGACGTTCGGCGTCGGCCTGCTGGGCGTGACGCGCGTGTTCGAGCAGGTCATCGCCACCGACCCTGCGGTCGCCACGAGTGGCACCGTCTCGACCATGCTCGGCTTCGTCGCCTCGGTCTTCGTGGGCCTCGCGCTCTACGTCGGCGCGATCGTCACGGCGAACACCTTCACCACCGTCGTCGCCGGCCGCACGCCCACCATCGCCCTGATGCGGTTGCTCGGCTCGTCGGCGCGCGACCAGCGTCGGGCCGTCGCCCGCGAGGGGCTGGTGGTCGGCGTCGCCGGTGCCGTGCTCGGGACGATCGTCGGCCTCGCGCTCGTCGTCGTCGCCGTGAGGGTGCTCGTCGGGCGTGGTCAGCTGCCCGACCTCGCGTACTCGTACGTCTCGGCGGGTGGTCTCGTCCCGGCCGTCGCGGTCGTGCTGACCACGGTCGCCGCGGCCTGGGTCGGTTCGCGCCGCGTCCTGCAGGTGACGCCGCTCCAGGCGACCGACGCCGCGCAGGACGCACCCTTGTCGGGCCGGAGCCGCCGCGTCGTGCGGACGGTGTTCGCCGCCCTCCTCGTCGTCGGCGGCGGCCTGCTGCTCGTCATCGGGGTCGTCGTGGGTCTGGCGGACGCGATGGGCGTGCTGGTCGCGTTCTTCGGTGGCGTGCTGTCGTTCACCGGGGTCGTCGTCGGCGCCCACTCGCTGATGCCCACCGTGCTGAACGGCGTCGGGCGACTCTTCGGCACGAGCCAGGTGGCACGCCTCGCCGCCGAGAACGCCGTGCGCCAGCCCGAGCGCAGCACGCGGGCGACGATCGGCATCGTGATCGGCGTGACCCTCGTCACCACGCTCTCGGTCGCCCTCGAGACGCTGCGCTCCTTCATCTACTCGATCGAGCAGGACTCGCCGTACGCCGCCGAGCTCGACCAGTTCTTCACGACGACGCTGCTGATCGTCGCCGCCCTCGTCGGCTTCTCGGCCGTCATCGCCGCCGTCGGCATGGTCAACGACATGTCGCTGAGCGTCCTGCAACGGAGGCGCGAGCTGGGTCTGCTGCGCGCGATCGGCTCGACCGCGGGTCAGGTGCGCCGCATGATCCTGCTCGAGGCGACGCAGATGGCGCTGACGGCGATCGTCGTCGGGGTCGTGCTCGGCGTCGTCTACGGCTGGGCCGGAGCCCAGTCGCTGCTCGGGTCGGCCAACGGGGGCCTGATCGCGCCCGCGCTGCCCGTGCCGCTGCTCGTCGGACTGGCCGTGACGGCCGCCGTGCTGGCCGGGGTCGCCGCCCTCGTCCCGGCGCGGCGTGCCACGTCGGTCACCCCGGTCGAGGCCCTCGCCACCCGCTGATCGGGGTTCTCCGACCGTCTACGGGTTCATCCGCGGGTCGTCGGTGGGGTCGCGGAACATCGGCGGGCAGCCCTGCTCGACGGCCTCGGGACGCAGCTCGTAGTGCCACGACTCGTTCTCGTAGATCTGGCAGAGGCCGTACGCGGCACCGTGCTCCGAGAACCACGAGGTGGCGTCCCACGAGCCGACGTCGACCGCGTCGCCCTGCACGTGCGCCGACGTCTCGGGGGTCGCCACCCAGCGAGCCGCCTCGGTCCGCGAGCCGTACTGCTCCACCGCGTCGTCCAGCAACTGCTCCTGGTAGGCCGACGACCGCCAGCCCCCGTTGACGACGACCACGACGCCGTCGGCGGTCGCGTCCGCCGTGGCGCGCCGCACGGCGTCCAGGAGGCGCGGGTCGAGTCCCGAGACGGCCGGCACGTCCTCGTCGAATGGCGAGGTCCCGGGCGGGACGACGCCGCCCGCCTCGCCTGTCGCGTCGTCTCGACCGGGTGCGGCACCGACCGCGGCGGTGCCGAGGAGCCGGCCCGCGCCTCCTGGTCCGCCCGTCGTCGCGGCGCGTGAGACGGCGACGGCCACGGCCAGGAGGACGACCAGGGAGAACGCGACCGCGCCGGCCACGACGGCCAGCACGACGGCGGGTCGCCGTCGCTGCCGGGCGGGGACGGGACGCGGGTGCACGGGAAGCGTGGGGGGCGACGTGTCGAGGTTTCGCATGCCCCCAGTCGACGAGGTCGTCCGTCGCAGGAGCGTATGCGTTTCCCGATACGCGGACGATACGGTCCGCCTCCTAGCATCGAGGGGTGCGTGTGTTGATCGTCGAGGACGAGCCCCTGCTGGCCGAGGCGATCCGCGACGGCCTGCGTCTCGCGGCGATCGCCTCCGACGTCGCGGGGGACGGCGACACCGCGCTCGAGTTGCTGGGCCTGAACGAGTACGACGTCGCCGTGCTCGACCGTGACGTGCCCGGCCCCTCGGGCGACGCGATCGCCGAGCACCTCGTCGCGACCGGCAGCGGCACGCCGATCCTGATGCTGACGGCCGCCGACCGACTCGACGACAAGGCCTCGGGGTTCGAGGCGGGGGCGGACGACTACCTCACCAAGCCGTTCGACCTGCGCGAACTGGTGCTGCGGCTCCGCGCGCTCGACCGGCGTCGGGTGCGCCACCGGCCTCCGGTCACCGAGCTCGCGGGCCTGCGCGTCGACCCGTTCCGACGCGAGGTGCACCGGGACGGCCGCTACGTGGCGCTCACCCGCAAGCAGTTCGCCGTGCTCGAGGTGCTCGTGGGCGCGGACGGCGGTGTGGTCAGCGCCGAGCAGCTGCTCGAGCGGGCCTGGGACGAGAACGCCGATCCCTTCACCAACGCCGTCCGCATCACGGTCTCGGCGCTGCGCAAGCGGCTCGGCGAACCCTGGGTGATCGCGACGGTGCCCGGCGTCGGCTACCGCATCGAGACCGCCCCTGTCGGGTCCGACCCCGTCGAGGAGGCGCGGGGTCGTGGGTAGGACGTCCGGGCCCGGCGTCCGCCTGCGTCTGGCGCTCAGCTACGCCGCGGTCGTCGTGGTGACCGGGGTGCTGCTGATCGGCGTGGTGTGGCTCTTCTTGTTGCGTTACGTCCCGCAGGAGTCGCTCTCGGCCGTCTCGGTCGGCTTCGTGCCGAACCGGGGCGACCTGGTGCGGGCGTTCGTCCCGCGGGCCGTCGGCGCGCTGGTCGTGCTGCTCGTGGTGGGGTCGCTGGGCGGCTGGCTGCTCGCGGGGCGCCTGCTCGCACCTCTCGACCGGATGACCGAGGCGGCGCGACGGGCGGCCGACGGGTCGCTGTCGCACCGGATCGCCCTGCCCGGTCGGGCCGACGAGTTCCGTGAGCTCGCCGACGCGTTCGACACGATGCTCGAGCGGCTCGAGAGCCACGTCGCGGCCCACCGACGGTTCGCGGCGAACGCCTCGCACGAGCTGCGGACGCCCCTCGCCATCTCGCGGACCCTGCTCGACGTCGCGCACGACGATCCGTCGTCCGACCCGAGGGTGCTGATCGGTCGCCTGCGTGAGGTCAACGACCGCGCCGTCGATCTGACCGAGGCGTTGCTCGTGTTGAGCCGGGCCGACCAGCGGTCGTTCGACCGCGCGCCCGTCGACCTGTCGCTGCTCGCGGACGAGGCCGTCGAGGTGCTCTCGCCGCTCGCCGACGCGCGTGGGGTCGCCGTCGAGGTCGGGGGCGAGGTCACGACGACGGTCGGGTCGGCCGCCCTGCTGCGTCAGCTGGTCACGAACCTCGTGCACAACGGCATGGTGCACAACGTGCCCGCGGGGACTGCCCGGGAGGCGGGTGACGTCGGGTCGCTGGCGGGCCGACCGGCGGCGTGGGTGTCCGTCGTCACGGCTCCGCGCGGCGGCGGGGCAGTCCTCGTCGTCGAGAACTCGGGCCCCGTCGTCGCGTCCGACGTCGTCGCGACCCTGATCGAGCCGTTCCACCGCGGCGACGCGCGGGTGCGCGGCGACCACCCGGGCACCGGACTCGGCCTGGCGATCGTCGACGCGATCGTCCGCGCCCACGACGGGACGCTCGAGGTGCGGGCCCGGGTCGAGGGCGGTCTGCGGGTCAGCGTCGAGCTGCCCGCCCGGTCGGGCTGCCGGGCCGCTCCGGCTGACGGACCGCTCCGGCTGACGGGCAGCTGAGCCTGGGGGTGACCGGTCCGCTCCGGCCTCAGTCGAAGGTGTCCGGGTCCGCTGCCGGGCAGGTGGCCTCGACGTGTTCCAGGTCGGCATCCGACAGCCCTCGGCTCGATTTCGAGCCCGCGCTCGGGTACCAGCCCTGGTGGGGCCACGCCGTCGCGAACTCCTCGCGGGTCATGCCCGGTTCGGTCGAGGGGGCGCCGAGCGCCTCGAAGCACGGCAGCTGGAACATGGTCAGGTAGTCGAACAACCAGGCGGCCTGTTCGACGGTCAGCGTCTCCGTGACGGCAACCGGGTACATGACGTCGCACCGGTAGGCGGCCAGCTCGGCCCATTCGGGCGGCGGCCCGCCGTCGGGCATCTCGTACGAGTAGCCCTGCGAGGTCGAGCCGTCCTCGCCCACCCCGACGTCGTCGACCACGGGCAGCCCGGCGTCGCGCAGGCACGAGACGACCGGAGCGAGGTCGCCGCCCGCGAGCTCGTGGACCAGGGCGACCTCGGGTCGGACCGCGTCCGGGAACCGTTGCGTGACCTGTTCCCATCGCTGGTCGGTGGCCTCTTGCCGTAGCTCGGCGAGGCGGGCCGGGTCGGGTGGTCCCGACGTAGGAGGCGCGCCGAGCGCGTCGAGGACGGCCTGCCGATCCGGCACCCCGGCTGCGCTCGTCGCCGTGCTGCTCGCGGTCGGCGGGCCACCCCCCTCGCCGGTGGCCCCGGCGCACCCCGTCAGCAGCAGTGCGAGTGCCGCCGCGGCGACCCCCGTCGTCAGTCTCCCCATGGGCCACATCATATGAGGACTTCTCGATCTGGAGGGGTGCGGGCCGGCACGTCATTCGGGGCCACGAACGTGGCGGGGGTGTGCTGTTCCGGGTGGTGTCCGATGGGCGGTCGTTCATCGGGACACTCATTCGAGCCCGTTGCGGCCAGCCGAGGTCAAGTGGGGCCTGGCCTGCGGATTCGCGTATGCCTGTCCCGCAAAAATGCCCGGTGATGGGGGTGTAAACGCTACAGTCGTCGGATGCTCATCGGATACGCCCGCGTCTCAACGTCCGGACAAGATCTCGCAGCACAACGCGACGGTCTTGCAGCACTGGGTGTTGACGATCAACACGTGCACGTTGACCACGGGCTATCGGGGACGACGCGAGTCCGGCCGGGCCTCCGCGAAGCTCTCGCTGCCTGCCGTGCCGGCGACGTCCTGGTGGTCACAAAGCTCGACCGCCTCGCCCGGTCGCTGCGCGATGCGACCGACATCGCGGATGAGCTGACGAAGAAGGGAGTCGCCTTGAACCTCGGGGGAGCGGTCTACGACCCCACCGACCCGGTCGGCCGGCTCCTGTTCAACGTCCTCGGCATGGTCGCCGAGTTTGAGGCCGACCTCATCCGTGCCCGCACCCGCGAGGGCATGGCAATCGCGAAGGCCGCGGGCAAGCTCCGCGGCCGCAAGCCCAAGCTCACTGCGTCGCAGGAGAAACACCTTGTGCAGCTGCACCGCACCGGCGCCCACACGACAAGCGACATCGCCGAGCTGTTCGGGGTTGCCCGCTCGACTGTGTACCGGGCTGTCCACCGAGCGGAGCAATGAATGGCCTTCTGGGTGTCACGCGACCGCGGCAAGCGACGTCGAGAGCCACGAGGCCGTCACGAAGCCGAAGTCCTCGCTGGCGATGAGCGGGCTAGACGGCGACGGACTCGAGCCGATGCGGAGGCCCCGGACTGGTGGCCTCGGTCCCTGCTGTGGCTCTGGAGATGGTTCGCCCGGCCTGTTCTGCGTTTCTTGGAAGCTGTGGTGGGGAATCTCTAGGAGGCATGTAGGCGTCCGCTAGTCCGTCGGTCATCGGTGATCGGTCGACCGCGAGGAAACGCTGGCAAACGTTGGCTGGTAGTGCTCTTGGGCAGCCCGGTGCGACTGTCCATGACAACATTCGTTCATGCGGCTCTGGCCTAAGCGCTCTCGGATCACACCTCCGCGCGAGGAGGTCGATCCTAGGGTTCCGAGGCTTGTGGACTGGGATCAGCACGGCATCGTCGGCACGATTGGCTCTGGACCTGCTGCAGGAACGACCGTGGTAGCCCACAGCTATAGGACAGAGACGGGTGGCCTCGACTTCTACGAGCTGGAGTTCTGGGACGGCCCCGACCAGGTCTTCGATGCGGCCGGCCGGTTCGTCATGAGCGATTGGGTCACCGACAGTCGAGTGCCCGGCGATGAGGGTGGCCTCATCGACGCGCTGACTCGTGGGGTCGATGTCACCTGGTGGACCGACCGGGAACGGATCGACGCGTTTTGGTCGACGCACTGGGACCCGCGTTAGGGACTCGCCTGACCAGCTTCAGCGTCTTTCTAGCCGATCGATAGCCGGGCGTGGCCAGCTTGTGTGCTGGCTTTGCTGTTGGTCAACAGAGGGTTGTGCGAGCGGACGGCTGCGCTCAGGTGGCCGATGAGTCGGACCAGACGGCCTTGGCGCCGGAGTCGCCGATGCGCACGGTCGTGACGATCCCGCCGATGCTCGCGCCGACGACCAGCACCGTCAGCACGGCGCCGACACCGAGTCTCGTCCCGTGCCGGAGGGTCGGCCGTGGGCGACGCGCGTCTGGTGTCAGAACCCAGTGCTGCCAGGCCCACTGCGCGACGGCGACGACGAATACCGCGATGGCCCAGGGCAGCAGGGTGTCACCGAGCTGCGTGTGGGTCTCGAGCAGTGCGCTGTGACCGACCCGCGCCTCCAGCGACTCGCCGGAGGACGTGGCGAGGGGGACGGCGACAAGCGAGACGAGGGCGACGAGCGGGGTGATGACACCCAGCCGCCGACGGAGGCCGGGCCAGAACGCCCCGACGAGGATCAGCAGCGAGGCCGTCGGGAACGCGACGGTGACGAGGTGGACGATGAGGGGGTGTACGGGGAGGCCGTTGATCTGCCAGTCCATTGGGTCTTCTTTCTCGAGGAGGCGCGGGCGGAGGGAGTCAGGCGTGTAGCGCGGGTCGCGCCGGTCGCCGTACCGTGAGGACGACGACGAGGGCCGCGATCGCGGCGAGGAACACCACGCTGGTGACGGTCGCCCCGAGGCCGAGCCCGCCGTCCGCGACCGGCTGCGACAGGAAGTCCCCGACGGAGGCGCCGAGCGGGCGGGTGAGGACGTACGCCGCCCAGAAGGCGAGCACCGACCCGACGCCGGTGAAGCGGTGCGCCAGGGCGACGACCGCGATCGCGGCGGCGAAGAGCAGCGCCGAGGGCAGGTAGCCGAGCGCGAGCTGCTCGCCGAGCAGGTCGCCGACCGCGGTGCCGAGCGCGAACGTCATCAGCACGGCGGCCCAGTAGAAGGCCTCGCGACGCGGGGTCGTGACCTCGTGGATCGAGAGGGTGCCCTCGACGCGGTGCCAGACGACGAAGACGGCGGCCAGCGCGACCGCGAAGACCGCCGTCGACACCCACAGGCTGACCCCGAGCGAGTCGGTCAGCGTGTCGGTGAGGAGCGTGCCGACGACGCTGATCAGCACTACGGCGAGCCAGTAGACGACGGGCACGTAGGCCCGCGCCCGGAACTGCACGACGAGGGCCACGACGAGCAGGGCCGCCATCACGACGCTCGTCACGGTCAGCCCGAGTCCGAGGCCGTCGGCGAGGAAGTCGGCGAACGTCTCGCCGACGGTGGTGCACAGCACCTTGATCACCCAGAACGCGAGGGTGATCTCGGGGACCTTGCTCAGCAGGGCCCGGCGTCCCGAGGCCGTAGCCCCGGTCGGAACAGCACGTGTCGTCATGCGACGACGGTCGGGGGTCGCCTCCCAGAAAGCCCCCAGAGGCCGAGACGAGGAGGCGCACCGCCCGAGACGAGGAGGCGCGGGTCGGCCCGCCAGGGCGTCTGAGCGGTTTCTGGGACGGCCGGGCGGAGCCTGCGTGCATGACCGTCCTGCACCGTCCGCCCTCGCCGGCGCTCCCTCGCGGCCGCACCGCGCCTCCTCTGTTCCCGGTTGTCCGCTCCGTCGTCCACGACCGGGCGTGGGCGGCCTGGGGCGCGACCGGTGTCGCCGGCGTCGTCGTCGCGGGGCTGCTGATCACCTCGGGCGCAGGCAGCGTGGGCGAGGTCGACCTCGACTTCGTCCAGCACGCGAGCCGCGCGCACGTGCCGGCACTCGACGAGGCCGCGCTGCTCGTCGACCGGATGCTCGGGCCGCAGCTCGGTGCAGCCCTCGTGCTGCTGCTGGTCGTGGCGGTGTGGGTCGTGAACCGCCGAGCGGCTGCGGCGCTCACGGTCCTCGGAATTGCGACCGGTCCGTGGGCCGCGGCCGAGCTGGTCAAGCTCGTCGTGCAACGCGACCGGCCCGACCCTGGGCTCCTCGTCGACCCTCTGATCGTCGAGCCGCACTCGTTCTCGTTCCCCAGCGGGCACACGGCCCTGGCGACCGGACTCGCGCTGGCACTCGTACTGCTCGTCTGGGGGAGGCGCTGGACGCCGGTCGTGGTCGGGGCCTCCGCCCTCGCCGTGGCCGTCGTCGGGCTGTCGCGCGTCTGGGTGGGCGTGCACTACCCGAGCGACACGCTCGCCTCTGTCGTGCTCGGCTGCTCGGTGGTGGCGCTGGCCCTGCCGCCGTGGCTGCGCCTCCTCGACCGGGTCCAGCGGCGCTCGGGGACTGGCCACCCCATCGGACCGTCTGCGCCGAACTCCATCCCGACCATCGACCAAGGACGGACCCGGGCGTGAGCATCCTCGACCCCCAGACCCTCCTCGCCGGCATGGGCCCGTGGGCCCTCGGCGGCCTGTCGCTGATGATCTTCGTCGAGTCGGGCCTGCTG
>NZ_RKIC01000002.1 GCF_003755185.1 Frigoribacterium sp. PhB24 | reverse complement strand
GATCTCCACGCGCATACCCCAGTATCCCTCGCTACACAGCGCCCTGGGTCCCGCTTAGATTGCCCTGGTGGGTCCGGCCTAAGTTGACATAGCCAATCTCCCGCAGCTTTATGCCGCTGTGGGCTACAACCCCTACGAAGCTCGCCTTGTGCTGTCCGAACTACCTTCGGATTCTTGAGTCCGACAAAGCCAGAAGGAATGGTGAGGTTAAATGCGGACGGGCGGCGCCAAGACGACGCATAGCTCGCTTGCGCTCTTCAGCCTGGTATTCCAGGATCCACGTGCTGGGCGAAACAACCTGGATCAGGCCTGGGAGTGAAGCGTTGAGGAAGCCGGTGTCACGAGTGATGCACACGCGGTCGACGTAGCCATCATCAGGATCGTCGGCATCCCGGGCGGTTGCGTACACCGTCCCATCTTCATGATCGAGCGGCGGATCCCCGTAGGCGCTCACGATCTCACCCACCGTGTCACCCTCCGAGCGAATGACGACTTCCCAAACGAGGTCCTCGAGCAAGGTCTGGGCATCGGCGTCTAGCCATCCAAGACCTGGGTTCCCGACGCCCGATGTGGGATGGGCAGCCTTAGACGCGACCATGAGGTTGATGTGGTCGCTCGTCCAGACACTCAGGCTGCGCCCGTCTGCGTGCTGGCCGCCCGCGCAGGCGAGGATGGTCAACACGCTGTCAAGTCCCGGATCCCTACGGTGCGGAACTCCATCGGCTCGCGCCCGGACCCCTGCTGCCACGAGCCGCTCCCAGGTGAACGGCGCGCCGACGACTCGGGCGGCGTCGAGGTAGACGTTCACGTCCAGGATGACTACAAGGCGTGAAGCCCTAGCTGGCGATCCCGTCCCTGCGTCAGTTGGCACGCCTAACGGGCCGCGAAAGGCGGAATCGTGACTTTGCTGCCTCGTAGGCGGGACCAGATGTCGTAGCAAATTGAGCAGTGCCGAGCGACGGATGCTCAATCGCGGCATGTTCGGAGGCCCGCAACCGCCCAGCCTTGCGAAGCTCCGCTACCCGCCGGTACGCGGCCCAGTCGCTTCCGATCTCCGGCTGAGGCAGTTCAATGTTCAGCGAACCCTCGCGGTAATGCTTGTCCCACACTCGGCCCGGCTCATGGGTCAGTGTCCAGAGCGCGCCCCCGGTCATATCTCCAAAAAGCGACCACACGTCTTCGACGTCATCGATGACTTCCTCACGCAACTCCTCGACGCTGATGGCTGAGGTGTCGATGTGGGCTATTGGCTGATCGTGGTACTCCTTGTACAAGCCGTAGAGAGGCTTGACCACGGGGCCGTTTTTCCAGGCCTGAACCGGCTCTCGGAACGTCGGCGCATGTCGCTCTGACAGCCCCTTGCTCTGAACAAGGAAGACGAGCTTTTGCAGTTGCAGGTTGGTGAGACTTCGACCATCGTGGTTCGCGGCGACGAGCAGACGTGACGCAATCGATGCAGCCGCAACGGTCCGCTCCACGGTCAACCCCCCATTCGTCATGATTCCCATCAACGAGATCAACTCACACTACGCGATGTTGATTCCCTCCAGCTGTAAGCCATGCGGCATCTCGAGTGCATGCGCCAGCCAAGAGACGAGGGAAAACGCAGCAGAACTCAGGCCGTTACAAGGAGCTTGCCGAGGGAATCGAGGGCCCCAGGGACGAGCGCGTAGTACGCCCAGATCCCGCGCTTGTCGCGAGTGAGGATGCCGGCGTCGACGAGGACCTTCAGGTGGTGCGACACAGTCGGCTGGCTGAGCCCGAGAGGTTCGGTGAGGTCACACACGCACGCCTCGGCCCCGTCGTGCGCGGCAACCATCGAGATGAGCCGGAGCCGGGCCGGGTCCGCGATGGCTTTCAGGCTGCGGGCCAGCTTCTCGGCGTTCTCCGCGTCCATCGCCTCGCGGGCCAGCGGTGCGCAGCACGCGGTCACGTCCGTAAGGGGCAGGAGTTCGGCAACGGGCATGTGAACACTCTTCCACACAGATTGACAGTCGTCGATGGGTTGGGGCAGGCTCAACACATCGACACTCATCGATCTACGGAGCTGCATGACGATCACCCCCACCGCGCCTGCCCAGCTCGGGACCGCTGACCGCTTCCTCCCCGTGTGGATCCTCGCCGCCATGGGCGCAGGGCTGCTGCTGGCCGTGTTCGTGCCGGCGTTCGGTGAACTGCTGCACTCGTTCCAGGTGGGACAGGTGAGCGTCCCGATCGCGGTCGGACTGCTGGTAATGATGTACCCGGTGCTGGCGAAGGTCCGCTACTCCGACACCCGCGCCATAGCCGGCGACCGGCGCCTCCTGGTGTCGTCACTCGTCATGAATTGGGTCGTCGGGCCTGCGCTCATGTTCGCCCTGGCGTGGGTGTTCCTGCCCGACCTGCCGGAGTACCGCACGGGTCTGATCATCGTGGGCCTCGCCCGGTGCATCGCCATGGTGCTGATCTGGAACGACCTCGCCTGCGGTGACCGAGAGGCGGCCGCGTTCCTCGTGGCCCTCAATTCGGTGTTCCAGGTCGTCGCTCTCGCCGGCCTCGGCTGGTTCTACCTCCAGATCCTCCCCGCCTGGCTCGGACTCCCCACAACCAGCGCGTCGTTCAGCATCTGGTCCATCACCCTCAGCGTCCTGGTTTTCCTCGGTATCCCCCTCCTCGCCGGCTACCTCTCCCGCCGCATCGGGGAAGCGACCAAGGGGCGCACCTGGTACGAGACACGGTTCCTGCCGAAGATCGGCCCCTTCGCCCTCTACGGGCTGCTCTTCACGATCGTGATGCTGTTCGCCCTCCAAGGCCAGCAAGTCGTTGACCGGCCTCTCGACGTCGTCCGCATCGCCCTGCCGTTGCTGGTGTACTTCGCCGTCACGTTCCTCGTCGCGTTCTTCACCGGACGCGCGATCGGCCTGGCCTACGAGCGGACCGCGACGCTGGCGTTCACGGCCGCGGGAAACAACTTCGAGCTGGCGATCGCCGTCGCGGTCGGCACGTTCGGAGCAACCTCCGGCCAGGCCCTCGCCGGCATCGTCGGCCCCCTGATCGAGGTCCCGGCGCTCGTGGCGCTGGTGTACCTGTCCCTGTGGCTCCGGCCACGCCTGTTCCCCTCCCCCGCCCCGGCAGCGCGCATCGCTGAACGGGTCTGACCCCTCACCCGAAGGAACCCGTCATGAGCACCAAGCCCACCGTCCTGTTCGTCTGCGTCCACAACGCCGGCCGCTCACAGATGGCCGCCGGCTACATGCAGGCCCTCGCCGGCGACCGCGTCGACGTCCTCTCCGCCGGCAGCGAGCCCAAGGACCAGATCAACCCGATCGCGATCCAGGCCATGGCCGAAGAGGGCATCGACATCGCCGGGAACCAGCCCAAGGTCCTCACCACCGAGGCCGTCCGGGACAGCGACGTCGTGATCACGATGGGCTGCGGCGACGCGTGCCCGATCTTCCCCGGCAAGCGCTACGAGGACTGGGAGCTGACCGACCCCGCCGGCCGCGGCATCGAGGACGTCCGCCCCATCCGCGACGACATCAAGGGCCGCATCCAGGCCCTCCTGGCCGAGATCGCACCCGCGACCGCCTGACCCTGAGCTGCGAGGAGACGACGATGACGGACCTGACCACGAGGCGCGGCCTGCCGGGCCTTGCCTTCCCCGAGGACGCACTCAAGCGTGCCGCGGGCGACCTCGCCACCCGGTTCGAGGGCATCTTCGGGCCCGAGACGATCGAGCGGTACGTGCTCGAGTCCTACACGGCTCTCCTTCGCACAGCGCAGGTCCGGGCGCACCTGACCACCAACGCGACCCGGTTCGCTATCGACCGACTGACCGCCCTCGGGCAGGCCACCGGGGCGATCGAGCGGACGGTTCCGGAGGTGCTGTTCGTCTGCGAGCAGAACGCCGGCCGCTCCCAGATGGCAGCCGTGTTCACCAACGTCCTCTCCGGCGGTGCCGTCCACGTCCGCTCGGCCGGGTCCCTGCCCGCCCGGGACCTCCACCCCGTCGTCGCGGAAGCGATGCGGGAGCTGGGCCTGGACCTTGACGAGGCGTTCCCGAAGCCTCTGACCGACGACGTCGTGCAGGCAGCCGACGTCGTGATCACGATGGGCTGCGGCGACGCGTGCCCGATCTACCCCAGCAAGACCTACCGCGACTGGCACCTCACCGACCCCGCCGGGCTCCCCCTCGAGAAGGTGCGCCTCATCCGCGACGACGTTCGCAAGCTCGTCGAATCGCTCCTGGCCGAACTCGGCATCGAATCGAAGGGCCTCCCCGCATGAGCCTCACCCTCTCTGTCCCTCCCCGCACCGACGCACCCACCCTCGCCGGGCTCCCCGTCGCCGTCATCGGCGCCGGCCCCGTCGGCCTCGCCGCAGCCGCGCAGCTCCTCGAACGAGGCGTCGACGTCGCGATCTACGAAGCCGGCCCGAGTGCCGCAACGGCGGTCCGTGCGTGGGGTCACACGCGCCTGTTCACCCCGTGGGAGCACCTCGTCGACCCGGCCGCCGCACGTCTCCTCGACACCACCGACTGGGAAGCCCCGGCAGCGAAGAAGCTCCCCTACGGTGCCGACTTCGTCCGCGACTACCTCGAACCCCTCGCCGCCACCCCCGAGCTGTCGGGCCGCATCCGATACGGGCACCGGGTCGCCGCGGTGTCCCGGCAGGGCATGGACCGCACCCGCTCCACGGGACGTGCCGAGACGCCGTTCCTGCTGCACCTCGACCACCACGGCGAGGTGCGCGACGAACTCGCCCGCGCCGTCATCGACACCTCCGGCACCTACACGACCCCCAACACCCTCACCTCCTCCGGTGTCGGCCTCTCCCACAGCGACGACGTCGCCGGCAGCATCAGCCACGCCCTGCCCGACGTCCTCGGCCGCGACCGGGACCGGTTCGCCGGCCGGCACACGGTCGTCGTCGGCGCCGGCCACTCGGCCGCGAACACCCTCATCAAGCTCGCGGCCCTCGCCAAGGAAGCCCCCGGGACGACGATCACGTGGGCGATCCGCAGCAGCACCCCCGCCCGGGTCTACGGGTCCGCAGCCGACCAGCTCGAAGGCCGCGGCGACCTCGGCAGCGCCGTCCGCGACCTCGTCCGTGCGGGCCCGATCGCCCTCGTGGACCGGTTCGAGGTCGACGACGTGACCAAGACCGCTGACGGCGTGCAGCTCGTCGGGCGTCGACGCGGTGAGCCCCTGACGGTCGCTGCGGACGTGGTGGTGAACGCGACCGGGTTCCGCCCTGACCTCGACATGCTTCGTGAGGTCCGGGTATCCCTGGACGAGATCGTCGAAGCACCTCGGCAGCTCGCCCCGCTGATCGACCCGAACCTGCATTCCTGCGGCACGGTCTACCCGCACGGGGTCGCGGAGCTGGGGCACCCGGAGCCGAACTTCTACATCGCCGGCATGAAGTCATACGGCCGCGCCCCGACGTTCCTGCTCCTCACCGGCTACGAGCAGGTCCGCTCCATCGCGGACGAACTCGCCGGCAACCACGAAGCCGCCCGGATCGTGCAGCTCGAACTCCCGGACACGGGTGTCTGCTCGACGAACCTCCCGGACGCCTCCGGGTGCGCCGTCGACGGAGCGGCAGCAGGTGGGTGCTGCTCGTGAGCGTCACCGTCCGGGCCATGAGCCCGGACGACTGGCCCGCCGTCGAGCGGATCTACCAAGAGGGCATCGACACCGGTAACGCCACCTTCGAGACCCGTACCCCGACATGGGAGGCGTTCGATGCCGGCAAGCTCGCCGCGCATCGGTTCGTGACAGTCGACGACACCACGGGCGCTGTCCTCGGCTGGGTGGCGGCGTCCGCGACGTCGGCCAGGCCTGCCTATGCCGGCGTCGTCGAGCACTCCGTCTACGTCGCCGCGGCAGCCCAAGGCCACGGGGTCGGACGAGCGCTGCTGGGGGCGTTCCTTGACTCGGTGGATGCCGCCGGCATCTGGACCGCGCAGTCGTCGATCTTCCCTGAGAACGAGGCAAGCCTGGCCCTCCACGACCGTGCAGGGTTCCGCCGGATCGGGACGCGGGAACGGATCGCACGCTCCGAAGCAGGCCCTTATGCCGGCGTGTGGCGCGACACCGTTCTGATCGAACGACGCTCACCCACCGACCCCTCCTAGGGGCCAGCTCGGAAGACGCACTCGGTCGAGCACCGCTCAGACCGGTCAGGGCACTCGGCCAGGTCGTGTTCGGCACGAGCAAGACGCGACCGGAGCCCGTCGAGCCGGGCCTGCTTCTCCTCGATCTGACGCACCTGCTCTGCCAGGAGTGGGCGCAGCGCTTCCCGGACGTCGGTGCAGGACGTCGATTCCATGGTGCTGAGGTGCGCGCCGATCTGATCGAGGGGCAGACCGAGTTCCTTGCTGGCCTCGATCAGGTCGAGCCGGCTGAGCACGTCCGGGCTGTAGTCCCGGTACCCATTCAAAGCCCTAGCAGGGGTCAAAAGCCCGATGGACTCGTAGTACCGGAGCGCCGTTGCGGAGACGCCGCTGCGCTTGCTGACCTCGGAGATTCGCACACCGCGACCCTAGAGCTGCCGACGCCGCTTGACCTTCAAGCGGCTCGAACCTCTACGGTCACTGACGTGCCTTCCTCCCCCACACCAGTCCAGCCGTGAACGCGGTCGTCTCCTGGCTCGAACACCGGCAAATCGGCCTCTACCTGGCGGCGATCCTGGCTGCCGGCGTCGTCGGCCTCACCGTGCCGGGAGCACACCACCTAGAGGGAGCGATCGAGCCCGTGCTCGCGCTGCTGCTGTTCGCGACATTCCTCGGGGTCCCGTTCGCCGCGATCGGGAAATCCCTCCGCGACGGACGGTTCCTCGCCGCGGTCGGGGTGCTCAACTTCGTCGTCGTCCCCCTCGTCGCCTACGGGCTGTCCCGGTTCGTCTCGGACGAGCCGGCACTGCTGTTCGGGGTGCTCCTGGTGCTGCTGACCCCGTGCATCGACTACGTGATCGTGTTCGCAGGCCTCGCCGGCGGGGCATCAGAACGACTCCTCGCCGCGGCGCCGCTGCTGATGCTGGCGCAGATCCTCCTCCTGCCGCTGTACCTGCTGCTGTTCATCGGCCCCGAGGGCGTCGCCGTGGTCGAGGTCGGCCCCTTCGCCCGGGCGTTCCTGCTCCTGATCGTCGTCCCGCTCACCGCGGCCGCACTCGTGCAGGCACTCGCCCGGCGACACCGATACGGGGTCGTCATCGAGCGGACGACGCTCGGCCTGATGGTGCCGCTGATGATGGCCACCCTGTTGACCGTCGTGGCCTCACAAGCCGGTGCTGTCGGAGACTCCCTGGGCCAGCTGCTCGTGCTGGTGCCGCTCTACGCCGGATTCCTCATCGTCATGGCAGTGCTCGGCATCGGCGCCGGCCGCATCTTCCGCCTTGACGTGCCAGCGACCCGTGCTCTGGTGTTCAGCGGCGCGACCAGGAACTCCCTCGTGGTCCTCCCGCTGGCGCTGGCCCTGCCGGCGTCCCTGTCGCTCACTCCAGTCGTCGTCGTGACCCAGACGCTCGTCGAGCTCATCGGCATGGTGATCTTCGTCCGACTCGTCCCTCGTCTTGTCCCGAGCTCGGCCGGGCGAATCGAACCGGCGGCATCTAGACCCGAGCCCAATTAGCCAGTCGCGTCAAGTCAGCGTCGACTGTAGAGTCAGTGCATGCTGACTCTTTCATCGCGCGTCGACGTCATGAACCGCCTCGGGCGCGCCATGGCCGATCCGACACGATCGCGCATCCTGCTGCACCTCCTGAACCAGCCCGGCTACCCCGGCGCTCTGGCAGAGCAGCTCGATCTCACGCGGTCCAACGTGTCGAACCACCTCTCGTGCCTCCGCGGCTGCGGCATCGTCGTTGCCGTTCCCGAGGGTCGGTCGACCCGCTACGAGATCGCTGACGCTCACCTCACGAAGGCACTCACTGCCCTTGTCGACGTCGTGCTCGCCGTCGACGACGGAGAGCCCTGCACCGACGACGCATGCGACGTCCCCCTTTGCTGCGGAACCGGCGCATGAGCACGACCACGCTGCCTGCCCTGCTCAAGCCCGCACGCCGGCTACTCCTGCAGCGTCGGATCCGGATCATCGTCGCGATCACGATCACTTACAACGTGATCGAGGCGATCGTTGCGATCGCCGCCGGCACCGTCGCCTCCTCGACGGCCCTGGTCGGCTTCGGCCTGGACTCGATCGTGGAGGTGCTGTCGGCCGCCGCGATCGCGTGGCAGTTCGCCGCCCCCGACCCGGAGAAGCGGGAGCGGCTGGCACTGCGGGTCATCGCGGTGTCGTTCTTTGGCCTGGCCGCCTACGTGTCCGTCGACGCGGTGCTGGCCCTGACCGGCGTCCGCGAACCCGACCACTCCCCCGTCGGCATCGTGCTCGCCGCGGTGAGCCTGGCGATCATGCCATTCCTCAGCCTGGTCGAACGCCGCACCGGCACCGAGCTGGGCTCCGCGTCGGCGGTGGCCGACTCGAAGCAGACCCTGATCTGCTCGTACCTGTCGGCGGCGGTCCTCGTCGGCCTCGTGCTCAACCTCGCGTTCGGCTGGACCTGGGCTGATCCAGTGGCGGGACTCGTCATCGTCGTGTTCGCCGTCCGGGAGGGCCTCGAGGCTTGGCGCGGTGACGCGTGCAAGACGCCCGTGTCGGCCCTGACGGGCGAGCGCCAGGTCGAGGCCTGCGATTGCTGCTGACCCCGGGGAAGCTCAGACGTGGGTGTGGTGCTCGTGCTGAGCGTGCTGGGCGGGCTCGATCTGGAAGGTCGAGTGCTCGACCTTGATCGAGAAGTGTTCAGCGACGCACTTCTGGAGGTCGTCGAGGATCTGAGGTGCGTGCCCGTCTTGGAAGCAGGAATCCTCGACGGTGACGTGCGCACTCAGGATCGGCAGCCCCGTGGCCACGAGCGAAGCGTGCAGGTCGTGGACCTCGGTGACGTGTGGCAGCTCTAGCATGTGAGCCCGAACGTCGTCGAGGTCAAGGCCGGTGGGGGTCGATTCCATCAGCACCCCTGTTGTCTCGCGGAGCAGCTTGATGGTGCGGGGGATGATGAGCACGGCGATGAGCATTCCGGCGAGTGCGTCGGCTTGGCCCCATCCGGTGGTCATGATGATGAGGGCGCTGGCGATAACGGCCACTGAGCCGAGGGCGTCGTTGACGACTTCGAGGAACGCTGCCCGCATGTTCATGTTGGCCGAGCGGCCGGCAGTGAGAACAGTGATGGACACGATGTTGCCCACGAGTCCGATGATGCCGAAGATGAGCAGCTCAGAAGAGGGCACAGCAGGAGGCTCGAACAGGCGCCGGATGCCTTCGACGAGAGCGAAGAGGCCAACCGCAAGAAGCACCGTCGCTTGGGCTGTGGCGGCGAGCACTTCCGCTCGTTGGAAGCCCCACGTTCTTTTTGAGGTTGCGGCTCGCTTCATGAGGGTGGCTGCGAGAAGCGCCATGAAGAGGCCGCCGGCGTCGGTGAGCATGTGGGCTGCGTCGACCAGGAGCGACAGGCTTCCCGTGATGATCGAGCCGATGACTTCGACGATCAGGATCGAGGTGGTGATCCCGAAGGCGATGGCGAGGCGGCGGCGGTGGTCGGTGCCGCCGGGTGCCGCGTGATCGTGGCCTGCGCCCATGTCAGTGTCCTTCGTGGTGGTGACGGTAAGCGGCGCCGACGGAGTGCTCGGCTTGGAAGATGGCGTCTTGGACGAGCTTGCTGGCGTGATCGTTGACGAGCCTGTAGAAGACACGGTTGCCGGCCTGGCGCGTCGAGACCATCCGGGCCATACGGAGCTTGGCGAGGTGTTGCGAGACCGCAGTGGGAGATTTGTCAACGATGTCGGCCAGATGATTTACCGATAGCTCTTCGTCGCGGAGAGCAAGGATCATCCGGACACGGGTTGCGTCGGCAAGCATGGAGAACACTTCGACGGCGAGTTCCACGAACGCGTCATCCGGGTGGAGTTCCTCTTGATGCGTATCTTCGTGCATGCGAAGATGGTCACACGACGTTGCCTCGATGTCTAGAGTCTTGGGGCAGTTCTGCAGCGACGTACCCCTGTTGTTGATTAGCCTTTGGTCAGACCTGGACCTGGAAGGAGGCGTGATGTTCAGAACTATGTCCGGCGCCTCCCGTTCACGGTGGTCCGTCGGGGTCTGGGCACTGTTGCTGTCCATCACAGCCGCGACCCTCGCAGCAGTTCTGGGCATCCACACCCTCGGCGACAACGCCTTCTCCGGCGGGGTGCAAGCCGCGTCGAGCGTGACGCAGGCCGTGTCGGTCGACGACCCGGCCCCTCGAGACTCTTCCCTCCCTCCACTGTCAGTCGGCGACGAGGCCATGACCGGGCTCACTGACAGCGGTGGAGTTCTGGCCTGTACCCTCCTGGCCCTCCTCTGCGTGGTGACTCTCGCTGTTGCCCTGGTGCGGATGCGGGGCGCAGCCGCCCGAACGCTCGATCCACTCGCCGGCCCCGACTCAACAGTGCCCTCCGTCCCGGATGCGCGACGCCCGGCGATCGTGAGCCTTACCGTGCTGGGCATCTCCCGAATCTAGACACTCCCCGATCGCGACCTGCGCGTCGGCGGACGATGACGATCAGTCATCAGGCGTTCGGCGTGCTCCTTCGAGACCGAGGACACCCCTTACATGCTTCGCATCGTCAGGGTGACTGCGCCGGCCCTTGTAGCCGTTCTCGCCGCCACCTTTCTTACCGCCACCCCTTCTCGCGCTGCGGCCTATCCAACCTGGGATGACGTCATCGCCGCCCGCTCAAACGAGGCGGCGACCGCCGACAAGATCACCGAATTGACCGGCCTACTGGATGGCCTCCGGCAACAAGCCGAGACGCTGACCACTGCAGCCGATCAGCGTGGCCTTGAGCTTCAAGAGGCTCAGGATGCCGCTGACGCTGCAACGGAAGCCCTTCGTTCCCTTTCTGACGACGTCGCCCGCGCCGAGCAGGACGCCGACAATGCAGAACGGCAGATCAGCCAGTGGGCTGCGTCGCTGAGCCGTGCCGGCGGGACCGATGTGTCGATGAACATCGCCGTCGCCGGCGGCGACGCCGATGACCTGCTTTCCCGGCTCGGAACGGCCTCGCAGCTGACGAAAACCTCGAACCGGATGCTAGAAAACGCGACCGCGAAAGCGAACACCGTCAGCAGCCTTCGCGATCAAGCTCAAGTCGCAACGACCGAACGGGACCGACTCCAGGGTCTCGCGCAGACAGCCCGCGACGACGCGCTTGCCGCGGCGACCACCGCGCAAGCCGCCGTCGCGGAACAAGAGACACGGAGCATCGAGCTCGAGGCTCAGTTGGCCGTGTTGAAGCAAGAGACTGCCACCGCCGAACAAGGGTACGCAGCGGCCGAAGCCGCGCGAGCCAAGGCGGCCGCCGAGGCGGCAGCTCGCGCCGCAGCCGCCCGCGCAGCAGCCGCGGCGACCTCGGCTCCTGCAGCCCCCACATCCTCCGCCGTGTCGCCTTCGGGATGGACGATGCCGATCACGGCGTACTCGAGCTACCAGGCCTACGGCATGCGCATCCACCCAGTCCTGGGCTACCCGAAACTGCATGCTGGGGCGGACTTCGGGGCCTCCTGCGGAAACGCGATCTACGCCGCCACCGCCGGCACCGTCACCTATGCCGGCGCCTACGGCGGATTCGGGAACCTCATCACGGTTACGTCTGCCGGCGGGGTTTCCACCAACTATGGCCACATGTATTCCTCTGGCGTTCAAGTCCGTGTCGGCCAGCAGGTCACCGCCGGTCAGCAGATCGCCCAGGTCGGCAACGCCGGCCTCTCGACGGGCTGCCACCTCCACTTCGAGCTCCGCCAGGGCGGAGCTGCCACCGACCCCATCGCCTACCTCAGAACCAAAGGAGTCTGACCATGGTCAAGAACCAATTCATCGTCGCCGTCATCGCACTCATCGTCACCGCTGCCGTCGTCGTCGCGGTCATCATCTACAACGGCACGCGCACCGACACCGCCCAGCCCCTCGCCGCCGACCCCACCGTCGCACCGGCCAGTGCGGAAGTCGTTCGTGACGACACCCGCTACCTCGACCAGGTCGAGGGCGACGCCGTCACCGTCGTGGAGTTCCTCGACTTCGAGTGCGAGTCGTGCGCGGCCATGTACCCGTACGTCGAGCAGGTCCGGGAGAAGTACGCCGGGCAGATCAACGTCGCGGTCCGCTACTTCCCGATCCCGTCGCACCGGAACTCCGAGAACGCGGCCGTGGCCGTTGAGGCGGCTGCGGAGCAGGGCCAGCTCGAGGCGATGTACGCGCGCATGTACGAGACCCAGGCCGAGTGGGGCGAGAAGCAGGAGTCCGAAGCAGCCCTGTTCCGCACGTTCGCTGAAGACCTCGGGCTCGACATGACAGCGTTCGACGAGGCGGTGGCCGACCCGGCGACCCTCGAGCGCGTGGTCGCCGACCGGGCGGAGGGCACCGCCCTCGGCGTCACCGGCACCCCGACGTTCTTCGTCGACGGTCAGATGATCGAACTCACCGCCGTCGACGACCTCGACAAGGCCGTGGAAAGCGCAGTCGCCGGTGGCTAGGAACCGCGGGCGCGCCCGGAAAGAGCAACCCGTCGCTACTCCCCCGCCGAACCTCCGCACACTGGCCGTCCTCGGGCTGCTGCTGGCTTGCATCGCCGGCCCGGTCGGTTTCGTCGTCAGCCTTGTCGCGTTAATCCGCTCACGTCGAGCAGGTGAAAAGAACACGGTCGCTTTGGTCGGGATGATCGTCGGCCTCGCCACAACGGCGGCGTTCGTCGCCGGGGTCATCTACTTCCAAGCCGTCTTCGCCGGCCAGACCGGTGTCTGTGCCGAACTCGGCCCCGGCGACCACGACGGCGCCTTCGGCACCTTCACCTGCCCAGAGAACTGAGAAAGCCCATGACCTTCCCACCTCTTCGAAACCACATGACGGCCCTGCTAGTCATGCTCGCCCTCGCTGCTGGCCTCGCCGTGCTGGACGCTCGGCCCGCCGCCGCCCATGACGCCCTCGCCCGAGCAGTTCCCGCGGCTGATGAGACCGTAACGACCGAACTGTCCTCGGTGACTCTGACGTTCTCGGAGACACCGTTGGCGGAGTTCGCCAACGCCATCGCGTTGAACGTCACCGACCCCTCCGGGGCTTCCGTCACCACAGGCGCCCCTGTGGCGGACGGAACGACCCTTTCTGTTCCCGTCGAGGTCACCGAGGCAGGTCTGCACACCGTGACGTGGCAGAGCGTGTCGAGTGATGGACACACCATCTCCGGCACCTACACCTTCACCTACGCCGGCCCCGTCGCCGCAGCTGCCCCCACAACACCGGTCCCCGCCGCGAGCACACCGGCCGCCTCGGCCTCCGCCCCGGCGGAGGAAGAAGCACCGACGTCGGCCGCGACGCACTCTGCCACCGAGCCTGCTTCGAGTGACCTCATCCCGTGGATCGCGGGCGCGACGGCTCTTGCGGTGTTGATGCTGATTCCGGTCATCGTCATCCTCGCTCTCCGCGCCCGCCGCCGGAAGAAGGCCGAGACGGCGGACCCTGCGGAGACAGCAGGCACTGAGGAGTGAGCACACCTCTTCAGGCCCGCAGCACCACGAGCAATCTTCGGCCAGGAATCACGCTGGTGGTGGCCGCGGTCGTGGCCTTGGCGACCGTCGCGGTTCTGCTGGTGGCGGTGAAATCAAGCGAAATTGTGCTGATCGTGGACCCCGGAGAGATCGTGAGGTCTGGGTACACGGTCAGCAAGACGATCAGCAACAGTGCGGCCGCGATCGCCCTCGGTAGCTCTTTCCTCCTGGCCGCCGCCGTCCCCATTCACCAGCCCTCACAGCGAAGCTTGTTCCGCCTGCTGCGCAGCTCAGCTGCTGTCTGGGCCATCGCGGGCTTCGTTGCCAGCGTGTTCACGTTCGCCAACATCAGCGGCGTCCCACTCGATGAAGCCGGGACTGCCGCTTTCTGGTCGCAGTTCGCCTTCTACAGCACCGGCATTGAGCTCGGCCAGGCGTGGACGACCACCATTGCCGCAGCAGTCCTCGTCACCGTGTGGGCGTCACTCACCCACTCCCCCGGACACGCAGCAGCCCTCGCGGGGGTGAGCGCCTTGGCCCTGATACCTCTGGCTCAGCAAGGGCATGCGGCGGGTTCGGCGTCCCACAACCTCGCGGTTGTGTCGATCCTGATGCACGTCCTCTTCGCATCGATCTGGGTCGGCGGCCTCGTCGCCCTCGTCTGGCTCAGACGAACCCTCCCCGGGCACCTGTTCCCCGTCGTCCTCCGCCGCTACTCGACAATCGCGTTCGCGGCCTTCGTCGCCGTGGCGCTCTCGGGCCTCATTAGTGCCACCATCCGCATCACCGACCCCGCAACGCTCACCACCACCTCCTACGGCCTCATCGTCCTCGGCAAGGTCGTTGTGTTGGTCCTCGTCGGCGTCCTCGCTGCCGTCTTCCGTACGTGGCTGCTGCCGCACATCCACACCGGCCGAACGCGTCTTTTCTGGGCTTTAGCTGCCGTGGAGGTCACGTTCATGGGTGTCGCGTCCGGTCTTGCCGGCGTCCTCGCCCGCACCGCGCCTCCTGGCGCTGAGCAAGAGATCTACGAAACGGGTCCAGTGACCGCCGCTGAATCCCTCACCGGGTCGGTTTTCCCTGCACCGCCGAGCTGGGTCACCGTGTTCCAAGGTCAACCAGATCCGTTCTGGCTCCTCCTCATCCTCTTCTCCGCAGCGACCTACCTCCTCGCCACCCGTGCGCAACGCCGGGCCGGAACGCCCTGGCCGTGGCATCGCAGTGCACCCTTCCTAGCGGGCCTGCTCGTCGTTCTGTGGGTGACGTGTGGTCCGCTGTCGATCTACGCCACGTACCTCCTCAGCTCCTACGTGCTGACGATCGTGGCGCTTCTGCTCGCGGGGGCCTGTATCGCTCAGGGACGCCCGGGCGCCCTTGCTCGAGCGACCCTCAGGCTCAGAGAAGATGGAACGAGAGGCCCCCGGGAGTGGGCGACGTTCCTCCTTCGCCGGCCCCTAGGCCTGTTCGACGACAGCCCGCTCGGGGTCGGCTTGATCGTGCTGGTGACCGTGGTGCTGGCCATGATCCCGGCGGGCATGCGCTGGGCGGTGACCGAGCCCCTCGGTCGTGTCGTCGTCCTCACCGCTGTCGTTGTCGCCGGCGCCGTGCTGGGGTCCGCTCTCCGACGGGCATTGACCGGCCGCAGAGCTGGCGACATCGCCCTGATCGGCGGCCTTGCCGCCTGTGCTCTTGCGGGTACCGCGGTGACTCTTTTGGGGCCGACCGTGATGCTCGACTGGTTCAAGACGATGAACCCCGGCGGACACCCCGCCGCCGACGCCGATCAGCGCCTCGGGAGCGTCATCCTCCTCATCAGCGCCGCCGCCACCGCTCTCACCGCAACAGTCCTGGCCCTCCGTGCTCTCACCGGGCCCCGCGCCGCCACCCCGTCCCTTACCTCGGAGGACTCACGTTCATGACACGCCCCACCATTCGAACCCTTGTCGCCGCTGCCCTGGTCGCCACCGTGGCCATCGTCACGTCGGGTTGCGGCCCGAGCGATTCTGTCGCGGAACAGTACGCGGACGGGTCCACGAAGAACTACATCGGCGGCGACGGCACCGTAGTCGAGATCCCTCCGGCCAACAGGGGTGAACCGATCTCCTTCACCAGCACCACAGACCTCGGCGAACCGCTGGACTCAGCCGACTACGACGGCGACGTGATGGTGGTCAACTTCTGGTACGCCGCTTGCCCCCCGTGCCGAGCCGAAGCTCCTGACCTCGAAGCCCTTCACCAGCAGTACCAAGACCAGGGCGTGTCCTTCATCGGAGTGAACGTCCGCGACCAGGCGAGCACCGCGGTCGCCTTCGCGGAACGGTTCGATGTCACCTACCCCTCCGTCATCGACATCACCGACAGCGCCGTGCAGCTGGCGTTCGCCGGCCAGGTGTCCCCGAACGCCGTTCCCACCACGATCGTCGTCGACCGAGAGGGCCGGGCAGCCGCCCGGATCACCGGCCGAGCCGAGAAATCCATCCTCAACTCCCTCATCACCACCGTCCTCGACGAGACCCCGTGAACCTCGCCGACACCGTCTTCGGCGGCCAGCTCCTCCTTGCCGTCCCGATCGCCCTCCTGGCAGGGCTGGTCTCTTTCGTGAGCCCGTGCGTTCTGCCTCTCGTCCCTGGCTACCTCGGTTACGTCGGGGGTCTTGCCGACCCCACCGCGAAGACAGGTAAAAGACGGCTATTAATCGGAGTGGGCTTGTTCGTGGCGGGGTTCGCTGCGGTGTTCATCGCTTACGGGGCCCTGTTCGGGGCGCTGAGCGTGTGGCTGATCCAGTGGCAGGGCCTCGTCACCCGCATCCTCGGAATCGTCGTGATCCTGATGGGGCTGGTGTTCATCGGGCAGGTCAGCTTCCTGCAACGCTCCTTGACTCCGCGGTGGCGGCCCGTCACCGGCCTTGCCGGCGCACCGCTTCTCGGAGTCGTCTTCGGCCTGGGATGGACCCCGTGTTTCGGGCCGACCCTTGCCGCGATCTCAGCTCTCAGCCTCAGCAGCGGCTCCGCAGGACGCGGGGCCCTCCTCGGGTTGGCGTACTGCATAGGTCTCGGGCTGCCCTTCGTGCTGGTCGCCCTGGGCCTGTCCTGGGTGACCGGATCTGTGGCGTTCGTCAAACGCCACATCCGCGCCATCAACCTCGCCGGCGGTGCCGTCCTCATCGCCGTCGGCATCGCCATGGCCACCGGCATCTGGACCGCCCTGATCTACCAGCTCCAGGGCCTCATCAACGGCTTCGTCCTGCCCCTCTGACCGACCAGGAACCTATGACTTCCCTCCCTCTGCACCGCGAACGACTCACCCCCTCGCCGGCGTTCTACCTCGCGATCGTGCTGGTGATCCCGGCCACCTTCTTGGTGTTCCTGCCCATCAACGTCACCGCCGGGATCATCGTCGCGGCCGTTCTCTACCTCGGCTCTGTCGCCGCCTTCATCGTCACCTCCCCCGTCGTCCAGGTCACCCCGGAGGGGTTCTTCGCCGGCGCCGCCCGACTCACACCTGACGAGATCGGGACAGTCACCACCTACACCGGCGGAGACGCCACACAACAACGCGGGCCCCGCTTGGACGCCCGGGCGTGGACGCTGTTCCGGGGGTGGGTGCATCCCGTGGTGAAGATCGAGCTTCTCGACGAGACAGACCCGGCACCGTACTGGCTCGTGTCCACCCGGCACCCCGACGAACTCGCGGCAGCCCTGGCCACGGTGACCCGCTCGAAGGAGGGCGCCTGAGATGCCGGCCCTTGACCTCGCCGTTCTGCTGGGCTGGGCCCAGGGGCCGGTGTCCCCTGTCGCGATCGGCGCCGCCCTGTTGGCAGCCGGCTACGTGCTCCTGTTTCGCCGGGCGCGACGCCGAGACCGGGCCCTTGCTCCTGACCGGCGTGGCCCTGGTGTCGGACAGGCAGCGGTGTTCGTTCTGGGTTGCGTACTCATCGTCCTGGTCACCGCAACGGGGGTGCAGACCTACAGCCGGGAACTGTTCTCGGCGTTCATGTTCCAGCAGCTGACGCTGCTGATGATCGTGCCGCCGCTGCTCATCCTCGGACGACCAGGAACGGTGCTGCTGCGGGGCCTGCCCCGGCACGGCTTAGGACTTGTCGCACTTCGGGCAGCTGTCGGGTCGCTCAGATCGAGCTTCGCCCGTGCAGTCGTGAACCCGATCGCCGTGTTCCCTCTGCTGCTGGTTCCGCTGTTCGGGCTCTACCTGACCGGCGCCATCGACGCGCTCCTCGCCACAGAAGCAGGACGAGCGGCCCTGCAAATCGGCTTCGTCGCTGTCGGGGTGGTGGTCATGGTGCCCCTGGTGTCCACAGACCCGCTGCCTCGACAGACGTCCTACGTCATTCGGGTCTTCGACGCGTTCCTCGAGATGCAGATCCACGCCGCTTTCGGCCTCACCCTGATCTTCAGCAGCACCCCTCTCGTCGCAGCCTTCAGCAGCCCCTCACCGAGCCTTGGCGTTGATGCCCTCCGCGATCAACAGCTCGCCGGTGCCCTGGTGTGGACGTACGGGGAACTCCCCGTCGTGGTGATCCTCCTCGTCAGCCTCACCCGCTGGCAACGACAGGACACCCGAAAGGCCGCAAAAGCGGCGAGACGGGCCGACGTCGAAGGCGACACCGAACTCGACGACTACAACGCCTACCTCAGGAACATCAACAGTGGCGGCCGAGATGACTAGGACAATTACGCCACCGGCAAGGGCTACAGGTCTCCCTCATCCACCCGTCACAACGAAGGACGCCACTCATGCCTGAATCGTTCTGGGGCTCAGCTATCTTCTCCGTCGTCCCGAGCCTGGTGGTGGGGATCATCTTCTGGTTCGTCGTCCGGGCACTCGTGCGCGCCGACCGCAACGAACGGCAGGCCTACGCCGCGATCGACAAGGAAGAACGCGAGCGGGCCGCGCACCAACGTGGCGACGCGCCAGAAAACCCCGACGGCCCATGAGGCCGCCAGGCAAGGTATCGACGGCTCCCGCGATCATGCCGCTACCTGCTGCTTTCGCGGCCGCGGCAGCAGGTGGAGCCATTCTCGATGGCGCCTTTCCCGACAAGAACTGGTGGCCATTAGCCTTCCTGGGGATCGGCTTGATACTGGCGGCCCTCCCCGGACGACGCGCAGGGGCAGCGTTCGCTGTCGGGTTTGTCGCGGGCATTTCGTTCTACGGATTCCACATTCAGTGGGTAGCGCTCTTCCTCGGGCCCGTCCCGATCGCAGCGCTCGTTCTCTTGCAGGCGTTGCTGTTCGCGGCGGGATGCGTGGCGATCACCCTGGCGTATCGGTGGCTCCCCCGGCTGTGGCTAGGCCCGTGGGGAGCCTGCCTCGGGGTCCCGGCCGTGGTGGCGGCAGTGTGGTGTGCCCGTGAGGCGGTGTCGAGCACTTGGCCGTACGGCGGGTTCTCCTGGGGTCGGGCCGCGATGTCACAATCCACCAGCCCTCTCCGAGAGGCCTTCGCGTGGCTAGGGATATCTGGTGTCGGGTTCGTCATGGTCCTCGTTGTCGCGATGATTTTGCAGATCGTCAGCACCAGAGCACTGCGACACCCCAGCCGGTGGATTGCACCGGTGGCCGCCGCGACACTGCTCGTGGGTCTGCCGGCGTGGCCGATCGCGCAGACAGGGACGATGCGGGTGGGCGCTGTGCAGGGGAATGGTCCGGCGGGCTACTTTGACGACAGCAACCCCGGGGACCTCACCCAGGCCCAAGTCGACGCCACCGTGCCCCTTCTCGATGAACGTCTCGATGCTGTTCTCTGGCCCGAAGGCGCCACGGACCGAAGCCCCCTCGATGACTACGACACGGCTGCAGCGTTTGATGCGATCGCCCAGGCAACCGCTGCACCCCTGATCGGATGGGCCATCACGGAACGTGACGGAAAGACCTACAACACGGAGATCCAGTGGGAGCCAGGCCGTGGCCCTGTCGACTTCTACGACAAGAAGCACCCCGTCCCGTTCGGGGAGTATGTCCCCGACCGGGCGTTCTGGCGATCCCTGGCACCTGACCTGGTCGACATGGTTGCTCGCGACTACACCCCAGGGACAACTGACCCCATCTTTGACATCTCCGGGGTCCCGGTCGGCATCAGCATTTGCTTCGACATCGTCGACGACGACGTACTCCGCCAGTCCGTCACCGAAGGGGCCCAGGTGCTGTTCTCGTCCTCCAACAACGCCGACTTCGGACGCTCCGACCAGAGCGCCCAACAGCTCGCCATCGCCCGAATTCGGGCGATCGAGCTGGGGCGGAGTGTCGTCAACATCTCGACCGTCGGCCGCAGCGCCGTGATCGCGCCTGACGGCTCTGTGACAGCTGAGCTTCCGTGGTTCAGTCCTGGGGTGTTGGTGGAGGACGTTTCGTTGTCGACCACTTTGACGCCGGCGGCTAAGTGGGGCGGCCAGATCGAGACAGCCATCAGCGTCACTGGTCTGGGTGTCCTGATGGGTGCCGGCGTCCTCTCCCGGGGAAGAGGCGCAAGGCGGTAGACGGCGGACGACGCACAGAGGAGGCGTGGCACCAACCGGTGCCACGCCTCCTCCTGGTTCACACGAACTCTGTCCGTTCGTTACATCTGCACACCAGAGTGGTCGATCATGCCTACGCGGCGGCGGCGGCGCGCGACGAGCACCGCACCGGCACCAGTCAGCATGAGGGCGAGCAGCAACGCCGGCAGGACCTCGGAGCCTGTGAAGGCGAGGGGACCGTTGCCGGACCCGGCGGTCCCGACACCACCGGCGGTGTTGCCGCCGTCAGTGGGCACAGCACCAGGGGTCGGGGTGGCGGACGGGGCCGGGGTGACGGCGCCGGCGATGACGTTCACCGCGGCGGTGGGCTGCACACCCGACTGAACCCCGGTCAGGGTGACCGTTCCAGCGCCCAGTGAGGTCGGGGCCGTGACCGTGAAGGTCGCGATGCCGTCGATGACGTCGACGTAGCCAAGGTCGACGGGGTCACCGGTGGCAGGGGTGAACACGCCCGAGACCTGACGGTCACCCTCGATCCCGGAGGCGGTCACGGTGAAGTCTGTTCCGGGAGCGACCTCGGCCGGGGCGGAGATCGTGGCGTCATTGCTGAGTCCGTCGAGGTTCCGGTCGAGCTCGAGCGCGTCGACGATGGTGAAGAAGTTATCGGTCTGGTCGATCAGGCCGACGACGTTGGCAGCGCCGGGACCGTAGCCGGCAACGCGGAGCTGGCTGCCGGTGTGCTGCTGCGAGCCACCAGCCGCGGCCGTACCGTAGGCGATCTTCATCGTGCTTCCCTCGTTGGTCAGCAGCGACGTGCTGAGCGAGGTGGGAGGGGTTCCGTCGACGATCTGGCTGGTGTGGGCGTGGTCGGCGGTGACGATGACCATCGTGTTTCCGTCAGCCTTGGCGAAGTCGAGCGCGGCCTGGACTGCCTCGTCGAGGTCGAGGACTTCACCTATCTGGCCGCACGCGTCGGCGCTGTGGTCGCGCTTGTCGATCGAGGCGCCCTCGACCTGGAGGAAAAAGCCGTCTTCGTTGTCGAGCAGGTCGATCGACTTCTCAGTCATCGCCTGAAGCGAGAGGTCCGTCGAGAGGCGGGCAGGGTTCGGCGTGCAGCGCTGCGGGGCGAGGTCGCCGCCACCGACGGTGGCCGTCGAGGGCGCGAAGCGCGTGGGGAAGTTGCCGTCCGTGAACGTGCCCAGCACGGGCGCGGTCTGGTCGGCCGCGGCAAGGCCGTTCAGGCCCGCCGCGTCGCCGATGACCTGGTAGCCGCGGTCGCCGGCCTGGTCGAAGAGCGTGTCGCCCTGGTACTGGCCGGCACGGGCCGCCTGGCGGAACGAGGCCGAGCCGCCACCGAGGGTGAGGTCGGCGCGCGTGCCGATGATCTGCTCGCTGATCGAGCCGAGACCACCCTGGTCGAGAGCGTCGGCACCGCACTGGGTGACGCTGTCGGGGCCGTAGCAGCTGCGCGCGGCGACGTGCGCGGCCTGGACGGCGGGGGTCGCGTCCTGGATCTCGGAGGTAGTGACGTTGCCGGTCTTCAGGCCGTTGGCCTTGGCGATCTCGAGCAGGGTGTCCTGCGGGGTGCCGGCGATGTCGACCGAGACGGCGTTGTCGTACGTCTTCGTGCCGGTGGCCCACGCGGAGCCGGTCGCGGCGGAGTCGGGTACGTAGTCGGCCTTGCCGTCCTTCGTGAGCGAGTACGTCGTGTACTGACCCGTCAGGGGCAGGGCGTCGATGCCAGGCAGGACACCGCCCGCGCCGTACTCGTAGTTGCGGGCCGAGGTGATTTCGGAGTCGCCCATGCCGTCACCGATTAGCAGGATGACGTTCTTCGCCGGGCCGCCCTGGACGGAGTCGAGGATCGCCTGGGTGCTGTCGTCGATGCTACGGGCGGCACCACCGTTCTGGGCAACGTCTGCGGGAGTTGCGGCGACGGCTGCGGTCGGGACGAGGGCGACGGAGGCAGCAAGCGCCACCGCTCCGAACGTCGTGGCCGCTGCGCGGCCGGAAGTCATCAGTGACACGTGTCTGCTCCAGGTGATCGTGATCCGTGAGCGCCATGCGGAAGCCGCTACAGCGCAGGAACCAGCAGACCCCGACTCGGTAAACCGTCGATGAACACCCCCCGGCCCGCACACCAATAAAGACCCTCGACTAGGGGGTAGCAGGAAGAGCTTGCGGATGGAGACAAATCTTCTGGGGCCTGCTCGACCGGAAGCGGGACTGAGCGGTAAGTCGCCGATTTTCTACGTTGTCGGTGGAGTGTCAGCCGGGTGACGTCGGGTGGGCTTCGAATCGCACGCCACGGATACAACCGCGAAGCTGATGAGACCGACTGTGGTGAAGATGTCGGCGACATTGAAGATGGCAAACCAGTCGATCGCGATGAAGTCGACGACCTCACCAGACAGGGGGCCTTTGTCCGCTCGCGAGATGCGGTCCCAAACGTTGCCCGTGGCTCCGCCGAGAACGACCGCGAGAAGGAATGTCGCAAACGTCCTCCTTTCCTTCAGTGCCCGAACAAGGACCCAGGCGGCGAGGGCCGCAACGATCGCTATGATGCCGACGGTCAGGGCTGGGCCGAACTCGGCCCCGAGACCAAACGCGACACCGGGGTTGAACACGAGCCGGAGACTTGCGCCGAGTCCTAAATCGATTTGACGCTCTGCGCCGAGAAATGACAGCGCCCATGCCTTCGACACCTGATCAAGAACGAACGCAGCCGCAGTGATCACGACTGCACCGGCGACCCGCCCTCCGGCCGTCATGAGAGGGCCTCGACGAGCCGAATGAGGACACCGGACTCGATCAGGATGTAGAGCCCGAGGCCGATAAACACTGCGGGCACGAGCCAGTGCTCGACTCTTTCGAGCAGCTCACTGACGGTTTTGCTCGTTCCGATGAAGCGAGCGGTGAGGCACCACACCGCCACCAGGACAAGGAACACGATGATTGTGACGACGGTGTCCTGCACGGGGTTTGTCCGGAACACGGGCGTGTAGAGCGAGATGTTGTCGGCACCGTTGGCGATTGTGATGCCGGCAACTCCTAGGAGACCAACTGCGGAAATTGCGTCGTCATCGTCATCGTCGTCGTCATCGCCTCGGCGCCGAAGGGTGCGAACGAGACCGTAGATGCCGATGGCAAGCGGAATGAGGCCGAGGAATCCAACCCACTTATCCGGCACGATTGTGAGCCCCGCAGCGGCCACGACGCTGATGGCGACGAGGGTCACGAACCCGGAGTACTGACCGACAACAACCTTCCACCCGGGCAGAGCGCCTCGTGCTGACGCAACGAAAAGAACGGTCAGGACGACGAGGTCGTCGATGTTGGTGGCCGCGAAAAGACCGACCGCGGCGACGATGGTGCCGATCATCGGGTCTGGCTTCCGTAAGTCGTGCACAAGTCGACCTTGTGCCCGGTAGAGGCAAGCAGCTGCTCGGCGGATTCGAGGACGTCAAGGACTTCCGGTGTGGCCACTGAGTAAAAGTTCTGCCGCCCCTCGGCGCGAGCGGTGACAAGGCCGCAGTCTCGAAGGCAGGCGACATGCTCAGAAACAGTGGACTGGGCTAAACCAAGTTCGTCAGTGAGATCCCGTACACGCGCTTCGCTTTGGCTGAGTCGGCGCAGGATGAGCAGACGGCTCGGGTCTGCCAGCGAATGGAACAGCGAAACCGCTGCAGTTAACTCTTTAATAATCGGCACGCGCCGATGATATCAATTCCAGCCGATTTTTGGCGAGCTGAGGAACACCCGCGATCTGAGACCGAGGAGCATGCGCCACCCCTCCCCGTTCGTCTCATTAGACGATCGGTCACCGACCAACGGCGGACGCTAGCCACTCCCCCGCAGCTACGGGGCGCAGGCTGTCTCGATAGATCAGTCCGAAACTGATCTCGGTGAACGATCGGTCACCGACCAGCAGCGGACGCTAGCCACTCCCCCGCAGCTACGGGGCGCAGGCTGTCTCGATAGATCAGTCCGAAACTGATCTCGGTGAACGATCCCCTATCGGGACTGGCCAACACACCCTTTTCTTGGTCGGAACGAATGTTGTATCAGCAGGTGCAGCTTGGTCGGATCAGTGCTTTACTGAGCGTGGCGGAGACGCCACGGCGGTGGGGCTCGCCGTCACCAACCTCGACTCAGGTCGACAACAGTCCCTATCTCATCCACTGGCGTGCCCAGATACCGAGATAGGAGACCAGATGACCACCGACACCATCGTCGTCGGAGCCCATACCCGGACGGCCAACACCGTTCTCTCGACCGCCGCCCGGTTCGCGGCCCGGTTGTCGGCACAACTCGTCGTCGTGCAGGTCGACGACTCCCGCGTCCCCGCCGACCCCGACGACGCCAGCGGCCGAGGGGCGACCGTTCCCCTCGACCCAGACGAGTACGACGACGACGCCGTCGACAGATCTGCCCTCGAGGCGACGGCAGCCCGGCTCCGCACCGACGTGCAGATCACGGTCGACGTCCGTGTCCTCGCCGGTGACCCCGCAAAGGCGTTGGCCCGCGTCGCCGCCGACACGCACGCCGTGATGATCGTCGTCGGATCCTCGAACGGTCCGGCCGCGGGCCTGAAGGCTGCACTGCACGGGTCCACGGCATCGTTCCTCATGCACCATCAACCCGTGCCGGTACTCGTGGTGCCGGTCTCGAAGGCATGGCCGTGACGACCCGGATCGTCCTCGTGCGACATGGCGAAAGCCAGGCCAATGCCGACGGGCTGTTCACCGGTATCACCGACTCACCCCTCACGACCGGAGGCCGGGAAGAGGCCCGCCGTGCTGCACACCTGCTCGACGAGGCGGGTTTCCGCCCGGCATCGATCCTGTGCTCACCGCTGGCCCGTGCAACTGAGACTGCCCGCGTCATGGTGGCCGAGAACAAGTGGCCCGTGCCCGTCACCGTCGACGTGCGACTCCGGGAACGCGATTACGGCGACCTGACCGGACGGACCAAGGCGGATGTTCGCCGCTCAGACGGCGAGGAGGACTTCACCCTGTGGCGGCGCTCCCTGGACACCCCGCCCCCGCCGTCCTCTGACGCGCTGTTCGCGAAGCTGTGGGCTCAGGATGCCCTCCGTCATGTGGAACCCGAGAACCGGACCAGGGCCGAGAGCCTGCTCGACGTCATCGCCCGGGTCCGCCCCGTCACCGAGGCGGTCCAGGCCGGGACCGCCGGCGGCACCGTGCTCGTGGTGGGCCATGGCAACAGCCTCCGCGCACTCTGCCTGCTGCTCGACGCGTTGACCCCGCTCGAGGTCGCCGCGCTCAACATCCCGACCGGACACCCCCTGATGTACGACCTCGCCTCCGATGGGCATCCGCTGACGCGGGGCGGCACGTATCTCGACCCGGCCGCAGCGGCCCTCGCCGCCACGGTCATCACCCACGAAGGAGGAACCTGACATGAACGACTACATCAGCAACCGCACCATCCACACCCACGACGTCGGCACCTACGTCACCCACGGAGGTGCACACCCCGTCCAGATCGTGTCCGCTCTCGGGCGGTCGATCTTGGACTCCCGCGGCTTCCCCACCGTCCAAGTCGACCTCGAACTCGCCGATGGGTCCGTCGTGTCAGGCTCCGCCCCTGCCGGAGCGTCAACCGGTGCCCATGAAGCTGTAGAACTCCGAGACGGTGGCGCAGCGTTCGGCGGCAAAGGTGTTCGACAGGCCGCGCAGATGGTCACCACCGAGATCGGCGACCTCCTCACCTCACGCCCCTGGGCCGGGATCAGCGAGATCGATCGTGCCCTCGCCGACCTCGACGGCACTTCGAACTGGTCGAGGCTAGGCGCCAACGCCGTCGTCGCGACCTCGATCGCGGCGTCCCGGGCGCTGGCCCGCGAAGCCGGCCTGCCCCTGCACCGGTGGATCGCCCTGCTGTCGGGGACGAACGAAACGCTCCCCGTCCCGCACTTCAACGTCCTGAACGGAGGCGCCCACGCAGCTAACGACCTCGACTTCCAGGAATTCATGATCGCTCCCGTCGGAGCGACCAGCGAGGAGGAGGCGGTACAGACCGGCGCCGAGGTCTACCACGCCCTGAAGACGCTCGTACAGACCCGCTACGGCACCGCAGGCCTCGGCGACGAGGGCGGCTTCGCCCCGGCGATCAGCAACCCCGAGGAGGCCCTCGACCTCATCGTCCAGGCGATCACCGACGCTGGCCACCGGGCAGCGCTGGACGACGTCGCCATCGCCCTCGACCCTGCCGCGAACGGATTCGGCGACGGAGACGGCCGATACCGAGTCGCCGGGCAAGACCTCGATCGTGGAAGTCTCGCGGACCGGTACGGGGCCCTGCTCGAGGCGTACCCGATCAGGAGCATCGAAGACGCGTTCCACGAGGACGACCACGACGGGTGGGCGCTGATGGCGTCGCGGTTCGGCGGACGGGTTCAGCTCGTCGGCGATGACCTCTACGTGACTGACCCCAGAAGGATCGCCGAAGGCGCGGAGCAGGGCTGGTCGGACGCCGTTCTCATCAAGCCGAACCAGATCGGTTCTGTCAGCCAGACCCTCGACGCGATCGCGACGGCCCGGTCCCACGGCATGGCCTGCATGGTGTCGCACCGCTCCGGGGAGACCACCGACACGTTCATCGCCGACCTCGTCGTCGGCACCGGGGTCGGCCAGATCAAATCCGGTGCCCCCGCACGCGGGGAACGGGTCTGCAAGTACAACCGCCTGACCGACATCGAAGCCGATCAGCACGGACTTTCCTACGGCCTCAGCACGAAGGACGATGCATGACCTCACCTTCACCTGACACACCGTTTCCGCCGCTGCCCTCGAGCAGAGGCGACGAGTTCGACGGGCTGGGCCAGAACCCCGACCTCGATGTCGACGACTCCACGGGCACCGAACGGCCCGTGCACCTGCGGTGGCGGTTCATCGGACTCGTCACCCTCGGCGGCACGATCGGCACGGGCCTGCGCGAAGGCCTGGCGTTGAACTTCCCCGCAGCCCCGGGCAGCATCCCGCTGACGATCCTGCTGATCAATGTCGTCGGTGCGTTCGCGCTCGGGCTGCTCCTCGAGTCGCTGGTGCGACGAGGGCCGGACGCGGGTCGCCGACGCGACCTGCGTCTGCTCATCGGAACAGGCGTTCTCGGCGGATTCACCACCTACAGCGCCCTCGCAGTCGACACCGCGACCCTGCTCGGTGACGCGCTGCCGATCGCCATCGCCTACGGTGTGGGCTCGGTCGTGCTCGGCGCCGTGGCTTCCTGGGCCGGCATCACCGTCGGTGCCGCCCTCCACCGCCGTTCTGAGGCGGCGTCGTGATCGCCCCATGGCTCTTCGTCGCGACCGCGGTCGCCGGTGGTGTGGGCGCGGCCCTGCGCCTCGTCGTCGACGGCGCCGTCCGCAGCACGTGGTCGGCTCCCATTCCGCTGGCGACCCTGGTCATCAACGTCAGCGGGTCGTTCGTGCTCGGCTTGCTCACCGGTCTCGCCGACCACGCGGGGCTGCCCCGAGAGTGGCTGCTCGTCGCGGGCGGCGGGCTCATGGGCGGCTACACCACGTTCAGCACCGCGAGCGTCGAGACCGTGCGCCTCCTGGCCGAGAAGAAACGGGTCGCTGGGATCGCCAACGGCGCGGGCATGCTGCTGCTCGCCGTCGCTGCCGGGCTCGTCGGCCTCATCATCGGCACGTCATGACACCCTTCTGACTTCCGGGGCGACGACTGACCAGGCGTCACCCCGGAACCGCCCAGGACGACCTGGTCACAGCCGACGCCTTCCTTCTCCGTCCGTGAGACGATCACCACCTCAGTCGGCGGCCGCCGACTCCCTTTTCCGTTTCGACGAACGAGTGAGCAGGAGAGAGCATCATGAGCAACACCGTCATCCATGACTTGGTTTCCGAGATGCTGAGTCGGCTTCCGTCCGGTGGAGGCGTCGTGGCTGTGGATGGCGATGCTGGCGAGCAAGTCTCGGACATGGGCAGTCAGTTGGCTCTAGAGATCAGCGCGAGAGGCCTCACGTCGTCCGTCCGAGCATTCACGGGCAAGGACTTCGAGTCCTTGCCCGCCGACACGGACGTGGTGTTGGTCGTCGGCGAAGGCGCGCTGCAGCCTGACGTCCGGACGCGGTGGAACTGGACTCTGTGGGTGGAGGCCTCCGGGGTGCGTGATCCGGCGAGCAACGACCGCACTGCGGTGGCGTTCGAGAGCTACCGGTCCCGTGACGAGCCCAAGGGCGCCGCCTCGGCCATAGTCGACGTCAGTGACCCCGAGGCCCCCCATCGTGACTGGAACGACGCCTGTTCGATCTGAGCCGCTCCCCCACGCCCCCCTCGTCGTCCGCGGTCAGGGCAGAGGACGGGGAGGCGCGAGGAGCGTTCCGCGGATGACGCTGCCGTGGGAGGTGCGCACGGCGACCGTGATCCAGGCCCCGACGAGCCCGACGTAGAACACGACCGCCAGTACCTGCAGCGCGACGAGTCCCGTGTGCAGGGCCAGACCGTTCAGGCCTGTCACGCAGGTGCCGACGGGGAAGGTGA
>NZ_RKIC01000001.1 GCF_003755185.1 Frigoribacterium sp. PhB24 | reverse complement strand
ACCCGTCTCGACACCTACCATTTGGTCCCCCCCTCGGGGGCATTGGCCCGCTGGGGCCCCCCCCGGGGGGGGGGGGGGGGGCGGGCCCCCCGCCCCCGCGCCTCCTCGGTGTCCCCCTTTCGGTGGTCATGACCGATGGTGGGGGTCTGTGGCATCGTTGGACCGTTCGAAAAAGGCTCGTTCCCACCAGGCGCGCCCAGCGAGGGGAGCGGTCTTGATCAGGGACGAGTCACGTGAAGAACGTCGTCAGCGGGCGGTCGAGAGCCTCGGGATCGTCGAGTCCGGGCACGAGGACCGGCTCGACCGGGTGACACGGGTCGCCCGGGCGGTGTTCGGGGTGCCGTTGTCGTCCGTGACCGTCATGGACCACGACCGGGCGCTGTACGTCGGCCGCGCGGGCTTCGACGATCCCGAGTCCGCACGCACCGACACGCCCTGCAGCCTCGTCACCGACACCGGCGAGGTCATCACGACCGACGACGCCCGCGTCGACCCGCGCTTCGCCCACCTGGGCGCCTTCAACGACAACGGGCTGGGCTTCTACGTCGGGCACCCGTTGCTCGACGGATCGGGCAACGTCGTGGGCTCGTTCTGCCTGATGGACGCCGAGCCCCGTCAGCTCTCGGCCGACGAGATGGTCGAGTTCCGCGACCTGGCCGCGTGGGCCCAGGTCGAGCTGCTCGCCGAGGCCGAGGCCGAGGCGTCGCGTGCCACCCAGCAGGCGCTGCTGCCCGAGCACCCCCTCGACGTCGACGGCGTGCACGTCGAGGGTCTCTGCTTGCCCTCCCTCAGCGTGGGGGGCGACTACTACGACCACGGCGTCGTCGGGCGGCACGTGCACGTGGCCGTCGGCGACGTGATGGGCAAGGGGGTGGGCGCGGCCATCATCGGCTCGTCCGTCCGCGCCGCGTGCCGGGCGGCGGTCCCCGGCGTCACCGACCCCCGTGCCCTCGGTGAGGCCGTCGGTCGCATCGAACGGGCGGTCCACAACGACCTGCAGCGCACCGGCTCGTTCGTCACCTACTTCCACGCCCTGCTCGACCTCGACACGAACGAGCTCTCGTTCGTCGACGCCGGGTCGGGGCTGTCGCTCATCGTCCGGGCCGACGGCACCGTCCAGCACCTCGCCGGCACCGGCCTGCCCCTCGGCCTCGACGAGCAGGAACACATCACCGAGACCACCCGGCTCGACGTCGGCGACCGGCTGATCGTCATGAGCGACGGCGTCCTCGACGTGCTCGACGACGACCTCGACTGGGCGCTCGAGGTCGGGCGTCTCGTCACCCGCGCCGACGGGCCCGGTTTCCTCGCCTCGATCGCCGAGCTGACCCACCGTCGTCTGTCACGCGACGACGTCACCGTCGTGTTGATGGACCGTCGCGCGTGACCGACACCCTCGGTCGCCGCGACCAGCGGCTGCTCGACCGCACCACCGGCGGCCGTCGCATCGTGGCGATCCGGGTCGTGGTGCTGCTGGCGTCGCTCGCCGGCCTGAACTACATCGTGTGGCGGTGGGCCGCGTCGGTGAACTGGACGTCGTGGTGGATCGCGGTGCCGCTGATCCTCGCCGAGACCTACAGCGTCATCGACTCGCTGCTGTTCGGCCTCGGCGCCTGGCGGCTGCGCGAACGCGGCGAGCCGCCGGCCGCGCCCGACCCGCACACCCTCGAGACGCGGGTCACGGTCGACGTCTTCGTCACGACGTACAACGAAGAGGTCGATCTCGTCATGCGCACCGCCCTGGCGGCGCAACGCATCCGCTACCCGCACACGACCTGGATCCTCGACGACGGCGGACGCCCCGAGATCCGTGCCGCCGCCGAGGTCGCCGGTATCGGCGTCATCACCCGCTCGGACGACTGGGCCGACCGGCCGCGCCACGCGAAGGCCGGCAACCTCAACAACGCGCTGCTCGCCACCGAGGGCGACTTCCTGCTCATCCTCGACGCCGACCAGGTGCCGAAGCCCGAGATCCTCGACCGCACCCTCGGCTACTTCAAGGACGAGCGGACCGCCCTGGTGCAGACGCCGCAGTGGTTCGAGAACGTGCCGGAGTCCGACCCCCTCGGCAGTCAGGCCCCCCTGTTCTACGGGCCGATCCAGCAGTCCAAGGACGGCTGGAACAGTGCGTTCTTCTGCGGATCGAACGCGGTCCTCCGGCGGGAGGCGCTCATGCAGCTGGGGGTAGCGCGCTACGTCACCGAGGTCGAGGCCGCCGTGCGTCGCGCCGTGCGCACCTCGCGCAAGCTGCTCGTCCGGGCACGGGAGGAGGCGGTGGGCCAACCCCGCGTGCTCGAGGCGCTGGACGACGCCGAGACCGTCGTCGAACGGGCCCGGGCCGAGTTCGCCGCGGGCGAGTCCATCGGCGACGTCACCTACCGGTTTCAGCGCAGCATCGACACCATCGCCTTCCGCTTCGCCGACGCCGACCTCGCGGCCATGAAGGGCGACCTCGCCGAACTGGCCGCGATGTCGCTCGGCCCCGACACGTTCGACGCCCTCGACGAGGCCGCGCTCGACCTGCTCGCGCAGCGGTCGTCCTCGCCGCTGGCCGCCATCGAGTCGATCTCGCTGCTCGTCGGAGCGCTCGACGTCGACCGGGGTTCCGAGGCGCAGGCGATCATGCCGCTCGCGACGATCTCGGTCACCGAGGACATGGCGACGGCGATGCGCCTGCACGGGCTGGGCTGGAAGTCCGTCTACCACGACGAGATCCTGGCGATCGGGCTCGCCCCCGAAGACCTGGCGACGATGATGACCCAGCGCCTGCGCTGGGCCCAGGGCACGATGCAGGTGTTCTTCCGCGAGAACCCGCTCGTGCAGAAGGGGCTCTCGTGGGGGCAGCGCCTGATGTACTTCTCGACCATGTGGAGCTACTTGTCGGGTTTCGCCGCCGTGGTCTACATCGCCGCCCCCGTGCTGTGCCTGTCGTTCGGCGTCGTGCCCGTCCAGGCCTACAGCGCCGACTTCTTCGCCCGCCTGATCCCGTTCCTCGTGCTCAACCAACTGCTGTTCTGGGTGGTGGCCGCGGGCCGGCCGACCTGGCGTGGGCAGCAGTACTCGCTGGCGCTGTTCCCGGTCTGGATCGCCTCGGTCACGACGGCGTTCCAGAACGTCTACCGAGGCCGGGCCCTCGGCTTCTCGGTCACGCCCAAGACCCGCCAGGCGGCCACGGGCCCCCGGTGGGACCTCGTCCGGCCGCAGATCTGGGCCGTCGCCTGCCTCGTCGCCGCGCTCGTGCTCGTCGGCGTGCGCTACGCCACCGGACAGGCCGAGGGCGTCGCGCCCCTGGTCAACATCGCCTGGGTGCTCTTCGACCTGGTGATCTTCAGCATCATCGTCCGTGCCGTCCTCTATCCGGGGCCCTCGGCACCCCACGACAAGGAACCATCATGATGACCGTCACCGTCGAGGCCGTCGAAGGCGGCTGCGTCCTCTCGCCGCAGGGGCGCCTCACCGTCGTCTCGACACCGCAACTGCGCGACGAGGTGGCAGCACGACTCGCCGCCGGCGACCGGCTGATCGTCGTCGACCTCTCGGGCACGACCTTCGTCGACTCGTCGGGCCTCGGCGCCCTCGTGTCGTGCCTGAAGTCGGCACGGCAGGCCGGCGGCGACCTCCGGCTCGTGGCACCCACCGAGCAGGTCTCGATGGTGCTGCGGCTCACGAACCTCGACCGCATCCTCAAGCCCCGCGCCTCGGTCGCGGCCGCCCTCGATGACTGAGCGTCCCGGCCCCGTCGTCATCGACGTGGCCGTCGAACCCGAGAGCATCGACCTGGTGCAGAACGCCTTCGAGGCCTGGTGGACCTCGCTCGGGGACGACTCGCTCGAGACCCGCTTCTCGTTCGAGACGGCCATCGTCGAGATCGCCGCGAACGTCGTCGAGCACTCGCGCCGGTCCGAGGCCGACCTCGGTCGTCGCTTCACCCTCGAGCTCTCGGCCACCGACGACCGTCTGACGGCCGTCTTCCACGACAACGGCATGCCCAGCGACATCGACCTGAGCGCCGTCTCGATGGCCGACCTCGAGGACGAGGACGGCCGCGGCCTGGCCCTGGCGCTCCTCAGCCTCGAGAGCCTCGACTACCGGCACGAGGGCGGCCGCAACGTGTGGACGCTCGTGTGCCGACGCTGAACCACCCGTCGGCGGCGGCGTCCACGGTCGGGGCGTCGACCGGCGCGGGGTCGGCGAGGTCGCCGCGTCGGCGGTTCGCGCGTCGGGTCGGCGCCGCCCTGCTCGCCGTCGCGGCCCTCGTGCCGATGGCGCTGGGGCCGGCGGTGCTCGGGGACGCGACGTCCGCGTCGGCCGCCACCGCGCCTCCGGAACCCTCGGGCACGTGGTTCGGCCCCGACCTCGACTGGGGTTCGGACGGCCCCGACGGCTACGCCGGGCGGCTCGGCGCGACGCCGTCGCTGTACGGCGTCAACATCGACTACCCGCTCGACCGTCGGGCGACCGACGAATGGCGGCGGTCGGCACGCGCCGCCGCCGCGCAGGGCGCCGTGCTCGTGGTCAGCCTCGAGCCGACCGGACGGCTGTCCGAGCTCGACTCCGCCGACGCGCGTCGGGCCGACGACCTGCTGACCGAGATCGACCGGCAGTACGGTACGTCGCAGCTGGTGCGCTTCGCGCCCGAGATGAACGGCAACTGGCAGCGCTGGGGACAGCAGCCCACCGCGTTCGTGGGCGCGTTCCGTGAGCTGGCCGACGTCGTGCACGCGGGTGGGTCCCGGGCGCGGATGGTCTGGGCGCCGTCGTACGGGGCGGGGTACCCGTTCTCGGACGCCGACGGTCGCCTGCCCGAGACACCGGCCGGTGACGTCGGCCTGCTCGACACGAACGACGACGGGCGGGTGACCGAGGCCGACGACCCCTACGGGCCCTACTACCCGGGTGACGACGCGGTCGACTGGGTCGGCCAGTCGATGTTCTACTTCGCCAAGGGCAGCGCGTCGACGGCGGCCGGCACGTCGGTGCCCTTGGTCGAGAACCAGGCTCCGGCCGCCGGCGAGGTCGAGGGGCGCTTCGACGAGACCTGGGGCTACGCCGAGGCGCAGCCGTCGACCTTCTACGAGCGGTTCGCCGAGGGGCGCGACCGGCCGATGCTGCTCGACACGGGCGCCCTCTACGCCGACGAGCTCGACGGCGCGGCCGAGCTCGACGTCAAGCAGGGCTGGTGGCGACAGGTGCTCGACGCCCTGCCCACCCACGACCGCATCGCCGGCGTGACCTGGCTCGAGGTCGAGCGCGACGAGGCCGAGGCCGGCGACCGCCCGGTCGACTGGCGGGCCACGGCCCAGCCGGGCATCGCGGGATCGCTCCGCACCGATCTCGAGGCGAGCGATCGCATCGACCTGGGGCCGGTCACCGACCGGGTCACCTCGACCGACGGCGACGCCGCGACCGTGCAGGTGCGCGACGGCGGCGGGGACGAGATGGGGTGGATCGTGGCCTGCGCCGGGGCGCTCGCCCTGGCCTTCCTCGTGAGCGGTGTCGTGGGCCGTCTGCTGCCCCGCTGGCGCTACCCCGACGACGGTTCGCCGGCCCGTGACCTCCGCATCGACCTGTTCCGCGGCTTCATCATCCTCGCCGTGGTCATCACGCACATCGAGGTCGCCGGACCCTTCTCGTTCGTCACGCTCAAGGCCGTCGGAGCGATCACGGGCGCCGAGATGTTCGTGTTCCTCAGCGGCATCGTGCTCGGCATGGTCTACCCCCTGGGCATCAAGAAGTACGGCGAGAAGGCCGCGGCGATCGGGGCGTTCGCCCGGGCGCGCAAGCAGTACGTCGTGACGCTCGCGGTCATCCTGATCGTCTTCGCGCTGAGCGTCGTGCCGCTGCTGAACACCGACGCCGTCACCACGTTCACCGACCGCGGCACGGGCTCGACCGGCACCACGGCCGAGGGGCGCGTCTACGACCTCTACCCGAACGTCGACCGCCTGCTCGACTACCCGCCGCCGTGGTACGCGGTACGCCAACTGCTGTTGCTCGAGATGGGGCCGTGGCCGTTCAACATCATGGGCCTGTTCGTCGTGCTCAGCCTGACGATCCCGGCGCTGATGTGGGCGATCAAGCGGCGTGCCTGGTGGGCCGTGCTGCTGGTGAGCTGGGCGCTCTACGCCGTCGGCGTGGTGTTCCCCGACGTCCACCTCCTGCCGTCGCAGTTCGAGGCGGTGTTCCCGCTCTTCGCCTGGCAGGTGCTGTTCACCCACGGCCTCGTCATCGGGTGGTACCGCCGGCAGATCGTGACGGCGTTGACCACCCGGCTCGGCAAGGTGCTGGTGGGCGCGGCGGTCGTCGGCTACGCCGGGTTCCTCGCGCTGATCTGGGCCGGGCACGCCTACGGGTTCGCCCCGGGGCCGATCCCGTCCGGCCTCTACGACACCCTGTACGCGACCGGCTACCAACGGGTCGACATGCAGTGGGGCCGACTCGTGGACGTCGCGCTGGTGGTCGTCTGCGTCTACGCGGTCCTCACGGTGTTCTGGACGCCGATCTCGAAGGCCTTCGGCTGGCTCTACGTCCCCCTCGGCCAGGCGAGCCTCTACGTGTTCATCTGGCAGGTGTTCTTCGTGCTGGCCGTCGCGTCGATCCCCGGGCTCGACCGCTCGAGCGTGGTCGTCGGCACGATCGTCCACGCGGTCTCGGTGCTGCTGCTCTGGGTGATGGTGAAGAAGAAGTTCTTGTTCTCGGTCGTGCCGCGCTGAGCGGTGGGCCCCGGGGACGCAGGAGGCGCGGGTCGCGTGACCCGCGCCTCCTGCGTTTCCGGCTCGTCGCCTCAGGCGGCCTCGCCCGGGGCGGCGACCACGAGGTCGAGCCCCGCGTCGACGAGGGCCGCCGCCGCGTCGTCGTCCAGTCGGTCGTCGGTCACGATCGTCTGCAGCTCGGCGAGACGGAGGGCCCGGTACTTGCCGAACCGCCCGTACTTCGAGCTGTCCGCGACGAGCACCGAGCGTTCGGCCACCTCGAGTGCGGCCCGCTTGACCTCGACCTTGGCCTCGACCGGTGTGGTGACGCCGTGCGCGAGGTCCCACGAGCTCGACGAGATGAAGGCCAGGTCGAGCGACAGCTCGGCGAGCGTCAGGCGCGTCAGGCGTCCGAGCGTCGACTGGTTCGCGCTGTCGACCCGGCCCCCCACGACGATGAGGTCGACGTCGGGGTGGTCGAAGAACGACCGGACGGTGGCGAGGTCGTTGGTGACGACGGTCAGGCCGGTGACGTCGTCGAGATGTTCGCGCATCGCCTGCACCGTCGTGCCGGCGTCGAGGTAGACGGTCATGTGGTCGCGGACGAGGGCTGCCGCCTCGCGGGCGATGGCCCGCTTCTGGTCGACGTCGACGTCCTGCTTGACGTCACGGCTGGCCTCGACCAGCAGCCTCGGCGTCAGTTTCGCCCCGCCGGGCGTGGCCGTGACGCGGCCCTCGTCCTCGAGGGTCGCGACGTCGCGTCGGACCGTCATCTGACTGACGCCGAGCAGGTCGGTGAGCTGTCGGTAGCTCAACACGCGCTCGCGCTGCAGGTGCTCGACGATGCTCTCGCGCCGCTGCTCGGGGATGAGGGGGGCTGTGGTGGACACGTCCGGCCTTTCTCGCGTCGGTCAGCCTAGTGCGGTGGGCCCCGTCCACGGCATGCCCGAGGCCGCGGTGATGGCGGCCACCTGGTCGGCGGGGATGAGGCGGCGGGCGGCGCCGTGGGTGAGCAGGGCGATCCGGCAGGCCTCCTCGACCTCGACGGCGCCGAGCACGGCGCGGTCGAGGTCCTCGCCGCTGACGACGCTGCCGTGGTTCGACAGCAGTGCCGCCCGGAACGGCAGCGGGCTGTCGGTCACGAGCGACCCCATGGCCGGGTCGCCCGGGGCGACGAAGGGCAGCAGGGGGATCTGCCCGACCCGCATGAGCGAGTACGGCGTCAGCGGGGGCACGGCGCAGTGCTCCGACCAGGGCTCGAGGCACGACAGGGCGACGGCGGAGGGGGAGTGCACGTGCACGACCGCCCGGTGCTCGGGGTTCTTCCGGTAGAGCGCCCGGTGCAGGGCGACCTCCTTCGACGGCTTGGGGCCGGCGATCGACCTGCCGTCGGCATCGAGGACGGACAGGTCGTCGACCGTGAGCGACCCCAGCATCGTGCCGGTGCCGGTCATGAGCAGGCGATCACCGTCGCGGACGCTGACGTTGCCCGAGCTGCCGGGGCTGAGCCCGGCGGCGACGAGGGCCCGGCCGGCCTCGACGAGTCGTTCGGCTGCGGTCACGAGAGAGCCTCCCAGGCGGTCGAGAAGAGGTCGACGGCACCGAAGTTGCCGCTCTTCAGGACGAGGGCGACCGGTCGGCCGCCACTCGTGGTCGCGGCGGTCCAGCAGACGCCGGGGCCCAGCGCGGGCCCGACGACCAGGGCGGCCGTGCCGAGCGCCGTCACGACGGCGCCGCTGGTCTCGCCCCCCGCGACGACGACCGACCCGACGGTGCCGTCCGCGACGAGGTCGTGCACCAGGGCCGACAGGACCGACTCGACCACGGACGCCGCCGGGGGAGCCGCCGCCGACGTGCTCGCGGGTGCCGCCGTCACGACGTCGGACGGCTCACCGACCGAGTAGACGACGGGCACGGAGTCGGCGTCGAGGCCGCGCACCCAGTCGGCCAGGGCCGCGGCTTCGGCCGCAGGGTCCGCCGTGGCGGCCGTGAGGTCGACCTTGCGCGTGGGGTGCGTCGCGGCCGCGTGCGCGATCTGCCCGCGGGTGGCGGCAGAGGCCGAACCGCAGACGACGAGGCGTCGTCCGGTCACGTGCGAGAACTCGGCGGGCAGGGCGGGTGGCGGCGCGTCGTCGGTGCCGACCCCGAGGGCGAGGCCCGCGCCCCCGCTGACCAGACGGTGGTGTGCCGAGGCGCGGCCGATCGTCACGAGGTCGTCGTCGTCCACGGCGTCGACGACGAGGTAGCCGGCCGGAGCCGTGTCGAGCGCCGCCCTCAGGGCGCCGACCCCCGCGTGCACGTCCGCCAGGGGCACCTCGGTCACGGGGGTCGGCGTCTGCGGTGCGAGGAGGTCGCGGAGTCGCGAACGTGTCATCGGCGTCAACGGGTGGTGCCGCATCGACGACTCCTCGAGCAGCTCGTCGCCGACGTACAGGCGACCCTCCCGGACCGTGCGGCCGTTCGCGGGGAACGCGGGGACGACGACGGCGCGGTCGGTGCCGAGCCGGTCGCGGAAGGCGTCGAGGACGGGCCCGATGTTGCCTTCGTCGGTCGAGTCGAAGGTCGAGCAGTACTTCAGGGCGAACCGGTCGGCGCCGGCGTCGACCAACCAGGCCAGGGCCGCGATCGACCGCTCGACGGCCTCGTCGACCGGGGCCGTGCGGGTCTTGAGGGCGACCACGACGGCGTCGACGCCCGCGTAGGTCGCGGGATCGACCGCCGAAGGGGTGACGACGACGACCGTCTCGAGGCCGCGACGGCGGAACCCCGTGGCGAGGTCGGTGGCTCCGGTGAAGTCGTCGGCGACGGCACCTATCAACATGCGGGACCTTTCGGTGGCGGGCGGGCTCGCGAGGACGCAGCGGCGGCCTTGGGAGCCCACTCAGTCTATGTGACTATTTGGTGCGATGTTTGACAATTTGGTAACTGTCGCTACAGTTGCCATGCTCGCCCGGGCCGCCCCTGGCCTCATGAACGAACGGGAACAACGGTGATCCTCCACTCGACGACGTCTCGCACGACTCCGGTCCGTGTCCTCCTCACGGGCGCGAACGGCGGGTACGGCCGCACCCTGCTCGACCAGCTGCGCCGGCTTCCCGACCTGACGGCCACGCAACTCGTCGATCCCGACGTCGCCGGCGTGACGGTCATGCTCGACGAGCTGGGGGTGCCCTCGTCGGAGGTCGCGACGCCGACGAGCGCGGCGGCCACGGCCCGTGCGGTGTCGGCCGGCTCGATCGCCGTGATCGCCGACGCCTCGGCCGTCGACTGGGACGGTGTCGACGTCCTCGTCGAGGCCACCGGTCGGATCGAGGCCGGCCACCGGTACGCCGACACCGCCCTCGAGCACGGCGTGCACGTCGTCATGGTCAGCAAGGAGGTCGAGTCCGTGGCCGGCGTGGCGTTGAGCGCCAAGGCCCGAGCGGCCGGCCTGCGGTACCTGCCGGGCGACGGCGACCAGCCCGCGAACCTGCTGCGTCTCGTGGCGTGGGTGCTCGAGTGCGGCTTCGACGTCGTGGCCCTGGGCAAGTCGGGCGAGTACGACCTCGCCTTCGACCCGGCCACGGGCGTCGTCGACCAGGCCGGCACGACCGTGGACGCACCGACCCTCGGGTCGTTGCTCGACCTCGGCGACGACCCCCTCGCGACCGTCGAGGCGCGTGCCGCCGCGGTCGCCGGTCTCACACGCGCGGCGGCCGCCGACTCGTGCGAGATGAACGTCGTCTCGCTCTACACCGGCGCTCGCGCCGACGTCGAGTCCATGCACTACCCCGTCGCCCGCCCCGACGAGCTCGCCGACCTCTACACGGCACGCGAGGACGGCGGTCTGCTCGGCCGCACCGGCGTCGTCGACGTCTTCTCGATGCTCCGTCTGCCGGGCGAAGCGAGCTTCGCCGGCGGCGTCTTCGTGATCGTCCGCACAGGCGACCCCGTGACCTGGGAGACGCTCCGCGGCAAGGGGCACGTCGTCAGCCGCGACGGTCGTCACGCCTGCATCTACTGGCCCTACCACTACATGGGAATCGAGACCCCGCTCAGCATCGTCGCGGCAGTCGACGGGACCTCGCGCCTGCCCGAGCCCCGGCAGCACACGGTCCTCGCCGCCCGTGCCCGTGACGCGCTGTCGGCCGGCACCGCGTTCCGCGTCGAAGGCCACCACCACGAGATCGCCGGTGTCGCACCCGTGATCGTCGATCCCGACGACGAGGGCATCGCGCCCTACTACCTGCTCGGCGGCGCGCGGCTCGTGGCCGACGTGGCCCCCGGTGACCTCGTCCGGCTGGACGACCTCGCCGACGTGCCCGAGGCGGCGCTGGCGGCCTACCGGGCCGGACTCGCGCTGGGTCGCTGACCCGCGCCTCCTCGACTTCCCCCCCTCCCTGACCCCGTGACACCCCGAACCAGGAGATCGACGACGATGCCCTTCACCCCCGACCCGACCGACCCGACCCCGGCGGCGACCTCGTGAGCGTCGAGCTCGTCGCCCTGGTCGTCCTCGTGGCCGTCTTCGCCCTCTCGGCGATCCGCAACGTGCACATGGGTGCCCTGGCGCTCGTCGCCGCCCTCCTCGTCGGCGTGCTCGTCGTGGGCGAGAGCCTCGACGACGTCCTCGGCGGCTTCCCGGTCGACGCCCTGCTGATCCTGCTCGGCATCACCTACCTGTTCGGCATCGCCCGCGAGACCGGGGTGATCGACTGGCTGGTCGACCGCTCGGTCGGGCTGATCGGCGACCGGGTCGCGCTCATCCCGTGGGCGATGTTCGTCATCGGGACGCTGGTGGCCTGCCTCGGCACGTCGCACGCCGCCTTCACGATCGTGCCGATCGCGATGAGCCTGGCGCACAAGCACAAGATCCACTCGACGATGATGGGCATCGTCATGAGCTCGGCCATCGTCGGCGGCGCCCTCGCCCCGACGAGCATCAACGGCATCACGGTCATGACCGTGGCGCGGGCCTCGGGCATCCCCTACAACCCGGGCCTGATGTTCGGCCTCTCGGTCGGCATCAACACGGTGGTCGTCCTCGTCGCGTTCTTCCTGTTCGGCGGCCGCGAGCTGATCGCACGGACCCGCGCGGCTGGTGCCGCCCGTGCCTCGGCCTCGGCCCCGGCCGGCGGAGTCGGCGGCGCACACGGTACCGGTGCCGGGCACGGTTCGAGCGGTGCCGCCGTCCTCACCGCGCCGGCCACCGCCACCCGGCTCGGCGCGTACCAGCTCGTCGTGCTCGTGAGCATCCCGGTGCTGATCGTCGGCTTCTTCACGATCACGCTGCTCGACGTCGACCTCAACCTCGGTGCGGTCGCGCTGACGCTGGCCGTCTTCCTCGCCTTCGTCAAGCCCGACGTCGGCCGTGCGTCGCTGGCGCGCGTGGACTGGAACACCATCCTGCTGCTCGGCGGCATCATCACCTACGTCGGCGTCCTGACGCGGCTCGGTGCCATCGACCAACTCGGCGAGGTCGCGCGCTCGGTCTCATCGCCGTTGCTCGCCGCGTTCGTCATCTGCGTGATCGCCGGACTCGTGTCGGCCTTCGCCTCGACCATCGGCATCCTGGGTGCGCTCATCCCGCTCGCCGTCCCCCTGCTCGTCCCGGGCGGCGGGCTCGAGATGACCGGCTTCATCTACGCCCTGGCGATCTCCGCCTCGCTCGTCGACTGCGCCCCGTTCGGCACGACGGGCGCGACCATCGTCGCCTCGGGCGTCGAGGAGGACCGACCGCGCCTCTACCGCCACCTGACCCGGTGGGGCCTGTCGATGGTGGTCATCGGACCGGTCGTCACGCTGCTGCTGTTCGTCGTGCCGTTCCTCTGGGCCTGATCGGCCTGGCCTGACGGCCTCGAGGACGCAGGAGGCGCGGGTCGCGTGACCCGCGCCTCCTGCGTTTCCGTTTTTCTCGCGGTGTCACCCAAACGGGGGAGGCGTGCCGCTCCGAAGACATGCCCGGGTGCCCCAGGGCACCCCGTGCCCGACCGACCCTGTCGCGGCATGCCGTCGGCGGCCCGAACCGTCGGCACCGTCGGGAGCCCGAACTCCCGGCACGGATTCTGGTGTCAAGGGCGACACCGGGATCTGCGGGGGCTCGTGGTCAGGTCCGGTCGAGTGCGAGCCGAAGTCGGCGAGTCACGCCCGGGCCGCGCTCGAGTCCGGCCGTCAGGGCCGGACGGTGATCGAGGCGTGCCAGCGCGGAGAGCAGGCGGCGCCTCTCGACGGCTGTCGCCCCTTCGCCGAGGCGGACGGTCCGGCCCACGGCCGTGCCGAGCAAGGCGATGTCGAGGAGATGGCGGTCGGGATTCGGGTCGTCGTTGACGAGAGCTGCCGCCTTCGCGAACAGGGCGCCTTGCAACGTCGGTCTGAGAACCGTTCCGACGACACCGGCGACCTCGACTTCCACCGGTTCTGCCCGGTTCAATGCGCCTTGTGCGCCCGCGGAAGCGATCGTCGTCCCACCCGAGGCACCTCGTCGGGAATCCGCTCGTACGCCGAGGAAGCGCGGGATCAGGACGTCGACCTGAGCGTGGCCGTTCACCCATCGATGGTGGTGGCCGTTCCATGACTCGCCGGCCGGTCCGTAGCCGAGGTCTGCGAGGCTGCTCGTAAAGTCGTAGAGCATCTGAGGATGTGCCCGGATGTCCAATGCGGCGTCTGCGTCCTCGGTGGGGCGGGACGTGATGATCCCATGTTCCCAGCACAGCGAATGGACCATCTGACCACCCACGAGGCACCAACCGGTCGGCAGCCGCCGGTGGACGGCGAACAGGGAATGCCACGCGGCTGCCTGAGCCGGAGTCATGGCGGGGGCGACGATCGTCATGCCAGGTGCTGGACCATGAGACGGCCGACCTGGGCCCGCTCCCGGGGCCCGGGGCTCTGTGCGAGGTCCACGAGCAGGACCGCCAGCGGCACCGGATCACTCGGGCGGACGTCGTCGACGTGCAACAGGACGGTGGCTCGTTCGGAGGGTTCGAGGATGAACTCGTCGAGCACGGCATCGAGGTCGTCGGCGCCGATGTGGGCCTCGAGCATCCCGGCGGCCGCGATCCCGGCACGGGGGTCGCTGAACCCGGAGGGGACGACACGGCCGTCGCCAGAGAGGTCGGCGACATCCCTCGGGAGCCCGTCGAGTCGCAGGGGTCGCCGGGGTCGGAACCATGCCCAGATGAGATCGGCGGGGTCGGCGTCGGACATCAATTCGTCGAGGTGCCTCGTGAGGCGCACTCTCTCGGTGGGCGTCAATCCGTCGTCGAGACCGTCCAGTCGGGCGGCCAGGGCCTTCTGCATGCGGAATCCGAGGGGGCGCCGAGCGACGGCCCGGTGTTCGAGTGATTCGTCGATCAGCCATCGCCCCGCGACCCGTCGTGCGGGTAGGGCGCCGCACGCCGCCTGCGCCTGGACGCGGCGGACGGACAGGCCGTTCTTGGCGGCGTAGTCGGCGACACTCTGCTCGGGCATGCACACAAGGGTACGCCGGAGCGTATGGAAGTGTAAACAGGGGACCGGAGACGCGGGCCTCACCCGCGCGGCGGCCCCGTCGTCCCGCGCACCACGAGGCGGGTCGGCAGCTGGACCTCGGGCGCGGCGGGCTCGCCGCCCTCGAGCATCGTGAAGAGCATGCTCGCCGCCACGCTGCCGAGACGTTGCATGGGCTGTTGGACGGTCGTCAGCGGGGGGGACTCGCGCGAGGCCTCGGGGATGTCGTCGAACCCGACGATGCTGAGGTCGTCGGGCACGCGCAGGCCGAGGTCGAGGGCGGTGCGCAGCAGGGCGATGGCCGAGAGGTCGTTGGCGGCGAAGACCGCCGTCGGCCGGTCGGCGCTGGTCAGCAGCGACCGGGCCGCCTGGCGGGAGGCCGTCAGCTCGAAGTCGCCGTTGCGCGTCAGGCCCGGGTCGCGCGTGACGCCCGCCGACCGCAACGCCTGCACGTAACCCGCTTCGCGCAACGACGCCGAGCGCAGGTCGGGGCGCCCGGCCAGGAAGCCGATCCGACGATGGCCGAGGCCGAGCAGGTGCTCGACGGCGAGCAGCGCGCCACCGCGGCTGTCGCCCTCGACCGAGGGCAGGTCGGTGCGGCCGGTGTGCGGGTCGACGGCCACCACGGGGATGCTCGCGGCCGTCGTCAGCACCGACGGTGTGACGAGGATCGCGCCGTCGATCAGCGTGCCGCTCAACCGGCTGAGCGAGCGGCGTTCCCACCCGGTGTTCTCGCCGCGGTGCGCGCCGCTGTAGGCCAGCAGGTCGTACTCGGCGCCCCGCGACCGCACGGCCGCCCCGACCCCCTTGAGCACTTCCGAGCTGAAGGGCTCGAAGTCGGCGACCAGCACGCCGATCACCCCGGTGCGGCGGGCCCGCATGCTGCTGGCCACGAGACTCGACTCGTAGCCCAGCTCGTCGACGGCCGCCATCACGCGCTCGATCGCCTGGGCCGAGACGCCGTAGCGCCCGTTCACCGCCTTGGACACGGTGGCCACCGACACCCCGGCCGCCCGCGCCACGTCGTGGATCGTCACCCGTGCCGTCATCACGTCCGCAGCCTAGCCCGACGGAAATGGTTTTCGAAAACGTTTGACACAGCCTCCGGGGTTTTCGACACTGAGGCCACGCCGCGCATCGGAGCACGGCACGCTCGGCCGACCACGGCCGCTCAACGAAGAGGAAAAGGTGGAACCATGACCACATCTCGACGGCTCCTGGCCGGGTCGGCGGCCCTGCTGATCGGAGCGGGACTGCTGACCGGCTGCAGCGGCGGAGGCGGGGCGGGCGGGTCCGACGACGGCACGCTCACCCTCTGGCAGAACTCGACGACCGGTCCCGGCCAGGACTTCTGGACGGCCACCGCGGCCGACTTCGAGAAGGCCAACCCGGACGTGACGATCGACGTCCAGACCGTGCAGAACGAGGACTTCGACAGCAAGCTGCAGACGGCGCTCAACTCGGGCGACGCACCCGACGTGTTCCTGCAGCGCGGCGGCGGCAAGCTGCAGGCGATGGTCTCGGCCGGCCAGGTCAAGGACATCACCGACGGCATCTCGGACGACGCGAAGAACGACATCAGCGAGGGCACCTTCGGGTCCGGCTCGATCGACGGCAAGGTCTATTCGATGCCCGTCGCCGTGCTGCCCGGTGGTTTCTGGTACAGCCAGGACCTCTTCGACGCGGCCGGCATCACCGAGGCCCCGAAGACCATGGGCGAGCTCGACCAGGCCGTCACCGCCCTCAAGGGCTCCGGCGTCTCGCCCGTCGCCCTCGGCGGCAAGGATGCCTGGCCCGCCGCCCACTGGTACTTCTTCTTCGCGCTGCGCTCGTGCAGCTCGGACGTGCTCGAGCAGGCCGCGACCGACCGCGACTTCAGCGACGACTGCTGGGTGAAGGCCGCCGAGGACCTCGCCGACTTCCGCGACACCGAGCCCTTCAACGACGGGTTCCTGACGACGGCGGCCCAGCAGGGCGCCGGCAGCTCGGCGGGCCTGATCGCCAACCACCAGGCCGGCATGGAGCTCATGGGTGCCTGGAACCCCGGGGTCATCGCCTCGCTCACGCCCGACGCGCAGCCGCTGCCCGACCTGGGGTGGTTCCCCTTCCCCGCCGTCGACGGTGGTGACGGCGAGGCCGGTGCCATCATGGGTGGCGTCGACGGGTACTCCTGCTCGGCCGGTGCTCCCGACTCGTGCGTGGACTTCTTGAACTACCTGGCGACCCCCGACGTGCAGACGGCGTACTACAAGGCCTTCAACGCGCCTCCGGTGAACACGGTCGCCCAGCAGGCCGTCACCGAGCCCTACCTGCAGGACGTGCTCAGCGCCTACAACGACGCCCCGTTCGTGTCGCAGTGGCTCGACACCGTCTACGGCCTGAACGTCGGCAACGCGATGAACGTCGCCGTGGTCGACCTGCTCTCGGGCGACGGCACGCCGCAGCAGTTCGTCGACGCCGTCGACTCCGCCGCCAAGAAGGCGTAGGGCCCCGTCGTGAGCCTCCGCGAACCCGCCGTGCGGCCCGCCGCACCCTCGCGGGCTCACGCCACCGCCGGGGGCGACGCACTCGCGTCGCCCCCGGCGGCCTCCCGGGCCGTGTCCCGGAAGGGGCGTGGCGCCCGCGGCCTCGAGATCGCCCTGCTCGTCGGCCCCGCCCTCGTGGTGTTCCTGGCCTTCGTGGTGTTCCCGATCGTCATGGCCGCCTACTACGGCTTCTTCAGCTGGCAGGGCTTCGGTCCGCCGACCGACTTCGTCGGGTTCCGCAACTACCTCACGATCTTCCAGGACCCGACCTTCCTCGACGCGCTGCGGCACAACGCCACGATCGTGGTGCTCTCGCTCGTACTGCAGGGCCCGGTCGCCATCGGCCTGGCGCTGCTGCTCAACCGCAAGCTGCGCGGGCAGTCGCTGATCCGCGTGCTGATCTTCGTGCCCTACGTCATCAGCGAGGTCGTCGTCGGCACGGGCTGGAGCCTCATGCTGCAGGGCAGCGGCGCCGTCAACGACCTGCTGACCAAGGTCGGCCTCGGCTCGCTCGCGACCGACTGGCTCGCCGACCCCAGCATCGCCATCTGGACCCTGCTGGTGATCATCACCTGGAAGTACGTCGGCTTCGCCGTCATCCTCTTCCTCGCCGGGCTGCAGGGCGTACCCGAGGAGCTGAGCGAGGCCGCGGCCATCGACGGCGCGAGCTGGTGGCAGATCCAACGTCGCATCACGCTGCCGCTGCTCGGCCCGACCCTGCGCATCTGGGCGTTCCTGTCGATCATCGGCTCGCTGCAGCTGTTCGACCTCGTCTACATCATCTGGGGTCAGTACATCGCGGCGACCGCCGGCACCTCGACCATGGCGACCTACATGGTCGCCAACGGCCGCACCTCGGGCAGCTACGGCTACGGCAACGCCGTCGCGGTCGTGCTGTTCCTCATCTCGCTCGTCGTCGCCCTCGTCTACCAGCGCTTCGTGCTGCGACGCGACACGGCGGGGGCCGTCACGACCTCCGCCTCGACCGCAGGAGAAGAACGATGACCGCCAGCACCCTGCCCGCCCGACCGCGGGGCGGCGCCACCGCCCCGGCGGCCCCTCGGCCGACGAAGCGACGGAGGCGCGGCATCGCCGACCCCGGACGCGGCGTCGCGTACGTGGTCGCGGCGGTCGTCATCGTCGCCATGCTCGCGCCCGTCGCGTTCATCGTGATCGGCGGCTTCCGCACGAACGCGCAGATCACGACCGACCCGTCCGGGTTCCCCAGCCCGTGGCAGGTCGGCAATTACCTCGACGTGCTGACGGGCGGCACGTTCTGGCGACAGGTCGGCAACTCGCTGATCTCGGCCGGGGCGACCACGATCGGCACGGTCGCTCTCGGCCTGGCCGCCAGCTACGTGCTGGCCCGCTACCGCTTCGCCGGTCGCGGGGTGCTCTACGCGCTGTTCGCGGCAGGCCTGATGTTCCCGATGACCGTCGCGATCACGCCGCTGTACCTCGTGATCCGCGACCTCGGGCTGACGAACTCGCTGGCCGGCGTGATCCTGCCTCAGATCGCGTTCGCCCTGCCGACCACGATCATCATCCTCGTGCCGTTCCTCCGCGCGATCCCCGACGAGATCGAGGAGGCCGCATTCATCGACGGCTGCAGCCGCCTCGGCTTCTTCTTCCGCATGGTGGTTCGGCTGTCGCTGCCCGGTGTCATCACCGTCGGCATCCTCGCGTTCATCGGCGCCTGGAACTCGTACCTGCTGCCGCTGTTCATCCTCAACGACCCGTCGACCTTCACGCTGCCGCTCGGCGTGCAGGCGTTCTCGTCGCAGTACTCGGTCGACACGGCCCGGGTGCTCGCCTTCACGGCGCTGTCGATGCTGCCCGCGCTGATCTTCTTCAGCCTCTTCGAACGCCGCATCGTCGGCGGGCTCACCGGGGCGGTCAAGGGATGACCGCCACCGACACCGTCACAGACCAGGAGGCGCGAGCCGACATGACCGACACCACCCCCCGACCGCAGGCCCTCACGATCGGCGAGCCCCGCGCCTCCGACCGGGTGGCGTCGCTGCTGGCCGAGATGACCCTCGACGAGAAGCTCGCCCAGCTGGTCGGCTGGTGGGTCGACCAGGGAGCCGAGAACGTCGCCCCGATGCAGGGCGAGATGGCGACGTCGGGCGACTACGTCGACGCGACCCGCCACGGACTCGGTCACCTGACGCGGGTCTACGGGACCAGGCCGGTGGACCCGGTCGAGCGCGCCTCCTGGTTGTGGCGCGAACAGCGCCGCCTGCGGTCCGAGACCCGCCTGGGCATCCCGGCGCTCGTGCACGAGGAGTGCCTGACGGGCCTCGCCGCCTGGCAGGCCGCGACGTTCCCGACGCCGCTCGCCTGGGGCGCGTCGTTCGACCCCGAGCTGGTCGAGCGCATGGCGCGGCTGATCGGCGGGTCGATGCGCGACCTCGGCGTGCACCAGGGGCTCGCACCCGTGCTCGACGTGATCCGCGACCCGCGGTGGGGGCGCGTCGACGAGTGCATCGCCGAGGACCCGTACGTCGTCGGCACCATCGGCACCGCCTACGTGAAGGGACTGCAGGCGGCCGGTGTGCACGCGACGCTGAAGCACTTCGTGGGGTACTCGACGTCGGCGGCGGGGCGCAACCACGCGCCGGCGCAGGTCGGGCCGCGGTTCGTCGAGGACGTGCTGCTGCCCCCGTTCGAGATGGCCGTGCTCGACGGCGGGGTGCGGTCGGTGATGAACTCGTACGCCGAGATCGACGGGGTGCCGGTCGCCGGCACGCCGTCGTACCTCACCGAGGTGCTCCGCCGGCGGTGGGGATTCGACGGGGTGGTCGTGTCGGACTACTTCTCGGTGGCGTTCCTTCAGGTGATGCACGCGGTGGCGGCCGACCGTGGCGAGGCCGCGGCGCTGGCGCTCGAGGCCGGCATCGACGTCGAGCTGCCCACCGGCGACGCCTACCTCGAACCTCTCGCCGAGCGGGTCCGCAGCGGGCAGGTCGACGAGGCGCTGGTCGATCGTGCGGTGCTGCGCGTGCTGGCCGAGAAAGAGGAGCTCGGGCTGCTCGACGAGACGTTCGAGACGCCGCCTCCGGCCTCGATCGAGCTCGACTCGGCCGAACACCGGGCGGTCGCCCGTCAGCTCGCCGACGAGTCGGTCGTCGTGCTGACCAACGACGGCGTGCTGCCGCTGGTGCGGGGTGCCGCCGGCGCCCTCGGTGCCGGCCCGGACTCGATCGCGGTGGTCGGCCCGAACGGCGACAGCGCCGAGGCCCTGATGGGCTGCTACTCGTTCGTCAACCACGTGCTGGCGCACCACCCCGGCGTGCCGCTCGGCCTCGAGCTGCCCACCGTCGCCGACGGCCTGCGCGCCGAGCTGCCGGCGGCCGAGGTCGTGGTCGAGGCCGGCTGCGACGTCGAGGGTGACGACCGGTCCCGCCTCGCCGCCGCGGTCGCCGCCGTCCGCGGGGCCGAGGTCGCCGTGGTGGTCGTCGGCGACCGGGCCGGCCTGTTCGGGCGAGGCACCGTCGGCGAGGGCAACGACGTCGAGAGCCTCGAGCTGCCCGGGGTGCAGCGCGAGCTCGTCGAAGCGGTCGTCGCCACCGGCACGCCGACCGTCATGGTCGTGCTCTCGGGCCGGCCGTACGCCATCGGCTGGGCGGTGTCGGGCGCGGGGGCGCCCGCCGCCGTCGTCCAGGCGTTCTTCCCGGGCGAGGAGGGCGGGTCCGCCGTCGCCGGCGTGCTGACCGGCAGCGTCGAGCCCTCCGGGCACCTGCCGGTGTCGCTGCCGCGGTCGGCGGGGGCGCAGCCGTTCTCGTACCTGCACCCGGTGCTCGGAGGGCCGTCCGAGGTGACGAGCGCCGACAGCACGCCGGTCCTGCCCTTCGGGCACGGTCTGTCGTACACCTCGTGGCGGCGGTCCGACCTGGTCGTCGACGCGGGCGAGGTGCCGGCCGGCGGCTCGTTCGTCGCGTCGGTGACGGTCGCCAACACGGGCGACCGCCCCGGCACCGATCTCGTGCAGCTCTACGCCCACGACGTCGTCGGATCGGTCACCCGGCCCGTCGCGCAGCTGCTCGGCTACGCGCGCGTGGCGCTCGAACCGGGTCAGGAGGCGCGGGTCGTCTTCCGCGTCCCCACCACCCGTCTGGCGTTGACCGACCGGCACCACCGACGGGTCGTCGAGCCCGGCGACGTCGAGCTCTGGGTCGGCGGCTCGTGCGCCGAACGCGAGGCCGAGGCCGCCGTGCGGATCACGGGTGAGGCGTACCCGGTCACGATCGCCGACGAGCGGCTCGTCGGCGTCGAGATCGAGATGCCCGTGCTCGAGAGCCGCGCAGGCGGCTGACCCGCGCATCCTGTTCTCGAACCCGGTTTCGAACCATGCACCCCGTTCCTTTCGGGTTCATGGCTCGACACCGGGTTCTCCGTCCGGCGACCAGGGCCAGGCAGGCAGGAGGCGCGGTGCGGCGACCGCGGTCAGGGCCCAGTAAGGCGACATGTGTAGCCTTACAGCGAGTCGCGCGACGTCGCGCGACGACTGGCCCGGCGCCGCGTCGGGCCCCACCGAACGAGAGAACCGGAGCCCGTCCCATGGAACGTTTCACCGACAAGGTCGTCCTCATCACCGGCGGAGGGTCCGGCCTCGGCCGCGCGACCGCCGTCCGTGTCGCGAGCGAGGGGGCGAAGCTCGCGCTCGTCGACGTCTCCGAGAAGGGGCTCGCCGACTCGCAGGCCGCCGTGCTCGAGGCCGTCCCCGGTGCCGAGGTGCTGACCGTCCTCGCCGACGTGTCGAGCGAGGACGACGTCGCCCGCTACGTGTCGGCGACGGTCGAGCGTTTCGGCCGCATCGACGCGTTCTTCAACAACGCCGGCATCGAGGGCAAGCAGAACCTCACCGAGCGGTTCGGCGCGGACGAGTTCGACAAGGTCGTCTCGATCAACCTGCGCGGGGTGTTCCTCGGTCTCGAGAAGGTGCTCGGCGTCATGCGCTCGCAGGGTGACGGCGGTGCCGTGGTGAACACGGCGAGCGTGGGCGGTATCCGGGGCGTCGGCAACCAGTCGGGCTACGCCGCGGCCAAGCACGGTGTCGTCGGCCTCACCCGCAACTCGGCCGTCGAGTACGGCGAATTCGGCATCCGCGTCAACGCGATCGCGCCCGGTGCCATCTGGACGCCGATGGTCGAGGCCTCGATGCGCCAGATCGACGCCGAGAACCCCGAGAAGGCCGCCGAGCAGTTCATCCAGATCAACCCCACCAAGCGGTACGGCAAGGCGGACGAGATCGCCTCGGTCGTGGCGTTCCTGCTGTCGGACGACGCCACCTACGTCAACGCGGCGGTCGTGCCGATCGACGGTGGGCAGTCCGCGAAGTACTGAGGGACGCGCGGGGGCGTCGTGAGTCGACGGCCGGCGCCTCCGCCGGTCGCCGACCCGCGCATCCTGCCGCCTCGCACCCGGTTCCGAACCATGCGCCCCGTTCCTTCTGGGTGCATCGTTCGGAACCGGGTTCTTCGTCGCGCTGCAGGCTGGCAGGGGGGCAACCGGGCCGGCGCGGCGCGCAAGAGCAGGAGGCGCCGCGGACGTCAGCGCAGGACGACGATCATCCGCTTCGAGACGCTGGCGGACACGTTGCCCGACCCGGCGTACGACGCGGACAGGACGTACGTGCCCCCGCGGGTGAAGGTCCCGACCGGCACGGTGACGCGTCCTGCTCCGTCGGCCGAGACGGTGGCGGTGCCGACGGTCCTGCCACCCGAGGTCACGGTCACGGTGCCGGTGGGGCGGGGGACGCCGGGGGCCGACACGGTGACCGTGACCGTCGCCGCCTTGTTCTTGGTGATCGCCGTCCTCCCGCGGGTCAACGCGCTGGACGAGGAGGCCTTGTCGACGGTCACGCCGACGATCGACGAGTCCGACGCCGCCTGTGCGGACGTGGCAGGGACGAAGGAGGCGCGCAGCTGGTGGGTGCCCGCCGCGGTCGTCCCCGGCAGGGTCACCGTGGCGCGCCCGTCGGACCCGACCTTCGTGCTGCCGACGACGGCCGTGCCGTCCCGGAGCGTCACCGTCCCGCTCGGGGCCGAGCCGTCCGACGCGACGACCTGGGTGGTCGTCGTGATCGGGGTGCTCGAGCCGTGGGTCTGGCGGGTGCGGTCGACGCTCAGGCGACTGGTCGTCGTCGCGGGTGCGGTCGCGGGCGCCGGGGCCGACAGGGTCGGGGCCGGAGCGGAGGCGGGCACCTTGGCGGACCCCCCGGCGAGCGTGACGTCCAGCACCGCGCCTCCCGACGGCGTCATCGAGCGGACCGACACGGTGAACCCGCCGTTCGCGCTCGTGAACGACTCGCCCGCGTCGAGGTGCGTGTCGCGACGGCTGGGGTCGCGCTTCGCGTCGAGACCGACGGCGAGGGCGACGGTCGACACCGTGCTGCCCGCGAGGGTCAGCGGTCGGAGCACCCGCACGCTGCCGGTCGTCCTGTCGCTCGTGAGCGCGCAGCGGGTGAAGCCCGACGCGACGAGCGCGCAGGACGCCGCCCGGCCGCCGAACTCGGCGCTGCTCGCGTCCGTCCCGGTGGCGGTGCGGTACTCGACGTAGTAGCCCTGCCCGCTGATCGGGTCGACGACCTTCAGGGCGCGGCCCTTCGCGGTGCCGTCGAGCGAGGCGACGACGACCTGGCGGGCGGTGCCGGCACCGCTGAGCGTGGTGACGTCGGTCAGGAAGCCGGCTCGGACGCGCTGCGCGGACGACAGGTGGGGACGGGCCGACGAGATCGAGTAGCCCATGATGTCGAGGAAGTCGCCGTACTCGAGCACGGGGCAGGCGGCAGGGGTGTCGGTGGACGTGGCATAGCGGTAGTCGCTCGCGGCCCCGTCGAACGAGGTCGTGCTGCGACACATGCCGGCGCCGGCGTGGCCGAAGCCCAGGTTGTGGCCGAACTCGTGCAGCAGGACCGGGACGCCGAGCGCGGCGCCCGTGCCGTACGAGCTGAACACCTCGCCGCCGTCGCCGCCGACCGTGCCGAACGCCGTCGCCGTCGTGCCGCAGGTCTCGCGGCTCAGGACGATGAGGTGCTCGTTGGTGCCGGCCCACGCGTACTTGGCGAACCGGCCCCCGAAGGCCGAGGCGTGGACCGTGTTGAGCACCGTGGCGGGGACGCACGAGGCCTGGTCGAGCGGGCGGGTCTCGATGCCGGCGAGCGTCACGTCAACGGTGTGGCCCGACTCCTCCCACCAGTAGTCGTGCAGCTGAGTGACGGCGGCGCGGATCGAGGCGTCGTCGGGCGGCGTGGGGGAGTCGTCCGAGGTCGCGGCCGTCACCGTGGCGACGCTGACGTAGACCGGGTGGGTCGTCACTCCCGTCGCCGGTGACACGGCGTCGTCGGTCCGGGCCTCGAGCAGGGGCGCGGCGGGCACCTTCACCATGTCGCGGGACAGGTCGGCCGCGACGCCCCCGGTGGCCGTCGAGGCGGCGGCCACCGTGCTCGGGGCGGCGCCGGCCGAGGCGGGCGAGGGGGCGGCGGCCTGGGCCGGCGCGGCCGCGAGGGCGGTCAACACCAGGGCCGTGGCGGCGGCGGTGGCCGCGAGGCGGCGGGTCGGGAACGAGGGCATGGCGGACTCCAGGGGCCTCGGAGGCGCGGGTCGTCACCGAGGGACGTGCGGCTCCGTCGGACGTCGGGGAACGACGGAGGTCCTGCCGCCTCGGCGGACGTCGGGGAACGCCGAGGCAGCAGGGCTCGCCGGCGGACGTCGGGGAACGCCGGAGAGGTGACGGCAGCGAGCCGTCGGTGGGGGTTCATGCCCACGAATGGAACTCAACCACCCTGGTCCGGCGGCCCGAACCCCCCGTCCGAGTGGGCGGGCACCCCCAGAACAGGACCGTTCGGGATTTCCGCGGCCGCGCCTCCTGCCTGGGCGTCAGCCCCGACCGGCCGCGGGCCGGGGTATATCGTCCGGGTATCGTTCGACCCCATTCCACCCTCGAGAAGGAGAACACCATGAGCAGCACGTCAGCACCCGGCACCTTCGGCTTCGGCACCGGCCTCGACGGCATGTGGCAGGCCATGGAGCAGCTCCGCTCGACCTTCGACCGCCGCGAGGGCACCCGGGCTCCGCGCGGCGAGGTGCGTGCCGCGATCCTCGCTCTGCTCGCCGAACGACCGATGCACGGCTACCAGATCATCCGCGAGATCGACGATCGCAGCGGCGGCGACTGGAAACCCAGCGCCGGGTCCGTGTACCCGACCCTGCAGTTGCTCGCCGACGAAGGGCTCGTCGCCGCCGAGGAGACCGACGGCCGCAAGGTCTACTCGCTCACCGACGCCGGTCGTGCCGCCGCCGGGGTCGACCCCTCGGCTCCGTGGGAGCCCGAGCGCTCCGCCACGGGCGACCGGTTCCGTGCCCTGCCCAAGGCCGGCGTCGACCTGGCTCGCGCCACGGCGCAGGTCGGCCGCACGGGTTCGCCCGAGCAGGTCGACGAGGCGGTGGCGGTGCTCGACGAGGCGCGTCGTCGCATCTACTCGATCCTCGCCAGAGACTGACGAGGGTGGCGTCGACCGAACCCTCCGCGTCCAGTCCTCCGGTGCGTGACCGGGCCGGTCGTGCGCGCTACCGCCGCATCCTCCGGTTCGCCTCGCGGCACCTCGCCGTCACCTGGTGGTTCGAGCTCGTCCTCCCGCGGTTCGGCCTGCGACGGCTGGCGGAGCGCACCCGAGCCCGCCGGATGCGGCGCTTCGCCCGGGGCTTCCACACGCTGGCGCTCGACCTCGGCGGCCTGATGATCAAGGTCGGCCAGTACCTGTCGTCGCGTCTCGACGTGCTGCCACCCGAGATCACGAAAGAACTCGAGGGGCTGCAGGACGAGGTCACGCCCGTCCCCTTCGCGGGCATCCGCGCGCTGGCCGAGGCCGAGCTGCGCCGACCCCTGGGGCAGGTCTTCGCGTCGGTGGCCGAGACGCCCATCGCCGCCGCGTCGCTCGGGCAGGCGCACCGCGCGACGCTCGGGCCCGTCGACGCGGCCGACACGGGGCTGACCGACGTCGTGCTCAAGGTGCAGCGGCCCGGAATCGACGCCGTCGTCGACGTCGACCTGGCGGCGCTCCGTCGTGTCGGCGGCTGGCTCAGCCACGTCCGGTTGGTGTCGGACCGGGTCGACGCCCCGGCCCTCGTCGAGGAGTTCGCCCGCACCAGCCTCGAGGAGATCGACTACCTCAACGAAGCCGCCAACTCGGCCCGGTTCGCCGCCGACTTCGCCGGCGACGACCGCGTGAGCGTGCCCGACGTCGTCTGGGAGCGGACCACGCGGCGCGTCCTCGTGCTGGACGACGTCTCGGCGATCAAGATCACCGACGTCGAGGCCCTCGCAGCCGCCGGCATCGACCCGGCCGAGGTCGCCCCCGTCTTCGCCGAGGTGATGTTCGAGCAGCTCTTCACCCATGGGTTCTTCCACGCCGACCCGCATCCCGGCAACATCTTCGTCACGCCCGTGCCCGACGCGGTCGACGGTCGGCGACCGTGGAAGCTCACCTTCATCGACTTCGGCATGATGGGCGAGGTGCCGACGGGCACCCGCACGGGGCTGCGCACGCTGCTGATCGCCGCCGCCTCCCGGGACGGCTCGGGCATGGTGGCCGCCATGCGCGACCTCGGGGTCCTGCTGCCGAGCGCCGACACGGTCGGACTCGAGCGGGCCGTGACCGCCACCTTCGCCCGGTTCGGCGGCATGGGCTTCGCCGAGCTGCGCCAGGTCGACCCTCGCGAGTACCGCGAGTTCGCCGGACAGTTCGGCGACCTCATCCGGTCGTTGCCGTTCCAGCTGCCCGAGGACTTCCTGCTCGTCCTGCGCGCGATGACGTTGACCTCGGGGGTCGCCAGCGCGCTCGACCCCGCCTTCAACCTGTGGGACTCGGTGGAGCCCTACGCCGCCCAGCTGATCCGTGACGAGCGGGGCAACGCGGTGCAGGACGTCACGCGCCGCGCCGTCGACGCCGCGACCGTGGCCGTGCGCCTGCCCGGCCGACTCGACCACCTCGTCACGCGCCTCGAGGACGGCACGCTCGAGGTGGGCAGCCCCCGGATCGAGCGCCAGCTCACGCGCATCGAGCGGACGGCCCGGCGCGTGGTCTCGGCCGTGCTCTTCGGCGCCCTGCTCGTCGCCGGTGCCGTCCTGCGCAGCGGCGACGACGTGGTCGGCACGGTGTTGATGAGCGTCTCGGTCCTCCCGCTGCTGCACGCCCTGCTGTCCGGTCGCGGGCGCTGACGACGGACGCTCGTGCTCGAAAAGGGGTACACGCGATTCCCCCTCACTGGGGACAGCGAGACCCTTACCGACATGACTCTTCGTCGGTACTTTCGCATCATCGGCACCGTGCCGACACGTCCGCGCCCCCTCCCGACCTGCACCACGGGGGCCGCGACGCAACCCACCCGAAGGACTCCCCGACATGTCCCGATCGATCAGTCGCGCCCGCTGGACGCGTCGTGCCCGCTGGGCCGCCGTGCCCGTCGCCGTCATCGCCTCCGGCGCCATCATCTCGACGGCGTCGTACTCCGCGTTCTCCGCCACCACCTCGAACCCGACCAGCAACTGGTCGACCGGCACCGTCCAGCTGACGGACGACGACGCAGACGTCGCCCTGTTCTCGGCCTCGAACCTCGTGCCCGGCGACAGCGGCACGAAGTGCATCACGGTCACCTCGAAGGGCAGCGTGCCCTCGGCCGTCCGGCTCTACGGCACCTCGGCGACGACGACCAACTCGCTCTCGTCGTACCTCGACCTGACCATCCAGCAAGGAACGGGTGGGTCGAGCGCGTCCTGTGACGGGTTCACTCCCGCGTCGCAGGGGGCCCAGGTCTGGACGGGCACGCTCGCCGACTTCGCGAGCCAGCGGACGGGTTACGCGAACGGCAGCCCCACCTGGTCGCCGACCGGGACGGCCGCGGAGTCGCGCTCCTTCAAGTTCTCGTACACGCTCAACCAGTCGACGCCGAACACCGGCCAGGACTCCCGTGCGTCGATCGGGTTCACCTGGGAGGCCCAGACCACCCGCTGACGCGGGAGTCGCCCCCCGAGCCGGATGCCGCCGTCATGACGACCGTCGCGACCTCCCCCGTCGCCGCCAGCCCGCAGGTCCGTTCCGACCTGTCGTTCTGGGGTGCGCTGTGCCTGGCGACGGTCGCGCGGGTCGTCCTCACGACGGCCGTGTGCCTCCTGCTCTGGGCCGCCGTCCCGGCCCTGTGGGGCTGGTCGCCCACCACCGTCGTCTCGGGGTCGATGGCGCCCGCGATCGCCGCCGGCGACGTCGTCGTCGCGATGCCCGTCGACGTCGACGACCTCGACGCGGGCCAGGTGTTGCTCGTCGACGACCCCGATCGTGCGGGGGCACTGCGGCTGCACCGCCTCGTCGACACCACCGACGAGGGGTTGCGGTTGCGGGGCGACGCCAACGCCGACGTCGACTCGAGCCTCGTCTCGACGGAGGCGGTCCGTGGCGTGGGCGTCCTGCTCGTCCCGGCGATCGGCTCGGCCATGCTGTGGCAGGGCGGTGACCGTGTCCTCGGCGTGCTCGTCGTGTCACTCGTGGTGTTGCTCCTGCTCGCCGCGACCCGCCTCGAGCCGACGAGCGACGACGTGGTCGACCCGCTCGCCCTCTCACGCCACCGCGCGAGGACGCCACCGACGGGGCGGACCCGAGTGGCACGGGCCGCGGGCGCGGTCCTCGCGGTCGTCGCAGGGGTGGCCGTGCTCTTCGTCGTCGTCGGGTCGAGTCACGCCGCCTTCTCGGCCACGACCTCGACGCGGGCGACCCTCGCCACCTCGCGCTTCGCATGCCTCGACCGTCCGGTCGCCGCCCAGGCACGATTCGCCTACCAGTTCAACGACGGCGTGGGCACGACCGCGCGCGACGCCAGCGGCAACGGGCGCGCGGGCACGCTCACGCAGGGTGCCACGATCCGCAGCGGCACGTGTGCCGCCGGCGCGAGTCCCTACGCACGGTTCGACGGGGCGACCGGGCAGGTCACCACGGCGCAGATGATCGACGGGCCCCAGGTCTTCACCGTGGAGACCTGGTTCCGCACGACCACGACGACGGGCGGCAAGCTGATCGGCTTCGGTAACAGCCAGTCGGGAGCGTCGAGTCAATACGACCGCCACCTCTACCTGACCGACAGGGGCACGCTGATCTTCGGTGTCTACAGCGGCACGTACTACACCGTGGAGAGCCCGGCGGCCTACACGGACGGTGCGTGGCACCTCGCGACGGCGACTTTGAGTTCGTCGGGCATGGCCCTCTACGTCGACGGCACGCTGGTCGGCTCGGCCAACCAGGCGGCCGCGGAGAACGCCCGGGGGTACTGGCGGATCGGCTACGACGCGGTGAGCGTCTCGTGGGCCTCGACGCCGACGAGCAAGTACTACCGCGGGGACCTCGACGACACGACGGTCCTGGACGTGGCCTCGACCCCGGCGGAGGTGAGCGCGAGGTACTCGGCCGGCCGGTGACGATCGTCGTCGAAGGACGGCCCCTGGCAGGAGGCGCGGGATGGTCGGGCGCGGCACCGTCGAGGTGGCCGGTGTGCCCCGGACTGGGCGTCGACCGGTGCCCGAGTAATCCGTAACGTCGGTCCGTGATCCACGAGACCCAGCCCGAGCCGGCGGACGCCCCGGCCACGACGACCGCCCCGACCATCCCGTTCGGAGCCCCCTCCGCCGCCGTCGAACGGCGCATCGCCATCGTGGAGGCGGCCATGCGCGTCTTCACCGAGCACGCCTTCCACGAGGCGTCGTTCGAGCTGGTGGCCCGAGCCGCCGACCTGCCGGTCAAGACCGTGAGCGACGAGTTCACGCACTGGAACGGCCTGGTCCTGGCGACCGTCGACCTCTGGGTCGGCCGGCGCACCCGTCCGCTGCTGCCCCTGGCCGAGACCCACGGCACGATCGCCCTGCTGCGCGCCATCGTCGGGGCGAACGTCGCCGAACCCGCGTTGATGCGCCTGCTGAGCGCCACCGTGAACGTGGCCGCCACCCCCGGGCATCCTCTGGCGCCGCTCCTGCACGACCAATGGCAGCAGTTCTACCGCCTGATCCGCACCTCCCTCATGCGAGACGTCGAGCTGGGGCGCGAACCCGAGACGATGCAGCCGGCCCGGGGTGCCGAGCAGTTGATCGCCCTGTACGAGGGCCTGCAGCTGCAGTCGATGGTCCGACGGGACATGGACGTGCTCGAGTCGTTCGACCGCGCCATCACGCGGCTGCGGGCCGGCTGGGGCTCGGTGTACGTGCCGCCCGCCTGGGACCTCGAGTTGGTCTGACACCCCGCCACCTGGAGGAACCCAGGACGATCGGGGTACATATGAGGCGTTCTCATGGACAACCCCCGGCGGTCGGCGTAGAAAAGACGGCACATCGCGTCTTACCAGCGTGGTGAGGGGCACGACCCCGACGCCGAGGCCAACCACCTCGACGTGAGACGCGACCGAAGAAGGTGCGCCGTGGATCAGACGGCCGAGACGACGACGAGGCGATCCGCCCCGCTCCGTCTCGTGCGCCTCCTCGGCCTCTCCGGTCTCGCCGCGATCGGCATGGTCGGTCTCGGACTCGCGTTCTCGTCCACGTCGGCCTCGGCCGACGAAGCCCCCTCGTCCCTCCTCGGCGGTGTCACCTCGGCCGTCGGCCAGGTCGCCGGGTCGCTCGACGCCCCCGTGGCCGCCGTGGGCCAGACCGCAGGAGGCGCGGTGTCGCAGGTCACGGACGTCGCCGTCCGGGCCACGGCCGTCGCGCCCCCGGTGCAGCACGTGGTGCAGGCCGCCGCCCCCGTGGTGCCTCAGGTCGTCCAGCACGTCGCGGCCGCCGCTCCCGTCTCGTCGGTCGTCGCGCCCGTCGCGCAGACCGTGGACCACGTCGTCGCGGCCGTCCCCGTGGTGTCCGCGGTCACCGGCCCGGCACCCGTCTCGACCGTGACCGACCCGCTCACGGGCGTCGTCGACGGCGGACTCGCCGCGGTCGGCGACTCGGCCGCGGCTCCTGCCGCCCCGATCGTGGTGCCGGCCGTGCCGGTCGTGCCCGAGGGCGTCACGCCCCTGCCCGGCGTCACCCCGCCCGCGGGCGATGCCCTCACCGGCTCCGAAGCCGGCGTCGACGGCCCCGCCGCCGTCGTCGACGTCACCGACACCCTCGTGTCCGTCGCGCCCTCGACCGAGGACGCGACCGACGCGGTCACCGTCCTGCGGGCGCACATCGCCTCCGGTCCGATGTCATCCGCCGACGCGACCACCGTGCCCCTGGCACCCACCCCCGGCCCCACGCCTCGTCCCGCCGGCGACGACCACGGCACGCCCGCTCTGCCCTCGAGCACCGGCGGCAGCGCAAATGGTCAGGCCTCGGGCGGTGGCGCGGCCGGCGGTGCCGTCGCGCTCGACGCGACCCGCGCCTCCCAGCTTCCCGGACTCGCCGTGTCGGCGGGCTCCGCGGACGGCGACGACGACCTCCCGTCGACGCCCGCCCACGACACCGACTCTTCCCCCGACTGAGGCCGGTCGCGTCGCCCCTGCAGCGTTCTCGCTGCCGGCGACATCAGCGACCCCGCCGCGATCACGCGGCACCACACACCTCATCTCTTGGAGAAAGTCATGAACAAGTACGTCTCGAGAGGGCTCATGGGAGCGCTCTTCGTCGGGGGCATCTGGGCCCTCGGAACGACCGCCGCCACCGCGGCGACCACCACCGGTGACGACGGGCTGCTCTCGGGCACCCAGGTCGGCACCGTCGTCGAGGCCCCGGTCTCGGCCGTCGGCAACGCCGTCAGCGTCCTCGGCGACGCGAGCAGCACCGCCGCGGCACCTGCGGCACCTGCGGCGCCTGCGGCACCTGCGGCGCCCGTCGTCGCGCCGGTGGCTCCTGCGGCGCCCGCCGCACCCGTCACGACGACGAGCGGAGACTCGGGCGTGCTCTCGGGCACCCAGGGCATCGTCTCGGTCGACGTGCCCGTCAGCGTCGGAGGCAACGCCGTCTCGGTTCTGGGCGACTCCGCCAGCACGGCCGCTCCCGTCGAGGCCCCCGCCGCCCCGGTCGCACCGGCACCCGCGGTGACCGCACCGGCCGCCACGTCGGGTGACGACTCGATCGGCTCGGGTACGCAGGCGCTCGTCGACGTGACCCTGCCGATCACGGTCGGTGGCAACGCGATCTCGGTGGTCGGCGACTCCGCCAGCACGGGGACCACGACCGGTGCCCCCGCCGGAGGCGCGGCTGACGCCCTTCCCGCCGGCTCGGCCACCGGCACCACCAGTGGTGACGACGGCATCCTCGGCGGCACGCAGGTCGGTGGCGACGTCGTCGCTCCGGTCACGGTCGGTGGCAACGCCGTCTCCGTGGTCGGCGACAGCAGCAGCACCGGTTCGACGACGGCCCCGGCCGCGGGAGCCGGCACCGGTCAGGGCACGGCGGGTGCCGCCACCAGCGGCGACGATTCCGTCGCCGGGGGCACCCAGGTGATCCCGACGGTGACGATCCCGGTCTCCGTGGGTGGCAACGCGATCTCGGTGGTCGGTGACTCGGCCAGCACGGGGACCACGACCGGGGCCGGCTCGACCGGCACAGGCACAGGCACCGGCACGACCGGTGGCAGCACCACCAGCGGTGACGACGGCATCCTCGGGGGCACGCAGGTCGTGCCGTCGGTGGGGCTGCCCGTGACCGTGGGTGGCAACGCGATCTCGGTGGTCGGTGATTCAGCGAGCACGGGGACGACGACGGGAACCGGCTCGACCGGCACAGGCACCGGCACGACCGGTGGCAACACCACCAGTGGTGACGACGGCATCCTCGGGGGCACGCAGATCATCCCCGTGATCACGCTGCCGATCGACCTGTCGGGCAACGGCGTCTCGGTGATCGGCGACAGCGACACCACGGGCGGGACGACCGGCACCACGCCGACCGACCCGACCGTCCCCGTCGACCCGACCGACCCGACCGTCCCCGTCGACCCGACCGACCCGACCGACCCGACGATCCCCGTCGACCCGGCCGAGCCGTTCGACCCGACCGACCCGGTCGACCCGACGACGCCCACCACACCGGGTGACGAGGTCATCACCACACCGGGTACCGACGGGACCACCGTCACGACGGACGCCGTGCTCGTGACGGCCGCCTCGACCGACCGCAGCGTCCTCGCCTCGGGGGCCCGCGCCTCCTCGGCCCTCGCCGCCGACTCGTCGCTCGCCTTCACCGGCAGCGACACGACGGCCCCGCTCGCGGGTGGCCTGCTGGCGCTCCTCGCCGGGCTCGGCCTGCTGACGGCGGCCCGCCGCCGGACGGCACGCGCCTGACGGTCACCCCCGTCGCTCGCACCTGAGCGACTCCACACCGACGGTGCACCGCAGACCTGGTTCAGGGGCCTGCGGTGCATCGCCGCGTCCGGAATCGACGAGCGTTCTCGGCGGTTGCACGGACACATGACGTCCGCACCCACCATCGGCATCCTCGGCGCGGGCAAGGTCGGCACCGTCCTCGCCCGCCTCGTCCACGCCGCCGGCCACCCCGTCCTGCTCTCCGGGTCGGCAGACCCCGCACGCATCCGTCTGATCGTCGACGTCATCGCTCCCGGGGCTCGTGCGGTCTGGTCGGCCGAAGCGGCGCGGGAGGCCGACATCGTCGTGCTGGCCCTGCCCCTCGGCAAACTCGACTCGGTGCCGGTGGACGCCCTGGCCGGCAAGGTCGTCATCGACGCCATGAACTACTGGTGGGAGACCGACGGCCTGCGCGACGACCTCTCGGACGTGCGCACCTCGACGAGCGAGCTCGTGCAGCGGCACCTCCCCGCGTCGCGCGTCGTCAAGGGCTTCAACCACATGGGGTACCACGACCTCGACGAAGGGGCGCTGCCCGCGGGTGACCCGGGACGCAGCGCGATCGCCCTCGCCTCGGACGACCAGGAGGCTCTCGACGTCGTCGCCGCCCTGGTCGACGCCGTGGGTTTCGACGCCGTCGCCCTGCCCACGCTGGCCGACGGCATCGCCCTCGAGCCCGGATCGCTGGCCTTCGGCGCCGACGTCGGGGCGGCCGAGCTCCGCGACACGGTCCGCGACTTCTGGACCTCGCAGCGCGGGCTCGCGGTGGCTCGTGCACGGCGGGCGACGAGCCCGGTCGACGGTCCGGACGAAAGGGCCGAGGTCACGGCGGGGTAACGAAGTCGATGCGTTCCAATCCTTTTCGGCGACGGTGGCGAACCCTGTACATCCCCACCGGGACCAAAAGACAAGGAG
>NZ_RKIC01000017.1 GCF_003755185.1 Frigoribacterium sp. PhB24 | reverse complement strand
ATCTCCACGCGCATACCCCAGTATCCCTCGCTACACAGCGCCCTGGGTCCCGCTTAGATTGCCCTGGTGGGTCCGGCCTAAGTTGACATAGCCAGGCGTTCCTGCCTGTGCAACGAGGCAGCATCGATGCAAGAACAAACCGGCCTTCTACGCATTCTGCGTGGGCGAACCCGATGGCATCATCGATTTATGTCCGACCATCCCCCGTCTCCACGAATCCACCGGTTCGAGGTGGACTCGGGCGAAGAATCGCCAGCCATGAACCGCCTGCAGCGCTCCTTCTTCACCAAGCACTACAAGCCCCGATTCTTGGCTGGCGAGACAATGGACGTCGACGGCCAGTTCGGCTACCCGGTCGTCATGATGCACGAGCTCCTGGCGGCCTGGGATGTCGATCCACGAGCAGCAATGGACGGCATGGCGCGCATCGTCGCCGCGTATCCAAGATCGGTAGCGCAGAGCGAGGCACGGCGGTGTCTCGCCGACATGCACTTTCTCCGGGAGGAATGGGGCGAAGCACTCGAGCTGACGTACGGTCACCGGAGGCTCGTGTCGTTCGTCGGTCTTGGCGACGTGCTGCAACCCCGTGCGGAGGCGTGGCAAGTAATGAGGTGGGGGTCCTCGAACGTCACGAAGGCAGGGTGGGTAAATATCGACGCCGTCCTCGACGACTTGCAATCCGAGCTCGATGACTTCCATGATCGACACGGCATCAGTGTCGTCGGGCACCTCTGGGCGCGATTGCATGCCGATGAACCCATCGAAGCTATCTCGCAGAGCCTCTATGAATCCCTCGGTGCCGACTATTCCGTAGATCAGATCGCCCAGCTCATTTCCTATGGTCGGACCTTCGGACCAGTGCCACTGACCGCGTTCGAGGGTTTCGGTGGCTATGCCCGCCCTATCCCAGCAGAATGGAACCGCGCCAACCCGTACGCCTTCGAGGGTTTGATTCGCGCCCTGTGCCGGCCTCTCTTTCGAGAATCGGAGAACCGCGCGAGAGAGGCCGCAGGGCTACCTCGCGTCGGTGAGGGCCTGGTAGCCGAGGTCCGCCTGCTCAATCAACTCAGAGACGCGTTCCCGGACGAGATCGTGGACCACCAGGCGCGACCGTGGTGGCTCGCACCGCAGTCGCTCGACATGGTTTTCCGTGGTCGCAACATCGCGATCGAATATCAAGGCGTTCAGCACTCTCGCCCCGTGGATTTCTTTGGCGGTCAGGAAGCCTTCGAGCGTCAACAAATGCGCGACGCTACGAAGCGGGGGCTGTGCCTCGACCATGGGATGACGTTGGTTGAAGTGCATCCCGGCTATCAGGTGGCGGACGTCATCGCGGCGATCACTTACGCACTGCCGTAAAGACCTCCAGTGAGCGTGAGATAGCGAATCCTTGCTGACGCGACCTGTCTCCGTGTCATGGGGGTGGCACTGTCCAATTTAGGACCGCTAGTGTGAGACCGACGACAGGGGACACGATGCAGGGCACTACTCCGCAGACTTACACCATTGCAGACTTTCTGAAGTGGAATGACGATAAAGAACTAGTACTGAACCCCAAGTTTCAGCGCGGCTCCGTGTGGTCATCTCAGGCCCGGACCTATCTTATCGACTCGATTCTGCGCGGTTATCCAATTCCGAAGTTGCTCCTGCGAACCGAAGTCGACCGCGACAGTCGACGCACTATACGAGACGTTGTGGACGGTCAACAGCGACTACGCACAATTATTGACTTCGCCTCCGGCAAATTAACTCTCGGCGCGAAAGCTAAAGAATTTAGAGGAGATCGTTATGACACTCTAGATGGTGATCTGAAAGATAGATTTCTCAGTTACAAGCTAACCTGCGAGCAATTACTTAATGCAACCGACGATGATGTCCTCGAAGTTTTTGTCAGAATTAATTCGTATGCAATTCCTGTGAGCGAGGCCGAGCTTAGAAATGCCCGTTTCGATACAGACTTTAGCGACTTAGTAAAAGAGCTCTCGCCGCAACTTGGGGCCGTTTGGTCACTTGGCGTTATTTCCGAACGCGAACGCGTTCGAATGGTAGACCAAACCTTTGTAGCGGAAGCATTTGCGTTCCTGGACCGTGGAGTCATCACCGGCTCCGAGGCCGACATCACTCGCTTTTACGAGCAAACACGAACACGAGACATTGAGCACCTGCCCGGCACTGACTTACTGAGACAACTATTGGACGAGACGAGCGAGCTCGTCGTGGACTTGGCCAATGAGCCCCTGGTTCAAAGGCCCCATTTCCTTATGCTTCTCGCCGCCGTTATGTACGCGCGTGGCGTTTTGCCTGCGGGACGCCTCGACATGGACAGCGTTCCTTCCCCGAATGAGCTCCTAGTAGATGATCGTCGAGTGCGTGACTCGTTGGCGGTGCTGAACACAGCTCTGGCCAGCGATCAGCCCGGTGCAAGGTTTCAGCAGTTCCGCGAGGCACGCGCATCGACGCAGAGGATGAAGAGCCGCCAAACGAGGTTCGAACACTTCTGCCAGGCTCTGACAGGTCGATACGCCGAATAACCATGTCCGCAGTCGGCACTGGAACACTCGCTGATGTCATGGATGACTTTGTAAGAGAGCTCGATGAGATCGAGTCCGTTTTTACAAACCATAAGGGGGCTCGCACTGTTGTGGGTTTTCAATTTGCCTACACGCCCGCAGAAGATGGCTGCTTAATCTCTCTCTGGGACTCCTGGACTCGTTTTGTGCGAAGCATAGTCATTTATTCCGCCTCAAGACCCGTAACCGGATTGAGTGGAAATACTTACGTTCCCACCAATAATCGAAATGAATCGCAGGTACTTGCAGATCTAATCGCTAATAGAAGTGGTAATAACTTCAGGATCAACAATGGGGAACCCGCCTGGGCCGACCCGAATTGCCTTGCAGATATTGTCAATTTTCTTGGCCTGCAAAACGGTTACATTATTGTAAATGCCGTGGGCGCTAGCACGGTCCACCTTGGCCCCATCGCTGTGGCGAATCCTCTTAAAGAAATTCGACTCTGCCGCAACTTCGTTGCGCATAAGAGCCAGCCGACTCTCAATGATGTTCTAGCCTTTGCGCGGTCACCCTTTGTGGATTTATCTACTCATTTACGTGAGCGTCGCTCGGGAATCGAGGCCTTCTCGGAATGGAAGGACTGCCTCGCCGCATTGGCCAGTTCCGCAGCCTTTTGACGGCAAAGCAACCATAATGATGCGGGGTATCACGCGTCGAGGGCTAGGGCCCATATGATTGCAAGGCGGGACGCGTTCCAGACGACTTTGGCCTGGGCAGTTTATGTTCACGATGCTCCGCGAAACGCCAGGGCCGCCTTCCACTTTAAGTCGCGACTAAGAACTTGCTGGCTGACTGTCAAGTTCTTAGGGATTCGAGACATATGGCGCTCGAAGGATTGGAAAGTTTCTTGATATGCGGCGAAGACGGATAAGCTCAAGGGGTCCGCAGAAACGAGGCGGTCATGACTTGGAGATGACTAATGGCCCAGAAAACTTTTGTTCAGCTTGTCGATGACCTCGATGGCACCGCCCTCTCCGATGGAGTAGGCAAAACCGTCACGTTTGCGCTCGAGGGGGTCTCGTACGAGATCGACCTCAGCCAGGCACACGCCGAGGAGCTGAACAAGGCCCTGGCTCCGTACGTCGCCGCCGGTCGAAAGATAAGCGGCCGGAAGACGGCAGCTCGCACATCCACGGCAAAGTCGGACCCGGCGGAGCTGCAGAAGATCCGCGACTGGGCCGAGAAGAACGGGCACGCAGTCTCAAGCCGCGGCCGGATCTCCGCCGCGGTGCGTGACGCGTACAACGCCGCCCAGTAGCCGGTACCCGCCACCTACAGGCTCGGGAAGACATTGGTCTATCCCCACCACGGCGCCGTCACGATCACTGGCCTTACCACGAGGAACGTCAAGGGCACACCGACCAAGTACATGGCCCTCCGCGTCCACAGCAGCGACCTCGTCATCCAGGCCGCCATCGAGACTGCAGCAGACCTCGGAGTCCGCGACGTCATCGACCAGGCAGGCGTCCACAGGGGCTACGACCTTCTTCGTGTCGCAGTCGTCGAAGAGGCCACTAACTGGTCCCGATGGTTCAAAGACAATCAAGCCAAGATGCTCAGCGGCGACGTCTACAAAGTCGCTGAAGTCGTCCGTGACGTATGGCGACGAGAACAAGACAAGGGCATTTCCGTCAGCGAGAAAGAAATGCTCTCTCGCGCCCGGCAAATCCTCGTCTCCGAACTCGCCCTCGCTAACAAAACAAAATCACGACGGAGAATGCCGACACGGAACTGCTCGAGGTCCTAAGGACTCCCACCGCGTAGAGCCGGTCGCCCACAGGTGGGAGTCTCCATACGGATGGCGATCACACTGACCCTGCAGGTGCATCAAGCTCCCCGCCCCCTTCCCAGGTCCCGCGGGGAAGAAAGCGCCTCACGTCCGTGACCAGCGTGGGGGTGTTTTTCTCATTCCACCGTCAGCCCCTCCCCCGCGCCTCGCGCAAGGGCCCTGTACAGAGTCGTTCGGTCGATGCCCAGATCCCGGGCAACCTTCGCCTTTGGGACTCCGGACTCGATTAGTCGACGCACGTCGACGAGCTGCTCCATGGTCAGCTTCTGAGACCTGCCCTTGTACTTGCCCGCCGCTTGGGCAAGACGAATGCCCTCCCGCTGCCGCTCACGAATCAGGGTCCGCTCGAACTCCGCGAAAGCCCCCAATAGATTCAGCATCAGCCGGCCAATCGCATCGTCCGTGTCACGGCTGTAGGTCTGCTGCTCTTTCATGAACACCACCGAGGCCCCCTTGCCCGTGATCTCGTCCACGATCTCCCGAAGATCCCCAAGCGACCGTGCGAGCCGGTCCATCGAGGCGACTTTAACCACATCGCCCTCACGGACGTACCGGATGCAGTCAAGGAGCGCGACCCGGTCCGCCCTCGACCCGCCCGAGACCTTCTCCTCGAAGACCCGGTCAACGTCACCGACGGCCTCGAGCTGCCGGCCAAGGTTTTGATCCACCGAGCTCACTCGGACGTACGCAACAATCTGTGTTTTGTGCTGCACCATCCTTAGACCCTGACACACACCTGTGGCGAAAGACGCAGAACACGCTCCAACGCCACGCGCGCCGCACCTCCTGGCATCCGTTGTGCTGGGGTATACCCAAACACCACTTATGCATGCTATGTGGCCGGCCTCTACGGGCGCTCATTTACCTGATCAAATGCGCCAGAGCTGGAGTGTGGAGCGTGCGGACTCTAAATCACAGCTCTTCCTGGCGGCGTGGCAGATGGGGGTTGGTGCCCGTTGTGGGGCTGCCATCTCGCTTGCCTGGCTGGTTACGGTCGGATGATGACCGGCCGATACGACGCGAGTGACCTGACGACCTATGGGGCGATGGAAGACGAGGAGCTCGACATGATCCTCGATGCTCTCGACCGCGCCAACGAAGAGTGACCCGCGCGTGAAACACATCGATTGGCCCTACACCCGACTCAGATTCCGAGAGATGTTTCGCCGAGACGACGATGTCGATCGTGCTCACCGGCACACCACGTACGAGACACTTCGCCACATCGACCTTCGAGTGGCACGGTTCCTCGAGGAACCACCTGAAGTTCAGCGCGCAACCCTGCTCCTCCTGCAGCGGGATGCCCTTACGCACGAAGCGGGCAACCGGGGCGTCGGCGCCTCAGCGCTCGTTTCGGGACTTGCAAGTCTCGCAACAGTCGTCACGGCTGTCGTGGCCGCCATCCTCGCCGCCTACCTCGGCTTCGCCGACCAACTCACCCCAGCTGATGCAGACGCATCTCAAGGCTTCATCAACTCACTCTTCCGATGGGTTGCCTGGAGTCTCGGCGGTCTTGCCCTCGCGGTAATCCTGGTCTGGCTCGAGGGCGGCCGCCGGGACAGGCGACGTGCCATGGCAAGAAGCTGGCATCAAGTGTTCACGGACGCCCGCAGCAGCTCCGCGACCGGACATATCCGAGACTCGGCTCGCGAGGTGCATGCCCCTGAGTCAGCGCCTTCCGCTGCCATCGACGGTAGTCACGACTACGGTCGAACCATGAGCTCCGAGCCTTCCCCCAGCGGCACACCGACTGGGGGTGACGAAGCCGTGATGACCGATCATGCTCGGGCGCGGTTTGCGCGAATCCGCCTGCTCAATCAGGAGCTTGACGCCCTCGTGGTGGACTCCGGTACCCGGGCAGCCTCGGTGCTGAACAAGGCGTCCTTTCTTGCCGTGACGGCAGGCGTCATCGTTGCGGCATCTACAGCGCAGCTGTGGACAACAGCCGGCGTCATTGGTGTTTGCGCCCTCGTCTTGGCGAGCTTGGCAATATTCTGCGCCGCGGCGGCACTCCGCCCTGGCAAACGCCTCGGGCTGCAAGCCCAACGCCTGGTGGACCTGTACGTCGATTCAACGAAATCGGCCGCGGTTGTCGAGGCCGAAATTGTCCGCAACAAAGCTCAGGTCGTGGCCAACCACGAAAATGACCTGCGGAACCGAGCCACGTGGGTGTGGGTGGGGTTCATTTTGCTCGGCGCCGGAACTATCTCGCTCTCCCTCGTCTACGCCCTCGAAGTGATTGGTCAATGACATGGCTCGACCCGACTACGAAGACAGCATCGCCGGCGACAACAGCGATGCGGATTCCGATGCGTCCCAGACTGCCCTTGGATACCTCACGCACGGCGCTGAAACCGGCCAGATAGTCGGCCAAGTCACCGAAAGCGCAACGGGGTCTGTCTTTGCCACGAAGAACGATTCCGAAGACGGGGATGACTAATCGAGTTCGAGATAATCAACATACAAGCCGCTCACGCGGCCTGAAACCCAACCAAGACGAGTCAACGAATCGACAGCAGTCCCCTTCGTCGGGACGGGCAGGACGGCAGCGATGCTGTCGACGAGTTCCTGGTCGGTTATGGTCATGCTCTCTCCCCCGGTTGATATCAGGTGCTAGCAGTCGCTAGCTTGGGATAGCGGCCGGTGCTAACAGTCCTTAACGACCTTCGAGCTGATCCATCCCGAGTTGCATGGCCTTCACCATCAGGTCCTGCATCTTGTACCGCTCGGCAGCGGAGTAGGCAATGAGCCGGTCGCGCGTCTCCTCCTCGCCGGCCCAGCGGACCAGACTCGATTTCGGCGGTGCCTTCTCCTCGCCAGCTTGCGCGGCCGGCGTCACGGCGCGTGGAGCGCGGGCCTTGGTCGGCGCGCCCGGCTCCGGCGTGGCAGGCCGAACTTCGGCCGCTGCGCCGAACGCCGCGATCGCAGCCGGGTCTGCCGTGGGGTTCTTCTTGTTGCGTGCGATCACCATTACGCGTACACCTCCGCGACTAGTTCCTGAATCTCGGCTCGAGCCTTCTTGCCGGGGCCGCCTGGCACTTCGATCACGCCGCGTCCGTCCGCGAGGGAGTCGCGGTAGGCCTTGCGGAGGTAGAGGACGGTTTCAAGGGGCTTCACTTGGGGGAACTCGACGATGTACTCGGTGACGTCGACCGTCTCTGTCTCGTTGTGGTTCGTCGGGGCCTGGGTGATGAGGCTCCGCACCTGTAGCTCGGGGTTGAAGTCCTTCGCCGTGTCGATGACGTCGGTGAACTCTTCCAGCGTCTCCACGTCGAGCTGACTAGGGCGCAGGACAACGATCATGAGGTCCGCGGCGGTCATGGCCGTTCGCATTTCCTGATTGTCGTCGCCGGCCGCGTCGACGATCACGTGGTCATAGTGCTTGTCGAGGTCGACGATCGTGGCGTACACGTTGCCCTGCTTCTCGACCAGCGTCATCGCGGGCTCGTGACCGGCTTCGACCCGGCGGGCGTGCCACTTGGCGGCACTGCGCTGCTTGTCGACGTCGACGAGGATCACGCGGGCCCCGGTGTGTGCGAGTGCGGTCGCGGTGTTGATCGCAGCGGTGGTCTTACCCGCCCCGCCTTTCGTCCCGCCAAAGAGCGTAATCACGACTCCCCTTTCCTGCTGCTATCAATGGCTATCAAGTGCTAGCCGGGCTAGCTAATGCCAGCTGCTGCTATCAAAAGCTATCAGATCGGGGCTTAGCTATCAAGTGCTAGCAGTTGCTATTTCGATCACTGCTAGCAAGTGCTACCTCCGTCACTACGACCCTTCAACGGCAAGGGGGAGCGGAGTGAACCCGCGTGCAGCCTGGTTCTGAACTGGCGTCTCGTAGCCGCGTGCGAAGCTCGAAAGATGACCCGGTTCCAGCTCGCTTGGAACGACAATCGGACCGGCCGGGCTCGGATCGAGGACGACGATTCGGCGCGTCCTCTGGTGTGGGTGCGGATCACGCGGAGCGACGGTCACGACGTGCTTCACGTCAACGTCTACGGCGACGGCGTGACGCCGGGGGAGCGGCGGTGGCTGGTGCGCCGGCCAAGTGTTTTGGATGCCCTGATGTTCGCGGCCGCAGAGCGCAATTGGCTGCGGGCCCTGCGAGGGCCGGGGGAGCCGCCGGCCGACGAGCTGGGCGAGACGTGGACCCATCACAGCGTCGTCGGCGTGAGTTGACGGCGAGATATTAGTGTCATCAAACGACCCTTCATGGGCGTCACGGCCTAACCGGATGCCACAGGGCGTAGGTGGCCGCGAGCTTCATGCGGACGACTAGGTACGCCTCGGGATCGGTGACGTCCCCGGCGTTCTTCGGCGTTTGGTCGAGGCCCGCGTCAACGGCCTGCCAAATGTGGATCAGGTCGGGGTAGCTGTACCGGTCGGCGTCGAAGCCGGATCGGTGCACGATTCGCTGCACACGGAGCGTGGAGAGGTCGTCCGGTAGCCACGGGATGCTGCTCACGAGTCGGGCGGCGAGGCGTTGCAAGGGGAGTGGTCGAGGTTGGTCAGCTCCGGGAACGAATTTTGCCCGCTTCTGTTGTTGCTGTGCCCGCGGAGCGGGCTCCGAGTGCGGCTTGCCGCGCCTTGGATTGGAGTTAAGAGGGTGGGTGGTCGGGTTAAACCGTGAAGCGGTAGCTAGGTGCTCATTTAGAGCTGAATCGTTGATTTCCGGCATGGTCAGGGCGCGGACGGATGCGGCGCGTAGCTGCTGGCCGCCGTGTCGGGCGGTGGCTGCGAGGCGTTCCACGCGGGTGAGGTAGCGGCCGGGCTCGACGGTCGCCAGGCAGCCCAGGGCCTCCATGAGGGCTCGGGCTCGGCGGGCGGTGATCTTGCTCATGCCGACCATGCGGGCGAGGGTGTCGTGCGATGTGGTGATGCCTCGGCCGTCTCGGGCGCCGGCCATGGATGCTTCGGCTTCCGCGAACTTCATGAACGTGCTCAGCCGAATGGACACGCGGCGGCGGTGGGTGTCGCCGGCAGGCGACATGACGATGGCCAGGAGCCGGTTGAGCCATGCGCGGCGCGAGGTCGGCAGGCAGAGGCCCTTGTAGGCGCTGTCGGGTACTGGCAGGGGGTACGAGCCGCCGGGGCGGGAGAAGGCCTGTGAGGGTCGCGGCGGGCGTCGCCGGCCGATGTGGTGGGACCGCCCGGGACGTGTCGGGCGTTCTGGGGACACGGAATGCCCGGACACGCCGGAGACATGGGGGTGCGCAGGCGCAGAAACGGGAGTTATGATGAGTCCGTTCTCACTTGGTCGCCCAAGTGGGTACGTCAAAGGCCCGGCCCTGAGAAGCCGGTTCTTTACCTAGGAGCTCAAATCCTGTTCAGTCGGCAAACTTCACCAGGTTTGAGCTAAGAGCTTTAGGCCCTCGCGAAAGCGGGGGCCTTTCTCGTTAAGCCGTGTTGATGGGCAGCTCCTCGCTACGGTCTTTCTGAGGCAGCCATGCGGGGATGCCCTGATCGGTCAGCTCGTTGTCGAGCATCCGAAGAATCAGCAGCTCGATCAGTTCAGAGCTGCCGATGTCGGCCAGATCTGCCACCGCGTCGAAACGGTCTTTTGTGGACCCGGAGACCAAGTAGCCGAGCTGCTTGGGGTCCAGGACCTCGCCTCGTCGGCGGCGTCTAGTGGCCATGCGCCTCAGTTAACCGTAAGCCTCAACTTAAGTGGCAACTGTGGCGGCGTGTCGTCCGAGAGTTTGTACCGGGGTGTCTAGCTGTACTGACGTTGGGCGGCCCGCTGGCGGCCGAGGCGGGCGAAGAACGCTGTAGCGAGGCCTAGTGCGACGAAGATCGCGGCCACGCCGCTGACGACCTGCCCGACGTAGTACGTCGCTGGCAGGAGCAATGTCACGAGGCCGAGCACGAAGCGCACGCCGGCCAGAACAAAGCCGACGAATAGGAAGCGCGATGTCGCTTTGGTCGCGCCCTGCGAGGAGCTGAGGCCCTTGCGGACGTGGGGGAGGAGCAGTGCGGCGATGTAGGCGGGGTAGGCCGTTGCGAGGGTCGAGTAGAGCCGCACGAGTGGGCTCGAGAGGTTGTCTGCGAGGTCGGGGACCGAGCTGGTGGTATGCACGACGGCGAAGATGACGACTTCCGCGACGAAGACGCCGAGAAAGACGAGGACGCCGGGCAGGCCTGAGATGCGGCGCTGCGTCTCAGGGGCCCTCCATGCCCGGGCGACCTGTGTCCCGGCGAGGAGCAGGCCCGTGAACAGGGCGAGCTTGGCCACCAGGTCGACCAGGTTCGGGATGGGGGAGAAGCGGTCTAGGGCGGCGTAGACGTCCGGGGTAATGAGGGCGAAGGCGAGCACGATCGCGGCGGCCGAGGAGGCGATGAGCATGTTCCTGCCGCGGATTGCGCCGGGAAGGCGGGTCAGGGCCAAGGCGGCGAGGACTACGGCGATGAGGTATCCGGTCAGCATGTCAGCCCAGCGTTTCTTCGATTCGTCGCGCCTCAGCGCTATCTGCGGCAAGGCGTCGGGCCCCGCGTTGCGCGGCCGCGAGGCGCGCCTGGACGAGGTCGTTCAGGGCGACGTCTGACAGATGCGTGACCGCGTGGGAGCGAGCACCATCCGGCCAGCCGGCCTCTTGAAGAGTAATCACCCCGCCCACAGCGAGCCCGCTCGTCAAGGAGGTGTTGGCGATGCGGGCGGCCTCGACGAGGTGGCGGGGCCGCATCTTGTTGGCGGTGATCTGAGCCGAGAGGTTGGGGGGAGCGATCCCGAGGCGTTCTGCAAGGTCACGGCGGATGTGGCCGGGGTCGACGGCGTCGATCCATGTTCTGAGCCCGTCCGGCTGGGGCGGGTCCTCCCACATGCGCACCGCAGCGATCGCGTCGCCGTATGCGGTGTTGCGGCGGCGCAGCAGCTCGATCGATACGTCCGTGAGTGTGACCTGGGACAGGATCTCGACTGGTAGCGGTGGGCGCATTTCCCGGTGCAGCTCGTGGTACTCGTCGAAGCTCGACAGGGCGACGACAGGCTCGACTCCGACCGCGCGCGCGGCGGCGATGACGACCGCCTCACGGACGCGGCCGCGGAGGAGCTGCGCCTGCACGGTTGTGCGATTGACACCGATCGCGCGTGCGAGGGGGAGGGCTCCGGAGGGGAGATCGACAGTGCTCGCCCAGTGCTTGAAAGCGGCGGCCGCTACGGACACGGGCGCTCCTTTCCTGGGACCCACGGGTGGGGTACGGAGCAGTCGTCCCTTGGGGGGACTAGTGCCCATTATGAATCAACTGTCGTAGGAATTATGTATCGTTGGCACCCGGACGGGGGTCAAGTCAGGTGCTTATTCAGGGTGTCTCTGAGGTCGTGGATTGCTTCGCGATCCGCGGACCAGTAGATGATCGGGCCGCGGCCGCGGGGGTGAGTGGCGCGTCGTTCGTGGATCATGCCGGCCTCGGTGAGGGCGGTTAGGTGGTAGCCCACGGCGCTCCGCGTTAGGTCCAGCGCCTCCATGACGTCCTTCGCCGTGACGTCGCCGCCGTCCATGACGACGCGGAGCGTCCGCAGTCGGGCGGGCGTGGCTGCGATGGTCGCGCACGCCTCGTCGAGGCGCGCTGCGTCGGCAGCGGAGAGGGCGGACACGCCCCTAGTTTACGGGCGAAGACTTGCTAAGCTTTAAGATATAACAAGACTTCGCAAACAACCGGCGAACGGCCGGGACAAGCAGTCGAGATAGGAGAACAAGGTGAGCGATTCAAACCAGAGCGGCAGGGTGTTCGGCGGCGCCTCGCGCGCTAGCGAGTACATGGAGGAAGACACCATTGGCGCTCCGACGTCCCGGCGTACGGCAAAGCCTGCCGAAGCGGAGGGCGGCCTGCCCGTTCTGCCGCCGATGCCCGGCCAGGTCGACGCGCCTGTCGAGACCGCGACGGCGAGAGAGGCGCCGGAGATCTCGCCGGCCCCGCCGGCAGCCGTGGCCGCCCCGGCCCGGTCGGACTCGACCTCGATCCTGTTCGGGGGAGCACCCACCGTCCTGGCTGACGCTCCGGCCTCTAAGCCGACGTCGGGGTGGCAGGGATTCCTCGCCAAGCTCGGCCTGTCCACGAAGCCCCGCCCGCAGGAGGTGGCGCGTCGCGAGCACGCGGAGCGGCAGGCCCGGTTCGAGGAAGAGGTTAGGCGGGCGGTGTGGACGAGGGCCGTATCGGTCCTCGTCGCGAACCGTAAGGGCGGCGTGGGCAAGACGCCCGCGTCAGTGCTGCTGTCCGGGACCATGGCTGCGATCAAGGGCGGTTCGGTCGCCGTCATTGACGCTGCTGACGACTCGGGCGCTTTGCGCCTCCGGGCCGAGGGCACGCCGCGTCTTGGTATGGGGGAGCTGGTTCGCGACATAGCTCAGATCAAGACCGCCGGGCAGCTCAAGGGCTACACCGCCCCGCAGACATCGTTCGCTGACGTCATCGGCTCCGCGCCCGAGCGGCCACGCCTGTCCGGCGAGGACGTCGTCAACGTCTCCAAGGTCGTCGACGAGTTCTACAGCATCCGCGTCATGGACTCCGGGAACGTGTACCGCGCCGAGGCTTTCCAAGGGGCCGTGTCGGTGACGGACGTGCTCGTGATCCCGATCACGAACGCCGGTGACGCCGTGATCGACGCGCTCGAGCTGCTTCGCCAGCTCCGAGCTGCCGGCGGTGCCCCGAAGAAGCTCGCCGACACAGCCGTGATCCTTCGTATGCACGACGGGCGGCCCGAGAGCCCCGTCGTGGGTGAGGAAGTCGAACGGCTCCTGCGAGACGCAGGGATGAACACCCTCCTCGACATTCCCTATGACGCCCACATCGCAGAGCGCGGCGAGATCACTCTCGGCAAGCTCCAGCCCGTGACCCGTGAGGCGTTCGTCGCCGCCGCGGCGGCGGTCGTCCGCACCCTTCAAGACAACGTCTCCAACGACTGAAAGGTCACACCATGAACGACTTGATCCTCACCGCCGCAGCCCGGCTCCCGCTCGCTGTCCAGAACCCGCTGAACGGCATCATCCCTGACTTCTCGTTTGGCGGAACGGAGTTCACCGCCCTCTGGCAGAAGCTCATCGCCGCGATCTGGGGCGTCGCGATCCTTATCGCCATCGTGTACCTGATCGTCGGTGTTGTCGGCATGGCCGGGGCCTCGGGTGACGTCAACCCGAACCCGCAGCAGCACGCCGTCGGCCGGAAGAAGGCCCTCTGGGCTCTCGTCGCTCTTGGTGCCCTCGCGGCCCTGGCGCTCATCGTCGGCGCTGTGCTGACCTTCGCCGGCTAAGCACCCCCACTCACCGCTAGGAGGCGCGTATGCGCATGCACACCGCAGCAGGAACAAGCCGCTGGCCGTTCGTCATCGTCGGCGGAGTCGCCACTGTGGCCATCGTCGGGGGAGTGGCGTTCGCCGCCACCCGCCCCGACGACGAGCAGGTCGCGGCCCCCACGACGTCGGCGCCGGCGTCAACGGCACCGACCGCTGCCCCCACGGGGGACACCTCTGGGGCAGGGGACAACGAGGATGACGTGCCTCCCACCGGGTGCCTCGGCGGTCAGGAACGGAACGCCGACATGGTGCTCACAGCTCAGAGCGAGGCCAAGCACAGCACCTACGGTGCCGTCGAGGTCGCCACCGCGTTCTACCGGTTCCTCTGGCAGTACCCCTACCCCGCCGACGCTGAGGCCAACGCTGTGACTGACAACCTTATGTCGTCCTCCTCGCCGGCCTCGTTCCGAGACCTGCCCGCGGCGTACGAAGCAGCTGGCGACAACATGGCGGCCGGGACGGTGGACGCAGGTGCTCCGTTCCATATCTCGACCACCAATGGCCTGTGGCGCGTCCTCGAGGAGTCCACGGGAGATCGTGTGTTCGTCGAGCTCGCGGAGGGTTACGTGGTCGACGGCGCACTGAGCCCCGCGCTCAGCACCGTTGCCGGTTACATCATGGTTTGGGAAGACGACGCCTGGCACATCGAACAGGGGTTGACGCCTGACCAGGACAAGCTTGCCGCTGGCGGTAATCGCTATACGGGCGGCTGCTGATGGACCCCCTGAGCCCGGCGTGCGCGCTCGGTCCCGTCGTGTGTGTCGGCGTCGAGGGCAGTGATGTTGTCGACGCCGTCGGTAAGGGCATCGACACGGTCGGATCTGTGGCCGATTTTTGGTCTGATCCGGCGGGGAACACCTTCAACATGTTGCAGGACGCCAACCGGGGTCTGTCCGAGACGGTCATGCCCGCGATCACGAAAGCGACCCTGCCGGATCTCACGACCGACTGGTTCCTCCGGTCGTACGCGATCAGCTTCGGCCTGGCGATCTTCGTCATGGTCGCGCTGCTGATTCCGCAGCTCGTGCGGACAGCCAGGGGCCAGCAGTCAGGCCGCGACACCGCCGAAGCACTGGGTCTCTACGCGCCCCTGTTCCTCATCAGCGCCGCGTTCGGGCCCGCGGTCGGCACGGTCCTCGTGCAGTTCTTCGGAGCGCTCACGGAATCGATCATCGCTTGGGGCATCAACACCAACTCCGGTCAGATCGTGGACCAGTTCACCGCCATGCTCTCCGAGGACGACAACGGGGCAGGACTCGCTGGCGGGGCGGTCATCGGCGTGATCTTGCTGTTCCTGATGCTGCTGGGCCTGCTGGTCGTGGTGCTGATTCTGATCGTGCAGCTCATCACCCTCTACTTCACCGGCATCCTGTTCCCGCTGGGCCTGGTGTGGATCATCGATCCCTCTAAACGGAAGTTCGGGACGAAGATTGCCTACCTCTGGTTCGGCATCCTCGCCTCGCACCCGCTGCTGTTCTTCCTGCTCGCGGTGGCGTACTTCATGGTGGGGGCGAACCTCACCGTCTTCTCCGAGACGCCCTCATTGCAGCGCACCGTCAACCTGGTCGTGTCGCTGCTGGCGCTGCTGATGGCGGGGCTCTCGCCCCTGCTGCTGACGAAGTTCGCACCCGTCATTCCGACAGGCGGCATGGGCTCGGCGCCGGCTGGGCCGACGGTCGGCTCCTCGTCCATGCAGCAGGCCGACTCTCGAGTAAGCCAGCAGTCCGGTAGCAGCAGCGACAGCGACGGCTCCGGTGGCGGCGGATCGAGCAACAGCACCGGTGGTGGTGGGTCGTCGACGAAGGCGGCAGGCAACGCCGGGGCTGAGAGCGAGGAGCCGACGTCGTCGGTGACGTCGGCGACCAAGGGTGCCGGCTCCTGCGCGACCGCCGGCGAGACCGTCGGTGCCTCCACGGCGGGAGGCGGTGCGGGAGCGGGCGCCGGTGCGGCCACCGGCGCAGCAACGGCCGAGGGCGGCATGGCTGCCGCAGGGGCGGCCGAGTCCTCAACCGGTGTCGGTGCTGCGGTCGGCATCCCGACCATGATCGCCGCCGGTGCCATGGCCGCCGCCGACGCAGGCAAGGAGGCCAATGACGCGGTTGCACAGACCGCCGTCGACCCGATCCAGGACCACGACGAGCACTACGGAAAGGACTCCACCAATGAGTGACGTAGGGCAGGCCCCCTCGACCGTGAGGTTCCTCGGCGGTGAGGCAGGTCACCGCGGCTTCTTCGGCGGCACCGCCTCCAAGGGGCGCTCGATTGCCCTGGCGATCATCGTCGTGGCCGGGATGATCGGCATGATCGTCCTCCAGCAGGTGTGGGTGCTGATCGTCGCTGCTATCGCGGCCGGGCTGACATTCCTGATGACAGCGAAGACGCATCGCGGGTCGCTGATCCAGCGGCGCCGGAAGCGGAAGCGCTGGGCCGCTCGGAAGCGGCTCGGAACGGACATGTTCACGCCCTACGACGACGAGACGTGGGGGCTGCTCGAGGAACAGGCCCGTACCGGGTCGAAGGCTGAGCAGGCGGACGCTGCGCGCCTCATGCGACAGATGCGTGCCAACCCCGAAGGCGCCGACGGCATGGGGTGGTTGCAGTACGGGGCGAACGTTCCCGGCATCGCCTGGCACTCGCCCGTGGGGGAGTCGGAATACCTCTCCGTAGCTTTCAGTGTCTCCGGGCAGCTCCGCGGCATGGAGACCGCCGAGGCGCTTCTTCGGGCGTCGTCGGGGTGGGGCCGGTTCCTGGCCCGCCGGGCGGCCCCGTCGTCGCTGATTAGCGACGTGCAGCCCATGACACGGGTGCTGCCGCCGGACTCGGCGAGGCAGCAGCTCTGGGTCGCCGACCGCCTCGAGCGGGAAACACCCGAGCGACCGTGGACTCCCGAGCAGTGGACCTCCTGGGGTGACCAGACGCGCTCCTACGACGACGTGATCCGCCTCGCCAGTGCCGGGTCGATGGTGCAGCGGCACTACGTCGTGGTGTCGTGGCCGATCACGCAGGCCTTCACGGACGCCGCGGCGAAGTTCGGCACCGGACGGGAGGCCTGGCGGTCCTTCATGGCGGACGAGATCAACTCGACCGTTCGCGGCCTTCGGGACGCCAAGGAAGGCGACGTCGCCCCGCTGACGGCGAAGCAGACCGCGGCGCTGATGCTGCACCAGCAGAACCCGCACCTGCCGATCGATCAGATCAGGAAGGTCAACCCGGCACGGTTCGGGCTGACCTCTCATGACGAGTTCAGCGCGCACGTCGTTGACGGTATCGACCCGACGTTCCTCGCCCCCGGTGACCCCATCGAGAACGCGCCGGCCGTCCAGTGGTGGCACCGCACGGCCGCGATCCACGGCGAGAACCTAGCCGTGGCCGGGCGTACGCCGTTGTGGCTGCTGGATCTGCTGATCGGGCGTGAGCTAAAGGTCGTTCGAACCATCGCATTCCACCTGCACCTGGTTCCGGCAGCACAGGCGAAGGCGAAGGCCCGCCAGGACGCCGTTCGGGACGGATCGGCGATCTACGCCGCGCAGCAAAAGGGCCGCCTTGTCAACGACGAGACCCAGATGGGTCTCGGCGCGGCCGAGCGCCGGAAGGCGGATCTCGCCGCGGGCTCACACCACCACGGCGTCGAGTGGGTCGGGTACGTGACGATCTCGGCCACGAGCCGCGATGAGCTCGCAAAGGCCTCGCGTCAGCTGGAGGAGGTCTGCGCAACAGGGCTCGGGATCGAGCGCCTCGACTGGCAGGACTCGTTCCAGTCGGCCGCCTCCGGTGCGACCTGGCCCATTGGCCGGGGTCTGCGCCCTGACGCATCCACCTTGGCTGGCCGAGCGGTGTCCCGCCTGGCCGGTCGTAGCGAGAAAGAAGCGATCTCATGACCGACACGACGCCGAAGACCCGGAAGCAGAAAAAGGCCGAGCGGTCGGTCCCAGCGGAGCCCACGGCGGCCGACGCCACGAAGGCCCGTCGGCACCCGCTCGCGGGTGTCCCGCTGCTGCGCGTGTTCGTGCCGCCGGAACTGCTGGCCCCCGTCATCACCGGTGCGACCGTCGAGGGCGCTCCGGCAGAGCGGTCGGTGGAGGTGTCTCCGCACTCGCTCCCCGGTGGGAAGCTGCGCCTGGCTTCGGGACCCGCGGCACGGGGCTGGTACGCCCCGCGCATCCAGGGGGCTCCGTCGACGACGAAGCAGGCGGAGATCTTGAACACCGGCATCATCGGTGCCCCGACGGGGGTCGAGGGTGTCGTCAACGGCACCGACAATTTGTCGTCGACGATGATCAGCCACGACGCCCCGACTGCGTACAACGCGACCCCTCGGAAGCTGACAAGCCCGAACGTCCTCGTGATGGGGACCGTGGGGTCGGGTAAGTCCTCGTTCGTGAAGACGACGATGGTGATCCGCCCGCTGCTGCTGGCCAAGCACCGCGCCGTCGTGTTCGACAAGAAGGACCAGGGCGACGAGGGCGAGTACTCCGGGGTCGCCCGTCAGCTCGGGTCGGAGCCGCTGCGGTTCTCACCCGACGGTCACGGCACCCGGCTGAACCTGCTCGATCCGCTGATCGTGCAGGGCAGTGGTCTGATCGGGCAGATGCAGCTCGTGAACGCTGTGGCCCGCATCGCGCGCGACGACAAGCCCGCAACGGAGTGGGAGGAGAACGCGACCCAGTACGCCCTGCAACGCCTGTTCGCGGACAAAGAAGGCGACCGGGCCGCCACGATGGCGGACCTGCTGCCGTACCTCGGGCACGTCCCGACGGATCTCGGCTACTCGGCCGAGGCGAAAGAGCGGTACCACCAGGCCGGGATCTCGATACAGCTCGGATTAAAGAACCTGCTCACGGCCTATGGCGACGTCTTCGACGGCGAGACCAGCAAAGACGTCGACCTCGCGCACAAGCTCACCGTGTTCGACGTCTCCCAGCTCCCCAGCGACGGACCCGCCATCCCGACGATCATGTCGATTGGTCACCAGTGGCTCCTTGGACGGCTGATGCGGGAGCGCGGCTGGATCACGAATGTGGTCTACGAGGAGGGCTGGCACATGATCGCCGGCCCGTCGGCGAGGCTTGTGAAGGCCAACCAGAAGCTCTCCCGCTCCTTGGGGATCTCGAACGTGTTCGTGATGCACAAGGGCACCGACATTCCCGCAGGTTCCGAGGGCTACACGGTCGTGCAAGAGGCACAGACGATCTACGCCTACCGGCAGGACCGGCCCGAGGACGCCCGCTGGGTCACCGACACGTTCGGGCTGAACCCGGACGCAGCCGAGACTCTGATGAACCTCGAGCCCGGGCACTGCGTGTTCAAGTACGGCTCCAACCCCGCTACCCACATGCGCCACGTCCGCAGCCAGTGGGAGACAGCCGTGACCAACACCGACGAGGGCATGGCCGGTGGCGCCGCCCCGTCGAGCTTGTAGGGGCCAGCCATGGGAAAGCGTGCTCTACAGGCGGGTGTGGTGACCCTGCTGGTTGTGCTGTTCACCGGCGTGCTGCTCCTCGGTGGCGGCGGTTCCGGGCAGAACGCCTGCGCCACCGTCACCGCGGACACGACCGCGGCCGAGACGGCGGCGGCCGTCGACGGGTACTCCGGCGACCAGCTCGTGAATGCCGCGGCGATCATGAACGCCGGCGCAGCGCTCGGGGTCAACGCGAAGGGGCAGACCATCGCCGTCATGACCGCCATGGGCGAGTCGACCCTGCGGAATATCGAGTACGGCGACACCGCCGGCCCCGACTCCCGCGGGCTGTTCCAGCAGCGCGACACCTGGGGCACCCTCGCCGAGCGGATGAACCCCACGAAGGCGGCAACGTTCTTCTTCGAGCGCCTGGTGAAGGTGCCGAACTGGGAGACCCTGACGCCGACCGAGGCCGCCCACAGGGCGCAGATCAACGCCGACCCGAACCACTACACGCGGTTCTTTGCGTCCGCAGAGAAGGTCGTCACGGCCCTTGCCGGCGGCGGTGACGCCGCGTGCGCGTCGACGTCGGTCAGCGGTGACGCGCAGGCCCTCGCGAAGGGCCTGACGGCGAAGATCGACGCCGGTCAGATCACCGGGCTCTCACCCGACCACCTTCGCGAGATCCGCTGGATCGCCGCCGGGGAGGTTCACCCGAACTGCGGCATCGACACCCGCGTGCTGCAAATCATCACCGTGGCCACGAACACGTTCCAGCAAGTCGGGATCTCGGACATTAACCGGCTCTGCACGGGGCAGCGCCCCGGTGCCGGCAACGCCTCGATGCACGTCGTCAACGGCGGCGGGCACGCCGTGGACTTCTACTCACTCGAGCGCATCCCCGTCACGGGCGCCGACGCGAACTCGATGAAGCTCCTCAAGATCCTCGACCCCCTGATGGCCGATGGATCTGGTTTCGGCCAGTCGCAGTGCCGGGCCGCTGCGGGGCTGACCTTCCCCAAGCAGACGCCCGAGTTCGCGGACGGCTGCAACCACTTCCACGTCCAGGTCGACGGCAACGGCACCCAACCCATGAAGCTCACCAGCAACAGCTAGGAGACCACCATGCTTGCTATCCCCAACCCCCAGCCCACCAGGCCGCCGCTGCCGTTCCTTGACGACGTCGCCTCGTTCCTGATCGGGGCAACGTACGTCGGCGCCGGCGTGGTGCTGGTGCTGCTCGTGCTCTGGGGCACCGGTGTTCTGCGCCGTGCCGGGCTGAGCGCCCAGAAGAGCCTCGCCCTGATCGGTGGTCTGACCGTGGTCGTGGTCGTGGTCGTCGTCGGGGTCCTCGGAGTGCTCATCCGTGGCTGAGACGACGACGTCGACGGCGGTCCTCGCGGGCGAGGACTGGACGGTGACCAACCCCGACCACGAGGTCGTCACGCGGGGGCTGTGGCTTGACGAGACCCTGACCTGCCACCGCTCCGAGCTCGCAGCTCGAACCGGCGCGACGGTCGAGCTGCGGTACGTCGTCAACGGCGTCGACGTCGACCTCGACGTGCAGAAGATCCGCCGGGTCATGCACTGGTTGCACGAGACCTACCGGGCCAGCAAACGCCTCGAAAAAGAGACCCGCCCCGACCGTGACGCGCTGCTGAAACAGCTCAGCGTGCACCGCGTCATGCCCTCCGAAATGGCCCTGATGGCGGGGGTCGACCTGTCGATAGCCGAGCGGTTCGCCGGAGACGACGCCGAAGCGCGTATCGCCCGGCAGTTGCTCCACAAGCTCAGCCCACCGGGCAGCGGCTCCGACACATACCTCAGCTAGGCCTCACCGACTCACCACCGAAGGAGAACACCATGGCTATCAAAACTGTCTGGCCCGTCACATACACGTGCGGCCACACCGAGAACCGCGACCTGTCCGACAAGCCCGCCGGCAAGCGTGCTGCGTCGGCACGGTGGTACGGCGAGCACCTGGTGTGCGGCCGTTGCTTCAAAAAGGACAGCGGCACGGGTGAGAGCGAGAAGGAGCGCGACGATCGGCACGCGGCCGAGGCGGAGGCGCTGCGGGCCGACGCGGAGCGCGACGGCCTGCCCGTCGACCTGGTCGGCACCGAGAAGCAGGTCCCGTGGGCGCTGCGCGTCCGAGGTGAGCTGATCCGGGGTGCGTATGAGGCGCTGGTCGAAACCGACCAGATGAGCGACGCTGAGTTCCAGGCCCAGGTACTCGAGGCGGCGCGGCCCCTCGACCGGGCCCGCTGGTGGATCGACAACCGGGACCAGGACGCCGCAGACCTGCCCGAGCTGCTGGCCGACCCCGGGGTCCTCGACGAAGGCGCGTCGACGGAGAACGTCGCATGAGCGACGTCAGAGCCAAAGTCCTGACCGGCGTTCTCCTGGCGATGATCCTCGGAGCGGTGTACCTCGCCGTTCACGTCGGTGCGGCTATGACCCCCACGGGCCACGAGTACTCGTGGAACATCTTCCGGCTGGGCGGCGACATGGTCATGCGGGGCACCCCGTGGCCGTCGGCCGCGACTCCGGCAGCCATCGTTGGCGTCATCCTCGTGCTGGTGCTCTTCACGGTCCTACTGGCGTGGCGTGCACGACGGGCGGCGAACAAGCGCGGAGCTGTGTCGAACGAGCATCTGGCCTCCAAGGGAGAGGTGCGGAGCTTCCTCGAGAAGGCGCGGCGTGCCGAGGTCCGCCGGCTGCACCCGTCCCTGGCGGTGTCGTCGTCCGGCCTCGCAGTGGGCCTGGTCCTGGGGTCGAAGAAGATGCTCTACCAAGGGTGGGAGGACACCGGCGTTTACGTGTTCGGCAACCGGCAGGGCAAGACCAGCGCCATTGTCGTGCGGCACATGGCCGACGCCCCGGGCGCCCTCGTTCTCACCTCCACCAAGCCTGATGGTGTGCGGGAGGCGTTGGCGCTCCGCTCGCATCTGGGGTCGGTGTACCTGTTCGATCCGAACGGCATCCACCGCGACGCCGACGCCGCCCCTGACTTCGTCTTCAACCCACTCAGTGCCGTGACGTCGTACCAGTCAGCGCAGGAGCTTGCGGGGATCTTCGAGGCCTCGACCAAAACCGGTGAGGAGCGAGGCGGGGATGCCCAGTTCGACTCCTCGGGACGGAACCTGCTCGCGTGTGCGTTCCTCGCCGCGGCGAACGACGATCTGCCGCTGTCGACCGTGTGGCAGTGGCTCTCCGACCAGGACGGCGATGAGATTGCGAACCGTCTGACATCCACGGGCCTTGTCGGGCCCGCAGCGGTCGTGACGGGCATCCTCGCCACCCACGAGCGCACCCGGACGTCGACGTTCGCCACGGCTCACCGGATGGCGTCAGCGCTGGCGTATGACGAGCTGCTGGCGTGGACGGACACGGCCGGGAACGAGGGCGTGCGCCGCTTCGATCCGGCAGCGTTCGTTGGAAGCACGGACACGCTGGTGCTGCTGGCTGCTCAGGAGACGGGCTCTGCGGGCGCGATCCTGACGGCGCTGGTGCGGGCGGTGTTCAAGGCGGCCGAGAAGGAAGCGAACCGTAACGGCGGCCGTCTTAGGGTGCCGCTGGTGATGGAGCTGGACGAGTGCGCGAACATCGTCCGCTGGCCCGAGCTGCCGTCGCTGTACTCGGTTGCGGGATCTCGCGGGATCATCATCAGCTCCTACTTCCAGGCCCGGTCGCAGGCGTACGAGTCGTTCGGCAAGAACGGGTGGGACACGATGTGGTCAAACGCCCGTATCGCCGTCCTCGGCCCCGGGGTGAAAGACGACGACTTCCTCAAGTCACTGTCGAACCTGGCCGGTGAGCACGACGAGGTCACCCACGGGTCATCGACCGGCCGCGACGGCCAGCTCTCCATGTCGACCAACACCCGCCGGCAGTCGAGCCTCACGGCCGCCCAGCTCGCAGCGCTGCCGAAGTGGCACATGGTGCTCTTCCCCGCGAACGGGCGGCCCGTGATGATGAAGGCCAAGCCCTGGTTTGAAGACAAGGGGCTGACGCGGTGCATCAAGCATCCCGAACCTGCCGCGGCTCCCGCTGCCGTGGCCACGGAGGTGACCCTGTGATGAGCGACGAGCCGGACTTCGGCACGGGCGAGATCTCCGACGCAGACGCAGACGGCTACAACCCGGGTGATCCTGCTGACTCTGCCCCGCTGCCGTCGCTGAACGTCTCGTTTGCCGAGTGGGTGCAGGAGCATTTCGCCATGGTGGAATTCTTCACCGCGGAGGCGAAGATCAGGTGGTGCCCGGAGTGGTGGGAGCACACGGAGGCCGTGGCACGACTCAAAGCTCTGTGGGTGGCGCACATAGGCCTCGATGAGAACGAGGACGCCGGCGCACTGTCGAGCTGGTGGCTTCACCACTGGGACGCGCACCGGGCGATCCTGTTCCACGACAAGGGGCCGTTCCGGAACTGCGACGTCGAGCACGGCCACCTCTGGTCCAGCAGCGACAAGCGGGTGGCTCCGGTGCCGGCCATGCCACCAGTGGACTGGCGAGGTTAGATGCGCCTCCAAGGATCCGGCTCGGAGCGGTAACTCCGCATGCAATGAGCGTTAGAGGACCAGAAATGCTGCACAGTACATTGGCCGCATGACCGCACTTAGAGACTGGATCTGCATGATCTGGCCAGCCAATTGGGAAACGTTTATACCCGACCTAATTGTCGGCGCAATCACGGGTGTGGTCATTGGCGTCTTTGTGCTCTTGCTGCAGCTCGGCGTCGAGCGACGCGGCCGACGTCGCCTCGCTCGGCAAGCTAGCTTGCGCACCGTCCAGCCCTTGTTGTTGCTATTGCAGAGGCCTAAGTACTTTCCGAGCTACACCAACATTGCATTGCCAAGGAAGCACCGGTCCGCCCTGGATTTCATCGAAGGTGCCCAACTCGACGAGTGGCATGAGCAACGACCCACCGAACTAACAAGGCGGCTTATGCGCTACCGATCAATCCTCCGCGACTTCGATCGCGATGGCGACAACCTCAGTCAGGCACTAGAACGCTGGTTCGCCATTCACGGTCCAGAACCGAAAGTGCGCCAATGGGTGACCGCCAAGCTGCTTGGAGCCGGCGAGTACGTCCTCAAGGACATCCCTCGCGACAAAACTGAACGCAGGCGCATTTCCCGGGACGCCGACGAAGTCCTCGACCATCGGAACATCAGAAAAAGTGCGGGCGCCTATCGGCAAGCCGAACGCCGTGCTGAGAAAGCTATGAGCGAACTGCTCCCAGTCCTGATTGCTGAAGTCCGAAAAGGCCGGCCCCAGCACCGGCCCCGCCGCCACCGCTAAGAGGGGCGGCACACCATCGTGTGTATCCCGCACCTCTCGACGTGTCAACGCTCATGCCCCCGGTCTCGGTCCCGGTCGCGCTGCTGACCTGCGCGGCGCTGAGCCGCCTGCTGCTGCTCCTGCTGCCGCTTGGCCGCCGCGGCGGTGCCGTCCTCGGTGCCGGCGCCGGCAGGGGTCCGCTTGGTGCCGATGAGGCCGGCCTGGCGCATCTGCTCCCGGATGGCGGCCTTCCGGGCATCCTGGCTGGAACCGCTCGCCGTGGTGGTCGTGACGGCGTCATGGGCCCGCTGGGTCGCCGTGGCGGCCGCGGTCGCCGCACGCTGACGGTCGGCGTCAGTCGCGCCCGGCTGGGTGCTGAGCTGGGTCGACTTGTGCAGCGCCGTGACCCGCTGGGCGAGATCCGCGCCGACTGCCTGCTCCCGGTACTGGTTCGGGATAGCGGTGGGCTCGGCGGTGTCGACGCCGTACCGCTGGCGGAACACGTCGACCTCGGCCGCGAGCTGGGTCCACTCTTCACGCTTAACCGGCTCTGCCGGCACCTGCCCGAGCTGGCCCGCCCACTTGGGTTGCTCGACGGCGAGGGCCGCGCCGCGCTCCTCGAGGCGGGTGTGGAGGTAGTCGTAGCGTTCGGCCATGTGCTCTCTCCATGCGGGGTCGGTGTGGGGGCTGTCGATCGCGCGCCGGTCGGCAATCCACGAGGGCACCGCCGGCTCCTCGGTCTGCCGGTCGTAGGGCAGTGCGTCGACGTGCTCGGTGGTGTTCTTCATGATGCGAGCCGAGAGCACTGCGGGGCGGTCGTCGGCGCCCTCCAAGTCGCGCTCGGTCCAGGACTGGTAGAGCACGTCGGCCGGGTCGAGGCCCTGCGCCTCGGCGTGACGGAGGGCGCCCTCAACGGCGCCCCAGCTCTCGTGGTCACGGAGGGCCTCGGCGGTGTCGTCACCGAGGGCCTGGTCGGCGACCTTCTCGAACCGGAGGGTGTCGGCGCGATCGGCGACGTCGGCGTACTGGTCGACGAGGGTCACGAGGTCATCGACGCGGGCCTGCTCGGCGCGGATTGCCTCCGTGGCAGACAACATCCCGTCGGCGTTGCCGGCGATCTGGTCGAGGACGTCACGGACAGGCTGCGCCTCGGCCGTTTCGACGTAGAGGTGGTTCGCCTCGCGGCCGCGGGTCAGCCCGACGTAGGCCAGCTCCCGCGAGGTCGCTGCGTCGGCGAGGACGTGCGCGGTGTCGGCCGTCATGCCCTGTGCGCGGTGAATGGTCGAGGCGTAACCCAGCTCCACGTTCCGGCTGACGTAGTCGGCCGGGAGTGTGATGCGGCCGCCGCTGGTGGTGTGCTCGACCGACAGGGAACCGTCCTGGTGCGCCTCGCGGACGGTCCACAGGTCGCCGTTCTTCACGCGGTCACGGCCGCCACTGATTTTCAACTCCGAGTTGTTCGACCGGGTCACGACGACGTCGCCGCGGTAGGCCGAGAGGCCGCCCCGAACGGCGACCGTCTCGCGGCCCTTGACGACGCCTTCGGACATGCGGAGGGCCTGTGCGCGGGTGTTGAGCTCGGTGACGGTGGTGTTCGTCTGGGCGAGCATCACGGAGTGCTTGCCGGCTTCGGTGTCGGCCTGCCAGGCGGTGAAGACGTCGCCGGTCATCCGGTCGACGTCGCCGCCCCTGACGCGGCCGTGGTCCATGTACCAGGCGAACGGGTCACCTGTCTGGGCCGGGTCACGGAGGACCTTGGTGGCGTCGGCTTCGGAGCGGTCCACGAACCGGTGGAGCTGGTCGAGCTTGACGCTGCCGACTTCGTGCTCGAGGAGGCGGAGGGCGCCGCCGGCCTCGACGGCAGAGAGCTGCCTGTCGTCGCCGATGAGGCGGACGTGCGCGCCATGCAGCTCTGCGATGCGGGTCACCTTGGCGAGGTTCATCGTCCCGGCCATACCTGCCTCGTCGACCACGATCACATCGCCGGGAGAGAGGTCGATTCCGTCGACGGGTCCCTCGTGTGCCAGCAGCTCGGTGAGGGTGCCGGTGCCGTGCGTGAAGGAGTGGATGGTCTTGGCGTCGACGTCGAGCGCGTCGGCCATGACGGCTGCTGCGGTAGCGGACGGGGCGAGGCCGATGAGCTTGCCGCCCTCGGCCTCGACGGCACGTGCGGCGACGCGGAGGGCTGTGGTCTTGCCGGCGCCCGCGGGCCCGGTGCCAACGACCAGGCGTGCGCTGGACGTTGCGAACTCGCCCGCGAGGGCGTGCTGGCCCTGGTCGAGAGGGTGGGTGCTGGTGGCGTTTTCCTCGGCCGCGATCCGGTCGAATGTCTCCCGGCTCACGGGACGCACGGTGCGGTCACGGGCAGCGTCCAGCAGCGTGTCTTCGGCGACGAGAACGCTGCGGGAGGTGAGGAGCTGGCGGCCCTTGTGCTCGTAGATGCTGCTGCCGTCCGCTCTCGTGAGGGGCTGGAACGCCCCGTGCGGAGACGGGGGCGTAAGAATCACCGAGTCGGTGTCGAGGGCGTGCCGGGTAATCTCGTCGACGCTGCCGTCGACACTGACACCGGCGGCCCGTTGCGCCTGGACGTACCGACGCGCCTCGGCCTCGATGGTGTGCGGACCCCAGACCGAGTGGTGCTCGGACACAGTCTCCACGATGGCCTGTGCAGCCTCGGAAACCCCCACGGTCCTAGGCGCCGTGGGGGGGCCAGCAGTCGGCTGTGCCGCCTCCCTGGCACTGCTGAGCACGTCCGCGACGACACGGTCACCGACGACAGCGCTTGCCTGCGCCTGCCATCCCGCGCGCAGTTCCTTCAGGGACCGTGCGTGAGCCTTGGCAGGGCGGGTATCGAGGGTCGCCTGTTGTGCGAGGCGGACGCGGGCCTTCATGTCGGGGGCGCGCCCGTGGTCCTGGCGGTACTCGCGTTCGAGCTTCTTCATCGACGCTTTGATGTCCGCCGAACGGGACGAGAACCCGGCTGTCAGGCGGTCATCAACGCCCGCGATCTCGACCACGGGACGCTTGCCGGGGGTGGCCTCGCGCAGCTCCGTGGTCAGGCCAAGAGCGTCCGTGACGCGGTCCATGACACGGGAGTTGTAGAACTCAGACGCGGCGACGCCCTGGCGGTGCAGGAGCTTGGAGTCAATGGTGCGCCACTTGCCGTCGGAGCCTTTGACCTTGTTCGCCACGACCAGGTGGTCGTGGAGCTGCGGGTCGCCCGCGCGGGAGTCGTAGTGCCGGAACCGGGTCGCGATGAGACCGCCTTCGACGTCGAGCTGCGCGACACCATTGGTCCCTGCACGGGTGGCGATGGCCTCGGCTTCGAGGTACTTCACGGTGTCTTCGATTGCCGCCTCGTGGGCCTGCTCGATGGTCTTCCGGGTGTCGTTGTCGCCGAGTCCCCAGAGCGTCGAGACGGACTTGGCGGGAGAGAACACGAGGTCGAAACCGGCCACGGCCTGCTGCGTCGGACGGGACGCTGCGGTGATGAACCGGCCCAGCTCTTCTTTGTCGGCCGGGGGCCGGCCCTTGGCCTCACGGAACGCCTGGGCGCCCTCGCGGACCCGAATCGCGCGGCGCTCGTCGGCGTTCGGTTCGCGGTGTTCGGTGCGCTCGAACCGGGCGTAGCCCTCGTCGATGGCGCCCCGAAGCCCCTGCCCGCCCTGGTCGTAGGAGCTGTACCGACGACCGAGCTTTGACGCGGCCAAGGCGTCCTCGGCGCTCTCGCCGGCGTCTTGCGCTGCTGCGACCCGGGCGTCAGCGTCGGGGTGCAGGCCTTCACCGAAGAGGGCTCGCATCTGGTCCTCGGAGACGGTGCCACTGACCCCGAGGGCGGTGAGCCCGGACCCTACCCAGACACCGGGAGGGTTGCCGTCTGCGGTGTAGTAGTCGCCCAGCTCGCGGTCCGGGTCGCGTTTGGCGTCGCCGGTCGCGGTCTCGCCGGTGTAGTACGCATAACCGTCTCCCGCGGAGAGGATATGCATGGTCATCACGGGGGTCACTCTACCTCGCTGATTGGGAATGCCAGAGGTGTGACGACCTAGGAAGCGAGGAACGAGTGGACGGGCGGCCAGGATCGTAGAGACTGCGGCTGTGCTGTGCGACCGGGAAGTGAACGGGAGCGGCTGACGAGGAACGAGGAAAGTCGCGGGAGTGAACGTCGGTCGAGCAGCTAAGGCCGAGCCACACTCGGGCTGCACGTCGGGCTCGGGAACCGGCTAGCGGGCAGTCCGAGCCCGTGGCCCAACCAGGGCTACGACGACCCCGCCGGGGGGTCGTCCTCGGTGCCAGAGCGCTGACCCATCCCGAGCTGCGCGAGGGGTGCGTGCATAATGAAGGCACCAACAGGAGGGGGCCGCTCATGGCTGAGGTTCGGAAGTCTGCCAAGCAGACCGAGGCGCGTCGCCGGGCGCGCGAGAAAGCTGCCGAGTTCCGGGAGCAGCAGGACAAGCTGGAACAGCTCGCGGTGGACTACTTTGTCGCCGCGGACTCGCTTGATGAAATCGACGCGGCAGCTGAGAAGGAAGTCACCGCCGTTCGCGCTCGTGCGGAAAAGCAGAGCGCCGACGCTCGCGCCGAAGCGGAGTCGGTCATGCAAAAGATGCTGGCTCTCGGCATCACCCGCGCCGAGGTCGCGTCGCGTCTCGGTGTCGCTGTGCGCGACGTCAAGAAGGCACCGGCCGAGAACGGCGGTGGCACTTTCCCTACCGAGGCGACGCAGCCGACCGAAGGTGAAGGCGAGTCCGCCGAAGCGGCTGCGTAACAACATGGCCGCTCCCTCGCGACCACTTAAGCCATGCCTGTGACGAAAATGCTCGAAAGCACTGTTGGTGAGTCCAGTTGCACCCTGGGCGCGACTGAGGTCGGGGCTCAACTTGGTCTTAGTGCAGCGACGATCAACGCGTGGGCGAAAACAAACCGCATGCCGGCGTACAGGATCAGAAGGTCATGGCTCGTGCTGCGGGTGGAGTTCGAAGCTTGGGTGGCGAGTACCTCGACCGTCCCGGGGCAGTCATCGTCGACGTGGCCTGACCCGCTGGCCTCGTTGCCGCCGTACCTCTCCCTAAATGCGACAGCCAAAGTTCTAAGGGTGTCAGTTCCAACGCTCGGCCAGATGCTCACACAGGGCGACATGCCGCACCTTGACCTGGGGTCACGGAAGCGCATCAGCCTCGACGCTCTTCGTACGTTTCTCGACAGTGTTCGAAACGACGGGCCGCGCGTGCTCTGAAGCTTCGTCGACCATTGGCTCATGGCGGGGTGCGCGAGGGGCTGGCCCCTCGCCCGGCCGCTCGCGGGCGACCGGGGACCGCTGGGTCAGGGCGTGCGGGTCGAGCTGGTGACGGCCACGCGCACGTGGTCGTGGTCGCACTCCCAAAAGCTCGACAGCACGTCGGCCGCGATGCGATCCGCCGCGACGCCGGTCGAAGCCGACTCGGGGAATGTCACGGTCACGGTGATGGTGTGCACGGCCTCGGGAGAGGGCGGGCCGTAACCGGCCCCCCCGTGCTCGTACGCCCACGCGATCGCGACGGCTTCGGCGGGTCCGTCCCCAAGTTGGCCGAACACGGCGCGGTGCTCGTCGTCGGTGTGAGCTCGGCGGCGGGTGCAGCTCCACGGGGTGCCGCCCACGTCGACCGTCTCGGCCTCGCACTCGTACCCGGCGGGGTCGAGGTCGGCGGCGGGCGCTGCGGGGTCGAGCTGCTTGGGGTCGAGGTCCTGGGGGCGGCTGTAGGTGATGAGCACGGCGGTTCTCCTGCGGGGTCTTGGGGCTCTGGTGGCGGCTGCGCCGCCGGTGTGAGGGGCCGCGGCGCTAGCCGCGGCCCCGGCCGGTGTCAGGCGGCGTCTGCCTCGTCGGTGTCCTCGTCCTCGGGGTCGAGAATCGCGGCGATCTGGTGCGCGGTGGCGAGCACGCGGGCGGCCGTGCCGCGGATCAACTCGACGTCGGCGTCTGCCCATCCGGCGACGTAGCCGACGCTGTAGGCGCTGGTGTCAAACCCGACGAGCCCGGCGACGACGTAGGCGACGCTCTCGGCCTCTGTCTCCATGAGGCCGCGGTGCTCGGCGTACTCCGCGAGGTCGCCCGTGTGGCCCATGAGCACGTGCGCCGTCTCGTGGATCATCGTTTTTGCGGCGTGCTCAGGGCTGAGGTGCTTCCCGATCACGACGCGCTGCCCCTCGGGGTCGCTGTAGCCGTTGCGGCCGCCGCTGAGGTCCTGGTGCGAGGTCGTCCACCCCTCGCCGTCGAGGTAGGCGCTGAGCGCGTCCACGATCCCGTGGTCCTCGGCGCCGGTGAGCTGCCGGGCGATCGTTCGATCCGTCTCCCCTTCGATCACGTCGGTTTGGGCGATGTCGAACACGGAGAGGATGGGGAACCTGGCGATGCGCTTCTCCACCTCGTCCCCGTTCTCGTCTTCCTCGGTCACCTTCTTGGTGCTGTAGCCGAAGATCCGCACGGCCTTCTCGCCCTTGCGGACCTGGCGGCCGAGGCTCTGCCACTTGCGGAACCCCGCGACGCGCTCGGCGTCGGGGCGCTGGCTGAGGATCAACAACACGTTGCCCAGGCTGTAGGCGTGGAACGCGGACGCGAAGTCGAGAAATGCGGTCCAGCGGTCCGAGTCACGGAGAGCCTCGACCTGAGTCGCGATCGACTCGTGGAGGGCGGCGGCCTGGGCCTTCTTCTCCTCCATGCTCTTGCGGGGCGCGGCGGTCTTAGCGGGGCGGCGGGTCTTGGTAGCGGTGGTGGTCATGGTTCCTGCTCCTGGGTCGATCGGTGATGATGGGTGGAGCGGGAGGGACCTAGTTCGAATAGGTCCCTCCCGTCCTGTGTCACTCGCTGTCGGTGCGGGTGAGGGTGTCGACGAACGTCATGACCTCGGGGCCGGTGATGGTCGCCGTGTGGGCGAGTTGCCACTCGTTCCGCGCGAACGTCGCGAGGTCCGAGTCGCGCTCGCCTAACTTGCGGAGCTGGCGCTGCAACTCGCCCACACCTGTGACCGGAACGAACGTGGTCACGGTGGTGATCTGCTGCTTCTGCATTTGCTTCCTCTCCCTCTCGTTTTTTGCCGTGAAGGCGGTTTTCCGCCTTAGCGACCGGAGGGCGCAGTGCAACCCGGAGGGCGGCAGAGGAGAGAATTTCGGCGCGAAATAAGGGAGCCCCGCGACCGCGTGCCGAAAATCTCGGAGGAGCCGGTGGCGTAGCCACTTGAACGGAGACCCGGAGGTGGCTACGAGGGAGCGCAGCGACCGAGCCGCCGCAGGCTTCACGGCAAAAAGACGTGCCCGAAGGGCACCCAGCGCCGCGCAGCGGCTCCCGGGGAGCGCAGCGACTCCCCCGGACCGCGCAGCGGGCCGTGCCCCTGGCCGGCACCGGACTCGAGAACGGTCTGCGCGCACGAAGAAGCCCCCGCCCGGCTGGGGGGAGCCGGAATGCGGGGGCTGCTGCTGCCTAGCGGCCTAAGACCGCCCGGCAGCTCTCGGTCAGCTTGGGGGGAAGCTGACCGGGGCCAGGCTACGCGCGGGCCCTGACGGCTCTCTCGGGCTCAGTAGGGAGCGACCGAGGTCACGATGCGATCCTCAGGGAGGGTGGCGCGTACCTGGTCGATTGCGTCGGCCGGCGTCGGGGCGCCCGTCTCGACGGCCACGGCCTCGGCGCTCGTGTCGCCCTTGGGGCGGTGCCGGACGAACCAGCTCATGCCCGGGCGCTACCCGCGGTCATGACGGCCACTCGTCCGGCTCGGGGTGCAGCCGGCCCGTGAGGGCCGACAGCTCGGCCTCGTGCTGGATCATCCACGCGACGGCGCTGTTCAGGCTGCCCTCTCGGCGTAGCCAGGGCCGGCCGCCGGCATCGTCTCGGCCGTGGGCGTAGCAGTGGTAAGCGATGCGGCCCAGCTCCGGGCGCGAGAGCACGTAACCGAGGGGTGCGGCACGGTCCCGGCGAACCTGCCAGACACCGAACGTGCCAGGACTTGGTGGCACTGCCAGCGGGTGCGTCGGGATCGGCCGGCGCAGAATCTTCGCCGCTACCTCACCGGAACCTCGCACACCCACGAAGTCGGACGCTAGGGCAAGCGTCCGACATCATCCGCGGTGGTGGGTAGGAGATGTGTTAGACCCGGATTTACCGGCAGCCCACTCGCGGGTTCAGCCTACGAAGGCGTCGCGGTCTTTGAGGACGGCAAGGGCTTTACCGCTGATGGGCCACCCGTCGTAACCGTCTGGGTAGGCGGCGTCTTCGATGAGGTTGTCGATTGTGGCTTGGTCCATGACCGCCCTGCGGGTCAACTCGATGATCCGCTCGGCCTCGTCCGCGGCGTCTTCGACGAGGATGTTTTCCGCGGCCTGATCCCTGACGGTCTTTCGCCCTGCTTCGGTCATCTGCTTTGCTCTTTCCGTTCTCTACCAAAGTAAGGACCGGGGGCGCATTCCGAAAGGCGCCCCGTGGAACCTGTTCGGGGCAAAACGTCCTGCGCATCGTGGAGGCATATGGCAAATACCGATGCGGAGATGCGGAATTGCCCGCGTTCCTTGGAGTCGTGGTCAGTCTCCGGGGTTGGCGGCGAGTTCGTAACCTGCGAGATCTGCGGCGCTGATCTGGTTCGCGGGGACGAGCTTGTAGTGAGCCTCGCGTCGGATGACGACCCTGTCGTCTTGGACGGTCAACTCGAACAACGCGATAAGGCCGCCTCCGGCGAACTGTACTGAGATGTTCCGGCAGAGCATGTCGGGCCATTTCGCGGCGCAAGCCGCCATGTCCTGTTCCGTCTGCGTGATCCCGAGCCTGTCGGAGCCACCCTTGGCTTGGACGGGGAGGATGAACTGGCGGCCGTGTCGGTCGACCGCGACGTAGATCTCGTCGACCTCGACTTGGCCGATCCCTTGTGCGGTGGTCCTGAGGTGGTTCTGCAAGGAGTATGACGCGACCCCGAGGAAGATGTCGATGAGCCGGTTGTAGCGGACCTTCGCCAGAAGCGCTTGCTCGTCACCGAGCGCAGCCTTGGTAATGATCTCCGGTGTGGCGTCGGGGATCTTCGTCACCGCGAGGGAGGGGTTGGGCACGATGGGGATCTGCTGGGGGATGAGGTCGAAGCGGTACTTGGACATACCCGCACCCCGGATGATCCACTCCTTACCGGCCGGTGCCGTCGCGTTGATCCGCGCAGGCATGTCAGCACGGAACCGGTAGCTGTAGACGAGGTCCCCGAGGTTCTTGACGCGACCGATACCGAGGGCGTCGGCGGCATCGTCGAGTTCCGCACGGTTCCATTCGAGACGTTCTACCCCGGGTGCGTGATGCGTCTCGAAGACGTGGCAGAGGATTTGCTCGTACTTGGTGGGGCCCTTACCCGGTGGCATGTCAGCCGACCTTTCGGTCGCGTTGTGGGATGACGCGTTCCGCGAGGCCGAAGTGGGTGTGCGCCTGGCCGGCAGTCATGTAAAGCAGTGAAGGGGAGCCGAGTTTGGTCGACTTGCCTGGCTTGGGTTCCGCCCCGTCGGCTTGGAGGATGGCGGCGCCGACGGCCCGGCCAAGGCGTGCGGGAACGGAGTTACCGATCTGTCGGAACCCGTTCCACTTCGTCACGTGGAAACGGAACCAGTCGGGATAGCCGTGCAAGCGCGCGGCCTCCCGCACGGTGATTACCCGCGGGAGTGTCGGGTGGATCGGACGGGGCGCCGTATAGGCGCCCCGGTCCGATGCCGTGCCTGCACGGAGGGTGTTGGACAAACCCTCGGGGTGCAGCCGGAGAAACCGGCTGACCTTCTCGGTGGTCCCGGGGAGGGCCGCAGAGAATCGGTCGATGGACTTCCGCGTGTGGATGGTCCTGGCCGATGAGGACAATCCCTTGGCCGGCTTGGGTCGAGGGCGCGAATAGTCGGTGGGGTCCTTCTTGGTCCCGCGCAGTCGGGCGGCGTACTCGCTGGCGCGGCCGTAGACGACGTCGTCGACCTTGTCGTCGTAGAGGAGATTCTCGAATAGGTCGGCGTCGGGGAGGTCCCCCAGGGCGTCGGACACGCTCGGCCCGAGCGGCAGCGCCCCGGCCAGGGGCACGATCCCATTGATAGCCCTCGGGGTGTGGGTCGCTTCCGGGTAGACAGGCAGGGCGACGTCGGAACGGGCCCCTAGAACGAAGACGCGTTTCCGCGACTGGGGTGAACCATAGTCGGCTGCTTGAAGCACCCGGATCGGGGTGAGGACCCGGTACTCCCCCGTCGACTCGACCATCTGGACCACCTCGTCGACGAGCTGCCGGTGCCCGCCGACCATCAGCCCCGCGACGTTCTCCATCAAGAAATACCGCGGCCGGAGTTCCAGTACGACCCGGACGAACTCCTTCAAGAGGGCGTTTCGGGGGTCATCGATGGCACGCCTGCCGATCATCGAGATCCCCTGGCAGGGCGGGCCACCGGCGACGAGATGGATCTCTTGGTCCTTGATTTGAGATCGTTCCCGGATGTCGGCGCCAGTGATCTTCGACACGTCGTCGCAGAACGTGGTGCCGTAGGGGAAGTTGAACTCGTGTACGGCCGCATGGATGGGGTCGTACTCGACAGCCGCCGCTATCTCGTAGCCAGCCTGCTCGAGACCAAGGGACAAACCACCCGCCCCAGCGAACAGATCGACGGCAAGGGGACGGCGAACATCGATCGACATAGATACCAGCGTAGCGGTCGACTTCCGTGACCCCGACCGAGCGGCCGGAGACCGGCAAGGCACGTAGCATCGGCTCCATGGATGCGCCCTCGCCCAATCGTGAGACGGTCCGAAAGGTCATGCAGGGCAACCGCGGTCGGGACACCAAACCCGAGCTGGCGGTACGCCGCCTCGTCCATGCCCGGGGATTGCGCTACCGGGTGAACGCCCGGATCGAGCCGGACCTTCGACGCACGGCCGACCTCCTGTTCACTCGACGTCGCGTCGTGGTGTTCGTCGATGGCTGCTACTGGCACGGTTGCCCGGAGCACTTCCGACCACCGAAAAGCAATACCGAGTTCTGGACGTCCAAGATTGACCGCAATAAGGAACGCGACGGCCAGACCAATGACGCGCTCCGTCGACGCGGGTGGACCGTCCTACGGTTTTGGACCCATGAACCGGCGACGTCGGTCGCCGAGGCCATCGAAACCGCCGTCCGGAAGGGGGCCTGACCGGCTCGATCCTTCATACCGAGCCGATCACGATTTGTACGCCGAGCTGATCAGAGGAAACTTCCACCAACGATCCACACCCTCGTTTCGCGGGGCGTCGCCCCCCCCCGGGGGGTGCACCTTGGAAGATCTCGCCGGCTTCGCCGACTACCCCTCGGCCCGTAGCCGAAAGATTCTTGCGCCCTACTCGGATCGCTATCCTTCGTTCGTGCCAAGCGCAAAAACAGAAGTCATCGAGTGGGTGTTCGACAGAAGATACGACCCATCGACCGGAAGGCTCTCGGACGCCATCGTGACGATGGACGACATCAGTGACGGCATTGTCGCCACGAACGCGAAGCTCAGCAGCTCGAACCCGGCGAACTTTTGGAAGGACCTCACCCGCAACGGGACCGCAGGACTCAATAGGAATTGGCCTCAATCCGTCTTCGTCCGCGGTTACGCCGGAGCGGACGCGATCGGACAGGGGAGGCGGGCCGTCTTCACGTTCGTAGGCATCGTCGCTGGCCAGGCGGAACCTTTTCTCGAAGGCCTCCTCCTCGACGACCACCTGCCGGCCATCAGGCTGCAATCCCTATCGATGCCGCAATCGATGAAGGCGCTTGGGCGACCCGGTGAGAACTGGCATGCGCAGGTCGCGGACCGCCTGAACGTCGTGTCGTCGTTCTTCGCGCTTTGTTCCCCCCGGAACGTCCCGCCGCGCAGCGTGCACGAGGTGAACTTCCTCCAGACAGGAATCAAGATGAGAGGAGGCGAGACTGACGCCGCGTTCAGCCTGTCAGCCGACGACGGACAGTGGCTCGTATCCGCCGAGGTCAAGGGTCGAACCGAACAGTTCCATACCCCACAGATCGCCCGGGCCGCGCACAACCTCCAAGCGATGGCGAAGTCCACAAAGGGGTCAACACTAGGCGACTTGACCGGCGTGATCCCGCTAGGCATCAAGGTCGTGGGACCCTCGAAGCTCTGGGTGATCGAATTCACCCCCGTCGAGAGCGCCGACACCCCGCTCGACAAGGTGGCGGAAGGCCTCTTTGAATTGGTACCCCATGTCCCGGGAATCGAATGACTCCGCGATGTCCAGGGAATGTGCTCCCTCTCCTTTGATGAATGTCGACCTGACGCACCTGCTGATGCGTCCCGGAGGGGCATGGCAGGCTTCGTCCACAGCACCCCGTCGAGAAGTGCTTGAAACCAGGGAAATATGAACGACAACGCAGGTGACATAGAGCCGTCGAAGCTCCAGAACTTCGTCGAGGCAATCGCCATCACGCCGAAGGACGCCGAGAGACTCATCCACGGATACCGCTCGAGCTTCGAAGCGACGTACGGACGACCGCCGGAGACGCTCCAAGACAAAGCTCGCATCGCGAAGAGAATCGTTGGCCGCTACTCGAAACTCGCCGCCGCGACAGGGGCCGCGGCCGCTCTTCCAGGTGTCATCCCCGGTGTCGGAACCGCCCTAGCGACAGTCGGCGGTGGGCTGGCGGATCTCGCGGCCTCGCTCAAGCTCCAGATCGACATGTGCATGTGCCTCGTCGAGGTGTACCAATCTGAACTCAGCGGCGAGGACAAGAAGCATCTGGCGTTCGTCCTCGCCCTTGCCGGTTCGGCAGAACAAATGGCAGCCAACGGCGGGAAAATCGCGGTCGAAAAGACGGCGCAGAAATTGGTGCTGCAGTACCTCAAAGGCCCTGCCCTCACGACGATCAAACAACTCTTCAAAAAAGTGGCCATCGACTTCACCCAGAAGGCCATGGCAAAAGCGGTCCCTCTAGGAATCGGAGTCGTTTTTAGCGGCACGACCAACTACGTCCTCACGACCGTCGTCGGCAAAATCACGATCGCGGTCCTCGCGAAGAAGGTCTAACACTCAGACAGCCGTCGGCAATGCCCGCAACCGAGCTGACGACGCCACCGAGCGCGTATGGGGCGCCATTTTGGGCAGCCTCAACCGATGTTCCAGCACCATGCCCACTTTCGATGAGCCACTCGGGCGTTTGACTATGGCAGCGTTATTGGGACCCACCAGGGCAATCTAAGCGGGACCCACTTCGGGTGTTTCGGGGTGTCTGGGGCAATCTAAGCCGGACCCA
>NZ_RKIC01000016.1 GCF_003755185.1 Frigoribacterium sp. PhB24 | reverse complement strand
CTCGTCCTGAACCCGGTCAGCAGACTCGACGGCGGCGACCACGCGGTGGGCGGGGGGGGGGGGCGGGGGGGGGGGGGGGGGGCGGGGGGGGGGCCCCCCCCCCCGGCGGGGGGGGGGGGGGGCGGGCCCGGCGCCCCGCCCCCGCGCCTCCTGGGTCGCGTCGCGAACGGCCGCAGCCGCCCGGGGCGGCGGTCACTTCTTCAGGAACTCCAGCACGACGCGGTTGAACTCGTCGGCGTCACTGACGTTGGCGCCGTGCGGGGCGCCCGCGATCACGTGCAACTCGGAACCGGCGATCGCCGCGTGCGTCCGTGCACCCGAGCCCTCGTACGGCACCGTCGCGTCGCCGTCGCCGTGGATGACCAGCGTCGGCACGGTGACCTTCGTCAGGTCGTCACGGAAGTCGGTGTTGGCGAACGAAGCCATGGCCTCGAGTGCGGCGGCCTTGTTCGCCTGCTTGGCGAGGCGCAGGGCGTCCTGGCGGTCCGCCTCGGACACCTTCAGCACGCCGTCGACCGAGAAGAAGCCGGTCGTGAAGTCCTCGTAGAACGAGTCCTCGTCCTTGGTCAGTCCGGCCGTCATCTCGGCGGCGGCCTCCTTCGTGAGGGGGCCGTCGGGGTTGTCGTCGGTCTTCAGCAGGTACGGCGGCACCGCCGAGGCGAAGACGACGCTGTGCAGGCGCTCGGTGCCGTACTTCGTGAAGTAGCGGGCGACCTCGCCGCCACCCATCGAGAAGCCGACGAGCGTGACGTCGTCGAGGTCGAGTTCGGTGAGGACGGTGTGCAGGTCCTCGGTCAGGTGGTCGTAGTCGTAACCCGTCTTGGGCTTGTCGCTGCGTCCGAAGCCGCGGCGGTCGTACGTGACGACGCGGTAGCCGGCGTCGACGAAAGCCGGGACCTGCTTGCTCCAGGACTCGCCCGACAGGGGCCAGCCGTGGATCAGGACGACGGTGCGGCCCGAGCCGCCGGTGTCGTCGACGTGGAGGTTCGTGTCCTTGAAGAGGCCGTGGTGTGCGGTGATCTCGGTCATGGTCGGGTGCCTTCTCTCTCCCGCCGTCGAGGCGGGGTCCCCTCCGTTCGTAGTCCGCCTCCCCGCCCGGTGTCTCGACGTGGAGGGATCTCGGAGGTGGGGGACAGGCGCCGGGCAGGCCTGGCATCGATACCCCTAGGGGGTATAACCTGAGCCCCGATCGAGAGGACCGAGCATGACCGACACCACCATCACCACCCTGCAGGTCGACGGCATGACCTGCGAGCACTGCGTCGCGAGCGTCACCGAAGAGCTCTCCGAGGTCGACGGCGTCGACTCGGTCGAGGTCGACCTCAACCCGGGCGGCGCGTCCACCGTCTCGGTCCAGGCCGACGCCACCGTCGGGCACGACCGGCTGCGGGCCGCCGTCGAAGAGGCCGGCTACCGGCTCTCCGCACGATGACGACCGCAGGAGGCGCGGGCCGGCCGGGCGGGAGCGTCCCCCGGGGCACCGTCCCGCCTGCCGGCGGCCGGCGCGACGCCGGGCAGCGGGACGCCGTGCGCCCCGACGCCGTGCGCCCCGACGCCGTGCCGCTCGACGCCGTGCAGCTCGACATCAGCGGCATGACCTGCGCCTCCTGCGCGAACCGCATCGAGCGCAAGCTCAACAAGCTCCCCGGCGTCGAGGCGTCGGTCAACTACGCGACCGAGAAGGCGCACGTGCGGGTCGTGGCCGGTGTGGCCGGTGACGGACGCGACGGCGACCCCGGGGTGCCCGACGTCGACGCGCTCATCGCGACGGTGGCCGCCGCGGGGTACGGGGCCACCGTGCCCGCGCCTCCTGCGTCTTCGACCGACGTCGCGGACGTCGACGCCCCGGACGCCCGGGCGGCCGAGGTCGACGCCCTTCGCCACCGCACCCTCGTCAGCGCCGCCCTGGCCCTGCCCGTCGTCGTCCTGTCGATGGTGCCGGCCCTGCAGGTCACGAACTGGCAGTGGCTCGCGCTGACCCTCGCGGCACCCGTCGCCGTCTGGGGCGCCTGGCCGTTCCACCGCGCCGCCGCCGTGAACGCGCGGCACGGAGCCGCGAGCATGGACACCCTGGTCAGCGTCGGCGTGATCGCCGCGTTCGCGTGGTCGCTCTGGGCGCTGTTCTTCGGCGACGCCGGTCGACCGGGCATGCACATGTCGTTCAGCCTGGTCGCGACCCACGGCGGCCCGACCGAGATCTACCTCGAGGTCGCCGCGGCCGTGACGGTCTTCATCCTGCTGGGGCGGTGGCTCGAGGCCCGTGCCAAGCGTCGCTCGGGTGAGGCCCTGCGCGCCCTGCTCGAACTCGGCGCGAAAGAGGCGACCGTGCTGCGCGACGGCCAGGAGGCGCGGGTCGCCACCGCGAGCCTGGTGCCCGGCGACCTCGTGGTCGTCCGTCCGGGTGAGGCGATCGCCGGCGACGCCCTCGTGCGCGAGGGCACCTCGGCGGTCGACCTGAGCATGCTGACCGGCGAATCGGTGCCGGTCGAGGTGGGCCCGGGCGACCGGGTGGTCGGCGCGACGCTCAACGTCGGCGGACGCCTGCTCGTCGAGATCACCCGGGTCGGTGCCGACACCGAGCTCGCCCGTCTCGGCCGCCTCGTCGAGGAGGCACAGAGCGGCAAGGCCGAGGTGCAACGACTGGCCGACCGGGTGTCGGCCGTGTTCGTGCCGGTCGTCATCGGGCTGGCCGTGCTGACCTTCGTCGGCTGGCTGGCGTTCGGCGGGTTGGTGGACGGGGCCGGCGGCCTCTTCAGCGGGTCGCTGCAGACCGCGTTCACCGCCGCGGTGGCGACCCTGATCATCGCCTGCCCGTGCGCGCTGGGACTCGCGACGCCGACCGCGTTGCTGGTCGGCACGGGCCGCGGCTCGCAGCTCGGCATCGTGATCCGCGGGCCTCAGGTGCTCGAGCGCACCCGCACGGTCGACACCATCGTGCTCGACAAGACCGGGACGGTCACGACCGGGCGCATGGGCGTGCGCGAGGTCGTCGTGGCCGAGGCCCGGGCCGCGGCCGTGGACGAGGCCGTGACGGCCGACGAGGTGCTGGCCCGGGCCGCCGCCGTCGAGTCCGGCTCGGAGCATCCGGTGGCCCGCGCCGTCGAGGCCGAGGCCACCCGGCGCGGAGTCGTCGTCCCGGCCGCCGACGCGTTCGCCGCCCACCCCGGGGCCGGCGCCCGGGCCCTGGTCGACGGCACGCTCGTGCTGGTCGGCCGCCCCGGGTGGCTGACCGACGAGTGGTCCGTCACCGCGCCTCCTGAACTCGACACGGCGTTCGCCGCGGCCGAAGCGACCGGTGCGACCCCCGTCGCCGTCGCCTGGGACGGTCGCGTGCGCGGTGTCGTCACCGTCGCCGACACCGTGAAGCCCGGTGCGCGTGAGGCCGTCGAGCGGTTCCGCGGGCTCGGCCTGACGCCCGTGCTGCTGACCGGCGACAACGCGGGCGCGGCCCGACACGTCGCGGCGCAGGTCGGCATCGCCGCGGCGGACGTCGTCGCGCAGGCGACCCCTCGGCAGAAGGTGGAGGCGGTGGCGCGGTTGCAGGCGGAGGGGCACGTCGTCGCCATGGTCGGCGACGGCGTCAACGACGCGGCGGCCCTCGCCACGGCGGACCTCGGCATCGCCCTCGGCACCGGCACCGACGCGGCGATCGCGGCCGGAGACCTCACCGTCGTCAGCGGCGAGCTCGCCGGGGTGGCCGACGCCATCCGGTTGTCGCGGGCCACCCTCGGCACGATCAAGGGCAACCTGTTCTGGGCCTTCGCCTACAACGTCGCGGCGATCCCGGTCGCGATGCTCGGGCTGCTCAACCCGGTGCTGGCCGGTGCGGCGATGGCGGCGTCGTCGGTGTTCGTCGTCACGAACAGCCTGCGCCTGCGGCGGTTCCGCGCCGGGTGACGTGCGGCGGGCCCGAGTCGCACCGTCGTCTGAACATCGCACCGCCTGTTTCGGCGGTGCGATGTTCGATTCGTGGTGCGACGCGGCTCGGCACCGGGCCGGGGGCGCCGCCTAGGGTGAGCGCATGATCATCTTCGGCACCAAGGGCACGAGCGCCCTGCTGGGCGTCCTCTTCTTCGTCTGCCGGGTCTGTGGCAACGAGGCCGCGCAGCGCCTGGTGAAGCACCGTCGGTGGTTCACGCTGTTCTTCATCCCGGTGTTCCCGTACTCGACGAAGCACGTCTACACGTGCGCCTACTGCGGCGCGGGCACCGAGCTCGACGCCGAGGCGGCCGGCCGGTTCCAGGCCGACGCCGAGCACGCGGCGGCCACGGGCGGCGGCCGACCGCAGGACTGACCGACCGCTCGGCAGCACACAGCCGAACACCACCGACGGGACAGAACACCGCGCTGTTCCTGGGTGTTCTGTCCCGTCGATGGTGTTCCGGCACGGGAGGCGCGGGAGGCGCGGGAGGCGCGGGAGGCGCAGGAGGCGCGGCGCGGTCAGGGCAGCGCGCGGTACCAGCCGGCCACGCGGGCACGGAGGCCGACGGGGTGGGGCCGGCGCCGCGCCTCCTCGGGGGTGTCGTCGACGACCGGGACGAAGCCGACGGTCGAGCACGCGGTGCAGACGAGCACGTGGCGGTGCACCGAGAGGGCCGTGCCGTAGAACGGGTTGGGTTCGCGACGGGTCGGCGCGGCGCACAGCGTGCAGAGGGGCAGTTCGCGCGTTTCGTCCATGAGGGTCACCACGACTCATGTTCGGCTACGAGAGGGCGGTCGGTTGTCCCCCACTTCGGGTGCCGGGGTACGAAGCCGCGTTCGGGCCGGGCTCGACCCCGCACGACGCGGCCCGACCGGCCCGACGCGGCCCGACGCGGCCCCCGAGGTCACGACCAGGAGGCGCGGGTCGGCTGCATAGGATCGTCGCGTGACGGACTCCCACGATCTCGAGCACGGGGCCCTCGGGCGCGGCGACGGCGGTTGGTCGCCGCTGGCCGGCAGCGCGCAGGCCGTGGTGCTCGACATCCTCGTGCACGGCGCCCGGCCGCGCACCGAGCTCGCCGCCCGGCTCGGCCTCTCGGGCCCGAGCCTCACGCGCATCACCCGGCCCCTGCTCGAGAGCGGGCTGCTGGTCGAACGCCCCGCCCTGGCGTCGTCGTCCGGTTCGGGTCGGCCCTCGATCCCGCTCGATCTCGACCCGGACGCGCACCACTTCGTCGGCGTCAAGCTGACCCGCGACCGTCTCTTCGTCGTCGTCACCGACCAGCGCGGCGGGGTCCTGAGCGAGCACGACGAGCCACTGCCCGACCCGTCGCCCGCCGCGGTCGTGGTGCAGCTCGCCGTGGTCGTGGCCGACGCGCGCTCCCGGGACGACCGGGTCAGGGCGGTCGGCGTCACCGTCGGAGGGCAGGTCGTCGACCGGGCCCACGTGCGACACGCACCCTTCCTCGGCTGGGACGACGTGCCCCTGGCCGCGCTGCTGACCGCCGCGACGGGCCTGCCCGTCTGGGTCGAGAACGACGTGCGTGCGCTCACCCAGGCCGAACACTGGTTCGGCGAGGGACGCGGGTCGCGCTCGTTCGCCCTCGTCACGATCGGTGCCGGCGTCGGGCTCGGCCTCGTCGCCGCGGGCGAGGTGCTCGGTGGGGCGCACTCGTCGGCGGGCAGCGTCGGTCATCAGCGGATCGTGGTCCCCGCGCCCGCGCCCGCGCTCGGCCCCGCGCCCGCGCCCGCGCCCGCGCCCGCGCTCGGCCCCGCGCCCGGCCCCGCGCCCGCGCCCGCGCCCGGCCCCGCGCCCGCGCTCGGCCCCGCCGTGGCCGCCCCCACCCCAGCACCCACCTGCGACCTCGGCCATCACGACTGCGCCGGGGCGTTCCTCACGGTCGCCGCGGTCGAGGCCGCCGCGGCCCGGGCCCTCGGCCGACCGGCCGACTACGACGAGCTGCTCGACCTCGCCGTCGACGGCCACCAGGAGGCGCGGGGCGTCGTCGACACCGCGGCCGACGTCCTGGGACAGCTGATCGCGGGCGTCCTGAACGTGCTCGACCCCGAGGTGGTCCTGCTGTCGGGCGAGGGCGTGCGGCTCGCGACCGTCGCCGGCGCCGCGGTCGAGGCCGCGATCGCGCGCGGCACCCACCGGGCGGTCCCGCCGCCGCGACTGCTCGTCCAGGAGTTCCACTTCGACGAGTGGGCCCGTGGCGCCGCCGCCGTCGCGATCCAGATGCACGCGCTCGGCCGCTGACGTCGCGCGCCCTCCTCGAGACGCGACCCGCGCCTCCTGCTCGCCCCTCGATGAACCCGGTTTCGAACGGTGAACCCCGAAGCTTTCGGGTTCACCGTTCGAAAGCGGGTTCATGGCCGACGAGCGCAGCGCCGGCCCCGCGCGCCTTCACCCCTCGACGGTGACCCGCAGCAACACGACCCGCTCGGGGAACGACACGGGTGCCTGCAGTCCGGCGACCGCCAGGGCGAGCCCGCCGAGCACGACCCCCGGGTAGGCGCCGCCCTCGTCCGCGGCACCCCACCACGGCGGCGGCGTCAGGCCGTGGTCCGGGGCGCCCACGAGCACCGGGGCGACCCGATAGCGACGTGTCGGGTCGAGGCCGGGCAGCGTGACGCGACCGGGAGGCGCGACGTCGGACCGTCCGACGGAGGCGAGGAAGAACAGGGCCTCGCTCGCGTCGGCGGCGACCGAGCCGTAGACGAGCAGCGACGGGTCGGCCTCGTCGACCCGCACGACGTCGCCCGTGTGCATCAGGTGGCGGTACCGCTTGTAGAGCGCGATCCACTCGGCGAGGTCGCGGTTCTCGGCGTCGGTGGCGCGGGCGAGGTCCCACTCGATGCCGAGGTGGCCGAACAGGGCGGTGCCGGCCCGGAACGACAACTCGTGCCAGCGGCCGGTCGAGTGGCTGACGCCCGAAGCGATGTGCGAGCCGAGCAGCTCGGGCGGCAGCAGCTGCATCGTCCACCGGTTCATCTGCTGCCGGTCGAGCGGGTCGATGCAGTCGCTGACCCAGACGCGGTCGGTGCGCTCGAGGACGCCGAGGTCGACGCGTGCGCCGCCGGACGAGCACGACTCGATCTCGAGCCCGGGGAACCGCGCCTTGAGCTCGTCCATCAGCCGATACGCCGCGAGGGTCTGCTCGTGGACGCCCGCTGCGCCGGTCGGCCAGGTGCCGGCGTCGACGAGATCGCGGTTGTGGTCCCACTTCAGGTAGGCGATGTCGTACTCGGTCAGCATCGCCGTCATCTGGCCGAGCACGTGCTCGAACGCCCCGGGGATGCCGAGGTTCAGCACCTGCTGGTCGCGCGACCGTGGGGGCAGGCGGTCACCGGTCTGCAGGATCCACTCGGGGTGGGCCCGGGCGAGGTCGCTGTCCTCGTTGACCATCTCGGGCTCGAACCAGAGGCCGAACTCCATGCCGAGGCCCGTGACGTGGTCGATCAGCGGTGACAGGCCGTCGGGCCAGACGTCGGTGTCGACCACCCAGTCGCCGAGGCCGGCGTGGTCGTCGCGCCGCCCCTGGAACCAGCCGTCGTCGAGCACGTACCGTTCGAGGCCGAGAGCGGCGGCGCGGTCGGCCAGGTCGCGCAGGCGGGCCAGGTCGTGGTCGAAGTAGACGGCCTCCCAGACGTTGATCGTCATCGGGCGCGGACGGGTCGGGTGCTGTTCGCGCGCCCTCAACCAGCGGTGGAACCGACGGGCCTGGTCGTCGAGCCCGTCGCCGTACGAGGCGAACACCCACGGGCTGCGGTACGACTCGCCGACCTCGAGCCGGAGCTCGCCCGGCAGCAGCAGTTCGCCGCCGCCCAGCACCTGAGCGCCCGTCGACAGGCGCTCGGCGTAGTGCCGGTGGTTGCCGCTGAACCCGACGTGCAGGCCCCACACCTCGCCGGTGGCGAAGGCGAAGCCCGGCACGCCGACGCTCAGCACCGTCGCGGCGTCGGGGCCGGTGCGTCCCTTGCGTCCCTCGCGCTCGTGCACGCCGACCACGAGCTCGCGGCGCTGCGGCGTGCGCTCCTTGCCCCAGCGGCCGGCGAAGTCGAGGATCTCGCGGGCCCGCGGCGGCAGCGGCAGGGCCAGGTGCAGGTCGGTCAGCGTGTAGACGTCGGCCGCGGCGCTCGCGGCGCTCGCGGCGCTCGCGGCGCTCGCGGCACCGGCCGCCGTGCTCGCCGTCCGGTCGTCGCCGGAGCCCGCGCGGTCGTCGTCGCGTCGCCCGCGCCTCCCGGCGACGTTCGTCAGCTCGGCTCGGGTGCGGACGAGCCCGCTCGCCGTCAGCTCGACCTCGAGCACGACCGCGAGCCCGGCCGCGTCGTCGTGCGCCTCGACGGTGACGACGGCGGCTCCGGCGTCGACCAGTTCGGGACCCGAGGAGGCGCGGGTCGCCTGGGCCTCGCCCGTCACGTCGAGAGTGTCGACCGTGAACCGCGGTGACCAGTCGGCGCCGTCCGATCGGTGGCCGCCGACCCCGGGCTTGCCCGACCAACCCGCGTGGTGCTCGGGCAGGATCGCCAGACGCACCGGCTCGTCCATCAGGTTGTTGACGGAGGGCGGCACCGCCGCGGCGGCGAGCGACCGCACGTCGTCGAGGGCGGGCCGGCCGAGCGCGGCGCCCCAGTGCACGACCGCCGGCAGGCGCCCCTCGGTGACGTCGAGCAGCAGGCTGACGCCGGCGCTGCTCAGGTGGACGAACGCGTCGGGTGCCTCGGGCGGCGCGACGACGGTGGGCGACGGGATGGGGTGCGACACGAGGCTCCAGACGGCGGAAGATACTTTCGTCTGAAAAGTATCTCCGACGTCGACTCGGCGTCACAACCCCGCGGGGTCGGTACGGGGATCGGTACCGAGGCCGGAGTCGGGTTCAGGAGGCGCGGGGCGAGAAGAGCCCGTCGGTCACCTCGGTGGGCTGGTCACGGAACCAGCGCAGCAGGGTGCGGACCTTGTGCGACGACGAGGGGGACAGGTTGCTCAGCCTGTCCCGGCCGCCGGTCCCCGTGCCGAAGACGTCGGCGTAGCCCGGGATCGCCGCGGCGAGGTCGTCCGTGACGGCGCGGTACCCCATGGTCCAGGCGGGGAACAGCCGGTCCTCGACGCGCTCGTCGACGATGGTGTGCACGGCCGTGTGGCGCGGGTCGCGGGCGATGACCGCGAGGCGCGCTCGGACCGCCTCGTCGGGACCCTCGAGCACCTGGATGAACCGCCCCTCGCGGTGCAGCAGCATCCCGGTGATGCCCAGGCGGGCGTTGTTCGAGCGACTGGTCATCAGCAGATTCGCCAGGTCGTCGTCGGTGAAGGGGTACGACGATCGGCTGACGTACACGGTGGACAGCACGGGCGGGCCTCCTCGGGATCGACGTCCGAGTCTGCCCGCCCTGCCGGCCCGCCGCCCTCCCCAGTTCTGGGCGCTGACAGCGGGTCCGGTCGGTTCGGCACGTGGTCGCACCACCGATGTGTCGTCGAACCACCCACGTGCGTGGTTCGACGACGCATCGGTGGTGCGACGTCGAGCCCGGGCCGCCGCCCGGCATCCGCGCGGGGTCGGCGTCTTCGTGTTCTGAGACCTCGTCACCCTGGTCGGCGGCGGGCTCGGGGATCAGCTGCCGCGAGGCGCCGACCCCCGGGCCCGCCGACCTTCGAGCACCCCGGCGAGCAGCACCACGGCCACGCCCACCACGGGCACGAGCAGCAGCCCGAAGCGCAGGCCTGCCGAGTCCGCGACGAACCCGACGATCGGCGGCGACGCCAGGAACCCCAGCCGCAGCAGCCAGCTCACCAGCGTCAGCCCCGTGCCGGCGCGGAACCCCGGGAGGTTGTCCGCCGCGTGCATCGCCGCCGGGATCAGGGTCGCGACGCCGAACCCCGCCGCCGCGAAGCCCGCGATCGTGCCGATCACCGAGGGGAACGCCAGCGCGATCCCCATGCCCACGGCGACGAACACGCCGCCGGCCCGGGCGACGGCCTTCTGTCCGAAGCGGTCGACCATGCCGTCGCCGAGCAGCCGCCCGACGAACTGCGCTCCCTGCAGGGACACGAACCCGAGCGCGGCGACCGTCACGCCGGCACCGAGCGACCCCAGGTAGAGCGCCGCCCAGGTGCTGCCCGAGTCCTCGACCACGGCGCCCGCCGAGGCGATGACGACGAGGGCCAGCAGCACGCCCCACTTCGCGACGAACCCGGGCGAGACCCGGCGGCCGTCACGAGCCGAGGAGGCGCGGGTCGAGTCGACGGGACCGCCCACCGCGGGCGCGACACCCGGCTCCGCGCCCGCCGCGCCCGCCGCGCCCGCCGCGCCCGTCGCGCCCGCCGTGCCCGCCACGGCCGTCGCGTCGACCGTCTCGGCGGAGCCCTCGGCCGGTTCGGGCCCGGAGAGCATGAGCGGGTAGGCGACGAGCGCCACGACGGCGAAGATCAGCGCCGACGCACCGAGGTGCCAGGCGATCGGGATGCCGAGCCCGGCCGCCGCGCCGCCCATCAGCCCGCCGAGGACGGCCCCGATGCTCCACACGGCGTGGAACGAGTTGAGGATCGACCGGCGGTAGCGGTACTGCACGCGCAGTCCGTGCGAGTTCTGCGAGACGTCGACGATGGCGTCCAGGGCACCGGCGAGCAGGAACCCGGCGGCGAGCAGTCCGCCGACGGGGGCGATGCCGGTCAGCAGGACGGCGGCGCCGGTGATCACGGTGCCGACCACGGCCACGCGCGACGACCGCAGGGTGCGGATCAGCCATCCGGCCCCGAGCCCGGCGACGAGCGCGCCGACGGGCATCGCCGCGACCGCCAGGCCGAAGTCGGCGTTCGACAGCTCGAGGCCGTCCTTGATCGCGGGGTAGCGCGGCAGGAGGTTGGCGATCAGGGCGCCGTTGGTGAAGAAGAGCAGGGCGACGCCGAGTCGGGCGCGGCGGTCCTCACGCGTCGGCACGGTGCGGGCCGGTGCGGCAGGAGAGGTCGTCGGTGACGTCATGGTGTACGAACGTACACTAAGGCCGGATGGCGCCGGACCGCTCACGGGGACGTGCCGCCGAGGTGATCGTCGAGGCGCCCGCGACGACCACCAGGACGACGATCATGGCACTGCGCAATCCGACGTGCTCGCCGACGAAGCCGAGCAGCGGGGGCCCGACCAGGAACGCCACGTAGGCCATCGTCGCGACGGCTCCGACCGCCGTCGTCGGGTCGTCGCTGTCCGCAGCGGCCGAGACGGTCACCGGGAACCCCAGGGCGGCGCCCAGCCCCCAGAGCACGACGGCGACGCCCGCGACGACGACCGAGTCCGAGAAGACGACGAGGGCGATGCCGACCGCCGAGACCAGGGCGCTGGCACGCAGCACGGTGGCGTGACCGAAGCGGGCGAGCAGTGGTTCGCCGAGGAACCTGCCGACCGTCATCGCGGCCGCGAACGCGGTGAAGACGACCGTGCCGGCGGTCGCCGAGACGCCGTGGCCGTCGACGAAGAGCAGCGGCAGCCAGTCGTTGGCCGACCCCTCGGCCAGGGCGAGCGCCAGCACGATCAGGCCGAGCAGCACGAGTCGACGGTCGCGCCAGACCGCGAGCGAACCGGCGAGTCGGGCCCTCGCCCCGGAGGCGCGCGCGGCCGGCGCGTCGGAGCGTCCGGTCGATCGCGGCACGATCGGCACCGCCCAGAGCAGTGCGGCACCGCCCGCGAGCGCCACGCCGAGCAGGTGCCACTGGACGGGCACGTGCGTCGCGGTGAGCAGGATGCCCAGGCCGGCCCCGGCGACCGTGCCGAGGCTGAAGCAGCCGTGCAGGACGGGCAGCACCGACCGGCCCGAGGCGGTCTCGATGGCGGCGCCCTCGATGTTGACGGCGATCTCGGCGAGGCCGACGCCGGCACCGACGAGGGCGAGCCCGACGAAGACGCCGGGGGTGATCGAGAGCGAGGCGGCCAGGCCGACCAGGGCGACCCCGGCGACCAGCGACGTGCCACCGATCGCCACGGCGCGGTGGGCCCCGTGTCGCCGCACGATCGGGGCGGAGGACAGGATGCCGCCCATCGACCCGATCGACAGTCCGAAGATGACGAGGCCCATCTCGCCCGTGCTCGCCTGGAGCAGGTCGCGGATGGCGGGGGTCCGCACCACCCACGAGGCGAGCGAGACGCCGACGACGGCCATGAACACGAAGACCGCCGCTCGACGTCGGGCGAGGTCGGGGCTGAACGGCGGGCGGTTCGTCATGTGCCCAGTGTGTACGTTCGTACGCTCGTCGTCTAGGGTGTCGGGCATGACGACCACCGACCACTTCGCCGGCGACCCGCGCACGAACCACGAGCGGATGCTCGCGGGTGACCTCTACATCTCGGACGACCCCGACATCGCGTCGCGGCAGCAGCGGGCGATCACCCTGCAGGCGCGCTTCGCGGCGGCCTTCGCCGACGACGTCGACGCCGCACAGGAGATCGCGCGTGAGCTGTTCGGCAGCCTGCACGAGACGGCGCACGTGCGGCCGCCGGTGTACGTCGACTACGGCAGCTTCGTCACGATCGGGGCCGGCACCTTCGTGAACTACGGCCTCACCGCGCTCGACGTGGCCCCGATCACGATCGGGGCCGACTGTCAGATCGGCCCGAACGTCCAGCTGCTGACGCCGACGCACCCGGTCGAGCCGCAGCCCCGCCGCGACAAGCTCGAGGCCGCGAAGCCGATCACGATCGGCGACAACGTCTGGCTCGGTGGTGGCGTGATCGTGCTGCCCGGGGTGACGATCGGCGACGACAGCGTGATCGGCGCCGGGGCGGTGGTCACGAAGGACGTCCCCGCAGGCGTCGTCGCGGTCGGCAACCCGGCCCGCGTGGTGAGGAGCCTCTGAGCGTGGGGGGCACGCGGCGCACCGAGCCCGACCGACGCGACCGGCTGATCGACGTGACGCTCGACGTCGTCGCCGAGGTCGGCGTCGCCGGCGCGTCGCACCGCAAGATCGCGGCGCGCGCCGACGTGCCGCTCGGCTCGATGACCTACCACTTCGACGGCATGGACGAGCTGCTGCACGAGGCGTTCTCACGCTTCGCCGAGACGATCATCGTGCGGTTCGAGGGGCGGCTCGGTGCCGCGACCACTCGGGACGAGGCCAAGGAGGCGGTGGTCGCGTTGATCCACGACGACCTGACCGGCCCGGCCGCGGTCCGCGACCAGGTGATCAGCTACGAGCTCTACGCCCTGGCCGCCCGTGAGCCGAGGTTCCGCGAGATCACCCGGGAGTGGATGCGTCGCAGCCGGGTCGAGCTCGAGCGCCACTTCGACCCGGACACCGCGCGCCAGCTCGACGCCTTCGTCGAGGGGGCGTCCATCCACCGTGCCCTCGATCCGTCGCCGCCGAGCCGTGCCCTGACTCGTGACGCCGTGGAGCGCATCACCCGGCCCTCGTGACCGGCGCCACCCGCGCCTCCTGTGGTCGTCGGCCGCGATGGCCGCAAACCGAACTGTGGTCGGCGCGAGGCACGGCTCGAGGTCGCTAGGCGGTCTAATGGAACAGGTGCAGAAGCTGCACGGCGGTGGGAAGGTCGTCACCGGATCAGGACGAGAGTCGAGAAACCAGTGGACGCAGAGAGCGACATGTCGCGCCGCGTCCCGGCGGTCGACAGTCCAGAGGCCTCCACCTCGGACGCCCCCGACACCGCGTTCGGCGACTTCAACGTCGCCAGCGACTTCGGCCAGATCGGCGACGCGGCCCGCACGCCGGCGGCCGACCTCTTCTTCGGTGACTTCGCGCCCCCGCTCGACCCCGACCTGGTCTTCGAGTGCTCGGCGTCGATGAACGGCGAGCACGGTGCGGTGGCCCTCTACGAGGACCGCGTCATCGTCGAGAGCCCGGACGAGCCCGAGGGTGAGGCCGTCTTCTCGAGTGACACGGTGCGGGCCTGGTGGCTGGTCGAGGGTGAGGCGTTCTTCGCGCTCGTCGTCGAGGCCGACGTCCTGCACCGCACGCGCCTGCCTTCCGGGTTCAAGGCCGTGCTGGCGGCCGCGTTCACGAAGGCCTTCGGCGCCGCGTCGACCCCGACCGGCGCGTGAGTCACACTCCGTCCGATCCGGGTCCGAACGGCAGCACGGTGACGATTCCCCCGTCAAGGGCCTCTTTCAGTGCGCGCGGCATGGCAGGATCACTCTGATGGAACCCGAACAGACCCTGCCCCCGGTGCGCTCCGAGATGGGCGGCCGCGACATGGACCAGGCGCGAGCCCTGTTCGAGGACACCTACAACGGCGCCGGGTTCCGCACCGACACCCGGCAAGAGACGTTCGCCTACCGCTACACGACGGCGGGCGACGAGGACATGACGTTGCGTTCGGCGATGTTCCTCGGCGACATCCGCGGGGCGATCCAACCCGAGCGCGAATACGTCGTCGCCTGGATCACCGCGGGCGAGGGCCGGGTCGACGTCGGGGCCGAAGAGGCCGCGTTCGAGATCGGCCGCCCGTTGATGTTCCCGACCGGCAAGGCCTTCGAGTTCGAGGTCCGCGAATACCGGCAGAACCTCGTGCACTTCGACGCCGCGTACCTCGAGCGCATGGCCGCCGAGCACGAGGGCGCCCTCGCCGGGCCGCTGCAGTTCGACCACACGGTCGTACCCGACCTCGCGAACCTGCGTCGGTGGCAGGCCACCATCACGAACGCCGCGAAGACGATCCTCGGTGGCGAGTCGACCGAGCTGCTGCGCTCCGAGCTCAAGCGGGAGTCGGCCTTCGCCCTGCTCGACACCTTCTCGCACCGGTCGATCGACCTGCCGCCCGCGTTGCTCGTGCCCCGCAACGCCCGCCTGCGCGAGGCCGTCGAGTACCTGCACACCCACTCGCACCTGCCGGTCAACATGTCCCAGCTGGCCGAGACCGTGCACCTCACGCCCCGCGGGCTGCAGCAGGCCTTCAGCCGGCAGCTCGGGGTCACACCCACCGAGTACCTGCGCACCATCCGCCTCGACCACGTCCGTGCCGAGCTGACCGAGCTGGCCCCGGGTGAGGCGACCGTCGCCGCCGTCGCGCAGCGCTGGGGCTTCACGCACCTGAGTCGTTTCACCGCGTCGTACGTCCAACGCTTCGGCGAGTACCCCAGCGCCACCCTGCAGGGCTGACCCCTCGCGGGCCGCGCAGCGCGTCAGCCGCGCAGCGCACCCGCGACCCGGTCCCACCAGGCGGCCGACGCCGCGCGGGTCCCGTCCAGGCGCTCGGCCCACGCCGTGCGCACCGTGTCGCGTCCGGCCCATGCCGCCAGCGCGACCGCGTCGGCCTCGCCCGCGAGCAGCTGAGCGGCCGTGACGACGCTCGTCTGCCCGAAGTTGCCGAGGGCCCCGGTCAGCTTGATGGTCGTGTAGTCGTCCACCGCGAGCCCGACCGTCGGCACCCCGCCCGCGACGGCGAACACGGCCGGGTGGTAGCGGCTGGTCAGGTGCAGGGCCGCACCTCGGGCGAAGCGCGCGGCCGCGGGGGAGTCGGTCGTGGGTTCGACCCGCGCGGGCACGGTCAGCCGGTCGAGCACGGCCCGGTGCAGCAGCGAGTCGCCGCGCTCCTCGGTCGGGTCGAGCGACGCCCAGTGCGCGAGGAACACGACCTCGAGCCCGGCCTCGCCCGCCACCCGGTCGAGCAGCCGGGCGACGGCCGTGGCGAACGCCGCCCGGTCGGCGTCGCCGACGTGCGCGGACAGGCTGACCGCGAGATACGGCGCCGGTGCGCCAGCTGAGCCCGCGACGTCCGCGGCACCCCCGGCAGGAGGCGCGGCGTCGAACCCGAGGAAGCTCGCGTCGTCCACCGTCCCCACCGCCGTCGCCGGGTCGACGCCGAGCGTCCGCACCAGCTCGAGCGACGCGCCCTCGCGCAACCCCACGAGAGCGGCCGCGTCGAGCAGCTCGGTGACGAGTTCGCGGTCCTCGCCCTCGAGCACCGGCCCGATGGTCTGCCCACTGACGACGAGCGGCTTGTCGAAGCGTCGGGCGATCAGTCCGAGCGTGTTCCGCTCGTACACGTGCATCGGCCACAGCGAGGCCATGTTGCCGCCGCCCGCGACGAGCACGCCGTCGGCCTCGCGGACGGCCTCGACGACCTGCCAGGCCGGGTCGTCCTGCGGCAGGTGACCCGCGCCTCCGTCGATCGCCGACAGCACGCGGGCGCGACGCTCACGCTGGCCGAGTCGGCCGCCGGTCGTCGCGGGGTGGAAGCCGATCGCGGGCACGGCGTCGACGCCGTACCGCTCGGCGGTCTCGGCCGGGTTCGACGAGACGCCCGTGATCAGGGCGCCACGGGCGCGCAGCTGCACGGTCGCCTCGTGGAACATCGCCTCGTCACCGATGTGGACCATTCCGTCGAGCACGCCGACGTCTCCGATGGTGACGATTCGCACGGGTGGGACCTCTCGCTGCGGGACTCGGCAGCGGGATCGATGCCGCCCCCGACGGTACCGGACCCTCGAAGCGCCGAGCGCACCGTCGGGTCACCCCGCGGCGATAGGCTCCACCAGGCCCGGGGCTCCGGGGTCGACTCCGCGCGCCGCGCGCCGCACCACCGAGAGGCACCGCATGGGCATCCAGACCTCGCTCGACGCGATCCACGAGGCCGACCGCCTGGTCGACTCGATGCGGCTCGCCGACGACCTCGCGCTCGACGCCGCGCGGACCGGTGGGGCCCGCACGATCCGAGTGCTGCGCGGTGCCCTCGGCAGCCAGGACCAACTCGTCGCCATCGCGGCCACGAACGCGCTCGCGCAGGTCTTCGACGAGCAGGCCGACGTCGTGCTGAGCGACCTGTTGTCGAGCGACCGCACCTTCCTCCGCGAGCACGCCGCATCGGCGCTCAGTCAGCGGCTGCCCCGCTACGACACCGTCGGCCGGTTGATCGGACTCGTCGTCGCCGGCGGCTTCACCGGCATGGTGGCCCAGCGCACGCTCGAGCAGTGGTCGTCGTCCGCCCCCGCCGTGGTCGCGGTGGCGCTCGAGGGCGCCCTGATCGGCGTGCACGAGCCCGACGCGCGGTACCGCCTGGTCGAGACCCTCGGCCTGGTGCGAGCCCGCATCGCCTCGCGCCCGCTCGCGACCATCGCCCGCGACGGGGGTGAGGACGAGCACGTCCGCGTCGCCGCCGTGTCGGCCCTCGGCCAGCGTCGCGGCGACCAGGCCGTCGCCTCCACCGTGCACGAGCTCGCCCGTCACGACGGCTACCTCGGCGACGTCGCGCGCCTCGCCGTGATCGACCTCTCGGCCCGCGACGACGTGTTCGACGGCGACGGCGGCCTCGACCGCGGCCTCGACCGCGCCGGCGCGCGCCTCCGGGGAGGCACCGACACGGCGGACACCGGCCTCCCGGTCGCGGACCCGGCCGGGCGCGACGGTCTCACCATCGCCCAGCTCTTCCTGCACGCCGACATCGACGCCGGCCTCACCCACGCCGGCAGCGGCGACAACGGCGGTATCGCGACGCTGCTCGTGCGGCTCGGCGACGCGCTCGCCGCCGGAGGCGCGGCGCACGTCCTCGACGACCGTCACGTCGCCCGGGTCGTCACCCTCTCGCGCGGATCGGCGGACGCGGCGGTCGCGAGCGTCCACGACCTGGCGTCCCGCGCCTCCGGACACGTCTACGGGCGCGTGCCGCTGCTCAGCGACCCCGTCTCGTCGTCGACCGCGTGGCCGCTGCGGGTCGCGGCCCGTCGCGGCATCCGACGGGTGCTGCGCGCCGCGGGCGGCGTCGACCTGCTGCATCTGCGCATGGCCGACGTGGGCAGCCTGGCGGCCGCCGACGTGGCCCGCGAGCTCGACATCCCCGTCGTCTTCACGGTCGCGCCCGACCCGCACGCCGTCATCCAGTCCCTCGACCTGTCGGGCGCGCTGACCCGCGAGACCTTCGGCGACGTCGACGAGGTCGAGCACTTCTGGTTCCGTACGCGTCTCGTGCAGCAGCTCGCCTCGAACGCGTCGCACACGGTGCTGTTCCCCCGGCCTGAGCTCGAGCGCGACATGCGCGAGCTGGTCGGCATCGACGTCACCTCGCACCCCGAGCGCCACACGATCGTGCCCGAGGGCATCGACCTCGACGTGGTCGACCGCTCGGTCGCCGAGGCCGCCGAGCACGCCGCGGGCCTGCCCGCGACCCCGCCGCTCGCCGAGCTGTGCGCCCTGCTCGAGACCCTGCCGCCCGAGCGCCGTGGCCTGCCCCTGCTGGTCAGCGTCGGGCGCCTGCACCGGGTCAAGGGGATGGCGACCATCGTCGAGGCGTGGGCCGGCGGACCGTTGCGCGATCGCGCGAATCTGTTGCTGATCGGCGGCGACCTCGAACACCCGAGCGCCGACGAGCGCGAACAGCTCGACCTGATCGACACGATCGTCCCCGTCGACCGGCACCGCGCCTCCGGACTGCTGCTGCCCGGCCACCGGCCGAACGACACGGTCGCCCGGTGGGTCGCCGCGGCGCGCTTCGGCCTGCCCGGGCTCGCGGCGCCGCGCGGCGTCTACGTCTGCGGCAGCCTGAAAGAGGAGTTCGGTATCGCCCTGCTCGAGGCCATGGGCTCCGGTCTGCTCGTCGTCGCGCCGCAGGGTGGCGGGCCGTCGACCTACGTCCGACAAGGGGACACCGGCTGGCTCACCCGCACCTGGGACGTCGACGCCCTGCGCCAGGCCATGGACGAGGCGCTCACCGCCGCCTCGACCGAGACCACGGAGGCGCGCGCGGCCCGGTCACGCGACACCGTCGAGCGCTCCTTCACGATCCAGGCCATGGCGCGGTCGCTGTCCGGCGTCTACGGCACGGTGCACCACGACGAGCTCGAACAGCGCGAGTGGAGCGTGAGCGCACGATGACCCTGCTCGTCATCAGCCCGGACTACGCGTCCCACCTGCTGCCCCTAGCGACCCTGGCCACCGAGTGGCGCGACCGCGGTGAGCGCGTCGTCGTCGCGACCGGGCCGGCCACCGCAGCCATCGTCCGGTCGTTCGGCTTCGAGCGCGTGCACCTGCAGCTCGGTCGCGGCTCGAACCCCGGCGTCATCCGGGCGGAAGAGCAGGTCGCCGACGAGGACGCGTCGCTGCGCGGCTTCTTCGACGCCACCCGGCTCGGCATGGTCGAGACGCTCTCGTACCAGGCGCGCGAACGCCTCACCGACCTCATGTGGCAGCCGGTCGCGACGGCCCGGGCCGTGCTCGACGTGGTCGCCGCCGTGCAGCCCGACCAGATCGTCGTGGACCACCTCGCGTTCAGCGCCCGGCTCGCGCTCGTCGCCGGCGGCGTCTCGTTCGCCGACGTCGTGCTCGGGCACCCGACGGCGCTGCCCGTGGGCGACGAGGTCTACGGCTGCCCGCCCGAGTGGCCTGCCGCGTTCGGCGGTGCCGGTGCCGGTGCCGCCCCGGCCGGAGGCCGCACCACCGTCGCGTCGTCGAACCACGCTCCGGCGTGGTTCGACGACGCGAACGTGGTGCGACCCCCCGCGGGGCCCGGGCCCGCTCCGGCGGGCGTCGTGGGCCTGCGCGAGCTCTGCGAACGGGTCGACGCCTCGTTCACCGCCGAGTGGAACGCGGCCCTGGCCGAACTCGCGCCACACCTCCCGCCGTCGACGAGCGCGTTCGGCGAGCACGGCGACCTGCTGCTCTACAACTACCCCGGCGAGCTCGCCGATCCCGCCCGTGACGCCCTGCTGCCGCGGCACGTCTGGCTCGGGTCGGCCGTCCGCGCCGAGCCGGTCGACGCCGAAGTCGCCGCCTGGCTGGCCGCCGGTGCCGGGCCCACGCCCGCGCCGTTCGTCTACGTCAGCTTCGGCAGCTTCCTGTCGGTGCGGTCGGACGTGCTCGGGCGCGTGGCGGAGGCCCTGCGGCGGGTCGGGGTGCGGGCCGCGATCGCGCTAGGTTCCGGGGCCCGCGCCGACCTCGGCGAGGTGCCGGCCGACTGGCTCGTGCGCGAGTTCCTGCCGCAGGTCACCCTGCTCGACGCGGCGGCCGCGGCCGTCACGCACGGTGGCAACAACAGCGTGACCGAGGCGATGACCGCGGGCGTGCCCGTCGTCGTCCTGCCGTTCTCGACCGACCAGTTCGCCGGGGCCGCGGCCCTCGAACGGACCGGGGTCGGCGTCGCGCTGGCCCCGAACACGGCGACCGTCGACGAGCTGGCGGAGGCCCTGCGGCACGTGCTCGACCTGCCGACGCGCGACCCCGGAGCGGCCGGGCGCCTGGCCGGTCTGGCGGCGTCCCTGCGCGAGACGCCCGGGCGGGCGCGAGCCCACGCGGCGCTCACCGCGACCGGCTGACCGCCCGGGCCCGCGCCTCCTTGCCCGCGCCTCCTTGCCCGCGCCTTCTCGCCCGCGCCTCGGCGTCACCGCGTCGTCGTGCCGACCGAATCGGGCCGGTCCCGCCGTCGAGTGGGCAGAAGACGCTGGTCGGAAGCCGCCCGAGAGCACTTTTCGCCCACTCGGGCCCGACGGTCGCCCGGATGCGGTCGCGCCCCCCCGTCGGGACGGGTGGGCCGCTCGACCACGCGCTCGGCCCGCTGCACACGGTGCCCGCCGACTGAGGCGGCCCGGCCGCCCTACCCCCCGAAGACGACCGCGCGCATCGCGTCGGCGCCGACCGATGCGTCGCGGTACCGCTGCATGAGCGCGGCGTTGGCGTCGTACTGCGGCCCTTCGCGCACCTCGGCCTGGTGGTGCAGGGCGAACACCATGCCCTCGTGGCGGCGGGGCGGTTCGCCGAGCAGGGTGGTGTGGGCGAGGTACCAGGCGGCGTCCTCGAAGCCCCAGCCGCGGAAGCGCTCGTCCTGCCCGCCGTGCGCCTGCCACGAGGAGGCGCGGGTCACGTAGACCCCCGAGCAGGCCCCGCGCACGAGCTCGAAGTCGCACTCCTCGAGGGGGGTGCCCGCGGCCGCCTGCGCGGTGCCGTCGCGTCCCAGCCAGTGGTACTCGGTGTAGGGCAGGTGCACCCGGCCGCTCGTGCGGGCCGCCTCGATCGCCGCCAGCAGGGGCTCGCGTTGCGGCAGGGTGTCGGCGTCGCCGATCACGGCGACCTCGTCGTCGGCCAGGGCCGCGACCCCGAGGTTGCGGCACTGCGCCAGGTTGAAGACCGGGTCCGGCGAGTCGATCGTGCGGATGTCGGCTTCGGGCAGGGCCTCGGCGTACCAGTCGCGGACGACCTCGAACGCCGCGATGCGACTGGGTTGCGGACGCCAGGGGAGCACGACGGTGACCATCCCGCGAGCCTAGCGGCGCTCGCCCGCCTGCCCACCCGCCTGCCCACCCGCCCCTGCCCGCCCGGACCTGCCGTCGCGATGCACCCGGTTTCGAACGATGAACCCGGAAGCAACCGGGTGCATCGTTCGGAACCGGGTTCATCGCCGTCCGAGCCCGAGCCCGAGCCCGAGCCCGAGCCCGAGCCCGAGCCGAGCGGGCCTCAGGAGGCGCGGGTCGCGTCCGCCGCACCCGGCAGCGTCAGCTCGAGTGCGTGGCCGCGCACGTGGGCGAGGGCCCGCTCGACGGCGCCCGTGGTGACCACCGCGTCGCCCAGGGTCGAGGCGACGACCTCGGGTGCGGCCCGGTGCGTGAACCGGCTGAGCCACGGCGTCGTCCGCTCGAGGAGCAGTCCGATCGCGGGGGCGACCGCTCCGGCGACGACGATGCGATCGACGTCGAGCATGCCGCTGAGCATCGCGCAGACGCGGCCGAACCGCTCGGCCGCGCGCTCGACGAGACGCAGGGCGGTCGCGTCGCCGGCGTCGGCGGCGGCCAGAACCGCGGGGGCCTCGAGCTCGTCGAGCGGGATCGCCCGCAGCGGCGACGCGGCAGGCACCGTGCCGAGCTGTCTCGCGGCCCGGGCCCAGTCGCGCAGCAGGGCACCGAGGCCGTCGGCCGACCCGACGCCTTCGACCAGGTCGAGGAGGCGCATCTCGCCCGCGGCACCGCGGCTGCCCCGCACGAGGGCTCCGTCGAGCACGAACCCGGCGCCGAACCGCTCGCCCGCCAGCAGGGTCACGAACGACGTGGCGCCGGCGCCGGCCTCGCGGTCGGCGTGCGACGCGGCCGCCGCCTCGGCGACGGCCGCCAGGTTGGCGTCGTTCTCGACGACGACGGCCCAGCCGCGCTCGGCGAACAGGCCGGTGTAGTCGGGGTTCATCAGCACCCAGAAGTCGGCGCCGACCTCGACCGGCGAACGGCCCTCGGCGTCGGTGGGGGCGGGCACCCCGAGGGCGATCGCCAGGACGTCGGGGTCGGCCAGCCCGGCCTCGGCCAGGACGTCGTCGACGAGTCGGGCGACCGTGCGTCGGCGGGCCGCGGCGGTGCCGTCCGGGTCGATGCGTCGCGCGACGCGGGCCACGACGTCGCCGCGCAGGTCGGCGACGACGGCCGTGAGGTGGTGGCGGCCGGCGTCGACGCCGACGACGTGCCCGGCCGAGCGGGCCAGGGCGTACCGCCGCGCCGGGCGGCCCTTCCGGTACTCGCCGGTCGAGCGGGCGTCGGCGAGCGACACCATCCAGCCGTGGTCGATGAGGTCGTCGCAGACCCCGATCACGGTCGACCGGGTCAGCCCGGTCAGGGCGATCAGGTCGCTGGCCGTGACGGCGTCGACGGACCACGCGTGCCTCAGCACCTCGGCCGCGTTCATACGTCGCAGCAGGCTCGGCGACGACACCCCGGTGCTCAGCGCCACCCGCGCCTCCTCGTGCTGTGGCCGGTGCCTCACGACACGGCGGATCTTTTCGTCGACGACCCATGGTGCCACGCGCCGAATTGATCTAGGGTCTAAATCTACACACCAGATCAACTCGGTCCCGACGCTGTCGTCGGGGTCGCGACCCGGGAGACGACGACGTGCCCACACCCCCACTGCCCTCTGGCGCCGGCCTCAGCCGACGCGCCCTCCTCGGCGGGATCGGTGCCGCCGGTGCGGCCCTGATGCTGGCCGGTTGCGCTCCGACCGGTTCCACCCGTGGGCGCGCCGAGATCACGTTCTACGCGACCAAGCCCGAGGCGATCCCCTACTTCTCCGACCTGGTCTCGAGGTTCAACGAGTCGCAGTCGGCGATCCGGGTGATCCACGACTCCACCTCGGGCATCTCGGCCGGCTTCGTCCGAGGCAACCCGCCCGACGTCGCGGCCTTCACCTACAACCTCGAGATGGCCCGCTTCATGGAGCGCGGCGCCCTGAGCGACCTCGGCGACCTGCCCGAGGCGTCGACGATCCGGCCCGAGGTGCAGAGCCTCGTCGACCAGTACGCGACCTACCCCGGCCGCACGAGCGTGCTGCCGTACTCGATCACCGCGGCGTCGGTCATCTACGACCAGCGGATCTTCGCCGACCTCGGGGTCGAGGTGCCGACCACGTGGGACGAGTTCCTCGCGGCCTGCGACACCTTCACCGCGGCCGGCGTCACGCCGATCTACAGCACCTTCCGCGAGCCGTGGACCGTCGCACAGGGCCTGTTCGACTACACGACCGGCGGCATGCTCGACGTCGCGGCCTTCTACGAGAAGATGAACGCCGAGGGCACGAGCGTCGGCCAGGGCGGCTCGGTCTCGTTCGAGAAGGACTTCCGCGAGCCGGTCGAGCGCATGGTGCAGCTCGCCGGGCTGTCGAACGCGAACCGCAACAGCCGGGGTTACGGCGACGGCAACCTCGCGATGGCGCAGGGCGAGGCCGCGATGCTCATGCAGGGCCCGTGGGCGCTCGGCGAGATCACCAAGGCCAACCCCGAGGCCAAGATCGGCACGTTCCCCCTGCCGATGACCGACGACCCCGACGACCGCAAGGTGCGGGTCAACCTCGACCTCGCCCTCTGGGTGCCCCAGCAGTCGCGCAAGCAGGAGGCCGCCCGCGAGTTCCTCACCTACCTGATGCAGCCCGAGATCCACGACGCGTACAACCGTGACTTCCTGGCGTTCGGCACCACGACCTCGGCCCCCGCCGTGACCGACGAGCGCATCGTCGGCATGCAGAGCTACTACGACGAGGCGCGGTTCTACCAGGGCGCCTCGAAGGCGATCCCGCTGACGATCCCCGCCGAGAACTACGTGCAGGGCATCGTCACGGGTGCGAGCGCCGAAGGCACCCTGCGCACCATGGACGCCGACTGGCGTCGCCTGGCGCTCCGCGCATGAGCGCGACCGACGGCGCGGCCCGCACCGCGGGCCCGGCCGCCCCGACCACCGCCCGAGTCGAAGGAGACCCGATGGCCACGACCACCACCCCCAGGGTCGAGCGAGGCGCCCGCACCTCGCTCAGCGGCAGCACGACCGGCAACCCCCGGCGTCGCGGCAAGCGCGTCGACCCGGTCTTCTACTTCTTCCTCGTGCCGACGCTCGTCCTGTTCTCGCTGGCGATCACCCTGCCGGCCGTGATGGGCGTGTTCTACAGCTTCACGAACTCGATCGGGTTCGGCGAGTTCGACATGGTGGGCGTCACGAACTACCTCGCGATGGCGACCGACCCGGCGATCCTCGGCTCGTACGGCTTCACGATGGGCTTCGCGCTCGTCACGGTGATCGCCGTGAACGTCGTCGCGCTGCTGCTCGCGATCGGCCTGACCTCGCAGATCAAGGCCAAGACGGCGCTGCGAGCCGTGTTCGTCATCCCGATGGTCATCTCGGGCATCATCATCGCGTTCGTCTTCCAGTTCCTCTTCTCGAACTCGCTGCCGGCCCTCGGCGCCTCGCTCGGCATCCCCGGACTGCAGGACAGCATCCTGGCGAACGCCGACACCGCCTGGATCGGCATCGTCGTCGTGACCGCGTGGCAGGCGATCCCGAGCACGCTGCTGATCTACATCGCGGGCCTGCTGGCGATCCCCGGCGAGGTGTACGAGGCGAGCAGCCTCGACGGCGCCTCGGGCTGGAAGCAGCTGCGCTCGATCACGCTGCCGCTCGTCGCGGGCTACGTCGTCATTAACACGATCATCGGGTTCAAGAACTTCCTGAACTCGTACGACATCATCGTCGGCCTGACGAACGGCGGCCCGGGCACGTCGACCCGCAGCATCGCGATGACGATCTTCACCGGCTTCACCGGCGGCGACTACGCCTACCAGATGGCCAACGCGACCATCTTCTTCGCGATCGCCGTCGCGATCGCCCTCGTCCAACTCCGGATCACCCGCGGAAAGGCGGCCGTCTGATGGCGAACACCGCACTCGTCACCCCCGCCGCCTCGGCGGCACCCACCCCGGGAGGCGCGGGTCGCGACGCCGACGCCGTCACCCGTCGTCGACGTGGTCGCGTCGGCCAGGAACGACCGAACCGGCTCGTCACCGCGCTGCTCGTGCTCGGCACGATCACCGTGCTGATCCCGATCTACGTGACCATCACGATGTCGCTCAAGACGACGGCCCAGGCCGTCGACGGCAACGCGTTCAGCCTGCCGGCGCCGGTCGACTTCTCGAACTTCGCGGCCGCCTGGCAGCTGACCGACTTCCCGCGGGCGTTCGGCATCTCGACCCTCGTCACGGCCGCGACCGTCGTCGGCACGGTGGTGCTCGCCTCGATGGCGTCGTACGCGATCTCGCGCAACTGGGACCGCAAGCTCTTCCGCTGGTCGTTCTTCTACCTGCTCGCCGCGATGTTCCTGCCGTTCCCGGTGGTCGCCCTGTCGCAGATCAAGCTGACCGGCATCGTCGGCCTCGACAACCCCGTCGGCGTCGCCCTGCTGCACGTCATGTTCCAGTTGTCGTTCTCGATCCTGTTGTTCACGGCGTTCCTGCGATCGCTGCCCGAAGAGCTCGAAGAGAGCGCGCGGCTCGACGGCGCCACCACGTGGCAGGTGTTCTGGCGCCTGGTGTTCCCGCTGCTCGCCCCGATGAGCGCCACGGTCGGCATCTTCGCCTTCCTGGCCTCGTGGAACGACTTCGCGATGCCCTCGCTGATCACCGCCGACCCGTCGCTGCAGACGCTGCCCGTGCTGCAGCAGATCTTCCAGACCCAGTTCAGCAACAACTACAACGTCGCCTTCGCCTCGTACCTCATGGCCATGGCCCCCGCGATCGTCGTCTACCTCTTCACCCAACGCTGGGTGATGGCGGGCGTGACGCAGGGCGCGATCAAGTAGGCGGCCGTCGGGGGCGCGACCCGCGCCTCCTGACCTCCGAGACGACCCACCACCACCACCACCGAGAGGACCCCGCTCCACGATGACCGACACGCTCCGCACCGCACCCTCGACCGAGCTGCTGACCGACGACCCGACCTGGTGGCGCCAGGCCGCGGTGTACCAGATCTACCCCCGCAGCTTCGCCGACTCGAACGGCGACGGCATCGGCGACCTGCCGGGCATCACCGCCAAGGTGCCGTACCTGCGGCAACTCGGCGTGGACGCGGTCTGGCTCAGCCCGTTCTACCCGTCCGCGCTCGCCGACGGCGGCTACGACGTCGACGACTACCGCGACGTCGACCCCAAAATCGGCACGCTGGCCCAGTTCGACGAGATGATCGACGCGCTGCACACGGCCGGCATCCGGGTGATCGCCGACCTCGTGCCGAACCACTCGTCCGACCGGCACGTCTGGTTCCAGGAGGCGCTGGCCGCCCCCGCCGGGTCACCCGCCCGGGCGCGGTACGTCTTCCGTGACGGCCTCGGCGAGCACGGCGAGTTGCCGCCCTCGGACTGGACCTCGATCTTCGGCGGCCCGGCCTGGACCCGCGTCGCCGACGGCCAGTGGTACCTGCACTCGTTCGCGAGCGAGCAGCCCGACTGGGACTGGGACAACCCGGAGGTACGTGAGGACTTCTTGACGACGCTGCGGTTCTGGTCGGACCGCGGGGTCGACGGCTTCCGCGTCGACGTCGCCCACGGGCTGGCCAAGAGTCTGCCCGAGGTGCTGCCGTCCAAGGCCGAGCTCGACGCGCTGCCCAAGGCCGACGGCGACCACCCGCTGTGGGACCGCGACGAGGTGCACGAGATCTACGCCACGTGGCGCGAGGTGTTCGACGAGTACGACCCGCCGCGCATCGCCGTGGCCGAGGCCTGGGTCGAGCCGTCGCGTCGTGCCCGGTACGCCAGCGCCGAGGGCCTGGGCCAGGCGTTCAACTTCGACCTGCTCGAGGCCGACTTCGACGCCACGCAGTTCCACGACATCATCACCTACAACCTCGACGCCGCCGAGACGTCGGGCTCGTCGACCACGTGGGTGTTCTCGAACCACGACGTCGTCCGCCACGCGACCCGGTACGGCCTGCCCGCCCTCGACGGCCGTGAGGTCAAGCAGGGCGCCGAGTGGCTGTTGTCGGGCGGCACCTCGCCCGAGGTCGACGTCGAGACCGGCCTGCGCCGGGCGCGTGCGGCGTCGCTGTTCATGCTCGGTCTGCCCGGTTCGGCCTACGTCTACCAGGGTGAGGAGCTCGGCCTGCCCGAGGTCGCGGACATCCCCGCGGACGAGCGCCAGGACCCCTCGTTCTTCCGCAACCCCGGCGTCGACATCGGCCGCGACGGCTGCCGCGTGCCGCTGCCCTGGACCCGTTCGGGCTCGTCGTTCGGCTTCGGCGCGGGCGACGCCCACCTGCCGCAGCCGGGCTGGTTCGGCGAGTACTCCGTCGAGGCCGAGGAGGCCGACGCGACGTCGACGCTCGCCCTGTACCGCACGGCCCTCGCCGCACGCCGTCACCTGCAGACCGACGAGACGCTCGAGTGGCTGCCGGTCGACGGCCGTGACGACGTCTTGCACGTCGTGCGGCCCGGCGGGTGGCACGTGGTCTGTGTGTTCGGCACCGAGCCGGTCGACCTGGCCACGCTCGGGCTGGGCTCGGGCGAGGTGCTCGTGGCGAGCGGGCCGCTCTCGGACGCCGGGCGGCTGCCGGGCGAGACGGCGGCCTGGCTGCGCGGCTGAGTCCTGTGCCCTGAACGCCGGGCGGGCGGGTTCGTCGGTGGCGGGCGTCTCCGGACGCCCGCCCCGCCTGGACTCGCCCGCTTCCGTGTGCCGGGCCGGGCGGCCGGGAGGCGCGGTGCCGGTCAGGCGGGGACGTCGTCGCCGGCCGTCGACCGGCGTCTCTCGACCTCGGCCTCGAGCTTCGCCAGGCGGGCGAGCCGCTCGTAGTGCTCGGTCTCGCGGTCGAGGTCGGCGAGCTGCTGCTCGGTGCTGCGCACGCGGTGGTCGAGCGTGCGGGCGGCGGCCTCGTGGTACCGGCTCTGGTCGCGCGGACCGATCTGCTCGACGCGGCGACCGTACTCACGACCGGCGGCGAACCAGACGATGCTGCCGATCAGCGGCAGGAACAGCACGATCATGATCCACAGGCCCTTGGGCAGGTGGCGTACGTCGCCCTCGGGGCGCGTGACGATGTCGACGAGCGCACCCACGATCACCAGCAGGGGCAGGGCAGCCAGTACGAAGGTCACGGCCCGAGGCTAGGGGCGCCGGCGACCGGACGGAACCCCCGCGAGGTGGGGTGACCGAGGCCCCGTTGTGCCGCGTTCTGGGTGTGACCGGCGCCTCTCGTGGTGGATAACGTCGCCCGCATCACGGTGAGCGCCCCCGGTCAGGAGGCGCGGTGCCGGTCGACCCGAAGGGTGCAGCTCATGAAAGATCGCCTCCACCCCTGGCCAGCGGGCGGCTCGGATCGTAGAGTGGGTCGGTCCGCCCAGCCGAGGAGAACCGTGAGTCCTAGCGCCGTCCGTTCCGGGAAGCGCTCATGACCGACCCCTCGACCACTCCCGGGGCCGCCGTGCCGGTGACCACCGACCCGCCGCTGACGCGTCGCGAGGCCCTCGCCCGCGAGCGTGCCGCTGCTGCTCCCGCGCCTCCTGCGTCCGCTGCTGCCCTCGCGCCGTCGTCCTCCGTGTCTCCGGCCGTGCCGACGATGAACCCGGTTCCGAACGATGCACCCATGAGCAACCGGGTGCACGGCTCGACAGCGGGTGCGGCGGCATCCCGTCGCACGAGCACGAGCACGAGCACGAGCACGAGCACGAGCCCGAGCTCGCGTCGCAGGTCCGGCCGGTCGAGGCTGCGCGTCGCGGCGAGACGCGTCCGTGCCGCCACCCTGCCAGTGCTCGGCGCCTGCGCCGTCATGCTCTTCTTCACGTCGAACCTCACCCCGGCGTCGGCGAGCGACCTCGGCGGGTCGAACATCCCGACCGTCGGCGCCGCGCCGATGCCGACCCAGACCCTCGCGGCGTCGCTCGTCGTGTTGACCGTGTCCGAGCGTGACGCCTTCGGGGTGACCGACGCGCCGCCGCCGCCTCCGCCGCCCGAGCCCGAGCCCGTCGTCACCTCGAAGAACCTCGCGGGATCGACGAACTCGAACCGCGCCTCCTCGGGGGCCGGCACCATCGTCAACTCGGGCACCGGCGACATCCGGTGGCCGTTCCCGGGTTCGGTCGTCCTCAGCTCGGGGTTCGGTCCCCGTTCGGCACCGTGCGCGGCGTGCTCGAGCATGCACATGGGCCTCGACATGACGCCCGGCGGCGGCACCCCGATCGGCGCCACGGCGGCGGGCGTCGTGCGGACCTCGGCGATGCACGGTCAGTTCGGTCAGTACGCCGTGATCGACCACGTGATCGACGGCCAGCGGGTCAGCACGCTCTACGCGCACATGCAGGTCGGGTCGAGCCCGCTCGTCGCGGGTCAGACGGTCCAGGTGGGCGAGCTGGTCGGCAGGGTCGGCCGCAGCGGGGTCGCGACCGGTGAGCACCTGCACTTCGAGGTGCTGCTGGGCGGTTCGACGCAGGTCGACCCCAAGGCCTGGCTCGACGCGAACGCCGGCCGCACGCTCTAGCCGTCCTGTCGGGTCCGGCCGTGCGGTGGCGGGGCGGCCCGTGTCTCAGGCCGCGCGACGCGCCTCGCGCCAGGCCCGCACCTCGGCGGTCAGTTCGGCCTTGCGGCCCGCGTCGGCGAACGACGCCTCGACGGAGTTCGTCGCCAGCAGGGCGAGCGCGTCGTCGTCGAGACCGAGCTCGTCGCGCAGGGCCTGGTAGTTGTCGCCCACGTAGCCACCGAAGTAGGCGGGGTCGTCGCTGTTGACCGTGACGAGCAGCCCGGCCTCGAGCATGCGGGGCAGCGGGTGCTCGGCCAGGTCGGACACCACGGCGAGCCGCAGGTTCGACAGGGGGCACACGGTGAGCGGCACCCGGTCGGCGACGAGGCGGGCGACGAGCGCGTCGTCCTCGAGGCTGCGCACCCCGTGGTCGACTCGTTCGACGTGCAGCAGGTCGAGGGCGTCGGAGACGTACGACGGCGGCCCTTCTTCACCGGCGTGGGCGACGACGTGCAACCCGAGGGCGCGGGCACGGTCGAAGACACGGGCGAACGCGGCCGGCGGGAACCCCACCTCGGAGGAGTCGAGCCCCACCCCGAGCAGGTCGGAGGCGCGGTGCGCGACGGACTCGAGGGTCGCGGCCGCGTCGCCCACCGGCAGGTGTCGCAGGAAGCACAGGATGAGACCGCCCGTGATGCCGTACCGCTCGCGCGCCTCACGGAGCGCCTGCGTGAGCCCGTCCACGACCTCGTCGACGTCGACGTCGCGCGAGGTGTGCGCCTGGGGATCGAAGAACATCTCGACGTGTCGCAGCCCTTGGGCGTGGGCCCGTTCGAGGTAGGCCCAGGCGAGGTCGCGGAAGTCCTGTGCGGTCTGCAGCACGGCCGTGCACGCGTAGTACAGGTCGAGGAACTCTTGCAGCGAACCGAACGAGTACGCGGCGCGCAGCTCGTCGACCGAGGCGAAGGGCAGGTCGACGTCGTTGCGGTCGGCGAGGGCGAAGACGAGCTCGGGTTCGAGCGTGCCCTCGACGTGCAGGTGCAGCTCGGCCGTCGGCGGCGTCGCGAGCGCGGTGCCCGTCAGGGGCGTGCCGGGTGCCGTGGCCGTGGTCGTCGGGGAGGTGTCGATCGCCGTCATCGGGCCACCGTAGCGGCACCGTGCCGACGGGCGAAGCCCGGTGCACGATCGTTCACCGTCCCGTCATCCGGGCGACCGCCTGGGGACGAGACGAGGAGGCGCGGGTCGGGTACCCGGGACCCCCGCGACCGGTCGCGTCCCCGCTGCCGGCACCGCGCCTCCTGCAGTCGCTACGCCGTGAGCACGACTGCGAGCGTCTCGGGCTGGTCGTGCCCCGTCCAGGTGCCGGTGAGCACCTCGACGCCGTGGTCACCCGTGTGGCCGCCGGTCGAGGCGAGCGCGCCGGCGTCGTGCCGGCCGAGCACGCGGGCGACGACGATGCGGACCGCGGCACCCGTGACGACCGTGCGCCCCTCGACCTGGTCGACGGTGAGGCGGTCGACGTCGGGCACCGGGGCGCCGGGGGTGCCGCTGCCGACGACGGTCGAGTTCGGCTCGCGGACCTGCCGCTCGCCGTCGACCTCGAACCAGGCCTCGGCCTGTGTGCCGCCGGTCAGCACGGCCGTGGCGAGGGCCGCGGCCCAGACCGGGTCGGCCGTGCCGTCGTAGACCCAGCGCGTGCCGAGCACCGAGTGCTCGGTCGTCCCGACGAGGTGGTCTTCCGCGCCGGCCAGGGGAGCGTCGCGGTAGGTGAGGGGCACCTGCAGCTGCGCACCGTCGGCCGTGGCGACGATGATCGTCTCGACGCCGACCTCGCCCGCCGGGTCGTCGAAGCGGAAGGCGGCGACGCTGCGCAGCCCCTCGTCGTCGGCGCCCTCGGGCCGGCGTGGGCCCTCGAACCACGGCTGGGTGGGCACCCAGGAGTCGAGCAGGTCGATCTTGGAGGGGCTCATGCCGGCCCGGTGCAGGTGTGCCATGCCGTCGATCGTAGGGCCGACCGGCGTCACCGCCGCACCGCGCGCGGATCGACCGAGGTAGGGCGACACCTGTCGCCCGGCTTGCAGCCGTCGGGCGTAACCTGCGCCCCATGAAGGCACTCCAGTACACCCAGATCGGTCAGCACCCCGAAGTCGTCGAGATCGAGAAGCCGTCGCCCGGCCCCGGGCAGGTCCTGCTGAAGGTCACGGCGGCCGGCGTCTGCCACTCCGACGAGTACGTCATGAGCCTCAGTGAAGAGGACTACACGGCGCAGGGCTACCCGCTGCCGCTCACGCTCGGGCACGAGGGAGCCGGCATCGTCACCGAGCTCGGAGAGGGCGTCGAGCACCTGCAGGTCGGTGACGCCGTCGCCGTCTACGGCCCGTGGGGCTGTGGCCGCTGCCACCAGTGCGCCCAGGGCAAGGAGAACTACTGCGTCAACGCCGCCGCCGAGGGCATCAAGCCCCCCGGGCTGGGCGCTCCCGGCTCGATGGCCGAGTACATGATCGTCGACGACCCCCGCCACCTCGTGCCGCTCGGCGACCTCGGCCCCGTCGAGAACGTCTCGCTCACCGACGCCGGCCTCACGCCGTACCACGCGATCAAGACCTCGCTGCCGAAACTCGGGGCGGGCACCTACGCGGTCGTGATCGGCACCGGCGGCCTCGGGCACGTCGGCATCCAGATCCTGCGGGCGCTCTCGGGTGCGCAGATCATCGCACTCGACGTGACCGACGAGAAGCTCGAGCTCGCGAAACACGTCGGCGCTCACCACACGGTCATCAGCGACGAGCACGCCGCCGAGGCGATCCGCGAGATCACCGGAGGCCTCGGCGTCCAGGCCGTCTTCGACTTCGTCGGGGCGAAGCCGACCATGGCCACGGCCGTCGCGGTCGCGGCACCGGACGCCGACGTGACGATCGTCGGAATCGGTGGTGGCACCGTCGAGGTCGGGTTCGGCACGATCGCCTTCGACGTCGCCGTGCGCATCCCCTACTGGGGCAGCCGCAGCGAGCTGATCGAGGTCCTCGACCTCGCCCGGGCCGGCCAGGTCGAGGTCGCCACCCAGCGCTACTCGCTCGACGACGGCCCGAAGGCCTACGAGGCCCTCGCCGCGGGCACGGTCCGCGGCCGCGCCGTCATCGTCCCCTAGCGCGACCGCCCCGAGGAGGCGCGGTGTCGGACGTCCCGGCACCGCGCCTCCTGCAGGTCCTCCGCACGCGGGTGCCCGACAGCCGATCGGTCACGGTGACCCCGTGGTCTGCCGGGCCGCCTTCCGGCAGGTGAGGGCGCCCAGAACGGTGTTGAGCAGGCCGGTGGCCACGAGGAGCCATCCGTAGGCATGGCCGGTGCCGACGATTCCCAGGCCTGCGACGAGAACGACCACAGAGCTCACCACCACGACGACCGACCAGCTTCTGCTCATGCTCTGATCATGCGCCGGCGGCCGTGTCTCGTCCGGGGATCGATCACCGACGGCAGTGCCCCTCCGCCGGTGCAGAGCTCGGCGGAGGTTCTCGACCACGTGGCGAACCTACTGCCTTCCGAGGGCCGAACGGCGGGCACGGGGCCGCCCGCCGTCTAGGTTGGGCCTGGTACCCACGGAAGGAACCGCCATGAGCATGGAAGGCGCGGCCTGGAGCTCGCTGTACAAGATCTCGTCCGCGAGGGACGGCAAGCACGGCATCTCCCGCGAATCGGTGCGGCGGATCATGACGTTCGCCGTGCCCTACCGGTCCAAGCTGGTGGTCTTCATCGGCCTCTCGATCGTAGGGGCCTTCCTCGCCGTCGCGACACCGGTGCTGGCCGGCCGGGTGGTCGACGTCATCGTCGCGAAGGGCGAGGTGTCGATGATCGTCCGACTCGCCGTCCTCATCGCCGTCGTGGCCGTGGCCGACGCCGGCGTCTCCCTCCTGACGCGCTGGTTCTCCGCCCGGATCGGCGAGGGGGTCATCCTCGACCTCCGCACCGCCGTCTTCAACCACGTCCAGAAGATGCCGATCGCGTTCTTCACCCGCACCCGCACGGGCGCCCTCGTCAGCCGCCTCAACAATGACGTCATCGGCGCCCAACAAGCCTTCAGCGGCACGCTGTCGGGCGTCGTGACCAACGTCGTCGCCCTGATCCTCACCCTCGTCGTCATGCTCAGCACCTCCTGGTTGGTGACGGTGCTCGCCGTCGTCATGCTGCCGATCTTCCTGGTGCCCGCACGCCGCATGGGCAGCCGCCTCGCCGCCCTGCGCCGCGAGGCCGCCGACCACAACTCGGCGATGAGCACGCAGATGACCGAGCGGTTCTCGGCACCCGGCGCCACCCTCGTCAAGCTCTTCGGCCGTCCCGACGAGGAGGCGGAGGAGTTCCGCGTCCGCGCCGCCCGTGTCCGAGACATCGGGGTCCGCAGCGCGCTGCTGCAGTTCGTCTTCGTCACCGCGCTGACGCTCGTCTCCGCCCTGGCCCTCGCGCTCGTCTACGGCCTCGGCGGCTTCCTCGCCCTCGCCGGCCAGCTCGACACCGGCGAGGTCGTCACCCTGGCGCTCCTCCTCACCCGCCTCTACGTGCCGCTGACCGGCCTCGCGAGCGCCCGGGTCGAGATCATGAGCGCGGTCGTCAGCTTCGAGCGCGTCTTCGAGGTGCTCGACCTGAAGCCGCTCATCCAGGAGAAGCCGACCGCCTCCTCCGTCCCCGAGGGCCCGGTGAGCGTCGAGTTCGACGACGTCCGGTTCGCGTACCCGTCCGCGGACAAGGTGTCGCTCGCCTCGCTGGAAGAGGTCTCCACCCTGGACACCCGCGGCGGCGACGAGGTGCTGCACGGAGTGTCGTTCCGGATCGAGCCGGGGCAGACCGTCGCCCTCGTGGGCACGTCCGGCGCCGGCAAGTCCACCATCGCCCAGCTGCTCTCGCGCCTGTACGACGTCGACAGCGGTGCCGTGCGCCTCGCCGGTGCCGACGTGCGCGACGTGACCTTCGCCTCGATGCGCCACACCCTGGGCATGGTGACGCAGGACGGCCACCTGTTCCACGAGACGATCCTCAGCAACCTGCGCCTCGCGAGGCCGGAGGCGTCCGAGGACGAGGTGTGGGACGCCGTCCGCCGTGCGCGGCTCGAGCCGCTGCTCCGGTCGCTGCCGGACCAGCTCGACACGATGGTGGGGGAGCGCGGCTACCGGCTCTCGGGAGGCGAGCGTCAGCGGATGACCATCGCGCGCCTCCTGCTCGCCCAGCCGCGCGTCGTCATCCTCGACGAGGCGACCGCGGCGCTGGACTCGACGTCGGAGGCTGCCGTGCAGGCGGCGCTCAGCGAGGCGCTCGACGGGCGGACGGCGATGGTGATCGCCCACCGGCTCTCCACCATCCGCAGCGCGGACATGATCCTGGTGGTCGAGGACGGGTCGATCGTGGAGCGCGGCACGCACGACGAGCTGCTGGCTGCGGCCGGACGGTACGAAGAGCTGCACCGGACCCAGTTCGCCGTGCAGAAGGACGTGGCGGCCGACGAGGAGGCGCCGATCGCGCCCTAGTCCTGCTCGCCGGTCGGCCGGCCGTGACTTCTCGGCACTCGTGCGCTATGTTCATATGTAAGCACATGGCGGCCGCGACAGGGCGGGCCCGATCGACACGACCAGAGAGTTGTACAGAGACGTATGACCGACACCAGCACCTCCGCGACGGACGCTTCCCTCGACCTCGTCACCATCGGACGTTCGGGCGTCGACCTCTACCCGTTGCAGGACGGCGTCGGCCTCGAGGCCGTCGAGACGTTCGGCAAGTACCTCGGCGGCAGCGCTGCGAACGTGACCGTCGCCGCCGCCCGCCACGGCCTCCGCACCGCCATCGTCACCCGCACCGGCGATGACCCCTTCGGTCGCTTCGTGACGGGCGAGCTCGAGCGCCTCGGGGTCTCGACCCGGTTCGTCCGCACGGTGCCCGACCTGAACACCCCGGTCACGTTCTGCGAGATCTTCCCGCCCGACGACTTCCCCCTCTACTTCTACCGGGCGCCCAAGGCCCCTGACATGGTCGTCCACGCCGACGAGCTCGACCTCGACGCGATCGCCGACGCCCGCATCTTCTGGGCCACCGTCACCGGTCTGTCCGAGGACCCGAGCCGGACGGCTCACCACGCCGCGTGGGAGGCGCGTGGGCGCAAGCCGCTCACCGTCCTCGACCTCGACTACCGTCCGATGTTCTGGTCGTCGCCCGACGACGCCCGACGCGAGGTGTCGCTCGCGCTCGAGCACGTCAGCGTGGCCGTCGGCAACCGCGAGGAGTGCGAGATCGCCGTCGGCGAGACCGACCCCCACCGCGCCGCCGACGCGTTGCTCGACCGCGGTCTCGAGTTGGCCGTCGTGAAGCAGGGCCCGCGCGGCGTGCTCGCCAAGACCCGCGACGAGACCGTGGAGGTCCCGCCCCACGCCGTCGAGGTCGTCAACGGGCTCGGTGCGGGCGACGGCTTCGGCGGTGCCCTCTGCCACGGCCTGTTGCAGGACCGGTCGCTCAGGGACGTCCTCCGTTTCGCCAACGTCGCCGGCGCGATCGTCGCCAGTCGGCGCGAGTGCTCGACCGCCATGCCCTCCACCGACGAGGTCGACGCGATCGTGAGGAGCATCGCCCGTGTCGACGCCTGACGTCCCCGTCCCGGCCCCCGCCCCGCTCGACTTCGAGACGCTGCGCCACGTGCGCACCTTCGCCCCGCAGACGGTGCTGCCCCGGGTGCGCGACCGGTCGCGCCGGCCGCTGCTGGCCGACGACGGCCGCCTCTTCATCGTCGCCGCCGACCATCCGGCACGCGGGGCGCTCGGCGTCCGAGACGACCCGTCGGCGATGGCCGACCGGTACGAGATGCTCACGCGCCTGGTCACCGCCCTCTCGCGACCGGGAGTGGACGGCGTGCTCGGGACGCCCGACGTCATCGAGGACCTCGCCCTGTTGGGCGCCCTCGAGGGCAAGGTCGTGGTGGGGTCGATGAACCGCGGCGGCCTCAAGGGCGCCCGGTTCGAGATGGACGACCGGTTCACCGGATACGACGTGCCGGGCATCGTCGCGTCGGGCATCGACTTCGCGAAGCTGCTGATCAGGGTCAACCTCGGCGACGCCGCGACCGCGTCCACCCTCGAGTCGACCGCCAGGGCCGTCGACGCCGCCGCCGCGGCCCAGGTGCCGATCATGCTCGAGCCGTTCCTCAGCCGTTGGGTGGACGGCGTCGTCGAGAACGACCTCACACCGGAGGCGGTGGTCACCTCGGTCGCGATCGCCGCGGGCCTCGGTGCCACGTCCGCCTGGTCGTGGCTCAAGCTCCCCGTCGTACCCGAGATGGAGCGGGTGATGGCGTCGACCACGCTGCCGACCCTCCTGCTCGGCGGCGATCCTTCGGGCCGTCCCGACGAGACCTACGCGTCGTGGGAGGCCGCGCTCGCGCTCCCGGGCGTCCGCGGGCTCGTCGTGGGCCGCACGCTGCTGTACCCGGCCGACGGCGACGTGGTCGCCGCCGTCGACACCGCCGCCGCGCTCGTGCACGGCTGATCCCTCCCGAGAAGAGAAGCAGGACGATGTCTGACTCCCCGACGAACGCTCCCGCCCCCGAGCTGCCCGTCGTGCCGCACTGGATCGACGGTCGCGAGTCGCCGTCGAGCTCCGGTCGCACGGCCCCCGTCTACGATCCGGCGCTCGGAGTCGTGACGAAGCACGTCGCCCTCGCCGACGAGGACGAGATCGAGGCGGCGATCGCCTCGGCACAAGCCGCGTTCCCCGCCTGGCGCGACCTCTCGCTCGCCAAGCGTCAGCAGATCCTCTTCCGGTTCCGCGAGCTGCTCGAGGCCAAGAAGGGCGAGCTGGCCGAGATCATCACCTCGGAGCACGGCAAGGTCGTGTCCGACGCGCTGGGCGAGATCACCCGCGGTCAAGAGGTCGTCGAGTTCGCGACCGGTCTCGCGCACCACCTGAAGGGCGAGTACTCCGAGCAGGTGTCGACGGGCGTCGACGTCTACTCGACCAAGCAGCCGCTGGGCGTCGTCGGCGTCATCTCGCCCTTCAACTTCCCCGCGATGGTACCGATGTGGTTCTTCCCCATCGCCATCGCCGCCGGCAACACCGTCGTCCTCAAGCCGTCCGAGAAGGACCCCTCCGCCGCGCTCTGGCTCGCCGCCCTCTGGGCCGAGGCCGGTCTGCCCGCCGGTGTCTTCACGGTGCTCAACGGCGACAAGCAGGCCGTCGACGGCCTGCTCACGCACCCGGCCGTCCGGGCCGTCTCGTTCGTCGGCTCCACCCCGATCGCCCGGTACGTCTCCGAGACGGGCGCCGCGAACGGCAAGCGCGTGCAGGCCCTCGGCGGCGCCAAGAACCACATGCTGGTCCTGCCCGACGCCGACCTCGACCTCGTCGCCGACTCCGCGATCAACGCCGGGTTCGGCTCGGCGGGCGAACGCTGCATGGCGATCTCCGTCGTCGTCGCGGTGGAGCCCGTCGCCGACGCGCTCATCACCAAGATCCGCGACCGCGCCTCGAGGCTGCGCATCGGCGACGGCCGCCGCGGCTGCGACATGGGCCCGCTCGTCACCGAGCAGCACCGCGACAAGGTCACCTCGTACATCGCCGTCGCCGAAGAGGACGGCGCCGAGGTCGTCATCGACGGTCGCGGCATCGAGGTCGACGGCGACGCCGCGGGCTTCTGGCTCGGGCCGACCCTGCTCGACAAGGTGCCGACCACCTCGCGGGCCTACACGGAAGAGATCTTCGGACCCGTCCTCTCCATCGTCCGCGTCGCCTCCTACGACGAGGGCGTCGCCCTGATCAACGACGGCGCGTTCGGCAACGGCACGGCGATCTTCACGAACGACGGAGGCGCGGCGCGACGCTTCCAGAACGAGGTGCAGGTCGGGATGATCGGCATCAACGTGCCCATCCCGGTGCCCGTCGCGACGTTCTCGTTCGGCGGCTGGAAGGACTCGCTGTTCGGCGACACCAAGGCCCACGGGGCTGAGGGCGTCCGGTTCTTCACCCAGCAGAAGGCGATCACCTCACGGTGGCTCGACCCGTCGCACGGCGGCGTCGACCTCGGGTTCCCGCAGAACTGACGCGCACGGAGCCGACCGGGTTCCCGACGAGCAGGAGAGACATGACCACGCAGAACGAGTGGGTGTTCGCGAAGGGCGCCCTGAGGCGCGGCGACTGGGAGTCCGTCGTCGACGACGAGCTCGCGGGCTGGCAGCACACCGGTCTACGGGTCGCCGAACTCGGGCCCGGAGGCCGGCTCCCGCTGCCCGCGGCCGGCGTCGAGCGCCTCGTGGTTCCGCTGTCGGGGTCGTTCATGGTCGAACACCGGGTCTCGGGCGCGCTCGAGACCACCCACCTGGCGGGCCGTGCCTCGGTCTTCGACGGCCCGAGCGACGTCCTCTACCTCTCGACCGGCGCCTCCGCCACGATCGAGGGGGAGGGGCGGGTGGCCGTGGCCGAGGCGCCCACCGCCGAGGTCCACCCCAGCCGGCACGTCCGGCGCGACGAGGTGCCCGTCGAACTGCGCGGAGCAGGTCGCTCCAGCCGGCAGGTGCACAACTTCGGCACGCCCCAGGTGCTCGACGCCGGCCGGTTCATCGTCTGCGAGGTCATCACGCCCGCCGAGAACTGGTCGAGCTGGCCCCCGCACAAACACGACGAGCTGCAGGCGGGGCAGGAGTCACGGCTCGAGGAGATCTACTACTTCGAGACCGCGGTCGAGCGGGGCCTCGACGGGCCGCCGCAGGCCGATCCGTTCGGGTTCGTCCGCGCCTACTCGTCCCCGGCCGGCGAGATCGACGTGCTCGCCGAGGTGCGCACCGGCGACGTCGCCCTGCTGCCCCACGGCTGGCACGGCCCGTGCGTCGCGGCCCCCGGCTACGACCTCTACTACCTCAACGTCATGGCGGGGCCCGACCCCGAGCGGGTGTGGCACATCTCGGACGACCCGGCCCACGGGTGGATCCGCGCGACGTGGGAGGCGCAGGACGTCGACCCGCGCCTCCCCTACGAGCGACGCCCGTGACGAGCACCCACCGGACGACCGGACCCGCGATGACGCGTCGCGACGACGACCCCACGACGACAGGACACGATGACATGGGCACCACCAGGCGGATGACGGTCGGGCAGGCGCTGATCGAGTTCCTCGCGAACCAGTGGACGGTCGACGGCGAGCACCGCGAGCGCACCGTCGCCGGCACGTTCGGCATCTTCGGCCACGGCAACGTCGCCGGCATCGGCCAGGCGCTCCAGCAACTCGAGGTCGAGCAGCCGGGCCTCATGCCGTACCACCAGGCCCGGAACGAGCAGGCGATGGTGCACCAGGCCGTCGGCTACGCCCGCATGAGGCGCCGCCGCGGCACCTTCGCGAGCACCGCCTCCGTGGGGCCGGGCGCCGCCAACATGCTCACCGGTGCCGCGCTGGCGACCGCGAACCGGCTGCCCGCCCTGCTGCTGCCCAGCGACACCTTCGCGACCCGCGTCGCCGATCCGGTGCTGCAGCAGATCGAGCTGCCGCACGACCCGAGCGTGCAGGTCACCGACGCGTTCCGGCCGCTGTCGCGGTTCTTCGACCGGGTCGACCGCCCCGAGAAGCTCTTCTCGATCGCGCTGGCCGCGATGCGCGTGCTGACCGACCCCGCCGAGACGGGAGCGGTCACGATCGCCCTGCCCGAGGACGTCCAGGCCGAGGCGGTCGACGTGCCCGTCGAATTTCTCGCGCCGCGTGACTGGCACGTGCGCCGGCCCGTGCCCGAGCGTGGTCCGCTGGAGCGCGCCGTCGCCGCGATCCGTGCCGCGAAGGCGCCGGTCGTCGTGGCCGGCGGCGGAGTCCTGTACTCGGGGGCCGAGGAGTCGTTGCGCGCCCTCGTCGAGCTGACCGGCATCCCGGTCGGCACCACCCAGGCGGGCGGCGGCTCGCTGCCGTGGGACCAGCCCGGCTACCTCGGTGCCGTCGGGGCGACCGGCAGCACCGCGGCGAACCGCCTCGCCGCCGAGGCCGACGTGGTCATCGGCATCGGCACACGGTACTCGGACTTCACCACGGCGAGCCGGACCGCCTTCCAAGCCCAGGGCGTGCGCTTCGTGAACGTCAACGTCGCCTCGTTCGACGCGTACAAGCACGGCACGCAGCTGCCCGTCATCGCGGACGCCCGCGAGGCCCTCGACGCCCTGCGCACCGAGCTCGCCGACTGGAGGGCCCCCGCCGGGTGGGTCGAGCGGGCGGCGGCCGAGAAGGCCGGGTGGGATGCGGTCGTCGACCGGGCCTTCGAGCCCTCGGGGCTCGCGCGGCCGGGTCAGGCCGAGATCATCGGGGCCGTGCAGGCCGCCACCGACCCCCGTGACGTCGTCGTGCAGGCCGCGGGTTCGCTGCCGGGCGACCTCCACAAGCTCTGGCGGGTGCGCGACGCCCTCGGCTACCACGTCGAGTACGCCTTCTCGTGCATGGGCTACGAGATCGCCGGCGGACTCGGCGTCCGGCGCGCCGCCCCCGACCGGGACGTCGTCGTCATGGTCGGCGACGGCTCGTACCTCATGCTGCACACCGAACTCGTGACCGCGGTCGCCGAGGGCGTCAAGATCATCGTCGTGCTGATCCAGAACCACGGCTACGCGTCGATCGGGCACCTCTCCGAGACGGTCGGCTCCGAGCGCTTCGGCACGCGGTACCGCGACGGCAGCGGGGCCACCCTGCCCGTCGACCTGGCCGCCAACGCCCGGAGCTACGGCGTCGAGACCATCGAGATCGCGGCGGGTCCGGAGGCGGTGGCCGACCTGGGCAGGGCCGTGGCGGTCGCGAAGGCGTCCGAGACCACGACGCTCATCCACGTCGAGAGCGACCCGCTGCTCTACGCGCCCGGCGGCGAGGGCTGGTGGGACGTGCCGGTCGCCGAGGTGTCGACGCTGCCCGGCACGCAGCAGGCGCGCGACGAGTACGTCACGCGCTCGGCGGCCCGCCGTCCGCTGCTGGGCTGACGCCGCAGGTCAGCGCTCGACGAGCGTGATCTCGAACGAGTAGAGGTCGGGCCGGTAGCAGTGCTGGCCGTGCTCGACGGCACGCCCGGAGTTGTCGAAGGCCGTGCGCCCCATGGTCAGGACGGCCGCGCTCTTGGGCAGGTCGAGCAGGCGGCCCTCGGAGGCGGTGGCCGAGCGCGCCCCGATGCGCTGCTTCGCGACCCGCATCGTCACCCCACGGCCACGGAGCAGCTGGTAGAGGCCGTGCTTCTCGAGCGACGCCAGGTCGAGATCGGCGAACGGTTCGGGGAGCACGTTGTCCAGGACGGCCAGGGGCACGCCGTCGGCGGAGCGCAGGCGCACGAGGTGGAGCGTGGGGCTGTCGACCTCGACCCCCAGGGCCTCGGCCGTCTTCTCGTCGGCGCCCTCGACGGACGACGAGAGCAGCGACGTCTCGGGCTTCTGTCCCGTGCGTTCGAGGTCTTCGTAGAGGCTGGTCAGCTCGACGTTGCGGGTGACGCGACCATGGACGACCTGCGTGCCGATGCCCCGGCGGCGGACGAGCAGGCCCTTGTCGACGAGCTCTTGGATCGCCCGCCGGATCGTCGGACGAGAGAGCCCGAGCCGGGCGCTGAGCGCCACCTCGTTCTCGAGGCGCGCACCGGCGGGGAGCGTCTCGTCGTGGATGGCGCCCTCGAGGAGGTTCGACACCTGGTAATAGAGCGGCACCGGGCCGGAGCGATCGAGCCCGAGGAAGAAATCGGGAGGCAGCAGCTGCTCGTCCTGAGGCATCGTGTCCGCTCTTGATCGGTGGTCCTCCATCTTTCCACAGAGGTGGATCGGCAGGCGTCGGGCCTCAGCTCCCCGCCGGAGGCACGGTCTCGGAGGCGTCGGCCGCCATCTCGCGTGCCACGGGCGAACCGGGCATCTCGCGTTCGAGCTCGTGCGCGAGCGAGTCGAGCTCGGCTCCGCCGGCCATCAGCGCGGTCAGCTCGGGGAGGGTGATCTCGCTCTTCTCGAAGTTGCCGAGGCTCGTGCCGCGATTCAGGAGCAGGAAGCGGTCGCCCACCGGGTACGCGTGGTGCGGGTTGTGCGTGATGAAGACGACACCGAGGCCCTCGTCCCGGGAGCGCGCGATGTACTTGAGCACGACACCGGACTGCTTCACACCGAGGGCGGCCGTCGGCTCGTCGAGGATCAGCACGCGAGCCCCGAAGTAGACGGCGCGGGCGATGGCGACGCACTGCCGCTCGCCTCCCGACAGCGTGCCGATCGGCTGGTCGACGTCGCGGAGGTCGATGCCCATGCGGGCCAGCTCCTCGAAGGTGATCTGCTTCATCGCCTTGACGTCCAGGCGACGGAACGGGCCGGCCCCGATCGTCATCTCGGAGCCGAGGAAGAAGTTGCGCCAGACGGGCATGAGGGGAACGACCGCGAGGTCCTGGTAGACCGTCGCGATGCCGGCGCTCAGGGCGGCCCGCGGCGACGCGAAGGTGACGGGCTCGCCGTCGAGCAGCAGCTCGCCCTCGCTCGGCGTGTGCGCGCCGGCCAGCATCTTGATGAACGTGGACTTGCCCGCGCCGTTGTCGCCGAGCACGCACGTGACCTGGCCGGCCGCGACCGTCGTCGAGACCCCGGCGAGGGCGTTGACGGCCCCGTAGGTCTTGCCGATGTCGCGGACCTCGACGATCGTCGTGCCGACGGCGGCTCGCGGCGACACGGGACGCGCGTCCGCGCGGTCGTGGGTGGTCTCGGTGCTCATCGCGCGCCTCCTGCTCGTGTCCTGACGAAGTTGTTCAGCAGCACCGCGGCGAGCAGCATGCCGCCGAGGACCGTCCTCAGCCAGTTGGTGTCCCACTGGGCGAAGGTGATGCCCTGGAAGACCATGCCGTAGATCAGCGCGCCGAGGGCGGCACCGATCGCGGAGCCGTAGCCGCCCGTCATGAGGCAGCCGCCGACGACGGCGCAGATGATGTAGATGAACTCCTGGCCCACCCCGGTGTTGGCCTGGACCGTCGAGGTGCGGAAGAGCGAGATCATGCCGACCAGCCAGGCGGCGCCCGCCGTCCCCATGAAGAGGCCGATCTTGGTCGTGAAGACGGGGACGCCCACCTGGCGGGACGAGTTCAGGGCCCCACCCACGGCGAAGATCCAGTTGCCCGCACGGGTGCGCAGCAAGATCCAGGTGGCCGCCGCGGCGACGACGAACCACCAGAGGACCGAGACGTAGAAGGTGCCGCCGCCGATCTGAACCGACGCGCCGAACAGCGGCTGGATCGAGTCGTAGGCAGGGACCTTGGTCATGCCCTGGATGGCGACCTGGCCGGTGATGATCTTGGTGACGGCGAGGTCGATGCCCGCGAGGGCGAAGAACGTGCCCAGGGTCACGATGAAGCTCGGCAGGCCCGTCTTCATGACCAGGACCCCGTTGACGGCGCCGACGCCGAGACAGACGACGAGCGACACGACGACCGCGACCCAGATGCTCAGGCCGTAGTGCGTCGTGAGGATGCCGACGATCAAGGCCGAGAAGCCGGTCATGACGCCGGCCGAGAGGTCGAACTCGCCGCCGATCATGAGCACGGCCACCGCGACGGCCATGATGCCGAAGGTCGAGGCCGACTCGAGCCAGACGCCGGCTCCGGCGAAGCTGAGGAACTGGGGCGTGTAGAGGGAGAAGAACAGGAGCACCGCGAGCGCGGCGACGAAGGCGCCCGTCTCGGGCCGGGCGAGGATCTTGCGGAGCGGACGCCGCTCGAGGCGTGGCCTCGTCGCGATCGTCACGATGTCAGTGGTCGTCAACGGTGACTCCTGGGTCGGGGGAGGAGAGGGGGCCGGCCGCGTGCTGCGCCGGCCCCCGGGGGGATGCCTAGCGCGTGCCGTTGGCGGCGAACTCGGCGACCTGGGCCGCGTTGTCCTCGGTGACGAAGGCCGGGCCGGAGTAGACCGGCTGGCCGCCGCCGATGACGTTGCCGTTGGTGACGTACAACTGGAGGGCCGTCACGCCGAGGAAGCCCTGCACGTAGGGCTGCTGGTCGACGGCGAACAGGATGGAGCCGTTCTCGACGTCCGACACGACGTCCTCGGAGAGGTCGAAGGTGCCGACCTTCGCCGAGCTGCCGGACTCCTCGACCGCGCCGACCGCATCGATGGCGTACTGGCCGCCGAGGGTGAGGACCCCGTCGATGGACGGATCGGCCTGGAGCTTCGACTTGATCGTCGCCTTCACGTCGGCGTCGTTCGTGCCGTCGACCTGGAGGTTCGTCATCGTCCCGCCGAAGGTCTTCGCGGCGGCGGAGCAGCGGTCCTCGAGCCCGACGTTGCCGGCCTCCTGGATGACGCAGAGCGCGTTGCTCAGGCCCGCGTCGGCGAGCTCGGTGCCGACGGCCTCGCCGGCGACGGTCTCGCTCTGGCCGATGTGGGTCAGGGCGCCGAACTCGGCGGATCGCTCGATGCCGGAGTTGATGGTGACGACCGGGATGCCCGCGGCGACGGCCTTCTTGACGCTGTCCTCGACACCGTCGGGGTTGGCCATCGAGACGACGATGCCGTCGACCTTCTGCGCCACCGCGTTGTCGATGAGCTGCGACTGCTTGGCGGGGTCGGCGTCGGAGTTGTAGGTGACGGTGGCGTCGTAGTCGGCTCCGGCCGTCTCGGCCCCCGACTTCACGCGGTCCCAGAAGGCGTCGCCGGGACCGGAGTGGGTGACGACCGCGAAGGTGAGGTCTCCGCCTCCGGTGTTCGGTCCGGCCGTCTCCTGGCCCGTTCCCGCGCAGCCGGCGAGGAGGAACCCGGTCGCCGCAGCGAGGCCGAGGCCGGCGAGGAATCGCTTCTTCATTGAAAGTCCCTTCGATGCGGAGCTCGTCGCGGAGGACGGTCCGGGGTGACGTCGATGTCGGGTCCGAGTATGTGCGAGGGGTGCATGATTGTCAATACATTCTGTCATTGGGCTAGGCTCGGTCCGACCCCGCTCGACCGGGGCCCCACCGACGACGTCAGGAGAACCATGTCGACACCGGATCGCGTAGGAGTGGGTCTCGTCTCGCTCGGATGGATGGGGCGGCTGCACTCGCGGGCGTACCGCGCGGTCGCGGAGCACTACCCCGAGCTGCCGGTCCGCGTGGAGTTGGTGTCCGCCGCGGACACGGATGCCGACGCGCGACGGAGCGCCGAGACGGTGCTCGGCTACCGCCGCACCACCGGAGATTACCGTGAGGTGGTCTCCGACCCCGAGGTCGACGTCGTGTCGATCTGCGCGCCGAACTTCCTCCACCACGAGGTGGCCCTCGCCGCGGCCGCCGCGGGCAAGCCGTTCTGGATCGAGAAGCCGATGGGCCGGTCGGCCGCCGAGTCGTCCGAGATCGCCCGCGCCGCCGCCGACGCGGGCGTCGTCACCTCCGTCGGGTTCAACTACCGCCACGCGCCTGCGGTCGCCCGCGCCCGGGAGCTCGTCCGCTCGGGCGCCCTCGGCACGGTGACCAACGTGCGGGTGAGCCTGCTGGCCGACTATTCGGCCGATCCCCTCGGCGCCCTGACCTGGCGGTTCCGGCGCGACCGGGCCGGGTCGGGCGTGCTGGGCGACCTGCTGTCGCACGGGGCGGACCTGGCCCAGTTCGTGGTCGGGCGCATCGAGTCCGTGACCGGTCTCACCGAGACGTTCATCCGCAAGCGTCCGCTGCCGGGCTCGGGCTCGGCGGGCCACTTCAGCAAGGGCGCCGAGGGCGGGGCGACCGGCGCGGTCGAGAACGAGGACTACGCCGCCGTGCTCGGCCGGTTCGCTTCGGGCGCCGTCGTCGTGCTCGAGTCGAGCCGCGTGGCGATCGGTCCGCGCGCGGAGTACGCGCTCGAGGTCTACGGGACGAAGGGTTCGCTGCGCTGGGACTTCCAGCGGCTGAACGAGCTGCAGGTCGCCGACGACACGACCGGGTACCGCACCGTCATGGCCCAGCCCGGCTTCGGCGACTTCGCCCGGTTCCAGCCGGGCGCCGGCACGAGCATGGGCTTCGACGACCTCAAGACCATCGAGGCGCAGCTGTTCCTCCGATCCGTGCTCGAGAGCCGCCAGCTGGCGCCGTCGGCCGCGGACGCCTGGTCGGCCGCCGAGATCGTCGAGGCCGCCGTCCGCAGCGACAGGGCCCGGGCGTGGCAGGCCGTGGGTCGCGTCGAGGGTCCCACCACGTACGACCTCTGAGCCGCGGTCTCCGCCGCGCCGGGATGCTCGGCGGGCCGTCCCCTGGACCGGACTCGCGCCTCCTCGGGTCCGGTGGGTCGCGGGCGGCGTCAGGCGAAGGAGGCGCGGAAGCGTTCGAGCGCCGTGGCGGAGTCGACGGACGGCCAGGCCTCGAGGCCCACGACGCCCTCGTACCCGAGCGTCCGGAGTTCGGCGGCGATCGCCGGGTACCGGATCTCACCCGTACCCGGCTCGAAGCGCCCCGGCACGTCCGCGACCTGGATCTCGCCGACCCAGGGCAGGGCCCGCCGGAGCAGCTCGACGAGGTTCCCCTCGCCGATCTGCGCGTGGTAGAGGTCGAGGTTGAGGCGCAGGCCGGGGCTGTCCACGGCGCTCACGAGCGCGAGCGTGTCCTCGGCCCGGGCGAAGGGCGTGCCCGGGTGGTCCACCGCGGTGTTGAGGTTCTCCAGCGTGAAGACGCGGTCGTGGCGCTCGCCGAGGCGTGCCAGACGGGCGAGCGTCTCGTGCGCCCGTTCGCGGTCACTCGGCGTCACCGCTTCGCCCGGGCGCACCGGGAGGCCGTCCGGGTCGAGGCCGGTGCCGTGGAGGTTGAGCCTCGGCGAGTCGATGATCTCGGCCGCGGCGATCGACTCCTCCGCGGTGCGGAGGAGTTCGGCGATGCCGTCGGCCGTGGTCAGGTCGCCGGCGAGGTAGCCGGTCATCGACGAGAACGTGGCCCCGGTGGCGGCGAGGGCGGGCAGGTCCTTCGTCGACCAGTCCCAGATCTCGACCTGGAAGCCGAGTTCGTGGAGGCGCCGGACGCGGTCGACGACGGGAAGCTCCCGGAACAACATCTCGGCGGAGGCCGCCAGGTGGAAGGTCACCGCCGGCTCAGAGCTCGACGGCGACGGAGACGTGCTCGGCCGCCGAGCGGGCCGCGGCGTCGGCGAGGACGAGCGCCGCGCGACCGTCGGCGAAGGTCGGGCTCGCCGACTCCTCACCTCGGGCCAGGTCGATGAACGCGCGCAACTCGGCGACGTAGGCCGCGGCGTACCGCTCGAGGAAGAAGTCCTGGTACGGCGGCTTCGCCTCGACATGGGAGGCGGTGGAGACGCTGACGAGGCTGGTGAGCGCGTTCGACACCTGCAGGGAGCCCCGGGCACCGAACGCCTCGAGCCGCTGGTCGTAGCCCACGGCGCTGTGCCGGGAGTTGGTGATCGAGACCAGGGCCCCCGAGGACGACCGGAGCGTCACCATCGCGGTGTCGTAGTCGCCGTGTTCACGGGCGCCCGGGTCGAAGACGGTCGTGCCGGTCGCCGTCACCTCGACGATGTCCGGGAGGAAGAACCGGGCCATGTCGAAGTCGTGGATGGTCATGTCGCGGAAGATGCCGCCCGAGACCCCGACGTACGCGGCAGGCGGGGCCGCCGGGTCGCGGCTGATGATCGAGAGCTGCTCGAGCTCGCCGATCTCGCCGGCCGTCACGCGGGCGTGCGCGGCGGCGAATGCGGGGTCGAAACGGCGGTTGAAGCCCAGGGCGATCGGGATGCCGGAGGACCGAACGCGGGGCAGCAACGCGTCGACCCGCGCGATGTCGAGGTCGATCGGCTTCTCGCACAGCGCGGGGACGCCGGCGTCGAGCGCCGCCCCGAGCAGGTCCACGTGGGTCGCGGTGGGCGAGGCGATGAGGACGGCGTCGATGTCGCCCGAGGCGAACATCTCGGCGGCGTCGGTCGTCACGGTACCGCCGTGGCGTGCCGAGACGGCCTCGGCGCCGTCGACGAAGGGGTCGCAGACCCAGGCGAGGGTGGCCTCGGGGTCAGCCGCGATGTTGGCTGCGTGCACCTGGCCGATGCGGCCGGTGCCGATGAGTCCGAAGCGGAGCGGAGCGGTCACGTCGTCGTCCTTGCTGCCCGTAGGCGTCGTGGGGCCCCGAGGGGCGGGAGGGGGCGGAGGCGCATCAGGCCCAGTCGCGGAGGGCGTCGCGGTTGACGAGCTGGTCGGCACCCCGCTCGGCGCGGAACCTGGAGAGGTCGGCGTCCGGAGTGTTGAGCACGTCCTGCTCGACGACGATCCAGCCGTCGTAGTCCAGGCCGTCGACCGCGGTCATGACGGCGTCGAGGTCGACGTCGCCCTGCCCGAAGGCCACGAAGGCACCGGAGGACCAGACCTCGCGCATCCCGCCTCCCGCGTGCAGCACCCGCCGGAGCTCGGCCACGTCGACGTCCTTGAGGTGCAGGTGGTTGATGCGATCGCCCCAGCGCTCGATCGCGAGCACGGGGTCGCCGCCCCCGATCACGAGGTGCCCGGTGTCGAGGGTCAGGCCGACGTCGACCGCGCCGAGGAACCGGTCGATCTCGTCGGGCGACTCGACGAACGTGCCCGCGTGGTGGTGGAAGGTCGGTTCGAAACCGGCTGCCCGCGTCACGCCGACGGCACGCTCGACGTTGGCGACGAGGGTCGACCATCGGCGACCGTCGAGAGGGTCGGTGGCGGCGCCGCGGCCAGGGCCGGCGCGACGCGCGTCGGATCCGTCGTCGGCGAGGGTGGGCAGCGGCAGCCGTGCGGGCCCGTCCTCGCAGGCCTCGGCGAAGAGTCGCAGGGTCGCGTCCAACCGGGGGAGCGCCGCCTCGAAGGCGTCCTCGTCGGAGAACGGCAGCTGGACCCAGCCGCCCGCGAGCTCGAGGCCCGATCGAGCGAGTCGTGCGCGGAGTTCGTCGCCTCGGCCGAGGTAGTCGACGGGTCCGAGGTCGACGCCGGCGTAGCCGCTCTCGGCGAGGACGTCGACGAGTTCGTCGGGGCCGATGACGTCCGCGCCCTCGGGGGTGAGCTCGAAGACGCCGAAGCTGACCGGGGCTCCGGCGACGGAGGCCTTCATCGGAACGCCGGACGCGGGGTGCGCGCGAGGGACTGGTTCATACGTCTCTGTACAACTTCCAGGTGAGGAGCAATTGTCCTAACAATGGCACAAAGCATCCGGCGGGGCAACGCCGGGTGAGCCGGCCGGGGCCGTGGGCGTCGGCTCAGGCGAGCCAGCCCCGACGGTGCGCCCGGACGGCCAGCACGATGCCGACGGCGGGGAAGACGAGGTAGCCGACCGAGATGACGAGGTGGACACCGCCGACGCCCGCCGAGGCCGTCAGCATCGCCGCTGCAAGGGCGAGGAGGGCGACGCCGACGGATGCGAGCCAGGCGGCCGCCTTCTCCCGTCGGGTCCAGGCCGCGGCCTGGCTGACGAAGAGGAGGCCGACGAGAGCGCCGACGACCGGCACCAGGAGCGAGCCCGCGATCAGGACGACGACCGCGACGATCGAGAACGTCCGGCCGGGGGGTGGCGCGTCGGCGCTGACGTGGGGGGCTGCGGTAACCGTCTCGGCGCGCGCCTCCGCCGCGATGAAGGCCGGATCGCCGAGCTGCCGGATGCGTGCGGCGGCGGACTCGGCATCGAGGCCCTGGAGCTCCTCCTGGATGCCGGCGACGATGTCCCGGTGTAGGCCGGGCGGCAGCTGGACGAGCTCGGCGTCGAGCTGCGCGAGGTAGGCGGTGGTGACTTCGGGTGTGGTGTCAGTCATGGGTGTCGTCTCCGATGAGTTGGTTCACCGATGCGGTGAAAGGGGCCCACTGGAGGCGGAAAGCGACGAGCTGAGCGCGTCCGAGAGGGGTGAGTCGGTAGTACTTCCGGACGGGGCCCGTCGCCGACGGTCGATCGAACGCCGTGGCGAGGCCCTGGGCCCGGAGGCGGCCGAGCAGGGGGTAGAGCGTGCCGATGCTGGCGACGAGTCCGGCTTCGACGAGCTGTTCGGAGAGCTGCCAGCCGTACATCGGCTCTCGGTCGAGCAGGCCGAGGATGCAGTACTCGACCACACCCTTGCGCAATTGCGCTCCCGCATCTGCTGTCATGCCTCACAAGTTACCTTGCCGTGCAAGACAGAGCAAGTGGTCGTCGTCGGGCACCTCGCCTCGACCGGAGGGAGGGCGCGTTCGGCTCGGTCCGCCCCGCGCGGCGAGCATGCGACGGCTCAGTCGTAGACGCGGCCGAGCACCCAGCCGCCGTCGTCGCCGAGGACGACCTCGAACATGTGGGTCGTGCCGTCGTCGTCGGTGGCCTGGAAGCGCCACCCCACGAAACGACGGGGCGGGTGCGTGATGAAGGCCGGTGTGACGGCCGGCTCGACGCGCAGCTCGGTCGGGGTGTCGCTCACCCGCCACCGCCGGCACGACCAGACCAGCCGCGCCGGGAGGCCGCGCTCGAACCACAGCGCGACGGGCTCGTGGGTGGTCTGGGTGGTCATCTCGTCCTCCTGATCGTTCGAACGTGTGTTCGAACGAGTCGAGTGTAGGTCAGCCCGGAGGGGCCGGCAACCAGATCACGTCCGTCTTCCCGGACAGGGGGTCCAGGCCCGGACGCCGGGCCCGGCGTCGCGGTCCCGCGGCACGCCGACGACGCCGACCGCCCCGAGCGACGTCACCACGGCCGGCGCGATCGCCTGCCCCCAGCGCCGGTGCATGGTCGCCCACGACAGCAGCTCCTGGTGGTACAGCCCCTCCGAGCGCCACTCGGGGAACGGCACCCACGAGGCTCCGGGCGTGGTCAGCGCGACCCGCGCGGTCAGGGCGTTGAGGCGTTCGATCTGCCGGGTCAGCAGCCGTTTGGCGACCGGTGGGATCGGTCGGAACTCGGCCATCGGCGGGATGCCGACGTAGACGACGCGGCAGTCCGGGCCGGCCGTCTCGCGCACCCGTTCCGCGAGGCGGCGGAGCGACGCCTCCCACGAGGCCCCACCGGTCGCGAGCAGCACGTCGCAGATGCCCAGCAGCACCACGGCCACGTCGGCACGTTCCGACGGCAGCTCGACGCGCGCGGCCTCCGCGGCCGTCAGCACGGGCGAGGAGACCTCGCGCCAGGTGACCCCGCGGCCGCGGGCGGAGCCGACGAGGCGCGCCGTCTGGCTGGCGCAGGTGAGGTCGTGGGCGAGCACGCCGAAGCCCTCGACGGCGATGCTGCCGACGAACAGCAGGCGGTCGGGGTCCGGGCCGTCGACGATCGTGCGTCTGGCGTCGCGGGGGAAGGGTGACCGGGCCAGCTCACGCTTGTAGAGCGCGAGGTGGAGGTGGAAGAGGGGCTTGGTGGCCCGCACCACCGCCGCGATCAGGCGGCCGTGTCGGCTGGGGGTCGGGGTCTCGACCAGGGGCATGTGTGTTCGCAATCCGTGCGGCGCAGGAGGCGCGGCCTCCGACGGTCTCGTCCTGAGACCGTAGCCAGTCTGCCGGTCCTCCGAAAAGAGGACATGTCCCCGTTGGGGAGGTACGACGGAAAATGGCTAGGCGTCGGGCCGGAACACGTGTCGCACAGGGTCTCGAGGCGATGCGTCATCCGCAATGCGAACTGCCCGGACAGGTAGCTAGATGGCCTAACTACCTCATGGTTTCATTCGTGTGTACCGACTTCACGGGCGGTGCGGGCCGCGGCGCACGAGCCGCGGCCCTCCAGGACATCAGCATCACGGGCAGGCAGCACAGGGCTGCCGAGAACGGACACACCATGACACTCCTCACCCCGACGCGTCGCCGCTCCGACGAGGGTCGCAGCCCCTTCTCCGAGGTCCGCGAGACCGAGCGCCAGGCGACCCTCTTCGTCATCGCCACGGCGGCCGTGGGTGCGAGCGCCAGCCTCGTCGCCGCTCTCTTCCTCAGCAACGGACTCTTCCTGTGAACGACGACCTGACGTACGTCGAGCTCGCCCCCACCGAGCCCCTCGACCTGTCCATGCTGTTCGAGGCCGACGCCGCCTGATCCAGGGCGCGGCGGTTCCGTCCCGGCACGGACGCGACGTCCATGCGGTTCCGAGCCGGCGCCTCCTACCCTGGACGGCATGCAGACCCTCGATCCGGCACCCGTCGACCCGGCCGCACGGCTCGACGACCGGTACGGTCGACGGCCCGGCCGGGCTCGCCGGTCGCGGCTGATCGCCCTCGTGTCGGGCGGCGTCGTCGCCGTCGTGGTCGCGGCGTGGGTCGTGCTCGTCGCCTTCGACGGCGACTCGGCCGAACTCGAGGTGAGCCACTACGGCTTCACCGTCGAGGGTGACGACGCGGTCCGCGTGCAGTACACGATCAACGTGGCCGGTGGCACCGACGTGGGCTGCGCCGTGCAGGCGCTCAACGAGAACCGCGCGGTGGTCGGCTGGAAGGTCGTCGACCTCCCGGCCGTCGACACGTTCACCCAGACCTACACGACCTCGCTCGTGACCAGCGAGCGCGCCGTCACCGGGTCCGCGTACCGCTGCTGGGTGAGCTGAGCCGCCCTGCGCCTGCCGGCCCGTCCGACGACGACGCGACCCGCCCCTCCTGCAGGAGGCGCGGGTCGCGTTCTTCGGGGCGGCGTCACCGCCCGGCCGGCTCAGGAGGCCTGCGGCACGCGGTTCGCCTTCGCGAGGTTGGCGACCAGCTCGTCCTTCGTCTGGCGCACGACGTAGGCGGGACGGTCGCGCTCGACGCGCCAGCTCTCGGACAGCGGGCTGACGTCGACGGTGTCGAAGCCGAGCTCGTCGTAGAGGTCGGTCACGAGCGCGACGGCCTCGGGCGAGTCGCTCGACGTCGCCAGGGCCCGGCGGTCGGCGGTGCCGGAGGGGGCGACGTCGGTGGTGATGTCGTCGGCGGGGATGTGGTTGAAGCCCTTGACCACGCGGCTGGTGGGCAGGTGGCGCTGCAGCATCTCGGCGGTCGTGTCGGTTCCGTCGTCGAGCGCCTGGATGTGACCGTCGCGCTCGAAGTAGTAGTTGTTCGTGTCGATGACCGTCTTGCCGGCGAGCGGTTCGACGGGCACCTGGTCGAGGTTCTTGAGCGGGACGGTGACGACGACCACGTCGCCTGCCGCGCCGGCCTCGGTCGAGGTGGCCGCCCGGGCCTTCGGGCCGAGATCGGCCACGAGGTCGGCGAGGGTCTCGGGCCCGCGCGAGTTGCTGATCACGACGTCGTGCCCGTGGCTGATGAGGGCCCGTGCGACCTGGCTGCCGATGTTGCCTGCTCCGATGATTCCGTACGTTGTCATGAGCAACTCAACCGGCGGGCCTCACGCCCCCTTCCCGACGACACCGTTCTCCCAGGGCATCGCAAGGTGCGCACCCGGCGCGGTGGGGTCGCGGGCGCTCGCCGTGACGCGGTCGTGATGCGATCGTCACCCGCGCGATCGTCACCGGATCGCCCCGCATGCGACAGGATGGACCCCACACGAGTCACGAGGGGGAGGCGATGGCCGCGCCACAGCAGGACGACGCGCTCGATCGCGTCCTCGCCCAGCGGTACCGCCTGCAGTCCGTCGTGGGTCGAGGCGGCATGGCGACCGTCTACAAGGCCGTCGACGAGAGCCTCAACCGCACGGTGGCGATCAAGGTGTTCCACAGTGCGATGGTCGACCCCGCCCGGCAAGAGGCCGAACTCGGCGTGCTGTCGAGCCTCGAGCACCACGGCCTGGTCGGACTGTTCGACGCCGGCGTCGAACAGGGGCCGAACGGGCCGCAGCGCTTCCTCGTGATGCCGCTGATCGCCGGGCTCAACCTCGAGGACCGGTTGCGCCACGGCGCCCTCGCCCCGCGGCACATCGCCGAGATCGGCTACGACATGGCCGAGGCGCTCGACTACATCCATGGCCACTCGGTCGTGCACCGCGACATCAAGCCGTCGAACATCCTGCTCGTCGACTACGGCGACCACGAGGCGGCGCGTGCCCGGGCCAAGCTCGCCGACTTCGGCATCGCCCTCACCGAGGACGTCGAACGACTCACCGCCGAGGGCGTCACGACGGGAACCGCCGCCTACCTCAGCCCCGAACAGGCCGTGGGTGGCGAGGTCGGCCCCCCGAGCGACGTCTACAGCCTCGGTCTCGTGCTGCTGCAGTGCTTCACCCGCCGGCGCGAGTTCCCCGGGTCGCTCGTCGAGTCGGCCGTGGCGCGGCTGTCACGCGACCCCGTGCTGCCCGATCCGTTGCCCGAGCACTGGCGCCACGCGTTGCGCGCGATGACCCGCCGCGACCCCGCCGAACGCCCGACACGGGCCGCGCTCGTGGCGCTGATGCGCGACGTCGTGATCACCGAGACCACGGACCACCGCGACGGCGTGGGCGACCTGTCGGTCGGCGACGGCTCGACGCGCGGCGGCGACACCGAGCCCTTCGACCACAGCGAGGTGCTCGACACCCTGCCGAACGAGGCGCTCGACCGGGTCACGGCCATGGCCGCGCGGCTGTTCTCGGCGCCCATCGCGCTGGCGACCGTGATCGACGACGACCGCACCTGGTTCACCACCCACTACGACCCCGCCGTGGGTGACGTGGCCCGCCAGATCGACCTCTCGCAGGGTGCCGTGCACTCGTCCGAGCCCCTGGTCATCGAGGACGCCGCGACCGACCGTCGCGTCGCGTCCAGTCCGCTCGTCACCGGACCGCTCGGCATGAGGTTCTACGTCAGCGTGCCCCTCACGCGGCGGGACGGCCACACGATCGGCACGCTCTCCGTCATCGACCGCGAGCCGGGCACGGCCAGCGACGAGCAGGTCGCCAACCTCACCGATCTCGCGGCGCTCGTGGTCGCCCAGCTCGAGCTGCGACAAGAGAGCCTGCGCATCGCCGGCACCACCACGGGTAACGTGCCGCACGCGTCCCGCGCCGATCTCGACACCCAGGCCTGGAGCCCGTCCGACGGGTGAGGTGCGGCAGACTTGCCCGGTGACCATCGAGCTCGTGCCCGCCGACGTGGGTGAGGCCACCACCGCCGGTCCCGTCCCCTCGCGCGTCGCCGCCTTCCCGCGCCTGCGCTACATGGGCTCGAAGTACGCCCTGCTGCCCGTGCTGCACGACGTCTTCTCACGCGTGGCGCCCGTGCCGGTCGGCGACCCCGACGGCGCAGGAGGCGCGGTCCGGCCCTCGACCGCGATCGACGCCTTCAGCGGGTCGGGCGTCGTCTCGTACCTGATGAAGGCGCACGGTCGCCAGGTCGTGAGCAACGACTTCCTGGCCTTCCCCGCGGTCATCGCCCGCGCCTCCGTCGTCAACGGGTCGACGACGCTGTCGGACGACCTCGTGGACGAGATCTGCGGTCCGGCCGCCGACGACCGCGACCTCGTCCGCCGCACCTTCGACGGCGTCTTCTTCTCGGCCGACGACCGGGCCTTCCTCGACTCGGCCTGGTCGCACGTCGACCGGCTCGACGGCGCCGAGCGCGACCTCGCGATCGCGGGCCTCGTGCTGGCCGCGGCGCGCAAGCAGCCGCGCGGTGTCTTCACCTTCACCGGGACGCGCTACGACGACGGGCGCCGCGACCTTCGGCTGACCATGGCCGAGCAGTTCCGGGCGGCCGTCCGGGCGTACGGCGCGACCGTCTTCGACGACGGGCTCGCCCACGAGGCCGTCGAGGGCGACGTGGTCGACCTGAGGCGACCGCCCGCCGACCTGGTGTACCTCGATCCGCCCTACGCGCCTCCTCGGGACGACGCGGACTACATGAAGCGGTACCACGTCCTGCAGGGGCTGGCCGTGTACTGGCGGGGGCAGACGATCATGACCGAGACCAAGACCAAGAAGATCGCCAAGCTCTTCACACCGTTCGCCTACCCGCGCACGGTGGACGACGCCCTCGTGCGCACCTTCGAGCAGTTCGCGGACGCCGGGGCGCTCGTGCTCTCGTACTCGTCGAACGCCGTGCCGAGCCGCGAGCGCATCGAGCAGCTGATGCGGACGGTCAAGCCGCACGTCGAGGTGCACGTGGTCGACCACACCTACAGCTTCGGCACGCACCGTGCGGCGACCCGCACGGCGGCCACCGAGTACGTCTTCGTCGGGAGGGACTGACCATGACGATCCCCACCTTCGACGAGTACCTGGCGTCGCTCGGCCGCATGACCCCGCACGTCGACCCGACCGCCCCCTCGGCGGCGGCGGCCGACCTCGCCCGGGCCGCGGCGAGTCTCGGGGAGCTGCCCGTCGTCGACCGCGACCACCTGGCCGAGTGGGCCCGGCAGCACCCGGCGTGGGTGCCGGCCCTCGGCCTGGCCGTCGGGCTGTCGCAAGAGAAGCTGCGCAACTCGCTGCGGCACGCCTTCGACACCCCGAGCTGGCTCACGCTCGCGCGGGGGCGGGCCGACGAACTGGTCGCCCACCTCGACGACGAGTTCGAGCTCGTGCGCCTGGTCGCGTCGCAACGGCACCGCACCTACGACTTCGGCGACCTGCTCGCGGCACGGGCCGGCACCCGGGCGTCGGCGATCCGTGCCGGTGTGTCGGGCCGCCGACTCGAGGACGAGATCGAGGCCATCGCCCGCGACCTCGGGTTGGCCTGCGGCACGCGGACGCGCTTCACCGGCCGGGCGAACCGCACGGCGCCGTGCGACCTCGTGATCCCGTCGGCCGCCGAGCCGGCGATCGTGGTCGCGGCGAAGGGCTTCGACTCGACCGGTTCGAAGCTGACCGACGCGGTGCGCGAGATCGAGGAGATGGCCGACGTGCGGCTGCCGCGGCAGACCGTGATGGCCGTGATCGACGGCATCGGCTGGAAGAGCCGCCAGGCCGACCTCAAGCGCATCCACCAGCTGTGGGTCGACCAGCAGATCGACGGGCTCTACACGCTGTCGACGCTCGACCGGTTCCGGGCCGACCTGGCCGACGCCGCCCGCCTGCGCCGCCTGATCCCGTAGCGGACCGTCCACACGGTGACGTCCTCGGGTCGGATCGGGACGCGTCAGGCCGCGGCGGAGGTCTCCGGGGCGGCGCCGAGCCCGTGGCGGTCGAACGCCCGGCCGAGGTCGAGCAGCGTGTCGGCGAGGGCGCGCTGCTGTGACGCCGGCACGGCCTCGGCGAACGCGGCGCCGTAGGCGGTGGCGATGGCGGTCGTGACCTCGACGCCGCGCGGCGTGCGGCTGACGATGACGCTGCGACGGTCGTCGGGGTTCCGGCGGCGGTCGAGGTGCCCGGCGTCGACGAGGCGGTCGACGAGGTTCGTCATCGCGCCCGACGAGAGGTCGAGGTGCTCGGCCGCGCGCTTGGGCGTGACCAGGTCGCCGGTGGCCCACACGTAGAAGAGGAACCGGATGTCGGTGTCACCCAGCCCGAAGAGGTCGCCTTGGTGGTCGAGCACCCGGGAGTGGTTCAGCATCAACAGTCGGAACGAGTCGAGCAGGCGCCCGAGGTCGGCGGGGCCGGTGGCGGTGAGGCCGAGGTCGGTGGGGCCGGTGGCAATGGGGGTCGTGACGAGCAAGGGGTCCTCCGTGACGCAGGTCGCGTGCCGTCCATGGCACCGGCTCAGTCAACAAGAATCTCGACGATCGTGACACCCCCACCACTGGGGACATCGTTCGCCTTGCAAGCCTCTCGGGTTCCAAGTAATTTGATTGCCGTACCACTTGAGAACAACGATCACTCGAAATCAGAACGGTTCGAGTGGTGAGCGTCTCACCGGCGAAGCCCCTGAACCACCTCGCCGGAGTGGCCCCCGACCTCCCCTCTTCCACCCTCTCGCCCTGGAGCACACCATGTCCCGTCCCACCCCCCGCATCGCCCGCATCGCCGCCTGGATCGCCATCCCCGCCGCACTCGTCGCCTCGGGAATCGTCGTCTCGACCGCGTCGTACTCGGCCTTCTCGTCGACCACGGTCAACCCCACCAGCAACTGGACCGCCGGCACCGTCGCCCTGACCGACGACGACAGCAACACCGCCCTCTTCACCGCCACGAACCTCAAGCCCGGCCAGACCGGCAGCAACTGCATCGCCGTCACCAGCACCGGCTCGCTCGCCTCGGCCGTCAAGCTGTACGGCACGGGCGCCGCCACGACCAACAACCTCGCGTCGAACATCACGCTGAGCGTCGTGCAGGGCACCGGCGGCGGCTTCGGCTCGTGCACCGGCTTCACCCCGCTCTCGTCGGGTTCGAGTCTCTACAGCGGCACGCTGGCCGCCTTCGGCACGAGCTACACCAACTACTCCAACGGCGTCGGCACCTGGGCTCCGACCGGCACCGCGTCCGAGACCCGCACCTACCAGGTGAACTACACCGTCTCGAACACCGCCCCCAACACGACCCAGGGCGGCACCGCGAGCCTCGGCCTCACGTGGGAGGCCCAGAACAGCTGAGGCCCCACCCCCGGCTGATCCCTCCCCCCGCCACACCGCACCACAGCACCAGGCGGCCCGACACCGCACCACCCCCGAACAGAGGCACCCATGAGCACGATCGACCTGAAGCTGCGGCCCGCCGCCGCGGCCACGGCCTCGATCACCGTGCCCGTGGGTGCCTCTCGCTCGTGGCTCGACTGGACGCGCCTCGCCCTCGGCACCGCCTCGCGCGTCGTGCTCTACTCGCTGCTCGGCCTGATGGTCTACGCCGCCGCCCCCGCGGCCCTCGGCTGGAGCCCCACCACCGTGATGACCGGCTCGATGGAGCCTCGCATCCACCCCGGCGACGTCGTCGTCGCGAAGCCGGTGGCGACGTCAGACGTCCACCGTGGCCAGGTCCTGCTCTTCGACGACCCCGACCAGGCCGGGCACCTGCGTCTGCACCGCTACTCCGACGACGGCCGGGCCGGGCAGATCGTCACCAAGGGCGACGCCAACCCGAGCGCCGACTCGACGCCGATCGACCGCAGCGCCGTGATCGGCGTCGGCTTCCTCCGCGTCCCCTACGTCGGCACGCCCTTCGTGTGGGCGGCCGCCCACCAGTACGGCCACCTGCTGGTGACCGGCGGGCTGTTGATCCTCGTCGTCCTGCTGAGTCGGAACGACCGGTACCTGCTGCGCGACGAGCGCGACGAGCGCACCGCGTCGCCGCGGGTGACCGCCTCGACCGGCCGTCGTGCGCAGCGACGACGCGAGCGGCGCCTCCGTCGCCTCAGGACCGCAGGAGGCGCGATCGGCCTGGCGGCGATCGGCGGCGGTCTCGCGCTCACCCTGGTCGTCTCGGGCGGTTCGCACGCCGCGTTCGCCGCGTCGGCGGCGAACCCGACGTCGAAGTTCACGGCCGGCACCTACGAGTGCCTCACCGAGACGTTCAGCGACAAGCCCGACTTCGCCTTCGCCTACAGCGAGGTGTCGGGACCGACGGCCGCCGACAGCTCGGGCAACGCTCGACCCGGCACCCTGGTCGGGGGTGCGTCGTTCACCGCCGGTTCGTGCGCGCCCGACGACAGCCCGTACCTGACGCTCGACGGTGCCAGCGGTCAGGTCACCACCCCGACGTCGTTCACCGGCTCGAACAACTTCACGATCGAGACCTGGGTCAGGACGAAGACGACCGCCGGTGGCGAGCTCGTCGGCTTCTCGAACTCGCAGGCGGGCGCCCCCGGCAACTACGACCGGCATCTCTACATGACGAACGCGGGCAAGCTCGTCTTCGGCGTCTACCCGAACGCCGTCAAGACGGTCGTCTCACCGCTGTCGTACAACGACGGAGCGTGGCACCACGTCGTCGCGACGCTCTCGAGCACGAACGGCATGACCCTCTACGTCGACGGGAAGAGCGTGGCCGTCGACCCGGCCACCAAGAGCGCCCAGGCGTACACCGGCTGGTGGCGCATCGGTCAGCTGCCGCTGTCGGGCTGGACCTCGGCACCGAGCAGCAACTACTTCGCCGGATCGCTCGACAGCACCCAGGTCTGGAACGCCGGCGTGCTGACGGCGACCGGGGTCACCGCCCACTTCAAGGCGGGGCGCTGACGCCGAGGGTTTCCTCGCTCAGCCGGCCAGCGCCTCCTCGATGACCGCGACGACCTCGGGGGCGTCCGGCTCGGTCGTCGGACGGAAGCGGTGCACCGCGCCGCCAGGGGTGATCACGAATTTCTCGAAGTTCCACTTGACGCGACCGGCCTTGCCGTCGACGTCGGCGGCCTTCTTCAGCTCGGTATAGAGCGGGTGCTCGCCACGGCCGTTGACCTTGACCTTCTCCATCATCGGGAAGGTCACGCCCCAGGTCGCCGAGCAGTACTCCTCGATGGCCTCGCCGCTCGAGAGCTCCTGGAAGAACTGGTTGCTGGGGAAGCCCAGCACCGTGAAGCCCTGTTCGCCGTAGTGCTTCTGCAACGCCTCGAGCTTCTCGTACTGCGGTGCGAGGCCGCAGCGCGAGGCCACGTTCACGACCATCACCACCTTGTCGGAGTAGGCGCCGAACGTGGTGGACTCGCCGCGGATCGTGGTCAGGGTGATGTCGTCGAGGCTCATGCGGTCGACCGTAGGCGCGCCGGCTGCGAACCCGCTCGCGGTGGCACGTGCTGCCACGGCCCCGTTCCGTCCTGCGCCCCTCGTCACCCTGCCATCATCGGCAACTCCTGACCCGCGCGTCGCCGGGGTGGGGCGAGCCGCCAGGTTCTCCGCCCCCTCGGTCCGAGCACTCGCGGCAGGGAGGAGTTGCCGACACCCACGACGGGCCGCGGCCCGCCCGCTGTGCGGATGAGAGTCCTGATCGCGCCGGCCGTCGCCTCCCACATGTCCCGCACCATCACCGTCCCTGCCCGGAACGGGACCCGCCCGTCGCGAGCTATGTCGGCATCTTTCAGGCGGTCCTTGTCGAAGCGTGTCTCATGATGCAGGCGCCCGTCCGTCTCGAGACCGATGATGCCGTCGATCACCATGTCGATGATCTTCGGCGTTCCGGGGATGGGCACCTGGCGGACGACGTGATGCCCTGCCTGCCGGAGCCTCGTGCCCGCCGCGCTCTCGAGGATGCTCTCGGCGCCGGAGTCGCTCCACGCCACGAGACCGGCGGCGTCTGCCCGTTTTCGGGACAGCACTTCGGCTGCGTCGTCGTCTCCCTCGACGATGCCGACCCGCCTGGCCCAGTCGACGAGGATCACCGCATCCTCGAATGATCGGGTCTCGACCACCGCCCGGGCAAGAGCGTCACGGGGGTCGACGGACCAGGTCGAACCGCGACCACTGATCTCGAGTGCATCCCACACGACCCGCACTCCGCGCCGGCGCCGCAGCCGCGAAGCCGTCACGGGGACCGACACCGTCACCGGCGGCCGGGACCACGACCACGCGCCCAACTGGTGCAACGCGGACGCACCGGTGAGTCGACCACCCACGGCGACCGCGATGTATCGAGGGTCCTCAGGCGCCCAGGTGGAGTACCACCCACGCCGGGGCCTGCTGACGGTGCGGGAACGAACCGCGACCGTCAGATGCCGGTCGGTGGCACCGGATGCGACGAGGTCGTGTTTGTGGAGGAGTCCCCCGGCGGACGAGACGAGTTCGGCGATCGTGGTCATGCCACACGAGCGTGGCGAGAAGACGGACTCCCTCGTCGAGCACGCCTCCGCGCGTGTTCAGAGGGTGCCAGACGTTTCCCTTGGGGAGGAGGCGTCGGAGGGGCCGAGGCGACGTTCCCGCGGGCCGCCCGGGCCTCCGGTCGGCAAATCCTCCCTCACGTGCTGGACGTGCTCGTCGCGCCGCTCGGTCCGCCGCGGCCGCAGCACGGGTCAGGAGTTGCCGAGCGCAGGTGCGGCGCGGGCCGGGGTCGACAGGCACGGTACGCACTTGTCAACCCCCCTCGGAATGACTGGTGCGGGCTTTGGAGTGCGTGCAACAATTCGGTGAGATGGCTGCCCGGGACGACAAGATGCGCTTCGACGCGCGCGGACGCGATCTCGACGAGGCCGTCGCCATCCTGCAGGCCGGTTACAACGGTCGTGGCTTCCACGTCGCCCCGTCCGAGGCGCCTTTCGAGTTCCGCCACACCATCGTCGGTGACGGGGCGATGACCTTGCGCTCCACGATGTTCATGGGCCGCGTCGACGGCCAGGCGGCGGCGGGCGACGAGCACGTCGTGCACTGGCTGCTCGACGGGCGTTCGACCGTCGACAACGGTCGCGACGAGGTGGCCGGCGCCGTCGGGCGGCCGATCCTCTTCCCCGAGGGGCGCGAGTTCGAGTTCACCACCGAGGACGTCAACCAGAGTCTGCTGCACCTGTCGAAGTCCGTCGTGGACGAGGTGGCGGCCGAGCGGTACGGCATCATGCCCGGCACGATCCGCTTCGACCACGCTGCCCCCGTCTCGTCGGCTGCGGTGCAGGCCTGGCACGCGACCGTGCGCTTGATCGGCCGTGTCTACCTGGGATCGGGCGAACCCAGCGACCTGATGCGCACCGAGATGGCCCGACTCGCCGCCGGCGCCCTGCTCGACACCTTCGTCCACACCTCGACTCCGATGCCCGCGGCCCTGCTCGCGCCGCGTAACGCGAGCCTGCGTCTGGCCGTCGAGTACATGCACGCGAGCGCCCACCTGCCCATCTCGGCCGTCGACATCGCCCGGGAGGCGGGGCTCACGCCTCGAGGACTGCAGCAGGCGTTCAGTCGGCACCTCGACACCACGCCCACGGCGTACCTGCGCGAGATCCGGCTCGAGCGCGTGCACGAGGCCCTCCGGGCGGCCCCCCCGGACTCCACGACCGTCGCCGACGTGGCCCGGCACTGGGCCTTCGCCCACCTCGGTCGGTTCTCGGCCGCGTACCAGCAGCGGTTCGGCGAGTATCCCCGCGAGACGCTGCACCGCGGCTGAGGTCAGCGCCCGATCGCGGCGTACACGTGCAGGGCGCCGGGAACGACCTCGACCGTGACGGGCAGCGGCCCGACGCGCTCGCCGTCCGCGTAGGCGGCGACCCCGTCGGCCTCGACGACGGCACGACGCACCCGGTGCACCGTGACGTTCGGGTGGCTCAGGTGGGTGCCGCGGAACACGCTCGGGAACAACCGCACGAACTGCCACCGGGTGAGCCGCTCGACCACGAGCACGTCGAGCAGCCCGTCGTCGAGCACGGCGTCCGGGGTGACCTTCATGCCCCCGCCGAGGGACTGGCCGTTGCCGATCGAGATCAGGGTGCCCTCGACGGTCGTGGCGACGCCGTCGAGCTCGAGTCGGTACGAGATCCTCGGCAGGCGCACCAGCTCGATCGCGAGGGCGACGTCGTACCGGCGGCGCCCCTTCGGCCAGCTCAACCGGTTGGCCCGCTCGTTGACGACGGCGTCGAAGCCGGCCGACACCATGCAGGCGAACCAGGTGGCACGGCCGTCGGCCTGCAGCACGCGTCCGGCGTCGATGGTGGTCGGCTCACTCTCGAGCAGCCGGACCAGGAGGCGCGTGGCCGCCTCGGCGTCGTCGTGGGGCAGCCCGAAGGCGCGGGCCGTGTCGTTGCCGGTGCCCGTCGGCACCAGTCCCAGCGGCACGTCGGTGCCCGCGACGAGGTTCGCCCCGAGGTTCACCATGCCGTCGCCGCCGACGACGATCAGCGCGTCGGGGCGCTCGCCGCGCTCGGGATCGAGCTCGCGGTGTGCAGCGGCCACGAGGTCGTCGTAGCTCGACTCGGTGAGCGGCACGACGGTGTGGCCTGCCTCCCGCAACACGGCGAGCATCCCGTCGACGAGGTGCGTGCGGCCGCCGGCGGACGCACCGGGGTTGATCGCCACGACCAGGCGGAGGGGCATCGGGGTCATGGGGACGATCCTGCCAGCCACGCGCCCGTCCGGCTCGGGCGGCCCGCCGCGGGTGGCGGGCATACTGGACAGCGACCGGACCGACGAGAGGCACCCCCATGAGCAGCACCCACGGCACCACGACCACGGCGACCCCGGCTCCCTACGAGCCGACCATCCGCGAGTCGCCCAACCGCGGGGCCGGCCTGTTCGTCGGGACGGTCTTCCTGGTGCTCGGGGCCATCGGGTTCCTCGTCGAGGACATGGGCACCTTCTTCTCCCCGCAGGGCGCCTCGCTCTGGTTCGTCTGGAACCTCAACCCGGCGCTGGTCGTCGTCTGGGTGCTGGCCGGCGCCGCGCTGATCATCGCGGGTGCGTCGTCGCGGGCGAGCGCCCGCTACATCAACACCGTGGTCGGCCTGGTCTTCGTGGTCTTCGGCGTCGCCGGGTTCTTCCTCGAGGGCACCGACGTCAACTTCTTGGCGTTCAACCTCGGTGACAACGTCACTCACCTCGCCGGTGGTCTGCTGCTGCTCGCGACCGCCGTGGGTGCCGAGCGTCGTCGCCGCTGATCCTGCCGGGGCATGCCCCGCCTCGCAGCGGGCCGTGATGCACCTGCGTGTGCGCCGGGATCGGTCCCGGGGGCTACCGGCACCGCGCCTCCCTGGCTAGGGTTAGGGTCACCTAACCCAGGTCACCCCAGGAGGTGCGCCCCATGACCGTCGTCATCCCCTTCTCCGAGGCGGTGCGCGAGCGTACGGCCGAGCGTGTCCCCGCCGACGTCGGCTGCACGTTCATGACCGACCTGCTGATCGGCCGCGGCACGCGCGACGACTACGTGCAGCTGCTCGCCCAGCACTACTTCGTCTACGCCGCCCTCGAGGACGCCGCCGAGCGCTGGTCGGGCGACGTCGTCGTGGCACCGTTCCTCGCCCCGGGTCTGACCCGGCTGCCCGCCATCGAGGCCGACCTGGCGTTCCTGCTCGGCGACGAGTGGCGCGCGCTGGTCTCGCCGCTGCCGAGCACCCGGGCGTACGTCGACCGCATCGAGCTCGCCTCGACCTGGGCCGGCGGGTTCATCGCGCACCACTACACGCGGTGCCTCGGCGATCTGTCGGGCGGGCACCTGATCCGCAGCATCCTGCAACGCCGGTTCGGGTTCGACACGAACGGAGTCGGGTTCTTCCTGTTCGCCGAGATCGCCGAACCGAAGTCGTTCAAGACGACGTACCGGCGTCAGCTCGACTCGGTCGCCTGGTCGGCCGACGAGCGGGAACACGTGCTCGACGAGGTCTGCGCCGCGTACCGGTTCAGCACCGAGCTGTTCGCCGACCTCGCCGCCGCGAAGGCCGCTGCCTGATCCGCAGCGGTCGGGTCGCAGCGGTCAGGCCGGAGCCGTGAGGCGAACGCTCAACCCGTGGCGGCCGTGGCGGCCGTGGCGTCGTCCTGGACGCCGGCGTCGGTGGCGGCCTTGATCGCCGGCACGCGCGACGCCTCACTCATGAAGCGGCGGACGTCGAGGTCGACGATGATGTCGGCAGGCCGGAGCGGGCGAGACAGGTAGAGACCCTCGAGCGAGGTGATGCGGCTCAGGGCGACGTAGGTCTGCCCCGCGCTGAACACCCTCGAGCCGAGGTCGACGATGGCCCGGTCGTAGGTCTTGCCCTGGGACTTGTGGATCGTGACGGCCCAGGCGAGCCGCAGCGGGAACTGCGTGAACTCGGCCACGACGTCTTTCTTGAGCTGCTTGGTGGTCGCCGAGTACGAGTACTTGTGCTTCTCCCACACGACGGGCTGCACCTCGTGCACCTCGCCGTCGACCTCGACGAAGACGGTGTCGCGCACCCGGGTGACGACGCCCGTGGTGCCGTTGACCCACCGCTGCTCGGAGTCGTTGCGGAGGAACATCACCCGGGCCCCGACCTTGAGCTCGAGGGCCTCGTCGGCCGGGTAGGCACGCCCGCCGAACTCGCCGCTGACCTCGGCCTTGGCGGTCATCACCTTGCCCGACAGTCGGTCGAGTTCGACCTTGTTGATGCGGTTGACGGTGTCGTTGCGTGTGGCCAGGGTGATGGCCCCGCCGTCGGTCGGCACCGGTCGGGCGCCGGCGCCGTTCAGCGCCCCGGCGATCTCGGCCGTGACCCGACCGTGCCGCACGGCGTTGAGCATCTCTTTGAAGTCGCCCTCGGTCTGCCGGTGGATGAACGCCAGCTCGTAGATGCGCAGGCTCGCCTCGGCCCACACCTTGGCGTCGAAGAACCACATCGAGCGGTAGTTGTCGCGGAAGTACTCGCGCTCTTCGGCGTCACCCGGTACCGGGGGCAGCTGGTAGGGGTCGCCGAAGAGCACGACCTGCACGCCGCCGAACGGCTCGTGCTTGCGTTGGCGGGCCTGGCGCAGCGAGCGGTCGATCGCGTCCATCAGGTCGGCGTTGACCATCGAGACCTCGTCGATGACGAGCGTGTCGATGGTGTTCAGCAGCTTGCGCAGCTCGGCGTTCTGCTCGATGTCGTGGTCGGCGATCAGCCCCACCGAGAGGCGGAACAGCGAGTGGATCGTCTGGCCCCCGACGTTGAGCGCCGCGACGCCGGTGGGGGCACAGATGACGATCTGCTTCGAGGTGTTCCACGACAGGTGGTTCAGCAACGTCGACTTGCCCGTGCCGGCCCGCCCCGTGACGAAGATGTGCTCGCGGGTGTTCTCGATCGCGTCGTACAGCGCCTGCTGTTCGGCGGAGAGGGCCACGCTCACGACGACGAGCACCTTTCGGGAGGGGGTGGGGGGAGGTCACCAATCTACCCGCGACGCCGGTGACGCTCGGGAGTTCGTGACCCGCGCCTCCTATTGTTGTCGTCATGTCGTCGTCTGTGGGGGAGGGGACGCGCTCACCGCTCGGCTGGCCGTTCGTCGCGATCTGGGGTGGAGCGCTGCTCTTCGTGCTGATCGGTTTCTGGGTCACCGTCGTGGCGCTCAACGCCACCGTCTACAGCGCCGCCGGGTTCGCGCGCGGCTACGTGGCCGCGGTCGACCGTGGCGACACGTCGAGCGCCTTGACCCTCGCGGGTGTGACGCCGACCGACCAGCTGGCCGACGTGTTGCTCGAGGTGCCCTCGCTCGGCGGCGTCGACGACGTGGCCGAGGTGGGCGACGTCGACCTCGGCGACGACACGCACGCGATCACCCTCTCGTACTCGATGCAGGGCACGTCGGCCACGGCCGAGGCCCCGGCGCAGTCGCAGTTCGTCGTGCAGCGGGCCGGCACCCGGTTCGGGTTGTTCCACGCCTGGCGTTTCGTGCAGGCGCCCACCGCCCAGCTCGACGTGACGCCCCAGCACGACCCGCGGTTCACGGTGGACGGCCGCGACGTCACGACCGATGCCCCCGACGTCGCGACCCGGTTCACGGTGCTCGCGCCGTCGCGGTTCGAACTCGGGCACTCGTCCCGTTACCTCGAGGCGCCGACCGTCGAGGCCGACGCGCTCAGCGTGGGGGCGACGTCGGGGGTGTCGATCGAGGTGCAGCCGCGGGTCGCGTTCGTCCAGGCCGTGCAGGACATGGTCGACCAGCAGCTCGACGAACGGTGCGTCACGCAGCAGGTGCTGCTGCCCGCCGGTTGCCCCTTCGGCCGCCAGGTCGACGACCGGGTCACCGACGACCCGACGTGGACGGTCCCCGTGCACCCCGTCGTCTCGATCGTGGCCGGTCCGTCGGGCCAGTGGCAGGTGCCCGGTGTGGCCGGCACCGCCCACCTCGTCGTCGGCGCCCAGTCGCTCTTCGACGGCAAGCGCTACACGATCGACGAGGACGTCCCTTTCACGGTCACGTACCTGATGCGCATCAGCACCTCCGACGAGCTGACCTTCGAGTAGGGAGCGGGGCACCCCGGTCACGCGGTGGCGGCACCCGCCCGCTCGAGGTCGCGCACGTCGTCGACGCCGCCGAACGTCGAGCGGTAGGCGCGCGGGGTGGTGCCGAGCACGCGCGCGAAGTGGTGCCTCAGCACCGCGGCCGAGCCGAAGCCCACCTCGTCGGCGATCGCGTCGATGCCGAGCCCGGTCGTCTCGAGGAGCTCTTGCGAGCGCAGGAGGCGCTGGCGGGTGAGCCACGCCCCGGGCGTCGCCCCCGACTCCGCCTTGAACCGACGGGCGAAGGTGCGCGGCGACATGTGGGCCCTCGCGGCCAACCCCTCGATGCTCAGGTCGTCGCGGAGGTGCCCGAGCATCCAGTCGGTCAGCGGTGCGAGCGAGTCGTCGACCTCGACCGGCAGGGGGGTCTTGATGAACTGGCTCTGCCCGCCGTCGCGGTGCGGCGGGACGACCATGCGCCGGGCGATCACGTTCGCGGCGGCGGCACCGTGCTCGCGACGGACGAGGTGCAGGCAGGCGTCGATACCGGCGGCCGTGCCCGCGCTCGTGATGACGCGGCGGTCCTCGACGAAGAGCACGTCGGCGTCGACGTCGATCGCGGGGTGCTCGCGTTGCAGGGCGTCCGAGTACCGCCAGTGGGTCGTCGCGCGGCGACCGTCGAGCAGTCCCGCCTCGGCCAGCACGAACGCCCCGCTGCAGACGCTGAGCAACCACGCCCCTCGGGCCTCGGCCGCGACCAGCAGCTCGCGCACGGCCGGCGAGACGAGCTCGGCCTGGTCGAGCCGGTTCCACAAGGCCGGCACGCAGATGACGTCGGCGTCGGCCGCGGCGCTCAGGTCGAGGTCGACCGTGATCGAGAAACCCTGGTTCGTGCGGACGAGCCCCGGGCGCTCGGTCACGATGCGGTGCTCGAACGGAGGCGCGCCCTCGTCGGTCCGGTCGAGGCCGAACACCTCGCACAGCACCCCGAACTCGAAGGGAGCGACGCCGTCGGCGACGATCGTGGCGACGGTGCGGAACGGCATGGGGGCTCCTCGGGGCGGGATGGCGACGTGGCGGGATGTCGTCGGACCGTGGCAAGACTGCCACTCGTGGCAGGAGCTGTCCACTCATAAAGTTCCTGCCATGACCGCCGAGCCCCGACCGACCGCCGCCCTCCTCGACGAGCTGCTCGCGCCTCCCTCGCTCGCCGCCTCCCGTGCCCTCGAGGCCGCCGCCGTCGTGTCGAGCCCGGCCCTGTTCGCGCACAGCCGCCGCTCGGCGGCGCTCGCCGTCGACCTCGGCCGGCGCGAGGGCCTGATCTTCGACCACGAGCTGCTGTTCGTCGCGGCGGCCTTGCACGACGTCGGGTTGGCGTCACCGTTCGACAGCCACACCGAGCCGTTCGAGCGGGCCGGGGGCGAGGTCGCCCGGGTGTTCGCCACAGGGGCGGGTTGGTCGGCCGAGCGGGCCCAGCGGCTGGTCGACGTGGTCGTGCGGCACATGTGGCCCGCGGTCTCGCCCGACCTCGACGTCGAGGGGCACCTGCTCGAGCGGGCGACGAGCCTCGACGTGTCGGGGGTGGGCGGCGACGACTGGCCGGTCGAGGTCGTCCGAGCCCTCGTCGAGCGGGTGCCCCGCGACGGTTTCGGCGTCGAGTTCGCCGGGCTGATGTCGACCCAGGCGCACCGGAAGCCCGGCTCCGAGGCCGCCCGGACGATCCGTGGCGGCATGCGCGACCGCATCGCCGCGAATCGGCTCGACCGGCTCTGACCCGGGCGTCCGCGCTCCGGACGGCCCCTCCCGTGATCGCCCCCCATCGGGTAGAATGATGCGAACGTATTGATTTGGAGAGCACACGCATGGCACACCCCCTCGAGTTCGGCCTCGACACCTTCGGTGACATCACCGACCGCCTCGACGGGAGCCCGGTCACGCACGCCGAGGCCATCCGCAACCTGGTCGAGCAGGCCGTCCTGGCCGACCAGGTGGGCCTCGACTTCATCGGAGTCGGCGAGCACCACCGCAAGGACTTCGCCGTCTCGGCCCCCGAGGTCGTGCTCGCGGCGATCGCTGCCCGCACGAAGACGATCCGCCTGGGCTCGGCCGTCACGGTGCTCAGCTCGGACGACCCCGTGCGGGTCTTCCAGCGCTTCGCCACGGTCGACGCGATCTCGAACGGCCGTGCCGAGGTCATCCTGGGTCGCGGCTCGTTCACCGAGTCGTTCCCGCTCTTCGGTCTCGACCTGCAGGACTACGAGGTGCTCTTCGAGGAGAAGATCCAGCTCTTCGCCGAGTTGCTCAAAGAGGGCCCGACGACCTGGACGGGCACCGTCCGGGCCGGCCTCGACGCGCAAGAGGTGTACCCGAAGACCGAGGGTGGCTCCATCCGCACCTGGGTCGGCGTCGGCGGATCGCCGCAGTCGGTCATCCGCGCCGCGCACTACGGATTCCCGCTCTTCCTCGCGATCATCGGCGGACAGCCCGCCCAGTTCGCGCCCTACGCCGACCTCTACCGGCGTGCCCTCGGCGAGTTCGGTCACGACTCGCAGCCGATCGCGATGCACTCGCCCGGTTTCGTGGCCGACACCGACGCCGACGCCAAGGAGGCGCTGTTCCCGTACCAGGAGGAGCAGACGAACCAGCTCGGTCGCGAACGCGGTTGGCCGCCCTACAGCCGCGCGCAGTACGAGGCCAGCGCCAGCTCGACCGGGGCACTGTACGTGGGCTCACCCGAGACCGTCGCCACGAAGATCGCTCAGAACATGCGCCTGCTCGGCGCGACGCGCTTCGACATGCGGTACAGCATGGGCCGCCTGCCACACGAGCTCATGATGCGCAGCATCGAGTTGTACGGGACGAAGGTCGTGCCGCTCGTCCGCGAGATGCTCGCCTGACCCGACCCGCGCCTCCTCGGGGGCTCGTGCCCTGCGACCCCGACCAGCGCACCGCCTTTCGTGCACCGCACCCCGACTGGTTGCGGTGCCCTGCACGAGACGCGGTGCGCTGCCGTTTCGCTGCTCGCGTCAGCGGGTGCGCTCGCGCTGGTGCGACAGTGCCTCGAGCTGCTCGTTGTACGCCCTGAGCTCGGCGTCGTCGTCGCGTTCGGCCTGACGGTCCTTGCGCACCGCCTCGCGGCCGTCGCTGCGCTGCCACATGATGGCCACGGCGATGGCCATGATGATCGTGGGGATCTCGCCGACGCTCCACGCGATGCCACCGGCGACGTACTGGTCCTGCATCGGAGTCGGCCCCCAGGTGCGACCCATGGCGCCGTACCAGTCGGCGAGGAAGAGCCCGGTGGCGCTCATGATGCCCAGTCCGAAGAACGCGTGGAACGCCATCGTGGCCAGCAGCACGACGAGCCGCGCCGGGTAGGGCAAGCGGCCCTTGACCGGGTCGATGCCGATCATCGACTGGACGAAGAGGTACCCGGTGATCACGAAATGCACGATCATCCAGTAGTGGCCGATGTGGGTCGTCGTCGCCCAGCTGAACAGCGGCGTGTAGTAGAACGCCCAGAGCGACCCGGCGAACAGCACCGCGGCCACGATCGGGTTGCTGACCACGGTCGCCGCCCGCGAGTGCACGAGGATCATGATCCACTCGCGGCCACCGCGCGTGCCGTCACCGCGCTTCGTGATGGTGCGCAACGCGAGCGTCACCGGCGCACCCGGTACGAGCAGCACGGGGACGAGCATCCCCAGCGCCATGTGCGCCAGCATGTGGGTGCTGAACAGGTACTCCTCGTAGACGTTCGGGGCGCCGCAGGTGATGTAGAACAGCACGACGAGGCCGGCCACCCACGAGACGGTGCGCCCGATCGGCCAGCGGTCGCCGCGGCGGTGCAGGCGGACGACGCCGGCCAGGTAGAAGAAGACACCGAAGGCGCAGAGCAGACCCCAGAGCAGGTCGACGTTCCACTCGGTGAGGTAGCGCAGGGGCGTCAGCTCGGGCGGAAGCGCCTCTTCGGTGAGGATCACGGCCGGCGTGGGGTCGGCGAGATCGGTCGCGGCGACCTGCTCGACCGGGGTGGCCGTTCGCGCGAGGGCGGCGGCGACACCCGAGGCGAGTCCCATGAAGGCGAGCTCTGCGGTGACGAACCACCAGAAGAGCTTGGTCGTCGCCTTGGGGTGGGTCGCCAGGCGGCCGACGAGCCACCGCCGCTGCACGACGCCGAACAGACCCAAGGCGACGAGGGCGAACGTCTTGACCAGCACGAGCACTCCGTAGCCCGAGGTCAGGGCCGACCAGTCGCCGATGCGGATGGCGGCGCTGCCGATGCCCGAGACCGCGACGACAACGAAGCAGACGATGGCCACGCTCGAATAGCGCGCGAGGACGATCGCCAGCCGCCCACCCGAGAGGTGGCCGCGGAGCAGCACGATGGCGAGCAGGCCGCCGAGCCAGACCGAGGCCCCGACCAGGTGCAGGGCGAGGTCGGTGACGGCGGCGTCGTGCCCGCTCGTGCCCGCCGCGTGGCCCTGCTCGGCGATGGGGATGAGCCCGCCCGCGGCGAGCACGGTCACGGCGACGATCAACCAGATGTTGCGGACGACGAAGCAGAGCACCGTGACCGTCGCCGCGACGAGCGTGGTGATGAGCCAGGCGGTGCCGAGTTCGGTGTTCGTCAGGAAGAACGCCAGCGTGCGTCCGAACTGGTCGTCGAAGGTGACCGGGACGTTGGCGACGCTGAGGAAGGTGAAGAACGTGGTGACGGCCGAGGCGACGGCCCAGAAGCCCGCGGCGGCGGCGGCGACGTCCAACGCGCGGTCGTACTCGGGCTCGCGGCGGGTGAGCGCGAAGCAGGTCAGGAAGAGCGTGCCGATGGTGAGGGCCGCCCCGATGTTGCCCAGCATCTTGGCCATGGGCAGGCCGTAGCGCACGACCTCGCCGGGGTCGACGACGAGGGGCGCGTCGGCCGCCCCGCCGAACTGCAACGCGGCGAGGAGTGACGCGAACGCCACCAGCACGAGCAGTGCGGGCGCCGTGGTGCGAGCGAGTCTGGGCATCGTCTACCAGGGTAAGTCGGATCGCCTGGTGAACAGGCGGGGGTGAAGGGCGTCGCTCGACGTCGAGTGATCGGAACGAGAGAAGGGGCGGGACGACCGTTGGTCGTCACGCCCCTTCTCGGGTGCTCGTGAGAGCGAGGACTACTTGACGGCAGCCTTGAGCTTGCTGCCGGCGCTGACCTTGACGCTGTCGCTGGCGGCGATCTCGAGGGCCTCACCCGTCTGGGGGTTGCGGCCGGTGCGAGCGGCGCGGTGCGTCTTCTCGAAGGCGATCCACCCGGGGATGGTGACCTTCGTGCCGTCGGCGACCGACTTCGAGACGACGGAGAAGAACGCGTCGACGACGCCGCTGACGGCGGCCTGGCTCTGGCCGGACTCGGAAGCGACAGCTGCGACGAGCTCGGTACGGTTCAGTGACTTGTCAGCCATGTAAATGTCCTCCTCGGACTTCGTTCGGTATGACGAGACACGGCGTTCACCATGCCTGTGCGGTCGAGACCAGAGAGCCGAGGGCCCTGTGGAACCGGTTGAAACCTACCAGGAAGACTTCGTGATGCCCGGCAACTCGCCCCGGTGGGCCATGTCGCGGAACCGCACGCGGCTGATGCCGTAGGCCTTGAGGTGGCCACGGGGGCGACCGTCGACCGAGTCGCGGTTGCGGAGGCGGACCGGCGACGCGTTGCGCGGCAGCTTCTGCAGGCCGAGGCGAGCGGCCTCACGGCTCTCGTCGGAACCGTTCGGGTCGATCAGGGCCTTCTTCAGCTCGAGACGCTTCTCGGCGTAGCGGGCCACGATCTCGGCGCGCTGGTTGTTCTTGGCGATCATGCTCTTCTTGGCCATTTTTAGCGCTCCTCGCGGAATTCGACGTGCTTGCGAATCACCGGGTCGTACTTCTTCAGCACGAGACGGTCGGGGTTGTTGCGACGGTTCTTCTTGGTCACGTACGTGAAACCGGTGCCCGCCGTCGAGCGGAGCTTGATGATGGGACGAACGTCCTGCTGACGAGCCATTAGATCTTCTCCCCACGAGCGAGCAGGTCCTTGACGACCGACTCGATGCCACGGGCGTCGATGACCTTGATGCCCTTGGCGCTGAGCTGCAGCGTCACGTTACGACGAAGCGACGGCACGTAGTACGTCTTCTTCTGGATGTTCGGGTCGAAACGACGCTTGGTGCGTCGGTGCGAGTGCGAGATGTTGTGCCCGAAGCCGGGAACGGCTCCGGTCACCTGGCAGGTTGCTGCCATGGTTTTCCTCCGTAGATACCGTGAGGGCCGGAGCCCTCACCCAAGGTCACTTGTCGGCGCGCCGGTCCCCCTGCCCGATCGAAGGATCGGGCGATGGTGCCGGGAGGCGGTGCACATGGGCGCAGAGAGCGCCCAACCAAAGGAAGAGCTTACGCGACACGCCCGGACCCACGCAACCCGGGCCTCCCGGGGTGCCGTGGCCTGCGGGCCGTGAACCGCGGGGACGAGGAGGCGCGGCTCAGCGGGATGCTGGGGCGTCGGCGGCCGCGCGGGCCTCGGCCGTGCACGCGGGGCACAGGCCGAACACGTCGACGACGTGCTGCGCCTCGGTGAACCCGTGCGTCGCGGCGACGTGCTGGGCCCAGGTCTCGACCTCGTCGGCCTCGATCTCGACCGTGGTGCCGCAGGTGCGGCAGATCAGGTGGTGGTGGTGGGTGCCCGGGGTGCAGGCGCGGTAGAGGCTCTCGCCTTCTTGCTGCAGCGAGTCGGCCGAGCCGTCGGCGGCGAGGTCGGCGAGGGCCCGGTAGACCGTGGCCAGGCCGATACCGGTCTCGCGCAGGTGGGCGTGCAGCGCCTGGGCGCTGACGAACCCCTCGCTCGTGCCCAGTGCTTCTCGCACGGCCTCGCGTTGCCACGTGTTGCGTCGGACCACCACGTCGTCCTGCCTCTCTGTGTCGGACCCCGGTGTGTCAGACCCCGGTCGTGGCCAAGGGTACCCGCGGGCCCCTGCGCGGCTTCACGGCGGCGGTCGTGCGACGCCAGCTGATCAGGCGGCAGACGAGCCAGATCGTGAACGAGATCGTCGTGACGTAGGGGCTGATGGGCAGGCCGCCGCCGAGGGCGAGCAGGATGCCGCCGACGACCGAGACGACGGCGAACGTGACGCTGAGCACGGGCACGAGCCGGGGGTTCACGGTCAGCCGAAGGGCGGCGGCTGCGGGCGTCACGAGCAACGAGAGGACGAGCAGCGCGCCGATGATCTGGACCGAGACCGCGACCGACAGGCCGAGCACGAGCATGAAGACGATGCCGAGGGCGCGGACGGGCACGCCGGCCGCCGCGGCGACGTCGGGGTCGACGCTGGCGAAGGTCAGTGGTCGCCAGATGACGACCAGCGTGACGATCACGACGGCGGAGATGGCGATCAGCCAGCCCAGCTGCGGGTTGTCGACCGACACGATCTGACCGGTCAGCAGCCCGAACTTGTTGGCGGACCGCCCCCGGTAGAGCGCCAGGAAGAGGATGCCGAGCCCCAGGCCGAACGGCATGAGGACCGCGATGATCGAGTTGCGTTCGCGTGCCCGGGTGCCGAGCAGGCCGATCAGCAGGGCGGCGAGCAGGCTGCCGACGAGCGACCCGCTGACGACGTTGACGCCGAGCAGCAGGGCCGCGGCGGCGCCGGCGAACGAGAGCTCGCTGATGCCGTGCACGGCGAAGGGCATGTTGCGCGTGATCACGAACGGCCCGATCAGGCCGCCGACCAGGCCGAGCACGGCGCCTGCGATGACGCTGTTCTTGACCAGGACGAACAGCTCGCCGAAGTCCTGGAAGCTGAAGAGCTGCGACCACAGGTCGGTCATCGCACGAGCCCTTCGTCGTCGAGGTGCTCGTCGACGTGGTGGTCGTGCCCGTCGTGGCTGCCGACGATCACGATGCGACCCATGGTGCGGATCACGTCGACCGGGGTGCCGTAGAGGTCGCTCAGCACGTCGGCCCGGAGCACCTCGTCGGGCGTGCCGATGCGGAACCGGCCGCCGGCGAGGTAGAGCACCCGGTCGACGACGTCGAGGATCGGGTTGACGTCGTGCGTGACGAACACGACCGCGGCGTTGCGCGCGCGGCGCTGCTCGTCGATCAGGCGGGTGACCTCGCGCTGATGGCGCAGGTCGAGCGAGATGAGGGGCTCGTCGCAGAGCAGCAGGGCGGGTTCGGCGGCGAGGGCCTGGCCGACCCGGGTGCGCTGTTGTTCGCCGCCGCTGAGGCTGGCGACCGGCGAGGTCGCGAACGACGTCGCGCCGACCTCGCCGACCAGGGCGTCGATGCGGGCGCGCTCGGCCGCCGACTCGCGCCGCAGGCCCCAGCGGTGGCCCGTGACGCCCAGGGCGATCATGTCGCGGGCACGCAGCGGGGTGCCGGACTCCATCAGCCGTTGCTGCGGCACGTAGCCGATGCGGCGGTGGCCGCGACCGACCGGTCGCCCGAGGAACTCGATGGTGCCCTCGGTCAGCTGCTGCTGCCCGAGGATCGTCCGCAGCATCGTCGTCTTGCCCGCGCCGTTGGGCCCGAGCACCGCGATGAACTCGCCCGGCCGCACGTCGAGGTCGAGCCCCGACCAGAGCGTGCGGGCGCCGAACGAGACCCCGGCGTCACGGAGGCGCAGCACGGCGTCGCCGCCGCCACCGGCCGAGGAGGCGCGGGTGGCGGCGGCGACGGAGGTCGCGCCGACGGGCTCGGTCACGTGCCGAGCGCCTCCGAGATCGCGTCGATGTTGCTCTGTTGCCATGACACGTAGTCTTCCCCCTCGGGCAGCAGCTCGGTGACCGGCACGATCGCGACGCCCGCGTCGGTGGCGGCCTTCTCGACCTGTTCGGTCTCAGGGCTCGAGGTCTGCTCGTTGTAGGCGAGCAGGTCGACCTTCTGGTCGGTGAAGAGCGTCAGCGTCTCGTTGAGCACGGCGGGCGAGACGTCGTCGCCTTCTTCGATGGCCTCGGAGAACGCCTCGGGGGTCACGTTGACCAGGCCCATCGCGTCGAAGAGGTAGCCGGGCACGGGTTCGGTGTAGGCGACCGAGTCGCCGTCGTGGGCCGTCTTGATCGCCGCGGCCTGCGCCTCCAGGTCGGCGATCTTCTCGCCGAACGCCTCGGCGTTCGCGGTGAAGGTGTCGGCGTTCGCCGCGTCGACCCGGCCGAACTCGTCGGCCATGGCCGTGGCGAGCTTCGCCATGCTCGGGAGGCTGTAGAAGACGTGTTCGTTGAACGCGGCGTGGTCGTGGTCGGCGTGGTCGTCGTGCCCGGCCTCGGGGTCGAGCCCCGAGACGTCGACGGCGTCGACGATCGCGGCGTCGGTGCCGCTCGCGTCGACCATCGTGTCGACGAACGGGTCGTAGCCGCCGCCGTTCTCGACGATGACGTCGGCCTTCGAGACGGCCAGCTGCGTGCGGGCGTCGGCCTCGTACGAGTGCGGGTCCTGCGAGGGGTCGCTGATGATGCTCGTGACGTCGACGAGGTCCCCGCCGACGGTCTTCGCGATGTCGCCGTAGACGTTGGTCGACGTGACGACCGAGATCGCGCCTCCGTCGGCGGCGTCGGCCGAGCCGCCGTCGCTCGACGTCGCGCATCCGCTCAGCACGAGGGCTGCCGCGGCGGGCAGGGCGATCAGGGTCGGCAACGAGCGCTTCTTCATGTCGGTCACGCTATTGCTACTGATAATGATTGTCAAAACGAGGAGGCGCGGGTCGGGTCGCCACCGTCCGTCCTGGTCGTGCGCAACAGCCACCCCGTCACCGCGATGATGACCCTTGCGCATCGCACGGCCCCGGAGTAAACATGTCACATGTCAATTCCGGCGTTGTCTCTCGACGGCGTCGCGACGACGAGTTGCATCGCCGCACGACACCGATGCCGGCGGGCGACCGGAGCTGCCTCGGAACCCAAGCCACGTCAGAATCCGCAGTAAGGAGTCCCCTCATGAACGGGCACACGCCCTCTCCCTCCGCAACGCCGACGAAAACGCCCACGAGAACGGTGATCGCGCTCATCGCGGTGTCGGTGGCGGTAGCGACCGGCCTGTCCGCCTGCGCGGCCGGGAGCCCGGAGGCGACGGGCATCGCCTCTCCTCCGTCACCCTCCGCGTCCGCTACGGGCCCCGACGTCGTCGACCTCGCTCACGGCGTACGCGGCGACTCCGTCGAGATCAGGGTCGACGGCCCCCTGGCCGTCGACCAGCGCGTCATCACGCTCCACCCCGGCCAGTCGACCGGTGTGCACTGCCACTACGGCAGGCTGCTCGGTGTCGTCGAGCAAGGCGAATTGACCCACTACGCCGATATCTACCCCGACGGTGTGCACGTCTATCGGACGGGTGATGCCATCGACGAAGGCTCTGGCTACGTCCACGAGGGGCGCAACGAGGGCGACGTCGACACGGTGCTTTCGGTGACCTACGTCACGCCCGAGGGGGCCCCGCTCGCCGAGACCGACCTGGAGAAGTGCGATGCGTGAGCACGGTCGGGCGGTGAGGCGATCCGGTGTCTAGGCTTTCGCGGCGACCTCGACGGACTCGTCGTCGTCCTCGCGGCCGGGCGTCTTGAGGTTCCACTTCTTGATCACGAAGCTGAACAAGAAGTAGTACACGACCGCGTAGCCGAGCCCGATCGGGATCAGCCAGATCGAGTTCTGCGAGATGTTGAAGTTCAGCACGTAGTCGATCAACCCCGCCGAGAAGGTGAACCCGGTGTGGATGTCGAGCGCGTTGACCAGCATCATCGACGTGCCGGTCAGCACGGCGTGGATGAGGTAGAGCGGCCAGGCGACGAACATGAACGAGAACTCGAGCGGTTCGGTGATGCCGGTCAGGAAGGCGGTCAGGGCCGTCGACAGCATGATGCCGCCGATCAGCTTCTTCTTCTCGGGGCGGGCGTGGCGCCAGATCGCGAGGGCGGCGGCCGGCAGGGCGAACATGAAGATCGGGAAGAACCCGGTCATGAAGACGCCGGCGCTCGGGTCGCCCTGGAAGAACCGGGTCAGGTCGCCGCGATAGAGCTTGCCGTCGGCTCCGGTGTAGTCGCCCACCAGGAACCAGACGACCGAGTTGAGGATGTGGTGCAGGCCGGTCGGGATGAGCAGGCGGTTCGCGAGGCCATAGACCCCGCCGCCGATGACGTCGTTCGAGGCGACGGCCGTGCCGATCCAGACGAGAGCGTTGTTGAAGAGCGGGTAGACGAACGACATGACCACGCCGACGACGAGGCCCGTGACCGCCGTCAGGATCGGCACGAGGCGACGCCCCGAGAAGAAGCCGAGGAAGTCGGGCAGCTTGGTCCGGTAGAAACGCTGCCAGATGATCGCCGACAGGATGCCCATCACGATGCCGCCGAGCACGCCGTAGTTGATCAGCTCGGGGTCGCCCGTCGCGGTCTCGCGACCGGCGAGCACGACGGGTGACATCGCCTTGAACACCCCGTCGATCACCATGTAGCCGACCACGGCCGCCAGGGCCGTCGAGCCGTCGCTCTTCTTGGCCCAGCCGATCGCGATGCCGACCGCGAAGATCAGCGGCAGCCAGGTGAAGACGGCGTTGCCGGCCGCGCCGATCACCGACGCGCCGGTTTCGAAGCCGGGGATCGCGCCGAGCAGGTCGGCCTGCCCGAGCCGCAGCAGGATGCCCGCGGCCGGCAGCACGGCGATCGGCAGCATGAGGCTGCGACCGAGGCGCTGCAGCACCGCGAACGCGGCCGAGCCCCTCTTCTTGGTCGGGGCCGACTCGGTCGTCGTCGTCATCAGGTGGTCCTCTCGTCGGTGAGCAGCCGTGGTGCGGGGGTGGGGTCGTGCGGGTCGCGCGGCGCAGGAGGCGCGGGTCGCGTCTCGCGGAGCCCGACCGGTCCTGTCCGGTCATGACCAGTGAGTGGTAGTTTCCTCAGACCGACGGGTGGTGTCAACTAGGACGACACACGCGTCGCCACGAGCGACCGACCAACGGAGGAGAACAGCTCATGTCGAAAGCACAGGCCATGATCGACGGACTCGGCGGCGCCGACAACATCGAAGAGATCGAGGGCTGCATCACGCGCCTCCGCACCGACGTGCGGGACGTCTCGCTCGTCGACGACGCCGCCCTCAAGGCCGCCGGAGCGACCGCCGTCGTCCACGCCGGTGGCAGCGTCCAGGTGATCGTCGGCACGATCGCCGACTCGCTCGCCGAAGACATCAACGACCTGCTGCCGTGACCACGGTCGTCTCGCCGGTCGCCGGCCGGGTGACGGCGCTCGCCGAGGTGCCCGACGCCGTGTTCGCCGGGCAGCTCGTGGGCGCGGGCGTCGCGGTCGAGCCGAGCGCGCCTCCTGCGGGTGACGGCGCGGACGCTCGTGTCTCGGTCGTCTCGCCGATCGCGGGCGAGATCGTCAAACTGCACCCGCACGCGTTCGTCGTCGTCGCCGGGTCCGGCACGGGTGTGCTCGTGCACGTCGGCATCGACACCGTGAAACTGGGCGGCTCGGGCTTCGAGCTCGCCGTCGCCGAGGGCGCGACCGTCGCGGCGGGCGACCTGGTCGTCCGCTTCGACCCGGCCGTCGTGGCCGAGGCGGGGTACTCGGCCGTCGTCCCGGTCGTGGTGCTCGACAGCGCCCCCGACAGTGTCTCGCAGCAGGCCGTCGGCACGACCGTCGCGTCGGGAGCGCCCCTCTTCGATCTCTGAGGCACGCACCGCGCTGCAGCCGTGACCGGCCGTCAGGCGGGCGACGTGCCCGGCGCGACCTGCATCTGCAGGCGGTAGCGGTCCGAGCGGTACCAGCTCTTGGCGTGTTCGAGCGGGACGTCGCCGGCGAACGAGACCCGGTCGAAGTGCAGCACCGGGGCGCCCTCACGCGTGCCGAGCAGGGTGGCGACGTCGGCGTCGGCCCCCTCGGCGCTGACCGTCTGGGTCGCGCGGGTGATCGGCGTCGAGTAGTCGCCGTCGAGCGTCCGGTAGAGCGACCGGCTCAGGTCGTGGTCGAGCAGGCCGGGCAGGCGGTCGACCGGGTACCAGCCGTCGTCGATGCTGATCGGTACACCGTCGGCCAGGCGAAGGCGTTTGACGTGGAACGCCGAGGCGCCGGCCTCGAGCCCGAGAGCCGAGGCCGTCTCGTCCGGGGGAGTCGTCTGGGCCTTGACCAGCACGACCGTGCTCGGCACGTGGCCCAGCTTGGTCATCTCGTCGGTGAACGAGGCGAGGTGCAGCGTCGACTGCACGACACGGTGCGCCACGAAGGTGCCCTTGCCGCGCACCCTCGTCAACCAGCCCTCGTTCACGAGCTGCCCCACGGCTTCGCGGACGGTGATGCGGCTGACGCCGTACTCGAGCATGAGTTGACGCTCGCTCGGGATCGTCGAGCCGGGCTGCGCGACGGCTGCGAGCCGTTGCACGATGGAGCGCAACTGCTCGTGTTTCGGCACGGCTCCGTCGGTGATGTGGTCGGTCATGGGCCCCTCGTCGGTCGTGCCCGAAGGTGGTCCCATCTGGTCATGACCGGTCGTCCTGCCCTCGACGCTAGCGCACACCGCCCGACCGCAGTGAGACGCGCGCCCCCTCGCGACGCACTTTGCAGGAAGGGACGAGGAGGCGCGGCGTCAGTCGAGCAGCAGCGCGGGCTCTTCGAGGACGCTCGCCACGTCGGCCACGAACCGGCTGGCGACGTCGCCGTCGACCACGCGGTGGTCGAAGCTCGCCCCGATCGTCGTCACCATGCGCGAGCGCACCTCGCCGTCGACCACCCAGGCCTTGGGCTTGATCGTGCCGAGGGCGACGATCGCCACCTCGCCCGGGTTGAGGATCGGCGTCCCGGTGTCCATGCCGAAGACACCGATGTTGGTGATGGTGATCGTGCCGTCTCGCATGTCGGCCGGCGTCGTCTTGCCGTCGCGGGCGGTCAGGGTGAGTTGCTCGAGGGCCTGGGCCAGTTCGAGCAGGCTCATCGACTGGGCCTCTTTGACGTTCGGGACGATCAGGCCGCGAGGGGTGGCCGCGGCGATGCCGAGGTTGACGAAGTGGCGGACGAGGATCTCGCGGTCGGTCCAGGCCGAGTTGACCATGGGGTTGCGACGTACGGCCCAGATGATCGCCTTGGCCATGATCAGCAGCGGTGAGACCTTGACGCCGGCGAACTGCGGAGAGGCCTTGAGTCGCTTGACGAACTCCATCGTGCGGGTGGCGTCGACGTCGACGAACAGGCTGACGTGAGGGGCCGTGAACGCCGAGGACGTCATGGCCGCGGCGATGGCCTTGCGGACGCCCTTGACGGGGATGCGCTCGACGCGCTCCTCGCCCCATTCAGGCGTCTCGATGTTGCGGAAGACGCTGGCCTGCTGGGCGTGACGGATCACGTCGTCGCGGGTGACCTCGCCGGCCAGACCGGTCGGCTGGACGACGGCCAGGTCGACCTCGAGGTCTTTGGCCAGCTTGCGGATCGGCGGCTTGGCGATGATCGGCAGGGCCTGGGCGGCGGGAACCGACGTGGTGGGGCGGCGACGGGCCTGCTCGGCGACGCGCAACTGGCGGGCGTCGACCTCGGTCTGCGACGGGCGGCGGCGACGGGTCGAGCCGTGACCACCGGCGGCACCGTAGCCGACGAGCACGGCACCCGAGCCCGAGTCGGCCGGGGCCTCGGGGGCGTGCGCCACCGAGCCGGTGTCGCCGTCGGCACTGACCGCGTCGGCCGAGCGGGCCGGGACGGCGGGGGTCGCGTGGGGCGCCGCAGCGGAGGTGCCCGCGGCGGGCTCGGCCTGGCGGGCGCGCTGGGCCGACAGTGCCTCTTCGCCCTGCGAGACGATCTGGGCCGTGCGGGCCAGTCCGCCCGACTCGAGCGACTCGGACTCGGCCGCTCGGCCCGACGGGGTCGCCGGTGCCGACGAGTCGCCGACCCGGATGATCGGGGTGCCGACGTCGACCGTCGTCCCGGGCTCGACCAGGATGCTCTCGACCACGCCGGCGTAGGGGGACGGCAGCTCGACGAGGGACTTCGCGGTCTCGATCTCGACGAGCACCTGGTTGATCTCGACGCTGTCGCCCGGGGCGACCTTCCACTCGACGATCTCGGCCTCGGTCAGGCCCTCGCCGACGTCGGGCAGGGTGAATTCGCTGGTCATGTCGTGACTCCTAGTAGGCCAGGGCCCGGTCGACCGCTTCGAGCACGCGGTCGGCGTCGGGCAGGTACTGCGTCTCGAGCTTGGCGGGCGGGAAGGGGGTGTCGAAGCCGCTCACGCGGAGCACCGGTGCCTCGAGCGAGTAGAACGCCTTCTCGGCCACGGTCGCGGCGATCTCGGAGCCGACGCTGACGAAGCCGGGCGCCTCTTGCGCGACGACGAGTCGGCCGGTCTTGCGGACCGACTCGAGGATCGGCCCGTAGTCGACGGGAGAGAGCGACCGCAGGTCGACGACCTCGGCCGAGACTCCCTCGGCCGCGGCGATCTCGGCCGCCTGGAGCAGCACGCTCACCATCGCGCCGTGCCCGAGCAGGGTGACCTCGGTGCCCGTGCGGACGACCCGGCTGGCGTGCAGCGGGGCCTGTGGGTCGCTCAGGTCGACCTCGCCCTTGGGCCAGTAACGGCTCTTGGGCTCGAAGAACATGACGGGGTCGTTCGACGCGATCGCCTCTTGGATCATCCAGTAGGCGTCGTGCGGCGTGCTGGGGCTGACGACGCGCAGCCCGGCCGTGTGGGCGAAGTACGCCTCGGGGCTCTCCTGGTGGTGCTCGACAGCTCCGATGTGCCCGCCGTAGGGCACCCGGATCACGACGGGCATGGTGACCGCGCCCTCGTGCCGGTTCGTCATCTTCGCGAGTTGCGACGTGATCTGGTCGAAGCCGGGGTAGATGAAGCCGTCGAACTGGATCTCGCAGACCGGGCGGAACCCGCCCATGGCGAGCCCGATCGCGGTGCCGACGATGCCCGACTCGGCGAGAGGGGTGTCGATGACGCGCTTCTCGCCGAACTCGGCCTGCAGCCCCTCGGTCACGCGGAAGACGCCGCCGAGCGTCCCGATGTCTTCGCCCATGAGCAGCACGCGGGGGTCGTCGGCCATGGCCTTGCGCAGGCCGGCGTTGATCGCCTTGCCGAGCGGCATGGTCTGCACGGAGGCGCGGGTCGGCTCGATCGTGCCGGTCCGGCCCTCGACGGTGTCGGTCATGATGCCCCCTCGTCGGTGGTCACGGTGTCGCCCGTGCCGCCGAAGCTCTGCTCGTAGGTCGCCAGCCACTGCTTCTGCTCGGTCATGAGCGGGTGCGGCTCGGAGTACACGTGGTCGAAGATGAGGCCGCGGTCGGGATTCGGCAGCGTGACTGTCCGCCGTCGGACGTCGGCACCGAGGTCGTCGCACTCGGTCTCGAGGTCGGCGAAGAACGCGTCGCCCTCACCGCGGCCTCGGAGGAACGCCTCGAACCGTGTGATGGGGTCGCGGGCGATCCACGACTGCAGTTCGTCGTCCGTGCGGTACTTGGTGGGGTCGTCGGACGACGTGTGCGCCCCGACCCGGTAGGTCAGCGCCTCGATGAACCGGGGGCCGCCGCCACCGCGGGCGGCCTCGAGGTCGCGACGGCTGACGGCGTAGCTCGCGAGCACGTCGTTGCCGTCCACTTGGGTGCCCGGGATGCCGAAGCCGCCGGCACGGGCGACGAGGGGAGTGCGCGACTGGCGGGAGACGGGGACGCTGATCGCCCACTGGTTGTTCTGCAAGAAGAACAGCTCGGGCGTCTGGAAGCTCGCGGCGAAGACCAGTGCCTCGCTCACGTCGCCCTGGCTCGTGGCGCCGTCGCCGAAGAAGGTCACCACGGCCTGGTCGACCTCGGGGTCGCCCGTACCGCTCTTGCCGTCGAGCCCGAGGCCCATGGCGAAGCCGGTCGCGTGCAACGTCTGCGAGCCGATGACGAGCGTGTAGACGTGGAAATTCTGGTGCTCGGCCGGGTTCCAGCCACCGTGCGTGTGTCCGCGCAGCAGGCGCAGGATGTCGACCGGGTCGATGCCGCGGGACAGGGCGACGGCGTGCTCGCGGTACGACGGGAAGAGGTGGTCCTGGGGGCGGGTGGCGTGGGCCAGACCGACCTGTGCCCCCTCTTGACCGTGGCTCGGCACCCAGAGCGCGAGCTGACCCTGGCGGGCGAGTGCGGCGGCTTCGCGGTCGAAGCGGCGCGTGAGCACCATGTCGCGGTGCAGGGCGCGGAGCCCCTCGTCGCCGAGGGCGTCGACGTACGGGCGGAATTCGTCGGCCGCGGCGGACTCGACCACCTCGCCCGACGGCGACAGGAGCTGGACGGGCGGCGGCGCGTCGGTCGCTTCGGAGGAAGACATGGCGTCCAATCTATTCCGCGGCATATGCCGTCACCGGGATGTGAGGTCGACGATCTGTTGGGCGGCGTGCAGCAGCTTGTCGACCGACGAGGGTTCGCCGATCGTGACGCGGACGCCCTCGCCTGCGAAGGGTCGCACGACGACCCCGTGGTCGGCGAACACCTGTGCCGCGGCGGCCGTGTGCTCGCCCGTGGCGAGCCAGACGAAGTTGCCCTGGGCCTCGGGGACCGACCAGCCCTGGTCGATCAGGGCGCGTCGCACCTGGTCGCGCAGCAGGACGATGCGGTCGACCCGGCCGAGCAGCTCGTCGGAGTGGTCGAGCGAGGCGAGGGCCGCGGCGGCGCCCTGCTCGGTGACGGCGAGGGGGATGGCCGTGGCCCGCGCGGCGTCGAGCAGGTAGGAGGCGCCGATCGCGTAGCCGACGCGCAGCGCGGCCAGCCCGTACGCCTTCGAGAACGTGCGCAGCAGGACGAGGTTCGGGTGCAGTTCGGTGAGCGTCTCGCCGTCGACGGCGGTGCGGTCGGTGACGAACTCGGCGTAGGCCTCGTCGAGCAGCACGAGCACGTCGTCGGGCACGGCGGCCATGAACGTCTCGAACTCGCCGGCCGCCACCGTGGTGCCCGTCGGGTTGTTGGGTGAGCAGACGATGACGACCCGGGTGCGGTCGGTGACGGCCGAGGCCATGGCCTCGAGGTCGTGGCCACCGTCGGCCCGCAGCGGCACCTGGACGCTCGTCCCGCCGGCCACCGTGACGAGCCCCGGGTAGGCCTCGAACGAGCGCCACGCGTAGACGACCTCGTCACCGACCGACGCCGCCGCGAGCACGAACTGGGCGAGCAACGAGACCGACCCCGCGCCGACGTGCACCTCGTCGACGGTGACGCCGAAGCGCGCGGCCAGGGCCGTCCGCAGGGCCGCCGCCGAGGCGTCGGGGTAGCGGTTGAGCGAGACGGCACCGCGGACGGCCTCGACGACCGAGGGGAGGGGCTCGAACGGGTTCTCGTTCGACGACAGTTTGTAGGCCTCGGGGGACGCCTGCTTGCCCTGGCGGTAGGGCGGCAGGGCGGCGATCTCTGGACGGAGTCGGACGGGAGTGGTCACGCGGCCAGCCTATGGGGCCGGGCCCGCGTCGCGTCAGGGGGCCGCGCCTCCTCGGGAGATCCGGTCGGGCACTACCGCCCGTGGACGAGAGGTCGGCATGATGGGGGCATGACCCGATTCGTCGTCAGGCTGCTCATCAACGCGGTGGCCCTGTGGCTCACCACGCTGCTCGTGTCGGGGGTGTCGGTGACGCCCTACGGGGCAGGGGGCACCTTCGAGACGATCGTGACCTTCCTGCTGCTCGCCCTGGTCTTCGGTGTCGTCAACGGCGTCGTCGGCACGGCGATCCGGGTCGTGGCGTTCCCTCTGTACATCCTGACGCTCGGCTTGATCGCCCTGGTCGTGAACGGCCTGCTGCTGCTGATCGTGGCCTGGATCTCAGGACTCTTCGGATTCGGGTTGACGATCGACGGCTTCTGGTGGGGCGTGCTCGGTGCGATCGTCCTCGCCGTGTTCGCCTGGGCCATCGGCGTCGTCGTCCGCCCCGTGGTCGGGCGGGGTGATCGTCAGCGGTGAACCGGTTCCGCATCTGCTTCGTCTGCACGGGCAACATCTGCCGTTCGCCCATGGCCGAGACCGTGCTGCGCGCGCTCGCCGCCGACGCCGGCCTCGGTGACCGGGTCGAGGTCACCAGTGCGGGCACCGGCGACTGGCACGTCGGCGAAGGGGCCGATCCCCGCACCGTCGAGGCCCTCGAGCGCCGCGGCTACGATGGTTCGCGGCACCGGGCGAAGCAGTTCGAGGCCGACGACTTCGCGCGCTACGACCTCGTGGTGGCGTTCGATCGCGGCCAAGAACGCATCCTCCGGGCCTGGGCAGGCGACGACGCCGACCGCTCGAAGGTGCAGCTGCTGCTCACCTTCGCCTCCGACGCCGCGCCGGCGGGCGGCGGTCTCGACGTCCCCGATCCGTACTACTCCGACGCAGGACTCTTCGACGAGGTGCTCGACATGGTCGAGCGCGCCTGCTCGGCCCTCTTCCGCCAGATCGAACCCGCACTCCGCAAGGGACAGTCATGACGTTGCCTCCTCAGCCCCTCAGCCCGCTCGACGGCCGCTACCGCTCGTCGGTCGGCGCACTGGGCGACCACCTCAGCGAGGCAGGGCTGAACCGGGCCCGCGTGCACGTCGAGGTCGAGTGGTTGATCGCCCAGACAGACCGCGGCGCGTTCGGCTCGACCCCGCTCGACGACGAGCAGAAGCGGGCCCTGCGGGCCGTCGTCACCGACTTCGGCCAGCCCGCGATCGACGAGCTCGCCGGCCTCGAGGCCACGACCCGTCACGACGTCAAAGCGGTCGAGTACTTCGTGCGGGCCCGTCTGGCCGAGCTCGGGCTCGACGGCATCGCCGAGCTCACCCACTTCGCCTGCACCAGCGAGGACATCAACAACCTCTCGTACGCGGTCACCGTCAAGGCGGCCCTGTTCGACGTCTGGCTGCCGGCCTTCGACGCCGTCCTCGCGGCCCTCACCGCCTGGGCGACCGACGCCCGCGACGTGCCGATGCTGGCCCACACCCATGGTCAGCCGGCCACGCCGACGACCGTCGGCAAAGAGTTCGCCGTCTTCGCCCACCGCCTCCAGCGCCTCCGGACGCAGATCGTCGGCACGGAGTTCCTCGGCAAGTTCAGCGGGGCCACCGGCACGTTCTCCGCGCACGTCGTCGCCGATCCCGAGCTCGACTGGCCCGCGACCGCCCGGGCCTTCGTCGAGGACGCCCTGGGGCTGACCTTCAACCCCTTGACGACCCAGATCGAGTCGCACGACTGGCAGGCCGAGCTCTACTCGCGCGTCTCCCACGCCAACCGCGTGCTGCACAACCTCGCCACCGACGTGTGGTCGTACATCTCGATGGGCTACTTCACGCAGATCCCGCAGGCGGGTGCGACCGGGTCGTCGACCATGCCCCACAAGATCAACCCGATCCGTTTCGAGAACGCCGAGGCGAACCTCGAGATCTCGTCGGCGCTCTTCGACTCGCTGGCCTCGACCCTGGTCACGAGCCGCCAACAGCGCGACCTGACCGACTCGTCCGCGCAGCGCAACATCGGCGTCGCCTTCGGCCACTCGATGCTCGCGCTCGACAACCTGCGTCGCGGCCTCGGCGAGATCGCCGTCGGTTCCGTGGCGCTCGAGGCCGACCTCGACACCAACTGGGAGGTCCTCGCCGAGGCCATCCAGACCGTGATCCGCGCCGAGGTCGTCGCCGGGCGGTCGTCCATCGACGACCCCTACGCGATGCTGAAAGAGCTCACCCGCGGCAAGCGCGTCGGGCAGGCCGAGCTGGTCGCGTTCGTCGACAGTCTCGACGTGTCCGACGGGGCCAAGCAGCGCCTCGTGGCGTTGACCCCGGCGACCTACACGGGTATCGCCTCGCAATTGGTCGATCGCCTGGCCTGAGCCGAGCAGGCGTGGGTCGCCCGACGGGGACGACCCACGCCCACCGGTTCGTCGTCGATCAGGCGGCGGGCGTCATGCGCGGGTCGAGAGCGGGTCAGTGGCCGCGGGGCTTGTCCGCGTCGTCGATCTCGTGTCGCTCGTCGTCGTTGGGCTTGGCGGCGAGGGCGAGCATGGCGATGACGACGAGCGCGACGATGAAGCCGATGCAGAGGAAGATCAGCGCGAGCTGCAGGTCGCGGGTCGTCATCAGGACGACGAGACCGACGAAGACGGCGAAGACCGCCGACAGTCCGAGGAACTCTGCGGGGCGGAACCGGTCGCGCCAGGTGGGGTGGGTCATGACGTGCGTGCCTTGTCGTCAGGGGTGTCGGCAACGGCCGGGTGCCCGGTCTGCCATTTGAGCGAGAGGCCGGCGATCACGAGGAAGACGCCGACCAGGGCGCCATAGGCGCCCAGGATGCCGACGAGCACGGTCGAGGACGTCAGTTCGCCCTCGATCTGCTCGATGCCGCCGAGCTGCTGGCTGTAGTCGGGCGGAACGACGAGGAACACGACGGCCAGGGCCAGGGTCAGCACGCCGACGGTCGTCCAGTCGCGGGCGAGCGGCGAGCGCCGCCGACGGCGCAGACCGGCCGAGAGTTCGAGCACGCCCGTCAGCACGGCCCAGGCCGTGACGAAGGCGACGAGGACGGGGAGGTCCCCGTGCGAGAAGACGAGGCAGAGGGCGCCGATCACGGCCCCGACGACGCCCTGCAGGACGGCGATGGTGCGGCTCGAGCGATCGGTGAGGCGCAGGCTCGACCCCACCGCGAGCACGACGCCGCCGACGACCGCCGCCGAACCGAAGGCGAGCAGGCCCACCTGGGGTGAATGGTCGGGGTTGAACGTGATGGCCGCGGCGGCCGCGAGGGCGGGAACGGCTCGCAGCACCGGGACGGGCCAGTACGCGGAGAGCGACGGGTCGACGCCCCGGTCAGAGGGGTCGGACGACGCCACGGGGGCGGTCGCGCCGGAGTCGTGGTGCGCAGGCGTCACGAGACCTCTTTCACGGGTGGGGGACCCGCAGAGTTTACCGCGCGCTCCTGAACGCCAGGCGGCGGCGAACCCAGCCGGGCCCGGTGATCTCCCGACGCCTTCCCAGCCCACGCCGTTAGGTTCACCCCATCTGTGGGTCGCACCGGCCCCTCCACCCGGCTGAGAAGTCGACCAGCCGCGGGAGCCCGATGACCGCCACCGTCCCCACGACCCCTCGAACCGCCCGCCCCCACGTCGTCCATGCACCGGCTGGTGCGGCACCCGCCGGGTTCCGCCCGACCGTCGCCGGCCAGGTCGGCAAGCCGACCAGCACCTACTCGAGCCTGCTCAAGTCCGTGCGCGAGGCCGGTCTGCTGAAGCGTCGCACCGGCTTCTACGTCACGGTCTTCGTCGTGCTCGTGGCCTGCCTCGGCGGGGCTGCCACCGGGTTCGTCCTGTTGGGCTCGAGCTGGTTCCAGCTGCTGATCGCCGGGGCCCTGGGCATCATCCTCACGCAGTTCGCCTTCCTCACGCATGAGGCCGCGCACCGTCAGGTGTTCGAGTCGGGCACGCGCAACGACAAGGTCGGCCGTGTGCTCGCCGCCGGTGTCGTCGGCATCAGCTACGCGTGGTGGATGACCAAGCACAGCCGCCACCACGCCAACCCGAACACCAAGGGCAAAGACCCCGACATCGCGTTCGACACGATCTCGTTCCTCGAAGAGGACGCGGCGAAGCAGCGTGGCGTGCTCGGCTTCATCACGCGCCGCCAGGGCTACTTCTTCTTCCCCCTGCTGCTCGGTGAGGGCGTCAATCTGCACGTCACCTCGTTCCGCACCCTGCTCGGTCGCGAGAAGGTCGAGGGCCGCGTGCTCGAGATCGTCCTCATCGCCACGCGCCTCGTGCTCTACTTCGGCGTCGTCTTCTGGTTCCTCCCGCTCGGGATGGCCTTCGCGTTCATCGGCGTGCAGATGGCCGTCTTCGGTCTCTACATGGGCTCGTCGTTCGCCCCGAACCACAAGGGCATGCCGATCATCCCCGAGGGCGCCAAGGTCGACTTCCTCAGCAAGCAGGTGCTCACCTCGCGCAACATCACGGGCCGGCACTCGACCGCGTTCATGGGCGGGCTGAACTACCAGATCGAGCACCACCTCTTCCCGAGCATGGCGCGACCGAACCTGCGCGCGGCCAGCGCCCTGGTCAAGGCGCACTGCGCCGAGCACGGCATCCCCTACACCGAGACCACGATCGGCAAGTCGTACGCCATCGTCATCCGGTACCTCAACCGCGTCGGCCTCTCGGCTCGTGACCCGTTCGACTGCCCTGCCGCGTACGCCCTGCGTCCGCGCTAGACGGCGCGCACGGGACGAGCGCAGGAGGCGCGGGCCGGGTCAGGCGGACCGGCTCGCGCCTTCGTCGTCCTCGAAGAAGTCCTCGTAGCGGACGGGACGTGACGCGACCGTCGCGAGCCGCGCCTCCTGGTCCCTCGCCCGGCCGTCGCGCGGACCGCCCGTGGGGGACTGCTGCTTGGGATAGGGGTGGATGTCCACCCGCCTGGTCTCGGGATCGCTCGTGTAGTGGGATTCCACGTCGGCCTCCGTCCGCTCCGGTCGGGTCACCCGACGGGCCACCCGGTCGTCACGATACGAGCGGCGGCGCTCCGGCACGAGGGGCTTGCCAACGGGGCAGGCCCGGGTCTAGCCTCTCGGGTCGCTCACGTGGGCCAGGCGGCCAGCTGCCAGCCCAACCAGGGCGAGAAGGCGAACGGGGCGGCCGCGACGGCGGCGCGCAGCTCGCCGGGCTCGACCCAGGCCCATTCGGCGACCTCGTCGGGCGAGGGGTCGGGCAATCCGACGGCACGAGCCGTGAAGACCGGGCAGATCTCGTTCTCGACCACGCCCGAGGCGTCGGTGGCCAGGTAGCGGAACTCGGGCAGGATCACCTCGACGTCGCGCACCTCCATGCCGAGCTCTTGGTGGGCACGGCGCAACAACGCCTCGGCGGGTGTCTCGCCGGGGGCGGGGTGGCCGCAGAACGAGTTGGTCCACACGCCGGGCCAGGTCTTCTTGGACAGTGCGCGGCGGGTGACGAGCACGCGGCCCAGCTCGTCGGTGACGTGGCAGCTGAAGGCCAGGTGCAGGGGCGTCGTGGCGGTGTGCACCGTCGCCTTCGCGGTCGTGCCGATGGGCGTGCCCAGGTCGTCGAGCAGTACCACGAGCTCGTCGTGCGCGCCCGACCGGTCGCCGGACGTCGGCTGGGGATGCGTCGAGGTCTCACGGGTCATGAGAGGTAGTCTGCCCTGGTGGACGGTGATCACCTGCACGCAGGCACGCGGGCGAGACACGATCGTGTCGACGCCGTCCTCGACGACTTCTTCGCGCTGGCCAAGCGCCGCGCCGAGTCGGTGGGCTGGCGCTACGTCGATCTCTGGTCGGTTCTCGAGCGCAACAGCGCCGGGGGCAAGCGGTTCCGGCCGCGCATGGTCTTCACGGTCTACGACGCCCTCGGGGGTGCCGACGACGAGGCGGTGGCCCGCGTCGGCGCGGCCTTCGAGCTGCTGCACACCGCCCTGATCGTCCACGACGACGTGATCGACCGTGACTTCTCGAGACGCGGCATCCCCAACGTGTCGGGTAGCTACCGCGACACCGCGACGACGGCCGGCATCCCGACCCCTGCGGCCGAGCACCGGGGCATGTCGGCCGCCGTCATCGCCGGCGACCTCGCCCTGACCGGCGCCAGCCGCATGTTGCTCGGCATCGGTTGCGCCGACCACGTCCGCACCCGCCTGCTCGACCTGCTCGACGAGGCGATCTTCGTCAGCGCGGGTGGCGAGATGGTCGACGTCGAGTTCTCGTTGGCCGCCGAACTCCCGACGGTGGACGAGATCCTCGACATGGAGCGCGCCAAGACGGCCGTCTACTCGTTCGAGGCGCCCCTGCAGGCGGGCGCCGTCCTGGCGGGGGCAGGAGACACCGTCGTCACGGCCGTCGGCGACTTCGGTCGCGAGGTCGGCGTCGCGTACCAGGTGGTCGACGACCTGCTCGGGGTCTTCGGCACCGAAGAGGCCACCGGCAAGACCACGCGCGGCGATCTGCGCGAGGGCAAGCGCACGGTGCTCGTCGCCCACGCCGCGACCACCGACGAGTGGTTCTCGATCCAGCCCTTCATCGGCAAGGCCGACCTCAGCGAGGCCGAAGCCGAACACGTCCGCGGACGCCTCGAGGTCAGCGGCGCCCGCGCCTTCGCCGAGGGGCTCGTCGAAGAGCACGCCCGTCGGGCGTTGGACGTGCTCGACCGGGACGAGGTGCCCGAGCCCCTGCGAGAGGCCCTGACGCCGGTCGTGCAGGACGTGCTCGAGAGGGTGCGATGACGGGCCTGTCGCTGTACGACTCCGTGGCCGACGCGACCGCGGGAGGCGTGATCCGACGCTATTCGACGTCGTTCGGCCTGGCCTCGCGCCTGCTGGGCGGCGAGGTGCGCCAGCACGTCGAGAACGTGTACGCGCTCGTGCGCGTCGCCGACGAGATCGTCGACGGTCCCGCGACCGAGGCGGGGCTGGGCGTCGAGGCCGCCGGTCGGCTGCTCGACGGGTTCGAGGCCGAGACCGAGCGGGCCCTGGTCGAGGGCTTCAGCCCCAACCTCGTCGTGCACGCGTTCGCCCGCACAGCCCGCGCCACGGGCTTCGGTGCCGAGCTGACCGCTCCCTTCTTCGCATCGATGCGGGCCGACCTCAGTGCCCGCGAGCACGACCAGGCCTCGTTCGACGCCTACGTGTACGGCTCGGCCGAGGTCGTCGGCCTGATGTGCCTCAAGGCGTTCCTGCAGGGGCACTCCTTCCCGCCGAGCACGGTCGCCGAGCTCGAAGAGGGCGCCCGCCGGCTGGGCGCGGCCTTCCAGAAGGTGAACTTCTTGCGCGACCTCGCGGCCGACTTCGAACAGCTCGGCCGCAGCTACTTCCCCGGAGTCGACGTGACCACGTTCGACGAGCAGACCAAGACGAGACTGGTGCGAGACATCGACGACGACCTGCGTGTGAGCGGCGAGATCATCCCCGTGCTGCCGACGAGCTCCCGTCGGGCGGTGGCACTCGCCCACGGCCTGTTCGCCGAGTTGAACCGGCGTCTCGAGGCGACCCCCGCCTCCTCGCTGGTCCGGGCGCGCGTGCGCGTGCCGAACCCGGTCAAGGTGCGCATCGCGGCAGGTGCCGCGGCCGGTCGCGTCACCCGCCTGCCCGAGGCCCGCGCATGAGCGGCGCGTCGGCCGATCGCGGTGCGACCGGTGCCGGCACGGGTGCGCCCGACACGTCGCACGGTCTGAGCGTCACCCGACACGGCCGCCGCGTCGTCGTGATCGGTGGCGGCATCAGCGGCCTGGCATCGGCCGCGCTCCTCGCCCGCGAGGGGCACGAGGTCACGCTGCTCGAGAAGAACGACGAGGTGGGTGGCCGCGCGGGCTCGTGGAGCCACGCGGGCTTCCGCTTCGACCTCGGCCCCAGCTGGTACCTCATGCCCGAGGTCTTCGACCACTTCTTCCGGCTGATGGGCACCTCGGCGGCCGAGCGCCTCGACCTGATCGAGCTCGACCCGGGGTACCGGGTGCTGTTCGAGCCGACGCCCGACGACCCCGCCGCCAGCGCACCCATCGACGTGCCGCGCGGACTCGAGCAGAACGTCGAGCTCTTCGACCGCGTCGAGCCCGGCAGCGGCGAGCACATGCGCCGCTACCTGCGATCGGCGCGCGACACCTACGAGATCGCCAAGCGGCGATTCCTCTACACGAGCTTCGGCAGCCTCACGCCGTTGCTGCGGGGCGACGTGTTGGTACGCCTGCCCACGCTGGCGCGGCTGCTGCTGACGAGCCTCGACTCGTACGCCTCCCGCACGGTCACCGACCCGCGCCTCCGTCAGATCCTGGGGTACCCGGCGGTCTTCCTGGGCTCGTCGCCGTTCGACACCCCGAGCATGTACCACCTGATGAGCACGCTCGACCTCGACGACGGCGTGCTGTACCCGCGGGGCGGCCTGATCTCGGTGATCGAGGCGATCCGCGACGTGGCCGTCGAGGCCGGGGTGACGATCGTGACGGGCGCCACCGTGACGCGGATCGTCACGCGGCCGCTCGGGGTCGAGGGTGCCGTCCTGCCCCGCGGCTCGAAGGCGACCGCCGAGGCGACCGGGGTCGACTGGACCGACGCCGCGGGCGACGAGCGCCGCGTCGACGCCGACCTCGTGGTCAGCGCCGCCGACCTCCACCACACCGAGACCCGGCTGCTGCCCCGCGAGCTGCGGACGTACGACGAGACGTACTGGTCGACGAAGAACCCCGGGCCGAGCGCCCTGCTGCTCTACCTCGGCGTCGAGGGTGAGATCCCCGAGCTCGAGCACCACACGTTGCTCTTCGCCCGTGACTGGCACGAGAACTTCGAGCGCATCTTCGGTGCCGACAAGCGCATCCCCGACCCGCCGTCGCTCTACGTCTGCAAGCCGAGCACGGTCGACCCGTCGACGGCCCCGGCCGGTCACACGAACCTCTTCGTGCTGGTGCCGCTGCCCGCCGACCCGGCGTTCGGCTCGGGCGACCTCGACGGCGACGGCGACCCGATGATCGAGCGCCTCGCCGACGGGGTCATCGCCCAGATCGCCGAGTGGGCGGGCGTGCCCGACCTCGCCGACCGCATCGTCGTGCGACGAACCCGCGGCCCGCGCGACTTCGTCGACGACGTGAACGCCTGGAGCGGCAGCATGCTCGGGCCGGCGCACACGCTCGCCCAGAGCGCCCTCTTCCGCACGGGCAACGTCTCGACGCGCGTCGACTCGCTGTTCTACGCGGGTGGTTCGGTCCGCCCGGGCATCGGCCTGCCCATGTGCCTGATCAGCGCCGAGGTGCTGCTCAAGAACCTGCGCGGCGACACGAGCACCGAGCCCCTGCCCGAACCGTCGGTGTCCGATCCGACGCCGGCCGGGCCGTCGGCGACCGGGCCCGCCGCCGGCTGATGGGCTTCGTCTACCTCGCGGCGCTGCTCGTGTCGCTCTTCGGCATGGTGATGCTCGACCGGCGGTTCACCCTGTTCTTCTGGCGCGACGTGCCCCGCGCCGCCGTGACGCTGCTGGTCGGAGTCGCTTTCTTCCTGATCTGGGACGTCGTCGGCATCGACCTCGGCATCTTCTTCCGGGGCGAGACCTCGTTCATGACCGGTGTCCTCGTGGCGCCAGAGCTGCCGCTCGAAGAGGTCTTCTTCCTCACGCTCCTCTGCTACCTCACGATGAACCTTTTGGCCGGGGCCCGCATGCTCGCGGTGGCCGTGCTCGACCGCCGCGAGGCGTCACCGGCGGTGGCCGACGGTCCCGCGGCGGCCCGCTCGACGGGCGAGGCCACATCGTGACCTACTGGGCCGTGAACGCGGTGTTCCTGGCGATCGTCGCCGTGCTCGGGGTGCTGGCGCTGGTGACCGGGGCGGTCCGTGGTCGGGCCGCACGCGCCTCCTCGTCGCCTGCGGCGTCGACGCGTCGGCGTCGCGAGGTGGTGCTGGCCGCCGGCATCGCGACCGGGGTGCTGCTCGTCATGACCGCGGTGTTCGACAACGTCATGATCGGCATCGGGCTGGTCGGCTACGACGCCGCCCGCATCAGCGGCGTCTTCGTCGGCATCGCCCCGCTCGAGGACTTCGCCTACGCGGTCGCGGCACTCGTGCTGCTGCCGTCGGTGTGGGTACTGCTCGGCGGACCCAAGACCCCCCGGACGCCCGAGGCGACGACGCCGCCGGCGAAGGAGGCGCGTTCGTGAACACGCTCACAGCCCTGTTCGTCTCGTCACGGCCCCTGAGCTGGATCAACACGGCGTTCCCGTTCGCCGCGGCGTACGTGCTGACGTCGTTGATCGGCGGCGGCGACGTGGACTGGCTGGTCCTCGTCGTCGGCGCCCTGTACTTCCTCGTCCCGTACAACCTGGCGATGTACGGCATCAACGACGTCTTCGACTACGAGAGCGACCTGCACAACCCGCGCAAGGGCGGCGTCGAGGGGGCGCTGCTCGACCGCAGCCTGCACCGCACGACGGTGCGTGCCGCGGTGATCACGAACGTGCCGTTCCTGGTGTTCCTCGTAGCGGTCGGCGGTCCGCTGAGCTGGCTCGTGCTGGCCGTCAGCGTCTTCGCCGTGATCGCCTACTCGGCCCCCGGTCTGCGCTTCAAGGAGCGCCCGTTCGTCGACTCCGTCACCTCGAGCACCCACTTCGTCAGTCCGGCCGTCTACGGTCTCGTGCTGGCCGGTGCGGCCTTCACTCCCGAATTGTGGGCGCTGCTCGGCGCGTTCTTCCTGTGGGGCGTCGCGAGTCACGCGTTCGGCGCCGTGCAGGACGTCCTCGCTGACCGTGAGGGCGGCATCTCGTCGATCGCGACCGAGATCGGCGCCCGTGCCACGGTGCGCCTGTCGGTGGTCGCGTATCTGCTGGCCGGCGTGCTGCTGACCTTCGCCGAGTGGCCGGGCCCGCTCGCGGCACTGCTGACCCTGCCCTACGCGATCAGCTGCGCGCCGTGGTGGAACGTGACCGACGACCGGGCCGAAGAGGTCAACCGGGGGTGGCGCCGCTTCCTGGCGCTCAACTTCGTCAGCGGATTCGTCGTGACGATGTTGATGATCTGGTGGGTGTTCCTGCGGAGCTGACGCCGCGCCTCCTGCGCACGCCGCCGGCCGCATGCCGCGCACGGCTCAGGGCTGGTCGGGCCGGTCCGACGGCCCGGGGCGCCAACCGAGGTTGAGCGCCGCCGTGCGGAGGAATCGTACGGTCGTCGCGTGGGCACCCGGCTCGGCCCCCCGGACGGCGTCGTCGCGGATGCCCTCGACGACGTCGACCAACTTGCGGTGCGCCAGGCCTCCGCGCTCGGTGAGGGTGTAGCGGCCGTCGCCGACCCCGTCGGTCGCGAAGCTCACCCAGCCGCTCTCGACCAGTTCGGCCAGGTGGTCGGCGCTCGACTCGCCCGTGGCCCGGTCGAGGAAGGGCGCGACGGCACCGTCGAGGGCGGCGCGCGTCGCCGGGCCGCGTTCGAGCAGGGCGAGCAGCTGCCATTGGCGACGGGTGACCCCGTGCTCGTCGAGCACCTCGTCGAAGCGTCGGTCGATCAACCCGTCGACGAGCTTCAGCCAGAAGCCGATCGGGCGCCCCCGGCCGACGGCCAGGTCGTCGTCGACGCTGCCCAGGTCGAGGGGTGCGTGCGTGTCGTCCATCGGCGGGGTGACCTCGCCTCCGTCTGCGGAACGTCGTCGGTCCATGGACGGCACCGTACACCGCTCGGACCTCCGTCTCGAGAGGGATCTTCTGATGGATTCACCTGCCGGAAAGACAACGGCAAGGCCGCCGCCGTACATTCGAGGCGTGACCACCTCGAGCGCCGTCGCGCCTGCACCCCTCACCGCGCGGCTGGGCCGCCGCTGGGCGCGCGTGCAGGCGCATCCGCGCGGTCTGCTCTACGGCTTCGTCGCCGTGCACGCCGCCGTGTTCCTGGCGTTGACGCCGCTGATGATCGGCGGCGGGGTCAGCGGCGACCTCCCCCTGTACCGCCTGTGGGCGACCGGGGCCCTGAGCGACGGGGTCTGGCCGGTCCTCGACTTCTCCTGGGTCTACCCGGCCGGGGCGATCGTGCCGATCGTGTTGCCCGACGTCTTCGGCGAGCAGCACTACCAGTTCGTCTGGCTGGCGCTCTTGACCGCCCTCAACGCCGTCGCGCTCTGGCTGCTGACCGATCGCGGTCGTCGCACCGTCGACAACCGGGCCGCCTGGTGGTGGCTGCTCGTGACGCTCGTGCTCAGCCCCGTGGCCTTCCTGCGGCTCGAGGGCTTCAGCGCCCCCTTGGTCGTCGCCGCCCTGATGCTGCTGTCGACCCGCCCCCGGGTGGCCGGTCTGCTGCTGGCCGCGGCGACCTGGATCAAGGTCTGGCCGGCGGCCGTCATCGCGGCCGTCGTCGTCGGTTCGAGGCACCGCGCCGTCGTGGTGCGCGCCGGCGTGCTGGTCACCATGGTCGTCGTCTCGTGCGTCCTGCTCGGCCGCGGCGCGGACGACATCACGAGCTTCGTCACGATGCAGTCGGGGCGGGCCCTGCAACTCGAGGCGACCCTCGCGACCCCGTGGCTCTGGATGGCGATGTTGCGCGTACCCGGTGCCTCCGTCTACCAGAACGTCGCCCTCGCCACCCGCGAGGTGATGGGACCGGGCGACACCTGGATGATCAACGACAGCACCCAGGTCATGCTCGCCGTCCTCGTGCTGCTGGCCGGCGTGCTGGCCGTCGCCACCTTCGGCCTGCCCCTGACCGGCGGGTTCCGGAGGCGCGGGTCGGCGGCGTCCGACGGCACCGTGACCGTCGCCCCGGCTCGTGGCCACGGCGACGAGTTCGGCACGGTGCTGCTCGGCGCCCTGACCCTCACCCTCGCCTTCGTCGTGTTCAACAAGGTGGGCTCACCGCAGTACCTGCTCTGGATCGTGCCCATCGTCGCCGTGGGCTACGCCGCGCGCCCCGAGGCGTTCCGCACGCCGGCCGTCCTGACCGCCTGGGCCTCGGGGCTCACGACGCTCGTCTTCCCGATCCTCTACCGGCTTCTCGTCGAGCTCAACCCGGTGGCCGTGTTCGTCCTGGGTGCCCGCAACGCCTTGCTCGTGGTGCTGTTCTGCTGGTGCACGGCGCGACTCGTGCGGCTGGCCGTCGCCATGGTGCGCGACGACGCGCTCGAGGTACGCGTCCCCGTGGTGGCGACCCGCGCCTCCTGACCTCGTGTCGGGGAGGCTCGTCCCCAGGGTCCGAGTAGGTGGTGGTCGTCCCCGGGGGCCCGCCAATCTGGGCCGTGTGCTCCGACTCGTGCCACCGTGGAAGGCCTACCTGCCACCACGAGCCAAGGAGCACTCATGAAAGGCAAGATCCTCTTCGTCGCAGGAGCGGCCGTCGGGTACGTCCTCGGAGCCCGCGCGGGTCGCGGCGCGTACGTCAAGATCAAGAACCAGGCCGAGAGCCTGTGGGAGAACCCGACCGTCCAGAAGGGCGTGCAGCAGGCCGAGGGCTTCGTGAAGGAGAACGCTCCGGTCGTCGCCAAGAAGGCCCAGGACGTCGCGAACGACGCCGCCCACGCGGTCGGCTCCAAGGCGAAGTCCGTCTCGGGCAAGGGCTCGGACGCCACCGACAAGGCCGCCGCCAAGGCGACCGAGGCGGCGCACAAGGCCGCCGACAAGGTGGACGAGAAGGCCGACGACGTCAAGAAGCAGACCTCGGGCACCAGCCCCGACGACGACAAGCTGCCGGGGGTGACGGTCGGTGAGTGACCTGAAGGCACCCGAACAGAGCACCAAACGTTCGCTCGGCTCGCTGATCGGCAGCCTGCCCGAGCTGATCTCGCGGCTGATCCGCGGCGAGATCGCGCTCGCCAAGACCGAACTCGCCACCAAGGCCAAAGAGGCGGGGGTGGGTGTCGGGTTGTTGGTCGGTGCCGCCCTGTTCGGCTTCTTCCTGCTCGCCGTGCTCATCACGGCCGGGGTGCTGGGGCTGTCGACCGTCGTCGCTCCCTGGCTCGCGGCGCTCATCGTGGCCGCTGTCCTGCTCGTGATCACCGCCGTGCTGGCACTGCTCGGCATCAAGGCGCTCAAGAAGGGCGTGCCACCGACCCCCGAGAAGGCCGTCGCCAGCGTGAAGGCCGACGTCAGCGCGTTGAAAGGGCAGGGCAGCTATGACTCCGAGAAGCACTGACGCGAGCGATCACGAGAAGCACGGCAAGGCCGACGGACCCGACCCTCGGGCCGAGCTCGCCGAGGCCCGAGCGGCCGAAGAACGACGTGACGCCCACGGCAGCACGTCGCCCGACAAGGACGCAGAGAACGCCACCGGGCCCCGCGACGGAGCGAGCATCCCCGAGATCGAGCTCGACCTCGCCCGAACCCGCGAGGAGTTCGCCGCGACGCTCGACGCCATCGAAGACAAGCTGAGCGTTCCCGCTCATGCCCGGCGGCTGAAGGCGAGCGTCAAGCGGCGCCTCGACAGCGATCCGAAGCCCGTCGTGGCGGCCGCTGCGGCCGGTACCGTCGGCGTCGTCGCCATCGTCGCGGGCATCGTCAAGACGATCAGGCGCTGACCCGTGGCCCAGAAGAGCACCGAACGCGAGCAGCAGTCGCCCGACGAGGACGACTCGCGCAAGCCGCAAGACCTCACCGACGTCTCGAAGCCGTCGTGGGGCTACGTGTTGGGCAAGACCCTGCGTGAATTCACGCGAGATCAGTGCACCGACCTCGCGGCCGCCCTCACGTACTACGCCGTGCTCGCGATCTTCCCGGCGCTGCTGGCGATCGTCTCGTTGCTCGGCGTCGTGGGGCAGGCGGATTCGACCGCCAAGACCCTGCTCGACCTCGTCTCGCAGTTCGGGTCCGAAGACGTCGCAGCACTGCTCCGTGACCCGATCATGCAGCTCACCGGTTCGCCGGCCGCCGGGGTCGCCCTCGTCGTCGGTGTGCTCGGCGCGCTCTGGTCGGCGTCGGGTTACGTCGGGGCGTTCGGACGGGCCATGAACCGCGTCTACGGCATCGACGAGGGGCGTCCGATCTGGAAGCTCCGCCCGACCATGCTCGGCGTCACGGCGTTCACCGTCGTGCTCATCGTGGTGGCCGCGCTCATCCTGGTCATCAGCGGGCCCGTGGCCCAGACGGTCGGCGACCTCGTCGGGCTGGGCAGCACCGCGGTCTTCGTGTGGGACATCGCCAAGCTGCCGATCCTCGCGATCATCGCCATCGTGATCGTCGCGGTGCTCTACTACTGGGCGCCGAACGTCAAGCAGCCGAAGTTCAAGTGGATGAGCCTCGGGTCGCTCGTCGCGTTGGTCATCTGGCTGGTCGCGTCCGTGGGGTTCGCGTTCTACATCGCGAACTTCTCGAACTACAACAAGACGTACGGCTCGCTCGGTGCCGTCATCGTGTTCTTGCTGTGGCTCTGGATCACGAACAACGCCCTGCTCTTCGGGGCCGAGTTCGACGCCGAGCTCGAGCGTGGTCGCGAGTTGCAGGCCGGCCTCCGGGCCGAGCGCGACATCTTGCTGCCGCCGCGTGACACCGCCCAGAGCGAGAAGAAGGCCGCGGCCCTCGCCAAGGACGAGCTCGCCGGCATGCGCCTGCGGCAGGCCGCCGCGGCGACCATCGAGCGGAACGGCGACGAGGTGCCCGAGCCGGACGGCGAGGGCGGCTCCGAGGCGTCCGAGTCCGACCGGAAGAAGGACGACCGCGACGACTAGGCGACGTCCACGCGTGGCACGACCCGCGCCTCCTCGGCTCTCACGAGCTCAGGAGGCGCGGGTCGCGTCGTTCGTCAGGCGGCAAGGGAGACGTGCCCGGCCCGGCCGGCGGTCAGAACGAGAAGCCGAGCTCCGCCGGGTAGTCGCCGCGGGCGGTGAGGGTGGTGGCGGCGTCGCGCAGGTGCGAGAGGGTCAGGCCCATCGTGGTCGGACCGAAGCTGACCCGCGAGACGCCGAGTTCTGCCAGGCGCGCGAGCGGCACGGAGGACGGGTTCGAGATGACGCTGACCTTGCCGTGGATCTGGTCGAGGGCGGCCTTGACGAGGTCTTCGGTGCCCAGGCCGAGGACGAAGGCGCAGTCGGCACCGGCGTCGAGGTAGGCGTTGGCGCGGGTGATCGCGTCGTCGAACGAGTCGGGGTCGCCGGCCAGGGCGTCGACCCTGGCGTTGATCACGATCGGCACACCGGCGCGGTCGCCGGCCCGGCGGGCGGCGGCGATCTTCGAGACCTGGGTGTCGATGTCGTAGAGCGGCGCCTTGGCCTGGCCGATGCTGTCCTCGATGTTGAGCCCGGCGGCGCCCTCTTCGATGAGGCGGAAGACGTTGTCGAGGGTGCCGGCGGCGTCGGTCGCGTAGGCCTTCTCGAAGTCGACCGAGACGGGCAGGTCGACCGAGCGGATCACGATGCGGGCGGCGGCCAGCATGTCGTCGACGTCGAGACCCTCGCCGTCCTCGACGCCGTGCGCCTCGCTGATCGAGTGGGAGGCGGTGGCCAGGGCCTTGACGCCCGGCGCGCCCGCGACGATGCGGGCGGTGATGCTGTCCCAGACGTTCGTCACGATCAGCGGGTCGCCGGGGACGTGCAGGGAGCGGAGGAGTTCGGCCTTCTCGGCCGTGCTGGAGATCGACATGCGACCAGCCAACCAGCCCGGGCTGGCAGGCACCAGCCCGGGCCCGTCCCCTCGAGATGTCACGACGTGCCGCTCACCCCTTAAGGTGAGCGGCACGTCCTGACATCTCGCGCCTCCTCCCCACCTTTCCTCGTCCAGGGACGGTTCACAGGTGCGGCCGGCCTCCACCGGCATGCGATGAGGGGGCGGCCACGCTCGAGGGGTGCCGCTCGACCTTCCTTCCCCGCTGGCGGACCGGGCGTTCGCGGTCGCCGAGGCCCGGGCGCTGGGCGTGGGTTCCGACCGACTCCGCCGGGCCGACCTCCGGGCACCCCATCACGGTGTGCGCACGCACCGGCAGGCGGTCACCCTGGTGGATCGCTGCCGAGAGCTCGTCCCTGTGCTTGCGCCGGGGGTGGTCTTCAGCCACACCACGGCGTTGGCCCTGTGGCGGCTACCCCTGCCCCGGGGGCAGGACGTCGAGGGAGGGCCGCTGCACGTCGAGTCGACGGGCGGCGGTCGGGTCCGCCGGACCGGGGTGATCGGGCACGTCGGGCGCGTCGACACGGTGGGCAGGTCCGAGTACCGGGTGCGGGGTCTGCCCGTCGTCGACCCTCTGACTGCCTGGGCCCAGTCGGCCGTGGGTCTTTCTCTCGACGACCTCGTGACGGTCGCGGACGCCCTGGCGGGACGGTGGTCGCCGTTCGGCCCGGCCCGGGGAATCCCCATCGGGCAGCTGTCCGACCGCGTGACGGCCTGGGGATCTCGCCGGAGCGCGTCGGTGCTGCGTGAGGCGCTGGCGCTGGCCCGGCCCGGGGTGTGGTCGCCGCAAGAGACCCGGATGCGCCTGCTGCTGGAACGAGCGGGTGTGACCGGCCTGGTGCCGAACCACCCGGTGCGCGACGTTCACGACCGGCTCGTCGGGATCGCGGATCTCGCCGACATCTCCGCCCGACTGGCCATCGAGTACCAGGGCGAACACCACCGCACCGATCGAGACACGTACCGCGGCGACCTGCGGCGACGCGAGGACTTCGAAGACGTGGGTTGGCGGCAGGTGCAGGCCTCGGATGACGACCTCGGCCCCTGCTCGGCGGTGTTCGTGGCACGGGTGCAGCGGCTGGTCATCGGGCGGGGCGGGAGCCCGGCCGTGGGCGAGATGTCACGACGTGCCGCTCACGTTCGAAGGTGAGCGGCACGTCGTGACATCTCGGCGCGCGGCGCAGACGCCCGGCCAGGGGGAACTGCTAGTCGCGGCGCAGGACGAGCTCGCTGAGCGGCAGGCGCTCGCGGGGGGCGGTCTCGCGCTCGGCGAGGGCCTCGATCAGCCTGTCCGCCTCGTCGACGACGCCGACGGCCGTGACGGTGACGGGCTTCAGGTTGTCGGTGAGGCCGAACGCGGCGACGATCTCGTCCCATTCGACACCGGCCATCTGGTGCGTGTGGAAGCCCTCGGCGTGGGCCTGGACGCTCAGGTGGGCGACGGCCTGGCCGAGGTCGTACTCCGCCCACTGGCGCACCTCGCCCTCGACGGTCGAGGTCTCGGCGACGGCGACCACGAGGGCCGACGCGTTGCCCGCCCAGGCGGCGTTGAAGCCCATGAGGGCCTTGACGATGGTGTCGAACGTGGCGGTGCCGCGACGACCGACGACGAACCGACGGGGCTGCGTGTTCGCGGCGGACGGGGCCCAGCGGGCGGCTTCGAGCAGGGCGTCGAGCTGACGGTCAGAGATCTCGGCGGTCGGGTCGAACGAGCGGGGGCTCCAGCGCTCGTCGAGCAGCGGCACGAGCGGCACGCTCGTCTCGGCGGTACGGAGGGTGGACGGGGCGGCGGTGGTCTCGGAGATCGACATGACGACGCTTTCTTCTCGGAACGGTACGGGGGAGCGAGGCGCGTCATCGAGCCACGGACACGACAACCCGGTGCGCGCACGCATGATTCCCGCGGCGTGGGGGAGCGTCAGGAGGCGCGGGTCGCCTCGGCGAGGACGGCCGCCACCCGGCCGGGCACGGTCTCGTCCTGCAGGCTCGTCGTGTCGCCGAGCGGGCGGCCGTCGACGATGTCGGCCAGCAGCCGCCGCATGATCTTGCCCGAGCGCGTCTTGGGCAGGTCGGGCACGACGAGCACGGTCGCGGGCTTCGCGATCGGCCCGATCTGGTCGGCCACGTGGGCGCGCAGCGTGGGGGAGAGCGACTCCGCGAGCGGAGCCCACACCGACGGCTCGGCGGCGTCCCCGGCGTCGCGCACCGCGCCTCCTTCGGGTCGCGCGGACGGCACCACGAAGGCGGCGATCGCCTGACCGGTGCGCTCGTCGGTCACGCCGACGACGGCGGCCTCGGCGACGGCCGGGTGCGAGACGAGCGACGACTCGATCTCGATGGTCGACAGGCGGTGACCCGACACGTTGATCACGTCGTCGACCCGGCCGAGCAGCCAGATGTCGCCGTCCGAGTCGTACTTGGCGCCATCGCCCGAGAAGAACCAGCCCTGCCGCCAGTACGTGGCCCAGTAGCTGTCGCGGTAGCGCTCGGGGTCGCCCCAGACGGTGCGGGCGAGCGCCGGCCCGGTCTGTTGCACCACGAGGTAGCCACCGCCGCCGTTCGGCACGCGCTCGCCGACGTCGTCGACCACCGCGGTCGACAGCCCGGGCAGGGCCCGCAGCGACGAGCCCGGCTTGAGGGTGTCGGCACCGGGCAGCGGGGCCATGACGGCGGCTCCCGTCTCGGACTGCCACCAGGTGTCGACGATCGGACACCGGCCGCGGCCGAACTGCTCGTGGAACCACACCCACGCCTCGGGGTTGATGGCCTCGCCCACCGTGCCGAGCAGGCGGAGCGACGACAGGTCGTGGCCGTCGGGCAGCCCCTCGGGGAACCACGACGACAGCGTCCGCACCAGTGTCGGGGCCGTGTAGTACGTGGTGACGCCGTAGCGCTCGATGATCTCGAGGTGCCGGGCGGGGTGCGGGGTGTCGGGCGTGCCCTCGTAGATCACCTGGGTCAGGCCGTTCGACAGCGGACCGTAGATCTCGTAGGTGTGCGCCGTGACCCAGGCGAGGTCGGCCGTGCACCAGTGCACGTCGTCGGGTTTGGCGTCAAAGACGGCCCAGTGGGTCCAGTTCGCCTGCGTGAGGTAGCCACCGCTCGTGTGCACGAGCCCCTTGGGCTTTCCGGTCGTACCGCTCGTGTACATGATGAACAACGGCGTCTCGGCGTCGAAGAAGTCGGGTTCGTCGGTGTCGGGCTGCGGGTCGACGACGTCGTGCCACCACAGGTCGCGGCCTTCGGTCCACGGCACGTCCGGCGTCCGGTCCCCGGTGCGCCGCACGACGAGCACGTGTTCGATCTCGTTGTCGCCGCCGACCGCGTGGTCGGCGTTCGCCTTGACCGGCACCGCGGCCCCGCGACGGAACTGCCCGTCGGTCGTGACCAGCAGCTTGGCCCGCGTGTCCTCGACGCGGAACTTCAGCGCCTCGCCTGAGAAGCCGCCGAAGACGAGCGAGTGGATAGCGCCGAGACGCGCGATGGCCAGCGTCACGACGATCGTCTCGGCGATCACCGGCAGGTACACGACGACCCGGTCGCCCTTCCCCACGCCGAGCGACCGCAGGCCGTTCGCGGCCTTCACGACCTCGCGCTGCAGCTGCGCGTACGTGACGTCGCGGCGGTCGCCGGGCTCGCCCTCGACGTGCAGGGCGACCTTGTCACCGCGGCCGGCGGCGACGTGTCGGTCGACGCAGTTGACGGCGACGTTGAGGGTGCCGTCGGCGAACCATGTGGCCTCGGGCACCGTGAGCACGCCGTCGGGCCCTTCGGTGACGGGCTTCCAGGTGTGGGCGATCGTCCACGGCGTGTGCCAGTCGAGCCGCTGCGACGCCTCGGCCCAGAACGCGACCGGGTCGGCGGCCGCCCGTGCGTGCTCGGCGGACGTGACGTTGGCCCCCTCGACGAGCGCAGGAGGCGCGGCGAAGGTCCGTCGCTCGTCGAGCAGGTTCGAGATGGTGTCGCTGGTGGCCATGCGTCCCACGCTACGGGCGGCTCGGCGGCCGTGGGCTCCGCAGGGCAACTTCGCGTAATCCGCGGGCGGGCGGGCGGTCGGGAGGCGGGGCGAGGTGTTCCGCAGTGACGGCGCCTGCCGCCGACCGATCTCGAACAATCGTCATACCGGTGTGACACATTCACATTGGATATGTTTATGACCGGCCTGAGGTCGCCGGGTCTTGGGGCCGAGTGAGGGCGATCCATGGCCACCGTGATCTCGCCCCGCCGATCTCCGCGCGAGGCGAGTCGACCTACAGGAGCACATCCGTGAACAAAGAAACTGCATGCCGGGCGCCGCGCACCGCGACCGCCCTGGCGCTCGCCGGGGCACTCGTCCTGGCTCCCACCGTCGCTTTCGCGGCCGACGGCGTCGATGTCGCGGCCGCCGGTCCCGTCGTCGACGGAGGGGGGCAGGGTGCCGACGCGTCGCCTTCGACCGGCGCTTCGACGTCGGCCGCCGCCACGACCGAGGTGCAGGACGCACCCTTTCCCGCGGCCGACGCCCAGATCGCCGACGGCGTCGTGATGAACTACCTCGTCAACACCACCGTCACCGGCCAGGCGGCGATCGACATGGCCGCTGCCGCCGTTGTCGCCGACGGCGGGACCGTGCTCAGCGAGTACCCCGAGATCGGCGTCCTCAGCGCGCAGTCGTCCGATGGGGGCTTCCTCGCGGCCGTCCGTCTGGCCACGGGCGTCGAGTCCGCCGGCCCGACCCGCACGGCGGCGGTCGGCGAGGCCGAGACGGTGGTTCCGGCCTCAGCCGGCATCCAGAGCATCGGTGGCCCACTCGGCGGGCAGGCGGTGGCGGCCGATCCGCGCGAGGTCGACCAGTGGGACATGATGGACATCGGTGCGCCTGAGGCGCGTCAGATCACGTCCGGCGGCCCCTCGGTCGTCGTGGGCGTGCTCGACACAGGCATCGACGTCTCGCACCCCGACCTCGCCGGACAGGTCGACCCCGACCTTTCGGTCGGTTGCACCGTCAACGGCATCCCCGACCAGAACCAGTCCGCGTGGGTTCCTGTCGACAATGGCGAGTCCCACGGAACCCACGTCGCCGGAACGGTCGCGGCCGCCGAGAACCACGTGGGCATAGCCGGCGTCGCCCCCGGCGTCACGCTCGCCAGCGTCAAGGTTGCCAGCCACGACGACCGCGCCTACCCCGAGTACGTCCTCTGCGGCTTCATGTGGGCCGCTGACCACGGCTTCGAGGTCACCAACAACAGCTACTTCGTCGACCCTTACGAATTCTGGTGCCGGGGCGAGATCGACCAGGCTCCGGCCCTCGAAGCCGTGACCCGCGCGGTCAGATACTCCGAGGCGCGAGGCGTGCTGAACGTGGCCGCCGCCGGCAACTCGTCCTACGACTTGGCGAACAAGACCACGGACTCCTCGAGCCCCGATGACTCGAAGCCGATCAGAGGTCGTGATGTGTCCGAGGGTTGCTTCGGCCTGCCCGCCGAGATCGAGGGCGTCGTCACGGTGTCGGCCCTGCGCAAGGGTGCCGATGGTCACCCTGTCTTCGACGCCGGCTACTCGAACTACGGCGCCGGGGTCATCGACGTGGGGGCGCCCGGTTCGTACATCCTCAGCACCGCCTTCGGCGGCGGCTACCAGGTCTCCAGCGGCACGTCGATGGCCTCGCCCCACGTCGCTGGCGTCGTCGCGTTGCTCGCCTCGACCCACCGTGGCGCCACGCCGGACGAACTGCGGGCGCTCCTGGAGAAGCAGACCGTCGGGGGCGGTGACCCCGCGCTCTACGGCGCGGGCGTTGTGAACGCTTTCGCTGCCGTCACCGAAGACCTCGGTCTCGGTCCGATCGCTGCCGTCGCGGACGGCACCGTCCGGGTCGACGTCCCGTTCCGCATCCGCGGAGCGAACTTCGGGCCCGGTGAGGTCATAACGGTCGACGGTCTCGACGCCGGGTTCGTCGCCGACGAGAACGGCCGGCTCGACGACGTTGCCCGGGTGTCGCCGTCGCTTCCGGCCGGCGCGACGTCGCTGACTCTCGTCGGATCCGAGGGTAGCGAGACGACTCTCGACCTGCTCGTCGAGGCCACTGCCGTGGCCCCGGTGATCACGGCTCCCGTCGAGGGTGCGGTGCTCGAACCCGGCACCGTGACCGTGACGGGCACGGCGCAGCCCGGTGCGGAAGTGACCGTGGGGCTCGCGACGGCTGATCAGCTTGCACATCTCGACGAGCCCGTGCCCTCCTCGTCCGCCCGATCCGCCCGATCCGCCCGCGTGGTGGCCGACCCCATCGCCTACGACCCCGAGGCCGGTAACGTGATGGCGGTCGTGCAGGCGGACGTAAGCGGGCAGTTCTCGGTGCCCGTCGCCGGTGTCCCGGTCGGCGCCTTCGGCGTGGTCGCGGTGCAGACCCTGACCGACAGGACGATGAGCTTCTCCTCGCCGGTCTTCTTTTCGGTGGTCGAGGTGGTGCCTCCGGAGGTGGTACCTCCGGTTGTAGCTCCGGTGGTACCTCCGGACGTGGTACCTCCGGTCGTGATGCCGGTCTCGAGTGGCCTCGTCCCCGTCTCGACCGCTCGCGCCACCCGGGTGCTCGCCTACACGGGCAGCGAACCGGCGCCGTTCGTGGCCACCGCTGTGCTGATGGTGCTCGCCGGAGTGGCGACCGTCATGGCGAAGCGGCACCGTCGCCGGTCGGCTTCCGCCCCCCGCGGCGACTGACCGGCGGCCCGGCGGGTCGTCATCCGGATGCCGCTCGCCCTCGACGGGGCGGGCGGCGTCCGTCGTCGCGTGCCCCGACGGCCTGTGTCGTGGCCGTGTCGCTCGGCCCGACCCGGCCCCGGGCCGGGCACCGGCCGACCTAGGATGGTCCGCGACCCGCCGCCGCCCGCCTGGAGGACCGCTCGTGACCAAGGCCCCCACCGTGTACGACGTGGCCGCTCACGCCGGCGTGTCGATCGCCACGGTGTCGAGGGTGCTGCGCCGTCCCGACGACGTGCGCCCCGAGACCCGCGGACGGGTGCTCGAGTCGGTGCGCGCGCTCGGCTACGTGCCGAGCGGCGCGGCCCGCGGCCTCGCCGGTCGACGCACGGGCGTGCTCGGGCTCTTCCTGCCGGGCCACGACGGCATCGACGGCCCGGAGCCCGACTGGGCCCGGGTGGCCGACGCGACCCGCATCCCACTGATCGACGACCGCGAAGGGGCGGGGGCGTCGCACGCCCCGCTCTCGCGTCCCGGTGCGGCGACCCGCACCGCGCCTCCTGCGCCGGATCACGGCTCAAACCCGGCGAACCTCTACTTCGACGAGGTGCTCCGCGGCGCCGAGGTCGAGGCCTGGCGCCGCGGCTTCGCGCTGATGGTCGCCGCCGGTCGCGGCTCGAGCCGCGAGGTGATGGTGAACGACATCGCGGGCCGCGTCGACGGGTTGGCCGTGCTGGCCCAGACCGTGCCGGGCGACCTGCTCGCGCACGTGTCGCGGCGCATCCCCGTCGTGGTGCTGGCCGACTCCCGTCCGGGCGACGAGCTCGACCACGTCGGCGTCGACAACGTCGCCGGCATGCACGCCCTGACCGATTTCGTCCTCGGCGCGCACGGGGCGCGCGACGTGGCCTACGTCGCCGGCCCGTCCGATTCACCCGACGAGCTCGACCGTCACGCCGGCTTCGACCGGGCCGTCGCGGCGCACCGGGCGTCGGGCGCGCGCGTCGACGCCCGGGTCGAACCGGGCGAGTTCTCCCGTGCCGGCGGTCGCCGGGCGGCTGCGGCCCTGCTGGCGGCCGGCGAACCGCCGCGGGCCGTCCTCTGCGCGAACGACCAGTCGGCCCTCGGCGTCCTCGACGTCTTCGGCGAGCAGGGTGTCGACGTCCCCGGCCGCGTGCTCGTGACGGGTTTCGACGGCATCGACGCCGGCCGGTTCTCCCGGCCCCGCCTGACCACGGTGCGCCAGCCGATGGGTGAGCTCGGCCGCCTCGCCGTGCGCACCGTCGTGCAGCGCCTGACCGACCCCGGGGCTCCTCCGCAGCGCGTCACGCTCCCGGTCGAGGTGCTGCTGCGTGAGAGCTGTCCCGCGCTCTGAGCGGTGCCCGCCCGTGGTCGCCGCGCCGCGCCTCCTGCCGGCGAGATGTCACGACGTGCCGCTCACGTTCAGAGGTGAGCGGCACGTCGTGACATCTCGGCAGCCCTATCCGAGTCAGCCCTACCCGAGTCCGCCCTACCCGAGTCCGCCCTGCCCGGTGTCGGCCCCGGTGACGCTGCCGTCGTCGGGCCCGAAGACGAAGTAGTGCACGCGTTCGGCGTCGACTCCGTGGCTGATCAGGGCAGCGCGGGCGATCGCCATGAACGGCACCGGCCCGCAGAGGAACACCCGGTGCGACGCGGTCAGGTCGACCCGGCCGAGGTCGATCGGGTCGAGGTAGACCCCGGGCCCGTCGATCGACGCCGCGGCCAGCGCGCTGAGCGCCGAGAGCGACCCCTGCGTGTAGCTGACCCGCAACGTCGCGTTCGGCATCGACGCGACCAACGCCTCGAGCTCGACCCGGTGGGCGTGGCGCTCGGGCGTGCGCTCGAAGTGCAGGGCCGTCACGACACGGTCCGGCTCGGTGCGGGCGAGGTGGTCGAGCATGCCGAGCACGGGGGTGCAGCCGATGCCCGCCGAGACGAACAGCAGCGGCGCGTCGTCGAGGTCGTCGATGGTCAGCGAGCCGATCGGGGGCGAGACGCTCACGACGTCGCCCACACGCAGCTCGCGCATGAGGTGCGACGAGACCTCGCCGTCGGGCGCGGGCGGTTCACCGGCCAGCAGCCGGGCGCTGATGCGCCACTGCTCGTCGTGCCCGCCGCGCAGGCTGTACTGCCGGATCTGACGCGCGCCGTCGGCCAGCCGCACCTGCACCGACGCGAACTGGCCGGCGCGGTAGCGCGGCAGGGCCTCGCTGTCGGCGGAGACGAGGGTGAGTGCGACGACGTCCTCGGCCTCGACGCGGTGCTCGGTGACGACGGCCTCGCGCCACTCGTCGCCGGGCTCGAGGTCGAACTGCCGGTAGATCGTCTCGACCGTCGTCGCCATCTCGTCACGGGTCCGGCGGTAGACGGCCGCCCACGCGTCGGCGACCTCGGGCGTGAGGACCGGGCCGAGGGCGGCGGCGAACGCCTGGCCGAGGTGCCGCTCGAACACGTCGTATTCGTCGCGTGTCACGCCGAGCGCCGCGTGCCGCTGGGCCAGCCGCGAGACGATCTCGCCGGGTGTCGCCGGAGCGAGGGTCGGCGCCCCGGCCTGGCGTGCGGTGTCGTCGCCGAGCGGCCGGCCCCCCGAGGAGGCGCGGCGCCGGTCGGTGCCGGCAGCGCGCGTCGACCCCGGGGCCGCGTCGAGCACGGCCTCGGCCAGTGCCACGATCGTGCGGGCGAGATCGCGTTGCTGCCGCCCCTGCGCGAGGTCGCCCCGGTTGAACCGGTCACGCAGCAGGTCGGGTCGCGAGGCGAACAGGCGGCGGTAGAAGTCGTCGGCGATGTCGTGCGCCCGCTCGGCGACCGCGGGCAACGAGGCGCGGAGCGCCTGCAGCTGCGTCGTGCTGGCCATGCGGGTCCCTCCGGTCGGCCGGGATGCCGCGACCGGCACCCGACGCCGATTCTGGCGCGCGGGCCCTGGCGTCCCCTGACGGTTGGCTCGGCATCGAACGACCTCGCGCCTCCTCGTCCGGCCCGCTGCTTGCGCCGTGGCGATGTATGCGCTTACAGTGGGCGCAGCTCACCTCGACGACGAATGAGAGAACGTGGCGATGACGCACGCGACACCCCCTCGGCGACACCCGCGCCGACGCCTCCGCACGCTGGGGGCCCTGGCGGCCACCACGGCCGCCGTGCTCGTGGCCACCGGCTGCAGCATCCAGATCCGCAGCCAGCCCGACCCCAGCATCGGGGCCGACACGATGTTGATCAACGCCGACAAGGGCAACCCGCAGTTCGAGCGCAACTTCAACCCGTTCCTCACGAACAAGCGCACGGCCTCGACCTGGATCTACGAGCCCCTGCTCGAGATCAACCCGCTCGACGGCGAGATCACGCCGTGGCTCGCGGGCGAGACCGTGCTGCCCGACGCGCGAACGATCGACATGACGATCCGCGACGGCGTCGAGTGGTCCGACGGTACGCCCATGACCCCCGCCGACGTGGTCTACACGTTCGACCTGATCAAGGCGAACCCGACCCTCGACCTCAAGGGCGCCTGGCAGCACATCGACACGATCGAGCAGCAGGGCGACCACGTGGTCTTCCACCTGCAGACCGACGACGTGCCGGCGATGGAGATCATCGGCCAGACGACCATCGTCCCCGAGCACCTGTGGAAGGACGTCGACGACCCCACGACCTTCCGCAACCCCGACCCGGTCGGCACCGGCCCGTTCACGCTCGGCAACTACTCGCCGCAGCAGTACTCGATGGACAAGAACGAGACGTACTGGCAGGCCGACGAGATCGAGATCGGCCACCTCATCCTGCCCGCGACGAACAACCAGCTCGACACCGTCACGCGCGGTTACGACTGGTCGTACTCGTTCATCAGCGACGTCGAGGGCACCTGGGGTGCCGCCAGCCCCGACAACCACTTCTGGTTCCCGCCGGGTGGCGTGATCGGTCTCGTGCCGAACCTCACCAAGGCACCCTTCGACGACGTCAACGTGCGGCGTGGCATCGCGCTGGCGCTCGACCGCGGCCCGATCGCCGAGTCCGCCACCGAGGGCTACCTCGAGCCGGCCGGCCAGACCGGGCTCATCCTGCCCAACCAGCAGGACGACCTCGACCCGTCGATCCCGAACGCCGGCATCCTCGAGCAGGACGTCGACGGCGCCCTCGCGGCGTTCTCCGAGTCGGGCTACACGCAGCAGGGCGACCGTCTGGTCGGCCCCGACGGCGAGCAGCTGAAGATCACGATCCTCACGGCCAACGGCTACACCGACTGGCTGCGGGCCGTGCAGGAGGTGCGGAGCCAGTTGGGCGCGATCGGCGTCGACGTGCAGATCCAGGCTCCTCAGCCGGCCGGCTACCAGTCGGCCATCGCCAACGGCGAGTTCGACATGGCGATGGGCGGCATGGGCAACGGCAACGTCTACCAGGCCTACAACAACCTGTTGAACAGCCAGTTCGCGACCCCGGTCGGCGAGACCACCGCGGCCAACTTCGAGCGGTTCAGCGACCCCGCGGTCGACCAGTTGCTCGACGACTGGAAGGCCACGACCGACCCCGAGCAGCAGAAGCAGTACAGCTACCAGCTGCAGAACGTCGTCTACGACCAGCTGCCCGTGATCGGCCTCTACTACGGCGGCCTCTGGGGCCTGTTCAACGACTCGAAGTTCACCGGCTGGCCCTCCGCCGAGAACCCGTACATGGCCCCGCAGAACTACGACCAGGCGCCGCTGCTGATCTTCACGAAGCTCAAGCGCGTCTCGACCGAGGGGGACGACAAGTGAAGTACGCAGCCCAGAAGCTCGGCTTGTTCGCGCTCACGTTGTGGGCCGCCGTCACGCTGAACTTCATCCTGCCGCGGCTGATGCCCGGCAGCCCGACCGACGCCGCCATCGCCAAGCTGTCGCAGAACGGTCCCGTCAGCGACGCGACCCGCGCCGCGATCGAGGCCCAGCTCGGGGTGCCGAGCGGCAACGTGCTGCAGCAGTACGTCAGCTACCTCGGCCAGGTGGTGCGTCTCGACTTCGGCACGAGCTACACGTTCTTCCCCGAGACGGTCGGCCACCTGGTCGGCCAGGCCCTGCCGTTCACGCTGATCCTCGTCGGGGTCTGCACGATCATCGCGTTCGTGCTCGGCACCCTGATCGGCGTCGCGGCCGCCTGGAAGCGCGGTACCTGGCTCGACTCCCTGCCGACCCTCTCGGGCAGCTTCATGAGCACCTTCCCGTACTTCTGGACGGCGCTGCTGTTGCTCTTCTTCCTGGGCTACGTGTTGCACTGGTTCCCGACGACGGGGGCCTACGGTGCGACGACCACACCCGGCTTCACACCCGCCTTCGTCGGGGACGCGCTGCAGCACGCGGTGCTGCCGGCGATCACGATCCTGCTGACGAGTCTCGGCGGGTGGATACTCGGCATGCGCAACGCGATGATCTCGACGCTGGGCGACGACTACGTCACCTTCGCCGAGGCCAACGGCCTGAAGGGTCGCACGGTCGCCGTGCGCTACGCCGCCCGCAACGCGATCCTGCCGAACCTGACCGGCTTCGGCCTCGCCCTCGGTGGCGTGGTCGGCGGGTCGATCCTCGTCGAGCAGGTGTTCGGCTACCCCGGCATCGGCTACCTGCTGTTCAACGCCGTCATCGGCCAGGACTACCCGCTGATGCAGGCCCTCTTCCTGATGATCACGGTCAGCGTGCTCGTCGCCAACTTCCTCGTCGACATCTTGTACGGCGTGCTCGACCCAAGGACCCGCCGATGACCACCACCGTGTCCGTCCACCTGCCCGAGGGCGCGCCTCCCACCGGCCCCGCCGAGCAGAAGGCGCCCAGTCGCTGGCTCACCATCGGCCGCATGGCCGCGACCATCTGGTCGAACCCCAAGGCGAAGATCGGCGTCGTCATCTTCGGCGTCTTCGTGCTGGTCGCGATCTTCGCCCCGTTGCTCGCCCCCTACGGCGGCAGCGAGAACGGCTTCGCGCGCAACGCCGACGCCAGCTGGGCCCACTGGATGGGCACCACGGCCGCCGGTGAGGACGTCCTGAGCCAGCTCATCTACGGCGCCCGCATCAGCGTCTTCGTCGGCGTCGTGGCCGGCGTGCTGTCGACGCTGGTCGCCGTCGCGATCGGACTGAGCTGGGGCTACATGAAGGGCTTCGGCGGTGACGTCGTCGGGTTCGTCGTGAACCTGTTCCTCGTCATCCCGGGGCTGCCGCTGATGATCGTCATCGCGGCCTACCTGCAGAACGGCGGGATCGCGGTCATCCTCGCGGTGATCGTCATCACCGGCTGGGCCTGGGGCGCGCGCGTGCTGCGCAGCCAGACGCAGTCGCTGCGCTCGCGCGACTTCGTCACGGCGGCGCGGTTCTCGGGCGAGAGCGCGGGACGCATCGTGTTCCGCGAGATCCTGCCCAACATGACGTCGCTGATCACCGGTTCGTTCTTCGGTGCCGCGACCAGCGCGATCCTCGCCGAGGCCGGCCTCGAGTTCTTGGGGCTGGGTGACTCGTCGATCGTCAGCTGGGGCACGATCCTCTACTGGGCGCAGAACTCGAACGCCCTGCTCACCGGCCAGTGGATCCTGCTCTTCGCGCCGGGCCTCTGCATCGCGTTGCTGGCGATGAGCCTGACCTTGATCAACTTCGGCGTCGACGCCGTCGGCAATCCGCGTCTCCGCGAAGGCGGAGCCAAACGAACCAAGAAGGAGGCGCGCGCATGACCGCCACGGACCTCACCACCGCAGACCGCGCCTCCTCGTCCTCCGACGACGTGCTGCTCGACGTCCGCGACCTCAGCGTCGTCTACGAGAGCGCAGGCGCCGAGCCCGTGCAGGCCGTCGACCACGTGTCGTTCCGGCTGAAGCGGGGCGAGTTCGTCGGCCTGGTCGGCGAGTCCGGCTCGGGCAAGTCGACGCTCGGCTACGCGCTGACCCGCCTGCAGAAGCCGCCTGCGCGTACCAACGGCGGCAGCATCCGGTTCGACGGCGCCGACGTCCGCGACCTCGACACCGAGGCCCTGCGTCAGCAGCGCCAGGGTGGCTTCGCGATGGTGCTGCAGTCGGGCATGAACGCGCTGAACCCCGTGCGCACGATCCGCAACCACTTCGTCGACGTCTTCAAGGCCCACGGCCACGTGCCGCGCGATCGCTGGCACAGCCGCGCCGCCGAGCTGGTGGCCAAGGTCGAGCTCGACCCGGGCGTCCTCGCGCGGTTCCCCGGCGAGCTGTCCGGCGGCATGCGCCAGCGCGTCTCGATCGCCCTCGCCCTGTCGCTCGAGCCGCAGCTGATGGTCTTCGACGAGCCGACCACCGCCCTCGACGTGCTCGTGCAGCACGCCGTGATGGACACGATCATCTCGCTGCAGCGGAGCGAAGGCTTCACGGCCGTGCTGATCAGCCACGACCTCGGCATCGTGCTCGAGTCGGCCCAGCGCGTGCTCGTCATGCACGAGGGACGCATCGTCGAGGACGGCCGCTCGGCCGACGTGCTCGCCGACCCGCAGGACGACTACACGACGATGCTGCTGTCGCACTACGCCGACCCGCGCGCCGAGGTCGTCTCGCTGCCCGGCTTCGAGGACCGTTCGGTCCGTCGGGCCCGGGGCGACCGCCGCGTCGACACGACGACCTCGGTGCCGACCGTCGCCACGCGCGGCCAGCGCACGGCGCAGCACGCGATCACCGTCAGCGGCGTGACCAAGACCTACGCGCCTCCTCGTCGGGGGGACGACCCCGTGCGAGCCGTCCGCGACGTGTCGTTCACGCTCGAACCGGGTCAGTCGCTCGCCCTCGTCGGGCAGAGCGGCTCGGGCAAGAGCACGATCGCCAAGCTCGTCACCGGCGTCGAGAAGCCCACGAGCGGCAGCGTCACCTTCGGCGACACCGACGTCACGCGCCTGCGGGGGCGTGCCCTGCGCAGCTTCCGCAGCGACGTGCAGATGGTCTTCCAGGACCCCTACGCCGCCCTCAACCCATTGCACACGGTCGAGTACACGCTGACGCGTCCCGTCGTGAACTACACGGGTCTCGAGGGCCAGGAGGCGCGGCGCCGGGTGCTCGAGCTGCTCGAGACGGTCGGTCTGACGCCGGTCGAGCAGTTCGCGGCGAAACTGCCGCACCAGCTGTCGGGTGGTCAGCGGCAGCGCGTCGTGATCGCCCGCGCCCTGGCGAGCGACCCGCAGGTGATCATCGCCGACGAACCGGTCTCGATGCTCGACGTCTCGCTGCGGGCCGGTGTGCTCGCCCTGCTCGAGGACCTGCGCGAGCAGTGGGGCGTCTCGATGCTGTACATCACGCACGACCTGCTGAGCGCCCGCCTCGTCACCGACGACATCATGGTGCTGAACCAGGGCGCCGTGGTCGAGCGGGGGCACACGGCCGAGGTGTTGCAGCGGCCGACCGACCCCTACACGGTGCGGCTGCTCGAGGCGGTGCCCAACCCGCGCCGGACGCACCGCGCTTCCTGAACCCGACCGCCCGCCGGCGACGTCGACCTTCGGCGCGTTCCCGTCCCGACCGCTGACCACCATCGAGAGGAGCACCCCGTGCTGACCTTCCCCGAGAACTTCTTGTGGGGTGCCGCGACCGCGGCGCACCAGATCGAGGGCAACAACGTCAACAGCAACTGGTGGGTGCACGAGCACGCGCCGGGCACCACCATCGTCGAGCCGAGCGGCGACGCGGCCGACAGCTACCACCGGTTCCGTGACGACATCCGGCTGCTCGCCGAGCTGGGGTTGAACAGCTACCGGTTCAGCATCGAGTGGGCGCGCATCGAACCCGAACGCGGCGTCGTCAGCACGGCGCAGATCGCGCACTACCGCCGCATGGTCGAGACCTGTCACGAGTTCGGCATCGAGCCGATCGTCACCCTGATGCACTTCACCGTGCCCCGCTGGTTCGAGCGCGACGGCTTCTGGCGGGCGCCCGACGCCGCCGACCTGTTCGCGCGCTACACCGAGCTCGCCCTGCCGGTCGTCGCCGAAGGCGTCGAGTACGTCTGCACGATCAACGAGCCGAACATCGCCGCGATGCTGGCCGGCGGCGAGGACGCTTCGAACCTGGTCGCCTACGGGCTGCCGAACCCCGACCTCGAGGTCGCCGACGCGCTGCTCGCCTCGCACAGGCGCAGCCGCGAGGTGCTGTCGCAGCTGCCGCGGATCAAGTCGGGCTGGACCGTCGCGACCCAGGCGTTCAAGGCGGTCGACGAGCCGGGGGCCGCCGAGAGGACGCGCGAGTACGGCTACGTCCGCGACGACTGGTACAGCGAGATGGCGGCGGGCGACGACTTCGTCGGGGTGCAGGCCTACACGCAGACCTTCGTGGGCCCCGAGGGGCCACGGCCGGTCGCCGAGGGACTCGAGACGACGTTGACCGGGTGGGAGTTCTACCCGCCGGCCGCCGCCGAGGGCATCCGCAGCGCCTGGGAGCTGTCGGGCCACGTGCCCGTCATGGTCACCGAGAACGGCATCGCCACAGCCGACGACACCCGACGCATCGCCTACACGCAGGGTGCCCTCGAGGGCATCCACGAGACGATCGCCGAGGGCGTCGAGGTGCTCGGCTACCAGCACTGGAGCGCCCTCGACAACTACGAGTGGGCCAGCGGGTTCCGCCCCACCTTCGGCCTGATCGGCTGGGACCGCGAGACCTTCGAGCGCACGCCCAAGCCGAGCGCCCACTGGTACGGCGCGGTCGCCCGGGCGAACGGGCTCGAGCGGGCGTAGGCCCGCTGCCGAGACGCAGGAGGCGCGAGTCGGGTGACCCGCGCCTCCTGCGTCGTCGGCGCCCTCGCGACGACGCGTCCTAGAAGTAGGTGATGCCGTGCAGCGGGCGATCGGGCAGCAGCATCGCACGGAGCTTCTGCACGGCGCCCTTGCGGCGCTCGCGCACGAGACCCGCGGCGGCCAGGGTGACCGGGTCGACCCCGCCGAGCCAGAGCGAACCGAGCGTCGCGACGTCGAGCTCGAGGTCGGCCCGGCGCACCGCCGCCTTCTTCACCGTGGCGTCGCCGCCCTCGCTCGTGACCCGGTAGGTGCCGGACGCGTGGCCGAGCGCGTCGCCGATGGCGATCGTGACGACGCCGTCGGCCGCCCAGGGGCGTGCCTGCAGGGCGGCCACCGGGTCGAGGACGCGGAACCACACGTGGTCCTCGTCGTGGCTGATCGTCAGGGCGCGTCCGTCGACCAGGGCGTGGGGCAGCGGGTCGTGTTGCGGGGCGTTCGAGTACCGGACGGCCTGGACCAGGTCGACCGAGAGCAGCAGCTGCCAGAGGCCGAGGTAGGCGTCGTCGGTGGCGGCCACGAGGTCGACGACGACGAGGGTCTGCGTGCCGGTGGCACCCGGCCCGCCGCCCACCGACTCGACCCGGTAGGTGACGTAGCCATCGACGGTGCCGGTCGCGTCGCGGTGCACGGCCGCCCGGACGCCCGGGTCGGGCGTGCCGTCGGCGCGCTCACGGCCGAGCGCGTGGTCCCAGGCGCCCTGATGGCGGTCGATCGAGCCGGGGCTGCGGACGTGGAACCGGGCGAACACCTCGGGGGCCACGTCGGCCAGCGACGCGAGGGTGACGAGTTCGGTGCTGCCCTCGGGCTCGCTGAGCATCCCGCCGGCACGCCGCACGTCGACCTCGATCGTGCGCTCGCGGACCCCGACGCCGAAGCCGAAGCGACGGTAGATCGACGCCTCGCTCGCGGTGAGGGCGGCGACCGGGGTGCCGGCGGCCTTGGCGCGGGCGAGGTCGTCGGTGATCATGCGGCGCAGGATGCCCTTGCGGCGGTGGGTCGGTTGCACGGTGACGCCGGCGACCAGGTCGGCCTCGACCAGGCGGCCGCCGCCGACGTGCAGGGTCTTGTCGAACGAGGCGAAGGTGGCCACGGGGCGGCCCTCGGCGTCGAGCGAGCCGGGATTCGACTCGCGACGGTAGACGCCCGTGAGGCGTCGGCCGTCGGCGTCGAGTCGACGGGCGGCCCGGCCCAGGGCGGCGTCGTCGGCGGCCGCCTCGTGGAAGCCCATCGACTCGGCGGCGACCCAGCCGGCGGTGGCGTCGTCGGCCCGCGGCGCGTCACCCGGTGCCTCGGGGTCGAGCGCGGCCGCGAACGTGCGGAGGTCGTAGTCGTCGTCGAGGGAGCTCACCCGATCAGCCTACGGAGGACCGCCGACCTTGTCGTCGTCCGCAGGGCGGAGGCGCCTCCGCCGGATCGTCAGTCGATCGAGCGCTGGACCGCCTTGACCGGCAGCATCAGCACGAGCCCGGCGAGCAGCACGAGCGCGATGCCGACGATGCCGAAACGGGTGTCGCCCGTCGCGCTGACGAACAGGGTGAAGAGTCCCGGCGCCAGGAAGCTCACCGCTCGCCCGGTCGTCGCGTAGAGCCCGAAGATCTCGCCCTCCCGGCCCGGAGGCGTGATGCGGGCGAGGAACGACCGGCTGGCCGACTGGATCGGTCCGACGAACAACGCCAGGGCCAGGCCGAACACCCAGAAGAGGTTCGTCGCGGTGCCGATGGCGAGCACGGCGAAGGCGGCGGCGACCAGGCCGATCAGCGACCCCACGATGATCGTCTTCGCCCCCAGCCGGTCGTCGAGCCAGCCGCCGACGAACGTGCCGACGCCCGCCACGAGGTTGGCGCCGACGGCGAAGTAGATGACCATGCTCGGCGAGAAGCCGAACACCTGCGCGGCGATGATCGCGCCGAAGGTGAACACGGCGGCGAGACCGTCTCGGAACACCGCGCTCGCGAGCAGGAACAACAGCACCTGACGGTTGGTGCGCCACAGCCGAGCGATCGTCGAGCCGAGGAGGCGGTACGAACGCCACAGTCCCACCCGGGTGCGTGCGGCGGTGGCGGGCAACTCGGGCACCGACAGCAGGACCGGCACGGCGAACACGGCGAACCACACCGCGGCGACGACGATCGAGAGGCGGACGTCCCATGCGCCTCCCGCCGTTCCCGTCGCGACGCCGAACACGCCGCCACGTCCGTCGACCCCGAAGCTCTGCAGGAACGCGACGAGCAGCAACAACAGCAACACGATGCCGCCGACGTAGCCGAGGCCCCAGCCGAACCCCGACACCTTGCCGATCGTCTTCGGGGTCGAGACCTGCACGAGCATCGCGTTGTAGTTGACGCTCGCGAACTCGAAGAAGAGGTTGCCGACGGCGAGCAGGGCGGCGCCGAAGACCAGGAGGTCGGGCACCGGGGCCACGAACACCATCGTGACCATCGCGAGCACGACCAGGCCGGTGTTGACGGCCAGCCAGAGCTTGCGTCGGCCCGACCCGTCGCTACGCTGGCCGAGCACGGGGGCGAGCAGCGCGATCAGCACGCCCGCGATCGTGAGCGCCGTCGAGATGGCGGTCGCGTTGTCGGCCTTCGCGAGGACGAGCGCGGGGTTGCGGGCGTCGTCGCCGGCGGCGGCCACGACGGCCGGGTCGACGAACGCGCCGCTCGCCAGGTAGGTGCTGAAGACGAACGAGGTCACGACGGCGTTGAAAGCCGCCGAGCCCCAGTCCCAGAGGGCCCACGAGACCACGCGGCGGCGCGGGATCGGATCGGTGTCGGCGAGCGTCTGCGCTGCGGTCATGGGGGTCAACCTAGTCGGCGTCCGTGGCCGACCCGCGTCGCGCCTCCTCCGTGGGGCTCGTGCCGCGACCTCCCGTCCGGGACTTGAGTCATTCTGGCTCAACTTTCAGCTTCACAGCTTGACCTCCGCGTCGAGGTGAGTAAAGTTGAGCCAGGCCGACTCAAGGCCGGCCCCCAAGGCTTTCGTCACACCGCACCACGAAGGAGAAATCGCACATGGCACGTGCAGTAGGAATCGACCTCGGTACCACCAACTCGGTCGTCAGCGTCCTCGAGGGCGGCGAGCCCACCGTCATCGCGAACGCCGAGGGTCTCCGCACGACCCCTTCGGTCGTCGCGTTCACGAAGGACGGCGAGGTGCTGGTCGGCGAGACCGCCAAGCGCCAGGCCGTCACCAACGTCGACCGCACCATCGCGTCGGTCAAGCGTCACGTCGGCACCGACTGGAAGGTCGAGATCGACGACAAGAAGTACACCCCGCAAGAGATCAGCGCGCGCATCCTCGGCAAGCTGAAGCGCGACGCCGAGCAGTACCTCGGCGAAGAGGTCACCGACGCCGTCGTGACCGTCCCCGCGTACTTCAACGACTCCGAGCGCCAGGCCACGAAAGAGGCCGGCGAGATCGCGGGCCTCAACGTCCTGCGCCTCATCAACGAGCCGACGGCCGCGGCCCTGGCCTACGGTCTCGACAAGGGCAAGGAAGACGAGCTCATCCTGGTCTTCGACCTCGGTGGCGGAACGTTCGACGTCTCGCTGCTCGAAGTGGGCAAGGACGAGGACTTCTCGACGATCCAGGTGCGCAGCACCTCGGGCGACAACCGCCTCGGTGGCGACGACTGGGACAACCGCATCGTCGAGCACCTGATCAAGAAGTTCAAGGACGCCCACGGCGTCGACCTGTCGACCGACAAGATCGCCAAGCAGCGCCTCAAAGAGGCCGCCGAGCAGGCCAAGAAAGAGTTGTCGTCGAGCACCTCGACCAGCATCCAGCTGCCGTACCTCACGCTGACGGCGGAGGGCCCGCTCAACCTCGACGAGACGATCTCGCGCTCGCAGTTCGAGCAGTGGACGAGCGATCTGCTCGACCGCACCAAGAAGCCGTTCAACGACGTCATCAAAGAAGCAGGCGTGAAGGTGGGCGACATCGCCCACGTCGTGCTCGTCGGTGGCTCGACCCGCATGCCGGCCGTCACCGAGGTCGTCAAGCAGCTCACCGGTGGACAGGAGCCCAACAAGGGCGTCAACCCGGACGAGGTCGTGGCCGTGGGTGCCGCCCTGCAGGCCGGCGTGCTGAAGGGTGAGCGCAAGGACGTCCTGCTCATCGACGTCACCCCGCTGAGCCTCGGCATCGAGACCAAGGGTGGCGCGATGACCAAGCTTATCGAGCGCAACACCGCCATCCCCACCAAGCGCAGCGAGACGTTCACGACGGCCGACGACAACCAGCCGTCCGTCGCGATCCAGGTCTTCCAGGGCGAGCGTGAGTTCACGCGTGACAACAAGAACCTCGGCACCTTCGAGCTGACCGGCATCGCTCCGGCTCCGCGCGGCGTGCCGCAGATCGAGGTCACGTTCGACATCGACGCCAACGGCATCGTGCACGTGTCCGCGAAGGACAAGGGCACCGGCAAGGAGCAGTCGATGGTCATCTCGGGCGGTTCGTCGCTGTCCAAGGACGACATCGAGCGCATGGTCCGCGAGGCTGAAGAGAACGCCGCCGAAGACAAGGCGCGTCGCGAGGCCAACGAGACCCGCAACTCGGCCGAGCAGCTCGTCTACTCGATCGAGAAGCTGATCAAGGAGAACGACGACAAGCTGCCCGCCGACGTCAAGTCCGAGGTCCAGGCCGACGTCGACTCGCTCAAGTCGGCCCTCGCCGGCGACGACGAGTCCGCCGTCAAGCCCGCGTTCGACAAGCTGAACGAGAGCCAGCAGAAGCTCGGCCAGGCGATCTACTCGCAGAGCCAGGCCGACCAGGCCGGCGCCGCGGGTGCCGCCGGTGGTGACGGCGCTCCCGCCGACGGCCAGGCCCAGGGCGACGACGAGGACATCGTCGACGCCGAGGTCGTGGACGACGACGACAACGACAAGAAGTAGAGGCGGTCGGCATGACTGACGAGAACAAGACGCCCGACGACGAGCCGCGTCCCGCGACCCCGTCCGAAGACGGCGGCACGGCCGACGTCGTCGACCCCGACGAGCTCGTCGACGCCGAGGCACCCGACGTCGAGACGCCGATCGACGCCGAGGCCCCGGCCGGGGCCAAGGCCGCGGCCGACGAGATGGCCGACGCGCCGCAGGGCACCGAGACGCTCAGCGCCGACGACGAGGCCATCCTCGACGCGGCGAGTGCCGACCTCGTCGCCGACATGCGTCAAGACATGCTGCGGGCCCAGGCCGAGCTGGTGAACTTCCGGAGGCGCGTCGAGCGTGACCGCGAGGCCAACCGCGAGGCCGTGGTCGCCGAGGTCGTCCGCTCGCTCCTCCCGGCGCTCGACGACCTGGCCCGTGCCGAACAGCACGGCGACCTGGCCGAGGGCCCGATGACCGTCATCGCGCAGAAGATCCGCGGAGGGCTCGACAAGTTCGGTCTGGCGCAGATCGGTGCCAAGGGCGACGTGTTCGACCCCAGCAAGCACGACGCGCTGGTCCAGCTGCCGAGCGCCGACGTCACGGTCAACACCGTGGCCGACGTCATCGAGCCGGGCTACACGATCGGCGACCGGGTCATCCGTGCCGCCAAGGTCGCGGTGCACACTCCTCAGTGACACCCCGGTGACGGGCGGCCCACGGCCGCCCGTCACCACCCCCGCGACGTAGGTCGCGACCGGCGGTGGGCCCCTCGACGAGGTGCCCACCGCCTCCCCCGTTCTCTTCCGGTCGCTGCCAGGCAGCGACCTCCAGTCAAGGAAGGAGGTGCCGCATGGCGAGTCAGGACTGGTTCGACAAGGACTTCTACGCCGTCCTCGGTGTCTCCAAAGACGTCACCCCCGCCGAGCTCAAGAAGGTCTACCGCAAGCTCGCTCGCAAGCACCACCCCGACTCGAACCCGGGCGACGCAGCCAGCGAGGCCAAGTTCAAAGAGATCAGCGAGGCCAACTCGGTGCTCTCCGATCCCGAACAGCGTCGCGAGTACGACCAGGTGCGGGCCATGGGAAACGGCGCGAGGTTCACGGCCGGCAGCGGCGGTGCCGGTGCGGGCGGTGGCTTCGAGGACGTCTTCGGCGGCATGTTCAACCAGGGCGGCCAACGCACGCAGTTCCGCCAGGGCGGCGGCGGAGGCTTCGACGACATCTTCGGCGGCATGTTCGGCGGTGGCGGTTTCGGCCAGACCAGCGGCGGCTACCGCGGCTTCGGTGGGCCTCAGAAGGGCCGTGACATGACGGCCAGCACGACCCTCGACTTCCAGACCGCGATCGTCGGCGAGACGATCACGCTGCAGGCCTCGAACGGCAAGCCGATGAAGGTCCGTATCCCGGCCGGCGTGCACGACGGGCAGAAGATCAAGTTGCGCGGGCGTGGCGAGCAGAGTCCCGACGGCGGCGAGGCCGGAGACATGGTGCTGACCGTCGCCGTCCGCAAGCACCCCGTGTTCGAACTCGACGGCAAGAACCTGCGGCTCGACGTGCCCGTCACGTTCGCCGAGGCGACCCTCGGCGCGACCATCGAGGTGCCGACGCTCGGGGGAGACCCCGTACGACTGCGCGTGGCACCGGGCACCCCCTCGGGTCGTGTGCTCCGGGTCAAGGGGCGCGGCGTGCATGCGAAGGACGGCGTGGGCGACCTGCTCGCCACCGTCCAGGTCGCGGTGCCCGCCCACCTCAACGACAAGGCGCGCGAGGCCGTCGAGGCGCTGGCCGCCGCACTGCCCGCCGAGAACCCCCGGGAGGACCTGATCGCCCGGGCCCGGGCCTGAGGAGACCGACCCGACCCGCGCCTCCTCGGCGGCAGGTCACGAGCGACGAGACAGGAGACGAGATGGACCGACCGGACCCCACCCGGTGGCCGATGGACGAGCACTCGCCCCTCTTCGCCATCGCGACGGCCGCCGAGCTCTCGGGCCTGCACGCGCAGACCCTGCGGCAGTACGACCGGCTCGGCCTGGTCGTGCCGCAGCGGACGGCGGGCAAGTCGCGGCGGTACTCGATGCGTGACGTCGTGCAGTTGCGCGAGATCGCACGGCTCGGGGGCGAGGGCATCTCGCTCGAGGGCATCAAACGCATCCTCGAGCTCGAGAACCAGGTCACCGCGCTGCAGTCCCGCGTCCGTGAACTCGAACGTGCTCTGGCCGACGAGATGGTGAACCGCCCCGGCGCCCGCGTCTTCGCCGCAGGCGAGAGCGGCGTCGTGCCGCTGCGCCATGGCACGCGCCCGTCACGGCAGACGTCGGTGGTCGTCTGGCGTCCCCTCCGCTGACGCGAACGACCGGCACCGCGACGTCACGACCTGCTGCTCAGCGTCGACGGCGGGCGGCAGGTCGTGGCTCGTCCTGCCGTCCGGCTAGCGTTGCCGGATGATCGACTTCGAGCAGCTGCGCCGGTGGCCCGACATCGAGGCCCCCGAACTCGTCGCGCACGATGCCACCGACCGGTTGCTGCTCGACACCGCCGACGAGGCGCTCGCCGCACACCCCGATGCCGTCGCCGTGGTCGGGGACCGCTACGGCGCCCTGACCCTCGGGGTCGCGACCCTGCTGCCCGGTGCCGGCATCCGGGTGCATCAGGACGCCCTCTCGGGCGAACTCGCGCTCGACGCCAACGCCGGGCGCCTCGGGGTCGCCACGACGTGGTCGCACCACGGACTCGACCCGGCCCTGCTCGAGGGCGCCCGGACGGTGCTGCTGCAACTGCCTCGGGGGCTCGACGCCCTCGACGAGATCGCCGGTCTCGTCGCCCGCCACGCGCACCCCGACGTGCGCCTCTTCGCCGGGGGACGCGTCAAGCACATGACGCTCGCGATGAACGACGTCCTCGCACGCCATCTCGGCGAGGTGACCGCCGGCCGGGCCCACCAGAAGTCGCGGGTCCTCACCGCGACGGCCCCGACACCAGGAGGCGCGCTCGGCTGGCCGCGCACGTCGCGTCACGGCGACGTGGTCGTCGTCGCACACGGTGCGGCGTTCGCGGGCACCTCGATCGACGTCGGCACGCGGGCACTGCTGGCGGTCCTCGATCGTGCGGCCCCCACGGCCCGCGAGGTCGTCGACCTCGGGTGCGGCACGGGAGTGCTCGCCGCCTCCTTCGCGCTCGCGCGACCCGGGGCGCGGGTGGTCGCGACCGACCAGTCCTGGGCGGCGGTGGAGTCCGCGCATGCCACGATGCGGGCAACCGGCGTGGCCGATCGAGTGTCCGTGTCGCGCGACGATGCGGGGTCGTCGCTGCCCGAGGCGTCGGCCGACGTCGTGCTCTTGAACCCGCCGTTCCACGTCGGGGCGACGGTGCACACGGCGATCTCCCGCAAGCTCTTCGAGGCTGCCGCCCGTCTGCTGCGCCCGGGTGGCGAGCTGTGGTGCGTGTGGAACTCGCCGCTCGGTCACCGGCCGGTCCTCGAGCGCGTGGTGGGGCCGACCACCCAGATCGCCCGCGACCCGAGGTTCACGGTCACCCGATCGGTCCGGCGGGGCTGACGAGGCCCTGGTCCCGTCAGCGGGCGTCGGCCTCGTCGAGGCGCAGGGAAGCGTCGATGTACGAGAGCAGTGCGTGCGCATAGGCGTCCTCGGCCCGGGAGGCGCGGTGTCGGTCGACCGTGGCGGCCCCTGTCGATCGGGTGGCCACCTCGTAGACGGTTCCGTCGCCGTCGCCGTCGCCGCCCTCGCCGCCGCCGCCCTCGTCGTCGTCGACGTGTCGCGTGAGCCCACGGAACACCGGGCCGAGCAGGTCGCGCAACTGGTCCTCTCGCGGGAGCCACAGGCTGTCGTCGGCGGCGACCGAGTCGAGGGCCCATTCGGTGGTGCCGTTGAAGCCGAGCACGGTGCCGGTGGGGTACTCGTGGGCTTCGATGGTCATGTCGCTGAGCGTGAAGACGTCGCCGTCGAACCCGGGGGTCTCGATGACGAAACGGTCTCCGGTGCGGGGATGCCAGCGCAATCCGGCATCGCGGAGACGGCGGGCGAGGGCGTGGTCGAGCATCGGCCCATGATGCACCGTCGAGGTGGGAGCGACCGTCGTACGGCCGGCTGGCCTCGCAGGATGATCGCGGCGGCGGCCAGGGTGGCGGGCGTCGTGCCGCGTCGGCGGAGGATGCCTTCCGTCAGCGGGCGGTGACGGTGTTGTCGGCGGTCCCGTTGTCGTTGACGACCGGTTCGGCACCGGTGTGGCTGACGGTGTTGCCGTCCCCGGCGAAGTCGACGGTGCCGACGCTGCCTGCCGTGACCGTGATGCCGGTGCCCTCGATGACGAGGTGGCCGACGTCGGAGAGGGTGACGGTGCCGCCGCTGCCGATGACGTCCACGGCGTCGCAGGCCTCGCTGAAGGTGACGTCGGTGGTCTTCTCGTCGAGGACGACGGAGGCGTTGCCGTCGATGCAGGTCTCGGTGACGAAGGGGCTGGTCGTCGACTCGGCGAGCGGGGTGCTCGAGCCGGTCGCGTCGGGCGTCGCATCGGAGTCGGTCGCGCTCGTGCAGCCGGCGGTGCCGGAGACGAGGGTCGCACCGAGCAGGGCGGCGAGAGCGGCGGTGCGGAGGCGAGGCGCGTGCATGGGGAGCCTTTCGGGTCTGGGGTCTGGGGTCTGGGGTGTGGGGTGTGAGGTATGGGGTGTGAGGTGGGGCCGAGCCCGGGTCGACCGTGTGGTCGGCCCGGGCTCGGCGGCGCTGTGGTGGTGCAGGGCCTGAGAGGACCGCGTTCGTCTCGACCGCCGTCTGGTGTCACTCGCCGCTGTGGTTCCAGGGGAAGCAGGTGATGGAGTCGCCGGTCTGGCCGTCGAGGGCCCTCTACTTGGCGTACTTCAGGTGCAGCGTCGTTCTTTGCTTCTCGGTGCCTTTGGTGGCGACGAAGGTGATGTCGTAGCCGGCGCTCGTGGGCCCGAGGTAGCGGTCGAAGGCCCAGGTCGTACCGAGACCGGTCTCGGCCTGGCCCATCGGCGTGCCCCACTGGTTCGTGGCGGTGATGGTGGTGCCGGGTGCGGCGGTGCCGGTGAAGGTGGCGGAGCCCACGGTGTAGGTGCTGTTGTTCACTGGGCTCGTGACCTGGAAGGCGAGGGCGCCGGCGTAGAAGATCGTCAGCGACACCGTCTGGGGGTCACCGTTCGGGGGCGTGGCGACGAAGGTGATGTTGTAGCCGGCGGTGGTGGGGCCGAGGTTCCGGTTGAAGGACCAGGTGCCGTCGGTCGCGGTCGCGGTACCCATGAGAGTGCCCCACTGGTTCGTGGCGCGGATCACGGAGCCGACAGGGGCGGTGCCGCGGAACGTGGTCGCGCCCGCGGAGTAGGTCTGGCCGTCGCCGTGGCTCGTGACGCGCAGGGGCTGCTCGACAGCGATCCGGGTGATCGTGTGCTTCACGGTCTGCACGTCGTCGCCGGAGGTCTGGGTGACGTCGAGGTTGCTGACGCCCATCCCGAGGCCGCGGGTCGGGGTGATGGTCCACTTCCCGTCCTTGACGACGCCGGTTCCGATGATGCTCTTCGCGTTGTAGCCGATCGTGACGGTGGCGCCCTCCTGGCCGGAACCGCTGAACGTGGGCCGGCTCGTGGCGACGGTGCTGCCGGCCGCGGGGGTCTCGACCGTCGGGGCGACGACCACCGGCTTCGTGTCGTCGTTGTCGGGGTTCAGGGTCACCTTGGAGCGGGTGGTGTTGTTGCCCTTGCCGATCTGGCTGGCCTCGAGAACGTGTTTCTTGCTGTCGAGCGGAGTCGTGGTGATCTTCCACGTGCCGGACGATTCGACGACCGCTGAGCCGAGGAGGTTGGTTGTGCCTTGTTCTTGGACACTGACCTGTGCGCCTGGTTCGCCCTTTCCGGTGAGTACGACCACACCGCCATCGTGCGTCGCACCGTCAGCGGGTGCGGTGAACTGAACTTCTTCGCCGTAAGGGACGGAAAGGACGACATTGCCACTCGGTTCGCCGCCGATCTGCTGCCCGACGGTGACGGGGTAGGCGCCACCGAAGCCGGGTGCGGGGATGGGCGTCGTCCAGCTGCCGGAGGGCGACGCAGTGGTCCGAGCGATCTCTTGACCCGCGGAATTCGTGAGGATGACGATCGCCCCGGGCTGGGCTGCGCCCGAGGCCACAGCGTTCTGGGTGCGGACGGCCGGCATGGTCACTCTTCCGCTCAGCGGAGCAACCCGAAGGTCGACGTTGACGTCGATCGACGCGGTTTTCGTGCCGTTGCTGAATTCGTCGACGGTGACCGTGTTCGACCCCAGGAGGAGGCCACCGATGGTCGCTGTCCAGTTCCCGGAGGGGGTGACGGTGGTTTCGACCCTCCCGTTGAGCACGATTTTCGCTCCTGGTTTCGCCTGACCGCTGAGCGTTGCCGAGCGATCGGCGAGATCGGTCTTCGAGACGTTCGCCGACACTCCGCCGGTCAGGACGGAGAAGCTCGACCGGTTCGTCTCGATGAAGAGGTCGGCAATGGTGTTGAGGTGGCCACCGCCCAACCGGGTCTGGACGGGGACGTACGGGAGGGCGTGCAGCTTGACCCGGAGGTACAGATCGCTCGGTCCCCAGGTCAGATTCACGGGATAGAGGACCGACCACGACGCGATGCTGGCGTTCTTTCCGTCGTTCTTGATGCGCACCGAGGTTTCCAAGGCGTCTCCCAGGCTGTAGCGAGCCTCGAGTTGGTCGATGGTCGTGCCCTCGGGCGCCACGAACTCCAGATAGCCCCTGGATGCTTTGTGGAGTCTCACTGTGTACCACTCGCTGGTGCCCGGGCGGATGCGCGGCCCGGTGATGGTGGCGGCGCCGGTCTCCGTCTCGATATCGTCCGGGTTGTCGCCGAGGTAGCGTGGCGACACCCCGCTGGTGCCGGTGGTCGGAGCGGCCTGACCCGGCGCCTCGGCGGGAGCCGGTGCGTCGCTGGGGGGAGTATCGGCTGGCGCGTCGCTCGGGGTCGTGTCGGCCAGAGTCTCGTCCGACGTCGGCGCGGGCTGCGGGTCGGCCGGGGTCGGCGAGCTCGAGCTGGAGGCCCCGGCGCCCGTCTCGGGCTCGACGGCCTGAGCGGCGGGGCCGAAGCTGAGGCCGGTCACGATCGTGGCTGCTGCCAGCCCGGCTGCGCCGGCGTTCTTGAGTGTCTTCTTCATCTTGTGGATGCGTTCTTCCTTGTCGAGGCGTGCGACTAGCGCGCAAGAAACAGGTCATTGACATATTAGACACAAACGAGAAATGAACCTAGCAGGGCATGCGACGTTGCGGTCTCGCGGCGCTGGCGTAAACTTGAGTCAGCTCCACTCAGGTTTCGAGAAAGGCACATCCATGGCGAACTTGCAGGGCGCACCCGCCTCCACCGAGAAGCAGAAGAGCGCGCTGGAGAAATACGGCGTCGACCTCACCGCCATCGCCCGCAGTGGCAAGCTCGACCCCGTGATCGGCCGTGACGCCGAGATCCGTCGGATCAGTCAGGTGCTCACCCGCCGCACCAAGAACAACCCCGTCCTGATCGGCGAACCAGGTGTCGGCAAGACCGCCGTCGTCGAAGGCCTCGCCCAGCGCATCGTCGAAGGCGACGTCGCCGACAGTCTCAAGGACAAGCGGCTGATCAGCGTCGACCTCGCCGCCCTCGTCGCCGGCGCGAAATACCGCGGCGAGTTCGAAGAACGCCTCAAGGACGTCCTCAAAGAGATCACCTCGAGCGACGGGCAGGTGATCACCTTCATCGACGAGTTGCACACCCTGATGGGTGCCGGCGGCGGTGAGGGCTCGGTGGCCGCGTCGAACATGCTCAAGCCCATGCTCGCCCGCGGCGAACTCCGTCTGATCGGCGCCACGACCCTCGACGAGTACCGCCAGTACATCGAGAAGGATGCCGCCCTCGAGCGCCGTTTCCAGCAGGTCTACGTCGGCGAGCCCACCGTCGACGACACGGTCGCCATCCTCCGCGGGCTCAAAGAGAGGTACGAGGCGCATCACGGTGTCACCATCACCGACGGTGCCCTCGTGGCCGCCGCCTCCTTGTCCAACCGGTACATCCCGAGTCGCCAGTTGCCCGACAAGGCGATCGACCTCGTCGACGAGGCCGGCTCGCGCCTCAAGATGGAGATCGACTCGTCGCCCGTCGAACTCGACCAGCTCTACCGCGGCCTCGTCCGCCTGCAGATCGAAGAACTCGCCCTCAAGAAAGAGAAGGACGACGCTTCGCAGGCCCGCCTCGCCACCCTGCGCGAGACCATCGCCCAGCAACAGGCCGCCTACGACGACCTGAACGCCCGCTGGCAAGCCGAGAAGGCCGCGCTGCAGGGCGTCGGCACGCTGCGCAGCGACCTCAACGAGGCTCGCATCGATGCCGACCGAGCCCTGCGCGAGGGGCGCTACGTAGATGCCGCCCGCATCAGCTACGAACGCATCCCCGACATCGAGAAGCGCCTCGCCGACGCCGAGTCGTTCGAGAAGTCCGGCGACCGACTGGTCAGCGACGCCGTCACCGACAGCGACATCGCCGAGGTCGTCGCCGCCTGGACCGGCATCCCCGTCGGCCGCCTGCTCAGTGGCGAGACCGAGAAGCTGCTGCACCTCGAGAGCGAGCTCGGGAGGCGCCTCATCGGTCAGAAGGCGGCCGTCCAGGCCGTCAGTGAAGCGGTCCGACGCACCCGCGCGGGAATCAGCGACCCCGACCGCCCCACCGGCTCGTTCCTCTTCCTCGGCCCCACCGGAGTCGGCAAGACCGAGCTCGCCAAGGCCCTCGCCGACTTCCTCTTCGACGACGAGAAGGCGCTCGTCCGCATCGACATGAGCGAATACGGCGAGAAGCACAGCGTGTCCCGACTCGTGGGCGCGCCTCCTGGCTACGTCGGCTACGAGGCCGGCGGCCAACTGACCGAGGCCGTGCGCCGTCGCCCCTACAGCGTCGTGCTGATGGACGAGGTCGAGAAGGCCCATCCCGAGGTCTTCGACGTATTGCTGCAGGTGCTCGACGACGGTCGACTGACCGACGGCCAGGGGCGCACCGTCGACTTCCGCAACACGATCCTGGTGCTGACCTCGAACCTCGGCTCGCAGGTCATCACCGATCCGGGCCTGAGTGATCCCGAGAAAGAAGAGCTCGTGCAAGGGCTCGTGCGCCAGGCGTTCAAGCCCGAGTTCGTCAACCGGCTCGACGACATCGTCGTCTTCTCGACCCTCAGCACCGACGACCTCGGTCAGATCGTCTCGCTCTACGTCGACCGACTCGGCCGTCGTCTGACCGATCGCCGCCTCGCGCTCGCCGTCACCCCCGACGCCCGCGCCTGGCTCGCCGAGCGCGGCTACGACCCGATCTACGGCGCCCGACCGCTGCGTCGACTCATGCAACGTCAGATCGACGACAAGCTCGCCATGGCCCTTCTCGGTGGCGAGATCGTCGACGGGGACACCGTGCGGGTCGACGTGGCCGAGGGCGGCGAGGGGCTGAGCGTCGCGAAGCACGAGGTTTCCGACCCCACGCGGGACGACCTCGACGACCTGCCCGCGTAGGGGTCGCGCGGTACACCACGGGGACGGCGCGACGTGACGCCTCGTCGATCGGGCCGAGAGGGATCGAGCTGCGGGCAGACTGGACCCATGCGCACCTGGGTGAAGATCTGTGGCCTGTCCACGCCCGAGACCGTCGACGCTGCCGTCGAGGCCGGGGTCGACGCCGTGGGCTTCGTCTTCGCGCCCGGCAGCCCCCGCACGATCGACCCCGCGACCGCGCGCGAGCTGACAGCCCGCGTGCCGGCGGGCGTCGAGACGGTCGGCGTGTTCCGAGGCCAGGACGTCGAGACGGTGCTCGAGCTGGCCCGCGCCTCCTCCGTGTCGACCGTGCAGTTGCACGGCGATGAGACCCCTGGGGACGTGGCCCGTGCCCATGAGGCGGGTCTCCGGGTCATCCGCGCCGTGGGGGCCGCCGCCTACGCGGCCGAACCCGAGGAGGCGCGGGGCGCCTTCCGAGAAGACGCCCTCCTGCTCGACGCCGTCGCCCCCGGTGCCGGCGCGACCTTCGACTCGGCCCCCCTGCTCGCCGCGCCCCCCGCGCGGGACTGGCTGCTCGCCGGGGGGCTCACCCCTGCGAACGTCGCCGGGCTGCTCGCCGGGCTTCGGCCCCAGGGGGCCGTCGGGGTCGACGTCAGCTCGGGTGTGGAGTCGTCTCGCGGGGTGAAGAGCGTCGAGCTGATCCGGGCATTCGTGGTGGCGGCCCGGGCCTGACGGGTCAGCCGAGCAGGTCCCGCGCGTCCGCCACGAACCGATCGACGTGCTGCTCGGTCGTGTCGAACGAGCACATGAGGCGGACCTCGCCCGTGGCCCGGTTCCAGTCGTAGAAGCGATGCGTCGCGCGCAGGGGCTCGACGATCCGTCGGGGCAGGACGACGAAGACCGCGTTGGCGTCGACGCGCTGCGTGACGGTCACCCCCTCCAGCGTGGCGAGCCCGGTGGCGAGACGCGCGGCCATCGCGTTCGCCTGCATCGCCGATCGGAGCCACAGGTCGTCCTCGAGCATCGCCAGGAACTGCGCCGACACGAAACGCATCTTCGAGGTCAGTTGCGCGTCCATCTTGCGCAGGTAGACCAGGCCGGCTCGCGCCTCTTCGGTGAAGGTGACCACCGACTCTCCCAGCAGCAGGCCGTTCTTGGTCCCGCCGAACGAGACCGAGTCGACGCCGGCGTCGCGGGTGATCGCGCGGAACGGCACCCCGAGCGAGGCGGCGGCGTTCGCCAGCCGAGCGCCGTCGACGTGCACGCGCATGCCGAGCGTGTGGGCGTGGTCGGTGACGGCACGGATCTCGTCGGGTGTGTAGACGGTGCCGAGTTCGGTGCTCTGGGTGAGTGTGACGGCGAGGGGTTGCGGGCGTTGCTGGTCGCCCCAGCCGTAGGCCTGCCGGTCGATCAGTTCGGGCGTCAGCTTGCCGTCGGGGGTCGGTACCGTCAGCAGCTTGATGCCGCCCAGGCGCTCGGGCGCCCCGCCCTCGTCGGTGTAGACGTGCGCGGTCGTCGCGCAGACCACGGCCGCCCAACGAGGCGTCAGGGCCTGCAGCGCGGCGACGTTCGCGCCGGTGCCGGTCAGGACCGGGTCGATCGCGGCCCCTTCGCCGAACGTCTCGACGACGACCTCGGAGAGGCGCCGCGTATAGGGGTCGGCTCCGTACGATCCGACGTGGCCGCCGTTGGCGTCGAAGATCGCCTGCAGCACCTCGGGGTGGGCCCCGGCGTAGTTGTCGCTGGCGAACGAATGGGCCGCGGGGTCGTGGAGACGGGTCACCCGTCGATTCTGCCCGACCTTCGCGGATGCGCCGCGCGTTCCATGCGAGGACAGCTGGGGGTCTTGCGCCGTCAACGCAGGAAACGTAAGGTGACACGTGAAATATCATCACCTTGCGCGAGCGCCGGCCTGTCCACTCGACCGGTCGCCCCGTCCGTCTCGAGAGGTCTGCCATGCTCTTCGCCCACGCTCCCAAGCTCGTCCTCACCGGCCCGTACGAAGCTCTCCGCCCCGTCGCCGACCGGGCTGCGGCCCTCGGCTCCGAGGTGGTCCTCGCCGGGGCCGATCTCGACCTGCCCGTCGGTGACGTCGCCGGCTTCGACTGGGCGATCGTCGCCGTCGACGAGGCGTCGCCCTCGGCCCCCCAGCTCGCCCGGGCCGCCGACGTGCTCGCGACCGGTCTGCATCGCGGCGCCCTCGTCGTGGTCGCGTCGGGCCGCCCCATCGACCCCGGGGTCGAAGTGTTCTCGGCCGAACTCGAACGGCGTAGGGGGCTGTCCGCCGGCGACGCCTTCGCCGTGGTCTCCTGCGTGGCGGATGCCGTCGTCTGGGGCAGCGACGCCCAGGCCGTCGACGACGCGAGCCACCTCGTCGCCCGCATCGGCGTGCCGTCGGTCTGACCGTCCGGCCGTCCCGCCGCTTCGCCGTCTGGCTGCGCGTGCGACAGGATGGGCGGCATGGGTGGAGTGCTGATCGGGTTCGCGATCATCGGAGTGATCATCGCCACCGGCTACCTGGTGGGCCGGATCGACCTCCTCGGCGCGTCGGGGCACCAGGTGCTCGCGCGACTCGTGTTCTTCGTGCTGACCCCGTGCCTGCTGTTCTCGAACATCTCGCAGGCCGACGTGCACGTCCTGTTCTCGCGCCTCCTGGTGGTGTCGGCCCTCGCCTCGTTGTTCGCCGCCGTCATCTCGGTGGTGGTCCTGCGCGTCGTGCTGAAGCGCACCGCGGCCGAGACGACCATCGGCACGATGGGAGGTGCGTACGTCAACGCGAACAACATCGGGCTGCCGGTGGCCACGTACGTCCTCGGCAGCGCCACGTTCGTCGCGCCCGTGCTGCTCTACCAACTGCTGATCCTGACGCCGATCGTCCTCGCCGTGATGGACACCGTGACCAACCGCGGCAGCAGCCTCGGGCGGACCGTCGCGCGACCGTTCACCAACCCGTTGCTGATCGGCTCGGCGCTCGGAGTCCTCGTCGCCGTCACGGGTCTCGAGATCCCCCAACCGGTCCTCGAGCCCTTCGTCTTGGTCGGTGGTGCGGCGGTGCCCGTGGTGCTCCTGTCCTTCGGTATGTCGCTCAGTGGTGCACGCCCGTTCCAGGCGGGCCAGGGGCGAGTCGACATCGTGGTGGCGAGCGTGCTCAAGCTGGTCGTGATGCCGGTGGCCGCGTGGCTGCTGGGGGCGTTCGTGTTCGACTTCGACCGTGACGAGTTGTTCGTGGCCGTCGTGCTGGCCGGTCTGCCGTCCGCCCAGAACGTCTTCAACTACGCGCAGAGGTACCAGGCGGGCGTGGTCGTCGCTCGCGACACGGTGCTCGTGACGACCGTGGGGTCGGTGCCCGTCCTGGTGCTCGTCGCGGCCCTCCTGGCCTGATCGGCCGTGGGGCGACCGAGGCCGCCCTCGTGCCGGTGCGGCTGGGACTCAGAAGATCATGGGTCGGTCGTCGTCCAATTCGGTCTCGAGACCGAGGTCGACGACGACCGGCACGTGGTCGCTCGGGGCGTCGCCCTTGCGTTCGTCCCGGTGGATGGCCACCGCCGTCACGAGGTCGTCGAACGGCTTCGAGCCCAGGATGAAATCGATGCGCATGCCCTCGTCCTTGGGGAAGCGCAGCTGCTTGTAGTCCCAGTACGTGTACCCGTCGGGGAGGCGCGACCGCACCACGTCGGTCAGGCCGACCTCCTCGAAACGGAAGAACGCGTCGCGTTCGGGCTGGCTGACATGGGTGTGACCGTCGAAGACGGACATGTCCCACACGTCCGTGTCGAGTGGCGCGACGTTCCAGTCGCCCATCAGGGCCAGGGGCTGGTCGGGTCGCTCCGCCAGCCAGGTCTCGGTCTCGGCGGCGAGCTTCGCCAGCCAGTCGAGCTTGTAGGCGTAGTGCGGATCGGCGAGCTCGCGCCCGTTCGGCACGTAGAGGCTCCAGAGACGGACGCCCTCGACCGTGACGCCGATCGCGCGCGCCTCCTTGGGTTGGTCGGGGCCTTCCAGGCCTTTGGCGAAGCCGGGCTGCGAGGGGAAGGTGATCTCGACGTCCTCCATCGGCAGGCGGCTGACGAACGCGACGCCGTTCCATTGACTGAGACCGTGCAGCTCGACCTCGTAGCCGGCCTCACGGAAGGCGTCGTAGGGGAACTGCTCCGGCTTGCACTTGATCTCTTGCAACCCCGCGACGTCGACGTCCTCTCGGACGAGCCAGTCGACGACCCGACCGACTCGAGCCCGGACGGAGTTGACGTTGTAGGTCGCGACGCGCATGTCGACCACGGTACCGGGCGAGGGGGTCGCCGGCCGGGCCGTCGTCCCGGGGCGGTCGTCGAGCCGGTCCGTCCCCCGGCGTTCTCGGGCCACCTGCCCTACCATGGGTCACCGTGACCGACGCACGCACGCAGCTCATCGACTACATCGGCTCCGAGGCCGTCTTCCACGGCGACTTCACCCTGACCAGCGGCAAGAAGGCGACGTACTACATCGACCTGCGCAAGGTCAGCCTCGACCACCGGGTCGCCCCTTTGATCGGCCGGGTCATGGTCGACCTGATCGACGAGGTGCCCGACGTGTTCGCCGTCGGTGGTCTCACGATGGGTGCCGACCCGATCGCCGCCGCCGTGCTGCACCAGGGCGTCGCCCTGGGCAAGGACTACGACGCCTTCGTGGTCCGCAAGGAGCCCAAAGACCACGGTCGAGGCAAGCAGGTCGAAGGCCCCGACCTCGAGGGCAAGCGCGTCATCGTCCTCGAGGACACCTCGACCACCGGCGGTTCACCCCTCGCGGCCGCGAAGGCCCTCGAGGCAGTGGGTGCGCAGGTCGTCGCCGTGGCGGTGGTCGTCGACCGCAGCACCGGTGCCCGCGAGGTGATCGAGGCGGCCGGCTACTCCTATTACGCGGCGATCGGCCTGGAAGATCTCGGGCTGACACCGTGACCGGCGACCGGCGGGACGGCGACGACGTCGAACGCGACGACGCCAGCGACTGGCTGGCCGCGCAGTTCGACGGCGACGACGCCGACGCGACGACCGACACCCCGTCAGGAGGCGCGGGTCACCTTCCCGACACCGCCTCCGAGGACGTCCCCACCCAGGCGTTCGACCTTCCGCCGGCCACGCGTGCGGTCGACGTCCCCCACGACGACGAACCCGAGCGCGAGGACGACACGGAGCCTGCCCCCGAGGACCCGTCCGTGGTGCCGCCCACTCCGACCCCCCTGCCCTTCGTCGTGCCCGAGTCCCCGACCGGAACCCCTCCGCCTCGGACGTCGGGCCACCCCCAGGCCCTCGACCTCGGAGCACTGCAGGGCACCGCGCCGGCACCGCGTCCTCCGTCGTCCGTGCCGACTCCTGACCCGCCTGCTCCGTCCGGGGCGACGCCGCCCGGGGCGACATGGCCCGATGCCGAGCAGTCGGGCGATGCCGAGCAGTCGGGCGATGCCGAGCAGTCGGGCGATGCCGAGCAGTCGGGCGACGCCGAAGCGGCCGGTCGGCCGTCGGATGCCGCGGACGGAGGCGACCGTGCCGACGTGGGCGACGAGCCAGGTCCGTTCACGGCCCTGATCTCGGCACCCCGGCCCGAGTCCGCCGAACCCGCGACCTTCGACTGGGATGCGCTGCCCGAGCCCGAGCCCGAGCCCGAGCCCGAGCCCGAGCCCGCGCCAGAACCCGAGTCCGCGCCCGAGCCTGTGCCGGAGCCGGAGCCCGAGCCCGAGCCCGTGCCGGAGCCCGAGCCCGTGCGGGAGCCCGTGCCGGAGCCGGAGTCGGAGCCCGAGCCCGAGCCCGTGCCCGAGCCCGAGCCCGAGCCTCTGGTGGGACCGCAGGCCGGAGCGTCCGAATCGGCGTCCACCGGAGCCCGAGAACCTGGTACCGAGGCCCCCTGGTGGGTCGAGGAGCACCACGAGATGACCCGACGCGAGCGCCGTCTGGCCGAGGCCGCGGCGGCGGCCGCCGCAGCCTCGGCGACCGGTGGAGTCGGGGCCGGGGTGCCCGGAGCGCCACCCGTCGCGATGTCCGTTCCCGCCGCGCCGGCCTCTCCGCAGGGCTCCGAGGTCGGGCCCCAGGCGGTCGACGGCCGGGAGCCCACGTTCACCGAGATCCTCGGAGTCGTCCCGTCCGCTTCCCACGCGGACGTCGAGCCCGGGCACGCCAGTCCGCCGCGGGACGCCCCCGCCGCCTGGTCCCTGTCCGGTTCCGGTGAGGCGTCCGGCGGCTCGGCTCCCGGCCCGGCCGACGCCAATGCCGAGGCCGACGGTGTCGACGCCGACGCCGACGCCGATGTTGACGCCGACGCCGACGCCGACACCGAGGGCCTGGACGACCCGACCGAGGGGACGACCGCGACCGGCCTGTTCGCGCCTCCTCGTTCCGCTCTCGACGAGCGCCCCGGCGTCTCCGGCCCCGCGACCGGCGCCACGCAGGTGCTGCCCGGCGTCTCGATGAGCGCCACCGCGGCTCCGTCGAGCGAGCGGCCGCGCCGAGAGGTCGGTGGACCCGGTGTCTTCGTGCCGCGGACCCGTCCGGTCGACCAGGCGCCCGCCGCGACGCCCCGCACGGCGGGTCTGGCCGAGTGGGTCCGGACGCACAAGGTCCTGGCTGCCGTGGGCGCCGGGCTCGTGATCGTGTTGCTGCTCGTGGCGTTGTTCTTCATCTCGAGGTCGCTCTTCGCCTCGACCGACGACCTGACGAGTGACCCGTCGGTCGCCGCGGCACCGACCGCGGCCCGGACGGTGACGGCCGCCCCGGCCGAACCAGCCGCCGAGGTCGTCCCCGCGGGCCCGCTGCCGGCCGGCACGCACTCGTACGTCGACCTGCAGGGCGGCGAGTGCTTCTCGGCCTTCGAGTCCGCCTGGCAGCAGGACTACGACGTCGCGGACTGCGCCCAGCCGCACGTGGCGCAGCTCACACGCCTGGGCACCCTCGACGGTGAGGCCGCCGCCTACCCCGGGGCCGATGTGCTGCAGAGCCAGATGAACCTGCTCTGCACCGGCTCGGACGCCCTCGACCGGCAGGCCGCAGCGGCCTACCCGGACGTGCAACTGCTGGCGAGCTTCCCGGCCGACGCGGACGCGTGGGCCGCGGGTGACCGTACCTACTCGTGTTTCGTCAACCGCAGCGGTGGCGAAGCCCTGACCACCAGTTTGGTCGCGGTCGCGGGCTGATCGACCGACACGACCCGCGCCTCCTCGGTCGCGGAGGTCAGGCCTCGGACGGGACCACGTCGGACTCGACCGGTTCGCTGCGCACGAGTTCGTGGACGCCGGCCAGGATCTCGTTCGGGCGGAACGGGTAGCGGTCGATCTCGGCCTGATCGCTGATGCCCGTCATCACGAGGATCGTGTGCAGGCCGGCCTCGATACCCGCCATGATGTCGGTGTCCATGCGGTCGCCGATCATCGCGGTGTTCTCGCTGTGGGCGCCGATGCGGTTCATCGCCGAGCGGAACATCATCGGGTTGGGCTTGCCGACCACGTAGGGGTCCTTGTTGGTCGCCTTCGAGATCATCGCGGCGATGGCGCCCGTGGCGGGCAGCACACCGTCGGCGCTGGGTCCCGTGGCATCCGGGTTGGTCACGATGAACCGTGCCCCGCCGAGGATCAGGCGCACGGCCTTGGTGATCGAGTCGAACGAGTAGTTGCGGGTCTCGCCCACGACCACGTAGTCGGGATTCGTCTCGGTCATGATGAACCCGGCCTCGTGCAGGGCCGTCGTCATGCCCGCCTCACCGATCACGAACGCCGAACCGCCGGGCATCTGCGAGCGGCAGAAGTCGGCCGTGGCGAGGGCACTCGTCCAGATGCGTTCCTCGGGCACGTGCAGCCCGGAGGCGCGGAGCCGGGCCGCGAGGTCGCGCGGGGTGAAGATCGAGTTGTTGGTCAGCACCAGGTAGGGGGTGCCCTCGTCCTGCCACTGCTGGATCAACTCGGCGGCCCCGGGCAGCGCGTGGTTCTCGTGGACGAGGACGCCGTCCATGTCGGTCAGCCAGCATTCGACGTCTTCGCGTGCACCCATGCGGTCACCTTAGCGAGGTGCCCTGACGACGAGGAGGCGCAGGTCGCCGGCTCCCACCGCCTACCCTGGTCGGATGCCCCAGGACGAGTCCCCGACGCCCCCGAACGACGAGCTCACGCACGGGGTGGGGCCCTGGCCGGGAGGCGAGGAGGCCTGGCCCGAGGGGGACCACTTCGACCCCGAGCTGCTGCGCGACGGCGACCGGCGCAACGTCGTCGATCGCTACCGGTACTGGACGATGGAAGCCGTGGTCGCCGACATCGACGCCCATCGGCACGGCTTCCACGTGGCGGTCGAGAACTGGCAGCACGACATGAACATCGGCTCGATCGTGCGCAGCGCCAACGCCTTCGCCGCCGACACGGTCCACATCATCGGACGCCGTCGGTGGAACAAACGCGGCGCCATGGTGACCGACCGGTACCAGCACGTGCTGCACCACCCCGACGTCGCGACGTTCCTGGCGTGGGCTCGCGAGCAGGGCCTCCCCGTCCTCGCCGTCGACAACGTCGAGGGTTCCGTGCCGATCGAGACGTTCGACCTGCCCGAGCGTTGCGTCCTCGTGTTCGGGCAAGAGGGGCCGGGGCTGTCGCCCGAGGCGCTCGCGGCCTCCGAGGCCGTGCTCGAGATCTCGCAGTTCGGTTCGACGCGCAGCATCAACGCGGCGGCGGCCGCTGCCGTGGTGATGCACTCGTGGGTCGTGCGTCACCGCTTCTGACCCTCGTGGCGGGCGGTCGTTGACCTGCTCATATGTCACACCTATACTCTTCATGATCGGCCGGGGGTCGATCACCTCCTGTCTCCCGAGCAGAAGCGAGAGTGTCCGGTGCCGTCGACCGCCATGACCCCACCTCCGGGCGGTCCCCGTGCGGTGCCCCGGGTCTGTCTCGTCGCGGCGCCGTTGATGGCCCGTAGCGGGGTCTACCGGTCGGCCCACGACCTGGTCGCCGAGGCGCGGGCCCGAGGGTTCGACTGGCGGGCCGTCGTGGGGCTGCGACCGACGGCCCGTGGCACCGTCGCGAGCACCCCGGGGGTCCGCGAGGTGACGGTGCGTGCACACGGCCGCGCCGTCGTCGACGAGGTCGGACGCCTCGTGTCGAGCGCCCCCGAGGTCCGGGCCGCCGACGTCGTCGTCACCCTCGTCACGCAGAGCGACGTCGCACTCGCCCAGCTGCGGGGGCGATCGGCCCGGCCCTGGGTCGCGTGGGTCCGAGGGTTGCCCTGGCCGGCCCCCGGCGAGCAATCCGTCGTCCGTCGAGCGGCCCTCCGACTCGTCGAGGGCCGTGCTCTTCGAACGGCCGACGACGTCTGGGCCACCACGACCGTCCTCGCCGGCGAGGTGGCACGGGTCCGCCGCCCGCATCTCGTCCCCGCCGGCATCCGCCTCCCGCCCCGGAGGTCACGAGGCGAGGCCGCCACGCCGCTCGTCTGGGCGGCCCGGTTCGACGTCGACAAGCGCCCGGGCGCGTTCGTCGAGCTCGCGGCACGAGCCGGCGTCCCCGCTCGCCTGCACGGGCACGGACCGCTCGAGGCGGGCCTCCGGGCCTCCCTACCCGACGGCGTGACCATGCCCGGGTGGGTCGACCCCGCCGCCCTCTGGGACGACGCGGGGTTGTTCGTCGGGACGGCCTCGCGCGAAGCCTTCGGCCGGAGCGCGGTCGAGGCCGCCGCCTCCGGCCTGCCGATCCTGTTGGGTGACAGCTACGGCGCCGCGCCCCTCCTCGTGACCGACCCCGACCTGCGACGACGGATCGTCCTGCCCGTCGACGAGCCCGAGCGCTGGCTCGCCGCCGTCCACGATCTGACCGGCGACCCCGCCCTGCGCCGGACGGTCTCGGATCACGTCGCCGCCAACGCCTCGCTCCTGTCCGTCGCGGCCTCGGTCGACGCCGTGGTCGACCGGCTCTCTCGCCTCGGCATCGGGGCGACCCCTCGATGAGGCGCCCGGCCGGCCGCCCGGCAAGACCGTCTCGCCCCGGTGCGGGTCCGCTCCGGGTGCTCCAGTACGGGGTGCACGACACGGGCTACCCCCGCAACGTCCGCGTGCGGGCTCATCTCGAACGGCGGCTCGGGGCGGTGGTCGACGTCGCCCCCCGGTCTCGGGCCGCATCCCGGCTGCGCCGCGCGTTCCACGACGTCCGGTCGCTCGCCCGGGGCAGTCGTCACGCCGACGTCGTGCTCGTCTCCGAATTCCGTCTCAGTCACGCGCCACTGGCGTGGCTCGCAGCCCGTCTGCGGGGTGCCGTCCTCGTCGTCGACGGGTTCGTGGGGCTCCACGAGACGGCGGTCGACGACGGGCGCCGGGTCGCTCCGGCGTCACTCGCCGCCCGCCGGCTGCGCCTCCTCGACGCCGCTGCCGTGAGGTGCGCCGACGTCTACCTCGTCGACACCGAGCCCCGGGCCGCCGAGATCGTGCGCCGGCACCACCCGGCGGCGCCGGTCGTGCCGCTCGCGGTCGGCGCCCCGGCCTGGGCCACGTGGCAACCATCGGAGGCGCGCGGCGACGCCCTCCGAGTGCTCTACTACGGGGGTTACATCCCCCTCCACGGCGTCGACCTCGTCATCGAGGCCCTCGTGCTGGTCGGGGCACGTCGCCGGGTCGAGGTCGTCTTCGTCGGCGACGGCCCCGCCCGTCCGTCCGCCGAGGCACGTGTCCGCCGGGCAGGCCTCGCCGACCGGTGCACATTCGTCGACGCGGTCCCCGAGAGCGAACTCGTCGAGCGCATCGCGCGGGCCGACGTGGTCCTGGGGGTCTTCGGCTCCTCGGCCAAGGCCCGCGGCGTCGTGGCGAACAAGGTCTGGCAGGGGCTGGCGTGCGGTCGAACCGTCGTCACCCAGCGGACGAGCGCCCTCGACGACGTCCAGCGCGAGGTCGGGGGCCTGCTCGTCCAGACCGAGCCGGCCAGCGCCTCCTCGATCGCCGACGCCCTCGTCACGGCCCCGCCGGCCGACCGGGCTAAGGCCCCCCGCGACGTCGCCGTGCGTCTCGAGGCGATCGTCCGTCGGTCGTACGACCGGCTCACCGACCGGTTGGCGGGCCTCGGCCTCGGCCCGGTCTCGTGAGGGCACTCGGGCGCCAGGTCGGCCGGCTCGCCCTCCACCTGCTCGTGCCTGCCCTGGCCGCGGCGGCGCCGTTGGCCGTGATCCCCGCGGTCACCTCGACCCAGGGGGCGTCGGGGTGGTCCGCCGTGGCCGTCGGCCTGTCGGTGGGCGTCGCCACGTCGGTCGTCGCCGAACTCGGGTGGGGCATCGTGGGCCCGCAACGTGTCGCCCGCGGCACCCGACCCCCCGGCGACCTCTTCGCCACGGCCCTGGCCAGCAAGATCGTCGCGACCGCCGTCCTGCTGCCGGTCGCCGCGGTCGTGACGGCCGTCGTCGCGGACGAACACCGCCCGGCAGCCGTGCTCGTCTCGGTGGGAGTCGCGCTCGGGGCGCTCAGCCCGACCTGGTACTTCATCGGCCTCGGACGACCGCTGCTCGTCCTGGTCGCCGAGACCGGGCCGCGCGTGGTGGTCTCGGTGGCATCGGCCGTGGCGATCCGCGCCGGCGCGCCGCTCGAGGTCTACGGCGCCGGCATGGTCCTCGCGGCCGCGGTCACCTTCGTGGTGGCGCCCCGACTCGGTGGGGCGCGCCTGCCCGCGACCGGTGACTTCCGTGCCGTCGGGGCCGTCGTGAGCTCTCAGCTCGTCCTCGTGCTCGGGCGGGGCGTGGCGACGACCTACAAATCCCTGCCCGTGGCCGTGCTGGGCACGGTGTCGCCCGGCTCGGTGGCCGCCTTCGCCGCGGTGGACCGCCCGCTGCGCATGGGGCTGCAGGTCGTGTCCGCGATCCCCGACCGCCTCCAGACCTGGGTGGGCGTGCCCTCCGCCGAGCTCGCTCGTCGTCGCAGCACGATCTCACTGTCGCTCAACGTCGGTCTCGGGCTCGTCGTCGGCCTGGGCTTCGCGACCTGCATGCCGGCCGTCGCCGACGTCCTCTTCACGGGGGCCGTCCCGGTGTCGCCCGACCTGGCCGTGACAGGGGGTCTCCTCGTCGGGGTGATCTGTGCGTCACGTGGTGCCGGTCTCGCCCTGGTCAGTGCCGAGCGACATGCGCACACCACCACGGCGTCGATCTGTTCGGCTCTCGTCGGGGTGCCCGGGACCCTCGTGCTCGGGGCCCGTCTGGGCGCGCTCGGAGCCCTGTCGGCACTCGTGGTGGCCGAGGCCGTCGGGCTCGTCGTCCAGCTCGTCGTCCTCGTGCGGTCGGACCGGACCCCGCGCGGGCAGGCGCCACGGCCGGTCCCCCCGTCGGGTTCCGGTCCGCCGTCCGAGGCCTCCCGATGCTGACCGTGCTCGCCGGCGCGGTCGCGGCGGCCCTCCTCGCGCTGGTCGTCGGTCTGCTCCTGCCGGCCGACCGGCGGCGGGGCGTCTCCCTCGTCGCGGCGTTCGGCCTCCTCGTCGCGTCGACGTCGGCGACCGTGCCCGAGGTCGTGCGGCACGCGGTCGTGGCGGGCGTGGTCGCACTCGCCGGCGCGGCCCTCGCCTCACCACGGTCCTGGACCGTCGGACGCCCGCGGGCGACGACGGCGACGCTCGTCTTCTTCGCCTTCTCGATCGTCTGCGTGCTCGTGTTCCGGCCCGGGACCACCGTCCTCATGGCCGAGCTCGCGGCGGTCGGCGTCGGGGTCTCCGCGCTCGTGGCGACGTCGTCGCGTCGTGACGTGACGATCTTCGTCCGTGGCCTCGTCGGGCTCGGCTTCGTCCAGGTCGTGCTGGGCGCCCTCGAACTCACCGTCACGCATCGACCGATTCCCTGGGGTTACAAGGTCCTCGCGACGGGCCGCTCGTTCGTCAGCGACAACAAGATCCTTCCCGGCGGTCTCGTCCGGGTCGAGGGAACCCTCGGTCACCCCATCCCGTACGCCGTCTTCCTCGCGGTCTGCCTGGTCGTCGTCCTCGTGGCACGCCGGGCCTTCCCGGCCTGGTTCGCGGCCGTGGCCGTCCTCGTGCTGTCGGCGGGCATCCTCCTGTCGGGAAGTCGGAGCGTCGTCGCGGCGGTCCTCCTCGCCGTGACCTACGTTCTGACGACCTCCGAGGCGCGGACCCGGGCCATGAAGATCGTCCTGGCGGGTCTCGCCGTCGTCGCGGGTTCCGCGGCCCTGGCGTCCGAGATCGTCGACGCGGTCGGGACGCTCGTGTCCTCTGGGTCGTACGAGAACCGGATGGGGGCGCTCCGATCGGTGCCGGGCCTCCTCGCGCGGCCGGCCCTCGAGGTCGCCTTCGGCAGCGGCTTCGGCAGTGAACCCGAGTTGTACGCCCGCGGGTTCCTGCCGCAGGACGGGTTCACGGTCGTGGACGACCAACTCGTCACGACATTCGCCACGTTCGGCATCGTCGGGGTCGCCTGCTTCGTCGTCGCGCTCGTCGTCGCCGTCGTCCACGCCTCTCGAGCGGGTCGTGCCGTTCTCGTCGTCATGATCGTGATGCTGTTCTCGTTCGACTACCTCGTGTGGTTCTCGATGTCCGCGCTGCTCTGGGCCTTCAGTGGCCTCGCCGATCCTCCACGCGACGACGGGGCCGTCCGTCAAGCCACGGCGATCCCCTGAGCGGATGCGGTGTCAGGCACCCAGGGCGCGGCCGAGGTAGGCGGCGACGTCGTTCGTCGCCGTGACGATCTGGGCGGTCGACCTCGCGTAGACCTCGGGCCCGCACCCGAAGGGGTCGACCACGTCGTCCTCGTCAGCTGCCGCCAGGCGGCCCGAGCCGCGCCGAGCTGCCGCGAGGGCGACGGCTCGCTGGAGGCGGACGGCGGCGTCGGGCGCCGACGCCATCGCCCGGTCCGTGTCGTCGGGATCGACGAGGCGCGTCAGGCGGGCGAACTCACGCAGGGTGAACGTCGATCGGTTCGCCCTCGGGACCAGCGACACGACGGCCCGTCGATGCTCCCGGGCGAGCGCGAGGACGAGGGGCGCGTGCCCCACGGCGTCGACCGTCAGCTGACGGGCGCGGTGGGCCGCCAGATCGAGCCCCAGGCGTCGGGCGGCATCCAGGGTGGCTCGCGGCGGTGCGTGGCCTTCGAGAGCGGCCGTCCCGTAGCTCTCCACCGCGGCCGGCGTGGCACGGCGCACCAGCTCGGCGGCGAGCGGCGAGCGGCAGATGTTGCCGGTGCACACCACGAGCAGGGGCGGGACGGTCACCCGGCTGTCGCAGTCGATGCCGAGGCCGGGCTCTCGGGTATCGAGACGTGGTAGCCGCCGTACTCGCCGTACCCGTAGGCTCCCAGGCCTTTCATGGGGGCCATCGTGAGGACGATGCCCACGGTACGGCTGCCGATCTCGGAGATGGCGGCGAGGGCCTGTTTCAGCTGGTGGCGCGACGAGCGCTGCGCGGCGGTCGCCACGATCACACCACTGACGCAGCGGCTGAGCACGGCGGCGTCGGTCACCGGGAGCAGGGGCGGGGTGTCGATGACGACGAAGTCGTAGTCGACCTCGACCGTCGAGACGAGGCTCGCCATGGCGAGTGAGCCGAGCAGCTCGCTCGGGTTGGGGGGAACGGTGCCCGACGGCAGGACGTGCAGGGCCAGGTCCCCCCACGGCTGCACGGCGTCGACGAGTTCCGCCCTGCCGACGAGCAGGTCGGTCAACCCGACGGCTCCCTCGAGACCCATGATCTCGGCGATGCGAGGTCGACGCAGGTCGGCGTCGACGAGCAGGACGGAGGCTCCGGTCTCGGCCAGGCAGACGGCCAGGTTCGCTGCCGTGGTCGACTTTCCCTCGCCGGGCATGGCCGACGTGACGACGAGCGTGCGACCGTGACCCTCGAACGTCACGAACTGCAAGCTGGTGCGGAGGGCCCGGTAGGACTCCGCGAGCGGGCTGCGGGGGGCGTGGTCGACCACCAACGGTGCCGTGGTGGCTCGAGGATGGAAGCCGATGCCACCGAGCACCGGAGCGTCCGTCACCTCCTCGACGTCGGCCTTGCTGCGGATGCGCGTGTCGAGGGTGTCGCGCAGGAGGGCCAGGGCCGTGCCCGAGAGCACACCCACGGCGAATGCCAGGCTGATCCAGAGGACCGGCTTGGGGTTGGTCGGCCTCGTCGGGACGGCGGGGCTGTCGAGGGACTCGACGGTGACGAGCCCGCTGCCGCCGCCCACGGGTCGTTCGAGCTGTTCTTCGACCACCTTCTCGAAGCTCGCGGCCACGGCTCCGGTGAGTCGCGCGGCCTGGGCGGGGTCGGGGTCGGTGACCGAGATGTCGATCAACGACGTGTTGACCGGGCTCGAGGCCGAGATCTCCGCGGCGAGTCCGGCGGGCGTGGTGTCGAGCCCGAGATCGGCGATGACGGGCTCGAGGACCCGGCCCGAGGTGACGACCGAGACGTACGACCGCACCTTGGCCTGGGCGGCACTGCTGCCCTGGACGAGGTCGCCGGCGTCCGACGAGCCGATCGACGAGACCGAGACGAAGAGCTGCGTCGAGGACGAGTACGACCTGGTCGTCGTCAGTGATGCGATCGACCCGAGCAGCACGGTGCTCAACGTCACGACGACGATGAGGCGCCACCGTGCGCGGACGACGGTGATGAAGGTCTTGAGTTCCATGAGGTTCTTCCCTGCTGAACGGCGTCGTGTCGGGTCGAGGACGGGGTGGGTCTAGGACGGTCGGAGGGCCGAGAGCCCGAGCGCGTCGAGGACGACGTCGGCCTTGCGCCGCCACGTGGCCTCGGGGGGGATCGCGCCCGGCAGCCGGGGGGCACGCCCGTCCGATCCCACGAGTGAGGCGATCACCGAGGCGTGCTCGGCGGCGTCGGCGACCGTCACCCCGTCCAGGCCGCGCGCATCGATGCCGCAGATCGCCGTGCTGACGACCGGCAGACCCGCGGCGCGGTACTCGTAGGTCTTGATGACGTCGCCGCCGACCTCGCGATCGCCGACGTGGTGGGGCACCCAACCGACGTCGAAGGTCTGCAACAGGGCCGGTACGCGGTCGTAGTGGACGTCGCCCAGCAGGGTGACGTTCGGGGAGCCCGCCAGCACCCCGTACTCGGCGTCGAGGACGGGGCCCGCGAACACGAACGACACGTGGGGCAGGGCGGCGACGGTCGTCAGGATGCCCTCGAGGTCGAGCCTCCGCCCGATCTTGCCCACGTAGCCGACGGTGGTCGGGCCCGTGGCGCGGCTGGTGCCGTCGAACCGGTGGGGGTCGCACCCGTTGGGCAGCAGCACGACGTCGGTGCGCCCGTGCCGTCGGGCGAGAGCGGCCGTGCCCGCCCCGTTGGCCGTGACCACGTCGGCGCGTCCGAAGGCGGTGGCGTAGGCCTCGTCGACCTCGGCGCGGATGCTCTCGAAGGCGTAGTGCCGGGTCCAGTCGTCGAGCAGGTCGAGGACGACCCGTCGGGGGCCCGCGAAGGGGTTGGCCGCGACCGGCGCGAGGGCGGCGAAGGGATTCCAGACCAGGGCCGGCACGGAGGCCGACGACGGGGGCAGCGAGGGGTAGGCGCGGGCGGACGCGACCCACCAGCGCCGCCGGTCACGCGGATCGGGGACCCGGAGCGTGACGGCGTCGACCGAGCGGGTGCCGGTGGCGTGAGCCCCGACGGGGCGGCGACGCGTGACCGAGGTCACGAGGGGCTCGGGCCGCGAGACGACGGTGACGCCGCCTCGGGCCGCCAGGTCGTGACCGAGCCACTCGATCAGGTGGCCGTCTCGCGTGCGGTAGCCCTCACCGAGCAACTTGCGTTGACCGTGCATCGGGTACGCGAACAGGGCGGGTGAGTCGAGGGCGGCACGGCGCTTTCCGGTCGAGGGCACGGTGGTCTTTCGTCGAGAGCTCGCGGGCACGGCAGGGCCCGACACGGCGCGTGACCGTGTGTGATATCTCAGTATCGCATGGCGGAACGGGTCATGCCAGGGCGAGCGGCTCGCCGTGGCGTCCGTCGTGGATGATGGGGGGATGACCTCCACGAACCTGCTCGGCGTGCCCGAGACCCGGCTGCCCGCCGAACCCACCGTCGTCGCCGACCTCGAGACCCTCACGACCACCGAGGTCGTCACGGCCCACCCCACCTCGTCCCTCGCCTGGGCGCTCCTCAGCGACGAGGCCCACGCGCGCGGTGCCGAGCTCGAGGCCTACGCCTACGCCCGCGTCGGCTACCACCGGGGGCTCGACGCCCTCCGCAAGGCGGGATGGCGTGGTCAGGGCCCCGTGCCGTGGTCGCACGAGCCCAACCGCGGCGTGCTGCGGTCGCTCTTCGCCCTCCGCCGAGGTGCGGCAGCGATCGGCGAGACCGACGAGGTCGAACGCCTGACGGCCTTCCTCGCCGACGCCGACCCGAGTGTCCTGCCGACGCTCGAGGAGCGGGCGGGCTGATCGGGGGCGACCGTCTCGGGAACGCAGGAGGCGCGGGTCACCCGACCCGCGCCTCCTGCGTTCCCGGCGTCGGCCGCGGGCCTCAGCCGATCAGAGAGGGCCGCAGGTCGCGCAGCGTGCGCGCCCGCGTCATGCGGGCGGTCGCCACCCAGGTCAGGAGGAGCGCGCCGAGCAGCCAGGCGGCGAGGACGCCCGCGTCACCCCAGGCCGCGGCCGAGCTGCCGCCGTACATCACCTGGCGCAGGCCGTCGGTGGCGTAGCTCATCGGCAGCACGAAGTGCAGGGCGGCGAGCGGCGCAGGCAGGGTCTGCCACGGGAACGTGCCCCCGGCCGTGACGAGCTGCACGACCATGAGCACCAACCCCAGGAACTGGCCGACGCTGCCGAGCCAGACGTTGAGCGTCATGATGATGGCCGCGAACGCCGCCGAGGCCAGGGCCATCAGGCCGATCATGCCGAGCGGGTGGGCGACCTCGAAACCGAGTGCCTGGGTGACGATGACGTACAGCGCGACCATCTGCACGACGCCCAGCACGACCGGGGCCAGCCAACCGGCCAGCGAGATGCGCACGGGGGCCTTGACGGCCGTGATGGCCCGCTTCGAGATCGGTTTCACGATCAGGAACAGCGCGTACATGCCGATCCAGGCCGCCAGGCTGATGAAGAACGGGGCCAGGCCCGCGCCGTAGGTGCCGGCGCTGGTCAGCGCGTCGTCCGTCACCGCGACGGGGTCGCTGATGGCGCTCGCCTGGTCGTCACGCGTCTGCTCGGTGCTCGCCGGGATCTCGCCGAGCCCGCTCTGCAGGCCGTCGCGCAACTGCGTCGTGCCGGTGTCGATGTCGACGATGCCGTCACGCAACGAGGTGGAGCCGCTGCTCAGGGTGTCGAGGCCGGTCGCCAGGGTCGAGGCACCCGTGGCGGCGCTCGCCGCACCGGTGGCGAGCTGCGACGAGCCGGTGGCGGCCGCCGAGATGCCCTGGGTCAGGGCCGGGGTGGCGTCCGCCAGGGTCGCGGCGCCGGTCGAGACCTGGTCGGCGCCCGCGGCGAGCTGCTCGACCTGGGTGTCGAGGCCCTGGATCCGGGTGTTCGCGTCCTGCAGGGCGGTGGTCAGCGACTCGGTCGCCGGCGCGAAGGTCGCGGCGATCTGCTGGATCTGCTCGGGGGTGTAGCCCTGCTCGGTCAGGGCCGCGGCGATCTGCTGCTGAGCCTGCTGCTGGGCTGCGGGCAGGGCGGCCGCGGCCGTCGCGCTCGTCCGGGCCGCGTCGGCCACGCCGGTGGCCAACGCGTCGTTGCCTGCTGCCACCTGGGCCGCACCGTCCGCCAGGGCGCGGGTCTGGGCGGGTAGGTCCGTCGTCCGGGTCTTCAGGGTCTGCAGCCCGGTGTTCAGGGACGACGCGCCCGAGCTGAGCTGGCTCGTCCCGTCGGCGAGGGTGTGGGCCCCGGTCGCCGCGTCGGTGGAGCCGTCGACCAGCTGGTTCGCCCCGGCGACGGCCGAGCCGGCGCCGGCGACGAGCTGGTTGGCGCCGTCGACCGCGCTGCCGAGGTTCGTGCGCACGTCGGCCAGGCCGACCAGGAGGCGGCTCGCCGCCTCTTTGCCGACCTTCTCGGTGACCGAGGCCCGGATGGTCTTCGCGGCCTGCTCGGCGATCGTCGACGACAGGTAGCTGTTGACGTCGCTCGTGGCGAGGGTGATCTGGGCCCGCGTCGGGTCGTCGCCGCTCGCCGAGGTCAGGTCGTCGCTGAAGCCCTTCGGGATCGTGAAGGTGAAGTCGTAGGTCTGGTCCCGCAGGCCCGCCGCGGCCTGCGCGGCCGAGACGACGTGCCAGTCGAAGTCGCCGCCGTCGGTGATCTGGTCGGAGACCTCGTCGCCGTAGTTCACGGGCTCGCCGTCGACGGTCGTGCCGGCGTCGGTGTTCACGAGGGCCGCGGGGATCTGGTCGAGCTTGGCGTAGGGGTCCTGGTTGGCCCAGAGGTACAGGCCGCCGTAGAGCAGCGGCACGGTCATCAGGGCGACGAGCGCGAGGCGGGCGAGCCGGGTGGCGGTGAGGCGTTGCAGCTCGGAACGGACGAGGGCGAGGATCTTCACGGCTGGTCGCTTTCGACGGAGGTGTCGGGGGTGGTGGCGACCGCGGTGTCGTCGGAGGAGGGGGGAGCGGCGGTGTCGGACGAAGAGGTGGGTTCCGGCGACGCCTCGGTCACGGGCGCGAAGTCCGGCGTCGGCAGCGACTCGATGGTCGCGAGGGCGGCGAACCCGGTGATCGTCAGCACGGTGTAGTCGCGGCTGGCGAGATCGTGCACCACCGAGAGCCACGCCGCGACGTCGCCGCCGTGCCGCTCGGGGGTCGTCACGATCAGCCCTCGGACCTCGGGTCGGAGCACGGCCAGCTCGCAGAGCAGGCGGACCCTGAGCTCGGTGGGCAGGGCGCTCAGGCGGGTCCGTTCGTGGTCGCGGAGACCGATCTCGTCGAGCAGCACGCGCGCCGAGGCCTTGTCGGCGCGGAGCCCGGCGAGGGCGAGCTCTTCTCGGGTGACCTGCGCGACCGTGAGGGCGGGGAACGGCTCGGCGACGGTGGGGGTGTCGACGAGAGCGAAGGAGGCGCGGATCGCCGCGTCGTCCGTCCGGCCGTCGACCGTGACCCGACCGGTCTCGGGGCGCATGCGGCCTCCGGCGACGAGCGACGCGAGGGTGGGGGCGTTCTCGGTCTCGACGGCCACGAAACCGGGGCTCCACCGGTCGGCGATCGCGCTGAGCGGTGGGAGGGCGGCGCCGGGGCCGTCGCCGATCGCGACGTCACGCAGTTCGAGCCTCATGCGGGTTCTCCTGTCGAGGGGGCGGAGGATCGGCCGGTCGCCGGTTCAGGAGGCAGGGCGAGCTCGGGGGTGGTCGCGACGAGGTCGCCGGCGGTACGCCAGTCGAGACCGACGACGCCGAGCACGGCGAGCATGACGAGTCGGTGGCCCTCGGCGCGGCTGAGTCGCTGGGTCGTCGCTTCGTCGAGCACCGACAGGGCAGCGCCCTCGACGAGGTGCGCGAGCGTGCGGAGCGTGATGTCGTCGCGCATGCGCCCGGACTCGACCCCGCGTCGGACGACGTCGCGCACGGCCTTCCGCAAAGGGGCGAGCGCCTCGCCGACCTCCTGGGCCATCGGGCCACGGACGGTCAGTTGGGCCATGACGCGCACGTGCTCGACCTCGGCCCAGAGCCGAGCGGCGAGGGAGGCGAGCTGCACCACGGGGTCGGCGATCGGAGCCGGGCGGGCCGCGGCGCCGACACGGGCGGCGCCACGCAGCGTGACCTCGCGGACGAGGTCGTCACGGGTCGCGAAGTGGCCGTAGACCGAGCGGCGCGACAGGCCGGCCTCGGCGGCGATGGCCTCGAGCGGCACCGCCGGGTCACGGTTGAGCAACAGGGCGGCGGCGGCGATCAGCGCGTCGCGGTTCGCGGCGGCGTCACGCCTCGGTGCGCGCGGTCGGGCATCGGCAGGAGGCATGCCCCTACTGTACGAACTTGCACACGTATGTGCAAGTTATGGTTCGAGGCGACCCCGCGTCAGCGCCGGCGGCGCAGGGTCGCCCGGAGCGCCTCCTCGTAGGCGTCGCACACCGACTGCCAGGTGTAGGCGTCGGCGGCGCGGGCGAGAGCCGCCCCGCTCAGACGCTCCTGCTCGGCGGGGTCGTCGAGCAGCGCGGTGACGGCGGCGGCGATGGCCGCGGGCTCGGGCGCGACCAGCGTGCCGGAACCCTCGAGTACCTCGCGGTTGTAGACGGTGTCGCGGGCGACGACGGGGGCTCCGGCGAACATGGCCTGCACCAGTGCGGGGTTCGTGCCGCCCACGCTGTGGCCGTGGAAGTAGGCCCCGGCGTGTTGCCAGAGGGCGTGCAGGCGATCGTCGTCGCTGACGTGGCCGAGCCAGGTCACGCGGTCGTTCTCGTCGGCCAGCCTGCTCACGAGGTCGTCGAGTTCGCCGCCGTAGCCGGTGGAGCCGACGATCACGACGCGGTGGCGTTCGGCGATCGTGCGGGCCGCCTCGACGAATTCGACGACGGTGTTCTCGGGCACGAACCGGGCGACGACCAGCGCGTAGCCGCGATGCGTCTGGCCGGGCTCGACCGGGAGCTCGCGGACGGGGTCGCCGCCGTAGGGGATGAACAGTCCCTCGACGCCGAAGTCGGCCTGCCAGCGCCGGACGATCTCGCGGGCGTCGCAGATCAGGCCGTTCGCGAAGCGAGCGCTGGCCTTGGCGCCGAGGCGGAACACCGTCTTGGCCGCGCGTCCCCATTTGGCGCGCTCCCACTCGATGCCGTCGACGTTGACCAGCACCGGGATGCCCCGGAGCCTGAGCAGGGGCAGCCAGAAGCCGTTCGCCACGTTCATCACGAGGGCGGCGTCGGGTCGGCGCACGAGCGCGTCGAGGACGGCGGTCAGGCCGTAGCTCAGGGTGCTCAGCGACTTGCTCTCGACGCCCCGGGTCAGGCGTGACGTCACGCGCCGGTCACGGGCGGGGTCGTCGTCGCGGGTCGATCCGTCGCGGCCGTAGACCGTGACGTCCCAACCGGCGTCGACCAAGGCGGGAGCGATGCGGCGGACGGCCGTCTCGAAGCCGCCGTAGTAGCTGGGGTAGCCGCGGGTGCCGATGACGGCGACCGACGGGCGGTCGGTCGCCGAGCGGCGGGAACGCAGGGAGCGGGCAGTCATCGAGGTCGATCCGTTCGGCCGGTCTTCAGAGCAGTGCTCGTAACTTACCGGCCTCCTGCCCGCTCCTGCTGCGGCGTCAGCCCCGGGCGTTCATCAGGTGCTCGAGGGCGAGCTGCTGCAGACGCACGAAGCCGTAGCCGTGTCCGCCGAAGTGGGCGTCGGCGTCGAAGTCCTCGTAGGAGGCGCGGTCGGCGAGCAGCTGCTCGTAGCCTTCACCGTCGGCGAGGGTGTTCACCGAGAGTTCGGCGACCTGGCTGGCGACCAGGGCCTCCTGCACCTCGGGGTCGGCCCGGAACGCCTGCGCGCGCTCCTTGAGGAGCAGGTACATGCGCATGTTCGCGGCCGCGGACTCCCACACGCCCTCGATCGTCTCGGTGCGTGAGGGCTTGTAGTCGAAGTGGCGGGGGCCGTCGTAGGTCGGGCCGCCCTGGGGCGAGCCGTGCTCGAGCAGGTCGACGAGGGAGAACGCGTTCTGCAGGTCGCCGTGGCCGAAGACGAGGTCCTGGTCGTACTTGATGCCGCGCTGACCGTTCAGGTCGATGTGGAAGAGCTTGCCCTGGTAGAGGGCCTGGGCGATGCCGGCCGTGAAGTTCAGCCCGGCCATCTGCTCGTGACCGACCTCGGGGTTGACGCCGGCCATCTCGGGGTGCTCGAGCGTCTCGATGAACGCGATGGCGTGACCGAGGGTCGGCAGCAGGATGTCGCCGCGGGGCTCGTTGGGCTTGGGCTCGATCGCGAAGCGCAGGTCGTAGCCCTTGTCGAGCACGTACTGCGAGAGCATGTCGACGCCCTCCTTGTAGCGCGAGAGGGCGGCCTGCACGTCCTTGGCGCTGTCGTACTCCGCGCCCTCGCGGCCGCCCCACATGACGAAGGTCTTGGCGCCGAGCTCGGCTGCGAGGTCGATGTTGCGCAGTACCTTGCGCAGGGCGAAGCGGCGGACGCCGCGGTCGTTCGAGGTGAAGCCGCCGTCCTTGAAGACTGGTGCGCTGAACAGGTTGGTGGTGACCATCGGCACGACGATGCCGGTCGCGTCGAGTGCGCCCTTCAGGCGGTCGATCTGCTTCTGTCGCTCGGCGTCGGTCGAGCCGAAGGCGAAGAGGTCGTCGTCGTGGAAGGTCAGGCCGTAGGCGCCGAGCCGGTCGAGATTCTCGACGGCCTCGACCACGTCGAGCTGCGGGCGGGTCGGGCCGCCGAAAGGGTCCGAGCCGTTGTAGCCGATCGTCCAGAGGCCGAACGAGAACTTGTCTTCACGGGTGGGGGTGGTCGCCATGGTGTCTCCTCATCGTCGAGTGCGTTTGTTGCGAGTACGAACATATCCTCGCAGGGGCCAGCTGGCAAGGGGGCGCGGCGTCGGTTCCGAGATCGCCGCCCCGCGAACCGTGGACCCGCGCCGCCGGCCTCATGGCCGAGGACGACCTCGTGCTGCTGCGCCTGACGACGGTCTGCACCAGGGCCGCTAGCCTCGGTCGAGAACCCAGGAGGCACGAGACGATGGCAGACCCCACGCCGGCGCCGACCGCCGCGCCGTCCCCGTCGCCCGATCTCGGGGCCCGGTTCGACCGGGTGCGTCGGGCCAACCTCGCGACGGTACTCGCTCTCGTGCACGTCGACGGGCCCGCGTCGCGGTCGGCCCTGACCCAGGCGACCGGGCTCAACCGGTCGACGATCGCGGCCCTCGTCGGCGAACTCGTCGACCTCGGGCTCGTCGTCGAGAGCGATCCCGTCGGCAGCAACAAGGTCGGGCGCCCGAGCCCGGTCGTGACCCCGAGCGCGCGGTTCGTCGCCCTGACCGTCAACCCCGAGATCGACGCCGTCACGGTCGGCGTGGTCGGCCTCGACGGGGCCGTCCAGCACCGGGTGCGGCGCGAGAACGTCGACGTCCCGACGGCGTCCGACGCCGCACGCGTCGCGGCCGCCGTGATCGCCGACCTCCGGGCCTCGACGCTGGCGTCCGACGTGCGGGTGGTCGGCGTCGGGGTCGCCGTGCCGGGCCTGGTCGACGCGGCCGGGGGAGTCGTGCGGCTCGCCCCGCACCTCGGATGGGTCGACGAACCGTTCGCGGCCGTCCTGGCCGCGGCCACGGGACTGCCCACCGAGGCCGCGAACGACGCTTCGCTCGGTGCGATCGCCGAGGGGCGCTTCGGTGCCGGCCGCGGCGTCGACGACCTCGTGTTCCTCAACGGTGGCGCCAGCGGCGTCGGTGGGGGAGTCCTCGTCGCGGGGCGGCCCATGACCGGGGTCGGAGGCTTCGCGGGCGAGATCGGGCACACCCTCGTCAACTCGGCGGGCCGGGTCTGTCACTGCGGCGCCGTCGGCTGCCTCGAGACCGAGGTCGGCCAGGCCGGGCTGCTCGCGGTCACCGGGCTCGATCGCGGTCAGGCCGACCGGCTCGACGCGGCGCTCGCCGGTGCCGAGCCCGGCTCGCCCGTGGCCGTCGAGGTCCGGCGTCAGATCGACTTCCTGGCCGTCGCCCTGCGGGGCGTCGTCAACTCGTTCGACCCCGAGCTGATCGTGCTCGGGGGGTTCCTGGGGTCGCTGCACGCGGCCGATCCCGACCGCCTGGTCGAGCGGGTCCGGGCGCAGTCCCTGCCCGGCGCCCGCGACGACGTCCGCATCGCTCGTGCCGCCCTCGGCGTCGACCGTCTGACCATCGGTGCCGCCGAGCTCGCCTTCGCGGCCGTGCTGGCCGACCCGGCGTCCGCTGCTCGCGCCTCCTGACCCGGCCCGCGCCTCCTGCCGTCGTCCTCGGGGACCGGCCGACGCGACCCCCGCCTCAGGCGTGGGTGTGCGGCTCGGAGTTCGCCCACACCGACGCCGCGGCGACGCCGGCGAGTTCGACGCTGCCGACCGCCCGGTCGTGCACGTCGGTCAGCACGACCTGCAACGAGCCCGCGTAGTCCCGGCGCTCGCCGACGCGGACGTGCGCGCCGACCCGCAGGTCGAGCGAGCTGAGGTACCGCAGCAGCTCGGGTTCGTCGTCCGAGACACGGACGACGAAACCGCACTCGCCCTCGACGAAGTCGCCCAGCGGGTGGGCGGGAGGCCGCACCACCGTGCCGTCGGCCGCGGGGATCGGGTCGCCGTGCGGGTCGGCCGTCGGGTGGCCGAGCTCGGCGTCGAACCGGTCGAGCAGCCGGTCGCTGACCGCGTGTTCGAGCACCTCGGCCTCGTCGTGCACCTCGTCCCAGCCGTAGCCCAGGCGCTCGACCAGGTACGTCTCGATCAGGCGGTGGCGACGCACCATCGACACCGCGATCGCACGACCCTCGTCGCTCAGCGCGATGCGCCGGTAGGGCTCGTAGTCGAGGTAGCCGTCGCGGTCGAGCTTGCGCAGGTTGCCCGAGACGGTCGACGCGCTGACCCCGAGCGTGGCGGCGATCTCGTTCGTCGAGATGCCCGAGCCGGTGTCGTCCTCGGCCCACTCCTCGGCCTTCCAGATGACCTTGAGGTAGTCCTCGGCCATGGTCGTGCGCGTGCTGGCCGGGTCGCTGGGCATGGTCCGATCCTAGGCGGCGTCGTCCGCGCCCCCTGGTCGTCCGCACCGGGGTGCGCGCGTCAGGCGCGCGGCAACGACCCCAGGCCCTGCGCGGCCCGGTAGCGCTCGCCGACGGCGGGCCGCAGGTCGGCCTCGAAGGAGGCGCTGGTCGCCGGGGCCCAGGTCGGTCGCGCCCCCGAGAGGGCCCAGCCCGCCTGCCGTGCCGCTCCGTCGGCGACGTACTCGCCCGGCTCGGGCACGACCACGGGCAGGTCGAACACCTGGCGGGCGACGGCTTGGACGGCGGGGTTGAGCGCGGCCCCACCGACGAGGAGCACGCGGGTGGCGTCGACACCCTGTCGTCGGACGGCGGCGGCACCGTCGGACAGCGCCGACAGCATGCCCTCGACCGCGGCTCGGGCCAGGTTCTCGCGGGTCGAGCTGGCCAGGGTCAGGCCTGAGAGCGTGGCCGTGGCGTCGGGTAGGTCGGGGGTGCGCTCGCCCTCGAAGTAGGGCACGAGCGTGACGCCCCCGGCACCCGGCTCGGCGGCGAGGGCCAGTCGGGCCAGTTCGTCGTGGTCGACACCGAGCAGGCCGCCGATCGACGACAGCACCCGGGCGGCGTTCAGCGTGGCGATCAGGGGCAGGTAGCCGCCGGCCGCGTCGGCGAAGCCGGCGACCGTGCCGCTGGGGTCGGTCACGGGGCGGTCGGTCACGGCGAAGGCCGTGCCGCTCGTGCCGATGCTGATGACGAGGTCGCCGACCGCGGCGTCGAGGCCGAGGGCCGCCCCGGCATTGTCGCCCGCGCCCGCGCCGATCACGATGCCCCCGGGGACCGTGCCGTTCGCGACCGTCGTCCCGGCCGTCCGGTCGGCCTGGAGCACCCGCGGGAGCACGACGCGCCCGTCCTGGCCCGGCTCGGCACCGGTCGTCTCGCGCCCGGTCGTCTCGCGCCCGGTCGCCTCGCGCCCGGCACGGCCGAACGCGTGCTCGAAGAGGTCGAGGTCGTAGCTCTCGTCGGCGGGGCTCCAGTACGAGGTGCCGCTGGCGTCCGAGCGGTCGGTGACCAGGGCGTCGAGGTCGGGCCCGAGCGGGCTCTCGTCGACGGGGCCGAATCCGAGGAGGCGCCAGGTCAGCCAGTCGTGCGGCAAGGCCACCGCAGCCACCCGCGCGGCGTTCTCGGGTTCGGCGTCGCGCAGCCAGCGCAGCTTGGTCGCCGTGAACGATGCCACGGGGACCGTGCCCGTGCGTCGGGCCCAGGTGTCGGCCCCGAGCTCGTCGACCAGGTCGCGGGCGGCCGGCGCGCTGCGGGTGTCGTTCCAGAGCAGGGCGTCGCGCACGACGCGTCCCTCGGCGTCGAGAGCGACGAGCCCGTGCTGCTGCCCGGCGACCGAGAGCGCGGCGACGTCGTCGAGGCCGCCGGCGTCCGTGATCGCCGCGAGCAGCGCCTCCCACCAGGCTGCCGGGGGTACCTCGGTGCCTCCAGGGTGCTTCGATGCGCCCTGACGGACGAGTCGTCCGCTGGCGAGGTCGCGGACGACGACCTTGCAGCTCTGTGTGGACGAGTCCACTCCGGCCACCAGGGCCGTGGTGGGGGTCGGGTCGGTCGTCATGGACAACTCCTCTTCGAGTCGGGGCGTCGGTGGCTTCGGGGTGGGCGCGCCGGGGCGGTCAGGAGTCGGGTTCGAGCAACTCGATCAGCGCCTCGGCCAGCGTAGTGTCCACGATCAGGTGCGTGACGAACCCTGCGTGGGCCGACGCGACGACGGCCTCCGCCCGGCCGGGCCCGTGCGCGACGGCGATCACCTGCGGGGTGCGGGCCAGCTGGTCGAACCGGACGCCGATCAGTCGGTCGTCGAGGGACGTGCTCACGACTCGTCCCGCGGCGTCGAAGAGTCGCCCCGAGATCTCGCCGACGGCTCCGGCGGCGGCGGCCTCGGCCCGATCGGCGGCCCCGACCTTCTCCCAGACGCTCGATTCGCCTTGCCGCCAGCCACCCACGGCGACCACGGCCAGGTCGAGGTGGTCGGCCCGTTCGAGTGCTTCGGCGATCTCGGGCTGTCGCATCAGGTCGCGAGCCGTCGAGGGCTTGTCGACGACCAGCGGGGCGTGGATCGGCAACGTGGTGATCTCGGGCGAGGAGCCCAGGGTGCCGATCACCTGGGGCAGCGTGCCGGACCCGACGACCTGCAGGGCGCCGGCCAGCTGGACGATCGTGCACGGGGGCAGGTCGGGCATCGATCGTGCGGCGAGGTCCATCGTGCGCGACCACGAGATGCCCACGGTGGTCCGCGGGCGCAAGGTGTGGGTCAGCGCCGCCATGACGGCGTTCCCGATGCGTTCTCCTGCCTGTTGCCCGGTCGTCCCTGTCACGTCGACGACCTGGACGCGTTCGATGTCGAGCAGGCGGGCGAGGTCGTCGTCGCGGGACGGGCGTCGCGGGTCGTTGATCTGGATCGACACGACACCGTGGTCGCGCGCGCTGCGCAGCAGCTTGGCCACCTGGAACCGGCTGAGGCCGAACCCGGCCGCGAGGTCGACCTTGGAGCGGTCGTCCACGTAGTAGGCGCGGGCCAGGTCGGCCATGAGGATTCGCTGGTCGCGGTCGGGACCGGGGACGTGACGCTCCATGGGGCTGCTTTCTCGAGGTGGTGCTCATTCTGTCTCATCTGAGACCACTTGCACATCTGATGAGCTCGTGTCAGACTTCCGCACATCTGAGGAGGCGCGCTCATTTGAGCACTGATCATCGCCTCGCCCGACGCACCGCCCGATCACGACCAATGGAGGTCCCGTGAGATCAGTCAACCGAGCCAGCAAGCTCACGATCGCGATGTCGGTGGGCGTCGCAGCAGCCCTCGGGCTCAGCGCCTGCGGAGGAGCCGGCGGCTCGTCGGCGTCCGGCGGTGACCAAGAGGTCAACGTGCTGATGGTCAACAACCCGCAGATGATCGATCTGCAGAAGCTGACCGCCGACTCGTTCACGAAGGACACCGGCATCAAGGTCAACTACACGGTCCTGCCCGAGAACGACGTCCGCGCCAAGATCAGCCAGGAGTTCTCGAGCCAGGCGGGCCAGTACGACGTCGCCTCGCTGAGCAATTACGAGGTGCCGAGCTACTCGGCCAACGGGTGGCTCACGCCCCTCGACGACACCGTCGCGGCGTCGAGCGAATTCGACCAGAGCGACATCCTCGAACCCATGACGAAGGCGCTGACCGGTGACGACGGCAAGCTCTACGCCGAGCCCTTCTACGGCGAGTCGTCGTTCCTCATGTACCGGAAGGACGTCTTCGAGAAGGCGGGCGTGACGATGCCCGAGAACCCCACCTGGCAAGAGGTCGCCGACCTGGCCGCACAGGTGGACGGCGTCGAGGACGGCATGAAGGGCATCTGCCTGCGCGGCCAGCCCGGGTGGGGACAGATCTTCGCGCCGTTGACCACGGTGGTGAACACGTTCGGCGGTACCTGGTTCGACGAGAACTGGGACGCCCAGGTCGACAGCCCCGAGTTCACCGAGGCGGTCGACTTCTACGTCAAGCTGGTCCAGGAGCACGGCGAGTCCGGCGCTCCGCAGGCCGGCTTCACCGAGTGCCTGAACAACCTGCAGCAGGGCAAGGTCGCCATGTGGTACGACGCCACGAGCGCCGCCGGAAGCCTCGAGGCCGACGACTCGCCCGTCAAGGGCAAGATCGGCTACGCCGCCGCGCCGGTCGTCGAGACCGACAGCTCGGGCTGGCTCTACACCTGGGCCTGGGGCATCCAGAAGGCCGGCAAGAACCAGGACGCCGCCGCGAAGTTCGTCGAATGGGCGTCGAGCAAGGAGTACGAGGAGCTCGTCGCCGACAAGATCGGCTGGTCGAGCGTCCCGGCAGGCAAGCGGGCCAGCACGTACGACAACCCGGACTACCAGGCCGCGGCCGCGCCGTTCTACCAGCAGACCGAGGACGCGATCGTGAACGCCAAGGTCGATGACCCCGGACTGCAGCCGCGCCCGGCACCCGGCATCCAGTTCGTCGCCGTGCCCGAGTTCGCCGACATGGCCACGCAGGTCTCGCAGGACGTGAGTGCCGCGATCGCCGGCCAGCAGACCGTCGAGGAGGCGCTGTCCACCGGGCAGGGACTGGCCGAGAAGGTCAGCCAGAAGTACCAGAAGTAGCCATGACCGCCACCGTCGAAGCACCGGCTCCTCACGAGCCCCGGCCCTCGGCCCCGGGCTTCCGCACCCCTCGAAAGGATGCGGCAGCCCTGGCCAGGGCCGGGGCGTGGGCCCGTCGGGCCCCGCTGCTGCCCGCCTTGATCTTCGTGATCGCCGTCACGCAGGTGCCGTTCGTCATCACGATCGTCGTGTCGTTCGTCAGTTGGAACTCGCTCTACCCGAACGACGTCGCCTTCGGCGGGGTGCAGAACTACGTGAACGTCTTCACCGACGCCAACATGAGGGCATCGGTCCTGACGACGATCGTCCTGACCGTGACCGTCGTGCTGGTGAGCCTCGTGCTCGGCATGATCGTCGCGCTGCTGCTCGACCGCAGCTTCTTCGGCCGCGGCGTGGTGCGGACGATCATGATCGCGCCGTTCCTCGTCGTGCCCGTCGCGGCGGCCCTCGTCTGGAAGCACGCCCTGTTCAACCCCGAGTACGGCCTGTTCAACGGTGCTCTGACCTGGTTCTTCGGTCTGTTCGGGGCCACGGCCCCGCAACCGGACTGGATCACGAACAACCCGCTGATCGCGGTGGAGGCGGCGCTGATCTGGCAGTGGACGCCGTTCATGATGTTGATCCTGCTGGCCGGGCTGCAGAGCCGCCCTCTCGACGTCATCGAGGCCGCCCGGGTCGACGGGGCGTCCGGCTGGCAGGTCTTCCGGTTCATGACGTTGCCGCACATGCGTCGCTACCTCGAGCTCGCCGCCCTGCTCGGTTCGATCTACATCGTGCAGAACTTCGACGCCGTGTTCACCATCACCTCGGGCGGACTCGGCACAGCGAACCTGCCCTACACGATCTACCAGCAGTTCTTCCAGGCGCACGACTACGGCGCGGCCTCGGCCGCCGGCGTCGTCGTCGTGATCGGGACGATCGTCATCGCCACCTTCGCCCTGCGCAGCGTCTCCACACTTCTCAAGGAGGAGAACCGATGACCGCACCGACCCTCGACCGGCCCACGACCGCGGCGCCCCGACGGTCCCGGCCGACCCGCGCCTCCTCGGCTCCCGGGGTGGCCGCCGGGCGCAGCCGCCGTGGGCGGGCCGGGGGAGCCCTGCTCGGGCTCGTCGCCTGGCTGGTCGGCCTGGCGTTCTTCGCCCCCGTCGCCTGGATGGTGTTGACCAGCCTGCACAGCGAGACCGACGCCGCCACCAACCCGCCATCGGTCTTCGCGCCGCTGACCCTCGACGGCTACGCGAACTTCTTCGGCGCGAACTCGGGGGCCAGTCCCTGGCCGCCGTTGATCAACAGTGCGTCGGCGTCGATCCTGTCGACGCTGCTGGTGCTCGTGCTGGCCCTGCCGGCCGCGTACGCGCTGAGCATCAGGCCCGTGCAGAAGTGGTCGGACGTGATGTTCTTCTTCCTCTCGACGAAGATGTTGCCGATGGTGGCCGGGCTGCTGCCGATCTACCTGATCGCGTCCCGCCTCGGCGCCCTCGACAGCGTCGGGCTGCTGATCGTGCTGTACACGTCGATGAACCTGCCGATCGCGATCTGGATGCTGCGGTCGTTCCTGTCCGAGATCCCCGTCGAGATCCTCGAGGCGGCGGCGATCGACGGGGCGAGCCTGCCCTCGATCTTCCGGCGGATCATCGTGCCGATCTCGGGCCCCGGTCTCGCAGCGACCGCACTGATCTGCTTCATCTTCAGTTGGAACGAGCTGCTGTTCGCCAGCGTGCTGACCAGCACGCAGGCGTTCACGGCGCCGGTGTTCCTCACGAGCTTCGTGACGAGCCAGGGGCTGTTCCTCGCCCAGGTGTGCGCCGCGGCCGTCGCCGTGTCGTTCCCGGTGCTCGTCGCCGGCTTCGCCGCGCAGGACAAGCTCGTGCAAGGTCTCTCGCTCGGTGCCGTCAAATGACCCACGCCGCCTCGCCGCCGCCGCGCTCGCCGCGCCCGCTCCGCCCGCACCGCCCGCACCACGTCAGGAGAACCTCATGACCGACACCCCTGCCCCCGCCACCCCTGTCGCGCTCTCGCCCGACACTCTCGACGCCGTCGCGGCCACCGGCGTCGCCGTGCCGGGCTACGACCGCACCGGGCTGACCACCGGCATCGTCCACTTCGGCGTCGGCGGGTTCCACCGCGCCCACCAGGCGATGGTGATCGACCGTCTGCTCGCCGCGGGTGAGGCCCGGGACTTCGCGATCTGCGGCGTCGGCGTGCTCGAGCAGGACCGCCGCATGAAAGAGGTGATGGACGCCCAGGGCGGCCTCTACACGCTCGTGCTGAAGCACCCCGACGGCCGTCGTGAGGCCCGGGTGATCGGCAGCATCGTCGAGTACCTGCTCGCCGTCGACGACCCCGAGGGCGTCGTCGCGAAGATGGCCTCACCCGAGACCCGCATCGTGTCGTTGACCGTCACCGAGGGCGGCTACAACTTCCACCACGTCACCGGCGAGTTCGACGAGACGAACCCGGCGGTGCGCGCCGACCTCGAGGCGGTCGCGTCGGGTGGGTCGCCGCACACCACCTTCGGGCTCGTGACGGCTGCCCTGCGGCGGCGCCGTGAACAGGGACTCGAGCCGTTCACGGTGATGTCGTGCGACAACATCCCCGGCAACGGGCACGTCGCCAAGAAGATGTTCTCGGCCTACGCGGAACTCGTCGACCCGGAGTTCGCCGAGTGGATGCGGGCGACCGTGTCGTTCCCGAACTGCATGGTCGACCGCATCACCCCGGTCACGAGCGACGACGACCGTGCCGAGGTGCGCGACGGCCTCGGAATCGACGACGCCTGGCCCGTCGTCGCCGAGCCGTTCTTCCAGTGGGTGCTCGAGGACGACTTCCCTCTCGGCCGGCCGTCGTTCGAGGACGCGGACGTCCAGCTGGTCGACGACGTCGAGCCCTACGAGTTCATGAAACTGCGCCTGCTCAACGCCAGCCATCAGGGCCTGTGCTACTTCGGCTACCTCTCGGGACACCGGTACGCGCACGAGGCCACGTCCGATCCGGCGATCGCGGGTTTCCTGCGCGACTACATGGACCTCGAGGCCACGCCCACGCTGCCCGAGGTACCCGGCATCGACCTCGACGACTACAAGGCGACCCTGATCGAGCGGTTCCAGAACCCCGAGGTGCGCGACACCCTGGCGCGCCTGTGCGCCGAGTCGAGCGACCGCATCCCCAAGTGGCTGCTGCCCGTCGTCCGCGAGAACCTCGAGGCCGGTGGCGACGTGCGGCGGTCCGCGGCGATCGTGGCCAGTTGGGCGAGGTACGCCGAGGCGGTCGACGAGCAGGGTGACCCGATCACCATCGTCGACCGCTTGGCGGATCGCCTGACCGCGGCGGCGTCGAGACAGCGAGAGGACCGGCTGGCGTTCCTGCGTGACCGCGAGGTGTTCGGCGACCTCGTCGACGACGAGCGCTTCACCTCGGCGTACCTCGACGCCCTCGACGGGCTGATCGCCGAGGGTGCGCACGCGACCGTCGAACGCCTCGCGGCACTGCCCCGGGGCTGAGGCGCGAGCTCGGGAGGCGCGGTGCCGGTCCTCGAGGCCGGCACCGCGCCTCCTCGGCGTGCGTCCCGCGTCCGGCCCTCCGGGCGGCCCGGAGCGGCCAGCCGGTAGACTCAAGTGCACCTCACCCGGTGCGTTCCCCCGACGTGAGGAGAAACCCATGCCAGCAGTGGTGATCATCGGAGCCCAATGGGGCGACGAGGGCAAGGGCAAGGCCACCGACCTGTTGTCGAGCCGCATCGACTACGTCGTCAAGTTCAACGGCGGCAACAACGCCGGCCACACCGTCGTCATCGGCGACCAGAAGTACGCGCTGCACCTGCTGCCCTCCGGCATCCTCTCGCCGGGGGTCACCCCCGTCATCGGCAACGGCGTCGTGGTCGACATCGAGGTGCTCTTCGACGAGCTCGACGCGCTGATCGCGCGGGGCATCGACGTCTCCCGGCTGCGGGTCAGCGCGAACGCGCACGTCATCACGCACTATCACCGGACTCTCGACAAGGTGACCGAGCGCTTCCTCGGCAAGCGTCAGATCGGCACGACCGGTCGAGGCATCGGGCCGACCTACGCCGACAAGATCAACCGTGTCGGCATCCGCGTGCAAGACATCTTCGACGAGGGCATCCTCCGGCAGAAGGTCGAGGCGGCCCTCGACCAGAAGAACCACCTGCTGGTCAAGATCTACAACCGTCGCGCGATCGAGGTCGACGAGGTCGTCGAGTCGCTGCTCTCGTACGCCGAACGGCTCAAGCCGATGGTGGCCGACACGGCGCTCGAGATCCATCAGGCGCTCGAGGCCGGCAAGACCGTGCTGTTCGAGGCCGGCCAGGCCACGATGCTCGACGTCGACCACGGCACCTACCCCTTCGTCACGTCGTCGTCCGCGACGGCGGGCGGCGCCTCGACCGGTTCGGGCATCGGCCCGGGTCGCATCGAGCGCGTGATCGGCATCGTCAAGGCGTACACGACCCGCGTCGGTGCCGGCCCGTTCCCGACCGAGCTGTTCGACGCCTCGGGCGAGTTCCTGCGCGCCAACGGCTTCGAGTTCGGCACGACCACCGGCCGTCCCCGCCGCTGCGGTTGGTACGACGCGCCGATCGCCCGGTACACGGCCCGCATCAACGGCGTCACCGACTTCGTGCTCACCAAGCTCGACGTGTTGACCGGTCTCGAGACGATCCCCGTGTGCGTGGCGTACGACGTCGACGGCGTCCGCCACGACGAGGTCCCCGTCTCGCAGAGCGACTTCCACCACGCGACGCCCGTCTACGAGGAGTTCCCCGGGTGGACCGAGGACATCACCGGTGCACGCTCGTTCGACGACCTGCCGAAGGCCGCCCAGGACTACGTGCTCGCCGTCGAGGCCATGAGCGGCGCGCGCATCTCGGCGATCGGCGTCGGGCCGGGTCGTGACGCCATCGTGCAGCGGCACGACCTGCTCGGCTGAGCCGCGCTAGCACACTCACCCGCCACCGAGCCAACTCCCAGAATCTAGGTATGGTCTTCTCCTCATGACACTCGACATCGCCTACACCGCCATCGCCCACGCCACCGGCGGGGGTCGCGACGGCCACGTCCGCAGCGAAGACGACAGGCTCGACTTCGACACGCGTCCGCCCAAAGAGCTCGGCGGTTCCGGCGAGGGCACCAACCCCGAACAGCTGTTCGCCGCGGGCTTCGCCGCGTGCTTCCTCAGTGCGATGCACGGTGCCGGCAAGAAGCTCGGCGTCGACACGACCGGTGCCGAGGTCTCGGCCAGCGTCGGCATCGGCGGCAACGGCGAGGGCGGGTTCGGCCTCGCGGTCGAGCTCGACATCTACACGCCCAACGTCGAACCCGGGCGTCGTCAAGAACTCGCCGATGCGGCGCACCACGTGTGCCCGTACTCGAACGCCACGCGGGGCAACGTCGAGGTCACGCTGACGCTGGTCGACTGACCCTCGCCGTCGGCCGGCACGCGTGCCGACACGGCCGTGAAGGAGGCGCGTCCTGCGAGAGCGGGACGCGCCTCCTTCGTCCGTGGTCGGCCCCGTCGACGGGGTCGCCGATAGGGTCGAGGCATGGCACTCGACAGTCCTCTCGGGGCGGACAGCCCCCTCAGCGCAGCCGACCAGGGCGCGATCGACGAACTCGCCGGCATCCGGCAGAGCATCGACAACATCGACGCCGCGCTCGTGCACATGCTCGCGGAGCGGTTCAAGTACACCCAATCCGTCGGCCTGCTGAAGGCGGCGGCGGGAATGCCGGCGAGCGACCCCGAACGGGAGCGCGTGCAGATCCAGCGCCTGCGCCGCCTGGCCGAGGACGCGCGGCTCGACCCGGCCTTCGCCGAGTCGTTCCTGAACTTCATCGTCGCCGAGGTGATCCACCACCACGAGCGCATCGCCGCGGGCGACGACCCCAGCGCGAGCAGGCCGTGAGCGACGCCGGGGCCTCCGCGCCCCAGAGGCTGTACGTCGGGTCGTACACCGCCGTCAGTGGCGGTCACGGCACCGGCATCACCGTCCTCGAGCGGTCGCGGGTCGACGGGCGGTGGCAGGCGGGGCAGGTCGTCGAGGCCGACGATCCGTCGTTCCTCGTCGTCACCGAGGGGGCCCTGCACGCCGTCGCCGAGACGAACGAGGGCCGTGTCCTCTCGTACACGATCGCCGCCGGCCGCCTGGTCAAGGCCGGTGTCGCGGCGTCGGGCGGCGCGTCGCCGTGCCACATCTCGCACGACCCGGCCTCGAACGCCCTGCTCGTCGCGAACTACGTCGGCGGGACCTTCGGCGTGCTGAGCTCCGAGGCCACCGATCCCGCACGGGTCACCGCGTCCGTGGCGCTCCCGGCGGGCTCCGGGCCGGTCACCGACCGCCAGGGCGGAGCGCACGCCCACCAGATCGTCGCCACCCCGTGGGGAACGCACCTGGTCAGCGACCTCGGCACCGACCGGTTGATCGAGATCGCCGTCGACACGGCCACGCTCGAGCCGTCGATCGTGGCCGTCCACCCCATGCCCGCGGGGTCGGGCCCGCGCCACCTGGCCTGGCTCGGCGACGACCTGCTCGTCGTGGGCGAGCTCGACGCTCGGCTGTACGTCGTGCGGCGTCAGGGCGACGAACTCGTGATCCCCTACTCGGTGGCGGTCGTCGAGGGCGAGGCGAACGAGCAGGGCGACCTTCCGTCGCACCTGGCCGTGCACGGGTCACGGGTCTACGTCGCCACGCGCGGCCGCGACACGATCAGCATGCTCGAGGTGTCGGTCGACGCCGAGGGCACGTCGGACGGTGGCGAGCCCTCGCGGCTGCGCCTGGTCGGCCAGGTGCCCTGCGGCGGTGGGTGGCCCCGTCACTTCGCCATAGCCGACGGTCTGCTCTACTGCGCCAACCAGGGCTCCGACACCGTCTCGGTGCTTCCCCTCGACGAGGTGACCGGTCTGCCCGGTGCTCCCGTCGACCTGTTCAGGCTCGGCAGCCCGGCCTGCATCGTCGCCGTCTGATCCTCGGGACCCCCAGGCGTCGCCGAGGCCCTCGCTCGCGCTCGGGGGTCGCGGCGGTCTTCCGGGGTCCGTCCGTCCGGGAACGCAGGAGGCGCGGGTCAGCCGCGAGGCACGAGTCGTTGCAGCACGGCGATCACGTCGTCGATCGACGAGTCGTGACGAGGGTCGCCACCCGAGTCCACCGGCGAGAACGGCCGGGGCGTGAAGTAGAGCCCGTCGGACACCAGTGACACGACCCGGGCGACCGCGGGGTCGCCGACGGCGTCGAGCACGACCTGGTGCCATCGGGACTGCATGGCGGTGAGGGCCTCGAGCGCCCGGGGGTGGCGTCCGCTGGACGCCAGGTTCGAGACGGCGGTGATGCAGCGGTCGAGCGGGTCGTCGGCCGGGATGGCCGCAGGCGACGACGTCCGGACGAAGTAGTCGACGACGCCCTCCGGCGCGCTGGTCATGGCGGCGACGTCGTCGTCGAGCAGCGCGGTGAGTCGGTCGACGAGGCCGTCGACCAGTGCCTCGCGGGTGGGGAAGTGATACAGCAGCCCGCCCTTCGAGACGCCCGCGGCCGCGGCCACGGCGTCGAAGGTCGCAGCGCGCTCCCCGTCGTCGACGACGAGCGTCTCGAACGTGTCGAGCATCGATTCCCGGGCTGACGGTCGAGGGCTCATTCTGTTACTGTACCGTCTGGACGGTGTAACTGTACCGTCCGGACGGTCGGTGCCCGCGCCTCCCGCCCCTGTCGGAGCCCCCGTCGTTGGACGGCGCGAGCACCGCCGACCGATCGCCGCCCCCAGATACCGAGAGAGCGCCATGACCCGCCCCGCACCCGTGCCGACCTCGACCTCGACCGGCGTCCCGCCCCGCGCGGGGCGACGACAGTGGGCCGCGTTGGTCGTGCTGATGCTGCCGGTGCTGCTCGTCTCCGTCGACAACACGGTGCTGAGCTTCGCACTGCCCGAGATCTCGACCGCGCTGCAGCCGAGTGCCGCCGGGCAGCTCTGGATCGTCGACGTCTACTCGCTCGTCCTGGCCGGGTTGCTCGTGGCCATGGGGTCGATGGGCGACCGGTTCGGCCGGCGCAAGCTGTTGCTGATCGGAGCGAGCGGGTTCGCCGTGGTCTCGGTGCTCGCCGCGTTCTCCACCAGCGCCGAGCACCTCATCGCGGCGCGGGCCGTGCTGGGCTTCTTCGGCGCGATGATCATGCCGGCGACCCTTTCTCTGCTCCGCAGCACCTTCCTCGACCGCGAGCAGCGCCGCCTCGCGATCGCCGTCTGGGCCTCGGGCTTCGCCGCCGGCTCGGCCCTCGGCCCCATCGTCGGCGGCGTGCTGCTCGAGCACTTCGCCTGGGGCTCGGTGTTCCTCATCGCCGTGCCCGTGCTCGTGCCGCTGCTGATCGCCGGGCCGTTGCTGCTCACCGAGAGCCGCGACCCCGCCCCGGGGCCCGCCGACCCGGTCTCGGTGCTGTTGTCGCTCGCGGCGATGGCCCCGGTCGTGGCGGCGATCAAGCTGCTCGCGACCGACGGCCTCGTCTGGCCCGTCGTCGCGCTGACCGTGGTCGGCGTGGGCTCGGGTTGGGCGTTCGTCCGGCGCCAGCTCGGTCGCCCGCGACCGCTGCTCGACGTCCGGCTCTTCACGAACCCGGTGTTCGCCGGCTCGGTGATGGTCAACCTGCTCGCCGTCGTGGCGCTCGTGGCCTTCCTGTTCTTCACCACCCAGCACCTCCAGCTCGTCGTCGGGCTGCGCCCGTTGCAGGCCGCGCTGACGCTGGTGCCCGGCCTCGTCGTGATGATCCTCGCCGGTCTCGGGGTCGTGCGGGTCGTCCGCTGGCTGCGACCGCGGACCATCGTCGCGATCGGCCTCGCCTCGGCCGCCCTCGCCTACGGTGCCGTCTTCGCCACGGGCGCGGGCGCCCCCGTCGTCGTGTTCGTCGTGGCGTTCGCCTTCGTCGGCCTGGGCGTCGGTGCCGCCGAGACCATCTCGAACGACCTGATCATCGCGGCCGTCCCCGCCGACCGGGCCGGGGCCGCGTCGGCGGTGTCCGAGACCGCCTACGAGGTCGGAGCCGTGCTCGGCACCGCGGTGCTCGGCAGCATGCTGACCGCGATCTACCGGGGAGCGCTCGTGGTCCCGGCCGGCGTGCCCGCCGAGGCCGGCGACGCCGCCCGAGAGACCCTGGGAGGCGCGGTGGCGGTCTCCGACGGGCTGCCCGACTCGCTCGCCGGGCCGCTGCTGACCGCCGCCACCGACGCCTTCGACCAGGGTCTCGTCGTGACGGCCGGGGTCGGAGCACTGGTCATGGTCGCCGCGGTGGTGGTCGCCCTCACGACCCTTCGCCGCGCCTCCTCGGCCGACTGAGACCACGCGTCGCACGGGGCCACCCCGGCACGGGTGGACCGGCCCGGCCGCCCGGCCCGCGCGACGGTCGTGCCCACGGGTAAAGTGTGGCGAGCACCCTCGAGACGCCAGGAGAACCATGCCCCGCACCGTCAGACTCGCCGCCATCCCCGGAGACGGCATCGGCCCCGAGGTCGTCGCCGAGGCGCTCAAGGTGCTCGAGGTCGCGGCGGGCGACGACGCGCGGTTCGACGTCACGACCTTCTCTCTGGGGGCGGCGCGCTACCTCGAGACGGGTGACATCCTGACCGACGACGACCTGTCGGCCGTCGCCTCACACGACGCGATCCTGCTGGGTGCCGTGGGCGGCGACCCCCGCGACCCTCGGCTCGCGGGCGGCATCATCGAGCGCGGCCTGCTGCTCAAGCTGCGCTTCGCGCTCGACCACTACGTCAACCTGAGGCCCACCAAGGTCCACCCCGGTGTCCCGTCGCCGCTCTCGTCGCCCGGCGAGGTCGACTTCGTCGTCGTCCGCGAGGGCACCGAGGGTCCCTACGTCGGCAACGGAGGCGCACTGCGGCAGGGCACGCCGCACGAGATCGCGAACGAGGTCAGCGTCAACACGGCCTACGGCGTCGAGCGCGTGGTGCGTTTCGCGTTCGAGAAGGCCCGCGGCCGTCGCGGCCGCCTGACCCTCGTGCACAAGACCAACGTGCTCGTCTTCTCGGGCAGCCTCTGGCAGCGCACCGTCGACGCCGTCGCCACCGAGTACCCCGACGTCGCGGTCGACTACCAGCACGTCGACGCGGCCACCATCCACCTCGTCGTCGACCCGTCCCGGTTCGACGTCATCGTCACCGACAACCTCTTCGGGGACATCCTCACCGACCTCGCGGGGGCTATCAGCGGCGGCATCGGCCTCGCGGCCTCGGGCAACCTCAACCCCGACGGGGTCTTCCCGAGCATGTTCGAACCCGTCCACGGCTCCGCTCCCGACATCGCCGGCCTGCAGAAGGCCGACCCGACGGCGGCGATCCTGTCCGTGGCCCTCCTGCTCGACCACCTCGGCCTTCCCGAGGCGGCCTCCCGGGTCACGCGGGCCGTCGACGGCGACATCGCCGACCGCGCCTCGCACGACGCGTCCGTCCCCGCCCGCCGCACCGCCGAGATCGGCACGGCGATCGCCGATCGCGTGCGCACCCTGTCCCCGTCTGCCTCCGCCTGAAGGGCATCATGACCACCACCGACAACGTCTCCGCCCCGACCGACGACGCCGCCGACTTCCCGCTGCGGTTCGAGCTGACGCCGTCCGAGACGGCCCGTGACGACGCCGAACGCGAGACGATCCTCAGCGACCCGGGCTTCGGCAAGCACTTCACCGACCACATGGTCACCATCGAGTGGACCCTCGCCGACGGCTGGCACGCGGCATCCGTCCACCCGTACGGCCCGCTCCAGCTCGACCCGTCGGCGTCGGTGCTGCACTACGCGCAAGAGATCTTCGAAGGCATGAAGGCCTACCGGCACGCCGACGGCTCGGTCTGGTCGTTCCGCCCGGACGCCAACGGTCGTCGCCTGCAGCGCTCGGCCCGACGGCTGGCCCTGCCCGAGCTCAGCACGGACGACTTCGTCGAGTCCGTCCGCCAGCTCGTGCGAGCCGATCTCGGCTGGGTGCCGTCGGCCCCCGAGACGAGCCTCTACCTCCGACCGTTCATGATCGCCACCGAGGCGTTCCTGGGGGTCCGGGCCGCCCACGAGGTGTCGTACCACGTCATCGCGAGCCCGGCCGGCGCCTACTTCAGCGGCGGCGTCTCTCCGGTGTCGATCTGGCTGACCACGAACTACGCGCGCGCCGGTAAGGGCGGTACGGGTGCGGCCAAGACCGGCGGCAACTACGCGTCGTCGCTGCTGCCGCAGCAAGAGGCGTACGAGAACGGCTGCCAGCAGGTGCTGTTCCTCGACTCGTCCGAGAGCAACTACATCGAAGAGCTCGGCGGCATGAACGTCGTGCTCGTCAAGAAGGACGGCACCCTGGTGACGCCCGACAGCGACTCGATCCTCGAGGGCATCACGCGCGACTCGATCCTCGAGTTGGCCGAGGCCCGGGGGCACCGCGTCGAGCGCCGTCGCGTGACGATCGACGAGTGGCGTGACGGCGTCGAGTCCGGCGACATCGTCGAGGTCTTCGCCTGCGGCACGGCAGCCGTCGTCGTCCCCATCGCCGAGCTCAAGGGCGAGGGCATCCACATCGGGTCGCCCGCCGCGTCAGGCGGCGAGCTGACCATGTCGCTGCGCGACGAGCTGACCGACATCCAGTACGGGCGTCGTCCCGACGTCCACGGCTGGATGACTAGGCTCGACGCGTGAAGATCGCCCGTTTCGCCACGCCCGGAGAAGACCCCCGTTACGGCATCGTCGACGAGCGCGAGCTCATCGTCCTCGCCGGCGACCCGATGTACAGCGGGTACGAGACGACGGGCGAGCGCGTGTCCCTGCGCCAGGCCAAGTTGCTCGCGCCGGTCATCCCGCGCTCCAAGGTCGTGGGGGTCGGCCTGAACTACCAGGACCACGCCGACGAGCTCGGCCAGTCCGCGCCCGAGGCGCCCATCCTGTTCCTCAAGCCCAACACGACGGTCATCGGCTTCGGCGACTCGATCCAGCTTCCGCCCGACGTCGGCCGGGTCGACTTCGAGGGCGAGCTCGCCATCGTCATCGGCTCGATCGCCAAGCGCGTCAAGGCCGAGGACTACCAGGACGTGGTGTTCGGCTACACCGTGGCGAACGACGTCACGGCCCGCGACGTGCAGAACGCCGACGGCCAGTGGACCCGTGCCAAGGGCTACGACACCTTCCTGCCGCTCGGGCCCTACATCGAGAACGAGTTCGACTGGGCGGACGCCACCATCGAGACGCGGGTCGACGGCGAGGTCATGCAGCGCGAGTCGACGATGCAGATGATCCACAAGATCCCGGAGCTCATCGAGTACGTCACCGACGTCTTCACCCTGCTGCCCGGTGACGTCATCCTGACGGGCACCCCCGCCGGCATCGGTCCGTTCACGTCGGGCCAGACCGTCGAGGTCGCGATCTCGGGCCTGGGCTCGCTGATCAACCCCGCCAAGAACCGGGTCTAGGCCCGTCCGGTGAGCCCCGCCGCCGTCGTCGCGCCCTCGCGTGCGCGTCCGGTGCCGGGGCTCGTCGTCGCCGGGGCCGCCTACGGGGTGGCGTGGAGCCTGCATCTCGTGGTGCCGGCGGTCCCCGTCCTGACCTGGTGCGTCCTGCTCGGCATCGTCGTCGCTCAGGTCCGGCCCCTCCGTCCGGTGCTCGACGGAAGCTGGAAGCCCGGACTGACCCTCGCCTCCAAGCGCCTGTTGCGCATCGGCGTCGTCTTCCTGGGGCTCCAGCTCAGCCTGGTCGACGTCGCGGGGCTCGGGTGGGTGACGGTCGTCGTGGTGATCGCGATCCTCGCACTGACCTTCGGGGCCACGTACCTGCTCGGCCGGTGGGCCCGGCTCCCCGGTGACCAGCCCCTCCTGCTCGCGGCCGGATTCTCGATCTGCGGCGCCTCGGCCATCGGGGCCATGAGCGCCGTGACGCGTGACCGCGGCAAGGACGCCGCGACTCCCGTCGCCCTCGTCACGTTGTTCGGCACCCTCGCGATCGCCATCCTCCCTCTGGTCGGCGGGTGGGTCGGCCTGACCGACCTCGAGTTCGGAGCCTGGGTGGGGGCGAGCGTGCATGACGTCGGCCAGGTGGTGGCCACCGCCCAGACCGCCGGAGCCGCCGCGCTCGCGATCGCGGTCGTCGTCAAGCTCACCCGAGTGCTGATGCTCGCGCCGATCGTGGCGCTGACATCGTCCGTCGTCCGTCGTCAGGGGGGCGGCACGAGTGACCGGCCCCCGATCGTCCCGCTCTTCGTCGTGGGTTTCGCGGTCGCGGTGCTCGTCCGGACGGTGGTCCCGGTTCCGGAGGCGCTGCTCGCGATCGCCGGCACCGCCCAGTCGGTCCTGCTCGGGCTCGCGCTCGTCGGCCTGGGGTCCGGCATCCGACTCGAGCGCCTCATCCGCACCGGTGGCCGGGCACTCATCGTCGGTCTGACGTCGTGGATCGTGATCGCCGCGGTCTCACTCGGGGCCGTCCTCGTGTTGCCCTTGGGATGACATCCCCGTGATTCCGGGCTTTTCGCGGGCGACACGCCCGGGATGCACGGAGGTTTGGCCACACCGGCCAGGACGTGTGTAAAGTAATCACTCGTCACCCCAAAGGTGCGGCGGAGCGAAGCTCCTCCGGCCTCAAGCGGGACCAACTTCCAAGTCCTCGAGTTGCTTCACAGCCTCGGACCAAGCGAGTTGCGAACACTGAACAAGATGATGTAGAGTTACGGCTCGTTCCGCAAGGGACTTCGGCACGGTCTCGACATCGTCGGTCAGTGCATAAAGGTTACACATCTGCCCAGGGCAAAAGTCTTCCAAGGCTGGGACCCTGGTGCGTTTGGTCCTTGAGAACTCAACAGCGTGCACATTGTCAAATGCCAAATTATACCCTGGCATTGCTTGTGGCTTCATCTTTTGGTGGGGTTGTGAGTGGTGTTTAGGTTTCTTTGAGATTGATGGACAACAACAATCGTCAGATTGTTTTGTTCTTTAGTCAGCATCAAATTCAGCA
>NZ_RKIC01000015.1:34956-225817 GCF_003755185.1 Frigoribacterium sp. PhB24 | reverse complement strand
CCCGTCGTCGCCTTGGTGAGCCATTACCTCACCAACTAGCTGATAGGCCGCGAGTCCATCCTTGACCAAAATTCTTTCCAACTCCTAGCCATGCGGCTGAAGCTCGTATCCGGTATTAGACGCCATTTCTAGCGCTTATCCCAGAGTCAAGGGCAGGTTACTCACGTGTTACTCACCCGTTCGCCACTAATTCCTGGAGCAAGCTCCAGTTCATCGTTCGACTTGCATGTGTTAAGCACGCCGCCAGCGTTCGTCCTGAGCCAGGATCAAACTCTCCGTAAAAGAAAAAACAGCACAACCGGAATAGGCCATGACTGCTGAATTTGATGCTGACTAAAGAACAAAACAATCTGACGATTGTTGTTGTCCATCAATCTCAAAGAAACCTAAACACCACTCACAACCCCACCGAAAGATGAAGCCACAAGCAATGCCAGGGTATAATTTGGCATTTGACAATGTGCACGCTGTTGAGTTCTCAAGGACCAAACGCACTCGAGTCCCGGTCCGATAAGACCTTCGCTCGAAGCTGCTGTGGAACCATACCATCCTGGTGGACCAAGTCAAACTGACTCGATTTCCGATCTTCACCGCGTGAAGACCAGCGCCTGGCGTGAACCAGAGGATGGATTTGAAACCCTACCACACGATTCTCACGTCGTAAACGACTTGGTCTCGGGGAGGATGTCACCACTTGAGGCCGGTGAGCTCCGGATCGGGACCATTTCTGGTCGCTGTCCTGGCCGCTCCGCCGCACCTTTGGGCTGACTCGGATTACTTTACACAGGCCCTCGGCCCCACCCCCAAATCTCCATGCATCCCGGGCGTGTCGCACCGGCGAGGCCCGTAAACACCGGGATTCGTGCGCCCGCGCGTCCAGGACGAGAAGAAGCCCGCTCCCTCGAGGAGGAGAGCGGGCTTCGGGGTCGTAGCCTGCGGGCGCCGGGTCAGACCTGCACGGTCACGCCGGCCAGCGTCTTCTTGCCTCGCCGGAGCACGACGACTCCCCCGTCGAGTCGGAAGTCAGCCACCACTGCTTCGCCGTTCTCGACCCGGGTGTTGTTGACGTAGACGCCCCCCTCGGCCGTGGCCCGACGAGCCGCGCCCAACGAGGCGACGAGTCCCGTGTCGACCAACGCCTGGGCGATGCTGGTCGTCGCATTCGCCGTGGCCGACGGCAGCTCGGCGATCGCACTGGCGAGCGTCGACCGGTCGAGGGCCGCGAGGTCACCTTGGCCGAAGAGGGCTGCGGCAGCGTCGATGGCCGACCGGGTAGCCGAGGTGCCGTGGACCAAGGCCGTGACGTTCCAGGCCAACGCGCGCTGCGCCTCCCGACGGAACGGCTCGTCGGCGACGGCCTTCGCGAGCCGTTCGATCTCGTCCCGCGAGAGGAACGTGAACACCTTGAGTCGCGGGACGACGTCGGCGTCGTCGGTGTTGAGCCAGAACTGGTACATGGCGTAGGGGCTGGTCAGCTCGGCGTCGAGCCAGACGGCGTTGCCCTCGCTCTTGCCGAACTTGGTGCCGTCGGTGTTGGTGATCAGTGGCGTGCCGATCGCGTGCACCGAGACGCCCTCGGTGCGACGGATCAATTCGGTGCCGCTGGTGAGGTTGCCCCACTGGTCGCTGCCGCCGGTCTGCAGAACGCAGTCGTAGCTGCGGTAGAGCTCGCGGAAGTCGAGACCCTGCAGGATCTGGTAGCTGAACTCGGTGTAGCTGATACCGGCGTCGGAGTTCAGCCGAGCGGCCACGGCGTCTTTCTTGAGCATCGTGTTGACGCGGAAGTTTTTGCCGATGTCGCGCAGGAACTCGATGGCGCTGAGTGGTGACGTCCAGTCGAGGTTGTTCACCACCCGGAGCCCGTTGTCGCCATCGGCCGAGAGGAATTTCTCGACGTGGACGCGGATGCGGTCTACCCACTCGGCCGTCTGCTCGGGCGTCTTGAGCACCCGCTCGGCCGTGGGACGCGGATCTCCGATGAGACCGGTGGACCCGCCCACGAGACCCAGGGGCCGGTGACCCGCGAGCTGGAGGCGACGCATGGTGAGCAACTGCACGAGGTTGCCGAGGTGAAGGCTGGGCGCGGTCGGGTCGAAACCGCAGTAGTAGGTGATCGGCGGGCCGGCGAGAAGGGTCTTCAGGGCATCGGCGTCGGTCGAGACGTGCACCAGGCCGCGCCACTGCAACTCGTCCCACACGTCGTCGAACGAGGGATCGTTGCTCTGGGCGGCCAGGACGTCTGCGGTCGTTTCACTGGTCACGCGTGAAACGCTACCAGCGGGCACCGTCCCCGCCTTCACGCCCCACCGCGTCGTCGCGAGACGGCGGCACGGTACGGCGAGACCGTGGGATCGCCCTCGAGCGAGAACCGCCAGGGGAAGGCGTCGCCGCCGGCGGGACCCGACACACCGACACGCGGGCCGGCGGCGATCGGGCCGACCGGTGCGGACGGGAGTCGCAAGCGGAACCGCGCCTCCTGACCGGGGGTCTCGGCGACGAGGCGTGAGCCGTCGTCGTCGAGTTCGATGCCCAGGGCGGAACCGAGCCGGCCGGGACCACGGGCGAGGTCCGTCGGCGTCCGTGACGTCGACCGGCGCGCTCGCACCTCGTCGACGCCCGCCACCACCTCACCCGCGCGCAACAGGACACCGGACGCGTAGCCCTCGGGCCCGCACACGACGTTGACGCAACGATGGATGCCGTACGACAGGTACACGTAGAGCGTCCCACCGCCCTCGAACATGCTGCCGTTGCGGGCCGACGGGCCCCGGTGAGCGTGCGAACCAGGGTCCTGCCCCTGACCGTGGTAAGCCTCGACCTCGGTGAGGCGCACGCCCACGCCACCCGACCAGAAGACCGAGCCGAGGAGGCGCGGTGCCACGGCCAGGGCCGGCTCGGCCAGCAACGCCGCCAGCACGTCGTCAGCGGATGTCGTCGTCATCGCTCCCCCGGGCTCACTGCGACCGTCGCGTTCAGAAGAAGCGCTGGCCGCTGGCGACCGCGATCACCGCGACGGCGACGAGCACCGCCACGGAGATCGCGACGACGACCGGCACGACCCAGGTGCGGACCGACCGGTCGTCGCCTGACCCCGCTCGTCGACGACTCATGCCGCCGCCGGGGCGAGGGCCTGGACGAGGTGACGCATCTGCTCGGTCAGCTGCGCGAGCTGCTCGGCGACGCGCTCGGGAGCCGTGCCGCCGGCACCGCGACGGCTGGCGATCGATCCCTCGACCGTCAGGACCGGCCGGATCTCGGGCGTGAGATGTGCCGAGATCGACCCATACTGCTCGTCGCTGGGCTCGTGCAACTCGAGGTCGTGCTGCTCGCAGAACCGGACCAGCTCGCCGCTGATCTCGTGCGCGTCGCGGAAGGGCACGCCCTGTCGGACCAGCCACTCGGCGACGTCGGTCGCCAACGAGAACCCCTGCGGAGCGAGAGCGGCCATGCGCTGCTCGTCGAAGTCCAGCGTCGCCACCATGCCCGTGAAGGCCGGCAACAGCACCTCGAGCTGTGACACGGAGTCGAACACCGGTTCTTTGTCTTCTTGCAGGTCGCGGTTGTACGCCAGCGGCAGCCCCTTGAGCGTCGCGAGCAGACCCGTCAGGTTGCCGATCAGGCGCCCGGACTTGCCGCGGGCCAGCTCGGCTATGTCGGGGTTCTTCTTCTGCGGCATGATGCTCGACCCGGTCGAGAACGCGTCGTGCAGACGGACGAAGCCGAATTCGCGAGTGTTCCAGAGGATGATCTCTTCGGCGAGCCGGGAGAGGTCGATGCCGATGGACGCCGTGACGAAGGCGAACTCGGACACCACGTCGCGACTGGCGGTCGCGTCGATCGAGTTCTCGGTCGTGCGGTCGAAACCGAGATCCGTCGCCACGAGCAGCGGATCCAGCCCCAGCGAGCTGCCCGCGAGGGCACCCGCACCGTAGGGCGAGGCGCCGGCCCGGCGCGACCAGTCGCGCAAGCGCTCGAGGTCACGGACCAGAGGCCAGGCGTGGGCGAGCAGGTGATGCGCGAGCAATACCGGCTGGGCGTGCTGGAGGTGCGTGCGGCCGGGCATGACCGCCGTCGGGTGGGCCGTCGCCTGCCCCGCGATGGCGTCGACCAGGTCGACGACCTGCCGACCGATGACCCGGGCGTGGTCACGCAGGTACAAGCGCACGAGTGTGGCGATCTGGTCGTTGCGGCTGCGCCCCGCCCTCAGCTTGCCCCCGAGTTCGACGCCCGCGATGCCGATCAACCCTCGCTCGAGCGCGGAGTGCACGTCTTCGTCGGACTCGGCCGCGGTGAACGTGCCGTCGAGCACGTCCGACTCGAGCCGGTCGAGCGCCGAGATCATCGCGTCGAGCTCGGAACCGTCGAGGTACCCCGCCGCGGCCAGGGCCCGGGCGTGCGCACGGGACCCCGCGATGTCGTACGACGCCAGCTGCCAGTCGAACTGCGTCGACTTGCTCAGCGCCGCGAGTTCGGCGGACGGCCCGGAGGCGAAGCGGCCGCCCCACAGGGCACCCGCCTCGCCCGCGCGCTCGTTCTTGCCGGGCACGTCGCCGAACCCGATCGCGTCGGTCACGCCCCGTGGGCCAGATCGCGACGAGCCGAGATCTTGCTGGGCAGCGACCAGATCTCGATGAAGCCCTTGGACAGGGACTGGTCGAAGGTGTCACCCGTGTCGTAGGTGGCGAGGTCGAAGTCGTAGAGGCTCGCGTCGCTCTTCTGACCGGTCACGACGGCACGGCCGCCCTGCAGCTTGAGACGGATCTCACCCGACACGTACTTCTGCGTGTCGTCGATGAAGACGTCGAGCGAGCGCTTCAGGCCCGAGAACCACAGACCGTCGTAGACGAGGTTCGACCACTCGGCCTCGACCCCGCGCTTGTACCGGCCGAGGTCGCGCTCGATGGTCAGGGCCTCGAGCGCCTCGTGCGCGGCGATCAGCGCCATCGCGCCGGGTGCCTCGTAGACCTCGCGGCTCTTGATGCCGACGAGGCGGTCCTCGACGACGTCGATGCGGCCGACGCCGTGCTTGCCCGCGAGCTCGTTCATGCGCTCGACGATGCCGAGCGGGGTGAACGCCACACCGTCGATCGCGGTCGGAACGCCGGCCTCGAACGTGATGACGACCTCGTCGGCGTCCTTGACGACCGCCGGGTCCTGCGTGTACTCGTACAGGTCCTCGATGGGAGCGTTCCACGGGTCCTCGAGGAACCCGGTCTCGACTGCACGACCCCAGACGTTCTTGTCGATCGAGTAGGGGTTCTTCGCGCTCTGGCGGATGGGCAGGTCGTGCTCTTCCGCGTACACGATCGCCTTGTCGCGGGTGAGGGCCAGGTCGCGGACCGGGGCGATGCTCGTCAGGTCGGGCGCGAGGGCCGCGACGGCCGCCTCGAAGCGGACCTGGTCGTTGCCCTTGCCGGTGCAGCCGTGGGCGACGCTGTTCGCGCCCAGCTCTTTGGCGACCGACGCGAGGTGGCGGGCGATCAGCGGGCGGCTGAGAGCCGACACCAGCGGGTAGGTCTTCTGGTACAGCGCGTTGGCCTTGAGGGCCGGCATCAGGTAATCGGTGCCGAACTCCTCTTTGGCGTCGACGACGACCGACTCGACCGCGCCGCAGTCGAGGGCACGCTGACGGATGTCTTCCATGTCCTCACCGCCCTGTCCGACGTCGACGGCGAGGGCCACCACCTCTTTTCCGGTGGCATCGGCCAACCAGCCGATGCCGACCGAGGTGTCGAGGCCTCCTGAGTATGCGAGGACGACGCGTTCCGCCATGGTTCTCCTTGTGTGGTGTGGGTGTGTCTACGTGTGAGGTGGTGGGGGTGCTCAGCGGGCCAGCAGCCAGGTGAGCAGCGCCTTCTGGGCGTGGAGCCGGTTCTCGGCCTCGTCCCAGATGACGCTGGTCGGGCCGTCGATGACGTCGGCCGTGACCTCGTACCCGCGGTCGGCGGGGAGGCAGTGCAGGAAGATCGCGTCGTCGTCGGCCCGGGCCATCAACGCCTCGTCGACCTTGAACGACCCGAAGACGGCGACGCGCTCGTCTTTCTCGTCTTCTTTGCCCATCGAGACCCAGGTGTCGGTCACGACGACGTCGACGCCGGAGACGGCCTCGATCGCGTCGGTCGTGACCAGCACCGAACCGCCCGTGCGTGCGGCGATCGCCTCGGCGTCGGCGACGACGGTCGGGTCGGGCAGGAAGCCCTCAGGGGCGCCGATCCGGACGTGCATGCCGGCTGTCGCACCGGCGAGCAGGTACGACTGGCCCATGTTGCAGCGTCCGTCACCGACGAAGGCGACCGAGAGCCCGGCGAGCGTGCCCTTCTTCTCGCGGATGGTCTGCAGGTCGGCGAGTAGCTGGCACGGGTGGAAGTCGTCGCTCAGCGCGTTGACGACGGGGACGGTCGTCCCGGCCGCCATCTCTTCGAGCCCGGCCTGGGCGTAGGTGCGCCAGACGATGGCCGACACCATCCGCTCGAGCACGCGTGCGGTGTCGGACGGGGTCTCTTTGCCACCCAGCTGGCTGTTCGCCGTCGCGATGATCAACGGGCTGCCGCCGAGGTCGGCGATGCCGACCGCGAACGACACCCGTGTCCGCGTCGACGACTTGTCGAAGATGACGGCGACGGTCTGCGGACCGGCGAGCGGGCGCTGCGACCAACGATCGCGCTTGAGCTCGTCGGCGAGGTCGAGCACCTCGAGCTGCTCGGCCGTGGTCAGGTCGTCGTCCCGGAGGAAGTGGCGGGTCATTCGAGGCCTTTCAGGACGGTGGTCATGGTCTGGGTGAACTCGGCGATCTCGGCGTCGCCGACGATCAACGGAGGGGCGAGGCGGATGCTCGAGTCGTTCGGTGCGTTGACGATGAGGCCGGCCTCGAGGGCATCGGCAGCGACCCGGGCCGCGACGGGCTTCGAGAGCCCCAGGCCGATCAGGAGGCCGTTGCCCCGGATCTCGCGGACCAGGGGCGAACCGATGGACTCGACTGCCGCACGCAGCTGGTCACCGCGGACGATCGCGTTGAGCACGAGCTGGCTCGCCTCGATCTCGCCGAGCACCGCGTTGGCCGCGGCCGTGGCGAGGGGGTTGCCGCCGAAGGTGCTGCCGTGCTGCCCGGCCTCGAACAGGTCGGACGCGTCGCCGAAGGTGATGAGCGCACCGATGGGGACTCCCCCGGCGATGCCCTTGGCGACCGTGATGGCATCGGGGACGATGTCGTGCTGCTGGAAGGCGAACCACGAGCCGGTGCGGCCGATGCCGGTCTGGATCTCGTCGAGGATCAGGAGGGCCCCGTGCTTCGTGGTGAGCTCGCGGGCGCGCTCGAGATAACCGTGGGGCAGGTCGACGACGCCGGCCTCGCCCTTGATCGGCTCGACGAACAGGGCCGCCACCGTACCGTCGAAGGCCGCCTCGAGTGCCTCGAGAGTCGTGTCGATGTGCTCGACCCCGGGCATCATCGGCTCGAACGGCTCGCGCAGGGCGGGCTTGCCGGTCAGGGCGAGGGATCCCATGGTGCGCCCGTGGAACGAGTTCTGCAGGGCCAGGATGCGGGTGCGGGTGCCGTCGCCGCGGTTGAGGCGCGCCAGCTTGACCGCGGCCTCGTTGGCCTCGGCTCCGCTGTTGCCGAAGTAGACACGCCCACGCTCGCCGGCGCCGCTGATGCGGGTCAGCCGTTCGGCGAGCTCGACCTGAGGGGCCGTCGCGAAGTAGTTGGAGACGTGGATCAGCTTGCTCGCCTGCTCGGTGAGCGCCTCGACGAGCACCGGGTGGGCGTGTCCGAGGGCGTTCACGGCGATGCCCGCCAGGAAGTCGAGGTAGCGCTTGCCGTCGACGTCCCACACCTGACAGCCCTCGCCGCGGTCGAGCATCACCCGGGGAGTGGACAGCGAGCGCATCATCGAGTCGCCGAATCGGCGCTGCCAGGTACCGCCTTGGGTCTGGATCTTGGTCACGACTGTCCTTTCGTGTCGGCGCCGCTCGCGGCAGGGCCACCCGGGGCGGTGCCCCCGGTGGTGACGATCTCGCCGGCGGACGTGCCGAACGAGGTGACGACGGGGGCGCCGGTCGACGCCGCCCGGTCGTCCGGGACCACCTCGGTGCCCGACCCGCGCTGGGTGAACACCTCGAGGAGGATCGAGTGCGGGATGCGACCGTCGATGATGGTCGCCCCGCCCACGCCGCCCACGACCGAGTCGAGGCAGGCGCGCATCTTGGGGATCATGCCCGACTCGAGGGTCGGCAGCATGTCGGTGAGGGCCGAGACCGTGATGGCCTCGACGAGCGAGTCGCGGTTCGGCCAGTCGGCGTAGAGGCCCGCGACGTCGGTCAGGACGACGAGCTTGGCCGCACCGAGGGCGATGGCCAGCGCGCCGGCCGCGGCGTCGGCATTGACGTTGAGGGCGTGCTCCGGCTCGGTCGGGTTCGTCGCGATGGACGAGACGACGGGGATGCGTCCTGCCTCGATCTCGGCCAGCACCGAGGACGGGTCGACGTGCGTCACGTCACCGACGTGCCCCAGGTCGAAGGTCTCGCCGTCGACCACCACACCGCGCTTGCGACCCTCGAACAAGGTCGACCCCTCGCCCGAGACGCCCCGGGCGAGATCGCCGTGCTCGTTGACGAGGTCGACGATCTCGCGGTTGACCTCACCGGCCAGGACGTCACGCACGACCGAGATCGCCTCGGTCGACGTGTAGCGGTAGCCACCTCGGAACTCACTCTCGATGCCTGCCGCGTCGAGGGCGGCCGAGATCTGGGGGCCCCCACCGTGAACGACCACCGGGTGCAACCCGGCGTACCGCAGGTAGACCATGTCCTCGGCGAACGCCTGCTTGAGGGCGTCGTTGACCATGGCGTTGCCGCCGAACTTGACGACGACGACCTTGCCCGAGAAGCGCTTCAGCCAGGGCAGGGACTCGATCAGCGTCGAGGCCTTGACCGCGGCCAACTCTTGCTCGTCGGCCGCCGTGGTGCCGATGCTCGTGTGGACGCCCATCAGCTGGAGTAGGCGCTGTTCTCGTGCACGTAGTCGTGCGTGAGGTCGTTGGTCAGGATGGTCGCCTCGACCGGGCCCGTCTTCAGGTCGACGAGCACGTGGACCGCCCGCGGGGTGAGGTCGACCTCGTCGCTCGGCCGGTCGGGAGCACCGGCGTGGCACACCCGGACGCCGTTGATGGTCACGTCGACGTCGTAGGGGTCGAATTCGGCCGAGGTGGTGCCGATCGCCGCGAGCACCCGACCCCAGTTGGGGTCGTTGCCGAAGACGGCCGCCTTGAACAGGTTGTTGCGCGCGATGGACCGACCGACCTCGACGGCGTCGTCGTCGGACGCCGCCCCCACGATCTCGATGCGGATGTCGTGCGAGGCGCCCTCGGCATCGGCCTGCAGCTGTTCGGCGAGGTCGGCACAGAGCGCTGTGACCGCCGCCGCGAAGTCGTCGGCAGGAGGCGCCACACCGGACTCGGCGCTGGCCAGCAACACGACGGTGTCGTTCGTCGACATGCAGCCGTCCGAGTCGAGACGGTCGAAGGTGACCCGGGTGGCCTCTCGGAGTGCGGAGTCGAGTCCCGACGCGTCGACCTCGGCGTCGGTCGTGAGCACCACGAGCATCGTGGCGAGGCCGGGGGCGAGCATGCCCGCACCCTTGGCCATTCCGCCGACGACCCATCCGTCTCGTGAGACGACGGCCTGCTTGGGCTTGGTGTCGGTCGTCATGATGGCCGTGGCCGCGTCGAGGCCACCGTCGACCGACAGGGCGCCCGCCGCCGCGGTGGAGCCGCTCAGCACCTTGTCGCGGAAGGTCTGGTCGCCGACTCCGATCAGTCCCGTCGAGCAGACGAGGACGTCGGTCGCCGACAGGTCGAGGGCCGCGGCCACGGTCTCGGCGGTGGAGTGGGTCGTCTGGAAGCCGAACGCACCCGTGAAGCAGTTCGCGCCTCCGGAATTGAGGACGACCGCGTCGACGCGACCGTCGGCGACCACCTGCTGCGACCAGAGGACGGGGTTCGCCTTCGCCCGGTTGCTGGTGAAGACGGCCGCCGCGGCGGTGCTGCGACCACGGTTGACGACCAGGGCGACGTCGGGTGCGCCCGTGCTCTTGAGACCGGCGACGACGCCGGAGGCCTCGAACCCGGCTGCTGCGGTGACGCTCACGGGGCGACTCCGTTCTGGCCGAGGCCGGTGGTCTCGGCGAGGCCGAGGGCGATGTTGGCGGATTGGACGGCGGCGCCGGCCGTGCCCTTGACGAGGTTGTCGATCGCGGTGACGACGACGACGCGGTCGGCGGCCTCGTCGACGGCGAGACCGATCAAGGCCGTGTTCGCCCCGATCGTGTCGGCCGTGCGCGGGAACTCCCCCTCGGGCAGGAGGTGCACGAAGGGCTCGTTCGCATAGGCCTGCTGCCACGCCGACCGGACGTCGTGGACCGTCACCCCCGGCGCCAGACGGGCGGTCGTCGTCGCGAGGATGCCCCGCGACATCGGCACGAGCACCGGCGTGAAGGAGACGTTCACCTCGGTCGCACCGGCCGCGCGCAGGTTCTGCTGGATCTCGGGGACGTGACGGTGACTGCCGCCCACGCCGTAGGCGGACGCCGACCCCATCAGCTCGCTCGCCAACAGGTGCGTCTTCAACGCCTTGCCCGCCCCGGACGGGCCCACGGCCAGCACGGTGACGATGTCCGAGGTCTCGACGACACCGGCCTGGACCCCCGGCGCGAGCCCCAGGGTGACGGCCGTGACGTTGCAGCCGGGTACCGCGATGCGCGTGGCCCCGACCAGGGCGTCGCGTTGACGGCCCGAGGTGTCGCCCAGGACCAGCTCGGGGAGGCCGTACGACCACGCCCCGTAGAACTCGCCCCCGTAGAACGCCTGCCAGGCGGATTCGTCGGTCAATCGATGGTCGGCCCCGCAGTCGACGACGAGCGTGTCGTCGGGTAGCTGGGCCGTGATCGCCCCGGACTTGCCGTGGGGCAGGGCGAGGAACACGACGTCGTGGCCCGCGAGGGCTTCGGGCGTCGTCTCGACCAAGGTCAGGTGCGCGAGGGAGCGCAGGTGCGGCTGGACCGAGAGCAGTCGTTGACCGGCGTTCTGGAACGCGGTGACGGTCTGCACCTCGAAGTCGGGATGCTCGGCCAGCAAGCGCAACAGCTCACCACCGGCGTAACCACTCGCGCCGGCCACGGCAACGGAGAAAGGCATGCGTCCACCCTAATGTTCGAATCGGCCTGGGATCAGGGGCGGCGGCGCCGGGCGAGTGTCAGTCGCGGAGCGCCGCCCCGAATCGCTCACCGGCCAGGCGGACCGAACCGGACTTCGCCTCGGAGGCCTCGGCGGCGGTGAGGGTGCGGTCGTCGGCCCGGAAGCGCAGCGCGAAGGTGAGCGACTTCGACGCGTCGGGCAGCCCGGCACCCCTGTAGTCGTCGACCAGCCGGACGGTCTCGAGCAGAGGACCGGCGCCCTCGCGCACCGTGGCGAGCACGTCGCCCGCGGGGACGTCGACTCCCACCACGAGAGACAGGTCTTGAGTCGCCGCGGGGTAGGACGACAGGGCCGAGGTGACCGGTTCGACGACGGCGAGGGAGATCAGCCGATCGAGGTCGAGTTCGGCCACCGCCACGACCCGGGGCAGGTCGAGCTCGGACGCCACACTCGGCAACAGCTCGCCCGCGATGCCGACGACCTCGTCACCGACGAGCACCTCGGCCGTTCGGCCCGGGTGCAGCGAGACGTGATGCGCCTGACGGAAGGTGACCTCGGCGGCGACCGCGGACGCGGCGACGCGCACGGCGTCGAGCACGTCGGCGAGGGAGGCCGGGGCGGCCGGTTGCCCCGGGGCGCGGTCGAGGGCCGTGCCGACCGTCAGCAGGCCGAGGTGTCGCGGCTGGGGCGGGAGGCCCTGGGCGAGGGCGGCCAGCGTCGCCTCGTCGGGGCGGGCGGCCCCGAACGGCACCTCGTCGCTGCCGTAGACGACGCCTTCGGCGGGGAGGAAGACCGTGCCCACCTCGAACACCGAGAGGTCGACGAGACCGCGACCCAGGTTGCGGCGGGCGACCTCGAGCAGGCCCGGCACGAGGGACCGCCGCAACTCGGGAGCCGCCGAGTCGAGAGGGTTCGCGAGTCGGACGGCGGGCAGCGCGCTGCCGTCGGCCGAGCCGAAGGCGAGGTTCTGGGCCGACGAGACGAACGGGTACGCGGCGACCTCGGTGGAGCCGGCCGCGGCGAGCCCGTTCGACACCTGCCGACGCAGCTGCTGCTCGCGCGACAAGCCGCGACCGGCCGGGGCGACGGGCAGCACCGAGGGGATGCGGTCGTACCCCGTGATGCGGGCGACCTCTTCGACGAGCGACGCGGAGTCGACCAGGTCGGTGCGCCAGGTCGGCGGGGTCACGAGCCAGTCGTGACCGGAACGCTCGACGCGCGCCCCGATGGCCGTGAGGGCGCCCGAGACCTCGTCGTCGGTGTAGTCGACGCCCATGAGGCGCACGGCACGGTCGGCAGGCAGGGTGATCGTCTCGGGAGGGGTGGACTCGTCCCACCTCGACCCGAGCGTGTCGGCCGTGCCGCCGGCGAGCTCGACGAGCAGGTCGACCACGCGCTGTGCGGCCGCCTCGGCCACCTGCGGGTCGACACCGCGCTCGAAGCGCTTGGACGCCTCGCTCGGCAGCTTGTGGCGGCGGGCGGTCCGCGCGATCGACGTGGGGTCGAAGGTCGCGGCCTCGACGAGGACGCCGGTCGTGGTCGCGCCGATCTCGGTGGAGGCGCCGCCCATGACACCGGCCAGGCCGACGGCACCCGACTCGTCGGCGATCACGAGGTCTTCGGCGTGCAGGTCGCGCACCTGGCCGTCGAGGGTCTCGAGGCGCTCACCCGGTGCCGCCCGACGGATCGAGAGCCCACCACTGACCTTGTCGATGTCGTAGCCGTGGATCGGCTGGCCGAGCTCGAACATGACGTAGTTGGTGACGTCGACCGGCAGCGAGATGCTGCGGACACCGGCCAGCCGCAGGCGAGATGCGAGCCACGGAGGGGTCGGTAGGGTCGCGTCGATGCCTCGGACGACCTTGGTGGTGAAGGTCTGCACACCGATGCGGTCGCGCACCGGGGCCTGGTCGTCGACCACGACCGGGAAACCGGAGGACGGGGTCGGCGAGACGAGCGACGCGGGGTCTCGGAAGGTCGCCCCCGTGGCATGCGAGTACTCGCGGGCCACCCCGCGGATGCTGAAGGCGTAGCCCCGGTCGGGCGTGACGTTGATCTCGACCGCGGCCTCGTCGAGGCCCAGCAGTGCGATCGCGTCGGTGCCGACCTCGGGGTCGAGACCGAGTGACGAGAGCACGAGGATGCCGTCGTGCTCGTCGCCGAGGCCCAGCTCGCGGCTCGAGGCGATCATGCCGTCGGAGACGTGCCCGTAGGTCTTGCGGGCGGCGATGGGGAAGGGCCCGGGCAACACGGCACCAGGCAACGACACGACGACCTTGTCGCCGACGACGAAGTTGTGGGCGCCGCAGACGATGCCACGGACGTCGTCGGGGTCGGTCGAGGCGTTCGGGCCGACGGCGACCTGACACCAGTTGATCGTCTTGCCGTTCTTCTGCGGCTCGGGCGTGAACTCGAGCACCTGACCGACCACGAGGGGCCCGGTCACGTCACCGACGTGCACGTCTTCTTCTTCGAATCCGACCGACACGAGGGCGGCGTGGACGCCCTCGAGCGACACGTCGTCCGGCAGGTCGACGAACTCGCCCAGCCAACTCAACGGAACCCGCATCAGACCACCATCCCGAACTGCTCGCTGAACCTGACGTCGCCCTCGACCATGTCGCGCATGTCGTTGAGGTCGTTGCGGAACTGGAGGGTGCGTTCGATGCCCATGCCGAAGGCGAAGCCCTGGTACTTCTCGGGGTCGATGCCCGCCGCCCGCAGCACGTTCGGGTTCACCATGCCGCAGCCGCCCCACTCGACCCACCGCGCGCCGCCCTTGGCGTTCGGCTGCCAGACGTCCATCTCGGCGCTGGGCTCGGTGAACGGGAAGTAGTTGGGGCGCAGCCGGATCTGCGCCTCGGCACCGAACATCGACCGAGCGAGGTGTTCGAGGGTGCCGCGCAGGTGCGCCATCGTGAGGCCCTCGTCGACGGCGATTCCCTCGAGCTGGGTGAAGACGGGCGTGTGCGTCGCGTCGAGCTCATCGGTGCGGAACACCCGACCGAGCGCGACGTTGTAGACCGGCAGCTCTTTCGAGAGCAGCGTGCGGATCTGCACCGGCGACGTGTGCGTGCGCAGGACCAGGTGACGGTCGACCGGGTCGACGAAGAACGTGTCTTGCATGGCCCTCGCCGGGTGGTCGGCGTCGAAGTTCAACGCGTCGAAGTTGAACCACTCGTGCTCGAGCTCGGGCCCCTCGTTGACCTCCCACCCCATGCCGACGAAGAGGTCGGCCATGCGCTCTTGCAGCAGCGCGAGGGGGTGCCGGGCACCCGCGCGACGGCGCGACGGCAGAGCCGTGACGTCGACGGCCTCGGCCGCGAGCCGGGCGTTCTCCTCGACGACGGCCAACTCGGCCTCGCGCGTGGCCACCGCCTGGCCGACACGACCGCGGGCCTGGCCGACGAGCTTGCCCGCCGCGGCCTTCTGGTCGTTCGGCAGGTCGCGCAGCCCGGCGTTCAGCCGTGCCAGCACCGAGGCCTCGCCGACGTGCTGTGCACGCGCGGTCTTGAGTTCGGCGACGGTCGCGGACGTGGCGATCGCCACGAGGGCGGCATCGACGGCCGACGCGACGGCGTCTTCGGAGAGGGGCACGGAGTCTGACACGAGAACCAAGCTTAGCGATCGTTCGGACCTGGCCCGCGCCTCCTGATCGGACGATCGGGGCCGACGAAGGAGAGCGCCGCCCGCGACCCGCCCCGCGAACGCCGCCCGACCTCGCTCGTAACATCCGATCCTGGTCAGCGCCTCAAAAGTGACTAACCCTCGGGTATAGCGTCGAGAGCCATAGTCCTCTACCAGGAGGACTCCTACCGAAGGAGACATGATGAAGAAACTCGCAGCCACCCTAGGTACAGCTTTCGTGTTGGTGTTGACGAGCATGGCCGTCGCCGCTCCGGCGAACGCGGCGACCCAGACCCGGACCACCAACTTCACGTACAACGACGGGGTGCAGGACTTCAGCTGCTCGCAGACCGCGACGCTGACCGTCGGTGACATCACCGTGGTGGGACGCGCCACGGTGACCTGCTCCGGACAAGGCGACCTCGTGACCATCGGGGTGAACGGCACGCTCCAGGCGGGGTCGGGTGACCTCCTCGAGGCCACCAACACCTGCTTCACGACGAGCACGTGCACGGGGGCGGCGACCGTGCCCCGTGACGTCAGCGGTACGCAGTACTGCTTCTCGGGAGGCATCGTCAGCCTCGACTTCACGCCCTTCGTCCCCGGAAGCGAGGTGGCGCGCTTCTGCACCACCGCGTGATGCGTGCATGACACGTGAACGCCCTGCTTCGACGGCCTCCCGCACGCGGGAGGCCGTCGTCGTCGGAGGTCCGCAGACCGCCACTGCCTCAGGATCTGAGATCTCGCCCACCCTCGGACGGCGCGGTCGGTCGTGAACCGCCGTCCGACGCCGGAAGCCCAGGGCCCCCGAGGGGACGACGGCGTCGCCGTCGAGCCAGGACCCCACGTCGACCGGTGCGGCGATCCGCCACGCGCACGACGTACGAGAACAGGAGGTTGGTCAGCAGGTACACGAGCAGCACCACCGCGAACAACGTGAAGGTGTACGTGCTGCCGTACGAGGTCCCGAGCCGGTTCAGTCCCCGGCGGGTCAACTCGACGTAGCCCACGATGTATCCGAGCGAGGTGTCCTTCAACAGCACCACGAGTTGCGCCAGGATCACGGGCAGCATCTGCCGGAACGCCTGGGGGAACTCGATGGCGAAGCGGGTGCGCACCGGCGAGAGCCCGATGGCGAGACCGGCTTCGCGCTGACCGCGTGGAAGGGCGGCGATGCCCGAGCGCAAGGCCTCGCCGATCAGCGCGCCGTTGTACACCGCAAGCGCCAGGACGACGGCCCAGAACGCGCCTGTGGAGAAGACCAGGAGGATGAACAGCATCATCAGCAGCACGGGCATGCCGCGGAAGAACTCGAGCACGATCGTCGTGGGAACCCGGACCCACGCGGTGCGGGCCGTCCGCAGGAACGAGAAGAGCACCCCGACGGCCACGGCGAGGACCGAGGCCACTGCCGCCGCGCGGACAGTCGCGAGCCACCCGGCGCCGATGTTCCGCCAGAGGTTCCGGTCGAGCAGGATGTCCCACCGGGACGGGTCGAGCACGCTCGCCGTGACGGCACCGTTGGCGCTGACGCGGGGGCGACCGAGGAGGTACAGGACGTAGCCGACGAGGGCGAGGACCAGCACGACGCCCACCACCGAGATGATGCGCGAGAGACGGCGGGCCCTGGGGCCAGGGGCGTCGTAGAGGACGTTCGTGCTCATCGCAGGACCGCGACCTTCTTCTCGACGAAGGCCGCGACGCGACCCAGGGTGATGGTGACGACGAGGTAGAACACGGCCACCGACAACAGAGCCGTGATCACCGCGTCACCCCGGTCGTTGGCGATGTACTTGCCGGCGGCGAAGAGCTCGGCGACGAAGAACCCGCCCGCGACCGACGTGTTCTTCGTCAGCGCGATGACGACGTTGATCAACGGAGGGATCACCATGCGGAACGCTTGCGGCAGGATCACCAGGGTGAGCGTCTGGCCGAAGCCGAGACCGATGCTGCGTGCCGCCTCGGCCTGACCGACCGGCACCCCGTTGACTCCGGACCGCACGGCCTCGGCGACGAACGGCGAGGTGTAGACCGTGAGTCCGATGGTCGCCAGCGTGAAGTAGCCGATGCCGACGCCGAGGTAGGGCAGCACGAAAGCGCAGAAGAACAGCACCAGCGTCAGCGGGATGTTGCGGATGGCCTCGGTGTACGTGGTGGCGAAGACACGGAACGACGCGACCGGCGAGATCCGCATCGCGGCGACGACGAACCCGATGACGATCGCGCCGACGCCGGACAGCGCGAGGAGCTGCAACGTCGTGACGAAGCCGCCCCAGAAGCGGGGCCAGTTGTCGGTCACGGCGTCGAAGCCGGGGATGACGTCCAAGGGATTCAACGGGGTCCTTCGGTCAGGGCTCGTGAGGCGGGCACCCGGGGCAGGTCGCCCCGGGTGCCCGCGCGGTGCTCAGTAGCGGTCGATCGTGGGCGGGGTCGGCGTGTCGAGCACCTTGCCGGCCGTCTTCTCCCAGAGCTCGTCCCAGGTGCCGTCGTCTTCGGCGTCCTGAAGCGTGTCGTTGATGAACATGCGGAAGTCGGTGTCGTCGAGTGCCAGACCGATGCCGTACGGCTCTTCGGTGAACGGCGCTCCGACGACCTCGAACTCGCCTTCGTTCTGGTCGGCGAGGCCGGCCAGGATGACGTTATCGGTCGTCACGGCCGCGACCGCACCGGTGCGGAGCGGTTCGAGGCAGTTCGAGTACGTGTCCGTCGCGATGATGTCGTCGGTGTACTCGGCGACGTTCGCCTCGCTCGTCGAACCGCTGACCGTGCAGACGGCCTTGCCCGCGAGGTCCTCGGCCCCCTCGATGCCGTCCGGGTTGCCCTCGAGGACGAGGAGGTCCTGGCCCGCCTGGTAGTAAGGACCGGCGAACGACACGACCTGCTTGCGCGCGTCGTTGATGGTGTACGTCGCGATGACGAGATCGACGTCACCGTTCTGGATGAACGGCTCGCGGTTGGCGGAGACGGTCTCGACCCAGGTGATGCCGTCGGCGGGAATGCCGAGCTTGGCCGCGACCAGCTTGCCGATCTCGGCGTCGAAGCCCTGCGGGTTGTCCGACCCGTCGTCGAGCCCGAAGAGGGGTTGATCGAACTTGGTGCCGATGGTGATCTCGCCGGCCTCGGCGAGTCGCGCCATCGTCGTGCCGTCCTCGAAGTCGGCCACCTCGTCGACCTCGACGGAGCTCTCGGGCGCGGCCGAGTCGGTGCAGGCCGAGAGGCCGAGCACCGTGACGGCGGCTGCGGCTACGGCGACGAATCCTTTGCTGAGTCGCATTCTGTTCTCCTTGCTGTGTGACCCGGACGCCGAACGGCGGACGGGGGTTCCGGGGCCGTGCCCCCTCGGACACGGCGACGACGGCGTCGGTCAGTGCGTGAGGATCTTCGACAGGAAGTCGCGGGCCCGGTCGGAGGCCGGGGACGTGAAGAACTGCTCGGGCGTGGCCTCCTCGACGATCTCGCCGTCGGCCATGAAGACGACGCGGTCGGCCGCCTTGCGGGCGAAACCCATCTCGTGGGTGACGACGATCATCGTCATGCCGTCCTGCGCGAGCTGGACCATGACGTCGAGCACCTCGGTGATCATCTCGGGGTCGAGGGCGCTGGTCGGCTCGTCGAGCAGCATGACCTTCGGGTCCATGGCCAGCGCCCTCGCGATGGCGACACGCTGCTGCTGCCCCCCGGAGAGCTGCGACGGCATCTTCTGGGCCTGGTTCGCCACTCCGACGCGTTCGAGGAGTTGCATCGCGCGCTTCTCGGCCTCGGCCTTGCTCCGCTTCCGGACCTTGATCTGCCCGAGGGTGACGTTCTCGAGCACGCTCTTGTGCGCGAAGAGGTTGAAGCTCTGGAACACCATGCCGACATCAGCACGCAAGCGCGCGAGTTCCGCACCCTCTTCGGGCAGACGCGTTCCGTCGATCGTGATGACGCCGTCGTCGATGGTCTCGAGGCGGTTGATCGCCCGGCAGAGGGTCGACTTGCCCGAGCCGCTCGGACCGATCACGACGACGACCTCGCCCTTGCCCACCGACGTGGTGATGTCTTTCAGGACGTGCAGGTCACCGAAGTGCTTGTTGACGTGGTCGACCACGACGAGGGGTTCCATGCGCCCACACAAACAGACCCCCAGGTCGGGGTCAAATTCACAGACGATTCTTAATGAAAACGAAACGACGTGTTCGGTCGCGACGTCCTCGTCCGACCCGGACCGCGCCTCCTGGCGGACGAGGAGGCGCTAGCTGCGGTGGGCGAAGGCACTCTCGTAGAGGCACACCGACGCCGCCGTGGCGAGGTTCATCGATTCCGCGTGACCGTAGATGGGCACCACCAGAGCGCGGTCGGCACGCGCCAGGTCCGCGTCGGTGAGACCTCGGGCCTCGTTGCCGAACAGCCATGCGGTCGGTTCGGCCAGGACCCCGTCGGACCTGGCGGCGAGCAGGTCGTCGCCCTTGACGTCGGCGGCGATCACCTGCAGGCCGACCTCGCGGCACCGGTCGACGATCGCCGGCAGCTCGACGCCCACGGCGACCGGCACGTGGAACAAGGAGCCCGTCGTGGACCGCACGACCTTGGGGTTGTAGAGGTCGACGCTCCGCCCGGTCATGATGACGGCATCGGCCCCCGCCGCGTCGGCGGCCCGGATGATGGTGCCGGCGTTGCCCGGATCGCGGACCTCCTCGAGGATCACGATGAGCTTCGGCTCGGCGCCGAAGACGTCCTTCACCGACGTGGGGAACTGCCGACAGACGGCGACGATTCCCTGGGGCGTCACCGTGTCGGCCATGGCCTCGAGCACCGGTTCGGTGACGAACTGGACGTCGATGCCCTCGGCCTCGGCGGCGACCGACACCTCGGGGTAGCGCTCGAGGGCGGTCGGGGTGCCGAAGAGCTCGACGATCAGCTCGGGCCGGAAGGCCAGGGCCTCACCGACCGACTGCGGCCCTTCGAGCAAGAAGGTGCGGGTCTCGGTGCGGGCGTCGCGCTTCGAGAGCTTCGCCACCGCCCGGACTCGGGGCGAGCGGGGGTTGTCGAGCAGGGAGTCGTGGGGCACCCGTCCATGATGCCGTACCTGCACGGGCGGGCGGACGGTCGCACGCTCGGACGATCGGTCTGCGGACGGGCACCGGAAAATGCACGAGGCCCGACGGCGACACCCGTGAGGGTGTCGGGCCGTCGGGCCTCGAGGGTGATGCGGTGCGACTACGCGGCGACCTTGGGTGCCGAGGTGTCAGCGGGCAGTGCGGCCTTGGCAGTGGCCACGAGCGACGCGAACGTGGCGGGCTCGTTGACGGCCAGCTCGGCCAGGATGCGGCGGTCGACCTCGACGCCGGCCAGGGACAGACCCTGGATCAGACGGTTGTAGGTCAGGCCGTTCGCACGCGACGCGGCGTTGATGCGCTGGATCCACAGACGACGGAACTCACCCTTGCGAGCACGACGGTCACGGTACGAGTAGACGAGCGAGTGGGTGACCTGCTCTTTGGCCTTGCGGTACAGGCGCGAACGCTGACCGCGGTAACCCTCGGCGCGCTCGAGGATGACGCGACGCTTCTTGGCGGCGTTGACCGCTCTCTTGACTCTTGCCATTTTCTTGTTCCTCTACGTTCGTGTCAGCGGTCAGTGACCGAGAAGCTTCTTGGCGACCTTGGCGTCAGCGGGCGCGAGCACCTGGTCCTGGTTCAGGCGAGCCTTGCGCTTGGCGCTCTTCACCTCGAGGTTGTGGCGCATGCCGGCCTGCTGCTTCATGATCTTGCCGGAACCGGTGACCTTGAAGCGCTTCTTGGCGCCGGAGTGGGTCTTCTGCTTGGGCATGTCTTACTTACTTTCTTCTGTCGGTCGGTCGGCCGGTGCATCGGCCGGGACCTCGTCGGACGTCGGGTGCTTCGGCGGCTTGGCGGCCGCCTTGCGAGCCTCGGCCTCGGCCTTGGCCTCGGACTTGTTCTTGTGCGGGCCGATCACCATGACCATGTTGCGGCCGTCGATGGTCGGGGTCGACTCGACGCTGCCGAACTCGGCGACGTCTTCGGCGAAACGCTGGAGCAGACGCACGCCCTGGTCGGGACGCGACTGCTCGCGACCACGGAACAGGATCATGGCCTTGACCTTGTCGCCGCCCTGGAGGAAGCCCTCGGCGCGCTTGCGCTTCGTCTCGTAGTCGTGCTTGTCGATCTTCAGACGGAAACGGACCTCTTTGAGGATCGTGTTCGCCTGGTTGCGACGAGCTTCTTTCGCTTTCTGCGCAGCCTCGTACTTGAACTTTCCGTGATCCATGATCTTGGCCACGGGAGGCTTCGAGTTGGGGGCCACCTCGACCAGGTCGAGCTCGGCCTCTGCGGCGAGACGCAGGGCCATGGCGATGGGGACGACACCGACCTGTTCTCCACCAGGCCCGACGAGGCGGACCTCGGGGACGCGGATACGGTCGTTCGTACGGGGATCGCTGATGCGGAACTCCTCTGTCGTTTCTTCTGCATCTGGCGGGACCGGACGGCCTCGCCAGAGAAAGAGGAGTTTCGTGTGGGCGTCATCTCGAACGCGTCACACTGCACCCTGGCTGCTCGATCGATGCTCACACGCTGCCTCTCACGAGGAGCTGGATGAAACGGTGGTGCTGATCGAACGGGGTGCCAACAACCCGGTAACCTTGTCTAACGGTCAAGCGCGGGTGGGAGAATCTCCACTTTCGCACGGAGCAGACGCTCCGAGCCTGGACGAGTTTAGCAGAGGATCAGTTCGTGAGCCACTCCCCCGACGATGCACCCACTCCCGACGCCCGCTTCGGCGGTGCCGCCTCGGCGACGCCCCACGACCCGACATCGGGGACGAGCCGGTTCGAGGACGATCTGCGGTTCGGCGACGACGCCGCCCGCGACATCGCCGACGTCAACGCGGTCGAGGTGATCAACACCGTCTGCGTCCACCTGATGAGCGCCGCGGCGGTCAAGGTGGGGCTGGCGGACGACCCGCGGACGCAGACCGACCTCGACGAGGCCCGCAAGCTCATCACCTCGCTCGCCGGGCTCGTCACGGCCAGCGCACCCGAGATCGGCGACCAGCACGCCCGGGCGCTCCGTGACGGGTTGCGGTCGCTGCAGCTCGCCTTCCGCGAGGCCTCGGCCATACCGGACGCCATCGGCCAGGGGCCGGGCGAGAAGTACACCGGCCCCGTCAACTGATCCGGCTCCTCGGCCGTAGCACGCCGTCTCGAGCGTCGGAGCGTCAGCCCGGGACGACCTTCACCGACATGCTGTCGACCCGGTCGACGATCAGCGGGTCGACGGCCCAGGCCCCCTGGAGCCGCTGCAGCAGAGCCCCGAGGGCGTCCCGGTCGAGACCGGGCGTTACCCCGAGTTGCACCACGATCTCGGGTGCGCCGAGTCGGGCGTCTCGGTAACCGGGTGCGACGACCAGACTGACCAGCGCCTCCTCGTCCCGGGACGCGTCGAGGAACGCACGCAGGACCTGTTCGTCCTGATGACTCGGCGTCCAGGGCAGATCCCGGGCGACCGCCCAGACGGCCGGGCGACGCAGGCCGAATTCCGTGATCGACCCGGGGTCGATCACGATGCGGTCGGTGGCTTCCGAGGCCGCGGCGAGGGCCACCCGTCGGGCGTCCACGGGCACGGGTCGAGCCGCGGAACGCCACCGGGTCAAGGTCTCGACCGAGGTGAAGGCCGGCAGCACGTCGCGACCGTCGGGGCCCGAGACCGTGACGATCGAGAGTTCCTGGGTCTTGTCGACGCGGCGACCGTGATCGTCGAGATCCTCGTCTCCCGCCACGGCGACCAGCGGCACGAGCAGACGCGCGAGGCGGAGCGCGTCGACGACGTCCCCCTCGCCGAGTCGCCCCTCGCGGAATCCGAGGAGGGCGTCCAGGAGGCGCGGGTCGGCCGAGCCGTCGTCACCCGCGTGCGCCGCGTCGTGGTGGTCGAAGGTGCGTCCCGCCCAGGGGCGACCCGCGCTGTCGGCCTCACGGCCGGCACCGTCGTGCGTGTGCCCCGACCCGCCGGGCCCGGCGGTCATCAGTTCGAGGCGACGTCGAGGGCCGCGGCCAGCGTGAAGGCCCCCGAGTACAGCGCCTTGCCGACGATCGCGCCCTCGAGACCCTGCGGCACGAGCTCACGGAGGGTCGCGAGGTCGTCGAGGCTCGAGATGCCGCCGGACGCGATGACCGGATGATCGGTACGGTCCATCACCTGACGGAGCAGGTCGACGTTCGGGCCCTGGAGCGTGCCGTCCTTCGTGACGTCGGTCACGACGTAGCGCGCGCAGCCGGCCTCCTCGAGCCGGGCGAGCACCGTCCAGAGGTCGCCGCCCTCTTCGGTCCAGCCCCGCGCCGCGAGGGTCGTGCCACGGACGTCGAGCCCCACGGCCACCGCCTCGCCGTACTCGGCTATGACATGGGCGGCCCACTCGGGGTTCTCGAGGGCGGCCGTCCCCAGGTTGATGCGCTTGACGCCGGTGCTCAGCGCGTCCTCGAGGGACTTGTCGTCGCGGATGCCGCCGCTCAGCTCGACGTTGACGCCCTTCACCTGCTTGATGACCTTCTTGATCACCGAACGGTTGTCGCCGCGCCCGAAGGCGGCGTCGAGGTCGACGAGGTGCAGCCAATCGGCGCCCTGGCTGGCCCAGTCGTCCGCGGCGGCGACCGGGTCACCGTAGTTCGTCTCGCTGCCAGCCTCGCCCTGGGTCAGGCGCACGGCCTGACCGCCCGCCACGTCGACGGCGGGGAACAGGGTCAGGGCGGGGGTGGTGCAGAACTCGCTCATGTCGTCTCTCTCACGGGCCGGGGCGCCGCAGGGTCAGGAGGCGCGATCGGGTCGGTCGCGTCGGGGTCAGAGGGTGTCGAGCCAGTTCGAGAGCAGCCGGATGCCCGGCCGCCCCGACTTCTCGGGGTGGAACTGCGTCGCCCAGAGCGGACCGTTCTCGACGGCGGCGACGAACCGACCGCCGTGGTCGGCCCAGGTCACGTGCGGCTCGGTGAAGGGACGGATCACGTCGAGCGACCATTCTTGCGCCGCGAACGAATGGACGAAGTAGAACCGCTCGTCGGCCACGCCGTCGAACAGCACGCTGCCCTCGGGCACGTCGACGGTGTTCCAGCCCATGTGCGGCAGGACGTCCGCCCTGAGTTCGTCGACGACCCCTGGCCAGGCACCCAGGCCGCCGGTGCTGTTGCCGCGCTCGACCCCTCCCTCGAAGAGGATCTGCATGCCGACGCAGATGCCCATGACCGGACGCCCGCCGGCCAACCGTCGGTCGATCAGCTCGCCGCCACGGACGGACTCGAGTTGGCTCATGACGGCTGCGAACGCACCGACGCCGGGGACGAAGAGCCCGTCGGCCGCCTGCACGCGGGCCCGGTCGGCCGTCAGCTCGACGTCGGCGCCCGCGAGCTCGAGGGCCTTGACCGCCGAGTGGACGTTGCCGCTGCCGTAGTCGAGGACGACGACCGACGGACGGACGCCCGTCACAGGGCGCCCTTGGTCGACGGGATGCCGCTGACCCGCGGGTCGGGCTGGACGGCCTGACGGAGGGCCCGGGCGAACGCCTTGAACTCGGCCTCGGCGATGTGGTGCGGGTCGCGTCCGTCCAACACCCGGACGTGCACCGTGATGCCGGCGTGGAAGGTGATCGCCTCGAAGACGTGACGGACCATCGAGCCCGTGAAGTGCCCGCCGATGAGGTGGTATTCGAATCCCTCGGGCTCACCCGAGTGCACGAGGTACGGGCGGCCCGAGACGTCGACGACCGCCTGCACCAAGGCCTCGTCGAGGGGGACGAGCGCGTCGCCGTAGCGCGAGATGCCGGACTTGTCGCCGAGGGCCTGCTTGAGCGCGGTGCCGAAGGTGATGCCGATGTCTTCGACCGTGTGGTGCACGTCGATGTGGGTGTCGCCCGTCGCCGCGACTTCGAGATCGATCAACGAGTGCTTGGAGAGGGCCGTCAGGAGGTGGTCGAAGAACGGCACCGACGAGTCGATCGATGATCGACCCGACCCGTCGAGGTCGAGGGCGAGCGTGATGCTCGACTCGCTCGTCGCACGCGAGAGGGAGGCGGTTCGGGCGGCACGGGTGGTCTCGGTCACGAAGAGAGCCTAATGTCGCGGAGCGCCTCGAGGAACGCGGTGGTCTCGGCCTCGGTACCGGCGCTGACCCTCAGGTGGTTCGGGATGCCGAGGTCACGGACGATGATCCCCCGCTCGAGGAGGCGTTCGAAGACGTCGCTCGGGTCGTCGACCCCGCCGAAGAGGACGAAGTTCGACCAGGTGGGCCACGGTTCGTACCCGAGCTCGGTCAGCTCGTGCACGATGCGATCACGCTGGGCCTTGATGTCGTCGACCATGGCGAGCATCTCGCTCGCGTGCGAGAGCGCGGCGACCGCCGCCGCCTGCGTCAGGGAAGAGAGGTGGTAAGGAAGGCGCACGAGACGCAGCGCGTCGGACACGGCCGGGTGCGCGGCCATGTACCCCACCCGGGCGCCGGCGAAGGCGAACGCCTTGCTCATCGTGCGCGACACGACGAGACGCTCGCGACCGGCGAGCAGGGTCAGCGCCGTGGGCTGATCGGCCGGCATGAACTCGGCATAGGCCTCGTCGACGAAGACGATGCCGTCGGTGGCGTCGTAGGCCGCCTCGATGGTGGCGAGGTCGAGGGGCGTGCCGGTGGGGTTGTTGGGGCCGCAGAAGAAGACGATGTCGGGACGCGTGCGTTCGATCTCGGAGACCGCGGTCTCGGGCGAGATGCGGAAACCCTCGTCGCGGCGCCCCTCGATCCATCGACTGCCGGTGCCCGTGGCGATGGTGGAGTGCATCGAATACGTGGGAGGAAAACCGAGGACGGAACGACCCGGACCGCCGAAGGCCTGGAGGAGTTGCTGGATGACCTCGTTCGAGCCGTTCGCGGCCCAGATGTTGTCGCGGGTGAGCCCGTGCCCGAGGTAGGCCGCCAGCGAGTCACGCAGCGTCGCGAATTCGCGATCGGGATAACGATTGACGTCGAGGACGGCTCGAGCCACGGACTCGACGATGTCTCGGGCGACGTCTTCGGGAATGGGATGCGTGTTCTCGTTGACGTTGAGAGCGACCGGGACCTTCTTCTGGGGGGCGCCGTACGGCGTCAGACCCCTGAGGTCGTCACGGATGGGCAGGTCATCGAGGCTGAAGGACACCCCTCCATGCTACGGGCGGGTCGACCGTCCGGCGGGCCGGCACGGGCACCCCCGCCCGATGACTCAGCGCACGTACTGAGCGGGTACGGCGAGGCTCTGACCCGCAGAGACCTCGGCGCTCGGCAGATTGTTCAGCGAGACGAGGTCGGCGATGACGTCGCGAGGGTCGGCGCTGGGATCGATCTCGGCCGCGACCTGCCACAAGGTCTCGCCACCATCGACGGTCACGTGCTGGAACTCGGCGGAACTCGTCGTGTCGGACGCGACCGCACCGCCCCCGTTGAGGACGAGAGCGCCTGCCACGAGGACGAGCGGGACCGCGACCAGCGCGGCCACGACCGCGCGACCTCGTCGGGTGATGCGCAGACGCGTGCGCACCACGCGGGGCGAGTCGACGGGGGACGCAACTGCTGATGCTGACGTGACGCTCATGAGGTGGTCCTTTCACTGCAGGAAGACGAGGGACGCGTTCGTGCCCGGCACTCGGCCGGGAATGCCGGGCACGAAGACGTGTTCCGAACATACATTCGATTCTCGGCGCTTTCAACCCCTCAGGGAGGAAAACCATGGAGAACCGAGCAGGATCAGGAGGCGAATACGCGACACACTCGAACATGTGTTTTGTCGACACCGTCTGATCGGATACGGTTTCGATCGGTGGTAGGAGTCAAACAGGGACCACCGACATCGACGGCAGGAGACCCATGAGCGACCCGAAGCGCACCCCGCAGGCGGCCCCCGACGCGCCCCGTCGGGTCGACCCCGGTCTCCTCCCCCGCAAGGAGTTGACCGCAAAACAGTCGTCGATCCTCGCCGCGATCACCGAGAGCATCGGCCACCGTGGGTACCCGCCGAGCATGCGCGAGATCGGCGACGCGGTCGGCCTCAAGTCCCTCTCCAGCGTCACGCACCAGCTCAACCAGCTCGAACTCGCCGGCAAGATCCGCCGTGATCCGAACCGACCCCGCGCCCTCGAAGTCCTCGTGGACGCGACGGCGCCGGTCGCTTCCCCGGCCACCGTCTTCACCACCAGCGACGACGGCGACACCGCTCACGTCCCCATGGTCGGGCGAATCGCCGCCGGCATCCCCATCACGGCCGAACAGCAGATCGAGGATGTGATGCCCCTGCCGCGTCAACTCGTCGGCAAGGGCGAACTGTTCATGCTGCGGGTGGTCGGCGACTCGATGATCGATGCGGCCATCTGCGACGGGGACTGGGTCGTCGTGCGGCAGCAGCAGGACGCCGAGAACGGCGACATCGTCGCGGCCATGCTCGACGACGAAGCGACCGTCAAAGTGTTCCGCCAGCGAGACGGCCACACCTGGTTGCTCCCGCGCAACAGCGCGTTCGAACCCATCGTCGGCGATCACGCCCAGATCGTGGGCAAGGTCGTCGCCGTGCTGCGCTCCGTCTGACGTTCCGGGCCCGCTCGGCCCTCTCCCCCTTTCGCACGACGAAGCGCCGGCCACCTCGAGGTGGCCGGCGCTTCGTGTCGGCGTGAGCGCTCCGGTGTCAGCCGCCGACGCCGACCGGTGCGACGTAGGGCGCGAGCCCGGCGACGTCGCTCGGATAGACCCGAGCGTGCACCCGAGTGCCCTCTTCTTCGTAGTCCGTGCTGAGGATGCGACCGGAGTCGTGCAGGTGCGAGACCACATCGCCGCGGTCGTACGGCACCAACAGGTCGAGCTCGATCTCGGGCTCTGGCAACACGGAGGCGATGCGGGCGAGGAGTTCGTCGATGCCCTCACCGGTCCGAGCCGAGACGAAGACCGCCGTCGGTTCGAGCCCGAGCAGGACGAGACGCTGGTCGTCGTCGACGAGGTCGCTCTTGTTGAAGACGACGATCTCGGCGATGTCGCGACCGTCGACCTCGGCGATGACGTCTCGAACCGTGGCGAGCTGCGCAGCCGGGTCGGGGTGTGACCCGTCGACGACGTGCACGATGACGTCGGACGCCTCGACCTCTTCGAGCGTCGACCGGAACGCTTCGACCAGCTGGTGGGGCAGGTTGCGCACGAAACCGACGGTGTCGGCGTACGTGAAGGGGCGCCCGTCCGACGTGACGCTCTTGCGGACCGTCGCGTCGAGCGTCGCGAACAGTGCGTTCTCGACGAGGACACCGGCACTCGTGAGACGGTTCAGCAGGCTGGACTTACCCGCGTTCGTGTAACCCGCGATGGCGACCGTGGGCACCTCGTTGCGGTCACGGTTGGCCCGCTTGGCGTCGCGGGCCGGCTTCATCTCTTTGATCTGCCGCCGGAGCCGCGCCATGCGGGTGTGGATGCGGCGCCTGTCGAGCTCGATCTTGGTCTCACCGGGCCCACGGCTGCCCATTCCGGCACCCGCGCCTCCTACCTGCCCACCGGCCTGGCGCGACATCGACTCGCCCCATCCTCGGAGGCGGGGCAGCAGGTATTCGAGCTGAGCGAGTTCGACCTGCGCCTTGCCCTCGCGGCTCTTGGCGTGCTGGCTGAAGATGTCGAGGATGACGGCCGTCCGGTCGATGACCTTGACCTTGACGACGTCTTCGAGGGCACGACGCTGGCTGGGGGCGAGTTCGGTGTCGGCGATGACCGTGTCGGCGCCGAGGGCCGCGACCGTCCCGCGGAGTTCTTCGGCCTTGCCCTTCCCCAGGTAGGTGCTCGGATCGGGGTTCGGCCGTCGCTGCAGCAGCCCGTCGAGGACGACGGCCCCTGCCGTCTCGGCCAATGCCGCCAACTCGCGCAGGGAGTTCTCGGCGTCGGACATCGACCCCTGCGAGTAGACGCCGATGAGGACGACGTTCTCGAGACGCAGCTGGCGGTACTCGACCTCGGTGACGTCCTGCAACTCGGTCGAGAGTCCCGCGACACGGCGGAGGGCCTGGCGGTCGTCCCGCTCGGACTGGTCGCCGTCGGAGCCGTCGTCGTGCAGCGAACGGGTCTGGATCGCCTGGGCCGGCGAGAAGACGGTGTAGCCGGAGGCCCGCTGGGCCGCACGATCGAGGACGCGCGCGACGACGTCGTCGGGCTGGTCGTCCCGCTCAGAATCGAGCGGTGTCGTGGTGTGGTCTGTCATCGGGGTGATACTAACCCTTTCGGTGTGTGGGGAGCAGGGAACGGCGCCCCGGCGGATGTTCGGTAGGTTGACGAGCATGGCCAGCGAGCACTACTTCTCACCCCAGCCCGGCAGCGCGGCCAAGCCCAGGACGATCGACGTCGTCCTCGCGGGCCGCGAGTGGACGTTGACCACGGCTGCCGGGGTCTTCAGCCCGGGCCGCGTCGACCCAGGAACCTCGGTGCTGTTGGCAGGCACGCCGACGCCGCCCCGGGCGGGTCATCTGCTGGACGTCGGATGCGGTTGGGGCCCCATCACACTGAGCCTCGCGTTGTCGTCACCCGACGCGACGGTCTGGGCCGTCGACGTGAACGAGAGAGTGCTCGACCTCGTGCGCGAGAACGCGCGCTCGATCGGCCTCGAGAACGTCAACGCCGTCACCCCCGACGGTGTTCCCGACGACCTGCGGTTCGCGACGATCTGGTCGAATCCCCCGATCCGGGTCGGCAAGGCCGAACTGCACTCCCTGCTCGAACGGTGGTTGCCCCGACTCGACGTGGGCTCGGACGCCTGGCTGGTCGTGCAGAAGAACCTCGGGGCCGACTCGTTGCAGCGCTGGATGAACGAGACGATGGCCGACGTCGTGGACGTGACCCGCGCCTCCACCAGCAAGGGGTACCGCATCTTGCGGGCGGAGCGCCTCACCGAGGCGGGCTGAGCGGACGCCCCGTCGGGGTCGGGGACGACACCGCTGGGCCTCAGAGGTCGAGCGCCCCGGTGAAGACCAGTTCGGCCGGCCCGCTGAGCGAGACGTGCTCTCCGTCGTCGTGGTGGCTGATGGAGACGCCCACGACACCACCGGGAACGTCGACCAACCAGGCCTCGGGTGCGGAAGCACCCGCCCAGTGCCGTGTCGCCAGGGCGGCCGCGGCCGCGCCGGTGCCACAGGAGAGGGTCTCGCCACTGCCACGCTCGTGGACGCGCATGCGGATGCGGCCGAGCCCGTCGACCACGAGCGGGTCGGCGGGCACCACGAACTCGACGTTCGCCCCGTCAGCCGGGACCGGGTCGACGATCGGCACGTAGGTCAGGTCGAGTCCGTCGAGTTCGTCGTCGCCGGCGAGGGCCACCACCACATGGGGGTTGCCGACCGAGATCGGCAGGCCCGGACGGGCGGCGTGCAGCTCGCGCGCGCGAACGACCGGATCGTCGTCGCCGAGACGCCAGGGGCCCAGGTCGACACGGAAGCCCGTGCCGTCGCGTCGCACCTCGCGCGCACCGGCTCGCGTACCCACGACGAGCACGTCGTCGTCGCCCAATTGCACCAGACCCCGCTCGACGAGGTACCGGGCGAAGACGCGGATGCCGTTGCCGCACATCTCTGCCGGGCTGCCGTCGGCGTTGTGGTAGTCCATGAACCACTCGGCACGCGGTTCGGCCTGCAGCAGGGCCGCCTCGGTCGACAGTGCCGCCGTCCGGACCGCGCGGATCACCCCGTCGGCGCCCACCCCGAACCGCCGGTCCGCCAGAGCCCGGATCATCGCGGGTGTCAGGTCGGTGCCGGCGTCGGGATCAGTGAACAGGACGAAGTCGTTGCCGGTGCCCTGACCTTTGGTGAACTGCAGCGTGGTGGTCACCCGAGGAGTCTAGCCACGGCCCGGTCGACGGCTCGGGCATCACCCGAGCGGGACCACTCGACGTCGTCATAGCGACGGAACCAGCTCGCCTGGCGGCGGGCATAGCGACGGGTGAGGGCCGCCGTGGCATCGATCGCCTCGGCCTCGGTGAGCTCGCCCCGGATCTGCGCCGCGGCCTGCGCGTAACCGATGGCCCGGCCCGCCGTGACCCCCCGCTCGAGCCCGAGGGGAAGAAGGTCCCGCACCTCGTCGACGAGGCCGCCTCGCCACATCTGCTCGACGCGTCGATCGAGGCGTTCGACGAGCACGGGGCGCTCCTCCGCGACACCGAAGACGGTCGACGGTCGCCACGGCGACGGCTGCTCGGGCAACGTGCCCGAGAGTGGTCGCCCCGTCAGGTCGCCGACCTCGAGCGCCCGGACGAGGCGCCGCACGTTGAACCGCCCGATCGAGGTGGCGGACGCAGGGTCGCGTTCTGCCAAGAGATCGTGCAGGGCCCCAGGCCCCTGCACGTCGGCGATCGCCTCGTACTGCGCCCGGATCACGGGATCGGTACCAGGGAACCGGAAGTCGAACAGCACGCTCGAGACGTAGAGCCCTGACCCGCCGACGAGGACCGCGACGGCGCCACGCGCCACGATGTCGTCGACCAGGGCACGGGCCTCGCGTTGGTACCACTCGACGCTCGCCTCGTCGGTGACGTCGAGGACGTCGAGGAGATGGTGCGGGATGCCTCGTCGTTCGGTGAGGGGCAGTTTGGCCGTTCCGACGTCCATGCCGCGATAGAGCTGCATGGCGTCCGCGTTGACGACCTCGACGGCCTGGCCCCGGTCGGCCATCGCCGCGGCGAGGTCCAGCGAGAACGCCGACTTCCCCGTGCCGGTCGCCCCGACGATCGAGACCAGCACGTCAGCGGAGGTCGTCGGTCGCGCTGTAGATCGGCGTCGTCGCCACCCGCAGCGTCGGCAGACCGAGGCTCACCCTCGCCGGCCGAGCCGAGGAGGCGCGGGTCGCGTCACCCCCGGACGGCACCCCGCACGAGGCGGCCTGCGCGGCGTCCCAGGCGTCGCCCGCACGCGTGCGACGGACCTCGTAGAGGGACTTCCGGCCGTCGACCGCATCGGCGAGCAGGTAGAACGGAGCGGCGTCGGTGACTCGCACCCGGACCACGTCGCCGGGGCGTGGGACCGGACGCCCCGGGGGCACCTCGAAGTGGACGAGACGGCTGTCTTCCGCACGCCCCGAGAGACGATGCGTGGAGGCGTCCTTCCGACCCTCGTCGGAAGCCACCAGGACTTCGACCGTGCGGCCGACCTGGCGACGGTTCTCTTCGGCGGAGATGCGGTCCTGGAGGGCGGTGAGGCGCTCGAACCGTTCTTGCACGACGGCCTTCGGGATCTGGTCGGCCATCTCGCCGGCCGGCGTCCCGGGACGCACCGAGTACTGGAAGGTGAACGCGGAGGCGAACCGGGACCGCTCGACGACCCGGAGGGTCTCGGCGAAGTCGTCCTCTGTCTCGCCGGGAAAGCCGACGATGATGTCCGTGCTGATCGCGGCCTCGGGCATGGCCGCACGCACACGGTCGATGATGCCGAGAAACCTCTCGCTGCGGTAGCTACGCCGCATGGCTCGCAGCACCCGGTCGGAACCCGACTGCAGGGGCATGTGCAACTGGGGCATGACGGAAGGGGTCTCGGCCATGGCGGCGATCACGTCGTCGGTGAAGGACGCCGGGTGGGGGCTGGTGAACCGCACCCGCTCGAGCCCGTGGATCGTCCCGACGGCACGCAGCAGCTTGCCGAAGGCGAACCGGTCACCGAACTCGACACCGTACGAGTTGACGTTCTGTCCGAGCAACGTGACCTCGACGGCACCGTCGTCGACCAGTGCCTTCACCTCGGCCAGGATGTCGCCCGGCCGTCGGTCTTTCTCCTTGCCCCGGAGCGACGGCACGATGCAGAACGTGCACGTGTTGTTGCAGCCGACCGAGATCGAGACCCAGCCGCTGTGCGTCGAGTCACGTTTGGTCGGCAGGGTCGAGGGGAAGACGTCGAGCGATTCGAGGATCTCGAGCTGCGCCTCGTCGTTGTGGCGCGCCCGCTCGAGGAGAGTGGGCAGGGCGCCCATGTTGTGTGTGCCGAAGACCACGTCGACCCAGGGTGCCTTGTCGAGGATGACGTCCTTGTCTTTCTGGGCCAGGCACCCCCCGACGGCGATCTGCATGCCCTCGTGTCTCTTCTTCAGGCCCGCCAGCGTACCCAGCGTTCCGTAGAGCTTCTTGTCGGCGTTCTCGCGCACCGCACAGGTGTTGATGACGACGATGTCGGCCTCGTCTCCACCGGCGGGTACGTAACCGGCCGCCTCGAGCGAGCCACTGAGACGCTCGGAGTCGTGGACGTTCATCTGACACCCGAAGGTGCGCACTTCGTACGTACGGGCCCGGTCGTCGACGGGCGAGAGGTCAGGGATGGTGGCGACCGTCGTCATGGTGACTCAGTGTAGATCGCCACCACCCTCGAGAGGCTCACTCGAAGCGGACGCCGCCGCGGGCGCTGCCGCCACGGGGCAGGGCCTTCTCGATGGCGCGGCGGACGACCTCGGAGCGGTAGCCCCGGCGCATCAGGTAACCGTTGAGGCGACGTTCGGCCGTCTCGCGGTCGAGGCCACGCAACGACCCGGCCCGCTTGCGCGCCCACTCGTCGGCACGCTCTTGCTCTTCGTCGTCGTCGGTGTCGGACAGGGCCTCGTCGATGACCGACGGGTCGATGCCCCGCGCTCGGAGTTCGGACGTCACAGCACCCCGGCCGAGACCCTTGCGCTCTTGCTTCGACCGCACCAGCGTGGCGGCCAATTCGGTGTCGTCGAGCAGACCGACCCGCTCGAGTCGAGCGATCTCGTGGGCCACGACCGACTCGTCGAGGTCACGGGACAGCAGGAGCTTCTCCATCTCGTGAGAGGACACTCCACGACGGGAGAGGGCGTGCAGGCTGACGTTCTCGGCACGCCGCTGCTGCGCTTCGAGGTCTTCGGGGCCGTCATCCGGCTGGTCGTCGAAACCGGACGCCTTGGGCCGGCCCGCGGCCCCGGCCCGAGAGCCCCGGACGGAAGGATGGTCGGCCTCAGAGGCCGAGGAGGACGTGCCGCCGACCCAGTGGGCACTGATGGCCGTGAGCACGCCCTCGGCACCCTGCGTCGAGCGACCGGGAGATGTCGTGTCGTCCGTCATCTCGGCGACACGCGAGCCGCCCGCGTCGCCGAAGAGAGGAGTGACGGGCGCAAGCCGCCCGGTGTCGGTACCGTCGGCAGACGGGCCCGACACCGAAGGGTCGTCGTCGTGCGAGGTCATGCGCCCTTTCGAGCGGCGATCTTCGCCTCGATCGATTCGACGGGTGCCTCGACGGGCTTGGCACCGCCGACTCCGAGCTTGGCGAGGATCTTCTGCTCGATCTCTTGCGCGATGGCGGCGTTCTTGATGAGGAAGTTGCGCGAGTTCTCTTTGCCCTGGCCGAGCTGGTCGCCGTCGTAGGTGTACCAGGCACCCGACTTGCGGACGATGCCGTGCTCGACACCGAAGTCGATCAGGCTGCCCTCGCGCGAGATGCCCACGCCGTAGAGGATGTCGAACTCGGCCTGCTTGAAGGGCGGGGCCATCTTGTTCTTGACGACCTTGACACGGGTGCGGTTGCCGACCGCGTCGGTACCGTCTTTCAGCGTCTCGATGCGCCGGATGTCGAGGCGGACGGACGCGTAGAACTTGAGCGCCTTGCCACCGGCCGTCGTCTCGGGGCTGCCGAAGAAGACACCGATCTTCTCGCGCAGCTGGTTGATGAAGATCATGGTGGTGCCGGTCTGGCTGAGTCCACCGGTCAACTTGCGCAACGCCTGAGACATGAGTCGAGCCTGAAGGCCGACGTGCGAGTCACCCATCTCGCCCTCGATCTCGGCACGCGGCACGAGGGCGGCGACCGAGTCGATGACGACGAGGTCGATCGACCCCGAACGGACGAGCATGTCGGCGATCTCGAGCGCCTGCTCGCCGGTGTCGGGCTGCGACACCAGCAGGGCGTCGATGTCGACGCCGAGCTTCTTGGCGTACTCGGGGTCGAGGGCGTGCTCGGCGTCGATGAAGGCGGCGATGCCGCCGTTGCGCTGGGCGTTCGCGATGGCGTGCAGGGTCAGCGTCGTCTTGCCCGACGACTCCGGACCGTAGATCTCGACGATGCGGCCGCGGGGGATGCCACCGATGCCGAGAGCGACGTCGAGGGCGATCGAGCCGGTGGGGATCACCGCCACGGGAGCACGCTCGTCGCTGCCGAGGCGCATGACGGCGCCCTTGCCGAACTGTCGGTCGATCTGGGCGAGAGCCGTCTCGAGGGCCTTCTCGCGGTTTTCGGCTGAGGGCATGTCGTTCTCCTTCGTGGTGGTCGTCCGTGCGCCTGTAGGCTGTCGCGTCGACGTCGACCGGTGGTGCAGGGTCGTCGTCGCTACGACAAGGCTGGTGTCGCCGGCATGTGCCGGCGACGCGGGACGTCGATGCGAGAAACGCTACGGGCCACCCCCGACATCGCGGTGGCGGTGACGGCCCGACGTGTAGAACTCGATCGTCCACGTCCTTGTGGAGGACGCTACCATCCGCCCGAACACGTGTTCGACCCATCGTCCCGGCGTGTCGAACACACACGCGAGCGAGCTGCGCCTCAGCTCGTCGGTTCGGGGAGCCCGACACCGTGACGACGGGACACCGGGACACCCTCGGCCTCGCAGAGCGCCAGCCACACGTCGCGGGGCGACTCCCCCTGGGCGATCGCCTGTTCGGCGGTCCGGTCACCGAGGGACTGGATCACGAGGTCTCGGGTGATCACCCGGCCGTAGGCGTCTCCGAACTCGTCCTCGACGGCTCGGGCGAACTCGCTCTTGCGCATCAGACGAGGGTACCCCGGACGACGAACGCCCCCGGCGTGAGCCGGGGGCGTTCGGAAGGACGTCGGGCGGTCAGCGCACCGCGAGGTCGGAGTCGAACTCGGCGACGAGGTCGTCCGGCAGGGTGTCGGGGATCGGGTTGAGCCCCTCGATGACGGCCATGCGGTCGCCGACCTCGCGCATGATCACCGAGATGGGGGTCTCGAGCGCATCGGCGACGGAGGCCAGGATCTCTGAGCTCGCCTCTTTCTGGCCCCGCTCGACCTCGCTGAGGTAACCGAGGGCGACGCTCGCCTTGCTCGCGACCTGACGGAGCGTGCGGCCCTTCTGCAGACGGAAGTCGCGAAGGACGTCGCCGATTTCTTGACGTACCAGGACCATGGGGACCCTCCTTCGGGGACGACCCATCTGACGGGATGGTTTCAGATGGGGGAAGACGACTGGTGCTCGGACCGACTGACCACGACTGTAGCCATCGGGGACTGTGCACCTGTTGTGAACTCGAGAGATGTAACGAGACCGAAACCCGTGCTATTCCCTTGTCTCGGCCAACCATCGACCGAGCATCGCCAGGGATTCGGAGACCGTGCCGTTTCGGATGGCCCGTCGGTCACCCGAGAGCGAGAGCTCGACTACCCGGACCTCCCCGGGCACCGCCAGACCGACGAAGACCGTGCCGGGTTCGTGTCCGCCCTGGGGGTCGGGGCCCGCGACGCCGGTGGTCGCGAGTCCGATGTCGGCGGCCTGCCCGTCGACCGCGAGTCGGTCACGAACCCCGGTCGCCATGGACGTGGCCACGTCGCGATGTACCGGCCCGTGACGCGCGAGCAGCCCTGCGTCGACCCCGAGCAGGGTGTGTTTGAGCTCGGTCTGGTACGCGACCACCCCACCCCGGACGACCGCCGAGGCACCCGGCACGGAGACGAGTTCGGAAACCAGGGCACCCCCGGTGAGGGACTCGGCCACGGCGATGGTCAGACGTCGGTACGTCAGCTCGGCGACGACGTCGGCCGCCAGCGTCACACCCCGGCCCTGCCGTGCCTCAGCGCCACACGCATGTAGTCAGCACCGGAGAGGAGGGTGGCGACCGTGGCGGCCGTCATGAGAGCGCCGTTGACCCAATGCATGCCCTCACCGAAGACGTTCCAGAGGGGAAAGAGCGCCAGCGTCACCGCGACGGCCTGCAGCACCGTCTTGATCTTGCCGCCACGGGACGCCGGGATCACGCGGTCACGCAGGACGGCGAACCGGTAGACGGTGATGCCGACCTCGCGAACGAGGATCAGTGCGGTGACCCACCACGGCAACTCGCCGAGGATGGTGAGCGAGACGAGCGCTCCGCCGATGAGGACCTTGTCGGCGATCGGGTCGACGATCTTGCCGAAGTCGGTGACGAGGTCGAGACCGCGCGCGAGCATGCCGTCGAGGCTGTCGGTGAGGATCGCCACGACGAAGAGGGCCGCGGCCCAGACGCGGAGCGAGCCGTCCGCTCCGTCGTCGATCAGCAACCACGCGATGAAGAGCGGCGCCATGAGGATGCGCACCACCGTGATCACGTTCGCGATGTTGCCCGTGCTGGCGGGGCCCGGACCCTTCGACGCGAAACGACCGCGGAACGAGAACGCCGAACGCGGGGCGCCCGGGCCGGTGGCGTCGTGCTGGCTCATGATCTAGTCCCTGCCCGTCAGATGCCACGCGTCTTCGGCGCCGGCGGCGTCGTCGTCTTCGGCGTATCCGCGGGTCATGGCCTCGACCGGGTCGTCGTCGTAGTCCCCCGACTCGGCACGCGTGGCGGACGCAGCACCCGAGGAGGCGCGACCAGCACCGGACCCGGCCGCCGCGTCACCCCCGCGCAGCTTGGCGAGCACGCCCGGGAGCTGCTCGGTCGTGACGAGCACGTCGCGAGCCTTCGACCCCTCGGAGGGGCCGACGATGTCACGTGATTCCATGAGGTCCATGAGGCGGCCGGCCTTGGCGAAGCCGACCCGGAGCTTGCGCTGGAGCATCGAGGTCGAGCCGAACTGCGTGCTGACGACCAGCTCGGCGGCGGCGAGCAACAACTCGAGGTCGTCGCCGATGTCGCCGTCGATCTCACGCTTCTCGACCACGGCGGCGACGTCGGGACGATAGTCGGGACGCGCCTGACGAGTGACGTGGGCGACGACCTGGGCGATCTCGTTCTCTTGCACCCAGGCCCCCTGCACGCGCATGGCCTTGGAGGCCCCCATGGGGAGGAAGAGCCCGTCGCCCTGACCGATCAGCTTGTCGGCCCCGGGCTGGTCGAGGATGACGCGCGAATCGGTGACGCTCGAGACGGCGAAGGCGAAGCGCGAAGGGACGTTGGCCTTGATGAGGCCGGTCACGACGTCGACCGACGGTCGTTGCGTCGCGAGGACGAGGTGGATTCCGGAGGCGCGGGCGAGCTGCGTGATGCGCACGATGCTGTCCTCGACGTCGCGGGGAGCCACCATCATGAGGTCCGCCAGCTCGTCGACCACCACGAGCAGGTAGGGATAGGGCTTGAGCTTCCGCTGGCTGCCGGCCGGGAGCACGATCTCGCCACCGACGACGGCGCGGTTGAAGTCGTCGATGTGGCGGAAACCGAAGCTGGCGAGGTCGTCGTACCTCATGTCCATCTCTTTGACGACCCACTGCAAGGCTTCGGCGGCCTTCTTGGGATTCGTGATGATGGGGGTGATGAGGTGCGGAACACCGGCGTAGATCGAGAGCTCGACGCGCTTCGGGTCGATGAGCACCATGCGCACGTCCGTGGGCTTGGCTCGCATCAACAACGAGGTGATCATCGAGTTGATGAAGCTCGACTTGCCCGAACCGGTGGCGCCGGCCACGAGGAGGTGCGGCATCTTGGCCAGGTTGGCCACGACGTACCCGCCTTCGACGTCCTTGCCGACGCCGATCGTGAGCGGGTGGACGCTCTTGCTCGCTGCCGAGGATCGCAGCACGTCACCGAGCGCGACGATCTCTTTGTCGGTGTTGGGGATCTCGACGCCGATCGCGCTCTTGCCGGGGATCGGCGAGAGGATGCGGACCTCGTTGGAGGCCACCGCGTAGGCCAGGTTCTTGGTCAAGGCGGTGACCCGCTCGACCTTGACGCCGGGGCCGAGCTCGATCTCGTAGCGCGTGACGGTCGGACCCCGCTTGAGGCCGGTCACTTTGGCGTCGACGTTGAACTGGTCGAGGACCAGGCTGATGGCGGCCACGATCGCGTCGTTGGCCTCGCTGCGCGCCTTGGCGGGTTCACCCACCGACAGGCTCGAGACGGCGGGAAGACGGTACGGCGCGCTCTCGACACCGTCGTCGACCGTGTCGAGCGAGGGCGGTGCGGGCTCGTCGGGGTCGACCGCGAGGAAGTCGGCGGCCGCGTCGCTGTCGCCCACGGGTTCGGCCGGCACGGTCGGGAGGACCGTGGTCGAGGCGGTGGGCTGCGTGGACGGAACGTCGAACCCCTGGGCCCGCACGGCGTCCTCGGCACGGTCGAGGTCGCCGAGGAGGTCGGCCGAGAAGACGTCGGTCGGAGCAGTCGGTGGCACATCGACTCCGGCAGAACCGGCCTCGGCTGCACCGACCGCAGCGGCACCGGCGCCCGCGTCGTCGGCGTCCGCTTCGAACACGGGCTTCTTGCGGCGGCGGCGACCGAGCGTCTCGGTCGGGGAGGTCTCGGCCGCACTCACCAGCGGGGTGTCGTACGCCGGGTCGTCCTCGCGCTGGTCTTTGTTGCGTCGCCACCAGGGCAACGACTCGGACTCGGCCAGGTCGACGAGGTCGGGGTCACCCTCGGCCCCGCCCGACGTCGAGGTCGTCTCACCGAACAGGTACGCGTAGAGCTCACCGAGCCGGCGGTGGATGCGGTTCGGCGGGGTCTTGGTGATGATGAGCAGCGAGAACGCCAGCAAGAGCACGACCAGAGGGACCGCGACCCACTCGGTGGCGAGGGCGACGAGCCAGGACGCGACGACCCAGCCCAGCACACCGCCACCCGTGGCGAGGGCGCGGAGCCCGGCCGCAGCTTCGGGCTGGCCGCCGAAGATGTGGCACAGGGCACTGATGGAGACGATCGAGAGACCGAGCCCGATGCCGATGCGGGTGTTGTCGTGGACGGATGCCGGGTGCCGGAAGAGCCAGCCCGCGAAGAGGATCATGATGACGGGCAGGGCGTACGCGACCCGCCCCACGAGCCCGCCGAAGGTGTACGCGTCGAACCCGACGGCGATCGGGCTGGTCGGGTTCAGCCACTCGACGACGGCACCGGCGATCGCGAGCAGCACGAGCAGGAACGGCACGCCGTCCCGTCGCTCGTCTTTGGCGAGCGACTCTTTGCCGAGCAGGCGGAACGCGCCCCCGGTGAGGTGCGCAAGTCCCATCCACGCCGCGACGATCGGACCAGGGCCCTCACGGACCGGATCGGGCTGGCGGGGTGCGGGCAGCTTCTTGGTCGCCTTCGTGGCGCCGGAGGTCTGCGACGCTCGCGACGACGAACGCGAGCGCGCAGTCGACTTGGTGGGCGTGGCCATGGGCTCCAAGGTACCTCTCAGCACCGACAGCGGCCGGAGGCCGTCCGGTGTGTGTCAGTAGCGGATGGCGTCGATCACCTTCACACGGATCGCCACGAGCGCCGGCAGGAGACCGGCCACGGCCCCGATCATCGTGGCCGACGCCAGACCGATCAGCGCCGCCTCGACGGGGAACGGCGGGAGGTCGCTAACGGCGCCCTGAGCGATGAAGCCCTGCACGGTCGGGTTCTCGACGACGAGGACGGCCACCATCACGCCCACGGCCCCCGCCACGACCGTGCCGACGACGCTCTCGAGCATGACCGAGAAGAAGACCCGAGGGGCCGTGGCCCCGAACGACCGACGCACGCCGATCTCACGGATGCGCTGACGGACGGTCACGAGGGCGATGTTGACCAGGCCGAGACCGCCGAGCAACAGCACCAGCACGCCGACCCCGGTGATGATCAACTTGATGGGGCCGAACGGGTCGGCGTCGCCGCCCGCGGCGTAGTCCTGCCGTGAGACGTCGACCTGGACGTCGTCACCGAGGGAGGCCCTCATGTCGGACGCCACCTGGGCGCTCAACGCGTCGCTGGCCGCGGGTGGCAGCCACATCTCGTACTGCGGGGTCTCGACGCCGTAGGTGGCCAGGGCGAGGTCGTACCCGGGGATCGGCAGCAGGTACATCTGAGGGCCGTCGTGCTCGGACGAGGCCGAAACACCCGTGACCACGAGCGTAGCCGAGTCGGCTCCCCGGACGAGCATGGTCGGATGTGATGCCAACGGCGGTGAGCCGAGCTGCCGCCAGAGCGCCTCGTTGACGATGACGGGCGGTGCGAGACGGGACGTGTCGGCGTCGCTGAACCACGCCCCCTCTGTCATGACGACGCGATGCATCTCGCCGTACGGGACGTCGACCGTGACGGCCCCCACCTCGGTCACGCCGTCCGCCAGCTGGACGGCGCGATTCCCGTACACGACGCGGCTCGTCTGCTCGATCCCGTACCGCGCCGTCGTCGTGGTGAAGGCGTCCTCGATCGCCTCGCTGCTCGGTGAGGTGGCGCCGTTCGAGTAGGCGTTGACGTAGTAGTTCGCGGGACGGCCACCGAACCGTTCGGCGTTCTCGCGAGAGGACTGCTCGGCGAGCCCACCGAGCGCGACCACGCCGGTCAGGGCCGCGACGGCGACGGCCACGCCGATCAGACTGAGCAACACGCGCAGCTTGTTGACGCGCAGCTCGGCCCAGGCCTCGGCGAAGGCCCCCACCACGTCGGCCACCGCGCGCCTCACGCGCCGACCTCGTCACGGAGGAGCGACGGGGACGCGGCCGGCGGGATCGTCGGTGTCGGCACGTCGAGAGCCCCGTCCACCGACGCCGAGAGGACGCCGGTGTCGAGCTGGTAATGCCTCGAGGCGCGGGCGGCGACGGCGAGGTCGTGGGTGATCGTGACCAGGGCGGCCTCGTTCTCGGTCGCGATGCCGTCGAGCAGCGTCATCACCCCGGCCCCGGTCTCGACGTCGAGCGCACCGGTCGGTTCGTCGGCCAGGATGACGCGAGGCCGCCGGACGAGCGACCGGGCAATCGCCACGCGCTGCTGTTCGCCGCCCGACAGGCGATGGGGCATGGAGTCCGCCCGATGGCCGAGGCCCACGCGCTCGAGCATCTCGCCCGCAATGGATCGGCGGCGCCAGAACTCGGAGCCGGACGCGTAGAGCAGCGGGGTCATGACGTTCTCGAGCGCCGTACGCCCCTGCAACAGGTTGAACTGCTGGAAGATGAACCCGACCTGGGCGCCTCTCAGCCGGTCACGTCGACCACGGCGGATCGAGCGGACGTCGACGTCGTCGAACCAGTGGGTACCCGTCGTGGGCTCGTCGATGAGCCCGAGGATGTTGAGCAACGTCGATTTGCCGGACCCCGATCGCCCCACGATGCTCACGTGCTCGCCCGCGTCCACCACGAGGTCGACGCCCGTGAGGATGTCCAGGGTCTGGTCGTCCGCGAGGGGCACCGTCTTGGTGACAGCCTCGAGCCTGATCAGGGACATCAGCTGCAGAGGTCCGCGCCCGTGGCGGGATCGACGCAGTCGCCCTGCGGAACGGCCGCAGCGCCCGGGACGAACTCGAGCACCAGGTCGCCCTCGGCCAGACCACCCGTGACCTCGACGTTCGTGCCGTCGTTGATGCCGAGGGTGACGTCGCGCTTCTCGCTGGTACCGTCCGCGCCGACGACCGAGACGACGCCCTTGCCGGCGGCGCCCTCGACGGCGGTGAGGGGCACGGTGAGCACGTCGGTGGCGACTCCGGCCGGGATGGTCAGCTTGGCGGCGAGCCCGCTGAACACGGTGACGTCGGCGGGGACGATGCAGGAGACGCTCTGCCCCGACGAGTCCCCCGTCGGCGCGGAGGCGTCGCCGCTCTCGCCGGTACCGGACGACGACGAGGCTCCGGTCCCGATCGCCAGTGCCGTGCACGGGAACGGTGCCGGGCCGCCGGTGATCGCGACGGACCCCTCGGCCGGTCGACTGACGAGACGGTAGAGCTGATCGGCGGCCAGCGATCCCGTCACGTGGAACGTAGGAGGCGCGACCTGCGCCACGGCGTCGCCCACGACGACCGACTGGTCTTTGATGACGGCGACCGACGTGACCGTGCCTGCGACGGGTGCCGTGATGACGGCCGTCTTCACGATCGGCTTGCGTTCTGTCACCGTGCCGTCGGCGGCCACGAGCGGCTCCTGCGGCGTCTCGGACCGGAGGGTGGCGAGCCGGTCCCCCGCGGCGACCGCCTGCCCCTTGACGACGTCGACGCCGGTGACCGTGCCCGCGAGCGTCGCGGGCACGGGTGTCGCCGGGTCGGCGACCACGGTGGCGTCGACGACCACGTCGTTGGTGATCGTGCCGACGGCGACGGCGACCTGCGGTTCGACGAGTTCGCCGGTCGGGACGGTGACCGTGTCGTCGCCGGCCGCGGGTGCCGCGAAGAACGCGAGCTTGACGAGTGCCGCGGCGATGGCGACGAAGATCAGGATGCGGAGGATCGGAAAGACCCAGACTTTGGCGATACGCACGGCTACCCCCGGTCGATGTACTGACGTGTCAGACATCACCGTAGCGAGACACACGGCATCGCCGCCTCAACCCCGAGGATGAACCGGGAGCGGAAAGCTCCTCCCCGATGCCGGTGGTCCGTCCTTCTGTCCGGAGACGGCGACGGCGACGGCCCACGGGGTCTCCCCCGCGGGCCGTCGCCGTGGACGTGTGACTCAGGCGCTGATGACCACCGGCACGATCATCGGGCGACGACGGTGCTGCGTGTTGACCCAGCGACCGACCGTGCGACGCACGACCTGGCTGAACGCGTGCGTGTCGCGCGTGCCGTTCTCGGCGGCCTCGGTGAGGGCCGCGATGATCTTCGGCTTGACGTCGTCGAACACCCGCTCGTCTTCCGCGAAGCCTCGCGACTGGATCTCGGGTCCGACCACGACACGGCCCGTCGACGCGTCCATCGCGATGAAGACCGAGATGAAGCCTTCTTCGCTCAGGATGCGACGGTCCTTCAGGTCGGCGTCGGTGATCTCGCCGACGGTCGAGCCGTCGACGTAGACGTAGCCGATGTCGAGCTGGCCGACGACCTTCGCGACTCCGTCGCGCAGGTCGACGACGATGCCGTCCTCACCCAGGATCGTGTTCTTCTGCGGCACGCCGGTCCGGACCGCCAGCGCGGCGTTCGCGTAGAGGTGGCGGTGCTCGCCGTGGACGGGCATGACGTTCTTCGGCCGCAGGATGTTGTAGCAGTACAGCAGTTCGCCGGCCGAGGCGTGTCCCGAGACGTGCACCTTGGCGTTGCCCTTGTGCACGACCTTGGCCCCGAGCTTCGTGAGACCGTCGATCACTCGGTAGACCGCGTTCTCGTTGCCCGGGATCAGGCTCGACGCGAGGATGATCGTGTCGTCGGCGCCGATCTCGATCTGGTGCTCGAGGTTCGCCATGCGGGCGAGGACGGCCATCGGTTCGCCCTGTGACCCCGTGCTCATGTAGACGATGCGGTCGTCGGGCAGGTCTTTGGCCTTCTTGGCGTCGATCAGGACACCGTCGGGCACCTTGAGGTAGCCCAGGTCGGCCGCGATGCCCATGTTGCGGACCATCGAGCGCCCCATGAAGGCGACGCGACGGCCGTTGGCGTGCGCGGCGTCGAGCACCTGCTGGACGCGATGCACGTGGCTGGAGAAGCTCGCGACGACCACGCGGCGGGGGGCCCGACGGATCACGTCGTCGAGCACGGGCCCGATGTCGCGCTCGAGCGCGGTGAACCCGGGCACGTCGGCGTTCGTCGAGTCGGGCAGGAACAGGTCGACGCCCTCTTCACCGAGGCGGGCGAACGCGCGAAGGTCGGTGATGCGGTCGTCGAGCGGCAGCTGGTCCATCTTGAAGTCGCCGGTGTGCAACACGGTGCCCGCCGAGGTGCGGATGGCGACGGCGAGAGCGTCCGGGATCGAGTGGTTCACCGCGATGAACTCGAGGTCGTACGGCCCGAGGGACTCGCGCCCGCCCTCTTTCACGGCGAGGGTGTAGGGAGTGATGCGGTGCTCTTTGAGCTTCGCCTCGATGAGCGCGAGCGTCAGCTGCGAGCCGATCAGGGGGATGTCTTTCCGGAGGCGCAGCAGGTAGGGCACGGCGCCGATGTGGTCCTCGTGACCGTGCGTCAACACGACGGCCAGGATGTCGTCGAGGCGATCGCGGATGGGCGAGAAGTCGGGCAGGATCAGGTCGACTCCGGGCTGGTGCTCTTCGGGGAAGAGCACGCCGCAGTCGACGATGAGCAGCTTGCCGTCGATCTCGTAGACCGTCATGTTGCGGCCGATCTCGCCGAGTCCACCGACGGGGATCACGCGGAGCGTGCCCTGGGCGAGATCTCGGGGAGCGTGGATTGTCGTGGGCATCTGTTCCTTCGGTTGAGGTGGGGCTCGTGCCCCGGTGTGCGGGAGGTGCGTGGCCGACGACGTCGTCGGCGGCGATCAGGAGGTCAGCGCGTGGTGCCGTGGACCTTGGGCAGCGCACCACCGGCGGCGGCGTTGCGGTCGGGGCGGAAGCGGCCGAGGTCGAGGCCGGGGATCGAGCCGACGTGCGACAGCTCGTCTTCGATCAGGGCGGCCTCGCTGTCTTCGGGGCCCACGAGCGGCAGGCGGACCCGGGGGCTCGAGATGCGCCCGAGGCCGTGCAGGATGTACTTCGCCGCGACCGTGCCGGGCACGTGGGTCATGACGGCGCGCACGAGGGGCTCGAGCATCTGGTGCGCCTCGGTCGCCGTGTGCAGGTCGCCCGCGTTCACGGCGTCGACGATGGTGCGGTAGGGCGCCGCGGCGATGTTCGCCGTGACGCCGATGAGCCCCGAGGCGCCGATGGCGAGGTGCGGCAGCACGTTCGCGTCGTCGCCCGAGAAGTAGAGCAGGTCGGTCTGGTTCAGGACGCGGCTGACCTCGGCGAAGTCGCCCTTGGCGTCCTTCACCGCGACGATGTTCGGGTGCTTGGCGGCCCGCAGCAGCGTCTCGTACTTGATCGGGATGCCGGTGCGGCCGGGGATGTCATACAGGATGACCGGCAGGTCGGTCGCGTCGGCGATCATGCGGAAGTGCGTCAGCACTCCGGCCTGCGTGGGCTTGTTGTAGTACGGCGTGACGATCATGACGCCGTCGGCGCCGGCTTTCTCGCTGGCCTTGTAGAGCTGGATGGCGTGCGCGGTCTCGTTCGACCCTCCGCCCGTGATGATCTTGGCCCGACCGGCGGCCACCGACTTGCCCACCTCGACGAGACGGAGCTTCTCGGGGTCGGTGAGCGTGCTGGTCTCGCCGGTGGTACCGGTGACGACGATCCCGTCGGCCCCGGCGGTGATGCAGTCGTCGATGTGCTTCTCGACGGCCGGCCAGTCGACCTCGCCGTCAGCGGTGAACGGCGTCACGAGGGCGACGAGGACCTGACCGAAGGGGTTGTTGATGTTCGACACGCCCTCCAGCGTACTGTCTCGCATCGGGCCGACCTCCCCTGGGAGCTTCCGACACCCCGCCTGGGAGGCGCGGGTGCCGTCATCGAGGACGACCGTCAGGGGGCCACGCGCCCGTTGGCCCCGAACGCCGCGTAGGTCAGAGGCATGAGCTCGGCCCAGAGGTCTTCCATCTTCTCGGCGCACATCTCGATCTCGCGCTGCGGGAACGACGGGAAGTGCGTGCCCTCGCGCTTGGTCCGCAGGCTGAGGAAGTTCATCAGCGACCGGGCGTTCACGGTGACGTACATCGACGAGTAGATGTTCAACGGCAGCACGATGCGGGCGACCTCTCGTGCGATGCCGGCGTCGAGCATGCGCTGGTAGGCCTCGAACGCCTGGGTCGAGGCGGCTCGGGTGGCCTCGTCGACGAGAGCCGACTGCTCGGGCGTGCCGGGCAGGAAGTCGTACGCGCCGGGCTTGCCGACCTGCTGCAGGTTGCGGGTCGGGGCGGGCACGTAGAAGACGGGGTTGAGCTCGCGGTAGCGGCCGCTCTCTTCGTTGTAGCTGGCCATGCGGTGCCGCATGAACTCGCGGAACACGAAGATCGGCGCCTGCACGTAGAAGGTCATCGAGTTGTGCTCGAACGGCGAGCCGTGGCGGTCGCGCATCAGGTAGTTGATGAGGCCGGCGCCCTTGGTCGCCTGGGCGCCGTCGGCCGACGCCTGCGCGCCGTCGAGGGTCAGCTCGCCCATGGTCGAGACGCGTGCGGCGAACAGCACGTCGGAGTCGTGGGCGCTCGAGCGGACGAGCTCGACGGTGACGTCGGAGCGGAACTCGGGGGTCTTGGCGGAGGGCACGGCGGGGGTGGCTTCGGTCTCGGACACGGCGTCGACTCTACCTCGGTGGACCGCCCCGACGAGAAGCGCGGCACGGACCGACGGACGCTCCCCCAGCGGGCCGGAATACGGTGTCCCCATGACCGACGCACTCACCGTCCTGATCTCCGGCGCCAGCGGCATGATCGGCTCCGAACTGACCCGCCAGCTGCGCGAGGCCGGCCACCGCCCGCTCTCGTTGGTGCGTCACGAACCGCGCACCGAGGACGAGTACACCTGGGTGCCGAGTGCCGGCATCGTCGACCACGACCTGATCGCCCGCGCGGACGCCGTCGTGAACCTGGCCGGCGCCTCCTTGGGGCGTCTGCCGTGGACGGCCGGGTACAAGCGCGACATCCTCGAGTCACGCCTGGCCGCGACGTCGACGCTCGTCGAGGGCATGGCAGCGGCTTCGCAGGCGCCCACGACGTTCCTCAGCGGCTCGGCCGTCGGCGTCTACGGCGACCGACCCGGTGAGCGGTTGACCGAGTCGAGCGGCCGGGGCGAGGGGTTCCTCAGCGACGTCGTCGTCGCCTGGGAGGCCGCCGCCGAGAAGGCCCCCGAGGCCACGCGCGTCGTCACGTTGCGGACCGGCATCGTGATCGGACCCGGCGGAGGCGCGCTCAAGCCCCTGCTGCCCCTCACCAAGCTGGGCCTCGGCTCACGACTCGGCACCGGCGACCAGTTCTGGCCCTGGATCAGCCTGCACGACGAGGCCGCCGCGATCGTGCACCTGTTGACGTCGTCCGTGGCGGGGCCCGTGAACCTGGTCGGGCCCACACCGGCGACGAGTGACCTCGTCACCCGCACCCTGGCCTCGGACCTGCACCGCCCCTATCTGCTGGGCGTGCCCGAGGTCGTCATCTCGACGGCCATGCAGGAGGCCGGGCGCGAGATGCTGCTGCCCAGCCAGCAGGTCGTTCCCGAGGTACTGGAGCGCGACGGCTTCGTGTTCCGGCACCGCACGGTCGAGGACGCCCTGACGGCGTTCGTCGACGCCCTCTGACCGCTCGCCCCGCCCGGCCCCTCCGGATCAGCCGCCCGTCTCGCGTCGCAACGTGATGGCCCAACGCAGGGCCTGACGGGCCCGTCGGCGGTCGCCGCACGCGTCGTAGGCCAGGCCGAGCCGGAACCACGCGCGCCAGTCGTCGGGTGCCGCCTCGACGCCCGCCTTGTAGGCGGGGAACGCGGCGTCCGCCGCCTCGCGCTCGTACCGACCGGAGGCGCGGCGCGGCACGTCGTCGACCGGCAGCCCGCCCTCGGCCGCGAGTTGTTTGACGATCTCTTGCGTCCGCAGGCCGAAGCGCAGTTCGACCACCAGGGCGAACAAGCCCAGGAGGGGAAGGACGAGCAGGGCGATGCCGAGCGCGATCGCCACCGGCTCGCCGGTCGAGATGAACAGGACGGCCCGCTGGCCGACCAGCACGACGTAGAGCAGCAGGAGGAGCGCCATCACCAGCGCCGCGGTACGCCCCTTCACGACTCGAGGGGGAGCACGGCGTCGAGGCCCACGACGACCCCGGTGACGTCAGGGGCGGCCGCCATCGCGACCCGGAGCCCCTGTTCGTAAGCGCGCTGCGAGAGCGTGTCGTGCGTGATGGTGAGAGTCTCGCCTTCTCCGCCGAACACGACCTCTTGCTTGGCGACGACGCCGCGGAGGCGCATGCTGTGCACGGGCACACTCGCCACCTGCTGGCCCCTGGCCCGCTGGTCGGCGTGCGGAGCCGACACCGGACCGAGGTCGCGACGCGCCTCGGCGATGAGTTCAGCCGTGCGCACGGCCGTGCCCGAGGGCGAGTCGACCTTGCCCTCGTGGTGGGCCTCGACGATCTCGACGGACTCGTAGAAGCGAGCCGCCAGGGTCGCGAACCGCGTCGCGAGTACCGAACCGATCGAGAAGTTCGGCACCACCAGCACCCCTGGACCCCCCGCGTCGGCGACCACGGTCGAGAGCCGGGCCAGCCGCTCCGCGTTGTAACCCGAGGTGCCGACGAGGACCGGGATGCCCGCACGGACGACGTGCTCGACGATTCGGGGGCTGACGGCGGGATGCGTGACGTCGATGACCAGGTCGGCCCCGAGGACGCCGTCGAGGTCGTCGCGCGACGACAGACCGGCGTGCAGCTCGAGCCCCGGCGTGCGCTCGACGAGGTCGACGATGAACGAGCCGAGGGTGCCGGTGGCTCCCACCACGGCGATGCGCGAAGTCATGTCGTCCAACCTACCGGGGGCGACCGGACGGGGCCGGGGCCGCGACCTACGATGGTGGGCATGCCCCGGTTCCGCGAGACGGACGTCTCCTCCCCCGACGCCGCTGCCCTCCTGACCGAGTACTTCGCCGAACGCGAGAGCACGTTCCCCTCGGCCCAGGGCAGCTACACGACGACCCTTCCCGACGCGACGGCCTTCGTGCCACCGAGCGGGGTGTTCGTCGTCGTCGACGGCGATCCGGCGGGTCCGGACTCCGGTTCACCGTCCGCGGCGTCCGCGTGCGGCGGCATCCGACTCATCGCCCCCTCGGCCTCGGGTGCCGTGCGGTACGAGGTCAAGCACCTCTTCGTGAGACCCGCGGGCCGAGCGCGAGGCCTCGGGCGCGCCCTGCTCGATGAGCTCGAACGGCGGGCTGCCGCCTTCGGTGCCGGCGAGATCGTGCTCGACACCAACGACAGCCTCGCGGCCGCCGGAGGCCTCTACCGCAGCGCGGGCTACAGGAAGATCGAACCGTACAACGCGAACCCCAACGCCACGACCTGGTACGGCAAGACCGTCCAGGAAGGGACCACCTGAGGCACGGCCCGACCGTGGGCGGCCCGAAGGCCCGACGGATCAGAAGGGCTGTTCGACGGGCAACCCGGTGCGGAGCTCGACCGGGAGGTGGCCGAGGTCGTTGTGCGTCACCAGCTCGGGCGGCTTCGCCGATCGCACCCGGATGATCGTCAACCCGGCGTTCGCCTGGTTGACGCCCATCCATCGCCAATCGGGTGCGCCGAACACCTCGCGCACGAACCAGCCGATGACGAAGTTGTGCGTGATGAGCAGGTCGTGGCGGTCCTCCCTGGCCGGGGTGAGCCACTCGGCGACCGCGTCGGCCATCTGCGCCTGTCCGGCCTCGATCTGCTCGTCGGTCACACCGCCGAAGAACGGTTTGTAGGACGACGGCATGTCGGGCGTCGGCCCGGACGGGACGCAGTCGAACAACAGGGTCGAGGGTTGTGACTCGAGAGCCGGCATGCGCTCGGTCATGATGGCGGCCGTCTCTTCGGCACGCTCGAGCGGCGAGTGCCAGGCCGCGTCGAACGGGACGCCTCCGAGGCGCTCGGCGAGGAGGCGCACCTGGCGCTTGCCCCGTTCGCTGAGGGGACCGTCGGGCAGCCCGTGCTCGGCGTCCTGCTGTTCGCCGTGCCGGACGAGGTAGAGGTAGTGGGACACCGTCGTCTCCTGGTTCATCGAGGGATCGCTCCCGACGTCGTCGTCGGGACGGGGAAGGTCGTCTCGTCGACCTCGCCGACGACCACGGTCGACAGCGGGCCGGAGAGGAGTCGTGCCGCCAACGTCCGCACGTCGTCGGACGTGACCGCCTCGACGCGACCGAGGGACGTGTCGAGATCGACGAATTCTCCTGTCGTGATCTCGGCTCGGCCGAGGCGGTTCATGCGGGTGTCGCTGTCCTCGAGGGCGAGCGCCGCAGCGCCTCCGAGCTGGCCGAGGGCCCGGCGACGCTCGTCGTCGGTGATTCCGTCGGTCGCGAGACCGGCGAGCTCGTCGAGCATGAGACGCGCGACGTCACCGGCGTTGGCGGGAGTGCACCCCGCGTAGAGCCCGAACAGACCGGCGTCCGAGTAGCTCGGGGCGAACGAGTAGACCGAATAGGCGAGCCCGCGGCGTTCACGGACCTCTTGGAAGAGGCGGGACGACATGCCACCGCCGAGCACCGAGTTCAGCACGGCCAGGACGGGTCGGCGATCGTCACCGACGGAGATGCCCGGCAGGCCGAGGAGCACGGTGGCCTGCTCGAGGGGGCGCCGGATCACCTGCAGCGGTTCACCGGCGACGAGGTCGACGGCCGTGTCGTCGCGACGAGGCACGGGTGCCGCCGCGACGGTGGGCCATCCGGCCCGGTCGAGTGCCGCCGTCAACCGGCCGAGGGCACGCTCGTGGTCGACGGCGCCGGCGATCGACACGACGAGGTCTTGGGGGCGGTAGTTCGCCCGGTAGTGCCGGTCGACGTCGTCGCGGGTCGCGGCGCGGATGCTGTCGGGCGATCCACCGATCGGACGCCCGAGCGGGTGGTCGCCGAAGACCGACTCGAAGAGGCGTTCACCGGCCATGTCGGCGGGATCGTCGTCGGCCATGGCGAGCTCTTCGAGGATCACCCCGCGCTCGGTCTCGAACTCCACCGGGTCGAGGGTCGACGAGGTCACCATGTCGGTCAGCACGTCGATCGCGTCGTCGAGGTCGACGTCGCGAACCCGGGCGTAGTAGCAGGTGTACTCCTTGGCGGTCGCGGCGTTGTGCTCGCCGCCCACCGATTCGAACGACACCGCGATGTCGAGGGCGGAGCGTGTCGACGTGCCTTTGAACAGGAGGTGCTCGAGGAAGTGCGTCGAGCCCCGGTCGGCGTCGGACTCGTCGCGAGAACCGACCGCCACCCAGAGACCGATGGTCGCGCTGCGAGCCCCGGGCATGCGCTCGCTGAGCACTCGGACGCCGGAGGGCAGCACGGTGCGCCTCACGAGCGCGTCGCCCGTGGCGCGGAAGGAGATCTCGACCTCGTCGAGGGGGAAGGAGACAGGGCCGTTCATCACGTCGAGCCTAGGCGACCTCTCCTGCAACCGTCCGTGAGTCGCTCGACACGCCTGCCACCCGAACTGGGGGACGATCAGGAGGACAAACAGACCACTCTGTTTGTCCTCATCGGTGTTAGTGTGGATCAACCGACGTCGACTCCATCCCCCCTGACGGTCGTCGTCGGCGGCTGGTCGGACGTCGTCAGAAGGTCCGGAGCGCGCGTCCCCCCACGCGGCTTCAAGCCGAGACGTCCCAAGGAGCCACGCTGTGACGGTCGATTCCCCCCAACCGGCCGTCCAGCGTCTCCCTGGCCGGCCTCGCGCCGATTCGCCTCTTCCCGGTGCTCGGTCCAGGGTCCTCACGACCGCCGATCGTCTCTTCTACGACGAGGGAGTCCGCGTGGTGGGTGTCGACCGCCTGATCGCCGAGTCGTCGGTGACCAAGGCGACGTTCTACAAGCACTTCGGCGCGAAGGACACTCTCGTCCTCGAGTACCTCAGCGGTCGCCACGACCTCGAGGCCGCCGAGCTGGCTGCCCTGACCGAAGCCCACGACGGGGGTCGCGCGACCCTCGAGGCCTACCTCGACGCCGTCGTCGGTCGGCTGCAATCGGTGTCGTTCCGAGGTTCGGCCTTCGCGAACGCGGCGTCCGAGTTCAGTGACCCGACCCACCCCGTGCGCCTCGCCATCTCCGAGCACCATGAGTGGCTGACGGGCGAGATCGTCGCCCTCTTCAAGGCGGCGGGTCACCCCATGCCGGGCGACGCCGCCGACGATCTCGTGCTCGCCCTCGACGGCGCCCAGATGGGCGCGTACGCCGGCGACGCCATCGCCTCTGCGGCGTCCCTGCGTCGCACGGCCGAACGACTCCTCGCCGCCTGAGCCACCGGGTGACCGCATCGGACACGGAACACACGACCGGGTCGGTGTCGTCCGGTCGGCGGCAGGTCACGAGGCAGGCGCCTCGACCAGCGGTCAGGCGGAGGCGCGATCGAGGTCGAGCACCTGGTTGCGCGTGAGCTGGACCCGCGCGGCCTGCGCGAGCTCGTAGACCTGCTTCGCGTTCGTGGCACTGGCCACCGGCGCGACGACGTTCGGCTTGGCGAGCAACCACGCGAGCGCGATGGCGCCGCTCGAGACCTCGTGGACGGACGCGATGCGGTCGAGCTCGTGCACGACCTTCAGCCCTCTCTTGGACAGGTACTTCGCCAGCACACGACGTCGGGGGCTGTGCGCGAAGTCGGAGCGCGAACGGTACTTGCCCGTGAGGAATCCGCTGGCGAGGGCGAAGCGCGGCATCACCGCGAGGCGCTGCTGCGCGGCGACGTGTGACAGGCCCTTCTCGTACTCGACGCGGTCGAGCAGGTTGTACTGGTTCTGCAGCGCCACCATCGGGGCGATGCCGAGCATGCCCGCGGCGATGCGCGCCTCGTAGAGACGGTTGCCCGAGTGGTGGGACCCCCCGAACCAGCGGACCTTCCCGACCCTGATCAGATGGTCGACCGCCAGGAGCGTGCGCTCGAACGCCACCTCGGTGTCGTCCACGTGGAGGTACAACAGGTCGATGCGGTCGGTGCCGAGACGTTCGAGCGAGGCGTCGACGGCCCGCTCGATCGCCCGCGGGGTCAGACCGGGGTTGTCGGCGCTCTTGCCCACCTTGGTGGACACGACCATGTCGTCGCGTGATCGACGAGTGCGCATCCACGAGCCGATCATGATCTCGCTGCGGCCGCCTGCGTACGAGTCGGCGGTGTCGACGAAGTTGCCCCCGAGGTCGAAATAGGCGTCGAGCACCGAGGTGGTCTCGGCCTGGTCGGCCGTCCAACCGAAGACGTTGCCGCCGAGCGCCAGGGGGAAGACCTTGAGGTCGGACAGGCCGAGACGCCGGCGCGGCTGGATGATGCCGAGGTCGACGGGCACGGTGGGCTGAGCGGCCGAGGCACGGGCCGCGGCCGCCGCGACGGCGGCAGCAGCGGCGAAGTCGGACGTGGCTGAACGGGCGAGCTCCGCCGTCGTCTCGGTCACGCCGTCCCCTTCTCGTCGCGAACCCCCGATGCGTCTCTGTACGACCGCATGGGGTATGGTTCGCCCTCCACCGTCAAGAATACGACCCCACGACCGGTTTCCCGCGCCGCCGCACCCAATCGTTACGCCGTGTCGCCGCCCCGATCCGCGAGTCGCGCCTCCTCGTCGGTCCGCTCCCCCCGGAGAGGACGCGTCGACGGCGAAGGGCCCGCCCCGACCGAGGTCGGAGCGGGCCCTTCGTGACGTGGTGACTACGCGTCGACCGACTCGTCGGTCGACTGCTCGGTCGCTCCGCTCGAGTCGGTGTCGGCCTCGTCGGCCACGACCGGAGCGAGCGAGAGCTTGCCACGGTCGTCGATCTTGGTGATCTCGACGAGGATCTTCTGGCCCACGCCGAGGACGTCCTCGACGTTCTCGACCCGCTTGCCGCCGGCGAGCTTACGGACCTCGCTGATGTGCAGCAGGCCGTCCTTGCCGGGGAGCAGCGAGACGAACGCACCGAACGACGCGATCTTGACGACGGTGCCGAGGAACTGCTCGCCGATCTCGGGGTTGGTCGGGTTGGCGATCGCGTTGACCTGGGCACGTGCAGCCTCGGCCGACGGGCCGTCGACGGCGCCGATGTAGACGGTGCCGTCTTCTTCGATGCTGATGTCGGCGCCGGTCTCGTCCTGGATGGCGTTGATCGTCTTGCCCTTGGGGCCGATCAGCTCGCCGATCTTGTCCTGAGGGATCTGGACCGAGATCACGCGGGGCGCGGTCGGGGCCATCTCGTCGGGGGCGTCGATCGCCGAGTTCAGCACACCGAGGATGGCGGTGCGCGCCTCCTTCGCCTGCTTGAGGGCGGCGTCGAGCACGGCGGTCGGCAGACCGTCGAGCTTGGTGTCGAGCTGGATCGCCGTGACGAACTCGCTCGTGCCGGCCACCTTGAAGTCCATGTCGCCCAGGGCGTCCTCGGCGCCGAGGATGTCGGTCAGCGCCGCGTAGCGGGTCTGACCGTCGACCGTGTCGGAGACGAGACCCATGGCGATGCCGGCGACCGGGGCCTTGAGGGGCACACCGGCGTTGAGCAGCGACAGGGTCGACGCGCAGACCGAACCCATCGACGTCGAACCGTTGGAGCCGAGGGCCTCGGACACCTGGCGGATGGCGTAGGGGAACTCGTCGCGGCTGGGCAGCACCGGCACGAGGGCGCGCTCGGCGAGGAAGCCGTGCCCGATCTCGCGACGCTTCGGCGAACCCACACGGCCGGTCTCACCGGTCGAGTAGGGCGGGAAGTTGTAGTGGTGCAGGTAGCGCTTCTTGGTGACCGGGCTCAGCGAGTCGATCTGCTGCTCCATCTTGAGCATGTTCAGCGTCGTGACGCCCATGATCTGGGTCTCACCGCGCTGGAAGATGGCGGAGCCGTGCACACGCGGGATGACCTGGACCTCGGCGTCGAGCGGACGGATGTCGGCGAGGCCGCGACCGTCCATGCGGATCTGCTCGGTGAGGATGCGGTCGCGGACGACCTTCTTGGTCGCCGACTTGTAGGCGGCGCCGACCTGGCCGAGGGCCGTGTCGGGCAGCTCGCCCGCGTCGACCTTGGCGGCGATGGCGTCCTTGACACGGGACTTCAGCGCGTCGTCGGCGTCCTGGCGCTCGATCTTGCCGGCGATCTTGTAGACCTCGGCGAGCTCAGTGCCGGCGGCGGCCGTGACGGCCTCGAGCACCTCGTCGGTGTAGGGCAGGAAGACCGGGTAGTCGGCGATCTCTTTCGAGGCCTGCGCGGCCATGGCGGCCTGGGCGTCGACGAGCTGCTTGAGGAAGGGCTTGGCGGCCTCGAGCCCCTGGGCCACGATGGCCTCGTCGGGCTTGGTGGCGCCGCCCTGGATGAGACCCCAGGCGTGCTCGGTGGCCTCGGCCTCGACCATCATGATCGCGACGTCCTCGTTGCCGGCGGCGTCGGTGACGACACGGCCCGCGACGGTCAGGTCGAAGACGGCGTCGGCGAGCTGGCTGGCCTTGGGGAAGGCGACCCACTGGTCACCGATCAGGGCGAGGCGCACACCGGCGATGGGGCCGGAGAACGGCAGACCCGAGATCTGGGTGGAGGCGCTGGCGGCGTTGATCGCCAGGGCGTCGTAGAACTCGTCGGGGGCGATGCTGAGCACCGTGATGACGACCTGGACCTCGTTGCGCAGGCCCTCGACGAACGAGGGACGGAGCGGCCGGTCGATCAGACGGCAGACCAGGATGGCCTCGGTCGAGGGGCGACCCTCGCGACGGAAGAACGAGCCGGGGATCTTGCCCGCGGCGTACGAACGCTCTTCGACGTCGATGGTGAGCGGGAAGAAGTCGAAGTTGTCCTTCGGCTTCTTGCTGGCGCTCGTGGCCGACAGAAGCATGGTGTCTTCGTCGAGGTAGGCAGCGACGGCTCCCTGAGCCTGCTGGGCGAGACGACCGGTCTCGAATCGGATGGTGCGCTTGCCGAACTTGCCGTTGTCGAGGACGGCTTCGCCGAACTTGATCTCTGGACCCTCCATGTGGGGGCTACTCCTCTTTGTTTTGCATCGAGGCCCCGTGTGGGCATCGATGTGTACCGGGAGCGGGCGGCGTGGACGGCATGGCGACATGCACGTGCAACAACGCGACGGAGGCGGTGGCACGTCTGGCCAACAGTAGAAACGGTCGGACCCCGCACCCGACCCGGACGCTCGGCGTCGGTCGGGGCATTCCGCCTGTCACCACCGGTGACCAGCAGCCGTACCGGCCTGCTCCGAGCGTGATCCTAGCACTCGCACCCTTCCGGCCGGGGTGCGTTCGGCGGGTGTCGCCCGGACGGGGAGGCGCGGTGCCGGGTGGACGGCGTTAGGGTCGTCGTCATGCGTGCTCACGACAGATCCGGCCGGGATCGTCGCGCGAGCCGCCTCGCGGTGGCGACCGGCGCCTCCTTGGCTCTCGTCCTGACGACGCTCGTGGCGCCGTCCGTGGCGTCCGCCGCCGGGTACCCGACCTGGGCCCAGGTCGAGGCCGCGAAGGGGAACGCCGCGGCGACCCAGGCGCAGGTCGACCTGATCGACGCGTCGCTCGACAGCCTCGAGAAGGCCGCCTCCGACCGCAGCGACGAGGCCGTGTCGGCCGACCAGGCCAACGCGACGGCGCAGGCCGACCTGGCGGCCGCCTCGCAGCGGGCGGACGAACTCGCCGCCGACGCCGCGCGTGCCCGGGCCTCCGCCGACACGGCGAAGCAGGAGGCCGGCCAGCTGGCCGGCAGCCTGTTCCGCACCGGGGGCACGCGAACCATGGGCACCGACCTCTTCACGTCGCCCGATCCCGGGGCCGCGCTCTATCAGCTGGGCTCGCTGACGCAGCTCGGCGACCGCTGGCAGACCGTGCTGGCCGACGCCACCACGGCGAGCAACACGGTGTCGTCACTCAGCGAACAAGCGGCGACGGCCGCCGACCGGCGCGACGCCTTGGCGAAGGACGCACAGGCCACCGCCGACGAGGCGGCCGCCGCCCAGGCGAGCGCCGACGCCGAGGTCACGAGCGCCACGCAGCGGTCGAGCGATCTCTACGCCCAGCTCGCCGCGCTCAAGGACTCGACGGCCGAGCTCGAACAGCAGTACCGAGCCGGGGTCGCCGCGCAGCAGGCCTACGCCGCACAGCAGGCGGCGGCGAAGGCGCAGGCCGCGGCCGCCGCGAAGAGACCCTCCGGCTCGTCCGGGGGCGGCGGATCGTCCGGGGGCACGGCACCCGTGGCCGGCAGCGGAGGCTCGGGTGGCACGGGCACGGGCGGTGGGGGCGCGACTCCCCCGGTCGGTGCCGTCAACGATCCGGCCGGCGCCAAGGCCTACGCCGCGACGAAGGTCGGCAGCGGCGCCGAGTACACCTGCCTCGTCCAGCTCTGGAACAAGGAGTCCGGCTGGCGCACCAACGCGACCAACCCGTCGGGCGGCGCCTACGGGATCCCCCAGGCCCTGCCCGGCAACAAGATGGCCTCGAGCGGCCTCGACTGGCAGACGAACTACCGCACCCAGGTGAACTGGGGCATCGGCTACATCCAGGGCCGCTACGGCACGATGTGCGCCGCGTGGGCGCACTCGGTCGCGAACAACTGGTACTGAGCCCCGACGCGTCGATCGGGAGGCAGCCACCGACCGACGGGAACGAGAGAACGGCCCCCTCGGCGGCAGCCGGAGCTGCGTGCCGAGGGGGCCGTCGTCGAGACGTGCCGGAGCGCGAAGACTAGCGGCGCAGGCCGAGACGACCGATGAGCGTACGGTAGCGCTCGATGTCGACCCTGGACAGGTAGCCCAGGAGGCGACGGCGCTGGCCGACGAGCAGCAGCAGACCACGACGCGAGTGGTGGTCGTGCTTGTGCTCTTTGAGGTGCTCGGTGAGGTCGAGGATGCGCTGCGTCATCACGGCGATCTGGACCTCGGGGGATCCGGTGTCGCCGGGGTGGGTCGCGTATTCTTCGATGATCCGGGTCTTGACGTCAGGTGCGAGTGCCATGGATGGATCCCCTTTCAGTTCGTTGCGCGGTGCTCGTCACCGGATGTGCGAGCTCTCTTTCTCCGCGGCCGTTCAGACGGCAACCTGAGGAGCCTACCAGACGGGCGACGTCGAGCCCTGTCGTGATCGGGCCCGCCCCCGCCGCCGCCGGGGAAGCACGAGTCCGACGAAGGCCGCGCCGATCGCCGCCCCGAGGGTGTTCATCACGAGGTCCTGCGGGTCGGAGAAGCGGGTCGCCGACAGGTACGTCGCCTGGTAGGTCTCGATGCCCACCGTCGCGGCGAAGCCCACCAGGATGCCGACCCACCAGAACCGCTTGGGCAGCAGCAGCGCCGGGAACATGCCCATCGGCACGAACATCGCCACGTTGGCGGCCGCCTCGACCCGGGCGAAGGTGATCCACGAGGTCTCGTCGTGCCGGGCGAACACGTCGAGCGCCCGCCAGAGCAGCGCCCCCGTGTTCGCGTCGTAGACGCTGGGGCGCAGGGTCATCCAGGCGACCCCGGCGAGGTAGACGAGGGTGAGCAGGAGGAGGACGGCGCGACGCATCCGTCCATGGTGCGGCACGCCCCCGTGGGAGGACGCCCGGAACGCACGAAGATCAACCCAGAGGACGACCCGCCCCGGGGGCGGCGGCGGCAGGGCCGAGGAGGCGCGGCGTCCGACCGCGCGCACCGCGCCTCCTAGGCTCGTCGCGTGGACGCACTCACCGACCTCTGGGCCCGGATCAGCCAGCTCGCCGCTCCCCTGCCCGGCTCGTGGCTGCTCGCCGGCGTCGCCGCCGGCCTGCTGCTCGTGCTGCTGCCGGGCACCTGGCACACGGTGCGGCACGCCGTCACCGTCGTGCACGAGGGCGGGCACGGTCTCGCCGCGGTGCTGACCGGACGGCGACTGACGGGCATCCGGCTGCATTCCGACACGTCGGGCCTCACCGTGTCGAAGGGGCCCCGCACCGGGCCGGGCATGATCATCACGCTGCTCGCCGGCTACACGGCTCCGGCGATCGCCGCCCTGGGCGCCGCGTGGTTGCTGTCGGCGGGGTACGCGGCCGGGCTGCTCTGGGCGCTGCTTCTGCTGCTCGCGCTGATGCTCGTGCAGATTCGCAACTGGTTCGGACTCTGGGTGGTGCTGCTGGGCGCCGCCCTCGTGGTCGTCGTCACGTTCTTCGCGTCGCCGACCTGGCAGGCCGTGTTCGGACTGGTCGTGACCTCGGTGCTGGGGTTCGGGGCGCTGCGCGCCTCGCTCGAACTGCAACGCAGCCGACGTCGCTCTCGCTCTACCGCATCGGACGCCGACCAGCTCGCCGGGCTGACCCGGGTGCCGGGCGTGGTCTGGGTCGGGGTGTTCGTGCTCGTCGCCCTCGCCTGCCTGCTCGGCGGGGCGGGGCTGCTCTTCCCCGGGGCGCTTGAGGCCGCGCGCTCGTTCGCCTGAGCAGCCACGCCTGCCGATCCGCTGTACACGACCGGTACGACCCTCATCGACGAGCCCGAGAGCATGACCATCTGTTCGCCGATCGACGGCTGCACCGGGCGTCGCCATTGACACGGGCGTGCCGAGACGGCAGAGTAAGTGCAATATTACGTTCAGGATTAGACGTGTAGAACGAAGGAGTTCACATGCAGAGCAGACCATCAAGCAAGCTGGCCGCGATCGTCGGGGGTCTTGCCCCCACGGGCAGCGTGCTCGTCGCGACCCCTGCGGAGGCTGCCGAGCCAGCTACGAAGGCCATACGCAGCATCGAGGCAGTTGCACCCGACGTATTGCTCGAGGTTGCCGCATCAAGAGCCGTCGACGTGCCCACCGACCCGGAGGAGCCGATCACGGTCAAAGACGACCCCCAAGCCGGTTCTGGAGGACTGCAGATCGGAGTTCCATTCGCCGACACTGCTGACGATGCAGTGACGCCCCGACCGGGCGTCCGATTCTTCGACAACAACAACGGCTCGAGCACGGTCCCCGTGACGCACGACGACGCATCGGTCCAGTTGCTCACTGTGATCGGCAACGCGAGCGCACCCACCCGATACGACTACCAACTGCACGTGCCGCCGGGCGCCACAGCAACGCTCGACCACGGAGGGGTGTTCATCACGGAGGCGAACGGCGACCTGGCGGGAATGATCGCGCCAGCCTGGGCAAAGGATGCTCAAGGCGCCGCGGTGCCGACGCACTATGAATTCATCGGCGACACCCTGACTCAAATCGTCGAACACTCCAGCGCTTTCGCGTATCCCATTGTGGCCGATCCCTACCTCGGGGTGAAGATGGTGCAGAACGTCACGTGGGTCAAGCGTGACAAGCGCGGACGAACCCTCGTCGTTACTCCGACGCGAGCATCGCGGGCATTCGGCGGCGCCTACCTCGCCGGGGTTTACGGATGGAAAGAAGTCGAGGCGCGGGCGGGGCGCCAGAACGTGCAGATGCAATGGCAGTACATCTGCCACCAGCAGTTTGCGTTCGCGAAAGCCACGTACAACCTCGACACGTGGTGGCGTCGGGCGAACTACCCTGACGTCGTCAACCACCGGTGCAACTGAGAGGCGATGGTGAAGAACCTGATCTGGCTCGGCGCGGCGCTGACGCTCATGAGCATGGTCGGTGGCGTGTGGGCTGCGGTGCACCTCGTGAACCTGGGCATCGCGGCCGACGAAGGCGCCGAGGTGACATCCGACATGAGCCGGACGGCGTGGTTGGCCCTCTACGCGCCGGTCGTCACCTTTGTCGCGGGCGTGGTCATCATCATCGTCGGAGGGACCCAGAGGCCTCGCGCCGCCGACTAGAACTGGCGGGCGCTCAGGCGGGGGCGGACGAGAGGGCGTGCACGGGGACGTGGCCCTCGAGGCGGGCCCGACCGTCGAGACCGTCGAGCTCGAGCAGCACGGCGACGCCGGCCACGACGTAGCCCGCTCGCTCGAGCAGGGAGATGGTCGCCTCGACCGTGCCGCCGGTCGCGAGCACGTCGTCGACGATCAGGACGCTCGACCCCGCCGGGATCTGGTTCGGACGCAGTTCGAGCGTGGCCTCGCCGTACTCGAGGGCGTAGCTCTCGCTGAGCACCTCGCCGGGCAGCTTGCCCGCCTTGCGCACCGTCAGCACGCCGACGCCCTGCTCGATCGCGATGGCCCCGGCGAGCGCGAAGCCCCGCGCCTCGATGCCGGCGACGGCGACGAACCCGCCGTCGAACGGCTCGGAGAGCGCCGTGGTCACGGTGGCGAAGGCGTCGGCGTCGGAGAAGAGCGGGGTGACGTCGCGGAAGAGGATGCCGGGCTTGGGGAAGTCGGGGACGACGGCGATCTTGCTGTCGACGAACGAGGAGGCGTCGGTGACGGTCATGGGGTCAACGCTAGTCGCGCGGACGGCCCGCCCCGGGCCCGCGTCACGATCGTGTGAACAGTCCGGACCGATGTCGGAGGCCCGTGCGAGAGTGCACCCATGTCGCGGTTCATCGTCCCCCCGTACCTGCTCGCCCACCTCGCCGAGGCCGACTCGCCCCGCCTTCACCGGGCCCCGCAGGCCGCCCGCAACGGCCTGCTCGCCCTGGAGGCCGTCGACCGCAACGCGGCTCCCCCGGTCGTGCGGGGCGCGCTCGGCGGCGGGGCCGTGCTCGAGCGGACGATCTTCGACGCGCAGGGCACCGAAGAGCTGCCGGGCGTCCGGGTCCGGGGCGAGGGCGAGCCGGCCACCGACGACGTCGCCGCGACCGAGGCGTACGACGCGCTCGGTGCCACCTACGCCCTGTTCCGCGAGGTGTACGGGCGGTATTCGATCGACGGCGCCGGGCTCCCGCTCGACGCGACGATCCACTACGGCCAGGACTACGACAACGCCTTCTGGAACGGCGAGCGGATGGTGTTCGGCGACGGCGACGGCGAGGTCTTCGAGCGCTTCACGGCATCCGTCAGCGTCATCGGGCACGAGCTCACCCACGGCGTGACGCAGTACACCGCGAACCTCACCTACCAGGGGCAGTCCGGCGCGCTCAACGAGTCGGTGAGCGACGTGTTCGGGACACTCGTCGAGCAACACCTGTTCGGCCAGACCGCCGACCAGGCGACCTGGCTGATCGGTGAGGGACTCTTCACACCCGAGGTGCAGGGTCGGGCCCTCCGGTCGATGAAGGCCCCGGGCACCGCGTACGACGACGACGTCCTCGGGAAGGACCCCCAACCCGGGCACCTGGACGACTACGTCGAGACCACCGACGACAACGGTGGGGTGCACCTCAACTCGGGCATCCCCAACCGGGCCTTCTACCTCGTGTCCGAGGCGCTCGGCGGCGAGGCCTGGGTGCGGGCCGGTCAGGTCTGGTACGACACGCTGACCGGCGGGGCCCTGCCGACCGACGCCACCTTCGCGCAGTTCGCGGCGGCGACCGTCGAGGCGGCCACGGCACGGTACGGAGCGGATTCCGACGAGACCCGGGCGACCTCGGCGGGGTGGGAGGGCGTCGGGGTCACCCCGGCGGCCTGATGCCGGTCGGCACGACACCCCGCTGCCCCGGACACCGCGGGGGTACCATCGCGCCCATGAAGATCACCGTGTCGCGCTCCGGTGGATTCGCCGGCCTCACCCGCAGCTGGTCGGTCGACGTCGACTCCGAGCCCGACACCGAGTCGTGGCTCGTCCTCATCGACCAGGTGCCCTGGTCCCAGGCCCCGACGGCCGCCCAGGCCGTGCAGCCCGATCGCTTCGTCTGGGTCATCACGGCAGAGACCCGACCCACCCGCAAGGCCAAGCTGCCCGAGCAGCAGGTCACCGGGCCGTGGCGCGAACTCGTCGACCGCGTCCGCGACACGTCCGAGGCCGAGGCCGAGGCGAACTCCGGTCCGACACGATGAGTGGTCGCGCTCACCGGCCTCGGCGAGGGCTCTCGGGCGAGGTGCTGGCGGGGCTGCTCGCACTCGTCGTCCTCGTGGCGGGCGGGGCCGGTGTGGCCGTGGTGCAGAGCGGCAACCCGCTGAACGTCCACGGGGCCGCCACCGCGCCTCCGTGGGGTCGACCCCCGACCGACCAGCTCGAGACCCGGGCGACCGCCGCCGGCCTCGAGAACGTCTGGGGCCAGGACCTCGCGATGCACGTGCACACGCACCTCTCGATCACCGTCGACGGACGAGCGGTGACGGTGCCGGGCGACATCGGACACGACTCCGACACGAAGTTCGCCGCCGAGATCCACACCCACGACACCAGCGGCATCGTGCACGTCGAGTCGCCCACACGCGAGACGTTCGTGCTGGGTCAACTCTTCAGCGAATGGGACGTCGCACTCGACGGCCGGGGCGTGGGGTCGCTCGGGCACGACGACGGGCTCGAGCTGCACACCTTCGTCGGGGGCAGCCCGTACACGGCCGACCCGGCCGGCATCCCGTTGCGGGACTTCGAGCGCATCGACCTCGTGCTCGCACCCGTCGGCGAGACCGTGACCGCACCCGCGGCCTTCGCCTGGCCGGCCGACTACCGCTGAGCCGCCCGACGCGCCCGAGCGCATCTGCCCCGACGTCGGCTCGCTGCCGACCGGCCCGGCCTACGAGACGACCGTGAGGCGTTGCGTGGGCCGGGTCATCGCCACGTAGAGGCTGGCGTTGCCGCGTCGGCCGGCCTGGCGCACGCGCTCGGGGTCGACCACGACGACCGAGTCGAACTCGAGGCCCTTCGACGTCGCGGGGCTCAGCACCGAGATCGGCCTGGTGAGCGACGCCGTGCCCGCGGCCACCAGGCCGTCGAACTCGGCGGACAGCGCCTCGACCAGGGTCGGGACGGCCTGCTCGGGCGCGATCACCGCCAGGGTGCCCTCGGCGTCGATCGCCCGGTCGGCCCGGACGGCCTCGACCGTGGCTCGGACGAAATCGTCCTTCGAGGAGGCGCCGGTCACCTCTCGCACCGGCCACTCGCTCGAGCGCACCGACCGGCTCGGGGTGATCCGCAGCCCGGTCGACGTCGCGACGCCCTCGGCGTAGACCACGATCTGCGCCGGGGTGCGGTAGTTGACGGTGAGCTCTTCGAGCCGCCACGGGGCCGACGTGCCCTGGGCGCCGCCGCCCCGACGACGCCCGAGCAAGGCCTGCAGGGCGCGGTCCCACGAGGACGCGGACGCCGGGCTCGACGCCTGCGCGATGTCGCCGACGACGGTGAACGACCGCAGCGGGCACCGTCGCGAGAGCAGCCGCCACTGCATGGGCGAGAGCTCTTGCGCCTCGTCGACCACGACGTGGCCGAAGGCCCAGGTACGGTCGCCCGCGGCCCGCTCGGCCGTGGTCATGGACGCGGCGCGCTCGGCGAAGCCGCCGGCGATCTGCTCGGCGCTGACCATGCCCTCGACGCCCATGTTCTCGATGGCGCGCTCGGCGTTCTCGATGTCGCGTTTGCGCTGGGCCTTGCGGGCCAGCCGCTCGGGGTCGACGCCCGTCTGGAACTCGCCGAGCAGCTCGGCGGCCTCGTCGAGCAGCGGCACGTCGGAGACGGTGAAGCCCGCCCCGCGCTCGCGCCGCAGCAGGGCGCGCTGCTCGGGCGTCCAGCGCGGGGTGATCGAGGCGAGCCAGTTCGGTCGGGCGTACAGGTCTTCGACGAGCTTCTCGGCGCTCAGCGGAAGCCAGGCGGTGTTGAGCAGGACGCGCACGTCGTACGACTGCCGGATGTCTTCTCGGAGGACGGCCTCGTCGGACTCGTCGACCGTCGTGCCGTGCTCGCGCATCTGGTCGACCAGCTGACGGGTCAGGGCCGAGAGAGCCGCCTTGTTGAACGTGACCCGGGCCACGTTGTGCGGCTTGCCCCGCTCCTGTGCCTTGCGCATGGCCTCGCCGACGAGCTCGGGGCGCACCACGAGACGCTCGCCGTTGATGTCGATGGTCGTCGGCTCGGCCGGGCGGATCTGCCGCGACCGGACGGCGCGGCGCATCAGCTCGGCCATCTCGGCGGAGCCCTTGAGGGCGGCGACGTCGGGCGCGTCGTCGGTCTGCGCCTCGATGCCCGGGTACAGGCCGCCGAGGCTCGACAGGACGACGCCGCTCTCGCCGAGCGACGGCAGCACCTGTTCGATGTAGCGCAGGAACGACCTCGACGGCCCGACGACGAGCACGCCCGATCCCTTGAGCCGGTCACGGTGCGAGTAGAGCAGGTACGCGGCCCGGTGCAGTGCGACGGCCGTCTTGCCCGTGCCGGGACCGCCCTGCACGACGAGCACGCCGTCGAGTTGCGAGCGGATGATGCGGTCCTGTTCGCCCTGGATCGTGGCGACGATGTCGGTCATGCGGCCGGTGCGCTGGGCGGTCAGCGCGGCCATGAGCGCACCCTCGCCCTGCAACTGGACGTCGTCGCGGTCGAGCAGGTCGGGGTCGAACACCTCGTCCTCGAGGCGGGTGACGGTGCGCCCCTCGAGGGTCAGGTGGCGACGGGCGCGGGCCCCCATGGGCGTCGCGGCGGTCGCCTGGTAGAAGGCGCTGGCCCCGGGCACGCGCCAGTCGAGCAGGATCGGGTGGTGCGCCTCGTCACGCAGGCCGATGCGGCCGATGTAACGGTAGCGCCCGCCCTCGCCCGCCTCGGCCGGACGGTCGACGTCGCCGGTCTGGCCGAGCAGGTCGGGCGTCTCGAGCTCGAGCCGACCGAACGCGAGCCGTTCGTCGACCGAGCCCAGCTGGACGATCGTGTCTTCGTACAGGCGCGCGTAGGCGTCGCGCTCACTGCGGCTCTGGTGGTTGCCGCCGACGGTCTCGCGGCGGGTGCGCTCGAGGCGGACTCGGGCGTCGGCCTTCAGCTCGTCGAGGCGGTCGTAGAGGGTGCCCACGTAGGCGCGTTCGCGGTCGATCTCGGATGACAACAGGTGTTCGTACCCTTCGGGAAAAGTCGGCACGCCAGTCTACCTTCCGGCCACCGACGGCGAGGGCCGGAATCGTGCGAGAACGAAGGAGGCGCGCCCGTCCTCGTGGGGACGGGCGCGCCTCCTGGGGTGGTCGCGGCGGAGCCGGGCCTAGAACTCCTCGTGGGTCAGCGGGTCGCCGTCCCACAGGCGACCACGCTCGAGACCGCTGAGCGACTCGACCTCGTCGGGCGTGAGCTCGAAGTCGAACACGTCGAGGTTCTCGCGCTGTCGGCCGGCGTCGGCCGACTTCGGCACGGGGACCGCACCGAGTTGCACGTGCCAGCGCAGGACGACCTGGGTGGGCGTCTTGCCGTGGGCCCGCGCGATCTCGGTGACCCGCGCCTCTTGTAGCAGTTCGCTCTGCTTGGCCAGCGGGCTCCAGCTCTCGGTGACGATGCCCATGCTCTCGTGCACGGCACGCAACTCGGCCTGGGGGAAGTACGGGTGCAGCTCGATCTGGTTGACCGCCGGGACCACGCCCGTGTCGTCGGCGACGCGTCGGAGGTGCTCGGCCGTGAAGTTCGAGACGCCGACCGAGCCGACGAGCCCGTCTTCTTGCAACGTGACGAAGGCCTTGAACGTCTCGACGTACTTGTCGACGCGCGGCAGCGGCCAGTGGATCAGGTACAGGTCGACGAAGTCGAGGCCGAGGTTCGCGCGGCTCTCGTCGAAGCTCGCCAGGGTCTCGTCGTAACCGTGGTGCCGACCCGGCAGCTTCGTCGTGACGACGAGGTCGCCACGCGGCACGTCGGTCTGACGAATCGCCGCCCCGACGGCCGCCTCGTTGCCGTAGTTGAGCGCCGTGTCGAGCAGGCGGTAGCCCGACGAGATCGCCTGCACGACCTGCGCCGTGCCCTCGTCGTCGTTCAGCCCGTAGGTGCCGAGGCCGAGCTGGGGCAGCGTGCGCCCGTCGTTGAGGCCGACCGAGGGGGCGACCGTCATCAGCTGACGCCGAGCAGGTCGATGACGAAGATCAGGGTCTTGCCCGAGAGCGGGTGTCCGCCACCGGCAGGGCCGTAGGCCAGGTGGGGCGGCACGACGAGCTCGCGGCGTCCGCCGACCTTCATGCCGGGGATGCCCTCCTGCCAGCCGCGGACGAGGGCCTGCAGCGGGAAGTTGATGGCCTCGCCACGGCTCCAGGACGAATCGAACTCTTCACCGGAGTCGTACTCGACGCCGAGGTAGTGGACGTTGACGGTCGAGCCGGACTGCGCCTCGGCTCCGTCGCCGACGGTGACGTCGGTGACCGTGAGCTCGGTGGGGGCGGGGCCGGTCGGGGCGTCGATCTCGGGCTTGGTCTGGGGGTCGTGAGTCATGCCGACCATCCAACCACCGACGGGCCGAGGGGGCGGGTCGGCCGCTCGCGTCCTCCCTGCGAGGCCCGAGAAGCCGACCCGGCGTCCGCACCGAGAGCGAGTCATCGATGCGAACACATGGACGCTACTCCGACGGTGTCGTGACGCCAAATCGTCCGACGGCAGCCCGGCCCCGGGTCGGGCGGCACGGGTCGGGCGGCACGGTCCTGCGGGATTCTGCACGATCGGCAAGAATGGCAGCTTGACCACCACCCCGCCTCCCCCCGCGTCGTCGCCGAGCCCCACGCCGCCCGCCCGTCGCCCGCTGTTCGTCGACGTCACCCCGCTCCGCACCAGCCCCGCCTTCGCCCGTCTGTTCGCAGGCAGCGCGATCAGCGGTATCGGGACGCAGCTCACACTCGTCGCCGTCGGCCTCGAGATCTTCGAGATCACCCGCTCGACCTTCGCCGTCGCCCTGGTCGGTGTCGTCTCGCTCGTGCCGATGATCCTGGCCGGTCTCTACGGCGGCATGCTCGCCGACGCCTTCGACCGACGAAAGGTCGCGCTGGTCGCCGCCGTGTTCGCCTGGCTCTCCACCGCTGCGATCGCGCTGCACGCCTACCTCGGGCTGCACGAGGTGTGGCTGCTGTACCTGCTGACCACGGTCAACGCCGTGGCGGGCACGATGATCGCGACCTCCCGCGCCTCGATCGTGCCGCGCCTCCTGCCCCGCGAGCTGCTGCCGGCCGCCTCCGCGCTGAGCGGCATCAGCATGGGCCTCATGCTGACCGTCGGCCCCGCGCTGGCCGGCGTGCTGGTCGCGAGCGTGGGGTTCCCGCTGACGTACACGGTCGACGTCGTGTTGTTCTCGACGGCGTTCCTCGGCATCGTCACGCTGCCCCCGATCCGACCAGAGGGCGAGACCCAGCGCCCGGGGCTGGAGTCGCTGCGCTTCGGCCTGGCGTTCCTGAAGCGGTCGCCGAACATTCGGACGACCTTCGTCATGGACGTCGTCGCCATGACGTTCGGCATGCCCCGCGTGCTCTACCCGGTGGTCGGCACGCTCGTGATCGGAGGAGGCGCGGTGACGGTCGGTGTCCTCTCCGCCTCGTTCGCGGTCGGGGCATTGCTGAGCAGCGTCTTCTCGGGACGCCTCGGCCACGTGCGGCGACAGGGTGTCGCCGTGCGGTGGGCGATCACCGCCTACGGACTCTGCATCGCGGCGTTCGGCGTCGTGCTGCTCGTGACGCCGGCCCACGGCGGCGCCGTCACGGCAGGCCTCGACCAGGCGAACCTCGTCGCCCTCGGCGGGGCGGCCCTCGCTCTGGCCGGAGCCGGTGCGAGCGACAACGTCAGCTCGATCTTCCGGTCGACCATCCTGCAGTCGGCCGCACCGGACGCGATGCGGGGTCGCCTGCAGGGCATCTTCATCGTGGTGGTCACGGGCGGGCCCCGGGTGGGCGACCTGTTCGTCGGGCTCGTCGCCGGAATCGCGGTCTTCTGGCCTCCCCTGCTGGGCGGGCTGCTCGTCGTCGCGCTCGTCGCGCTCGTGGCCCGGCTGACCCCCGCTTTCGGGCGCTACGACGCCGAGGCACCGACGCCCTGACCCGCGTCCGCTGTGACGGCCGTCGTGGCTGGGGCGGTCGTCGTGGCTGGGGCGGTCGTCGAGACGGGTGGCGTCACCACCCGGGGCCGGACTGCGGCGAACCGGGGTGCCGGGGCAGCTGCGGCGGCCAGCCCGGGTGCTGCGGGTAGCCGACGAACGCGGTCGGCGGAGCCTGCAGGGCGAGACGGCTCGCGGTGAGGGCGTCCAGCAGTTCGGCCTCGTCACGCTGCACCGCCTCGTCGAGTGCACGACGCCCCTTCACGAGCCGCTGACGGGTGAAGGCCAGACGCGTCGCGTTCGAGATGAAGACCTTCATGGCGGGCCGGATGCCGCGGGACGCGGCCCACGACCTCGCGCGACGACGGCCGGCGCTCGACGAGAGCATGCCGACCTCGTCCGCGCTGAACCACCCCACGGCGGCGTACTCGGCGAGACGGTCGTGGGTGACCCTCCGCTCGTTGCGCCGGAGGAACACCACGAGCAGCACCATCGCCACGAAGATCGGCACCTGCACGAGCAGGTAGTAGACGAAGAAGCCGTCCCCGACGACGAACAACGCACCGTTCCAGAGCGCGTGCAGACCCGCCGCGGGGACGAGGCCGACGAAGAACCAGCCGATCGCACCGTAGGGACCCGTCCGCCGCGCCGCGAGGCCGAGGGCGAAGCCCGTGCAGGCCGTGTACATCACGTGGGCGAAGGGCGACATCAGGGCCCGCACGAAGAAGACGTACGCGAGGCCCTGGCTGCCGGTGGCCAGATCTTCACCGACCTGCAGGGCGAAGTACTGGATGTTCTCGACGAACGCGAAGCCCGCCGCGACGGTCGCCGCGTAGACGATGCCGTCGACCGGGCCGTCGAAGTGCCGTCGGAAGATCCACAGGACCAACAGGACACCGAGCCCCTTCGCGCCCTCTTCGACGAGCGGCGCCTGGACGACCGCGCCGAGCACGTCCTCGAGCCCGCTCGACCGGACGCCGAGCACCGAGCGCGCCGTCGTCAGGGCGATGTCGACGATCAGGGCGGTGCCGACCGCCACCGCCGCGCCCCAGAGGAAGGCGAAGAGCAGCGCCACGCGCGGTTCGGGCTCCCACCGGTCGACCAGCCAGATGCCGACCAACACGATCGCCAACGGCACGAAGGCGAGCAGGCTGCCCGCGAGCAACACGGCGGGTTGCACGAAGATGACGAAGTACAGGCCGACGGCCGCGGCGAACGTGCCGATCACCGTGAAGCCGACCGCGAGGGCCACCGCACTGGCGACGCGACGACGCGGCGCAGGCTGCGCGAAGACCGGCTGCACCGGGTACCAGACCGGCTCGGGGTTGACCGCGGGGCCGTGGACCGACCGCCCGCCCCCCGCCGCCGGGCCCGCCGAGGAGGGGTCGGCGTAGGGCGTCAACGGGCGTCCGTACGCGTCGTGTCCGACGCCGCGGGGATCGGACCAGGTCATCCCCCGACCCTACGGGCTGGTGCCCGGGTCGGTGCGGCGCGAGGGACGAGCCGCGTCGACACGGGCAGCCGGTAATCTCGCAGGATGGCCCCGACGCGTTCCCTGCCCGAGGACCCGTCGCTGGTCCGGTACGTGATCATGCGGGTCTGGCACGATTTCCTGCGCCATCGCACCATCGACGCCGCCGGTTCCCTCACCTTCTTCTCGATGCTGGCCCTCGTGCCCGGCGCCCTCGCTCTCGTCTCGGGGGTCGCCCTGTTCGTCGACGACGGTGACGCCGTGGACGAGATCCTCTCGGTGGCCCGATACGTCCTGACCCCCGACGCGATCGACACCCTGCGCTGGCCGCTCGAACAGATGCTCAGCCTGTCGAACCCGGGCGTCGCCTTCGGCATCGGCCTGTGGCTCACCCTCTGGTCGCTGTCGGCCTACACGACGGCCTTCGGACGGGCCATGAACACGGCCTACGAGGTCGAGGAGGGGCGTCGTATCTGGAAGTTCCGTGGCCACATGATGATCGTCACACTCGTGTTGATGGTGTCGTTCGCCGTCATCGCGGTGATCCTGCTCGTGACGCCCACGCTGAGCGACGCGGTCGCCGCCCGGTTCGGCATCGGCCGCCCCTGGACCGACCTCTACAACGTCTTCAAGTGGCCGGTGCTCGTGGCCCTGGCCGTGCTCTCGGTCGCGATGCTGTACTTCTTCACCCCCAACGTGCGACCACCCCGCCTGCGCTGGGTGTCGTACGGCGCCATGGTCGCGCTCGGCGGCTGGGCGATCGCGACGGTGGGCTTCGCGGTCTACGTCGCGACGGTCTCGAACTACGACCGCTTCTACGGCTGGGTCGGCGGCGTGGTCGTCGTGCTGCTCTACGCGTACATCAGCAACTTCGTGCTCGTGATCGGCGGCGAGCTCGACAGCGAGATCCTGCGCATGCGCCAGCTGCGCCGAGGGGTGCAGGCCGAGGAGGTCATCCCCCTGCCGTTGCGTGACACGGCGCGCAACCACATCCTGGCGCGCAACCTCGCGTGGGACGTCCGGGTGGGCCGGGCGATCCGCGAGCGGGCCCTGCGCGAGAACGGTGGCGTGCTCGAGCCGGACGAACTGCGGCGCGTCCACCTGCGGGGCGATCGCGACCGGCCCGCCGACGAGCGGCCGCAGGCCGCGCGGCGCGCCGACCAGGTCGACCCGAACACCCACGCCCCCTCGACGCCCTAGGCGCCCGAGGCGTCCCCGACCTGCAGGAGGCGCGGTGCCGGTCGACCGGCACCGCGCCTCCGGCAGGTGATCGCGTCAGCCGGCGGTCTCGTCGCCCGGGTTGCGGGCGCCCGTCGTGTTGGCCGCCCGGGCCACCGCCGCGGCGGGGTCGTCGACGTCGATGATCGTGATCGCGCTGGTGATGGGCGAGAGCCCGGAGAGGCGGGCGGGAGAGAGCACCTTGCGCACCTGCTCGTCCGTCATGAGACCGGCGGCGACCACGAGCGGCGCGATCGCCGCGTTCGTCGTCAGCGCCGTGTGGGCGATGGCCGCCGCCGCCGTGTAGCCGATGTAGGGCGTGAGGGCGGTCACGCTGCCGACGTTCGTCTCGACCTGCTGGGTCAGGCGGGCACGGTTCGCCTCGATGCCGTCGACGCAGTTGACCCGCAGTGTCTGACAGGCGTAGGTCATCCACTGCAGGCTCTGCATGACCGAGTGCGTGATGACGGGCTCGAAGGCGTTGAGCTGCAGCTGCCCGGCCTCGGCGGCCATGGTGACCGTGACGTCGGCTCCGGCGACGGAGAACGCGACCTGGTTCACGACCTCGGGGATCACGGGGTTCACCTTGCCCGGCATGATCGACGACCCGGCCTGGCGCGGCGGCAGCGTGATCTCGCTGATGCCCGCCTGGGGGCCGGAGGACAGCAGTCGTAGGTCGTTGCAGATCTTCGAGAGCTTGATGGCGCTGCGCTTGAGGGCGCCGCTCAGGGTCATGAAGACGCCCGTGTCGCTCGTGGCCTCGATGAGGTCGGGGGCCGTGACGAGGTCCATGCCCGAGAGCGTGCTGAGGTGCCGACGGACGGCGTCGGCGTACAGCGGGTCGGCCGTGATGCCCGTGCCGATGGCGGTGGCCCCGAGGTTGATCTCGCCCAGCAGCGGCACGACGTCACGGAGGCGCTGGACGTCCTCGGCGAGGGTGTGCGCGAAGCCCGTGAACTCTTGACCGAGGGTCATCGGCACGGCGTCCTGCAGCTGGGTGCGGCCGACCTTCAGCACGTCGTGGAACTCGGCGCCCTTGGCGGCGAACGAGTCGGCCAGCAGGTCGAGTTCGACCAGCAGACGACGCAGGGTGAGCACCATCGCGATCTTGATCGACGTGGGGTAGGTGTCGTTGGTGCTCTGGCTGCGGTTGACGTCGTCGATCGGGTGCAGGTGGCGGTACTCGCCCTTGGCGTGACCCAGCAGCTCGAGGGCGCGGTTGGCGATGACCTCGTTGCTGTTCATGTTGGTCGACGTGCCGGCCCCGCCCTGGATGACCCCGACGGCGAACTGGTCGTGCAGGGCGCCACCGCGGATCTCTTCGCAGGCGCGCTCGATGGCCTCGGCCTTGACCGGGTCGAGGACGCCGATCTCGACGTTGGCCCGGGCCGCCGCCTGCTTCACGAGCGCGAGGGCCGTGACGAGGTCGGGGTAGACCGAGATCGGCCGCTGCGAGATGGGGAAGTTCTCGAGCGCCCGGGCGGTGTGGATGCCCCAGTAGACGTCGGCGGGAACCTCTCGGCTGCCCAGCGAATCGGTCTCGGTGCGGGTCGGTGCTGTTGTCTCGGTCGTCACGTGTGGTGCGCCTCCGTCATCAGTCGGGGCCCGGTCGTCGTCGACCGGACGCTTCCGCCGAGCCTACCGGCGGGGCCACGGGCCGGGCATCTCGAGGAGGCGCGGCCGGCACGGACCGCGACCGTCGAGCTGCCGGGGGACGAGACGCGACCGCCGGGTCAGCGGTGGAAGCCGGGGATGATCAGGTAGATGCCGTACAGCACACCGAGTGCACAGACGACGAAGCAGGCGTACCCGGCGGCGGTGCGGACGGGCGTCCGGTCCTCGACCGTCAGGAGGCGCAGGCCGAGGGAATAGAGCGACACGAGGGCGGCGGCGGAGAAGAGCGCGACGAGCGCCACCACGACGAAGGCGGACCAGTCGATCATCAGCGCACCTCGTCGTCGGTCGCCGCCGTGCCGCGCGGGGCGGGGACGGGCTCGGGCGGGTCGTCCATGCGGACGAAGGGGGCCTCGACCCCGGACGCCGGGGTGTCGACGCGGCCCTTGCGGACGGCCCGGCGGGCACGACGACGCGAGAGCACCGAGGTGGCCGCGACGTCGACCTCGATGGCCGATCCCTGATCGTGCGGTCGGCGGCGCGAGAGGACGAAGATGCCGGCGATGACCACCGCGCCGACGGCGGCGTCGATGACCAGCCCGGTGACGCCGAGCGTGGCGATGAGGGCCGCCACGGCACCGACCGCCGCCGACGCGGGGAGCGTGATGAACCAGGCGACGACGATCTTGCCGGCCGTGCCCCACTGGATCTTCGAGCCGCGGCGTCCGAGACCGGCGCCGATGATCGACCCGCTCGCGACCTGCGTCGTCGACAGCGCGAAGCCCAGGTGGCTCGAGGCCAACACCGTCGCGGTCGTCGACGCCTCGGCCGAGAAGCCCTGCGTGGGCTTGACCTCGGTCAGGCCGCCGCCCATCGTCTGGATGATGCGCCAGCCACCCGTGTACGTCCCCAGGGCGATGGCGAAGGCGCAGACGACGACCACCCAGAAGGGCGGGCCGGAGTCGGGAGTGAGCAGACCGCCCGCGATCAGCGTGAGCGTGATGACGCCCATCGTCTTCTGCGCGTCGTTCGTGCCGTGCGCGAGGGCCACCAGCGACGACGTGAAGATCTGGCCGTACCGGAAGCCGCCGCGCTCGCTCTTGTCGTCGCGACGTCGGGTGATCGTGTACGCCAGTCGCGTGGCGGTGTACCCGACCACCCCGGCGATCAGGGGAGCGAGCAGGGCGGGCAGCACGACCTTCGACAGCACGACCCCGAAGTCGACCGACCCCATGCCGGCGCCGACGATCGCCGCACCGATCAAGCCGCCGAAGAGGGCGTGCGACGAGCTCGACGGAAGGCCCCTCAGCCAGGTGAACATGTTCCAGACGACGGCCCCGATGAGGCCGGCGAAGATCATCTCGGGGGTGATCTGCACCCCGCCGTCGCCCTCACGGATGATGCCGCCCGAGACGGTCTTGGCGACCTCGGTGCTGAGGAACGCCCCGACCAGGTTGAGGATCGCGGCCACCGTGACGGCGACCTTGGGTTTCATCGCGCCGGTCGCGATCGGGGTCGCCATGGCGTTGGCCGTGTCGTGGAACCCGTTCGTGAAGTCGAAGAAGAGCGCCAGTGCGATGACCAGGACGACGATGAGTGTGATGTCCACCGGCCCGAGTGTATAGGTGGGTGAACGCGGGTCAACTCGACGGTGACCTCCGGGGTACATCCCGGTGAACGACAGGTGACGCCCACCGCGACACCGCTGTGGCACGGCCGCGGACGCGACCTCAGACGTGTGGCACGAAGTCCTGCCAGGCCCGTCGCCGTTCGCCCCGCGGGTCGTGCTCGACGCGGTCACGCGCGTCGATGATCAGGGTGCGCCGCCGGTGGGGGTCGTAGGTCGGCCAGTCGGCCACCGCGCCCGTGCGGACGAACTCGAGCCAGCGCGAGCGGGTCCGTGCCGCCGTGCGCAAGAAGGCCCGACGCCCGCCCAGCAGGCTCATCGCCCACCCGAAGGCGGACCCCATGCGGTCGTAGATGGCCCAGAGCTCGAGACCGTGGAACGCGTCGACCCCGGCCGCGCGCAGGATGCGCGTCGTCGCGTCGAAGCGGTAGAAACGCACGGGTTGGTGCAGCGCGTGCCGTTCGGCGACCTTGACGCTCGGGAACCAGAACGCGTAGTCGCCACCGAAGTCGAGGGCCGCGGGTCGGGCGGGTAGCCCCGGGTAGTGCTTCTGGATCGCCTTGCGGGCCTTCTTCTCGGTGGCGGCGAAGATGGCCCGGATGCGCGGCTTGGTCGTCGCGAGGATGTCGCGACGACCGGTGAACACCGACCCCTCGCGGTCGTTCGTGCCGATGATCAACGGCACCGGGTGGGCCCGGCCCGCCTTGAAGGCGTCGAGCGGTCGTTCGGGCAGGAAGTCGCCGTCGATGACCGGGCTGAAGCAGATCGTGCCCGGATCGTCGTCGGGGGTGCGCAGTTGCAGACGGCTCGCCGCCCGGACGATGGCCGTCGTCGGAGCCACGGCGAGCAACGCTGCCGCGTCGTCGACGCTCGTGGCCTCGAGGTCGTCGTCGTGCAGGTCGTGGGTCAGCAGCTCGAGGAACTCCCCCGCCCACCGCTGCGTCACGTCCGGCGGGTAGATCGCGTTGGGCGGTGCGCTCTGCGCGACGACCCCGCGGAACAGGCCGCGAGCGCGCGGCACCGTCATGAGGGTCGTCACGGCGTTGCCGCCCGAGCTCTCGCCCGAGACGGTGACCCGGTCGGGGTCACCGCCGAACGCGGCGACGTTGTCGCGGACCCATTCGAGGGCGGCGACCTGGTCGCGCAGCCCGAGGTTCGATTCGAACGGACGGTCCTCGGTCGCCCAGTGGCTGAAGTCCAGGTAACCGAAGGCGCCCAGCCGGTAGTTGAGGCTGACGTAGACGATGCCGCCCTCGCGGACGAGCGTCTCGCCCTGTCTCGGGAACTCTCGCGACGACCCCACGCTGTACGCGCCTCCGTGGATGAAGACGAGGACGGGCAGCCCGTCGCCCGACGCGGTCCCGTCGGGCGCGATCACGTTGACCGTGAGGCAGTCCTCGCTCAGCGGCGTGGTCGCGTCGACGCCGACGAACTGCACGCGGTCCTGCGGGGCGGCGGGGCCGAACCGGCCGGCGTCGCGGACTCCTGCCCACGCCGCCGGCGGCTCGGGAGCCCGGAACCGGAGGCGCCCCACGGGTGGCGCCGCGAAGGGGATGCCACGCCAGGCGAGCACGCCACGCTCCCGCACGCCTCGGACCTCGCCCGAGCGGGTGGAGCGGACGAGGTCGGGGGCCGGGACGGTCGCCCGGGGCTGTGCGGTCACGCAGCGATGCTACGGGGGGCCCTGCGACGGACCGGGGCCGTTCACCCGACGTTCTCCTAGGGGGTGCCTGAGAGGATGGGGTGAACTTTGCAGTGCGTGCACGACACCCGCCTGCCCGCGACGACTGGACGGAGCCCTGCTCACATGGAACTCGGCGAGCTGCTGATCATCTTGACCGGGTCGCTCGTCGTGACCGCCTTCGCCCGGTGGCGGGGGCTGCCCGCCCCGCTGTTGACGGTGGGCATCGCCCTGCTCGTCTCGTTGATCCCCGGCGTTCCCGACATCGAGATCGACTCCGAGGTCATCCTGACCGTCGTCCTGCCCCCACTGCTCTACTCGGCGGCGCTCGACGTCTCCCTGCTGAACTTCCGCGAGAGCCGCGTCCAGATCGCGCGTCTGGGCGTGGGGGCCGTGGTCGTCACGGCCTTCGCCGTCGGGGGCGTCGCCTACGTGATGATCCCCGACATGACCCTCCCGGCCGCACTCCTCGTCGGGGCGGTGGTCGCGCCTCCTGACGCCGTGTCGGCGGCCGCCATCGGCCGCAAGCTCGGACTGCCGCGCAAGGTGATGACCGTGCTGTCGGGCGAGAGCCTGATCAACGACGCCGCGTCGCTCACCCTCGTCAAGGTGTTCCTGGCGATCGTGGGAGGCGCGAGCCTGACGCTGTGGGACGACCTCGGCATCTTCGGCCTCGCGATCGGCGTGGGCGTGGCGGTGGGTCTGGCCCTCGGCTTCGTCGCCCACCGGGTGCGCATGCGCATCGACGACCCCGTGGTCGAGAACGTCATCGGGCTGCTGTTGCCGTTCATCGCCTACATCGCCGCCGAGGAGTTGAGCGGCTCGGGCGTGCTCGCGGTCGTGGCCGCCGGGCTCTACGTCGGGTTCAACTCACCGCGCACGGGCTACGCGACCCGCCTGCAGGAACGCCCGTTCTGGTCGGCGGCCGACGTGGTGCTCGAGGGCTTCGTCTTCGCACTGATCGGCCTGCAGCTGCGGGCCGTCGTCCTCGACGTCAGCGAGAGCGAGCGCGGCCTCGGCCAGAGCGTCGGCGTCGCCCTCGCCGTCCTGGCCGTGGTCGTGCTCGTGCGACCGGTCTTCGTGTTCGGCACGTACTACGCGGCCCGGGCCGGCCGGTACCTCTTCCTCTCGACGGTGCTGAGGAAGCTCCGGCGCGTGCCCGCCCTCCGCCGACTCCGGCGAGCGCCGGCGCTGCGGACGGTGCGCTACCACCCGCAGCCCCGCATGGACTGGCGACAGCTGAGCGTCATCTCGTGGACCGGCATGCGGGGCGTGGTCACCCTCGCGGCCGCAGTGTCGATCCCGGCGATCACCGAGTCGAGCATCCCCGTGCCGGCGCGCGACACCATGTTCCTCATCGCGTTCATCGTCACGGTCGGCACCCTGCTGCTGCAGGGGCTGACGCTGCCCTTCGTCATCAGGGTGCTCGGCGTCCGCGACGACACCCAGCGCGACCGCGACCTCGCCGCCGAGCTGGCGATCTTCGCGACGAGCACGGACGAGACCATGGCCCACGTCGCCGAGCGTCGCGCCGACTGGGAGAAGCGCTGGGGGCCCGAGCTCACCGAGCGCGCCGTCCAGCTCTCGACGACGCGGCTGCTGCGGCAGAACGAGGCGCTGCAGCGCACGGCCCTCGACGACGCCGACGAACGGGACGCCTCGGGGGCGACCGCCGCCCAGCGCGCGCGCCGTCGTGCCGCGCCCCAGGCACTCGGCTCAATCCGGCGCGAACTGCTCGCCAAGCGACGCGAGGTGGTGCTGCGCGAGCGGGATGCCGGCGCCCTCGACGAAGAGGTCATGAGGCGCGTTCTGCTCGGGTTGGACGCCGAGGAGCTCGCCATGGACACCTCGGCCTTCACGAGCACCAGGTCGTGAGGCCGCCTCGGCGTATCGTGACCCGCACCGGTGGCGGGACGGTGACAGGGTGAGACGACGCAGAGCAGGAGGGCACGGGACGGTGGCGACCACGACGAACCAGGCGACGACCGGTGGCGTGGGCGGACCCCCGAAGCCCGAGCTCGGTCGCTACCGCCGGTGGTACTCGACGCTCCACCCGTCCTTGCAGTTGATCGGTCTGCAGCTCTGGTTGCCGCTCTTCTTCATCGTCGGCTTCTGCCTGTGCTACATCGCGGCCTTCCACGCGCCCCACCCGCACGACGTCCCCGTCGCGGTCGTCGGATCGTCGTCGGTCGCCGCCGACCTGCAGACGGGCCTCGACGATGCCCGCCCCGGTGTGATCGACGTCCGCGCGTACGGCTCGGCCGACGAGGCCGAGCAGGCGGTGCTCGCCGGTCACGTCGCCGTGGCCTACGACCCCGCCGACACCACGATCTACACGGCGAGCGCCCACCAGTACCAGGTCGCCGCGCTGATCCCCGCGACGATCACGCCGGTGCTCGAGGCAGGGGGCGTCACGCCCACCGTCACCGACCTGGCGCCACTGCCGGCGAACGACGAGTACGGCACCGTGTCGATGTACCTGATGCTCTCGTGGTGCATCGGCGGCTACATGGTCGCCATGTTCATCGGGCTGATGGGCGCCCCGCTCCGTCACCGCACCCGGATGACCGTCATCGGCGTCGGGGGCGGCGTCATCTCGCTCGTGACGAACGTGCTCGCCGGGCCGGTGATCGGGGCCGTCGACGGGCACTTCGTGCCGCTCTTCTTCATCGCCTGGGCCTGGATCATCGCCATCGGCCTCGCCGTCAACGGCATCAGCTACTTCGTGGGGCGGTTTGTCGCCTTGCCGGCCATGATCGTCTTCGTCTTCTTGTCGATGCCGTCGTCCGGTGCCGCGTACCCCGCGTGGTTCATGCCCCAGCCGTTCGCCTGGCTCAACGCCGTCGTGGTCGGCAGCGGCATCACCGAGATGCTCAAGCGCGTGCTCTACGGCGTGGGCCCCGGGTACGGCCGCGGGGTCACGATGATGCTCTGCTACGCCGCGCTCGGCGTCGTCCTGATGGTCGTGGGCAAGCGGTGGTGGGAAAACCGTCGCATCGCCCGCATCGTGTCGGGCCGCACCACGATGTTCGCCGACGCCCAGAACGCGAACCGTGAGTTCCTCACGGCCGAGCGCGACGAGGTGCTCGCCCGGCACGGCCTGGTGGCGACCGACACGGGCACGATCAACACGATCCCGGCGGGCGAGCGCGATGACCTCGGCGATCCCGGGGAACGCGGCGACATGTTCCTCGGCGCACCGGGTGGGCTCGAGAACGACGAGCTGTCGACGCGACCCGTCCGCGTCGTGTCGACCGATCGGGTCGAGGCGGCGCGTCCCGGTCACGACCACGGCACGACGGGCTGAGGCGGCACCCTCGACCCTCGTGACCGCCTCTCGGTCACGCTGGCACCGCAGTGCGGTCCCGACGTCGCCGAACGCTTCGTGGGTACGCCTGGATCGCGGTCGTCGGCGCCGCGCTCACGGGCGTCGTCGACTTCTTCGTGCGCGCGGGCCTGTCCCGGACCAGGGCACGGCGCGGAGGCCGACTCCGGGCCGTGCGCCGTCGGGGGCTGCGCGACGAGAGGCAGGACTCCTGGGCGAGGGACCGCTCAGACGAGTCGGGTCTCGGCGGCCGAGGCACGCCGTTCGGCCAGCTCGACGGCCGCGAGGCGCTCGACGCGGTGCCACCGTGCGGCCGTCGCGGCCATCCCCGCGACGAGCGCGACGATCCCCAGGCTCGACAGGGCGAGCAGGGTGCCCCCGAAGGCCGCACCCATGACCACCGCGACGAGGCCGAGGGCCCAGGCGACGGCCGGAAGCCAGATGGGCATCGAGCGGGCCCGGACGGCCTGGGGGGCGCCGTCCAGCGCCCGGAACGGGGTCGTCGTGAGGCCGTCGTAGCTGGTCATGTCGCTCCCCGTGAAGTTCCGTCGGACGGCGGGGGTGTCCCCCGGAAACCATCTCGAAATCGACGATAGGGGGAACGCTCGTCGGCCGCGCCCCCCTCTGCGAGGGGCACCCGTCGGGACACGAAGCCCCTAGGGGCCGGCGTGTCCTTCGGGGAGCGACCCCTCGGAGGCGACCGTCGCGAGGTCCGCCGCGAACACGAACGTCCGGGCGACTCGTCCCCCGGCGAGCACTCCGGGCAGCCAGCGCGACGCGTCGTCCCACATCTCGTCGAGGGGCAGGTCGTCCAGACCGAACCACCGCGGCGCCAGCTCGTCGCTCTCGACCGGCTCGCCCTGCCACCGGGTGCCCACGAACACCGTCGACCGCTGGCTCCAGCTCTCACGGTGCGGGAACAGGTAGAGCAGATCGCCCCGTCGGTCGAGATCGGAGGCGGCCACCTCGACCCCGCTCTCCTCCGCGACCTCGCGGACCGCCGCCTCCTCGACGCGTTCTCCCGGCTCGAGCTTGCCGCCGAGCCCGACCCAGCGGCCCGTGCCGAGTCCACGCTTCTTGCGGCCCAACAGCACCTCGAGACGCCCTTCGTGCTCTCGCAACAAGTAGGTGACGCAGACGCGGTAGACCGGCATGCCGGAAGGCTATCGGCTGCCGTCCCGCCCCACGGCGGACGGCAGGAGGCGCGGGGCGCGTCCCCGGGAACGGCTCGGCGGCTCGCGCGTAGGCTCGTCGGCATGTCCGACGCACGATCGAGCGGGAGGCGACGCCCCGGGCCCGAGTTCCGCGGCGCCGGTCGCAGCCTCGAGGTGCTGCGCGCCGAGGCACACGACGAGCTCGCCGCCCTCATCGAACTGCGCTGCCGCAACGGCGAGGACCCCTGGGACGTCATTCCCGGGCTGCCCACCGTCGACGAGCAGGTCGTCATCTCGTTGCGGGCCGACGCCCTGGGCTCCGACGGCGTGCCGACCGCCACGGGGCTCGGGCTCGCCGACGAGCTCGGCTACCTGCGCACCATCGCGCTCTGGCACCCCGAGTTGTCGCGGGCCGTCTGGTCGCTCATGGGGCGGCTGGACGACGCCTCGCACTGACCGCCGCACCCGCGACCCGGTTGTCGGTGGTGCGCCGTAGCGTGACCCCATGAGCTGGTGGGACGTCGTGACGGTGACCGTGGGTGCCTTCGTGGGTGCCGGGGCGGCGTTCGCGTCGAACCTGCTCGTGCGGCTGATCGAGTCGCGTCGTCGCGAGGCGTCGGCCCTCAACGAGCTCATCACCGAGATCCACTTCCGGCGCGTGCTGCGACGCGTGGCCCCGCGGCTCAGCCCCAACCCACGAGCCCTCGACCCGGTCTACGAGCAGGCGCGCCATTCGATCTCGGCCCTGCGGGGCGAGATCCGACGGGCGCGGCGAGCGCTCCGCCCGCGTTCGTCGGCCCTGCCCGTGCTCAACGAGATGACCCTCGCCTGCAACACCTTCCTCGACGACAGCGACGACGCGCCCGAGCGCTACCGGCTGCACCTCATGCAGCTGCACGCGCGCCTGAACGCCTCGGTGCGCCGGCTGCGTTCCGACCGCCGCTCCATCTCCGACCTCGAACCCGGCGAGGCGCACCTCGGAGCCACCGTGCAGGGGCTCACGGCACCGACCACGGCCTTGCCGGTCGACGACTGACCGTCGGCTTGATGGGTGAGCCGCGGCAGGGCCGGCCGACGACCGACGGGCCGGCCGGGCGACGCCGAGGAGGCGCGGGTAGCGTCCCCGACATGAGCGACCGCGACGAGACCACGACTCCCGACACCACGGCACCCCGCGACGGCGCGTCGGCCGCGCCCGACCCCGCCGGGCACGACGTCGACGCGACGTACACCGTCCGCGGCACGCACTCCGAGTCGGCCGCCGAGAAGGCCGGCACGCCTGAGCAGGCCGTGGACGAGGCGCGCGAGGGCGAGGCGCCCGACCCGGCCGACGTGCACGTCGCCTCGGACGAGTACCCCGAGGTGCCGGCCTTCGGCGGCATCACGGCGAGCGATCGCTCGATCTGAGCCGCCGTTAGGCTCGGGTGATGGCCTCCGTTCCCGCTCCCCGCGCCCCCCAGAAGCCCGTCACCCGCTCGCACCACGGTCACGACTTCGTCGACGACTACGAGTGGCTCCGTGCGAAGGACGACCCCGAGGTCGTCGCGCACCTCGAGGCCGAGAACGCGCACACCGAGGCCGAGACGGCCCACCTCGCCGATCTGCGACGGACCGTCTTCGACGAGATCAAGGGTCGGGTGCAAGAGACCGACCTCGGGGTCCCCGTCCGTGAGGGCTCGTGGTGGTACTACTCGCGGACGGCCGAGGGGCAGCAGTACGGCATCCACTGCCGTGCGCCGATCTCGGGGCCCGACGACTGGACGCCCCCGTCGATCGAAGCCGGCACGGCCGCTGACGGCGAGCAGGTCCTGCTCGACGGCAACGTCGAGGCCGAGGGACACGACTTCTTCTCGATCGGCAGCTTCGACGTCTCACCCGACGGCTCGCTGCTCGCCTACGCGGTCGACGTCGAGGGCGACGAGCGCTACACCCTGCGCATCCGCGACCTGACGACCGGCCGCGACCTCGACGACGTGGTCACCGGCACGGCCGCCGGAGCCCTGTTCGACGCCACCGGCCGCTTCGTCTTCTACCCCACCGTCGACGAGTCCTGGCGGCCCGACACCATCTGGCGTCACGAGGTCGGGCAGCCCGGCGACGACGTCACCGTGTTCACCGAGACCGACGACCGCTACTGGATCGGCGTCGGGCTCACCCGCAGCCGTCAGTACCTCGTCGTCGACGTCGGCTCGAAGATCACGAGTGAGACGTGGCTGCTCGACGCGGCCGACCCGACCGGCGAGTTCCGCGTCGTCTGGCCGCGCCGCGAGGGCGTCGAGTACGACGTCGAGCACGCGATCGTCGCCGGCAGCGATCGCCTCCTGATCGTCCACAACGACGGTGCCGAGAACTTCGAGCTGGTCGACGTTCCCGCCGACGACCCCACCTCGAGGACCGACCGCCGCGTGATCGTCGAGCACCGCGCCTCCGTCCGGCTCGAATCGGTCGACGCGTTCGCCGGCCACCTCGTGGTCGAGTACCGCCGCGACGCCCTGCCGCGGTTCGCCGTCGTACCGCTCGGCCCCGACGGCTACGGCGAGGTCGCCGAGGTCGGGTTCGACGAGCCGCTGTTCGCCGCCGGCGTGGGCGGCAACCCCGAGTTCGAGCAGCCGACCGTCCGTTTCGGCTACACCTCGTTCGTCACGCCGTCGACGGTCTACGACCTCGACGTGCGCACGGGCGAGCGTCACCTGCTGAAACGCCAGAACGTGCTCGGCGGCTACGACCCGGCGGACTACGACCAGGCCCGGGAGTGGGCGACGGCGACCGACGGCACGCGCGTGCCCGTCTCGCTCGTCTGGCGTCGGGACGCCGTCCCCGCCGACGGACCGTCGCCGCTGCACCTCTACGGCTACGGCTCGTACGAGCACAGCATCGACCCGGGCTTCAGCGTGGCCCGGCTGTCGCTGCTCGACCGCGGTGTCGTGTTCGCCGTCGCTCACGTCCGCGGCGGGGGCGAGCTGGGCCGATCGTGGTACGAGCACGGCAAGACGCTGACGAAGAAGAACACCTTCACCGACTTCGTCGCGGTCGCCGACCACCTGATCTCGGAGGGGCGGACGACGCCCGAGCTCATGGTGGCCGAGGGCGGCAGCGCGGGCGGGCTGCTGATGGGTGCCGTCGCGAACATAGCCCCCGACCGGTTCGCGGGCATCGTCGCGGCCGTCCCGTTCGTCGACGCCCTGACGAGCATCCTCGACCCCGACCTGCCGCTCACCGTGATCGAGTGGGACGAGTGGGGCGACCCGTTGCACGATGCCGAGGTCTACGAGTACATGCGCGGCTACAGCCCGTACGAGAACGTCCGGGACGACGTGACGTACCCGCGCATCCTCGCCGTGACCTCGATCAACGACACCCGCGTGCTCTACGTCGAGCCCGCCAAGTGGGTCGCGAGGCTGCGTGAGGTCGGCGCGCCGGTGCTGCTCAAGACCGAGATGTCGGCCGGGCACGGCGGCGTCAGCGGCCGGTACGAGTCCTGGCGCGAACGGGCGTTCGAGATCGCGTGGATCCTCGACGTGCTCGGGCGCGCCTGACCGTCGTGGAGCTCGTCGCCCTGCTGCGCGGCGTCAACGTCGGCACGGCCAAACGGGTGGCCATGGCCGACCTACGCCGCGTGGCCGCCGAGCTCGGCTTCGAGCGCCCCGAGACCCTGCTGAACAGCGGCAACCTGGTCTTCGGCGCGGCGTCGCCACCCGGCCCCGACACCGCGACGGGACTGCGGGCGGCCATCGCTCTGGCCACCGGTGTCGAGGCCGACCTGGTGCTGATCCCCGCCGAGCGGTTCGGCGTGCTGGCCGCGGCGAACCCGCTACGTCACGACGGGCGCGAGCCGAAGCTGTTGTCGGTGGCGTTCGCCGGGGTGCCCGGCGCGCTCGACGGGGTCGCGCCTCCGGACGTCGACCTGGGCGACGAAGAACTCGTGGTCACCCCCGACGCCGTGTACCAGTGGCTGCCCGCCGGGGTGCTCGCCTCTCGGGTGCCCGGCGCGTGGTGGCGCGGCCTGCCGACCCCGGTCACGGCCCGCAACGACGCCACCGTCCGCAAGCTCGAGGCGTTGCTCGCCCGCCGCCCGGCCTGACCTCGTCCCGCACCTCGGGCCTGTGCAGATCGCGACCACCAGGCGCCGACACGCCGCTCATGTCCCCAGAGGCACAGCGTGTCGAGCGGCGGATGTCGGGTCCGGCCCGCTGCCCGGCCCCGCGGTCAGAGTCGTCGGGCCGCGCGGCGGAAGCGGCGGAGGGCGTCGTCGGCCCGGGCGACCTCGAGGGTGGCCAACACGCCGTGACCGAACGTGTCCTCGCCCGCCCGGTGCGCGACCGCCGCGACCTCCCGCAGCGTGCGCACCGCGGCGAGGGCGTCCCGGTGCTCGCCGAGCGCCTCCTGCACGGCCCGGGCACGACGGGCACGGCCACGACCCGATCCGCTGCGGACCCGGTCGGCCTCGAGGGCGTACCTCAACCGTCGAGCCGCCTTCCGGGCGTCGTGCAGGGCGGCGAGGGCCTCCACGCCGCTCTCGTGGTCCGTCGCGTCCAGGGCCGCGAGCCCCGCTCGGACCACCCGCTTCGTGCGCTTCCGCTCGGCCTGCAGCCTCGCGGCCGAGAGCTCGACCGCCGGGTCCGCCGCGTGGTCCCCCGTCGCCGGAGCCGCCACGAGCGCGTCCACCGCGTCCAGCAGATCGAACCAGGTGCCCGAGTCGAGCAGGCGTCGCACGTCGCCGACGGCCTCGCCGAGGCGTTCGCCGAGCCCGACCTCGAGCCGTCCCGTGGCCTGGACGGTCACGAACCCCGTCGGAGCCGAGGAGGCGCGGGTCGCCACCCGCCCCCGGGCCACCTCGACGTCGCGCGCGGCCCCCGACACGTGGCCGACGTGGACCGCACCCGCCACGACGGTCGCGGCCAGCCCGGGGTCGAGGACGTCGTCCCACACCGTCAGGAGGGCGCGCAGCCGCCGCGTCGTCGTCCGGAGCCGGCGCACCGCGTCCGGCTCGTCGTCCCGCACGGCGGCGTCGATCGCGAGCAGCTCGTCGCGCAGGCCCGCCGCGGCGGAGGCGACGAAGGCCGCCGCCGAGTTCTTCTTCGGGGCCCTGGCGGACGAGGACGTCGACGGGTCGACCCCGCCCGTGCCGCCGCCCGACGGGGATCGGCCGCCCGCCGGCTCCGAGCCCAGCCCACGGGCAAGCTTCGACTTCGACGACGACACCGACGCCCCGGCGGCCTCGAGCCGCTCGGCGACCGCGTCGAGCAGTCGCTCACCCTCGGCGCCGTCGACTCCCGACGCCAGTTCGACCTCCCACTCGCGCCAGGTGCGCAGCACGGCGGTGTCGGGGTTCGAGGCCCGCACGACGTCGTCGGCCAGCTCGGCCACGTCGCGACCCGAGCCGTCGAGCAGCCGGGTCGTCGTGCGCGTCGTCTCGAGACGGAGGACGGGATGGAGGGGCCGGCCACGCAGCCGCGCCTCGACGAGGCGTCGGAGGGCGTCCGGCACCGGCTCGTCGGGGTCGCCGAGCGGCCAGTGCACCTCGCGGCGACCGGACGTGCCGGCCGACGGCGGCAGCTTGAGGTGCCAACCGGCGTCGCCACCTCCCTCGCGCCTCCTGAGGGTCGTCCGGGCCCCGAGCAGGGTGTGGTCGACGGTGTCCCAGTAGGTCGCGGCGAGCTCGACGGGGTCGTCGTGCTCGGCACCGCCGACGACGAGCGCGTCGGGTTCGCCGTCGCCACCGGCTCCGACCAGGTCGGGCACGCCGGCGCTCTCGTGGACGTCGTACTTGCGCTCGATCTCGGTCTGTTCGGTGCGGCGGGGGGATGCGGAGCTCATGCCCTCCGTTCTAGTCGAGGGGGCTGGCCGGCCGCCTGCCGGGCCTCGCAGGTCGGCCCGGCGTAGGGTCGTCGCATGAGCGACGTGGCCCCGAGTCTTGCCGGATGGATGGCGCGTCAGCGCTGGTACGCGACGAAGGGCCGCACGCCCGCCCTGCGGGTGATCGGGTCGTTCGAGGCCGAGGTGGACGACGCCCTCGCCATGACGCTGCTGATCATCGACGAGGCCGCGGACGTCCCCGTCCTGTACCAGGTGCCGCTCGTCAGTCGTGCGACTCCCCTGCCCGGTGGCGACGCGGCCTTCATCGGCTCGGCCGACGGCCGCTACCTCTACGACGGACCGCACGACCCGGCCTACGCCCGTGAGCTGCTGCGCTCGATGTCCGCCGAGGCGCACGTCGTCGGTGCGGACGTCACCGTGGACGGCACGCGCATCGTCGACCCCGGGCAGGTGCGCCGGTCGCGCGTCCTCTCGGGCGAGCAGTCGAACACGTCGATCGTCTACGACGTCGAGGGCGGTCCGGTCGACCAGGTCATCGCGAAGGTCTTCCGCGTGCTGCACCACGGCGACAACCCCGACGTCACCACCCAGGCCGCCCTCACCCGGGGCGGATCGACGCACGTCCCCTCGTCGTTCGGCTCGTTGCGGGCCACCTGGCCCGACGTGGGGCGCGACGGCGGCACCGCCACCGGCCACCTCGCCTTCTCGCAGGAGTTCCTGCCGGGTCTCGAGGACGCCTGGCGCGTGGCGCTGACCGCCGCGGCCGACGGCACCGACTTCACCGCCGAGGCGCACGCGCTCGGCGTGGCGGTGGCCGAGGTCCACGCGACCCTCGCCGCCGACCTCGGCACGGTCCCCGCCGGTGGTGACGAGATCGCCGGGGCCCTGACGAGCATGCGTCGCCGCATCACGACCGCGGCGCGCGAGGTGCCGCAGATCGCCGAGCACGCCGACGCCATCGGAGCGGTCTACGACGCCGCCGAGCACCTGCACTGGCCCGACCTGCAGCGCATCCACGGCGATCTGCACCTCGGACAGGCCCTGCTGTCGCCCGAGCGCGGCTGGATGCTGATCGACTTCGAGGGCGAGCCCCTCCGCCCCATGCCCGAACGCTCGCGACCCGACCTGCCGATCCGTGACATCGCCGGCATGCTGAGGTCGTTCGACTACGTGGCAGGGTCCCTCGCCCAGGAGGCCGTCCCGGTCGACGCGAAGGCCTGGGCGCACGACGCGCGCCGGGCGTTCGTCGACGGCTACGTGGCCTCGTCCGGTGTCGACGTGCGGGCCGCCCGTGCCCTCCTCGATGCGTTCGAGATCGACAAGGCCGTGTACGAGGCGATCTACGAGAGCCGCAACCGGCCCGACTGGATCGACATCCCGCTCGCGGCGGTGGCCCGTCTCGCGGCGCGGAGCGCCCCCGCCGCCGGCTGAGCCGGGCGGGTCGGGTCGCCGGGCGTCCCGGCGGTCCGGCACCGCGCCTCCTGAGTTCTCGTCGACGAGGGCGAGGTGCAGGAGGCGCGGCCGCCGCCTCAGGGTCGGGGGACGTTTCGCAGGTTCGACCGCGCCATGGCCACGGCCTCGCCGGCCCCGCCGTTCATGACGATCTTCGACATGGCCAGCGAGAAGGCCTTGACCTGCGCGCCCGTGATCGTCGGCGGCAGCGACAGCGCCTTGGGATCGGTCGCGATGTCGACGAGCGCGGGGCCGTCGTGCTCGAAGGCCGCCTCGTACGCGGCCCGGAGGTCGCGGGGATCGTCGACGTGGACGGCGTGGATGCCGATCGCCCGCGCGACGGCCGCGTAGTCCGTGTAGGGCACGTCGACGCCGAAGTCGGGGAATCCGTCGACCAGCATCTCGAGCTTCACGAGACCGAGCGTCGAGTTGTTGAACACCACGATCTTGACGGGCAGCTGGTACATCTGCGCCGTGACGAGCTCACCCATCAGCATCGACAGCCCGCCGTCGCCCGAGATCGAGACGACCTGGCGGTCGGGGTACGCCATCTGCGCGCCGAGCGCGTGCGGCAGGGCGTTGGCCATCGAGCCGTGCAGGTACGAGCCGAAGATGCGGCGGCGAGGGGTCGGCGTGACGTACCGGGCGGCCCAGACGTTGCCCATGCCCGTGTCGGCGGTGAAGATCGCGTTGTCGGCGGCGACCTCGTCGAGCAACGAGGCCGCGTACTCGGGGTGGATCGGCCGCATCTTCTCGACGTTCTTCGTGTAGGCCCCGACGGCCCCGGTCATCAGCTTCTCGTGCTTCTTGAGCGTCTTCTCGAGGAACTTCCGGTTCTCCTTACGGGTCACCAGCGGCATGAGCGCCCGGAGGGTCGGGGCGATCGCGCCGTGCACGGGCACCTGCACGTCGGCGCGACGACCGATGACGGCGGCGTCGACGTCCACCTGCGCGATGGTCACCTTCGAGGCGTCCGGCAGGAACTGCGGATACGGGAAGTCGGTGCCGAGCAGCACGAGCAGGTCGGCGTCGTGGATGCCGGCGTGGGCGGCCCCGTAGCCCAGCAGGCCGGTCATGCCGACGTCGAACGGGTTGTCGTACTGGATGACGTCCTTGCCGCGCAGGCTGTGCCCGATCGGGGCGCCCACGACGTCGGCCAGCGCGATGATCTCGTCGTGCGAACCGCGGCCGCCCTCACCGACGAAGAACGCCACGGTGTCGGCCCGGTCGATCGCGTCGGCCAGGGCCTGAACGTCGTGCCGGTCGGGCACGAGCTCGGGCGGGCGGACGCTGACGTAGGCAGGCACCTTGCCGCCCGCCTCGAGCTCGGCGACGTCGCCCGGCAGAGTGATGACGCTGACGCCCTCGCCCGCCAGGGTGTGCCGGATCGCGCTCGCGACCACCGTCGGCGACTGCTCGGCCGTCGAGATCATCTCGGTGTACCCCGAGCACTCGACGAAGAGGCGGTCGGGGTGCGTCTCCTGGAAGTAGTCCGAACCGATCATCGTGCTCGGGATGTGGCTCGCGATGGCCAGGACCTTGGCGCGGCTGCGGTGGGCGTCGTACAAGCCGTTGATCAGGTGCAGGTTGCCCGGCCCGCACGACCCGGCGCAGACGGCGAGTTCGCCACTCATCTGGGCGTCGCCCGAGGCCATGAACGCCGCGGCCTCCTCGTTGCGGACGTGGATCCAGTCGATCCCGCCCTTCGCCGAACCACCGGTGCGACGCACGGCGTCGACGATGGGGTTGAGGCTGTCCCCGACGATGCCGTAGATGCGGCGGACCCCGGCGGTGACGAGCTGGGCGATGATCTGGTCGGCGACCGTGTCTGCCATGGTGTTCCCTTCGTGGAGCGTGCTGGTACGCCTCCCAGCCAACTCCCCCGGCGCTCACCGACGACCGGGCTTAGCCTGGGATGATGAGCGACATCGCGAGCACGTACGTCCCCGAGTCCGGCAGCATCACCATGTTCAGCACCTCGTGGTGCGGCTACTGCGCCCGACTCAAGCAGCAACTCGGCAAGCAGGGCATCGCCTTCACCGAGGTCAACATCGAAGAGGTGCCCGGCACGGCCGAGATCGTCGAGAAGGCCAACGGCGGCAACCAGACCGTGCCGACGATCGTCTACCCCGACGGCTCGACGGCGACGAACCCGTCGCTCGCCGACGTGCAGGCGAAGCTCGGGCTCTGACCGCCGTCGTGAGTTCCCTGGCCACGCCCGCCGGGGCGCCCCGGCCCCTGCGACTGCTCGTGCTGGGCGGGACCGCCTGGCTCGGTGGTGAGATCGCCTCGGCCGCCCTCGGTCGCGGCCACGAGGTCACCTGCCTCGCCCGTGGATCGTCCGGCACGGTCCCCGACGGCGCCGTCTTCGTCGGCTCCGACCGGAGCGCCTCCGGGGCCTACGACCCCGTGATCGCCGACGGGCGACGCTGGGACGCGGTCGTCGACCTGAGCCGTGACCCGTCGCACGTCCGCGAGGCCGTCGCGGTCCTCGAGCCGGCCAGCGCCTCCTTCGCCTTCGTGTCGAGCGTCAGCGTCTACGACGACACCGCCACGACCGGGGGCGACGAATCGGCCGCCCTCGTCGACGCCGACGAGTCGGACTACGGCGGGTCGAAGGTCGCCGGCGAACGTGCCGTCGTCGGGGCGTTCGGCGCCGACCGGTCGCTGATCGTGCGGGCCGGCCTGATCGGCGGCCCTGGCGACCACACGGGTCGAACGGGATGGTGGCCGCTCCGCTTCGCCGGGGGCGCCGGAGCCTCCGGGTCCGACCCGGTGCTCGTGCCCGACGTCCCCGGACTCGAGGTGCAGCCCGTCGACGTGCGCGACCTGGCGACCTGGATCGTGGTCTCGGTCGAACGAGGCCTCTCGGGGACGTACGACGCGGTCGGCGACCGGCAGTCCTTGACCGACCACCTCGCCGCGGCTCGGCGGGTCTCCGGCCACACGGGCGAGATCGTGCCCGTCGACGAGGCCTGGCTCGAGGCCCACGAGGTGAACCCCTGGGCCGGGCCCCGGTCGATGCCGCTCTGGGTGCCCGTCAGCACGCATGCCGGCTTCGGCTCGCGGTCAGGAGGCGCGGGCCGGGCCGCGGGCCTCGTGCCGCGCCCCGTGGACGAGACGCTGCGCGACGTCCTCGCCTGGGAGCTCTCGCGTCCCGGCCCGGTCGGCCCCCACGGCGCGGGGTTGACGTCCGCCGACGAACGCGACCTGCTCGTCGCCGCCCGCGACCGCCGCCGCTGACGCCGCACCGCACCGCATTTCGTGCAGCACACACCATCTAGTCGCGGCGCGGCGCACGAGACGCGGTGCGATCCCGGCAGGCGGCCCGGGTCAGCTCTGTGCGGGTGGGGCGAAGAACTCGATCTGGTTGCCGTCGGGGTCCTTGATCATCAGGGCGTGGCCGAAGTCGACGTCCTGCAGGTCGGACTCGATGCCGACCGACGTCGCGTGCTGTTGCCAGGCGACGATGCCGTCGCGGTCGCTGACGGCGAGGCCGATGTGGTCGAGCCCGGGGACGGTCGGGTCGAACGTCGCGGACGACCCGTCGGTGTAAGCCGTCACCCCGAGGATCTGGCCGTTGCCGACGGAGAAGATGCGACGGTCCAGTCCGTCGAGCTCGATGCGGCCGACCGGGCCGGCGCCCAGCAGCTTCTCGTAGAAGGCCAGGCTGGTGTCGAGGTCGGAGACGGTGATGGCGACGTGGGCGTAGCCGGACAGTTCGGGCATGGAGTGCTCCTTCGGTGGTCGGGTGTTCTCCCGCCACCGAACTCGCGTGTCCTGGGAGGGGCCTCTCGTCCCCCGCTCAGTCGTCCCCCGAATCCGTCCACAGGGCGGCCCGATTCGATGTCGGAGTCCTCCGGCGCCCGAGACGATCGACGCGTGCCCACCGACGAACCAGACCTCCGTTCCTTCCTCATCCGGTCACGGTTCGACGACCCGACGGAACGCCGTGCCCACGCACGTGGCGAACTCGTGCGTGTCGCGCCGGGGCGCTACGTCGAGTCGGCGGCCTGGCGCGGCCTGCGTCGGGAGGAGCGCCACGCCCTCCGAACGGTGGCCGCGGTCGGCCGGATGCGCGACGAGGTCGTCGTGTCTCACACCTCGGCGGCCGCCGTGTGGGGCATGCCGGTGCTGGGCCCGCCGCTGGCCCGCGTCTCGACGACCGACCCGTCGCGCACGCGGACCCACACGGGTGCGCACGTGACGAGGCATGCGGCACGGCTGCCGTCGGATGAGATCACCCGTCATCGGGGTCTCTTCGTGACCACGCCGGCCCGGACCGCCGTGGACGTCGCCCTGACCGCGACGCGCAGCCAAGCCGTGGCCGTCCTCGACCACTGCCTGCGACGTCGGTTGTGCACGCTGGACGAGTACCAGGCATGCCTGCTGGGACGCGACCGTGTCCGGGGCTCGACCCGCGCCTCCTGGGTCGCCGAGTTCGCCAGCCCCTTGGCCGGTTCCGCCGGCGAATCGGTCTACCGGGTCGCCCTCGACGGTCTCGGATTCCCGACACCCCGTCTGCAGGACCGGCACGTCGACGACGAGGGGCTCATCGGTTACACCGACTTCGGGTGGGAGGCGTACGGCGTGTACGACGAGTTCGACGGATTCGTGAAGTACCTCGACCGCGAGATGCGGCAGGGGCGTACAGCGGAGGAGATCGTGGTCCTCGAGAAGGTCCGTGAAGACCGGCTGAGGAGTCTGCCTTACGTGAACCGGGTGACACGCACCATCTGGCGCGACCTCGCGCGACCGCAGCGGATCGTCACGCGGCTCGAGCGAGCGGGCGTCCCACGCGTCCACACCGCGAATCGTGCACGGCACCTTGACTAGTCACGGTGCCGTGCACGAAACGCGGTGCGTTGCGAGGCGGCGGGGTGAAGCCGGGTCAGGCCTCGAGGGCGTCGGTGAGCAGGGCGACCAAGGCCGAGAGCTGCACGTCGGCCGAGTCGACGACCTCGGAGTCGTCACCGTCGAGCGCGCGGGCGGCGAGACCGGCCTTGCTGTCGATCAGCTCGGCGATCTTCGTGTCGATCGTCTGTGCCGCGATGACGCGCCACGCGGTGACGGGCTCTGCCTGACCGATGCGGTGCACACGGTCGATCGCCTGCGTCTGCTCGGCGTCCGTCCACGACAACTCGGCCAGCACGACGTTCGACGCGACCTGCAGGTTGAGCCCGACGCCGGCCGCCGTGAGCGAGCAGACGACGACCTCGACCTCGGGATCGTCGACGAAGGCGTCGATCTGCCGCTGACGGACGGCCGGGGTCTGGTCGCCTCGGATCGACGAGTACTTGATGCCGCGCTTGGCGAAGGTGGCCTCGGCGACGTCCATGACGTCGATGTGCTTGGCGAAGAACACGACCTTGCCGACGTTGCGGGCCAGCTGCGCCGTGTAGTCGGCCGCGAGGCCGGCCTTCGCCTGACCGATGCGGCGCACCATGCTGAAGACGTTCTCACCCGTGCTCGACGCGCTGGCGTCCTCGAGCTCCCACTTGGCGACCTGGCGGACGAGGTCGTGGTCGATGCCCTCGACCCGGACCCCCGACGTGCGGGTGCTGAGCGCGGTGCGGTACTTCTGCACCATGCGGCGGGCGAGCTCACGCTCGGCGTCGCGGATCGAGCGGCCCACCTCGTCGTCGAGCTCGACCGGCAGGTCGGCGATGCGGCGGGCGGGGATGTCGGAGGCGACGTCGACCTTCTTGCGGCGGACGATGCCGAGGTCGATCACGATCTCGCGCGCCGACGAGAAGAACCCGGGGTCGGCGGGCGTCAGGCCGACCTCCTCGAGACGTTCCATCAGCTCGGCGTTCGGCTTCTTGTCGCCGATCCAGCCGAGGAACTCCCAGATGGCGCGGAAGTCCTCGATGTCGTTGATCAACGGCGTGCCGGTCAGCGCCATCAGCAACGGGTGCGCGGTGCGCGCACGGATGCGCTGGGCGAGCTGCAGCACGTGACGCGAGCGCTGCGACTCCTTGTTCTTGATGAAGTGGGCCTCGTCGACGATCATGCCCTTGAAGCCCAGGTCGCCGAGCCAGCCGACGTGACGGTCGAGCACCTCGTAGTTCACGATGACGACGTCGGCGAACGCGTCGAGCTTCTCGCCGTCGCCGTGGATGACGGTCGCCGAACGCGTCGGCGTCCACAGCTGCACCTCACGGGCCCAGTTGGTCTTGACGACGTTCGGCACGACGACGAGCAGCGGGTAGGCGGACGCCGCCTGCGCGGCGAGCAGCGCTTGCGCGGTCTTGCCGAGGCCGGGCTCGTCGGCGAGCAGGTAGGTGCGGTGGCCCTGGCGCGCGGACTCGACGAGCTGAGCCTGGTGGTGCATGAGGGTCGCGCCCGCGGGTGCGTCGACGGTGGTCGGCTCGGGCAGCGGCATGCAGGCCGAGCCGCCGCCGGCGCCGTACTCGAACGACTTGAACAGCGGGCCGAAGAGCTCCCAGTTGGCGAGTCGACGCGGGTGTGCCTCACGAGCGACCTCGGCGAGCGCGAAGTCGGGCGGCAGGAACGGGTTCGCCAGCTGACGCGAGATGACCGACTGCGGCACCACCTGCCGCTCGGAGGCCACGGCCACGGGTGCGGCCTCGGTGACGATGATCTGCTGCTCGGGTTCGAGCTCGAGACCGGCCGACATCTGCATGTCGCGCTTGAGGGTCTTGGCGGCCTCGCTGACGGTCGCCGCCTCGCCCAGCAAGGTGATCAGCGACGTGTCGCGGGCGGCGGTCTTGGCGAGGATCTGGGCGACGCCGTCGAGACGCTTCATCTGCTCGGCTCGCTCGGACTCGCTGATGTCCTTGTCGACCTTCACCCGCGCCCGCTCTTCACGCATGAGCAGGGCGATGACCTGGAACTTGGTGCGGCTCGAGGGCTTGACCTGACCGCGTTGCGCGGCGGCCTCGACCTCACGCACGGCACGGGCCAGGACGGGGATCAGCCCGTCGTTGTCGACCTCGCGGCGACGGTTCGGACGCTGGGCGGTGCGGGTGCCACCCGATTGACGCTGGCCTGGTCGAGCCAAGGCTCCTCCTCGTGGTCGACGCGGGACGTCGACGGTGCTGTGCCGCCATGTCGGCGGTGGGTGCTGCGCGGGGCACCGAGAGGCTCGGCGACCCGGACGGACGGCGACCGAGACGGTCGCGCCGGATGCGTGCGGGGCGGGGGTGCCGCGCGGTGGACAGCTGTACCGGCTTCGTGACGGGCGACCTTCGTGGCGGGCAGTCCGACGACGGCACGTGCCCCGAAGCCCCGTCACGCCGAGGTGTCGACTCGCACCGGAGGAGGCGCGGACCGGAGAACACCCGGGCGGTGAAGCTGGGGACAGTTTACGCGTACGACGCGCCGCTACGCCACCAGCGCCTCCTCGTGTCTCGCGGTCCGGTGACGGCGGGTCCGCGGCGGGCCCCTCGCGGCGCGTCGATCGGGAGGCGTCAGCCGCGGCGGCGCAGTCCGCGCGTCGCGGGGCCCTCGAGCACGCTGCCGTCGGCGGCGAAGCGCGAGCCGTGCAGCGGGCAGTCCCACGACCGTTCCGAGTCGTTCCAGGCGACGATGCCGACGAGGTGCGGACAGATCGCCGACACGGTGCAGACCTCGCCGTCGACGGTCGAGCGGGCGACCGGGGCGAAGCCGCCCGAGCGACCGACCTCGCCCTGCCCCTCGGCCGGTGCCACGGCGACCAGCCGGTTGCTCATCGCGCCGGCCCAGCCCTTGGCCGCCCACCAGGCGTCGGCCGCGTTGATCCCGATGCCGGACGCGATCGCGATCGGCGTGGTGACCCGCTTGTGCAGCGTGGTCATCCACGGCTGCGGGTCGCCGAGCACGTCCGAGACGAGGGTCATCGCCGCCTGGACCGCATTCGTCAGCCCCCAGTGCTCGTAACCGGTCGCGAGGTAGATGCGCCCACGACCTCGGGGCAGCCAGCCGACGAAGGGCACGTGGTGCGGCGTGCCGTAGTCCTGGCCGCTCCACGAATGGGTCAGCCGGGCACCGGGCCAGTGGCGCGTCGTCCAGTCGACGAGGTCGTCGACCAGCGCTGTCGTCGAGGAGGCGCGGCCCACCGGGTGCCGGTTGCCCCCGGTCACGAGGCGGTCGCCCACCGCGGAGAACGACCGCGTGGGCCCGTCGACCGCCTGGTACATGCCGTCGGGCAGGTCGTCCGCGCCGTCGAAGGCGAGGCCGTAGGAGCGCTCGCTGCGCAACTTGGCGAAGTAGAGGCCGCGGTCCAGCACCGGGCTGCCGGTCGTGACGTGCACCCGGCGGCTGCGGACGTCGGGGCCGTCGCTGTGGGTCACCGCGGGGCTCGACGCGTCGACCCCGGTGACGCGCACCCCCTCGACGACGATGCCGCCGAGCGCCCGGACGTCCGCCACGAGCGCGGCGATCGCCTGCATCGGGTCGAACTGCGCCTGCTCGGGCAGCCGCAGACCGCCCGTGGTGCCGAACGGCAGGTCGAGGCCGAACTCCTTGACGACGGGTAGACCGGCCTTGCGGGCGACGAGGTACTCGTCGTCCACCGTGGCGATCCCGCCGCGGGTCGTCGCGTAGCTGAACGCGTCCCGGCGCTCGACCTCGACGCCGGCCTCGTCCAGGTAGTCGACCATCCAGTCGAAGCCCGCCCGGTTGCCCGCGACGTAGGCGTCCACGACGCTCTGATAGGTGTTCGTGCGGATGCGCTGGAGCTGCTTGCCCTGCAGCAGTGACATCGACGCCGTGCCGCTGCCGCTCGCGACGCTGCCCACCGAGCGCGCCTCCAGGACGGCGACGCGGTGGCCGCGCCGGGCGAAGAGCAGGGCGGTGACCAGTCCGGTCAGGCCACCGCCGACGATCACGTCGTCGTAGAGGGTCTCGGGGTCGATCCTGTCGGTCGTGACGTCGGGCGCGGCGTCGAGCCAGGGTGACGGCATGGGGGCCTCCGGGGTGCGCGGACGGGTGCTGCGCGCCACGGTAGGCCCGTCCACCGCTCCGTGTGTCTCCTCCGGTCGAGTTGTCCGCCCCGGTCGGACCGGGGAGGCGCGCGACGGGTCAGGCGGGGCGGGCGAGGGTGCCCGCGGCCGCGCCGATCAGTTGAACGGCCTTGCGGCGGCCGGTGTCGGTGCCGAGCGTGGCCTGTCCTCCGGCGTGGGCGAGCAGCTGCGACGCGACGCCGGGTGCGAGCCGGTCGGCGAGGCCGGGCATGCGTTCGACCCAGGCGCTCGTGACGTCGTCGGCCAGGCGCTCGCAGGCCCGGGCCTCCGCCTCGTCCCCGTTGCCGCGATGCCACTGCCCGGTGACGACCAGGTGGGCGACGAGGGCGGCGGCGTCGCGGGCCGGGTGCCCGAGCCCCGCGGTGTCGACGTCGAGCAGCCCGGTGACCCGCCAGGGCTCGGACGGGTGCACGAAGAGCTGCTCGAGGTGCAGGTCACCGTGGATCACGGTCAGGACGTCCGAGGCGATGGAGGCGCGGCGTCGGTCGATCTCGTCGTAGAGACGGTCGATCTCGGTCGCCCGGTCGGGCAGCGCGGCGCGCAACGTCGAACGGTGCCAGGCCCCGTGGTCGAGGGCGTCGGACTGTGCCCGAGCGGTCACGTCGACCCGGGCGATGCGCGTGCCGAGGTCGACCATCTGCTCGACGAAGCGGGGGTCGTCGGCGAGCTCGACGACGCGCCGGCCGGCCGGGACGCCCGGGACGCGCTCGAGCACCAACAGGCCGTCCGGTCGGGACGCGAGCACGGCCGGCACGGGCAGTCCCTGCATCCGGAACGACTCGTGCAGGGCGACGATCGGCCCGACACGGTCCGGCCGGACCACCTTGAGGAAGACGGTCGTCTCGGCCGCGTCGAGTCGGATCACGGCCCGCTTGCCCGGCCGGTACGCCGCGACGCTCAGCCGCGGCTCGGTCACGACGACACCGAGGGCCGCGAGCGCGTCGGCCACGCGGTCGGGGTACGTGGCCCCGGCGAGCGCCGGCAGCATGGGGTCGGCCGGGTAGGCCCAGACCGCGAGCGGCTGTCCGGTGACGGGATCGCGGGTGAGCACGGAGGAGCCGTCGACGGCCCTCGTGTCGGTGTCGATGAAGGTGAGCACGGTCGACGCCCCGCCGGCGGGGTCGACCGTGTCGACCTCGTAGCCGTAGAGGAACCCGGCGCCCGAGGGCTCGACCGAGTGGGCTCGGAAGGCGACGACGGTCAGCCCCGAGTTCGCGAACGCGGCGGGGAGCACCTCGGCGGAGTTGGGCCACACGGGGACGCAGTCAACCAGCACCCGACCCGATCGGCGGGGAGGCGCGGGCGAGGTGACCGTTTCGTGACCTGACGCGACGTCGCGACCGACGCCGCGCCTCCCCGTCTACCCTGGGGGTCGTGAAGATCGTCTCGCGCATCCGCCAGACGAAGCGCACACCTCTGCTGCAGGTGGTGAAGACCAGCGTCGCCGTCATGGCCGCCTGGTTCGCGTCGGTGGCCCTGCTGCAGCAGCCGTTGCCCATCTTCGCGGCGATCGCGGCCCTGCTCGTGGTGCTGCCCAGCGTCAACCAGTCCTTCGTCCGCGGTCTCGAACGCAGCGTCGGCGTCGTCGCCGGCGTGCTGATCGCTTTCGCGGCCGGGCAGCTGTTCGGCGACGCGACGTGGATCCTGCTGGCGATCGTCGTCGTGAGCCTGCTCGTGGCGTGGGCGTTCCGGCTGACCCCGAGCTCGGCGAACCAGGTGCCGATCTCGGCGATGCTCGTGCTGGCGATCGGCGCCCAGACCCCGGACTACGCGCTCGACCGGGTGCTCGAGACGATCATCGGCGCGGCGATCGCCCTCGCGATCAACGCGCTCGTGGTGCCGCCCGTCGCGCTGGCCCCGGCGCACCTCGCGGTCGGCCGCTTGGCCCGCGACATCGCGTCCGTGCTCGACGAGACCGCCGCCGTGCTCGACGAACCGGTCGACGCGTCCCGGCTGACCGCGGGGCTGACGAAGGCCCGCGAGCTGAGGGCCACCCAGGCCCGAGCCGTCGACGCGGTCACCGCAGGCGAGGAGAGCCTGCAGCTCAACCCCCGCGCGAGTCGCAACCGCAGCGTACTCGAGGCCGACGCGGCACTGCTCCGTCGCCTGACGGTGCTGGTCAACCGCGTGGTCGGCATGGTGCGGTCGGTCCACGACAACTACGACCCGGGGCTGGCCGACGACCCCGTGGTGCAGAGCATCGCCGAAGACCTGCGGCGTGCCGCCCACGACGTGCGCCGGTTGGCGCGGACCACCGAGGAGGCGCTCCCCGCCGGGCGCGCCTCCCGCGTCCCCGACCCCGCCGACGGGCACGCGAGGGGCGTCGGGCACGACGACGGCCCTGCCCTCACGTCGCCGGTGAGCGTGCTGCGGCCCGACCCGGACAACTGGGTGCTGGTCGGATCGCTGCTCGAGGACCTGAGGCGCGTGCGGGAAGAGATCATCGGGTAGCATCCGACGATGCGACGGGGCCGGGCGACAGGGGTGGCTCCGACCGTCGACCGGTACGCCCCGTTCGACCTGGTGACCGATCCCCGGGCCCTCGGGCTCACCCGCGAGACGATCGAGACCGCGCACGGCCGGACGATCGTGCACCACGCGGCGTCCCCGGCCGACCGGTCGGCACGACGTCGGGCGACCGTCATGCTCCACGGGGCGGCCGGTTCGTGGACGACCTGGACCCCCCTGCTGCAGGCCGCCCGCGAGGTGGACGCGGTCGTCTCCCGCCCGGTGCTCGTCGACCTGCCCGGCTGGGGCGGCTCGCCCGAGCCCGAGCCCGGTCTCGACGTCGAGTCGGCCGCCGCCGTGGTGGTCGAGGTCGCCGAGGCCCTGGGCGTCACCGAGTTCGACCTCGTCGGCCACTCGATGGGCGCGTTCGTCGCCCTCCACCTGGCCGCCGTCCGACCCGACCTCGTGCTCAGCGTCTCGGTCGTGTCGGCCACCTCCTTCTCGGCGATCGACGCCGTCACCCACCCGGTGCGCGGTCTCGTGCGGTTACCCGCGTTCACGCTGCTGCGCGCCGCCTTCGGGGCGCTGCCCCGCGCCTCCGCGTCCCTGCTGCGGGGTGCCGCCCGCATCGGCCTCCTGCGTGTGCTGTCCTCGCCCGTGTTCCGACACGTCGACCGCGTCCCGAGTTCGGTGCTCCGCGCGTTCGTCGCCGAGCTGCGGCCCCGGGGCTTCCTCGCGGCCTCGCGGTCGGGTCAGGGGTACGACGCCTCGCGCTGGCGCGCCATCGACTGCGACGTGGCCGCGGTGAGCGGGGCCGACGACGTCTTCGCCCGCACGTCCGACCTGGCCCGGCTGGCAGAGGTCGTGCGGCACGCCCGCACGACGTCGCTCGCCGACTGCGGCCACTTCGCCCACGTCGAACGGCCCCACGAGACCCTGCGCGCCCTGGGTTGGGTCGAGGGCTAGGACGCCCCGGCCTCGACCTCGCGCACGATCATCGCCACGCACCGCGCGTGACCCAGCGGCCGGAAGTGCCCGTCGACCGGGAACTCGAGGTTGACCGCCCCCGGCAGCACGCTGCCCTCGGTGACGTGGGCGTCGAATCGCGACGCCATCGACGTGATGGTCCGGTTCGCCTCCCGTCGGTCCGCGAGTCGTCGCAACTCGGCGTCGCGGGGCGAGAACACCCTCAGCGTCTTGTTGGGCAGCACCGTCGACCAGCGGGTGCCCGAGAACGGGCTGTTCACGGCGACCATGCGGGTGATGCGCCGGTCGCGATCCGTCGCGACCATCATCGTCTTGCCGACCAGTCCGCCCTTGCTGTGCGCCAGCACGACCACGTCCCGCAGGTCGTGCGCGTCGAGGATGCGCTGGGCGAGCTCGGCGGTCGCGGCGATCGGGCGACGGTTGTGCCCCATGCCCGGCACGACGACGATCGGGTGACCCAGGTCGTTCAGCCGGTCGGCGACCGGGCGGAGGAACCGCCAGGTCTCGTAGACGCCCGGCAACAGGAGCACCGGTTCGCGGTCGCCGTCGCGATACCGCCTCGGCACGACCCGGCCGGACCGGGTCACGAGGTGCACCCACCAGACGTACCGGTAGTCGAGCACGATGGTGCGGACGAACCGCCAGAGGCCGACCCGGCGCCGTCCGTGCCCGCGCGACGGTGTGGAGCTCATGCCGCCACGCTAGGCGACGTCAGGCGGCCGTGCCCACCAGGGGCAGCTCACCCCAGGGCTCGCCCTCGGGCCAGGCGATCGACCCGACCGCGTCGCGGGCCATCTCGAGCGTGAGGTCCCACCGGCCGCAGATCGACGCCCACGGGGGCGGGAAGGCCGCCGCGTCGTCGAGCAGGGCCAGGGCGAAGCGGCCGAAGCCGGCCCGCGCCGCCGCGCTCGCGGCGTCCGGCAGGGAGTCGGCGAGACCGTGGACGACCCTCACCCGGTGGGCGAAGTCCATCTGCTCGATGTCGTCGAACGCCCCCCAGGCGCTCTCGATCTCGCGTCGCAGCCTCGTGATCTCGACCGCGTCGAGACCGGGACGGTCGGCGCGTCCGGGTACCACACGTGCCATGTCAGCCCCCCTCAGAGCATGGCCACGGATCGGGTACCCACGGCCGGGCGTCGGCTTCGATGCCGATGCAGGCGAACATACCATCCGGTACGGTCCGGCATCCATCGCCCCGGATCACGAGTCGGTCACGGCCGCGGGAGCCTCGTCGAACCACACCGCGGCGCGGTTCGGCGGTGCTGCTCGCGTCCCCCTGGGCGCTGTCCCCCGAAGGCTGAGCCGCTGCCGAGGCCCACGGTCTACCGTCCACGACGCACCCACCGGTGCGACGACTCCGCACGAACCCACGACGAACGGGAGACATCATGTTCCAGGGATCCGACCAACTCCGCGACAACATGCAGAAGGTCCTCGTCGACCTCATCGAACTGCACGTCCAGGGCAAGCAGGCCCACTGGAACCTGCTCGGCTCGAACTTCCGCGACCTCCACCTGCAGCTCGACGAGATCGTCGACGCCGCCCGCGAGTTCAGCGACGAGGTGGCCGAGCGCATGCGCGCCGTCTACCTGATCCCGGACGGCCGCACCTCGACCGTCACGCGCGAGACCAGCCTGCCCGAGTTCCCCGAGGGCCCCGTCGAGACCACCGCGGTGGTCGACCTGATCGTCGACCGCATGTACGCCGTCACCGGCACGATGCGCACGGTCCACGACGACGTCGACGACGAGGACCCCACGACGGCCGACGTGCTGCACAGCATCCTCGAGCGCCTCGAGCAGCTGGCCTGGATGACCGGCGCCGAGAACCGCCACCCCGAGAAGGACGCCCGCCAGGACTCCACGCGTCAGCGCGACGAGGACGCGGCGGCCGAGGGCCTCGACCGCGTCGGCGCCGTCGCCAACTGACCCGACCACCACACGAGGGCACCGTCCAGGACCGCGCGACCCGCGCCTCCCGGGCGGTGCCTTCTCTCGTCGAGAGGACCACCCCATGACCGAATCGTTCGACCACGTCATCGTGGGCGGCGGCATGACCGCCGACGCCGCCGCGAAGGCGATCCACGACGCCACGCCCGACGCGACGGTGTTGATCGTCAGCGCCGACGTCGACGCGCCCTACACGCGCCCGGCGCTGTCGAAGAAGCTCTGGACCGACCCCGAGTACACCGAGGCCGACAACGACCTCGGGACCGTTGCCGACTCGGGTGCCGAGATCCGGCTGCGCACGCTCGTCGAGTCGATCGACCGCGACGCCCGCACCGTGACCACCAGTGCCGGCGACGTGATCGGCTACGGCGCCCTGCTGCTCGCGACGGGCGGCAGCCCCACCGCACTCGACCTGCCGGACGACGACCGCGTCGTGTACTTCCGGACCGCCGGGGACTACCGCCGACTGCGCTCGCTCTCGGGCGGCGGTCGGCACGTCGTCGTCGTGGGTGGCAGCTACATCGGCACCGAGCTCGCTGCGGCCCTCGTGCAGAACGACACCCGGGTGACCCTGGTGTTCCCCGACGACGTGCTCGGCGGATCGGTGTTCCCGACGTCGATCGCCTCGACGTTCGAGAAGGCCTTCGAGGAGGCGCGGGTCGAGCTGGCCCGCGGACGTCGCGTCGAGAGCGGCACGGCCGACGACGCCGGCGTCCATCTGCGACTGGACGACGGCTCGACCCTCGACGCCGACGCGGTCGTGGTCGGGCTCGGCATCTCGGTCGACGACCAGCTCGCGGCCGACGCGGGTCTGACCGTGGACGACGGCATCGTGGTCGACGAGCACCTGCGCACCAGCGACCCGAACGTCTTCGCCGCCGGCGACGTGGCGTCGTACCCGGACGCGATGCTCGGGCGTCGCCGCGTCGAGCACGTCGACAACGCCAAGTCGCAGGGCCCGGTCGTCGGTCGCAACATGACCGGCGCCGACGAGGTCTACGACCACACGCCGTACTACTACTCGAAGGTCTTCGACATCTCGTACGAAGCCGTCGGCACGCTCGACGCGTCGCTCGAGACGGTCGTCGACGAGAAGGGCGACGGGCGCGCGGTCGCGTACTACCTCGGCGACGACGGGGCGGTCGAGGGCGTGCTGCTCTGGAACGTCGAGGAGGCCCGCGACGCCGCCCGGGCCGTCATCGCGGCGGGCGTCACGCCGCGCGACGAGCTGGTGGGGCGCATCTGACGCGTCGACGACGGTACGACGACGCCTGCCCGATCACGTGATCGGGCAGGCGTCGTCGTCTCGGGGTCAGCCGAACAGGAACGGAGGGCGCGCCGCCCGGTCGAGGTCGAGGGCGAAGATGCCGCCGCTCAGGGGGGACTCGGCGAGCTGCTCGTCGCTCAGCCCCTCGCGGGCCGACAGCACGAACAGCGTGCGCAGGTCGTCGCCGCCGAAGCCGATGCCGGTGAGGTTCGGCACGGGGAAGGTGATCTCGTCGACGAGTCCGCCGTCCGCGTCGAGGTGCACCACCGTGCCCTCACCGTAGATGGCGCCCCAGAACTCGCCGCGCTCGTCACGGGCCAAGCCGTCGTGCGCGCCCTGCGACGAGAACGGCACGAGCTCGCCCAAGGTTCCCTCGGCGTCCCACGACGCCCGGTAGATCGTGTCGTCGCCGGTGTCGGTGAGGTAGATCTCGCTGCCGTCGTCGTTCCACTCGAAGCCGTTGGTCGTGGCGAAGTCGTCGCGCAGCCGGGTGAGCGTGCCGTCCGGGGCCACACGGTAGAGACCGGCGATCGGACTGCCCTCGGGGTCGGTCGCGCCGACGACGAAGGCGCCGAACGGGTCACACTTGCCCTCGTTCAGCCGGAGGCGCTCGTCGGCGTGGTCGACCGTCGCGATCGTCCGCTGCTCGGTCCCGTCGTCGCGCATGACGATGACGGTGTCGTCGAGTGCTGCGATCAGGCCGCCGCCGCGACGACGCTGGAAGCTCGGCAACGGCGGGTCGACGACGACCGTCGTGTCGCGCGTGCCGTCGGCCGAGGTCCGGTGCAGGAGCCCGTTGGTGATGTCGGTCCAGACCAGCTCGTGGGCGTCGACGTCCCAGACGGGGCTCTCGCCGAGCGTGGCCCTGGCGTCGAAGAACAGGCGAGGTTCGGACGTGGTTCCGGTCGGGAGGGGCATCCCACCGGTCTACGCGCCCGGCATGTCCACCGGCTCCACGCCCCGCCCACAGGGGTACGGAGGCGCTCCCTTGCACACAGAACACTGCGAGGGACGGGCACGAGGAGGCGCGCCGGGCCACCGTAGGACGGGTGACGGACACCCTCGAGACCACCGACGACACCCAGGCCGAGCACTTCGGCGCGACCACGGCCTCCGCCGGCGAATGGCACCGCCCCGATCCCCGCGACGACGGCTACGTGCCGCTGCGCTCCTACGGCGCGATCGGCGACGGCCGGACCGTCGCCCTCATCGCCCGCGACGGCCAGATCGACTGGCTGCCGATGCCCGACATGGACAGCGACCCGGTGTTCTCCGGCATCGTCGACGCGGGCAAGGGCGGACGCATCGAACTGCGCCCCGTCGACGACGACTTCGAGGTGCAGCGCGAGTACGTCGAGAACACGAACGTCCTCGTCACCCGCTTCCGCACCTCCACCGGCGTGGTGCAGATCACCGACGCCCTCGTGACGGGCATCGCCGGGCGCCTGCCCTGGGCCGAGCTCGCCCGTCGCATCGAGGGCGTCACGGGGTCGGTCGACATGCGTTGGGCGGTCATCCCGGGCAACACGTTCGGCACCCACCCGATCCGCCGGGTCGCGACGTTGCACGGGCCGGTCCTGCGGGCCGCAGACATCAACCTGGCCCTGGTGGGCTTCGAGCACGGCCGCCTCGACTCGGTCGAACCCGGCGACGGCGAGGCCCACGGCGGCCCGCACCGGTTCTGGGGCGAGTTCAGCACTCACGAGGGGTCGCGCTCGTTGATCTGCCTCTGCGGCGTCGAGGACGAACCCCTGCACCTGCCCGACCCCCACGTGGTCGACCAGGGCATCGACCGCACGGTCCGCAACTGGCAGACCTGGTCCGACGAGTTCAACTGGGACGGCCCGTGGTCCGGTGCCGTGCAGCGCAGCGCCCTGGCGCTCAAATTGCTCATCTTCAGCCCCACCGGCGCGATCGCGGCCGCCGCCACGGCGGCCCTGCCCGAGAACTTCACCGGCGACAAGAACTGGGACTACCGCTTCGCGTGGGTGCGCGACCTGGCGTACACGGTCAATGCGCTCGTCCGCTTCGGCCTGCGCGAAGAGACCCAGGCGGCCGTCTCGTGGCTGCTCTCGGCGCTCAAGGCCAACGGCCGCACGATGCACATCTTCCTCAACCTCGACGGCTCGGTGCCGGACGGCACGCACGAGACCGGCTCCGAGGGCTGGCGTGGCATCGGTCCGGTCTACAAGGGCAACCCGGCCGGCGAACAACTGCAGCTCGGCACCTACGCCGACATCCTCGCGATCATGAGCCAGTACGCCGCCGACGGCAACATCCTCGACGAGTCCACCGGCGACCTGCTCGCCGGCTTCGCCGACGACGCCTGCCGCCGCTGGCAGGAGAAGGACTCGGGCATGTGGGAGCTGCAGGACGAGCAGCACTACGTCAGCAGCAAGATGGGCTGCTGGCAGGCCATCGACGCCGCCCTGCACCTGACCGAGGTCGGCCAGATGCACCCCGACCCCGAGGACGTCGTCTTCTGGAAGAAGAACCGTGACCTGATCAAGGACTGGGTCGCCGAGCACGGGTGGAACGACGAGGTCGGCGCGTACGTCATGTACCCGGGCAGCGAGAAGCTCGACGCCTCGGTGCTGCTGCACGCCCCCAGCGGGTTCGACCGCGGTGAGCGCATGTCACGCACGATCGACGCGATGCAGCGTGAGCTCTCCGCCGGCCCCCTGGTGTTCCGCTACAGCGAGGTCGACCAAGAAGAAGGAACGTTCGTCGCCTGCGCCTTCTGGCTCGCCAGCGCCCTGGCCTGCGTCGGCCGTCAGGACGAAGCCGTCGAGCTGATGGACCAGCTCGTGCAGCAGCCCAACGACGTCGGGCTGCTGACCGAGATGATCAGCGCCGACGACGGGCAGTTCCTCGGCAACGTGCCCCAGGGCCTCAGCCACCTCGCCCTGGTCAACGCGGCGATCACCATCGACGAGATGGGCCGCGAGGGCACGACCGACGACCTGGAGGGCCAGTGAGCGAAGAATCCGCAGCCTCCGTGCCGCCGGCGACGACCGACGAGCTCGTGCTCGTCGACGCCTGGTGGCGGGCGGCGAACTACCTGACCGTCGGACAGATCTACCTGATGGAGAACGCGCTGCTCACACGGCCGATCGCGCGCGACGACGTCAAGCCGCGCCTCCTCGGCCACTGGGGCACGTCACCGGCGCTGAGCTTCGTCTACGCGCACCTGAACCGGGTGATCACGCGCGACGACCGCGACCTGCTCTACGTGTGCGGCCCCGGGCACGGCGGACCGGCCATGGTCGCCAACACGTACCTCGAGGGCACGTACAGCGAACTGTTCCCCGAGGTGTCGCAGGACGCCGCGGGGCTGCGGAGGTTGTTCAAGCAGTTCTCGTTCCCCGGCGGCATCCCGTCTCATGCCGCCCCCGAGACCCCGGGGTCCATCAACGAGGGCGGCGAACTCGGGTACTCACTGAGCCACGCCTACGGCGCGGTGCTCGACGACCCCGACCTCGTGGCCGTGTGCGTCATCGGCGACGGTGAGGCCGAGACCGGGCCACTGGCGACGAGCTGGCACGCGAACAAGCTGCTCGACCCCCGGCACGACGGGGCCGTGCTGCCGATCCTCAACCTCAACGGCTACAAGATCGCGAACCCGACGGTGCTCTCGCGCATCCCCGAGGACGAGCTCGTCGAGTTGATGCGGGGCTACGGGCACGAGCCGCTCGTCGTCGCGGGCGGTTTCGACGGTGAGGACCCGATGCGGGTGCACGAGCGCATGGCCGCCGCCCTCGACCACGCCTTCGCGCGCATCGACGAGCTGCAGCGCGAGGCCCGTGCGGGCGACGGCACCGAACGCCCGCGGTGGCCCATGATCGTGCTGCGCACCCCGAAGGGGTGGACCGGCCCGAAGATCGTCGACGGCGAACGCATCGAGGGCACCTGGCGAGCACACCAGGTACCGCTGAGCGGGGTCCGCGACGACGACGCGCACCGCTCGCAACTCGACGAGTGGATGCGGTCCTATCGCGCCGACGAGCTCTTCGACGAGACGGGTCGACCGGTGTCGTGGCTCGAGGGACTACGACCGGTCGGTGAGAAGCGCATGAGCGCGATCCCGGCGTCGAACGGTGGCCTCGTGCGCCGCGACCTGTCCCTCACCGACTACCGCACGCACGCGGTCGAGACCTCGGACGACCGCCGCACCCAGGCAGAGGCCACTCGGGTGCTCGGTCGGTGGCTCGCCGAGATCGTCCGCGACAACCCGTCGACCTTCCGTCTCTTCGGGCCGGACGAGACCGTCTCGAACCGGCTCGACCCGGTGTTCGACGTGACCGAGCGGGTGTGGGCGGCCGACATCTGGCCCGAGGACGAACACGTGGCCCGCAGCGGCCGCGTGATGGAGGTGCTGAGCGAGCACCTGCTGCAGGGCCTCATGGAGGGCTACCTGCTGACCGGGCGCCACGGACTGCTCAACACCTACGAGGCGTTCGTCCACATCGTCGACTCGATGTTCAACCAGCACGCGAAGTGGCTCGAGAGTGCCGACGAGATCGACTGGCGGGCGCCGATCTCGTCGTTCACCTACCTGCTGTCGTCGCACGTGTGGCGACAGGACCACAACGGGTTCTCTCATCAAGACCCCGGGTTCCTCGACGTCGTCGTCAACAAGCAGGCGCACCTCGTGCGCATCTACCTGGCCCCCGACGCCAACACCCTCCTCGCCGTCGCCGACCACGCTTTCCGGACGACCGACACGGTCAACGTCATCGTCGCCGGCAAGCAGGAATCCCCCGCCTGGCTGTCCCTTTCCGAGGCCGAGGAGCACGTCCGGCGCGGCGTCGGCATCTGGGAGTGGGCCGGCACCGAGGGCACCCCCGTCGACGGCGTCGACCCCGACGTCGTGCTCGCCTGCGCAGGCGACGTCCCGACCCTCGAGACGGTGGCGGCCGCCGACCTGTTGCGCCAGGTGCTGCCGTCGCTGAGCACCCGCGTGATCAACGTGGTCGACCTCATGCGCCTGCAGGACGTGCGCGAGCACTCGCACGGCCTGACGAGTGACGACTTCGACGCGCTCTTCACCACGTCCACGCCCGTCGTGTTCGACTTCCACGGCTATCCGTCGCTCGTGCACCAGCTGACCTACCGGCGGACGAACCACGAGAACCTCCACGTGCGCGGCTTCCAGGAGAAGGGCACCACCACCACGCCGTTCGACATGGCGATGCTCAACGACATCGACCGGTACCGGCTCGTGCTCGACGTGCTGCACCGCGTGCCGGGCCTGGCCGACGAACACCCCGACCTGGTGGCCGACGTCGAGTCGCGGCGCGAGGCCGCCCGGGCGTACGCCTACGAACACGGCGAGGACCACCCCGACGTGACCGGCTGGCAGTTCGGCGCCTGAGGCGTGCGACAGGTCGACCGCCCGGGCGTACGGTCGGGCGCATGACGCCGAAGGACGACACTCCCCCGCAGCTGAAGAAGCCCGACATGTACGAGGCGCTCCGCGACGAGGGCGCGTCGAAGGAGAAAGCCGCGCGCATCTCGAACGCCGCCGCCCAGAAGGGCAACAGTGAGAAGAAGGTGGCTGCCAAGGGGGGCGAGGCCGGTTCGTACGACGACTGGACGGTGGACGAACTCAGAGGCCGCGCGAAGGAACTCGGCGTCACGGGCTACTCCGACCTGAAGAAGGCCGACCTGATCGAGGCGCTCCGCGAGCACTGACCGCTGCGGTCAGCCGGCCTTCTTTTCGGGAGCGGGCTCGTTCTCGGGAGCGGGCTCGTTCTCGGAGGCGGTCGAGGCGGGCTTCTTCTTGGCGGCCGGTTTCTTGGCGGTAGGCTTCTTCGCGGCCGGTTTCTTCGCGGCAGGCTTCTTCGCGGCCTGCTTCTTCGCGGCCGGCTTCTTCGCGGCCGGCTTCTCCGCAGCCGCCGACGCGGATGCTGCCGCCTTCTTGGCCGGCTTGCGACGGCCGCCCGATCGGTTCGTCTCGACGGACCGGCGGAGCGCCTCCATCAGGTCGATGACCTCGCCACCTTCGCCGTCGTCGTCGTCGTCGGGCCTCTCGCCGAAGGTGGTGTCGGTGTCGAGCGACTCGCCTTCTTCGAGCTTCGCGTCGATCAATTGCCGCAACTCCTCCTGGTAGTCGTCGCTGAAGTCGGCGGGCTCGAAGTCGTCGCTCAGCGAGTCGACGAGCGAGGACGACATGTCGAGCTCCTTGTCGCTGATGCGCGTCTGCTTCTCGAGCGCAGGGAACCGTGCCTCGCGCACCTCGTCGTCCCAGAGCAGGGTCTGCAGCATGAGAACGTCGCCGCGCACGCGCAGGGCGGCGAGGCGGGTCTTCTGCCGCAGCGAGAAATGCACGATCGCGGTGCGGTCGGTCTCCTCCAGGGTGCGGCGCAGCAGGACGTAGGCCTTGGGCGAGGTGCCGTCCGGCTCGAGGAAGTAGCTGCGGTCGAGCATGATCGGGTCGACCTGGTCGCTCGGCACGAACTCGAGGACGTCGATCTCGCGCGAGCGTTCCTCGGGCAACGACTTGAGGTCGTCGCCCGTGATCACCACGGTGCGGTCGCCGTCGTCGTACGCCTTGTCGATGTGCTCGTAGTCGACGACCTTGCCGCAGATCTCGCACTTCCGCTGGTACCGGATGCGCCCGCCGTCCGCGTCGTGCACCTGGTGCAGCGACACGTCGTGGTCCTCGGTGGCGCTGTACAACTTGACGGGCACGTTGACGAGCCCGAACGTGATCGCGCCCTTCCAGATCGATCGCATGACGCTCATCTTTCTCCGCGTGCGCTCCGAATGACCGCCTGCGGGGTACAGCCCCCCGAGCGGGGGAGGCGCGGTGCGGGCACCGTGGACGTCATGAGCCAATACGACAAGAAGAACCCGGTCGACCTCTACCCCGCACCGCCGTTCCCGAAGCAGGAGCAGTCGTTGCCGGGTGAGGCCTGGAAGATGGACCCGAAACCCGACCACGGCGAGACCAGCTACGTCGGCAAGGAGCGCCTCACCGGCTTCCGCGGCATCGTCACCGGTGGTGACTCGGGCATCGGTCGTGCCGCCGCGATCGCGCTCAGCCGCGAGGGCGCCGACCTCGTGCTCAGCTACCTGCCGAGCGAGCAGAAGGACGCCGAAGAGGTGCGCGACCTGCTCGAGGGCGAGGGCCGCAAGGCCGTCCTCGTCCCCGGCGACATCTCGGACGAGCAGTACTGCAAGGACCTCGTGCAGAAGGCCGTCGACGAGCTCGGCGGGCTCGACACCCTCGTCATGGTGGCCGGCCGCATGAAGAGCAACGACGACATCCTCACGCTCACCACCGAGGACATCGACTCGACCATCAAGACGAACGTCTACTCGCTGTTCTGGCTGACCCAGGCCGCGATCCCCCACCTGGAGCCCGGCTCGTCGATCGTGACGACCGGCTCGGTGCAGGGCACGCAGCCCAGCCCCGACAAGATCGACTACGCCCTGACCAAGGGTGCGATCGGCGTCTTCACCTCGGGCCTCGCCCAGCAGCTCGCACCCAAGGGCATCCGCGTCAACCAGGTCTCGCCCGGCCCGGTGTGGACTCCCCTGCAGCCCGGTTCCGACGACGCCGAGACGGTGTCGGAGTTCGGCGGCCAGGCCCCGTTCGGCCGTCCGGGTCAGCCGGCCGAGCTCGCCGCCGCCTACGTGCACCTGGTCAGCCCCGAGTCGAGCTACACCTCGGGCGCGACCATCACGATCGCCGGAGCGATGCCCGCGGTCTGACCCCGCGCCTCCTCGGCTCCGTCGTCTCGTCGACACCGCGGCCCGTCGTCCCGTTCGCGCGGGGTGGCGGGCCGTGGTCGATGCGGCGGGTTCCCGTCCTCCGCGGCGGATCGGCGCCGACCCGCCGCCGAGGACACGGACCCGCCGCAGCCGGGTAGAACGAGAAGCACACGAGGCAGGGAGGCGCGCGATGGCGGGCAAGGGACGCGGCGAGACCGTCGAGGTCGGCGGGCACCGGCTGCAGCTGACCAACCTCGACAAGGTGCTCTACCCCGACGCGGGCACCACCAAGGCCGACGTGCTGGGGTACTACGCCTCCGTCGCCGAATGGATGCTGCCGCACGTCGAGGGCCGCCCGGCCACGCGCAAGCGCTGGGTGAACGGCGTCGACGGCGAGGTGTTCTTCGAGAAGAACCTGCCCGACTCCGCACCCGACTGGGTCGCCCGGCACACCATCGAGCACAAGGACCACGCGAACGTCTACCCGATGGTCAACGACGTGGCGACGCTCACCTGGCTGGCGCAGGTCGCCGCGCTCGAGGTCGACGTGCCGCAGTGGCGGTTCGGGCCGAAGGGGGCGCAGCGCAACCCCGACCGGCTGGTGCTCGACCTCGACCCGGGCGAGGGCGTCGGCCTCGCCGAGTGCGTCGCCGTGGCACAGCTGCTGCGGCCCATCGTCGAAGGCATGGGCCTCGAGCTGATACCGGTCACCAGCGGCAGCAAGGGCGTGCACCTCTACGCCCGGCTCGACGGGAAGCAGACCAGCGCCCAGGTCGGCGAGGTCGCCCACGAGCTGGCCCGCGCGATGGAGGCCGACCACCCCGACCTCGTCCTCAGCACCATGGGCAAAGCCGACCGCCGGGGCAAGGTGCTGCTCGACTGGTCGCAGAACAACGGGAACAAGACGACGGTGGCGCCGTACTCGCTGCGCGGTCGGTCCCGACCCACCGTGGCCATGCCGCGTACCTGGCGCGAACTCGCGTCGAAGGCGCTGGTGCAGCTCGAGTACACCGACGTGCTCTCGCGGCTGAAGAGGCGTGGTGACCCCCTGGCCGACGTGTCGGCGCACGTGCCGGTGCCGTCCGGTGAGCTGGGCGAGGACTTCCGCAACACCGAGTCCGCCGACCACGACCCCGTCGAGAAGACGCGCGACCGCCTCGAGGTCTACCGGTCCAAACGGGACGCGTCGAAGACCGCCGAGCCCGTGCCCGCCGACGCCCCGGCCTCGACCGACGGCACGAGCTTCGTCATCCAGGAACACCACGCCAGCTCGCTGCACTGGGACTTCCGCCTCGAGCACGACGGCGTGCTCGTCAGCTGGGCGCTGCCCAAGGGCGAGCCCGACGACCCCGGCACGAACCACCTCGCGGTGCAGACCGAGGACCACCCGCTCCAGTACGGCACGTTCGAGGGCACGATCGCCAAGGGCGAGTACGGCGCCGGCGAGGTCACGATCTGGGACTCGGGCGAGTACGACCTCGAGAAGTGGCGCGACGGCAAAGAGGTGATCGTCGTGCTCCACGGCGAGCAGCGCGGCACCCGGCGCGTGGCACTGATCCACACCGGGCACGGCGGTGGGCGGGCCGAGTCGAACTGGCTGATCCACCGCATGAAGGACGACGCCGACGACGGCGACGACGGCGGGCACGGCGGGCAGAGCGCTCACGGCCGCGGCCACGGAGCAAGCGGCCACGACACCAGCGGCCGCAGCGCGCGGTCGCGTGTCGGCAACTCCTCCCGTGCGTCGTCCACGACCGGCGGTTCCCCCGGGAAGCCGGGCCGCGCCTCCTCGGCTCGCGACACGGAGCAGGAGTTGCCCGCACCCGACCCGGTCGCGCCGATGCTGGCGACGACGGGCGACGCGCACGACGTGGCCGAGGGCGGGTGGGCGTTCGAGATGAAGTGGGACGGCATCCGCGCCGTGGCGGTCGTCCACGACGGCGCCGTCACGCTGACCAGCCGCAACGGCAACGACCTGACCCCGGCCTACCCCGAGCTGCAGGTGCTGGCCGAGCGGGTCGACGGCGACGGAGGCGCGGTGCTCGACGGTGAGATCGTCGCCGTCGACGAGAAGGGTCGCCCCGACTTCGGCCTGCTGCAGACGCGCATGGGGCTGACACGGCCCCGCGACGTGACCCGGGCGGCGAAGGGTGCACCCGTCAAGCTGTTGCTCTTCGACGTCATGCGGGCCGAAGGGCGCTCGCTCGTGAAGGACGAGTACGACGACCGACGCGAGGTGCTCGAGCGGATCGTCGAGAGCGGCGGGGCGATCGACGTGCCCCCGGCGTTCGACGGCGACCTGGAGGCGGCGGTCGCCACCTCGAAGCGCCTCCGGCTCGAGGGCGTGGTCGCGAAGCGACGTGACGCGGCCTACAGCGCCGGCCGCCGCTCGCGGGCCTGGATCAAGATGAAGCACCACCAGACGCAGGAGGTCGTGATCGCCGGCTGGCGCCCCGGAGCCGGCCGGCGGGCGGACGGCGTCGGCTCGCTGCTGATGGGCGTGCCCGGCGACGACGGGCTGCGCTACGTCGGCCGGGTCGGCACCGGGTTCACCGACCGCGAGCTCGACGAGCTGCTGCCCTCGTTGCGGGCGGCCGAGCGGAAGACGAGCCCGCTCGTCGGCGTGCCCGCGGTCGACGCGCGGGACGCGCACTGGGTCACCCCGTCACGGGTCGGCGAGGTGTCCATCGCCGAGTGGACCTCGACCGGGCGGCTGCGACAGCCGAGCTGGCGCGGGTGGCGGCCCGACAAGTCGCCGGACGACGTCGTCCGCGAGGGGTGAGGCCGCACACGACGCCAGAAGATGGGCATGACACCAGGAGAAAGCCTGGCGCTGTGCCCATCTTCTGGCGTCGTGTCGTGGGGGTATCGGTCTGCGCCCGTCGGGTGTTGAGTGCAGCATGAGCACACCTCCCCCCGCTCCGGCCCCGACCGACCCCGCGACCCTGCGCGGCCGGCGCGTCGTGCTCGTGGTCGCCGTGCTCGCCTCGTTCGTGGCGTTCCTCGACGGGTCGATCGTCACGGTGGCCCTGCCCGCGATCGCCCGCGAACTCGGCGGGGGCACGGCCGGTGGTGGCGCGGCCGGCGACGGCGCGGCCCTCGCCCTGCAGCAGTGGGTGGTCGACGCCTACCTGCTGACGCTCGGGTCGCTCATGCTCGTGGCCGGCTCGCTCAGCGACACGTTCGGCCGGGTGCGGGTGCTGCGCGCGGGGCTGATCGGGTTCGCCGTGACGAGCGTGCTCGCCGCCCTCGCCCCCGACCCGGGCCTGCTGATCGCCGCCCGGGCCCTGCAGGGCGTCACCGCGGCCCTCCTCGTGCCGAGCAGCCTCGCCCTGATCACCTCGACGTTCAGCGGCCCCGCCCAGGGCAGGGCCATCGGCAGCTGGACGGCCTGGACGGGCGTCGCGTTCCTGATCGGCCCGCTCACCGGCGGCGCACTCGTCGACACGCTCGGCTGGCGGTGGGTGTTCGCCGTCGTCGTCGTACCCGTCGTGCTCACCCTCGTGCTGATGACCCGGCTGCCGGGCGACGCGCACCGGGGACGCGAGGGCGCTCCCCCGCGGGTCGACGTGGCCGGCGCCGTGCTCGCGGCGGTCGGCCTCGCCGGGCCCGTCTTCGCGCTGATCGAGGGTCAACGGGTCGGGTTCGACGCCTGGTACGTCGTCGTGCCGCTCGTGGTCGGCCTCGCCGCGCTCGCCGCCTTCGTCTGGTGGGAGCGCCGCACGCCCGCCCCGATGATGCCGCTCGCGCTGTTCCGCACGCGCACCTTCACGGTCGGCAACCTGGCCACGGTCGGCATCTACGCGGCCCTCAGCCTGGGTACCCTGACGATCCCGCTGGTCGTGCAGGAGCTGGCCGGGCTGCCGGGGACCCTGGCTGGGCTCGTCACCCTGCCGACGACGATCGTGTCGCTGGCGTTCTCGACCCTGTTCGGGACGCTCGCCGCGACGCACGGCCCCCGCCTCTTCATGACGGTCGGGCCGCTGATCACCGCGAGCGGGTTCCTCTGGATGCTGCTCGTGCGGGACCCGATCGACGTCTGGTGGCAGGTCGTGCCCGGCGTGGTCCTGTTCGGCTTCGGCCTGTCGGTGACCGTGGCACCACTGACCTCGACGGTGCTGTCGCAGATCCCGCCGGGGCAGTCGGGCATCGCGTCGGCCGTCAACAACGCCATCTCGCGGGTGGCCGGCCTGGTCGCGGTCGCCTTCCTGGGCGTCATCGCAGGAGGCGCGCTCACGGTGGGCGGGTTCCACCGCGTCGTTCTCGTCGTCGCCGTGCTGCTCGGGGTGAGCGCGCTGGTGTCGTTCGTCGGCCTGCGCCACCGCACCCGCGCCTCCTGAGCCGGGCAGCGCGGACGGTGGCCCGCACGACGTGTCAAGCCCCGTCCCCACCCATTGCCCTCGAGTCGCCTGTGACCCTACGATGAGCCACACGTGAGCCGCCCTCGTTCGGGGGTGGCTCCAGCTCTGTCGTGAGACAGCCGTGATTACAAGGGAGTAATCGTGTCCGCTGCCCCTGCCCGCTCCTCCTCGACCCCTCGATCGCGACCGGCCCGTCGTCCGCGCCGCGGTCTCGCGATCGCCGCCGCGACCGCGGCCGCGGCCCTGCTGCTCAGCGGCCTGCCAGCGATCGCCGCGCAGGCCGCCCCGGTCGACCTCGCCCGCTTCGGCACGGTCACCGCCTCGGCGAGCCAGGCCGACGGCGACGGCACGTTCCCCGCCGAGGACCTCATCGACGGCGACGCGGCGACCCGTTGGGCCAGCGGCAACGGACCCGACGAGGACGTCGAGTTCACCGCGTCCGTGATCGTCGACCTCGGCGGCACCGCCCGCGTCGACGCGATCGGCCTCGACTGGGAGACCTCGTACGCCACCGACTACACCGTCGACCTCACGTCGGGCGACCCGACCCTGGCCGAGAGCTGGACCACCGCGCAGACCGTCACGAGCGACGGAGGGCGCGACGACGTCGCCCTCTCGACCCCGACCGACGCCCGCTACGTGCGCGTGAGCATGCTGAAGCGCGCCGCCGCCACCTGGGACGCGCCCCGCGAGCACTTCTACGGCTACTCGGCCTTCGGCCTGCAGGTCTTCGGCGAGGCGCAGACGCGCTCGGTCACCTTCGACCGGTCGACCGCCACCGTCGCGGCCGGCCAGACGCTGACCGCCGGTCTCAGCCTGACCGGTCCGAGCGACGAGCCGGTCACGGTCCGCGTGCGCTCCACGGGCGGCACGGCCACCGCCGGCACCGATTACGCGTCCCTCGACGAGACCGTGACCTTCGCACCCGGCGAGACCAGCGCCTCCGTCGCCCTCGTGACGACGTCGACGGGCGCGCTCAGCCCCCGCAGGACGATCGAGCTGACCGCGTCCGAGCCGAGCGAACCGACCGTCGTCGGCACGCGCGCCACGCTCGCCGTGACGCTCACCCCGACCGGCGCCCTGCCGAACGTCGGCGCGACGACCGTGCTCGACGACTTCGAGGGCGGCGTGCCGACCGGCTACTTCGGCTGGGGCCAGAGCCCGGCCGTCACCCCGGCGCTCGACACCGTGGAGGCGCAGCGCGAGGGGGCGACGGGGGTCCAGGCCCTGCGTGCCACCGTCGCCGGCCCGACCACCGCCGAGAGCTGGTTCGGCTTCTCGCACGACGTCCCCGCCACCGACTGGAGCGACCACGACGGTTTCTCGTTCTGGTTCCGGGGCACCGCCTCGGACCTGCCCCTGCACTACGAGCTGAAGAACGGCGACGGCGCCCTCTTCGAGCAGACCGTCGTCGACGACAGCGCCGACTGGAAGCAGGTCAGCGTGCTGTTCGCCGACCTGCGGCAGAAGGGCCAGCCGTCGAGCGACCTACGCTTCGACCCCTCGGCCTCGACCGGCTTCGCCGTCACCCTCACCGGTCTCGGTGCCGGGGCGTGGCAGTTCGACGACGTCGCCCTCTTCGACCGCGCGACGATGATCGAGGACTTCGAGGGCGACGTGCCGCTCGGCACGACGGCCGACCCGGTCGGTTTCTTCACCTGGGGCTCCCCCGCCCCGCTCGAGCCCACGATCAGCCGCGACGTCACCGTGCAGGAGCGTGACGGCCGCGCTGACAACCACGTGCTGAGCGGTACCTCGTCGATCCCGGCCGGTGGCTACGGCGGCCTCAGCCACAACCTGGCCGACAGCCAGGACTGGTCGAGCTATCAGGGCCTGCGCTTCTGGTGGTACGCCTCGCAGGCGAACAATCCGGCCTCGCCGACGGCGGGCGCCGACATCAAGGTCGAGATCAAGGACGGCAACCCGGCCGGTGGCAGCACCGCGGAGACCAGCGAGCTGTGGGCGACGACCTTCAAGGACAACTGGGGCAGCAGCACCAGCCGCTGGAAGCTCGTCGAGCTGCCGTTCTCGGCGTTCACCCCGTCGGGCTACCAGCCGGGTGACACGGCGACGACGAACGGCACGCTCGACCTGACGAGCGCGTTCGGCTACTCGTTCACCTTCACCCCGGGCACGCCCGCCCCGGTCGGCTACGCCATCGACGACACGCAGCTCTACGGCACCCCGGCGAGCGCCGCGTCGGTCACGGTCGACCCGTCGCAGGACGTCTACCTGGTGGACGCCGGCGGCTCGGTCGAGATCCCGCTGACGGTCACGACGGCCGGTGACGAGCCGCTCGCGTCCGACGTGTCGGTCGACTGGTCGACCGGCGACGGCACGGCCGTCGAGGGCACCGACTACGACGCGGCATCGGGCACCGTGACGTTCGCGGCGGGGACCGCCTCGGGGACGGCACAGCCCGTGACCGTGTCGACCCGCGCCTCCTCGGGGGCCGCCGAGTCGAGGGAGTTCGCGGTGTCGCTCGCGTCGACCACGGCCAAGGTCGGCGACGGCCCGCGCGTCGTGATCGGCGCGCACGACCTGCCGTACCTCGACCCTTCGCTGCCGACGGCCGACCGCGTGGCCGACCTGATCGGTCGGATGACGCTCGACGAGAAGGTGGGGCAGATGGCGCAGGCCGAGCGACTCGGCCTGTCGTCGCCGCAGGACGTCAGCGGACGCGCGCTCGGCTCGCTGCTGAGCGGCGGCGGCTCGGTGCCCGAGGGCAACACCGCGGTGGCGTGGGCCGACATGGTCGACGCGTACCAGCGTGAGGCGCTCTCGACCCGGCTGCAGATCCCGATGGTCTACGGCGTCGACGCCGTGCACGGCCACAGCAACGTGGTGGGCGCGACGATCTTCCCGCACAACACCGGCCTCGGCGCGACCCGCGACCCGGCCCTCGTCGAGCAGATCGCCCGGGTGACGGCGACCGAGGTGCGCGCGACGGGCGTCCCGTGGACCTTCGCTCCTTGCCTCTGCGTCTCACGGGACGAGCGCTGGGGTCGCAGCTACGAGTCGTTCGGTGAGGACCCCGACCTGGTGCGCACCTTCGCCGCCCCGTCGGTCATCGGCCTGCAGGGCGAGGACCCGACCGACATCGGCGGTGCCGACGAGGTGCTCGCCACGGCCAAGCACTGGGCCGGCGACGGCGGCACGAGCTACGACGACTCGGTGGCCGGCACGGGTGCGTACCCGATCGACCAGGGAGTCACGCACGCCGACTCGCTCGAGGACTTCACCCGGCTGCACGTCGACCCGTACCTGCCGGCGCTCGAGGCGGGCGTGGGGACGATCATGCCGTCGTACTCGGCGGTCGACCTGGGCGACGGGCCCGTGCGCATGCACGAGAACGCGGCGCTGAACAACGACCTGCTCAAGGGCGACCTGGGGTTCGAGGGCTTCCTCATCAGCGACTGGGAGGGCATCGACAAGCTGCCTGGCGGCAACTACGCCGACAAGGCCGTGCGCTCGGTCAACGCTGGACTCGACATGGCGATGGCGCCGTACAACTACGGTGCGTTCATCGACGCGATCGTGGCGGCCGTCCGCTCGGGCGACGTGGCCGAGTCGCGGGTCGACGACGCCGTGCGGCGCATCCTCACCCAGAAGTTCGACCTCAACCTGTTCGAGCAGCCGTTCGCCGATCGGACCAACGTCGACGGCGTCGGTTCCGCCGAGAACCGTGCCGTGGCCCGTCAGGCCGCCGGCGAGTCGCAGGTGCTGCTGAAGAACCAGGGAGGCGCGTTGCCGTTGGCCGCGGACGCCGACCTGTACGTGGCCGGCTCCACCGCGGACGACCTCGGCCGCCAGATGGGCGGCTGGACGATCAGCTGGCAGGGCGGGTCGGGCGACACGACGACCGGCACGAGCATCGCCGAGGGCATCCGCGAGGTCGCGCCCGGTGCGTCGGTCACGCTCAGCCCCGACGCGTCGGCACCGATCGGCGCCGGTCAGACCGGTGTCGTGGTGGTCGGCGAACGCCCGTACGCCGAGGGTCAGGGTGACGTGCCGAACAACGGGTCGAGCCTGTCGTTGACCGCGTCCGACCAGGCGATCGTCGACGAGGTCTGCGCCGCCACGGAGTCGTGCGTGGTGCTCGTCGTCTCGGGCCGCCCGCAGCTGCTCGGCGACGTCGTGAGCGTGGCCGACGCGGTCGTCGCGTCGTCGCTGCCCGGCTCCGAGGGCGCGGGCGTCGCCGACGTCCTGTTCGGCGACCGTCCGTTCACCGGACGCCTGCCCGTGACCTGGGCGGCGAGCGCCGACCAGGTGCCGATCAACGTCGGCGACGCCGACTACGAGCCGCTCTACCCGTACGGCTGGGGTCTGCGCACCGACGGTGCCCGCGAGCGTCTGGAGGCGCTGGTCGGCTCCCTGCCCGAGGGCACGACCCGTCAGGCGGTCCAGGCCGTGCTCGACGCCGACGTCTGGGACGGTGACGGTGCGGTGACGGACGCTGCCGCCGCGCTGCGCCTCCTGCTCGCCGCCGTCGCCCCGGTCGGCGGGACCGACCTCGGCACGATGGCCACCGCCGACGACCTCGTGTCGGTCGCCCGCGACCTCGCCCAGGCGGCGATGGTCGACGGCAGTGCGGCCGACGGGTCGGCGTCCCTGACCGCCGACGCCGAGAACGCGCTGCAGCGCGGGCTGCCCGACGTGGCGCTCGAGGGCTTCGCCTCGGTGCTCGGCGTCGACCTGGGCGTCGTCGAACCGACGAAGGTCGTCGTGCCGGGCACGCTCGACCCCGCGACCGCCCGCCCGGGCGACACGGTGTCGATCACGGCGACCGGCTTCGTCGCCGGTGACGGCCTGGCGGGCACCGTGTTCTCGGAGCCGCAGTCGATCGGCGAGACGACCGCCACGGCGGCCGGTGTCGGCGTGCTGCGGTTCGTGGTGCCGGCCGATCTCGAGCCGGGTGCGCACGTCGTCGAGCTCGAGGGGTCGGGGCAGATCGCCCGGGCCACGCTCACGGTGCTCGCCGCGGCCGGACCCGGTGACCCGGGGACGCCCGGTGGCGGGACGCCGGGCACGCCGGGCACGCCGGGCACGCCGGGTACGCCGGGTGGCGGCGGGCCGGGCAGCGGCTCGGGCTCGGGCTCGGGCTCGGGCGGCACCGTCGTGGCGTCGCCGGTCGGGCTCGCCTGGACCGGATCGGGCGAGTGGATCGGCATCGCCGTCGCGGCGTTCCTGATCGTGGCGCTCGGGGTCGCCCTGCGGCTGCGTCGCCCCCGCGACCGGAGCTGACGCCCCCGCGCCGCGCCTCCGCCGGTCGTTGCTCCCCAAGAACCCCGTTCCGGACGATGAACCCCGATTCTTCGGGGTGCATCGTCCGGAACGGGGTTCTTCGTCGCGACTCGAGGGCCTTCGTCGGACTGTCCCGCCCGGCGTTCGACCCGGCGCTCGCCGGGCAGGTCGAGATCGGTTGGCGGCTCGCCCGCGAGGCCTGGGGCCAGGGGTTCGCGACCGAGGCCGCGCGTGAGGCCGTCCGGTTCGCGTTCGACCCGTCCGGTGCCGACCTGCCCGCCCTGATCAGCTTCACGGCGGCGGTCAACGAACCGTCCCGCCGCGTGATGCTCTGCCTCGGCATGACGCACGACCCCGCTGACGACTTCGAGCACCCCGCGCTGCCGCCCGGCCACGCGGTGCGATCGCACGTCCTGTACCGGCTGCGCCGCCCCTCCTGACCCTCGCCGGCACACCGGTTCCGTTCTGTGGACCGCGACGGCACGGGGTTCACCGCGCTGCGGGCCCGACGCCGATCAGCCCGTCGTCCGCGTCCGCTCCCGCGCCCCCGGCGGCGAACGCCTCGCCCACCTCGTCCAGCGGGATCGTCCCGCCCACGAGTGACTCGAGCGGCCACCTCCGCCAGGCCTCGGACGACCACGCGACGGCCGACGCCAGCCGCTCGGGTGCGGCGTCGTGCGCGCCGGTCAGCGTGACGAGCCCCTCGGCGAGCCGACCACCGGCCACGACGACGTCACGCCCGCCCGCCACGGCGCGCCCACCCGACACGGTGCGCCCACCCGCAGGGGAGCCCGTCCCGGACGCAGCGCTCCCCGGCACCACGACGCTCCCGAGCACCACGACTCCCCCGACGGCCACGTGATCGACCAGTGCCGATGCCGCCGCGCCTCCGTCGAACGCGAGCCCGACCGTCCGGTGGCGCCCCGACCGGTCGACCGACGCGAGCACGCGCGACAGGGTGTGCGACCCGGTCGACGCCGAGGGGTCGGCCACGGCGACGGCTCCGAACGCGTGCGCCCGCTCACGCCGCGCCTCCCCGGGGTCGACGACCACGACGCGTGCCCCGGCGTCGGTGGCCATCGCCGTCGCGACCAGTCCGGCGGCACCGGCTCCCGACACGACGACGACCTGATCGACGAGCGACGGCACCCCGCCCACCGCGAGAATCGAGGAGGCGCGGTGCAGCACCTCGGCGGCCGTCGCGCTCGTGCCCGCCACCGACGCGGACACGGCCGCGGGCACGTCGTCCGCGACGACCACCACGGTGGTCCCCCGGCGCAGGTGGACGTGGCTGGCGAACGCACCGGACAGCTGCCAACTGCGGCGCGTGCGCTCGTGACCGTAGCGCTCGACCGACGCGCACGCCGAGGTCATGCCCCGATGACACGACACACACCGTCCGCACGAGACCGTGCACGACCAGACCACGCGCATGCCGGGTCGCAGTCGCCGCCCGTCGTGGGCCCGCGCGTGGTCGTCGGCCTCGACGACGCGCCCCACGGCCGAGCTCCCCAGGACGACGGGCGGCGTCACGCCACCCCGGAAGGCGACGGCCCGCCGATCGTCGGGACCGAGCACGGCCGACTCGACGGCGACCAGGGCGTCCCCTCGGGCGAGACGCACCCCGGGCACCGCGACGTCGCTGAACCCGAGCCCGGTGCCGAGCCAGACCTGCGCGGTCGCGGGCGGGTCGAGGCACACGTCACGGCCGTCGAGCACGGGACGCATGGGGTCGGCCGGCAGCCGCCCCGCCTGCGTCGCCCTCGACATCGTCCCCGCCCCTCGCGCCCGGTCGCCGGTGCACGCGACGACCCTACGCAGGGCAGGTGGCGGCCCGGCGAAGCCCCGGCGTCCACCCGGTGAACGCACCGAGCCGTCGAGTGGGCCGAAGATGCTGTCGCTCACCTCATGACCAGCATCTCCTGCCCACTCGAGCACCGGTCGCGAGTTCCGGCAGCAGCGCAGGAGGCGCGGGACGGGTCAGGCGACCGGCGCCAGCCCCAGCGCCCGGATCACGTCGTCGGCCTCGTCCTCGGGCGACCGGCCGGCGTCGACCACGACGTGTCGTTCGTCGGCCTCGGGCGGTTCGAGCGTCGCGACCTGCGAGTCGAGCAGCGTGGTCGGCATGAAGTGGCCCTCGCGGGCGGCCATGCGGTCGCCGAGCAGGTCGCGGCTGCCCCGCAGGTAGACGAAGACGACGTTGTGCTCGCGCAGCACGTCGCGGTACTTCCGCTTGAGCGCCGAGCAGGTGATGACGCCCGGCACGCCCGCCATGGCGTGTTCGACGATCCACGACGAGACCGTGTCGAGCCAGGGCGCCCGGTCGTCGTCGTCGAGCGGGGTGCCGGCCGCCATCTTGGCGACGTTCTCGTCGGGGTGCAGGTCGTCGCCCTCGTACGAGTCCCAGCCGAGCCGCTCGGCGAGCAGGGCCGCGACCGTGGACTTGCCCGAACCCGACACGCCCATGACGACGAGGACGGGGTCGGCGGCGTACGGCCCGCCTGCCGGCACCGCGCCTCCTGCGGTCGCCGCGAGCCCCGAGGAGGCGCGGCCGGCGTTCTCGAGGACGGCCATCAGATGAACACGCTCGCGAGCATGACCCCGGCGAGGGCCGTGAGGCTGAGGACGCACTCCATGAGGCTCCAGGTCTTGACGTTCTGTCCGACGGTGGTGCCGAGGTACTCCTTGATGAGCCAGAAGCCGGCGTCGTTCACGTGCGACAGGAACACCGAGCCCGCGCCGATGGCGAGAACCAGCAGCGACGCCTCGGGGGTCGACATGTCGGCGGCTAGCGGGGCCATGATGCCGGCGGCCGTGACCGTGGCGACGGTGGCCGACCCGGTGGCGACGCGGACCAGGGCCGCGACGACCCAGGCGACCAGCAGGACGCTGACGCCCGACTCCGAGACGGCGTCGCCGATCACGGTGCCGATGCCGGTGTCGATCAGCACCTGCTTGAACCCGCCACCGGCTCCGACGATCAGCAGGATGCCCGCCACGTCGGGCAGCGACGACCCGAGGGTCTTCGACACGGCCGCCTTGTCCATGCCGCCGGCTCGGGCGTAGAAGACCATGGCGTAGAGCACGGCCACCGTCAGCGCGACCACGGGCGTGCCGAGGAACTCGAGCAGGTCGACCCAGGTGCCCGTGGCCGTCGGCAGCGCCGCCTCGCGGATCGATCGGGCGAGCATGAGCGCGACGGGCAGCAGGATTCCGACCAGGGCGTTCGCGAAGCTGGGGCGCTTGCGCGCCGGTCCCTCACCGCCGTCCTCTTCTTTCGAGACGAAGAGGTCGGGCACCGGCACGGGCGCCCACTTCGCGGCGAGCGTCGAGAACAGCGGACCGGCGACGATGACGGTGGGGATCGCGACGAGCACGCCGAGCCCGAGGGTGAGGCCGAGGTCGGCACCGACGGTCGACACGGCGAGCAGCGGCCCGGGGTGCGGCGGGACGAGGGCGTGCATCGCCGAGAGGCCGGCGAGCGCCGGGATCGCGATGCGCATGAGGGGCAGGCCCGAACGGCGCGCGACGAGCACGATGACGGGGATCAGCAGCACGAGGCCGACCTCGAAGAACATGGGCAGGCCGATCAGCGCGCCGATCAGGGCCATCACCCAGGGCAGTGCCCTCTGAGACGAGCGCGAGATGAGGGTGTCGACGATGCGGTCGGCTCCCCCGGAATCGCTCAGCAGCTTGCCGAACATCGCGCCGAGGCCGATGAGGATGCCGACGCTCGTCATGGTCGAGCCGAAGCCGGTACCGAAGCTCGTGACGGCGTCGCCGGGCGCGAGGCCCGCGCCGATGCCGACCCCGACGGCGCCGAGCAGCAGCGCGAGGAACGGGTGGACCTTGAGCCAGGTGATGAGGCCGACGATCACGACGATGCCCACGAGGGCCGCGATGATCAACTGCGCGTCGGTGCCCGAGGGCGTGGGGGCGGCGGTCGCCGCAGCGAGGAGGTGCATTCCGTCGCGTCCTTCCGAGGACGCGTCACTGCGACCTCTTCGTCGTGGGCCGGAGCCCGTGGGGTTGTCGTCCGGATGAGCCCGACGGATGTCTGGCAGTCTTGTCTCGCGGACGAGTCGGATTAGTGTGAATAATCAGACTTATGGAGTGTGCCACAGTCGGCACGACCGCGCCACCCCGCCTTCCGCCCCCTTTCTCCCCTAGGAGTCGACGATGACCCCCGGTCTCTCCGCATCACGGGAGCGCGGCCTGCACGCCCGCGTGGTGGACGTCCTCGGCACCGAGATCGTCGACGGACGGCTCGTCGTGGGCTCCATCCTGAACCTCGACGACCTCGCCGTCCGCTTCACCGTCTCGCGCTCCGTGCTGCGCGAGGCCCTGCGGGTGCTGCAGTCCCTCGGCATGGTCGAGCCACGTCAGCGCATCGGCACGCAGGTGCTCCCCCGGACGTCGTGGGACCTCATGAATCCCCAGATCATCCTCTGGCGGGGGCGCAGCCCCGAGTACTTCGTGCAGATGCGTGAGCTGCTCGAACTGCGGCTCGGCCTCGAGCCGGTGGCGGCCCGGTTGAGCGCGCGAGCGTTCACGCCCGACCAGGCCTCGGCCGTCGAGGACGCGGCCCGCACGATGGTCGCGGCCGCGGCGTCCGGGGACGGCCGCGCCTACCTCGAGGCCGACGTCGCGTTCCACGGTGCCGTGCTGCGCGGCTCGGGCAACGACGTCATCGGGCACTTCGCGTCGACCGTCGAGGCCCTGCTGCGCACCCGGACCGAAGAACGCCGGTTCACCATCACCGAGTACACGCCCGCGGCGGCCGAGTTACACCTCGACCTGGCCCTGGCGATCCGGTCCGGCGACGCGGACGCCGCCTTCTCGCGCTCGTGGCAGCTGATCGACACGACCGTGGCCGAGTTCGTCGCCGAGTCCGGCGGCTCCCCCGCGACCTGACCCGCGCCTCCCGCCCCACCGCCGCGCGCCTCCCGCCCCACCGCCGCGCGCCTCCTGCCCTCTCGGCGCGCACGGCGGACACACCGAGGAGGCGCGGTGGACGCACAGCCGCCCGTCACGTCCCGTTCACGCACCGGTCGCCCCCGGGGTGGAGCATCGACGCATGATCTCGCTCAGCGCCCTCGTGAAGCCGAAGGACGGAATCCACTCGGTCCGCCTGCTCGAGAAGAGCCTCCGCGACCACTACGAGAACGTGCCCGTCAAGGATCACCAGTACCTCGTCCGCTTCGCCGACGGCCCCGCCCTGGTGACCGACGAACTCGCGGGCCTGCGGGTCGACGTCGTCGTCTCGGACGAGCGGGCCGCGACGCACTTCCGGGAGGCGCTGGCCGGCGAGATCGCGACCCGCGTCCTCGGGCGGTCCGTCGACGTCGTGTGGTCGCGTCCGGCCACCGTGCCCGCACCGCTGCGCTGAAGCACCACGGGCCCGTCCGGGGTCAGCCGCCCTCGGCGTCGGCCGCGACGATCAGCTTGGTCATGGTGCGGTGCAGCACGACCAGTTCGTCGTGCGTCACCCCGAGCCGCGCCATCATGCGCCCAGGGATGCTCTCGGCCTCACGCCTCAGCTCGCCACCGGCCGGGGTCAGCTCGATCGACAACGCCCGCTCGTCGTCGGCCCGTCGCCCGCGGGTCAGCAGCCCTTGGGCGTCGAGCCGCTTCAGCAGCGGACTGAGCGTGCCCGGGTCGAGACGGAGCAATCGGCTGAGCTCACGACCCGACAGCGGTGCGTGCTGCCACAGGGCGAGCATGACGAGGTACTGCGGGTGCGTCAGCCCGAGCGGCTCGAGCACCGGCCGGTAGGCCGCCACGACCCCCCGCGACGCGACGGAGAGCGCGAAGCAGATCTGACTCTCGAGCTCGAGCGGGTCCGCGCCCGCGGTGCCGACGGCGACCGCGGCTCTGTCAGCGCTCATGCCCGGGGCGCCGGGCAGTGGACCATGGTGCGGACGCCCGTGCGGTCGACGACGTGCTCGTCCATCGGCGCACCGCAGAGCGGGCAGGCACCGCCGTGCTGAGGCGCGACCGCCGGAGCCTCGTTCTTCAACCCCAGCTGCGCACCGCCGATGTACGGCCGCAGCCGGGCGTTCATCCGCTCGACCAGGTCGCCGAACCTGCTGCCGTGGTCGTGGTGCCGCTCAGGTCTCGTCATGGTCTTTAGCCTACCAACGATTGGTGCACCAACGACAGATCTCGAAGACCTCGCGCACACGTTCGCGCCCGCCCCGACGAACGGGACGGGCGCGAGATCGAGGAGGCGCGGGTGGCGCCGGTCAGGCGACCTTGCGCCCCTGCGCCAGCGTCTGGTGCGCCCGGGCGGCGAGTTCGCCGCGGACGAGCACCTCGTACCGGCCGGCTTCCATGGTGCGCACCGACGAGAAGTCCCGACGACCGCGCAGCATCTTGTGGCCGACGAAGCCCCACAGGGCTCCCCACAGCGCGCCGAGGCCGACGGCGACGAGCAGCACGCCGATCCAGGCACCGGTCGGGGCGAAGATGCCGAAGAGCAGGCCCAGCAGCAGGCCGAACCAGGCCCCGCCACCGGCGCCGCGCCCCGCGGCCTTGCCCGAGGTCAGACGGCCCGAGACGTTCTCGACGGTGCGGATGTCGTGTCCGACGATCGAGACGCTCTCGACGGGGAACCCCTCGTCCGACAGCAGGTCGACGGCCGACTGGGCGTCCTCGTACTTGGTGAACGAGGCCAGCACCTGGGGGTAGCCCGCACCGGCGAAGGCGCCGATGCCGCCGGGGCCGGGCGTTCCGGTCGTCGGGGGCGACTGAGGCCCGGGCTGGCCGTAACCCGGCTGGCCGTACGGGGCACCCTGCTGGCCGCCCTGACCCGACGTGGCACCCGGCTGACCGGCGGCCTGACCGGCCTGCTGACCCTGTTCGGGCTCGGGCTGCTGTTCGACGCCCTGCGGCGCGTACTCGCCGTAGGCGGGGCGCGGGCGGTCGTCGGGGGTGGGTGTGGTGTCCTGCTCGTTGCTCATGATCCCGTTCTATCGCGCGCACGTCGGCGCGGAGGGAATGCACAGGCGGCCCACAGCATTCCTTGGCCCGCTCCCAGTCGCATCGCCCGCACCGCGGCCCCGGCAAGCACTCCAGGTTCGGCGGGTTCTTGTCCTCGTCGGCGGGTCAGCGCTGACCCGCCGACGAAGACCGTGACCCGCCGACTCCGGCCCCGTGCGGCAGGATCGGGGGATGACCACCACCCACGTCCTCGTGCTCGACTTCGACGGGACCGTCTGTCTGGGCGACGGCGCCGTCCTGACGTACGCGCGCCTCCTCGACGAGGCCCTCGCGGCGACCGACGAGCAGCACCCGCCCCGGCTGGTCGAAGCGGTGCTGGCCCGGTTCGTGGGCAGCCCCCTGGGCGACGAGCCGGCCGGGGTCGACGAGGCGATCGCGTATGCCGACGGGTCGCCCGACGGGTACGTCGTCGCCGAGCGGGTCTCGCGAGCCCTGGGCATCGACGACGTGGCCCGCTCGGCCGCCTACGCCGGGGCCCGAGCGGCCCTCGCGGACGGCCGCCTCGAGACCACGGCCCCCGCGGGGCTCGCCGAGCTGCTGGACTCGCTGCCCGACGCCGTGCACGTCGTGCTCGTGACGAACTCCCCGGAGCACGGCGTCGTCCAACCGCTCGAGCGCCTCGGCCTCGCCGACCGCGTCGACGAGATCGTGACCGACGCGCGCAAGCCGTCCGGACTGGCCGCTGTGCTCGACCGGCTCCGCGTCGACGCCGGACTCGGCGACCGGCCCGACCGTCTGCTCAGCGTGGGCGACATCTGGCCGAACGACCTCGAGCCGGCCGCCGCCCAGGGCTCACCGACGGCACTGGTCGAGCGGTTCCCCGCCCCGGACGCCCGCCCGACGCACCGGGCACCGACGCTGCCCGAGCTGTACCCGGCGATCCGCGCCTGGGCGACCCGCGCCTCCTGAATCGCGTCGCGCCTCCGCGAGACGACCTCACGAGGAGGCGCGCCGCCCGCCGCGACGCCGGTTCAGACCGTCGCCGGCACCACCGCGAAGCGTGCGCCCGGATGGTCCGCCGAGAGGTGCGGGCCGGGGCGACCGAGCATCTGCTCGCGCAGCGTGCCCGTGGCGGGCTCGGCCGGCATCCGACCGCGGCGGCGCAACTCGGGCACGACCAGCTCGGCGAAGTCGGCCAGGTCGGCCGTGCCGAAGATCGGCTCGAGCAGGAAGCCGTCGAGGTCGGTCTCGTCGACCAGGCGCTCGAGCTCGTCCGCGACCTCGACGGGGTCGCCGACCAGCTGCAGGCCCCGCGTGCCCTTGCCCCTGAGGTCGTCGAGGATCTCACGGACGGTCGGCGCCGGTGAACCGTCCTTCGGCAGGAAACGGTCGATGTTGCTCTGACCCATCTGCCCGACGGGCCCGCCGTCGTCCTGCAGCTGGGACAGGTCGCGCGACGGGTCGAGCGAGAGCAGGTCGATGCCGGTGTTGCCCGCGTACAGCACGGCGACGACCTCGTCGGTCTGCAGGTCGTCGAACTCCTTCCGCAGGGCGACGGCCTCGTCGTGGGTCGGGGCGACCGTGACGGTCAGCCCGACCATGATCTTGACCGACTCGGGGTCACGGCCGAGGGCGGCCGCCTTGGCGCGGATGTCGGCGACGTTCGCGGCCGTCTTCGGCACCGTGGTGCCCTGCACGAAGACGCATTCGGCGTTGCGCGCGGCGTAGGCGCGGCCCCGGTCGGACGTGCCGGCCTGGAACAGGACGGGCGTCCGCTGCGGCGACGGGGCGACGGTGAAGTAGCCCGACGACCGGAAGTGCTCGCCGTCGAATTCGACCCGGTGGATGCGGTCGCGGTCGGCGAGGACGCCCGCCTCGGCGTCGCCGCGGAAGGCGCCGTCCTCCCAGCAGCCCTCCCAGAGCGTCATCGCCAGGTCGACGTACTCGTCGGCCTGGTCGTAACGGGCGTCGTGGCCGCGCATCCGGTCGTGGCCGAAGAGCTCGGCGACGGTGTTCTGCGAGGCACCCGTGACGATGTTCCAGCCGATGCGACCGCCCGTGAGGTGGTCGAGCGTGGCGAAACGGCGAGCCGACTGCACGGGGTGGTCGAGGCCGGTCGACGAGGTGACGACGAAGCCCAGGCGCTCGGTCTCGCGGGCCAGCGTCGGGATCAGCAGGGCCGGGTCCATGCCGGGGAAGTTGATGCCTCCGCGGGCCGCGGTCTCGGGCAGGTCGCCGTCGATCGACGGGTAGCCGAACCCGTCGGCGAAGAACAGGAAGTCGAAGCCGGCCCGGTCCAGCAGCTTCGCCATGCCGATCCACAGGTCGAGCCCGTGGTAACCGAGCGAGTCGCTGCGCGGGTGGGACCAGCTGAGGGTGCCGCCGACCTGGGGGCCGGCGACTTCGAACACACCGAGACGGATCTGCTTCATGGCGTCAGTGAACCGGATGGTTCATCCGGAGTCCAGCCCCGAAACAAGCTCTTAACACGGGTGGCCCGTCAGCGGGCGACGGAGGCGGCGCGGACGCGGGTGACGAGCGCCTCGGTCGCGTCGACGGCGGCCCGGTCGACGGCCGCGCTCGAGCCGGCGCTGAGCAACGTGGACTGGAAGCCGCGCCAGAGCGCGACCGTCTCGTGCGCGAGCGACTCGGCTCGCGCCTCCTCGACGCCCTCGGCACGGTACGCCGCCGCGACCTGGCCCACCCACTCGGTGCCGATGTCGCCGAGCAGCGAGGCGTAGCGCTCGCGGTCGAAGCTCGCGAGGCCGAACACCTCGAAGAACAGCCGGTTGAAAGGCTGGTTGACGGGGTCGGACACCGTGCGCCAGACGGTGAGGAGGCGCTGGTCGAGCGGCAGGTCCGGCCCGGCCAGGTGGTCCACGACCCCGACGATGCCCGGGAACCGTCGTTCGGCGCCGTGCAGCGCCGCGACGACGAGTTCCTCCCGGCTGCCGAAGTAGTACAGCAGCATGCGGTTGTTCGAGCCGACCGCCGTCGCGAGGGCGCGCAGGGTGAGCTGGCCGACACCGTTCTCGAGCACGTGGTCGACGACGCGCTCGAGCAGTTCGGCCCTCTTGTCGGACGACTCGCGCGTGGCCATGACCCCGAAACTAACGTCTCGCGAGGTCGGCGACGACGGCAACACGACCGAAACGACGATGAAACAGTCCGGGTCTAGCTTTTCGACACCTCACCCGAACGACCTTCCAGGAGACCCACATGAGCCCCCTCTCCGTACCTCCCGCGTTCCGCGACTCGTCCCTCGACCGCCGCGGGTTCCTGCGCCTGGGTGGTTCGGCCGCCCTCGTCGTCGGCACGACCGCCCTGCTCGCCGCCTGCACCGACTCGTCGGCCGGCACGGGCGCGGCGACCGGCGGGGCAGCTTCGGGCGGATCGTTCGGGACCATCGCCGTGCAGCTCTCGTGGATCAAGAACATCGAGTTCGCGGGCGAGTACTTCGCCACGGAGAAGGGCTACTACACCGACGCGGGCTTCAGCGAGGTCACGCTGCTGGCCGGTGGCGGACAGACCGGAGCCGAGGAGGCGCTGCTCGCCGGACAGGCCAAGGTCGGGTTGTCGTCCGCCTCGCTCACCGGCCCCTCGGTCGCGCAGGGTGCGGCGCTGAAGATCATCGGCACGACGTTCCAGAAGAACCCGTTCTGCCTGCTCTCGCTCGAGGAGGGCAAGCCGATCCGTACCCTGGCCGACCTCAAGGGCAAGAAGATCGGCGTGCAGTCGGGCGGCAACCAGACCATCTTCGAGGGCTTCCTCAAGGCGAACGACATGACCCTCGACGACGTCGAGCTCGTCGCCACGCAGTACGACATCGCCCCGCTCGAGACCAACGCGTACGACGCGCACATGTCGTACATCACGAACGAGCCGATCCTCGCCGAGATGGACGGCTTCACCCCCGTCGTGCTGGGCTTCGCCGACAACGGGCTGCCGTTCGTCGCCGAGACCTTCACCGTCACGCAGGAGACCATCGACAACGAGCGCGACATGCTCAAGGCCTTCCTGGTCGCCGAGATCAAGGGGTGGACCGACGCGGTCAAGGACCCGGAGCAGAGCGCGAAGTACGCCGCCGAGAAGTACGGCAAGGACCAGGACCTCGACGTCGAGGAGCAGACCGCCGAGGCCGAAGCGCAGAACACGCTGATCCTCACCGAGGACGTCAACGCCAACGGCCTGTTCACGATGACCGACGAGCTGGTCGCCGAGAACATCGCCTCGCTCAAGGCGATGGGCACCGACGTGTCGGCCGACGACCTCTTCGACCTCAGCATCATCAAAGAGGTCTACGACGAGAACCCCGACCTCGTCACGGCCTTCACGATCCCCACGGCATGACCATGACGGACGGCACCACGACCGCACTGACGACGGCGACGGGTGACCCTGCCGGTCGGCCCGAGCTCGCCACGGGCATCAACATCCAGGGGCTGACCAAGTCGTTCCAGCTCGGCCGGAAGAGCGTGCAGGCGCTCACGCGGATCGACCTGGGCACGAAGAAGGACTCGTTCCTCAGCCTGCTCGGTCCGTCGGGCTGCGGCAAGTCGACCATCCTGCGCATCCTGGCCGGCCTCGAGACACCCACGTCGGGCAGCGTCGTGATCAACGGCAAGACCGCGGCCGAGGTGCAACGCGGCCACGAGACGGGCATCGCGTTCCAGGACTCGGCCCTGCTGCCCTGGCGCAGCGTGGAGAACAACATCCGGCTGCCGCTCGAGGTCGCCGGGCTGACTCCCCCGGCCGGCCTGATCGACGACCTGATCGACCTCGTCGGTCTGAAGGGCTTCGAGAAGGCCAGACCGGCGCAACTGTCGGGCGGCATGCGACAGCGCGTCTCGATCGCCCGCTGCCTCGCCGTGCAGCCGACCATCATGCTGCTCGACGAGCCGTTCGGTGCGCTCGACGACATGACCCGGCAGCGCATGAACGTCGAGCTGCTGCGCATCTGGGGCGAGAAACCCGCCACGACGCTGATGGTGACGCACGGCATCAGCGAGGCCGTGTTCCTGTCCGACGTCGTCGCCGTGATGAGCGCTCGACCCGGCCGCATCGCCGAGGTGGTCGAGATCGACCTGCCCCGACCACGCCTGCCCGAGTTGACCCGCACCCCCGAGTTCCACGCCTACGTCGACCGCATCTCCGAGATCCTGTTCGGCTCGCACGGGGCGGCCGCCGATGACTGACCTGCACACGTCGCCGCGCGAGACGGCCGAGCGCGAGGTCGAGGCCGAGCTGGGCCAGAGCGTGGCGCTGCAGGTCGAGACCGCCCGGGGTCGCGAGCGACGGTCGGTGCTGGGCTCGCTGGCGGCGGCCCCGCCGTGGGTCGGCGCCCTCGTCGGCATCGTGCTGATCGTGGCGATCTGGCAGGTCGTGGCCGTCACGCTCTTCTCGGTCACCGGGTCGGTGCCCCCACCCGGCCAGGTGCTCGTCCAGCTCGTCACCGACCTCAGCGACCTCGTCTACTGGCGCGCCATCGGCGCGACCGCGGGCAGCGCGGCGTGGGGGTTCCTCTGGGGCAACCTCATCGCGTTCGCGCTGGCCTTCGCCGTGCTGCTCGTGCCGTGGTTCGAGGGCCTCTCGACCCAGCTCGCCGTGGTCTGCTCGTGCATCCCGCTGACCGCGATCGCGCCGATCGTCACGCTCATGTCGCCTGCGGGCGGCCGGACGACGTCGATCTTCCTCGCTGCGCTCAGCGTGATCTTCACCACCGTGATCGGCACGCTGCTCGGGCTGCGGGCCGCGAGCGAGACCCAGCTCGACGTGATCACGGCCTATGGCGGCTCGCGCTGGACGCAGCTGGTCAAGGTCCGCTTCATCGCCGCGCTGCCCAGCATCCTCGCGGCGCTCAAGCTGGCGGCACCCGCCGCGTTCCTCGGCGCGGTCCTCGGCGAGTACTTCCTCATCGGCGTCGACCAGGGCCTCGGCATCCTGCTGCTCGCGGCGCAGGCCACGGCGGCGTCGGTCAAGCTGTGGGCCCTGGCCCTGATCTCGGGCGGCATCGCGGGGATCGCCTACTACGTCATCGGGCGGATCAGCCGACTGGTCACGCCCTGGTCGGCCGGCGACAGCCGTGCCGGAGAGGGATTCTGATGGCCACGATCCTGCCCGCGGGCACCGGCGACCGCGTCACCGCCCCCGCGCTCTCGACCAGCGCCTCCTCGACGGCCCGGTTCGTCCTGCGGCGCATCGGCCGCACCGTGCTGACCATCGCGATCTCGGCGGTCGTCCTCGGCATCCTCTGGAACCTCGCCATCGTCGTGCTGCAGGCCAACGCGTTCATCGCGAAGACCCCGGCCGACGTGTTCCGCTGGTTCTTCGTCGACTCCGAGCTCAGCCGGACCACGGCGGCCGAGAACCGCGCGCACATCGCCGGTCTGCTCGGGGTGACTCTCTGGCACGCCGCGATCGGCTTCGTCTTCGGCGTCGGCGGGTCCCTCGTCGTGGCGGTCGTCTTCACCCTGATCCGGCCGGTCGAGTTCATGTTCATGCCGATCGCCATGCTGCTGCGCACCGTGCCGCTGCTCGCGATGGCCCCCGTGATCTACCTCGTGCTGGGCAACGGCCTGGTCACCGCCGGCTTCATCGGCGGCGTCGTCGTCTTCTTCCCGTTGCTCGTCAACCTGACCCTCGGCTTCCGATCGGTCAGCGCCCAGTCGGTCGACCTCGTCCGGGTCTACGGCGGCAGCCGCTGGACGATCATGCGCAAGGTCGCGTTCCCCACGGCCTTGCCGTACTTCTTCGCCTCGATGCGCATCGCCGTGCCGGGTGCCATCACCGGAGCGATGCTCTACGAGTGGCTGTTCACCTACGAGGGCCTCGGCGCCGCCATCACGGCGGCGAAGTCGCAGTCGCAGTACGGCGAGATCTGGGCGATCGTCGTCCTGATCACGCTCGTGTCGATCGTGCTCTACACGATCACGACGTTCGTCGAGACGGCGGTGCTCGCGAAGTGGGGCCCCAACGCCGGCAAGGCGACCGCCTCGTGACGGGCCACCGCGGGACGCGCCGTGTGCTGGTCGACACCGACACGGGCATCGACGACGCGCTGGCCCTCCTCTGGCTGGCCGCTCAGCCCGACGTCGAGCTCGTGGGCATCACGGCCGTCTACGGCAACTGCGCCGTCGACGACGCCCTGCGCAACGTCGGGCACGTGCTCGGGCTCGTCGGACTCGACGACGTGCCGGTCGCCCGAGGCGCCGAAGGGCCGCTCGAGACGGAGGCGCACATCGCCCACTACGTGCACGGTCACGACGGTCTCGGTGACGTCGTCGGCGACCGGCCGCTCCCCCACGTGCTGCTCGACACCCCGGCGGCAGAACGGCTCGTCGAGGTCGCCCGGGCGTCCCCGGGTGAGGTCGACCTGCTCACCCTGGGGCCGCTCACGAACGTGGCCCTGGCGGTGAGGGCCGAGCCGCGCCTCCTGACCCTCTTCCGGTCGGTGACGATCATGGGCGGCAGCGGGCCCTTCCCGGCCCTCGGCCGCACGGACATGGTCGACGCGAACGTGCAGAACGACGGAGTCGCCGCCCGGGAGGTCTTCGCCGCACCGGCGACCTCGCGCCTCATGGTCGGCGTGAACGCGACGTCCCAGGTGATCACCGACGAGTCGCACGTCGCGGCGCTCCGCGACTCGGGCACCCCGACGGGCACCTTCGCCGCCGACGTCCTGGCGACCTACCTCGACTTCTACCGCAACGCCTGGGGCCGCCGGGTCAGCCCGGTGCACGACGGACTCGCCGCCGCGCTCATGGTGCGCCCCGAGTGGATCGCCGACAGCGTCACCGGCCCCGTCGGCATCACCCACGACGGCTTCGCGACCCGCGGCCGGGTGATGCTCACGGCCGACGGCGCGGCGGCCGACTGGCATCCGGACGGTCCCGTGCCGGCCGACGTCCCGTCCACCGCCACCACGGCGGTCACCGCCGTCCACACCGACCTGTTCCTGCCGTCGTTCGTCGACGCCCTCATCCACGGAGCCCGCACGTGACCACCACCTCCCCCGCCGACGCCACCCGCGCCTCCTCGTCGGCCGCCTCGTCGCCCGCCGACGCCGTGGTGCGCGACCTCCGCACGCTGCCCAAGGGCCACCTGCACCTGCACATGGAGGCCGCGATCCGACCCGACTCGCTGGCCGACATGGCGTCGGCGTCGGGCGTCGTCGTGCCGATGCCGACCAGCTTCGGCGACTTCAGCGAGTTCAGCGCGACCTACCAGGGCATGCTCGTCGTCCTGGCCGAGCGGGAGAACCTCTTCCGCCTGATCGACGAGGCCGTCGAGGACTGCGCGCTCGACGGCGTGGCCTACGTCGAGTTCGGGGCCAGCCCACAGTTCTACGTCGCCACCTTCGGATCGCTCGACGCGTCGCTGCGCGCGATGCTCGCGGCCTGCGCCGAGAGCGGCGAGCGATGGGGGGTCGAGGTCGGCCTCATGATCACGGTCGACCGCACCGAGAACGTCGAGGCCGCGAACGAGCTGGCCCACCTGGCCGCCGCCTACGCCGACCGCGGCGTCGTCTCGCTCGGGCTCGCCAACGACGAGCGCGGCAACCCCGCGGCACGCTACGAGGAGGCGTTCCGCATCGCCAAGCACGCGGGCCTGCTCTCGACGCCGCACGCCGGCGAGCTCGCCGGGCCGGACCAGATCGAGGAGGCGCTGGACGTCCTGGGCGCCGACCGCGTCCTCCACGGCGTGACGGCCGTGCACAGCGAGACGCTCATGGCCCGCCTCGCCGCCGAGGGCGTCTGCCTCGACGTGTGCCTCACCTCGAACGTGCTGCTCTCGGTGATCCCGACGATCGAGGACCACCCGCTCAAGCGGCTCCTCGAGGCCGGCGTGCGGTGTTCGATCAACGCCGACGACCCGATCCTCTTCGGGCCCGGCGTGCTCGCCGAGTACGAGCTGGCCCGGACGACCCTCGGGCTGTCCGACGAGCAGCTCGCCGCGTGCGCGCTCAGCTCGATCGAGTGCTCGGGGGCGTCGGAGGAGCTGAAGGGTCGGGTCGCCGACGAGATCGCGGCGTGGCTGGCGGCGTGACCGCACCCCGCTTCGCTTCGGCCGCGCCCGTCCGGCGGTTCGTCGTCGAGGGCGCCCACGTCGCGACGGTCGACGCCCACGACACCGAACACTCCGGCGGGCACGTCGTCGTCGACGGATCGCGCATCGTCGCCGTCGGCCCCGGGCCCGCCCCGGCGTGGTGCACCGCCGGGCTGACCCCACCCGGGCCGGCCCGTGGTTCGGCGGCGCCGGATGCCGCGCCCATCCCGGTCGAGCGCGTCGACGGCCGGGGCCACCTGCTGACCCCCGGCCTGGTCAACACGCACCACCACCTCTACCAGTGGCTGACCCGCGGCATCGCGCAGGACTCCATCCTGTTCGACTGGCTCGTCGCGCTCTACCCGACCTGGGCGCGCATCGACGAGCCGCTCGTCGAGGCCGGGGCCGCCGCCGCGATCGCCGTGCTCGCCCGGTCGGGTTGCACGACCGTCGGCGACCACCACTACGTGTTCCCTGCCGGAGCCGGCGACCTACTGGGCGGCATCGTCCGGGCCGCCGACACGGTCGGCGTCCGCCTGCACGCCACCCGGGGCTCGATGGACCTCGGTCGGTCGCAGGGCGGCCTGCCCCCGGACTTCGCCGTCGAGACGACGGACGCCGCCTTGCGGGCCGGTCAGGAGGCGGTGGCCCGGTTCCACGACCCGTCCGACGACGCGAGGGTCCAGATCGCGATCGCGCCCTGCTCGCCGTTCTCGGTGACGTCCGACCTGCTGCGCGAGTCCGCCGTGCTCGGACGACAGCTCGGGGTGCGGCTGCACACCCACGGCTCCGAGACCGTCGAGGAGGACGCGTTCTGCCTCGAGCGCTTCGGACGCACGCCGACCCAGTACCTCGAGGACCTCGGCTGGCTCGGAGACGATGTCTGGATGGCGCACTGCGTCCACCTGGACGACCACGCGATCGGACGGTTCGCGGCGACGGGGACGGGTGTGGCGCACTGCCCCTCGTCGAACGGTCGCCTCGCCGCGGGCATCGCCCCGATCGCGTCGCTGCTGAGCGCAGGTGCACCCGTCGGGCTCGGGGTCGACGGTGCCGCGTCGAACGAGTCCGGTCAGCTCGGCACCGAGATCCGGCAGGCGGTGCTGTTCGGACGCCTGCGCTCGGGCGCGGACGCGTTCTCGGTCCGGCAGGGTCTGCGCCTGGCGACGATCGGCGGCGCCCGCGTGCTCGGTCGGGACGCCGACCTCGGCTCGATCGAGGTCGGCAAGCTCGCCGACCTCGCCCTCTGGCGCGTGGACGGCGTCGAGTTCGCGGGAATGGCCGACCCTGTGGCCACGCTCGGGCTTGCCTCGATGCCGCCGCTGGCCCGGCTCTGGGTCGGAGGCGACGCGGTCGTGGCGCACGGCGAACTCGTCCACGCCGATCAGGGTCTGCTCGCCGAGGGCGCGGCCCGCGCGTCCGCCGAACTCCGCTCGCGCGTCTGAGGCGACCCGCGCCTCCTCTGCCCGTCAGCGCGGGTACAGGTCGGGGCATGCGCCCGTCGGCGTGAGGGCACGGCCAGCCATCGCCTTCACCAGACGGCCCACCAAAGACGAAGGCCCCTCTCGAGGAGGGGCCTTCGGTAGTTCTGACGAACCTGTTCTGGTGGATCTGAGGGGACTCGAACCCCTGACCCCCTGCATGCCATGCAGGTGCGCTACCAGCTGCGCCACAGACCCAGAACTGCCACCCCGTGAGGTTTTCACCCCGTCGGAAGCAACTCGTCTACATTACTACATTTTTCGAGGGCGCAAGTTCACCCCGACTCGGGCCCCCGTCGCGGGCCCTCGCCGCGGGCCCTCGAGAAGACGCGACATGCCGCTCACCTGAAGAGGTCAGCGGCATGTCGTGACGACTCGCCGGCGCGGCGGAGCCGAGGAGGCGCGGGGCGACTAGGCCTCGGCCGGTGCGTCGGCTGCGACCTCGGCCGGTGCGGTGTCCGACTCGGACAGCACGTCGAGCGGGATCGTCGGGCAGTCGCTCCAGAGGCGCTCGAGCGCGTAGTACTGGCGGTCCTCGTCATGGAAGACGTGGGCCACGACGTCGCCGAAGTCGAGCAGGACCCATCGGCCCTCGGCACGGCCCTCGCGGCGGAGGGTCTTGACACCCGCCTCGAGCATCTTGTCCTCGATCTCGCCGGCGATGGCGACCACGTTGCGTTCGCTGCGGCCGGTGGCCAGCAGGAACACGTCGGTCAGGGGCAGTGGGCCGGACACGTCGAGGGCGACGAGGTCGTCGGCCTGCTTGTCGTCGGCCGCGCGTGCGGCGATCTGCAGCAGCTCGATGGCACGAGGGGTGGCTGTCACGTGTTCCTTAGGGGGTAGGTGGTGATGCGGGCCGACCGGGGTCGGTTCGGGTGGGTGGGGCCTCAGCCCAACACCCCGGTGGCGAAGCCACCGATGATCAGGCCGATGATACCGAGGCCCACGACTCCGCCCGAGATGCCGAGGATCAGCGGCAGGTGGTTGCCCTTGGGCTGCGATGCGGCGAGCACCACCGCCCGCGTGGACGTGTGCGTGCTGATGGCACGGCTGGCGCGCACGGGTTCGGCGTCGCTCGGCGCCTGCTCGGCGTCGCCCTGCTCGAGGATGCGGTCCATGTCGGAGTTGTCGATGCGGGCCTGCGAGCCGGTCGACGCGAGGCTGCGCGGCAGGTCGATCGAGCCGGTGATGATGATCTCGCCGGTGGCGTTCAACGCCCCGGTCACGTCGGCGACCTGGGCGTCGGTGAGGATGAGCGCATTCTGCTGACCCGTGCTGGTGCCGAGCTGACGACCCGGGACGGACTGCGCGTCGGGCTCGTCGGACTGGGTCGACCAGTGCCCGGACGGCAGGACGGGAACCGCGTCGGACGACTCGCCACGCTGCTCGGGCGACGGACCGACGCCCGAGGGGCGGGGCGACGACACCACCGGACGGGACGGGGCAGGAGGCGCGCTCGGCGAGCCCTGCCCGCCGCGGCCCTGCTCGTCCGACAACGCGAACGGGAAGACCGTGGGCGTCGACGTCGGCGTGGGAGTCGAGGACACCGGAGGGACCGTGGGCGCCGCACCAGTTCGGCGGGGCCCGGGGGCATCGTCCGACGCGTCGTCGTCATGGTCCGGTGCAGCGGACGGCACAGGGGCCGAGGCCGGGCGGACGGCCGCGGGAGCCGGGGCGGACGCGCCGGGCGCCGAGGCAGGACGGTCGGCGGCGGCGGCGGGAGCGATCTCGTCGACGGTGTTGAGCGCGTCGGCCAGCGGACGACGAGGTTCGGGGGCCGGGGCCTGAAGGGGAACGGGCGAGGCGTCGCGGGTCTGGCTGGCGTCGCGCAGGGCACGCATCTGGCGACGGGTGAGGCCCGTCCCCGGGTCGACGACCGAGCCCGGTGCGGGAGGCGGGACGTCGCGTAGCGCGGCCGACGAGGGCACCGGCGTCGGCAGGGGCACGCCGCCGGTCGAGGCTGCCGCGGGGCGCGGTGCGGGGGTGGAGATCGAGGCGGGCACCACCGGCACGGCGCCGGTGATGGCCTGGCCGGCCTCGCGGGCTCGCTCGAGGTCGCGGACCTGTCGCCGGGTGAGGGGCGGCTGACCGTCGGACGTGCTCATGAAACGCTCCGATACAGATGGTGCTTGGAGATGTACTGGACGACGCCGTCGGGGACCAAGTACCACACCGGAAAGTCTCGACCCACCCGGGCGCGGCAATCGGTCGACGAGATGGCCAGTGCGGGGACTTCGAGCAAGCTTACGTCGCTCTCGGGCAAACCGCTAACGCTGAGGTCGTGCCCCGGCCGCGAGACGGCGACGAAGTGGGCGAGGTCCCAGAGCTCTTGGACGTCCTTCCAGTCGAGGATCTGGGCGACGGCGTCGGCGCCGGTGATGAAGAAGAGCTCGGCCGTCGGGCGTAGGCGCCGGATGTCGCGGAGGGTGTCGATCGTGTAGGTCGGCCCCTCGCGGTCGACGTCGACGCGGCTGACCGTGAAGGTCGGGTTCGACGCCGTGGCGATGACCGTCATGAGGTAGCGGTGCTCGGCCTCGCTGACCTCGGGTTTCATCCACGGCTGGCCGGTCGGCACGAAGACGACCTCGTCCAGGTGGAACGACTGCGCGACCTCGCTGGCGGCGACCAGGTGCCCATGATGGATCGGGTCGAACGTGCCACCCATGATGCCGACGCGGGGTCGCCTGACCCCCTCGCCGTCGGGCACGGTCGCGCCCGCAACGACCATCTCGCTGGCCTCGACGGTCAGTGCTTCTCGGGGTGACCGAACTCGTCGATCGGGCCGTCGTGGTGGTCGAGCTTGCTCGCCTTGCGCACCGAGCGGTTGGCGACGTCCCGGTAGCTGAAGACCACGTAGCCGAGGAAGAGGAACACGACGGCGAAGACGCCGGCGATGACCGGGGCCGGCGCGATCAGCGGTGCGAGTTCTTCGTGGGCTTCGGCGAGCAGCAGCGAGGCGTCGAGCATGGGTTCTCCCGTTCAGGCGGTGACGATCGTCGGCCAGTCTACCCGCGCACCTGGCCCTGGCCCCGCATGACCCATTTGGTGCTGGTGAGCTCGGCGAGCCCCATCGGCCCCCGGGCATGGAGTTTCTGGGTCGAGATGCCGACCTCGGCCCCGAAGCCGAACTCGCCGCCGTCGGTGAACCGCGTCGAGGCGTTGACCATGACGACGGCGCTGTCGACCTCGGCGAGGAACCGCTCCGCGGTCGCCAGGTCGTTGGTCACGATCGACTCGGTGTGGTGGGTCGACCACCGCGCGATGTGCGCCATCGCCTCGTCGACGCCCGCCACGACGCGGACGGCGAGGTCGAGCCCCATGTACTCGGCGGCCCAGTCGTCGTCCGTCGCCGGCACCCCGTCGGGGAAGACCTCGAGCGTGCGCTCGTCGCCGTGGATCGTCACCCCGGAGGCGCGCAGGGCACCCAGCACCGGTGGCAGCAGGCGGTCCGCCGCGTCTCGATGTACGAGCAGCGTCTCGAGCGCGTTGCACACGCTCGGTCGCTGCACCTTGGCGTTCCGGACGATGTCGACGGCCCAGCCCTCGTCGGCGCTGGCGTCGAGGAAGACGTGCACGACCCCTGCACCCGTCTCGATGACGGGCACCGTCGACTCCCGCACGACGGTGTCGATCAGCTCGGCGCTGCCCCGGGGGACGAGCACGTCGACCAGCCCGCGGGCCCGCATGAGCTCGCCGGCCCCGTCCCGTCCGAACTCGTCGATCGTCACGACGGCGTCGGCGGGCAGGCCCACCTCGTCCAGGGCCTCGCGCATGACCTCGACGAGCACGCGGTTGGTCTGCTGCGCCGCGGTGCCACCCCGCAGGACGGCCGCGTTGCCGCTCTTCAGCGCGAGCGCGGCGATGTCGACCGTCACGTTGGGACGGGCCTCGTAGATCGCGCCCACCACCCCGAACGGCACACGGATCTGGTCGAGTCGCAGCCCGTTGGGCAACACCTTGCCCTGCACCGACTCGCCGACCGGGTCGACGAGCGAGGCGACCAGCTCGGTGGCCGCCGCGAGACCGGCCAGTCGTCCGGAATCCAAGCGCAGGCGGTCTTGTAACGAGGCGCCGACGCCGTTCTCCCGCGCGGCGGCCAGGTCGAGCTCGTTGGCCACGACGATGCGGTCGACGTTCGCGACGAGGGCGGTGGCGATCGCCCGCAGCCCCTCGTCCTTGCGATCGGCCGTCGCCGTCGCGAGCACACGGGCGGCGGCCTTCGCGGCGGTCAGCTTGTCGGTGAGCGACGGGGCCGGAGCATCGATGAGCGACATGCACGAAGCCTATGCGCCGTTCCCCCGTCCCGCGAGGGCGGGCGGCGGCCGACGCCCGCCCTCGCGGACGGACGAGAACGCGGGAGGCGCGGGTCAGGCCGGTCGCTCGCCCGCGGACCCGGCGCCCGCCGTCGCAGATCCCGACCCCGCGGCTCCCGCCGCCTCGAAGAAGGTGCCGACGTGCTCGCCGGCGAGGGCACGGGCGACGTTGCCGGTGCTCGTCACGAGGACGGGGGTGCCGGCCTCGGCCGCGAACCGGGCGGCCGCGACCTTCGTCCCCGCGCCTCCGGTGCCGACGCCGGCCGCACCGGCGGCACCGAACGTGACCCCGGCGAGGTCGTCGCCGAACGGCACGTCGACGATGGCGACGGCTCCCGGCTCGTGTGGCGGCCGGGTGTAGAGGGCGTCGACGTCACTGAGCAGCACGAGGGCGTCGGCACCGATCAGCTGCGACACCAGCGCCGCGAGCCGGTCGTTGTCACCGAACCGGATCTCGTGGGTGGCGACGGTGTCGTTCTCGTTGACGATCGGCAGGATGCGCAGCTCGAGCAGGCGCTCCATGGCGCGCTGGGCGTTGCTGCGGTGGGTCGGGTTCTGCATGTCGCCGGCGGTCAACAGCACCTGCCCGGCCACGATGCCGTAGCGGCGCAGGCTCTGCTGGTACCGGTAGATCAGGACGTTCTGCCCGACGGCGGCGGCCGCCTGCTGCGTCGCGAGGTCGGTCGGTCGGGAGTCGACCCGCAGGTGCGGCAGGCCCGTGGCGATGGCCCCGGACGACACGAGGACGACCTGGGCGCCTCGACCGTACGTCGCGGCGAGGGCGTCGACCAACGCGTCGATCTGGCCCGCGTTCTCGCCACTGATCGACGACGAGCCGACCTTGACCACGATGCGACGGGCCGTGCCGAGGCCGGCGCGGTCGACGACGCCCCCGGTCACGCCCGCTCGTCGCCGTCGGCGTCGTCGCCCTCTTTCACGAGGAACCCCTCGTCGTCGGTCCACAGACCGGCGGCGCGCTCGCGCTGCAGCTCGGCGCGGGCCTCGGCCTTGGCGTCCATGCGCTCGAAGTACTCCTCACGACGCTGGTTGCGGGTCGGCCGGTCGTTCTGGATCAGACGCGGATCGGTGCCGCGGGCGCTCGTCATGAGCTCGGCCGTCGAGGTCAGGGTGGGCTCCCAGTCGAAGACGATGCCGCCCTCGGGGCCGATGACGACCGTCGAACCGGCCTGCGCGCCGGCCTTGAACAGGGCGTCCTCGACGCCGATCGCGTTGAGTCGGTCGGCCAGGTAGCCCACGGCCTCTTCGTTGTTGAAGTCGGTCTGGACGACCCAGCGCTCGGGCTTCTGACCGAGGATGCGGTACACGTTGCCGTAAGTGCCGCCTTCGACCCGGATGACGAAGGGCTTCTCGTTGACGGCGCGGGGACGCATGACGATGCGAGGAGGCGCGGGGCGCGCGGCGATCTCGGCCCGGCTGGCCTCGACGACCTCGGCCAGCGCGAAGGACAGGTTGCGCAGGCCCTCGTGGCTCACCGCCGAGATCTCGAAGACGCGGTAGCCGCGGGCCTCGAGCTCGGGGGTGACGAAGTCGGCCAGTTCGCGGCCGTCGGGCACGTCGACCTTGTTCAACGCGATCATCTGCGGGCGCTCGAGCAACGGCTTCTGACCGTCGGGGACGGGGTAGGCCTCGAGCTCGCGCAGGATGACGTCGAGGTCGGTCAGTGGGTCTCGGCCCGGATCGAGGGTCGCACAGTCGAGCACGTGCAGCAGGGCCGAGCAGCGCTCGACGTGGCGGAGGAACTCGAGTCCGAGCCCTTTGCCCTCGCTGGCGCCCTCGATGAGGCCGGGGACGTCGGCGACCGTGTACCGCGTGTCACCCGACTCGACGACGCCGAGGTTGGGGTGCAGCGTCGTGAAGGGGTAGTCGGCGATCTTCGGCTTCGCGGCCGAGAGGGCGGCGACGAGGCTCGACTTGCCGGCCGACGGGTAGCCCACCAGCGCGACGTCGGCGACGACCTTGAGCTCGAGCAGCACGTCCCCGGCCCAGCCGGGGGTGCCGAGGAGGGCGAACCCGGGCGCCTTGCGCTTGGTCGACGACAGGGCAGCGTTGCCGAGGCCCCCGATGCCGCCCTCGGCGGCGACGTAGCGCATGCCCGGCTCGACCATGTCGATCAGCTCGACGCCGTCTGCGGACTTGACGACGGTGCCGACGGGTACGACGAGTTCGAGGGTCTCGCCGTTGGTGCCGGCGCGGTGGTCGCCCATGCCGAAGCCGCCGTTGTCACTGGACCGATGCGGGGCGCGGTGGAAGCCGAGCAGGGTCGTGACGCCGGTGTCGCTGACGATGACGACGTCCCCGCCGTGGCCGCCGTTGCCGCCGTCGGGACCTGCCAGGGGCTTGAACTTCTCGCGCTTGACGGACACGCAGCCGTTGCCACCGTTGCCGGCGCGGAGGTGGAGGGTCACTTGGTCGACGAATGTGGCCATGAGGTGCTTGATCTCTTTGTCTGTGCGTGCCGGTGCGAGCTGCCCGGGTCAAACACGTCTGGGGCGAGCAGGATGCTCGCCCCAGACGGTGCGACCCTCGAGGGGCCGCCGATGCGGGTCGTGTGCCGACGCCGCGTGGTCTCTCTAGACCGTCGCCGTCGCGGAGGCGACGATGTTGACGACCTTGCGGCCGCCCTTGTTACCGAACTCGACCGAGCCGGGGGCGAGGGCGAAGAGGGTGTCGTCGCCGCCGCGGCCGACGTTGACGCCGGGGTGGAAGTGGGTACCGCGCTGGCGGACGATGATCTCGCCGGCGAGGACGACCTGGCCGCCGAAGCGCTTCACGCCGAGGCGCTGCGCGTTCGAGTCACGACCGTTGCGGGTGGACGATGCGCCTTTTTTGTGTGCCATGTGTTCTCAGCCCCTAGCTCAGTTGATCGAGGTGATCTTGACGCGGGTCAGGTCGGCACGGAAGCCCATGCGACGCTTGTAACCGGTCTTGTTCTTGTAGTTCTGGATGACGATCTTCGGGCCGCGCAGGTCGTTCAACACCTCGGCGGTCACCGTGATCTTCGCCAGGGCGTCGGCGGCCGAGGTGACGGTGTCACCGTCGACGTGCAGCACGGCGGGGAGGGTGATGGCGTCGCCTTCGGCGGCCTTGAGGCGATCGAGGGTGACGATCGTGCCGACCTCGACCTTCTCCTGCCGACCACCGGCGCGCACGACTGCGTAGACCATGTCTGTTCCTTAAGAGTTGGGGGTGTCCGGCACGACGCGACCTCGAGCCGGCGCGCACCAACCGCCCATCGTACAGGGGGCTGCTGGGGTCGTCAACGCGCCCGGAGCCGGGCCGACGACTAGCATCCAGGGCGTGATCCTGATCGACGAGGCCGTCTGGCCTGCCCACGACACGTTGTGGGCCCACCTGGTGAGCGATGACTCCTACGACGAGCTGCACGCGTTCGCCGCCCGTCACGGCATCCCCCGCCGCGGGTTCGACCACGACCACTACGACGTGCCCGAGTCGCGACGGGCCGAGTTGATCGCCGGGGGCGCCGTCGCCGTCACGGGGCTCGATCTCGCCCGCCGCCTCGAACGCAGCGGACTGCGGGTGTCCCAGCGGGTCAAGCGCGGGCTCACGGCCTAGCGATCCGTCCGTCCGGGGCGACCCCGCCCCGGGCGGTCACCAGGTCGTGTCGAAGCCCTCGTAGCTGGCCACGACCGAGCCCGACGCGATGTCGACGATCGTGGTCGTGACCCCGTCGGCGACGGGATCGATCGTGTACGAGTAGTCCGTCGGCGTGGTCGCGTCCCCGACCGACTGCACCGCCAGGTACTGCCCGTTCGGAGAGACGTCGAAGCCCTCGATGACGCCGGAGGCGCTCGGAGGCTGCCAGAGCGTCCGCGAGGTGGCACCGTCGTCCGCGACGACCAGCGTGCGGTAGGTCGCTCCGTCGTCGGACGGAACCGACACCTGCTGCACCACATGGGACGCGTCGAGGGCCACGAGGGGCCCGGCGAAGGGCAGGACCCCGTCGACCGGGGCGGGTGCCCGAGGGCGTTCGTCGCCGGTGGCGAGGTCCACGACCATCGACGCGATGCTCGACGCGGCGACCAGGGTCGTCCCGTCGAGCGAGACGCCCTGCAGCAGGGAGTACGTGCCCACGGGTCGCACGGGGTCGACGCCCGAGAGGTCGATGACGCTCACCGAGTCGTCGAGGGCCTGCACGACGACGTCGTCCTCGCCGGGGACGAACGCCCAGTCGGCCGGTTCGACGGGCTGCCCCGAGAGGGCGAGGACCGGGGCCACCGCCCGCTCCCCCTGCAGGGGCAACGTGTAGAGCGTCTCGACGTCCGAGCCCGTCGGCCGGAACGAGAACGCCAGCGTCGTGGTGGCGCGGTCGGCCGCGAAGCGCGTGATCAGGCCGGGCTGGTCGGGGACGGGCAGGGTCTCGACGGCGGCCCCGTCGAGCGACACGAGGCTGAGGCTGCTCTGTGTCCCGTCGTCCGTGACGACGGCGACCGCCGAGTCGAACACCTCGTAGGCCTGAATCCTCGGAGCCGACCAGACGATCGCGCGGTCGGAGTCCCGGAGCCCGGCCCGTTCGATGCGGTCGTCGGCCCCGCCCGTGCCCCGCACGAGCCGGTACAGCGTGGCCGCGGGCGTGCTGAACCGGGCCTCCAGGGTCGAGGTCTGCCGTTGGTAGACGCTCGAGACGCCGTCGACGCGCACGTGGTAGTCGGTCGCGTAGTCGAGCCGGTCGGTGAACGTCACCGCGACCACGTCGCCGGAGGTCTGGACCGTGAACGCCGTCGCGGGGGTCACGACCACCTGCGAGGCGTCGACGTGCGCGAGCGCCTGGTTGGCGAACACCCTCAGCTGCTGGCCCGGACGCTCGACCGCGGCGGTGGCGTCGACCTGCGTGTCCGACGTCCTCGGCCCCTGGAAGTACGTCAGCCCGACGAAGGCGGCACAGACCACCGCGAGGACGGTCACGACGGCGACCCACCGGGTGCGCCAGCGGGCCTGGGCGTCGCGGGCGTCGTCCTCGGTGAGGAACACGGGGTCCGAGGCGAACGGGTCCGGGGTGCTCCCTCGCATCGCGCCCCGGTTCCGCCCGTCCTCAGTAGAGGTACGGGTCACTGGGCTGTCCCACGGTGGTGACGTCGTCCGGCACGAGGGCGACGGGGTCCTGGCTCGAGCTGCTGCGGTTCGTGTCGAAACCCCCGGTCACCTCGACCCAGTCGTCCGCGGCGACCTGGTCCTGCCAACCCGGCAGGTAGACGGGGACGCCGACGGGCTGGGCGTCGACGGCGCAGCACGTGATGACGAAGCGCGAGACGTAGAACACGTCGTCGGGATCGGTGTCGGACGGTGTGACGAACCCGACGATGTCGGCGGTCTTGCCCTCGTAGAAGGCGAGGTCGGTGGTCTGTCGCAGCAGTCCCGCCCAGTCGAGGACGCTGAACGACCGGTAGGCGTCCGAGGAGGCGCTGGTCGCGTCGGCCACGGACGTGCGGTCGAGCGCCGCGGTCGACGAGTTGACGTCGCGCTGGCCGGCGGTGGCACTGGTGAGCGTGGCCGGCGGCACGGCGACGACGGCGATCGCGATCGCAGCCGTGACGACGACGCCGGCCGAGAAGGCCAGACGGCGGGCGCCCGTGGCCAGCGGCCGACGTCGACGGGGGCGGAGGCCGTCCTCGACCGCGGGCACGTCGGACGCGTCGAGCCGCCCGTCGTGGTCCAGGCCCGCGTGGTCGTGGCCCGCGTGGTCGTGGCCCGCGTGGTCACCCTCGTCGTCGCCCCGGACGGGCGAGAACGCGAGCGTGGCGAGCGAAAGCAGCATGCCGATGCCGATCATCACGACCGTGAAGACGTCGTACCGGGGGTGGATGTACAGCACGAGTTGACCGGTCGCGGCGAGCCAGAGGGTGGCGACGCCGACGACGAGCGTCAGCAGCACCCCCTGCCACCGGTCGAGCAGTCGGCGCCAGGGGCCGGGAGCAGGGCTAGGCGACATAGTTGACCACCAGTCCGATCGCGGCGCTCGTCAGGGCCACCACGAGGGTGACCTGCCCGAGCACCTTGGGCGTGTAGGTCGTCCGCAGCAGGGCGAGCATCTTGACGTCGATGATCGGACCGAAGACGAGGAAGGCGGCGATGCCGCCGGGCATGAAGGTCGAGGCGAACGGCAACACGAAGAACGCGTCGACGTTCGAGCAGATCGAGATGACGAAGGCCAACACCATCATCGCCAGCACCGACCAGACGGGATTGCTGCCGAGCGTCACGAGCACCGACCGGGGCACGATCGTCTGGATCGCGCCGGCGACGGCCGCGCCGATGAAGAGCGCCGGCATCATCGTCGACATCTCGCGACGGAACAGGTCGACGCTCTTCGCCGTGCGGCCCCGCCCGTGCCCGTGCCCGTCGTCGACGCGGCATTCGGCCGCGAACGAGGACGTGAGCAGGCTCTGCTGGTTCGGGTGCTTGCTGAACAGCCAGCCGATCAGGTTCGCGATCACGAACCCGCCGATCAGCCGGGCGACGAGAATGCCGTTGTCCCACCCGAACGCCTGGTGCGTGGTGATGATCGTGATCGGGTTGAGGATCGGCGCCGCGAGCAGGAACGTCATGGATTCCGACACCGTGAAGCCTTTGAGCACGAGCCCCCGCGCCAGCGGCACGTTGCCGCACTCGCACACGGGGAGGAACATGCCGAGGAACGAGATCACGGCCCGACGGGGCAGCCCCCGCCTCGGCAGCCACGACGAGAAGAACGCCTGGGGCAGCCACTCCTGCACGATGATCGACAGCACGATGCCGAGCAGGACGAACGGCATCGACTCGACGATGACGCTGATGGTCAGCGTGACGAAGTCCTGGAGGGCGTTCGGCAGCAGACCGGGGCCGAGCAGGGGCGAGGCGACGCGGACGGCCACGAGCACGGCGAGCACGAGCCCGCCGGCGACGAGCAGTGGGACGCGCGACGGCGCGCGGCGCGCACGACGGCCGGCGTCGTGCCCGGCGAGGTCTGAGCGCTCCCGGACGGGAGCGCTCACCGCTCGTCCTCGCTCGGGCCGTCCGGGGGCGCGAAACGCGACCAGTCGTCCGGGGCGGGTGCCGGGTGCGCCGGCACGACGGGACGCTCGGGCGGGACGGCGGGTGCCGACGGCCCGCCGGCGACGCCCGTCGGGACACGGCCGGCGCGCGCGCCACCGGGGGCAGGAGGCGCGGCGTCGTCGACGAGGTCCGTCGCGTCGTCCGCCGGCTCGGCCTCGACGACCCGAGGCGCGGGTTCGACCGCCCAGACCTCGTCGCCGTCTCCGCCACCCAGCCACAGTCGGGCGAGCACCGCCCCGGCGACGAGCAGGGCCGTGTCGACGATGCCGGCCGACAGGGGGATGGTCGTCAGGTAGAGCGCCAGGTTCACCCAGGTGCCGCCACTGATCGAGAGCACGATGCCGGGGACGATGCCGACGACCGCCAACGCGACGGTGCCGACGATGCCCGCGACCACCGCGTTGCGGACCACCGTGCGGAGGTCGGACCGCGGCGTGAGCGGCCGCACGGCGGCGAGCACGACGAACGCGGCGACGTAGAACGGGAAGGGATAGAAGACGAAGCTGCCGAGGAACTGTCCGACGGGCGTCGCGACGAAGCCGCTCGGGAACGCCGTCACCGAGAACCCGACGGCGGAGCCGACGAGCGCCACGAGCCCGAGGACGAAGCGGGCGACCAGCACGACCACGAGGGCCGTGGCCGCGACGAGCAGACGCTCGCGCCCCTCGGGCCCCGAGACCGAGACGGACACAGCCCGGAACCTCGACCTGACGGTCGGGGTTCCGGGCTGGGTCAGAGGCACGAAGTCACCCTAGACGACTCACAGATCGTCGGAGCTGACCCCCACGCCGAGGATGAACGGACCGGACTCGCCGGCCGTCGCCGGCTCGGCAGGAGCCGCCGCGGTCGTGCCCTGGCTGGAGGCGCGGCGCGAGCGCGAGCGTCCCTGTCCGGGCTGCTTCGGTTCGGGCAACGCGCCCAGCACCGAGTCGAGGAGCTGCTCGGCGTCCTGGCTGCTGATCCGACGCGGCTCGCGCTGCGTGGTCGCCACCGGGATGTCGAGGATCGCGACCGTGGCGTCCGGGGTCGAGACCGTGGCCGACGAACGGCGACGCTCCGTGGTCTTCTCGACCCGCGCCTCCGTGGGTTCGTCGACGGACGCGCTCGCGGTGGCGGCCGGTCGCTCGGCCGGTGCCGCCGCCGGGACCTCGATCACGCCGACGGTCGCATCAGGCGTCGCCGGTTCGGCGGGTGCCGCCTCGTCGGTCGACTCGCCGGCTTCGCGCTGCGCGCGTGACGAGCCACGACGACCCTTGCGACCGGAGCGGCCGCGACGGCCCTCGTCGCCCGCGTCGGTCGACGCGTCGGTGGCCGGCTCGGCCTTCGTGGCGCTCGCTGCCGCGGCGTCGATGGCGGCCTCGACCGCCGCCGCGGCCTGGCTGGCCGCGTCGTCGTCTTTGGGGCCGCCTTCTTCGGCGTGGGCGATGGTGCTCGCCGCGATGCGCGAGAGGGCGTTCTTCACGTCGTCGGTGATGGCGTGGGTGCCCGTCGTGGGGTGCGCTCCACCGGTCGGCGACGAGGGGCCGCCACGACCGGACTGCGGAGCGGTGCCGGCGCCGGCGCCGGTGTTGTGGCCGTTGCCACCCGACTTGCCCGGACCGCCGGCCTGGCCGCCGCGTCGGCGGTCACCCTGTTGGCCGCCCTTGCGGGGCTGCTGCTCTTGCACGCGGGCGGCGCTGCCGGCCTCGGAGAACGACTCGGCCAGGCCGAGGCCGAGCTTCTTGCGCGTCATCTGGACCAGCCCGAGCGAGGTGACCTCGGCCACCTGGTGCTTGGTGCGGTCACGGCTCAGGCACTCGACCAGGCGACGCAACACGAGGTCGCGGTTGGATTCGAGCACCATGTCGATGAAGTCGACGACGATGATGCCGCCGATGTCTCGCAGACGGAGCTGACGGACGATCTCTTCGGCGGCCTCGAGGTTGTTCTTGGTGACGGTCTCCTCGAGGTTTCCCCCCGAGCCGACGAACTTGCCGGTGTTGACGTCGACGACGGTCATCGCCTCGGTGCGGTCGATGACGAGCGAGCCGCCCGAGGGCAGCCAGACCTTGCGGTCGAGCGCCTTCTCGATCTGCTCGTTGAGGCGGTACTCGTCGAACGCGTCCTTGTCGCCCTCGTAGCGCTTGACGCGGTCCATGAGGTCGGGAGCAACGGCCGAGAGGTACGACTGCAGCGTCTCGAAGGCCTCGTCGCCGTCGATGACCATCTCGTGGAAGTCCTCGTTGAAGACGTCGCGCACGATCTTGATCAGCAGGTCGGGCTCGGAGTGCAGCTGGTTCGGGGCGTTGCCCGCCGCGACCTTCTTCTCGATGTCGGCCCACTGGTTCGTGAGGCGCTTGACGTCGAGGGTCAGCTGCTCTTCGGTCGCCCCCTCGGCCGCCGTGCGCACGATCACGCCGGTGTTCTCGGGCAGGGCCTCTTTCAGGATCTTCTTGAGGCGCGCGCGCTCGGTGTCGGGCAGCTTGCGGCTGATGCCGTTCATCGAACCGTTCGGGACGTACACGAGGTAGCGGCCCGGCAGCGAGATCTGGCTGGTGAGACGGGCGCCCTTGTGGCCGACCGGGTCCTTCGTGACCTGGACGAGCACGCGGTCGCCGGGCTTGAGGGCCAGTTCGATGCGGCGGGGCTGGTTGCCCGTCGACAGCGAGTCCCAGTCGACCTCGCCCGAGTACAGGACGGCGTTGCGACCGCGACCGATGTCGACGAAGGCGGCTTCCATGCTGGGCAGGACGTTCTGCACGCGCCCCAGGTACACGTTGCCGATGAGCGAGACGTTCTGGGCCTTGGCGACGTAGTGCTCGGCCAGGGTGCCGTCTTCCATCACGCCGATCTCGATGCGGTCGCCCGACGAACGGACGATCATCTTCCGGTCGACGCTCTCGCGGCGAGCGAGGAACTCGGCCTCGGTGATGACGGTGCGTCGGCGACCCGCGTCGCGGCCGTCACGACGGCGTTGCTTCTTCGCCTCGAGACGCGTCGAGCCCTTGATGCGCTGGGGCTCGGTGATGAGCTCGGCCTGACGCGGGGCGCGTTCGCGACCACGGGTCTCGGAGTCGCGCTCCTCGCGGTCCTGCGAGCGGCCACGCTGGCGGCGACGCGAGGCCGGCTGCTGCTCGCGGTCGTCACGGTCGTCGTCTCCGTCGCGGTCGTCGTCCCACGAGTCGTCGGCGTCGTACCGGTCGTCGCGGTCGTCGCGCTGCCGACGACCGGGGCGTGCCGGGAGGACGCTGATCTCGGGGGCGTGGAAGATGAGCGTCGTGGTCGTCAGGTTCGCCGGGATCGGCGACGAGGACGTCTCGTCGGACGTCGGCTGGTCGCTCGGGGCCTGCTCGGTCGCCGCGGCGACGAACGCCTCGGCGACGGCGTCGGTGGTGCCCGGGTCGGAGGTCGGGGCCTGGGCCGCGACCTGATCGTCGGTGGTCTCGGTCTCGTGGGTCACGGGTGATGCCTCCTGGGCGTCGTCTGTCGTCCGGACGGGTGAAGGGAGCGCTCTCTGCTGCGCGTCGGGGCTCGTCGCCTGGGCGGCGTCGAGCGCTGCCTGGCGAGCCCTGAGGCCTGCGAACAATCCCCTTCTCTTCTTCGGACGTCCGTCGTTGTCTGTGTTGTCGTTCACCACTTGCGGTGCGCTCCTCGCCCCGCCGAGGCCATGCCGTCGGCAGGAATTCTCGTGTCGTGGTCGGGCGGTGACGTGGCACCTGTCCCTGACCACCGCGCCCTGTCACGGCGCGCCTTGTCGGACACGTCACGTTCGGTCACCCGGGGTGTCGACCGACCTGCGGTCGTCGCCCTCGGTGTCGTTCGTCGACGTGCTGTTCTTCGTGTCGCCTTGCTGGTTCGGAACTGGCCATCCGACGATGAGCGCCTGCGCTCTGGCCCGGTTTCCGCTCGACCTGGTCGACCACGCGATCTCTCGCATGACGACGACGGCCGGCACTGCCCGGTAAGCCTGGATCTCGGGGCCTGGGCCCCACGACTGGCTCGATTATCGCACGCCTCGGCCCGAGCGGGGTCAAGCGGACGCCGGGACGGCCCGTGCGATACTGCTGACCGTGACCGTCGAGACGCCTCGGGCCGTGACCCTGCCCACCGGCCGCACCCCGTTCGTCGCGGCCGTGCTGCTCGTCGTCGCCGGTCTCGGCGGTCTGGTCGGGTCCTTCGCCCTCACCCTCGACAAGTTCCGGTTGCTCGAGAACCCGGGCGCGGCGCTCGGCTGCGACGTCAACCCGTTCGTGGGCTGTTCCCCGGTCATCAACAGCTGGCAGGCGTCGCTCTTCGGCTTCCCCAACCCGATCCTCGGCCTGATCGGCTTCGCCGCTCCGGTGGCCGTGGGGCTCGGGTTGCTCGCCGGAGCCCGCTTCGCGCGGTGGTTCTGGGTGGTGTTCGACCTCGGACTCCTGCTCGCCTGGGTCTTCGTCACCTGGCTCTTCACGCAGACGGTGTTCGTCATCGGTGCCCTCTGCCCGTGGTGCATGCTCGTCTGGCTCCTCACGATCCCGCTGTTCTGGGTCTTCACCGTCTGGGGACTCGCCCGCGGCGTGACCGTGCCCGAGGGGCCGTTGCAGCGGGCGGCGGCACGGTTCCTGCCCTACTCGTGGGTGCTGCCGGTGCTCAACTACATCGTGGTCGCGACCACGATCGTGGTGGTGTTCCCGCTGCTGCTGCCGACGTTGTTCGGCTGACCCGCGCCTCCTCTCGTCGCCCTGCGCCCCCTCGAACGGACACGGCACCCAGGCGACTCCCAGCGGAATCAAGGGCGATCTCGCCACCCTGTCCTGACGACCCCCCGGACCACGACGAGGACTGATGACTCCACCCACCGACTCCCCCGCCACCAAGAAAGAGCGCCGCGAGGCGGCCCGCGAGAAGGCACGCGTCACCCGCGAGGCCGAGGCCCGACGGCGACGCCGCAACAAGTGGCTCCTGCAGGGCGGACTGGTCGTCGGCGTCGTCGCCGTCCTCGCGGTCGTCGCGCTCGTCATCACGCAGTCGATCAGACCGGCCGGGCCCGGCCCGGCGAACATGGCCAGCGACGGCCTGGTGCTCGAGGGCTCGAACGGGGCGGTCACCCCTGTCCCGAGCGGTGCCCTCGCCGCCGACGCGACCCCGACCCCGGCCCCGAGCGCCTCGGGCGCCGTGCCGTCGATCGTGGTCTACCTCGACTACATGTGCCCGTTCTGCGGCCAGTTCGACACGACGAACGCCCAGCAGCTCACCGAGGCCGTCTCGAGTGGTGCCGCCACCCTGGCACTGCATCCCATCGGGTTCCTCGACAACGCCTCGCAGGGCAGCCGGTACTCGACCCGGGCCGCCAACGCCTTCGCCTGTGTCGCGAACCACGAGCCCGACAAGGCCCTCGACGTCAACACGGCCCTCTTCGCACAACAGCCCGAGGAGAACACCCGGGGCCTGACGAACGACGAGCTCGTCACGCTGGTGCAGGGCGCCGGGGCGACCGACGATCAGATCCCCTCGTGCATCAAGGGTGGCGACTTCGAGGACTGGGTCGCCTCGGCCACCCAGCGGGCACTGAACGACCCGATCCCGAACTCGGCGCTCGACAAGCTCGGCAGCACCCCGCTCGTCCTGGTCAACGGCCAGCAGTACCAGGGCTCGCTGACCGACGCGAGCGCCTTCGCGCAGTTCGTCGCCGAGGTGCAGAACGGCGCTCCGACGGGCGACGCCGGCACGGGCGAGCCCGAGGGCTCGACGGCGACGCCGACCCCCTGACGACGCGACCCGTCGACGCGACCGAGCCCGCGCCTCCTGAGTCGATCAGGAGGCGCGGGCTCGGTCGCACTCCGGCGTCACGCCGGTCGGTGGCTCAGAACCAGAGGGCCAGCTCGCGCGCGGCGCTCTCGGGGCTGTCGCTGCCGTGCACCAGGTTCTGCTGCACCTTGAGCCCCCAGTCGCGACCGAGGTCGCCCCGGATCGTGCCGGGCGCGGCGGTCGTCGGGTCGGTCGTGCCGGCCAGCGAGCGGAAGCCCGTGATGACGGCGTCGCCCGCGATGCGGAGGGCCACGGTCGGGCCGCTCTGCATGAACTCGACGAGGGGTTCGTAGAAGGGCTTGCCCACGTGCTCCTCGTAGTGCTTCGCGAGCAGGTCGCGGTCGGCCTGGACGAGGCGGACGTCGACGAGCGAGTACCCCTTGGCCTCGATGCGGCGCAGGATCTCGCCGGTCAGGCCGCGGGCGACGCCGTCGGGCTTGACGAGGACGAGGGTTTCTTCGAGATCGGACATTGCTCCTCTTTCGGTGGGTGGTGGGTGGCTCACGGGCGGAGGCCCGACGAACGGATGGAGGGTGCTCGGCTCAGGCGGCGTCGCGCGGGACGTCGCGCGAGCGTGCGGCGTTCATACGGTCGAGCTGCGTGCCCTTGACGAGGCAGTAGGTCCAGATGGCGACGAACAGCGCGGCCACGACGAACATGACCGGGTCGAGGAAGCCGCATGCCACCAGGCCGAGCTGGACGAGCCAGCCGAGGGCCACGCCCCACCGCCAGCGCAGGGTCTGCGAGATCAGCAGCGTCAGCACGATCGCGCCGAGGCCGCCGCCCCAGGCGACTCCCGCGGGCAGCAGCTGCCGCCCGAAGACGACGAGGGTGACGAAGAACAGCGTCATGGCCTCGAGCACGAGGACGATCGAGAGGAGGCTCTCCGCCGCGCCGCGACGACGACGGGCCCGAGGGGCCCGTCCGGCCGGTCCGGACGGAGGCGCGGCCGCGGTCACGAGAGCCCCTCGGGCTGCTGCGAGAGGGCGATGACGTCGCCGACCAGCGTGATGGAGCCCGTGACCACGACGCCGCCGGGCTCGTCGCCCTCGACCTCGTCGGCCAGGTCGCGGGCCGTGCGCAGGGCCGCGACGAGATCGGTCTCGACGACGACGCGGTCGGCACCGACGACGCCCACCGCGATGGCCGCGAGCTCGTCGGCGTCGATGGCGCGGTCGGACTGGGAGCTGGTCACGACGAACTGGGTGACCGTGGGGGCCAGGGCGCGGACGATGCCCGCCGCGTCCTTGTCGGCCAGCACGCTGAGCACGGCGACGACGCCGCCGAACTGGAAGTAGTCGTCGAGCGCCTTGGCGAGGGCGCGGGCGCCGTGCGGGTTGTGCGCGGCGTCGACCAGGATCGTCGGCTCGTTGGCCACGATCTGCAGGCGACCGGGCGAGGTCGCGCTCGCCAGGCCCTCGGCGAGCACCTCGTGGTCGAGTGGCTGCGACCCACCTCCCAGGAAGGACTCGACCGCGGCGACCGCCACGGCCGCGTTCTGGGCCTGGTGGTCGCCGAACTGGGGCAGCAGCAGGTCGTCGTAGCGGCCCGCGAGCCCGCGGATCGTCACGACCTGGCCGCCGACGGCGACGGTGGTCGACTCCACGCCGAAGGCGGTGCCCTCGACCGCGAGCGAGCCTTCGCTCAGCTCGACGGCCCGTTCGAGTTCGGCCAGGGCCTCGGGGGTCTGCGATGCCGAGACGACGGCCGCCGTGGGCTTGACGATGCCGGCCTTGGTGCGGGCGATCTCGGCCACGGTCGAGCCGAGCCGGTTCTGGTGGTCGAGGGCGATCGGGGTGAAGACCGCGACCTGGCCGTCCGCGACGTTCGTGCTGTCCCACTCGCCTCCCATGCCGACCTCGAGCACGACCACGTCGGCCGGCGCGTCCGCGAAGCAGGCGAACGCGAGCACCGTCAGAGCCTCGAAGAAGGTCAGGGCAGGCTCGCCCGAGGCCTCGAGGTCGGTGTCGATCATGGTGAGGTAGGGCTGGATGTCGTCCCAGTTCGCGACCAGTCGCTCGTCGCTGATCGGTTCGCCGTCGACGACGATGCGCTCGTTGAGGCGCACGAGGTGCGGGCTCGTCATGAGCCCGGTACGCAGGCCGTGCGCCCGCAGGATGCTCTCGATCATGCGACTGGTCGACGTCTTGCCGTTGGTACCGGTGAGGTGGATCACCGGGTAGGCCCGCTGCGGGTCCCCGAGCAGCTCGACGGCACGTCGCGTGGGCTCGAGCCGGGGCTGCGGGGCCTGTTCGCCGATGCGCGCGAGCAGCTCGTCGTAGACGCGCTGGGCGGCGGCCGCGAACTCACCTCCGCGGTCGTCGGAACCCTCGCCCGTTCGGTCGTTCTTCTTCGGCGTCATGCGCGTCGCACCTCCACGACGACGGCCGAGCCGGGGCCCGATCCGACGACGGTCTTCTCGGGCCTGTCGCCGACGCCCTCGTGGACGTCGACGAGCAGCTCGGTGGTCAAGGTCTCTCGGGAGATCAGCTCGCGGTGGGCCTCGACGGCGGCGGCCGCGGCGGCATCGGTCGTGAGCGTGGTGGTGATGCGGTCGGACACATCGAGGTCGGCGACCTTGCGGGCCTGCTGGACGGCGCGCACGACGTCACGGGCCAGGCCCTCGGCCTCGAGCTCGGGCGTGGTCGCGGTGTCGAGCAGCACGAAGCCGCCGTCCCCGACGAAGGCGAGGGCGCTCGACGCGTCGGCGACGGCCAGCTCGAGGGTGAACTCGCCCGGCAGCAGCTCGACGCCGCCGACGACGACGTTCTCGCCCGCGGGCTGCCAGTCGCCCTTCTTCGCCGCGGGGATGACCTGCTGCACCTGTTTGCCGATGCGCGGACCGGCGGCCCGGGCGTTCACGGTGAGCTTGCGGGTGACGCCGTACTCGCCGAGGCTCTCTTCCGTCAGGCGGGTCACGACGACCTGCTTGACGTTGAGCTCGTCGCGCACGATGTCGGCGAACGCCTCGAGTCCCTCGGGGTCGGGCGTGACGACCGTCAGACGGGCCAGCGGCAGGCGGACGCGCAGCCCCTGCGCCTTGCGCAACGCGAGACCGCTCGACGCGACCGCACGCACGGCGTCCATCGCGTCCACGAGGGCGTCGTCGGCCGGGAAGGCCGAGGCGTCGGGCCAGTCGGTCAGGTGCACCGAGCGCCCGCCGGTGAGGCCCTTGTAGATCTCGTCCGCGACGAGCGGGGCGAGCGGCGCCGCGACCCGGGTGAGGGTCTCGAGCACCGTGTAGAGCGTGTCGAAGGCGTCGACGTCGTCGCCCGACCAGAACCGGTCGCGCGAGCGACGGACGTACCAGTTGGTCAACACGTCGGCGAAGTCGCGCAGCGTCGCGGTGGCGAGCGGCGTGTCGAGGGCGTCGAGGGCCGCCGCCACGTCGGTGACCAGGAGGCGCGTCTTCGCGAGCAGGTAGCGGTCGAGGACGTCGCTCGAGTCGGTCCGCCACTGCGCGTCGTACCCGGCGGCCGCGTGCCGACCCGCGCCTCCTGGTGCCGCGTTGGCATAGAGCGAGAAGAAGTACCAGGTGCTCCAGAGCGGCAACAGGAACTGTCGCACGCCCTCGCGGATGCCCTCTTCGGTGACGACGAGGTTGCCGCCGCGGATCACCGAGCTCGACATGAGGAACCAACGCATGGCGTCGGCGCCGTCGCGGTCGAAGACCTCGCTGACGTCGGGGTAGTTGCGCAGGCTCTTCGACATCTTCTGGCCGTCGGAGCCGAGCACGATGCCGTGGCTGACGACGTTCGAGAAGGCCGGCCGGTCGAACAGGGCGGTGGACAGCGTGTGGAGCGTGTAGAACCAGCCGCGGGTCTGACCGATGTACTCGACGATGAAGTCGGCGGGGCTGTGCTCGTCGAACCACTGCTGGTTCTCGAACGGGTAGTGCACCTGGGCGAAGGGCATCGACCCGCTGTCGAACCACACGTCGAGGACGTCCTCGATGCGGCGCATCGTGCTCTGACCGGTCGGGTCGTCGGGGTTCGGGCGGGTGAGCTCGTCGATGTAGGGCCGGTGCAGGTCGGGTTCGCCGTCGGCGTTCAGCGGCAGACGGCCGAAGTCGGCCTCCATCTCGGCCAGGGAGCCGTAGACGTCGACGCGGGGGTAGGCGGGGTCGTCGCTCTTCCACACCGGGATCGGCGAACCCCAGTAGCGGTTGCGCGAGATCGACCAGTCGCGGGCGTTGCCCACCCACTTGCCGAACTGCCCGTCCTTGACGTTGTCGGGAACCCAGGTGATCTGCTGGTTCAGCTCGCCCATGCGGTCGCGGAACTCGGTGACGCGCACGAACCAGCTCGACACAGCCTTGTAGATGAGGGGGTTGCGGCAGCGCCAGCAGTGCGGGTAGCTGTGCTCGTAGCTGGCGAGGCGCACCAGACGGCCGTCGGCGCGCAGGCGCTGCACGAGCGGCTTGTTGGCGTCGAAGACCTGCAGGCCGGCCACGCCCAACTCGTCGAACATCGGCAGGAAGCGTCCGCCGTCGTCGACGCTGACGATCACCGGGATGCCGGCGGCGGCGCAGACCAGCTGGTCGTCCTCGCCGTAGGCCGGGGCCTGGTGCACGATGCCGGTCCCCTCGCCCGTCGCGACGTAGTCGGCGACCAGGAGGCGCCAGGCGTTCTCGGTGCCCCAGGCCTCGGTGTCGGCGTAGACGTCCCAGATGCGGTCGTACTCGACGCCCTCGAGCTCGGCACCGGTGAAGGTCGCGGTGACGGCGGCCTCGGCGGCCTCGGCGGACTCGTAGCCGAGGTCGCGGGCGTAGGCGCCGAGCGTGTCGGCGGCGAGCAGGAACACGCTGCCGGTCAGCAGCTCTTGGTCGCCGGTCCGCTCACCGGGCAGCAGCGCGTGGGGCACGGCCACGTACTCGATGCCCGGGCCCACGGCGAGAGCCATGTTGGTCGGGAGGGTCCACGGGGTGGTCGTCCAGGCCAGGGCCTCCACGCCCGTCAGGCCGATCGCCTCGGCCTTGGCGCCGACGAGCGGGAAGGCGACGGTGACCGTCTGGTCCTGACGGTTCTTGTAGACGTCGTCGTCCATGCGCAGCTCGTGGTTCGACAGGGGGGTCTGGTCGTGCCAGCAGTAGGGCAGCACGCGGAAGCCCTCGTAGGCGAGGCCCTTCTCGTGCAGCTGCTTGAAGGCCCAGACGACGCTCTCCATGTAGTCGACGTCGAGGGTCTTGTAGTCGTGGTCGAAGTCGACCCAACGTGCCTGGCGGGTGACGTATCGCTGCCACTCGTCGGTGTACTGCAGCACCGACCGTCGGGCGGCGGCGTTGAAGACGTCGATGCCCATGTCGTCGATCTCGTGCTTCTCGGTCAGGCCGAGCTGGCGCATGGCCTCGAGCTCGGCGGGCAGACCGTGGGTGTCCCAGCCGAAGCGTCGGTGCACCTGCTTGCCGCGCATGGTCTGGTACCGCGGGAACACGTCCTTCGCGTAGCCGGTCAGCAGGTGGCCGTAGTGCGGCAGGCCGTTGGCGAACGGCGGGCCGTCGTAGAAGACCCACTCGTCGCAGCCCTCGCGTGCCCGGATCGACTCGGCGAAGGTGTCGTCGCGCTTCCAGAAGGCGAGGACGCCGGTCTCGATCTCGGGGAATCGCGGCGAGGCGGGGACGCCGGTGGCGTCGGAACCCTTGGGGTAGGTCATCGGTTCTCCAGGTCGTGCGGTGGGTCGCCCCCGCTGCACTGGCCGAGGGACCTTCTGACCACGAGGACGCCGTCCGGGTGCCTGACCCGGGTGGCGCGGTACCACCCCGCTTGCCGCCGCCCTCGCCCTCTCGGACGGTGACCGCGACCGCTCTGCTGCGGCTGTGACGGGCCTGCCCCGCCCGGTTCTACCGACGACCATCGGGCCTGGGCCCGCGGGTCGCTTTCTTCCGGGTGCTCCCCGGTGATGGCCGGATCGATGCGTTGTCGATCCTACCGTCAGAGCCGAGGAGGCGCGAGGTCGTCCCGAGGAGCAGGATCGAGGCCATGTCCTCCACCCCGTCCGACCCACCGGCGAAGCCCGAGAGCACGGTCACCGTCATCGTGGCGTTCCTCGCCAACCTGTTGATCGCCGTCGCCAAGACGGTGGCCGCCTTCCTGACGGGCTCGGCCTCGATGGTCGCGGAGTCCGCGCACTCGTGGGCGGACACGGGCAACGAGGTCTTCCTCTTCATCGCCGACAAACGCGGCGTCAAGCGACGGGACGACGCCCACCCGCTCGGCTACGGCAAGGAGACCTACGTCTGGTCGATGTTCGCGGCCTTCGGTCTGTTCACCGTGGGGGCGGTCGTCTCGATCCAGCACGGCATCTCGCAGCTGAGCGCCGAGGAGGAGGCGGAGAACTACCTCATCAACTACGTCGTGCTCGCGATCGCCTTCGTGCTCGAGGGCACGTCGTTCCTGCAGGCCTTCCGGCAGGCGCGCGGCTCGGCGGCCGAGCGGCAGGTTCCGACCCTGCGGCACGTGCTGCGCAGCTCGAACTCGACGTTGCGGGCGGTCTTCGCCGAGGACGCGGCGGCCCTGATCGGGCTGCTGATCGCGTTCCTCGGCATCTTCCTGCACCAGGTCACCGGGTCGGCCGTCTTCGACGCGATCGGCTCGATCGCGGTCGGCGTGCTGCTCGGCGTGGTGGCCCTGGTACTGATCGACCGCAACCGGCGGTTCCTCGTCGGCGAGAGCCCGTCGGACGAGCTCGAGTCGACCGTGCTCGAGCGTCTGCTCGCCCGGCCCGAGATCGAGCGGGTCACCTACCTGCACACCGAGTTCGTCGGCCCGGGCCGTCTCTACCTGGTCGCCGCCGTCGACATGACGGGCGACGACAGCGAGGAGCACGTGGCGGTCGCCTTGCGCCGCGTCGAACGTCAGCTCGAGGACCACGACGCCGTGGAGGAAGCGGTGCTCACCCTCTCGACGCCCGACGAGCCGAGCCTGACGCCTCGGGAGGCGTCCGACCCGGCTCGTCGCTGACGACCGACCGTCGAGGCGTCAGCCCCGGGAGGCGCGGGGCCGGGCGAGCAGGACGGTCACCGCCCCGACACCCACCAGCACCATGCCGACGAGGCCCGTCCACGGCGTCGACTCGGACGAGCCCGTCGAGGCGAGGGCGGCACGCTGCGCGACGGGGACGATGCGGACGGCGGTCGGCACCGCCGTCCGCGCCGCGACGGGCACGACCGCGGGTGCGTCCGGAGCGGCCCCGGACACGGGCGGCGCCAGCGTGAAGTCGACGGTCACGGGTGCCGACAGGCGGCTCAGTGCCGGCTGCGGCATGCCCCCGGACGCCGGATCTCCGACCCCGACGTACTGCCGCACCGTGGCCCGCCACGACCCGTAGGGCAGCCCGTCATCGATCGCCCAGGTGCCGTCCGAGGGGACGACGGGTGCGTCGTAGTCGCTGCCCCATCCGGCCTGCCCGGACAGCGCCTCGTACGAGTAGTGCAGCCATGAGCCGGCGACCCCGGTGCCCTCGAGGACGAACGAGCCGCTACCAGCCCACGTCGTCGACGGAGTCCGTAGGACCTCGCCCTGACGGGGCGAGCTGATGGTGACGGCGGGCGAGGTCGGCACCTCCACCAAGAACGACCGCGTCTCCGAGCCGAGGACGACCCCGTCCGCACTCGTCACGACCACGGTCACCGACTGCTCGGCGGGCGCGTCGTCCGACAGGTGCACGGGCCGGGTGGCACGGGGACCCGGCACACCCGATTCCCTTTGGACCGACCGGCCGACCGAATCGAAGACCTCGTACGAGAACGACGCCTCGGTCGTGGCGATCGACAGCGGGTAGCCCAGGGTCGGGTAGACGGCCCCCTCCACGGGGCTCGCCACGGAGAACGTCGCCGCCCGGGTGACGACCTCCTGGGGCACGGGAGGGACGACCGTGGTCGGTCCCGTCGGTCCCGTCGGTTCCGTCGGTTCCGTCGCGTCGTCCTCGGTCGGGGCAGTCGGCACCGGCGCGTCGACGACGATCGCCTGCTCCGCCATCCCCTCGACCGCGGGTCCGACGTCGGACGGAGGCGCTGACGCCGCAGGATCGAGCGGTGCCGGTGCCGGTGCCGGGGCCGGTGCCGCGGACGCGGCCTGTCCGCCGAGCGCGATTCCCCCCAGGGCGATGACGATGGCCGTCGACAGCGCGGTGACGGTCGACACGGTCTTCTTCATGAGTGCTGTCCTCTTCAGTGAGTCCGGGTGGACCGGTCGCCCTGACCCACCCCGGGGCGACCGGTCGTCGTCCCGGCGATCCGGTCCGACGAGCACGACGCTAGCGACGAGTCACGACGATTCCTCACGCCGTGACCGGTCCGTGACCGAAGGTCATCCCGGGGGGTGAGACCACCTCGTCCTTCCGACAGGGACCGCACGGCCCGTCTCCTCCCCGAGGCGCGTCATGACACGCGAATCGGCCCCTGTCAGCCGTTTCCGGGCGCATCCGGCTATCGTGATGCAGTGCATGCAGTCATCAAGCTCGTGAGAGAGCATCCCTCCGCGGCGAGGTTCCTCGTCGTCGGGGGCATCGGCTTCGTGATCACCATGGTGATCAACTACGGGCTCAAGCTGTTCGTCATCCCCCAGCACCCCGTCACCGCCCTCGCGCTGGGCATCATCGTCGCGACGGTCTTCTCCTACTGGATGAACAAGAAGTGGTCGTTCGACGACCGAGGTGAGCGTCACACCGCCCACGAGATGCTGCTCTTCGTGATCGTCAGCATCGTCGGCGTCGCCATCAACTCGGCACCCGCCTATCTGTCCCGTTACGGTCTCGGCCTCGAGGTGCCCAACGTCTCGCGCGCCACGCAAGAGATCGCCGACTTCGTCAGCGGGCCGATCATCGGCACCATGCTCGCCATGGTCTTCCGCTACTGGGCCATGAACAAGTGGGTCTTCCCGAAGCGCGCCGAGCTCGTCGACGTCCTCTCGCCCACGTCCCCGTCGACGTCGTCGACGCCGACCGTCTAGGCCGAGCGCGCCTCCCAGGCGTCGAGTCCGTCCGCGACGGGGCCCACGGCCGCCGCGACGATCGGCCCCAGGGGCCCCCGCGACACCCCGGCACGTGCCCAGGTCGAGATCGCGGCCGCCGCGGCGGCGATCAAGGTCGAACCGACCACCTGGGCCGAGAGGTCCGAGCGATCCCGGCCCGACCGCTCGGCGACGTACGACGCGACCGCCCCCTGCTGCCGGACGAACCGGACCGCGGCCGACGCGACGAGGTCGTCGCCGAGGGCCATCGCCTCGGACTGCGTCAGCGCCCACGGCACGCGCTCGGGGTCGTGGGCCTCGGCGAGCGCGACGAGCGCCGCCTCGACGGCCCGGACCGGAGAGAGACCCGAGGAGGCGCGCAGCAGGTCTCCGAGGTCGGCGAGGCTCTGGTCGAGATCGAGCCAGAAGAGGTCCGACTTGGCCTCGAAGTAGTTGAAGAAGGTGCCGCGGCTGACTCCGGCCCGGCGCGCGATGTCGTCGACGGTCGTGCCGGCGTAGCCGTTCTCGAGGAACAGCTCGGCGGCCGCGTCGGCCAGCATCTCGGCGGACGAGCGGCGAGGTCGACCGACCGGCCGTCGGGGTCGGGTCGGGCCTGGTCCATCTGACATGGCCACCATCATGCCGCTAGACTCGACGGCGCACTTGTTGCACCCGGTCCACCAATGCCGCCCCCTCGGCGGTGCCCCCCGCATCACACCCGACGTCCCGTCACTCCCTCACGCCCGGAGCCCCATGCGCAGCCGCCTGCCCGCCCTGATCGCCGCCACCGCCGTCGCGAGCCTCGTGCTCGCCGGCTGCACGAGCGGGGGCGAACCCGACACCTCGTCCACGCCGGTCTCGGGGGGCACGCTGACCTACGCCTCGGGCGATGCCGAACCGACCTGCCTCGACCCCCACGTGGGCGGCAACTACCCGCAGGCGCTCGTGTCGACGCAGTACCTCGAATCGCTCGTCTCGAAAGACGCCAACGGCGACGTCGTCCCGTGGCTGGCCGACTCGTGGCAAGAGGCCCCCGACGGTCTCAGCTGGACCTTCACGCTGAAGGACGGCGTCGCCTTCACCGACGGCACCCCGTTCGACGCCGCCGCCGTGGCCGCCAACGTCGCCCACCTGCAAGACCCCACGACCCTGTCGTCGACCGGTTACCTCGCCCTCGGCAAGGTCACGGGCGTCGAGGCGGTCGACGCCCGCACGGCACGCTTCGACCTCAGCGAACCCGACAGCGCACTGCTCGAGTCGCTGTCGCAGCCGTGGCTCGCCATGGAGTCCCCCGAGGCGCTGACCCGCAGCCAAGAGGTCAACTGCGAGTCGCCGGTCGGCACCGGCCCGTTCGTGGTCGAGTCGTGGACGAAGCAGCAGCAGGTCGTCCTCACCCGCAACGACGACTACAGCTCGCCGCCGGCCGATGCCGGGCACCAGGGGCCCGCCTACCTCGACGAGATCGTCTGGCGGTTCATCCCCGACTCGGCGTCGCGCTACTCCGCGCTCCAGGCCGGCCAGGTCGACGTGATCGACAACGCCCAGCCCGACACCCTCGTCGCCGCGGCGAAGGGCGACTCGCTCGACGAGATCGACGCCCCGCGCCCGGGCGCCTCGAACCGCATCGAACTCAACGCCGGCAAGGCGCCCTTCGACGACCCGAGCGTCCGCGAAGCGTTCATCCGCGGCGTCGACGTCGACTCGGGCATCGACTCGCTGTTCTTCGGCACGGCGAAGCGGTCGTACAGCCCGCTCTCGAGCGTCGAGCCGCTGGCGTTCTCCGACGAGTCGCTCTTCGACGTCGACGCCGACGTGGCGAACGACCTGCTCGACCAGGCCGGGTGGACCTCCCGCGACGCCGACGGCTTCCGCACGAAGGACGGCGTACGCCTCGCCGCGACGTTCCCGGTCAGCACGAACCAGTCGATCCCGGCCGAACAGTCGCTGTTCGAGCAGGTCCAGGCGGGCGCGAAGGGCCTGGGCTTCGACGTCACCCTCGAACCCCTCGACCTGTCGAGCTGGTACGGCGCCCTCGCGGCGAACGAGTACGACCTGGTCAGCGCGCCGTACACGAAGGTCGGTCCCGACGTGCTGCGCATCCTCTACGACAGCGACGGCATCACCCCGGCCCCGAGCGGCTACTTCGCCAACCTGTCGCAGACGAGCGACCCGGCACTCGACGACCTGCTGACCCGCGCCTCCGAGACCAGCGACGCCGACGAGCGCGCCGACCTCTACCAGCAGGCGCAGCAGATCATCCTCGAGGGCTGGCACGTCCTGCCGCTGTATGACCAGCAGAACCACTACCTGGTGCGCTCGGCCGTCCAGGGCGTCCGCGCCCTGCCGACGGTCCAGGCCCCGACGATGTACGACGCGTACAAGGCGAGCTGACCGGGTGCGTCCCGGGCGGTGGCGACGGGCCGGGCGGTGGCTCGTCGGCCGCCTGCTCGGGGCTGTCTTCGTGCTCTGGGCCGTCGCGACGCTCATCTTCTTCGCGATCCGGCTCGTGCCGGGCGACCCGGCCGAGGCGATCCTCGGCGGCCCGGGCTCCCAGGCGTCGGCCGAGGCCCTCGACACGATCCGTCGGCAGTACGGTCTCGACCAGCCGCTGCTCGTGCAGTACCTCGCGCAGCTCGGGCGGCTCGCCACGGGCGACCTCGGCACCTCGTACTCGCTGCGCACCGACGTCGGTCGGCTCCTGCTCGACCAGCTGCCCGGCACGATCGGGTTGGCGCTGCTGGCCCTCCTCGTGGCCTGGCTGCTCGCGATCGCGACGGCCTGGTGGGCGACCCTCGGCGGCCGAGCCGCCTCGGCGGTGTCGTCCGCGCTCGAGGTGGTCGCCTCGGCCGTGCCGCACTTCTGGTTGGCCAGCCTGCTGATCCTCGTCTTCAGCACCGAGCTCGGGCTGCTGCCCCCGGTGAGCACGGGCACCCCCGCGGGGCTCGTCCTGCCGGTCGTCACCCTCGCGATCCCCGTCGCGGGGTTCCTCGGCCAGGTCACCCGCGATTCGTTGCTGGACGCGGCGGCGACCCCGTTCGCCGTCTCGGCCCGGGCCCGGGGCGAGAGCCCGTCGGGCCTGTTCGGTCGTCACCTGCTGCGGCACGCGGCCCTGCCCGGGCTGGCCCTGTCGGGGTGGGCGTTCGGCTCACTGCTCAGTGGCGCCGTCGTCGTCGAGTCGGTCTTCGCCCGCCCGGGCCTCGGCCGCACCCTGCTCGGGGCGGTCACGCTGCGCGACATCCCGCTCGTGACCGGCGTCGCCCTCGTCTCGGCCCTCGCCTACGTCGTCGTGGTCGCCCTCGGCGATCTGGCCGAGCGAACGATCGACCCGAGAGGACGTGCGGCATGACCGCGCTGCCCGACCTGCCCCGGGGCGCCGGGACGACCCGCGCCTCCTCGTCCCGCGCCGCCCGCCGGCGGCTGCCGCTCGGCCCGGCCGAACTCGCCGCCGCGGCACTGCTGCTGCTCGTTCTCGTCATGGCAGTCGCCCCGCGCCTGCTGGCGCCCGCCGACCCGCTCGCCGTGTCGCCGACCGACGCGTTCGCCGGCCCGTCGCTCGTTCACCCGTTCGGCACCGACGAGTCGGGGCGCGGCGTGTGGACCCGCGTCGTGCACGGCGCCGGTGCCTCGCTCACCATCGGGCTGGTCGCCACCCTGATCGGGACGGGACTCGGGGTCGTCCTCGGCGTCCTGGCCGGTCTCGGCGGTCGAGGCCTCGTCGGTCGCGTCTCGGACGCGGGTGTGAGCCGCCTGCTCGAGGTGCTCTTCGCCCTGCCCGGCCTGTTGCTGGCGCTCGTCGTCATCGCGTTCACCGGGCCCGGGGCCGTGCCGGCCACGATCGCCGTGGGGCTCGCGACCGCCCCCGGGTACGCCCGCATCGTCCGCAGCCAGGTGGCGGCCGTCCGTCGGTCGCCGATGGTCGAGTCCGCGATCGTGCTCGGACGCCGCCCTGGGGTCGTGCTGCTGCGTCACGTCCTGCCGAACGCGCTCGCGCCCGTCGTCGTGCTCGCCACGCTGGGCCTCGGCCAGGCCGTGGTCTGGGCTTCGTCGTTGAGCTATCTCGGGTTGGGGTCGCCGCCCCCCGCGCCCGAGTGGGGGGCGATGCTCTCGGCCGGGCGCACGTACCTCACGGTCGCCTGGTGGATGACCGTGTTCCCCGGTCTGGCCGTCGTCGTGACCGCCGCGTCCGCCACCGTGTTGGGCCGCGGGCTGGCCCGCCGTGAGCGGAGAGGGCCTCGATGACGGCGACACCGCGGCCGACCGGCGCCGCTCCCGACGACCGGCACCGCCCCTCCTCGGACGACCTCGTCGTCGAGCGCCTGCACGTCGCCTTCGGCCGGGTGACCGCCGTCGACGACGTCTCGTTCTCGCTGCGGCCGGGCGAGTGCGTGGCCCTGGTCGGCGAGTCCGGCTCGGGCAAGAGCGTGACCGCCCGGGCCCTGCTGGGGCTCACCGGCGGCACCGTGACGGCCGACGCGCTGCGACTCGGCGGCGACGATCTGCTGACACTGACCGAGCGTCGATGGCGTGGGGTGCGCGGTCCACGCGTCGGTCTCGTGCTGCAGGACGCCCTGGTCTCGCTCGACCCCCTGCGTCCGGTCGGCCGCGAGATCGACGACGCCCTCAGGCTGCACACGCGGCTCACGCCGACGGCCCGCCGGGCCCGCGTGCTCGAGGCGCTCACCGAGGTCGGCATGCCCGACCCCGAGGTGCGCCGCGGCCTGCGCTCGGGCGAGTTGTCGGGTGGTCTGCGACAGCGGGCGCTCATCGCCGCCGCCCTCGCCTTGAGGCCCGGTGTGATCGTCGCCGACGAGCCCACCACCGCCCTGGACGCCGAGGTGCAGCGCCTGGTCGTCGACCGGCTCGCAGCCCTGCGCGACGGGGGCACGGCCGTCCTCGCGATCAGCCACGACCTCGGGGTCGTGCGCCGCCTGGCCGACCGAGTCGTCGTGATGCGTGACGGACGCGTGGTCGAGCAGGGCCCCACGGCGACCGTGCTCGACGCGCCACAGGCCGACTACACGCGCATGCTCATCGCGGCCCTGCCCGGCGGGGCGCCGCGAGGGCGGCGGCTCTCCTCACCCGGGACGCCCGACGGACCGCCCACAGGAGGCGCGCTCGGCTCGACGACGCGGGTCGCGTCCGACGCACCCCCGTCAGGAGGCGCGAGCGGCTCGACGGCCCAGGTGACGTCCGATGCTCCCCCGGCCGGCCCCGTCCTCGTCGCGAACGGCCTGCGACGGGTCTTCACGGGTCGCCGCGGCCCCGACCGGGTCGCCGTCGACGACGTCTCCCTCAGCCTGCGAGCCGGAGAGACGCTGGGCCTCGTCGGCGCGTCGGGTTCGGGAAAGACCACGACGGCACGCCTGCTGCTCGGTCTCGACGAGCCCGATGCCGGCACGGTCGAGCTGCTCGGGGCACCCTGGTCCCCGGCACGCGAGCACGATCGTCGCTCCCGACGGGGCGACCTCGGGGCGGTCTACCAGGACCCGACGAGCTCGTTCGACCCGCGTTTCACGGTCGGGCGCCTGCTGGCGGACGCGCTGACCTCGGGCCGCAGCACACGCCTGGGCGCCGTCGAACCCGAGGTCGTCGCCCTGCTGTCACGGGTGGGGCTCGGCACCGACACGGTCGGGCGACGCCCTGACACGCTGTCGGGCGGGCAGCGCCAACGGGTGGCGATCGCCCGCGCCCTGGCACCACGGCCCCGGGTGATCATCTGCGACGAGCCGGTCTCGGCGCTCGACGTCTCGGTGCAGGCCCAGGTGCTCGACCTGCTCGACGAGCTGCAACGACAGGACGGGCTCGCGTACCTCTTCATCTCGCACGACCTCGACGTCGTCGAGCACATGTCCGACCACGTCGCCGTGATGCACGAGGGCCGGGTGGTCGAGCAGGGCCGCACGGCGGACGTCTTCGACGCCCCGCAGCACGCCCACACCCGCGCCCTGATCGCCGCCCGCGTCTAGCCGTCCCCAGCCGGTTCGTGACACTCGGACCGCGGGATTCGTTCCGTGGCCGGCGCGGTTGCGGAACGGACTGGGGCCGCGTCGGACCTGGTCACAGCCGGGGGCATGACGAACTCATGCTGCCCGACCTCTGGCCGAACTGAACTTCGCCGTCCACGGTGTCGGCTTCGGACGACGAGAGGCGCTGAACGGCCCGCGAGGGAGATGGGCGCGTGATCGGGATCGAAGAGAGAGACCGAGTCCGTCGAGGGTGCACCCGCAGCCTGAGCGATGTCGTCCTGCGCTCGGATCACGGTCTGCAGCTCGTGGCTTGCTCACGCTGCAAAAACGCTCGATCTCGGTTTGCACGCCGCCGGAAAACTGATATGTTTTTATCGACTCGGTAGAAGGTGAAACTTCAGTTTAACCTCCTGCACCACGTCCGCTCGCGTCCTAAACCCGACCAGGAGAATTCCGTGCTTTCACGTTCGCGTGCTCCTCGAAGCACTCCGACAAGCCAGCTGCCGCGATGGCGCCTGACGGCCTTCCGGGCCGTGGCCGTCGTGCTGTGCCTCCTCACGGCATGGCACGTGTTCGCGTCGTTCCTGTGGATCTCCCCACCGACTGCAATGCGACAGGTGGTCCCCGGAAACGCCCTCGAGTCGTACATGATCCCGTGGTTCGGACAGAGCTGGAGCGTCTTCGCACCAGAACCGATCAACGGCGACTACCGGTTCGAAGTCCGGGCTTTGGTGTCCTCGACAGACGGGAAAGATGCCGCCGTGACGAAGTGGGTATCGGCCACGGATGTCGAGCAGTCGATGGCGCAGCATCACCTCTTCCCGCCTCGCGCCGCCGGCCTCGGTGTGCATGCGGCAAGTGCATTGAAGGGCGCCTGGGACGGACTGAGTGCCGAACAGCAGGACACCGCCCGACTGAACTACTTCGACGGCGACGCATGGCTGGGGCGGATGCGGACAGCGATGCTGCAGCAGCAGGCCGACTCCACCGCCGAGGTGAACGAATACATCGTGCGGGAGCGCTATGCCGACGCGTATGCCACCCAGATCGCGGAAGCCACCTGGGGCCCCGACGTGATCCGGGTGCAGTACCGCGCATCGCGTCAGAACGTCATCCCGTACGAGGACCGCAACGACGCCGATGCAGAACGTCCCGCGCCGCAGATCGCCGCAACCGGGTGGCGTGGCCTGATCACGCTACCGAGACAAGACCAGGACGAATTCGCGCAGACCTTCAACCGTGTCCACCACGCCCTCGAAAGCCGCTCCCGATGACCGCGACACCCCTCACGCACGATGCGCCCAGCGCTCACACCGACCCGGTGAACACGCCGACGATCGACGATCCCGGCCGAGAGACCGGCGGCACTCCACGGCTGCGTGCCCTGATCCGTCGGCGCATCACCGGCCCCCTCTCCGTCGCAGAAGCCTGGCTGACCGACCGGAAGCACGCCCAGTACGGCCTTGCCATGGCTCGAATGCTGATCGGGGTCGCCATCATCGGTTTCTGCCTCACGAACTTCGCCACGCGCAACTACACGTTCGGCGCCGGGGCCGCGTGGAGCGGTCAGCTCCAGTTCTCAGACAGTGACTTCGCCGGCATCTGGCCGTTCTCGCTCGTGAACGCCACCGCCGACAACTCCATCGCCCTCGGCGCAGTGTTCTGCATCTTGATCGCAAGCGGAATCGCGATCGCGATCGGGTGGCGCACTCGTATCGCCATGACCATCGCGTTCGTGTTCTGGGTCGGATTGCTCTCGATCAACGTCGACGTACAGGACCAGAGCGACAACCTCTCTCGAATGGCGATGATCTACCTCTTCTTCACATCGCCCGCACACGTCTGGTCACTCGACGCACGACGCCGTGCCCGCAGCGCGGACACCGGAAACATCCTGCGCCGTTGGTGGAACTTCCAACCGGCCCTACCGGCGCGGTTCACGACGCTGCTACACAATCTGGCCGTCATCGTGCTCGGCGCACAGCTCTGCATGCTGTATGCGGCCGGCGGGTTGTACAAAGCGCAGGGCGCCCCCTGGTATCGGGGCTACGCCATCTACAACCCCCTCCAGACCGCACAGTTCGGCACCTGGCCAGAACTCAGCCACCTCATCACCGTATGGGCACCCTTGGTGGCGTTGGGCACCATCATGACCGTTCTCGTCCAGGTCGGATTCCCACTTCTGCTCATGCGTCGCCCCACTCGCGTGTTCGCCCTCCTCGTCATCCTCGGCTTCCACTCCGCCATCGGCCTCCTCATGGGCCTGCCCTGGTTCTCGCTCTGGATGCTCGCCCTGGACTCCCTCTTCGTCCGAGACGCCACATACCGCACCATGGCGCACTACGCGAAGGGGCCCAGCGTGTCACTCGCCAAAAAACTGCGACACAACACGACGACGACCACCACGACACCATCCCTGTCTCCGCAGCAGTAACTCCCCCAAAATCAATGTCAAGGAAAACCCAATGATCATCTTGCAATCGTGCCGCCCAGGGCTCGCCCGCCGCTCGCGAGCACTGCTCGGAGCAACCGGAGTCCTCCTCCTCGCGAGCATCGGCGCCGGCCTCCCCGCGCTGCCCGCCACCGCCGCCAGCACCGAGCCGGTCACGTTCGACCTATCCCACCCGAATGCATATGTCTCGCTCTCCACCGGCACCAATGCGGACGGTCGACAGAATATGCAGCTGTTCGAGGCGGTGAGAACTAAGCAGGGTGGCATCGATTACCGTGAAGTCGGAGTTCCCTGGGACTACTACAATGCATTGTCGTATCGCGAAAAGGATCGACTGGCATATGCATTCGCACAGGAGGACCATGGGTACGGCCTGCTCCGAGTAGATGCTCATGGTCGCGTCACCGAACTCGGTCACATTCCAGGAACTCCCGACCGTCGGCTGACGGCAGCAACGTTCGGATCCGGGCCGTTCTCGGACACGATGTTTGCATCCTCGCACTCCGATCCGAACGTGTACGCGCTCGACTTTTCGAAGGGCATCCCGACGCATGCCAGGACCATCGTTCCGGATGCGTCCATCGCAGGAGTTTCCGATTGGGCCGAGAAGGACGGTTACTTGTGGGGGGTCGACCTGGATTCCAACTGGGTCCGTCTGAATACCGCAACGGGTCATGTGGATACAGGTCCAGTCGAGGGGAATCCGAGTAGTAGTTCCGGTTACGTCGTGCTCGCCTGGGCATACCCCAACGGAGACTTTGTGTTCGGCAACAGGTCTACCCTGTTCCAATATCGTGCTGATAACGGCCTTCAAAAAGGTCAAACATTAAAGCTGGTCGCACGGCAAGCTGCGCCGATCACATCCAAAGATGCCGATGGTATGTACGTCGGCGCCGCGACAAACCCAGCGATCGACCTCGCCGTCGAGATAACGGCGGTCAAGCGGGTCTTTGCCGGTGAGCCAATCACCTACACGCTTGCGGTGACGAATGCGTCGACCGGGGTAACGTCCAGTGGTGCCGTCGTTACAGACGACATCCCGGCGGGCCTGGGGAGCGTCACCATTCACGACCAGGCGTGCCAGCTGACCGGACGACACCTCGCCTGTTCAACCGGGGCGCTGAAACCTGGTGCAAGCCAACAATTCAGTTTCACTGTCGATACCGCCGCAGACAGTCCGTCCGAGGTGGAGAACTTCGCGACGGTCAGCGGCAATGAAACCGACCCGAATCTGTCGAACAACACCTCGAGCGTGAGCACTCGCATCGTGCCAGCTGCCGACGAGAACACCAACGCGAACGCATCAGCATCAGCCGGCGCCGACGCGAACGCGAACCCGGCAGCTGTCGCCGCCGCGATGACCGATGGTGATGACGACACCCGGGCCTCGGCCGCGGCCGACAGCAAAGCCAACGCCGCCGCGCAGAAAGCCGCAAAAGCAGACGCGTCCAAAGACGCCTCCGCTGAGGCCAAGGGCTCCGCCCAGGCCGCAGCGCAAACCGCCGCGATGGCCGACGCGTCCGACAACACCCAAGCCGCAGCAACCGCCGCGACGACCGCAGACGCCTCCTCGGCCGCGAAAGCCGCCGCGATCGCGGACGCGTCCAAGGACGCCTCGGTCGACATGAACACCAACGCGAACGCATCAGCATCAGCCGGCGCCGACGCGAACGCGAACCCGGCAGCTGTCGCCGCCGCGATGACCGATGGTGATGACGACACCCGGGCCTCGGCCGCGGCCGACAGCAAAGCCAACGCCGCCGCGCAGAAAGCCGCGAAAGCAGACGCGTCCAAAGACGCCTCCGCTGAGGCCAAGGGCTCCGCCCAGGCCGCAGCGCAAACCGCCGCGATGGCCGACGCGTCCGACAACACCCAAGCCGCAGCAACCGCCGCGACGAACGCAGACGCCTCCTCGGCCGCGAAAGCCGCCGCGATCGCGGACGCGTCCAAGGACGCCTCGGTCGACATGAACACCAACGCGAACGCGTCAGCATCAGCCGGCGCCGACGCGAACGCGAACCCGGCAGCTGTCGCCGCCGCGATGACCGATGGTGATGACGACACCCGGGCCTCGGCCGCGGCCGACAGCAAAGCCAACGCCGCCGCGCAGAAAGCCGCGAAAGCAGACGCGTCCAAAGACGCCTCCGCTGAGGCCAAGGGCTCCGCCCAGGCCGCAGCGCAAACCGCCGCGATGGCCGACGCGTCCGACAACACCCAAGCCGCAGCAACCGCCGCGACGAACGCAGACGCCTCCTCGGCCGCGAAAGCCGCCGCGATCGCGGACGCGTCCAAGGACGCCTCGGTCGACATGAACACCAACGCGAACGCATCAGCATCAGCATCAGCCGGCGCCGACACGAACAGCGGCAAAGCCGCCTCCGCAGCGGAATCTGCTGCCGCGGCCAGCGGTCAGAACGCTCTCGAGGGTGGCAGCAACGGCGGTCCGCGGGTCGCTACCGGCGGGACGATCCAGAACGAACGGATCGTGTGGCCATGGGTTGGCGCCGGTGCTGCGGCGCTGGCCGCCGCGGCGGGGATCGGCGCGATGTTCCGCCGGCGCCGTGATGTCTCCTCGCAGGATGACTGAGACCGCTCACAGGCGGGGGCGGCGGCGGTGGGAACTCCTCACCGCGGCCGCCGGCGTTTCGGCGACGTTCGCATTCGTCATCGCCGGCATCACGCATCCCGGACTCGGAGCTGACCAGCCTGGCCGAGCACACGACCTGGCCGGCAACATCGTCGTCCCCGAGGCAACGGGCTTCTCCGACGTCGTCCCCGTTCCCGCAGGAGCGGGTGAACTCGTGATCCCGAAGACAGGGTTACGGGTCGAGATCGCTGCGCTCCGTGAAACGGATCGGGTGATCAATCCGCCTGGGTTCGACAAGGCGTACTGGGTGCAGAACCGAGGTGTGGGGCTAGCCCAGGCCAGCGCCGGCACCGTCTTCATCGCGATGCATTCCCTCCGCGGCGGAGGGGTGGGACCCGGAAACTACCTCATCGACGTAGAGCACCGCCGGTCTAAATTGCAGGTCGGTGACGACGTGTTCGTCGGCTCGGCGAAGTACCGGGTGAAGGCTACCGACGCGATCGAAAAGACTCGGCTCGGGCAGGCGGAGTCGGTCTGGGACGAGACGCCTGGGAAGCTGGTGCTGATCACCTGCCTGCAACGCCCCGAGGGGGGCGAATCCCTGCAGAACATCGTCATCGAGGCGCAACTGCAACCGTGACGCCATCGATCGATACCAGGCTCGTAGGTGGTCTGCGTGCTGTACGTGACTGGAGAGTCAGCGACAAGAACGGGATAGCGATCTCGTGGACGTAGCAGTGGTGGGTTCTGGGCCGAACGGGTTGGCGGCTGCCGTGACGCTAGCCCGGGCCGGCTTGGAGGTCGTCGTGTACGAACGTGCGGCGCGCCCCGGCGGTGCGTGCCGCTCCGACGAGCTGACACTGCCGGGGTTCGTGCATGATCTCGGTGCCGCGGTGCACCCGCTCGCATTGCATTCGCCGTTCTTCCGCGCGTTCGGACTCGCGGATCGTGTTCGATTCGCTTCCCCGATCGCCGCGTATGCGCATCCCTTGGACGGCGGCCGTGCCGGGATCGGCTACAACGAACTGGACCGCACACTCGAAGGACTGGGTGCCGACTCTTCCGCATACGAGCGGATCTTCTCCCAGCTCGCGCCGGTCGCGGACCACGTGGCGGACATCACCACCCACACGACGTTGGGCGGTCGTGAGCATCTTCGGGCAGCGGTAGCGATCGCGGCGGCAGTGGGGAAGATCGCGCTCCGCCGGTTCCGGTCCCGGAGCGATCCCGCCGAAGCAATGCTCGCGGGTCTCGCCGCACACGCCATCCAGCCGCTTCCGAGCCCATCTGCCAGTGCCGTGGCCGTTGCACTCGGAGCGTACGCCCATGGTCGGGGATGGCCGATCCCGATCGGCGGTAGTCAAGCGATCGTCGACGCCCTCGTCGAGGATCTCACCGCACACGGTGGACGCATCGTCTGCTCGCAGGAGATCCAGTCCCTCGCAGAGTTGGGTGGCGTCGCCGCAGTGCTCCTGGACACCAGCGTCCCCGCCGCGCTGCGCATCGCCGGCGACGAGGTGCCCTCTCGGACGAGGAGCAGCCTCCGTCGGTTCCGGTTCGGGCCCGGCGTCGCGAAAGTGGACTTCGCGCTCACCGAGGCGGTCCCCTGGCAGCATGATGACATCCGTCACGCCGGGACAGTGCACCTGGGAGGCTGCGCCGACGAGATCCGCGCCGGCGAGCACGCCGTCGCGAACGGACGCCATGCCGCGTCCCCGTACGTGATGGTGTCCCAGCCCTCCCTGTTCGACACCACGCGAGCACCGGCAGGGCACACGTTGTGGGCGTACGCCCACGTGCCGAACGGATCTCGGCAAGACCAAGCGGAGAACATCACCGCACAGATCGAACGGTTCGCTCCGGGTCTCCGCGACACGATCATCGCCACTGCCAGCACCCCGGCCGACCGGATGGAGACCTGGAACCCGAATCTGGTCGGCGGCGACATCAATGCCGGCGCGACGAACATCAGCCAGATCATCGGCCGCCCGCGACTGTCTCGTACCCCCTGGCGCATCGCCCCGAACGTCTACATCTGCTCCCAAGCTGCAGCCCCCGGACCCGGAGTCCACGGGATGAGCGGCTACCGTGCAGCCAAGCAACTCGTCCACGACCTCCGTGGGGGTAGTCACGGGCGCGAACCCGACACGGCGGCTCAGTCCCGGTAGTTGCGCGGCGGTCGACGTGCTCTCAGCCGTGAGCGGAGCCGGACTCGGTCGTGTTCGGCGGCGATCGCGCCGAGCACCAGGTACGACGGGATCTTCCCGTTACGACGACGGTGACCGGGTGAGTCCAGTGACCGCGCCGGCGTCATCCGGATTCACCAGGGCGTTGTCAGCGGGACCCACTTCGGCCGTTCCGGAAGGTCCGAGGCGAACGAGGCCGACCCCGGACGGACCGCCCCCGGCGGCGCGATCTCAGCCGCGCCGGCGGGCGGCGTCGGCCTCGGCGGCCTTCGGGTCGACCACGTCGATCAGCCCGGACTGCGCCCATTCGAGCGCCCAGTCCGACTTCGCGACCTCGCTCGACTCGTCGGCGTAGGCCTCGACCAGTTCGCGCGCCTCGTCGTCGGTGGCGACGGACGGGCCCGACCCGAGCAGCGGCTCGTTGGCCGTCTCTTTGGTGAACCACACGGCGACGAGCCCGATCACGGCCGCGGCCATCAGGTAGAACGCCGGGATGTCGTGGGCCCACGAGAAGCCCTGCCCCTCGGCCCAGACGACCAGGGCCTCGGTCGCGAGAGGCGTGGTGCCGCCGAACAGCGACACCGACACGTTGAACGCGATGGCCAGGGCGCCGTAGCGGATGATCGTCGGGAACAGCGCGGGCAGCGTCGACGGCATGGTCGACGTGAACGTGACGAGCACGAGGCCGAGCACCAAGAGGCCGACGAAGACGAGGGGCGTGCTCTCGGACTGCACGAGCTTGAGTGCCGGCCAGGACAGCACGAGGAACCCGACGCAGCCGGCGAACAGCACCGGACGGCGACCGAAGCGGTCGCTCAGGCGCCCGCTGAACGTGATGACGATCATCATCAGGACCATGACGACGATCACGAGCAGCAGCCCGGAGGTCGCGCTGCGACCGAGCGTGTTGGTGAGGTAGGTCGGCATGTACGACAGCAGCATGTAGTCGGTCACGTTGAACACCAGCACGAGGCCGATGCAGACGATCAGCGCGCGCCAGTTCTCGGCGAAGAGCTTCACGAACGGCACCTTGACGTGCTCGCGTCCGGCGGCCTCTTCCTGCTGCTTCTGGAACGCGGGCGTCTCCTCGAGTTTCAGGCGCAGGTAGAGCCCGATCAGGCCGAGCGGCCCGGCGATCAGGAACGGGATGCGCCAGCCCCAGGCGAGCAGCGCCTCCTCGCTCATGCCGAGCTGCAGTCCGGTGACCAGCGAGGCGCCGAGCACGTAGCCGGCGAGCGTGCCGAACTCGAGCCACGAGCCCATGAAGCCGCGGCGCTTGTCGGGCGAGTACTCGGCGATGAAGGTGGCCGCGCCTCCGTACTCGCCGCCCGTGGAGAACCCCTGCAGCAGACGCGCGAGCAGCAACAGGACGGGCGCCCAGAGGCCGATGGTCGCGTACGAGGGGATCAGACCGATGGCGAGCGTGCCCGCCGCCATGAGGATCATCGTCAGAGCGAGGACCTTCTGCCGGCCGATGCGGTCACCGAGGGGCCCGAAGAACGCACCACCGATCGGACGCACGATGAACGCGGCGGTGAACGTGCCGAAGGTGAACAGGATGTTCAGCGCGTCGTTGCCCGGCGGGAAGAACACCTGGGCGATGGTCGTCGTGATGTACGCGTAGACGCCGAAGTCGAACCACTCCATGGCGTTGCCGAGCGCGGCCGCGCTGACCGCGCGCTTGAGCAGGCCCTCTTCGACGACGGTGACGTCGTCGGTGGTGAGCGTTCGGCGGGCGGACTTCTTGCTGTCGTTCTTCTTGGCTGACATCAGGTGAGGCCTCCAGGTCGTCGGGCGGTTGCAGTCGACCCCAGCGTCGGCAAAAAACCGGTCGAGCCTAACAGAACTGCCATGTCAGTACCAGTGCAGCGTGCGCAGGTGTGCAGTGGCCGCATCGCGCAGGAGGCGCGGTGGACGTTCCCGAGGAGGCCTCGCCCGGGTGCGTACACTGGTCGCAGTCCCACATCCAGGCACCTCCCCACCGACACGGTGCCGTCCACAGAACCGGAGAAGACCATGCCGTCAGCGATGCCCGAGAAGCCCGCCCTCGAAGGACTCGAGGCCCGCTGGGGTCAGGTCTGGGAGGCGAGCGGCACCTACCGCTTCGACCGCACCGACGCGACCCGCGCCTCCGTGTTCTCGGTCGACACCCCTCCGCCGACCGCGTCGGGCAGCCTGCACATCGGCCACGTGTTCAGCTACACGCACACCGACGTCAAGGCCCGCTTCGAGCGCATGCGGGGCAAGCGCGTGTTCTACCCGATGGGTTGGGACGACAACGGCCTGCCGACCGAGCGTCGTGTGCAGAACTTCTACGGCGTCCGCTGCGACCCGTCGCTTCCCTACGACGCCGACTTCACGCCCCCCTTCGAGGGCGGCGACGACAAGTCCTCGAAGGCCGCCGACCAGGTGCCGATCTCGCGGCGCAACTTCATCGAGTTGTGCGAACGTCTGACCGTCGAGGACGAGAAGCAGTTCGAGGACGTGTGGCGCAAGCTCGGCCTCTCGGTCGACTGGACGCAGAGCTACCGCACCATCGACGACGACTCGCAGGCGATCGCTCAGAAGGCGTTCCTCCGCAACCTGGCCCGCGGCGAGGCGTACCAGGCCGACGCCCCCACCCTGTGGGACGTGACGTTCCGGACGGCTGTGGCACAGGCCGAGCTCGAGGACAAAGAGATGCCCGGGGCGTACCACAAGCTCGCCTTCCACCGCACCGACGGTCAGGGCGACGTGTTGATCGACACGACGCGGCCCGAGCTGCTGCCGGCCTGCGTCGCCCTCGTCGCGCACCCCGACGACGAGCGCTACCAGGCACTGTTCGGCACGACCGTGCGGTCGCCGCTGTTCGACGTCGAGGTGCCCGTGGTGGCGCACCACCTGGCGCAGCCCGACAAGGGCTCGGGCATCGCCATGGTCTGCACCTTCGGCGACACCAACGACGTCGTCTGGTGGCGCGAACTGCAGCTGCCGAACCGTGCCGTGATCGGCTTCGACGGCCGCTTCGTCAGCGAGGCGCCCGAGGCGATCACCTCCGAGGCGGGGCGCGCGTCCTACGCCCAGATGGCCGGCAAGACCGTGTTCAGCGCCAAGCAGTCCGTGGTCGAGCAGCTGACCGCGTCGGGCGAGCTGGTGGGCGAGATCCGCAAGATCTCGCACCCGGTCAAGTTCTTCGAGAAGGGCGACAAGCCCCTCGAGATCGTGTCGACGCGCCAGTGGTACATCGTCAACGGTGCCCGCGACGAGCAGCTCAAGGGGTCCTTGCTCGAACGAGGCGGCGAGGTGGCCTTCCACCCCGACTTCATGCGTGTGCGCTACGACAACTGGGTCAACGGCCTGAACGGCGACTGGCTGATCTCGCGCCAGCGGTTCTTCGGCGTGCCGATCCCGGTCTGGTACCCGCTCGACGGTGACGGCAACCCGGTCTTCGACCAGGTGATCGTGCCCACCGAGGCGCAGCTGCCGATCGACCCGGCGTCACAGGCGGCCCCCGGCTACGACGAGTCGCAGCGCGGCGTCCCCGGCGGCTTCGTCGGCGAGGTCGACGTGATGGACACCTGGGCGACGTCGTCGTTGACCCCGCAGCTGGCCGGCGGATGGGAGCGCGACCCCGAGCTCTTCGACCTCGTGTTCCCCTACGACGTGCGCCCCCAGGGGCAGGACATCATCCGCACCTGGCTGTTCTCGACGATGCTGCGATCGCAGCTCGAGTCGGGCGTCGTCCCGTGGCGCAACGCCTCGATCTCGGGCTTCATCGTCGACCCCGACCGTAAGAAGATGTCGAAGTCGAAGGGCAACGTGGTCACCCCGGCCGCCATGCTCGACGACCACGGCTCGGACTCGGTGCGCTACTGGGCGGCGTCGAGCCGGCTCGGCACCGACGCCGCGTTCGACCCGCAGAACCCGAAGCAGATCAAGATCGGGCGTCGTCTGGCGATCAAGGTGCTGAACGCGGCCAAGTTCGTGTACTCGTTCGAGCTGCCCTCGGGCGAGTTCGAGATCACCCAGCCGCTCGACCGCGACCTGCTCGCGTCGTTCGCCGCGGTGGTCGAGACCGCCACCGAGGCGCTCGAGGGCTACGACCACGCCCGGGCGCTCGAGACGACCGAGAAGTTCTTCTGGACGTTCTGTGACGACTACCTCGAGCTCGTGAAGGAGCGCGCCTACGGTGCCACGACGCCGGCCGAGCAGGCCTCGGCCGTGCTCGCGCTGCGGACCGTGCTCGAGGGTCTGCTGCGCCTGCTCGCGCCGTACCTGCCGTTCGCGACGGAAGAGGTCTGGTCGTGGACGCACGACGACTCGGTGCACCGGGCCGCATGGCCGTCGGTCGCCGAGCTCGGCCTCGCCGACGGCGAGACCTCGACGGGCCTCGTCGGCCTGGTCGGGCAGGCGCTGATCTTCGTGCGACGGGCGAAGTCCGACGCGAAGGCCTCGCAGAAGACCCCGGTGGCCTCCGCGGTCATCTCGGGCCCCCCGGCCCAGCTCGAACTCGTGAAGCTCGCGGCGGGCGACCTCGCGGCGGTCGGCAAGATCGCCGAGCTGTCCTTCGCCGAGGGCGACGAGCTGGCGGTCGGCGACATCGTGTTCGCCGAGGTGCCGGCCGACGCCGGCGCGGGTGCCGCTCCGGCCCCGACGGCGGGTGCCTGATGCAGCTCGGCACGCGGTGGAGCGTGGGAGGCGCGGCTCCGGCCGAGCTCCCCGCTCCGGTCCTCGGGGCGGTCGCCCAGGTCGAGCGCGAGCTGGCCGACCAGGGCGTCGACGCGACGTCGTGGCGCTGGACGCTGACCTGGCTCGAACGTCGCCCCGTGGTCGAGCTCGACGACGGCACGGTCATCCGGGTGGACGCGGTCACCGGCGAAGCGCACGTGCACGAGCCCGTCGACGCCGAAGGTGACGACGACTAGCCCCGGTCAGGCCCGGGCGAGCAGCTCGCCGTGCGGCATGATCAGCCAGCCGTCCGGGGCGTCGCGCCAGGTGCGCCATGCATCGGCGATCGCGTGCAGCTCGTCCGGGGTCGCGACGCCCTTCTCGATCGCGTCGGCGTAGAAGGCCGACTCGGTCGCCCGGGCCGCCCAGCTGTCGCCCCACCAGGTGCGGTCCTCGTCGGACGCGAAGCACCACACGGAGGCGCTGCTCGCCACGTCGACGAAACCCACCTCGAGCGCCCAGCCCTTGAGGCGCCTCCCCGCGTCGGGTTCGCCGTCGTTACCACGGTGCACGGCCTGGTAGACGTCCATCCACCGGTCCAGACCGGGGTTCTCGGGAGCCCAGACGCAGCCGTGGTAGTCGACGTCGCGGACGGCCACGACTCCCCCGGGGCGGGTCACACGCCGCATCTCGCGGAGGGCCGCGACCGGGTCGCCGACGTGCTGCAGCACCTGGTGCGCGTGCACGACGTCGAACGCGTCGTCGTCGAACGGCAGGGCGAACAGATCGGCCGTCTCGAAGTGGACGTTGTGCAGCCCGGCCTCGACCGCGAACGACGTCGCCTGCTCGACGATGCCGGCGGCGACGTCGATTCCGATCACCCGGCCCGGGGCGACCCGTCCGGCGATGTCGACGGTGATTGTCCCCGGTCCTGACCCGACGTCCAGGACGCTGACCCCCGGCACGAGGTGCGGCTCGAGGTACGCGGCCGAGTTCTCGACCGTCCGCCACGAGTGGCTGCGCAGCACGCTCTCGTGATGACCATGGGTGTACCGGGCGGGCGTCTCGGGGCGTTCGCTCATGCGGCGACCCTAGCGCGCCTCCTAGTGTGGGCTGATGACGAACCCGTTCCTCTCCCCCAGTACGCTGCCGTACTCCCTGCCGCCGTTCGCGAGCATCACGGACGACGACTACGGTCCCGCCTTCGCCGCCGGGTTCGTCGAGCAGCTGGCCGAGGTCGAGGCGATCGCGACCGACCCGGCCGAACCGACCTTCGAGAACACGGTCGCCGCCCTCGAACGCAGCGGTGCCACGCTCACCCGCGTCGAGCACGTCTTCTTCAACAAGACATCGTCGGACTCGACGGAGGCCACCGACGCCCTCGAGCTCGAGCTCGCTCCGCAGCTCGCGGCCCATGCCGACGCCATCAGGCTCGATCCGCGCCTGTTCTCCCGGCTGCGCCGCGTGCACGAGCGCCGGGACGCGCTCGATCTGACCGCCGAGCAGCGTTACCTCGTCGAGCGCCTCGTCGACGAGGCGACCCGGTCGGGTGCCGCCCTCGGCGACGACGACAAGACCCGCCTGCGCGACCTCAACGGCAGGCTGTCGACCCTGACCACGCGCTTCGAGAAGAACCTGCTGGCCGACACGAACGACCTCGCCGTCGTGGTCGACGACGTGACCGAGCTCGACGGTCTCGACTCCGGGGCGATCGCCGCCGCCGCCGAGGCCGCCCGCGACCGCGGACTCGACGGCCGGTACGTCGTCACCCTCGTGCTGTTCAGCGGCCACCCCTACCTGGCGAGCCTGACGAACGAGGCCCTGCGCGAGCGGATCATGCAGGCGTCGCTCGCACGCGGACGTCGTGGGGGCGACCACGACAACCGCGAGCTCGTCCTCGAGATCGCCCGCCTGCGGGCCGAACGGGCCGAGCTGCTCGGGTTCGCGTCGCACGCCGCCTCCGTCACGGCGGGTGAGACCGCGGGCAGCCCCGAGGCGGTGGCCGACCTGCTCGGGCGACTCGCGCCTCCGGCCGCCCGCAACGCCCGCGCCGAACAGGCCGAGCTCGAGCGCGTCGCCGGTCGGCCTGTCCGGGCCTCGGACTGGTCCTTCTACACCGAGCTCGTCCGCGCCGAGAAGCACGACGTCGACACGGCGGCGATGCGGCCCTACTTCGAGGCAGAGCGCGTGTTGCACGACGGCGTCTTCTTCGCCGCGGCGCTGCTGTACGGCCTGCGGTTCACCGAGCGCTCCGACCTGATGGCCTACCACCCCGAGGCGCGGGTCTTCGAGGTCACGGACGCCGACGGCGGCGAGGTCGGGCTGTACGTGCTCGATCTGCACACGCGTGACAGCAAGCGCGGGGGTGCCTGGATGAACCCACTCGTGTCGCAGTCGGCGCTCACCGGCCTGCCCGCGGTCGTCGTCAACAACCTCAACGTGCCGAAACCACCCGCCGGCCGACCCACCCTGCTGACGCTCGACGAGGTGACGACTCTCTTCCACGAGTTCGGGCACGCTCTGCACGGGCTCCTCGCCCGGGTGACCTACCCCACCTTCTCGGGCACGAACGTGTTCCGCGACTTCGTGGAGTTCCCGAGCCAGGTGAACGAGATGTGGATGCTCTGGCCCGAGGTGCTCGCGAACTACGCCGTCCACCACGAGACCGGCGAGCGGCTGCCCCAGCGTCTGGTCGACGCCCTCATCGCGTCGCAGGGCTTCAACCAGGGCTTCGAGACGAGCGAGTACCTCGCGGCCGCTCTGCTCGACCAGGCCTGGCACGCCCTCTCGTCCGCCGAGGCGGCGGACGTCGCCGACGTCGAGGCGTTCGAGCAGGAGGCGCTGGCCGCGGTCGGTCTCGACCTCGCGTCGGTCCCCACCCGCTATTCGAGCACGTACTTCGCCCACACCTTCGCCGGCGGCTACGACGCCGGCTACTACTCGTACATCTGGAGCGAGGTCCTCGACGCCGACACCGTCCGGTGGTTCGAGGAGAACGGCGGGCCGACCCGTGAGAACGGCGACCGCTTCCGCTCACGCCTGCTCGGTGTCGGCGGGTCGAAGGACCCTCTCGAGGCCTACCGCGACTTCCGCGGTCGTGACGCTCGAGTCGAACCCCTGCTCGTCCGTCGCGGCCTCGCCTGAGCCGCCGCCGCCTCACCGCGTGAGGCGCATGACGCCGTGGCTTGTCCACGCGGGTGGCACGACACGCGGTGCGTTCTCGGCCGCATGGCAACGACACGACGAAGGCCCTCGCTCGTCGAGCGGGGGCCTTCGTCGTGCGTGTCGCTGCTAGGCGGACTTCTCGGCCCGCTGTTCGACGACGCGGGGGACGATGGTCGGCGCCGCGTTCTCGAGCACGGAGGCGCGGGTGACGACCACTCGCCCGACCGTGTCGTCCGAGGGCACGTCGAACATGATCGGCCCGAGCACTTCTTCGAGGATGGCGCGGAGCCCGCGGGCGCCGGTCTGACGCAGGACGGCCAGGTCGGCGATCGCTTCGAGGGCCCCGCGGTCGAACTCGAGCTCGACCCCGTCGATCTCGAACATGCGCTGGTACTGCCGCACGAGGGCGTTCTTGGGCTCGGTCAGGATCTGCATCAGGGCGGGCTGGTCGAGTTGCGTGACCGTGGTGACCACGGGCAGGCGACCGATGAACTCGGGGATGAGACCGAACTTGTGGAGGTCTTCGGGCAGCACCTCGCTGAACAGTGCCGCCTCGTCTTCTTTGCTGTGCAGCGGGGCGCCGAAGCCGATGCCGCGCTTGCCCGCACGGTTCGAGATGATGTCCTCGAGACCGGCGAACGCGCCTGCGACGATGAACAGCACGTTGGTCGTGTCGACCTGGATGAACTCTTGGTGAGGGTGCTTGCGACCGCCCTGCGGCGGTACCGAGGCGACCGTGCCCTCGAGGATCTTGAGCAGAGCCTGCTGCACACCTTCACCCGAGACGTCGCGGGTGATGGACGGGTTCTCGGCCTTGCGGGCGATCTTGTCGATCTCGTCGATGTAGATGATGCCGGTCTCGGCGCGCTTGACGTCGTAGTCGGCCGCCTGGATCAATTTGAGCAGGATGTTCTCGACGTCCTCACCGACGTAACCGGCCTCGGTGAGGGCCGTCGCGTCGGCGACCGCGAAGGGTACGTTCAGCCGCTTCGCGAGGGTCTGGGCCAGGTAGGTCTTGCCGCAGCCGGTGGGACCGATCAGCAGGATGTTCGACTTCGAGATCTCGACCTCGTCGGCGAGCGACTCGGCGGCGGTGAGCGTCGAGGCGGCGCGGATGCGCTTGTAGTGGTTGTAGACGGCCACCGACAGTGCGCGCTTCGCTGCGTCCTGCCCGATCACGTACTCTTCGAGGAACGAGTAGATCTCGCGTGGCTTGGGCAGGTCGAACTCGCTCGTGGGCTCGTCACCGGCCTCGGCGAGGCGCTCTTCGATGATCTCGTTGCAGAGCTCGACGCATTCGTCGCAGATGTACACGCCGGGACCGGCGATCAACTGCTGGACCTGCTTCTGGCTCTTGCCGCAGAACGAGCATTTGAGCAGATCGGCACTCTCACCTATGCGTGCCATGCTCGGCCTCCCTGATTGGCTGAGGTCATCGACCGGGACCGGTCGTCGTGTGAACCGAGCCTAACCCGATCCACCGACACTCACGGACCGACCCGGGGAGCTCGGGCACATTCGTCCGCGACACCGTCGGGTCGACCGACCCGTCGACGGATGATCGGCACGACGAAGGCCCCGGGCGGATGCCCGGGGCCTTCGTCGTCAGGCCGTGATCAGCGCGTGAGCGCGGCCGTCTGGTTCTTGCGCGAACCGAGCACCTGGTCGACCAGACCGTACTCGAGGGCCTCTTGGGCGCCCAGGATGTTGTCGCGTTCGATGTCGCGGTTCACCTGTTCGGGCGACTTGTTGGAGTGCTTCGACAGGGTCTCTTCGAGCCAGGTGCGCATGCGCAGGACTTCGGCGGCCTGGATCTCGATGTCGGACGCCTGCCCACCGCTGCTGCCACCGGTCGCGGGCTGGTGGATCAGCACACGGGCGTTCGGCAGGGCCAGACGCTTGCCGGGCTGACCGGCGGCGAGCAGGACGGCCGCGGCGGAGGCCGCCTGACCGAGGCAGACCGTCTGGATCTCGGGACGGATGTACTGCATCGTGTCGTAGATGGCGGTCATGGCGGTGAACGAGCCACCGGGCGAGTTGATGTAGAGCGTGATGTCGCGGTCGGGGTCCATGCTCTCGAGCACGAGCAACTGCGCCATGATGTCGTCGGCCGAGGCGTCGTCGACCTGGACGCCGAGGAAGACGATGCGGTCTTCGAACAGCTTGGCGTACGGGTCCTGGCGCTTGTAGCCGTAGGCCGTGCGCTCTTCGAAGCTGGGCAGGATGTACCGGGAGCCGGGGGTCTGCACTCGACCCGCGCCACCCATCATCGGGAGTTCCATGAGTTCTTCTCTTTCTCGTTCTGACGAAGGGGGCGGGGGCCTAGGCCTGGTCGGTGCCGGCGCCACCGACGACGTCGGTGGCCGAGCCGCGGATGTGGTCGACGAAGCCGTATTCGAGGGCCTCCTCGGCGGTGAACCAGCGGTCGCGGTCGCCGTCTTCGTTGATCTGCTCGACGGTCTTGCCCGTCTGTGCCGCCGTGATCTCGGCCAGACGACGCTTCATCGAGAGGATGAGTTGCGCCTGCGTCTGGATGTCCGACGAGGTGCCGCCGAACCCGCCGTGCGGCTGGTGCAACAGGACTCGCGCGTTCGGCGTGATGTAGCGCTTGCCCTTGGTGCCGGCGGTCAGCAGCAGCTGACCCATCGACGCGGCCATGCCGATGCCGACGGTGACGATGTCGTTCGGCACGAACTCCATGGCGTCGTAGATCGCCATGCCCGCCGTGATCGACCCGCCGGGCGAGTTGATGTAGAGGTAGATGTCCTTCTCGCTGTCTTCCGCAGCGAGCAGCAGCAGTTTCGCGGCGATCTCGTTGGCGTTCTCGTCGCGGACCTCAGAGCCGAGCCAGATGATCCGGTCTTTGAGCAGTCGGTCAAAAACACTGTTGGGCAGTGTCACGTCGGCCATGGTGGAGCTCCCATTCGTTGTCGCTTGTCGTCGAATCTATCGGAGCCAACGCACGGGTTCCGGGCTGTTCGCCCACGGCAGATACTGCGTCGCCACGGCCCGCGGGACCGTGCCGGAGAGCCCGGGAGGCGCGGCGCCGGGGACGACGGAGAGCCGGATGCGCACACGCATCCGGCCCTCTCGACGTGTCGGGTCAGCCGACCCGACCCTGCTGCTTACGCGTGGTCGTGACCCGCGTGGTCGTCGTCGTCGCCGACACCCGCGGTCGCGGTGAAGGCGGACAGGTCGACCGAGTCGCCCTTGCCGTCGACGACCTTCGCCTTGCTGAGCACGACCGCGAGGGCCTTGCTGCGGGCGACCTCGCCGACCATGGCAGGGATCTGGCCGTTCTGGTCGAGGACCTTGATGAACTCGCCGGGCTCCATGCCGTACTGGGCCGCACCCTGGATGAGGTACTGCGTCAGTTCGTCCTGCTCGACCTTCACGGCCTCTTTCTCGGCGATGGCGTCGAGGAGGATCTGGTTGCGGAAGGCCTTCTCGCTGCTCTCTTTCACCTCGGCGCGGTGCTCGTCGTCCTCGAGGCGGTTCTCCTGCTCGAGGTGACGGTGCACCTCGTCCTCGACGAGCTTCTCGGGAACGGGGATCTCGACGGCCTCGAGCAGCTTCTCGACGACCTGGTCGCGCGCCTGGGCACCCTGACCGAAGGTCTTGGACTTGGCGAGCTGCTCTTTCAGGTCACCCTTGAGCTCGTCGATCGTGTCGAACTGGCTGGCGATCTGGGCGAAGTCGTCGTCGGCCTCGGGCAGCTCGCGCTCTTTCACGGCCGTGACGTCGACGGCGATGAGGGCGGTCTCACCCTCACGGTCACCACCGAGCAGCTTCGACTCGAACGTGGTGCTCTCGCCCGCGGTGAGCGACTCGAGGGCCTCGTCGATGCCCTCGATCAGTTCGCCCGAGCCGAGCTCGTACGAGATGCCCTTGGCGGTGTCGACGACGTCGTCACCGATCGTGGCGGTCAGGTCGATCTGCGCGAAGTCACCGGTGGTGGCGGGGCGGTCGACGGTGACCAGCGTGCCGAAACGGGTACGCAGGTTCGTGAGCTCTTCGGCGATCTCGTCGTCGGTGATGTCGACCGTGTCGACCGTCAGCTCGAGGCCGTCGTACTCGGGCAGGTCGAAGTCGGGGCGCACGTCGACCTCGACGGCGATCTTCAGGTCGCCCGAGAAGTCCTTGACGTCGGGCCACTCGACCACGTCGGCCTCGGGACGCCCGAGGACGCGGATCTCGGTCTCGGTGACTGCCTCGCGGTAGAACTTGTCGAGGCTCTCGCTGACGGCGTGGTTGAGCACCTCTTCACGACCGACGCGCTGGTCGATGATGGGCGGCGGCACCTTGCCCTTGCGGAACCCGGGGATGTTGACCGACTCGGCGATGTGACCGTAGGCGTGCGTGACGCTGGGCTTGAGCTCGTCGGGGGTGACGACGATGTTGAGCTTGACGCGCGTGGGGCTGAGCTTCTCAACCGTGGTCTGGACCAATGTAGGGCTTCTCCTGTGTTGGTGGCGCTGAACTCACATCCGAGACAGCAGGTAGACGATCGTCGGGGCGACAGGACTCGAACCTGCGATCTTCCGCCCCCAAAACGGACGCGCTAGCCACTACGCTACGCCCCGTGTATCAGCCTGGAACCAGCCTGCACGCGTGAGCCCCGTTGAGGTCGGGTACGTGAAGGCCGCGTCGAGTCTAGCCGACACCGAGGGCCCGTGACGGAGCGACCTCGTCGGATGCCTTATGCTGGTCTCACCCGTGCGGCCAGGCCGCTCACGGGGATGTAGCTCAATGGTAGAGCCTCAGTCTTCCAAACTGATCACGCGGGTTCGATTCCCGTCATCCCCTCTGTGTTTGTTGGACGCCTCCGGCGTCGGCGCCGGTGGGCGCCCTGAATGAAATCTTCTCCGCGCCCTGCACGCAGGCGTCGGCGCCGGTGGGCGCCCTGAATGAAATCTTCTCCGCGCCCTGCACGCAGGCGTCGGCGCCGGTGGGCGCCCTGAATGAAATCTTCTCCGC
>NZ_RKIC01000015.1:0-34948 GCF_003755185.1 Frigoribacterium sp. PhB24 | reverse complement strand
AGGCGTCGGCGCCGGTGGGCGCCCTGAATGAAATCTTCTCCGCGCCCTGCACGCAGGCGTCGGCGCCGGTGGGCGCCCTGAATGAAATCTTCTCCGCGCCCTGCACGCAGGCGTCGGCGCCGGTGGGCGCCCTGAATGACATCTTCTCCGCGCCCTGCACGCAGGCGTCGGCGCCGGTGGGGGTTCTGTCAGGGACTTCCGAGCCGGACCGGCGAGAAGTCAGGCTGGCGGATGATTTTTCGCGGCGCGGCGTGACCCAAGATGTCCACATGGATCGCGCGACGTTCGCACGGGTCGCGCTGGTCGGCGTGGTCGTGGCCACCCTCGCGGCCGGGTGCGCCGCCGCTCCGGGCGACGCGCCCAGCGCCTCCGGGTCCGGCGCGATCGCGCAGGCCGCCGCCCCCGGTGTGGCCGTCGCACCGAGCTCCGGCGGCATCCGAGTCGCCGTCGTCGGTGACTCACTGACCGCCGGGGGTGGTCGCCTGCTGAGCGAGGGCCTCACCGCCGACACGTGGATCACCTACGCCCAAGGCGACGGCATCGACTACGTCGGTGGCTACGCCAAGGGCGGATCGACCGTGCAAGAGCAGGCCGCGGCCGTGCGACCCGTCCGCGACGTGGACGTCCTCGTGCTGATGTCCGGCACGAACGACGTGCGGCGCGGCCTGAGCTTCGCCGACTCCGCCGCCTCGTACGACGCGATCGTCGACACGATCCGGGCGAAGCACGTCGTGGTGGCCGCGATCCCGCCCTACGACCGTGCGCCCCAGGCCGCGGCTCTCTACGAGGCCCGACTCGAGCGGTACGTCACCGACAAGGGCTGGACCTTCACCGACCCGTGGGGCTTCGCCCGCGCGGGCGACGTCTTCGCCGCCGGCACCACCGTCGACGGCATCCACCCCACGACGGCCGGCTACGAGGCGCTCGGCCACGAACTGCGCGACGCCGTCCTCGACGTGGTCGGCACGCGGGTCAGCGCCCCACAGGCGGGGTCACCGGTCGACGTGGCCACCGACGGCTCGCAGGCCACCAGCTGACGGGCCGCGGCCCGGTTCCGGGGGCGACCCCACCCCGGCGGGGCCTCAGCGCTGCAGGAACGCGAGCACGGCCAGCACCCGTCGGTGGTCGGTGCCGCTGTCCTCGAGCAACAGCTTCTGGAAGATCGAGGTGACGTTCTTCTCGACCGCGCCCGTACCGATGACCAGCTCGGCCGCGATGGCGGCGTTCGTGCGCCCCTCGGCCATGAGCGTCAGCACCTCTCGCTCACGCGGCGTGAGCGCGGCGAGCGGATCGCTGCGACGCCCCAGCAACTGGGAGACCACCTGCGGGTCGAGGACCGTCCCGCCGTCGGACACCCGGCCGAGCGCGTCGCGGAACTCCTCGAACGACGCGATGCGGTCTTTCAGCAGGTAGCCGACCCCGCCCGAACCCGCCTCGAGCAGGTCGCGGGCGTAGGCCACCTCGACGTACTGCGACAGCAGCAGGATGCCGAGATCGGGCCGACGGCGTCGCGCCTCGATCGCGGCCCGGACGCCCTCGTCGGTGTGCGTGGGCGGCATGCGGACGTCGAGGACGGCGATGTCGGGGCCGACCGCGTCGAGGTCGGCCAGCAGCGAGTCGGCGTCGCCGTACGCGCCGACCACCTCGACACCGATCTCGTCGAGCAATCGGACCAGCCCCTCCCTCAGCAACACCGAGTCGTCGGCGACGACGACGCGGACGGGCTGACGGGAAGGGCTCTCGAGACTCACCCGTCCAGACTACGGGCGCGACCCTCCGGCTACGGTCGCGTCGGCGGCCCGGCCGGCGGGTCGAGCGGGCCGTCGGGCGGTGACGCATCGGTCAGCGGCTCGGTCACGGCGGTCGACGAGAACGGCGGCAGCGGCTCGGTCGGCAGGGGCAGCGTCAGGCTGCTCGGCACCTCGATCGCCATCGGGATGCTCACCGTGACGATCGTCGGCCCGCCCTGCGGGCTGCTGATGTCGAGGAAACCGCCCAGGCCCACGAGACGTTCTTGCACGCCGGCGAGACCGTGACCGTCACGCAGCCCCGCGCCGCCGCGTCCGTCGTCGGTCACGACGAGTTCGAGCAGGGTGCCGATGCCATCGGGGGCCTGCCGGGTGCGCAGCACGAGGTCGGCGCTGGCCGCCTGGGCGTGCTTGCCCGTGTTCGTCATCAGTTCGGACGCGATGAAATACGCGTTGCGCTCGATGTCGCTCGGGATCACGACGTGCGCGGGCACCCGGTTGAGCATCGTGGTCGACACCACCGAGCGGTCGACGAGCGACTCGAGGGCCGCGACCAGGCCGCGGTCCGACAGCAGAGGAGGCGCGAAGCCGCGGGACAGGGCGCGTAGCTCCTCGAGGGCTTCGCGGGACTGCACCCGCGCCTCCTCGATGAGGGTCTTGCTCTTCACGGGATCGGTGTCGACGGCGCGCGACGCCGCGGCGAGGTCCATCTGCAGGCGCACCAGGCGCTGCTGCGGACCGTCGTGGATGTCACGCTCGAGGCGCCGGAGGGCCGTGCCCTCGGCCGACAGCGCGGCCGTCCGAGAGATCTCGCGGTCGGCGAGCTCGACCTCGAGCTGGTCACTGCGGAAGCCGCCGAGCATCGCGGCGGCGATCGCCTGGTGCATCACGACGAAACCGTGCACGACGTACGGGTAGACCAGCACGACCACCGCGAACAGGGCGAGAGCCAGGACGACGAGCACCGCGCCTCCGCCGGTGCCGATCGCCGAGGCCCAGTTGAAGGTGTCGAAGGGCGGCAGGGCGCCGAAGACGAGCACGACCCCCAGGATCGCCAGGACCGGGCCGACCACCAGGCCCACGAGGACGAAGGTCGTGAAGCCCGCCACGATCGGGAAGACCACGACGGTGAAGAGCAGGTAGAGCCAGTAGTGCGGGTTGGCGAAGACCGAGACCGCCCGGACGAAACGATTCGTCGACCGGCCCCACGCGGTGTTCGGCGTCCAGTCGACCGGACGGATCGGACGATCGCTGGCCCACCGGAGGCGGAGCACCTCGAACGTACCGAACCAACGGGCGATCCAGAGACCCGCGAGGACGACGACCGCGAGGAACACCAGGGTGAAGAGCGACTCGCTCGACCCGCTGACCGTGTGGAGGAACAGCGAGGCGGCCACCGTCACGATGACGACGAGGACGGCCGACAGCGCGACGTAGCCGAGTTCGCGGGGCAGCTCGCGCCATCGCCGCCGGTAGCCGCCGGGGCGGGACGGGGGTGAGAGGTAAGGGTTCGCGGCGGTGATGGTGGTCTCCTGGATCATGCCTTCGAGCCTGGTCTGAGCGGGGCGTCCACCCCATGGTGCCAGCGCCCGGAACGCCGGTGGGGTTATCCCCCCTCACGACCCGGGTGAGGTGAGGCTGGCCTAGGTGAGCCGAGCCTCGGCTTGCTTGCGGAATCCTCCCAGACGTCTAGCGTTGCCTCCATCGTCTAGGAAAGGACCACGTCATGACCGACATCACCCGCACCGTCCCCCAAGGTTCCGTCGACCCCGACGTCGCCGCAGGCGTCGCCCAGTTCCTCAGCCAGATCGTCACCGACATGACGGCCCTGTCGGTCAACGGCAAGCAGGCGCACTGGCACGTGCGCGGCATCGCGTTCGTCGCCGTCCACGAGCTCATCGACGTCGTCGTCGACCACGCCCGCGAATGGGCCGACCTCGCCGCGGAGCGCGTCGTCGCCCTCGGGCTTCCCGTCGACGGTCGCATCGAGACCGTCGCGGCCAAGACGGTCATCCCCCCGACCTCCCCCGGTTTCAACCAGATCGACGTGACCATCGCCGAGCTGGTCGCCCAGATCGACGCCTCGCTGGTCGCCGTCCGCGAGGCCATCGACGAGCTCGGTGAGCTCGACGCCTCGAGCCAGGACGTCGCCATCGAGATCTCGCGCGGCCTCGAGAAGGACCGCTGGTTTCTCGCGGCCCACGTCGCGGGCTGACGAACCGCCTCGGACGAACGAAGGCCGCCGCCCCTCAGGGGGTGGCGGCCTTCGCCGTGCCGGTCACAGGTCGCGGTGCGTCCACCGTCCGCCGAGCAGCGTTCCCGTGACCGGCATGGCCCGCAGCTCGACGTCGGTCGCGGCGAGCGGGTCGAGATCGGTGACCACGAGGTCGGCGTCCGCCCCGACCTCGACGCTCGTGCGGCCGCCCGTCGACGCCGCGAGCGCCGCGGAGGCGACGAGACGTTGCTCGGGGTGCCAGGGCTCGCGGCCGTCGCGCGACCGCGAGATCGCCGCCGCCATGGCCACCCACGGATCGAGCGGAGCCACGGGCGCGTCCGAGCCGAGCTGCAGCCGGACGCCGGCCGCCGCCAGGCTCTCGAAGACGTAGGCACGCTCGGACCGACCCGACCAGAGCCGGTCGACGACGTCGCGGTCGTCCATGGCGTGCTCGGGCTGGACGCTGGCCACGATGCCGAGCCGGGCGAACCGGGCGACGTCGGCGGCGTCGAGCAGCTGGGCGTGCTCGATGCTGCCGGCGCACCCGACCTGCTCGAAGGCGTCGAGCGCCTGGGCGTTCGCGGCGTCCCCGATCGCGTGCACGGCCGGCACCAGCCCCGCCGAGGAGGCGCGGCGCAGCCACCCGACGAGCTCGTCGGTCTCGTAGATGCGCAGCCCACGGGCCGCGGGGTCGCTCTCGAGCCCGGGGTACGGGTCGTGGCAGTAGGCGGTCCGGGTGCCGAGGGAGCCGTCGGTGATGATCTTGAACGGCCCCATCGTCACGAGGCCGTCGGTGCCCGGGATCACGTCGCCGGTGCGCAGCCCGCGGTCGACGACGGTGTCGAGGTCGCGCGGGTAGACCCCGGGACGGATGCGCAGCCCGCGGGTCCCGCCCGCCACGCGCCGGGTCCAGCGGTCGAGCGACAACGTCATCTCGAGGTCGACGACGCCGACGACCCCCCGCGCGGCGGCCGCGTCGACGGCCTCGGCGACCCACCGGTCGAGCTGCTCGTCCGGGACGACGCTCACGGCGGCACTGACGTCGAAGGCGGTCTGTTCGCGCAGCAGTCCGGTCGGGTGCTCGGTGTGACCGTGCAGGCCGAGGGCGGCCGAGTCGAGCCATACCGAGTGCAGGTCGTTGCTGACCAGGACGACCGGCAGGTCGCCGGCCACCGAGTCGAGCAGGGCCCGGCTCGGGGCATCGGGCCAGAGCGCGTCCTGGAAGCCGTAGCCGACGAGGGTGCCGCCCGCCTCGACCGGCTCGGAACGCAGGCGCTCCCCCACGATCGAGGCCGCCTCGGCGGCGGACCGCGCCCGCGACAGGTCGAGCCGACGGCGCACCAGCGCCCACTGGTCCATGTGGACGTGGGAGTCCCAGAGGCCCGGGGCGAGCCAGCGGCCGTCGAGGTCGAGCACCTCGGCGTCGTCGGAGGGGAGACCGGACGCGAGCGCGACGACACGGCCGCCGTCGAGCAGGACGTCCACGGGGGCGGGCCCCGCGCCGACCAGGCGGACGTCCCTCAGGAGCGTGCGCCGCGCCTCCTCGGCTCGGCTGCCGTCGACGACCGTCATCGGTCGCGCACCCGGCGCATCTCGGCGGCGAGCGCCGGCTGCGCGTAGTGCTCGCCGTGCTCGAGCTCGTCGACGATGCGGTCGACGACCTCGGGTGCCTTGTTCTGGCTGAGCTTCGCGCGGGCGTCGAACCGGGTGACGCGCAGTCGGATGCCGACGGTGCCCTTCGCGACCCGTCTCGAGCCCTGCTCGTCGAGGGTCAGGGTCGAGGGGCTCGGCATGACGCGCTCGAAGTGGTCGACGAGCTCACCCAGCACCCGGAAGTTCTCGTCGTCGGAGAGGATCTCGGGGGTGCCCCAGAGGTGGGCCGTGACGTGGTTCCAGGTGGGGATGATCTGCTCGGCCGGGTACCAGGCGGGCGAGACGTAGCCGTGCGGGCCCTGGACGATCACCATGACCTCGTGCCGGCCCAGCTCGTGCGAGCGCTCGTCCGGGCGCCCGACGTGGCTGACCAGCACGATGGCCTCGGGGTCGGCGTCGTCCGGCTCGAGCACGACGGGGTAGTGCGAGGCCACGAGGCCGTCGGCCGTGGACGAGACGATGGTGGCCCACGGGTTCTCGCGGATCAGCCGCTTGACCTCGTCGACGTCGGACAGGACGAACGTGGGGGTGTGCCGCATGCGCTCAAGTCTGGTCGGTCGGGCACCAGTACAGCTTGCGACCCGCGGCCATCTCCATCACGACGTTGGTGCCGCAGACCCGGCAGGGCAGACCCTCGCGGTGGTACACCCAGTGCCGATCCGCCCGGCTGCGCAGCGCCCTGGCGTGCTGGGCCTTCGTCAGGCCGTCCATGGTCATCATCTGACCGAGCTCGACGCCGCTCTTGAGCAGTTTCGTCCAGTCCTTGTAGAGGGCCCGCAGGACGTCCTCGGGTATCTGGTTGCCGGGCGTGTGCGGATCGAGCCGGGCCCGGAACAGCAACTCGGCACGGTAGATGTTGCCGATGCCGCTGACCACGCTCTGGTCCATCAGCAACAGGCCGATCGGGGTGCGCTTCTTGCGGACCGTCGTGACGAAGCGGTCGCTGCCCTTCTTCGGCGAATCGACCAGGGGGTCGGGCCCGAGCTTGGAGATCGCCAGGTCGACCCCCGCCGCGTCGAGGACCTCGCACTTCGTCGGGCCACGGAGGTCGCCGACGGCGGTGTCGGTCAGCAGCCGGACGCGTACCTGACCGACGGGCTCGGGTGGGAACGACTCGATGTCGTCCTCGGTCTTCTCCTGCTCGGCCATGCGGACCCGGGACCTGCGGGGGGCTCCGATGCTCGCCATCGAGTCCTCGCCGTCGTCGTCGGGCGCCTTCTCGGCCTTGCGGGTGGCCGCCCGGCGGGTGCGCGACTCGGCCATGGAGTGACCCGTGGCGATCTCACCGGCGAAGTCCCACGCACCGTACAGCCCGAGGTGCACGTGCAACCAGAGGCCGTTGTCGAACTCGAGGAACATCTGCTTGCCGACGGCCTTGGCGTCGACCATCGTGGCGCCGTCGAGCCGGGTGGCCCCATCGGCGAAGCGCCCTTGGGGCGAGCTCACCTCGACGCGGTGGCCGACGAAGCTCTGCTCGAACTGGTTGGCGATGCGGTGGACGGAATGACCCTCGGGCACGGCGGCACCTCTCTCGGTGGTCGGTGGGACGATCTCGCGCGTGGGTGTCGAGACGACGGAGCGGCGAGACCCCGGTCGGGATCTCGCCGCTCTCGACGTTACGTCGTCAGTCGACCGGGTGACCGGCGATCGCGCCGGTGGTCTCGTACTCGCCGACCTGCGCGATACGGCGCACGTGGCGTTCGTCGTGGCTGAACGGTTCGGCGACGAAGGTGTCGATGAACGCGAGCGCCTCGGCCTCGGTGTGCTGACGCGCCCCGATGGCGATGACGTTCGCGTCGTTGTGCTGACGGGCGAGCCTCGCGGTCGAGTCGTTCCAGACCAGGGCCGCCCGGACGCCCTCGACCTTGTTCGCGGCGATCTGCTCGCCGTTGCCCGAGCCGCCGAAGACGACGCCCAGGGCCTCGTGGCCGGCACGCTGATCGCGCACGGTCGCCCGGGCCGCCGCGATGCAGAACGACGGGTAGTCGTCGAGAGGCTCGTAGCTCGCCGGACCGTGGTCGGTCACGTCGTGGCCCGCGTCGGTGAGGTGCTGGATGACGGTCGTGCTGAAGTCGAGGCCGGCGTGATCGGTCGCCACGTGGATGCGCATGGACTCGATCTTATGGCCGGGTCAGTCGAAGATCGGCCCGACCGTGCGGGTGCGCTTGATCTCGAAGAAGCCGGGGTACGACGCCACGGCCACCACGCCGTCCCACAGGCGGACGGCCTCGTCACCCTTCGGCGCCGGGGAGATGACCGGACCGAAGAACGCGACGCCGTCGACGGCGATGACCGGGGTCCCGACGTCCTGGCCGACGCGACCGATGCCGTCGAAGTGGCTGGCGCGCATCTGCCCGTCGAACTCGTCGACGTCGGCGTAGCGCGCGAAGTCGGCGGGCAGGCCGGCCTCGGCCACGGCGCCCGCGATGACCACGTCGCCGTCCTTCTCACCGTCGTGGTGGATGCGAGTGCCCAGCGCGTCGTAGAACGGCTTGACGATCTGCTGACCGTGCAGCTCGCCGGCCGCCGTGACGAGACGCGTGTAGCGCAACATGCGGGCGAAGTTCGCCTTGTACTCGTCGCTGACGTCGTTCTCCTCGTTGAGGACCGCGAGGCTCATCACGTGGAACGTGACGTCGAGGTCGCGGTGTTTCGCGACCTCGTCGACCCATCGGCTGGTCATCCAGGCCCAGGGGCACGAGGGGTCGAACCAGAAGTCGACGACGGTGTGGGGCGCGGGGGCGGGGGTGTCGGTCATGTCCACAGTCAACACCCCGGTGTCGTACAGCCGGTCTAGGCTTTCAGCGGACCACGAGTCCCCCCTCACCCCCCAGACGGATGGAGCCAGCGTGCCCGGAGAGAACCTCACCCGCGTCGAGGCGCAAGAGCGCAAGGACGTCGTCGACGTCCAGTCGTACGAGATCGCCCTCGACCTGACCCGCGGCGACGAGGTGTTCGGCAGCTCGACCACCGTGCGCTTCACCGCCACCCCCGGCGCCTCGACCTTCATCGACGCGCTGACCCGGACGGTCCACTCGATCACCCTCAACGGCACCGCGCTCGACGTCGCCGCCGTGAACGACGGCGTGCGGATCCAGCTCACCGACCTGGCCGACTCGAACGTGCTCGAGGTCGTCGCCGACGCCGAGTACACCAACACCGGAGAGGGTCTGCACCGCTTCGTCGACCCGGTCGACGGCGAGGTCTACCTCTACTCGCAGTTCGAGGTGCCCGACAGCCGCCGCGTCTTCGCGGTCTTCGAGCAGCCCGACCTCAAGGCGACCTTCCAGTTCACGGTCACCGCGCCGGCACGCTGGCAGGTCGTCAGCAACCAGACGACGCCCGAGCCCGTCGTCGACGGCGAGACCGGCACCTGGACGTTCTCGCCCACGCCCGTGCTCTCGAGCTACGTCACGGCGATCATCGCCGGGCCCTACGACGTGGTCCGCAGCGATCTCACCAGCGCCGACGGCCGCACGATCCCGCTCGGCATCTTCACGCGCCGCTCGCTCACCGAGTACCTCGACGCCGACTACATCTTCGAGAAGACCCGACAGGGATTCGCGTACTACGAGGACAAGTTCGACTACGCCTACCCGTTCGAGAAGTACGACCAGCTCTTCGTCCCCGAGTTCAACGCCGGCGCGATGGAGAACGCGGGTGCCGTCACGTTCGTCGAGACCTACGTCTTCCGCAGCAAGGTGACCGACGCCATCAAGGAGCGCCGCGTCGTCACGATCCTGCACGAGTTGGCCCACATGTGGTTCGGCGACCTCGTCACCATGAAGTGGTGGAACGACCTCTGGCTGAACGAGTCGTTCGCCGAGTGGGCGTCGACCATCTCGACCGCCGAGGCGACCGAGTGGACCGAAGCCTGGACGACCTTCCAGGCGATGGAGAAGAGCTGGGCCTACCGCCAGGACCAGCTGCCCTCGACGCACCCCGTCGTCGCGACGATCAACGACCTCGAGGACGTCCAGGTCAATTTCGACGGCATCACCTACGCCAAGGGCGGGTCGGTGCTCAAGCAGCTCGTCGCCTGGGTCGGCATCGACGCCTTCTACGCGGGCGTCGCGGCCTACTTCAAGAAGCACCACCACTCGAACACCGAGCTGAGCGACCTGCTCGTCGAGCTCGAGGCGACCTCGGGTCGCGAGCTCACCAGCTGGTCGAAGCTGTGGCTCGAGACCGCGGGCGTCAACACCTTGCGTCCCGCACTCGAGGTCGACGGCGAGGGCGTCATCACGTCCTTCGCCGTGGTGCAAGAGGCCCCCGCCGACTACCCGACGATCCGTCCGCACCGTCTCGCGATCGGCCTCTACGCCTTGCGGGGCGACTCCCTGGTGCGCACGGACCGCGTCGAGATCGACGTCGACGGCACCCGCACCGAGGTGCCCGAACTGGTCGGCCTGAACCGTGGCGACCTCGTGCTGATCAACGACGACGACCTCGCCTACGCCAAGATCCGTCTCGACGAGGTGTCGCTCGCCACCGCGATCGCCCACCTGTCGAAGATCTCGAACCCGCTGGCCCGCGCCCTCGTCTGGGGCTCGGTCTGGGACGCCACGCGCGACGCCGAGACGTCGGCCTCGGACTACGTACGACTCGTGCTCGACAACATCGCGACCGAGACCGAGTCGACGACGATCCGCACCACGCTGTCGCAGCTGGTGCAGACCGCCCGCAGCTACGTCGCCCCCGCACGCCGCGCCTCCACGATCACCGAGGTCGGCGACGGCCTCTGGGCCCTGGCCCAGGGCGCCGAGGCCGGGTCGGACGCGCAGTTCCAGTTCGTCACGTTCTTCGCCGCGATCGCGTCGACCGAGGCCCACAAGGAGGCACTGGCCGGCCTTCTCGACGGTTCCCTCGCCCTCGAGGGCCTCACCGTCGACACCGACCTGCGCTGGCAGCTGCTCGAGGGCCTGGTGCTCGTCGGCGGGGCCGGCGAAGCCGAGATCGACGCCGCCCTGGCCGAGGACAACACGGCGAACGGCGCCCAGGCGGCCGCGCGGGCCCGCGCGACGATCCCGACCACCGAGGGCAAGCTCGCCGCCTTCGCGTCGGTCGTCGACAGTGCCGAGCAGCCCAACGCCATCGTGCGCGCGACCACCCTCGGGTTCCAGCACACGAACGACCCGGCGATCCTGCAGCCGCTCGTCGAGCGCTACTTCTCGTCGCTCACCGGCATCTGGGAGTCGCGCAGCTACCACATCGCCGACACCCTCGTCTCGGGGCTGTACCCGGCCGGCCTCGCCGACCAGGCGCTCGTCGACGCGTCGTACGCATGGCTCGAGGCCAACCCCGAGACCCCCGCGCTCCGGCGCATCGTCAGCGAGAGCGTCGCGGGAGTCGAGCGGGCCTTGCGCGTGCAGGCGGTCGACCAGAGGTAGCCGTGCCCGGGGTCGCGCGACGACCCGACGATCCACCCGACGGCGGGCCCTCTCACAGGGCCCGCCGTCCGGGCGTCCAGGCCGTTCTCGGGTGAGGTTGCGGGGGCATGCTTGACTTGTCGCTCATATGGACCTCCTCCTCGCTGCCGCCACCGACCCCGCCGCCCCGATCGCCTTCGATTGGGACGCGTTCTGGACGATGTGGCGAGTTCCCATCCGCATCGTCGGAATCCTGCTCGTCGCGGTGTTGCTGCGCATCGCCCTGCACTTCACCATCCGCCGGGTGGTCGACCAGGTCGTCAACGGCATCAAGCGCAAGCAGAACGTCGACGACACCCAGGCCCTCATGGCCTCGCCGCTGCAGGCCGTCCGGGTCGTGCAGCGAACTCGCACGCTCGGCAGCGTGCTGAACAACGTGGTCACGGTCGTCGTCGCGGCCATCGCACTCGTGTTGATCCTCGGCGAGCTCAACTTCAACATCGTCGCCATCGTCAGCGCGGCCGGCGTCGTCGGGGCCGGGCTCGCGTTCGGTGCCCAGAACATCGTCAAGGACATGCTCAACGGCATCTTCATGGTCGCCGAGGACCAGCTCGGCGTGGGCGACGTCGTCGACGTCGGGCCCGCTGCCGGTGTCGTCGAGGCCGTCGGCATCCGGGTCACCCAGATCCGCGACGTGAACGGCGTGCTGTGGTTCGTGCGCAACGGCGAGATCCTACGGGTGGGCAACATGTCGCAGGGCTGGACGCGCGTGATCATCGACCTCGCCGTGCCCTACTCGGCCGACGTCGACCGGGTCCAGGACGCCATGCTGAACACGGCCAACGAGCTCGCGACGATCCCCAAGTGGAAGCGCGCGATGATCGATCAACCCGAGGTCTGGGGCATCCAGTCCATCGCCGAAGAGCACGTGGTGATCCGCATCGTGGCCAAGACCCGGTCCTCCGACCGCGACAACGTCGACCGTGAACTGCGGGCACGTCTGAAGAAGACCCTGGACGGCATGGACATCGTGCTGCCGTCGCTGACGAGCGTCGTCCTGACCGGCTTCGACAGCGCCTCCTCGGTCCAGGGCGCCCGGGCGCCGCGCACCGTCCCCACGCCGCACGTTCCCCGAGGGAAGCGCAAGTGACCGACATCCCGCTGACGCCACGGCCCACCGGCGAGCGGCCCGCCACTCCTCCGCCCGGAGCCGTGCCGGTCACCGTCCGTCGGGGGCTCGGAGACGACGCCGCCCAGGGCAATTTCTGGCAGCAGATCGGTGGGCGACCGACCTTCGAGAAGTTGGTCCGCCGCTTCTACGAGGGCGTCCGCAGCGACGACGTCCTCTGGCCGATGTACCCCGAGGCAGATCTCGAGGGTGCGATCCAGCGGTTGACGGGGTTCCTCGAGCAGTACTGGGGCGGGCCGACCACCTACAGCCACGAGCGCGGGCACCCGCGGTTGCGCATGCGGCACATGCCGTTCCGTGTGACGCCGGAGGCGCGCGATCGCTGGTTGCAGCACATGCGGGTCGCCGTCGACGAGCTCGAGCTCGCACCGCTCGACGACGCCATGCTCTGGGGCTACCTCGACCGAGCCGCCCAGGCCATGGTCAACACCTTCGACCGCTGACGCTCGTCGCTCGTCGCTCGTCGCTCGTCGCTCGTCGCTCGTCAGAGGAGGGACGACCGGCGCTTGACGAGCACGTGCCCCTTGGGCGTCGTCAGGCGCGTCCACGTTCCGGTCTCGAAGACGGTGACCTCGTCCTCTCCGTCGAGGAACCCCAGACTGAGAGCACCGAAACCGGCGCCGGCGGGGACTCCCCCGGCACCCTCGACGGGGGCCGACCAGACGTCGGCCCGCACCCGGTGCACGATCTGCTCGCCGGTGCCCTCGGGGATCGCCTCCGCGACCCGGGCGATGCCGGCCTCGGCCGTGGCGCGGAGGCGGACCGCGTCGATGGGTTCGAGCCTCGCCCAGCCTCCCCGCGGGGGCGAGATCGCGGCCCAGGTCACGGTGTTCACCGTGGCGGGCACGGACACCGTGACCGACGCCGTCGGATCGACGACGTCGTTCTGGAGGCGCACGAGGCGCTCCTTCAGGGATCGCACCGGCACCACGGCGTCGAACTCGGGACGGTCGTCGAGTTGGAAGGTGCGGAGCCCGAGCACCGTCGGGCTCGAGTCGAGCAGACCCATCGGGTAGAACACGGCCACGTAGACGGCGAGCACCCCTGACCCGGCGATGAGCCGGACCGAGCCGTCCTCCACCCGGCCGGCACGCCCGAGATAGGTCGCGAGATCGCTGAGGGACAGGGAATCGGGGAGGGTGAATGCGTCGTTCATCGGCCCCCTAAACTACATCGGGTGACCGACGATCCGCTGCAGAGCCTGCTGTCCACCCTCGACCTGGCGCCCGCGGGCAACGTCGGCGGGCAGGACGTCTTCACCGGCGGCTCGCAACCCGAACCGCTCGGTCGCGTGTTCGGCGGACAGGTCGCCGCCCAGGCCCTGGTCGCCGCACAGCGCACCGTCGGCGGTGGACGCGACGTCCACTCGCTCCACTCGTACTTCCTCCGGCCCGGCGACCTCACGATCCCGATCACCTTCACGGTCGACCGCATCCACGACGGCCGCTCGTTCGCGACCCGTCGCACCCAGGCCTCGCAGGACGGGGTGCCGATCTTCTCGATGATCGCCTCGTTCCAGACGCCCGACGAAGGGCTCGACCACCAGGTCGACATGCCCGCCGGTCTGCCCGGGCCCGAGGACGTCCCGAGCGACGCCGAGTTGCTGTCGGCCGTCGACAATCCCGTGGCCCAGTCGTGGGCCCGGCGCCCGTTCGACATGCGTCACGTGCCCTCTCCCGTCTTCTTCAGCGTCGAGGGCGACCACGTGGCTCACCAGGCCGTGTGGCTCAAGGCCACCGGCCCGCTGCCGGACGACGCCGACCTGCACCGCGCCGCACTGCTGTACGCCAGCGACTACACGCTGCTCGAGCCGATCTACCGCCGGCACGGTGTCGCGTTCGTCACGCCGGGGCTCAAGGCCGCGAGCCTCGACCACGCCATGTGGTGGCATCGCCCCGCCCGGGTCGACGAGTGGCTGCTCTACGTGCAAGAGAGCCCCAACGCGGTCGGTGGCCGCGGGCTCTCGCTCGGACGCATGTACGACCGTGCCGGCACGCTCGTGGCGAGCGTGGCCCAAGAGGGCATGGTGCGGGTCCCGCGTAGCTGACCCGACAGGTCTCGCCTCCGATCAGCGGCGGCGAAAGGCCAAAGGCTCTTCGACGAACGGCGACCACGCGTCACGCTCGACGTCGGAGATGCGCCGGGGCTGGTTCGTCGCGGAGTCGACGAGCACGATGGTGGTGGCAGCCTTGGTGAACAGTTGCCTGGGGTCGACCCCCTCGGGCGACCAGACCTCGTAGCAGACCTCGAGGCTCGCGCCGCCGAGACGTCCGACCCAGATCTGCACGTCGAGCGGAGCCCGCAGGTACGGGATGGGGATCAGGTACTCGAGCTCTTGCCGCGCGATGAGCGTCATCGTCGTGGCGTTCGGACTTCCGTCGAGGACGGCCGCCGACGAGCGTTCGTCGATCGCACCGTCCGCCGACCAGAACGCGTCGATGCGCGCCTCCTCGAGGAGGCGCAACATCGACGCGTTGTTGACGTGACGGTACCCGTCGAGGTCGCTCCAGCGGACTCGGGTCGGCACGTGCAGGCGGGTCATGACGGTGAATCGGCGATCAGTCGCGCGTGAGCTTGCGGTACGTGACCGAACTCGGCTTCGCGGCGTCGGCCCCGAGGCGCTCGATCTTGTTCTCTTCGTACGCCTCGAAGTTGCCCTCGAACCAGTACCAGTTGGGAGTGCCGTCGTCGTTCAGCCCCTCCCACGAGAGGATGTGCGTCGCGATGCGGTCGAGGAACCATCGGTCGTGGGTGATGACCACCGCGCAGCCGGGGAACTCGAGCAGCGCGTTCTCGAGGCTGCCCAGGGTCTCGACGTCGAGGTCGTTGGTGGGCTCGTCGAGCAGCAGCAGGTTGCCACCCTGCTTGAGGGTCAGCGCCAGGTTGAGACGGTTGCGCTCACCACCGGAGAGCACGCCGGCCTTCTTCTGCTGGTCGGGGCCCTTGAAGCCGAACTGCGACACGTACGCCCGCGACGGGATCTCGGTCTTGCCCACCTGGATGTAGTCGTGCCCCTCGGACACGACCTCCCACAGGTTCTTGTTCGGGTCGATGCCGCCACGGCTCTGGTCGACGTACGAGATGTCGACGGTCTCGCCGACCTTCAGCTCGCCGCCGTCGAGCGGCTCGAGGCCGACGACCGTCTTGAAGAGGGTGGTCTTGCCGACGCCGTTCGGGCCGATGACGCCGACGATGCCGTTGCGGGGCAAGGTGAACGACAGGTCGTCGATGAGCACCCGCTCGCCGAACGACTTGTGCAGCTTCTTCGCGTCGATGACCTGCGAACCGAGACGCGGCCCCACGGGGATCACGATCTCTTCGAAGTCGAGAGTGCGCGTGCGCTCGGCCTCGTTCGCCATCTCTTCGTAGCGGGCCAGACGCGCCTTCGACTTGGCCTGACGGCCCTTCGCGTTGCTGCGGACCCACTCGAGCTCGGAGGCGAGACGCTTGGCGAGCTTGGCGTCCTTCTTGCCCTGCACCTGCAGACGCTCGCCCTTCTTCTCGAGGTAGGTCGAGTAGTTGCCCTCGTAGGGGTAGAGGCGACCGCGGTCGACCTCGGCGATCCACTCGGCGACGTGGTCGAGGAAGTACCGGTCGTGAGTCACGGCGAGCACGGCGCCCGGGTACTTGCTGAGGTGCTGCTCGAGCCAGAGCACGCTCTCGGCGTCGAGGTGGTTGGTGGGCTCGTCGAGAAGGAGGAGGTCGGGCTTCTGCAGCAGCAACTTGCACAGCGCGACGCGGCGCTTCTCACCACCGGAGAGGTTCGCGACCTCGGCGTCGCCCGGGGGCGTGCGCAGGGCCGACATGGCCTGCTCGAGTTGGGAGTCGAGGTCCCACGCGTCGGCGGCGTCGATCTCTTCTTGCAGGGTGCCCATCTCGGCGAGCAGCGCGTCGAAGTCGGCGTCGGGCTCGGCCATCGCGGCCGAGACCTCGTTGAAGCGGTCCAGCTTCTGCTTGATGGGGCCGACGCCCTCTTGCACGTTCTCGAGGACGGTCTTCGTCTCGTCGAGTTCGGGCTCTTGCATCAGGATGCCGACCGAGTAGCCGGGGCTGAGCTTCGCCTCGCCGTTGCTGGGGGTGTCGAGCCCCGCCATGATCTTGAGGATCGTCGACTTGCCGGCGCCGTTCGGCCCCACGACACCGATCTTCGCCCCCGGGATGAACGACATGGTGACGTCGTCGAGGATCAGCTTGTCGCCGACCGCCTTGCGGGCGCGCACCATCGAGTAAATGTATTCGGCCATGGCAGCGAGTCTATCGGGCGGTGCCCCGCCCTCGACATCACCAGTCGATGGCTCGGGTCGACCCCACGAGGCAGGCGCCCGTGCCGAGCACCGGCGCCGTCTGGCTCGAGTAACCGGCGCCCGACACCTGGCCGATCAGACAGTCCTGACCCCAGAGCACCGAGAACTGCACGCTGTCGGCGTCTCGGCCGATCGAGGTCGTGTCGGCGGTGACCTGCATCGTCGACTTGTCGAAGCCCGCGGCCACCAGCGCGTCGACGACGGCGCGCCCACCCGGGCGGGCGTTCGCGGCGACGGTCTCGGCGTTCACCTCGTCGAAACGGGCCAGAGCCTCGGCCGTCGTCGACTCGGACGAGAACGGTGGGGCGTCCGTCGACGTGGTGGCCGGCGGTGTCGACGGCGCGGTGTCGGGCGACGACGTGCACCCGACGAGAGGGACCGCCAGGGCGACCAGGATCGCGGCGAGCGCCGGGACTCGCTGGGGTCTCGAACCGATCACGGGGGCCCTTCGTCGCTGACGGCGGCCGCGGGTCGGCTAGCCGCGTCGAGTCTACGGTGTGCCGACCCACGGACCAGGAGCACGTGACCACCCGTAGTGGTCAGAACGGAGCAGGTACCTCGTCGGCTCCGGCCGCGGCAGGGGCGCCCCAGTCCCCGCCGTCCGCCGTGACGTCGTGAGCGCCCCCGCCCTCGCCCGGTGTCTCGGATGCCGTCCCGCTCTGGTCACGGGTCGTCGCCGGATCGGCGTCGCCGGCGACGGCACTCGATGTCGTCCCCTGGCCGTCGGCCGAGGCGGAGACGACGCGCCGCTCGAAGGTCGACCTGCCCCAGACGAGGTCGTGGCCGATCGCGTCGGCGTCGACCTCGACCGTCATGCCGCTGCGCTCGCCCGATTCCCACGACCGGATGCGCACACGCCCGGTGACGACGACCCGTTGCCCCTTGCGGAGGCTGGCCAGGACGTTGTCGGCGAGGTGGCGGAACGCCGTGACGGTGTACCAGTTCGTCTCGCCGTCGACCCATTCGCCTTTGACACGGTCGTAGCGCCGTTGCGTCGAGGCGAGTCGGAAGCTCGTGATGGAGAGGCCGGTCTGCGTGACGAGGGCCCGGGGGTCGGTCGCGATGATCCCTGTGAGGGTGATGGTGTCTGTCATGACGGGAGTCTCGTGAAGGCGGGCGACCACCGGGACGGCACCCGCGCCTCCTTGTGGAGAAGGAGGCCGGGGGCCGCCCGGGGGACGATGCGACGTCAGGGCGTCCGTGCGTCAGTGTTCGTGGAACTCGGGGTAGTCGGCTCCCGGGCCGAGGGCGGCGAACACGGCGCTCTTCGCCACCGCCAGGGTCGGATAGACGCCACCGTCGGCCGCCTTCGCGGACAGGCGGACGGCGAAGCCATCGTCGGTCCGGACGATGGTGCCGACCGTTCCTGCCGGGCCCACGGCCACCCAGGTCTGTCGGTGCAAGGTGTTCTGGTCACTCATCGTCGAGCGCCCCTTTCCTTTTTCTCGGTCGGTCGCGCCGGACGGCGCGGCCCGTCTACGAGGCGAGCACGTACTTCGCGTACGACTTGCGGATCTTGTTGACCTTCGGCAGGGCCACGGCCGTGCAGTAGCCCTGGCCGGGGTTCTTGGCGAAGAAGTCCTGGTGGTGCTGTTCGGCGTCGTACCAGGTGGGCAGCGGCTCGATCGTCGTGACGACGCCGCCGTCCCAGGCCTCGGAGGCGCGGTCGCGTGCGGCCTCGAAGAGCGCTTTCTGCTCGTCGTCGGCGAAGAACATCGCCGAGCGGTACTGGGTGCCGACGTCGGCGCCCTGCCGGTTCAGCTGCCGTGGGTCGTGCAGCGTGAAGAAGACGTCGAGGACGACGTCGGAAGGGATCGTCCCGGGATCGAAGGTGACCGCCACCGCTTCGGCGTGCCCCGTGCGGCCGGTGCAGACGTCGTCGTAGCTCGGCTGCTCGGTGTCTCCGCCGGTGTAGCCCGAGACCACCTCGGTGACGCCGTCGAGGGTGCGGTAGACCGCATCGAGACACCAGAAGCAACCGCCTGCGAGAACGAACGTCGTCATGCCCGTGAACCTACTCCCGTCCCGGCGGCCGCCCCTAGGCTGACCGCATGAGATCACCCTTCACGCCCTACGTCGCCGACGACGCACGGTATTCGCGACTCGACTACGTCCGCACGGGTCGCAGCGGACTCAAGCTGCCCCGCATCTCGCTCGGCTTCTGGAACAACTTCGGCTCGGACCGTGGCCTCGAGACCCAGCGCGACATCGTGCTGCGCGCCTTCGATCGCGGGGTCACCCACTTCGACCTGGCGAACAACTACGGCCCGCCCTACGGCTCGGCCGAAGAGCAGTTCGGCCGCATCGCCGCGGCGAACCTGCTCCCCTACCGCGACGAGATCGTCGTCTCGTCCAAGGCGGGCTACGACATGACGCCCGGGCCCTACGGCGACGGCGGTTCGCGCAAGTACCTGCTCAACTCGCTCGAGGCCAGCCTCGGACGTCTCGGCATGGACCACGTCGACATCTTCTACTCGCACCGGCCCGACCCCGAGACCCCGATCGACGAGACGATGGGAGCGCTCGCCACGGCCGTCCGACAGGGCAAGGCCCTCTACGCGGGCATCTCGAACTACGACCCGGCGCAGACGGAAGCCGCGATCGACGCCCTCGAGGCCGAGGGCGTCCCGTTGCTGATCCACCAGCCGCGGTACAACATGTTCGATCGTCGGCCCGAGCAAGGACTGTTCGACACCCTGCTCGCCCGCGGCGTCGGCTCGATCGTGTTCTCGCCGTTGGCCGGCGGCCTGCTGACCAACCGCTACCTCTCGGGCAAGGCCCCCGCGGGTTCGCGTGCGGCCGAGGGGCGCTGGTTCTCGGAGGACGCCCTCGACGAGACGTACCTCTCGCGCGTCCGCGGTCTGAACGAGATCGCGGAGGCGCGGGGCCAGTCGCTGGCGCAGCTCTCGCTCACCTGGGTGCTGCGCCAACCCGCAGTGACCAGCGCCCTCATCGGCGCCTCGTCGGTGGCCCAGCTGGACGACAGCCTGGACGCGCTCGACGGTGCCGAGCTGACCGAGGACGAACTCGCGGCGATCGAGCCGTTGGCGGTCGACGGCACCGGTCGCTGACCGGACGGTGCGGTGCCGGTCGGGCACCGCACCCCCCGGAGGCGTCCGACGCCGATGTCGGTGGTCACCCCTAGCGTCAGGGGTGTTCTCGACAGCATCGGCCGGATGACCTCAGGAGCACCCCATGACCAGCACCACCGTCGCCCCGACGACCACCTCCCCCCTCTCGCACGCCCACGCGGGCGGGTCCCTCCCCGCGTTGCGCGCGACCCGGGGCGGCCTGCAGCTCGTGCAGGTGCACGACGACCTGGCACGGGTGACTCGACCCGGCGGCGAGGTCGTCGGCTACGTCGAACGCTTCGACGACCCCCAGGGTGATCGCTACCGCGCCAAGCGATTCCTCCCTCGCCAACGTCGCTTCGTCGAGATCGGCGAGTTCTGGAGCCGCGACGACGCGACCGACTGCTTCCGGTTCGCCTGATCGCGCGCTCCCGCCCGGCAGGTGCCGCCAACCCGATCGCCCCGGTGCCGGCAGGCATGTCGCAGCGGTGCAACCTTCGACCTCGACTGTAGAGTTCGCCCCATGCAGTGGTGGAACGACTTCGTCGAATGGCTCTCGTCCGACAGCGGGTGGCGCGTCGTCACCGATGCGGTGATCCCTTTCGCCGCCATCGTGGTGGCCGGCGTCGTCGCGGCCCTCATCGGCCGCGCGAGTACGCGCCGCGTCGTGTCATCGCACGAGGACGAAGCGAAGGCGGCAGCGGTCGCGGCCCTCGTCTCGGCCGCTCGCAAGGGGGCCGTCTACAGCTCGCTCGGCGTCGAAGAACGTGCCTACGCCGATCACCTCGGCCACGAGGCCGATGTCCGCCTCCGGTTGCTGCCCGCGACCGGCAGCACGCTCGCCGCGGACTGGGCGGCGCACCAGACGGCCGAGATCAAACGGAACTCGGCGTCGTTCAGCTTCCAGGCCGAGCAGACGTTGGGCGAACTGCGCGACCGCCTGATCGAGTGGCAGAACCGCCCGAACCGCGCCAAGAAACTGTTCCGTGACGATCTCGCGCGATGGAAGTACGAAGAGGCCGACGTCGACCGCGACACGGCCGCGAAGCAGAAAGCGTGGGAGGCCGAGCAGCGTGCCGCGTCGACGACCGAGCAGCGACGCGCCGACGGGCCGCCAGCCGCGTCGTCCGCCCCGTCGGCGACGCTGCGTCCTGCCGCGCTCGACGAATCCACCACCCGACGCGACGAGGCCTACCGGGCTCCGACGATCGCACGGCCGGTGCCGACGACCGGGGCATCCGGCGCCCGGGCCCCTCTGGCCGGACCCTCGCCCGTGTCCGCACCCGAGGCACCGACCGTCACACCGGACGCATCCCTGGACGACACCCGTGACGACCCGATGGACGACGAGCGCTACGAGCAGCCCGTCAGCGCGAGCCAGGTCCGACGACGCACGGCACCCGAACGCACGGACGACTGACGACACGAACCGTACGTGCCCCCGGCAGCCGGTTTCATCAACACCGCGAACCTGCGACCAAGAGATGAGAAGCACCGCGAGATCTGGTGCCCCCGGCAGCCGGTTTCATCAACACCGCGAACCTGCGACCAAGAGATGAGAAGCACCGCGAGATATGGTGCCCCCGGCAGGAATCGAACCTGCGACCAAGAGATTAGAAGGCTCCTGCTCTATCCGCTGAGCTACGGGGGCGGACCCGTCCACGATACCGTGCCCGGTCACGCGTCCCGGTAGCGGCCGGGCCCGGCTCCGCACCGCGTCTCGTGCAGGTCGCCCGGACTGGTCGCGGTGCCGTGCACGAAAAGCGGCGTGACGACTGCCGCGTGCAGCGCTGGACCGGCACGTCGGGCCTGCCCTCAGACCGCCAGTGCCAGCGCCCCGAGCAGATGATCCAGCGTCGGCACTCCGGGCGAGCGGAAGACGACCTCGCCGTCGTCCCGTGTGACCACGATCGTCGGCGTGCTGCGGACGTCGCGCCGCTCGGCGGCGTCCGGCCGGGCCGCGACGTCGGCCTCGTCGACGACGAGCGACGGGACGAGCCCTCGGGCCTCGGCCACGACCGCTCGGGCCGCGTGGCAGGGACCGCAGAAGGCGGACGTGTACAGCTCGAGCATCATGTCGGGGACAACGAGGAGGCGCGGGGGAAACTTCCCCCGCGCCTCCTGCGGTCTCGTGCGTCGTCGCGGCAGGAGCCGCCGGCGTCAGTTGTCGCGGTCGTCGTTGCGGTCTTCGGGGTCGTCGACCGGGTCGCTGTCCTTCGCGTCGAGCGAGTAGTGCACCTGCAGTTGTTCGCCGACCATCTTCGCCTCTGTGGCGGTGTAGACGATGCCGGTCTCCATGCCGTCGATCAGCACGAAGTCGGTGATCTGCTCGTCGTACGAGCCGTCGGTGCTGATGCGGGTGTCGGTGGAGCCGTCGCTCGGACCGCCGTCGAAGAAGACGACGTACTCGGAACCCTCGGCCACGGTGGGCTTGCTGTCTGTCATGCCCACAGGTCTACCAGGAGGCGCGGAGTCAGCGCCCAGCTTGTGCGAGCAGGGGTGCATAGCCAAGCTATATAGCTTGGCTATACACTTGACGGATGACCTCTCAGCCGACAGACATCCTGGAATCCCTCCTGACGTCGACCCATCGCCTGACGCGCATCGCCGCGCAGGAGACCGGCCGCACCACCTCACCCGCCGTCTGGCGCACGCTCTCGATCCTGACGACCGACGGTGACCTCCGCGTCGGCGACCTCGCCCGAGCCAGCCGTGTCTCGCAGCCCACCATGACCAAGCTCGTGCGCGGCCTCGCCGAGGACGAGCTGGTCAAGCGCATCGCCGACACCGACGACTCGCGAGCCTGGCTCATCGCCATCACCGACCGAGGCACGGCCGCTCTCACCGAGTGGCGGGGCCAGCTCGCCGACTCGCTGGGCGGGCTGTTCGCCGACCTCGACGACGACGAGTGGGCCGTGCTCGAGCACGCCACCCGCCTGCTGGCCTCGCGGGTCGGCACTCGTGTCGACGCCCGTTCCGACGCTGGGGCGGTGTTCGCGTGAGCGCCTCCACCTCCGCCCCCCGCGGCGCCACGCACGAACCGAAGCCGAGCATCCTGAAGCAACCGACGGCCGTCTGGGCCATCGCGTTCGCCTGCGTCGTCGCCTTCATGGGCATCGGCCTCGTCGACCCGATCCTCCCCGCCATCGCCGAATCGCTGAAGGCCAGCCCGACCCAGACCGAGCTGCTCTTCACCAGCTACCTCGCCGTCACCGGCGTCGCGATGTTCTTCACCAGCTGGGTGTCGAGCCGGCTGGGCGCCAAGCGCACCCTGCTGATCGGGCTCGCCCTGATCGTCCTCTTCGCCCTGCTCGCGGCCACCAGCGGCGACGTCTGGTCGGTCATCGGCTTCCGCGCGGGGTGGGGGCTCGGCAACGCCCTGTTCATCTCGACCGCCCTCGCGACCATCGTGGGCGCGGCAGCCGGCGGCACGGCCTCGGCGATCATCCTCTACGAAGCGGCCCTCGGCCTCGGCATCGCCATCGGGCCACTGATCGGCGGCCTGCTCGGCTCGGTCAGCTGGCGCGGCCCATTCTTCGGCGTCACCACGTTGATGGCGATCGCCTTCATCGCGATCGTGCTCTTCCTCAAGGGCGACGCGATGGAGAAGCCCACGCCGACGAAGCTCTCGGCGCCGTTCCGTGCTCTGGGCCGACCGGCGCTCGGAGCCCTCGCCGCGACCGCACTCTTCTACAACATCGGCTTCTTCGTCCTGCTCGCCTACACGCCGTACCCGCTCGGTTTCGGCGCGCTCGGCATCGGATTCACCTTCTTCGGCTGGGGCGTCGGCCTCGCGATCACGTCAGTCTGGGTCGCCCCTCTGCTCACGGCCCGCCTCCGTCGGACGACCGTGCTGCGCATCGCCCTGCCCCTGCTGGCACTCGACCTGGTCGCCGCCGCCGCCGTCGTCGGGACGCCCGCGGCCCTCGTGGTCTGCGTCGTGGTCGGCGGCCTCGTGCTCGGCGTCCTCAACACGGTCCTCACCGAGTGCGTCATGGAGGCCACCGACCTGCCCCGCTCGGTCGCGTCCAGCGCGTACTCGGGCGTGCGCTTCCTCGGTGGCGCCGTCGCCCCGCCCGTCGCGACCCTGCTCGCCGACACCATCGCACCGAGCGCGGCCTACGTCTTCGCGGCCGTCAGCGTCGCCCTGGCGTTCGTCGTGGTGGTCGCCGCCCGGAAGGCCCTGCGCCGGGTGGACGACGGGCCCGAACCGGCTCGCGTCGAGGCCGAGGCCATCGGCGCGGGCGAGGCCCTGTAGGCCGGACCGTCCCTCGCGACCGCACCCGCGCCTCCTGATCTCGACACAGGGCCCCGACCAGGAGGCGCGGGTGCGGAAGAGCACCGGACTAGACTCGCGGAATGGCTACGAGCAACGACCGACTGGTCTGGATCGACTGCGAGATGACCGGGCTCGACCTCGCGGTCGACGAACTGGTCGAGGTGGCCGTGGTCGTGACCGACTTCGACCTGACCCCGGTGCACCCGGGCTTCACCATCGTCATCAAGCCCGACCAGTCGGCGCTCGACAACATGGGCGAGTTCGTCACCGAGATGCACCGATCGTCGGGGCTCATCGACGAGATCCCGAACGGTGTCAGCCTCGCCGAGGCCGAGTTCGAAGTCCTCGAGTACATCCTGAAGTACGTGCCGACCGAACAGCACGCCCCACTGGCGGGCAACACCATCGGCACCGACCGGGCCTTCCTCGCCAAGTACATGCCCCGTGTCGACGGCCACCTGCACTACCGCAGCGTCGACGTCTCGTCGATCAAAGAACTCGCCCGCCGCTGGTTCCCCCGGGTCTACTTCAACGCCCCCCAGAAGCACGGCGGCCACCGCGCCCTCGCCGACATCCTCGAATCCATCCGCGAACTCGAGTACTACCGTCGCGCCGGCTTCGTCGCCGACCCCGGCCCCACCACCGAAGACGTCCAGGCGATCTCGAAGGCCGTCGTGGACGAATGGGCTCCTCGGCTGTAGTAGAGTCTTCTCGTTGCGATCGCCTCGGCAGTCGCGCATGGTGGGTATAGCTCAGCTGGTAGAGCGCCTGGTTGTGGTCTAGGAGGCCGCGGGTTCAAGCCCCGTTACTCACCCAAATCGAATCCCCTGCCCTCACACGGGCAGGGGATTCCTTGGATTCCGGAACCTTCTGGCCCGGGATGCTCGAGAGCGCCCAGGGGTGGCTCGCGTAGGCGTGCGAGAGTTGAGGGGTGGACGACTCCCCCGAGAACGGTGACGACGAGCAGGGCGCTGACGACCAGCCGACGGGCATCGACCCCTCCGAGGTGGACGCCGAGGCGTTCGACGCCATGGTGGTCGACCAACTCGACCTGCTGCCCGACGACATGGTCGACGGGCTCGACAACGTCGTGTTCGTCACCGAGGACCGACCAGAGGACGGCTCACTCGGTCTGCTCGGCCTCTACGACGGCGTCGCCCTGACCGAGCGCGGCCAGTACGGCTTCGGCGAGCTACCCGACCGCATCATCCTCTACCGCGAGCCCCACCTCGCCGTCGTCGAAGACCTCGACCAGCTCGCCGACGAGATCCACGTCACCCTCGTCCACGAGATCGCCCACTTCTACGGCATCGACGACGACCAACTGCACGAACTCGGCTGGGCGTGACGGGGGCCGCGGTCACCCGATGATCTGATAGGTGAAACGGTAGGCGTCCGCCGGGAGGTCGTCCGCGAGCTGGCCGACCACCTCGACGTCGAACGCGTCCGGACGCGAGACGACGAAGTACTCGGCTGACGCCGCCACGCTCGACTCCGGGCAGATCGAGACCACCGGCGCCGTGGCGAAGGGCTTCGAGTAGCGGACCCTCACCTGGGTGCCCCGACGACGGGCCCGGCCGGAACCGAAGGCGACCGTTCCTCGCAGGTCGGAACCCGACAGTGTCGGAGACGGAGCGTCGACACCATTGCGTGCCATCGCCGAGATCACGGGCGCCGTGCCGGTGACGCCGCCCAGCAGTCGACGCCCCACGGCGAGATCGCCTCCCCAGGCCCAGAGCGGCCGGGCCTCGACCTCGCGTCGGTCGTCCACGTCGACGGCCGACCCGGTGGTGGCGATGCGCGCGGTGGGATCGACGGCGAACCTCGAGCCGTACGCCTCGGCCAGCTCGACCCCCGCCTTCGTGAACCGACCGAGACGTGTGCCCACGAGGGCGAAGTCGTCGCCCTTCGTGAGCCGCACGAGGACGCTCGACGCCCCCACCTGGGCAGGGTCGGCCCCCAGCAGAGCGCCACCGAGCAACCGGATGCCGCCGTCGAGGTCAACGCCCCGACGCCGCATCTCGTGGTGCTCGATGAGCGGACCGGGCCCGCCGTAGATCGTCGGAGCGACGAACTCGACCTGCCGGACGTTGCCGATGCGCACGGTCGCGTCGTTGCCAGAGCCCGCCCGCTGCAACGTCTCGATGTGCGGGGCGATCAGCCGCACGAACTCGACGAAGTACTCGGCGGTCGCCCCCCAGGCGAGGTCGAGGGCGACGTTCGCGCTGCCCTCGACGTGCAGGTTCACGCAGGTGAAGGTGTTGGTGTTCGTCCCACCCGACGCGGGCGACCGCAACACGACCGCCGCGGCATCCGCCGACCCGCAGTCGTTGACGAAGAGGTCGCTCCACAGGTTGTTGTTGACGCGCTCGACGACCAACGCCGTGCCCGCGACACCCGCGAGCTGCACCCGGTCGAACCGCGACTCGAAGCCGTTGACGACCTGCACGAGGGGTGCCGTCGACCCATTGCCCTGCAGGGTCAACCCCTCGAGAGTGACGCCGTTGCCGTCGACGACGATCATGGGCTTCGTCGACCGGGGCAGGTGCCGGAGGTTCACGCCACCGTCCGTGGACGCACCGTACCGACTGACGTCGGCTCCCAGGCCCTCGATCGCGACCAGCAGAGGCACCGTGATCGAGTCGATGACGTAGGTGCCGGCCGGCACCAGCACCCGGCCACGGGCCACCCGCGCCGCCTCGACGGCACGCGCGAACGCGGCGGTGTCGTCGGTCACCCCGTCGGCGACCGCCCCGTGGTCGCGCACGTCGACCCCTCCGCGGTCGTTCGGCAGGGTCGACGCCCGAGATGTCTTACCACCGGGATCGGTGGCGCCGGGATCGGTGGCGCCGACGGCGGGCGCGTCGACGGCATGGGCCGGCCGGGTGCCGGGCGTGATCACCGCCGCTCCGGCCGCCGCGAGGCCCGCCGCGCCCACCAACAGGAACCCGCGACGGGAACGGGCCGACGGTTCGGAAGCTGATCCATCCATGACACCAGGGTACACGCGCCTGGGTAATATATGCCCTGCACAATGTCGTCGGAAGAACGGGAGCACATCATCGTCACGACCATCAGTCCCCCACGTCGCGCCGAGGCCGAGGCGGGCGCCGGTGCCGGCGGCTCGCAGAGCACCCCCCGCAGCCATCGACTCGACGTCCAGGCCCTCCGCGCCCTCGCCGTGACCATGGTCGTGTTCGAGCACGTCACCGGACGGCCTGCCGGTGGTTTCGTGGGGGTCGACGTCTTCTTCGTGGTGTCCGGCTTCTTGATCACCGGGCTGCTGCTGCGCGAGGCCGACCGGCACGGCCGGGTGTCGATCCTCGACTTCTGGCGACGGCGCATCCGGCGCATCGTGCCGGCGAGCGTCGTCGTCCTCGTGGCGGGGACGATCGTCACCTGGCTCGCGATCGGTCCGGCCCGGGGGGCCTCGGCCGCCGTGGACGCCCTGTGGTCCGTCGCGTCGCTGGCCAACTGGCACTTCGCAGCCGTCGGCACCGACTACTTCGCGGCCCAGGGCCCCGAGTCGCCCTTCCAGCACTACTGGTCGTTGGCGGTCGAAGAGCAGTTCTACCTCGTCTGGCCGCTCGCGGTCGTCGCGGCCGTCGCGGTCGCCGGTCGTCGAGGGCGGCCCGTCCCGCGGGTCACCCTCGGCGTGCTCCTCCTGGTCGTCGCGGCGGCGTCGTTCACCGTGGCCTGGCGGCAGTCCACGGCGATGCCGACCGTCGCCTACTTCTCGAGCCTCACGCGCGCGTGGGAGCTCGCCCTCGGGGCACTCCTCGCGACGGCATCGCCCCTGGTGGACCGACTCCCCGCCGTTCTTCGGCCGGTCCTGGCGTGGACGGGTCTCGGTGGTGTCGTGGTGTCGGCGTGGATCACGACGACCGCCGTCCCGTTCCCGGCTCCGGGGGCATTGCTGCCCGTGGCCGCGACACTGCTCGTCCTCGCGGCCGGCACCGGGAACTCGGGCACACCCTGGCTCGGGCCCCTCGCAGCCCGACCCGTGTCGGTCGTGGGCGACCTGTCGTACTCGATCTACCTCTGGCACTTCGTCGTGCTCGTGATCGGCACGTCACTGCTGGGTGACGAGCCGGCGAGGCTCTGGCCGGCCGTGCTCACGACCACGCTCGTCCTGTCCGCTCTGAGCTACCACCTGGTCGAGCGCCCGCTCATCGCGTCGCCCCTCCTCGAGCCGGGACCGCGCGCGCAGGCCTGGCGACGATGGCGACGAGAGCACCGGCCGACCTATCGACGCGGCGGGGTGGCGCTGCTCGCGGTAGCCGCCCTCACGGCCGCCGCCCTCGCCCTGGACGCCGTACGACCCACGACCGCTCCTCCCCTCCTGCCCGCCGCGTCGGCCGACGGACGCTCCGGCAGCGAGACGGGAGACGAGGCGGGCGGCGAAGCGGGCGAGGCCGGCGGGTCGGGCGGCACCGACGACCTCGACGTCCCGGCGCTCGACGAGTGGTCCGCCGAGGTGGCACGCTCTCTCTCGGCCACGTCGTGGCCCGACCTCGACCCCGACATCGAGTCCGTCCTCGCCGGGACGAGCGGCGGCAGTCCGCGTCTCGCCTGCGGGGACGCCGAGGCCAAGGGGTTGACCCAGGACGAGTGCACATGGACCTCTCGCGGGGCGACCACCACGGTCATGCTCGTCGGCGACTCGACGGCCATGCACGAGCTCGACGCCCTCGTCCCCCTGGCCGAAGCTCCCGACGGCGGTCTCACCCTCGTCAACCGGGCCAAGTTCGCCTGCCCGTTCGTCGACGTCCGGGTGCAGAACGACGTCGCCGGCATCATCGACAGCTGCCGGGCGCACAACGACGAGACCCTCGCGCTCATCGAGGACACGCACCCCGACGTCGTCCTGGTCACGAACTCGTACCAGGCGTTGACCGAAGCCGGCGCGGGCACTATCACCCCCGACCGCTGGGCCGAGGGGTTCGGGGCCTACGCCCGCCGAGCGGCCGAGGCCACCGGGTCCGTCGTCGTCCTCACGCCTCCCCCCGACGACGCCGACATCGCGTCGTGCTTCCGGCGTGCCGGCAGTCCGGTCGACTGCATCTCACGGACGTCCCCCACGTGGATCGACCGTGCGGCGGCCGACCGCGCGGTCCTCGAGACCGTCGGCGGGACGTTCATCGACCTGCGGGTGCTGACCTGCGTCGACGATCTCTGCCCCGCGTTCGTCGGCGATGTCCCCGTCAAGCAAGATCGCGTCCACCTCACGACGGCGTTCGCCGTCGCCGTCTCGCCCGTGCTGGGCGAGCTGCTGCGGGCTCGGGGGGTGCTCTGACGCCGCGGTCGCTACCGGGCGTCGACGACCACGTCGGCGAGGCCCCGCGGCGACCATCGGGCGAGGTGTCGTTCTTCTTGGGCGGCCCAGACGTCCCACCACGGCTCGAAGGCGGCACCGTCGCGGCCGAGCGCCCGTCGCCGACGGGTCTCGGCGTCGAGCTCGAGCCAGACACGCACGTCGGCCAGCGACGAGGAGGCGCGGGTCAACGATCCGGCCCCCTCGACGATCAGCGAGTCGGCCGGGTCGAGCGCCTCCCACGACCCCGCACGACCGTGCTCCCAGTCCCACCGCCGCCATCCGGGGGCGGTGGTCGACAGCAGCGACGTCTCGACGACGCGCGACGCCGCCTCGAGCCCGTGCCAGCCGGGGTAGACGTCGTCGAGGTGGACCAGACGAGCGGGGCCGAGGCGGTCAGCGGGCCAGGCGGCGGCCACCGCACGACCGAGCGTGGTCTTGCCCGAACCCGACCGGCCGTCGATCAGCAGGACCACGCGAGGCGACCCGACCCGCGCCTCCTCGGCTCGGCGCAGCAGGTCACCGACGGCGTCGTCGACGTCGACGTGCTCAGGCAAGGACGAACTCCCAGGTGCCGGCCGACACGGCCGCGGTGATCGCGGCGGCGGCGATGACGACGCCGAGGGCCACGAGCACCACGTCGCGCAGCCCGAACGACGACGGACGCGCCCAGGTGCGCGGGGTGTCGCTGCCGAAACCCTTGGCCTCCATCGCGGTGGCCAGTTTGCTGCCGCGTCGGACCGACAGCACGAGCAGCGAGAACGCCTGCTGCCCGAAGCGCTTCAGCGCGCCCAGCGGGCCGCCCGAGTCCGCGACGCCGCGGGCCCGGCGGGCCAGGGCGAGCTGCCGCCAGTCGTCCATGAACAACCCGACCAGGCGCAACCCGGCGAGGCCGCCCAGCACGAAACGCGCCGGCAGCCGCAGGACCTGACCGAGACCGTCGGCGAGGTCGGTCGGATCGGTCGTGGCGAACAGCACGATGCCGGGCACCCCGACGGCGAGGATGCGCAGGCCGATCGCGCCGGCGAGGGCGAGCGACCCCTCGGTCACCGACAGGAAGCCCAGCTCGAACACCGCCGCGCCGCCGTCGCGTCCGTACAGGGCGATGGCGACGACCGACGTCGGGGCGGCGATCCAGAGCGGTGCCGTGCGCGCGAGCAGTTGCCGGGGCGAGAGCCCCGCGAACGGCAGCAGCAGAGCCTCGAGCAGCAGCGCGGTACCGGCCGACACCCAGTCGATGGAGAGCAGCAGGGCCACGGCGAGCACGACGGCGGCGAGCAGCTTGGCGACCGGGTTGACGCGCCCCACCGCGCCGGTCGCCTCGACCGGAATCAGGACGCTCATCGACGCACCGCGGCGGTGTCGGCGCGGCGGGCGTGCGCGCTCAGGTCGAGCACGTCGTCGGCGAGAGCCGACACGAACTCGGCGTCGTGGGTGACGGCGACGACCGCCCGACCCTCGTCGAGCAGGTCGGCCAGCAGGGTCACGAGCTCGCGCCAGGTGCGGGCGTCCTGCCCGAAGGTCGGCTCGTCGAGCACGAGCAACGACGGCCGCGACGCGAGCACCGTCGCGACCGAGAGCCGCCGCTTCTCACCGCCCGAGAGCGTGAACGGGTTCGCCCCCGCGAGGTGGTCGAGCCGCAACCGGTCCAGGAGGTGGTCGACGCGCGACGCGACCTCCGTCGGGGACGTGCCCAGCGCCTCCGGCCCCACCGCGAGTTCGCGGCGCACCGTCCCCGTCAGGAACTGGTGTTCGGGGTCCTGGAACACCGTGCCGACGCGGGTGAGCAGTTGGCGCGGCCGCCACCGGATCGGCGACGGGCCGGCCCCGTCGGCGAACGGTGGAGTGGCCTCGAGAGCACCCGCGACGGGCGCGAGCAGCCCCGCGACGGTGAGAGCGAGCGTCGACTTGCCCGAGCCGTTCGTGCCGGTGACGGCGAGCGCACGCCCCTCGGTGACGGCGAGGTCGATGCCGGCGGCGACCGCGCGCCCCTTGGGCCCCTTGTGCCCCACCTCGAGGCCCGACGCCGTGAGCAGCAGGCCACCGGTCGTGCGCGACCGGACGGGCGCAGGAGGCGCGGCGCCGGGGACCCACCCCCCCGCGTCGACGAGACGGTCGCGTTCGGACCGCAGCACGTCGTCGGGTCGCCCGTCGGCGAGGACTCCCCCACCCGCGTCGAGCACGACGACCCGGTCGACGACGGGCAGCCAGACCGAGACCCGGTGCTCGACGACGACGAGCGTCGCCCCGGAGTCGGCGACGACCCGGGCCACGGCGTCGCGCACCTCGACGACACCCTGAGGGTCGAGGTTGGCGGTCGGCTCGTCGAGCAGCAGCAGCCCGGGCCGCATGGCGAGAGCCCCGGCGAGCGCGAGCCGTTGTTTCTGGCCACCGCTGAGCTCAGAGGTCGAATGGCTCAGAGGCAGGTCGAGCCCCACGGCCTCGAGGGAGTACCCGACACGGCGCCAGATCTCGTCGCGCGGCACGCCGAGGTTCTCGCAGCCGAACGCGACGTCGTCGCCGACGCGGGCGAGGACGACCTGCGAGTCGGGGTCCTGCAGCACGAGGCCGACCCGGCCGCGCTGTTCGGCGGGTGCGCGGCCGTCGACCAGCAGGTCGCCGGCCTCGTCACCCTCGTCGTCACCGCCGAGCACTCCGGCGAGACCGGCGAGCAGGGTGGACTTGCCCGCGCCGGACGCCCCGAGCAGCAGCACGCGCTCGCCGGGGGCCACCTCGAGGTCGAGCTGCGCGACGGCGGGCAGGCGGCGGCCGGCGTGGCGCCAGCCCCAGCCACGCGCGGTGACGCGGGCACCGGCGTCCGGTGCCCGCCGCCCGCCGTTCGATCCGCTCACGGGAAGGGCCACGAGGAGGCGCGCCTAGACCCGGGCGTCCGCCGAGCGTCCCGAGGCGAACCGGGACAGCGCGCCCGTGCGGGCGAGACCTCGGGCCGCCAGCCACGACAGCAGGCCGGCGATGACCGTGCCCGAGACGACGGAGGTCACGACGTAGATCGTCTTCGACCCGCTCGCGTAGGCCGCGGCCGAGGCGAAGCTCGTGTCCATCAGGCCGACGGCGAGGCCTGCGACGGCACCGGCGAGCAGCACCGTGCCGATCCGCCACGACTTGTAGAGGAAGACCGCGAGCACGATCTCGGCGCCCAGGCCTTGGACGATGCCCCAGATGAGCACCGAGAAGCCCCACTGGGTGCCGATCAGCATCGAGACGACCGCCGCGACGACCTCGGTGTAGACGGCGGCGCCGGGCTTCCGGATGACGATGCCGCCGAGCACGCCGGCGAAGAGCCACCCGCCGTTGAGGATGCCCTCGAAGCCGCCCGAGAAGCTCAGGACGCTGTCGATGGGGGTGTAGGCGAGGCCCCAGGCCCAGAAGACGACGCCGGCGGCGACGCCGATGACGCTGGCGACGACGATGTCGACGACCCGCCACCGGCGGGTCGGGGTGGTGCGGGCCTTCGGCGCGAAGCCGGTCGAGTTGTCGCGAGCCGCCGTGGAACGGTTTTCGGGCGTGGACGTGGACATCTGTTCTTCTCCTCCCTGCGCTGGCATGACCCAGATCAGGTTCGACGGTCGAAGCGTGGTTCGCTTCCTCTCAGCCCGGCTCACCGGACTCCCGTGTGTTGTGAGGACGATCATAGCGCCGAGCGGTCGTGCCCTCCCCGGCGGCACCAACGGACCCGTCCGTCTATCGTGTCGGGATGGGCACGCCACCGACCGCACCGCCGCTCCCGTCCGGTCCGCCGCCGATCTGGACTCCCCCGCCGGCGGCGCGTCCGCCGCGGCCACGGCGCCCGCGCCTCCTCGTCCTGCCGATCGTCTCGGCGGCGCTCGTCGTCGCCGAGGTGATCCTGCCGTTCAGGGCCCTCGTGCCGATGATCTACTCGTACGAGGGCGAAGCGGCCGCGTACGGCATCCACGCCGTCGCCGTGACCTTCGGCGCGTCGTTCCTGTGCTGGGCCCTCGCGATCGCCGTGATCGCCTGCGCGAGCATCGCGCTCGGTCGACGGCACCGTCTGCCGGGGCTCTCGATCACCGCGATCGTCCTCGCGGCGCTCGTCGCGTTCGCGTCGCCCTTGGTCTACCTGCTCGCTGCCTTGTCGGCCGACGCGTACTGACGCGTACTGACGCGTACCGACGCGTCAGAGTCCGGCGGCCTTCCGGACGAGGGCGGCGACGGAGGCGCGGGTCGCGTCGTCGTCGCTGGTCACCGCGTACGAGGTGGGCCAGAGGGTGCCGTCGTCGAGCCGGGCGCCGTCCTGGAACCCGAGGGTCGAGTAACGCGTGCCGAACTTGGCGCCCGGCTGGAAGAAGACGACGGCCTTGCCGTCCTCCTTGGCGTAGGCCGGGAAGCCGTACCAGGTCTTGGGGGCGAGGTTCGGGGCGTGCTCGGCGACGACCTCGTGCACCATCTGGGCGACGGGCCGCTCGACGTCCGTCATCGCCGCGATGGCGGCTGCGGCGTCCTGTGCCTCGGCAGCGGACTTGTCGGCCAGCTTCTGGCGTTTGGCCTCGGCCCGCAGTTCGGCGGCGCGCTGCTTCATCGCGGCTTTCTCTTCTGTGCTGAACCCGGCGTCGGCCATGGTCGTGCCCTTCTCGTGCGTGCGTCCGTCTACCCGGTCGGATCGGCGTGGACCCCATGGTGACAGGCAGGATGGTCGTCATGCACCTGAATGTCACGACCGTCGGGGACGGCGACCGCCACGTCGCCCTCGTCCACGGGCTCGGCGCCGACGGCGCGACCTGGAAGCCGATCGTCGACCGGTTCGTCGCGACCGGCTCGTACACGGTCACCACCCTCGATCTGCGGGGTCATGGTGAGAGCGACCGGGCGTCGTCGTACCGGCTCGACGAGTTCGCGGACGACGTCGCCTCGGCCCTGCCCCGGGGCCTGCACGGTGTCGTCGGGCATTCGCTGGGTGGCTCGGTCCTCGTCCGTGCCGTCGACCGACTGCAGCCTCGGACGGCCGTCTACCTCGACCCGGGGTTCTCCCTCGCCCTGCCGACGAGGGGTCTCGCCGGCCGGCTCTTCTGGGCCGTGCCCACCGTGACGATGGGTGTCGCGGCCCTCACCCAGGCGCGGAAGAGCGCGCGACTGCGCGCCGGGTACGACGACGCGACCCGCGCCTCCTTGGATCAGGCCCACGCCCGGTTCGACTCGGGCATGGCGACGGGCGTGTTCCGCGACGTGGCCTTCAACCCGGTCGCGACGACGGCGCCTGCGGTGCCCTCGGTCATCGTGCTGTCCGACGACTCCCCCGCCGTCGTGCCGGAGCGTCTCGTGTCGGCCTACCAACAGGCCGGCTGGCAGATCCGCCGCCTGCCCGGCGTGCACCACGACATGCAGCTCGAGGCACCCGATCGCACCTTCGCCCTGCTGGCCGAGTCGCTCTGATCACCGTCGGCCGGTCGGGCCTTCGGCAGGGCACGGCCGTCGGCGTCGAGGCGGTCTCGCCACGACCGCTTCGCCGTCCAGCCGAGCACGTGGCGGGCCTTGGCGGTCAGATGTCCGACGCGTCGACCCGGTCGAGTTCACGCAACTCGATGCGGTCAGCGGGCAGACGTTCCGGCGGACCTGCCGGCCGCGGCCGGGTCGTCGCGCTCGACGGAGACCTCTACCTGCACCACACGCAGTGGACGCGGATCGCTGACGACACCGACGAGTTCCTCGCCGGCTGAGCCAGATCGCGGGAATGAAGGTCACGGCGGGGTAACGAAGTCGATGCGTTCCAATCCTTTTCGGCGACGGTGGCGAACCCTGTACATCCCCACCGGGACCAAAAGACAAGGAG
>NZ_RKIC01000014.1 GCF_003755185.1 Frigoribacterium sp. PhB24 | reverse complement strand
GTCACATTCCGAACCCGGAAGCTAAGACTCTCAGCGCCGATGGTACTGCAAGGGGGACCTTGTGGGAGAGTAGGACACCGCCGGACTCCTTTTAGGTAACACCAGAAAGGCCCCTTCTTCGGAAGGGGCCTTTCTGCGTTTAACGCTGATCACGCGGGGTCGCCCCCCGGTAAGATCGACATCGATGTCAGCTCCCTTCTCGACCGCCACCGGCACTGATGTGCGCGTGCGGTTCTGCCCCTCGCCCACCGGAACGCCGCACGTCGGCCTCATCCGCACCGCCCTGTTCAACTGGGCTTATGCCCGGCACACGGGCGGCAAACTCGTGTTCCGCATCGAAGACACCGATGCGGCCCGAGACAGCGAAGAAAGCTACGAGCAGATCCTCGACGGACTGCGGTGGCTCAAGATCGACTGGGACGAGGGCGTCGATGCCGGGGGGCCTCACGGGCCCTATCGGCAGTCGCAGCGCCACGACATCTACCGCGAGGTCATCGACCGGCTCCTCGAGCGTGGTCTGCTCTACGAGAGCTTCGCCACGGGTGACGAGATCGAGGCTCGCAACATCGCTAACGGTCGAGACCCGAAGCAGGGCTACGACAACTTCGAGCGTGACCTCAGCGACGAGCAGCGTGCCGCGTTCCGGGCCGAGGGTCGCCAGCCGGCTCTCCGGTTGCGCGTGCCCGACCGTGACCTCAGCTTCGACGATCTCGTACGGGGTGAAATCACCTTCCCCGCCGGTTCGTTCAGCGACTTCGTCGTCGTCCGGCCCAACGGCGTCCCGCTCTACACGTTCGTCAACCCGCTCGACGACGCCCTGATGGGCATCACACACGTGCTGCGCGGTGAAGACCTGCTGTCGTCGACGCCCCGGCAGATCGCGCTGTACGAAGCACTCGTCGAGCTCGGGGTCACGACGTTCGTCCCGCGGTTCGGCCACCTCCCGTACGTCATGGGGGACGGCAACAAGAAGCTGTCGAAGCGCGACCCCGAATCGAACCTGTTCCACCACCGTGACCGCGGGTTCATCCCCGAGGGTCTCGTCAACTACCTCGCCCTCCTCGGCTGGTCCCTGACGCACGATCGGGACGTGTTCTCCATCGACGAGATGGTCGCCGCCTTCGACGTCGTCGACGTGAACCCGAACCCGGCTCGCTTCGACGTGAAGAAGGCCGAGTCGATCAACGGCGACCACATCCGCCTGCTCCCGGTCGACGATTTCACCCAGCGTCTGCTGCCCTACCTCGAGGGCGTGGTCAGTGCGCCGCCGACCGAGGCAGAACAGACGGTGCTGGCCCAGGCCGCCCCTCTGGTCCAAGAGCGCATGACGCTCCTGGCCGAGGCTCGGGGCATGCTCGCGTTCCTGTTCGTCGCCGACGACGAGCTGGTCTACGAGGACGACGCGCTGGCGTCACTGGGTGAGCGGTCCGGTGAGGTGCTGCGCGCCTCCTCGGCTGCCCTCGAGGGCGTGACCGAGTGGACGCACGAGCCGATCCAGGCCGCCCTGAAGACGGCTCTGGTGGACGAGCTCGGGCTCAAGCCCCGCGTGGCCTACGGGCCCTTGCGGGTCGCGCTCTCGGGTCGCCGAGTGAGTCCGCCGCTGTTCGAGTCGATGGAGATCCTCGGTCGCGAGTCGACCCTCGCCCGGCTCGCCTCCCTCGCCGATCGCTCATGACCGAGTTCTACGACGTCGCCGTCATCGGAGGTGGTCCGGCGGGGCTGAGCGCCGCGCTGAACCTGGTCCGCGCGCGCCGACGCGTGCTGCTCATCGACAGCAACAGGCCGCGCAACTCCGCCACGCTCCTCTCGCACGGGTACCTCACGCGCGACGGCATCTCGCCGCTCGAGCTGCGCAGGCTCGGACGCGACGAGTTCTTGGCCTATGAGGGGGCAGAACATCGCCAGACACTGGCCACGAAGGTGGCCGAGGTCGACGGTGGTTTCGAGATCTCGTGCGAGTTCCGCGGGCAGCAGTCGTCCGCCGTCGCGGGAGTCGTCCTGGTGACGACGGGGCTGACCGAGACCCTGCCCGAGATCGCCCAGTTGAGGGCGTTCTACGGCACCTTCATCCACAGCTGCATCGAATGCGACGGGTACGACAAGCGCGATCAGCCGCTCGCCTTGATCGGAGAGCACCCCGACCTCACCGAACGTGCCCTGCTCCTCTCGCAGTGGTCGGACGACCTCATCGTGTTCACGCACGGTTCGGACGCCGTGAGCCCCGCGGACGAGGCGATGCTGTCGGGCCGTGGCATCGCGGTAGAACGTCGCCGGGTCGCGAGCATCGACGGAGATCGAGACGGCATGCGCGGCATCGTCCTCGAGGACGGCTCCGTCGTACGCCGCGCCGGCGGCTTCGTGAGGCCCGAGTGGTCAGGTGCGTTGGACTACGTCGCGCCCACAGGAGCCGATCTCGACGGCGACGGACTGCTCGTCGTCGACGCGCACGGTCGCACCTCCGTGCCCGGGCTCTACGCCGCCGGCGAGAGCACTGCCCCCGGTCCCCAGCAACTCATCGTCGCCGCCGGTGACGGTGCCCGTGTTGCGGCCGTCATCAACCGCGACCTCATCGGTGGCCTCGAACACCTGGCGGATGCTGTACAGTAGACGTCGGTCCAGGTGATGGGCCGACAGTGATGTAAACCTCACGGTTGTCATCATTGGGGTATGGTGTAATTGGCAACACGACTGATTCTGGTTCAGTTGTTCTTGGTTCGAGTCCAGGTACCCCAGCAATGCATGCCCCTTGACCTGACGGTCCGGGGGCATTGCCGTTCGTGCTGGTGGGGCCCCCTCCGGCGCTCTGTTCGGCTTCGCCGAACGCGGGCGGACGGCCGGGGTTCAGGGGCCAGCGACGTGCCCGTCCGTCGGCGCCGCGTTCGTGTGCAATTCGCGACCATGCAGAGGCGACACGCCGCCTTCAGGTCGCGGCTGGCGCCTCCTGCGATGTGTTCTGTCGCGATTTGCACGGGCAGGGTTGTTCGGCAGGTCGGGTTCGGCGCAGCTTGGGTGTGCGGCAGGTCGGGTTTGGCCGTGCGGGTTCGTTGAGGCCGGAGGTGACATCGGGCGGCAGCACGGGGCGTGTCGGAACAGCGAAGCGGGCGAGTGCGCCGGAACGGGTCGACTGGTGTCGACCGGTTCCGACGGACTCGCCCGGTTCGGGGGAGGGCGGGGCTGCTACTCGCCGATCGTGGCTCCGAAGCGGGCCGGGAGCGTGCCGCGGTGGGTGCTGCGCAGCTCGTCGATCGACACCGTGAAGACGTCCTGCACCTCGAGCGAACCCGACTCGGCGTCGGTCACACCGATGCGGGCCACGGGGTAGCCACGGCCCTCGCACAGGCCGCGGAATCGGACGTCGTCCTCGCGGGGCACCGAGACGATGACGCGACCGGTGGACTCGCTGAAGAGCGCCGTGGCGACGTCGATGCCGTCACGCTCGAGCACCTCGCCCAGCCACACGCGTGCGCCGACGCCGAAACGCAGCACGGCCTCGGCGAGCGCCTGCGCCAGGCCGCCGTCACTCAGGTCGTGGGCCGCGGCGATCAGCGACTGGTCGCCCCCGGCGTGCAGCAGGTGCGCGAGTCGTGCCTCGGCCGCGAGATCGACGGCCGGCGGACGGCCACCGAGGTGGTCGTGCACGACACCGGCCCAGGCCGACCCGTCGAGCTCGAGCGCCGTGGTGCCGAGCAGGTAGATGTTGTCGCCCTCGTCCTGCCAGCCCGACGGGATGCGCTTGGCGACGTCGTCGATGACTCCGAGGACGCCGACCACGGGCGTGGGGTGGATCGGGCGCGTGCCGGTCTGGTTGTAGAACGACACGTTGCCCCCGGTGACCGGGATCTCGAGCTCGAGGCACCCGTCGGCAAGCCCCTCGACGGCCTGCGAGAACTGCCACATGACCTCGGGGTCTTCCGGGCTGCCGAAGTTCAGGCAGTCGGTGACCGCGGCCGGCACGGCTCCGGTCACGGCGACGTTGCGGTACGCCTCGGCCAGCGCCAGACGTGCACCCTGCTTGGGGTCGAGCTGGCAGTAGCGCCCGTTCGCGTCGGTCGCGATGGCGAAGCCGAGACCGGTCTCTTCGTCGACGCGGATCATGCCGCCGTCGTCGGGGAAGCTCAGCGCCGTGTTGCCCAGCACGTAGGTGTCGTACTGGTTGGTGACCCAGCTCTTGTCGGCCAGGTTGGGTGAGCCGAGCAGCTCGATGAACTGCTCTCGGAGCACCGCGTTGCCCGTGGGGCGGGGCAGCGACGACGCGCTGTCGGCCTGCAGGGCGTCGATCCAGCTCGGGTAGGCGACGGGGCGCTCGTAGACCGGACCGTCGACGGCGACCGTGCGGGGCTCGACGTTGACGATCTCTTCGCCGTGCCAGTTGATGACGAGGCGGCCGGTGTCGGTGACCTCGCCGAGGACGCTGGTCTCGACGTCCCACTTCGCCACGACGGCGAGGAACGCGTCCAGTTTCTCGGGACGCACGACGGCCATCATGCGCTCCTGGCTCTCGCTCATCAGGATCTCTTCGGCCGTCAGCGACGGGTCGCGCAGCAGGACGTTGTCGAGCTCGATGAACATGCCGCCGTCGCCGTTCGAGGCGAGCTCGGACGTGGCGCAACTGATGCCGGCCGCACCGAGGTCTTGGATGCCCTCGACCAGTTCGTCGCGGAACAGCTCGAGGCAGCACTCGATGAGCACCTTCTCGGCGAACGGGTCGCCGACCTGCACGGCGGGACGCTTGGTGGGCCCGCCGGAGGAGAACGTGTCGGAGGCGAGGATCGACGCCCCGCCGATGCCGTCGCCGCCGGTGCGGGCACCGAAGAGGACCACCTTGTTGCCGACGCCTCGAGCGTTGGCGAGGTGGAGGTCTTCGTGGCGCAGGACGCCCACGGCCAACGCGTTGACCAAGGGGTTGCCCTGGTAGACCGCGTCGAAGTAGGTCTCGCCACCGATGTTGGGCAGGCCGAGGCAGTTCGCGTAGAAGCTGATGCCGCCGACGACGCCGTCGACCACGCGGGCCGTGTCGGCGGCGTCGATGTCGCCGAAGCGCAACTGGTCCATGACGGCGACCGGACGGGCGCCCATCGAGATGATGTCGCGGACGATGCCGCCGACGCCGGTGGCGGCACCCTGGAACGGTTCGATGTAGCTGGGGTGGTTGTGCGACTCGACCTTGAAGGTGACGGCCCAGCCGCCCCCGACGTCGACCACCCCGGCGTTCTCACCCATGCCGACCATGAGGTTCTTCTTCATGGCGGGTGAGACCTTCTGGCCGAACTGGCGGAGGTAGATCTTGCTCGACTTGTACGAGCAGTGCTCGCTCCACATGACCGAGTACATGGCGAGCTCGCCGCTGGTGGGTCGACGGCCGAGGATCTCGCGGATCGAGGCGTACTCGTCGGCCTTGAGGCCGAGGGCGCCGTAGGGCTGCTCTTTGTCGGGCGTCGCCGCGGCGTTCGCCACGGTGTCGGGCACGTGGCCCTCGGGGCGGACGTCGATCATCTCGGCGTCGTGCGTGGCGCGGTCGGTCTGGTCGGTCACTTGGCGAGGGCCCTCTCGAGAGCGGACGTGAAGAAGGTCAGGCCGTCGATGCCGCTGGACATCGCGGCGGGGGTGTCGGGGCCGAAGCCCTCTTCGACGGCGTGCTCGGGGTGCGGCATGAGGCCGACGACGTTGCCCCGGGCGTTGGTGACGCCGGCGATGTCGTCCATCGACCCGTTCGGGTTCACGCCGACGTAACGGAAGGCGACCTGCCCCTCGCCCTCGATGCGTTTGATCGTGTCGGCGTCGGCGATGAAGCGACCGTCGGCGTTCTTGAGGGGGATGGTGATCTCTTGCCCCTCGGTGAAGCCGTTCGTCCAGTCGGTGCGAGCGTTCTCGACGACGAGGCGCTGGTCTCGCCGGATGAACTGCTGGTGCGCGTTGCGGGTGTGCGCACCCGGGATCAGGCGGGCCTCGGCGAGCATCTGGAATCCGTTGCAGATGCCGAGCACGGGCATGCCCGCGTTCGCGGCGTCGACCACGTCGGCCATGATCGGCGAGAAGGAGGCGATCGCACCGGCGCGCAGGTAGTCGCCGTAGCTGAACCCGCCGGGCAGGATGATCGCCTCGACGCCCTTCAGATCGTGGTCGCCGTGCCAGAGGGCGACGGGCTCGCCGCCCGCGAGCCGGACCGCACGCTGCGCGTCACGGTCGTCGAGGGAGCCGGGGAAGGTGACGACGCCGACGCGCATCAGAGCGTGACGGGAGCGTCGGCGACGGTGATCGAGACGACGTCCTCGATGACCGAGTTCGAGAACATGTCGTCGGCGAGCTCGCGGACGTCGGCGAGGACCGCGTCGGTCACCTCGCCCTCGACCGTGACCTCGAAACGTTTGCCGATGCGGACGTCGGTGAACGCGCCCTTGCCGAGACGGGAGAGGGCGCCGGCGACGGCCTTGCCCTGGGGGTCGAGCAGTTCAGCCTTGGGCATGACCTCGACGACGATTGTGGGCACTGGTTTACTCCTGCAGAGGCGTCAACGGGTGGACGCGACGAGTCTACGGCAGCCACGCGCGCCTCCTGGTGGTGGTGTCACGTGCTCGCGACGGGCCGACGGCGATGGTCAGCAGAATGCGAGGCTCTTGTCAGCCGGATCATGGACTCGAGCCGCAGAGTGTTCTCAGCGGACAGAGCGCAGGCCTCGTGATCGGGCCTTCTGTCCGGCTTCCGGTCGACGGGTTCCTGATCCGCCCCGAGACCGCCGGACGCCCGGCCGAACCCCCCGTCGGTCGGGCGTCTACCCCTCTCGCGCCTCGTCGGCCGTCGCGAGGCCGCCCGCCGGGGCCGTCTCGGCCGGCTGAGAGCTCGCGTGCACCGGTCGCGATCGGCCGAGCAGCCAGACGGCCAGGGGCAGGCAGATCGCCCCCGCGACCGCGTTGCGCAGGTCGAGGCCCTCGTGCATCACGTCGAACGGCGGGCCGATCGCGAGCACGGCTGCCGCACCGATCAGCCACCAGGAGGCGCGGCGCCGGCCCTCGGGCAGCGCTCGCGGTGGCAGTTCGAACCGTGCCGTCGCGAGCGACACGAGACAGGTCAGCCCGATGACGAGGGCCCAGATCGGCAGGCGAGTCCACCACCAGACGGCCGTCGAGGGCTGGGGGAGCGGTCCGCCCACGATCAGCAGAACCCCGAACAGGGCGATCAGCAGCGGCAGGTGCCACAGGTAGATGGTCATGCCCCTGCTGCCGATCGCGAACACGACAGCGCGGGCGGCGGGCGTGGTCATGAGGCGGGACAGGGCGGGGTGCAGGAGCGAGAGCAGGCAGATCTGGGCCACCCCGAGCACCATGAGCGGCACGGTCGGCGGGTTGAGATTGCTCAGCATGTCGTCGGACCACGGCCCGACCGTCGTCAGCGGGACCAGGGCCGCGTAGGCCACGACGGCGACGACGAGCAGCACGACCCGCGGGGTCCGACGGAACAGCCCGTCGGCGTACGCGAAGCCGAGCTGTTGCACGAACAACCACACGAAGGCCAGGTTGAGGAGGCCGACCGCCGTGACGCCGGTGCCGTACCGCACCGCGTCGACCAGGACGGCCGCGACGACCAGGACCACGAGGGTCGCCCAGGGACGGGTCGCGTGCAGCCGGGCCATGACCGGCACGAGCACCTGCGTGATGCCGTACGCGGCGAGGAACCAGAACGGCGAGCCCACGCCGGTCGCCACGACGTCGCGCAGCTCGGGATCGACGCCGAGCAGGGTCGCCACGGCGAGGGCGATCGCGAGGACGGCGAAGACCGCGCTCGCCGGGCGTGCGAGCCTCAGCAGTCGGCCGCGGACGAAGTCGCCGGCGTCGGCGCCGCGGCGGCGCGCGCCGGCCCAGGCCGTGGCGCTGGCGAACCCGCCGACCACGAAGAAGAGCGGCATGATCTGGCCGGCCCACGTCGAGAGGGCGAACCAGGGCTGCTCTTGGAGGGGACGGTTCACCACGACGGCGCCCGTCGCGTCGACGGCGACGCCGACCATCATCACGTGGATCGCCACGACCAGCAGGACGCAGAAGACGCGGGCGAGGTCGACCACGAGGTCTCGCCCCGGGGGGACGACGGGGGTGGCTGACGACGGTGTCGTGGCGGTGGTGCTCATGTCGACGACGCTAGCGATCCCCTGGCGTCCCGGGGTGGTTGTCCACAGGCCGGGTGGCCGAAGCCGAGAAGAGCCTCCGAGCAGCCCTCAATTGTTTTGATCCGATCAAAAGAGTGGTTCACTGGTCACATGACCGATCCGATCGACGATCCCCGTGAAGCCCTGCGCTCCGCCGGGCTGCGCGTGACCGAGCCCCGGCTCGCCGTGTTGCGCGCCCTCGAGCCGGCACCGCACGCGGCCGCCGAGCAGGTCTTCGCGCGGGTGGCCCTCGAGCTGCCCGGGACGTCGGTCCAGGCGGTGTACGGCGTGCTGAACGCGCTGACCGGAGCGGGACTGGTGCGCCGCATCGAGCCCGCGGGCTCGGCCGCCCTGTACGAGCTGCGGACGGGCGACAACCACCACCACGTGGTCTGCGGGGTGTGCGGCTCGGTCGCCGACGTCGACTGCGTCGTCGGTCACGCCCCCTGCCTCACCCCGTCGCACGACTCGGGGTACCTCGTGCAGACCGCCGAGGTGACCTTCTGGGGCCTCTGCCCGGCCTGTCGGGCGGCCGAGGCCCTGGCGGCGGCGGGCGACGAGCCGGTCCGCGCCTCCTCGTCCGACGCCCCCGCGGCGGTGGCCGCTCCCTGAGCGGGCCTCGCACCCTGATCTCACACGACGACGAACCACGAACGAAAGAGGACACATGACCGACGCGAAGAAGATCACCACCACCGACAACGGCGCCCCCGCCGCCAGCGACGAGCACTCGCAGTCGGTCGGCGCCGACGGCCCGATCGTCCTGCACGACCACAAGCTGGTCGAGAAGCTCGCCAACTTCAACCGCGAGAAGGTGCCCGAGCGCATCGTCCACGCCAAGGGCGGCGGCGCCTTCGGCACGTTCGTCACGACGGGTGACGTCTCGCAGTACACCCGCGCGGCGCTCTTCCAGCCCGGCGTCGAGACCGAGATGCTCGCCCGCTTCTCGACCGTCGCCGGTGAGCAGGGCAGCCCCGACACCTGGCGCGACCCCCGCGGGTTCTCGCTGAAGTTCTACACGACCGAGGGCAACTACGACCTCGTCGGCAACAACACCCCCGTCTTCTTCATCCGCGACGGCATCAAGTTCCCCGACTTCATCCACTCGCAGAAGCGCCTGCCCGGTTCGCACCTGCGTGACCACGACATGCAGTGGGACTTCTGGACGCTGTCGCCCGAGTCGGCCCACCAGGTCACCTGGCTGATGGGCGACCGTGGCCTGCCCGCCTCGTGGCGCACGATGGACGGCTTCGGCTCGCACACCTACCAGTGGATCAACGCCGAGGGTCAGCGCTCCTGGGTGAAGTACCACTTCAAGAGCGACCAGGGCAACGAGATCCTGACCCAGGAGGACGCCGACCGCATCGCGGGCGAGGACGCCGACTTCCACATCCGCGACCTGTCCGAGGCGATCGAACGCGAAGACTTCCCGACCTGGACCCTGTCGGTCCAGGTGATGCCGTACGAGGACGCCGCCGGCTACCGGTTCAACCCGTTCGACCTCACCAAGGTGTGGCCGCACAGCGACTACCCGCTCATCGAGGTCGGCACCATGACGCTGAACCGCAACCCCGAGAACTACTTCGCCCAGATCGAGCAGGCCGCGTTCGCCCCGTCGAACTTCGTGCCCGGCATCGCCGCGAGCCCCGACAAGATGCTGCTCGCCCGCATCTTCAGCTACGCCGACGCGCATCGCTACCGCGTGGGCGTCAACCACCAGCAGCTGCCGGTCAACATGCCCAAGACCGAGGTGCACTCGTACTCGAAGGACGGCGCCGCTCGGTACCACTTCAGCGAGGCCACGGCGCCGGTCTACGCGCCGAACTCGGTGGGCGGCCCTGCTGCCGACCCGCAGGCCGCGGGTGACACCGGTGGGTGGGAGTCCGACGGCGAACTCGTGCGCTCGGCGGCGACCCTGCACGCCGAGGACGACGACTTCGGCCAGGCCGGGACGCTCGTCCGCGAGGTCATGGACGACGGTCAGCGTGACCGTCTCGTGCAGAACATCGTCGGCCACGTCTCGAAGGTGACCCAGCCGGCGCTGCGCGAACGGGTCTATCAGTACTGGACGAACGTCGACGCGACCCTCGGCCAGCGCGTCCGCGCGGGCGTCGAGCCGTCGGCTCCCGGGTCGAACGAGGACCCGGCCGAGGTCGGCGTCCCGGCGTAGCCGACAGCCGCGTCAGACCGCAGGAGGCGCGGTGACCGTTCGTCGGTCACCGCGCCTCCTCGGCGTCCAGGGGGTCTCAGACCATCTGGCCGTTCCAGTGCAACTCGCCCGCGGGCCAGTCCGCCAGGGTGAGCGTCCCCTCGTGGAGCAGCCAGCCGTGGTCCTGCGTCACGAGGACACCGGCGCCGTCGGCGCTGAACGCGGTGTAGTGCGCGGTGAGGTCGTCGAGCGGCAGCCAGCCGGCGTGGCGGTAGAACCCCTGCACGTCGTCGCCGGTCTCGAGTAGTCCGAAGCCGCTGTCGAGCGAGCTCAGCGCCGCATCGACCTGGCGCAGCAGCTCACCGCCGACGCCGGTGCCCTGGGACGACGGCGAGACGGCGACCATGCCGACCGCGGTGACGAGCAGATCGGTGTCGCCGACGGTCACGAACTGGCGACGCAGGCCGGCGTGCGCGACCACGACGTCGCCCTGACGCGCGACGACCCTCAGCTCGGGTTGCATGCCCGCCCAGCTCCGGGCCCCCGCGTACCAGTGGTCATAGCTCGGGAACGCCCGGGCGAGCATGGCTGCGATCGCCTCGTGGTCGTCGAGCGTCAGGTCGCCCTCGCGGGTCGTGCTGAACAGGGGGGAGTCGGCTGCAGACATGCCTCGACGTTAGCGGTGCCGGTGGTCAGCTCGGGCGGACGGTCACCTGGATCCGGTTGTTCCAGGGATCGTCGAACCCGAGCACACGTCCGTCGTCGCGGATGGCGACACCGTGGTGGCCGAGGCGCTCGCCGAGGGCACCCAGGTCGTCGGTGGTCGGCACCTCGATGCGCACCAGGCCGAGGCCCAGGGCGAGCCCGCGTCGCACGGCCCCGGCGCTGGTCCAGGTGTTCATGGCCATGTGGTGGTGGTAGCCGCCGGCGCTGACGAACAGCGCCTGGGGCCCGAACCGGGTCGTCGTCTCGAATCCCAGCTGCTCGACGTAGAACCGGTGGGCCGACTCGACGTCGCCCACGCTCAGGTGCACGTGGCCGACCGAGGCGGGACGGGATGCCGCACCGGCCAGCGCCTCCTCGCTGACGTTCTGCTGCACGAACGCGTTCGGGTCGAGGGCGAGGGTCGCCATGTCCACCTGCCCGTGGGTCCACGACCACTCGCTGCGGCGGCGGTCCCAGTAGAGCTCGATGCCGTTGCCCTCGGGGTCGGTGAAGTAGAAGGCCTTGCTGACGAGGTGGTCGGCGCTGCCGGTGAAGGTGCCGGCGTGACGGGTGGCGACGCTGTAGACGGCGGCGGCGAGGTCGGCCTCGGTCTCGAACAGGATCGCGGTGTGGAAGAGGCCGGCCTCGCGCGGCCCGGCGTGCCTCAGCTCGGGCGCGTGCTCGAGGATGACGATCGGGGTGGCGCCACGTCCGAGCACGACGCGACCCGCCGCGGGCTCGGCGGTCAGCACCGTCAGGGTGACGGCGTCGCGGTAGTACGCGGTCATCGCGTCGAGGTCGGCGACCCGCAGCGTGACGGCTCCCATGCCGGTGTCGGCGGCGAGCAGGTCGGTGGTGCCGACGCCCTGCGCCCGCGGGCCGCGTTCGGGGGACGAGGAGGCGCGGGTGTCGTCGGTCGCGGAGGTGTCGGTCATGGCTGCCCTCGGTCTGGTCTGGTCGGGTCGGGTCGGGTCGGGTCGTCAACCGATCGGTGACGTGTCATCGACGTGAACCGGGCGAGGTCGGCGGGCATTCCCGATCGGCACGGGCGCCGCACCCCCGACCGCGAAGAACCCCGTTTCGGACGATGAACCCCGGAGAAACGGGGTGCATCGTCCGAAACGGGGTTCGAGGTGAGGTGCGGTTCAGCGGGCGGTGAGGCGCTCGATCAGGTCGCGGTACCGCTGCGCCGTGCGGGCGACGATGTCGTCGGGCAGGGCCGGCGCCTCGTCCATGCCGTCCCAGTGCGCCGAGAGCCAGTCGCGGACGATCTGCTTGTCGAAGCTCTGGGTGCGGTTGCCCGAGGCATGGGCCGCGGCGTCCCAGAAGCGGCTGCTGTCGCTCGTGAGCACCTCGTCGCCCAAGGTGATCTCACCCGTGACCCGGTCGGCGCCGAACTCGAACTTCGTGTCGGCGAGGATGACCCCCCGGGCCTCGGCGACGTCCGACGCGAGCCGGTAGATCTCGAGGGACCGGTCGCGCAACGCCGTCGCCGTCTCGGCGCCGACCAACTCGACCGTGCGCTCGAACGAGATGTTCTCGTCGTGCTCGCCGAGCGGCGCCTTGTACGCCGGGGTGTAGATCGGCTCGGGCAGACGATCGCCGTTCGAGAGCCCGGCCGGCAGAGCGATGCCGCAGACGGTACCGTGCTCGCGGTACTCGGCCCACCCGCTGCCGACCAGGTAACCGCGGACGACGCACTCGACCGGGAACATGTCGAGCGGCTTCACGAGCATCGCGCGGTCGCGCACCTGCCCGGGCAGCGACACGGAGGCGGTGGTCGGGTCGACGAGGTGGTTGGGTACGCCGACCAACTGGGCGAACCACCAGAGGCTGAGCTGCGTCAGCAGGGCGCCCTTGCCGGGGATGCCGGGCTCGAGGACCTGGTCGAAGGCGCTGACCCGATCGCTCGCGACGACCAGCACGTACTCGGTGTCGGCGAGGGTCGCCGCGTCGCCCACCGAGCCGGCCACCGGCGCGGGGACGTAGAGGTCGCGGACCTTGCCCGAGTAGACGGGCGTCCAGCCCTCGAGGTGGCGGGGGGTGCCCGGCGTGACGCGCGCGGCCTGGCGAGTCGCGCCTCCTGCGGTGACGTCGGACGGAGCCGTCGTGCCGTCGGGGGCGGTCATCGGGCGACCCGTTCGGCGATGTCGTGACGGTACTGCCCGCCCTCGAGCTCGATGCGGGAGAGGGCTTCGTAGACGCGACCCCGGGCCTCGGCGAAGTCCGAGCCCTGGGCCACGACGCTGAGCACCCGACCACCGGTGGCGATGAGTCGGTCGTCGAGACGTGCCGTGGCGGCGTGGGCGAGGTGGACCCCGGCGACGGCGGTCGCGTCGTCGAGCCCGCGGACCGGGCGACCGCTGACGGCCCCCTCGGGGTACCCCTCGCTCGCGAGGACCACCGTCACGGCGACGTCGGACGAGAAGCGCGGCGACTCGTGATTGCCGAGGGACCCGGTCGCCGCGGCGAGGAGCAGCCCGCTGAGCGGGGTGACCAGACGGGGCAGCACCACCTGCGTCTCGGGATCGCCGAAGCGGGCGTTGAACTCGATGACGCGGACCCCCTGCTCGGTGAGGATCAGACCGGCGTACAGGAGACCGATGAACGGCGTGCCCTCGGACTCGAGCTGCCGCACCGTCGGGGTGGCGATGGTGTCGAGCACCTCGTCGACGAAGTCCTTCTCGCTGCCGAAGCGGTCGGCGAGCCAGGGCAGCGGCGAATAGGCGCCCATGCCGCCGGTGTTGGGGCCGGCGTCGCCGTCGAGCAGACGCTTGTAGTCCTGCGCGGGACTGAGCGGCACGACCGTGTGACCGTCGCTGAGGAAGAACAGGGAGACCTCGGGGCCCTCGAGGAACTCCTCGACGAGGACCGGCCCGTGCTGCAGCCAGTAGGTGGAGTGCTCGACCGCGGCGTCGCGGTCGTCGGTGACGAGCACCCCCTTGCCCGCCGCGAGTCCGTCGGCCTTGACGACGTAGGGCGAGCCGAAGTCGTCGAGCACGGCGACGGCCTCGTCGAGGGTGCCCACTCGCGTGGCCCGCCCGGTCGGCACGCCGGCTTCGTCCATGACGCGCTTCGCGAAGGTCTTGCTGCCCTCGAGCGACGCGGCCTTCTTGCCGGGGCCGAAGACCGGGATGCCCCGGGTGCGCAGAGCGTCGGCGACACCCGCGACCAGCGGGGCCTCGGGACCGACGACGACCAGCTGGACGTCGTTCTCGAGGGCGTACTCGGTGACGACGGCGCCGTTCGACGGGTCGAGGTGCACGATGTCGACCTGCTGGGCGATGCCCGCGTTGCCGGGCGCCGCCACGATCTCGTGGCCCGCGTCTTCGCGCAGCAGGGCGGTGATGATGGCGTGCTCGCGAGCACCGGAACCGAGGACGAGGATTCGCACGCGCACAGCCTACCGAGGGTCCGCCGCGCTGCCGAGTCCGTCGCGCGGTGCGGGACGCGGAGGCACGGGTAGCGTGGACGAATGGCCAGGGCACGGATCGACGACACGGCGGGATCGGCCGCCGTGGGCGAGGTGCGGGCGGCGCTCGCCGCCGACGAGACCGCGCCGCGGCCGGTGACCGCCATGGCCGTCCGTTGGCTGCTGCAGGTGCTCGCCGACGGCGAACCCGGGGCCACGGTCGAGGTCCGCGTGCCACCGTTCGGCGCCGTGCAGTTCCGCGAGGGGCTCAGCCACACCCGCGGCACGCCGCCCAACGTCGTCGAGACCGACGCCGCCACCTTCGTGCGACTCGCCACCGGCGACCTCAGCTGGCAGGAGGCGCGGGCCGGGGCGCTCGTGTCGGCCTCCGGCAGCAGGGCGGACCTGACCGGCTACGTGCCGATCGCCTGGCAGCGGGGCTGACCCGCGCCTCCTCGGTGTCCGGGCTGGAGCGCGGCTGCGCCGCCGACGAGTGGGCAGAAGGTGCGCCTCGGCGCGACGCCACGAGCACCTTCTGCCCATTCGACGGTTTTCGATGCGGACGACAGGGGGCGGCGGGGCCATGCTCGACGTCGAGACGGGCGTCGGCGGTGGGCGGTCGCCTCTGGGATGATGGGCGGGTGACGAACGCACCCGACGACCAGCAGCGACCCGAGCCCGTCGTCGAGCCCGCGGCCGCGCCCGCGCCCGTCGCCGAGTCGATCGTCGAACGCGACGAGGTCACGGTGCGTCGGGCGCCCAAGGTGCCCGTCTTCTTGATCATGGGCGCGGCGCTCGGTGTGGTCGTGTCGCTCGTCGTCACCTCGCTCTTCCCGTTCGACTCGGGCGAGGGCGTCGCGCAGACCTACGGGTACATCTCTCTCTGGGGGCTCACCATCGGCGGGGCCGTCGGCTGCGTCGCGGCGATCGTCGCCGAACGGGTCACCAGCCGGGGCGCGAAGCGCGTCCAGGTCGAACGCGAACGGCTCGAGGTGCCCGTCGACGAGGCCGAGCCCGCGCCTCGTCAGGTGACCGACGGCGACTCCGACCGCGGCTGACACCAGCGCCGGGCGGCGTCAAGGGCCGGATCAGGCTCCGCGCGCCCGCCGCAGTCGCGTGAGCAGTTCGGGCCCCCGGGCGTCGAGCAGACGCCCGCCCCGCCGGATGCCGACGATCATCAGCACGACCCCGAGGGCCACGCCGACGACGAGTGTCAGCGACCCCAGCAGCACCGACCCCTGCACCAGTGCCACGACGCCGAGCACCAGTTCGGGCAGCGACAGCACGAACACGATCGCCCACGAGGCGTAGAGGCCGAGGGTCGAGGTGACGTTGGCCCCGGGCGGCGACTTGAACGGGCTCTCGCCGGCGGCCGGGACGGGCATGAGGTAGAGCGCGGAGGCCACGCTCGACACGCCGAACCCGGTGAGCAGCAGCCCCAGGCCGACACCGAGCAGCGCGGGGGCCGTGTCGAATCGGCCCACCACCGCGAGGGGCACGAGCGTGGCGAGCACGACCGAGGGGACCGCGAACAGGGCGAGCGTGAGGACGCGTCCGGCGCGGTCGGCCGAACCCGCCAACCCGGTGGACAGGTGTGCGGCGAAGGCCGTGCCGTCGTAGGAGACGTCGGCGGCCAGGGTGACGGCGAGCAACGCCGCCACGGCCGGGCCGATGGCGTACAGCGGCCAGGTCGTGTCGAGGGAGAACGACAGGAAGATCGCCAGGACGGGCATCAGGGGGACGACGATCAGCGAACCGCCGTAGCGCGGGTCGCGCAGCCAGTACACGGCCGTTCGGGCGGCGACGGCGCCCGTCGGCGTCGCGGGGAATCGTGCGAACAGACCGAGGCCCTTCGACGCCGCAGTGGCGGTGACGGCCGGGGGAGCCACGAGGGCGGTCACCAGCCCTCGTCGCCAGAGCAGCGACAGCACGCCCAGGGTGGCCAGGGCGATGAGGGCCTTGAGGGCCGCCTCGCCGGGGCGCCCCAGGGCGACGTCGCCGGGGATCGACCAGGCGGCGCCGAGGGGGCTCCACGACAGGGCGTGGGCCACGCGGGGCAGGTCGTCGCCGATCGAGCTGAGCCCCTGGCCGACCAGGCCGATCAGAGGCCCGGCCAGGATGAGGGGCACGAAGATCGCGACGCTCATCAGCTCGCGGTAACGACGCTTGGCCCCGAGGGCGCTGGTCGCGGTCTCGACGGCCCGCGACGCCGCCACGCAGACGAACACGCCGAGCAGCCCGCAGAAGGGAGCGAGCGCGGCCGAGAGGGGGTGCTGCACCCAGCTGAAGGTCGTCGCGAGGGCGGCCACCAGCGTGACGATGCCCGGGATGCCCAACAGCCCGGTGACGAACAGGGCGACGAGGAGCCGGTCGGCCGGCAAGGGGAACTGGCGCAGCTTGGAGACGCTGAGGGTCTGGTCGTAACCCCGGGCGATGAACGGCACGACGACCCAGCCGACGACGGCGAGCGAGCCCCCGAGGACCGCGGCCGTCCAGGCCCAGCGTTCGGGGGCGAACGAGAGGGCGACGAGACCGGCGACGACCGCGGCGAGCACGCCGAGCCCGTAGAGCCCGCCGAGGACCGCCGCGACGAGCTGCCAGGTGCTGCGTCTGAAGCCGTTCAGCAGCACCCGCCAGCGCAGGCTCAGGAGGTGCGCAACCACGACGGCCCCTCGTTGTGCTGCCGACCGCCGACGAGTTCGACGAACCGGTCTTCGAGGGTGGAGCCGGCGCGCACGTCGTCGGTCGTGCCGGCGGCGAGCACCCGACCGGAGGCGATGACGGCGACGTGGTCGCACATGCGCTGCACGAGGTCCATCGAGTGGCTCGACACGATGACCGTGCCGCCGTTCTGCGTGTAGCCGTGCAGGATGTCGCGGATGTTCGCGGCCGAGATCGGGTCGACCGACTCGAACGGTTCGTCGAGGACGAGGAGGCGCGGTGCGTGGACCAGCGCGCAGGCGAGCGCGACCTTCTTGGTCATGCCCGCGGAGTAATCGACGACGAGCGTGCCGCCGGCCGATCGCAGGTCGAGCAGGTCGAGCAGGTCGCCGACCCGCTGCGCCGTCGTCTCGCGGCTCATGCCGTTGAGGAGGCCGTGGTAGGTGACGAGCTGCTCGCCGGTGAGGCGGTCGAAGAGCGAGATGCCGTCGCTGAGGACGCCGACGAGCGACTTGGCGTGCGTCGGGTCGGACCAGACGTCGACGCCGAGCACCGCGATGCTGCCCGCGTCGGGACGGAGCAGCCCGGTCGCCATCGAGAGCGTGGTCGTCTTGCCGGCGCCGTTCGGGCCGACGAGGCCGAAGAAGGAGCCCGTCGGCACGGTCAGGTCGATGCCGTCGACGGCGACCTTGTCGCCGAACGCCTTGCGCAGACCGGCGATCTGCACGGCGGACGCCGGGGGCGTCGCGGTCGGTTCAGGGCGGGGCATGCCGACGTCGCTCATGGCCCCCAGCCTAGGGACGCACACCGACACCGCGCCTCCCCCGACGGGTGGAAGCGGGGGCGAGGCGCGGGTGGTGGCCCGGCCCGTCGGCTCAGCTGAGCTGGTTGGCCTCGACCCAGGCGAGGTACTCGGGGCTGACCGTCCCGGTGACGTAGTCGCCCGTGAAGCAGCTCATCTCGAGTTCGGTGACGTCACTGCCCTCGGTGATGGCGGACTGCATGTCGGCGACCTCTTGGTAGATGAGGTGGTCGGCACCCAGCTCGCGGGCGATCTCGGGGATCTTGCGGTCGTGGGCGATCAGCTCGTGCCGGGACGGCATGTTGATGCCGTACACGTGGGGGAAGCGCACCGGGGGAGCGGCCGAGGTGAACGTCACCTTGTTCGCGCCGGCGGCCCGGGCCATCTCGACGATCTCGCGCGAGGTCGTGCCGCGGACGATCGAGTCGTCGACGATCAGGATGTTCTTGCCCTTGAACTCGCTCGACATGGCGTTGAGCTTCTGGCGCACCGACCGCTTGCGCTCGGCCTGGCCCGGCATGATGAAGGTGCGGCCGACGTAGCGGTTCTTGTAGAAGCCCTCGCGGTACTCGATGCCGAGCTTCTGGGCGACCTGCATGGCCGCGGGACGCGAGGAGTCGGGGATCGGCATGACCACGTCGATGTCGCCGATCGGCGAGTGCGCGGCGATCGTGTCGGCCAGCCGGTTGCCGAGGCGCAGGCGGGCGTCGTAGACCGAGATGCCGTTCATGATCGAGTCGGGACGGGCCAGGTAGACGTACTCGAACGAGCAGGGGATGAGGCGCGGGCTGGCGTGGCACTGCTTCGACACCATGCGGCCGTCGAGCGAGATGAAGACGGCCTCGCCCGGGGCGACGTCGCGGACGATCTCGTAGCCGCCGGACTCGAGAACGAGGGACTCGGAGGCGGTGATCCACTCTTCGCGGACGCCGTCGGCGGCCAGGCGGCGACCGAGCACCAGCGGGCGGATGCCGAACGGGTCGCGGAACGCCAGAAGGCCGTGGCCGGCGATCATCGCGATCGCCGCGTACGAGCCCTGCACGCGGTCGTGCACGCGGGTGACCGCGGCGAAGATCTGCTCGGGATCGAGCTCGCTGCCGTTCACCTGCTCTTGCAGTTCGTGCGCGAGCACGTTGACCAGCAGCTCGGTGTCACTGTTCGTGTTGAGGTGCCGACGGTCGACGTGGAACAGCTCGCTCGTGAGCTCTCGCGTGTTCGTCAGGTTGCCGTTGTGGATCAGCACGATGCCGTAGGGAGCGTTCACGTAGAACGGCTGCGCCTCTTGCTCGTTGCTGGCCGCGCCCTTGGTGGCGTACCGCACGTGGCCGAGGCCCATGTTGCCGAGCAGGGCACGCATGTCGCGGGTGCGGAAGCCCTCGCGCACCTGCCCCTTGGTCTTGTGGACGTGGAAGATGCCGCCCTCGGCGGTGGCGATGCCGGTGCTGTCCTGCCCCCGGTGCTGCAACAGGAGGAGCGAGTCGTAGACGAGTTGATTTGCTGGCTCGTGCGCGACGAGACCGACGATGCCGCACATGCGGATCTGGCTCCAGACCGTAGAGTTGGGGTTACCGCGACAGTCTAGAGCGACACCGAACGGATGAACGAATGGCGACCTCCTCTGCCCACTCGACCAGCGCCTCCTACGCCGCAGCGGGGGTCGACACGGCCGCCGGCGACCGGGCGGTCGAGCTGATGAAGACGGCCGTCAGTGCCACGCACGGCCCCGGCGTGGTCGGCGGCGTCGGCGGGTTCGCCGGACTGTTCGACGTGTCGTTCCTCAAGGACTTCGACCGGCCGCTGCTCGCCACCTCGACCGACGGCGTCGGCACGAAGGTCGCCATCGCGCAGGCTCTCGACAAGCACGACACCATCGGGCAAGACCTGGTCGGCATGGTCGTCGACGACATCGTCGTCGTCGGTGCCCGGCCGCTGATCATGACCGACTACATCGCCTGCGGACGCGTGGTGCCGTCCCGCATCGCGTCGATCGTCGAGGGCATCGCCCGGGCCTGCAGCGAGACGGGCACCGCCCTCGTCGGCGGCGAGACGGCGGAGCACCCCGGTCTGCTCGGGCCCGACGACTACGACGTGGCGGGGGCCGCGGTCGGTGCGGTCGAGTCGGGACGCCAACTCGGCCCGCACCTCGTCGGCGACGGCGACGTCGTGCTCGCCCTGGCCTCGTCGGGCGTGCACTCCAACGGCTTCTCGCTCGTGCGACACATCCTGGCGTCCCGCGACCTGGGCTACGACGACACCCTGCCCGAGTTCTCGGGCACCGTCGGCGAGGCGCTGCTCGAACCGACGCGGCTCTACACGTCGCCCCTGCTGCGCGTGCTCGACGACCCCGCTCTCGACGGCGCGATCCACTCGCTCAGCCACGTCACCGGGGGTGGCATCGCGGCCAACCTCGCCCGCGTGCTGCCCCACGGGTCGTGGACCGAGGTCGACCGGTCGACCTGGTCCCCGCTGCCCGTCTTCCGCGTACTGAGCGACCTGGCCGGCTCGACCCTCGAGTCGAGCGAGGGCACCTGGAACCTCGGCATCGGCATGATCGCCGTCGTCGCCGCATCGCGGGCCGGCGCGGTCGCCTCGGCCCTCGAGGCCGACGGCATCGCGACCTGGCCGGTCGGCATCGTCTCGACCGGGCGCCGCGAGCTGGCCGGTTTCGAGCAGGGTGCCAAGGGGGTCGACGGGGGCGCCGTGCGACTCGTCGGGGCCTACGCGGGCTGACGGCCCGCCACGCCGCGTGGCGTTCCGTCGGCGGTGGACGTACGATGGTCGGACGCCCGTGACGGGCGTGCTGACGACGACGTCAGACCGGACGACGAAGGAGTCGACCCCATGAGCACCACCCGCATCCCCCTCCCTTCTGTCTCCCGCAGCGCGGTCGCCGCCCCGCGCAGTGCCCGGGTCAGCCGCGTTCCCGCCGATCCGGCGCCGCTGCGTTCGTCCGCGTCACCCGTCACCGGCGGGCGCAAGGTCGCCGCTCTCACCGCCGGCGGCATGATCCTGCTGCTGGTCGTGGGGCTGCTGCCCGCGGTCGCGACCCTCGTGGGCGGCTGACCCGCGCCTCCGGACGGGCGGTCACCCCGGCCGAACCCGACACACGACGACGGCCCCTCGAGATCGAGGGGCCGTCGTCGTGTGATGCGCGTGGGACCGGTCGCGTACGCCGTCGCGTCAGAGGACGCAGAACTCGTTGCCCTCGGGGTCGGTGAGGACCACCCACGACACCGCGGCGTCGTCTTGACCCACCTGTGCGCGGACGGCCCCCATTGACTCGAGACGGGCGACCTCGTCGGCTTGCGTCGCCTCGCGGCTCTGGCCGTCGACCGGCGTCGGGCGGAAGTCGAGGTGCAGGCGATTCTTGATCGTCTTGGCCTCGGGGACGTCCACGAAGAGCAACCCGGGCAGCGTGTCGGCCGCGAGACGGATCTCGGGTTCGTCGTCGTCGGACGAGACGACCACCCACCCGAGTGCGTCGGCCCACCAGCGGGCGAGTCGAGCGGGATCGCTCGCGTCGACGACGACTTGTTCCCAGACGAGGGCCGAGGACGAAGAGGGCATCAGGCGACCGGCCTCAGGCGCTCTTGTTCTGGTCGTGCTCGGTGTCGTACTCGTCGTCGAAATCGTCGGCCCACTTGTCGACGTATTCGTCGCCGGAGTCGTTCTTCGTCGCCAACTCTTTTTCGAGTGCACCGTAGTTGGTGTCAGGGCTGAAGTACTTCAGCTCTCTGGCGACCTTGGTGTGCTTGGCTTTTTGACGGCCGCGCCCCATGCGTGACCCCCTCTGAACTCGGCCCGGAAACGGTGTCGGACGACCCGGGAACTGCCGACAGGATGCTGTTGAAAAACTGGACCGATCTTATCATGTACCCCTAGCCCCGGCTGCCGCCTCGGACGGGCATGATGGTCGGGATGGCTGCAGGGGGCGAACGAGAGCGGACGCGAGTCGTCGTCGTCGGTGCGGGACAGGCCGGGTTGTCGGTCTCGTGGTACCTGCGACGACTCGGACTCGAGGTGGGTCGCGACCTCGTCGTGCTGGACAGAGGCCCCGGCACCGGAGGCGCGTGGCAGCACCGCTGGGAGAGCCTGCGATTGGGTGCCGCCCACCGCGTGCACGACCTGCCGGGCATGGCCGGGCTCGGGCTGGGCTTCGATGCGGCCGACCGATCGGCCCCCGCGCGCGACGTCGTCGCCGAGCAGTACGCCCGCTACGAGGCCGCGCTCGGGCTCGACGTGCGGCGCCCCGTCGAGGTGACCGGGGTGACCGGGCTGGGGGACGGGTTCTCGGTGCGGTGGGCGGGGCGCGCCTCCTCGGGTGCCGGTTCGGCGGCGGCCGCGGCGACGGGGACGGGGTCGCAGGCGGGTTCGGGGCCGGCTTCGGGCTCGGGGCCGGCTTCGGGGACGCTGCGGGCCGAGGTCGTGGTGAACGCGACCGGCACCTGGGGTGCCCCGTTCGTGCCGTGGTACCCCGGGCGCGACACGTTCCTCGGTCGGCAGCTCCACACCTCGGACTACCGGACGGCTGACGATCTCGAGGGGCTCGACGTCGTCGTGGTCGGCGGCGGCACGAGCGCGATCGGCTTCGTGCTCGAGCTCGACGGCGTCGCGGCCTCGACGACGTGGGTGACGCGCCGGCCGGTGGACTGGCTCGACCAGGGCGAGCTCGACGTCGAGTCGGCCGTCGCGGCGGTCGCCGCCCAGGACCGCGCGGCCCGGGCGGGGCAGGCGTTGCCGAGCATCGTCAGCGGCACCGGCGTCCCGCGCACCCGGCGTTTCGTGTCGGGCATCGAGCGCGGCGTACTGGTCGAACGGCCCATGTTCGCGTCGATCGAACCGCACGGCGTGCGCTGGGCGGACGGCACGTTCGCCCCGGCCGGCGCCATCGTCTGGGCGACCGGGTTCCGCCCCGAGCTGCGGCACCTCGCCCCGCTCGGGCTCCGGTCGGCGGACGGAGGCGTGAGCGTCGAGGGTGGGGCGTCCAGCCTCGACCCGCGGGTGTTCTTCGCGGGGTACGGGCCGCAGGCGTCGACCATCGGGGCGAACCGCGCCGGTCGCGCGATCGCTCGGCAGGTCGTGGCCCGGCTCTCGGAGTGCGACGCCGCGCGCCGCAGGTGAGTCCTCGCGCCGTGCGCTGCGGGTGACCGACCCACGAGACCCCAGGAATCCGCCCGGAGCCTCGCGCGCGAGTGGGGGTTCGGGCGCTTCTGCGGGGTCTCGGCGACTACTTCTTCTTGCGGGGGGCGGTGCCGGTGGAGTTGCGGGCGGCCGAGCGGGCCTTGCGGGCCGCGGCGCCGCCTCCGCGGTTGCCCTTCGCCGAACCGGGCGCACGCGGGGTCTGCTTCGGCCCGGGTTTCGTGCCGTCCTGGGCCGGCTGGACGTCCAGGCCCCGCTGCACCGCGCCTCCTTCGACCGCCGCGCCGGCACGGCCGTCGGGGCCCGCGTCGGCACCGAGGGCGCCTCCGGCGGCACCCGACCGGCGACCGGCCGGCTCGAGCACGCGGCGCGGCACCGGGCGGGGGCGGATCGGCTCGCCGCGACGGTCCTGGCCCGGGATCGGCCGCGAACGACGCCCGTAGAGCACCTCGGACGAGTCGAGCAGCCACGGCACGAGCGAGATCGTGACACCGTGCACGAGCATCAGCTTCTGGCGGATGCGGCGGCTCTTGTGGTTGTGCAGCGCGGCCTCCCACCAGTGGCCGACGATGTAGATGGGGGTGTACACCGTCACGACCTCGCTGCCGTGCTCTTCGCGGTGGGCCTTGATGTACTTGATCAGCGGCATGCTGATGTCGCGGTACGGCGAGGCGACGATACGCAGCGGCACCTCGATGTCCTGCTCGGCCCACTGGCGCTGCAGCAGCGCCGTGGCCTCGTCGTCGATGCCGACGTGGATCGCCTCGAGCGACTCGTGGCGCGCCGCGATGGCGTAGTCGAGCGCCTTCAGCACGGGCTTCTGCATGGTGCCGACCAACACGATCGCGTGGTCGCCGTGCGAGCCGAACTGCGTCGTGGCGTCGGGCTCGATCTCGACCAGCACGTCGCGGTAGTAGCGGTTCACGCCGAGCATCAGCACGAACAGGATCGGCATGATGACGAAGACCAACCAGGCGCCGTGCGTGAACTTCGTCACCGTGACGACGATCAACACCGACGCCGTCAGGAGGGCGCCGAACGCGTTGATGCCCCGGGCGCGGTAGACAGCCCCCCGGTCGGCGCAGCCCTCGCGGAGCATGCGGGTCCAGTGCACGACCATGCCCGTCTGGCCGAGCGTGAACGACACGAAGACGCCGATGATGTACAGCTGGATCAGGCCCGTGACGCTGGCCTGGTAGACGAGCAGGATGGCGCAGGCCACCAGCGCCAGCACGATGACGCCGTTCGAGTAGATCAGTCGGTCGCCGCGCGTGTTGAGCGCCTTGGGGGCGTACTGGTCGCGCGCCAGGATCGAGCCGAGCAGCGGGAACCCGTTGAAGGCCGTGTTGGCCGCCAGCAGCAGCACCGCGGCCGTGCAGGCCTGGATCACGTAGAACGGGATGCCGAACAGCGCGCCGCCGAAGACCGCGCTGGCGATCTGGGCGATCAGGCTGCGCTGGGGCGTCGTGGCGCACTCGACGAAGCCCTGCAGGTCGCAGGCGTCCTCGGCGTAGTGCACCTTCGCGATGAGCGCGACGGCGACCAGGCCGGCGAACAGGACGATGGCGATGCTGCCCATCAGCACGAGCGTCTTCTGGGCGTTCTGCACCTTCGGACGGCGGAAGGCGGGCACGCCGTTCGCGATGGCCTCGACGCCGGTCAGTGCCGAGCAGCCGCTGGAGAACGCGCGCAGCAGCAGCAGGACGAACGCGGCCTGCGTCAGCTGGTCGGCCTGCACCGTGTAGTCCGCGCTCTCGGCGACGGGCGGGTCGCCGAGGGCCGTGCGCACCAGGGCGATGACGATCATGACGAACACGCTCGACACGAAGAGGTAGGTGGGGACGGCGAACGCCTTGCTCGACTCGCGCACCCCCCGCAGGTTGACGGCCGCCAGCACGACGACGAAGAAGATCGCGAGCTCGACGCGCACCGGCGCCAGTTCGGGAACGGCCGAGATGATGTTGTCGACGCCCGACGCGACCGACACGGCCACCGTCATCACGTAGTCGACGAGCAGCGCCGAGGCGACCACGAGGCCGGCCTTCTCGCCGAGGTTCTTGTGGGCGACCTCGTAGTCGCCGCCTCCCGACGGGTACGCCTTGATCAGCTGCCGGTACGAGGCGACGACGACCAGCAGCAGGACGACCACCGCGACCGCGACCCACGGCGCGAGGGTGAGGAACCCGAGACCGCCGATCAGCAGGATCATCAGCAGCTCTTGCGGGGCGTAGGCCACCGAGCTGAGCGGGTCGCTGGCGAAGATCGGCAGGGCCAGGTGCTTCGGCAGCAGTTGTCCCTCGAGCTTCTCGGAGGGCAGGGGTTCACCGATCAGCCAACGCTTCGGCGACCGGGTGTCGTTGGTCACGAGCGGCGACTCTACTCCCGTGCGAGGGCCTGTCAACTTCACTCGTGAGCGGTTTATTCCCGGTCAGGCCGGGTTCGTCCGAACTGTTTCGTACCGGCCGGTGTGACGACCTCGCAGGCGGCCTGCGGCCCACGCTCAGACGGACGAGGAGGCGGGGGCCGGCACGACAGCGGACGTCGCCACCCGGCGCCGTGCGAACAACGGCAACATGATCGCCACGAGCGGGCCGATCAACAGGGCCTCGGCCGCCGTGCCGATGCCGATCTGGCCGCCGAGCAGCCAGCCCGCGGCGAGCACCGTGACCTCGATGGCCGTGCGGGCGACGCCCACGCGCCACCCGAGTCGGGCGTGCAGCCCGAGCATGAGTCCGTCGCGCGGACCCGGTCCGAAGTCGGCGCCGATGTAGAGGCCGCTCGCGACGGCCAGCAGCAGCAGGCCGCCCGCGAACGTCAGCCCCTGCGCCCACCACGCCGTCTGTTGGGGCAGCACGTGGAGCCCCAGGTCGGCGACCGGGCCGATCATCAGCGTGTTGGCGATCGTGCCGAAACGGGGTCGCTGACGCAGGGGGATCCAGAGCAGCAGCACGACGAGGCTCGTGACGAACGTGACGGTGCCGAACGTCAGCCCCGTGTGCCGGACGAGCCCCTGCGACAGCACGTCCCAGGGTGCGACGCCGATGCCGGCGCGGACCATGAGGGCGATGGCGAACCCGTAGGCGGTGAGGCCGACGAACAACTGCAGCAGGCGACGCGAGAAGAGCATGGGGTCGATCCAACCGAGCGACTGGCCTGGTGGCAAGGGTCCAATCGGCTTAGGGTGGCCGCGTGACCAACTTCGACCACGGGGCCACCACCGTCTCGTCGCGAGCGCTCGGGGTCCTGCTCGACTCGTGGCGCGCCTCCTCGGCTCCCGGCTACCTGGCGCTCGCCGACCGCATCCGCCTGCTCGTGCTCGACGGCCGGCTGCCCGTGGGCACGCGGCTGCCGTCCGAGCGCGACCTCTGCGCGCACCTCGGCGTCAGCCGCACGACCGTCACCGCGGCCTACGCCGCTTTGCGCGACTCGGGGCACGTCGACAGCGTGCGAGGCAGCGGCAGCCTCGTCCGCCTGCCGGCCCGCTCCTCGGTGCCGCGTCCGACGACGACCGAAGGGCTGCTCGACCTGACCAAGGCGGCGCTGCCGGCGGTCGACGGCATCGCCGAGGCGGCCCAGCGCGCGGCGGGGCGGCTCGGTGCGTACCTCGACGACCCGGGCTACGACCCGGTGGGGCGGCCCGTGTTGCGCGAGGCGATCGCCGAACGGTACCGACTTCGAGGGCTCGAGACGAGCGCCGAGCAGATCGTCGTCACCCTCGGGGCGCAGCACGCCATCGCACTGCTCGCCCGCGTGCTGGTCTCGCGCGGCGACCGGGCCGTCGTCGAGGCGCCCGGCTACCCGCACGCCTTCGAGGCCCTTCGCGGCGCCGGCGCCCGTCTCGTGCCGGTCAGCGTCACCGTCGACGACGGCTGGGACGAGGCGGCCCTGATGCAGACCCTGCGCCGCACCAGCCCGCCGGTCGCCTACCTGATGCCCGACTTCCACAACCCCACGGGCGCGACGATGCCCGTCGACCAGCGGGTGCGGGTGCTCGAGGCCGCAGCGCACGAGGGCACCGTGGTGATCGCCGACGAGACCATGGCCGAGATGGCGATCGACGGGCGTCGGGACGCCCCCCTGCCGATGGCGGCGTACGGCCGGGCCGTCTCGATCGGTTCGGTGGGCAAGTCGCTCTGGGGTGGACTGCGCATCGGCTGGATCCGCGCCGAGCGCCCCCTCGTCGACCGGCTCGTGCGGGCCCGCTCGGCGGGCGACCTGGGCACGCCCGTGCTCGAGCAGCTGGTGGTCGCCGAGCTCCTCGGCGACTTCGACCGTGTGCTGGAGGCGCGGGCCGGCCACCTGAGACGAGGTCGCGATCGCGTCGTCCGCGGACTGCGCGACGCGTTCCCGTCGTGGCAGGTGCCGTCGCCGGCGGGTGGGCTCACCACCTGGGTCGGACTCGGGGCGCCGGTCAGCTCGCAGCTCACCCTCGCCGCCCGGCGGGAGGGGCTGTTGCTCGCCGCCGGGCCGGTGTTCGGCGTCGACGGGGCCTTCGAGCGGTTCCTCCGCGTGCCCTTCTCGTACGCCGAGAGCGACACCGACCGGGCGCTCGCGGCCCTGCGCGCGGCCTGGGACGGCGTCGACGGGGTGCAGGCTCCGGTCTCGCCGCTGTTGGCCGAGGTGGTCTGAGGATAGCGACCCGCGCCTCCTCGGTTCGTGTCGCGTCGGGTCGCCCCCACTCGGCCGCCTCGCGACGTTCTGCACAGCGCAGGAGAAGCCCCCGCCAGTTCCCAGAGAGGCTGGTGACAATGGAGGCGCGGTGGACGTCGTCCGCCCAGCCTCCCTCGCTCTCCCTCTCACCACCGGAGCACCGTGCACCTGCTGTCCGTCTTCAGCCTGCGCAACCGCGCGCTGATCGCCCTCGTCACCATCGTCGTCGCCGTCTTCGGCGGCATCGCCCTCACCTCGCTCAAGCAAGAGCTCGCGCCCAACGTGCAGTTCCCGCAGATCGCGATCGTCAGCTCGTACCCGGGCGCCACGCCCGAGGTCGTCAACGAGGACGTGTCGACGCCGATCGAGCAGGCCGTCCAGATCATCCCCGGGCTCGAAGGCACCTCGGCGACCTCGAGCACATCGCAGAGCACGGTCTCGGCCGAGTTCACCTACGGCACCGACCTCGACTCCGCCGAGCAGAAGATCCAGTCGGCGATCAACCGGCTCACACTGCCCGACTCCGTCGACACGCAGGTGGTCACGGGCAGCCTCGCCGACCTGCCGGTCATCCAGATCGCCGTCACCGGCTACGACTCCGCCGACTCGCAAGCCCTCGTCGACCGGTTGACGAACATCACCGTGCCCGACCTGCAGAAACTCGACGGAGTCCGCGAGGCCTCGATCTACGGCGACGCCGGTCAGCGCGTCACCATCTCGCCCGACAGGACGGCGCTCGCCGCGGCCGGGCTGACGACCGCCGCCTTCCAGGACGCCCTCGACGCCAACGGCACGCTGATCCCCGGCGGCACCATCACGCAAGACGGCACGACCCTCTCGATCCAGGCGGGCCAACGGCTCACCAGCGTCGACGAGATCCGTGCCCTTCCGCTGCTCGGCGGCACCGCGTCCACCACGATCGGCGACGTCGCCGACGTGCAGCTGACCGGTGCCCCCGTCACCTCGATCAGCCGGGTCGACGGGCAGGACGCCCTGACGGTCGCCATCACCAAGACCCTCGACGCCAACACCGTCGACGTGTCGCAGACCGTCCGCGACGCCATCCCGAGCCTCGCGTCCGACCTGGGCGACGGCGTGGAGCTGACGGTCGTGTTCGACCAGGCGCCGTTCATCCAGCAGTCGATCGACGCCCTCGCCGAAGAGGGGCTGCTCGGCCTCGTCTTCGCGGTGATCGTCATCCTGGTCTTCCTGCTGTCGATCCGGTCGACCGTCGTCACCGCCATCAGCATCCCGACGAGCGTGCTCATCACGTTCATCGGGCTCCAGGCCGCGGACTACACGCTGAACGTCCTGACCCTCGGCGCCCTGACGATCGCCATCGGTCGCGTGGTCGACGACTCGATCGTCGTCATCGAGAACATCAAGCGGCACCTCACCGCGGGCGTCGACCGACTCGAGGCGATCAAGGTCGCCGTGCGCGAGGTGGCGGGCGCCATCACCGCGTCGACGGTCACGACGGTCGTGGTGTTCCTGCCCCTGGCGTTCGTGGGCAACATCACCGGCGAGCTGTTCCGGCCGTTCGCCCTGACGGTCACCATCGCCCTCGTGGCGTCGCTCTTCGTCGCGCTGACGATCGTCCCCGTGCTGGCGTACTGGTTCCTGCGGGCGCCCAGGCCCCACAAGCACGCACCGGGTGGCGAGGCCGCCGCCGTCGAGGGCGCGACGCTCGAGTCGCTGACGACCCGCGCCTCCGACCCGTCCGACGCCCGCCCGCTCGACCGCCTGCGTCGCGCCTACGTCCCCGTGCTGCGGGGAACCCTGAGACGGCCGGTCGTGACGATCCTCGTGGCGTTGCTCGTCCTGGTGGGCACGGGTGCCGTCATCCCGTTCATGAAGACGAACTTCCTCGGGGCGAGCGGGCAGAACACCTTCACCGTCACGCAGACCCTGCCGCCCGCCTCGAGCCTGCAGACGCAGTCCGACGCGGCCGACCAGGTCGAGCAGGTGCTCGACGGCGTCGACGGCATCGAGACGGTGCAGCTGACCATCGGGTCCAGCGGCACGTCGATCGCGAGCTTCCTCGGCGGGACGGGCGACAGCACGGTCACCTACTCGATCACCACCGACGAGAGTGTCGACCAGGACGCCCTGCAGGCCGACGTCCGATCCCGGTTGGACGACGTCACCGACGCGGGCGAGATCGAGGTGTCCGCCTCGAGCGGATTCGGCACGAGCAACGACATCACCGTCGACGTCACGGCCCCCGACCCCGACAGCCTGCAGACCGCCACGGACGCCGTGCTGAAGAAGGTTCAGGGGCTGCCCGGCACCGCCGAGGCCAGCTCGAACCTGCAGGCGGCCCAGCCGATCATCGGCGTGCGGGTCGACCGCGCCGCCGCCGCGGCCCTCGGGTACAGCGAGGTCGCCGTGGGTGGCATCGTGTCGCAGGCGATCCAGCCGTTCCGGGTGGGGTCGCTCGAGATCGACGACAGCTCGGTGGACGTCTACACGGTCGACCCGACCCCGCCGGCGACCATCGACGAGCTGAAGGCCCTCGAGCTGCCGAGCCCGACCGGGCCCGTGCGACTCGACTCGATCGCGACGGTCGAGCAGACGACCGGGCCGACCTCTGTCACGACGACCGACGCGGTGCGCTCGGCGACGGTCACGATCACACCGTCGACCGACGATCTGTCGGCCGCCGGCACCGAGGTCTCGGACGCCGTGGCGTCCGTGACGCTGCCCGAGGGCACCGACGCCACCATCGGCGGGGCGACGGCCGATCAGGCCAACGCGTTCTCGCAGCTCGGGCTCGCGGTGCTGATCGCCATCTTGATCGTCTACATCGTGATGGTGGCGACGTTCCGCAGCCTGATCCAGCCCATCCTGCTGCTCGTGTCGATCCCGTTCGCCGCGACCGGCGCGATCCTGTTGCAGTTGGCCTCGGGCGTACCCCTCGGCGTCGCGTCGTTGATCGGCGTGCTCATGCTGGTCGGCATCGTGGTGACCAACGCGATCGTGCTGATCGACCTGGTGAACCAGTACCGCGAGAAGGGCCTGCGGGTGCGCGAGGCCCTGCTCGAGGGGGCGTCGCGGCGGTTGCGCCCGATCCTCATGACAGCGGCGGCCACGATCTTCGCGTTGACTCCCATGGCGCTCGGGGTCACCGGGCACGGCGGCTTCATCTCGCAGCCGCTCGCCATCGTCGTGATCGGCGGGCTCGTGTCGTCGACGCTGTTGACCCTCGTCGTGCTCCCGGTCATCTACTACCTGTACGAGCGCATCGGCGAACGCCGGGCCGACCGCCGGGCGGCGGAGGCTGAGGAGGCTGAAGCGGGGGAGGCTGCCACCCGGGTGTGACCTCGGCCGGCGTGCCGGGGCGGCCCTCGCCGGGCAGGTCGAGAACCGGCATCGCCTCGACGGGCGAGTTCGTGGTCGACGGGCGGGTGTGGCGGCCCGTCCGATACGAACCCGCCCGTTCGGCCGGAGGTGACGCCCGTCGACGCCGGCCGCCGAGGAGGCGGGGCTTCCGGTTCCGGGGAGGCTCGGGTATCGTGGGTGGGTCGGCTCAAGACACCGCGCCTGTGGCGCGAGCACATCGGCACCTGCGGGTGCCGATCATGCACAGCTTTGAACAGCACGAGGGTTTGTAAGTCTTGTGGGCCGGATTCCCGTCGAATCACGACGGGATGAATTCACGATTGTGAACGGTCCTGGTCAATGGCTGCCCGGGTATTTCTTCGCGTCATCTCTGACAAGCCCGGAAAGAACTCCTCCATGTCTCCTTACGACAACTCACGCCCACGCACCGACCGCACCGGTGGCGCGCCCAAGGCCGGCTCGAAGAGCCCCAAGCACCGCGGTCACCGCGCCGACGAGGCCGGAGCCCCGGCCCCCAAGAAGCGCTGGGACGCGAGTGAGCGCGCCGACCGTGGGCGCCGCGAGTTCGGCACCCGCGACGGTGGCGGCAACCGTGCCCCCGGCGCCGCCCGCTCCGACGACCGCCGCCCCAACTGGGAGCCCCGCGAGAAGTCGACCGGCGGCAACCGCTTCGGCAACCGGGACTTCGACAGCCGCAACGGCGAGCGTGGCCGCGACGCCGCCCCTCGCTTCGGCCGTGACGGTGGCCGCGAGGCCGCCCGCGGCTACGGTCGCGACGGTGGTCGTGACGCCGCCCGCGGCTCCGACCGCGGACCGCGTTCGTGGGACCGCTCGGACCGCCCTGCCCGCGACGACCGCCCGGCCCGCAGCTACGACCGCGACGCCCGCCCGGCCCGTGACGACCGCGCCCCCCGCAGCTACGACCGAAGCGACCGCCCGGCTCGTGACGACCGCGCCCCCCGCAGCTACGACCGAAGCGACCGCCCGGCTCGTGACGACCGCTCGCGTGACGACCGGCCTCAGCGTTCGTACGGTGACCGTCCCGAGCGTGGTGGCCGCGCCTCCGGTGGTTTCGACCGCGACGCCCGCCCGGCGCGCAGCTACGACCGCGACGCCCGCCCGGCTCGTGACGACCGCGCCCCCCGCAGCTTCGACCGCGCCGACCGCCCGGCGCGCGACGCCGGCCGCGGCAGCGACTTCTACCCGAAGCGCGACGCGGCCACGCACTACTCGCCCGAGGACGACGTCAAGCTCGAGAAGCTCAAGGCCGAGGTCGTCACCGCGGCCGACGTCGAGGGCGTGAGCTTCGGCGACCTGGGCCTCGGCGACAACATCGAGCGTCAGCTGGCCTCGATGGGTGCCGCGGCTCCGTTCGCGATCCAGGCCGCGACGATCCCCGACGTGCTCGCCGGTCGTGACGTGCTCGGCCGTGGCCGCACGGGCTCGGGCAAGACGATCGCCTTCGGCGCTCCGCTGGTCGAGAAGCTGATGGAGAACAACGGCGCGAAGAACCGCAAGATGGGCCGCAAGCCCCGTGCGCTGATCCTCGCCCCGACCCGCGAGCTCGCGATGCAGATCGACCGCACCGTGCAGCCCATCGCCCGCTCGGTCGGCCTGTTCACCACGCAGGTCTACGGCGGCGTGCCCCAGCAGCGTCAGGTCGGTGCGCTCAACCGCGGCGTCGACATCGTCATCGGCACCCCCGGACGCATCGAGGACCTCATCGACCAGGGCCGCCTCGACCTGAGCGAGGTCGTCGTGACCGTGCTCGACGAGGCCGACCACATGTGCGACCTCGGGTTCCTCGAGCCGGTGCAGCGCATCATCCGCGAGACCGCGACGGTCCGGCCCGACGGCGCACGCGCCCAGAAGCTGCTCTTCAGCGCCACCCTCGACAAGGGTGTGGCGAAGCTCGTCGACGAGTTCCTGGTCGACCCGGCCGTGCACGAGGTCGCCGGCGAGGACCAGGCCAGCGCCACGATCGACCACCGCGTCCTGCTGATCGAGCAGCGCGACAAGACGGCCGTCATCGAGCAGCTCGCGTCGGGCGGCGGCAAGACCCTGGTCTTCGCCCGCACCCGCGCCTTCGCCGAGCAGCTCGCCGACCAGCTCGAGGACGCCGGCATCCGCTCGACGAGCCTGCACGGCGACCTGAACCAGGCCCGCCGGACGCGCAACCTGCAGCTGCTCACCAGCGGCAAGGTCAACGTGCTCGTCGCGACCGACGTCGCCGCCCGCGGCATCCACGTCGACGACATCGAGCTCGTGGTCCAGGCCGACATGCCCGACGAGTACAAGACCTACATGCACCGTTCCGGCCGCACCGGTCGCGCCGGCAAGGAGGGCACCGTCGTCACGCTCATCACGCGCCAGCGCCGCCGTCGCATGGAAGAGCTGCTCGACCGTGCCGAGATCGACGCCGAGATGATCGAGGCCCGCTCGGGCGACCGTCTGATCGACGAGCTCGCGGGCGTACAGGCGTAGCGAGCGCTCCCCGGGGGCGCGGTGCCGGCCTGCAGGACCACACGACACCGCCGAGTGGACATCACACCGCGTCATGCGCGGGTGTCGTGTCCACTCGGTGGTGCCGCGGTGTCGCCGCTCGGGGTGTCGCGACGCGGCGGCGGGCGGCAGCCGGCGCGGCTAGCGGCGGTCGAGCAGGCCGCGCACGTACGAGGCCTGGCCGAGGTGCTGCACGCAGTCGTTCAGGATGCTGACGAGGCGGGCGCCGGCGGTGACCGGAGGGTCCCACGCCTCGTCCACCACGTCGTCGTAGGAGGCGCCGTCGAGGTCGTCCAGGTAGCCGCGCGTCCTCAGCGTGACGGCCTCGAGGTAGCCCACCAGCAGCTCGGCGTCGACGCGCACCGCGGCCACGTCCGACGGCGACATGCCGTAGCCCATCTCGGCCGACGAGAACGGGAGCCCGAACGACTCGGCCCAGCCGTCGGCCGTCCAGACCTGGTCGGACGCCGCCAGGTCGGCGATCTGGACGTCCTGCCCTCGGGCGGTGTGCCAGACGAGCCAGGCGATCGTGTTCGCCTCGTCATCCGGGCGCCAGGCGAGGTCGTCGACCGAGAGGTCGGCGACCGCCCGCACGGCGATGGCGGGGAGGCGCGAGAAGGCTTCGACGAGGACGTCCGAGGGGGTCATCGGCCCACCCTACGACCGGCTGCCCGCGCCGGTGCCGGTCGGGCGACCACCGATGTGGCGTCTGGTCCGGCGGCTGGTCAGGCGACGGCGTCGTCGCCGGCCGCGGCGCGCGTGAGCGAGTCGCCGATCGCGCGCATCGCCGCCGCGAGGAAGTCGAGGTGGTTGGGGTCGACCGCGTCGCGGAACGCCCGGCGGTAGAAGTCGTGGATCTGGTCGATCGCCTCGTGGCCGGCCGGGGCCAGCTCGAGCAGCACGCTGCGTCGGTCGGAGGGGTGCGGCTGGCGTGTGATGTAGCCGCCGCTCTCGAGTCGGTCGACCAGGCTCGTGGTCGCCCCGGTCGACAGTTCGAGGAACTCGGCGGCGCGCTTGGGGGTCGTGTCGTGGTCCGTCGCGATGAACGTCAGGCAGCGGAGGTCGGTCGTACCCATGCCGAAGTGGTCGGCGACGACCTTCTGCACGCGCTCGCCCTGTCGTTGCAAGGTCGCGTAGGCCTGGAGCACGAGCGTCACGTCGAGTTGGCCCTCGGCGTCGAGGGGCGGGGCGGAACCGGCGGGCGGCTGGGGCGAGACGTCGGACATGGTGGGCTCTCTGCTGGCGGGACGGCGACGCGAGGACGGAGCGAAGACGAGGAGGCGCGGCGACGGACGCCACGGACCCCCACGATACCTCGTCGAGTGAGTTGTACGAGCTTCGAATCACCCGTCACCCGGTGCGACCGCCACCGCCCCCTTGCAGTCTCCTCTTTCGAAGAGTATCTTGAAACGCGAGCAACTCGACGGCGGTACCGTCCTCGGAACTGCTCGACCCGCTGCCGGTGGTTCTCCCCCTGTGACCGGCGGCGTCCCCGCGCGGCCCGTGGCCACACGCGGACCCGGTGGTGGCCGACCGTGAATCGGCCACCACCTCCCCGGAGCGGAGGCGGCCCGACCGCCTCCGCCTCGAGGCCCGACGGGGTCACCGCGCGATCGGGTTGGCCAGCGTTCCGGCGTAGATCAGCGACGACGACTGCGCCGCCAGGTCGACCATCTGTCGGGTGTCGCGCAGCTGTAGCCGGTTCAGGCACGAGTGGTCGAAGCGTGCCGCCCGCAGGTCGACCGACCCCGGCAGGCCCGGGTGCTCGTCGGCGTGCCGGTCGACGCATTCGGCCACGAGCGCCCAGAACCGGGCCGCGGGCAGCACGCCGTCGCCGTCGAGGATCGCGGCCAGGTGCCGGAACACCCCGTCGAAGACGTCGGTGAACACCGCCAGCGCCTTCTCGCGATCGTCGACCGGGTGCACGGTCCGCCGCACGGCCTCGGGGACCTCACGCGGGGCGACGACGACGATCTCCTCGCCGATGTCCTTCATGAACGCCGCGGTCGGCACGCAGCCCTCGAGCACGAGGATGACGTTCTCGCCGTGCGGCATGAACGCCAGGTCGTGCGCCCGCAGGCAGTGCACGACCGGCCGCAGGTACGCGTGCAGGTACGACCGCAGCCAGTCCTCGGCCGACACCCCGGAGGCCTTCACGAGCGCCGAGGCGAGCGCGTCGCCGGCGCCGTCCCGGTGCAGCAACGCCGCCATCGTGGCCAGCCGCTCGCCCGGCCCGACCAACGGCACCGGGCTCTCGCGCCAGAGGGCCGCGATCATCTTGCGGTGCGGCGACGAGGTCGTGGTCCGGTGGTGGACGTCACCGGTGTAGCCGACGGAGGCGCGCTCCCTGAGGACCCGGAACCGCGCCTCCTGCAGGGTCGCGTCGGTGAGCACGAGGTCGTGCACCCAGTCGTTGATGGCGGGCGTCGGCCTCATGTAGGCCGGCGAGAGACCGCGGACGAAGCCCATGTTCTGGATCGCCAGCGCCGTCTTGACGTAGTGCCGGTCGGGCCGGCTGCGGTTCGCGAACGTACGGATCGACTGCTGCGCCTGGTACGTGTCGTCGCCCTCGCCGAGCAGCACGAGGTCGCGTCGGGCGACGTCCGGCGCGAACGAGATCGCGACGCGGTGCTGCCACTGCCACGGGTGGACCGGCAGGAAGTGGAACGCCGCCGGGTCGAGTCCCTTCGCGGCGAGGGTCGCGTCGAACCGGGCGACGGTCGCGGAGCCCAGCTCGGCCTGCCACAGCGACCCTTCGTCGAGCCCGGCGCCGAGCGCGAGGTGCGTGACCGACCGGCGGGCCGCCAGCCAGACCAGTCGCACGGGCGCCGCGGCCTCGGGCGCGAAGGCGTGGAACTCGTCGAGTCCGAGACCGATGCGTCCGTTGTTCGCGACGAAGCCCGGGTGCCCCTCGGTCATGGCGGACTCGACGGTCTGGAAGTCCGCGGTGGCCAACTGTCGGGCGGTCGGACCGCCTCGGTGACGCTTGTAGGCGGCGCTCGCCAGGGTCGACGAGACCTCCTCGAGGTAGGTGGTGAGCAACGACTCGGGGATGCCGAGCAGGTCGTCCAGCTCGACGATCAACGCGAGGGCGTCCAGCGGTTCGGGGCGGCCGTCGACCGTGCGCGTGACCGTCGTCTCGTCGACCGCCCAGTGCTCGAGGGCCTGCCGGCGGGCGGCGAAGCGGTAGTCGACGTGGTGGCCGTCGTGGTCGAGCGAGACCAGCCAGGAGTCGTCGGTCGCGGTGGTGTCGTCACTCACCGGGGCGATCAGCCGCTCGTGGGCGAACTCGCTCAGCGCCTTGGCCACGAGGTGCCGGTGCGCCCACTCCATCGGCCCGGGTGCGAGGTGCGCCGCCGCCCGGTCGTGCCGCGTCAGCACCGAGAGCCGCGCCGTCTTGTCGGGCAGCTCGACCTCGCCGAGCGCCCGGAACCCCACCTCGTCGTTCTTCGCCGCGATGCGGTCGTTGGCCACGTCGGGCTCGACGACGATCCGCCGCGCCTGCTCGATCGCGAAGACGAAGTCGACGACGCTCGCCATCACCGCACTGGTCAGCCCGTGCACGCGCTGCCCCCGGGGCGGGGCGACGAGCAGGTGCATGCCCACGTCGCCCGGCTCGGCGTCGTGCACCTCGGTCAGCAGCACCTCGGCCGGGTCGTAGGTCTCGACGAAGAACGTCGGCTCGCCGTCGACCCGGCCGAGCCAGGCCTGCTGGTGCGGGTCGGCGTCGATCGCCCTGAGGTACTCGCGCACCTCGTCGGTGCTCAGGCCCGCCATCTGCCAGGCGGCCGATGCCGGGTGCGCCAGCCAGCGGCGCAGACAGACGGCGTAGGGGTCGGCGGCGAACGGCTCGATCGTGACGAGACCGCAGGAGGCGCGGCGCGAGAACGCCACGCCCGTCGCCCGGTCGTCGGTGCGGGACGGGGCTGCGGGCGCGAGCGCCTCGATGTCGTGGGTGGTGCTCATCGGGTGACCCGCGCCTCCTCGGTCGGTGTCGCTGTCGCTGTCGCTGTCGACCCGGCGGGCCGGCCGAAGGTCTGGAAGGCGATGCGGCGTTCGAGGGGGTAGGGCTCGCGGCCGGTGATCGAGGCGATGATGCTCGAGTTCCGCCAGGCGCCGAAGCCGAGGTCGGGGGCGGTGAGGCCGTGGGTGTGCTCCTCGGCGTTCTGCACGAAGAGCCGGCCCCGGCCGCCGTCGATCGAGTAGTCGCGCGCCACGGCCAGGCGGCCGAGGTCGTCGCGGTCCACCCGGTCGCCGAGCGGGTCGAGGAAGCTCGGCACCCGGGCGGCGTAGCCCGTCGCCACGACGAGCGCCTCGGTGCGGCGGCTGGCCGTGGTGCCGAGCTGCGTGTGCCGCAGCGTGAGCTCGATCTGCTCGTCGTCGTCGACCCACCGGGCGTCGACCAGCTCGGTCTCGGTCAGCAGGGTCGAGTCGACGGGCCCGTCGACGCTCAGCCGGTAGAGCGTGTCGTACACGTCGTCGACGAGGTCGCCGCTGATGCCCTTGTAGAGGCTGCGCTGCTCGCGGCCCAACCGGTCGCGGGTCTCGCGCGGCAGCGAGTGGAAGTGGTCGGTGTACTCGGGGCTGGTCAGTTCGAGGGTGAGCTTCGTGTACTCCATCGGGAAGAACCGCGGCGACCGGGTGATCCAGTCGAGCCGGTGCCCCGGGCGGTCGCCGACGCGGGTCGTGTCGAGCAGGTCGCGGTAGATCTCGGCGGCCGACTGCCCGCTGCCGACGATCGTCACCGAGTCGGCGGCACGGAGGCGATCGCGGGCCGCCAGGTAGTCGGCGCCGTGCACGACGGGACCGCCTGGGCCGTGCCGGTCGGCGAGGCGCCGGAGCGGTTCGGGGAGGCGCGGCTCGGTGCCCACCCCCAGCACGACGTGACGGGCGTGCCAGGTCTCTGCGGCCCCGTCGGCGCCGCGTCGCGAGGTCACGACGAACGTGCCGTCGGGCTGCTCCTCGACGCTCGTGACGCGACGACCCCAGCGCAGGGTGTCGAGCTGGTCGGCGACCCACCGGCAGTAGGCGTCGTACTCGGCCCGCAGGGGGAAGAAGTCCTCACGGATGTAGAACGGGTAGAGCCGCCCGGTCGTCTTCAGCCAGTTCAGGAAGCCGAAGCGCGAGGTCGGGTCGGCCATCGTCACGAGGTCGGCCAGGAACGGCACCTGGATCGTCGCGCCCTCGATCATCATGCCGGGGTGCCAGGCGAAGCCGTCGGCCTGGTCGAGGAACACCGCGTCGACGTCGTCGAGCGGGTCGGTGAGGGCGGCCAGGCCGAGGTTGAACGGGCCGAGGCCGATGCCGACCAGGTCGTGGAGGCGCGGGCTGGCGTCGGGCGCGGCTGCGGCTGCGGCTGCGGTGGCGGCTGCGGGCGCCGCGGTCGTGGCGGCGGTCATCGGGCGGCCTCCGTCCCGGCGGCGACCAGGGTGGTGGCGTCGTCCTCGAGCAGAGCCCACGAGGAGGCGCGGACCAGCTCGAGCACGTCGCTCACGTCGTCGGGACCCGCGTCGGGGTTGAGCAGCGTCAGCTTCAGGCAGGGCCGTCCGTCGACGACGGTCTTCGCGACGATCGCCCTCCCCGACTCGAAGAGCACGCGTCGCACGAGCGGCACGAGCCGGTCGGCGGTCGCGTCGTCGACCTCCGCCGGTTGCCAGCGGAACAGCGCCGTGCTGAGCTGGGTCTCGGCGAGCAGGACGAACTCGTCGTCGCCGCGCAACAGGTCGTGGGCCTGCACCGCGAGGTCGATCACCCGGTCGACCAGCTCGCCGACGCCGTCGGCGCCGAGGGCACGCAGCGTCGCCCAGAGCTTGAGCGCGTCGAACCGTCGGGTGGTCTGCAGCGACTTCGACACCTGGTTCGGCTCGGGGTCGGCGAGCGGGTTGAGGTAGTCGGCGTGCCAGGCGACCGGGTCGAGGTCATGGCCGTCGCGCACGACCAGCGCGCTCGACGACACCGGCTGGAAGAACGTCTTGTGGAAGTCGACGGTGACGGACCGCGCACGCTCGATGCCGTCGAGCAGGTGTCGACGCGTGGGCGAGACGAGCAACCCGCCACCGTAGGCGGCGTCGACGTGCAGCCAGACGCCCGTGCGGTCGCAGACCTCGGCGATCGCGGTGAGCGGGTCGAGGCACCCGCGGTCGGTCGTACCGGCGGTCGCCACCACCGCGACCGGCAGGTGTCCGGCCTGACCGAGGGCGTCCAGCGTGACGGCGAGGGCCTCGGGCCGCATCCGGCCGGCGTCGTCGGTGGGCACGGTCACGACGGCGTCCTCGCCGAGCCCGAGCAGTCGGGCCGACTTCTGCACGCTGAAGTGGCTCTCGGCGGTGGCGAGCACGACCATGCGGCCGAGCAGGTCGTGCAGCGCCGTGACGCGCGGGACGGGACGGTGACCGGCGGCGGCCGCGTTCCGCAGCCGCGCCTCCTCGGCCGTCGCCTCGTCGCGGGCGCGCGCCGTGGCGTGCTCGCGGGCGAGCAGCAGGGCGTGCAGGTTCGACTGCGTGCCGCCCGAGGTGAAGACGCCGTCGCGGGTGACCGGATCGAAGCCGATGCGCCCGGCGGTCCAGTCGACGAGCCGACGTTCGATCAGGGTGCCGACGGCCGACTGATCGTAGGTGTCGACGGACGGGTTCACCGCGGCGAGCACGGCCTCGGCGGCGACGGCGGGCAGGGCGACCGGGCAGTTGAGGTGCGACTGGTAGGCGGGGTCGTGGAACCAGACGGCGTTCGCCGTGAAGAGCTCGTCGACCTCGCGCAGGGCGTCGTCGGTGCCCGTGCCCGGGGCGTCGAGGTCGACGGCGTCGACGAGGCGCTGCAGGTGCGCACGGTTCTCGCCCGAGAAGGGTTGGCGCGTCGTGCGGAAGCGGTCGGCGATCCGGGCGACGGCGGCGCCGGTGAGGCGCTCGTACTCGTCGGCGGTCGCGGTGGTGAGCAGTGCGGACGCGTGTTGTTCGGACACGGGTCTCCTTCGGATCGTGGTGGAGCAGTGGGGCACGGCGCGTTGTCGCGGGTCGTGCAGGTCGGGCGGGTCGGGCGGGTGGCTCGACGTCGGCGTGCCCGTCGGGGGCGTGGTCGTCGATACCGGATGCGGCCCGCGGTTCGTTAGGTTAGCCTTACCTTATGTCGACCCGCCGCCCGCCCGTCAAGCCCGCCGAACCCCGAATGCACCGCCTCGAGGTGCTGCGCTCGGAGCGTGTCTCGCCGAGCTTCCAGCGCGTCACCGTCGTCGGCGACGACCTGCACGAGTTCGGCGACATGGGCTTCGACCAGTGGTTCCGGCTGTTCCTGCCGGTACCCGGCGGCGACACGCTGCGGCTGCCGCGCGCCACGACCTCGCTCTGGTACGCGCAGTACCTGGCGATCCCCGAGGCCGAGCGGCCGCACTGCGCGAACTACACGGTGCGCGAGTTCCGGCCGGCGGGTTCGGTGGGTGCGGGTGCGGGTGCGGACACCGGCGCGGGCGCGGGTGCGGGTGCGGCCGGGGCGTCGCGCGCCGAACTCGACATCGACTTCGTGCTGCACCGCGGCGAGTCGGGCGAGCTCGAAGGAGGCGCGGCGATCTGGGCCTGCGCCGCCCGCCCCGGCGACGCCCTCGGCCTGCTCGACCAGGGCGTGCTGTTCAATGCACCCGACGACGCGACCGAGATCCACCTGGTCGCCGACGAGACCGGGCTGCCGGGGACGGAGGGGATCGTGCGGTCACTGCACCGCGCCTCCGTGGGGTCCGTGATCCAGGAGGTGCCGACCCGGGCGGACGTGCGCCCGCTCGACGCGCCGGACGGCGTCGAGGTGACGTGGGTGGTGCGGGACGAGCTCGACGCGCGCGGGCTCGGCGGCGGCGAGGCCGGTGCCGGTGCCGGTGCCGGTGCTGGTCCCGGTGCCGGTGCCGGTGTCTTGCCGGGGGAGGGGGCGCTCGCCGCGCTGCTGTCGCGGTCGGCGGCCGACCCGCGGGCCTACGCCTACGTCGTGGGTGAGTCCGCGTTGGCGACCGGCGGGCGGCGGCACCTGCACGCGGCGGGGCTGCCGAAGAACCGCATCACGTTCTCGGGGTACTGGAAGCGCTGAGGGCCCGGCCCGCTGGTGAGGTCGAACCACCGTCGCGTCGTGGAGCCACCTTCCCGCGTGGTTCGACGACACGACGGTGGTGCGACGTGCTCGCGGACGAGGGCGCTCGAGGGTGAACCGGTCACCAGGCCACCATCACCAGGCCGCGGGCAGCGGGTCCCCGGCGGCGGGCGGGTGCTCGACGAGGGCGACGGCGTCGTCGCGGCCGACGTGCCCGGGGAAGTTGTAGCGGGCGAACCGGCCGCTCGGGTCGTGGATCGAGGTCGGCATGGCGACGGATGTGCGGCGCAGCGCCTCCGCCAACACGGCGGTCGAGATCGGGTCGAGGGTCGCGTCCTGCCGGTCGCGCAGGATGAACTCGACCCGCGCCTCCTCGGCCGTCAGCCGGAGGACGAGCACCCGACCGCCGGTCCCGACGGGAGCCGTCGTCAGGACGGCCCGATCGACCTGGACCAAGGGGATAGGTCGGCGGGTGCCGGCGCGCAACTGCCCCGAGTCGAGGTCGATCCACGGCTGCGGGGCCCGGGCGTTCCGGATCACCGTGATCAGCGCGAAGATCCCGACCGTCACCCCGACGGCCACCAACAGGGCGAGATCCCACCGGAAGCCGATCTCGGCGATGCGGAAGAAGAACTGGACGGCCTGGATCGCCGCGAGGAACGCGAACGCCGTCGTCGCCCCGACCCACGTCGACCACCAGCGGCGCTCGCCGATGCGCACCCAGCCGTGCGGGAGCTCGGTCGGTGCGGGGTCGGCGGGTGCCGGGTCGTCGGGAGGCGCGGGCGCGTCGTCGGGATCGCTCACCTCGCCGACGCTAGCGCCTCCCGGGGGCCCGAGTCGCACCGTCGACCGAACGTCGCACCGCGAACGGAGGCGGTGCGACGTTCGGCCGACGGTGCGATGCGAGCCCGCGGGGAGGCGCGGGGCGGGCGTGAGGGACCTGCGCCTCCGGGGAGGCGCGGGTCAGGCCTGCAGGACGCGGACCTCCCAGGGGGCGAGCGTCAGCCCGGCCCCGCCGGGCACGTTGCCGATCACGACCTGCGGCACCGACCGGCGGCGCAGCGCCGGGTGCAGGGCGGGGTCGAGCTCGTACGGCTCGCCCGACCAGTTCGCCAGCACGAGCAGCTGCTCGTCCCCGAGGGTGCGGGTGAACGCGTACAGCCGCTCGTCGTCCGGGGCGAGCAGCTCGAACGACCCGAGCGCCACGACCGGCGACTCGTGCCGCAGCGCGATCAGGCGACGGTAGTGCTCGAACACCGAGCGGTCGCCGGCCGCACGGTCGGCGTCGACGTTCACGGTGTCGTGGTTCGGAACCACCTCGATCCACGGGGTGCCGGTGCTGAATCCCGCCGCCGCGCCTCCTGACCACGGGAGCGGGGTACGCGCGTTGTCACGGCTGCGGAAGCGCAGCGCCTCGAGCAGGACCTCGGGGTCGGCACCCGCGGCGACCGACTCGTCGTACCAGTTGATCGACTCGATGTCGCGGTACTGCTCGATCGAGGTGAAGCCGGCGTTCGTCATGCCGATCTCGTCGCCCTGGTAGACGTACGGCGTGCCGCGGTGCAGGTGCAGCACGGTGGCCAGCAACGTCGCCGACTCGGTCCGGTACCGACCGTCGTCGCCGAAGCGCGACACCGAACGGGGCTGGTCGTGGTTGCCGAGGTAGAGGCTGTTCCACCCCTGGTCGGCGAGTCCGTCCTGCCAGCGCGACAGCGAGCGTTTCAGCGCCACGAGGTCGAAGGGACGGTTGTCGAACTTCGAGTCCGGGCCGTGGTCGAGGCCGACGTGCTCGAACTGGAACACCATGTCGAGCTCGTGCCGGTCGGCCGCCGTGAACAGCCTCGCGTCGTCGACGGTCACGCCCGGCATCTCGCCGACCGTGATCAGCTCGCGGTCGGTGCGGTGCGCGAAGACCTCGCGGTGCATTTCGCGCAGGTGGTCGTGGATGCGCCCGCCCATCACGAAGTGCGACGCGCCCGGCGCCAGCGACGAGGGCTCCTTCGCGATGTGGTTGATCACGTCCATGCGGAAACCGTCGACGCCCCGGTCGAGCCAGCGGTTCATCATGTCGAAGACGGCGCGGCGCAGGTCGGGGTTCTCCCAGTTGAGGTCGGGCTGCTTCGACGCGAACATGTGCAGGTAGTACTGGCCGGTGCGCTCGTCGAGGGTCCAGGCCGGGCCGCTGAAGGCGCTCCGCCACGCGGTCGGGTACGTGCCGGCCCCGGGCGTTCCCGGAGCGTCCGTCCCCTCGCCCTCGGGCAGCGGGTCGCGCCAGAGGTACCAGTCGCGCTTCGGGTCGTCGCGCGAGGACCGGGCCTGCTCGAACCACGAGTGCTCGTCGCTGGTGTGGTTGACGACGAGGTCCATGACCAGCTTCATGCCGAGCGCGTGGACCTCGTCCAGCAGCGCGTCGAACTCGCCGAGCGTGCCGAACGAGGGGTCGACGTCGTCGTAGTCGCTGATGTCGTAGCCGTTGTCGGCCTGGGGCGAGCGGTAGATCGGCGACAGCCAGATCACGTCGACCCCGAGGTCGTGCAGATGTCCGAGCCGCTGCCGGATACCGCCGAGATCGCCGACACCGTCGCCGTTCGAGTCCGCGAAGCTGCGCGGGTAGATCTGGTAGACCGTCGCGGTCGTCCACCAGGCGGGTGGCTCGGTGGTGTCGTTCGTCGTCGATTCGCTCACCCGCCCAGCCTGTCATGGCCGAGGCGTCGGTCGGCAGCGTCGGCGCGGCCGAGCTCGCGCTCGAGCAGTTCGAGGTCGATCTTGACGTGCTCGCGGGCGATGCCCGCGGCGTCCGCCGCCCGCCCGTCGCAGATCGCGACGACGAGTGCCTCGTGGTCGGCGAGGGCGCGCAGCTCCATCTCGCGCATGCCGTCCGGTCCGCCCCAGAGGTGCGCCGGTGCCGAGATGCTCACCCTGGCCTCGAGGTCGAACAGCACGCCGCGCAACGTGGCGTTGCCCGCCGCCTCGGCGATCGCGACGTGCAGGGCCTCGTCGGCCTTCTGCGACGCGAGCCCCGACGGCGCCTCGCGGTAGCCCTCGAGACGGTCGTGCAGCCGCTCGACGTCGGCCGGCGTGCGGTTCTCGGCGGCTGCTTCGGCGACGACGCCGTGCAGGCGGCTGATCGCCTCGCTGGTGTCGCGGAGGTCGGACCAGCGCGCCGAGAGCGTGCGGCGGACGACGTCGGTGCCCACCCCCGGAGGCGGCGCCTGGACGAACGAGCCGCCCCCGCGTCCGCGTTGCGTCACGATCAGCCCCTGGTCGACCAGTCGGGCGAGGGCGGCGCGGACGGTCATGCGCCCGACCCGCAGCGAGGCGGCGAGGTCTCGCTCCGCGGGCAGGCGCGAGCCGGGCAGGTACTCGCCGATGGTGATGGCCGTGACGAGGCGGTCGGTGATGTCGTCGACCCGCGTCGTGGGGGCGAGGGGAGCGCCGAGAGCGCCACCGAGGGCGCCGTCGGTCGCGACGTCCGAGCGTGCGCCGCCCGCGCCTCCCCGGCTGTCGTCCTGGCCCATCGCGTCCCCGTCCCGGCGTCCCGACCCGCCGCCCGCCGCGCGGACGAGGTCTCGTCGTGTTACAGGCAGATTAAGGCATCGCTAAAGGTCTTGTCGCGAGACCTTAGCCGGGTGCATGCTCACCGGCATGTCCACGATCACCACCGGCACCGCCCCCTTCCACGACGCCGAGACCTGGTACCGCGTCACCACGCCCGACGAGCCGCGCGAGGGTGCGCTGCCCCTCGTCGTGCTGCACGGCGGCCCGGGGATGGCCCACGACTACCTGCGCAACCTCGAGGCCCTCGCCGACGAGACCGGTCGCACCGTCGTGCACTACGACCAGCTCGGCTGCGGCCGGAGCACCCACCTGCCCGACGCCCCCGTCGGCTTCTGGCGACCCGAGCTGTTCGTCGCCGAGTTCGAGAACCTCGTCGCGCACCTCGGCCTCGAGCGGTACCACCTGCTCGGGCAGTCGTGGGGCGGCATGCTCGGCGCCGAGATCGCCGTGACGGCACCGGCCGGGCTGGCGAGCCTGGCGATCTGCAACTCGCCCGCCTCCATGCGGCTCTGGGTCGAGGGTGCCGGCGAGCTGCGCGCGCAGCTGCCGACCGACACCCAGGAGGCGCTGGCCCGGCACGAGACGGACGGCACGACCACCGACCCCGAGTACCTCGCCGCCACCCAGGTGTTCTACGAGCGTCACGTCTGCCGCGTGGTGCCCATGCCGCAGGACTTCGTCGACAGCGAGGAGCAGATGGAGGCCGAGCCGACCGTCTACCACACGATGAACGGGCCGAACGAGTTCCACGTGATCGGCACGATGCGTGACTGGACCATCGTCGACCGTCTGCCGTCCGTCACCGCGCCGACCCTCGTCGTCGCGGGCGAGTTCGACGAGGCCACCCCCGCGACCTGGCAGCCGTTCGTCGACGGCATCGCCGACGTCCGGTCGCACGTGTTCCCGGGCGCCAGCCACTGCTCGCACCTCGAGCAGCCCGAGGAGTTCCGCGCGGTCGTCGCGCCCTTCCTCGCGACGCACGACGGCCTGCGTGACGCGACCCGCGCCTCCTGACCCCACCGCACCGCCCCGATCCCCACCCGAGCGAGAGAGCACACCATGTCCCTGCCCACGAAGGCCGCCTCCGGCGGTGAGCTGAGCAACCAGCAGCAGCTCGAGCAGTACGGCTACAAGCAAGAACTCAAGCGGTCGGTCTCGACCGTCGACCTGCTGATCTACGGCCTGATCTTCATGGTGCCGATCGCGCCCTGGGCGATCTTCGGCACCGTCTACAACGCCTCGTCCGGCATGGTGCCGCTGGTCTACCTGGTCGGTCTCGTCGCGATGATCTTCACGGCGCTCGCCTACGCGCAGATGGCGAAGTCGATCCCGCTGGCCGGGTCGGTCTTCTCGTACGTGGGGCGCGGCATCCACCCCGTGGCCGGGTTCTTCGCCGGCTGGGCGATCCTGCTCGACTACCTGCTGGTGCCGACGCTGCTCTACGTCTTCGCGGCCGAGTCGATGATCGGCATCTTCCCCGGCACCGCCCGCTGGATGTGGGCCCTGATCTTCGTGGCGATCAACACCGCGGTGAACCTGCTCGGCATCAGCTCGATCAAGCTCATGAACCGGGTGTTCCTCGCCATCGAGGTCGTCTTCATCGTGATCTTCGTCATCATCGCCGTGACCGCACTGAACGGCGGCACGATCCCGGGCGCCGAGTTCACCACCGATCCGGTCTGGGACTCGAGCAAGGTCACCGCGCCGCTGATCGCCTCGGCGCTCTCGATCGCCGTGTTGAGCTTCTTGGGCTTCGACGGCATCTCGACCCTCGCCGAGGAGAGCACGGGCAAGCGCGGCGGAGCCGGCAAGGCCATGATCATCGCCCTCTTCATCGTGGCGTTCTGCTTCGTGCTGCAGACCTGGCTGGCGAGCGCGCTCGCCGCGGGCCGTGACTCGTTCCCCGAGGGGGAGGCCGGCAACGCCTTCTTCGACCTGGTGCGCGAGGCCTCGACCAGCGGCTGGGCGACGGCGTTCTTCGTCGTCAACGTGCTGGCCGTCGGCATCGCCAACGCCATGGCCGCGCAGGCCGCGACCTCACGCCTGCTGTTCTCGATGAGCCGTGACGGGCAGCTGCCGGCCTTCCTGTCGAAGATCAACACGCGTCAGGTCCCGCAGGCCGCGATCCTCGTCGTGTCGGCGCTCTCGGCCGTGCTCGTGCTCTTCTTCGTCGGTCAGATCGACGTCATCGCGTCGCTCGTCAACTTCGGGGCGCTCTTCGGCTTCATGCTGCTGCACGTGTCCGTCGTCGTGCACTACGTCGTCAAGAAGAAGTCCCGCAACTGGTTGCTGCACCTGGTCGTGCCCGTGGTCGGGTTCCTGATCATCGGCTACGTGCTCGTCAACGCGGCCCCCGAGGCCAAGATCGGCGGCGTGGTCTGGCTCGTGCTCGGCGCGGGCGTGTTCCTCTACTACCGCAGCCGAGGAGGCGCGGCGCCGACCCTCGGGCAGGGCGCGGACGAGCCGGCGGTCACATCGGTGCCCGCGGCCGACTCCGAACGGCGCGACGCGTGAGCGCCGTCGACGGCATCGACCACTTCCTCGGCAAGGAGCACGGTCGCCCCGGCTTCACCGCCACGGTCCCGCCGGTCCTGCGCATCGAACCCGGCACGGGCGAGCGCATCGGGTTCGAGACGAGCGACGCCGTCTACGCCGAGCTGCACGAGCACCACGACCTCGCGAAGCTGTCGGTGCCGATCAACCCGGTCACCGGGCCGGTCTACGTCGAGGGCGCGAAGCCGGGCGACGCGCTCGCGGTGACGGTGCACGAGATCCGGCTGATCGAGCACGGCTGGTCGGTCAGCCTGCCCGGGTCCGGAGCCCTGCAGCACGTGATGGGCGACGAGATGTTCACCCGTCGCGTGCCGATCGACTCCGACGGGGTGCACGTGACCGACCGGCACGTGTTCGAGGCCCGGCCCATGATCGGCTGCATGGGCACCGCACCGGCCGAGGGCGAGAACTCGACGATCATGCCCGCGTACGCCCAGGGCGGCAACATGGACGTCACCGAGAACACGGTCGGCTCGACGGTCTACCTGCCCGTCATGGTCGAGGGCGCGTACCTGTCGATCGGCGACGTCCACGCGATCATGGCCGAGGGCGAGTCGTCGTTCGTGGCGATCGAGGCCGAGGGCACGGCGGTGGTCTCGATCGACCTCGTGCCGGGGATCGGACTGCGGGCGCCACGCATCGAGACCGCGGACGACTGGATCTTCATCGGCCTCGGCGACCCGGTCCAGGAGAGCATCCGCCGCGGCTACGAGGACGCCTTCGCGTTCCTGGTCGACGACCACGGCTGGTCGCGCGGCGACGCGTACGCGGTGCTCAGCGCCGTCGGGCACTCGCGCCTCGGCGGCCCCACCGGCTCGGTCGCCCCCGATCCGCTGCACCCGTTCGACGCCGTCGGCGCCGTCACGCTGCACCGTGTCCCCAAGAGCGTGCTCTGAGCTCGAGACCCCAGGAACTCGCCGAGACCCCCGTGCGCGCGCGGGGGTCTCGGCGACTTCCGGGGGTCTGACGTGGGCGGGATGCGAGACTGGTCGGCAACGACACGGCCGTCACCGACGACGGCGCACGGCGGGCCGCGACGACGCCCGCCCCACCAGAGAGGGTGGCCGATGGGCACGCAGCACGAGCAGGGGTCCGAGCACGCACACGACGCCGGGGCGACGACCGAGGCGAGCGGCGGGGGCGACGCGACCCGCGCCTCCTCGTCCGGGGCCCCGGGCGGGCCGGACGGGCCCGGCACCCCGGCCGCCGACCTCGTCGTGCACACGGTGCGGGTGCACCGCAGCGACGAGCTGCTGGCCCGCGAGGACGAACTCGCCTGGCGCCTCGCCGCGCTCGCCACCGACGACGCACCCGTCGACGACGACGTGACCGAGATGGTGATCAACCGCCTGATCGACAACGCCGCGGTCTCGGCCGCGTCGCTGCTGCGCGCACCGGTCGCCGTCGCGCGAGACCAGGCGCTCGCGCACCCGCCGACCTCCGGAGGCGCGGGCTCGCAGGTCACGGGCGTCGCGCCCGAGCACCCCGTCTCGCCCGAGTGGGCCGCCTGGTCGAACGGGGTCGCCGTGCGCGAGCTCGACTTCCACGACACGTTCCTCGCGGCGGAGTACTCGCACCCCGGCGACAACATCCCGGCCCTCGTGGCCGTGGCGCAGCACCGTGGACTCGACGGGGCGGCCCTGCTGCGCGGGATCGTCACCGGCTACGAGGTGCAGGTCGACCTCGTCCGCGCGATCAGCCTGCACGCCCACAAGATCGACCACGTCGCCCACCTCGGCCCGTCGGTCGCGGCCGGCCTCGGCACGATGCTCGGGCTCCCGACCGACGTGGTGCACCAGGCGATCGGCCAGGCATTGCACACGACGACCGCCACGCGGCAGTCGCGCAAGGGCGCGATCTCGTCGTGGAAGGCCTACGCCCCCGCCCACGCCGGCAAGGCCGCGGTCGAGGCCGTCGACCGGGCGATGCGCGGGCAGGGCAGTCCCGCCCCGATCTACGAGGGAGAGGACGGCGTGATCGCCTGGTTGCTCGACGGGCCCGGGGCGTCCTACGACGTGCCCCTGCCGACACCGGGCGCGCCGAAGCGGGGCATCCTCGACACCTACACGAAAGAGCACTCGGCCGAGTACCAGGCCCAGGCGTGGATCGACCTGGCCCGCCGGCTCGGTCGTTCGCACCCGGCGCTGCGTGACCCGTCGCAGGTGCGCGGCATCGTGCTGCACACCAGTCACCACACGCACGTCGTGATCGGTTCGGGCGCCGGCGACCCGCAGAAGTACGACCCCACGGCCAGCCGTGAGACGCTCGACCACTCGATCCCGTACATCGTGGCCGTCGCCCTGCAGGACGGCGAATGGCACCACGAGCGCAGCTACGCCCCGGCCCGGGCGCAGCGGCCCGACACGGTCGAGCTGTGGCAGCTCATCACCACGGCCGAGGACCCCGCCTGGACGGCCCGCTACCATTCGACCGATCCTGCCGAGAAGGCCTTCGGCGGTCGCATCGAGGTCGAGTTCGTCGACGGCACGACCCTCGTCGACGAGATCGCCGTCGCCGACGCCCACCCGCTGGGGGCGCGGCCCTTCGGACGCGAGGACTACGTGCGCAAGTTCCGCACGCTGGCCGAGGGAGTGCTGCCGGACGCCGAGGTCGAGCGGTTCGTCGACCTGGCCACGCGCCTCCCCTCGTTGACGCCGGACGAGGTGCGCCAGTTGGGCATCGTCGCGCCCGACGCCCTGGCGGGTGCGGCCGCCCAGCCGGGCGGGCTGTTCTGATGCTGTACTCGACGGTGTCGCCGGCCGACAAGCGTGCGGCGTTCCGGGCGGGGCTGGCCGACGAACGCACGCTGACGTTCCCGGGGGCGTTCACCCCGCTGACCGCCCGGCTGATCGAGCAGAAGGGCTTCGACGGCGTCTACGTGTCGGGTGCCGTGATGGCCAACGAACTCGGGCTGCCCGACATCGGCCTCACCACGCTGACCGAGGTCGCCACCCGGGCCGGTCAGATCGCGTCGATGACCGACCTGCCCGTGCTCGTCGACGCCGACACCGGGTTCGGCGAGCCCATGAACATCGCCCGCACCGTGCAGACGCTCGAGGCCGCCGGCGTGGCCGGGCTGCACGTCGAGGACCAGGTCAACCCCAAGCGCTGCGGCCACCTCGACGGCAAGCAGGTCGTCGACGCGGCGACGGCGACCGGTCGCATCCGGGCCGCGGTCGACGCCCGACGGGACCCCGCGCTGGTGATCATGGCGCGCACCGACGTCCGGGCGCTCGACGGGCTCGCGGCGACGATCGACCGTGCTCGCGCCCTGGTGGACGCGGGCGCCGACGCGATCTTCGCCGAGGCGATGGCCGACCTCGGCGAGTTCGAGGCGATCTGCTCGGCGCTCGACGTGCCCGTGCTCGCCAACATGACCGAGTTCGGCAAGAGCCCGCTCTTCACGCACCGGCAGCTGCACGACGTCGGGGTGAGCATGGTGATCCATCCGGTGTCGCTGATGCGGGCCGCGATGGGTGCCGCGTCGCGGGCGCTCGACGCACTGGTCGCCGACGGCACGCTCGAGTCGCAGGTGCCGTCGATGCAGACCCGGGCCGAGCTGTACGAGCTGATCGACTATCCCGGCTACGCCCGCTTCGACGCCGGCGTCTACGACTTCACGCTCGACGCCTGACGCCGGTGCCGAACACCGCCGAGTGGACAGTGCGCCGCGTCATGCGGCGGTGTGCTGTCCACTCGGCGGTTCTCGGCGCACACAGGTCGTCTCGTCCACATGATGCGGTAGGCGGGCGGTCGTCCACAGGAAGGCTCTGGAGGCGCGGCCGGGTCCGATCGACGGCCGAGCATCGACGGATGGACGACGACCTCCCCGATCTGATCTTCTCCGCCACGCCGGGTGCGCAGTCACGTGAGGCGCGCGCCCTGCGACACGAGGCCGCCGCGGGGCGTCTCGTCCGCGTCCAACGAGGCGTCTACGTGCCGACGGAGGACTGGGGCCGGCTGAGGCCCTGGCGTCGCCACGTCGTCCGGGTGCGGGCCGCCGTGTCCGCACTCCCCGCCGACTGCGTCGTGTCCCACGGGTCGGCCGTCGCCGTACACGGGCTGCCCAGCGTCCAGGGCGACCCGCGCCGGGTGCACGTGATCGACCGGCGCCGGGCCTCTACCCAGAGCACGCCGGTCCTCGTCAAACACGCGGTCCGTCTCCAGGACGATGAGGTCGAGTCGGTGGGCGACCTGCTGGTCACGAGCGAGCTGCGCACCGCCTTCGACGTCGCGAAGTCATCCGGGTTCGACGACGGCGTCCTCTGTCTCGACGGTGTGATGCGTCGTCGGCTCATGGTCGCGGGGCGGCTTCCGAGGGCCATCGAGATGCGCACCCGAGTCGACGATCTGCGTGACGAGTTCCGGCTCCGGTTCGGGGCGATGGGCGACCGCACGGTCGGACGACGGGGTGAGCTGGCACTCGAGCGAGCGGTGTCGTTCGCCACGCCCCTGTCCGAGAATGGCGGGGAGTCGCTCGTGCGGGTCGTGTTGCATCGGCTCGGCGCGCCTCAGCCGATCCTGCAGGAGGAGTTCTCCGACGCCCGGGGATTCGTCGGACGATGCGACTTCTTCTTCGCAGAATTCGGGTTCGTGCTCGAGTTCGACGGTTTCGGCAAGTACTCGGACCCTCGCCTGCTCGCGGGCTCGTCCCCGGCCGAGGTCGTTCGACGTGAGAAGAAGCGCGAGGCTCGCTTGCTGGGGACGGGCCGGGTCCGACGCATCGAGAGATGCGACATCGACGACGTGCTCGATCCGCGGCGACTGGCGGCGATCGTGCGCCGTGGCGGGGTGCCGCTGCGGCCGGGTCGCGCCTCGGCGTCGTGGTCGTGAGGGTGCCCTGTTCGCACAGGGTCGCCGGCGGCGCCGCCGCAACGAACCGCCGAGTGGACAAGGCGCCGTGTCGTGCGGCGGCGTGGTGTCCATTCGGCGGTGCGGTGCGGGGCGGTGCGCTGCGGTGGGGGTGCGGGTGGTCAGGCGAGGTCGGCGAGCAGGGCGCTGACGAACTCGGTGCGCTCGACCATTCCGCGCACGCTGATCCACTCGTGGCGGGCGTGCGCTCCGCCGCCGACGCCGCCGACCCCGTCGAGCACGGCCAGCCCGAGCGCGGCGGCGAAGTTGCCGTCGCTGGCGCCGCCGACCGACACCTCGCGCAGCTCGAAGCCGAGCGACGCGGCGACCCGGGCCGCGCGTTCGTACAGCGCACCGGTCGCGGCCGAGCGTTCCATCGGTGGACGGTTCCAGCCTCCCGTGACCTTCAGAGACGCCGCCGGGTCGTGGGGCGTGAGGGCCGCGAAGACCCGCTCGATGCGTTCGGCCTCGGCGGACGAGGTGACGCGCACGTCGACCATCGCCCGCGCGTAGCCGGCCTTGACGTTGGTGCGGGTGCCGCCCTGCAGCACTCCCACGTTGAGCGAGGTGCCCGCCTCGAAGTCGGCGGCGGCGTGCAGCGTCATGACGGCGCGGGCGATCTCGTCGACGGCGCTCGCACCCGATCGCGGGTGGAGCCCGGCGTGCACCTCGACCCCGAAGGCCTCCACCTCGTAGATGCCGACGCCCTTGCGGGCGGTCTTGACGGCGCCGTCGGCGGCGGACTCGAAGACGAACACCGCGCCTCCTCGTCCGACCTCTCGCTCGATCGCCTCGCGCGACGCGATGCTCCCGACCTCCTCGTCGCCGTTGAGCAGCAGGCGGACGTTCGGGCGGGGCAGCCCCAGGCGGTCGCCGATCGCCAGCGCGTTGCCGAGCTGGATCAGCCCGGACTTCATGTCGAAGACGCCGGGGCCGGTCATGCGGTCGCCCTCGATGGTCACGGGCCAGTCGGCGAGCGTGCCCTCGGACCACACGGTGTCGTAATGGCACAGGGCCGACACCCACTCGGTCGACCCCGACGGCGACGGGTAGTCGAGGGTGACCGTGTCGCCGAAGCCCTCGACGACGTGCACCCGGCGGTCGGCCGGTGGACCGACCGTGTCGCCGAGCCACTCCTCGATCCAGCGGAGCCCCGCCTCGAGCAGGTCGACGTCGTCGGACGGCGTCTCGAGGCTCGCGTAGGTCGTCAGGTCGGCCACCATCGCGTCGAGGCGCGCCTCGACCTCACGGCGCACGGCGGTGACCTGGTCGGGCTGCAGGGGGTCGTGGCTCACGGTCTCGCTCTCGTCGGGCCCGCCGTGGTGTGCGGGCATCTGACCATCTCACTCCCGCGGGCGGGCCGGCGACCGGCCGCGAGGCGCGGCGCGGACCCGAGGAGGCGCGGTGCCGGACCCGAGGAGGCGCGGCCGGCTCTGTCGGAGGGCCCCGATACAGTCGGGGGCACCGACTCCGGGACCGGGTGCCGCACCGATCGCGACACCCACCGCGACACCGACGAGAGGGGCGCCGTGCGCATCCTGCACACCAGCGACTGGCACCTGGGGCGCACGCTGCACGGGGTCGACCTGCACGAGCACCAGCAGGCGTTCGTCGACCACCTGGTGGGGCTCGTGTCCGAACGCGCGATCGACGTCGTCGTGGTCGCCGGCGACGTGTACGACCGGGCCGTCCCCGCGGTGCCCAGCGTGCGCCTCCTCGGCCGTGCCCTCGCGGGGCTGACCGAGCACGCCACGGTGATCGTCACGCCGGGCAACCACGACTCCGCCGTGCGACTGGGGTTCGCGGCCGAGCTGATGCGCCCGGGCCTGCACCTGCGAGCGTCGGTCGACCTGCTCGACGAGCCCGTCGTCGTCGACGACCCCGACGGGCCGGTCGCCTTCTACGGTCTGCCCTATCTCGACCCCGACAGCGTCCGGCGCTCGCTGGCGCCCGGGGGCACCGACGAGCCGCTGGCGCGGTCGCACGCGGCCGTCGTCGGGGCGGCGATGCAGCGGGTGCGCGACGACCTCGCCGGGCGGCCCGGCACCCGGTCGGTCGTGGTGGCTCACGCGTTCGTCGTGGCCGGGCCCGCGTCCGACCGCGAGGCCGACCACGCCGAGCGCAGCGAGAGCGAGCGCGACATCCGGGTGGGTGGGGTGGACTCCGTGCCCTCGACCGCGTTCGACGGCGTCGACTACGTCGCCCTCGGGCACCTCCACGGCGCCCAACGCGTCGGCCCGTCCGGTCGCCTGCGCTACTCGGGCTCGCCGCTGGCCTTCTCGTTCGGCGAGCGGAACCAGGTCAAGTCGTCCACCATCGTCGAGCTGGCCGCCGACGGTTCGGTCTCGGTCGACCTCGTCCCGGCCCCCGTGCCGCGTCGACTCGCCGAGGTGACCGACACCCTCGACGCCCTGCTCGACGGGCGGTACGACGCCCTGCGCGACGCCTGGCTGCGGGTCTTCGTCACCGACCCCGTGCACCCCGAGCGGTTGTACACGCGCGTGGCCGAGCACTTCCCGCATGCCCTCGCGATCCACCACACGCCCGTGGGGGCGCTCGACGCGCCGACGCTCGCCCCCGTCACGGCAGAATCCGACCCGATCGAGGTCGCGGCCGACTTCGTCGCCTTCGCCTCGGGCGGGGCGCCCAGCGAGGCCGAGCTCGCGGTGGTGCGCGGCGCCTACGAGGCCGCCCGGGCGAGCGAGACGAGCGAATGAACCTGCACCGGCTGACCCTGAGAGCCATCGGGCCCTACGCGGGCGAGCACAGCATCGACTTCGCGGCGCTCGGGGCCTCGGGCACCTTCCTGCTCGAGGGCCCGACCGGCTCGGGCAAGTCGACGATCATCGACGCGATCGTGTTCGCCCTGTACGGCGGGCTCGCCGGCTCGGCGTCGACGCCCGACCGGCTGCGGAGCCACCACGCCGCGCCCGAGGTCGAACCCTTCGTCGAGCTCGTCTTCGAGAACGGCGCGGGGGTCCACCGCATCCGGCGAACCCCCGCGTACCGGCGACCCAAGGCGCGCGGTACGGGCACGACTCCGGCGAACGCGACCGCCAAGCTGTGGCGCCTCTCGTCACCCGACGCCGTCGACGGCGACATCGTCTCGATCAGCACCCAAGAAGCCGGTGCCGAGGTCTCGCGCATCCTCGGGCTCACACGCCAGCAGTTCGTGCAGACTGTCGTCCTGCCCCAGGGCGAGTTCGCCGCCTTCCTCCGCTCGACCGGCGAGAAGCGAAAAGAAGTCCTGCAATCGTTGTTCGGCACCGAGATCTACGAGCGCACCACGGCCGAACTCGTCGAGCGGCGCAAGGTCGCCAACGCGGCAGTCGACGCGGCCGACCGCGACATCGAGCTGGCCCGGGCGAGACTCCTCGAGGCCAGTGCGCTCGAGTCCGAGACCCTCGACCAGGCCCTGTCGACGGATCGCGCGGCCACCGTGCTCAGGGCCCTCGAGGCAGAGGCCGCCGACGCGTCGGCTCGACGCTCGCGCGCGGCCGAGGCCCGAGACACCGCGCGACGGTCACTCGACCGGGCGCGGGCGCTCCGGGTCGCGCTCGACCGGCGGGCCGACCTGATCGCGCGGCAGGCACTCGTCCACGAGAACGACGCCGAGATCGCCGCGGTCGGCAGGCGCGTCGACGCTGCGACGCGGGCTGCGACGGTGACCGACGCCCTCACCGCGGTCGCGCGAGCGGCCGAGGTCGAGCGCGACGCGGTGCAACGCCTGGACGAGGCCGGCCGGGTCGTCTCGGACGGCGAGGCCGCCGCGGCGGTCGGAGCGAACGAGGCTCTGAGGCGGGCGGACGTCGTCGCGCGCCGCGATGCCCGGCTCTCCGAAGTCGCCCTGCTGACCGAGGCGGCCCGGACCGAACGAGCCCTGCCCGGTCGTCGGGCAGCCCTCGAGGCGGCCGAACGGTCCCTCGTCGACGCCGACGAGCGGCGCCGTGAGCTCGACGACCGCCTCGTCGCGGCTCCCGCCGTCCGGGCGTCGCTCGTCGTCGAGCGCCAGGCCCTGGCCGACGCGTCGACCGACCTCGCGGCCGCCGAGCAGGCGACGGCCGAGGCGCGGGCACGGCTGCGTGACCTCGACGACCTCGACGCCCTCGGCCGTGCCGTCGACGCGGCGTCCGCGCGACTGAGCGACGACTCGGCGGCGGCCCTCCGGGCCCTCGACGACGAGGCGGGCCTGCGTCGACGACAGATCGAGGGCATGGCGGGTCAGCTCGCCGCCGGCCTGGTCCTCGGCGACCCGTGTCCCGTGTGCGGCTCGCGAGAGCACCCGGCGCCGGCGTCGCCCGGTGTCGAACACCCCACCGACGACCAGGTCGAGGCCGCGTCGTCGGCGGCACGGGCGGCCGAGACACGTCAGCGTGAGTCCGCCGCCCGCCACGCGACCGCCGAGGGACGCGTCGCCGAGGCCCGGCGCGCGCTGGGAGACCTGACCCGCGACGACGTCGAGACCGAGCGGGCGCGGTCGGCCGCGCGCGTCGCCGAGGCCGGCCGGGCCCGCGTCGCCCTCGCGGCGGCCGACGCGGGCCTCGTGGCGCACGACCTCGAGGTCGACCGGCTGCGCGCCGAGCTCGACGACCTCCGCGAACGGGCCGCCACCACCCGAGAGCGCATCGCCGCCGACCGGCGCGCGCTGCTCGACGACGAGGCCGAGATCGCGCGACTGCTCGACGGCCGCGCCCCGACGATCGGCGAGCTCGCCGCGACGGTGGGCGAGGGCGTCGACCGCGACACGCGCCTCCTGACCCTTCTCGACGCCGCCACGGTGGCGGCCGACGCGGCGGTCGGACGCCGCGCCGAGCTCGCCGCCGCCCTCGAGCGCAGCGGCTTCGACGACGTCGACCAGGTCGCGGACGCCGCCCTCGAGGCAGCTGACCTGGCAGCCCTCGAATCGCGGGTCTCGGCCCACGAACGCGAACGGGCGATCGTCGCGGCCGGGCTCGCCGAGGCCGAGGTGGCCGTGCTGACCGGCGACGAGGCGGCGGACGTCGAGTCGGCCGTCGAGGCCCTCGACCTGGTCGAGGCCGAGCTGGACGAGGTCACCGACCAGGCGACGCGCGCCGGCGACCGGGCCGAGCGGTCGCGCCAGGCCTTGACCGCCCTCGAGGCCGTGACGGCCGTGGCCGACGCCGCCGTCGAGCACGCCCGGGCGGTGGTGCGCATGGCGAACCTCGCCAGCGCCTCGACCGGGGAGAACGTCAAGGGCGTGACGCTCGGCACCTACGTTCTGCTGCGGCGGTTCGACGAGGTCGTGGCGGCGGCGAACGTGCGGTTGTCGGTCATGTCGAGCGGGCGGTACGAACTCGCCGCGTCCGACGAACGCGAGGTCGGATCGCGCTCGCGCAAGACCGGGCTCTCGCTCGTCATCCGCGACGCGACCACCGACACCACCCGCGACCCCGGCAGCTTCTCGGGTGGCGAGACCTTCTACGCCTCGCTCAGCCTCGCCCTCGGACTCGCCGACGTCGTGCAGGCCGAGGCCGGTGGGCTCGAGCTCGGCACCCTGTTCGTCGACGAGGGGTTCGGCTCGCTCGATCCCGACACCCTCGACGCCGTCATGAGCGAGCTCGGTCGGCTGAGCGCCTCGGGCCGCGTGATCGGCATCGTCAGCCACGTCGACGAGCTCAAGCAGCGCATCGCCGACCGCGTCGAGGTGCGACGCCGTCCCGACGGGTCGTCCGTGCTGCGCTCGACGGTCGGCTGAACGCGGGGGGCTCGGCTCTCGACTCGGCTCGGGCCCGGTCGCGCCTCGGTCGCGCCTCGCTCGCGACTCCGCTCACGGTCCACCACCCCCGCCCGAGGGTGTTCACGTGATCGGGCGTCCTCGTTCACGCGATGGCCACCGCGCAGGAGTCTGCTGATCCCCGCGCCGCGACGACTCCGTCGCTGGGCGACGGATCACGATCACGATCACAGGAGCAGAACCGTGTCGAAGAACACCCCGAACCGCCGGCGTGCGGCCCTGACGACGGGGGTCGTCGCGACGGCCGCCGCCGCAGCCCTCGCCCTCAGCCCCGTCGCCGCCTTCGCGGCCACCCCCGCGGACGTCGCCCAGAACGGCGGCGCGGCACGCAGCATCGACGACAGCACGCAGCTGCTGCTCGACTCGGTGGAGGCCGGACCCGCCAAGAACGTCATCCTGCTGATCGGTGACGGCATGGGCGACAGTGAGATCACCTCGGCGCGCAACTACGCCTACGGTGCCGGCGGAACGCTGCCCGGCATCGACGCCCTGCCCCTGACCGGCCAGTACACGACGTACTCGGTCTACAAGGACGGCGCGAACAAGGGCAAGCCCGACTACGTGCCCGACTCCGCCGCGACCGGCTCGGCCTGGGCCACCGGCACGAAGACCTACGACAACGCCATCTCGGTCGACGTCGACGGCGTCCCGCAGGACACCCTGCTCGAGATCGCCAAGGCCAACGGCAAGAAGACCGGCAACGTGTCGACCGCCGAACTGCAGGACGCCACCCCGGCCGTGCAGGCCGCGCACGTCGCCGCCCGCAGCTGCTACGGCCCGGACAGCGTCACGCAGTGCGGCGCCGACGCGCTCGACCAGGGCGGCCTCGGCTCGATCAGCGAGCAGATCATCGGCACCCGCGCCGACCTGACCCTCGGGGGAGGCGCGGCCTCGTTCGGCCAGTCGGCCCGCGCCGGCCAGTGGCAGGGCGACACCCTGTTCTCACAGGCGAAGGACCGCGGCTACCAGGTCGTGCGTGACGCCGCCGGCCTCGACGCCCTGACGGCCGCCGACCAGGCACAGCCCGTGCTCGGCACCTTCACCGACGGCAACTTCCCGACCCGCTACGCGGCGACGACGGCGACCGTGGGTGGAGCCGACCTGGCCCCGCAGACCTGCCAGCCGAACCCGGCCCGCCTGGGCGCCGACCTCTCGCTGCGATCGCTGACCGAGACGTCGATCGACCTGCTCGACACGGGTGACCAGGGCTTCTTCCTGCAGGTCGAGGGTGCCTCGATCGACAAGCGCGACCACAGCGCCGATGCCTGCGGTCAGATCGGTGAGGTGCTCGACCTCGACGAGGCCGTCCAGTCCGCCCTCGCCTTCGCGAAGGCCGACGGGAACACGATGGTCATCGTCACGGCGGACCACGCCCACACCAGCCAGATCGTCGACTCGACGCCGCCCGCCACGCTCAGCACCGCGCTGACGACGGTCGACGGCACCACGATGAAGATCGCCTACGGTACGGCCGCGGCCGGTGGCTCGCAGCAGCACACCGGCACGCAGCTGCGCGTCGCGGGCTACGGCCCCGGCGCCGCGAACGTCGTCGGACTGATCGACCAGACCGACAACTTCTTCACCATCGTGTACGCGTTGCAGCTCGACCGCGACCTCGACGGCCTCAGCACCGACGCGACGATCTCGGCTCCGACCGAGGTCGCCCCCGGCGCCGACTTCCCGGTCAGCACCGCCGGTCTCGCGGGCGACCGCCAGGTCACGGGCACGCTCGACGTCGACGGCACGGTGACCGACCTCGGCATCGCCGACGTGATCGACGGCGTCGCGACCTACACGGTGACCGCCCCCACCGCGCCCGGCAGCTACACGATCACGCTGACCGGCACGCAGAGCGGCGCGACGCTGGCCGCCACGGTCACCGTCGTCGAGGGTGCGGTCACCCCGGCACCGACGACGCCGCCCGCCGCGGTGCCCGGTGACGGCACGAGCGCAGGAGGCGCGGGTACGGCGGGTTCCGGACGCGGCCCTCTCGCGTTCACCGGTTCCGACGCGCTGCCCGCCCTGCTGCTCGCGCTGCTGCTCGCGGGCACCGGTGCCGCCCTCGTGCTGCGTCGTCGCCACCGTGCGACGTCCGCACAGGACGGCGTCCAGCTCTAGTCGCCCGACCCCGGACGCACGGGAGGCGCGGTGCCAGCCGGCACCGCGCCTCCTGCGTCCACGGGTCGCATGCGACCCCGCGGGTCAGACCAGCGGGTCGCTGTCGGTCGAGCGACGCTCGACGCGCTCGCCCGTGGCCGGGTCGACGGCGCTGCGGGTCGTGGAGACCGTCGAGCGTCGACGCGACGCGAAGGCGATGCCGATGATGGTCACGACCACTCCGGCCGCGATGAGGATGTAGCCGATCAGCTGGATGTTGATGCCTGCGACCTGGAAGTCGAGAGCGAACGCGAGGACCGCGCCGATCACGATCAAGGCGATTCCGCCGCCGATGCTCATGGGGTCTCCTTCGTCCTGCGTCGCCCCGGGTGGGCGACGGTGCCGACGCGAGGGTCGGCGGGCCCCACAGTACCGACGGGCCGCACCGAGCGGCCACGACGGGCCGGACGCGCTGAGAGGATGGTGCTGCCCGTCACCCCACACCGCAGGAGACCCCATGACCGGAGCCGCAGGCCCCGTGCCCCTCGACCAGCCGTACCACCGCGCCTCGCCGAAGGTCGCGGTCGTGCGGTTCTGGCGGAAGTACGCCACCTTCCACGGGCGGGCGAGCCGCAGCGAATACTGGTGGTGGTTCGTCATCGCGCTCGTGTTCCAGGGAGCGCTGCAGGCCTGGGCCACGGGCAGCGGCGGGACGTCGACCTGGGCCGGGGGCGACGACCGCGATTGGACCTACATCGACCACCAGGGCGTCGTCGTCGTGCTGTGGTCGGTCGTGAGCTTCCTGCCGACCCTCGCGCTGCAGTCGCGGCGCCTGCACGACGGAGGCTTCACGGCCTGGTACGTGCTCTTCTACCTGGTGCCGGTGCTCGGCTGGCTGACCCTGCTCGTCATGTCGTTGCTGCCCTCGCGCGCCTCGGGCGAGCGGTTCGACACGGGCGGCGAGCGGCAGTACCCCGGGCCCGCCTGACCACGAGCGGCGGTCGGCTCGCGCGGCCAGGGGCACCCGCACGCCTCGGCGGTCGACGACGTGACGTCAGGTGCGCGGTCCGGTCCAATCGGCCGCTGATCGATCGGCCGCCGCCTTGCCGTACAGCAACCAGGCGAGCGGCCCGATCACGGGCAGGACGAACGAGAACAGGGCCCAGGCGGTCTTGCCACCCGTGGTGAGCCCCCGCGACGAGAAGATGGTCGTCGCCGCGTAGATCCACAGCGCGAGCAGCAGCACGGTGACCCCGATGATGACGACGATATGAGATTCCATCCTCCGAGACTGTCACCCGGTCGTCCGCGACGTCCAATCGGCGTTCACCGCACCAGGGGGTTCCGGGCCGACGTGACGGCCCGCTAGCCTGTTCGGACTCCGGTGGACCCGACCGCCGTGGTGGTCCTGCAGAGCGACGTCCGTCGCTCGTCTCCCGGTGGTGGACGCTGCGAGGGTCGGGCTGCCGGAGCCCTGCGCTCAACCCAGCTGTGCCTCGTGGACCAGGTCGAGCGCCGCCCGCAGTCCGGCCGCGGGCACCTGGCCGGGTGCGCTGGACGCCCCCACCGACCCGAAGGTCAGGCACGAGCCGAAGGTTTCGCCCGCGAGTCGGGACACGACACCGAGCGGCCCCATCGACATGGTGACGGCGGGCACGATCCCGGCTCCGGCGCGGAACTCGGCCGTCGCCCGCATCAGGGTCAGCACGTCGTCCGTGCCGACCGGCATCGCGGCGAACTTGACCACGTCGGCGCCGTTCTCCTGCTGCTCGAGCAGCCGCGACACGATCTCGCCCTGCGCGGGGGTGCCGCTGACGTCGTGCGACGACATCACCACGACGAGGCCGGCCTCGTGCGCCGTGTCGACGAGCCCGCCGAGCAGGTCGGGGTCGGTGTACATCTCGACGTCGACGGCGTCGAGCAGCCCGGTGGCCATCGCCGCGCGCAGCACGGCGTCGTAGGTGGCCGGGGCGACGTCGCGCTCGCCCCCTTCGGGTTGGGTGCGCAGGGTGAAGAGCAGCGGCAGGTCGGCGTCGAGCGCGCCGCGCACCCGCCGGACGACGTCGGCCACCAGGTCGAGGTCGGCCGTCCCCGTCGCCTCGGCGCCGGTGCGCGCGGGCTCGTCGGGGTCGGGTGCCGCGGCGAAGGCGGCGTCGACGAAGTCGATGCGCAGTTCGACCAGTTCGGCCGTGTCGGTGCGCAGAGCCGAGGCGGCCTCGAGCAGCGCGTCGGCGGTCCGGGCCACGAGCGGCACGCAGACCGCGGGTCGTCCGCCGCCGAGCACGACGCGGCCGACCGAGACCGGCAGAGGCGTTGCCATCGTCAGCCCGCCACGCTCTCGGTCGTCGACCGCCCGCGGGCCGTCAAACCCACGGAGGCGCGCATCGCGTCGCGCAGGACGCCCTCGTCCGTCACCGGCTCGTCCTGCGCCCCGCCGGCGAAGAGCCGCACCTGGCCGAGCGCCTGCTCGACGAGCATGTCGAGCCCGTTGACGGCGAGGCCGCCGTCCTCCGACCAGCGAGACGCGACACGGGTCGGCCAGGGCTCGTACGCGACGTCGAGCAGCACCGACGAGGCGCTGACCGGACGCAGGTGCAGGTCGTCGGCGGCACCGCCGGGCAGCGTGCTGATGACGAAGTCCAGCGGACCGAGGGACGGCAGTTCGGTGAGCGGGGCGACCATGACGTCGGCGCCCAGGTCGGCCGCCAGGGAGGTCAGTTCGCCGGCCCGCATCGGGTTGCGCAGGTGGATCGAGAACGACCGGGCGCCGAGGTCCCATGCGGCGGCCATGGCGGACAGGGCCGTCGCGCCCCCGCCGAGGATGGTCGCCGCGGCAGGACGGGCCTCGTGGAAGCCCTCGACGGCGCGCACGATGCCGTCGACGTCGGTGTTGTGCCCGTGGCGTCGACCGTCGTCGTCCACGACGACGGTGTTCGCGACGCCGAGGCGCCGGGCGAGCGGCGAGACCGTGTCGAGCAGGGGCAGCACCTCGCGCTTGAGCGGCATCGTCAGGCTCAACCCGCGCCAGCCGGCGTCGAGGCCCTCGACGAAGTCGGCGAGCCCGCCCGAGGCCACCTCGACGCGGTCGTAGTCGAAGGGCAGCCCGAGGTGCTCGTACGCCGTGCGGTGCAGCACGGGTGACAGGGAATGCTCGATCGGCGACCCGAGGACGGCGAGACGTCGGCGAGCATCGGTCACGGGTGGGCCCCTCCCTGTCGACCGCGGCTCGGACGACGACCCACCCTAACGCGAGGCCCCTGAGGGGTGCGGGGCGGTGGCGACCGGCGCCGCGCCTCCTCGGCTCGGGGTCTGGCAGGCTCGGCGGATGCAGATCCGACCCTTCGACGAGGCCGACACCGAGACCGTCGTGGCGCTCTGGGAGCGCTGCGGGCTGACCCGCCCGTGGAACGACCCGCGACGCGACATCGAACGCAAGCTGACGGTGCAGCGCGAGCTGTTCCTGGTCGGTGTCGACGACGAGGAGGCGCTGGTCGCCACCGCCATGGCGGGTTACGACGGCCACCGGGGCTGGGTCTACTACGTCGCGGTCGACCCCGGTCGACAGGGCGAGGGCTTCGGGCGGCAGCTCATGGCCGAGGTGGAGCGCCTGCTCGTCGAGCGGGGCTGCCCCAAGGCCAACGTCCAGGTGCGCACCGGGAACGAGCGGGTACGGGCGTTCTACGAGCACCTGGGGTACTCGGTCGACGACGCGTTCGGCATGGGCAAACGGCTGATCGCCGACTGAGGAGGCTCGGTCGTCGACGCCGCGACGACGGGCCCGGTAAACAACGTGTGACGATCTTCGGCGGACTCTTGTCGAGTGCCCAGCGAGAACTTATGGTCGTGTGCAGGTGCCCCTCTCGGGGGGTGCCGTCACGCCCGAACCGCCTTCTCAGGAGCACGACGCCCATGCGCACCAGCCCCCCGTCATCCGAGTCCGTCCCGACGGGAGGCCGGCGGCGAGTCCGCGGCGCGGCCCTCGCGTCCGTCGCAGCCGGCACCCTGTTGCTCGGTCTCGTCGCCGCCGCACCGGCCCAGGCCGTGCCGATCACGATCGACCTCGTCGGCATCAACGACTTCCACGGTCGTCTCGAGGCCGACCCTCCGGGGTCTCGTGCGTCCATCGCCGGTGCCGCCGTCCTCGCGGGCGCCGTCAAGTCCGTCGAGGCCGAGAACGCGAACACGCTCTTCGTGTCGGCCGGCGACAACATCGGCGCCTCGACCTTCACCTCGTTCATCCAGGACGACGAGCCCACCCTCGACGCCCTCAACGCCATGGGCCTCGACGTCAGCACCCCGGGCAACCACGAGTTCGACAAGGGCCAGGCCGACTTCACCGGTCGCGTCCAGGCGAACAGCGAGTTCCCGTACGTGAACGCGAACATCCTGAAGAGCGACGGCACGCCCGCCTACCGGCCGTACGTGGTCGAAGAGGTCGGCGGCGTCCGCGTCGCGTTCATCGGAGCCCTCACCGAGACCATGCCGACGCTCGTCAGCCCGGCCGGCATCGAGGGGCTCACCTTCGCCCCCGTCGTCGACTCGGTCAACGCGGTCGCCGACGACATCGTCGCGACCGACGCCGCCGACGCCATCGTCCTGTTGCTGCACGAGGGCGCCGAGACCGGCAGCGTGGACTCCGTCACCGGTGACAACGCGTTCGGCGAGATCGCCCGCGGCGTCTCGGGCGACGTGTCCGCGATCTTCTCCGGGCACACGCACCAGGGCTACGACTACCTCGTCTCGCCGTCCGACGGCGGGCCGCAACGGGCCGTCGTGCAGACGGGCAGCTACGGGACGAACCTCGCCCGGGTGACGATGACCGTCGACCCCGCCGCCACCGTTTTCCGCGACCGGGTGACGATCGCCTCGCACCGTCTGGTGCCGCTCTACAACGCTTTCACCCCCGACCCCACGGTCCAGGCCATCGTCGCCGAGGCCGTCGACGTCGCGGCCGACCGAGGGGCCGAGGTCATCGGTTCGATCAGCGACTCGTTCAACCGCGCCTACAACGCCAACCCGGACGCCAACGGGCTGCCCGTGTCGAACCGGGCCGGCGAGTCGACGCTCGGCAACTTCGTCGCGGACATCCAGCTGGCGTCGACGACGGCGAACGGTGCCCAGCTCGCCTTGATGAACCCCGGCGGACTGCGGGACGACCTGCCCTTCGTCGCACCGGACGGCGACGTGACCTACAAGGCCGCCGCGGCCGTGCAGCCCTTCGCCAACACGCTGGTCGTGGTCGACATGACCGGCGCCGAGATCCGTCAGGTGCTCGAGCAGCAGTGGCCGACCGCCGCGCGCAACAGCACCCTGAAGCTCGGCACGTCCGCGGGGCTGACCTACACCTACGACCCCGCCGCGTCGGCCGGCTCGCGCATCGCGACCGTCTCGCTGGGCGGTGCGGCGCTCGACGACGCGACCGTCTACAAGGTGACCGTCAACTCGTTCCTCGCCTCGGGCGGCGACGGCTTCGCCGCGTTCGCCAACGGTCGTGCCCACGCCGACAGCGGCAAGGTCGACCTGCAGAGCCAGCTCGAGTACTTCGACACGCAGGCCGACGATCCCTCCGACCCCGACTTCGCGTCGCGTTCGGTCGGCGTCTCGGGGCTGACGGCTTCGCCCGTCGGTGGATTCGTCGCCGGTGACACCGTGTCGATGACCTTGTCGTCGCTCGTCCTGCAGCAGGCCGCCGCGGACGCGTCGGGCACCGTGACCGCGACTCTCGACGGTGTCGAGCTCGTCTCGGCACCCATCGACGAGACGATCATCGACAACTCGGACGAACAGGGTCGCGCCACCGTGAGCTTCGTCGTCCCCGAGGGCATCACCGCCCCCGTCGCCGGGCCCGTCACCCGATCGGTCCTGCTCACGGTCGACGGCACGGGCACCACGGCATCCGTCCCGGTCGTCTTCGCCGCCGCGGCCGCTCCCGTGGTCGTCACGCCGACCGACCCGGGCACCACGCCCCCGGTCACCGCCCCGGGCGGCACGGTGCCCGGTGGAACGGTGCCCGGCACCACCCCCGCGTCGGGTTCGGGCAGCACGCCCGTCGGCACGGTCCGCAACGCCGACGGCTCGTTGGCCTTCACCGGCCAGGACGGCCTGGGCCTCGCCGCCCTCGCCGCGCTCGCCCTGATGCTGGCCGGAGGCTCGGCGCTCGTCGTCGCCCGCCGTCGCCGGCTCCGCGCGACCGCGACCTCCCCCGAGGCCTGATCCTCGGAGGGCACCCTCGCACCACCGTCTGGACGTCGCACCACGGAACCTCGTGGTGCGACGTCCAGTTCGTGGTGCGACCCCGGGCCGGGAGGCCGAGCCCGGCCGGGGCTCCCGTACGCTCGTCGCGTGACGACGTTCGCCTACCACCGCCTGTTCCGCTCACTTCCCTCGTACCGGTGGTGGAAACCGCTGCTCGCGGCCGTCGTGGCGGTGGTCACGTACCTGCTCGCGTCGATCGTGGTCTACGTGGGCATCCTCGGGGCGACCACGGCCGTCGGCGGCACCGCAGCCGCCCAACGACTGCAGCGCGGCATCGAGGGCGACGCGCTGGCGGCCGCCGACCCGCTCGTGCTCCTCACGACCCTCGCCTCGATCGCGGTCATGCTGCCGGCGATCATGCTGGGCGCCCTGATCGTCGGCCCCGGTGCGGTCGGCGGCCTCTCGAGCGTCGCGGGGCGGCTGCGGTGGCGGTGGCTCGTGCGGTGCGTCGTGCCGGGGCTCGCCTTCATGGCCCTGACGGTCGGGCTCAGCTACGTCGTGGTGCCCCCGCTCACGGGTGAACCGATCGGCAGCGGGCCGGTCACCACGCCGGCGGACACCCTCGTCTGGGCGGTCGTCGTCATCCTCGTGGTCACGCCGTTCCAGGCGACGGCCGAGGAGTACGCGTTCCGTGGCCTGGCCATGCAGACGATCGGTTCGTGGCTGCGCTACCCGATCGCGGCCATCGTGCTTCCCACGGTGGGGTTCGCGTTCGGGCACGACTACAACGCGTGGGGCATGCTCGACGTCGCCGTGTTCGGGGTGGCGGCCGCCTACCTGACCTGGCGTACGGGCGGGCTCGAGGCGGCCATCGTCGCGCACGTGCTCAACAACACCGTGCTCTTCCTGCTGTCGGCGCCCTTCGCGGGTGTCGAGTCGAGCGACGGCAGCCCCCTCGCCCTCGCGGTGACGGTGGTCTCGACGCCGCTCTACGTGTGGCTCGTGCTGCGGGCGGCCCGGCGCTCCGGTCTCGTCACGACGCGGGGCGTTCCGCTCGTCCCCAGCGCGCCTCCGGCCGACGGCCGTCCCCAGGAGGCGCGGGTCGGCTGACCGCGTCGTCGGCCGCTCGTAGACTCGTCGCGTGACCCCCACCGCCTCGCCCGCCCTGGCCCCCGACGCCCCCACCGCCGCCCTCGACGTGCTGCACCGGGTGTTCGGCTACGACCGGTTCCGCGGCCAGCAGGCGCAGATCATCGACCAGGTGGTGCACGGCGGTGACGCCCTCGTGCTCATGCCCACGGGCGGCGGCAAGTCGCTCTGCTACCAGGTGCCCGCCCTCGTGCGCGACGGCACGGGCATCGTCGTCTCGCCGCTGATCGCTCTGATGCAAGACCAGGTCGACGCCCTCGAGGCCGTCGGCGTGCGCGCGGCGTTCCTGAACTCGACACAAGACGCCGACCGTCGTCGTGCGGTCGAGCAGGCGTTCGTGGCGGGCGAACTCGACATGCTCTACCTCGCGCCCGAGCGGCTCAAGCTCGAGTCCACCAAGTCGTTGCTCGACCGGGGTCACGTCTCGTTGTTCGCCATCGACGAGGCGCACTGCGTGGCCCAGTGGGGTCACGACTTCCGCCCTGACTACCTCGAGCTGTCGGTCCTGCACGAGCGCTGGCCCGACGTGCCGCGCATCGCGCTCACGGCGACGGCCACCGAGACCACTCATCGCGAGATCTCGCGGCGCCTCGAGCTCGACGACGCGAAGCACTTCGTCGCCGACTTCGACCGGCCGAACATCCAGTACCGCATCGAGGCGAAAGACGGCCCGCAGCAGCAGCTGCTGCGGTTCATCCGCACCGAGCACGACGGGGACGCGGGCATCGTCTACTGCCTGTCGCGCAAGTCGGTCGAGAGCACGGCCGAGTTCCTGGTCAAGCAGGGCATCCCGGCCCTGCCGTACCACGCGGGTCTCGACGCGCAGACCCGCGCGCGCAACCAGGCGCGGTTCCTCCGTGACGAGGGCATCGTCATGGTGGCCACCATCGCGTTCGGCATGGGTATCGACAAGCCCGACGTCCGTTTCGTCGCCCACCTCGACCTGCCCAAGTCGGTCGAGGGCTACTACCAAGAGACCGGGCGTGCCGGGCGTGACGGTCTGCCCTCGACGGCGTGGCTGGCCTACGGGCTGCAAGACGTCGTGCAGCAGCGGCGCATGATCGACCAGTCCGAGGGTGACGCCGAACACCGCCGCAAGCTCGGTGCCCACCTCGACGCGATGCTCGCGCTCTGCGAGACCGTCGAATGCCGTCGCGTGCAGCTGCTCGGCTACTTCGGGCAGGCGAGCACCGCCTGCGGCAACTGCGACACCTGCCTCACTCCGCCCGAATCGATCGACGGCACGGTGGCGGCGCAGAAGCTGCTGTCGACCGTCGTCCGGCTCAAGCGCGAGCGCAACCAGCAGTTCGGCGCGGGGCAGATCGTCGACATCCTGACCGGCAAGTCCACCCCCAAGATCGTCCAGAACCGCCACGAACAGTTGTCGACCTTCGGCATCGGCACCGAGTTCGGCGACGTCGAGTGGCGGGGCGTCGTGCGGCAGCTGCTCGCCCAGGGGCTGTTGGCGGTCTCACCCGACGGGTACGGCACGCTGCTGCTCACCGACGCGGCGGGCGAGGTGCTCTCGGGCAGCCGCACCGTCCGGCTGCGGCGCGAGCCCGAACGTCCGGTGCGCTCCGCCCGCCTGCGGGGCGGGCCGGGTTCGTCGGGCCGCGGCTCGTCGCGAGGTGCCGCCGAGCTGACGGGCGACGACGCCGCCTTGTTCGAGACCCTGCGCGAGTGGCGTGCGGGTGTCGCCCGAGCGCAGGGCGTCCCGGCCTACGTCGTCTTCGGCGACGTCACCCTGCGCGGCATCGCGTCCACGCGTCCCACCTCGCTCGACGACCTCGCGGGCATCAGCGGCATCGGTCAGAAGAAGCTCGACACGTACGGTCAGCAGGTGCTCGCCGTCGTGGGCGGCACGGCTCCGGCCGACGCGGCGGCCGCCGGTCCGGACGCGGCGAAGTCACCGGCCGACGGGGGCGACACCGCGGCCCGCCCGGCCAGCCCGACGGCGGCACGCGCGGCCCGGACGGCCGGTGTCGCCCCGGCAGCGGCTCGTCGTGCTCGATCCGCCGCTCCGCCCGCGGTCGACGAGATCCCCGAGGTGCCCTCCGACGATCTCTACGACCTGCCGTCCGACGCCCCGTTCGACCCTTACGACGACGCGCCGCCGCCTCCCGAGGACTGGCGCTGACCCGGGGCTGCCGGGCCGAAGCCGAGCGCCGGGAAGGCCTGCGACAGGACGACCAGCGCGATCGTCGTGATCACCATGGCCTCGAACCCACCGAGGAACGGCTGCCCGTTCATGCGGGCGACGTAGGCCGCGGCGAGCAAGACGGCACCGCCCGCCGGAGGGGCCAGACCGATGACGCGCATGCTCGTCTGGTCGAGGGCAGCGCCTCGTCGCGTCCGGCGGACCGACGAGACGGCCACGACGACGAGCGCGAGCCAGACGATCGCCGACAGCACGTACAGGCCGGTCGCCACGACGGTCGCGGTGAGACCGACGCCGACCGAGGTGCCGGCGCCGACGATGCTGGCGACGGTGAAGTAGGTGTAGATCAACGCGGCTCCGCTGAAGACGATCGGTAGGCGCGACGCGCGGCCGGTCACGGTCTCGTCCTCCACGGCGTTCCTCTCCTGTCGTCGGGGTCGCCGTCATGGGTGGGCTGGGCCGACGTGGCCTCGCGACGTCCGTTCCGCGTGTCGGGCCGTACCCTCGACGAGGTCTCGGTCGGGGGATCGTGAACCGGACGGGCGTCCTGTTTCTGTCGGACTCCGACGATAGGGCTCGCGACGGTCCGCGGCAATCCGCCACGAGGGGGACATCCGCTGTTCCCCGAATCGGGTGGTGCGGGTGGGTGTCGACGAGACCCGGGTGAGGTCGCCGGGCGAGCCATGCCCCCCGGGGAATGTGCCGTCGGGCACAGTGGAACGTGCTCACAACCCTCAGCCGTTCGGTCCTGTCACCCCTCGTGCGCGTGGTCTGGCGTCCCCGGGTGATCGGTCGACGCAACGTCCCGCGGCGCGGTGCGGTCATCCTGGCCAGCAACCACCTCTCGTTCATGGACAGCGTCGTGATCACCCTGATGGCACCCCGTCGGGTCTCGTTCCTGGCGAAGAACGCGTACTTCACCGGGACGGGCGTCACGGGCAGGGCGTCGCGCGCGTTCTTCACCGGCATCGGTGCGATCGGCGTCGAGCGCGGCGCCGGGTCCGCCGCCCAGCACGCCCTCGACCTCGGGCTCGGCAAGCTCACCGCCGGGGACGCGTTCGCGATCTACCCCGAGGGGACGCGCTCGCTCGACGGTCGGCTGTACCGGGGGCGGACCGGAGTCGCCTGGCTCGCTCTGACGAGCGGAGCGCCGGTCGTGCCGGTGGCCCTGACGGGGACCCAGGAGCTGCAGCCGGTGGGCTCGCGCCTCCCGCGCCTCCGGAGGTTCACCGTCGAGTTCGGCGAGCCGATCGACCTCTCCCGCCACGGCGAGGCGAAGTCGGGTCGCGCTCGCCGTCACGCGACCGACGAGGTCATGGCCGCGATCCAGCGGCTCAGCGGGCAGGTCGAGGCAGGCTCGTACAACGATCCGCCCGCCCCCTCGGTCGTCGCGCGGATGCGTCGGGCGATGCGACCCGACCCCCTGGGGCCCGACCCGCTCGACTGAGTCGAGTCGTCGGCTGAGCGACCTGCCGGGCTGGTCCACGGGCCGGGCTGCTCGACCGCCCCGGGCGTAGCGTCGGGACCATGAAGGTCGCAGTGCTCGGGACGGGCATCATGGGTCAGGGTGTGGCGGGGACACTGCTGCGTGAGGGGTTCGACGTCACGGTCTGGAACCGCACGAGGTCGAAGGCCGAACCGCTCGCCGGCGCCGGCGCCGTGGTGGTCGACACCGCGCGGCAAGCGGTCGCGGGCGCCGACGTCGTCGTGACCGTGCTGTTCGACGGCGACGCCGTGCTCGAGGTCTTGGACTACGCGGCCGACGCCACGGGCCCCGACGCCGTCTGGGTGCAGGCCAGCACCATCGGTGAGGCCGACACGGCCCGAGTCGTCCGGACGGCCGACGAGCACGGGCTCCGGCTCGTCGAGGCGATGATGCTCGGCACGAAGAAACCGGCCGCGACCGGGAAGCTCGTCATGCTGGCCGCCGGCGACGGCGCCCTGCTCGACGCCGTGCGTCCGGAGAGGACGAGGCATCAGGCTCCTTGGGCTACAGGTCGGAGTGGTGCGTGTGTCGTCTGTTGTAGGAACGGAGTCCGAGAACGGTCGCGGTGATGGCACCGATGACGAGCACGGGTGCTCCGATCCCGACGACGTTCCACCAGAACATGTCCATGATGTGTCTTTCTCTTAGCCCCAGCTCTTCGTGGCCACGCCGCGCTCGAGCGTCACTGCTAAGAAGAACGTGGAGCAGTGGGGGGCGTCGTGATTCGAGGTGCGTCGCCGTCAGTGAACCAGAAGTGACCTGACGCATCCGTGCCCGCCTGCCCTAGTCCGCCGCGGCGCAGAATGGCGCCCTGGGGGCCGGTCTGTGTCGAACGGGCTGGTCCCCTCTATCAGGGTGCCCATGGGCGTGCTGCCTCCCTGCCGCTACATAATCGTCGATTGCGACCTATGCACTGCCGGTGGGTGGCTGGACGCGATGCTGCTGAGTGCGGCGTGAATGGCGGATGGTGTCGATGACGAACAGCGCGATAGCGGTGATCGTCCCAATTGTTCCGACCCAGCCGATGGCTTGTTCGACGGGGTAGAGGTGCCCGACACCGCCGGTTTCATCCGCGATGATGCCGCCCTGGTAAAGGAGGGCAGCGAAGCTGACCAACAACGCCAGTGATGATGTGAGGATGGCGATGGCTGCAGTCTTGCAAGGCGTGATCATCGTGGCTTCTACCAGTTGCACTTATGGGTCAGGGGGTTGCGTCCCCAGCCGCTGTTGTTGGGGCGGAACTTCTCAAGGTTCCAGGAGTCGGGCTTGGCGAAAGCGTAGAAAACGTGACAATCGTACTGCTGGTGCAGTGACGCCTTGCTCTTAAGCCCACTGTTCCGGGAGGTCGCTTCTGCCCATCCGGCACCCAGCATGATCTGCTGTCCAGCGGCAGTGCCAGCGATCCCGCCGCCCTGGGCCAAGCCAGTGCTGACGGCGACCCCCCACGCGCTTCTCGTAAGAAGATACCGGGGCTGGCCTCGCTCGCTGCTGGTGCGGATGCTGCTGAACAGGTTCGTCCCGATCCACGGATCTGCGGTGACGGGGAACGCGGTGGCGGGGGTGTGCTCGATGACTTGGCTGAGGGTGGTGCCGTGGAGCTCGTAGTGGGTGGGCACGGGAGCTCCGGTGGCGTCTTTGGCCCAGGCGGGTGCGATCCCAGCGATGAAATCCTGGGTTGCAACGTCGGTGATGATGACGGCTCCGTCGGCATGTTCCGCGGATGCGCCAGTGGGCACCGTGAGGGAGTAGTCGTACCGGGTGGGGGCGTCGGCGGTGTCGATGACTGTGAGGATCTGCACGGAGCCGTCGTCGTGGGTGATGGGGACGGTCGCGGAGTCGTTGTTATTGTCGTACACCTGCACGCCGGGCGCGGCCGTGTCGGCGGTGTCCGCGTCGTCGGCGAAGGGGACCCCGATCTGGACGGCCCCTGCTAGGGAGGCGGGGGTGTCGACGGGAACGCTGATCAGGCTGGTTGGGTCGTCCGGCACCTGGACCTCACTGCTGGAGACGGGTTCGATGTTCTGGAGCGCGTCGGGTGCGACGGCAGCGATGGTCTGCAGGATGCTGTCATCGTCGGTTGTTGGTGTGTCGGCGTGTGCGGGGCCTGCAATGAGCAGTGTGCCGACGGCGCAGAGCGCCGCGGTGAGGGCAACAACGCCCGCCCGCGCCGATCGCTTCTGTCGAATGAAGGTTGACATCATCGTGATCTCCTCATTGTTTTGCCCTGGCGCGAATGCGCAGTCCGAGGATGACAGTTGGTATGGGTGCGGCTCAATCGGCCGAGAGGTTCTTGCTCCGGTCAGGTGCTATCTGATATGCAGAGTTCAATCGAGTTAGGCCTGTCGGGCTCTTACTTCCTGTGGCGACGGCGATATCTGAATCTTGGTTCCAGGACGCTCCCTCAGCGCCGTGCCGACGGCGACGAGCGCGAGACCGGTGTCGATCCGGGGCGCCGGCAGGATACGGTGCGGCTCTGACCGTGGCCGCGCTCGCCGCCCTGCTCGCGGCGAGCCTCGGCCGCGCGAGACCCCGGGGAATGCAGCGTGCAACCGCCGGGTTGCCTCACGAGTGCCCCCGCCCGAGGGCGCCCCACCGTTCGGAAGGACCACCCTTGGACCTCTTCTCTCCCGCCACCTTCGGCCAGCTCGAGCTGCGCAACCGCGTCGTCATGGCACCCCTCACCCGTCTCCGCTCCGGCGACGACGGCGTTCCGGGCGACGTCGTGGTGGAGCACTACCGTCAGCGCGCCTCCTTCGGTCTGATCACGACCGAGGGCACCTGGCCCTCGCAGGAGTCCAAGGCCTACGACGGCCAGCCCGGCATCGTCACCGACGAGCAGGTGGCCGGCTGGAAGCGCGTCGCCGACGCCGTCCACGCCGAGGGCGGTACCATCGTCATGCAGGTCATGCACGGCGGTCGCGTCTCGCACACCGACATCACCCGCACCGACCGCATCGTCGCCCCCAGCGCCGTCGCCATCGACGGCCAGGTGCACACCGCCGCCGGCAAGGTCGACTTCCCCGTGCCGCACGCCCTCACCACCGACGAGGTGCACCAGGTCACGGCCGACATCGTCGCCGCGTCGAAGCGTGCCGTGCTCGAGGCCGGGCTCGACGGCGTCGAGATCCACAGCGCCAACGGCTACCTGCTGCACGAGTTCCTCTCGCCCGTGTCGAACGTCCGCACCGACGAGTACGGCGGAACCCCCGAGAACCGCGCCCGTCTCGCGATCGAGACCGCGACCGCCGTGGCCGAGGCCATCGGTGCCGGCCGCGTCGGCATCCGTCTGTCGCCCATGCACAACATCCAGGACGTCGTCGAGACCGACGTCGCCGACGTGACCGCCGTCTACCGTGCGCTCGTCGAGGGCCTCGCCCCGCTCGGCCTCGCCTACCTCAGCGTGCTGCAGGCCGACCTGCGCGGCGAGCTCGTGCAGGACCTCCGCACGCGCTTCGGCGGCGCCTTCATCGCCAACAGCGGCTTCGGTCAGATCACGACGCGCGACGAGGCGATCGCCGAGGTCGCGGACAGCCAGGCCGACGCCGTCGCCGTCGGTCGGTTCGCCATCGCCAACCCCGACCTCGTCGAGCGCTGGCAGGGCGACCACGAGGTCAACGAGCCGAACCCCGCCACGTTCTACGCGGCCGGCGCCGAGGGCTACACCGACTACCCGACGCTGCAGCACGCCGACCGCTAGTCGGTCGCCCGCGCCGCGGACCCCGTTCCGTGCGACGAACCACGTTCCATCGTGGTTCCTCGCACGGAACGGGGTTCGTCGTCGTGGGGCCGGTCCGGGCGGTATCCGGCGCCCGGGGCGAGCCGAGGAGGCGCGGGTCGCGTCACCCGCGCCGCGCACCGGGCGTAGACAGGACGGCATGAGCGACGTGAAGCACCCGTCCGACCTCGGGATCGACGTGAGCGAGGGGGCGCCGCAGCAGCTGTACCGCTGGTTGCTCGCGAGCGTGCTGTTCGGCCGGCCCGTGCAGCAGGGCGTCGCCGCCGACACCTACCAGGTGCTGATCGACCACGGGCTGACCAGCCCCGCCCGCTTCGCCGAGCGTGACCACGAGGGGCTGCGGCGGCTGCTCGACGAGGCCGGCTACGCCCGCATCGACCACGTGATGAGCGACGAACTGCACGAGGTCATGGGCCGCGTCGACGCCGACTGGGGGTCGGTGAACCACCTCGTGCGGTCGTCGGCCGACCGGACCGAGCTGACCCGCCGCCTCACCGACCTCAAGGGCGTCGGCCCGAAGACCGCCGAGATCTTCACGCGCGAGCTGCCCGACGCGGTCTACGGCACCGCCTGACCACGGTGTTCTCGGGCCGGGATCAGGGCACCCGTAGACTCGAGACGATCTCGGGGGCTCGAGCCGCGCCTCCTCGGGTGTGATCGGTGCGACCGCACCGACAGTCCGCGCGACCGTGCAGAGGGGGCCTCGTGACGCTCGTCGACAAGCTGTTCCGTCAGGACGAGTGGCGCACCGTGCCGAACGCCATCTCGGCGGCCCGTCTGCTGCTGCTGCCGGTGTTCCTGGTGCTGATCGTGGGGCAGCACTACTGGTCGGCGATGGTCGTCATCGCGGTCGTCTTCGTCACCGACTTCCTCGACGGGTTCATCGCCCGCCGGACGAACACGACCTCCGAGCTCGGCAAGTGGCTCGATCCGGTGGCCGACCGCGTCACCGTGATCGTGGTCGTCATCGCCTTCGTCGCCGGGGGGCTCGTGCCCTGGCCGGTGCTGCCGTTGCTGCTCGTGCCCGACCTGCTGCTCAGCGCCTACGCCCTGTTCGTGCTGGCCGGGGCGTCGTTCCCGGTGACGTGGGTCGGCAAGATCCGGACGGCGCTGATCTTCGTCGGGCTGCTGCTCGTGCTGGTCGCGTCGGCGGTCGTGGACCAGTTCGGCGGGTCGTCGAGCGCGGCGTCCACCCCGCTCGCCGACGCCGGTGCCGTCGGTCGCACGATCGGCCTCGTCGTGCTCTGGGCCGGCCTCGTCGGCCACTGGGTGGCGGCCGTGCTCTACGCCGCGGCGCTCGTCCGGACGCGACGGGCCCGCCGCGCCGCCTGAGTCCGCCCCGCCCCCACCCTGTGTGCGCCCCGCCCGGGTGTGCGCCGGCGCCCCGCCCGGGTGTGCAATTCGCGACGACTGGGGTCGCCGAGGACGCTTTCGCGGTCGATCGAGCGGCGTGTCGTGCGGCGCTGGTCGGGTTCGGCACGCCGGGAGGCGCGGTGCCGGTCGCGATTTGCGCATCCGGGAGGCGCGGTGCCGGTCGCGATTTACGCACCCGGGAGGCGCGGTGCCGGTCGCGATCCGCCCGCCCGGACGGCTGCCACCGGCCTCGGGCGTACCGTCGACCGCATGACTCGCATCACCACCCCCTTCCGTGCCGCCACCACCGCGAACGAGGTCGTCGACGGCCTCGACCTGACCGGCAGGCGCATCGTCGTGACCGGCGCGGCGTCCGGGATCGGCATCGAGACCGCCCGCTCCCTCGTCGCCGCCGGGGCCGACGTGACCCTGGCCGTGCGCCGCCCCGAGCAGGGCGAGCAGGCCGTCGCCGACATCCGCGCCAGCACGGCCACGAGCCAGGCGGCCGGCACCGGCGCCGGCACCGGCGCCGCCCAGGGCACCGTGCGCGCCGCGATCCTCGACCTCGAGAAGCGCGACACCCTGCAGGCCTTCGCCGACGCGTGGCAGGGCCCGCTCGACGTGCTGATCGACAACGCGGGCATCATGGCCACGCCCGAGACCCGCACCCCCGAGGGCTGGGAGCTGCAGTTCAGCAACAACCACCTCGGTCACTTCGCCCTCGCGAACGCGCTCCGCGACGCCCTGGTCGAGGGCGCACAGGTCTCGGGCACCCCGTCGCGAGTCGTGTCGCTCAGCTCGACCGGACACCACTTCTCGCCGGTCGTGTTCGACGACGTGATGTTCGAGCGTCGCGAGTACGACCCGTGGTCGGCGTACGGGCAGTCCAAGACGGCGAACGCGCTCTTCGCCGTCGGCGTCACGCAGCGGTGGGCCGACGATGGCGTGCTGGCGAACGCCGTGCACCCGGGCGGCATCCTGACGCCGCTGCAGCGCCACCTGCCCAAGCAGGAGATGCTCGACCGTGGCTGGATCGACGAGGACGGCACCCCCAACCCGGCCTTCAAGTCCACCCAGCAGGGGGCCGCGACGTCGGTCTTCGTGGCCGTCCACCCGCTCGTCGAGGGGGTCGGGGCCCACTACTTCGAGGACGTCGCCGAGGCCGAGCCGTTCCGCGAGGACGCCCGGGGTCGCGGCGTCAAGGACTACGCCCTCGACCCCGAGCAGTCCGACCGCCTGTGGGCGCTCAGCGAGCAGCTGCTCGCCTGACCGGCCGCCCCGCCCTGCCGACGGACCGGGGACGCAGGAGGCGCGAGCCGGGTCGCGTAGCCGCCCTGCGCCTCCTGCTCGGCACCTCGTGCCCCCCCCCTGCCGCCGCTCGGCCGGTGGTGCGATGCGCAGCCGCGCGGCGGCCGGCGCAGGTCAGGCGTCGAGGGGTCGGGCCGGGCAGCCGCACGATCGGCCGGTGCGCAGCTCGGGGACGAACGAGGAGTGGCGCGGGGGCCCGCCCTCGCGGGGGGTGACCAGGCGGAGGACGGCCTCGTCGGCCATCCGTTCGACCGGTTGACGGACGGTCGAGAGCTGGGGGGTGGCGAAGTCGGCTGCGTCCGTGCCGTCGAAGCAGACGACGGCGACGTCGTCGGGCACTCGGAGGCCGAGTTCGTCGAGGGCGCGGAGCGCGCCGACGGCCTGGAGGTCCGAGCTGGCGAACAGCGCCGACGGGGGCCGAGGGCCGGAGAAGAGCCTCGTGGCCGCGTCGTAACCGCCTCGCCGGGTGAACGACGTACGCACGAGAGGGCCGTCGTCCAGCCCGCCCGCCCGGGTGGCGTCGAGCCAGCCCTGCTCTCGGGCCTCGACGCCTTCGCCGGAGTCGCCGATGATCAGGGCGACGCGGTCGTGGCCGTGCCCGATCAGGTGCTCGACTCCGGCTCTCGCCCCGGCGCGGGCGTCGACGCCCACCGTCTCGACACCCTGCCGGCCCTCGAACGTGTTGAGCAGCACGGCGGGCACCGCGAGGGACGAGAGGTCGACGACGGCCGACCCGTACTGGACGGTGCTGAGCATGATGCCGTCGACCTGCCGCGCCACGAGCGACTGGATCAGATGTCGTTCGAGGCGCGGGTCGCTCTCGCTGTTGACGAGCAGCACCGCATACCCGAGCCGGGCGGCGGTCTGCTCGACGGCGACGGCGAGCTCGGCGAACAACGGGTTGCCGATCTCGGGTACGACCAGACCGAGCATGCGGGTCGAGCCGGTGCGCAGAGCCCGGGCGCTCGCGTTGGGGCGGTACCCCAGGACCCGGATCGCCTCTCGCACCCGCGTCGCCGTGGCCTCGGCGACCGGCCGGGGACCGGCGTTCACGACGTAGCTGACGACGGCCGTCGAGACACCGGCGTACCGGGCGACGTCGGACCGGGTGACCTGGCCGTGCGGAGGGGGTGCCGACGACGTCATGCGTGCCGCCTCCCCGTGCCCGGCCCCGTCAGGACGGCCGACGCCGCGTCGGTCAGTGGGAGCCCGTGGCCATCGTAGCCGTGGGCTCGGACGTCGCCGGCGTCGGCAGCTCGGCCGGGGCGTCCCCGAAGTCGGGGACCGTCAGGCGCTCGCCTCCCTGCAGGGCCGAGCGGTGCGCCACGATGCCGGGCAGCGTGTAGCGGGCCGCGACCCACGCGTTCACCGGGGGGAGGGTGCCGTCGACGACCGCCCGGACGAAGTCGTCCACCAAGAAGTGGTGGCTGCCCTCGTGGCCGCTCGGCATGCCGTGGTAGACCTCGGGCAGGCGGTCGACGTCGTGCACGGGCGCGTGACCCGAGACGAAGGCCTCGCGCAGCTCGGGGGCGACGTGGGCCAACGAGGGGTCGTCGAGCGGCATGCTGGGCAGCGTCGTGAGGTCGGCGGTGACGTCGGTCACGTCCTCTTTGTCTTGCCAGAGGCTGATCGTGGCGAGCTGCTCGAAGCTGGCCTCGGTGCCGAAGTAGCGGAACCGCGACTCCCTGATGTGCGACGGGTACCCGACGCGACGCATCTCGTTGATGCGCATCACGCCGCCGTTGTCGAGCTCGAACAGGGCGCTGGCGTTCGAGAAGTCGTTTCCGAACTGGCTGACCTCGCGATCGAAGACACCGTCGCCGCGGTCGTCGCGCACCCCGATGCAGCTGACGCTGACCGCGTGCCCGGGGATCGCCCCGAGGACCCCGCCGATCGAGTGCGTCGGGTAGTGCATCGGGGGGTAGCTGGCCGTGCGCTTCCAGTCGGCTCCGCCGCTGTACTGGTAGGCGGCGTAGAAGCCCAGGTCCATGTCGTGGACGTAGTCGCCCTCGGCGTAGAAGACGCGGCCGAAGGCGCCCTCGTCGGCCTTCTTGCGGGCGAAGACGGTCGCCGGGTTGTAGTAGCTGGTCTCGCCCATCATGTAGGTGAGGCCGGTCTCGCGGACGGCATCGATGATCGCGGCGATCTCGTCCTCGGCGATCGCCATCGGGACGGCCGAGTAGACATGCTTGCCGGCACGGAGGGCCTGCACCACGAGCGGGCCGTGCGTCCAGCGCTGTGTGAAGAGGGCGACCGCGTCGACGTCGGTCTCGAGCAACGCCTCGAACGAGTCGACGGCACCGTCGAGTCCCTCACGCTCGACGAGCTCGTCGGCCCGTTCGCGCAGCAGGTCGGTGACGACGACCCGGTCGACGTCGGGGTGGACCTTGAAGAGGGTGGCGAACTGGCCGGCGAATTGCCCGGCGCCGACGATCCCGAGGGAAACCATGGCTGACCTTTCGATGTGAGCAACACTGCCCGGTGGGTGCGGATGGCGCGCCGACCCGACCGTGGTGGGCATCGTCGGCGACGCCGTGCACCGGAGTCTGGCACGAGGGATCTACTCGTGACAACAGTGACGGTGCAGCTCCCGGCACACGTTGCGAGTGCCTCGGCCTGCTCGCTGCCGTGAGTTCGCTACACGTGTAGACTACCGCCACGCCCAGGCGCGGGAGGCGGGCCCCGCGCGGCGGGCCGCATCGACCCGCCCGGGCTCAGCCGGTGTTCTGCAGTCCGGCGGCGATGCCGTTGACGCTGAGCAGCAGCAGGCGGTGGTCGGCGTCCGCCGGGTCACCGCCACCCGCGACGCGGATGGCCCGCAGGGCCCGCAGCTGCAGCAGCGAGAGCGCGTCGACGTAGGGGGAGCGCAGTCGCACCGCACGGCTCAGCACGGGGCGCCCGTCGAGCACCTCGCCGTGACCGCTGACCGCCAGCACCCACTTGCGGGTGCGGGCCATCTCGTCGAGCACGCGTCCGGCGAGGTCGTCGCGGTCGGCCAGCGCCAGGTACTCGCGGGCGATGTGCTCGTCGGTCTTGGCGAGCGACATCTCGACGTTCTTGATCATCGCCGAGAAGAGCGGCCAGGTCGCGTACGCCTCGCGCAGCAGGTCGAGGTCGCCGACGGCCTCGAGGGCCGAGCCGAGGCCGTACCAGCCGGCGAGGTTGATGCGGGCCTGCGTCCAGGCGAACACCCACGGGATCGCCCGCAGGTCCTCGAGGGACTCGACCGAGAGGCCACGGCGGGCGGGGCGTGAGCCGAGCGCGAGCAGGCCGACCTCTTCCATCGGGGTGACCGCGGCGAACCACGAGGCGAAGCCGTCGGCTTTCACGAGGCCGAAGAACGCCTCGCGTGAGGCGACGTCCATGGTCGAGGCGACCTCGGCGAAGCGGGCCGCCGCGGTGGCGTTGGCTCGTTCATTCGAGGGGCTCGACGCCAGCAGCGTGGCCGCGGCCATCTGTTCGACGTGCCGGGCAGCGATCGTCTTGTTGCCGTACTGGGCGAAGATGACCTCGCCCTGCTCGGTGATCTTGAAGCGGCCGTCGACCGACGCCGGCGGCTGCGCCAGCACGGCCTCGTTCGCGGGTCCGCCGCCGCGGCCGAGGGCACCGCCGCGACCGTGGAACAGGGTCAGCTCGATGTCGTTCTCGGCGGCCCAGTCGGCGATGCGCGCCTGGGCCGAGTACAGGGCGAAGGTCGCCGAGACGGGGCCGACGTCCTTCGAGGAGTCCGAGTAGCCGAGCATGACCTCGAGGCGACGGCCGGTCGCCGCGAGACGCCTCTGCACGGCCTCGGTCCGCAGGGCCTCGTCGAGGATGCGCGTGCTGGCCTCGAGGTCGGCGAACGTCTCGAACAGGGGGATGACGTCGAGCACGGGAGCGGGTTCGTCGCCCATGGCGCGCTCGGCCAGCTCGTACACGTTGGCCAGGTCGGCCGACGACTGCGTGAACGACACGATGTAGCGCGACGCCGCCCGCACGCCGTAGCGCTTCTGCAGGTCGGCGATCGTGCGGAACACCGCGAGGACCTCGTCGGTCATCTCGCCGCGGGCAGGAGGCGCGGTGTCGGACCCGGCGTCGCCGCCCGCCGGCTGCTCCCCGCCCGCCACCGGGTCGGCCGCGCGGAGTTCGTCGAGGGCCGTACGGTGCACCTGCGAGTGCTGGCGCACCTCGAGCTCGGCGAGGTGGAAGCCGAACGTCTCGACCTGCCAGACCAGGCCCTGCAGGTCGCCGTTGGCGCTGCGGTGGGCACCGGCCGCGCGCAGCGACTGCTGCACGACCCGCAGGTCGGCGAGCAGCTCGTCGGGGTGGCCGTAGGCGAGCGGTGCTCCTTCGCGACGGGTGGCGTCGATGCGGGCCGCGACGAACATGAGCACGCGGCGGTGCAACTCGTGGGGCGAACGCACGCCGATGCGCGACGCGACGTCCGCGTCCATCGCTCGCTGCGCCTCCGCGAGGGCCACCAGCTCGGACGAGGCCGGGGTCTCGGCCTCGTCGAGGGTCAGGGTGCCGCCGATGCGGGTGGTGGCTCGGTGCAGGCCGAGCAGCACGTGCTCGGCGGCGATGTCGGCGGCGGCCCGGGTGACCTCGGCGGTGACGTGCGGGTTGCCGTCGCGGTCGCCGCCGATCCAGGTGCCCAGTCGCATGAAGGCGGGAGCCACGGCGGGCTCGCGGCCGGCGGCGTCGCCCAGCAGTCGGTCGTCGAGCAGGCGGTACACCTGCGGCACGATCTCGAAGAGCGTCTGGTCGAAGATGCTCATCGCGGTGCGGACCTCGTCGAGCGGCGTCGGACGCGTGGTGCGGATGGGCGAGGTGCGCCAGAGCGTGTCGACCTCCTCGAGCAGTCGGCGTTCGGCCTCGGCCACGGCGACGTCGTTCTCGAGCCGGTCGCGGTCGATCATCAGGTCGCTGATGCGTCGGATGCTCGACGCCACCGCGCGGCGGCGGGCCTCGGTCGGGTGCGCGGTGAGCACGGGGTGGAAGCGGAGCGCGTCGAGTCGCTTCGAGGCCTCGTCGGCGCCGACCTCGTCGGTCAGCTGGCGCAGCGTGGCCGAGACCGAGTCGCCCGCGGCGCTCGCTTCGCTGCCGCGGCTGCGCAGCACGCGGACGCGGTGGTGCTCCTCCGCGAGGTTGCTGAGGTGGAAGTAGCAGGTGAAGGCGCGGGCGACCTGTTCGGCGAGCCCTTGGTCGAGGGCGTCGACCAGACGTTGGGCGTCGTCGAGGCTCGCGCCGTCGGCTCCCTCGTAGGCGGCGATGACGGCCGCGCGGACGTCCTCGACGGCGTGGAAGAGTTCGTCGCCGCCGGATTCGCGCAGCACCCGTCCGAGCAGGCTGCCGAGGTAGCTGACGTCCTGACGCAGGCTGCCGTCGACGGCGCCGCTGATGTCGTCACGGCTGCCGTCGTGTCGTCGTGTGGTCTCGATGTCGGTCACCGCACCATCTTGGACGACCCGGGCGATGTATGACGCCACGTTCTGGTCACCACGCCACATTTAATCGTGGCGCGGTGTCCACATCGTGGCGTGGTGGTGACTACTTGTCTCGATCTCGTCGCCTCGAGGGCGTTTCGTGCAGGATCGCCATCGGCATGTCGACATCGTGTGCAGTTGTTCCCGCAAGCTCCTCCAGATGATCAGGCGGACCGGGTTCGTCAATCCACTTGCTGAAACTGAAGTCAGGCCCCGTGTCATCTGAATAGGCAACTTCAGGTGGGTAGAAGGTCAAGAACGAGATTGTGCTGCCTCTAAACGACGCGTTGTCCAATTTGGTCTCCATGATGTGAGCATTAGCTAGGGAGGCGCCATCAAAACGACCACCCGTGAGGTTGGCCTGAGAGAGGCTGGCCCCTGAAAAGAGCGCGCCGGGCATCCAAGCGTTGGACAAATTGGCTCGGTCAAGGACCGAGCCAGAAAAGACGGCTTTGGGCAGCGACTTACCCGAGAAGTCCCTCTCAGCTAAATTCGCGAATGAGATGTCACAGCCCGTGAGGCCCAAGCGGAGTGAGACTTGGAGAATGGCCTCTTCGACTTCCGTCAGCCAAGAGGGCGTGTACTGCCCCTCTTCATTCCGACCCTTGGCTTCACGGCGCTCCGTGGCTCGACGTCTCATAGTTGCCATGAGAACTTGCTCGATGACTGGGAGGTCGTCTCTAGAATCCCGCGCCAGGCGTTCCAGGGCATAGACGCCACCTAGTTGAACGTCCGTCTCGGGATGTGCCAACTGTTCGACGCCGGACGCATATCTAGACGTACGGTTCTCATCGATGCGTAGTTCGTGCTCACGACTTGCCCGCTCGTCGGAACCCACTTCGACGAGCAAACGCTGAATGGTCACCAACACACCCGCAAGACCGACGACGCCACCGAGAGCCAGAAGAAGTGCCTGTCGCGCAGCAGACACAGCAACAGTCATTGCCGCCGCATCGATCTTGGAGGCGGCGGTCTGGTCGAAGTTCTCAACTATCCATCGAGGTCCGAAGAGAAGCGCAAGCGCTCCTAGGACGACGTAAACACCAGCTCCTAGAACCCATAAGCCGACTTTCGAGCCCCTCTTACGAAAGTTGGACTGACCCCTTTGACGCATGAAGGCAACTTAGCCTTGTCTACACCGGCACTAACCCATCGGCCGACTCACGTCGCGTCGACGACCACGTCGTCGAAGAGAGCGATCAAAGGCTCGAAGTCCTGGCGTTCCGACGCCGCACGGCAGGCGGCGACGTTGGTCGCGGAGTCGATCGAGCGCCAGTCGAGGCGCCGACCGGCGGTCTCGGCGACCCGGCCCCAGAGCACCCGCTGCGCCCGACCGTTGCCCTCGCGGAACGGATGGATGTAGTTGACCGCGTCGAAGTGGTGGGCGAGCCTCTCGACGAACCGCGGCCTGTCCATGCCGCGCAGGTGATCGTCGGCCCGCAGCTCGTCGAACGCGAACGCCGATGCCCGCTCGATCATCGCCCAGGGCAGGAAGTGCTCGGCACCTGCGACGTTCTTGCGGATGTCGACGATGCGCGGTGTGCCGGCCCAGTCGTACACGTCCTGGAACAGGTGCCGGTGGATTCCGCACAGCTCGGCCAGGTCGCGTGTGCCCGGGGCCTCGTGGTCCGAGAGCTGCACGAGCCGGGCGAACGCGAGGGCACCCTCGGCGTCGTCCAACGACCGTCGATCGGTCGCGCCCACAAGGTTCCTCAGGACTCCCGTGGTCGGGTCGACGTACGGGTCGACGACGTCAGGCAAGTCCGTAGCGAGCCCGCGCTCGGGCGACGAGTTCGTCGGAGTCGATCCGCCCCGCCACGTAGTCGTCCGCATCCGACGACGTGTCGGGGTCGACGTGCAAGCCTTCCATGACGCCACTGTGCTCGGCTTCGTGGACCGATCGCTGCCGGAAGAGGGTCAACTGGGCGGGGTCGGACGGTGGTGTCATGGTCCCTCCCAGACGATGGCGGCTTGCTCGAGTCGTTCCATTTTACCTGTTCGTGCCGCTCACGTCGCGGCCCAGAGCGCCCGGTAGTACGCCGTGCGGACGGGGTCGTCGGCGACGCCGTACGCGTCGAGGAAGGTCTGCTCGAAGCCGGGCCCGTAGTTCCAGCCGAGGCTCATCGTCGCGACGGCGAGGTCGGCCCAGCGGTCGGCGACGCCGAGGGCGTCGAAGTCGACGTGCCCCGACCAGAGGCCGTCGTCGCCGATCAGCGTGTTGGGCACGCACGGGTCGCCGTGGCAGACGACGAGGCGGTCGATCGGCGGCGGGTCGCCGAGTTCCGGAGGCGCGGTGCGCGCTTTCACGCTGGTCGCGATCCGGTCGTCCACCGACCAGCTGAACGGGCACTCGTCGACCGGCAGCACGTCGTGCAGTCGCCTCAGCCCCCGGCCCGCCTCGCGCACGGCGGTCTCCGGGTCGGTGGCCCAGAGCAGGTCGACGGCACTGCGCCCCGGCACACCCGACGTCACGAGGCACTCGCCCGCGTTGTCGCCGGCGATCTCGAGCACCCGCGGGGCCGGGGTGTACTCGACCACCCACCGCAACCGCATCTCTTCCGCGTGCAGGTCGAGTCCGCTGCCGTGCGGGGCCCACTTGGCGAAGCGTCGGGTCGGGCCGTCGCCGAGGCGGTACGTGGTGCCTCCGGCGTCGTTCCGCCAGACCGCGGTGATGGTGGCGCCGTCCGCGGCCGTGACCACCGCCTCCGGCACCTCGAGGTCGGGGTCGGGCCGGTTCTGCGTCCACATGCCCCGAGTCTCGCACCCGCACCCGCTGCCCCTGCTGCCTGGCCGCGGTGTGCAATTCGCGACAGTGGGCAGGTGATCGGGGCCGTGGGGCGGAGATGAGCGGCGTGGCGCGCGGCGGTTGTCGGGTTCGGCAGGCGGGGCGCGGAGGTGCGGGTCGGGTTCGGTACGCGGGGTGCGGGGCGCGGAGGTGCGGGTCGGGTTCGGTACGCGGGGTGCGGGGCGCGGAGGTGCGGGTCGGGTTCGGCACGCGGGGTGCGGGGCGCGGAGGTGCGGGTCGGGTTCGGCACGCCGGTAACGGCAGGGCGACATGTCGGGAACGACGGAACGGGCCGCCCCCGGAGGGACGGCCCGCTCTGTCGTGCTGTGGGGAGCTGCTTACGCGCGGCTGCCCTTGCGGCCGGTGATGAAGCCCCAGATGACGAGGACGACGAGCGCGCCGAGGATCGCGATGATCCAGCTCTGGATGCTGAAGAAGCCGTCGTAGCCGACGTTGAAGACGGCTCCGCCGATCCAGCCACCGATGAGGGCGCCGATGACACCGAGGATCAGGGTGGCGATCCAGCCGCCGCCCTGCTTGCCGGGGAGGATGAGCTTGGCGATGGCGCCGGCGATGAGGCCGAGGAGGATGAAGGCGAGGAAGCCCATGATGTGTTCCTTTTCGTTTGGTGCGCTGTGTGCGCTGGTGCTGCTGAGACGGTCGGGATCGGGTGCGTGCCAGCGGGGTCTGTGTGACGGCCGCATGCGAAGAGGCCCGTGAGAAGGTCGTCCTCTCGGGCCCCTGCGGCTGAGAGGGCTAGTGCGCGGCCTTGCGGGCCTTCTTCACCGCGGCCTTGCGGGCCTTGGTGACGTCCTTCTTGGCCTGGGCACGCGCCTTCTTCACCTTGGGGTCGTTCCAGAACGAGCCGAAGAAGTTGCTGATCTCCTTGTAGCGGCCCTTTCCGGCCTTGGCGCCGTAGGTGTACGCGAGGAACGCGATGAGGGCGATGACGAGGTACTTGAAGCGCATGTGGTGGTCCTCCCAGTGGGACGTTCTTGTCGTTCAGGGATCACGCTATTCCTCCTGGGAGTTCTCTGTTACAAACCGGATTCGCGGGAAGCACTCGGTGTTCGCTTCTGTCCTCTCGCCCCGCGGGTGTTTCCCTGGGCGACAGGTGTCGGACAGCCTCGTCCGAGACCCCGACACACCCCCGCCGCACGGCCGAAACACCCCGGCAACACCCCCTGGCTAGCGTCGAGCCATGGGAGAGCTCTTCGAGGGATACGCGACCGTCACGGCTGGCGCGACCCGACGGCCCGGGCCGGGCGGAGCCCGCGCGTCGGCCGCGGCGTGGGACGAGATGTTCGAGCCCGACGGCACACCCCGTCGGGCGTACCACGAGATCCACGCGACCCTCGAGGGCATGACGCAGGACGACCTGCGCGGCCGCACCGCGGCGCTGGCCGACTCGTACCTGGCGCAGGGCGTCACCTTCGACTTCGCCGGCGAGGAGCGGCCGTTCCCGCTCGACGCCGTGCCTCGCGTCGTCGAACACGCCGAGTGGACGACCGTCGAGCGGGGCGTGAAGCAGCGCGTCAAGGCGCTCGAGGCGTTCCTCGCCGACGTCTACGGGCCGCAGACCGCCATCGCCGACGGAGTCATCCCGGCGAGCCTGATCACGAGTTCGAGCCATTTCCACCGGCAGGCGAGCGGCATCGACCCCGCGAACGGCGTGCGCATCCAGGTGAGCGGCATCGACCTGATCCGTGACGAGGCCGGAGCCTGGCGTGTGCTCGAGGACAACGTGCGGGTGCCGAGCGGCGTCAGCTACGTCATCTCGAACCGCCGCGTGATGGCGCAGACGCTGCCCGAGCTGTTCGTCTCGATGCGGGTGCGCCCGGTCGGCGACTACCCGAACCGCCTGCTCGCCGCCCTGAAGAAGAGCGCTCCGTCGGGCGTCGACGAGCCGACCGTCGTCGTCCTGACCCCCGGGGTGTTCAACTCGGCCTACTACGAGAACACCCTGCTGGCCCGCTTGATGGGTGTCGAGCTGGTCGAGGGGTCGCGACCTCTACTGCTCGGGCGGTCGCGTCTTCATGCGGACCACCGGCGGGCCCGAACGCGTCGACGTGATCTACCGTCGCGTCGACGACGAGTTCCTCGACCCGCTGCAGTTCCGCGCCGACTCGGTGCTCGGTTCGCCCGGCCTGCTGATGGCCGCCCGTCTCGGGACGGTGACGATCGCCAACGCGGTGGGCAACGGCGTCGCCGACGACAAGCTCGTCTACACCTACCTGCCCGAGCTGATCCGCTACTACCTGGGCGAGGAGGCGCTGCTGGCGAACGTGCGCACGTGGCGTCTCGAGGACCCCGGCGCCCTCGACGAGGTGCTCGACCGCCTCGACGAGCTCGTCGTGAAGCCGGTCGACGGCTCGGGAGGCAAGGGCCTCGTCGTCGGCCCGGCCGCCAGCCGACGCGAGCTCGACGAGCTGCGCACGCAGCTGCGACGTGACCCACGCGGGTGGATCGCGCAGCCCGTCGTGCAGCTCAGCACGATCCCGACCCTGGTCGACGACGGCCTGCGCCCGAGGCACGCCGACCTGAGGCCGTTCGCCGTGCACGACGGCGACGACGTGTGGGTGCTGCCCGGCGGTCTCACCCGGGTCGCGCTGCCCGAGGGGCAGCTCGTCGTCAACAGCAGTCAGGGCGGCGGTTCGAAGGACACCTGGATCGTCGGCGGCGACGTCAACGCCTGGGCCGGTCACGACGTGAGCGCGCTGATCGCCGAGCAGACGACCCCGACCGAGTCGATCCCGGTGATCACCCCCGAGCAGGCCGCCGAGGCCGCGGCCGCCGCGTCCGACCACAGCCCCGACCACGCGCCCCAGGACGACCCCCGCAACGACCAGCAGGCGCAACAGCAACAGACGAAGGAGGCGCGGGCCGGGGCACGAAGCCGACCCGCGCCTCCTGCGTCCCCGGTCCACGACCACGGAGCCACCCCGACCGAAGGGCCATCATGCTGAGCCGCATCGCCGAGAGCCTGTTCTGGATCGGGCGCTACATCGAGCGGTCGGACGGCACGGCGCGCATCCTCGACGTGCACCTGCAGCTGCTGCTCGAGGACCCCTGGATCGAGGAGGACGTCGCCTGCCGCAGCCTGCTCGCCGTGATGGGCAGCGACGCCCCCGAGGGCGACCTGGCCCGCGGGGACGTGCTGTCGATGCTCGCGGTCGACCGGCACAACCCGGCCTCGATCGCCTACTCGCTCGGCGCCGCGCGCGAGAACGCCCGCAGGGCCCGCGAGATCGTCTCGACCGAGCTCTGGGAATGCCTGAACACCACGCGGGCCCGCATGCCGCGGAAGGTCGCCGACGACAAGGTGCACGAGTTCTTTGCCTGGGTGCGGGAGCGCAGCGCGCTGGCCGTCGGCATCATCGAGAGCGCGACGAGCCGCGACGAGGTGTGGCAGTTCTTCACCCTCGGCCGGTCGATCGAGCGGGCCGACATGACGGCGCGCCTGCTCGCGACCCGCACGCTGACCGAGGCGTCGGGCCCGTCGTGGACGACGATCCTGCGGTCGTGCGGCGCGTACGAGGCCTACCTGCGCACCTACCGGGGCGTGCCGAGCGCCCGCAACGCCGCCGAGTTCCTGCTGCTCGACCGGCTGTTCCCGCGCAGTGTGCTCTTCGCGATCAGCCGGGCCGAGGCCTGTCTGCGCGAGGTCGAGCCGACCACGCACCGGGTCGCGGCGTCCGACAGCGGGGTGCGCATCCTCGGGCAGATGCGCAGCGAGCTCGAGTTCCGGCCGATCGGCGACATCCTCGACGACCTGCCCGGGCAGATGGACACCGTGCAGGCCGCGACGAGCGCCGCGTCCGAGGCGATCCGCCAGCGGTACTTCCCGACGAGCGCGGCGCCGACGTGGGTGGGGGAGCGGTCGTGAGCCGGCTGCGGATCCGGCACGTGACGGGCTTCTCGTACCAGGGCGAGGCGGTCGCCAGCTACAACGAGGCGCGCATGCTGCCCGCGCACACCGAAGGCCAGTTCGTGCTCTCGTCGCACCTGCGCATCGAGCCGGTGGCCGCCTCGCACGAGTACGTGGACTACTGGGGCACGCGGGTGTCGTCGTTCGAGGTGCTGCTGCCGCACCGGCAGCTCTCGCTGACCGCGACCTCGCTCGTCGAGGTGCGCCCACAGGCGCATCCGTCCGAGACGATCTCGTGGGCCGACCTGGCCTCGGTCGCCGGGGCCAGCACGTCGTTCGTCGAGCACCTCGAGCAGACGCTCCTCACCGCGCCTCCGGCCGACCTGGCCGCGGTCGGCGCCGAGGCTCGGGCGACGCACGCCGACCCGTGCGCCGCGGCGATGGCGATCTGCGAGACGGTCGGAGGCGCGGTGCAGTACCTGCCCGGCGTCACGAACGTCAAGACCACGGCCGCCGAGTCGTGGGCCGCGCGGGCCGGCGTCTGCCAGGACATCGCCCACGTCACGGTCGGCGCCCTGCGGGCGGCGGGCATCCCGGCGCGCTACGTCAGCGGCTACCTGCACCCGAAGCCTTCGGCCGAGCTGCGCGAGACCGTCACGGGCGAGTCACACGCCTGGGTCGAGTTCTTCTGCGGCACCTGGCACGGCTACGACCCGACCAACCTGATCGACATCGGTGAACGGCACGTGGTGGTCGGTCAGGGGCGCGACTACCGCGACGTGCCGCCGCTGCGCGGGGTCTACGCCGGCTCGTCGAACAGCGAGCTCTTCGTCACCGTCGAGATCACCCGCGAGGCCTAGGCCCGCCCGGCCGAGATGTCACGACGTGCCGCTCACCTCCGAAAGTGAGCGGCACGTCGTGACATCTCGCCACAGCGTGGGATGAGGAGGCGCGGGTCAGCAGGCCGTGTAGGCGTGGGCCGGGTCGTCGGCCGGCACCAGGTCGTGATCGCGCACGATGGTCGAGGGGGCCGGGTCGAGCCCGGTGACGCGGGCGCACACCTCGGCGACCGAGCCGCGCAGGTCGTCGGTGTACTCGACGTCGAACACGAGCCCGCCGTACACGCCTGTGTAGGCGTCGCACTCGTCGTAGCGGTCGCACTCCTCGGTGACGACGAAGTCGTAGCCGACCTCGTCGCGGCCCCGGGTGCCGAGGTCGGCGGTGTTCTTCTGCGCCGTCGCCAGCCCGGCGGCATGGGCCCGGGCCACGAGCAGGGTCGCGAAGGCGACCGCGTCGTCCTCGCCGAAGGCACCGTCCGAGCGCGTCCACGAGTCGAGGTTGTCGAACTCGACCGCCTGGTAGCCCGAGGCGGCGCAGCCGTCGATCGTCGAGGCCTCACGCTCGGCCACGGCCCGTCGGTTCGCCTCGGTGGACAGGTCGAACAGGTGCTCGTCGGGCCACCCCGGGTCGACCAGCGGTTCGCCGTCGGCGCTCCGCACGAGCAGCTCGTCCGGCCACTCGACGCCCGGTTGGGTCTGGAACCCGTTCACGTAGCAGATGCCGTAGGCGCCCTCGGCGGGGTCGTCGGTGCTGTCGCGGGCGACGACGGTCGCTCCGTCGGGGACCGGCGACGCGCCTCCCAATTGGTAGTCGAAGCGGGCACCCTCGGGTGGCAGCACGATGCCGTCGGCGGTCGCGGCCCCGGCCGCCACCGCCGACGAGGAGGGGCGCTCCGGGCGTCCACCGGCCCCGCCGTCGACGGTCGTGCAGCCGGTCACGGTGAGGGCGACGACGACGAGTCCGACGAGTCCGACGAGTCCGAGCGGTGCGCGCATGCGGCGAGCCTAGGGGAGTCGAGCGGCGGGGCCGACCGTCAGGCGGTGTGCGAGAGCGGCGCGGACTCGCGCTCGCCGACCGCGGCCTCTGCGGGGGTGGCCCCAGAGGTGACCGCCGTGGCAGTGGCCGGCGTGGCCGGCGTGGCAGGCGTGGCCGGGGTGCGGCGCGAGGTCAGGAAGTCGAGGCGCGCCGCTTCGCGGGCCAGTTCGCGGTCGTGCTCGGCCTGTCGGGCGGCGGCGCGGGCGTCCGCCAGGCTGCGCGCGTTCTCGCGGGCCCTGGCTGCGGCGGCGGAGGAGGCGCGGCGTGCGGTCGCCCCCGTGGCCCGGGCGGCGACGACGGCTCCGGCCGCCGTGGCCCGGCTGCCGTGACGCACGCCGTCCCAGGTCGAGCGGGCGGCCGGTCGGGTGCGCGTCGCGACGGTGCCGCCGGTCGTGCGGAACCAGGTGACGACGACCGGCGTGGTGCGCCGGACCCAGGCCACCACGGCCTGCGCGGCTCGGCGGGTGCCCCGGGCGGTGGCGCGACCGGCCCGGGCGAGGGCGTCGCCGGTGGCGCGGACGGCCGCGACGACATGGGTGGCGGCGGACGAGAGGACGGGACGCAGGCGATCGGCGAGGGCCGGCCCGGCGGGAGCCGGTTCGGGCGCGACCGGGGGCGCGGTCGCGGTCGCGACGGGCGTGCCCGCGGCGGGGGCGACGGCCGGGGTCCGCGTGGCGGCGACCACGGGGGCGGACGCGAGCGCGGCGGCGGCCGCCGGTCGTCCTGCGGACAGGACCCGCGCCTCCTGGACCGTCGAGGGAACGGTGACCGGTGCCGTCGCGCGGACGGTCGGGCCCTCGAGCGCAGGGTCTGCCTCGTCGCGCGGCAGGGCACCGAGCACCCGGTCGGCCAGCCCGACGAGTGCGAGGGCGACGCCACCGACGGCGAGGGCGGCGCCCAGCAGCCAGATGGCGATGGTGACGAAGTCGAGGTCGCCGAGGGGCATGAAGCCGCCCGCGAAGAGCCCCACGCTGGCCAGGCGGAAGGTGGCCGCCATGACGAGCGCCGCGCCCGAGACGAGCATCGCCAACGCGACCCAGCCCGTGACTGCTGCCTTGCCCATGCGACACCTCCCTGGTGGTGGGGCGCGCGTCGCGGGTCGGGCCCGCGCGGACGTCCCCTGCGAATGTAACCCGGACCAGGGCTCGACCGTAACCCGGGGTGTCGGACGCGCCGCTCCCGGACGATGCTCGGCTTCTGCGGGGGCTTCTCGCATCCGGGGCCGGGAGGATCGGGGACATGGCCAACTTCGACCGTCTCCTGGGTGCCGCCGCGCGTGCGCTCGGCAACTCCTCTTCTTCGTCAGCCGCCGGGCGCGGTGGTGCGTCCGGCGGCTCGACCGACTGGCGCGACATGGTGCGCAAGGTCTCCGACAAGGTCACCGGCGACGACCGGCAGGACGCCCCGCAGCACGGCGCCCGACAGCACGGCACCCGGCAGCCGCAGCACGGCGGGTACGGGGCGCCTCGGCAGGGCGTCGGACGGCCGACCTCCGGCGGCCACGCCCCGCAGGGCTCCGCCGCCGACCGCGCCGCCCTCGCCAAGTACGACTACCTGCTGCAGACGGCGCCGCCGCAGCAGCTCGAGCAGGTGCACCGCGACGCGTTCGAGCGGCTCACGCCCGAGCAGCGCCAGCAGGTGCTGGCGCGCCTCAGCGCCGAGGTGCCCGTGGGCGAGCGCCCGGCGTCGAGCGCTCCGGCCGATCTCGCCCGGGCGGCGACCCGGGGCGAGACCGCGCACCCTGGCCTGATGAAGCGGGTGCTGGGCAGCACGGGGGGCAAGGTGGCGGCGGGCGCCGCGGTCGGCGCGGGCGTGGCCGGGGTCGCGGGTCTCGCGGTGGCCGTCGCCGGGGCGGCCGCCGTCAGCAGCGTCGCCCTGCCCCTGCTGTCCGACGCCGTGACCTCGGGCATCGACTTCGACCAGCTGACGAACGGGTTCGGCTTCGAGGGCCTCGGCGGCCTGACCGCCGGCGGCGAGGAGTACCTCGGTGGCTTGGGCGACCAGGTCGGCGGTCTGGGTGACCAGGTCGGCGGTCTGGGCGACCAGGTCGGTGGGTTCGGCGAACAGCTCGGCAACCTCGGTGAGGGCTTCCAGATCCCCGGTCTGGGCAACCTCTTCGACCGCTGACCCCGCGGCTCGCCTCGTGAGACCCCACGTCGTCGCCGAGGCCACCCTGCGCGCGCAGGGGGCCGGGCGATTTCCTGGGGTCTCACGCTTGTAACCTCGGGGCATGACCGTGATCTCGGCCGGCATCGCCGTCGTCTTCCTGCTCCTCTTCGCCGCCTCGCGCCGGCGCGACGCCCGTCGCTTCCGCAACGGGGTGTTCCTCTTGACGGCCGGCGGGTTCGGGTTCGTCGCCCTGTCGGACGTCCTGGTCACCGCGTTCCCCCCGCTCTTCTTCGTGTTCGTCCTCGCGGGGGTCCTGGTCCCGGTGCTGGTGCTCGCGCTCGCCGTCTTCGCGATCGCGAACGGGGTCACGATGCTGAGGTCCGAAGGGCGCAGCCTGGGCAACCTGCTGTCGTTGCTCGTCGGCATCGCCTTGATCGGCGTGCCCGTCGTCGTGGTGTTCCTGGTCGAGGCGGGCCGACGCTCGGACGTCGCCGCCCTGCAGGACGTGACCTTCGGCCTCGGCGTCGTGGTCGTCTTCGTCACCGGATACGCCGCGCTCACCTTCGCCGCGTTCACCCTGTGGTCGCTCGTCTACGCACGCCCCCGGGTGCGCCCGCAACCCGACGCCCTGATCGTGCTCGGCTCGGGGCTGATCCGTGGTGAGGTGCCGCCACTCCTCCGCAGCCGGCTCGACCGGGCGCTGGCGATCTACCGGTCGACCCCCGAGAGGGTGCGTCGGCCCGTGCTCGTGCCGTCGGGTGGCCAGGGCGCCGACGAGCCGCGGCCCGAGGGCGAGGCGATGGCCGAGTACCTCGTCGCCCAGGGGGCCGACCCCGCCGACGTGCTGCCCGAGACGGCGTCGCGGTCCACCCGCGAGAACCTCGTGCTGTCGGGGCGGGTGCTCGCCGACGCCGGACGCACCGGCTCGACCCTCGTCGTCACCAACAACTACCACGTGCTGCGGGCCGCGCTGCTGGCGCGAGACACCGGCAGCAGCGCCGACGTCGTCGGGTCGCCCACCGCCGCGTACTACGTGCCGAGCGCCTTCCTGCGCGAGTGGGTGGCCGTCATGGTCGAGCACAAGGTGCTGAACCTGCTGCTGATCGCCCCGTTCGTGGTGCTGCTGGCGTCGCTGTTGGTCTACACGCGCTTCTGATCAGGTGAGCGGCGGGCGGGCCGGCGCCGCCCGGCAGCTAGGACGGCCGCGAGGCCGTCCCCTCGTCGACGGCGAGCTCGGTCGCGGCCTCGTCGCGCGCGGCGTCCGCCGCCCCGTCGCCGTCGTGCTGCAGGCGGTAGTGGAACCGCCCCGCACCGAGCACGGGCAGTGCGCCCGTCACGGGGTCGGGTTCGCCCACCCGGACGCGACGGACCCGCAGGTGCTGCCCGCGCACCAGCCAGGCGATCGCGACGCCGGCCGCCACGAATCCCGACGCGGCCGCGACGCCGATCGCCCAGCGCGGCCCCGCCACGTTCGCGACCCAGCCGACCACGGGGGCGCCGAGTGGCGTGCCGCCGGTGAAGACGGCCATGTAGAGCGCCATCACGCGGCCGCGCATGCGGGGTGCGGTGGTCAGCTGCACGGTGGCGTTCGCCGTCGTCATCAGGGTGATCGACGCGAGTCCCACGGTGACGAGGACGGCGGCGAAGCTCCAGTAGGTCGGCATGACGGCGGCGACGAGGCAGGTCACGCCGAAGGCCAGGGCCGCCGTGACGAGCACCCGCCAGCGGGGCTTCTCGCGTCGGGCGGACAGCAGGGCGCCGACCAGGGACCCCACGGCGATGGCGGAGGACAGCAGGCCGAAGCCGCTGGCGTCGACGCCGAACTCGACGCTGGCCATGGTCGAGGTGAAGATGGCGAAGTTCAGGCCGAAGGTGCCGATGACGAAGACCATGACGAACACGACGACGAGGTCGGGTCGTTCGCGCACGTACCGGAACCCCTCGCGGATCTGCCCCTTGGCCCGTGACACGGCGGGTTTCAGTTCGAGCTGGGCGACCCGGATGAACCGCAGCGACAACAGGACGGCGGCGAACGAGCCGGCGTTGATCAAGAACACCCAGCCGGTGCCGATCGTCGCGATGAGCACGCCGGCGACCGCGGGACCGATCAGCCGGGCGCCGTTGAAGGACGCCGAGTTGAGGCTCACGGCGTTCGTCAGGTGGCCGGGGGGCACGAGCTCGGAGACGAAGCTCTGTCGCACCGGGGCGTCGATCGCGGCCACGACACCCAGCAACAGGGCGAAGAGGTAGACCATCCAGAGCTGCACGCTGTCGGTCAGCACGAGCACGCCCAGCCCGAGTCCGAGCAGGCCCATGCCCAGCTGGGTCACCATCAACAGTCGTCGCCGGTCGAACCGGTCGGCGATGAGCCCGGTGATCGGCACCATCAGGATCGGCGGCGCGAACTGCAGCGCCATGGTGATGCCGAGCGCCGTGGCGTCGTTGTCGGTCAGGTCGGTGAGGACGAGCCAGTCCTGCGCCGTGCGCTGCATCCAGGTGCCGACGTTCGACACGAGGGCGCCGGCGAACCAGAGGCGGTAGTTGAACAGCGAGAGGCTGCGGAACATCGCGTTCACGAGCGGGTCAGCTTGCGGAGGATCTCGGTGGCCTCGGCCAGGGTGCGACGCTCGTCGGCGGTCAGCGCCGAGAGGCGGGGCACGAGCCACTCGTCGCGACGTCGACGGGTCTCGAAGACGAACGCGGCCCCGGCCTCGGTCGTCTCGAGCAGCACGCGACGCTTGTCGTCGTCGTCGACCGTGCGACGCAGCAGCCCGGCCTCGACGAGTTTGCCGACGGTGCGGTTCATCGACGGGGGAGTGACGCCCTCGTGCGCCGTCAGCGCCCCGATGGTCAGCGGCTGGTTCTGCACGACGTAGCCGAGGGCGGCCATCTGGGCGTCGGTCACGTCGGCGTCGGCCTTCTGCTGGCGCAGTCGACGGGCGAGCCGCAGCACGGAGCCGCGCACGTCGGTCGCGAGGTGCGCGTGCGGCACGGCCCGGGTGGCGGAGGGGGCGGGAGGCGCGGAGTCGGTCATCGCCGAGCCACGATACTCGTTTAGTTCGGCTAAGTAAATGTCTGGACGGCAGCGCGGGCGCGCGGGAGCGCGGGAGCGCGGGGAAGCGTGCGCCTAGGCTCGGGCCGATGAGAGACGACGACGTCCCGGGCGACGCGAGCCGCCCCTCCTGGTTGTCCGGGCGCGGGGCCGTGCTGACGGTGGCTCTCATCGTGGGCATCTCGCCGTTCGCGACCGACATGTACATCCCGGCGTTGCCGGCCATCGCGCGCGACCTCGGGGCGACGACGGCCGAGGTGCAGCTGAGCCTGACGGCGTTCCTCGTCGCGTTCGCGGTCGGCCAGATCGTGATCGGGCCGATCAGCGACGGTCGGGGCAGGAGGCGCGTCCTGCTGGGCGGGACCCTCCTGTTCGCCCTCGCCTCGATCGCCTGCGCCGTGGCCCCCGACGCCGCCACCCTCGTCGTCGCGCGCGTCGCGCAGGGCCTCGGCGGCGCCGCGGGCTCGGTCGCCGCCCGGGCCATGGTCGGGGACTCGACGACGGGTCTCGTGCGCAGCAGGCTGTTCGCGACGCTCGCCGCGATCAACGCCGTCGGCCCGGTCGTGGCACCGCTCGTCGGCGGCGTGGTGCTCTCGGTGTCGAGCTGGCGGGCGACCTTCGTCGTGCTGGCCGTGCTCGGGATCGCGTTGACCTGGGCGGCCGCGCGTCGCCTGCCCGAGACGCTCGTCGACCCCGAGCCCGGTGCGGGGTCGCTGCTCGCGTCCCTGCGGCGGATGGGCACGCTGCTCGCGATGCCGCGCTTCCGCTGGTACCTCGTGACGGGCTGTGCCGCGACGATCGGATTCTTCTCGTACATCGCCACGTCGTCGTTCGTCTTCCAGGAGCAGTACGGCTTCGGCGAGGGCCTCTACACGCTCGTCTTCGCCTCGAACGCGTCGTGCATGATCGCGTCGACCCTGGTGTTCCGTCGCCTGGTCGGGCGCTTCTCCGAAGACCACCTCTTCACCGTGGGGCTCGTCACCTGCACCGTGGGCTCGGCTCTCGTGCTGGTCGGTGCGCTGAGCGGTCTCGGCCCGGTGATGATCTGGCCGGCGCTGGCGCTCGTCACGGCGGGCTGGGGCTGGGTCATCCCCGGGTCGATCACGCTGACGCAGGCGCTGGGGCATCGTGCGCCCGGCACGGCCGCCGCGCTCGCGGGCGGCCTGCAGTTCGGGCTCGGCGGGGCGGCGACGCCGCTCGCCGGCGCGCTCGGCGGCACGGCGGTCGTGATGGGCGCGCTGATGCTGGGATTCATCGCGGCCGGCCTCGCCGTGCAGGTGTGGGCGTCGTCGCGAGGCGGCACCCCGGCGACCTGACCCCGGGGGCGCGACCCGCGCCTCCTGCCGTCGATCCGGGGCTGGTGCGCGGTGCCCGGCGGTGTCACCCTGGGCTCGACGCCGTCCGGCGCCGCGACCCGAGGAGGACATCGTGACCGTACAGCTCACCCCGTACCTGGCGTTCCGAGACGAGACGCGCGAGGCGTTCGACTTCTACGCCTCCGTCTTCGGCGGCAGCCCCACCTTCAGCACGTTCGGCGAGTTCGGCGTGGGCTCGCCCAACGAGGCCGAGAAGGTCATGCACGGCCAGTTGCGGACCCCGTCGGGGCTGCTGCTGATGGGCGCCGACCGTCCCGACTCGTACCCGCTCGAGGGGGCGAGCAGCGTGTCGCTCTCTCTCTTCGGCGGGCCCAACGACGCCGACGCCCTGACGGGGTGGTTCGAGGCGCTCGCCGAGGGCGGCACCGTGCACGAGGCCCTGTCCCAGGCGCCGTGGGGCGATTCGTTCGGCATGCTCGACGACCGGTACGGCCAGCACTGGATGGTCAACATCGGCGGCGCGGCGGCCTGAGCCCGGTGCGTACCGCCGTCGGACCAGGAGGCGCGGTGTCCGTCGGCGAGGACGCCGCCCCCGACCCGCCCCCGGCTCAGTCGCGCCCGAGCCGCCCGAGCCGCTGAATCAAAGCGACACCCGTTGCCTGCATGTCCATGCAGGCGTATGTTCGCACTGGGCTCGTCGACGAGCCCGACCGGCCCCGGCGGTCGGCCCCGATCGAGAAAGGCACGCACCATGGCACGATTCAGCGACAAGACGGCCCTCGTCACCGGCGGGGGGAGCGGCATCGGCGCCGCGATCTCGCGCTCCCTCGCGGCCGAGGGAGCCTCGGTGGTCGCCACCGACATCAAGCTCGAGTCGGCGCAGGCCGTCGTCGACCAGATCGTCGCCGCGGGTGGTACGGCCGTGGCGTTCGAGCAGAACACCGCGAAGCCCGAGCAGTCCGAGGCGGCCGTCGAGTTCGCGAAGGCCACTTACGGCGCGCTGCACCTCGCCGTCAACAACGCGGGCATCGGCGCCCCGGCCGCCGACATCGGCGAGTACGACATCGCCGCCTGGGATCGCGTCCGCTCGGTCGACCTCGACGGCGTCTTCTACGGGCTGCGCTACCAGCTGCCCGCCATGGTCGAGGCCGGAGGCGGTTCGATCGTGAACATGAGCTCGGTGCTCGGCTCGGTCGGCATCGCCCAGAACGCGGCCTACGTCGCGAGCAAGCACGCCCTGGTCGGCCTGACCAAGGTCGCCGCCCTCGAGTACTCGAAGCGCGGCGTCCGCACGAACGCGGTCGGCCCCGGCTTCATCGACACGCCCCTCGTGCGCGCCTCCCTCGACGGCGACGCGCTCTCGTACCTCGAGTCGCAGCACGCCACCGGCCGCCTCGGCACCGACGCCGAGGTGTCGGCGCTCGTGCTGTTCCTGCTGAGCGACGAGGCGTCGTTCGTCACGGGCAGCTACCACCTGGTCGACGGCGGCTACTCGGCGCACTGACCCGCGCCTCCTCGGCCCCGCCCCCTCGGCCCGCCCCCTCGGCCCCGCCCCCTCGGCCCGCCGAGATGTCACGACGTGCCGCTCGTCTCCGGACGTGAGCGGCACGTCGTGACTTCTCGTCCGGGCCGCACGCGCTTCAGCCCCGCTTCAGCGCGCGCCCGCCATGATGGGCACGACGCGCACCCGGCGCGACCGAGGGAGGCCCCGTGCGCGTGCTCGTCGTCGAGGACCAGGCGACGCTCGCCGATGGCCTGCGGCTCGGGCTCGAGGCCGAGGGCATCGCGGTCGACGTCGCCCCCACCGGGACCGACGGCCTCTGGCGCACCCGCGAGGGCCGCTACGACGTGGTCGTCCTCGACATCATGCTGCCCGGCATGAGCGGCTACGCCGTCTGCCGGGCCATGCGTGAAGGGGGCGACTGGACGCCCGTCATCATGCTGACCGCCAAGGACGGCGAATGGGACCAGGTCGAGGCCCTCGACACCGGGGCCGACGACTACCTGACCAAGCCGTTCTCGTTCGCCGTGCTGCTCGCCCGGCTGCGCGCCCTCGTCCGCCGGGGGGCCCGCGAACGACCGGTCGTGCTCGAGGCGGGCGACCTCCGCGTCGACCCGGCGTCGCGCAGCGTCCACCGGGGCGACGTCGCGGTCGAGCTCACCAGCCGCGAGTTCGCGGTGCTCGAGTTCCTCATGCGCCACGCCGGCAGCGTCGTCACCAAGCGCGAGGTGCTCGACGGCGTCTGGAACGACGACTTCGAGGGCGACCCCAACATCGTCGAGGTCTACGTGCGACACCTGCGCAACAAGGTGGACCGGCCCTTCGGCCGCGAAGCCATCGTCACACTGCGCGGAGCGGGCTACCGGCTGGAGGCGCGGGGTGGCTGAGCGGGCCCCTCGCGTACCCGTCGCCGGGCGCGTCCCGTCCGCCGGCGCCGGGTCGGGCCGGCCCCGACGGGCGTCGCTGCGGTCCCGCATCACCGTGGCCGCCGTGCTCGCCGTCGCGCTGACCCTCGGGGTGTTCACGCTCGTCTTCGCGCTCGTGCAACAGGCCGTGCTGGCCGACGCCCCCCGCCAGGCCGCCTCGGCCGACGTGGACCGCGCCGTGTCGGCCCTGGCGATCGGTTCGACGCCCGACGTCGCCGTCGCGGGCGAGGCGGACGGTGCCCTGGTCGTGGTGACCGACGCGTCGGGGAGGGTGCTCGCCTCGGGCGGTGACGACGACCTCGTCGACCTCGCCTCGTCGATCGCGTCGTCCGGCTCGGGCGACCGTGTCAGGCTCGACGGCGACGAGTTCGTCGTCGAACGCCAGGACGTCGGGGTCGAGAGCACGCCGACGCCGACGCCCACCGAGTCGGCGTCGGGCGCGACGCCGACGCCGACGCCGACGCCACCGGCCTCGGGGGAGGACGACGACGACTCCGGCGGAGGCTCGGGCTCGGACGACCCGTCGGGCTCCGACGACGACGACGCGGGCGACGACGTCTCGTCCTCCGACGACGCCACGCCCGCGCCCCTCGAGATCGTCTCGACCGAGTACGGCGTCGTGGCCGCGCGCTCCCTCGACGAAGCGAGCGCCGCCTCCTCGGCCAGTCTCGTGACGCTGGGCATCGCGATCCCCGTCGCGTTGCTGGTGCTCGGTGTGACCACCTGGCTCGTCGTGGGCCGTGCCCTGCGACCGGTCGAGTCGATGCGCCGCGAGGTCGACTCGGTCACGGCGCAGAGCCTGTCGCACCGGCTGCCCGACCCCGGCGGCAGCGACGAGATCGCCCGCCTCGCCCGCACGCTGAACGGCATGCTCGACCGGCTCGACTCGTCGGCGACGGCCCAACGGCGCTTCGTCGGCGACGCCTCGCACGAGCTGAAGACGCCGCTCGCGACGATCCGCCAGCACGCCGAGGTCGCCCTGCTGCACCCCGGCAGCATCGACGGCGCCGCCCTGGCCGGCACCGTCCTCGGCGAGGAGGCACGACTGACGGCGCTCGTCCAGGGCCTGCTGGTCCTCGCCCGGGCGGACGAGGGCGCCCTCGGCGTGACGCGGCGCCCGGTCGACCTCGACGACCTCGTGGTGGCCGAGACCGCCCGGCTGCGTGGCCTCGCCCGACCCGACGGTCACGCCCCGTTGTCCGTCGACGCCACGGCCGTCGGACCCGCGCGCGTCGACGGTGACGAGGGGCTGCTCGGTCAGGTCGTGCACAACCTCGTGGCGAACGCGGCCCGGCACGCCGACGCCCGCGTCGCCGTCGCCCTCGACGAGCGTGACGGAGGCGTCGTGCTCACCGTCGACGACGACGGGGCCGGCGTCGCCGAGGCCGACCGCGAGCGGGTGTTCGACCGGTTCGTGCGGCTGGACGAGGCCCGCGCCCGCGACTCGGGCGGCAGCGGCCTGGGGCTCGCCATCGTGCGCGAGATCGTCCGCGTCCACGGAGGCGCGGTGTCGGTCACCACGTCGCCGCTCGGCGGTGCCCGATTCGTGGTCGACCTCCCCGCCGGCCCCGACTGACCCGCGCGCCGCACCGGGTGTGCGGCGGGTTCCCGTCCCTCTCGGCGGGTGAGCGCTGACCCGCCGAGAGGGACGGGAACCCGCCCTGCTCGGGTGACGCGAGCCGCGCCTCCTGAACGGTTCTTCAGCGGACTTCAGCACGGCTTCAGTGCCCGCTCGCGAGAGTGGGGTCCATCAGCTCGAGAGAGCGACAGACCCGGCCGACACGGCCTCACGAACGGAGCGGATCATGCTGAAGAACACCCTCACCACGAAGAAGTCCCTGCTCATCGCCGGCGGCATCGCCGGGGTGCTCGTCCTCGGTGGCGGAGGGGTCGCCCTCGCGTCGGGTCTCGACGACGACGGCGTGCCCGCGCAGACCCGCGACCGGGCCCAGGAGGCGGCGCTCGCCGAGACCGGCGGCGGCACCGTCACCGAGGTGGACACCCTCGACGACGGGCTCGTCGGCTACGAGGTCGAGGTCGTCCTGCCGGACGGGCGCGAGGCCAAGGTGATGCTCGACGGCGACTACGCCGTGACCTCGAGCCGCGTCGACGACGACTCACGAGGGTCCGGTGCCACCCCGACGCCCGTCGCGGGTTCGGGGCGAGACGACTCGGTCGACGACTCGACCCGCGACGACGACTCGACCCGCGACGACGACTCGACCCGCGACGACGACTCGACCCGCGACGACTCGACCCGCGCCGACCTGACCGGCGCCGACTACGACCGGGCCGCGGCCGCCGCCCTCGCCGCCGCCGGTGGGGGCACGGTGACCGATGCCGACCGCAGCGACGACGCCGGCGTGGCCTACGAGGTCGACGTGCGCCTCGACGACGGCACCGAGGTCGACGTCGACCTGGACCAGGCGTTCGGTGTCGTGCGCACCGACGTCGACGCCCGCCGCTGACGGCACTGCCCCGTCCTGCCCCGCCCCAGTACGCCGAGATGACACGACGTGCCGCTCACGCCAGGAGGTGAGCGGCACGTCGTGACGTCTCGACCCGGGGGCGGGCCGGTGATGGGAGACTGGTTCCGTGCCCACCTTCTCCGCCGCCCGAGGCGATTACGAGTTCACCGACGCCCACGGCGTGACCGTGCACTACTACGTCTGGAAGGCCGCGGCGCCCAAGGCCGTGGTGCAGATCGCGCACGGCCTGGGCGAGTACGCCCTGCGCTACGACGACCTCGCGCAAGACCTCGTGCGAGCCGGCTACACGGTCTACGCGAACGACCACCTCGGCCACGGCGAGACCGGCCTCGGCCAGTGGGGCGGCGACCACACGAAGCTCGGCCGCCTCGGCCCGTCGGGGCTGCGCGGGGCGATGGAGGCGGTGGTCCGGTTGACGGGCATCGCGCGCTCCGAGAACCCCGGCTCGCCGCTCGTGCTGCTCGGGCACTCGTGGGGTTCGTTGATGGCGCAGAAGCTCGTCGACGAGGGGTCGAACCGGTTCGACGCCGTCGTGCTGAGCGGCACGGCGTACCGCATGCCCGGCAGCATGAACGCGGGCGACCTGAACGCCCGGCACGCCCGCCTCGGCGACACCGGCTACGAGTGGCTCAGCCGTGACCAGGCCGTGGTGGACGCCATGGCCGCCGATCCCCTGTCGGTGCAGGCGACGGCCCGGCAGCTGTTCGGCACGGCCGACACGCTGCGCCTGATGGGCCGCCCGTCGACCCGGCTCGCGAGCGACCTGCCCGTGCTCGTCCTCGTCGGCGACGACGACCCGCTCGGCGGCGAGGCCAGCGCCCGCAAGCTCGCCGACGCGTACGTCAACCGCAGCCGGCTCAGCGACGTCGAGCTCGTGGTCTACCGGGGCGCCCGGCACGAGGTGTTCCGCGAGACCAACCGCGACGAGGTGGTGGCCGACCTGGTGCGGTGGCTCGACGACCGTGTGGGGCACCAGGCATAGGCTGCGTCCATGCACGGTGAGTACAAGGTCCCAGGCGGAAAGCTCGTGGTCGTCGACCTCGACGTCAGAGAGGGGCGCATCGCCGGGTTCCGGCTCGCCGGCGACTTCTTCCTCGAGCCCGACACCGCCCTCGACGCCATCGACCGGGCCGTGAACGGTCTGCCGGTCGAGTCCGACGCGTCGACGATCGCGTCGACGATCCGGCAGGGGCTGCCGCCCGACGCCGTGCTGCTGGGCTTCTCGCCCGAGGCGATCGCCGTGGCGATCCGGCGCAGCCTCTCGAAGGCGACGGACTGGCGTGACTACGACTGGCAGATCATCCACGACGCCCCGGTGTCGCCCAACGTGCACCTCGCCCTCGACCAGGTGCTCACCGAAGAGGTGGGTGCGGGTCGTCGCGGGCCGACGCTGCGCTTCTGGGAGTGGGACCAGCCGGCCGTGGTCATCGGCAGCTTCCAGTCGCTGAAGAACGAGGTCGACCTCGAGAACGCATCCCGGTACGGCTTCGAGGTCGTCCGGCGGATCAGCGGCGGCGGTGCCATGTTCATGGACGCCCAGTCGATCGTCACCTACTCGCTCTACGCCCCGGGTGAGCTCGTGCAGGGCATGAGCTTCGCCGACTCGTACGCGTACCTCGACGAATGGGTCATCACCGCCCTCAAGTCGCTCGGCATCGACGCGTTCTACCAACCGCTGAACGACATCACGAGTGCCAAGGGCAAGATCGGCGGGGCAGCGCAGAAGCGACTCGGCAACGGGGCCCTGCTGCACCACGCCACCATGTCGTACGACATGGACGGCGACAAGATGGTGCAGGTCCTGCGCATCGGCCGCGAGAAGATGAGCGACAAGGGCACCACCAGCGCCGCCAAGCGGGTCGACCCGTTGCGCAGCCAGACCGGCCTGGCGCGATCCGAGATCATCGAGCGACTCAAGCAGACGTTCACCGGGCTCTACGGCGCGACCGAGGGCCACGTCACCGAGGCCGAGCTCGACAAGGCCGAGCAGCTCGTCACCTCGAAGTTCGCCACGCCCGAGTGGCTGGCACGCGTGCCCTGAGCACGCGACGGGCGTCGTCGAAGCGACCCGCGCCTCCTGCCCGGCGTCCACCTCGGCGGGCGGGTCGTGTCAGCGGTCGAGCAGCTCGCGGTAGTCGACGTGGTCCTCGACGAAGTCGACCACGAACGGGCAGAGCGGCACGACGCGCAGGTCGGTGTTCGCCCGGACGTCGTCGAGGGCGCCCTGGACGAGCCGGGCGCCGAGACCCGTGGAGCGCCGGCTGGGCTCGATCTCGGTGTGGGTGAAGCGGATGTCGTGGCCGACGACGTCGTAGGCCGCGAAGCCGACGGTCTCGCCGTCCTCGACGAGGGCGTACTGGTTCTGGGTGGGGCGGTTCTCTACCTCGATGGTCATCCCGACACGCTACGCGCCCTCGGCCGGGAGTCGGGCACCGGTCGACGCCCGGCAGGCAGCAGAATGGTCGGATGCCTCTCGACTGGACCACCGCCTCCCCGAGCCTCGTGGTCCACGGCGACAACCTCGACGTCACGGCGCAGCTGCCCGACGGCGGCTTCACGATCGTCTACCTCGACCCTCCGTTCAACACGGGACGGCAGCAACGACGCCGGTCGACGACGTCGGTGCGCAGCGCCGAGGACTCGGTCACCTCGGTCACGGGCTTCAAGGGCGTGCGGTACGAACGCATCCGCGGCGACCTGATGGGGTACGACGACCGGTTCGAGGACTACTGGTCGTTCCTCGAGCCGCGCCTGGCCGAGGCCTGGCGACTGCTCGCCCGGGACGGCACGCTCTACCTGCACCTGGACTACCGCGAGGCGCACTACGCGAAGGTGCTGCTCGACGCTCTCTTCGGGCGCGACTGCTTCCTCAACGAGATCATCTGGGCCTACGACTACGGCGCCAAGAGCCGCAACCGGTGGCCGACCAAGCACGACACGATCCTGGTCTACGTCAAGGACCCCACGAGGTACCACTTCGACTCCACCGCCGTCGACCGCGAGCCCTACATGGCGCCGGGTCTGGTGACGCCCGAGAAGGTTGCGCGCGGAAAGCTGCCGACCGACGTCTGGTGGCACACCATCGTGTCGCCGACGGGCCGGGAGAAGACCGGCTACCCGACGCAGAAGCCCGAAGGCGTGCTGCGGCGCATCGTCCAGGCCTCGAGCCGAGAGGGCGACTGGGTCCTCGACTTCTTCGCCGGCAGCGGCACGACCGGTGCCGTGGCCGAGGCCCTCGGTCGACGCTACCTGCTCGTCGACAGCAACGAGGAGGCGGTGGCCGTCATGCGCAAGCGGCTCCCGACGGCACGGGTCGCGACGGCCTGAGCTCGCGCAGTTCGGTCGTCGGGACGGCCGTCGTCACCGATCCCCGGACGAACGACACGAGCCGCTCGTGGGTGAGGCCCTGCATCCGCCGGGTGGAGAGAACCGACGAGTCGGTCATCGGATCACGCCGAGCGCGAGCAGCAGGGCGGCGACGAGGCTGGCGCTCGCCCCGGTGGCGGCCGTCGCGATGACGGCGAGCGTGCGCTGTCGGGCCGTGTCGCGCACCTCCGAGAAGGCACTGCGGGCGGAGGCGGAACGGTCGCTGCGAGCGACGTCGATCGTGGTCATGTTCGGCTCGTCTCTGGCACCCCTGCGATGCCTGGCGGAACGACGGGATTTCTTCGGACTGTCGCGACACCGCCGTGAATCGGTGCCGTTCCGTGAGCATGTCACGGTGGTGACTAGTCCATCTAGTCAGTTCACCAGCTGTTCGCACAGCGGCTAGGAGAGGCCTGCGGGGTGGGCGCGGGTGTCGAGCGTCAGGAGGCCGGGTCGACGGTGGCGGCGGAGCTGGGCCCGCCGTCGACGTGGTGGTCGTCGATCTCGATCGCCGCGGTCATCCGCTGCAGGAACCCCACGACCACGGCGGCCTGGTCGGCGTCAAGCGACTCGGCGGTCGAGATCATGCGGGCGTGCATGGCGGCCATGGTGTCGCGCACCTCGGAGTTCGAGTCGCCCGTGGCGGTCAGCAGGACCGCGCGCTTGTCGGACGGGTGCGAGTGTCGCAGCATGTGCCCGCTCGCGACGAGTCGGTTGATGAGGACCGAGGTCGAGGCCGAGGTGATCTTCAGCTGGGCGGCGAGTTCTTTCGCGCTGACGGGCTCGCCACGGCGTTGGGCCCGCAACAGGAAGCGCAGGGCGGCGAGGTCGGTGTCGTTCATCTTCATCGACTTGCGGGTGCGGGCCCGCATCGCGACCTCGGCGGCGCGGTACGCACGCAGCGTGTTCAGCACGGTGACACCACGCTCTTCGGTGCTGCTGCTGTACCAATAGCCGGACGCGTCGAAGGGCGCGGCGGTGGCGTGCTGATCGGGCATGATCGGAGTCTAGCCCCCATTGCTAGGTCGTCTAGCTAAAAAGTGGTGGGTGACCAGGCGTTTCCTCCGTTGTCAACCCCTGTGCCGCTCGGCACGCCCGTTCTAGGTTGGAGGAGTCCGCCTCGAGTGGGCAGAGGCGTCCCGCCGTGTCGACCAGAGCTTCACGCAGGGAATCGATCCGGTGGGGCGTCCCGTGACGGAGAAAGGCCGCACACCCGAGGGGCGTGCGGCCTTCGGTCGTCTCGCCTCCCGCGTGAGCTTCACGGGCAGGGAACGCCGGACACGTGACGAACCGTTCGGCACCGAAGCGCCGTCGAGGGAACGTTACCCGACACGTGCCGTGTCGCGACACCAGCTCGGGCGCATCCGGTGGTCCGCCCGCCCCGGGTCAGGGGCGGGGTGACTCGTCCCCGCGTCGCTCGTCCGCGCGTCGCTCGTCCGCCGGCACGACACCGACCGCTCCCGTGTCGGGTGCGACGAGCGAACCGGTCCGAGCCGCGGCGGCCTGGGCCGAGAGCGCGGCGTCGGCGGCGACGGCCCGGGCGTCGTCGGCCGCCTCGTCGATGGCCGACTTCTGGCGCAGGGGCGTGGCCTTGAGGAAGAAGCTCAGCGCGAAGGCCACGAGCACGACCGCGAGGGCGACCCAGAACACGGTCACGGCCGCGTTCGCGAATCCGTCGAGGAACGGCGCGGCGAGGCGGCGGTCGGCCGTGTTCAGGAAGGACGTGTTGCCGTCGAGCGCACCGCCGACCTGCGACGTGTCACCGCTGCCGGCCGCTTGGTAGAGCTTGAGGATCGCCGCGTTGGCGGGGTCGGTCAGCACCGACTGGTCGGCGAGGGCGGCTTGGGCTCGGCCCTGCAGGCTCGAGTCGGTGAACGCGGCGGCGATCGTCTGCGGGATGCGGCTGAAGAGCACGGAGAACAGCACGGCCGTGCCGAGGGTGCCGCCGATCTGGCGGAAGAACGTCGACGCCGAGGTCGCCACGCCGATGTCGCGGGCGCCGACCGAGTTCTGCGACGCGATGGTCAGGGTCTGCATCAGCTGCCCGAGACCCAGGCCGACGAGCAGCATGCCGACCATCATGAACCAGTACGGCTTGTCGAACGAGAGGTTCGTGAACCAGAAGAACCCGGCGGCCATGAACGCCGTGCCCGTGATCGGGAAGATCTTGTACTTGCCCGTGCGGGAGATGAGCTGGCCGGCGACGATGGACGAGATCATCAGGCCCGCGATCATCGGCAGCATCTGGAAGCCGCTCTCGGTCGGCGTCGCGCCGTTCACGAGCTGGAGGTAGAGCGGCACCGTCAGCAGGGCGCCGAACATGCCGAAGCCGACCAGCACGCCGAGCACGGTCGCCATCGAGAAGGTGGGGTTGCGGAACAGCTTGAGCGGGATCAGCGCGTCGTCGCCCATCGACCGCTCGATCACGACGAAGGCGACGATGCCGACGGCCCCGATCGCGTAGCAGGCGAAGGCCCCGGGTGAACTCCACCCCCAGGTGCGGCCCTGCTCGGCCACCAGCAGCAGCGGCACGGCGGCGACGATGACGGCCGCGGCGCCGAACCAGTCGATGCGCACGTTCTCGCGTCGTTTCTGGCCCGGGATGTGCAGGAAGCGCACGACGATGAACAGCGCCACGATGCCGATGGGGACGTTGATCAGGAAGACCCAGCGCCACCCGGTGACGAAGAGGATCTGGTCGGCTCCGGCGAACAGCCCGCCGACGAGCGGGCCGATGACGCTCGAGATGCCGAACACGGCCAGGAAGTAGCCCTGGTACTTGGCGCGCTCGCGCGGGGCGAGGATGTCACCCATGATCGTGAGCGGCAGGGCCATGAGGCCACCGGCGCCCATGCCCTGGATCGCGCGGAAGATGGCGAGCTGGTACATGCTCTCGGAGAACCCCGCCGCGATCGACCCCAGCAGGAAGATCGTGATGGCGATCAAGAACAACGGCCGACGCCCGAAGATGTCGCTGAGCTTGCCGTAGATCGGCGTCGAGATGGTCGACACGATCAGGTACGCGGTCGTCACCCAGGCCTGCAGGCTGAGCCCGTCGAGGTCGTCGGCGATCGTCCGCATCGAGGTGCCCACGATCGTCTGGTCGAGGGCCGAGAGGAACATGCCCGCCATGAGGCCGAAGATCACGTACAGGATCTGGCGGTGGGTCATCAGGCCCTCGCGCTCGGCGGGGGCCGTGGTCGTGGGGGCGGGGGCAGCGCTCGACATGGTGTCTCTTCTGTCTGGTGGGGGAGGCGCGACGGGACCTTGCGCGGTACGCAAAGTTACTTCACGGGCAAGATTTCGACAACACGAAGGATCGGGGCGTTCTCGACGTTCCCGCGCCGCCCGACGATGCCCGGCCGACGCTCGTGACTAGGCTCGACGCGATGTCCCGACGCCGCCCTCCGCCCCGCCCCGCGACGACCGTCCTGGCCGTCGTCCTGACGACCGGTCTGCTGGCCGCGTGCTCGGGGGGCGCGCCCGAGCCGAGCCCGAGCACGTCGGCCGCGACCGTCTCGCCGACGCTCACGCCCACCCCGACCCCGACCGAGGAGGCGCCTCCTACGTCCCCCACGACACCCGCGTTCGACAAGGCGGCCATGTCGGTCGACGACCCCGCCAGCCTCTGGGTGGTCAGCGACAAGCTGCGGCCGCTGGACCCGGTCGACTACGTCCCCGCCGACCTCGTCACGCCCGACGTGACCCACCAGAACCCGCCGACCCTGCGGGCCGAGGCCGCCGCCGCGGTCGTCGCGATGTTCCAGGCGGGCGAGGCCGAGGGGGCCGGGTCGTTCCAGGTGCAGAGCGCGTACCGCTCGTACGACACCCAGGTCAGCGTGTACGCCGGCTGGGTGCAGCGCCTCGGGCAGGCACAGGCCGACGCCCAGAGCGCCCGCCCCGGCTTCAGCGAGCACCAGACCGGGCTCGCCCTCGACATCAGCCCCGTGCCGCTGAGCTGCGCGCTGCAGGCCTGCTTCGGCGACACGCCCCAGGGGAAGTGGCTGGCGGCCAACGCGTGGCGCTTCGGATTCTTGCTGCGCTACCCGGCCGACAAGGTCGCCGTGACCGGCTTCACGTTCGAGCCGTGGCACTTCCGGTACGTCGGCGTGCCGCTCGCCACCGAGATGCACGACACGGGCGTCACCACGCTCGAGGAGTTCTTCGGCCTGCCCGCCGCCCCCGACTACGCCGGCTGACGCCCGTGTTCGTCCGACGCCCGCCCACCGACGAGAAGCCCGCCACGGGCTGGCAGCTCGTCGTCATCGGCCTGGTCTGCGGACAGCAGAACGGGCGTGTTCGTGGAGAACGGGCGACCCTGATCGCCCGCTCTCCACGAACACGCCCGTCGGGCGATGCAGGAGGCGCGGGTCAGGCGCCGAGCGCGGCGTCGACGATCGTCTTGGCCTCGGCCTGCACCCGGGCGAGGTGCTCAGGGCCCTCGAACGACTCGGCGTAGATCTTGTAGACGTCCTCGGTGCCGCTCGGGCGGGCCGCGAACCAGGCCTTGTCGGTGACCACCTTGACGCCGCCGACCGCCGCGTCGTTGCCCGGAGCCTTGCTGAGTTTCGCCGTGATGGGGTCGCCGGCGAGCTCGGTGGCCTCGATGGCGTCGCCGTCGAGCTTGCCCAGGCGGGTCTTCTGCTCTTTGGTCGCCGCCGCGTCGACCCGCTGGTAGACCGGGTCGCCGAACTTCTCGACGAGCTCGGCGTAGAGCTGCGAGGGGGTCTTGCCGGTGACGGCGATGATCTCGCTGGCGAGCAGGGCGAGCAGGATGCCGTCCTTGTCGGTCGTCCAGACGGTGCCGTCCTTACGGAGGAACGACGCCCCGGCGCTCTCTTCCCCGCCGAAGGCGACCGAGCCGTCGACCAGGCCGGGCACGAACCACTTGAACCCGACCGGGACCTCCCACAGGCGACGACCGTGCGACTCGGCGACCTTGTCGATGATGCTCGACGAGACGAGGGTCTTGCCGATCGCGGCGTCGTCGCGCCACTCGGGGCGGTGCGTGTAGAGGTAGTCGATGGCCACGGCGAGGTAGTGGTTCGGGTTCATCAGGCCGCCGTCGGGCGTGACGATGCCGTGGCGGTCGGCGTCCGCGTCGTTGCCGGTCAGCACGTCGAACTCGTCCTTGCGGTGCACGACGCTGGCCATGGCCGAGGGGCTCGACGGGTCCATGCGGATCTTGCCGTCCCAGTCGAGCGTCATGAAGCGCCAGGTGGGGTCGACGCCCGGGTTCGTGACGGTCAGGTCGAGGCCGTACACGTCGCGGATCGCGCCCCAGTACTCGACGCTGGCGCCGCCGAGCGGGTCGGCGCCGATCTTCACGCCGGCCTTCTTGATGGCGTCGATGTCGATGATGTTGACGAGGTCGCCCACGTAGCCGCGGAGGAAGTCGTGGCGGCCGGGGGTGCCGACGCCGCGCTTCACGTCGACGTTGCCGGCGGCGATGATCTCGTTGGCGCGGTTCGCGATCCAGTTCGTGGCGTCGCTGTCGGCCGGTCCACCGTGCGGCGGGTTGTACTTGAAGCCGCCGTCGCGGGGCGGGTTGTGGCTGGGGGTGACGACGATGCCGTCGGCCTTGTCGGTGTTCGCCGGGTCGTTGTTGTAGACCAGGATCGCGTGGCTGAGCGCGGGCGTCGGGACGTAGCCGCCCTCGGCGTCGGCCAGCACCGTCACGTCGTTGCCGGTGAGCACCTCGACCGCGGTGCGCTCGGCCGGGCCGCTGAGGATGTGCGTGTCGCGCCCGATGAACAGCGGGCCGGTGATGCCCTGGCCCGCGCGGTACTCGACGATCGCCTGCGTGATGGCGGCGATGTGGGTCTCGTTGAACGCGGCGTCGAGGGACGAGCCGCGGTGGCCCGACGTGCCGAAGACGACCTTCTGCTCGACCTTGCTGACGTCGGGCACGAGCTCGTAGTACGCGGCCGACACCTCTTCGGGGTCGATCAGGTCACTGGCTTCTGCGGGGGTTCCGGCACGGTCGGTCATGGGGACATCCTGGCACCCGGCGCCGACCTTCGTCGCGGTGCCCGGGCGGCTCTCAGTAGGCTCCTCGTCATGCCGACCCGCGCCTCCTCGACGACCTACAGCTACCTCGGGCCCGCGGGCACCTTCACCGAGGCGGCGCTCAAGCAGGTGCCCGAGGCCGTCGGCGCCGACTGGAAGAGCGTCAACAACGTCGGCGAGGCCCTGGCCGACGTCGTCTCGGGCGTCAGCACCGCCGCGATGATCGCCATCGAGAACAGCGTCGAGGGCGGCGTCAGCGCCACGCAGGACGCCCTCGCGACCGTGCCCGGTCTGCGCATCGTCGGCGAGTACCTCGTGCGGGTCAACTTCGTGCTCGTCGCCCGGCCGGGCACCCGCGTCGAGGAGGTGCGGGTCGTCAACGCGCACCCGGTCGCCTACGCCCAGACCCACCGCTGGCTCGAACGGAACCTGCCGGGCCACGGGCACCTGCCTGCGTCGTCGAACGTGGCCGCCGCCGCGTCGCTGCTCGAGTCGGGCGGGGCCGGGGGCTCCGCGGACGCCGCGGTCGCGCCTCCCGGGATCACCGACCACCACGACCTCGAGGTGCTGGCCCGCGACATCGGCGACAACGACCAGGCCGTCACCCGGTTCGTGCTGGTCAGCCGCACGGTGCCCGTGCCGCCCGCGACCGGGGCCGACAAGACCAGCCTGATCGTCGAGCTGCCGACCGACGGCTCGGGGGCCCTGGTCGACATGCTCGAGCAGTTCGCCACCCGCGGCATCAACCTCAGCCTCATCCAGTCGAGGCCGATCGGCGACTCCCTCGGCCGCTACCGGTTCGTGATCGACCTCGAGGGGCACGTGCTCGACGAACGCGTCGCCGACGCCCTGCTCGGGCTCAAACGGTTCAGCCCGAACGTGACGTTCCTCGGGTCGTACCCGCGCGCCGACGGGGCCTCGGCCGAGGTGTCGCCGCGCCACGACGACGAGGCGTTCGTCGACGCCCGCGACTGGTTGCGCGGATTGATCAGCGGCCTCCGCTGATCAGGAGTCGGCGGGCACGCGGACGGTCAGGCCGCCCGGGTCGACGACCGCGCGCAGGGCGACGGCCTTGCCGACCGAGTCGCCGTCGATTTCGAAGTCCTGGGGGGAGTCGAGTCGCACGACGAGCTTCTTGCCCTTGTTGTAGCGCAGGGTGCGCACTTCGCGGCTGTTCGCGGCGAGGATGCGGCGACCGACCTGGGTGCGGCGCAGCACGCCGTTCTCCCACACGATCTTGACCCAGATCTGCACCCAGCCGAAGAACCCTTCGGGGCGCAGCGCCACGATGTCGAAGATGCCGTCGTCGATCGCGGCGTCGGGCAGCAGCATGATGTTCGCGGGCAGCAGGCCGCAGTTGCCGACGATGATCGTGTGGGCGCGCATGGTCTTGCGGCCGCCGTCGTCGAGCTCGTAGCGGACGTCGATCTTGTTGTCGTCGCGCAGCGCCCGGGCGATGGCGTCGACGTAGGCGAGCCAGCCGACGCGCTTCTTCAGCTCGTCGTTGGTGTTCGCGAGCATCTTCGCGTCGAGCCCGACGCCGGCCATGACGACGAACGCCTTGGTCTCGCGCGAGCCGTCCTCACGCTCGATGTCGACCACGCCGAGGTCGATGTCGCGGTCGCGACCGCTGAACGCCGTGGCGATCGAGTCGTCGAGGTTGTCGAGCGAGAGCTCGAGGTTGCGGGCCAGCAGGTTGCCCGTGCCCGAGGGCAGCAGCGCGAGCGAGGCGTCGGTGCCCTGCAGGGCCTCGGCCACCGCACGCACGGTGCCGTCGCCGCCCGCGGCGATGACCATGTCGACGCCCTCGGCCAGGGCCTGCTTGGTGACCTCGCCGCCCGGGTCCTCTTTGCTGGTCTCGTAGAACTTCGTGGGAGCCCAGCCGTTCGAGAACTCGTGGCGCTCGACGGCCGTCTTGATGGCGTCGAGGTCGACCTTGATCGGGTTGTAGACGACCGCGGCGGTCTGGCGAGCCGTCTCGGGCTCGGGCGCCGAGGCGCGCTCGGCGGGGGCGGGGGAGGTTGCGGTCATGGGGCGAGCGTATTGGACGCGCCGCGGCGAGGTAACGAGAAGGCGAAGGCTCTGTGCGGAACGTCGGCCGAGCACGTGCCGTTGCCTAGGATGGGCGGGTGATCGATCCCCAGTTGCTTCGTGAATCCCCCGACCTCGTCAAGCAGAGCCAGCGGGCCCGGGGCGACTCCGAGTCGCTGGTCGACGACGCGGTGGCGGCCGACCAGGCCCGCCGTGCCGCGATCGCCGCCTTCGAAGACCTGCGCGCCGAGCAGAACGCCTTCGGCAAGACGGTGGCCAAGGCCCCGAAAGACGAGAAGAAGGCCCTCGTCGCGCAGGCCCAGCAGCTCGCCGCCCGCGTGAAGGAGGCGCAGGTCGCCTCGAACGAGGCCGACGCGGTCTACGACACGGCCGCGCGCGGCATCGGCAACCTGATCGTCGAGGGCGTGCCCTCGGGCGGCGAAGAGAACTTCGTGACGCTCCGCGAGCACGGCACCCGCCCCTCCTTCGATTTCGAACCGCTCGACCACGCCGACCTCGGCGAGAAGCTCGGCGCCATCGACATCAAGCGCGGCACCAAGGTCTCGGGCTCGCGCTTCTACTTCTTGCGGGGCATCGGCGCCCGCCTCGAGCTCGGCCTGATGAACATGGCCCTCGACCTCGCGCTGAAGAACGACTTCACACCGCTGATCACGCCGACGCTCGTGCGGCCCGAGGTCATGGCGGGCACGGGATTCCTGGGCTCGCACGCCGACGAGGTCTACCACCTGCCCGCCGACGACCTGTACCTGACCGGCACGAGCGAGGTCGCGCTCGCCGGGTACCACTCGGACGAGATCCTCGACGTCGAGGCGGGCCCGATCCGCTACGCCGGCTGGTCGACCTGCTACCGCCGCGAGGCCGGGGCCGCCGGCAAAGACAACCGTGGCATCCTGCGCGTCCACCAGTTCAACAAGCTCGAGATGTTCAGCTACGTGCACCCCGACCAGGCCGAGGCGGAGCACGACGCGCTCGTGGGCTTCCAAGAGAGCATGCTGCAGGCGCTGGGCCTGACCTACCGCGTCATCGACGTCGCGGCCGGCGACCTCGGCTCGAGCGCCGCCCGCAAGTTCGACATCGAGGCCTGGGTGCCGACCCAGGGCACCTACCGCGAGCTGAGCAGCACCTCGAACTGCACCACGTTCCAGGCGCGTCGACTCGACACCCGGTACCGCACCGAGAGCGGCAAGACCGCACCGGTCGCGACCCTCAACGGCACCCTGGCGACCACGCGGTGGCTGGTCGCGATCCTCGAGACGCACCAGCAGGCCGACGGCTCGGTGGTCGTGCCCGAGGCGTTGCGCGGCTACCTCGGCGGCCTCGAGGTCATCGAGCCGGTCGCATGAGCCAGGCCTCCGCCGTACCCCGGCCCGACGACGAGCCCGTGGCCGCCGCCGACCGGTGGCTCGTCGCGCTCGACGTCGACGGCACGATCATGCCCGAGGACGGCACGATCTCCGAGGCCGTCCTGGGTGAGATCACGCGCCTCCACGACCAGGGGCACCAGGTCATGATCGCGACCGGGCGCTCGGTGTCGATGACGCTGCCGGTGATGGAGCGTCTCGGTCTCGTCTCGGACTACGTCGTCTGCGCGAACGGGGCGATCACGTTGGGCCGCGACGAGTCGGCCCCGACCGGGTACCGCCGCGTGCACGTCGAGGAGTTCGACCCGACCCAGGTGCTGTCGACGATCCGCGAGGCACTGGCCGACGCCGGAGCCGGCTACGCCGTCGAAGACCAGGAGGGACTGCTGCGGTACTGCGGGTCGTTCCCGGCCGCGGCCGCCGCCCTGAACGCCGAGAAGGTCGACTTCGACGACCTCGTCGGCCGGCCGGCCACCCGCGTGGTCGTCGTCTCGCCCGACCACGACACCGAGGACTTCCTCACGGTCGTCGAGCGCATGGGCCTGCAGCACGTCAACTACAACGTCGGCTGGACGGCCTGGCTCGACATCGCCCCGGACGGCGTCACCAAGGCGACCGCGCTCGAACGGGTGCGACGGTGGCTCGACGTGCCGCGGTCGCAGGTGCTGGCCGCCGGCGACGGACGCAACGACATCGACATGCTGCGCTGGGCAGCAGGCGAGGGCCGAGGGGTCGCCATGGGACAGGCGCCCGACGACGTCGCCGCGGTGGCCAACGAACGGACGTCCAGCGATCTCGACGACGGGCTCGCCGAGGTGCTCGCCACGCTCTGAGCCGACGGCGCTGCTGAGTTGCTAGGCTCGTGCCCGGTTGCCGGGTGCGCATCCCGCCACGAAATGGACACGACGCCACGTTTAAACGTGGCGGGTTGTCCACATCGTGGCGGCGTAGCTCGCCGGGCCACCGGGAGGGCTGTCCGAGCGGCCGATGGAGCTTGTCTTGAAAACAAGTGGGCAGAGATGTCTCGTGGGTTCGAATCCCACGCCCTCCGCCACACGGGTCACGCCCTCCGCCAGGTGAGGCGAGGCCGGTGACGCGGCCCGCGCCTCCTCGGGGGGACGGGGCTAGTGCTTGGCGGCGGCGTAGGTCGCGAAGGCCTCGCCGATCAGGGTGCTGAGCTCGCGCCAGGTGGTGTCGTCGACCGAGACCGCGGAGTCGCCGTCGACGAACCCGGCGTGCTTGTGCAGCACGTCCGAGCCGACGGCGGGCAGCACGAAGAAGTCGCGGGTCCAGTCGTCGGTGTCGGCCATCACGGGGGCGCGGTACCAGTCGAGGTAGCCGTCGAAGACGTCGTTGCGCTCGTCGCCCTTGAGCCAGGTCTCGACCGAGTCCCGCCACGCGTCTCGGTTGGTCTCGCCGTTCATGTGGTCCTCCGGGGCCTGGTGCGTGCGGGAGCGTCCGCGACCGCCGGTCCAGTGTCCCAGGTCGGTCGACGCGAGGGCCGTCACGGCGGCTGCCCCCCGAAGTGGAACGCCCCGTCCCCCCGAACAGGGACTGAACGCCGCCGTGCCTCCGTGTTGCACTGTTCGAGCCTCCCGCTGCGGCCCCGCACCGACCGGCACCCGGGCGGGCCGAACACCGCCCGGGCCCCCGACCCCCAGGACCGACACCCATGACCCACCTGACCCCGACGACCCGCGCCGCCGTCGTCATCGGCGTCGCCGTCGCCCTGGCGGCAGGCCTCGTGGTCGCGCCTGCTCGGGCTGACGCCGTCCCCGTCGAGCCGCGCTCCGCCTCGGCCACGGCATCACCCCCGACCTCGGCCACGACCGCGTCCGGCCCGACCGTCCGGCCGACGAAGTCGGCCGAGCGCGCCATCGCCGCGTTCACCTCGCGCGGTGAGCGCGGAGCGACCGGGTCGCCCGACCCTGCCTCGTCGACGGTCCCGACGGCGACGACGCCGGCCGCCGCCCCCCAGAGCATCCGCACCGCCCCCAGCACGACCCTCTACCGGGGCGGGCTCTACGTCGACCCCAGCGGTGAGGCGGCTCGTGCCGCGAACGCCCTGTCGTCCCAGGGTCGGACGGCCGAGGCGGCGGCGGCGCGCACGATCGCACAGCAGTCCGTCGCGACCTGGCTCGGGGGCTGGTTCACCGACGCCCAGCTCGTGAAGAAGATCGACGGCACGGTCGCCGCCGCCGAGAAGGTCGGAGCGACGCCCGTCTTCGTCACGTACAACATCCCCAATCGCGACTGCGGCAGCCACTCGGCCGGTGGTTCCGCCGACAACGCGGCCTACCTCCGCTGGAACCAGCTCGTCGCCTCACGCCTGGCCGGCCACCGTGCGTCCGTGATCGTCGAACCCGACGCCCTCGCCCTCATCAGCACCTGCCCCACCCAGACGAACGGCCGGGAGGCGACCATCGCCGCGGCCGTGGCGGCACTCGCCGACGCCGGGGTGCCCGCGTACATCGACGCCGGCAACTCGAACTGGGTGCCGCCGCAGACCATGGCCGCCCGCCTCGAGGCCGCGGGCGTCGACCGCGCCCGTGGCTTCGCGACCAACGTCTCGAACTACTACCCGGTCGAGAACGAACGTGCCTACGCCGAGAAGGTCTCGCAGGCGACGGGAGGCGCGCGCTACGTGATCGACACGTCGCGCAACGGTCGCGGCTGGAAGGGCACGTGGTGCAACGCCCCCGGGGCCGGCCTGGGGTCGGTGCCCGCCGTGCAGGCCGGCACGACGAAGCTCGACGCCCTGCTCTGGATCAAGACGCCCGGGGCCAGCGACGGGCAGTGCAACGGGGGACCGGCGGCCGGCCAGTGGCATGCGTCGTACGCCGTGCAGCTCGTCGCGAACCGCGCGGTCGGCTGAGTCCCGGCGGCGGCTCAGGGCCGCCTGCGTAGAATCTCCATCTGCCCGTACACCGAACGGCGCCCGTCTGCCCGCTCGATCCGCGAGACATCTCGAGGCCGAGTGACCGACGACCGTCGTCGATGACCGAGAGGACACCGCGTGAGCGACCTTCGCGACCGATCCGGCCGTGGCCGCCGAGCTGCCCGACCCGAGACGACCGGTTCCGGCCGTCGTTCCGCCCCGGCGTCGACGGGAGTCGCCCGTCACGGCCGACTCAAGAGCGGAGGCGCGGTGCGGGCCGTCACGAAGATGGTCGCGGGCACGGTGGCCGTGTTGCTCGTCAGCGGCGCCTCGGTCGGCGCGATCGCGGCGTACCAGGTGCGCAGCGACCTCGGCACGGGGGTCGAGCTGCAGGCGGCGCAGGGCCAGACCACCAAGCCCGCGCCTCCGTCGATCAGCGAATACGAGGGCGGCTTCAACATCCTGGTCGTCGGGACGGACAACGACGCCAGCCAAGACCAGGGAGCCTTCGGCGAACGCGACGCCACCCTGAACGACGTCAACATCCTGCTGCACGTCTCGGCCGACCACACCAACGCGACGGCCGTCAGCATCCCGCGAGACATGGTCGTGCCCATCCCGTCGTGCGCGAAAGAGGACGGCTCGGGGTACTACTCGGCGATGTCGGCCCGGCCCATCAACGAGGCCTACTCGTACGGCGGTCTGAGCTGCGTCGCCTCGACCGTGTCGAGCCTGACCGGTCTCGACATCCCCTTCGCGGGCATGATCTCGTTCAACGGCGTCATCGAGATGTCGAACGCCATCGGCGGGGTGCCCGTCTGCGCCGCCACCCCCATCAAGGACCGCTACACGGGTCTCGACATCCCGGCCGGCGAGACCGTGCTGTCCGGGGCCGACGCCCTGGCCTTCCTGCGCACCCGCCACGGCGTGGGCGACGGGTCGGACCTCGGCCGCATCAGCAGCCAGCAGGTCTACCTCTCGTCGTTGTTGCGGACGGTGAAGAGCGCCGACACGCTCAGCAACCCCACCAAGCTCTACTCGCTGGCCCGCGCCGCGGCCAGCAACATGACCCTCTCCGACCAGCTGACGAAGATCGACACCATGGTGCAGATCGGCCTCGCCCTGCGTGACCTGCCGCTCGACGACGTCAACTTCGTGCAGTACCCCGGCACGACCGGCGGCTCGGGAGTGTACGAGGGCAAGGTGCAGCCGGACAAGGCCGTCGCGACCCGCCTGTTCGACGCGATCGCCGCCGACGTGCCGTTCTCGATCCCCGAGGGAAGCACCGGCATCGGCTCGCAGAGCACGGCCACGGGTGACGGCTCCGCGGCGGGCCAGGCACCGGGCGCTCCGGCCGACACGACCGCTCCGGCCGACACGGCGGCGCCCACCGACCCGGGCGCGGGAGCGGCGACCACGGCGCCGACGACCGAGGTGATCGAGGGCCTCACCGGCCAGACGGCCGCCGACCAGACCTGCTCGGTGGCGTTCGGCTCGAACTAGCGGCAGGCGTTCGGCTCGAACCAGCGGCGGACGGCCGAAGAGCCGTCCCGGCGAGTAACCAGCTCGCCGGGACGACCGGTGACCTCAAGCGGCGGCCCGAACCGGCACGCATGAGAACCCCGCGGTGCCGGGATCAGGGGTGCGGCACCGAGGGGGGTGTGGGAGCCGGCGTCGGTGCCGGCGGCGAACCCCTCGGACGCAGCCGTTCGGGTGCGGCGCTCGATGATGGGGTACGTGACGGAGCGACTGTCGGGGGGCGTGTTCGGCAAGGGTGAACGGGCTCGTGCTGTCGGGCCCCGGCCCCTCGGTCGTCGTCGGCGTCAGGGGTACTCTATGTGTCCGCACAAATGCCGACAAGCCGACGGTGCCCCCCAGAGCGGGTGGCGCACGGGTGGTTCTGTGCACGCCCCTGCATGCCCCTGCACGCCCCTCCGTGCGCGACGTCCGACCGACCCCGGGGCCCGTTTCGGCATCTGGCCCTCGGGCAGCTATGCTTGTCCCTGCGCGTTCGCTCGCGAGCCGCATGGAGCCGTCGCATAGTTCGGCCTAGTGCACCACCCTGCTAAGGTGGAGTTCCCTTTGTGGGAACCGTGGGTTCAAATCCCACCGGCTCCGCGGAAAGCCACGTCGGTTCTCTCTCTCGCCAGAGATGTTCCGGGGTGGCTTTTCTTCTGCCCGCTTCCGGCGCGCGGACGTCCCCCGACGACGTGTTCTCCCAGATGCCTGCGGCGTAGCGTGATCCGCGACGACGAGTCGTCTCGACTGCAGGGAGAACCACCGGTGAAACGCATCCACTACGCCGACGAATACCTGGTCACCGGTGACGGCATCGCGGCCGCCATCGTCGAGTACGCGCGGGCGCTGGCGCTGCAGAACAAGTCCGACATGGTCGACCTGCCGGGCATGGATCGCGGTGGAGTCCGCCAGCGGTTCCAGATCCTGCTCGGCCCGGCGAGCCAGATGCTCGTCTCCGAAGAGCAGACCGACGAGGCCGAGATCGCCGACGACCGCCTGGTCGACGAGATCGAGGCCCGCATCGACCGGCTGCGGGGCGTCGAACCCCAGGCCGGCGAGCCGGCCGAGGGCATCCCCCTCGACGCCGACGAGTTCTGACGCTCCGACGATCCGCGACACCTGTCGACCGGTTCGGTGTCAAGGCCCCGCGCCTGCACCGCTGACCGACTAGCGTCAGCAGGATGACCCCCACCGCGCCTCCGCAACCGACCGAGGCCGTGACCGCGGTCGGCCTGGGAGGCGCGGGTCCGGTCGTCGGCACGGCCACCGCTCTCGTCGTCGAGCGGCTGCGAGCCCGGCCGGCACCGTCGGTCGGCGAGGCCCTCGAGCTGGCGGTCGAACTCGGTCGTCACGGCGCCCTGCCCGGGCTGGGATCGACGGCCGACCTCTGGCAGGCCCTGGCCACGCTCGCCGCCCACGACGTCGGCGCGGCCCGAGCCGCCGAGCCGCACCTCGACGCCCTCGCGATCCTCGATCAGCACGCCGAGGAGCTCGCCGCGAACTCGTCCGAGACCCTGCCGGACGAGGACGGTGCCGACCGCTCCGCGCTCCCCGCCCGTGCCCGGTCCGACCGGTCGTTCACCTGGGGCGTGTTCGCCGCCGAAGGCCCCGGCGTCCGCTTGAGCGGTGCCCGTCGCCCGGACGCGGCGAACTCCTGGTCGCTCAGCGGAACCAAGCCCTGGTGCTCGCTCGCGGGCACCGTCGACGGTGCCCTCGTCACCGCCTGGGTCGGCGACGAGCGGCGGTTGTTCTCGGTCGACCTCCGTCAGGACGGTGTCGCGGTCACGGCCGACGCCTGGCACGCCCGAGGACTCGTCGAGATCCCGTCGGGTCCGGTGGAGTTCGACGAGGTCGAGGCGCACGAGGTCGGTGCGCCGGGTTGGTACCTCGAACGTCCCGGCTTCTCGTGGGGCGGCATCGGCGTCGCGGCGTGCTGGTACGGCGGCGCGGTCGGGGTGGCCCGCACGCTGCTCGCCGCGGCGGTGACCGCCTCGTCGCGCGCGCCGGAGCGCCCTGCCGACCCGCACCTCCTGCAGGCCCTCGGCCTCGTGGACACGCGACTGGCCGACGCCCGCCGTGCGCTGGTCGAGGCCGCCGACCTCGTCGACGCCGGAGAGGCGACCGGTGAGGCCGGGCGCCTGCTGGCCAAGCGCGTCCGCGGCACGGTCGCGCACGCCTGCGACGAGGTCGTCGCACGGGCGTCCCGTGCGCTCGGTCCCGCCCCGCTGGCCACCGACCCGGAGCACGCCAAGCGTGTCGCCGACCTCGGGCTCTACCTGCGTCAGCACCACGGCGAACGCGACGACGCCTCGCTCGGCCAGACGCTCCTCCGTGACGCCGTGGCCGAGGGGCGCCCCGCGTGGTGAGCTTCGACGGTCGCGCGCCGGGGACCCCGGTCGAGACCTGGGAGGCCGACCCGCGCCTCCTCGCCCTGCCGCCGCTGACCGACTCGGTCGACCCGACCGGCGTGACGCGGCTGGTCGTGCTGGCCGCGCACCCGGACGACGAGACCCTCGGCGCCGGTGGCCTGATCGCCGACGCCGCCGCCCGCGGCGTGCCCGTCACGGTGGTCGTCGTCACCGACGGGGCCGCCTCCCACCCCGGTTCGACCACGAGCGCCGAGAGCCTCGTCGCGACGAGGGCCGAGGAGGCGCGGGTCGCGGTCGACCTGCTGGGTCACGACGTCGAGCTGGTGCGGTGGGGCATCCCCGACGGGACGGTGCGCGAGGCCCGGGCCGAGATCACCGAGCGAGTGCGGCCTCTGCTGCCCGGGCCCGGTGGCCTGCTCGTCGCGCCCTGGCGTGGGGACGGCCATCGCGACCACCGCGTGCTCGGCGAGATCGCCGCCCAGCTGCTCGGCGAGGCGGAGCAGGCCGGCACCACGATGCTCGAGTACCCGATCTGGCTGTGGCACTGGGGGTCGCCCGACCACCCGGACGTCCCGTGGCCGTCCCTGCGGCTGTCACCCCTGGACGCCGTCGCCGACGCGGCCAAACGCTCGGCCCTCGCGGCCTACGTCTCGCAGCGTCGACCGCTCTCGTCCGCACCCGAGGACACCCCCGTGTTGCACCCGGTGTTCGAGCGGCACTTCGCCCGCGGTCGCGAGGTGTTCGTGGTCGGCGACGCCGGGACGATCGTCGCGACCGAGGCCACGTTCGACCGGACGCACGCTCGCCGGGCGGACCCCTGGCGGGTCACGACGCGCTGGTACGAACGGCGCAAACGGGCCCTCACCGTCGCGTCGCTGCCGCGTGAGCGCTACGGCCGCGTGCTCGAGGTGGGCTGCTCGATCGGCGTGCTGACCGGCGACCTGGCCCCCGCGGCCGACCGTCTGCTTGCCCTCGACGTGTCGTCGGTCGCCGTCCAGGCCGCCCGCGAACGACTGGCCCACCTGCCGCATGTCACGGTCGAGCAGGCCGACGCCGCCGCCGACTACCCGTCGGGCACGTTCGACCTCGTCGTCCTCAGCGAGGTCGGCTACTACCTGGCCCCCGACGCGTTCGGTCGGCTCGTGGACGCGATCGTCGACGGGCTCGCCGACGACGGCGACGTGGTCGCCTGCCACTGGACCCAGCCCGAGGGTGACTTCCGCCAGGACGCGGTCGACGTCCATGCCCGGCTGGGGGCCGACCCGCGCCTCCACCGGGTCTCGCACCACGTCGAGGACGACTTCGTGCTCGACGTGTTCTCGCGTGACCCCCGGTCGGTCGCCCGACGGACGGGACTGCGATGACCCCGGCACCCGAGCGCCCGACATCGACGCTCCCCGTGCGGGCCGTCGCGGTCGTCGTGCCCGCACACGACGAGGAAGAGCTCGTCTCGCGCGCCCTGGACGGCCTCGACGTGGCGCGGCGGCACACGGCCCGGACCCACCCGGAGGTGCGGGTCGTCGTCGTCTTCGTGGCCGACGCCTGCACCGACGGCACTGTCGCGGCCGCTCGTGCGCACCCGCGCGTCACCGTCGTCGAGATCGACGCCCGCGGCGTCGGCGTCGCCCGGGCCGTCGGCGTCGACGTCGCCCTCGACGAGCTCGCCGCCCCGTCGGACGACCTGCCGCTCGACGCCGTGTGGCTCGCCTGCACCGACGCCGACTCGGTCGTGCCGCCGGGCTGGATCGACGACCAGCTCGACCGCGCCACGGCCGGGGCCGACGTCGTGATCGGCACCGTGCGACCCGACTTCGCCGACCTCACACCGCGCCAGATCGCGGCCTGGACCGCCCGGCACACGCCCGGACGCCCGAACGGCCACGTGCACGGCGCCAACCTCGGCGTGCGGGCCTCGTCGTACCGGGCGGTCGGCGGGTTCGCCCCGGTCGACCTGCACGAGGACAACGTCCTCGTCGACCGGTTGCGGGACGCGGGCGCGACGCTCGTCGCCTCGGACGTCGGCGAGGTGCTGACCTCGGGACGACGGGACGGACGCACGTCGGGCGGCTACGCGGGCTACCTCGCCGTCGACCTGCTCGCCTGACGGAGCCGACCCGCGCCTCCTGGCCTCGTGCTCACCGCGTCTCGTGCACCGCACCCCGTCTCGACCCGGTGCCGTGCACGAAAGGCGGTGCGGTGCGGACCGGACCGGACCGGGTCAGGCCACGGGGCCGAAGCCCGTGCGGAAGCGGTCGAAGGTCGTCGCCCAGTAGGCCCGCAGGGCGTCGACCCGGTCGTCGTCGGTGGTCGAGTCGACCCACGGATCGTAGACGCCGCGCAGCACGGCGATGACGGCACCCCAGGTCGAGTGGATCAGCAGGGAGGTGGTCAAGGGGTCGCGCGAGGGCCCGACCGCGAGGGCGATGACGTCGCCGACGCGTTCGGTCATGGGGACGCCGACCGCGAGCACGTAGGGCAGCAGGGGCTCGTGCGTGCGCAGCAGGTGGCGGAGGCTGGTCATGTAGTCGACGAGCTGGATGTCGACCGCCGAGAGCAACAGCAGCTCGAGCAGGTCGATGTCGGTGCCCTCGAAGGACGCCAGCACCGACAGGTCGGAGGCGTCGACCGCCGCGCCCGCCTTGTTGAGCAGGACCGAGGCCACGGCGTCTTCTTTGCACGAGTAGTGGTTGGCGAACGTGCGACGGGAGTAACCGGCGAGGGCGGTGACGTCCTCGACCACGAAGCCGTCGAAACCCTTCTCGGTCGCCAGTCGGAAGGCCGCGTCCGCGAGTCCGCGGCTCGTCGCCCGGCGCTTCTCGTCGCGTCCGCCCACGGCCTCGGTGAGGAATCGAGGCTGTCCGCCGCCTGCCGAGGTCTGGTGCATCCGCCCATGGTGCCGAAACTTCCTGAGAATTTGCATGCCCATTAGGCAACGGTGCGTCAGGATCGCGTACCCTCAAGGAGTCCGATTCGGGTCGGACGGCCTCGAGAGACACCAGGCACACAACCCTTGCGAGATCGCGCAGGGTCGCGTCGGGTGCGACCCTCCAGCTGAACCGCGGTGGGGGCCCGGTCCTCTCGAGACATACGCCTCGTGGCCCCCGTGGTCACGGGGCGTTCCCGCGTGCCCCGACGGACGCCCGGCATCCGCGCCGTTCCCGCACCGCGTGAGGCCGCCGTTCCCGCACCGCGTGAGCCCGCCCGCGCCCGCCGTGAGGAATCCGTGAGCATGCGGCCCCGCGCCGTAGGGAGTCCGTGAGGACGCCCGGCCGAGACGTGCGAGAGGTGTCTACTGACTCGCTGTGCCGCACCCGGCACGGCGACCGGCGAGGCCGGCCGCACCGCACCTCCCGATCCTGGAGTCATCGTGCTCGACATCCTCTCCGTCGCCCTCGCGGCGGCCGCCTTCGCGGTCGTCGCCCTGATCGCCCGGGGGGTCGAGAAGCTGTGATCGTGTTCGACGTGATCGCCGCGGCGCTCGCCGTGGCCGCCCTGGTCTACCTCGTGGTGGCCCTCGTGAAACCCGAGCGGTTCTGATGGGCGACACCGCGGCCGGTCTGCTGCAGATCGGCACCGTCGTCGTCGTGCTCGTGGTGCTCCACCGCCCCCTCGGCGACCACATGGCCCGTGTCTTCACCAGCCCCCGCCACCTGGCCGTCGAACGCGGCCTCTACCGCGTGATCGGCGTCGACGGTTCGGCCGAACAGACCTGGCGGGCCTACCTGCGCGGGGTGCTGGCCTTCTCGCTGGTCGGCTTCGCGTTCGTCTACCTGCTGCAGCGGACGCAGGCGCTGCTGCCCGCCAGCCTGGGATTCCCCGCCGTGCCGCCCGGACTGGCCTTCAACACGGCCGCCAGCTTCGTGACGAACACGAACTGGCAGTCGTACTCGCCCGACGTGACGCTCGGTTACGCCGTGCAGCTGGGCGGCCTGGTCGTGCAGAACTTCGTCTCGGCCGCCGTCGGCAGCGCCATCGCGATCGCCCTGGTGCGGGGCCTCGCCCGCAGCCGCACGACGACCCTGGGCAACTTCTGGGTCGACCTGACTCGTTCGCTGACCCGCATCCTGCTGCCCGGCGCCGTGGTCGCCGCGGTCGTGCTGCTGCTCGGCGGAGTGATACAGAACGTCGCCGGATTCACCGACGTCACCACCCTCACCGGCGGCAGCGCCACGATCCCCGGCGGACCGGTCGCCTCGCAGGAGGCGATCAAGCTGCTCGGCACGAACGGCGGCGGATTCTTCAACGCGAACTCGGCGCATCCGTTCGAGAACCCGACGGCGTGGACCAACCTCGTCGAGGTCGTGCTGATGCTCGCGATCCCGTTCTCGCTCCCGCGCACCTTCGGTCGGATGGTCGGCTCGACGAAGCAAGGGGTCGCCATCGCCTCGGTCATGGCGATCTTCTTCGCCGTCTCGCTGACGGCGATGACCTGGTTCGAGCTGCGCGGCGCCGGCACGGCGACGCAGCTCGCCGGCGGCGCCCTCGAGGGCAAGGAGGCGCGGTTCGGCATCTGGGGGTCCACCCTGTTCGGAACGACCTCGACCCTGACGTCGACGGGGGCCGTCAACTCGATGCACGATTCGTACACGGCGCTCGGCGGCATGATGGCGATGATCAACATGATGCTCGGCGAGATCGCCCCCGGCGGGGTCGGCTCGGGGCTGTACGGCATGCTCGTGCTGGCCGTCATCACCGTGTTCGTCGCCGGCCTGCTCGTGGGGCGCACGCCCGAGTACCTGGGCAAGAAGGTGGGGCCGCGCGAGATCAAGCTCGCCAGCCTGTACATCCTCGTCACGCCGACCATCGTGCTCGCGGGCACGGCGCTGAGCTTCGCGATCCCGGCGGTGCGCGCCGACGTCGAGGGCACGTCGATCTGGAACGCCGGGCTGCACGGGTTCAGCGAGGTGCTCTACGCGTTCACCTCGGCCGCCAACAACAACGGCTCGGCGTTCGCCGGCCTGACCGCGAACACGCCCTGGTTCAACACGGCGTTGGGCGTCGCGATGCTGTTCGGCCGGTTCGTGCCGATCGTGCTCGTGCTCGCCCTCGCCGGCTCGTTCGCCGGCCAGGTGCAGACCCCCTCGACCTCGGGCACCCTGCCCACCCACCGGCCGCAGTTCGTGGGCCTGCTCACGAGCGTGGCCTTCATCATCTCGGCACTGACCTACTTCCCGGTGCTCGCACTGGGCCCGCTCGCTGAAGGGCTGAACTGACCATGTCCACACCGACCATCACCCCGACCACCCCGTCCGGGTCACCCGCCCCGACGACCGCGTCGTCCGTCGACGCCGGTCGTGCCGGTGCCTTCGGGCCGGCCCAGGTGGTCGCCGCCCTCCCCGGCGCCGTGCGCAAGCTCGACCCTCGCGAGATGTGGCGCAACCCCGTCATGTTCATCGTCGAGGTCGGCGCGGCCTACACGACGGTGCTCGCCGTGGCCGGCCTGTTCACCGGCCCCCAGACCTCGGGCGGCTCGATCGTCCCCGGGTCGTTCACCTGGGCCATCGCGATCTGGCTCTGGCTGACGGTCGTCTTCGCGAACCTGGCCGAGTCCGTCGCCGAAGGGCGCGGCAAGGCACAGGCCGAGACGCTCCGCGCGACCCGCACGAGCACGACGGCCCGACGTGTGGTGTCGTACGACGCGACGGGCGACGCGTCGGCCGAGCGCGCCTCCTTCGAGGACGTGTCGTCGGCCGACCTGGCCCTCGGCGACGTCGTCGTCGTGGTCGCCGGCGGGCTGGTCCCGGGCGACGGCGACATCGTCCAGGGCATCGCCTCGGTCGACGAGTCGGCCATCACGGGCGAGTCCGCCCCGGTGATCCGCGAGTCGGGCGGCGACCGCAGCGCGGTGACGGGTGGCACGCGCGTCCTGTCGGACCGCATCGTCGTCCGCATCACGAGCAAGCCGGGCGAGACCTTCGTCGATCGGATGATCGCGCTCGTCGAGGGTGCCTCTCGGCAGAAGACCCCGAACGAGATCGCGCTGAACATCCTGCTGGCCAGCTTGTCGATCGTCTTCGTCGTCGTCACGCTGACCCTGAACCCGATCGCGGGCTACAGCGACGCCGCGGTCAGCGTGCCCGTGTTGATCGCCCTGCTGGTCTGCCTGATCCCGACCACCATCGGGGCCCTGCTGAGCGCGATCGGCATCGCCGGCATGGACCGCCTGGTCCAGCGCAACGTGCTCGCCATGTCGGGCCGTGCGGTCGAGGCCGCCGGCGACGTGACGACGCTGCTGCTCGACAAGACCGGCACGATCACCTACGGCAACCGTCAGGCCGCCGAGTTCACCCCGCTCGACGGGGTGGCCGAGGCCGAGCTGGTCGACGCCGCCGCGGCGTCCTCGCTCAGCGACCCCACCCCCGAGGGCACGTCGATCGTCGACCTCGCCCTCACGAAGGGCTGGCACCAGGCCGCCGAGCAGCGTGGCGAGATCGTCCCGTTCACCGCGCAGACGCGCATGAGCGGCCTCGACCTGCCCGACGGCACGCGCATCCGCAAGGGCGCCGGCGGTTCGGTGATCGCCTGGATCGAGCAGGACCGCCGCCTCGCGTCGAGCGAGCACGACGAACTGCGGGCCCGCATCGACGAGATCTCGACCGCCGGCGGCACGCCGCTCGTCGTCGCGGTGAAGACGGGCGACTCGGCGGCCGCGGCTCGCGTGCTCGGCGTCGTGTACCTGAAGGACGTCGTGAAGACCGGCCTGCGCGAACGCTTCGCCGAGCTGCGCAGCATGGGCATCCGCACGGTGATGGTGACGGGCGACAACCCGCTCACCGCCGCGGCGATCGCGGACGAGGCGGGCGTCGACGACTTCCTGGCCGAGGCGACCCCCGAGGACAAGCTCGCGCTGATCCGTCGCGAACAGGAAGGAGGCGCGCTCGTCGCGATGACCGGCGACGGCACGAACGACGCCCCGGCCCTCGCGCAGGCCGACGTGGGCATGGCCATGAACACGGGCACGTCGGCCGCGAAGGAGGCCGGCAACATGGTCGACCTCGACAGCGATCCGACCAAGCTGATCGACGTGGTGCGCATCGGCAAGCAGCTGTTGATCACCCGCGGTGCCCTGACGACGTTCTCGATCGCCAACGACGTCGCGAAGTACTTCGCGATCATCCCCGCCATGTTCGCCGGGGTGTTCCCCGGGCTGGGGCTGCTCAACGTCATGCAGTTGCACTCGCCCGCCTCGGCGATCCTGTCGGCGATCGTCTTCAACGCGCTCGTCATCGTCGTGCTGATCCCGTTGGCCCTCCGCGGGGTGCGGTACCGCCCGGCGTCGGCGTCGCAGATCCTGTCGCGCAACCTGCTGGTCTACGGCCTCGGCGGCGTCGTCGCGCCCTTCGTCGGCATCAAGCTCATCGACCTCGTCGTCAGTCTGCTGCCCGGCTTCTGACCCGTCCCCGCCCGGTCGGCGGGTTCCCGTCCGCGGCGGCGGGTCAGCGCTGGCCCGCCCTCGAGGACGGGAACCCGCCGACCGACGAACACCGCACCTCCTTGGCTTCTCGCGCCACCGTCCCGAAAGAAGAACCGACATGAACATCCGCTCCACGCTCCGCCAGTACGGCGTCGCCCTCCGGGCCATGGTGGTCGCCACCGTCGTGCTCGGCCTCGCCTACACGGCCGTGATCACCGGCATCGGGCAGCTCGTCGTGCCGGGCCGGGCGAACGGCTCGCTCGTGACCGTCGACGGCCAGACCGTCGGCTCGACGCTGATCGGGCAGTCCTTCACCGACGCCGACGGCGCCGCCCTGCCCGAATGGTTCCGGTCACGCCCGTCGGCCGCCGGCGACGGCTACGACGCGTCCGCGTCGAGCGGCAGCAACCTCGGCCCCGAGAACGACGACCTCGTCGCCGCGATCGAGCAGCGCCGGGCCGACGTGGCGACCCTCGACGGGGTCGACCCGGCCTCGGTGCCGGTCGACGCCCTGACCGCCTCGGGGTCGGGCCTCGACCCGCACGTCTCGCCGGAGTACGCGCTCGAGCAGGTCGCACGGGTGGCCGAGGCCCGGTCGCTGCCCGAGGCCACGGTGCGCACGCTCGTCGAGCAGCACGTGCAGGGACGCGACCTCGGCTACCTCGGCGAGCCGACCGTGAACGTGCTCGAGCTCAACGTGGCGCTGGCCGGGCTCGGTCGGTGACAGGCTGAGCGCATGAAGCGAGGGCGGTTGCGGGTGCTGCTGGGGGCCGCGCCCGGCGTGGGCAAGACGTACACGATGCTCGAAGAGGGAGCACGGCTGCGGTCGGAGGGGGTCGACGTCGTCGTGGCCGTCGTCGAGACGCACGGGCGACGGGCGACCTCCGCCCTGGTCGGCGACCTCGAGGTGGTGCCCCGCCGGGCGGTCAGCCATCGCGGCATCGCGCTGGACGAACTCGACCTGGAGGCGGTGCTCGCGCGGTCACCGCAGCTCGCGCTCGTCGACGAGCTCGCCCACACGAACGCCCCCGGCTCCACCCACGAGAAGCGCTGGCAGGACGTCGAGACGCTGCTCGACGCCGGCATCGACGTCGTCTCGACCGTCAACGTGCAGCACGTCGACTCGCTCACCGACGTGGTCGAGCGCATCACCGGGGCGACCCAGCGTGAGACCGTGCCCGACGCCGTGCTGCGCGGGGCCGACCAGGTCGAACTCGTCGACCTCGCCCCCCAGGCCCTGCGGGACCGCCTGGCCGAGGGCGTCGTCTACCCGGCCGACCGGGTCGACGCGGCGCTCTCGAACTACTTCCGTCTGGGCAACCTGACGGCCCTCCGCGAGCTGGCGCTGCTCTGGCTGGCCGACGAGGTCGACAGCGCGCTCAAGGCGTACCGCGACGAGCACGGCATCGACAGCACGTGGGAGGCCCGCGAGCGCGTCGTCGTCGCGCTGACCGGCGGGCCGGAGGGCGAGACGCTGATCCGCCGGGGCGCGCGCATCGCCGCGCGGTCGTCGGGTGGAGAGCTCGTCGCCGTCCACGTCAGCGCCCAGGACGGCCTGCGGCAGGGAGCGCCAGGGGCCCTCGCGGCGCAACGGGCCCTGGTCGAGAAGCTCGGCGGCACCTACCACCAGGTCGTCGGCTCGGACGTGCCCCGCGCGCTCGTCGACTTCGCCCGGGGGGTGAACGCCTCGCAGCTCGTGATCGGCGTCAGCCGGCGCGGGCGCCTGGCCGCGGCGTTGACCGGCCCCGGCATCGGCTCGACGGTGATCCGCGAGTCGGGCCGCATCGACGTGCACATCGTCACCCACGCCTCGGCCGGCCGCGACCGGGTGCTGCCGCGACTCGGCGGGGCCCTCTCACGACGCCGCGTGGTCGCAGGCTTCGTCCTCGCCCTCGTGGCGGGACCGCTGCTCACCGCGCTGATGACCGGACACCGCTCCGAGGACGGCATCGCGGGCACGGTGCTGGTCTTCCAGCTGCTGGTCGTGGTGGTGGCCGTCACGGGTGGCATCTGGCCGGCCCTGCTCGCGGCGCTCCTGTCCGGCGTGACTCTCGACCTCTTCTTCATCGCGCCGATCTACCAGCTGACCATCGCCGAGCCGCTGCACCTGGCGGCGCTCGTCCTGTACGTGCTGAACGCCGCCATCGTCAGCTACGTCGTCGACCAGGCCGCTCGCCGCAGTCGCGCCGCCGCCCGGGCGCTCGCCGAGACCGAGCTGCTCGCCACGGTCGCCGGCAGCGTGCTGCGCGGGCAGGACGCCCTGCAGGCCCTGATCGGCCGCACCCGCGAGGCCCTGGGCATGACCCGGGTGCGCGTCGTCCAGGGCGGGGTCGAGCGGGGGGAGGCGCGGCTCGCCGACGACGGACGCCCGGCGCCCGGGTCCCCCGCTCAGACCACCACGACCATCGCCGCGGGCACCGACGCGACCCTCGAGCTGACCGGCCCCGAGCTCCAGGCAGCCGACCGGCGCCTCCTGGACGTCGTCGCCGCCCAGGTCGAGGCGGCCCTCGAGCACTCCGAGCTGAGCCGGGCCGCGGGCCAGGTCGCCCCGCTCGCCGAGGTCGACCGCATGCGGAGCGCCCTGCTGGCCGCCGTCGGTCACGACCTGCGTCGCCCGCTCGCCGCCGCGACGGCGGCCGTCAGCGGGCTGCGGCAGACCGACGTCGCCTGGAGCGACGCCGACCGCGACGAGCTGCTGTCCACCGCCCACGAGAGCCTCGACTCGCTCTCGACCCTCGTCACCGACCTGCTCGACGTCAGCCGGGTGCAGGCCGGGGCGCTCGCGGTGACGACGGCGGACGTCGACCTCGACGAGGTCGTGCTCGGCGCCCTCGACGAACTCGGCCTGGGGCCGGCCGACGTCGAGCTGGCGCTGCGTGCGACCGTGCCGCCCGTGCGGGCCGACGCCGTCCTGCTGCAGCGCGTGGTCGTCAACCTGCTCGACAACGCCCTGCGTCACTCGCCGCCCGGGGCGAGCGTCCGCATCTCGACGAGCGCCTTCGGCGACCGCGTCGAGTTGCGCGTCGTGGACCGCGGGCCAGGGGTCCCCGTCGAACGACGCGACGAGATCATGGTGGCGTTCCAACGACTGGGCGACACCGACAACGGCACCGGTCTCGGCCTGGGGCTCGCGCTCAGCAAGGGGTTCGTCGAGGCGATGGGGGGCACCCTCGCGCTCGACGACACCCCCGGTGGCGGGCTGACCATGGTGGTGGGGCTGCCCGTGGGCGGGCCTCCGGCGGGCGGGCCTGCCGTGGGCGGGCCTCCGGCGGGCGGGCCTGCGGCGGGCGGGCCTGCCGTGGGCGGGTCGACCGACGCCGATCGGGTACGGTCGGCGACGTGAGCGCCGTGAAGATCCTGATCGCCGACGACGACCCGCAGATCCTGCGGGCGCTCAAGGTGACCCTCGGGGCGCGCGGCTACGACGTCGTCACGGCCGCCGACGGGCGTGAGGCACTCGACCTGGCCGCGACCCGGCACCCCGACCTCGTCATGCTCGACCTCGGCATGCCGCACCTCGACGGGGTCGAGGTGATCCAGGGGTTGCGCGGCTGGTCCACCGTCCCGATCCTCGTCGTGTCGGGCCGCACCGACGCCGCCGACAAGGTCGAGGCGCTGGACGCGGGCGCCGACGACTACGTCACGAAACCGTTCTCGATGGACGAGCTGCTCGCCCGCATCCGCGCGCAGACGCGCCGGCTGCCGTCGGGCACCGACGACGAGCAGCCCGTGGTGGCGTTCGGAGACGTGCAGGTCGACCTCGCGGCGAAGACCGTGCTGCGGCAGCCGGCGGGCGAGTCGATCCGCTTGACGCCGACCGAGTGGAAGATCCTCGAGCTGCTGCTGCACAGCCCCGACAAGCTGATCTCGCGCGAGACCATCCTGACCGAGGTCTGGGGGCCGTTCCACGCGAAGGACACGGGGTACCTCAGGCTCTACTTCGCCCAGTTGCGCAAGAAGCTCGAACCGGTGCCGTCCGCGCCCCGACACCTCGTCACGGTGCTCGGCATGGGCTACCGCTTCGTGCCCGACGGCGACGCGGACGCCGCCGCGGGCCCGTGACCCCGGCCGCCCGCGACATCCTCACGGTTCCCTAACGCCGGACGCCGCCACGAGGAGGCGAGCGCGGCCTAACGTGAGAGGGCGCGTGCCTGCACCGAGGGCCGTGCGCCCCGCACGTCCGAGAGGAACCCGTGTCCGCGCAGCCCGAGTCACCCGCCAGGGTCGTCCCGCCGACCCCTCACGAGACCAAGCGACGGCTGCGCGGCTGGCTGCTGCACGGACTCGCCGAGACCGCGGGCACGCACCAGGGCCCGCACGCCCAGGTGCCCGCGAAGACCCACTCGTGGTGGCGGGTGATGTGCCTGACCGGCGTCGACTACTTCTCGACCCTGGGGTACCAGCCGGCCATCGCCGCGGTCGCGGCCGGGCTGCTCTCGCCGCTCGCGACCATCGTGCTCGTGCTCCTGACCCTGTTCGGCGCGCTGCCGGTGTACCGCCGGGTCGCCCGCGAGAGCCCCCGCGGCGAGGGGTCGATCGCGATGCTCGAACGACTGCTGCCCTGGTGGGGCGGCAAGCTCTTCGTCCTCGTGCTGCTCGGCTTCGCCGCCACCGACTTCATGATCACCATCACCCTGTCGGCCGCAGACGCCACGGCGCACGCGGTCGAGAACCCGTTCGCTCCGGCGTGGTTCCACGGGGCCGAGGTGCCGTTGACCCTCGTCCTCGTCGCGCTGCTCGCCGCGGTCTTCCTCCGGGGGTTCCGTGAGGCGATCGGCATCGCCGTCGTCCTCGTCGCGATCTTCCTGACGCTCAACCTCGTGGTGATCGCCGTCTCGCTGTTCCACATCGGCGAGAACCCGGTCGTCATCGGCGATTGGTGGGAGGCCCTGACGGTCCAGCACGGCAACCCGTTCGTCATGGTCGGCATCGCGCTGATCGTGTTCCCGAAGCTCGCCCTCGGGCTGTCGGGCTTCGAGACCGGCGTGGCCGTCATGCCGCAGATCACCGGTGACGCCACCGACACCCCGGCCAAGCCGGTCGGACGCATCCGCGGGGCCCGGCGCCTGCTCGCCACGGCCGCCGTCATCATGAGCTCGTTCCTGATCCTGTCGAGCTTCGTCACGACCCTGCTGATCCCGCAGGCCGAGTTCCAGGCCGGCGGGTCGGCCAACGGCCGCGCCCTGGCTTACTTGGCGCACCAGTACCTCGGGGACGGTTTCGGCACGCTGTACGACGTCAGCACGATCTGCATCCTGTGGTTCGCCGGAGCGTCGGCCATGGCCGGACTGCTCAACCTCGTGCCGCGCTACCTGCCGCGCTACGGCATGGCACCACAGTGGGCCCGGGCCGTCCGACCGCTCGTGCTCGTCTTCACGGTCATCGCCTTCGTCATCACCATCGTGTTCGAGGCGGATGTGGACGCCCAGGGCGGGGCCTACGCGACGGGGGTGCTCGTGTTGATCACCAGCGCCTCCGTGGCCGTGACGTTGTCGGCGCGCCGGGCGCGTCAGCGCAAGCGCACGATCGGCTTCGGCGTCGTGGCCCTGGTGTTCGTCTACACGACGATCACCAACGTCGTCGAGCGGCCCGACGGCGTGCGCATCGCCGCGATCTTCATCATCGGCATCATCGCGGTGTCGCTCGTCTCGCGCGTGCAGCGGTCGTTCCAGCTGAGGGCGACCTCGGTCACCCTCGACGACACCGCCCTCGCGTACGTGCGCGAGGACGCCGACGAGTACGGCACGATCCGCGTCATCGCCCACGAACCGGGGCGCGAGGTCGCCGAGATCTACAAGAAGAAGCTGACGGCCGAACGCAAGTACAGCGGCATCCCGCAGCGCTCGCCCGTGATCTTCCTCGAGGTGCACAAGGGGGACTCCTCGAACTTCGAGGAGGACCTCGTCGTGACGGGGCATGCACTGCACGGTTACCGGGTGCTGCGCACGACGAGCGGCGCCGTGCCGAACGCCGTGGCCAGCGTGCTGCTGGCGATCCGTGACGAGACCGGCGTCGTGCCCGACATCTACTTCGAGTGGACCGAGGGCAACCCACTGTCGAACATGGGGCGGTTCTTCCTGACCGGGGTGGGCGAGGTCGCACCCGTGACCCGCGAGGTGCTGCGCCGGGCCGAGCCGTCCCGCGGGCGCCGCCCCGACGTGCACGTCAGCTAGCCCCCCGCCCCTGCCCCCCCCCTGCCCGCCCTGCCCGCCCTGCCCGCCCTGCCCGCCCTGCCCGCCCTGCCCGCCCTGCCTCGAACCCAGCCTCGAACCCGGTTTCGAACCATGCACCCAGAAGCTTTCGGGTGCATGGTTCGAAACCGGGTTTACGGGCCATCGCCGCGGAACCGACGAGCTGCTTCGCGGGCAGCAGCCGTGACCCGGCGTCGGTCGAGGTCGACGTCGGCGTCTCGAAGCAGTCCGCCGAGTCGTTCGGGGAACACGAGATCGAGGTAGTCGCAGTTGACGACGGCCCGCACCTCGGGGAGTCGGCACAACGCCCGATCACGTCGGGTACGGTCGCGGACGACCTCTGCGGGCGTCCGGCCCGCCAGCATGCGGGGATCGGTCGACTTCACGAGACCGTTGAGCTCGACGGCGACACCGTGGGAGGCGAGGTACGTGTCGCAGCGTGCGACGCGGCCGTCGGCGAGACGGAACTCCCGCTGCAGCTCGACGTTCGAGAGGCCGAGCTCGAAGAGGACCACGCGGAGGAGCGATTCGCCGCCGTTCTCGGCGAAGGGCGACGAGAACTGCACCGCACGGCGTGCTGCGCGATTGCCCGGACGGGTGGTGGGGCCGAGCCTGCCGAGCAATCCTTCGCGTTCGCGCCGGACGGCAGCGGTCACCGATGGCCCCGTCCGGTGTCCGTTCGGCAGCACGAGCCGGCGGAGGACCGCGTCGGCGCACAGGACGGCATCGGCGAAGGGAGCTGTCCGGGCGACGTCGACCGCCGTCCGTCGCAGCGCGGTGACCGACAAGTCGCCAAGACGCAGGACGTCGTCGGTCGGGACTTCGCCTGGGCGACGGAGGAGGTGCGTCGACGTCTTGGTCGAGGTCCGGCGGGGGTCCGTGACGGTGACGGTGTCGTCGAAACGGTCGTGAACCCGGGGGAGGCCGAGTGCCGCGACGGCTGAGACATGGGAGACCACGCAGTTCCGTGCCGCGCCGGCCGCCATGCCCCTCGTCAAGAGGACGTGGCGCTCGCGGGAGTCCAGCCCCTCCCAGTCCGAGGTCGCCGCGTAGACGCCCCGGTGGATGCGCACGAGGGAGCCGTCCGCCACGCCGGAACGGAGGGCGATCGTCTCGGGGGCGCCGTCGCCGTGCGTCGCCGTGAATCGCAACTCGCATCTCATGGGGTCCGTGTGTTCCACGGGGTCATGGTGCCCGGTGTCGTCCACGGGGAGGTCCCGCGCCTCGTGCCTTGTGCGGGAACGGGCCTGGGGTGGGGCGGGGGAGGAGACGAGTCGATCGCTGAAGAACCCGGTTTCGAACGATGAACCCGGGAGGATTCGGGTTCGTCGTTCGAAACCGGGTTCACGGGGGCAGTGAGGAGGGGCGGGGTGGGGCGGGGCGGGACGAGGGGAGGCGCGGGGCGGGGCGGGGCGGGGCGGACGATCCGACGGGGTACGGCGCTCAGCTTGGCCGCCGGAACCGCCCGTCCTGTACTGCTGGGAGCATGACCGACTCCCGTTCCCTGCCCTACCCCCTCGGCGTCACGCCCCTGCCCGGCGGCGGCGCCCACGTCGCGGTGTACTCCGAGACCGCCGACCACGTCTGGTTCTGCCTGTTCGACGACGAGGCCGACGAGGCCGACGAGACCGGCGGCGGCACCGAGCGCCGATTCGAGCTGACGAACCGCACCGGCCACGTCTTCCACTCCGTCATCGAGGAGGCGCGGGTCGGCTCCCGCTACGGCCTGCGGGTCGCAGGCCCCTGGGACCCGGCGAACGGCCTCCGTCACAACGAGCACAAGCTGTTGCTCGACCCCTACGCCACGGCCCTCGACGGCACGTTCGACTGGGGTCAGGCCGTCTTCGGCCACGACATGGACGAGCCCGAGCAGCGCGACGACACGGACTCGGCCGCGGCCATGCCCCGCAACGTCATCGCCGACCGCGACTTCGACTGGGGTGACGACCAGCGCCCGCTCACGGCCATGGAGGACACCGTCGTCTACGAGGTGCACGTCAAGGGCTTCACGCAGACTCACCCGGACGTGCCCGAGGACATCCGTGGCACGTACGCCGGCATGGGCCACCCGGCCGCCATCAAGCACTTCACCGACCTCGGCGTCACGGCCGTCGAACTGCTGCCGACGCACCAGTTCGTGCAGGACAGCCACCTCGAGGAGAAGGGCCTGCGCAACTACTGGGGCTACAACTCGATCGGCTTCTTCGCCCCCCACGACGAGTACGCGTCGAAGGCCGCGGGCACGAAGGGCGGCCAGGTCGCCGAGTTCAAGCAGATGGTCAAGGACCTGCACGCCGCCGGTCTCGAGGTGTGGATGGACGTCGTCTACAACCACACGGCCGAGGGCAACCACATGGGCCCGACCATCTCGTTCAAGGGCATCGACAACGCCGCCTACTACCGCCTGGTCGAGGGCGACGAGGGCAACTACTTCGACACGACCGGCACGGGCAACAGCCTGAACGTCAGCCACCCCGCGGCCCTCGCCCTGATCATGGACAGCCTGCGCTACTGGGTCACCGAGATGCACGTCGACGGCTTCCGCTTCGACCTGGCCACGACGCTCACGCGTCAGGGCGGCGAGGCGAGCGAGCACAGCGCGTTCCTCACGCTGATCCACCAGGACCCCGTGTTGCAGAGCGTGAAGATGATCGCCGAGCCGTGGGACACCGCCGGCTACCAGGTCGGCGGCTTCCCGGCCGACTGGTCCGAGTGGAACGGCAAGTTCCGCGACGACGTCCGCGAGTTCTGGAACGGCGAGCCCGGAGTGCTCTCGACCTTCTCCGACCGCGTGCTCGGCAGCCCCGACGTCTACGAGGCAGACCGTCGCTCGCCCCTGTCGAGCGTCAACTTCGTCACCGCTCACGACGGCTTCACCCTCGCCGACCTGACGAGCTACGCCGAGAAGCACAACGAGGAGAACGGCGAGGACAGCCAGGACGGCGAGAGCGACAACAAGTCCTTCAACGGCGGCGCCGAGGGCCCGACCGACGACCCCGCGGTCAACGAGTACCGCGACCGTCAGCGCCGGAACTTCCTCGGCACGTTGCTGCTCAGCGCCGGCGTGCCGATGATCCTCGGTGGTGACGAGATCGCCCGCAGCCAGGGCGGCAACAACAACGCCTACTGCCAGGACAGCGAGATCTCGTGGTTCGACTGGGAGCGCGCCGACCGCGACCTGCTCGCCTTCACGACCGAGCTGATCACGCTGCGTCGTGAGAACCCGGCCCTGCGCCCCGACTGGTTCCGTTACGCCCCCGAGGTCGAGAGCGACGACCACGTGCAGGTGCGCCGTGCCGACGACCACTCGTTCTCGAGCGGCGACTGGCAGCAGGGCGAGAACAAGGCGATCACCTTCGTCCTGACGCACAAGGACGCCGACGCGTTCGCCTACCTCGTCAACGGCTCGACGTCGGTCGTCGAGTTCAACGTGCCCGACGCGCCCCACGGCGAGTGGGAGCTCGCCTCGTCGAGCGACCCCGGCCAGCAGGTCGAGGGCGCCGTCACGACGCTGCTCGTGCGCGACGCGAGCTTCACGCTGCTGCGGAGCCGCGCCTCCTAGTCGGCGACGACGCGAGCGCAGGAGGCGCGGTGCGGGTCCTCGGGACCGGCACCGCGCCTCCTGCGCCGGCTGACGACATGCAGAGACCGCCGCCCCGAGGGGGCGGCGGTCGTCGCGTCGGCCAGGGCCGAGCCGGGGTCAGGCGGTGGCGAGCTGCTGCGCCGAGGGGGCGAAGAAGTCGGCGTAGCTGGGGCCCGGAGTGATGTCGAGGACGGTGCCGCAGACGACGGGCTCGCGCTCGGGCTGCGACCGTCGTACTCGGCCGGTGGGTCGACGCTTGGCGTAGACCTCGATGCGGGCGGCGGGCACCCGCTGGTCGGCCACGTAGTGACCGGTCACGTCGACGGAGCGACGGACGTGTGCCACGAGCTGGTCGTGGCTGAGACGGGCGAGGTCGGCGGCGTTCATGCCGAGGCCTCGGCCAGGAGGAGTGCGCTGATGTCGATCGGCTCGGTGGGAGCCAGGTCGTGCGCGAGGGGGTGGTGCCCGGAGGCGTGGACGATGTTCATTGTTCTGCTCATCTCTGCGGCCCTGCGACCGCGTGCGGAACGGGGTGGTGCGGGTCGCGTCGCCGTGAATCGACGCGTTCCCGACTCTCGCAGGTCGCCGATCGATCGCCACCATCGGCCGACGCATCGTTCGCAACGTGGACATTCGTTCGAACGACGGGCGTCGCCGCGCGGTGTCCGCCCCTCCGAGCCGTGAGCAGAGCTCAGTCGCGACGGGCCCAGAGTGCCTCGACGAGTGACGAGGTCAGCTCGTGGTCGATCGCGAACGACCGGCCGTCGAGGTCCGACACGGGGGCGATCTGACGGCCGCTCGAGAACAGCCACAGGGCGTCGGCCTCGTGCACACGCTCGATCGTCACGAGCTCGTACGCCGTCTCGTGTCCGAGGTCGGCCAGGGCGTCGAACACAGCCGCCTGCGTGGTGCCCTCGAGGATGCCCTGGTCGGTGCGGGGGGTGACGAAGCGGTCGCCGAATCGGGCGACGAGCGAGGCCGACGGCCCCTCGAGCGCGAAACCGTCGCTGCTGACGAAGAGCACGTCGTCGGCACCACGGCGGGCCGCCTCGCGCAGCACGCTCTTGTTCACGGCGTACGAGAGGGTCTTCGCGCCCTGCAGCAGCCACGGCGAGGTCTGCGCGACGTCGTGCCGGTAGCCGCGGTCGAGCGACACCACGCGGATGCCGTCGCGTCGCTCCGCGGCGTGGTCCTCGTAGACCTCGGTGCGGGCCCACGCGGTCGGCTCGCTGTCGGGCAGGCCCTCGAGGCCGCGGGTCACGATCAGCTTGGTCAACGCGAACGGGACGGGCTCGTGGGCGGCAGCCGAGGCGAGGACGGCCTCGCGGATCAGGTCGAGGTCGAGGTCGGGCAGGTCGAGCAGGGCCGCCGACCGGGCCAGTCGGCGCAGGTGCGGTTCGAGCGCCTGCACCGCTCCGTCGACGACGCCGAACGCCTCGAAGATGCCGTCACCGCGCGTCACGCCCAGGTCGACGACGTTCACGGTCGGCTCGGCGGCGTCGGCCACGTGCCACCCGGGGCCGTCGCCGCGGGCGCCGACCCGGGCCCGGTCGATGACCACGAGCACGGGGACAGGAGGTGCGGTGTCGGTCGTGGGGGAGGCGTCGGCAGCGAGGTCGGTCACGCCTCCGACCGTACCTCGGGTCGAGGTTTTCGCTTTGTGGACAGGCTGTGGACGATCGCTCGTCACCGAGAGGTTAGACGGTCTCGCGATCGCACCCTGCGGAACGGTCGACATCGGGTGGGCAGACGGTGGCCCCTGGTGCCGATCGCTAGTTCGTCTAGCCTTTATCGGCTCCTGATCAGGTCTTTCTCTGATGGTCCACCCCTTGTGCGCCCAGAATGCGGAGGTACCGTGAACGAGCCCGCCCACGGTGGGCGCGTGGTGCCCGGCGGTCCGAGAGCTTCTTCACGGGGCGGCTCGCCCGGCACCACACCACTCGCGCCGAAGGGCCGCACCGTCGAGACGGTGCGGCCCTTCGTGGTCGGTGCGGGAGGTCAGCCTCGGGGCTTCGGCGGTCCGGGCTTCGGGTGCGACGGTGCGGCGTGGTCCGTGCCGTCGTCGGCGGGATCGGCCTCGCCGGGCTTGGGGTGCCCGGGGATCGAGTCGCCCGAGAGGTTGAGATCGTCGGGGTCGACCTCGATGTCGCCACCGTCGTCGGGCCCGCCCTCACCGGGCAGGGCCTGGACGGCGTCCAGGTCGGTGTCGGCGTCGACGGCGGGGGAGTCCTCGGTGGTCGACCGCTGCATCTCGGCGGTGGTGCGCTCGCTTCCAGGGATCGAACCGGTCTGGGTGTCGTGCTCGTCTTCGTGCATGGGCGCACGGTACGCCGCGGGGGTGCGTGCCGCATGTGCGCCCGGGCAGACTGTCGCCATGACGACTCTCACCTGCCGCGCGATCGTGTTCGACATGGACGGCACCCTGGTCGACTCGACGGCCGTGGTCGAACGCATCTGGGGAGACTTCGCCGCCGAGCACGAGCTGGACGTCGTCGAGCTGCTGGCGTTCGCGCACGGCCGGCAGACCCACGACACCGTCAGACGGTTCCTTCCCCGTCTGCCCGAGGGCGAGGCACGTGCGCTCACCGACGGGCTGCAGGCCGTCGAGGCCGGCGCCCGGGACGGCACCGTCGAGATCCCGGGAGCCGCCGCGTTCCTGGCGACCCTGCCGGGCGACCGGGTGGCCCTGGTGACGAGTGCCAACCACGACCTCGCACGGTCGCGGATGGCCGAGGCGGGCGTGCCCTGGCCGGCCCTCGTGCTGGCGTCCGAGCAGGTGGCCGTGGGCAAACCCGCCCCCGACGGTTACCTGCTGGCCGCCGAGCTGCTCGGCGTCGACCCCGCGGACGTCGTCGTCTTCGAGGACGCCGCGGCGGGACTCGAGGCCGCCCGCGCCTCCGGAGCCTCGGTCGTCGTCGTGGGCGACCACGACGGACCGGCCGCCGACGGCCTGCCGCGCGTCTCGGGCTACGAGGACGTGTCGGTGAGCGTGCGCGACGACGGCACGCTCGAACTCACGCTGCCGTAGGGCCTCGCCGGTCGCGTCGGATCACCCGTGCAGCGGGTGCGAGCCCTCGTGGTTCGTGCGGTGGGCCAGCGCGTGGGCGAACTCGCGCAGGGTCTCGTCCGAGGTGTGGCCGGGCGTCCAGCCGAGCACGTCACGGGCCTTGTCGGTCGACATGACGGGGATCTTGGCCGCGATGTCGAGCCAGCCCGGCTCGGTCGGCTGCAGGCGGGCGAGCCAGGTGAGCTGCACGACGGCGCGCAGCAGGCGGTAGGGCACCGGAAGCAGGCGGGACCCGAAGGCCTTCGCGATGCGCTCGGGGTCGACCACGGGTTCGGCGGCCAGGTTGAACGCGCCACCGGCACGCCGGTCGATCGCCCGCCAGAACGCGTCCGCGACGTCGCTCGCGTGCACGACCTGCGACACGAAGCGCGGGGCGAGAGGGATGAAGAGGGGCCGCACGCGTTGCATCCAGCGGGTGGGCACCCATCGCCCGGCGAAGAGTCCGACGATCTCGCTCGCCGCGGCGGCCTGGAAGACCAGGCCCGGGCGCATGCGGGTCAGCGTGACCTCGGGGTGCTGCTCGACGAAGGCGTCCATGACGCGTTCGTTGATCGCCTTGTGCTTCGAGTAGCTCGACCGGCGGACGCCCTTGGTCTTGTACGTCTCGTCGACCCGGCGCCCCTTGGGGCCGCGTGAGTAGGCCCCGACCGACGACGCGATCAGCACGTGCGGCACCCCGGCCCGGGCGGCGGCGTCGAGGACGTGCGACGTGCCGAGCACGTTCGTGCGGTACATGACGGCCTTGTGGTGGCTCGGCTGCAGGGCCCAGCCGAGGTGCACGACGGCGTCGGCCCCGGCGAAGGCACGCTCGAGCGAGACGGGCGAGTCGTCGGCACCGACGTCGATCGAGAACCAGGTGACCTCGCCGTAGGGCGGCGTCGCCATCCGGGGGCCGCGGCGGGCGACGCCGACGAGCGACGTGACCTCGGGCTCGGCCTGCAGGCGGGTGAGCAGGGCGGTACCCAGGTTGCCCGTGGCTCCGACGACGACCACGCGCATGGGGTCTCACTTTCAGTACTCGACGATCGGCCTCGCGCCGACCCCGGGTGGGCGGCAGACCTGGGACGAGCCTACGCGCGGCCCCTGGGCGCGGGTCAGGAGGCGCGGGGACGCCCGGCCTCGGCGGCGATGCGGGCGACGGCGACCTCGTCGAGCACGAACACCTCGTCGCCGTCGCGGGCGTCGGGCACGCGCACCTGGGTCGAGCGCACCGATCCCTCGGCCGCGATCTCGACGACGGTGAAGCCCGAGCCGCGCACGGCTCGCTCGGTGCCGACGGCGGCCAGCACGTCCGTGTCGTTCGCCACCCCGGGCGCGACCACCACGGGCACGCCCGCCAGGTGGCCGACCATGTGGTGGTGGTAGTGCCCGGCGAGGACGACGCGGACGTCCGACGCCTCGAGGACCGCGGCCAGCGCCTCCGGGTCCTGCAGGGCGAGCGACTCGTGCAGGGTGGTCGGCGCGGCGATCGGCGGGTGGTGCAGCACGACCACGGAGCCGCGCCCGGCGGGCGTCGCGAGCTCGTCGCGCAGCCAGGCGAGCTGCTCGGCCCGCAGCAGGCCGTAGCCCGCCCCGGGCACGGACGTGTCGAGCCCGACCACCCGCCACCCGTCGACGTCACGCACGACGTCGAGCGGACGGGCCGGGTCGCCGCCGAGCACCCCGGCGAAGCCCTCGCGCACGTCGTGGTTGCCCGGCACGAGGACGACCTCGGCGCCGGCCGAGCGCGCCCACGCGTCGGTGCGCTCGCGCAGGTGACGGTAGGAGGCGCGGGTCCCGTCGTCCGACAGGTCACCCGACCCCACCAGCAGCCGCACCCCCTCGACCCGCGCGGCCTCGGTCAGGACGAGGTCGAGGGCCTCGGTCGTGTCGACGACGCCCTGGTGCAGGGCTCCGTCGGCCAGCAGGTGCGCGTCGCTCAGGTGGACGATGCGGAGGGCTCCGGGAGGCAGGGCGTGCATGCCGCGACGCTACCCCGTGCGGGGTGGCGTGCGCGCGAGGTGTGGGGGCCGGAGGCAGGGCGGCGGGCAGGTGCGGGGCCGGGTCGCACCATCGTCGTGTCGTCGAACCACGCTCCCGGGTGGTTCGACGACGCGGGGGTGGTGCGACCTCGGACGCGGCGGGACGCGACCTCGGACGCGGCGGGACCTCTCAGCCGCGGAACTGGTCGGCGGGGGCGAGACGGCCGTACACGCGGCGTCCGAGCTCGGCGAACATGTCGGTGATCGTCGCCCAGTCCTCGTGGGTCGGCGAGGTCGGTTCGACGAACAGGCCGTAGAAGCGTCGCCCCCGGTTGAGCGACTCGACCAGGACGGTCTCGGAGCGGTCGAGGAACTGCGTCCCGTCCTGCTTCAGTGCGGACGCCCGGACGGGCTCGCCGGTCAGGTTGCAGAAGCCGGCCGACGCCAGGGCGCGGGCGGTCTTGCGACGGGACAGCCGGGGCAGCACGGGACTGGCCTCGGCCGCGCCCAGGACCGCGCGCACGTGGGCGAACACGAGCTCTTGCTCGTGGACGGGGTGCGAGGCGGAGGTCGGCGAGATCGTCACCGCATCACCGTGACAGGTCGGGACCCCCAGGGCGATGCCCAGTGCGGGGGCGGCCTGTTGGGGTGCGACCCGGACTGGGGAGCCGTCCGGCCGGACCCGGCGCCCGTCCACGGTGTACCGACGGCCGCGGGCCGCGGGCCGCGGGCCGCGGGCAGCCGGCCGCCGGGCCGCAGGGCCGCGGGCAGCCGGCCGCGGGCCGCAGGGCCGCGGGCAGCCGGCCGCGGGCCGCAGGGCCGCAGGCCGCAGGCCGCGGGCCGCAGGGCGTGGCCGGTGTCGGCAACTCCGGGCTGGTGCTGCGTCGGGGTGCCGGGACGCGCCGGGCGCGGGCCGGCGGTGACGCGAGGCAGGAGTTGCCGGCGAGGGCGAGGGCGGGGGCGAGGGTGCGAACGTCAGGGCGCCGGGACGTGCCGGAGAATGGCCCGATGCCTCCTGCTGATCCCGCCGCCGCCGCCGTCGCCGTCGCCGCCGACGCCGCCGCCGGACCCGGCCGCGACCTCGACGACTCGGCCCGGTGCCCCTGCCTCAGCGGCGAGACCTACGGGTCGTGCTGCGGGCCGCTGCACCAGGGCACGACGCCCGCCCCGACGGCGGAACGGTTGATGCGCTCGCGGTACTCGGCGTTCGTGCTCGTGCGCGCCTCCTACCTGCTCGAGACCTGGCACCCGTCGACGCGGCCGGCGACGCTCGAGGTCGACCCGGGCACGCGGTGGTTCCGGCTCGACGTCGTGCGGAAGCACGCGGGCGGACCGTTCGACACCGAGGGCACGGTCGAGTTCGAGGCGCACTTCCGTGACGCCGAGGGGGTGGGGTCCCAGCACGAGGTCAGTCGGTTCGCCAGGGTCGACGGGCACTGGCTCTACGTCGACGGCGTGGCGGGCTGACGCCGGTTCGGCACGACGGGGCGTCACGAAGAGGACGGCGGGCCGTCGGGCCCGGCATCCTCTCCGTGACGCCGCCGGGCCGCAGGGAGAGCTTCACGGGCAGGGACCCACGGTCCGGACGACACCGATGCAGGACTCGCGCCCTCCATCTCGCCGAACGCTAGGCCGCACGACATGGTGCGGTTCAGACGTGGACGCTCCTCACAGGGACGGGCGACGGGCCTCGTGTTTCGGGGGACAGGACGGGTGACGTCCGGCCGCGGACGCGGTTCGTCCCCTCGTCACGGCGCGCCGCGTCGGAGGGCGACCGTCTCGAGCGCCCGCACGACCTCGCCGACGGCCCGCTGCGCCCGGACGACGCCGACCGGCCCGCCGAGCACCGACAGGGCCGGTTCGTGCACGATGCGCGCCACGAGCCGCCCGCGGTCGTCGACGAACCACTGCACGGCCACGGTCAGCAACTGCGCCCGGCCGGCGAAGGCCCGCAGCGCCAGGGTGGAGGCCAGGGTGCCCCGGGTGGCCCGGGTGCTGCCGTCGGATGCGAGCGACAGGGTGAACCCGTGCTCGACCAGGGTGCGTTCGACGAGCCGTCGCGACTCGTCGTGCGGACCCTCGAGGAACACGTCGTGCGTGCTGGACACCGCCGGACGCCGCGCTCAGCGCAGCGGCGCGAGCATCTCGAGCTCGCGTGCCGTCGGGTCGAGGGCGTAGGCGTTGGTGTGGCCCGTCGGCTCGTAGCCGCGCCGACGGTAGAACGCGACGGCCCGCTCGTTCTGCTCGTGGACGTGCAGTCGCAGGACGTCGCCCTCGGTCGCGGCCCAGGCCTCGACGCCGTCGAGCAGCAGGTCGGTGACGCCGGCCGCGCGCCCTCGGTGGGTCGGGGCGACGTACACGCCGACCAGCAGGGGTTGCCCCGGCGCCTGGAGGAAGCCGCCCATGGCGCCGACCCACGCGCCCGTCTCGTCGTCGATGGCGACGAGCGAGGTGCCGTGTTCGGCTTCGCCCCGGGCCGCACGCATCCGCCACTCGGCCTCGGTGTGGCGCCGGGCGACGGCGAGTGTCTCGCCGTACGCGATGGGGGTGTCGGCGAGCATCGCGAGGCGCAGGTCGCGGACGTGCTGCCAGTCGTCGGCGGTCGTGCGGCGGACGGTCACGGGTCGTGCGGGCATGCCGTCACCCTGCCACACGGCGGCACGAGCCGAGGTCAGGAGGCGCGGGTCGCGTCACGACGCCGGGTCGCGCCCCGGGGCGTCAGGTCAGGAGGCGCGGCGCGCGTCCCGGCCGACCCTCGCCACGGGCGCGGGGCCGAGGCGCTGCTCGGGGCGGGCCGGCGAGATCAGCGTCGCGCGCCTCCCGCGGTCGTCCGCCTCGGTGTCGACGCCGAGCACCTGCAGGCGTGCCGGCGTGCGGTCGCGCAACGCCGCCGTCCAGGCGCAGACCAGGGCGTCGAGCAGGTCCTCACGGTGCTTGTAGGCCCGGTCGACGAGCGGCGACGGCTCGTCGAGGAGCATCGCCGACACGGGGTGCGAGTCGAGACGCAGCGGCACCTCGGCCCTGGCCAGTCCGGCCACCCGACGCAGCAGATCGTCGCAGGCCGCCGCTCGGGCCTCGCGCCGCGCCTCCTTCGGCAGGGTGAGGTCGGGTCGCTTGTAGCGCGGACGCTTGTCGTCGTAGCCGAGCTCGGCCATGCCGACGAGCGTCGTGTACGGGTAGCACTCGAAATGCCCCACGGCCTCGGCAGGCAGGGGCACGACACCGTCGTCGTAGACGCCGCCGGCACGCTCGAGGCGTTCGCCGAGGGTGCGCCCGCCGAGCCAGGGCAAGGAGGCGCTGCTGGCGTTGGCCGAGACGTGCCAGCGACCGTAGGCGCGCGCCACGAGCCTTTCGCTCGCCCGCATCCCCGTCGCGTTCGGCACGAGCACGGGGGCGTCCACCGCGACCACGGAGCCGGGCGTCGACCAGCGCAGGACCCAGGCCTCGACCTCGTCGACCCCACGGGCCCAGCCGACGTCGAGGACCGTGCCGTCGGCGTCGATCACGGCGAGGCCGGTCTCGTTCGCCGGACGCTCGGGCGTCGAGTCGCGCCAGGCGAGGTCGACGCCGAGGTAGCGGGGTCGGGGTGTGCTCACCGCTCGACCGTACTCGCGCCGGATACTGTCCCCATGCCCACCCGCACGCCCGCCACCACCCCGACCCCGGCCGACCTCCGCCGCTGGCGTCGCTACCTCGCCGACGAACGGGCCGAGGCGTCGACCTACCGCGATCTCGCCCGCCGCCGCGACGGCGAGGAGCGTGCGATCCTGCTCGCCCTGGCCGACGCCGAGGGCCGCCATGCCCAGCACTGGGTCGACCTGCTCGGCACCGACGTCGGGCGTCCGGCCCGCACCGACCTGCGCACCCGTGTGCTCGGGGTGCTGGCCAGGCGCTTCGGCTCGATCTTCGTGCTCGCGCTGGTGCAGAGTGCCGAGGCGCGGTCGCCCTATGCGACCGACGTCGACGCCACCGACGCGATGGCCGCCGACGAACGCATCCACGGTGAGGTCGTGCGCGGTCTGGCCGAACGGGGTCGCAATCGTCTGTCGGGGTCGTTCCGTGCCGCGGTGTTCGGTGCCAACGACGGGCTCGTCAGCAACCTCGCGCTCGTGCTCGGCATCAGCGCCTCCGGCGTCGCGAACCACGTCGTGCTGCTCACCGGGCTCTCGGGGCTGCTGGCAGGGGCCCTGTCGATGGGTGCCGGCGAGTACGTCTCGGTGCGGTCGCAGCGCGAGTTGCTCGACGCCTCGACGCCCGACCCGACGGCGCGGCAGGTGCTGCCCGACCTCGACGTCGACGCGAACGAGCTGGCCCTCGTTTACCGGGCGCGAGGCATGTCGCCGGACGAGGCCGAGGCCCATGCGCGGCAGGTGCTCGCGGGGGCGGGGCGAGGTGTCTCGTCGCCGGGCGCGCCTCCTGCGGGGGCCGCGCCGGGTGCCGCCACGGCCGGCTGGGCGGACGCCCCGGACCAGGAGGCGCGCCCGGCCGACGAGCCCGCCACCCACGAGACCCTGGGCACGGCGTTCGGCGCTGCCGCCTCGAGCTTCTGCTTCTTCGCGTCCGGGGCCGTGATCGCCGTGCTGCCGTACCTGTTCGGCCTGTCCGGGCTCGCGGCCGTCGTCGTGGCCTCGGCCCTGGTCGGCGTCGCGCTGCTCGGCACGGGTGCCGTGGTCGGGCTGCTGTCGGGGGCGAGCCCGGTCAGGCGGGCCCTGCGACAGCTCGGCATCGGGTTCGGGGCGGCCGCCGTGACCTACCTGCTCGGGCTGCTGTTCGGGACGGGCGCCGCGGGCTGAGCCGGTCGGGCGGCACAGGGCATCGGCACGGGGCACCGGCACGGAACTCGCGATCGAGGGCGCGGGCCGTGCGATCGAGGGCGCGGGCCGTGCGATCGAGGGTTCAGGCCTTGCGGTCGAGCTTCCAGGCGATCCAGCACGTGACGAGCACGACGCCCGCCGCGGCCAGGCGCGCCCCCATCAGCACCCCTTGCCCGGTCGACGTCGTGAGGCTCATGTCGGCACCGATGCCGATGCTCCAGATCGCGCCCGACAGGGTGAGGCAGACGACCAGCGCGAGGCCGAGCACCACCGAGGTCGCGCCGTGCGACCGCGGACCGACGTCGTCACGGCCGCGGGGGTCTCGCGAGAGGCGGGCGGCGGCGATGCGCACGAGACCGAGCCAGAGGAGCGCCACGGCGCAGGCCCCGACGACGTCGCTGCAGCGGTGCCAGCCGAAGGCGACCGTCTGTTCGGCGACGACGGCCGCGAAGGCCGCACCGACCATGTAGAAGAGCGGTCGGGCGTGCCGGCCGAAGGTGGTCATGATCGCCAGGACCGCGGCGACGGCGACCGTGACGTGCCCGCTGGGGAAGCTGTTGCCGTAGAGCTCGCCCGTGAGCTCGGGGCGCGGGGCGAGCTGTTTGAGCACCTGCGTCGTGACCGTGGCGCCCACGATCAGCACGCCCGCCTGCACGGCCGAACCGGGTCGGCGCCGGAGGAACGCGACGACCATCGTGAGGGCGACGACCAGCAGCACGGCCGGCGGTGAGATGGCGTCCAGCGCGACGCCCGACTGCAACAGGGTCGTGCCGTCGACCGAGCGCAGGATGCTGTCCTCGATGGACTGGCCGGTCTCGGTGAGGACGGCGATCGTGTAGACGCCCGCCAGCACGACGAGCGAGGCCGACGAGGCGACCACCCAGCGACCCGTGACCCGTCGGCGGACGGCCGGGGTCGTCGAGAGGGTCGGGTGAGCGGTCACCGGACGAGCTAACTACACGCCGCCTGGAAACCGGCTCGGTCCGACCTGCCGATGCGCCGGGGTCGGCCGGACTCACAGCGAGGGTGCAGGTGGCCGGTCGTCGAGGGGCCGTGGACGCTCCATCAGCCGCCAGTCGCCGCCGGTGAGCGGGGCGAGCGTGACGGTCGTGTAGACCGCGGCGACGATGCCGAACGCGACCGCCAGCCCGATCGTGTCGGCGGCGACGCCGCCGAGCAGGGCGCCGAACGGGATGCCGGCCCAGGCTCCCGCGTTGACGAGCCCGAAGACCCGCCCACGGAGGTGCTCGGGGGTGCGTTCGAGCTGCACCGTGCCGAGGATGGGGTTGAGGGCTCCGGCGGCCAGTCCCGAGAGCGCCGTCGCGGCGACCAGCGCCGGCAGTGGTGCCCCGAGGGCGAACGCGAGGCTCGAGGGTCCGCCGGCGAGGGTGAAGCAGACCGCGAAGGTGACGCGCCGCGGCACCCGGTGCGCGACGAAGCCGAAGGCCACGTTGCCGGCGAGGGCGCACCCGCCCATGGTGGCGACGAGCAGCCCCAATGCGGCCGCGCCTCCCAGTCGGTCGTTCGCGTAGAGCGGCAGCAGGGTGGACCCGCGGGCGGCGTCGAGCAGGTTCGTGACCAGCACGAGCGCGACGATCAGTCGCATCAGCGGATCGCTCACGACGAACCGGGCGCCCTCGGCCAGGTCGGCCAGGTAGGAGGCGCGGGCAGGCTCGGCATCGTCGCTCGGCTCTGTCGGGTGGTCGTCTCTCGGATTCGGTGATCCGGTACGTACCGGATCGGGCGCGGGGACGAGCGCCCTGGTCAGAGCGGCCGAGACGGCGAAGGTGGCGGCGTTCACGAACAGGGACGCGACCGGACCGACGGCGGCGACGAGCAGCCCTGCGATCGAGGCTCCGATCATCTTGGCGAAGCGCTCGGACCCGTCGAGCAGGCCGACGCTGCGTTCGATCCGCACCCCGGCCCGCTCGGTCAGCCCGGGCAGCATCACCCGGCGCGCCGTCTGCCCCGGGGTGTCGAGCAGCCCGCCGACGAAGACGAGCGCGAGCAGGGCCCAGAACGGCAACCCGACGGTGAGGGCGAGCACGGGCATCGCGAGGACGGAGGCGCCGCTCACCAGGTCGGCGACGATCGCCGCCCGCCGGTGCCCGACCCGGTCGACGACGACGCCGCCGAGCGGGCCGCCGATGATCACCGGTGCCGTCGCGAAGGCCGCCGCGAGCCCGACCTCGGCCCCCGATCCGCCGAGGCCCAGGACGTAGAAGGGCACCGCGAACGCCGTCACGACGTTGCCGGTCTGCGAGATCGCGTGGGCCGCGACCAGGGACGACAGGGCGACGCGGTCGGTGCGGCCTGGGCGCCCGTCGCGGGGCCGGTCGGTGCGGGCGAGGTGAGGGGCGCTGTCGATGCCCCGCGCCTCCTCGGCTCGTCTGCTCTCGCTCATGACGGGCCTCAGGGGCGGCGGTAGGCCTGGTAGACCAGCGCGACCGGCTCGGCGCCGTCGTCGGCCGCCGGGTCGTGAGCGGCGCTGGCGTCGAGCCAGCGGTCGACGACGGCCTCGAGGTCGCCGCGCAGGGCGGCGAGCTCGGTGGCGGTGAGGCGGAGGCTGCGGTCGCCGCTGGCACCGGCCTCGACCCACTCGCGGGGCAGGGTGGGCGTCGCGTCGACGTACTCGCCGAAGCGCGCGGCGTAGGCCTGGCCGATCGACTTCTGCAGGGCGGACGACGCGGCGAGGCGGTCGGGGTCGTCGAGCAGTTCGGCGGGCTCCCAACTGGTGAGCTGCGCGGTGGCCTGCCACCAGCGCTCGCGTCGGTCGGCCGTCCGCGGCTCGGCCGGGCCGATCAGGTCGATCGAGGCGAGCTTCGACAGGTGGTAGCTGATCGTGCCCGGGGCCTCGTCGACGGCATCGCCGAGCTGGGCGGCCGTCTGCGCGCCGCGTTCGCGCAGCAACCCCAGGAGGCGCAATCGCGTCGGGTGGGCGAGCACGCGCATCGAGGCGGCGTCGGTGAGGGTGCTGCGGGAGGTCTCGCGCGGGGTCATGCGGTCGACCCTAGATGCGCAAGAGATGTTGCGCAAGAGATGTTGTGGAGTCGCGGGCTCGTGCGACCGGCTCATGCCGGGCCGCGCGTCGGTCCGTCGAGCCGTGAGTGTGGTGGGTGTCGTGGGCGGACGGCGGGTCCGCGGCGCAAGCTCGAACCACGACGGCCGGACAGCCCGGCACGCAGGAGGAACCCGATGACGAAGACCCCGGACGACCCGCACGGCACCGACGAGACCGAACTCGAGCGCAGCGGCAACAGCAGCGGCGAAGGGCACGGCGACCACACCGTCGGCGAGCGGGACGACCGTCCCGTCGAGATCACCAGCGAGAACCACCCCGACGGCGACACCGGATCGCGCACGCTCGACGACGGACCGGCCGACGACGCCGGCCCCACCCGCCGGCCCGGCCAGGCCGAGGCCGGCCAGGTCGACGAGCTGATCGGCGACTACAAGGGCGACGGCGAAGGCAAGCACACCTACTGACGACACCCGAGGAGGCGCGGGTCGGCCTCGATTCGCGCCCCGCGCCTCCCTCGTGTAGTGTTTCCTCTGGCCAATCGGCCAGCGAAACGCGCCTGTAGCTCAACGGATAGAGCATCTGACTACGGATCAGAAGGTTGGGGGTTCGAGTCCCTCCAGGCGCACAGAACACAAGGAAGGGCCCGGTCGGAGACCGGGCCTTTTGCTTTTCTGCCAGCCACTCGTTGAAAACTCCACTTATACGCTTCTCCTGCATTCTCGACTTGCCAGAGTGCTCAGCCGCACGGCCGGCCGGGCCGGACACGCATGCTCAAGACGATGCCACTGCGTGGAGTGGCGCCGATATCCAGTCGGACTGCTTGCGTCGACCTGCGGGCCGCGACACCCACGCATCTTCGCGGTGGTCAACCGATCTGTTTCCGAGGCGCTCATTCGGACGCAGTGACTACGGCTGTGGCGACATGTTCTGGCGAGTCTGGCTCGGCGGGAGCACTTGTCGCCGCCCAGTATGGATGCACGCACTCGCCTGGCCTGTCCAGAACGAACGCGACACTTTGCTCAGCACGGGTCACACCGACGTAGAGCTTTGCAGCGGCTAAGTCCTCGAGCGGTTCACCCTTCTGCAGCAACTTCCGCATCTTCTCCGTCGGAAAAATCAGTATCCGTTGCCGGGTTAGGCCCTTCGAAGTGCCGAACGTGAGGAAGTCGATGTGGTCAAACGCTTTCGCTGACTTGCTGTCCCAGCGCAGCGGCTGCGGAGCGAACTCCGTCATGTAGGAGTCGACGTCTTCGGTGCGCACCAGGAACAAGCCATCATGATCGGTGCGCCGGGTGTTCCGCGATACCGTCCGTTCGAAGCCCCACGTGTCCGGAAAGAGGTCGTCGGCAAACGCAGCGACTTCGGGATGGCACCGCCACGTTTCGTGCCGTTGCGTGATGGTCAATTGGTTCTTGCGTTCCTGTTCTTGAAACCAGCGCCAAACGTTCATGTTCTTGAACTGCTTGTGCTTGCGTTCTTCGGGACTAGTTGAGATCACGGCCTGCCGAACATCGCCGACCATTGTCAGCGGGACGGTGCCTCCGAGCAGTAAGTCCAGCACTTCTAGGTCGTACCCGCCGAGGTCCTGTACCTCGTCGATGTAGATGTGGTCGTACAACGCTTCCAACCGGCGCAGCGGCAGGGCATGAGCACGCTGCAGTAGCAGCACCGCCAGGTTCGCAAGATGAACACGGCGCGCAGAACCGGTGGACGTGAAGTAGCGGCGGCGCTCCTCCCTACCTACGTACTGCTGGTATGGACTGTCATTGTCCATGCCAGTGACGCGTTGCCCAGGGAACATGAAGGGCATGTATGGGCGAACGACATTGAGTAGTAGGAACATGAACCAGCCGGAGACATCGACGGTTGCAGCGGGTCGGGCCGCGGCCAACCGGCGCCGTAGTTCCAACTGGTTGTTCACGGTGTAGGTGACTACGAGTATCCGGCTCCCCGCTGGCGCGTCAGCGCAGGCGTCGACAATGCCTTGCGTCTTACGCGACCCGGCGACCGCAAGGACGAGCTCACCGCTCATTGATGAACTCCATCGCCTCGACGAAGTACGACGGTGCCGTCAGCGTCACTGCAGAGTCTGCGATCCGCAACGCTGCTTCGGTCTTGTTGTTGCCCATCCACTTTTGGATGTCGACATGAGCTGCTTTTGCGAGAACCTCGCGGAGCGTGTCGACGTCGTTCACGTGCAGGATCTGCGGCTCCAATGTTGTGCCGTGTCCGACGGTGCCGAAGAGCAGCCGCCGGTCGTCACTGATTAGGTCGCCCAGCCCAGCGACGACAAGGTCCAGATCCGTCTGCTCGCGGTCGTCGTTGTCGCTGAGGATCACGCACCGTTTACCGGCGAGTGCAGCTAGCTGCAAGAAACGCTTCTGTGACAAGCCGCGCATCGAGAACACGTCAATGCCGTCATCGATGGGGCGATGACCATACTGGTCGGAGTAGAACCGGTCGAAGAGCAGCTCATCCGAGGGCCCTTCAACGAGGGCGAGCCGATCGGCAAGAACGAGGCGGAGTGTGTCAAAACCGGGCAACTTCCGGAAGTAGCCGACGGTGTCGGCCGGCAGCGCGCCGAACGGTTGCACGGTGCCATCGGACACCAGCCGGAGTCGATCAATCCCGAGTCGGTTCAGCACGAACGAACTATGGGTAGTGACGAATACCTGCTGATCTGCATGGGAGAGCGTGTCAATGCGGTCAAGCAGCACGTTCAAGTTGGCGTGCGACAAGTGGTTCTCAGGTTCCTCAATCATCACCGCGGCGGCAGCTTCCGCGTGGCGGCGCATCGCGAGAACGATCTTCGCCACCGCCTGCTGCCCCTGCCCGGCCAACGCGAACGGCACTTCGTCCACGTGGGGAACGACGCTGCTGTCCCACGACGTTCTTGAGGAGTGATCCATCGCCAGCGACACTCGACCACCGTCCAGGAGCTCGTCGCCGTCGGCGAGCTTTGTGTTCACGCCGGCGAGGTGATCCGTGGCGAGTGTTTCCTTGACTTGCCGGAAGGCTGCAGAGATGGTGATCTGCTCGTCCGCGCTGAGGTGCTCGCCGACGATCTGCCTCAGGTGGTAGTCGACGCCGGCACCGGATCGCACGGTGCGGGCGTCGATCATCGCGAGCCGCATCGCGCGAGGCCGCTGCGCGAGAACAACGTTCTGGAATGAGCTCCACTCAACCGTGTAGTAGTCCGTAGGCAGTAGCGCAGTCTTGGGGTCCTTGACGTACGCGTCGAACTCCGCCTGATACTCCTTGTTGAGTCGGACAACGAGCCGGACGCCTGGTGCGTGTCCAGTCGGTTGTAGTAGATCGTTCGCACCGACCAGTTCGGCGAATTCCGGCTTGGACCGCAACGTCACTTCAATGCTGATCGTCGGCGGTGCTGGATTTGCTCCGGCAGCCCGATCGGCGAAGAACTCGGCGACGACACCACGATTGAACCAATACGGGTGGAGCTCTTCGCTCGCTGGGCGGCCGTTGACGCGGCCCGTGACCGCGAGACTGATCGCTTCAAGCAGAGTGGACTTCCCCGACTGATTGTTCCCCACCAACACGTTGAACGTCGGATGCGGCTGAAAGTCCAGGTTGCGGAACTTTCGGAAACCGCGGATCTTGACTCGTTCGATCATGCTCATCCCCCAAGCAAGCGGCGTCACATCGGTCAGGACGCGTCATCGGCAGCCTCGCACAAGTCCCCGACACCACCAGACAGGGTCGCACGAAGACGTCCAGCAATTGGTTGCCGTATATCCAATCCGGCACCCGGGCAGCTGCTGCTACGAACGGTCAGTGGCACCAGTACTCACACGTAGGGCCATGTCTCCTGCTGGGCTGGCTCGAGTTGCTGAAGCCCAACAAGCAAGCTTGCTTCGCTGCTTCTACCGAGGTGCGAAAGCATCGAGGGTGGCTCGGACGTCGGCCTTGAGCTCGGCTCGCTCGACGTATGAGGCCTGGGTGATGACCGTGTTGGAGTGACCCAGGATGCTGCTGGCGGCGGCGAGACCCTCGTACTTGTCCACAGCCGTTGCGACGGTCTTGCGCAGGTCGTGGAGGACGAAGTGCTCGATGCCGGCATCGTCCAGAGCTTTCTTCAGTGCTCGATAGACGTTGCTGCGAGAAAGAGGCTTGCCCGACTTGGTACAGAAGACGAGGTCACTGTTCGGGTTTCGAGGCGCTTCTGCGAGCCGGGTACGCAGCCACTCCGGCACGCGGACGGCGCGCATGCTCGACTTCGTCTTCGTGCGTGGCTGTCGGTGCAGGCCCGTTCCGTTGTTCTGGTCGTTCCTCACCTCGACGGTCGTTCCGAGCACCCGCAGGGTCGGCTCTTCACCCTCAAGGTCGAGGTCGGTCCAGCGCAGAGCGAGCGCCTCGCCGATGCGCAGTCCTCCGCCGCCCAACATGGTGTCGATGATGAGGTCGACGGGCACGCTAGGCGTGGGGCCTCCACGCCCAGGTTCAGGTCGCATGTAGCGGGCGACCGCATCTCGGATGCTCTCAAGCTCGACGCCAGTGAGGGCAGTCGGGGTACTCGTCTTGGGCTTGATGGAATCCGTGGCTCGGGCTGGGTTGAAGGGGACGAACTGCTTCTTGTGCGCGTAGCCGAAGACGTTCATGAGCAGGCTGCGGAGAGAGCGCGCCTGAGAAATCTGCCCGCGTTCGACGAACTCCTGAAGGAAGTCGTCGAGCTGCACGATGTCGATGGCCGAGATGTCTTCGTCCCCGAAAGCTGGCTCTAAATGGAGCCGCAATAGGTCCTGGTATCGCACGAGACTCGACAGAGCCATGCCCTTCGAGCGTGCCGCCTTCAGCCATCGGTGTGCCACATAGGCGAAGGTTCGCCGATTGAGCGCACGCTTCGCCTCGTCCGCCGCCTGGCGCTCGTCCTCGGCACGCTTGAGACCCAACACCGCCTGTGCTTCGTTGTCCTCCTTGCGGGCCTCGAGCTTCAGCTTGAGGAGCCGTTTTGCCTCAGAAGGGGAGGAACCCTGCGCCGAGATTCGCCTCGTGGCCGTCTCGGAGTCCCGCATCGTGGCAGTCGCTGTCCATTTGCTCTTGGCCAGCATCTCCGTTCGGATGTGACCGTAGTGACCGACCTCGAGTGGCTTCCTGCCCATCAGCGCGTTCCCGAGTTGGTGGCGATGCAAGCGTCGACATCGGAGCGCCGGTAAAGGACGCGGCGCCCTACCGTGAATCCGACGGGACCGTAGCCAGGCTTGCCCTCGAGTCCCTTGAGGCGCCAAGACCGGACCGTCGAGAGGGTGACGTGGAATTCACGGGCGAGGTCGGCTGCGGTGAGGAGAGTCGTTGGCCGGGGGGCTTCGAGGATGGCGGGCATGGCTTCGTTCCTGGTCAGGTTCCGCCGGCGGGCGCCGGCTCGCCAGCACCATGCGCGGCAGGTCGCAACTCGTGGTCCAGCAGCGTTGCTACGGCTTTCCGGGGCGCCAGGCAGCTCGCCGCGCATGGCGCAAGCATGCAGAAGTCATTCCTCCATGCCAGTGGTCCTGGCTCTCGTGGTGAGGTTCTCACCGGTACGTCCGACCAGATCATCGAGGCGCTCATCGACCTGCACTTCGGTGAAGGCGTCGACCGTCCGACCGCGATGCGAGCGATCGCTGTCGTAGCTGCGACTGAGTTTCAGGCGGAATCGATGCAGCGGGCGACGACAGCTGGCACGTTCTCGCTTGACGGCTGCACGATGGCAGAGATCGACCGACTGACCAGAGACCGGACCATCACTGACCGGGATTCGGCTCCGTGGCTCCGCCGCGACGTACCGCTCGTTCTCGTCCACCCGGGCACCGAAGGGTGGCAGCCTCCCCGGGGCAATGTCATGACTCTTCAGCATCAGACGGCTTCTGGCTTGTTGTTGAGCCTCGCCCGCAGTGGCTACCTGCGGGTGGGCGCCATCTCGATCTAAGGTCTGGCGCCCACCTGGCTCAGCCGCGCGTGCTGGCCTGACGGCGCCGGGCTGCGCGCTCCGCTCGGGCAGCCTCCTCGCGGTCCGCCCTCCGGTCTGCCCGGATCCGGTTGATGCTCGTAGTTCCGAGTTCGAGACCGTTGCTGCTGAGGGTGAGCTGCAGGTCAGCGGCCGTGAGGTCGTCGTCGTCGAGGAGCCGGGCGAGGTTCTGGCGCGACACCGGGTCCAAGGTCCTGACGAACTCCTGGAACTTGCCGGCGTAGCGGGGGCGGCGGATGGGCTGTTCGAACATGCTGTTCTCTTCCTACGTGTTGCGCCCTCGATGGGGCGCAGGTGAGTCTCTTGCGGAGACGAGGGGCTTCTTCTCCCTCACCCATCAGATGGGTCACGATCGGGCAGAAGTTAAGCCGCCACTCGAGATTCCTTGGCTTGCATGAGATCAGGCCAGCGGTCCAGGGCTGGGACACGACTTGGCCAGCACCTGGGGCAGCGCCAAACCCCCGAGGATGCAGGCCTGTTAGCTCTTCTCTTCTCTCCAGACCAGCAGATCTAGAAGCAAGAGCCGGCTCCACGGTTCGCAGGTTCCTGCCCGCCAGCCGACGTTGTTCCGGTCACCTGCCCCAGGCCCTCGACAGCTGGCTGCCCACCCCCCGTCTGCCGTGTTGGGTTCGGCCCCCAGAGAAAGATGAGTCCGGCACTTAACTTTCCGTCGTTCCTGCCCCCTTTCCCCTGTGTGCCGCCGAGTGGCGGTGCCCCGGAGACGGGATCACAAGGGATCGACCATGGGGGAAACCACCACCGAGAGCATCGCTCTCGACCAGCAGGACTGGGCAGCGCAGCACGCTGCGATCTGGGGCAGTCACGAGTGGCCCACAGGCACGGTCATGAGCATCTGCAGCCAGGCCGTCGACAAGGTCACCGGCCGCAGGGGGGCCTTCCGAGGAATCGCGGCCGTCCCCATCAGTGACGCATCAGCTGCCTGGGACGTCCTGGCGACGGCCGCGAGCAAGGGCGACAACGTCTGGGTGGGAGTCGGGGGACTCCGCCCCAGCTTCGGGCCGGGACGGGGCAGGAAGGCCGACGTTGTCGCCTTGCCTGCGTTGTTCGTTGACATCGACTTCAACTCGGGCAGCCACTCCGCCGGCGACAGGAACCCGACGAAGGAACAGGCGCAGCGATGGATCGATGCTGCTCCGCCGGCAACCGTCAAGGTCTTCACCGGAGGCGGCGTCCACCTTTACTTCGTCCTCGACGACCTCCTCGACCCGCACACCCCCGACGGCGCCGCCCTGCTCGAGGCCCACAAGAAGTTCTGGATGCAGCTCGCAGGCGAGGACGTCCTCAACATCGACGCGGGAGTCCTGGCCGATGCCGCCCGCATCCTGCGCCCCGCCGGGACCTGGAACGCGAACCAGGGCCGGCGCACCCGGCTCGAGTTCGCGGACGGCCCCCGCTACTCCACGACCGAGCTTCTGACCCGCTATCCAGAGGCGTCACCGCTGAAACCCCGACGGACGAAGACCCGGGGCACTGAGCCGCTGCCCGCGGCGGCCGGTTCGACTCCCGGGACGTCCGAGCGTGTCGGTGACCGCTTCGCGCTGACCGTGCCAGTGAGCGTCTTCGCCGAAGCGGTCTTCGGTGCCGACGAGCGCCCCCAGAACGGACTGACGTTCCCCGGCCCCGACGGGGATCTCGGGCCGCTGGACTCAGCCCGCATCTACCGGGCCAGGAACGGTGAGCCGGAGCGGCTGACCATCTTCGACACCGCGATCCAGAGCGTCTTCGGGCTCAATGGGCAGAATCACTCCTGGTCGTCCTTCGACCTCCTCGCCCACGCCCTCGGCGGCCCCACGGGGTACCGGAGGGCTGCTCGCCTGGTCGCGGACGGCGAACGCGGCGGGACCTGGCCGCTGCCGTTCTTCACCAGCCTGCCCGCCGTGCTCGCCCCTGACGTGCTCCGCGCGTTCGGCATCACGCCAGCGCCGCAGACAGTCTCGCTGGCGCCAGCGCCAGTGACGCCCGTGGCGACCGTCACCGGGCCGCAGGCCGTTGTTCTGGCACCCGTGGGGGCGTGGGCTGACGACGCTGCCGAAGCCGCCGACGAGGCTGCGCTGCTGGACCTCCTCGGCCCGACCTCCACGTCGACCCCGGCCGCGGCGGAGGCGCCTCTGACCATCGCTCGTGCCGTGGCCGACCGTGTACCCGCCCGGTTCGAACTCGAGGACGGACTACGCGCCTACGTCTGGGACGACACCGCCTCAGGGGAGACCCGGCACGGCATCTACAAGACCGTCCGCTTCCAACTGCCCGACCTGACGCACGGGGAACGCCTCGAGCGCATCAGCAGCTGGGTCGCGTTCAAGAGCCGCAAGACCGAGCAGCTCACCGTCGACACACAGGGCCGGAAGGTCATCGCCGCCGAGGCCAAGGTCACCGTCACCCTCGCGAGGTCCGACGGACGGGTGCGCACCCAGGCGGGCTTCACCACTGCGGAAGCGCACTCCGCGAAGACAGTCGTCGACCGCCTCGACGTCGGCGTGAGCCTCCCCATCAGCACCGTCGCCCGCGAGCAAGTCGGCAACGCCCTGCGTGAGCTCGGCACCGACGGTGGCACCGACGTCGTCGAGGCCTACGGCACTCTCGGCTGGCTGAAGCCCGACGGCGGGGGATGGACCTACCTCGCGCCTGCCGGATCGGTCGACGCCCAGGGAACCGTCCCGGGCTTCACCGTCGGCAGCCCACCCCGAAGCGAAGAGGACTCCCTCCTCGAAGCGCAGCTCGCCTACGGCTTCCCCGACCTCCCCTCGGACGCCGCGGCCATCCGGACGGCGGCGTCGGTGATCCCGGCGTTCCTCGCCATCACGCCCACGAGCCACGCAGCGTTCGCGATGCTGGGCCTTGCCTTCGCTGCCCCGCTGGCGCTCTCGGAGCGGACCAGCGTGTTCCTGGTCAGCCCGCCGGACGCGGGCAAGACGCAGCTGCTCCGCGCCTTCCAGGCGTTCCTTACGGGCAACGCCTACCTCTCCTCGTGGACGGGTTCTTCCCTGCCGAGCGCTACTGCGCTCGGGGCCTCGATCACCGCCAAGTGGGCTCGGCACGCTGTCAGCATTCACGACGATTTCAGGGTCCCCCAGGACCGCCGGAAGGCCGACGTCGTCAACCTCGCCGTCGCGAACGTCGTCCAGGCCAGCTACGGAGGTGCCGGCTCCGGGGCCAAATCCACCGTCGACGGCGGACTCAAGACCGCCTCCGAAGCCGAGACCTGCGCCATCATCTCCGGGGAAGCCCTCCCCGGCGGGGGAGTCGGTGTCCTCTCCCGCATCCTGGCCATCGATCTCCCTCCGGGCGCCGTCGCGATGACGCCCCGAGACGCATCCCCCTTCGACACCTTCCGCGAGGCGCACCCGGCTGCTGCACAGGCGATCTACGGCGCCTACATCCGCTTCCTCGCCAGCCGCCTCGACGACGCCGGCACCCTCCGGCAGTTCCGGACCAGCAACGAGCGTCTCCGAACAGAGAACGCACCCAGGGCGGGCCGCTCCGCGAGCAACGCCTCCGTGATCGGTGCCGGCTGGGCGATGCTCCGCCTCTTCGCGGAGACCGCCGGCTTCGCTGACCTCATCCCCACCCAGGAGGACGTCGTCAAGGCGCTCGACGACCTCGCCGGGGCGAACGCAGCCCTCGTGCTGGAAGCGAACCCCGCGCAGGCCATCGTCAACGCCGCCCGCGACACCATCGCCTCGAAGACCGGTCACATCGCCCTGCACGACGGCAGCATGCCCACCGGCGAGGAAGCGACGCGCCTCGGATGGCAGTGGACGGCCCGCACCGCGACCGCCGGCGTCTACGAGCCCACCCGCTTCGAAGTCGGCGTGCTCTCCGAGGACCGCCAGTACGTCGTCCTCCGCAACCAGGCCGTCACAGACCTCAAGCGGCGAAACCTCGCCCTGGAAGGCCTCCCGATGGGGCAGCTCAACGCAGGCTTCCTCAGCCTCGTCAAGGACGGCACGACCCCGGGAGGCAAGGCCCCCCGCGCCATCGCGGGCGAGACCCGACCCCGCGGCTACGTCCTGCCCGCCAGCGCCTTCGACCTCTGACACCCAACCTGCCGCATGCCCAATCGGTAGGAGCACCCGCGTCCTACCGACGAAAGGAACACCTCATGACCTGTCACCTGAACTGGGGTCAGCCCCGTTCCCGACCTCCTCCGGGAACCGCCTTTTTCGCCTCATGTCTCTGTTGTGAACCTGCCACTCAAGCGACCGCCATCCGGCGCATCGTCCGGCCGGTTGAGCAAACGCTTACTCACCTCAGGACACACCGTGGCCATCACTTTCCTCCGCACCACCCGGGCGCTCACGCGCCAGCGCGAACTCGACCTCGCGCGCCGTATCGCCGCTGGTTCGAAGCAGGCGACCTTCGAGCTGGCCAACGCGGTCGGCCCTCTCGTCCTCGCACAGGCGGCCACCGTCTCGAGGACGCATCCGACCGTCGAGTGGGACGACCTCGTTGCCAGCGGTTGGCTCGGCGCCGCCAAGGCGGCGACAGCCTTCGCCCCGGACGCGTCCTCGGAAGCGTCAGAGGCACCCCAGTTCCCGGCCTACGCGGCCTCGTACGTGCGGGCCGAGATGATGCATGAGGTCCGCCTCTTCGTCTCGCAGGTCTCCATTCCCGAGCATGTCTTCAAGGGAAGAGGGGGCAAGAGCGAAGCCAGGACTGCGATGCAGCCGTGGCGGGAGGCGTTGTCCCTCGACGTCCTCGGCTGGGAACGAGAGCCAGCATCTCGTGACCGGGGCATGGCCCGGGCAGAGGTCGCCCTCGATGTGCACCGGGCCATCAACCAGCTGCCGGCCCCGCAACGCCACATCGTCCTCCAGGGCCTCGCGGACGTCGCCGGCAAAGACACGGCAGCGGAACTACGAGTCAGTTCCGCCCGAGTGTCTCAGCTGCGACGCGCAGCTCACGAGACCCTGCGCAACTCGCTGCGGGACCTCAGGACCGCGGCCTAAACAAACTGCGCTCTCTGCCCCACATCCACTCCAGGGGCCACCAACGGCCATCCACTTATCCCGGCGCACGCCCGTGCAAACAAGAAGGAACAACCATGAACACCCACCGCAAGACCTGCATCTACTGCGACGTCATCCTCGCCACCGTCGAGTACGACGACGAGCTCCGCGCCGCTGGCCTCCGCCCGCAGCTGGGAGGCGCCGAAGGCGACGAGGTCCGAGCAGCAGCCGTCACCATCGTCACCGCCCGGAGCTACAGGCACACCGACCACGACTACGAGACCTGCCGCTTCGCCGAGCTCATCGGCGAATGACCACCATGAGTACCCGCTCATGCGGCCCACCTGGCAAGTCCATGGCCGCACCTGCAGCCGCATCCCGACCAGTTCCAAGCACCTCATCCGTCGCAACGCACCACACCAACAACACCAAGGAGAACCACATGTCCCGCAACCGCATCGACCCGTCGTCCCTCATGACCCCGAACGAGATGGACGACTACGAGAGGTACCGCTGGGCGATCGTGGTCGAGGTGACCGGTACCGACGAGCTCACCCCCGAGCAGTTCGCAGACCACACCGACACCATGAACAGGGGCCGCGCGATCGAGCGCACGGTCGCTCGACGGCGCGCGCGCCAGACGCCGAAGATCCTGTAGATCGGTGAGGCAGGCCGGTTCAGCGCCATCTGCAAGCCAGCAGGTGGCAGAGAACCGGCCTGGGGGTCACCCATGCGCGAACTGCCCCGGGACCCGGCTGAAACTCATACGTCGACCGCACGCTGCGTGCTCGATCGGCAGCCGGATTCTCGCGGGTAGGGTCATGCTCTGCTGACCACCTCGGGGACGTGAGAAAGGCCCACGACGTGCCACGGCGACTTCGCCAGCCCTACTGCTCCCCTCAGGCCTCGCCTCTGTGCGCGGCATCAGGGAGCGGGCAGCTTGTAACCGTCCACTGGCCGCATCACGAAGCCCGCGGGTAGGCGTCCCCAGGTGAGCCACGAGAAGAACACGTCTACGCACGTCGCAGGGTCCAACAGCACGTTCGGGTCGGCAACCGAAGCGTGCGGCCAGACGTCACCCGCACGCGTAACGACAACCGGTTCGGCGGTCCGTGCGCCAGCCGGGGCGACGATCCCCACACCGCTGTCGAAGCCGACCTCGACGAGGAGCGGCGTGCGGCTGCCCCCGGTGCATTGCGCCCAGCGGTACGTGTCGCCGGGCTTTACGGCGGGCTCCACGAGGAGGAATCCGGCTCGCGCCGAACCGACAAGGTCGACGAGTCGACGCACGCCTGGCCATCGCGTGACGCCGTCTGAGGCCGGGAACCGCCATTCGACCTCAGTCTCCGCCGCCTCGCCGACAGCCACAAGCTCGAGGTCGCGGAGATTCGATTGAAAGGTGAGGTGCATCTCCATCCATGCGCGGCTAGTCATCTCCCGATTGGCTTGACACCAAGTGCTCATCGACGTTCGACGCTGAACTCCAGAAACGTCCCATGGCCTTCAGGGCCCTGAACTCGGAGACGTGGGTCCGTCCCACCGGGCTGCACGGATCTCAGTTCTCCCTCGGCGACCGCCGAATCCAGGCTCGTGAAGCACTGCCGGCGCTTGTGCTTCTGGGCCTGCAGGGGATGGCAGCGGTCGACTTGAGGCGCTCTTTCTCAGGTCCTGTGCCGAGGACGGTGGCTATCCGAGGCATGCGGTGAAACGTCACTCGCCCTCGTCCCGACGACCGGCACGGCTGACGACACGCCAGCCGCAGGGACAACCCCCGTATCGCTGTAGAAGCCGACGCTCGACGAGGGCCGAGCGTCGTCGCTGCCGCAGGGCGAGGGATCCCGTGCCCGAGGCGTCCGACACCGAGCTCGAGACGTACTCCGAACGGAGTACGTGTTCCTGGTCTCATGGCACGACGCGGAGGCGAGCCAAGTCCGCGAACCTTGGACGAACCAGAAGCCGCAGCCACTCGAGGAGACATCGATGACCACCATCAGCCACACGTCCGCCTACTTCGCCCCCGTCGCAGCCCGCACCGCGGCTCAGCAGATCACGACCACCCCTCGCCGAGCCCGCCGCGACCGCTGGCGCATCATGCGGACTGCGCTGACCCCGGCACGCTGGGCCCTGATCGTCGTCTGGGTCCTCTCGCTCGTCGTCGGTCACGTGGTCTACGCGATCGGCCTGGCGGTGCTCGCTCTCGTTGCCGCCATGACGAATCAGCCCAGCCAGGTGCACTCGACTGCGTCCGGCGAGCGAACGGCTTCCTGACGATGATCGCCGAACACGGTGATCTGATGGCACGTGTGTCGGTTCCCAGCGGAGACCGACTTCGTGAGTCTGGGTGGGGCACGCGTGCTCTGCGCATCCTCGTCGTCGATGAAGAAGAACCGATCACGCGCCTGCTGGAGATCGCGCTGCAGCTCGAGGGCTGGTCGGTCGAGTCGGCTGCGTCCGTAGAGTCGGCCATCGCGATGCTCGAGGAGCAGCGTCCTGACGCTGTCGTGCTCGACATGATGCTGCCGGACGGGAGTGGCGTCGAGGTCGTCCTCGAGATGCGTCGACAGGGGCTTGAAACCCCCGTGGTGTTCCTCACTGGTCGGTCCGACCTCGACGATCGTCTCGATGCATTCGGGGCCGGTGCTGACGACTACATCACCAAACCATTTGCGCTCGAGGGCGTCGTCGACAAGCTTCGCGGCCTGTTCCGGAGTCAGGGCAGGGCAGGTGCCTCGACGATCGGCAAAGACTCGTCAACAGGCTGGCGGAAGAGGGAGGGGACTTCGTGACGCCCAGGTCGCTGTGGGGGCTTGCCTCGAGCTGCCGCGACGGGGTGGGAGCAGACCAATGGTCCGTGCGCATCGAGGGACCAGAGCTCGTTCTGGTCGCGGCGATCTGATGGCCCCCGTCAGTCATTCTCCAGGTACCGACGGCAGGCCTGCACCGCATGTGGACGCCACCGGGGAAACGCCGACCGAGCCGATCGACATGATCCAGCTCCTTGCCGAGTGACGGCCGCTCTCCGCTTCGAGCACGGGCGATGGCCCGACACCACGAGCCTCCACCGCGCCGGTGGGGGCTCTTGATGTTTCGAGGGGCGGGACGGCTCCATCCGCCAGCGCCAGGACCTACTCCATCTGGAGTACACGGGTCGATCCCGACAGACGACGGCCGGGTCATCGGATCGAGAAACGATGGGGTCATCCCGGGGTGAGCAGACCCTGGCCCCCCACCTCTCTCGCTCTCAAGGAGTCCGCATGTCCCTGTTCCTCTCCCGGATCGGGCGCTTCAGCGCCCGGCACCGGTTCATCGTCACCGGCATCTGGCTGGTCTTGTTCGCCGCTCTGATCGGAGCGTTCGCCATCGGTTCGACTCGCGACAAGCCGGAGGCAGCGGCACAGACAGCATCATCGTCGACCGCGGCCTCGGAGACCCTCGACCGGCTCGCGACCGAGTTCCCCTCCATGGGTGGCGCGCAGGACCCTGCGGCGGACTCGCTGCAGCTGGTGTTCGAGGCACCCGCCGGCAGTTCCGTCGCCGACCCTGCCACCTCGGCCGTCGTCACCGACACCCTCTCCGACGCCGCGAAGCTGCCCGGTGTCGCTGCGGTCACGAACCCCCTGGACCCCGCTGCGCCGTACATCTCCTCCGACGGTTCCGTCGCCGTCGCGACCCTGTCCTATGGGGGCCTCGGCGACACCGCCGACAAGGAGGCCGACTACGCCGCCGCGCTCGACCTGCAGGAGTCGGCCACCGGCGACGTACGCGTCGAACTCGGCGGCAACCTCCTCGAGACCCAGGCTCCCGAAGCAGGCATCGGCGAGGCCGTCGGCGTGATCGCCGCCCTGCTCGTGCTCGTGCTCACGTTCGGGTCGCTCTTGGCAGCCGGCGCCAACCTGCTCGTCGCGGCCTTCGGTGTCGGTCTCGGCACGGTCGGCATCCTCACCTACGGCGCGTTCTTCCCCATGGGCGACAACACCCTCATCCTCGCTGCCATGCTCGGCCTCGCCGTCGGCATCGACTACAGCCTGTTCATCCTCAGCCGGTTCCGCTCCGAACTGCGCGACGGACGCAACGTCGAGGACGCCGTTGCTCGCTCCGTCGGCACGGCTGGTACCGCGGTCGTCTTCGCCGGGCTCACCGTGATCGTCGCCCTGGTCGGGCTCGTCGTGGTGAACATGCGGGCGATCACCGAGATGGGAGTCGCCGCAGCGGTCGCCGTCGCGATCTCCGTCCTGATCGCCCTGACCCTCCTGCCCGTGCTCATGCGCACCCTCGGACGCCGTGCCCTCCCTCGACGCGAGCGCCACCTCCGTGAGACTGCACGACTCGCGGACGAGCCCGCCCGCCGTGGTTTCCTCGCCGGCTGGGCCCGCACGGTCGTGACGCACCCGGTCCTGGCCGTGGTCGCCGGCGTCGTCGTCCTCGTCGTCGTCGCCCTGCCCACGCTGAGCATGAAGACGGCGTACAACGTGCCCGGCGGCACCGATCCAGAGTCCACCGAACGTGCCGCGTACAACCTGGTCCTCGACGAGTTCGGTGGCGTCCAGAGCCCCCTGATCGTCCTCGCCGAGGGCACGGACATCGCCCAGGACGCCGCAGCCACGGCCGCAGAACTGAGCAGCCTCGACGGGGTCCAGTCAGTCACCCCTGGTCAGATCGCCGACAGCGGCGACGCCGTGATGTACACGGTCATCCCGACGGGCAGCCCGATCGACGACGACACCATCGACCTCGTCTCGGCGATCCGCGACGACACCTCCGTGAGCGGCGTCACCCTCGAGGTGACCGGTGAGGCAGCCATCTACATCGACGAGTCGGCCGCCCTCAACCAGGCCTTGATCAAGTACGTCATCGTGATCGCGGTGCTCTCGCTCGTCCTGCTGACCGTCATGTTCCGCTCGTTGCTGATCCCGATCGTCGCCACCCTGGGCTACCTCCTGTCGCTCCTGGCGTCCTTCGGCGGCAGCGTCGCGGTCTTCCAGTGGGGCTGGCTCGATGCCATCATCCCCGCCCCCCAGGGCGACCCGATGCTCAGCCTGCTGCCCATCCTGCTGGTCGGCGTGCTGTTCGGCCTCGCGATGGACTATCAGGTGTTCCTCGTGTCCCGCATCCAGGAGATGCACTCGAAGGGCATGACCCCGAAGGAGGCGGTGGTAGCCGGGTTCAGCAAGTCGGCCCCCGTTCTCGTGGCGGCTGGCACGATCATGACCGTGGTCTTCGCCGGGTTCGCGTCGAGCACCATGGCGATCGCCGCCTCCATCGCGTTCGGCCTCGTCGTCGGAGTGCTGGCCGACGTGTTCATCGTCCGACTCGTGCTCATGCCGGCAGTGCTCTCTCTGCTCGGAAAGGCCGCGTGGTGGCTCCCGGCCTGGTTGGACCGCATCATCCCGCGTCTCGACATCGAGGGCCACGCCCTCGACGCTCACGACGCGGAGAGCCCGGCCCGCACGCCGGATCGCGAGCTCGTGGACGCCTGACCCCGCTGGCCCAGGGCACGCCGGACCTCTCCACCGAGGCCCGGCGTGCCTCGCGCATGACGACAGATCCGACCGAGACAGGACAGGATGACACCGTGACGATGGACAGTGCTGAGCAGTACCTCCGGCCCGAGCCCTGGTACCGCCGACCTGCGACCCTGGACAGGACCGCGTTCGTCGTGTCGCTGGCCGCCCTGGCGGGAGAGACCGTGCACTTGCTGGGCACGTCCTCAGCGGCTCCCGTGGGCGCCTGGTTCGCGTTCGCGCTCGCGGGGGTCGGGGTCATCGTCGCGCGCCGATCCGCCTGGGCAGGGCTCGTCTTCGTCCTCGGCGGGGCGTTGACCAGCGGTCTCGCCGGGTGGGACCCGATCACCTTGTGGACCATCGCGGTCTTCACCGTGTTCTCCGCCACCGTCCGCGGTGTCTCGGCCGTCAGGAGTGGTCTCGTGACCGCGCTGGTGACCGCACTGTCCGAGGCTCTCGCGCTCTCGTTCCAGATCGCCCAGCCCGAGGTCACGCTGGCGGCCGCGACGTCGATCGCCGGCGCGGCCGCAGGCAGCGCCCTGCTCAGCCAACACCGCTACTGGCGCTCGCTCGAAGAACGCACCAGGGACGCCCTGCTCACGCGTGAGGCCGAGGCCGACCGCCGGGTCGCGGAGGAGAGGCTCCGGATCGCGCGGGACCTGCACGACGTCGTCGGCCACGAGGTCGCCATCGTGAGCATGCACCTCGGCGTCGCCGAGGTCAGCCTGCCCTCGGGGGCGGACGCCGCCCGACGAGCTCTCGCAGACGCACGCATCGGGGTGCAAGCCGTTCTCCGCGAGACGCAGGAGATCCTGTCGCTGCTCCGCGCCTCCGGCCCGTCGTCGGACGACGACACCCGACCGGCTCCCGGCACCGCGGGACTGGAGGCGCTCGTCGCGTCGTTCGAGGGCACGGGCCTCGACGTCCGGGCACGACTGGCATGCCTGCCTCCTGGTCTCGACGCGACCATCGACACCGCCGTGTACCGGATCGTGCAAGAAGCACTGACGAACGCGCTCAAGTACGGCAGGGGCACGGTCGACCTAGACGTCCTCCTGGTGAACGCGACCATCACCATCCGTGCGCGGAACGACCGGCGGACCGACGTCGTCGTCGCCGGGAGGCGTGCCGGGCTGGGCCTGGTGGGCATGACCGAGCGGGCTCGCAGTGCGGGCGGAGATGTGGACGTCGCCGCCGACGAGGCGACCTTCACGGTGACCGTGACCCTGGACATCGACGGAAGGCACGACTCATGATCGACCACCCCATGCCGGGCGGCAGCAAGGCTCCCGTGCGCGTGCTCATCGTCGACGACCAGCTGATGATCCGACTCGGGCTGCGGGGGATGCTCGAGGCGAGCGACGGCACGGAGGTCGTGGCCGACCTGGAGGACGGCCTGCAGGCAGTCGACTACGTCAAGGAGCATCCTGTCGACCTCGTGCTGATGGACATCCGCATGCCGGGCATCGACGGCGTGGAGGCGACCCGACGCATCCGTGCCGACGAGACGACCGCCGATGTCAAGATCCTCGTCCTGACCACGTTCGACAACGACTCCGTCGTCATAGCGGCCCTGCGCGCCGGAGCGAACGGCTTCCTCAGCAAGGGCGTCGGTCCGACGGAGCTGATCGCCGGGATCGTCGACGTCGCCCAGGGCGGCGGCGTGCTGTCGGCCAGGGCATCCGCGGCCCTGATCGAGCAGGTCGCACAGACGGCATCGGCTCCCGTCGACGAGGCTCTTGCAGCGACCTTCGCCCAGTTGACGCCCCGCGAGCGCGACGTCGTGATCGCGGCGGCCTCAGGCCGAGACAACCAACAGATCGCCCAGCAGCTGTTCGTCTCGCCCTTCACCGTCAAGACCCACGTCTCGCGAGCCATGATGAAGGTAGGCGCACGAGACCGGGCCCAACTCGTCGCTCTCACCTACCAAGCCGGGTTGATCCGCTGAGTCGTGGTACGACGAGTCTGTGTCCGAGGATGCCAGCTCTTCGCCGAGGGCTGCGTCTCTGGTGCTGGCCTGGGGTCCGGAGACGTCACGTCGTCCCGCCAGCGATGAGCTCGAGCGAGAGTTCGACCGAGCTGCCCGGAGAGCCGCGCTCGGCCCGGTCGATCGTCGCCAGGATCGACGCCACAGCTCCCCGAGCGGCTGCTGCCATGTCGTACTGGACCGTCGCGAGCGCTGGCTGCGTCAGACGCGACAGGGGCGTGGCGTCCATGCCGATGACGGCGAGGTCGCCGGGGACGGACCAGCCCTGGGACGTCGCGACCGAGAGGAGCGCGGTCGCGACGTCGTCGTTGTAGCACCCCACGGCGACGCCTCGGTCACCGAGGTCGTCGAGGGCTCGAGCCGCCGACCCAGGGTCGATGTCGAGATGGACGATGATCGGCTGGGGCAGTCCCCGAGACACTGCGACCTCGGCGAACGCCGCTTCACGATCGGCACCGAACGGGTCGCGGCGGGCGTCCTCGAGGTGGGCGTAGGCGAGGCGTCGGTGACCGCGAGAGACGAGATGTTCGGCCTGCAGCGTCCCGATCTCCCGGTTCAGCGGGCTGCGACTCGTCGTGCCGGGATCGATGGCGTCGACGCCCCGTGCGGCCAGCAACGCGCGTTCGGCCTCGGAGAAGGAGGTCAGCGACAGCACGGCACGTGGCTGCAGGCTCGAGACGAGGCTGTCGAGCACCTCGGTCGAGGGCGTCGAGAGACGCAGGACCAAGGTGAGGCCGCGACGGGCCAGCTCATCGGTCAGCGACTCGAAGACCGTCTGCAGGTTGCCGCCGAACGTGGTGTCGGGGATGAGCGCGACCACCACGTCGCTCGAGCCCCGAGCCAGGGCTCGGCCGGCAGCCGAAGGGCGGTACCCGAGGTCTGTGACGGCTCGGAGAACGCGGTCGCGCGTCTCTGCGGTGAAGCGAGCGCCTCGCCCGTTGAGGATCTGGCTGACCACCGCTCGCGAGACGCCCGCGTCTCTGGCGACGTCTTCACTGGTGACCGGCACGCCTGCTCCTCCGTCTCGGCTGTGACGATGTTACCGAGAGTTGACAGGCCCGGAGAGCCGTGGTTGAGTCGGTAACGCGCGATACCTCGCGATGACGACGATGTTCTTGGAGGCTCCCCGTGGCTGTCATGGTTCTCAACGACGGCTGGTCGTTCCGGCGCAAGGTCAGTGCGTTCGCCGAACTGGGCGGGGCGGGAGGCGCGTGGACGGACGTGACGCTGCCGCACGACGCGCAGATCGCCACCACCCGCGAACCCGATCTGGCGAACGGGGCCGCGCCCGGCTACTTCGCCGGAGGCGCATGGGAGTACCGCAGGCAGCTCGAGGTGCCGGAAGAGGCTGCGGGCCAGCTGTGGGCTCTCGAGTTCGACGGCGTCCACCGCGATGCCATGGTCTACGTGAACGGTGCCCTGGCCGGACAACACGCGTTCGGCTATTCGCGGTTCGTGGTCCGGATCGACCCCTGGCTCCGACACGGTGAGGTCAACACGATCGCGGTGCACTGCCGCACCCACCAGGACAGTCGTTGGTACACAGGGGCCGGCATCTACCGCGACGTGCGCCTCATCGTCAAGGACGCCGTTCACCTGGCCGTCGACGGTGTCACGGTCACGACGCCCGACGTCGATGCTGATCGCGCCCTGGTCGAGATCGCCGCTGTCGTCGAGAACTCCAGCACGACCACACGCACGGTGCGGCTGTCGTCCTCCCTCGATGAGGCGGGTCTGGCCGAGGTCGCCTCTGACAGCTCTCCGGTGACCCTCCTGCCGGGAGAGCGCGCCACGGTCCGTCACCGGCTTCTCGTGTCCGACCCCGCCCTGTGGAGCGTCGAGCAGCCCTCCCTGTACACCGCGCGCCTGGCTCTGACTGACGGCGATCGTCGCCTCGACGACGAGGTCGTCCCTGTCGGCATCCGCACGCTGCAGGTCGACGCCCGCCGCGGCCTCCGGATCAACGGCGAGCCTCTCGTGCTCCGAGGCGCGTGCATCCACCACGACAACGGGCCTCTCGGTGCGGCGTCCATCGCACGCGCTGAGGAGCGCCGGATCGAGCTCCTCAAGGCAGCCGGCTTCAACGCCGTCCGCAGCGCACACAACCCGATCAGCACCGCCCTCCTCGAGGCCTGCGACCGGCTCGGCATGCTCGTCATGGACGAGACCTTCGACATGTGGACCTCGAGCAAGAGCGACTTCGACTACGCCTCCGACTTCACGCAGTGGTGGGAGCGAGACGTGGAGGCACTCGTGGCCAAGGACCGCAACCACCCGAGCGTCGTGATGTACTCGATCGGGAACGAGATCCCCGAGACCGGGGCGATCAGCGGAGGCGTCTGGAGCAGGCGGCTCGCCGAGAAGGTCCGGTCGCTCGACCCCACCCGCTTCGTCACCAACGGGATCAACGGCTTCGTCTCGGTGCTCGACATGGTGACGGCAGGCATGGCACAGCAGCGCGAGGCGATGGCCTCGGCCGAACCCCAGGCCGGAGGCGGGGTGAACGCCATGATGACCCAGGTCGGCGACATGATGAACCAGATCTCGGCGTCACCACAAGTCAGCGAGCGGACCGAGGAGTCGTTCTCGGTCCTCGACATCGCAGGGATGAACTACGGCGACGGTCGCTACGAGCTCGACGCACAGCGGTTCCCGAACCGCGTCATCGTCGGCAGCGAGACGTTCCCCTCCCGCATCGCCCGCAACTGGGAGCTCGTCGAGCAGCATGAGCACGTCATCGGTGACTTCACCTGGGTGGGCTGGGACTACCTGGGCGAGGCCGGCCTCGGCGGGGTCAGCTACCCCGACGGTGCCACGGCGCACGCCGCGGCCAAGGCGTACCCCTGGCTCGCGGCCTCCAGTGGCGATCTCGACATCACCGGCCACCGGCGCCCCGTCTCGTACTACCGCGAGACCGTGTTCGGTCTCCGGTCCGAGCCGTACGTCGCCGTGCAGCGGCCGGAGCGGCACGGGCAGCCGGTCCAGGGGACGCCGTGGTCGTGGAGCGACGCCCTGCCCAGCTGGAGCTGGGAGGGGCACGAGGGGGCACCCGTCACCATCGAGGTCTACAGCGACGCCGACGAGGTCGAGCTCGTGCTGGACGGAAAGTCGCTCGGCAGGTCGTCGGTCGGTGACGAGCTGGCTTTCCGGGCGACGTTCGAGACCACGTACAGCCCGGGACAGCTGGTCGCCGTCGCCCGGCGTGGCGGCGTCGAGACCGGGAGGACGACCCTGAGGTCGGCCGCGCACGAGCTCCGCCTCCAGGTGACAGCGGACCGGAGCCAGCTGGAGCAGGGCACGACCGACCTCGCGTTCATCGACGTGTCCCTCACCGACGAGAGCGGAGTGCTCCGCCCGCTGGCCGACCGTGAGATCTCCGTCGTCGTGGAGGGAGCGGCTGTGCTCCAGGCGCTCGGCAGTGGCGACCCCGCACCCCATGAGCTGTTCTCGGGCTCGACCCGCGGCACCTACGACGGCCGCGCTCTCGCGATCGTCCGCCCGACCGGCGTCGGCCCCGTCTCCGTCGCCGTGTCCGCAGACGGGTGCGAGCCCGTCGGCCTCACGCTCACCGTCGCTTGACCGACATCCCCGTCACCGCCGAAGGGACCACCATGACCGACACCGGACGCCCCGCATTCATCAGCGCCGCCGAGCCGAGCGAGGAGGGAAGCCCCGCGCCATATTTCCGTCGTGGCTTCGAGGTGGGCGACGGCCTCGTCCGGGCCACGCTCACCGCGACCGCCCTGGGCATCGCAGAGATCTGGGTCAACGGTCGCCGAGTCGGGGATGAGGTCCTCTTCCCCGGCTGGACCTCTTACTCGCACCGCATCGTCGCGCGCACCCACGACGTCACGGACCTGGTGGCCGTGGGCGACAACGCGGTCGGCGCCATCGTCGGTGAGGGCTGGGCCGTCGGCCCCCTGACATGGGAGAACAACCGCCACAACTACGCCGACCGCCCAGCCCTGCACGCGCGACTGGAGCTCGAATACGCCGACCGGACCGACGTCGTCACGACCGATGCGTCCTTCCGCGTCGGCACGGGCGCCGTCCGGTCGAGCGGCATCTACGCGGGCGAGGTGCACGACGCCCGGGCCGAGCCGGTCGGGTGGGCCTCAGCCGGCTTCGACGACTCCTCCTGGGTCCCGGCAGCGGCCTACGACGCCGAGGTCGGACGCGTCGAGGTCGACGGGGCCCCGCCCATCCGTCGCATCGAGGAGCTGACGCCCATCTCGATCACGGAGCGCGCCTCCGGACGTTTCATCGTCGACTTCGGCCAGAACATCTCGGGCTGGGTGCGCCTCACCGTCTCCGGCGACGCGGGGGACACGATCGTGCTGCGGCATGCCGAGCTGCTCACCCCGGAGGGCGACCTCGAGCTCGAGACGCTCCGCAGTGCCGCGGCGACCGACCGCTACACGCTGCGCGGCGGAGGCGAAGAGACCTGGGAGCCCGCATTCACCTTCCATGGCTTCCGGTACGCCGAGGTCGCAGGATGGCCCGGGACGCTCGGCTCCGACGACCTCCGCGCCGTCGTCGTGCACAGCGACATGGAGCGCACTGGCTGGTTCGAGACGTCCGACCCGCTCGTGACGAAGCTGCACGAGAACACGGTGTGGTCGATGCGCGACAACTTCGTGGGCGTCCCGACGGACTGCCCGCAGCGCGACGAGCGCCTCGGCTGGACCGGCGACCTCAACGCCTTCTCGCCGACGGCCACCTATCTCTACGACGTGCGGGGCGTGCTCGGGTCGTGGCTCCAGGACCTCGCAGCCGAGCAGGAGGCGGCGGGCACCGTGCCGTGGAGCGTTCCGGACGTGCTGCCCACCCCCTCCACCGCGACCGCGCTCTGGAGCGACGTCGCGGTGAGCTTGCCGTGGCAGCTCTACCAGGAGTACGGGGACCCTGAGATCCTCCGTTCCAGTTGGACGTCCATGACCTCGTTCATGGGCGAGGTCGAGGCCGCACTCGACGACGACGGGCTCTGGGGCCACGGCTTCCAGTTCGGCGACTGGCTCGACCCCGATGCCCCCTCCGACAACCCTGCCGGCGGCAAGACGGACCGATACCTCGTCGCGCAGGCCTACCTCTGCAGGACCACGCGCGAGCTCGCATCGGCGGCCGAGGTCCTCGGCAAGCGCGACGACGCCCGGCACTACGGCGCGCTCGCCGATCGCGTGCGTACAGCCTTCCGGCGGCACTTCGTGACCGAGGTCGGCCGTGTCGTGAGCGAGTCCGCGACGGGCTACGCGCTCCCCATCATGTTCGGCCTGCTCGACGACGACCAGCGGCAGGTGGCCGGAGACCGGCTGCGCGAGATCGTCACCGCCGTCGGCGGCACCATCTCGACGGGCTTCGCGGGCACGCCCCTCATCACGGACGCGCTGAGCAGCACGGGGCACGTCGACGTCGCCTACGACATGCTCCTGCAGAAGAAGAGCCCGTCCTTCCTCTATCCGGTCACCATGGGAGCGACGACCATCTGGGAGCGCTGGGACTCCGTACTGCCGGACGGCACGATCAACGCCACGGGCATGACGTCGCTGAACCACTACGCTCTCGGGGCCGTCGCCGACTGGCTGCACCGCGTCGTGGGCGGGCTCACCAGGACCTCGCCCGGCTGGGAGACCTTCACGGTCGCCCCTCTGCCCGGAGGTGGGCTCACCTCGGCCAGGACCGCGCACGAGACGGTACGCGGTCGCGCGGAGAGCAACTGGTACGTCGACGGCGAGGAGCTCGTGCTCGACGTGGTCGTGCCCGAGGGCGCGACCGCGACGGTCGTGCCGCCGCTCCACCCGGAGGCGCTCGTGGTGGAGGTGGGCGCGGGCCGTCACTCGTGGCGCTGGCCCCGGCCGGCCGGGTTCGGCGAGGACGTCGTGCTGACGCTCGAGTCACCCGTCAAGGACGTCATGAAGGACGACACGGCGTGGGCGGCCGTCTTGGACGTGCTCCGCACCTACTTCCCGGGGGTTCCTGTGGAGGCGGCGGGGAGCCAGCTCGGCGACGCCCCTCTCGGGATGCTCGCACAGCGCCATCCCTCGGCCTCCGAGGACATGGCACGCGACCTGCTCGCCGCCCTCGCGACCGGCACCTCATGACCAGCTGATCTGTCGAGCGAGGGGATCGAATGGACGACGGCCCTCGTCTAGGGCCCTCGACCAGATCTCCGCTGAAACGATTCATTCTTACCATTGACGCACGCCTCGCGGTGTGATTTCCTCTTGGTTACGCGCGTTACCCACCCGCACTCGAACAATGGAGTTCCGTCATGACCGACGCACCCGGCAAGCACCCCGCCCCTCGTCCGGCGACGGACCATCCCGTTCCCGAGTTGCCGCTCTCGGCAGCAGGGAACCTCGAGATCGGCGCCGAGCAGATCAGTGAGGGCCTCCGCGAGTCCGGTGAGAGCGAACGGCCGAAGTTCCGGAAGGGCTATCTCGCTCTCCTCTTCTTGGCGCAGTTCACCCTCTACCTGGCATTCGTCGCCCCGATCGCTTACTCGCTGGCCGTTCGCATCGACCAGATCGCGCCGGACTCCCGCAACTCGCTCCTCGCGCTCGCCGCGGGCATTCCCGGCATCCTGGTGGTCGTCCTGATGCCGCTCGTCGGCATGCTCAGCGACCGGACGCGGTCCCGCTTCGGCCGGCGACGCCCCTGGCTGGTGGGAGGTGTGCTCCTCGGACTCATCGGGTCGATCGCGATCGGATTCACCGACACTCCCTTCGCGCTCATCGCCGGCTGGTCGATCGCCTACGTCGGCTACTCCACCTCGGCAGCCATGATCGTCAACCACCTCGCAGACAAGCTGCCCGAGCAGCAGCGTGGACGCGTCACGGGCATCATCGGGGCCATCAACCAGATCGCGCCGTTGTTCGGCGTCGTCCTCGGCGGAGTCCTCGCCAGCACCGGAGCCGGCCTCTTCCTGTATCCCGGAATCATCGCCTTCGTCGGCATGACGATCTTCGCCATCGCGATGCGGGACCCCCGCGTGACTGCGCCTCGTGTGACCTCGAGCCCGAAGCAGATCCTCCGGGGGTTCTACTTCAACCCGAAGCGCTACCCCAACTTGGCGTGGGTGTTCCTCAGCCGGGCCTTCGTCTTCCTCGCGCTGTCCTTCTCGCTCTACAACGTCTACCTCCTCCAAGATCGGCTCGGTCTGAGCCCCGCCGAGGTGGCGCAGCTCGTCTCGCTCTCCGGCATCCTGAGCATCGTCGGCGGCATCGGCGGCGCCATGGGGTCCGGGTGGCTCTCGGACAAGCTCAAGACGCGGAAGCCCTTCCTCCTCGTCAGCGGCATCGTCATCGGGATCGGTCTCGTCGGGACAGGTACGACAGCCAGCATCCCGCAGTACGTCGTCGCGAGCCTCCTCACCGCGTTCGGCATCGGTGTCTACGGTGCCGTCGATCAGGCCCTGGCTCTCGACGTGCTGCCCAAGGACGAGGACGAGAACGGGCGCTACCTCTCGCTCCTGCAGTTGGCGAGCTCGATCCCTCAGGCCGCTGGAGCGTTTCTGGCGGGTGGCATCCTGGCGCTCTTCAGCGGCGAGTACACCGCAGTGTTCATCGCAGGAGCGATCTGTGCCGTCCTCGGCGCCCTGGCCATCTTGCCCATCAGCGTGGGGCGGCGGGCCGAGCTCTCGACCACGAGCGTCACCGTTCCTCGCTGAAACGTGGCAGACGTGGCAGACGATCGGATGAGTGACGTGACTGAGCAGGCCGACGAATTCGCCGAGCCCTTCGTCGACGTCGATGAGTGGCGTGAACGCCCTGCGCCTCATCGTTACGTCCACGGGGGATTCGTGGGCACCGACACCCGGTTCTCGTTCCACCTGCCTCCGGCCGAGCAGTACGAGGGTCGTTTCTTCCAGTACATCACCCCGGTCCCCGACAGCGAGCACTTCTCCGAGGGTCTGACGGGGGAGGAGGACAAGATCTCGTTCGCCCTCGAGAGCGGTGGTTGCTTCGTCGAGACGAACGGCGGCGGACAAGCGTCGGGCGACCCGTTCTCCGGCGCCGACCCCACCATCGCCGCCTATCGCGCGAACGCGGCAGCGGCGAAGCACGCGCGCGTCGTCGCGTCGGAGATGTACGGCGAACATCGCGCCTGGGGCTTTGCGTTCGGAGGCAGCGGCGGCGCGTTCCGCACGATCGGCGGAGCTGAGAACACGACGGGTGTCTGGGACGGTGTCGTGCCGTTCGTGATCGGCTCGCCGTTGTCGATCCCCAACTGCTTCACGGCGCGCATGCACGCGCTGCGCGTGCTTCGGGGTCGATGGGGAGGCATCGTCGACGCCCTGGACGCCGGAGGCAGCGGCGACCCGTACGTCGATCTCGACGCCGAGCAGGCCGACGCCCTCCGGGAGGTCACCAGCATGGGCTTCCCGCCGCGTTCCTGGTTCGGCCACGCGACGATGGGCATGCACGCCCTGGCCGTCCTGTATCCCGGGCTCCGCGCGGTCGACCCCGGGTACTTCGACGACTTCTGGACCGTCCCCGGCTACCTGGGCGCCGACTCCGGCAGCTCCGTGCACCGCGATCGCGTTCAGCTCCCGACGCGGATCACCGGTCTGCTCACCGCAGGGGACCTCGCTGGTGCCGGAGTCGGCGATGTCCCGCACCCGGGCGAGTCGACGGGTGCCGCCGACGACGCCTGGTTGGGTCTCGGTGCTGGAGGGGCCACCGTGGCCGTCCGTCTCGCCGACGTCCCCGAGGTCGACCCGCAGGCCGCCGAGCTCATCGTCACCACCGGTGCATCGGCGGGGTCCCGCCTCGTCGTGCTCCAGCTCGTCGGCGACGTGGCCGTCTTCGGGCCGCTGGACCCTCGAGAGGCTGCCGCACTCGGGGAGGGCGACGAGGTCCTACTCGACAACAGCGGGTTCCTCGCGGTCCAGACCTACCACCGCCATCAGGTGCCCGGCCCTGAGTTCACCGTGTGGGACCAGTTCCGTGACGAGAAGGGTCGACCGCGGTACCCTCAGCGCCCGATGCTCGTGGGTCCGATGTTCGCCGCCGGAGCCGCGGGCACGGTGCAGACAGGACGATTCGGCGGTCGCATGATCGTGGTCGAGTCGTTGCTCGACCGGGAGGCGTACCCGTGGCAGGCGGACTGGTACCGATCTCAGGTCGAGGCACACCTCGGACACTCCGTCGACGACCGCTTCCGGTTGTGGATGATCGACCATGCGCTGCACGGCGACTTCACTGACCAGGAGCACCCCAGTCGAACGGTCAGCTACCTCGGCGTCGTGCACCAGGCACTTCGCGACCTGAGCGCGTGGGTCGAGCGGGGGATCGAACCCCCGGCGACGACACGCTACGAGATCGTCGACGGCCAGGTCGTAGTACCCGACACGGCCGAACAGCGGCGGGGTGTCCAGCCCCTCGTCCACCTCACCGCTGACGGGTCGGAGCACGCCGAGGTGAGCGTTGGGCAGGAGATCGTGCTGCGAGCCGAGGCCACGACCCCCGGCACGGGCACGATCGTCGCGATCGAGTGGGGCGAGGAGGCGCGGGGCATCGTCACAGCGCAGCCGGACATCGCCTCGGGCCCCGCCGTCGAGGTCGAGCGCCGTGTCTCATTCGCCTCTGCCGGGACGTACTTCCCGACCGTGCGCGTCACGGCACATCGTGACGGCAACCGGGACGACCGTTTCGCGAGGTTGCAGAACCTCGCTCGAGTGAGGGTGACCGTTCGATGACCGCATTCCCCGACGACTTCCTCTGGGGCGCCTCCTCGGCTCCCCACCAGAACGAGGGAAACAACACGAACAGCGACATGTGGGCCCTCGAGCAGCTGCCCGGATCATCGTTCGCCGAGCGCAGCGGCGACGGGCTCGATTTCTACCATCGGTGGAGAGAGGACATCGACCTGCTGAAGTCCTTGGGCTTGTCCGCGTTCCGCTTCGGGATCGAATGGGCCCGGGTCGAACCCGTCAGGGGCCATGTCGCGAGAGCTGAGCTCGGGCACTACCGGCGCATCATCGAGTACTGCCTCGAGGTCGGTGTCGAGCCGGTCGTGACGTTGCACCACTTCTCGAGCCCACTCTGGTTCGTACAGGCGGGCGGGTGGGCATCAGAGGAGGCCGTCGACCGGTTCGGGGACTACGTCACGGCGGTCGCGCCCATCCTCGACGGGGTCACCTGGGTCGCGACGATCAACGAGCCGAACATGTTCGCCGTCATGCACCAGATGAGCACGCCGCTGCAGTACGACGATCCTCAGGCGGTGCTGGCCCGCATGCGCGAAGCGGCGTCACCCGTGAGCGGGGAAGCCGGCATCAACGCCTTCACCATGCCAGAGCCGAAGCCGGCAGCGACGGCAGTCATGATCCGAGCCCATGAGCGAGCCCGGGAGATCCTGCACGACCTCACGTCGGTCGAGGTGGGTTGGACCATCGCCGTGCAGGGCCTCGTGGCTCGATCTGGCCATGAGGAGGATCTCGCCCGGTACCGACACACGTGGGAGGGCGCCTATCTCGAGGTCAGCCGAGAGGACGACTGGGTGGGGGTCCAGTCGTACACAAGTCAACTCGTCGGCCCGGACGGACTCGAAGGGGCTCCCGACGGGGCGGAACTGACGCAGGTCGGCTGGGCGTACCGCCCTGACGCCCTGGAGATGGCCCTCCGGCAGACGTGGCAGGCCACCGGCGGCACCCCCATGCTCATCACGGAGAACGGCATCGCCACGACCGACGACGCCCGCCGGATCGACTACACGACGGGCGCCCTCGAGGGAGTCGCCAGCGCCATCGCGGACGGGCTGGACGTGAGGGGCTACCTGCACTGGACCTTCGTCGACAACTTCGAATGGGTGCACGGGTACGACGTCACCTTCGGTCTCGTCGCCGTCGACCTCGTCACCTTCGACAGGACCCCTAAGCCCAGTGCCCGGTGGCTGGGACGCGTAGCTCGGGCCAACGCCCTCCCCGCTGTCGCGGGGTCCTAGATTCGCTGTTGCGTCCTCAGCTGGATCCAGTCGTGACCCTGCCTGAGTTCGCCTCCTCGAGGATCGCCTCTGCCTGCTCTCGTGTCATCCGGTCCCCCAGAGATGACACGAAGCGGCCGACGGGCGTGGAACCGATCATGCGGACGATGTCGAAGCCTCCGGTGTCGGAGGAGCGTGCGTCACTCTCAGGAGCGGGGAACATCGCTGCGAGCACAGTTCCGAACACTTGTCCGGCGACGGGGTCGGCGAGCACCTCCGCCAGGGACGACGAGAGGGTCAGGGGGCGGCTGACGTCGTCCCCCACCACTCGCACTGCGACCGTGACGCGCAGGTCTCGGCTCGAGGAGCCCACGGACACCGTGTAATCGCCGCCCTCGACGCGCCAGCCGTCGATGCCGACGTCCCAGAAGGCGAGGTCCTGTCGGCCGATGGTCATGGTCACATCGGCGCTCTCGCCCGCGTCCAGCTCGACGGGGCTGAAGGCCATCAGTTCGCGCGGAGCCCTCGGCACGGTCGACGTCGAGAGGCCGACGTATGCCTGGACGATCTCGCGACCCGCCCGAGTGCCCGTGTTCACGACCGTGAGGTCGAGGTCGAGGTCGCCGCTGGCTGTGGTGGTGACGCGCAGGCCGGAGTAGCCGAACGTCGTGTAGGAGAGGCCGTGGCCGAACGGGAACGTCACGGCCAACCCGCGCGCGTCGTACCCCCGGTAGCCGACGAAGATCCCTTCGCCGTAGCGGACGTGCAGGGCCGTCCCCGGGAAGTCGAGATACGAGGGGGCATCCTCCAGTCGTTCCGGCACGGTCTCAGCGATCCGACCTGAGGGGTTGACCGCGCCCGTCAGGACATCCGCGACGGCGCCACCGGCCGCCTGGCCCAGGAGCGACGCGTCGACGATCGCGGCGGCGAACGGCACGACGGGGGCGAGGCGCACGAGACCGCCGTGCATCACGACGGCCACGGTGCGCGGCTGGACCGCGGCGACGTCACGCACGAGCGCGACGTGCTCGTCGGACAGCTCGATGTGGTCCCGGTCGAAGCCCTCTGCCTCCTCGGCACCGGTCGGACCGATGAACACGACGGCGACGTCGGCGTCCCGGGCAGCTTCGAGGCCCCGTGTGCGAGCCGCGGCACCGTTCCCGTCGGCCTCAGCGACGGTGGTCCGCTCCACGACGATGTGGGCGTCGGGAAGCGCGGAAGCGAGCTCGTCGGCAGGGACGTCGACCCGCGTGGCCCAGACGTGCGAGCTGCCGCCCGCCTGGAAACGAGGCTCCACGGCGAAGTCTCCGAGCAGGGCCACGCGCGCGTCCGGTCGGAGCGGCAGCGTCCCCTGGTCGTTCTTCAACAACACGATGGAGCGACCGGCGATCTCACGTGCGAGGGCGTGGTGCTCAGCCTGGTCCCAGACGGTGTCCGGGCGGGCGGCGGTCGCTGCGGTCGCCGCGAGTCGCGCCACCCGACCGGCGGCATCCTCGAGGTCCGCGGCCGTGAGTTCGCCGTGTTCGACTGCGGACCGCACCAGGGCCTCCTGACGGCCGCTCCCCGCGGGCATGTCCAGGTCCAGGCCCGCCCGGATCGAGACGACGCGGTCGTCAACGGCACCCCAATCGCTGATGACCGCTCCCTCGAACTGCCACTCTTCTCGGAGGACTCGCGTGAGGAGCCACCGGTTCTCGCTGTTGGGAACGCCGTTGAGACGGTTGTAAGAGCACATGACGGACCACGGCCGCGCCTCCTGCACGACCCTCTGGAAGGCTCGGAGGTAGATCTCGCGCAGGGGTCGCGGGTCGACGTCGGAGCTGGACCGGAAGCGTTCGTGCTCGGCGTTGTTGGCGGCGAAGTGCTTCAACGACGCTCCCACCCCGCGGCTCTGCAGCCCCTGCACGTAGCTCGTCGCCAGGACGCCCGTGAGCAGCGGGTCTTCGGAGAAGTACTCGAAGTTGCGACCCGCACGAGGGTCGCGCTTGATGTTGATGCCGGGACCCAGCAAGACTCCCACCCCGGCGGCCTGTGCCTCGGTTCCGAGGGCCTCGCCCAGCCGCCGGACGAGCGCGGAGTCCCACGTCTGCGCGACCGCGACGGGGAGGGGGAAAGCCGTCGCGGGGATGCTGGGTCGGAGCCCGAGGTGGTCCGCGCCGGCGTCCAGGTCTTGCATGCGGAGGCCGGCAGGCCCGTCGACGAGGGTGACGGAGGGCACGTCGCCGACGGCGTGAGTGGAAAGGAAGTCGGCCCCGCCGGTGAGGGAGACCTGCTGTTCCAGGGTGAGGTCGCCAACGAGGGCAGCGTCCGGGCGGCCGGCGGAGCTGTCAGCAGCGGGCGTCATGGGATGTCCTGTCTCGGAGAGCGGGGGGCCGGGGAAGAACACGGGCGAGGTCAACGGACGCGTCGGACGAACAGGACCGAGACGGCCCCGAGCACCGAGAAGAGGGCCATCGCTACGAAGAGCGGCGGGTAGCCGAGGTTTGCGATCACGATGCCGCCGAGGAGCGGCGTGATGACCTGGGGCGCACCTTGGGTCACGCTCATGATCCCTAGGTCGCGGCCGGCGTTCTCGATGTCGGGGATGACCCGGGTGATGAGCACTTGGTCGACCGAGAGGTAGGCGCCGAAGCCGAAGCCCACGATGCTCATGCCGACGAGCAGCCCCGTGAAGGTGGGGACGAACAGGGGGACGAGTGCTCCGGGTACGAACAGGAGCGATGCTGCGACGACGAACACCTTGACGCGTCCGACCTTGTCGGCGATCACGCCGCCGAGGAGGGCCGCGATCATGGTGAAGACGATGCCGGTGCCGCTCACCTGGACGATGGCTGCTGCCGCTGCCGTCGTGCTGCCGTCACCGACCCCGATGAAGTCACGGAGGACGTAGAGCAGCATGCCGGTGCCCATGAAGTAGCCGAAGAAGGTACAGAAGCGGCCCAGGAACGTCCACCAGTAGTCGGCCTGGGTGCGGAAGCTGGGCAGGCGGGCGGCACCTGCGCCGCGACCGGAAGAGCGCGCCGACGAGGGGAGGTCGCGAGTGAAGAAGGCGAAGGTCCCTCCGAGGACGACCAACTGAACGGCGATCGCCACGTAAGCGACAACTGGAGACGCTGTCAGCCCGGCGACGGCGACACCGATGAAGGTGCCGGCCAGCCCCGAGAAGCCGCTGATGCCAGACATCGTCCCGCGGACCCGAACCGGCACCCGTTCCGGCAGGACCGCCGTCATCATCGCCTGGTATCCGTTCAGCGGCCAGATCGCGATGGCCCAGACGATGCCCAGCACGAGGGTGGACGGCGACAGCCCGGTGACGACCAAGCCTGCTGCCCCGAGGACAGCGAAGGTGAGCACCCAGAAATTGCGGCGGCCCAGGAACGGGGCGCGGGCGCGGTCGGAGAGGAGACCGAGGAGCGGCGCGGCGACCAGACCGAACACGGCGGCGATGCTCACGACGACCCCGAGCGTGCCGGCATCGTCGGAGCTGCCGCCGCTGAAGGCCGACACCTGCCGGGCGAGCAGCACCTGGAGGGCCGCGCCGAAGGCCACTGCCAGGCTCAGCGTCGCCAGCGGGTAGAGCACCCAGAGCCGCCTCGGCATGGTCGGCGGCCCCGAGTCCGGCTCGAGCGCCGCCGCGCCGACGGAGAACGGGTCGGCGGGAGCACCGACCAAGGGCGTGCGGTTCGCTGCAGGAACGTCTTCGGTCATGTCGTCTTCTCCGTCGAAGGTAGAGGCTGCCTCGGGCTGGCGGACTCCGATAATTCAAGTGCATGAGAAAATAACTCAGGCAGGACGATACAGTCAAGTCCGAATGGGAGGTGCCATGTCGACGGAGTACACAGCGCGGCGCCGAGGTCGCCCGCCTCGCATCGATCGCGAGCAGATCCTCGCGGTCGCCCGGCACATGGATCCCGAGGTGCTGACGATGCGCGCCGTCGCCGGGGCGCTCGGGGTCGACCCGTCGGCCCTCAACTACCACGTCGTCGACCGCGAGGGGCTGCTCGATCTCCTGGCGGCCGACAGGCTACGGGTGGTCATGTCGGGGCTGTCCCTGCCCTCGGACGCCGACTGGGAGATCACGTGTCGCGCCTACGCGGACCAGGCGAGGGCAGGGATCCTGCGAGCCGGGACCCTCAGCTTCCGGCTTCGCCTCCCCGCCCTCGGAGGGGTGCAGACGTTCGAGGCCGTCGAGACGGTCTTGCAGCGCCTCTCCGCGGCAGGGCTCTCGACAACCGCCTCTGGACGGATCCTCCTGCTCCTGAACCAGGTCGTCTTCGCCTCTGCGCGCGACGCGGCGCTCGGCGTCCAGTCGAAGGACTCCGACACGGGATCCCCGGACCTCGCCCGACTGCTCGACGACCTGCCGACGGACGGCCTCGCGCTGTCGAGGCAGGCCCTGGCCACGTGGGACCCGGCCTCCGACGAACAGTTCCAGTTCGGCGTCGACATCGTCGTCGACGGTGTGGCGCAGGCGATCCGACGAGCCGCGACCCGAGGCGCGTGACCGTCAGGTCATGTGCGGCAGAGGAGAAGGAGGCCGTCCTTCGCGCTCGACCAGTCGGGTGCCGTGAGCGCTGCGCCGAGCAGGTGATTCGTCGGCGATGATCACGCTGACGACCAGCGCGCCGAAGGAACTCCGGACCTGGAGTGCCACGATGGGTGCCTCGACGAGGAGGATGCCGACGACGACGACGACGAGGAGGCACCCGGTCCCCGCCGCAGCAGCTCGCTCATGCTGGTGGAGGCGACGACGTACGAGGCGGTCTCGTTCTCGAAGAGCCTGCCGATCACGAGGTCAGCGGGTGGGCTCGCGTCGGGTCAGTCGCGGTCGGCGTCGGGAGCCGGGACGGATGCGAAGAGGTCGGCGACGCTCGTGTCGACGGGGACGGCGACGATCCGCTCGGCGTCGAGGGACTCGAGCACTCGGCGTGCGCTGGCGACGGTGTCCGTCGCGAGCTCGAACACGACGACGGATTCACGGGCCCCCAGGGAGGCGCCGAGCTCACGCAGCTCCGCGTCCTTGAACCCGACGTCGCGGAGCTTCGAGGCCAGAACGCCGATGCCGCTGCCTGCGAGCACGCCGAGGGGTCCTCCGATGAGGCCGATCGCTCCGCCTACGAGTGCTCCCCGCCCGGCTCCCCAGTCCTTGGTCTCCATGAAGCGGGGTGTCCCGTCCGACTTGACGGAGAGGATTGCTGTGTTCCCGATCTTGCCTGGGTGCGCGACCGTGACGGCAGCGCCTGCACGGGAGCCGCCATCGGGCGTGCTGAACGACGCGGCGAGGATCTGGCGGGTGGTGGCTCGGTCGTGTTCCGTGGTGGTGCTCATGATGGGCTCCTTCTCGTGGCGCCGGCACCTGCCGGCTCATGGGACCACTCTGATGGAGTTTGCGTCGGTCGACGTCGTCCCGAGGAACGGTCTCCGGGTAGTCCTGTGGCAGTACGTCTCGCGAGACGTACTGGCCGATCCGTACCTCAGCTGCTCGAGGTGCCCGCTGGGACGGACTCGCGTGCTGGTTCCTGTCCCGGGTCCTGCGGTGTCTTCAACACGAGCGTAGCCACGGCAGCGAGGAGGTAGAGGGCCACGAAGACCCAGATGATCACGGCCATGTTGCTCACACCGCCGAGGAGTCCGACGAGGACAGGGCCCACGAAGGCCGACAGGCCCGCAGCGAGCGTGTAGACGGCGAGAGCGCTGCCCTTGTCTTCTGTCTTCACCATGGAGGGAACGAGAGCCGTGAGCGGGACGAAGCCCGCCAAGCCGATGCCGAAGACGGCCCAGCAGAGCACAGCGACCGCGAAGTTCGGGCCGACGGCAAGGGGCACGTAGTAGAGCAGCAGTGCCCCTACGGCGCAGGTGACGCAGCCGAACCAGGTCACGGTCCGCTTCCAGCCGAATCGGTCTCCGATGAGGCCGAATGCGAGATTCGCGAAGATGTTGGCCGTGTAGACGATGGTCACGATCTGCAGGTACTCGCCCTGTGAGAAGCCCACTTCGTTCGTGAAGAAGAACGGAGCGACGATGAACAGGGCGAAGTTGGGTGCCGTGTTCACGAGACGGGCGAAGGCGCCGGCGCTCACTCGTGGCTCGCGCCACAGGATCGAGAGGCCCTTGTCCATCTCGTGGAGGGGGCTGGTGCCGGGCGCCCCGAGCGGGCCTGCGAATGTGCGTTCCCGGACGCCTAGCAGGGCCACGACGGCGCCTATGGCAACCAGTCCGGCAGACAGCCACAGGGTTCCGAACTCACCGAAGACAGGAATCGACGCCGAGGCAACGAGCGAGCCCAGCGTGGGGAGGCCTGCTCCGAAGACGAACCAGAACCACCCGACGGAGCTTCCACGCTGATGCGCCGGCGTCGCGGCGTTGATCCAGACCAAGAACGCGTAGGCGAAGAAGGGATACCCGATTCCCCGGATCGAGTAAGCAACGACGGCCACCCAATGGACGTCCATCCCCACCCCGACCCCGAGGAACAACGCCTCGAAGACGACCCAGTTCAGGGCTCCGATGAACATGACCCGGCGCGGTCCGAGAATGCTCGAGAGCGTGCCGGCGAGCCACGAGCCGATCGTGACGAAGATGCCGTAAAGGCTGATCGTGATGGCGGCGGCAGACTCGGAGAAGCCCTCCGAATCGACCAGGAACGGCGACAGGTAGTTCGATTCGACGCCGTCACCCACCATGAAGAGCAAGACTCCGACGAATCCCCAGAAGAGGGGCGCGGGGATGCCGGCTCGATCAACGAGGCGCGCAGGGGCAGACAAGGTTGTGGTCACGTGATGTTCCCTTTCGTCAACGGCGACGGGACCACGCTAAGCCAAAAAGTACGGACTGTACAGACAATACGAACAACACGGACGGACGTTTCACTGCAGAGAGAAGACCCCGCAGCGAACGACTGCGGGGCCTCTCGTGTCGGACCGGGAGGTGCGGGTCAGCTGCCCGACTGGCCGAACGAGCCGAGCTGCCGGGTGGCCTCGACCACGCGCGCGGCCATGGCGGACTCGGCGACCTTGCCCCAGGCGCGGGGGTCGTACTGCTTCTTGTTGCCGACCTCGCCGTCGGCCTTGATGAAGCCGTCGTAGTTCTTCAGGACCGTGTCGGCGATCGAGCGGCTGAAGGCGTACTGCGTGTCGGTGTCGAGGTTCATCTTGACGACGCCGTTCGAGACGGCCTCGCGGATCTCGGCGTCGGACGAGCCTGACCCGCCGTGGAACACGAGTTCGAGGGGCTTCTCGGCCGTGCCGAAGCGTTCCTGGATGCCCTGCTGGATCTCGCCGAGCAGCTCGGGGCGGAGCTTGACGTTGCCGGGCTTGTAGACGCCGTGGACGTTGCCGAAGGTGAGGGCGGCGATGTAGCGGCCGTTCTCGCCGAGGCCGAGGGTCTCGACGGCGCGGGTCACGTCGCCGACGGTCGTGTAGAGCGCCTCGTTCGAGCCCTCGTGCTGGACGCCGTCCTCCTCGCCGCCGACGACGCCGATCTCGACCTCGAGGATGGCGTTGATCGCGGCGGTGCGCTTGAGCATCTGCTGCGCGATCTCGAGGTTCTCGTCGAGGGGGATGGCCGAGCCGTCCCACATGTGCGACTGGAACAGCGGGTTGCGGCCGGCCTTGACCTCTTCCTCGCTGGCGGCGATGAGGGGCAGGACGAAGCCGTCGAGGGCGTCCTTCGGGCAGTGGTCGGTGTGCAGCGCGACCGTGACGGGGTAGTTCTTGGCGACCTCGGTCGCGAACTTCGCGAACGCGATGGCGCCCGCGGCACGGTTCTTGACCGTCTGGCCCGCGAAGTAGTCAGCGCCGCCCGTCGTGACCTGGATGATGCCGTCGCTGCCGGCCTCGGTGAGGCCCTGGAGCACGGCGTTGATCGTCTGCGACGACGACACGTTGACCGCGGGGTAGGCGAACCCCTTGTTCTTCGCCTTGTCCAGCATCTCGGCGTACTGCTCGGGGGTTGCGACGGGCATGCGTTCTTCTTTCTGATCGTCGTGCAGCAGCGGGGACGCAGCCCCTGCCTCGTTTGTCTCTGGTTGCTGTTGCTTATTCCGTGTCGCTGTACCACTTCGAGACGAGGTGGTCGGCCTCGACGCGGCGGATCGTGCCCGAGTGCGAGCGGAGCACGATGCTCGACGTGCGGATCATGCCCTGCTTGCGCTTGACGCCGGCGACGAGCGCGCCGTCGGTGACACCAGTGGCGACGAAGTAGGCGTTGTCGCCCTTGACGAGGTCGTCCTGGTCGAGCACGCGGTCGAGGTCGTGACCGGCGTCGATCGCCTTCTGGCGCTCCGCGTCGTCCTTCGGGGCGAGGCGCGTGAGGATGAGGCCGCCGAGCGCCTTGACGGCGCAGGCCGTGATGATGCCCTCGGGAGTGCCGCCGATCCCGACGCACATGTCGATGCGCGAGTCGGGGCGGGCCGCGTTGATGCCGCCGGCGACGTCGCCGTCGAGCAGCAGGCGGGTGCCCGCGCCGGCGGCGTGGATCTGCTGGATCAGGTCGGCGTGACGCGGACGGTCGAGCACGGCCACCTGGATGTCCTCGACGGCGAGGCCCTTGGCGTCGGCGAGGGCGCGGATGTTGTCGCCGACCGGCTTGTCGAGGTCGATGACGCCGATGCCCTCGGGGCCCGTGACGATCTTGTCCATGTAGAAGACGGCGCTGGGGTCGAACATGCTGCCGCGGTCGCTCACGGCGATCACCGACAGGGCGTTCATGCGGCCCGCGGCGGTGAGGCTGGTGCCGTCGATCGGGTCGACGGCGATGTCGCAGGCCGGGCCGAAGCCGTTGCCCACGTGCTCGCCGTTGAAGAGCATCGGCGCCTCGTCCTTCTCGCCCTCGCCGATCACGACGACGCCGTCGAAGGCGACCGTGCCCAGGAACTTCCGCATCGCGTCGACCGCGGCGCCGTCGGCGGCGTTCTTATCGCCCTTGCCGATGAACGGGGCGCTGCGGATCGCGGCGGCCTCGGTCGCCCTCACCAGCTCCATGCCGAGGTTGCGATCAGGGTGCGTGTATGACTCCGGCTGTTCGCTCACGCGGTCACCTGCACCTTGATCTGGTCGGGGCTCTTCGCTGCGGTCAGTGCCTCTGCGTAGTCCTCGAGCGTGAACGTCGCAGTGACGAGGCTCTTGAGCTCGTCCTGAAGATCGACCATGCGTTCGGCCGATTCGCCGTACTTCTCGGCCAATGAGTTCGAACCGATGATGCTCAGTTCCTTTGCGAACACCTCGTAGGGGTTCAAAGCGACTGTCGCGGTGGGGGAAGCCACGCCCATCTGGACGAGCCGGCCGCGGGGACCGAGGGAGGAGATCGCCTGTGAGATCGCGACGGGATGTCCACTCGCGTCGAGGGCCAGATCGAAGACCTTGTTGTCGAGGTCGTCGGCCGACGCCACTGCCTGAACAGCTCCGAGTTCGAGCGCGGCGTTGCGGCGGGCCTCGTTGGGCTCGACGACTCGGATGCCCGTTGCCCCCTCGGCGCGGCCGAGGATCACAGCCATCAGCCCGATCGACCCAGCTCCGAAGATGACGAGCTCCTGCTCCTTCCAGTCCGGCACTCGCTCAAGGGCGTGGAGGACGCACGCGAAGGGCTCGATCAGGGGTGCCGCACCGTGACTGATGGAGGTGTTCAAGGGGAAGACGATCTCGCTGGGAACGGCGACGAACTCAGCGACAGAACCGTTGATGGCCACGCCGACGGGAAGGATGTTCTGGCAAAGGTTGGTTGCCCCTCGGAGGCACCACGTGCACTTGCCGCACGACACGTTCGGGTTCACGCCCACGTAGTCGCCCTCTTGGACGGAGGTGACGCCCGCGCCGACTTCCGTCACATAGCCGGCGAATTCGTGGCCGGGAACGACGGGGAACCGCCCGTGCGGGTAGTCACCGGAGATGAGGTGGAGATCGGTGCCGCACACGCCCGTGCCGACAGGGGCGATGACGACCCATCCTTCTTGCGCCGTAGGCACGGGCAGGTCCTGGATCTCGATCCCACCTGCGCCATCGGCCACCGCGGCTCGCATCGTCTTGCTCATGTTGATCTCCAAACTTGATCTGAGACAGAGGGGCCGCCGAGTTCGATGCGCGTCACGACGCTGGGATGCCGGGGCCGCGCTTTCTCGGGGCTTGTTCCGCATGCTTCTGACTGTCCTGCGAGGACATCGCTGTTCTCGTGAAGATGTGCCTGCACACTCGCTTCCGCGTGATCCCAAAATAGCCGATCTTGTCCGCCTTGTCGATGCTGTACGTACAGTTCCGCCGTCGTGGGCGATTGATGGCCCTGTACGCTTCCAGGCAAAGGAGAGTGGCCGTGACGCAGACCATCGATCGCCAGTCCCCAGTTCCGTACTGGGAGCAACTATTCGGCATTCTTCGGGACGACATCGTCAGTGGAAGGTATCCGGCCGAGGAACGACTCCCGAGTGAGCTCGAGTTGGGTCGGCAGTTCGCTCTGTCACGAGCAACGATCCGCCAGACGTTGTCCAACCTCGAAGCCGAGGGCTTCGCGAAGCGTGTCCCGCGTCGAGGTGTCTTCGCCTCGCTCCCGACTGAGCCCTCGGGGTGGACTGTCGAGCAGGGCTTCCTGGAGTCCCAGATCCATCACGGCAGAACTGGCATCGAGACCAAGGTCGTCGACGCCGCGTTCGTGGTTCCTGCTCAGCACGTCGCCGAGGCCCTCGGCATCGACGCCGGGGCGAAGGTCTTCGCCCTCCAGCGTGTTCGTTCCCTGGACGGGCGCGTGACCATGTTCAGCACCAACTGGTTCCCGGAGGAACCGGCACGAGTCATGTCGACGGCGCCCCAGGTGCTCGATGGTTCGGGATCGGTGAACGAGACTCTTGCCGCTGCGGGCTTCACGGTGCACGGCGGGCATCGCGTCCTCAGGGCGATGAGGGCTCCCGAGAACGTCGCGAAGCACTTGGGCGTCACGTCCAGCGACCCGGTCCTTCGTGTGCGGTCATCGTCGTGGGCTCAGGGCGACAAACGATTCGACTACTACGAGACGTGGGTGTTGACCGACATCGTTCCCCTCGAGGTGCACATCTCAGCCAGCTAGTTCTCCTGACGGCCAGCAGCGGCGCCAGCGGAACCTTGCAAGGCCTCCTGAGCGTCGGGGGTCCAGCCGATCCCCGTGGCGGCCAAGAGCGCAGCGCTCACCCCCGTGAGTTCTGGTTCGGTGATGAGTCTCGGGCTGAACCCGTTCACGGCGGTCTTGATGGCGACCCAACCAGGCGACCGAGCCCACCCGCCGGCTAGCCAGACATCGGAGCGCGCTGTTCGATCCGTGTCAGCACTTGGTCGGATGTCCCTGACGGCCTCTCGGCCGGCCACTGCGAGTGCTCCGAGCACGGCTGTTGCTCGAGAGCGGGAATCGCTGGGGGCATCTAGCGCGTAGGCAGGCGTCCCGCCGCCACGTCGGCCCGGAATGAAGTGCCCGGCTTCCAGGATCGAGTCGATGGGAGCGGCGCCGTGGAGAAGGCGCTGGATCTGCCCCGCCACCTCGGGGTCTTGCGACGCCCACTGGACGTTCCTCGCTAGTTCTTCTACCCGCAGGAAGGTGAATCCTGGGGTGTCGATGCTGGGGGCGATGTCGAAGTGACGGCGCGCGGGGTGAGTCGAGTGAGTGGGCCGAGCAACGATCACTTCTGCTGTCCCCATGGAATCGAGGACAGCGCCTGCGCTCAGCTGTTCTGCGCCCCAACCGGCGATGAGATGATCGTGTCCACCCACGACGACGACGGCGTCGCGTCCGAGGACTCCCTCGTCACGCAGCCGCTGAGAAAACAGCGGTCCCGCCAGGTGTCCTGTGGGGCGGACGGGGGGAAGAAGATCTACTGACCCGAGCGTGAAGCCGATCCTGGACGACGACCACACGTGTTCTCGGGAACGCCGTGCACCGGTCCGCGACGCGAGGGACTCGCTCATGAACGGGCGACCCGTCCAGCGAACCGCGGGAAGATCCGTGAGCGCGACCCAGTGGGCGGCGTCCTCGGCACCTGCCTCACTGCGGGCCCATGCCCACCCGACCATCGTGCGAGCCGGATCGCTGTCGACGTCGAAGCTCTCGTCGGACCCTAGGAGCGGCGAGAGCTCGCGGAAGATCGACTGTCGTCGCGGGTCGAACCACGCGAGCGGGGCCGAGACTCCGTGACCATCGTGGTCGACGAGGATGCCGTCCTCACCGATGCCGGCAGTGCACACCCCGACGACCGAGAAGTGGCTGCTGCACGCCTCGATGATCATGTCCTCGATGCACCTCAGGAGACCGTCGACGTCGACGGACAACCCCAGTTCATCGCGGGGCGTCGTGCGGACCACCCGAGCTACGACAGCGCCGTGACGATCCAGGACGATCACCTTGACGTTGCTCGTGCCGACGTCCACTCCGCAGACGACGTCCGTGCGCGCCCCATGGGTCATCAGCGCACCTTCCTCGGGTCCTCGTTCGTCGCCGAGAAGTGCTTCGGGCGTGAGGGTCGAGGGCTGATGACAAGGATACCGATCAGGCGTCTGCCGCCCACGGAGACTCTTCGGTCATCGAGGTGGGTCAGTGGCGTCAGTACCCCAACGCGGCTTTCGCCTTCTCGTGTTGCTCGTTGATCTGCTCCTCCAGGGGCCGAGGGACGAGTTCGGAGATGGAGATGGGCCAGGCGGGGAAGTCGCCGGTGAGCGCTGCGGCGGCTTGCATGGCTGCACCTTTGGTGACGTACTCGTCGAGCAGTGGCACGTAGACCGGGATGTCCACCATCTCGCTCAGGATGGCTTGGACTGCGACGCTCTGGGCTGCGCCGCCGATGAGGAGGAGTCGTTCAGGTTCGACGCCGCAGGAGCGCAGCGCTGTGAGCATCTCGACTTGGCTTGCCAGGGTGCCCTCGATCACTGCTCGAGCGAAGTTCGCTCGCGTGAAGTTCGTGAGGGACGCTTCGTGGAGCGAGCCGCGGGCGTGGGGAAGGTCGGGAGTCCGCTCGCCTTCGAAGTACGGCAGGAGGGTGAGTCCTTCGGCGCCTGGGGGTGCGGAGAGGGCCAGCTGTGCGAGCTCGTCGTACGTGCAGCCGAGGAGGGCTGCGCCGAGGTCGAAGTTGCGGGCGGCGTTCAGGGTGGCCACGAGGGGGAGATGGTGCCCGGTGGCGTCGGCGTAGCTGCATACGTAGCCGGCAAAGTCGTGGACCGGTGTCGCGGTCTTGGCGTAGACGACTCCCGAGGTGCCGAGGGACAGCACGGCGTCGCCTTCGTCGAGGCCGAGAGCGAGAGAGGCCGCAGCGTTGTCTCCACTGCCGACGCCGATGGGGATGCCCGCAGGGATGCCGGGAATGTCGGTCCCTGTCACTCCTGCTCGGTCGAGCGGGCCGAGAACTCGGGGGAGAAGAGCTGGTTTCCCCAAGGCAATCTCGAAGAGGTCCATGCAGTACTCGTTGGTCTCTCCCGACCAGTAGCCCGTGCCGCTCGCCTCGGAGCGGTCGGTCGTCAGGTGTTCGAGCCCACCGTCGCCGACGCCGAATCCCATGAGCCGCCACGTCAGCCAGTCATGCACGATCGCCACTGCCTCGGTACGGAGGGCTGCCTCGGGGTGCAGATCGCGGAGCCAACGCAGCTTCGTCACGGTGTCGGACAACGTCAGAGGCAGGCCGGTGCGCCTGATCCACTCGTCCTTGCCCAACTCGTCGTTCAGATCGCCCATGTGGGAGTGGGAGCCTGTGTCGTTCCAGAGGGGTGAGTCACAGACGACCGCTCCCTGGCCGTCGAGGAAGATCGGGGTGTGCTGTTGACCGCTGACGGCTATCGCAGCGACGTCGTCCAGACCGCCCGCACGGCGAACGGCAGTGAGCAGGGCCGTCCACCAGGACTCCGGGTCGATGATCGTGCCTGGGGGGTGCGATGCCTTGCCCTCCCTGACGGTCTCTCCGCTGTGGAGGTCCCTGACCGTCACCTTGCATGCTTGCGTCGATGAATCGACTCCTGCGACGAGCACCATTGCGTCCCCTTGTGTGTGCGGCTTCATGAGATCTCGTTGATCGGGCAGAACGGGCGGCGGCTCATGAGGGCACGCCCTTGAGGTAGTCCCACCGCTCACGGACTCGGTCTGCCCATGCCTGGATGCGAAGGCTGCGTTGCTGATCATCTGCCACCTCGAACGGGTCACACGAGAGCCAGGCACCCGCTTCCCCGGAAGCCAGCGACTGCGCACCTCGGGAGACGACTTCAGGAAAGGTCGACACGCTCAGGGGTGTCCCGAGGAGGTCGGCCTTGAGCTGCAGCCAGAGGAGGTTCTGGCTCGCGGGCCCGATGACCTTGATGCGCGTCGGAGCGGCCCTGAACAGCTCGAGGACGTCCCGGAACTGCAGCACCATCCCGAGGAAGCACCCGAGGATGATGTCATCCGAGGTCGTCGTCGAAGAAAGCCCCGCGAGGATGCCTCGAGCCGACGCATCCTTCGTAGGAGGCGGGCTGCCCCGGAACTGAGGCAGGAACAGAGGCGCCGCATCCAGATCGACATTCCCAGCGACGTATCGAGCGTGGATGCCAGCGATGCGTCCGGTGATCGTCTCGGCGTCGAGGTCCAGCATGGTCTGCAGGGTCGCGAACGCGGAGCCACCCGTGGGTATGGACGCGAACAGGGTGAAGCCTTCTCCCGTGCAGGAGATGCCGTTCGCGAGCTTGGAAGCGGCGAAATTGTCGTCGAGGCTCGGAGAGTCGCGGAGGAAGAGGAGGCCTTCGGTCGTTCCTGTGGAGTTGAGGAGTTCACCGGGCAGGAGTTCTGCACCGACGGCGCCGACCATGTGGTCGTGCCCGGCCACGTGCACGACGACGTCTGGCGAGAGCCCTGATGCTGCGGCGAAGGCCGGGTCCATGCCCGAGCCGGACGAAGCAGGGCGCAGCTCGGGGAGGACCGACTTCTGCAATCCCAGCTTCTCGAGTACCTCCTCCGACCATGAGCTGCTGGCGAGGTCGAGGGCCATGGTGCGACTGGCGAGGGAGGGCTCGGCCCAGCGCTGTCCCGTCATGCGGGCGGCCAGGTACTCGGCGACGTTCAGCCACTGGGCGTCCCCGAGGCCGCCTGCTGCCTGGTGAACAGCCCATGCGATCTTGGACAGGCCGTAGTTCGCGTTCACCGGCAGGCCCGTCACCTCGTAGATGCGGGCCCGCGCCGACGCGTCGAGCGAGTCCAGATACGGTGCGCCGCGATGGTCGTGCCACAGGACCATCGGTGAGGCCAGCGTGCCGTCTGATCGAACGAGGCCGCCGGATTCGCCGACGGCCGTGACGGCGATGCGGGCGACCGAGGTGCGCTGCGGGTCGCTCAGGTCCCCGGCGAATGCGAGGACAGCGTCGACGACAGCGTCCACGTCATAGATCTCGCCCCATGCGTCTGGCAATGTCGGCGTCGGGACCCGCCCGGATTCGAGGAGGCGACCTCCAGCATCGAAGAAGCAGAGCTTGATGCTGGTGGTCCCTACATCGACGGTGATCGTAGGAAGCACGACGAGATCCTCGCTCAGTTGACGGCGGGGTTGAACGTACGGATGCGGCCCTCGACGACATCGGAGATCGCGGCGACGGCGTCCTTGGACACGCGGATGAGGGATGCTTCTCGCGGGTTGGCCGCGTACGCCTCGCCGAAGGATCGGATCATGGCGTTTCGCAAGTCGCTGGCGACGTTGACCTTGACGACGTTGAACTCGTGGAGACGAGCGAGCTGCTCGTCAGGGAGGCCGGATCCTCCGTGGATGACCAGGGGCACGGGGCTCGCGTCCCTGACCTGGCCGAGGAGCTCGAAGTCGATCTTCGCGTTCGGGACGAATCCGTGCTGGTTGCCGACGGAGACTGCGAGCATGTCGCAGCCGACTGCCTCGACGAACTCCTTGGCCTGGACAGGGTCCGTGTGCGCAGCGAACTCAGGAGCGACGTCGTCCTCCTTGCCGCCGATGCTGCCCAGTTCTGCCTCGAGGGCGAGGTTCCGAGGTGTCATCTCTCGGGCGATGGACGAGGTCTTGACGTTGTCCTCGAACGAGGCCTCGGAGTCGTCGATCATGATCGACGTGAAGCGGGCCATCAGTGCGGCGTGCACGGCCGAGAGGGACTTGCCGTGGTCGAGGTGGAGCGCCACCGGCACCTTCGAGGACTCCAGGCGGCGGGCGACCATGTCGTAGATGTATTCATAGCCGGACAAGGAGACGTTCGTCGGGGCTACCTGGATGAAAGTCGGGACACCGACCTTGTCGACCGCGTCGAGGATGCCGAGGGTCGTCTCGAGGTTGGTCGTGTTGAACGCGCCGGCGACGAGTCCTCGCGAGGAGCACTCCTGGATGACGTCGATGCCGCTTACGAGAGCCATGGAGAGTCCTTTCGATGGTGGGTACCTGGTCACCAGCGATTCTCAGAGCGATGCTCGGCAGTGAGTCAGGATGCCGCCTCGCAGTGAGGTGCGAGGCGCCTGTCCCGTGGGGGCAGCTATCTGCTGCTTTTGACAAGCCTAGGGCGTTCAGTACGCCCCGTCCAGTCTGTACGTACAAAACGAACGATCAGTCACGGAGAGCAGCGACGAGACGACGCACCACCCGGCCCGTGTCGGGCCGGGTGGTGCGTCGTGAGTGGCGGTCGAGATCAGGCGGTCGCAGCGCCCTTGCCGTTGTTCGGAGTCTCGACGATGCCTTCTTCGACGGCGCCCTGCAGCGTCCCGCCTTGTTCGACGACTCGCTGAGCGCTCTCGGGAACGCGAAGCCAGCGGACCGAGATGCCGGCCAGGACGTAGAGGGCCGCGAAGATGATCGTCACGCCACCGGCGCCGAGGGGTGCAAGGAAGATGGCGACGATGGCGGGGCCGACGAAGGTCGCGGCTCCGGCGCCGAGGTTGAGGACGGCGATCGAGTTGCCCTTCTGGTTGGGGGCCATGAGGGACATCAGCACCGAGATCGGCGTGAAGCCGGCGAGCGTGATGCCGAAGAGAGCGGCGCACAGGGCGGCTACCCAGTACTGGTCAGTGACGTACTGGGGGAGGAAGTAGAAGGCCAGCACGGCGACGGCGCTGCCGATGCAGCCGAACCAGCGGAGGGTGCGGTGCCAGCCCATCCGATCGCTCAGGACTCCGAAGAACAGGTTGGCGAAGATGTTCGAGGCGCCCAGGATGAAGACCAGCTGCAGCCAGCCGGACGTGCCGAAGCCGAGGTCGTCGGCGAAGATCGCCGGGAAGAAGACGAACAGGCCGAACTGCGGTGCCGTGTTGACGATGCGGACCAGGCAGCCGAGGCCCACGCGGGGGCTGGTGAAGGCGATGGCGATGCTGTTGACCAAGCTGTGCCCCGTGGAGACGCCGGGTGCTGCCAGGCGGCCGCCGCCCTGGGCCTTCCGCAGCCCTACGAGGGCGAAGATGCCACCCAGGATGACCAGCCCGAGGGACAGCCAGAAGGTGTTGTAGGCGCCGAGCAGCGGAATCGATCCGCTCGCGACGAGCGATCCGAGGGTGGGGAGCCCGCCGGTGAAGGCGAAGTAGAACCAGCCGACAGCCGAGCCCAGGCGGTGTGCAGGACTGGCCCCCAGGATCCACACGAGGAAGCCGTAGGCGAAGAAGGGGTAAGCGATCCCTCGGAGGCCGTAGATGACGAGCATCAGGGGGTAGCTCTCGCTCGGCAGGGCCACAGCGAGGAACAGAACTTGAAGAGCGGCCCACAGGACGAGACCGATGATCATGACCCGCCGCGGGCCCCACACGTCGGACAGGGCGCCGGACAGCCACGACCCGAGGGTGACCATGAGTCCGTAGACGGAGATGATGACGGCTGCGTTCGTCTCCGACCCGGCGCCGTTGTCAGCGAGGTAGGGGGCGATGTAGCCGGACTCGACACCGTCGCCGATCATGAAGAGCAGGAGGCCTACGAAGCCCCAGATCAGCGGTTTCGGTAGGCCCATCCGCTCGATCACGCCGTTGGAGCCGGGACCGCCGGTGCGGATTGTCGTCGTCGTTGACATCGTGACCCTTCAAAGTTTTCTCGTGCGTCATCGGGGGAGCTTTGAGTGCAGCTCGAAGGCGAGGTGCTTCGCGAACGACCTCAGATACGGTCTGTCCATGCTGTACGTACAGAAGGTAGCAAATGCATGTCGTGGGCGCCAGCACCATTTCATTCCGACCGCTTCGGGCCTCGAGAGTCCCCGTCGCCGATCGGGGTCGGCAGTCGCTGCTCGCATGGTTGACACTCAAAGTGACTACGCTCATAATTGAGTTTCCTCGGTAAATCGGTAGATTCTCCGAGAGCCCGACGACCCGGAAGTGACCACCATGCGAGCCTTCGCCTTCGACGCCTACAAGCAGCCCCTGCACGAGACCGACGTCCCCGAGCCCACCATCGGCATCCACGACGTCCTCATCAAGGTCGAGGCCGCCGGCCTCAACCACCTCGACGCGAAGATCCGCGAGGGCGAGTTCAAGCTCATCCTCCCGTACAAGGCACCCCTGACCCTCGGGCACGACCTGGCCGGCACGGTCATCGAGGTGGGCGGCTCGGTCCGCAGCCTGAAGCCCGGCGACGCGGTCTACGCACGCCCCCGCGACCACCGCATCGGCACCTTCGCCGAGCGCATCGCCGTCGACGAGGCCGACGTCGCCCTCGCACCGACCACGATCAGCACCATCGAGGCCGCGTCGCTGCCCCTCGTCGCGCTGACGGCCTGGCAGGCCCTCGTCGAGCGCGGCGACGTGCAGCCCGGCCAGAAGGTGCTGATCCACGCAGGCGCGGGCGGGGTCGGCTCGATCGCGATCCAGCTCGCGAAGCACCTCGGCGCACACGTCGCGACCACCGCCTCCTCGTCGAACGCCGACTTCCTCCGCGAGCTCGGGGCCGACGTCGTCGTCGACTACCGCACCCAGGACTTCGAGGAGGAGCTTTCCGGCTACGACCTCGTCCTCGACAGCCTCGGCGGTGAGAACCTGGCGAAGTCGCTCCGGGTGCTGCGCCCGGGCGGCCTCGCGATCGGCATCCAGGGCCCGCCCACGCCCGCCTTCGCCGAGGCCGCGGGCCTCAATCCCGTCGTGCGCCTCGCCATCGCTGGCCTCAGCCGCAAGGTGCGTGCCCAGGCGAAGAAGCTCGGGGTCCGATACGAGTTCCTCTTCATGCACGCCGACGGCAGCCAGCTCCGAGAGATCGCCACACTCGTCGACGCGGGCGCGATCCGCCCGGTCGTCGGCGCGACGCACCCGTTCGTCGAGACCGCCACCGCCCTCGACGGGCTCGGCAAGGCCGGGATCCGCGGCAAGGCCGTCATCACCCTCCTGTAGCTCGCCCCGCCACAGACCCGCGTCGCCTCCTAGGAAGAGAACCGGCATGACCACCTCAGAACCCGTTGTCAGCTCGTATGCTGACGCCCCCTCGAAGACCGTCACCGCGAACGGCGTTCGTTACGCCTACCGCGAGCTCGGGCCACGGGGAGGCATCCCGGTCGTGTTCTTCGTGCACCTCGCCGCTACCCTCGACAACTGGGACCCGCGCATCGTCGACGCGATCGCGGCTCATCGGCACGTGATCACCTTCGACCAGCAGGGCGTCGGCGCCTCGTCGGGGCGTGTGCCGGACACCATGGAACAGGCGGCCGACGACGCCTACGCCTTCATCAGTGCTCTCGGTCACGACACGATCGACGTCTTCGCGCTGTCGATGGGCGGCATGATCGCCCAGGACCTCGTCGTGTCGCACCCCGAGCTCATCCGCAAGCTCGTCTTGACCGGGACCGGCCCGCGTGGCGGGAAAGACATCGACAAGGTCGCCGGCATCACCTTTTACGACGTCCTGCGATCTGTCTTGACGCGGTCCGACCCGAAGGAGTTCCTCTTCTTCAACCGAGACCGTGTCGGCAAGACCGCCGGCGAGGCGTTCGTGGCCCGCCTCGCGGAACGCACCCGCGACCGCGACGCCAAGATCAGCCTCCGAGCATTCGCCACCCAGCTCAAGGCGATACAGAGCTACGGCCGCTCGAGACCGTCTGATCTGGGTGTCATCACGCAGCCGACCCTGATCGTCAACGGCGACCACGACCGCATGGTTCCCACGGTGCTCTCGCATGACCTGCACCGCCGCATCGCCGGGTCAGAGTTGATCATCTACCCGAACTCCGGCCACGGCAGCATCTTCCAATACTGGGAGCAGTTCACGACGGCCGCGGCGAAATTCCTCACGGACTGATCCCTCTTTTCTCCGACGAAAGCAGCCCACATGACCTCACTCCAGAACGCAGTCGTCCTTGTCACCGGTGCGAACGGAGGCCTCGGGACCGAGTTCGTCCGTGCCGCCCTCGCTCGTGGGGCAGCCAAGGTCTATGCCACAGCCCGGGCCCCTCGGGAATGGGGCGACGAACGCGTCGTCGAGTTGACGCTCGACGTGACGGACGCCGCGTCGGTCGCCGCTGCGGCCGCCGCAGCGCCCGACGTGACCGTTCTCGTCAACAACGCAGGCGGGCTGCCGGCTACCGCGAGCATGCTCGACATCGAAGAAGCCGACCTCCGTCAGACGATGGAGATCAACTTCTTCGCTCCTGTCCGAATGGCCCAGGCCTTCGCCCCCGCTCTCGTCGCTGCCGCCGACGGAGCCCTGATCGACATCCACTCCGTGGCCAGTTGGTATGCCTTCGGCGGGGGATACAGCGCTTCGAAGGCTGCGTTCTGGTCCGCCACCAACACGCTGCGGCTCGAGCTGGCTCCCCGAGGGGTGCTGGTCACGGGCGTGCACGTCGGGTACGTCGACACCGCGATGGCCGCGCATGCAGACGGAGAGAAGATGCGCCCGGCCGAACTAGTGGCCGCCGTCCTCGACGGGGTCGAGGCGGGTGCCTTCGAGGTCGTCGCCGACGAGCTCAGCGCGGCCGTGAAAGCAGGTCTCTCCGGACCGATCGCAGAGCTCTACCCCGAACTCGCCAGCTGACCGCCTGGGGGCCTGCTGGGCTCACCGAGGCGGCAGGATCGCCTTGAGCTGACGTCGCACCCCCGCGACGATCTCGTCGTCCGGCACGGACTCGTCGACCGCCGACGACATCGCGAGCATCATCACCGCCGACACGACGTGGGCGAGCGCGGCCGCGTCGGAGGGCGCCGCCGAGGTGAGGCGCACCACGATCCCGGCCACCGCCTCCTCGGTCCTGGCCACGATCGCGAGCGCCTCCGCGTGGTGCGGCTCCGTCGCGTCGCCGAACGCCATCTCGCGGAGGTACGTGCGGCCGTTCTCGACCTGGGCCCGGTTGCAGTGCACGATCGGCTCGAGCACGGCGACGACAGCGTCGAGCGCGGTCGAGGCGGCCGAGGAGGCGCGGATCCCCTCGTCGAGGGACCGCGCGTACGCCGCGTTCTGCGCCAGCAGCAGCAGCTCGCCCTTCGTGCGGGCGTAGAGGAACAGCGTGCCGGCGCCGACGTCGGCCGCCTCGGCGATCTGCTGCGTCGTCACCTCGTCCACCCCGTGCCGGGCGAACAGGTCGGAGGCGGCGCGCGTGATGCGCTCGAGCTTCTCCTGCTTGTTGCGCTCGCGCCGGCCGGGGGGCGGGGCTGACGGCGTCATTCGGATCTCCCGGAATAGAAACTGACTGAACTCAATTATGACATGAGTCACCTACGGCGACTCGATCACGAGCCGCCTCATCCTCGCACCACCCCCGAAAGGAACACCCATGATTGACATCACCGGCTCCGTCGTCCTCGTCACCGGAGCGAACGGGGGCATCGGCACCCAGTTCGTCGAGGCCGCCCTCGCCCGCGGCGCCGCCAAGGTCTACGCCACGGCCCGCACCCCGCGCACCTGGGACGACGAGCGCGTCGTGCCCCTCACCCTGGACGTGACCGACGCCTCCTCGATCGCGGCCGTCGTGGAGGCCGCCCCCGACGTGACGATCCTCGTCAACAACGCCGGCGCGAACGCGCCCACGCCGGGCATCCTCAGCCACACCGACGACGAGATTCGTGCGAACGTCGAGACCAACTTCCTCGGGCCGCTGTTCCTCGCCCGGGCCTACGCGCCCCTCCTCTCGGCCCGCGGCGGCGGCACCGCGATCATCGACATCCACTCCGCCCTCTCCTGGTACGCCGTCGCCGGCATCTACTCCGCGACGAAGGCCGCGCTCTGGTCGGCCACCAACTCGCTGCGCCTCGAGCTGCAGCCCGCGGGCGTGCAGGTCGTCGGCGTGCACGTCGGCTACGTCGACACCGCCATGGCCGCAGGCGTCACCGACGCGAAGACCGACCCGGCAGTGCTCGTGTCCGACGTGCTCGACGCCCTCGAGGCCGGCGAGCACGAGGTGCTCGCGGACGAGACCTCGCGCCAGGTGCGGGCGGCGCTCTCAGCACCGCTCGAGGCGCTGTACCCGCAGCTCGCACGGGACTGACGACGGGAGCGTCGACCCTAGGTCCACCAGGCTCGCTGCTCCGACCGATGGTCGGTCAGTGTGCCCGGCGTGCTACCGCTGTGCGGACGAGTTGCGGATCACGAGCATCGGGTCGAGCTCGACGTGGCGTGGCTCCGTCGGTGTCTCCCGGATGCGGTCCATCAACAGCTCGATCGCGGTCGCTCCGATCTTGACGCCGTATTGATCGACGGTCGTGAGCGAGACGAGCGGGTGGCTCGCCAGCTCGATGTTGTCGTAGCCGACGACAGAGACTTCACGGGCGGACAGCCCCCGTTCGGCGACGGCACGCAGGGCCCCGATGGCGAGGGTGTCGTTGCCGGCGAAGATCGCCGTAGGGCGACGGGCCCTGTCATCCAGGAGGAGTCGGGTGGCGATGTAGGCCGAGTTCTCCGATGCGTCCGAGATCACGACGTGGGGTCGCAACTCGTTCTCGAGCATGCATCGTTCGTAGGTCGCCTGCCGGATCGCGTGTGGGGTGGAGGAATCGGCCCGGGTCGGGCCGGACCCCACCGTGAGGTGTGCGATGTCCCGGTGGCCCAGTGCTAGGAGGTGCTCCATCGCCGACGTGACTCCCGCACGGTCGTCGTTGGTGACCGTGTCGTAGTTGATCTGGCGGTCGTGGCGGCCGACCAGCACCATGGGGACGTACTCGGCGAGCCGATCCAGGTAGCTCGGAGTGACTTCGAGGGAGATCGCGAGGATGCCATCGACCTGCCTGTCGACGAGGGCGTCGAGGACCTTCTTGTCCCCCTCGCCGTCGAGAGCCGGAGCGATGATGAGCTGGTAGCCGCTGCCGGCCAGCCCATGTGCCGCTCCCGTGGTGACCTGCGTGAAGAAGTCGTTGCCGAGCTGGGGCATCTCCGAGCCGATCGCGATCGTGAAGGTCTGACCACGCATGCCACGCGCCCCGGTGCGCGGACGGTAATTCAGGTCGTCGATCGCACGTTGCACCCGCTGCTGCATCGCGGGGCTGACTCCGTAGGCGTTGCGGATGACCTTGGAGACAGCACCCTGAGACACTCCCGCATGGCTGGCGACATCGGCGAGCGAAGGTCGACGACGACGCCCTTGCTCGTTGACCTGTGTCATCGTCGCTCCCTCTGCGTCCTGCCCTCGGGCTGCCTCACTGTACTGGGGCGGCGTCGATCGGTTCACGGACAGGTGCGATGACCTGGTGGGTTCCTGGCGGCAGTTCCTCGTCAGGTCGTCCCCTCCGGCGGAACACGCCGACCGAGCCGCGAGGGATCGTGATGTCGAACCGTACGTCGTCGCCCGATCGCGCCCAGCTGACCTCGGCGTGGCCGTGGGGGGTGACCAGGGAGCTGCGCGCCCAGTCGATGCCGGGGCCGATGTCGGGGGCGATGAGGATCTTGCGGTAACCCGGTTCCAGAGGGGCGAGGCCGCCGACGACACGATGCATCCAGTCAGCGACGGCGCCGAGCGCGTAGTGGTTGAAGCTGGTCATGCCACCGGGATTGATGCTCCCGTCGGGGAGCATGGAATTCCACCGTTCCCAGATGGTCGTCGCGCCCATCGTGACCGGGTAGAGCCACGAGGGGCACTCGCGCTGGAGCAGGAGCCTGTACGCCGTGGCCGTCTGGCCGGTGGACGTGAGGGCGTCGTTGATGAAGGGCGTACCGGCGAAGCCGGTCGAGATGTGGAAGCCGCTCTCCTGGACGAGTTCCGCGAGCCGCTCGCCTGCCCACGCCTCCTGCTCGGGTTCGAGGAGGCCGAAGACGATGGCGAGCGAGTACACGGTCGTGCAGTCGCTGAGGATCATGCCAGAGTGCACGTACTCACGGTGGAAAGCGGCGCGAAGGCCGTCTGCCATGCTCTTGAACTCGGCTGCCTCAGCGGCATGTCCGAGGACGGTCGCAGTTGCGCTGATACGTGCAGCGCTGCGGTAAGCACACGCGGTCGCGACGACTCCGGGGTGCGCCTTGGCGGCGCCGGGCTCATCTGCCGGCGCGTCGGGGTCGAGCCAGTCCCCGAACTGGAAACCGGTGTCCCACACCCCTGTCGAGGACAACAGGGATCGTAGGCGGCGACCGTAGGTGACCATCGACTCGAAGGTCTCGTCGAGCACTCGCGGATCGCCGTACGCCTCCCAGAGCGACCACGGGACCCAGACGGCCGCATCGCTCCAGAACGCGGCGATCTCCTCGGCGCCGGCGCCTTCCTGAGCGACAGTCGCGTACTTCAGGACATCGGGAACGATGTACGGGACGACGCCGTCGTGGTGGTCCTGCTCGAGGGTGACGTCACGGAGCCAGTCGGCGAGGAAGTCCTGCACGTCGAAGAGGTAGGCGGCGGTGGGGGCGAATGCAGACAGGTCGCCCGTCCAGCCGAGGCGTTCGTCTCGTTGCGGGCAGTCAGTGGGGATGTCGACGAAGTTGCCGCGCATGCCGCGAACGACGTTCTCGTGCAGTTGGTTCAGGTCGGGCACGGAGCACTCGAACGATCCGATGCGTCGCAGGTCGGACGAGATGGCGATCGCAGAGGACGCTGCCTCGACGTCTCGCAGGGGTGCGTCCCAGCCGATGATCTCGGCGTAGCGGAAGCCGTGGAACGTGAAGGTCGGCTCGAAGACGTCGTCCCCGCCCGAGAGGATGTAGACGTCGGTGGACTTCGCCGACCGGAGGGTGCGCAGGGCCAATTCTCCGTCTTCCAGGACTTCAGCCTGCCTGACCGTGATCGTCGTTCCCGGGGTGCCCCTGAGCTCGAGACGAACGAAGCCGACGATGTTCTCGCCGAAGTCGATCAGGGTCGTCCCGGAGGGGCCGTACCACGTCCTCTGTGGGGGAAGCTCGTCGATGCGTCGGACCGGCGCGGCGGGATCGAGGTCGAACTGTTCAGGGTCGTAGTCGACTACGTGGACGGAGCCCCAGTCGGGGCTGCTGAAGCCGGGCATCTTCCAGCTCTCGTCACGGAGCCGGGCATCGATGATCTGCCCGTCGTAGAAGTCGTTCGCGACGATCTCGCTGGGCCCGACGGACCAGGTCTCATCTGTGACGACGACCTGCTCGTGCCCGTCCTCGAAGCAGATGCGCAGCTGCGCCCAGGCGGCGATCTCCTCGCCGTACCGGGCGGTCTCGATCCACCCGAGTCGACCCCGGTACCAGCCGTTCCCTACTGCGATGCCCAAGGTCGAGTCCTTGGCGAGCAAAGTCGTGACGTCGTGATCGACGTAGTGGAGCCGCCACTCGTAGCTGGTCCACCCAGGTGTGAGCAAGGCGTCGGAGACGGGGACCCCGTTTATCCAGGCTTCGCAGATGCCGAGCGCGCTCAGTGACAGAACGGCCGCCGTCACGAGTCCATGACCGTCGTCGAGCTGCAGATCGCGGCGGAACAGTGGTGCGCTTGCTGGCTCGTCGTCGGCAGCGACGAAGCGAGCGGTTCCGAAGGTCATGAGGGTCTCTTTCAGGGCACACAGACTGAGTCTGCGGACGAGTCGGTGCTGGTGCGGACATCGCTCTGGCAGCGGCCGCAGGCCCACTCCGACGCGTAGCTCCGCGCCGAGCGAACGACTCACGGTAGTTCCCGACGAGTTCAGGTGTCAATCGATTTACGGACCTCGTCCCGCGTGCGTCAATCGATTTACGTCAACTGATTGACGAAAGAAGACGAGGCCCCTAATGTCGGTCTCGCATCGCCTCGTGGCCGTTCTCGTGACCGTCAGGCGACCTGCCTGGCCAACGCGGTCCGGGTACTCACCCTTGAAGTCCAATGGAGCATTTCATGCGTAAAGCAGCAGCACTCGTGCCCGCGGCCGTTCTCTCGGCACTCGCACTCGGCCTTGCAGGTTGTTCTGCCGGCCCACAGTCCGCCGGTGGCGGCGACGAGAACACCTTGACCGTCTCGGGGTGGAGTGGAGACGAGGTGATGTCTGCCCTCGCGAGCCAGTTCGAGGATGACAACCCGGGCGTCACCGTTGAGATCACCGAGCTCCCGTGGCCGAACATCCTCACGCAGATCAACACCGAGATGGTCTCAGGAACCGCATCCGACTTCGTCGTCGTGTTCCCGGGCAACGGGAACCCGATCACGGCGCAGACCCTCGCCAAGGGCAACTTCCTCGAAGACCTCAGCTCAGACGAGTGGACGGGCGATTTCACGGACGTCAACAAGGCAGTGATGGGCGCTGACGGCAAGATCCTCATGGGTTCCAACAACTTCACCATCATCCCTGCCACCTACAACACGCAGGCCCTGGAAGCGCTCGGTGCAACAGCTCCCACCACGTGGACCGAAGTTCTCGACCTGTGTTCTGCTGCGAAGGCGGAGGGAAAGGTCGCCTACGCGTTGGCGGGACTCGCCGGCGGAACCTTCAACTACCTCCCCTACGCCCTGTCGGCAACGCTGGTCGATGGCGCCGACCCCGACTTCGCCTCCGAGCAGGCCTCGGGGGATGCGACATTCGCCGACTCTGAGTGGTCGACGGTCCTCGACAAGTACCTCGAGATGATGGATGCAGGCTGCTTCACCGCCGACGCCTTGGGGACGAGTCTCGAAGTCGCTCAGGGTCAGGTCGCGACGGGCGACGCCGTCGGCATTGTCACCGTCAGCAACCAGATCGGTGACATCGAGCGTGCCGCCCCGGAGGGTTCGACCTTCGAGACGGCACCTCTGCCCGCAACGGACGACCCGTCCGAGACAGTCCTGCCAGTCGGGCTCGGATCCGGATACGGCGTGAACGCGAAGGCCAAGAACAAGGATCTCGCGAACAAGTTCATGGACTTCTACCTGAGTGAGCAGGGCGTCCAGCTGGCGCTCGACACCGGGTCCATCTTCCCCAGCGTCCCCGTGGACGGGTTCGAGCCGACTCCTGCCCTGGTGGGCGTCTCCGAGCAGGCCCAGAGCGACAAAACCGCTGCGTTCCCCGACCAGACCTGGCCCAACTCCAACACCACGAAGGTGTACCAGGACGAACTGCAGAAGCTTCTCGGGGGTCAGACCTCGGTCGACGACGCCCTGGCGGCCATGGACTCCGCCTACGCAGGCTAGTTCTGCGACGCCCCCGAGGCGGTGCGATCCCGCGTGGACCCGACGCATCGCACCGCCTCTCCACGCCAGTCACTGCGCCGAGAGAAGAAGAGCACCATGGCCATCGCCCCTGCCGCCGCGGCGAGCACCCTGCCAAAGAAAAAGCCGAGCCGCCGTTACCGCGGGTATGCCCAAACCGTCTGGTGGTTCGTCTTGCCTGCCGCCGTCGTCTACGTGTTCGCAGTCATCGTCCCCAGCGTTCAGGGTGCGTTGTTCGCGTTCACCAACTGGGATGGCGTGTCGGCCGAGCGGGCGTGGGTAGGGGCGAAGAACTTCTTCGCGATCCTCGACGATCCCAATGCCGTCGTCGCCATCCGGAACACCCTGCTGATCGCTGTCGCGGTCACCATCATCCAGAACGTCCTCGGACTCCTGATCGCACTGGGGCTCAACTCGCAGATCAAGTCACGGAACGTCTTGCGCGTCGTCATCTTCGCCCCGGTGGTGATCACGTCGATCGCGGTCGGTTTCCTCTGGCAGAACCTCTTCGCTCCCGCCGGCGGGATCAACGTCGCTCTCGAGGCGGTCGGACTGGGCGGGCTGCGTCAGAACTGGCTCGGCGACCCGGACGTCGCGATCTGGTCGATCATCATCGTCGTGATCTGGCAGTTCGTCGGGTACTCGATGGTCATCTTCCTCGCCGGACTCCAGGGTGTGCCGGAAGAAGTGCTCGAGGCTGCCGCCATCGACGGCGCAGGCCCGGTTCGCCGATTCTGGTCAGTCGTGCGGCCCATGCTCGCACCGGCGATCACGATCAACGTGATGCTCTCGATCATCGGGGGCTTCAAGCTCTTCGACCAGGTCTTCGCCATGACCCAGGGCGGTCCGGGTGGTGCCACGAACACGATCTCGACCTTGATCTACTCGAATGCCTTCCAGCTCGGCCGATTCTCGTACGGAGTCACCCTCGCCGTGGTCCTGACCGTGTTCGTCGCGATCGCCTCTGCCATCCAGTACAAGCTGCTGTCACGACAGGAGAACTGACATGTTCCGATACACATGGCGGACAGCCGTTCTCGAGGCGGTCATGATCTTGGTGGCCATCATCTTCCTCTTCCCCATCTATGTCTTGGTCAGCCTCGCGCTCAAGGCCCCAGGCGACCAGAGCTCCACCCTCGCGCCACCACTCGAGCCGACGTTCCAGAACTTCGTCGACGCATGGAACCAGGGTGGACTGGGAACGGCACTGATCAACAGCGCCGTCGTCTCGGTCGTGGCCATCACGATCATCGTCGTTCTCAGCGCCGCCGCTGCCTACCCTCTGTCGAGGCTCGCCACTCGATGGTCCAAGGGCACCTACTACCTGTTCCTCCTCGGACTGCTCCTCCCCGCCCAGCTCGCTCTGCTGCCCCTCTACCAGACGATCCGCGACCTAGGCCTGCTGGGGAGCCTCGCGGGTGTCATCCTCGTCACGGTCGGGCAGAGCATGCCCTTCTCGATCTTCCTCTACGCCGGGTTCATGCGTGCCCTGCCGGCGGACTTCGAGGAGGCGGCGTCGCTCGACGGGGCCAGTGCGTTGCGCGCCTTCCGGTCCATCGTGTTCCCACTCGTCCGTCCGATCACGGGCACCGTGATCATCCTCACGGCAGTGTCGACGTGGAACGAGTTCCTCACGCCTCTGCTCTACCTCTCTGGATCGCAGCAGCAGACGATCACGATCGCGGTCTATGGTTTCGTCGGCCAGTACGGGGCGCAGTGGAACCTCATCTTCGCCGGAATCATCATCAGCATCTTGCCGATCTTGATCGCCTACTTCTTCCTGCAGCGGTACATCGTCGCCGGATTCGCCGGTGGGCTGAAAGGCTGACGTCTCCCACCGGGCAGGCGGCGGTCAAGCCTGGTCGAGAGCAGTGATCTGGCGGGCGATCCCTGTCATCCCTCTGAGGAGCCCTCGCAGTTCCGGGAGACTGAGGCCTTCCAGCACGTCGTCCCGGAATTCGGGGCGGGCCGAGACGATGTCGCGTACGACCGAGCGACCTAGGGTCGTCGCCGTCACTCGCCGGACACGGTGGTCGGCCGGATCCTCGACCCGCTCGACCGCTCCCAGTGCCGTGAGGCGGTCGAGCAGGCCGGACATTGCGGCCTCGGAGACCCCACACGTCGTCGCGAGAACCCGACCAGTCGCGGCGCCGTCACCGGTGACGAGAAGTGTCAGCACCTTGAGCTGCTGAACGGTCAGGCCTAGGGACAAGAGGGGCGCGGCCGAGGCTGGCAGCGTCGCCGTCTCGAGGAGCGTCGTGACGACGCGGAGTTCGCTCGCGATGCGCTCTCGTTCGGTCACGGTGCCCTCGTCGGCGTTCACGTTCTCACACTAGAGCAGAACTGACAGGCACGATTCAGGTCCAGATGCTTAAGGTCGCATTAAGCAGTTGTCACATGTCGGCTGCGTTCACGAGACCGCACGAGGAGCACCATGACCGACCGTACGTCCGACACCCTCGACCTCGCCCCCAGCGCCGACGACCTCGACGCCCTTCGTGACAAGTACGCGGCGGAACGCGACCGCCGCCTCCGTCCCGACGGGGCGGGCCAGTACCGCCGGGCTGCTGGTGAGTTCGGCTACTACGCGAAGGACCCTTACACGCCGTGGACGGAGAGGCAGGCGTTGACCGACCGGGTGGAAGTCTTGGTCGTCGGTGCGGGCTTCGGCGGTCTCGTGACGGCCGCGCGCCTCCGCCAGGCCGGGATCGACTCTCTCCGTCTCATGGACGAGGCTGGTGACGTCGGCGGTACCTGGTACTGGAACCGCTACCCCGGGGTCCACTGCGACATCGAGTCCTACGTCTACATGCCCCTTCTCGAAGAGGTGGGGACGGTGCCAGAGTGGCGGTACGCACCGGGGGAGGAGATCAGGAGACACGCCGTCGCGATCGCCGAGGCGTTCGACCTCTACCGGGACGCGGTCTTCCAGACCCGCATCACAGAGCTCACCTGGGACGACGATGCGGCGGAGTGGATCGTGAACACCGATCGAGGCGACCGGATGCGTGCCCGCTTCGTCGTCACCTCGTCTGGCACCCTCAGCCAGCCGAAGCTCCCCGGCATCCCCGGGATCGAGTCCTTCCGCGGGCACACCTTCCACACGAGCCGATGGGACTACGGCTACACGGGCGGCACGCCCGACGGCGACCTGACCGGGCTGGCCGACAAGAAGGTGGCCGTCATCGGGACGGGAGCGACCGGCCTGCAGGTGGTGCCGCACGTGGGCCGTGACGCGCAGCACACGTTCGTCTTCCAGCGCACGCCCTCGACCGTCGACGTGCGGGACAACCGCCGCACCGACCCGGACTGGGCCGCGTCACTCCGACCCGGGTGGCAGAAGAAGCGGCAAGACAACTTCCTGGCCGTCGTCTCCGGCGAGGACGTCGATGTCGACCTCACGCAGGACGGCTGGACGTCGACTCCCGACCTCCAGCGCGCGATGATCACGGGCAAGCTCGACCCCGCCCTGACGCCCCAGGAGCGCGAGCGTCGTGACGAACTCCTCGACGCGCAGAAGATGGACGCCATCCGGGCACGGGTGGACGCCGTCGTCGACGACCCGACCATTGCGGAGGTGCTCAAGCCCTGGTACCGCTACATGTGCAAGCGCCCCGGCTTCAGCGACACGTACCTCCAGACCTTCAACCGCGAGAACGTCACACTCGTCGACGCGGCCGACCACGGTGGCATCACCCGCATGACCGAGACGGGGATCGTCGTCGGCGACACCGAGTACGAGGTCGACTGCGTCATCTTCGCCACCGGCTTCGAGGTCGGGGTCTCGGGCGTCCTCAGCGGGACCATGCCCGTGCACGGTCGTGATGGCCGCACCTTGCTCGAGGCTTGGGCGAGAGGGCCCGAGACGCTGCACGGCTTCTACAGCCACGGGTTCCCGAACCTCTTCCAGCTCGGGGCCCTGCAGAACGCCAATTCGGTGAACTTCGTCCACATCTTGCAAGACCAAGCAGAGCACATCGCGGCGGTCGTCACCGCGGCGCGTCAGGCGGGTGCCGGGATCGTCGAGCCCAGCGAGGAGGCGCAGCGAGAGTGGACGAGGGAGGTCCAGGAATCGGCCTTCGACAACGAGCAGTTCCAGGCCGATTGCACACCGGGCTACTACAACAGCGAGGGCAAGGGGCGGCCGAACGACTTCACGTACGGACCCGGTCCCGTCGAGTTCCACCGGGTCCTCGAGGCTTGGCGTGAGGAGCACCTCGACGAAGTCCTCCGGGTCGAGACTGAGGTCTGCTCGTGACTGGACGTCGCGTCGTGGGCGGCCTCGCCGCGTTCGTCAGTGCGACCGTCTTCCTGGTCGGGTGTACGTCCACGTCGAAGCCAGGACCCGGCGGCACGCCCGACACGCAGGTCACGACCGCCACTCAGCTTCTCATGGTCACTGACGTCCACCCGGAGACCGGGTCGACGTTGCTGGAAGGCCCGACGTTCGGGCCGGACGGAGATCTCTACGTCGTCGACGTCACGGCACCGGCGGGCGAGCCGAAGGTGATCCGCATCGACGTCGAGACCCAGGCCGTCACGCCGGTCTACACCGACGACATCAGCGCGTTCACCTCGGCGCAGTTCAGCCCGTACGACGGCCGCCTCTACCTCACGGACATCGCGGGCGGCGCCATCACGAGCATCACCCCGGAGGGTGAGGACCCCCAGGTGTTCCATGCGGGTGAGGTAGACGGTCAACGGTTCAGCCCGGACGACTTGGCGTTCGACGAGCACGGTGACCTCTACGTGAGCGACTTCACAGCCTTCCCCGGAGCGCCTCTCGAGGCTGCCTCCCTCGGGGGGCGCGTCGTGCGGTTCGACGCCGAGACGGCCGAGCCCACGGTCGTCCTGGACGGCCTGGCCTCGCCGAACGGCATCTCGTTCACCGACGACTTCAGAGGTCTCTGGCTGAGCCAGTACGCGGCGAACCGCATCGACCTGCTGACGCTGACCGAGGACGGAAAGGGCGCAGCATCCGTGCACCCGGCTGTGTACGTCGACGCCGGGTCGGCGCACGTCGACTCGAACGCGGTCGACGCCGAGGGCAACATCTACCAAGGGTTCGAGGGCTCGCCACGGATCGTGGTGCACGGCGCGGACGGCGACGAGCTGGCTGCGATCGAGCTCCCCGCGGACGATGTCGCCGCCGGCCTGTCGTCGGCCACGAACGTCGCGATCGAGCCAGGAACTGACAAGGGCTACATCATGGTCAGTGGGGCCGCCGGCGGGTACGTGTACGAGTTCACGGCGCTCGCCGAGGGCATCAGGCAGTCCAACGGAGGTTGAGCGGTCGACGCAGCTGGCAGAAGGGCTTCCACGACTACTCGGAGCGGTGAGCGACCCGGACTGGAAGGGCGCTACGAAACCCGAGCGTCATCGCCGAACTTGGCGAGGTCCTCGATCGCGGACTCGTCGACGTAGGCGCGGCGGACGCGGTCATGGACGGTGAACAGCATCTCGACGAGCCCGGCGACGATGAAGTACAGGCCCACCTGTAGCACGAAGAGCGACATGACGCGGTCGGCCGTCACGAGGGCGACGACCCCCATCAGCACCGCAACGGCAGCGCTGATGAGCAGGAGTGCACCGCGCATGCCACGGCGAGGGCGACGGTACAACAAGGGAAAGCCGTCCTTCGCGCTCGAGCAGCCGGCCGCGATCAGGGCCGCGCCGAGCAGCAGGTTGGTCGGCGTCACGAGGCTCTCCACGTTCGCCAGGCCGACCAGCAGGAGCGCGAACGCGAAGACGCCGCCGGCGATCCAGGGCCAGCGCACCTCGTGCTCCTTCCTGTACCGGGCCGCGTACCGCAGGAGGCGCACGGCGACGACCACGCTCACGACGAACGTGGCGAAGGCGCCCAGCACCTGGAGCGCGACGACGGGTGCCTCGACGAACAGGACCCCCACGACGACGAGGAGCGCACCGCGCACCATCTGGCCCCGGCGCAACAGCTCGGACGTGTCGACCCTGCGCACCGCGCGACGCAGTACGCGGACCGTCGTACCGAGGGAACGACGCGTCTCGCTCCGGCTGCGCACGAGGGAGAAGAGCACCGATTCGAAGCTGCCGTGGTCACGACGGGCGACGTCCTGGACCAGGGTGGCGCCTCCGGCCCCCAGGGCGGTGAAGAGCGCGTCGGTGAAGTCGCGACGGTCGTCGTGTGCCGCGTCCTCGAGCCAGGCGTCGATGAGGCCGGAGACGGTGGCGGCACGGGCGGAACCGGTCGCCCGCTCCACGAGGTGCGTGCCCTCGACCTGCCACGTCATGATGTCGTGCTGCACGATGCCCTTACCGGTCGACGCCACGATGAGCGAGGCGGGACCGCTCTCGAAGAGCCGTCCGATGACGGCGAACTCGGGCACGATCTTCGTGGTCCGTGAGCGGAGGACCTCACGGGCATCGAGATCGGTGATCTCGGGGCTCAGCCCGGGACCGTCGTTGTCGTAGACATGGACGATGCGCTCCCGATCGGCAGGTGTCGTCGACAGGGCGGCGAAGACCGCGAGGTGCCCACCCTTGGAGTGCCCGCCCACGCGCACGGGCCCTGAAGTGGTCGCCAGGACCTCGCGGAGATACGCGGCGGCCGAGGTCTGGGCCGGCACGCGGTCGAAGCTCAGGGTGAAGTCCTCGCGCCAGCCCACCAGGGAGTTGTCGGTGCCCCGGAACGCGACGTAGCTGCTGCCGTCCGGCAGAGCCACCGTCACGGCCGCGAACTGGGTGCCGGTCACCGCGTCCGTGATGTCCACGGCGCGGGAGAGGAGGGCCTCGCCGAAGCGCCGCGACGAGCCCGCGTCGACGACCAGCGCCGGGGGCACGAAGACGAGACGCCGGGAACGTGGCGTGCCCGCCTCCTGCTCGGTCAGCGCCCGTCCCACGGCCTGGAGCGTGACCGCCCCGCCCCCGAGGGGCGGGACGAGGTCTCCGAGTTCGACGTTGGCCAACGCGGCGAGCACCAGATTGTCGACGATGTTGAAGGCGTCGTCGTCGAACGGCAGGTCGCCGCGCCAGCGCACGTAGTCGTGGAGGTTCGGCATGAGGTCAGAGGGCAGCGGAACCGGTGGGCGCAGTCACGCCGGGTCAGTCGCGGTCGGCGTCGGGAGCCGGGACGGATGCGAAGAGGTCGGCGACGCTCGTGTCGACGGGGACGGCGACGATCCGCTCGGCGTCGAGGGACTCGAGCACTCGGCGTGCGCTGGCGACGGTGTCCGTCGCGAGCTCGAACACGACGACGGATTCACGGGCCCCCAGGGAGGCGCCGAGCTCACGCAGCTCCGCGTCCTTGAACCCGACGTCGCGGAGCTTCGAGGCCAGAACGCCGATGCCGCTGCCTGCGAGCACGCCGAGGGGTCCTCCGATGAGGCCGATCGCTCCGCCTACGAGTGTTCCCCGCCCGGCTCCCCAGTCCTTGGTCTCCATGAAGCGGGGTGTCCCGTCCGACTTGACGGAGAGGATTGCTGTGTTCCCGATCTTGCCTGGGTGCGCGACCGTGACGGCAGCGCCTGCACGGGAGCCGCCATCGGGCGTGCTGAACGACGCGGCGAGGATCTGGCGGGTGGTGGCTCGGTCGTGTTCCGTGGTGGTGCTCATGATGGGCTCCTTCTCGTGGCGCCGGCATCTGCCGGCTCATGGGACCACTCTCGCCGACGCCGCCGGGGGCGGAGTCGTCCTCAGGGACGGTCCTCGCCTCGTCCGTCTGCAGTAGTCCCGGTGAGGAGGCGCTGCAGGCCAGGGGCATAGAGGGCGACGACCTCGTCGGCAGGTGCGTCGCGGAGGAAGCGGTCGTCGTAGACCGCGAGCGCGGACATGAGGCCCGTCAGCTGGGCCGCGAAGAGGTGCGCCCGTAGGCGGGCGTCCGGACCGGCGAGCTTCGCGACGAGCGGGTCGGCGAAGAACGTGATCGTCGACTCGCGGAGGCGTGCGTGGATCTCCGGTCGGCCGGAGGCTCGCACGATCGCCCCGAAGCTCTGCAGTCCCTTCTTGCGGCTCGCCATGATGCGTGCCACCGCCCGCTCGGCGACCTGCTCGACGGGCCCGTCGAGCAGGGCCTGCCACGCCTGGACGCCGTCCACGCTGACGACGAACAGCGCCTCCTTCGATCCGAAGTGGCGGATGACGATCGCCGGATTCACGCCGGCGTCGGCAGCGATGTCACGGATGCCGGTCGCGTCGAAGCCGTCGGCGGTGAAGAGGCGACGCGCCGAGGCGCGGATCGCGTCCTTCACCGAAGCGCTGCGATCAATGCGGCCTGGCGGCGGTGAAACGGACATCTTGCCTTCTCTCGGGTTGCGACGTCGTCAGTCAGAGTCTCGCGCATCCGAGATGGGCCAGGCGCATTTGACCTGACTGTCAACGCCGTTTACATTGTAAATGCTGTTTACATCTACCTGTGGAGATCCCGTGACCGACACCCCCGCCCCCGCGATGGCTCAGGGGGCCGAGACGGCCTCTGCTCCCTCGGTGGCTGAGCCAAGCCGCGCTTCCGTCGCCAAGAAGCTCGTCTTCGCTCTTCTCCTGCCGCTGTACTTCGTCATCGTGTTCCCTGTCATGTTCGTGTCCGCCCTGCACGCGCCCACGCCCCACGACCTCTCGCTGATCGTCGTCGGGCCGGCTCAGGTCGTGGGGCAGATCGCCGACGGGCTCGACGAGACCAGGGAGTTCCGGGCGACCCACACCGACGTCGTCGAAGAGGCGCGCAGCAGCGTCGAGGACCGCACCGTCGAGGGGGCGATCGAGATCACCCCCGTGCCCGCTGCCGACCCGACGGAGCAGACCGACTTCGTGGTCACCACCTACTACGCTGACGCCGAGGGGCGATCGGTGGGGTCAGCCGTGCGAGCAGCAGGCGACCAGGTCGCCGAGCAGCTGGGCACGACGGCCGAGGCCGTCGACGTCGCCCCGCTGGCTGCGACCGACACGCTCGGCACGACGCTCTTCTACCTGCTCACCTACACGTCGCTCGCGGCTTACCTCGTCATCATCGTGCTGACCCAGGTCCAGCCTCGCGCCCGGCTCCGCACCCGGTACCTCGCGTCGGCGATCACGGCGGTCATCGCTCCGCTCATCGTCTTCGGCCTGTCGTCGATCTGGGTCGGCGACTACGGCGCGAGCTTCGGCACCATCGCGGGACTGCTCGGCGTCAACGCCCTCTACGTCTTCACCGTGGGAGCGGCGGCGATCCTCATCCAGCAGTTCCTCGGCAACGTAGCGACCTTCGGGATCATGGGCTTCATCGTCTTCCTGAACTTCCCGAGCGCAGGAGGCGCGGGCCCGTCGGCCATGCTGCCGCCCTTCTGGCAGGCGGTGCACTCCTTCTACTTCGGCGCCGGTGCGAACGAGGCGTTCCGGTCCATCGTCTACTTCGACGGCGCCGGGGCACAGAGATGGGTGCTGCAGTTGCTCGCGTGGACGGTCGGTCTCGTCCTCGCCACGGTGGTCGTGCACCTCGTCAAGACGGTGCGGGCGCAACGTGTCGATCTCGCCCTGCTCACCGACCGCGATGCGCAGCACGTCGACGCGCGGCGAGAGCTGCGCGAGGCGAACCGCCTCGTCGACGACGAGGCTGGCGACCGTCACCGCCACGTCAAGGTCGAGGCCTACGTCCTGGACGACGAACCCGACGCCGAAGCACCGACGAGCGAGCCACGCCGCTCGATCACCGCCGGTCACCCCTCCACTTCCGAAGGAACGGCCCGATGACCCCCTCCGAACAGCGCCCGCACGGCACGCACCTCCCGGAGCGCTTCGAGATGCCCGAGAACCACCTCGACGTCGTCGTGTCGCCCGGGTCCATCGACACCTCGCGGCGTGCGTCGCTCAAGACCACGCTCATCGCGGTCGTCTCCATGCCGTTGTTCTTCCTGCTGGCCTTCACCATCTGCTACGTCAGTGCCTCACACGCGCCGGTGCCACACGACCTGGCGCTCACCATCAGCGGTCCGGCCTCGATCACCGACCCGCTCGCTGAGATGATCGACGACGAAGCCCCGGCAGCCTTCGACGTCACGCAGACGATCAGTGCCGACGATGCTCGCGAGGCCGTGGCGAAGCGGGAGGCTGTGGGAGCGGTCGTCGTCGACGGCTCCGACGTCACGACGGTCATCGCCTCCGGAGGCGGTGCCCTGGCCACGCAAGTCGTCCAGACCGCAGGGCAGGAGATCGCGGACGAGCTCGGCGGCGTGAACACGGTCGAGGACGCATCGCCCCTGCCGGCCGACGACCCCGGAGGATCGGTGCTCTTCTTCCTGCTCGTCGCCTGCACGGTCGGCCCGTTCCTCAGCATCACGGCCATCAGCCAGGTCCTGCGGAAGGCGCGGACGCGAACGTACGTGGCGACCGCGGCGGGTGCCGCCGTGCTCGTGCCGATCATCGCGTTCTCGATGATCAGTCTGTTCGTGGACTACGGAGTGACTTTCGGCACGGTTGCCGCGGTCCTCGGGGTGGCGATGATCTACGCCTTCACCGTGGGCCTGCTGGCGACGTTCTTCACCAAGGTCGCCGGCCAGGGCGGGGTGCTGCTCGTCATCCTCTTCCTGGTCGCCCTCAACTTCCCGAGCGCGGGCGGGACCGCTCCTGAGTCGATGCTCCCGCCGTTCTGGCAGGTGCTGCACCAGGGATGGCTCGGGGCCGGAGCCTTCGAGCAGATGCGGAACATCCTCTTCTTCGCCGGTGACGGCAGCCACCGCTGGCTCCTGCAGCTGCTCATCTGGACGGCGGGCGCCGCAGCGCTGGTCGGGCTCGTCACGGTACGCGACAGGCGGCGCTCCGCAGCGGGCGACGTCGACCACGACGCTGATGGGAACAGCCCCTCAGTGGGAGCAGCCGTGGTCGGGTGAGGTGCAGGGGCAAACGACCCGAGACATCCGAGGCGCGTCGTCGAGTTCGTCCGGGAGCTAGCCTCGCAACATGTCGACAGCTGCGTCCACCTCCTCGTCCGACATGACGCGACGCGTTGGTCGTCCGATCGCGACCGACCGCGCGGCGGTCGGCCGGACTGCCCTCGCCCTCTTCGAGGAGCGCGGGTACGACTCCGTGAGCATGGCCGACATCGCCGAGGCTGCAGGGGTCGGACGGCGCAGCCTGTTCCGTCATGCCAGGAGCAAAGCGGATCTCGTCTGGGACGGCGCGGGCCCCGCGGCCGACGAGATGGGCAGGCGTCTCCGATGTGCGCCTGCGGGGGTGCCGATGCTCGTCGCGTACCGCGAGGCGTTCGTCGGCGCGATGGAGTCCGCCGCGGTCGACCTCGTCGCGACGCGCAGCCGCCTCCGGCTCATCGTGCGGCACGCGGAGCTCCGCGCCGCTGCGCCGCAGCACCTCGCGGAGACCGCGGAGGTGCTGTCCGGTTTCGTGGAGGACAGGCGGCCGGAACTGGCCGGGACTGTCGGACTCCAAGTCGTGGCGGAGGCTCTCGGTGCGGCATCCTTCGCGGCGCTGCGCTGGTGGGCGACGGCTCCCGACGAGAGGGGCGAACGTTCGCTCCGTGAGGCGGTCGAGGAGGCGCTGGAGGCGCTCGCCGTCTTGTGCGGACCGGCCAGCGCCTCCTGAATCGTCGCTCAGATCGCTGACCAGCCACCGTCCGAAGCGAGGACGACGCCGTTGACGTTCGACGCGTCCTCGCTGGCCAGCCAGGTGATGGACGCAGCCATGACGTCTGCCTCGACGGGGGTCGGGATGGTCGCCTGCATGATCGGCCCGAGCACCGCCGCGGCGACCTGCGACTTCATGGGAGCCTCGATGTTCGTGATGGTGGGTCCGGGTGCGACGGCGTTCGTGCGGATGCCCTGCTTGGCGTAGATCACCGCGGTGTTCTTCGTCATCCCGGCGACGGCGTGCTTGGAGGCGGTGTACGCGAGCCCTGCTGCCGAGCCTCGGAGGGACGCCTCGGAGGCGACGTTCACGATGGCACCCCGGCCGGCCTCGAGCATGAGGGGCAGGACGGCGCGCGTGAGGCGCATGACCGCCGTCACGTTGACGGCGAACACGAAGTCCCACGCCGCGTCGTCGATCTCACCGGCGGGCACGAACGCGTCCATGACGCCTGCGACGTTGGCGAGGGCGTCGACTCGTCCTCCGGCGGCCTCGACGACCGCTTGGATGCCTTCCTGACTGGTGATGTCGCCCGCCACAGTGATCAGCTCGAGGTCGGGGTGCTCGGCGACGAGCTCGTCGAGACGCTGCGCGACGACGTCCGCCGCGATCACCCGAGCGCCCTCGCGGGCGAAACGCAGGGCGGACGCGCGGCCGATGCCGCTGCCAGCTCCGGTGACGATGACGGTCTTGCCAGCGAATCGGTCGGCGACGGTGGTGTTCTCAGACATGGTTCCCCTTACGTTCGGGGCGGGCTTCGAGGCCCGCCGGTGAAACTATTGTGGCATCAAGTGCCGTAAGTCTTACGGCATGCATCTCCACGCATACGACGTCGGTCACTCGGACCTGAGCATCGCGTCCCCTCCTCGGACGACACGATCGTTCAGGCCTTGAGTGGGACGGGCGTTGTGGTCGTGAACGGCGTCCAGGCGGGCGATCTGCTCCGTGGACAACGTGACTGGTTCGGAGAAGACGACCCAGGAGACGCCCTCGCTGCAGGGCGGAGTGGTCAGGCTCCCGTCGTAGGACCAGTACTGCAGCGACGACGGAAGAAGCGATGCGACATCGATCGTCGAAGTGGTGCCGTCCGGGCCGGTCGCCGTGTCGAGGAACGTCTGCCACGGCTCCGACGCGGAGCCCTCGTCGACGAGGACGCTCAGGACGAGCAGCTGTCCGTCGTCAGAGGTGTGCACGAGGTGCATTTCGGCGACCGGTGCAATGCCGTCCACGGTGTGCTCTGCCGGCGTGTGTGCGTGCATCTGGAGGAGCTCGAAGTCACGGCTACCTGCGCGCACCGTAGAGCCGTCCGCACCGACCTCGACCTGCGAGGCGTGACCGGTGTCCGCTTCCGTCACCGGAGCGACCCGAGTGCCGATGCTCACGTCGTCTGAGAGGTCAGGCACGGTACGCGGCAGGTCGATCGGTGATTGCGAAGTTCCCGAGGCACACAGGTCGTAGTCCTCCGATAGGCCACCCCACGCCTCGGGCCCGCCGACCTCCTCGTAGGACCAATGGGCCGGGGCCCGACCAGTGGAGGGCGGTGCCCCGGTCTGTCGCGAGGCCTCGTCGCTGGTGCTGGAACAAGCGGTGAGGAAGAGGGAGCTTGCAGTCAGGCCCGCGAGAGCGAGCACGAGGGGCATCTTCGATGGCATGGTCGTCTCCGAGAAGTCGATGACCTGGTCCGCGGTCGGCCAAGTACTGAGGAGACCAGCCTCGTGACGCTCTGTCGCTCGTGCGTCATCCGCGTGAATCGGTTCCGCTACTCCAGCTGCAGTACTACGCCGAAGACTCGAACCAGTACCGCGAGGGCGAGCGTGTTCACGGGCAGGGCCTTCTCAACCTGTGCTGGCACGCACCACGAGTTCCGGAGTGAAGATGACGCGTTCATGTTCACGGTGGGGGTCGGCCGCGTCCGCGCGCAGAACCTCGACGGCGGAGCGGCCCATGAGTTCTCGGGGCTGGCGTATGGAGCTCAGGGGCACCACGGTGGCTCGTGCGAAGTCGATGTCGTCGTAGCCGATGAGTGCGACGTCCTCCGGCACGCGGAGGGCGCTCTGCATGACGAGGCCCTGCAGCACGCCGACGGCCACGAGGTCGTTGGCGGCGAAGACGGCATCAGGGCGCTTTCCCGGACCACCATGCGCGAGGGTGTGGGCCGCAGAACGCCCTGCCTCGACCGTGAGATCGGGCGTGTCGAGCACCTGCAGGACGGCGTCGGGCGTGGCCGCCACTGCTGCCCGCGCTCCGGACAGACGGTCAGAGACCTGTCGGAGGCCGCCCGGTCCGCCGACGAAAGCGATGCGTCGCCGACCGAGGGAGAGCAGGTGCTCCACGGCCATCCTCCCGCCCGCGACGTCGTCGACCGACACGGAGGACAGTGTTCCGGGTGCCGCCTCCCTGTCGACGAGGACGGCAGGGATGCCGTGGTCGCGGAGTCGCCGGAGGGGCACGGTGACGTCGCCGACCGGGGACACGAGGACGCCCATGACGCGCCGCTCGGCGAAGATGTTGAGGTAGTGGGCTTCGCGGTCCGTCCGCTGATCGCTGTTCCCGACGAGGATGACCTGACCCAGCTCTTCCGCAGCGGCCTCCGCGCCCCGCGCCACGTCGGCGAAGAAGGGGTTTCTGGCGTCGAGGACTACGAGGCCGATGGCACGGCTGTCACCACCCCGGAGCTGCCGCGCGGCGTCGTTCCGCAGGAATCCGAGCTCGTCGATGGACCGGGCCACCCGGGCCACGGTCGCTGGGCTGACGCGGTCCGGGTTGTTGAGGACGTTCGACACCGTGCCGACCGAGACGCCGGCGGCCGCCGCCACGTCTCGGATGCTCGTTCGTTTCAAGAGCGACTCGTGAGCTCGTGGTGGTTGGGATTTGACGGCGGCACAGATCGAACCCTATCGTCAGATTGAAACGATTCAACGTCGAACGAGCCGGAGCCACCATGACAACCTTCGAATCCATCGCGCCGACCCTCGAGCGCCAGGCCATCGAGCTGCCCAGCTGGGCCTTCGGCAACTCCGGCACGCGGTTCAAGGTGTTCGGCACGCCGGGCACGCCGCGCACGGCGGAGGAGAAGATCGCGGATGCGGCCCGTGTGCACGAGCACACCGGCCTGGCGCCGAGCGTGGCCCTGCACATCCCGTGGGACGAGGTCGAGGACTTCGGCGCCCTCCGCTCGTACGCTGAGGGGCTCGGCGTCGCGCTCGGGACTGTCAACTCGAACACGTTCCAGGACGACGCGTACAAGTTCGGCAGCCTCGCGCACAGCGACGCCGCTGTCCGCCGCAAGGCGGTCGACCACCACCTCCGCTGCCTCGAGATCATGCACGAGACCGGGTCGCGCGACCTCAAGATCTGGCTCGCGGACGGCACGAACTACCCGGGGCAGGACTCGCTGCGCCAGCGTCAGGACCACCTCGCCGAGTCGCTCGCCGAGATCTACGCCGGCCTCGGCGACGAGCAGCGCCTCGTGCTCGAGTACAAGTTCTTCGAGCCGGCGTTCTACCACACCGACGTGCCCGACTGGGGCACCAGCTACGCGCAGGTGAGCGCCCTCGGCGACCGCGCGCTGACCTGCCTCGACACCGGCCACCACGCCCCCGGCACGAACATCGAGTTCATCGTCATGCAGCTGCTGCGCCTCGGCAAGCTCGGCTCGTTCGACTTCAACTCGCGCTTCTACGCCGACGACGACCTCATCGTCGGGGCGGCCGACCCGTTCCAGCTGTTCCGCATCCTGTTCGAGGTCGTCGACGGCGGCGGGCTCGACGAGGGCTCGCCGGTGCAGTTCATGCTCGACCAGTGCCACAACGTCGAGGACAAGATCCCCGGCCAGATCCGCAGCGTGCTGAACGTGCAGGAGATGACGGCGCGCGCCCTGCTCGTCGACCGTCCGGCGCTCGACGCGGCCCGCGCCTCCCACGACGTGCTCGGCGCGAACGCCGTGCTGATGGACGCCTTCTACACCGACGTGCGGCCGGCCCTGGCCGACTGGCGCGAGTCGCGCGGCCTGCCCCGCGACCCGATGTCGGCCTACCTCGCCAGCGGCACCCCCGAGCGCCTCGCCGCGGAGCGCGTCGGCGGCAAGCAGCTCAGCTGGACCTGATCTGCACCTCCTGGCCCGCGCCTCCTCGACCTGCCCCTGACCTCGAACGGAACCCCCTCGTGACCAGCACCACCACCGCCGCCGACCTCGTCGCGCGCAGCAACCGCCTCGGCGCCGACCCGGCGAACACGAACTACGCCGGCGGGAACACCTCGGCCAAGGGCACCGCGACCGACCCGGCGACGGGCGAGCCGGTCGAGCTGCTCTGGGTCAAGGGCAGCGGGGGAGACCTCGGCACCCTCACCGAGCAGGGCCTCGCCGTGCTGCGCCTCGACCGACTGCGCGGCCTCGCGGGCGTCTACCGCGGCGTCGAGCACGAGGACGAGATGGTCGCCGCCTTCGACTACGCCCTGCACGGCAAGGGAGGCGCGGCGCCGTCGATCGACACCGCCATGCACGGCCTCGTCGACGCGGCGCACGTCGACCACCTGCACCCCGACGCAGGCATCGCGATCGCGACCGCTGCCGACGGAGAACGACTCACGGCCGAGATCTTCGGCGGCGCGGTCGTCTGGGTGCCCTGGCGCCGACCGGGCTGGCAGCTCGGCCTCGACATAGCCGCGATCAAGGCGGAGCACCCGGAGGCGCGCGGCACGATCCTGGGCGGGCACGGCATCACCGCCTGGGGCGACACCAGTGAGGAGGCGGAGGCCGCCTCACGCTGGATCATCGAGACCGCGCAGGCCTGGCTCGACGAGCACTCGAGGCCCGAGCCCTTCGGCCCAGCCCTCGCCGGCCACGCGGCCCTGCCCCTCGACGAGCGCCGCGCCAAGGCCGCGGCCCTCGCACCCGTCATCCGCGGAATCGCGTCGCACGACCGGCCGCAGGTCGGCTCGTTCACCGACAGCGACGTCGTGCTCGACTTCCTCGCCAGCACCGAGCACCCACGGCTCGCGGCGCTCGGCACGAGCTGCCCCGACCACTTCCTCCGCACGAAGGTGCGGCCGCTGGTCCTCGACCTGCCGGCCGACGCGACCGTCGAGGAGTCGATCGCGCGCCTCCGCGAGCTGCACGAGCAGTACCGCCTCGACTACCAGGCGTACTACGACCGGCACGCGACGCCCGACAGCCCGGCGATCCGCGGGGCCGACCCGCTGATCGTGCTCGTGCCGGGCGTCGGCATGTTCTCGTACGGGGGCGACGCCCAGACGGCGCGCGTCGCGGGCGAGTTCTACGTCAATGCGATCAACGTGATGCGCGGCGCCGAGGGCGTCTCGAGCTACGCGCCGATCGACGAGGCCGAGAAGTTCCGGATCGAGTACTGGGCCCTCGAGGAGGCGAAGCTGCAGCGGCGGCCCGCGCCGAAGCCGCTCGCCACCCGCGTCGCGCTCGTGACCGGTGCTGCGTCGGGCATCGGCAAGGCCATCGCCACCCGGCTCGCCGCCGAGGGGGCCTGCGTCGTCATCGCCGACCTCGACCTCGCGAAGGCGCAGGCGGCCGCAGCCGAGATCGGCGGGCCGGACGTGGCGCGAGGGGTCGCCGCCGACGTCAGCGACGAGGCTGCGGTGAAGGCGTCGATCGCCGAGGTGCTGCTCGCCTTCGGAGGGCTCGACCTCGTCGTCAACAACGCCGGGCTGAGCCTGTCGAAGTCGTTGTTCGACACCACCGAGGCCGACTGGGACCTGCAGCACGACGTGATGGCCAAGGGCTCGTTCCTCGTCGCGAAGAACGCGGCCCGCGTGCTGGTCGACCAGGGCCTCGGCGGCGACATCGTCTACATCTCGTCGAAGAACTCGGTCTTCGCCGGCCCGAACAACATCGCCTACAGCGCGACGAAGGCCGACCAGGCGCACCAGGTGCGGCTGCTCGCGGCCGAGCTCGGCGAGCACGGCATCCGCGTCAACGGCATCAACCCCGACGGCGTCGTGCGCGGCTCGGGCATCTTCGCCAGCGGCTGGGGCGCCAACCGCGCGGCGACCTACGGCGTCGACGAGAAGGACCTCGGCGCCTTCTACGCTCAGCGCACCATCCTCAAGCGCGAGGTCGTGCCCGAGAACGTCGCCGCCGCCGTCTACGCGATCTGCACGAGCGACTTCTCGCACACGACCGGGCTGCACGTGCCGGTCGACGCGGGGGTCGCCGCGGCCTTCCTGCGATGACGGGCACCGGGCCGAACGCGACGGGCGGCGTCGTCGCCGCGGTAGACCTCGGCGCGACGAGCGGGCGCGTCGTGCTCGGCCACGTCGACCCCGACGGAGTGCGCCTGCAGCACGTCGCCCGGTTCGCGAACGACCCGGTCACGCTGCCCGAGGGGCGGGGCGACGGCGAGGGCGCCGTCGAGAGCCCAGGAGGCGCGGGCTGCGTCGGCCTGCACTGGGACGTCCTGGGGCTCTGGCGGTCGGTCGTCGCGGGGCTGGCCGAGGCTCTCCGTGACGAGCCGGGCGTGGCCTCGATCGGCGTCGACTCCTGGGCGGTCGACTACGGGCTGCTGCGTGAGGGCCGCCTCCTCGGCTCTCCGTACCACTACCGCGACGAGCGCTCGGCAGCGGGGGTCGAGACGGTGCACGCCGTCGTGCCGCCCGATGAGCTCTTCGCGCGCACCGGCCTGCAGCACCTGCCGTTCAACACGGTGTTCCAGCTCGCCGCCGACCACGCGTCGGGCGTCCTCGCCCCGGCCGATCGTGCCCTGCTCGTGCCCGACCTCGTCTCGTGGTGGCTCACCGGCACGGCCGCGACCGAGCGCACCAACGCCTCGACGACGGGTCTGCTGTCGCCGGCGACGGGGGAGTGGGACGTCGAGCTGATGCGTCGACTCGGCCTGTCGCCCGACCTGTTCGCGCCGCTCGTCGACCCGGGCACCTCCCTCGGTCCGCTGCTGCCGTCGGTCGCCGCGGCGATCGGTGCCCCGGCGTCGCTCGGGGTCACGGCGGTCGGCTCGCACGACACCGCCTCGGCCGTGGTCGCCGTGCCGCTCACGGGCGACGACGCTGCCTACGTGTCGAGCGGCACGTGGTCGCTCGTCGGCCTCGAGCTGCCGTCGCCGCTGCTCGGCGAGGACGTCCGAGCGGCCGGCTTCACGAACGAGGGCGGCGTCGACGGGCGGGTGCGGTTCCTCAAGAACGTGTCGGGCCTGTGGCTGCTGAGCGAGTCGATTCGTGCGTGGAGCCGCTCGGGCACCTCGGCCGCCGAGCGCAGCAGCGACCTCGCGGCCCTGCTCGCCGAGGCGGCGGCCGTGACCCGGCCCGTCGCCGTCTTCGACGCCACGGACGCCCGCTTCACGCCGCCCGGCGACATGCCGGCGCGCATCGAGGCGTGGTGCGTCGAGCACGACGTCGCGCCGCCGCGCGGGCGGGCCGAGACGGTGCGGAGCATCCTCGAGTCGCTCGCCGCGGCCTACGCCGCGACCCTCCGCGACGCCGAGCGGCTCTCCGGCCGCACGGTCCGCACCGTGCACGTCGTCGGGGGCGGCTCGCAGAACGAGCTGCTCTGCCAGCTGACCGCCGACCGCACCGGCTGCACCGTGCTGGCGGGGCCGGTCGAGGCGACGGCGCTCGGCAACGTGCTCGTCCAGGCCCGTGCTGCCGGGCTCGTCGAACGCGCGTCCTCGCTCGAGTCGCTCCGGGCGCTCGTGGCCGCGTCGTCCGCCCCCGTGACGTACCGCCCGCGGTCGGGAGCGTCCTCAGCCGCCGCCCGCGCCTCCTGATCTCCTCCCTCCCCACCGACCCGGAAGGACCGTCCCCATGGTCGACCGCCGCCTGCCGAAGTTCCACGACCTCGCGCCGCTCATGCAGTTCAAGAAGCCCACGTTCGACCTCAAGGCCAAGCGCCTGCGCGAGGCGCTGACCATCGAGGACCTGCGGCGGATCGCCAAGCGCCGCACCCCCACGGCGGCCTTCGACTACACCGACGGCTCGGCCGAGGCGGAGATCTCGCTGCGGCGGGCTCGGCAGGCGTTCCGCGACGTGCAGTTCAACCCGGAGATCCTGCACGACGTCGCAACCGTCGACACCGGGTGGGACGTGCTGGGTGCGCGGGTAGAGCAGCCGTTCGGGATCGCCCCGACGGGCTTTACCCGGATGATGCAGACCGACGGCGAGAAGGCGGGCGCCGCGGCGGCCGCGGCGGCGGGCATCCCGTTCAGCCTCTCGACGATGGGCACGGCGAGCGTCGAGGACGTCGCGGAGGCGGCGCCCGACGGTCGGAACTGGTTCCAGCTCTACATGTGGAAGGACCGCGACCGGTCGATGGCCCTCGTCGACCGGGCGGCCGCGGCGGGGTTCGACACCCTGCTGGTGACGGTGGACGTGCCGGTGGCCGGTGCGCGCCTCCGCGACTCACGCAACGGCATGACGATCCCGCCGTCGCTGACGCCCAAGACCATCGTCGACGCGCTGCCCCGGCCCTGGTGGTGGATCGACTTCCTCACCACTGAGCCGCTCGCGTTCGCGTCGCTCGACCGCTGGTCGGGCACCGTCGCCGAGCTGCTGAACACGATGTTCGACCCGACCGTCACCTACGACGACCTGGCGTGGATCAAGTTGCAGTGGCCCGGGAAGCTCGTCGTCAAGGGCGTGCAGACCGTCGAGGACGCCCGCCGGGTCACCGACCTGGGCGTCGACGCGTTGATTCTGTCGAACCACGGCGGGCGTCAGCTCGACCGCGCGCCGATCCCGTTCCACCTGCTGCCCGACGTCGTGAGGGAGGTCGGGGCCGACACCGAGGTGCACCTCGACACGGGCATCATGTCGGGTGCCGACATCGTCGCCGCCATCGCCCTCGGCGCCCGCTTCACGCTCGTCGGCCGCGCGTACCTCTACGGGCTCATGGCCGGCGGGCGCGAGGGCGTCGACCGCGCGATCGAGATCCTCTCGGTCGAGATCGCCCGCACGATGCGCCTGCTCGGCGTCAACTCGCTCGAGGAACTCGAGCCGCGGCACGTGACCCAGCTCGAGCGGCTCATCCCGCGGTCCCGCTGAGCCCTGACATGTCCAACAGCCACGGCTCGGTCGACGCGGGAGCGGGCAGGTCGGGGCACCAAGAAGCCGTGCTTCTCGGCCGCCAGATACGTCTGGCAAGGTCGGCATCGGGAATGCGCCAAGAGGACCTGTCTTCTCTGGTCGGCATCGGTGTGGCCACACTGCGCCGCATTGAAAGAGGCGAAACGGCTCATCCGAGCGTCTTCGTCGTGACTCGCCTGCTCTACGAGTTGGAACTGTCCCCGAACGTGCTCTTGGCCATCCACGCTCGTGCACCTCGCGGTGGCTCAGGGGCGCCGTGATCGGGGCACGGACATCACCAATCCGGTCACTGCTCAACACGGTCGAGACCACGCCGACCTTCGGGCAGATGGCCTTGCTCGCCTTTTTGGTCGCCCTAAACGGCCCCACTCAGATGCATCTCGATGGTTCTCGATCGCAGAAGCCGGTGAACTGCACGTTGTCCGTCCCCCGTGTTTGTCGACGACCCGGCCTCGCCAAGGGCTCGGCGACGGTCTGACCACGGATCAGAAGGTTGGGGGTTCGAGTCCCTCCAGGCGCACAGACAACGAGGCGGTCCACGACGTGGGCCGCCTTTTTCGTGCACCCTCCGGGGCTATGACCCCCCAGCGGCCCGGCGGCGCTGGCGCGGCTGGTGGCACGAGAAACCCCTGATCGTCAGAGCAGCCGCACGTCCTCGTGCAAACGGTCATCAGTACCGTTTGCTTCTTGACAGGCACAGCGCCCTCTCGCAGTGTTGATGAATCGGATCATGCAAATCGATTTGTATCGATCTTTCTCTCACCGCCGATCGAGACAGGGGGCCGAACGCCATGAAGAGGATGGGCGCCAACATCTCTCAGGTCGCCGCAGAGGCGGGCGTGAGTCCGACGACCGTTTCGCACGCCCTCAGCGGCAAGCGTTCGGTCTCAGCCGAGACGAAGGTTCGCATCCACGAGGCGGTGGATCGCCTCGGGTACCGACCGAACCTCCTCGCCAAGGGGTTCCGCAGCCAGCGGACCCACACGGTCGGTCTGCTCGTCGCGGACATCTCGAACCCCTACTACCCCGAACTCGCCAGGTCGGTCGGCGACGTCCTGGCCGTCGACGGCTACATCGCCTTCATCCTCAACACGGACGGGTCGGCGGACCGAGAGAGGACGTACTTGCACGAGGTCGTGGCACGAAGCGTCGACGGCGTCATCGTGCAGGCCATGTCCCTCGGACCGGAGGAGATCCGTCACATCGTCGGCGACGAGACTCCCTTGGTGGTCCTCGGGGATGGTCGTGGTGAGCATCTGTTCGACCAGGTGTCGACTGATGACGCCCTGGGCATCCATGAAGCCGTGGATCATCTTCGCTCCACCGGGCGCACGGACCTCGCGTTCCTCAACGGTGCCGGCTCGGCTCGGCTCGCGGCGTTCGAGGTGGCGTCGAAGCGGTCCGGTCTCGAGATCGGAGCGAACCGGACGGCCTCGACCGAGTTCACGCGTGCGGGTGGCGTCAGCGCCATGACGTGGATGCTCGAGGTCGGCCCCCCTCCGCAGGCCGTTCTCTGTGCGAACGATCTGATCGCCATCGGTGCGATGGACGTCATCCATGCTCGTGGCCTGCGCATACCCGACGACATCGCCGTCGTCGGGTTCGACAACATCGAGACGGCCGACCTCGTCACCCCGCGTCTCACGACGGTCGACAACTTCGCGGCGGCCGTCGGCTCCGCTGCGGCGCACGCGCTCCTGGGCCGCATGCTCGGGGGAACCTCGCCCTATGAGTCGCTGGCGCTCCCCACCAGGCTCGTCGTCCGAGAGTCCGCCTAGACCGCCGAGATGTGACCGTCGAAGACTGACCGCCGGGCCCACAGAAGGCCTGCTCCGCTCCGCCCTGCCCTCCACCACCCCATCGAAGGAGAAACCCGTGCCTGACACCCGCAGAGTCCCCGTCCCGTCGACCGATCACTCGTCGGACGTTCCGGCGGCGTTCCGCCACACGACGTTCGACCCTCTCGAGGCGAAGGACCTGCTCTTCGACGAGATCCTGCAGCGCCGCGAGTCCGGGTACGACGTCGACGACGTCGTCGCCCGCGCCGCGACGATCGACCCTGACGACCGCGAGGCCGTCCTGTCGCTCGTCGACGAGATGGCGACCGCGACGCGCCGCGACGACTGGTCCCATCACGAGCCCGACGCCCTCGAGGCGATCACGGCGACATGGGCCTCGAGACCGGTCCGGGTACCCGTGGACGACGCGCGTCTCCACGATCAGCTCCACGCCGCGTGGCTCGGGCGGATCGCTGGTTGCAACGTCGGCAAGCCGGTCGAGATGGGGTCCCACTGGACCGTCGAGCGCATCCGGGACTACCTCGAGCTCGCGGACGCCTACCCCCTCGACGACTACTTCCCGGTCATCGATCCGACCCCCGAAGGGTTCGAACTGCGCGACAACTGGACCGACACCCTGCGCGGGCTCGTCGACGGGTCCGCCCGCGACGACGACATCGACTACCCGATCCTCGCCCTGCACCTCCTCGAGCAGCACGGGACGCAGCTCCATCCGCGACACGTCGGCGACGCGTGGCTCGAACTCTTCCCGATCGTGCAGGTCTTCACGGCCGAACGCGCGGCCTACATCAACCTGGTGAACGGTGTCGAGCCACCGGAGACGGCCACGCATCGGAATCCTTACCGCGAATGGATCGGCGCGTTGATCCGCGGGGACGTCTTCGGTTACGTGAACCCGGGCGACCCCGCGACGGCCGCCGAGCAGTCCTACCAGGACGCATCGCTGTCGCATGTCGGCAACGGAATCTACGGCGAGATGTGGGCTGCCGCGCTGGTCGCTTCGGCCTTCGTGGCGGCGGACGCCCGGGAGGCGATCGACACGGCGACACTCGTCGTCCCGCCCGCCTCGAGGCTCGCGGAGGCGATCACCCACGTCGTCCGGCTGTTCGACGAGGGAGCGTCGTGGGACGAAGCCGTCGTCTCGATCCGCGAGCACTACGGGCACTACTCCTGGGTCCACACGATCAACAACGCCGCGCTGATCGTCGCCGGCCTCCTGTGGGGCGAAGGCGACTACATGAAGTCCCTGTCGCTGACCGTGATGGGCGGCTGGGACACCGACTCCAACGGAGCGACGGTCGGCAGCGTCGCGGGCATCCTCCACGGCACCGCGGGCCTGCCCGCGCGCCTCGTCGAACCTCTCCACGACCGCACGCGATCGGCCCTCTTCGGGTACGACCACTCCGTCATCTCGGATCTCGCAGAACGCACCCACCGGCTCGCGGCGAACGGGCTGAGTTAGCGCGACCGAGAGTCGGCACGGCGATGAGCCGACGCCCCACAGCCATCAATTGATCGAAGGAGATCGACATGCAGTTGTCACGACGGGAAGTCATCGTCGGTGGGGGCGCGCTCGCCCTGCTCGGTGCCCTCAGCTCGTGCGCGGCACCGGGTCGCGCCGCCGCATCGCTGGACTATTGGTACTACTTCCAGGACCTCGACCAGCGGAACTACTTCAGGAAGCACTTCATCGACGATTACCGCGGGTCGGTGCCGGTGACCCTCACCGTGAAGTCGAGTGCCACGATCGACCAGCTGACCCAGGTGGCGCTCGCGGCAGGCAAGGGCCCGGCCCTCGTGGTCACGCCCGGGCCGTCGGGCGTCGCGGCGTACGACGGAGCGGGCTACATCGCACACCTCGACGACTACGTCGAGCAGTACGGCTGGGACCAGAAATTCAGCTCCTGGGCGCTCGACGCGTCTCGGGTCGGCGACAGCCTCGTGACGCTTCCGACGTCGTACGAGTCGATGGTCCTCTACTTCAAGCCCGAGGTCGTGGCGCAGCACGGTCTCACGGTCCCGATCGACCGTGCCGGGTTCGTCGATTTCTGCACCGAGGCCAAGGCCAAGGGGTTGGTCCCGATCGCCGCGGGCAACGCGGACTACAAGGGTGCCAACGAGTGGTACCTCACCATCGCCCTGAACCATGACGCAGGCCCTGAGGCGGTGTACCGAGCACTTCAGGGTGAGACGAAGTGGACGGACCCGGTCTTCGTCGACGCGTTCCAGCGGCTCGCCGACGACTTCGGCAGAGGCTGGTACGGCGGTGGCGTCAAGTCGTACTTCACGAACCAGTTCCCGAAGATGTACCAGCAGCTCGCCAGCGGTGAGGCGGCGAGCATGATCTCGGGCACCTGGGAGTTCTCGAATCTCGCTCCGTACTTCGGAGAGGGGTCGGGAAACTCCGGCGACTGGGACTACCAGAACGTCCCGTCACTCAGAGACGGGGTCGGCTCGACCATCTGGGATCTCGGCATCGGCCAGTCGACCGGGGTGAACACGCAGTCGGGCAACGTTCCCGCGGCGGTCGAATTCTTGAACTTTCTGACCACCGACGTGAAGACCATCACGGCCAGCATGGAGGCGATGAGCTTCCAGCCCCCACCCATCGGGCTGACCCGCGCCGACTTCACCGCCAGCGCCGATCCACGGATGGTGCGTCTCTACACCGAATTGCCGGTCGCGACGACCATCGGGTACACGACGTGGACGTTCTTCCCGCAGAAGACGGAGACCTACATGATCAACGAGTACGAGAAAGTGCTGACGGGGTCGATGACCGCGGCCGAGTTCGCCTCCGGGATGCAGGACATCTTCGCGGGCGAGCTCGCGGCGGGAAGCGTGCCCGTGGCGCCCAAGCCCTCGGAGCTGGTCTCGTGACCGCCCCCGTCCTCGCTCCTCCGGTTCGGACCCCACCCCGGCCGGCGGCCCGGGCGATGACCAGGAGGCGGTCGTGGCGATCGCGCCTTCGCGATCGTCGCGTCAGTGGCTGGTTGTTCATGCTTCCGCTGCTCGCCGTGAACGTGCTCGTCGTGCTCATCCCGAGCCTCTCCGCGGTCGGCTACTCCTTCACCGACTGGACGGGAATCGGAGACGCCACCTTCATCGGCTGGTCGAACTACAGCACGTTGTTCGGCGACTCCGCCTTCCTCAACGCCCTGGGGCACAACATCTTCTGGACGGCGTTCTTCCTGATCGTCCCGATGACGATGGGATTGTTCGGGGCGTACGCGCTCACCCGGGTGCGAAGGTTCAAATTGATCTTCCGTGTCACGTTCTTCGTGCCCTACATCGTCGCCAGCGTCGTGACGGCATCCATCTGGCGGAGCCTCCTCTCGCCCGACACGGGGATCGGCCGATTCGTCGCCGTGAATTTCCTCGGTGACAGTGCCCTCGCCCTGCCGTCCGTGGCGTTCATCAACAACTGGGCCTGGTGGGGTTTCCTCGTCGTGGTCTTCCTCGCCGCCATGCAGGGCATCAACCCGTCGCTCTACGAGGCAGCCGCGATGGACGGGGCCGGACCGACGCGCCAGTTCTTCTCCATCACCCTGCCGGGCATCCGGCCGACCTTCGCCTTCCTCGGACTCATGACGATCATCTGGTCGTTCTTGTCCTTCGACTACGTCTACATCCTTACCCAAGGCGGTCCTGCCGGCTCCACGGACGTCTTGTCGACCCTTCTGTACCGCAACGCGTTCGGCAATCTGCAAGCCGGTTACGCCTCGGCCATCGGCGTCGTCATGGCACTCATCAGTGGTGTCGTCGTCGCGGCCTACCTGATCATCCGCAAGGTGAGGAACTGGGAAATATGAGCATCTCGACAAAGCTTCCCCTGGCCGATTCCCTCCATCGGGTCGAACGCGGATCGGTCGCCCCTGGTGGGCGGCGGCGGCAGGGTGGGTCGTTCCGTCGTGCCGGCTGGCTCACCTACGTGCTCCTCACCGCGTTGTCGATCTTCGCGCTGGGGCCGATTCTCTTCTTCTTCTTCAACGCCGTGAAGTCACAGGGGGAATTCGCCTCGAACCCACTCGGTGTCCCGCGGGTCTGGGAGTGGGGCAATTTCACCTCCGCCTGGACCGAAGCGGCGATGGGAGCCGGTCTGGTCAACTCCGCCATCGTCGTCCTCGGCACCGTCGCCGTCACGGTCGTCGTCGCGAGCAGCGCCGCCTATGCCTTGGCTCGCCTCGAGATCCGCGGCGGGACGACCTTCGTCACGTACCTGTTGGTCACGAGCTCACTACCGACGCAGATGTTCTTGGTGCCGTTGTTCTATCTCTGGGCGGACCTCAACCTCTATGACACACGTGTCGGGCTCATCCTCATCTACGTCGGTCTGTTCTCTCCGTTCGCGACCCTGCTGCTCCGCTCGTTCATGCTCACCATGCCGAAAGAGTTCGAGGAGGCCGCACGGATGGACGGTGCCAGCGAACTCGGGGTCCTGTTCAAGGTCGTCCTGCCGAACGCGCTGCCCGGCATGCTCACGATCGCGCTCGTGACAGCACTGTCCGCCTACAACGAATTCCTGTTCGCCATCACGTTCATCCAGACCGGGTCGCTCCTGCCCGTCTCGACGACGTTCTTCACCTTTCAACAGGGCTTCACGCAGAACTTCGCTCTCATCAGCGCGGCAGGCATCATCATGATCGCGCCGATGTTGATCCTCTTCCTCGTCTTGCAACGTCGTTTCATCGACGGGCTCGCCTCGTCAGGACTGGGCGGATCGTGAGCGGCGAGGTCGTCGTCCTCGGCGGCTGCGGCCGATCACCGAACAGGCCCCCTCGGTAGTGGAACTACGCAAGAGCGCTTCATTTGCCTTGCTCGACCCTTTGCGTTGCGATTGTTCGCCATTGTGACCTAGGCTTCGGTAGTCCCACTACATCCCGCAAAGGAGCGAGGGTGCCACACATGACGACCCGAACGCACACCGAGGCCAGGCGGCCTGCCTTCGCGCTCCGCGGCATCAGCAAGACCTACCCCGGTGTCACAGCGCTCTCCGGCGTCGACCTCGAGGCGTTCCCCGGCGAGGTCCTCGCGATCTGCGGGGCCAACGGCGCCGGCAAGTCGACGATGGCCCGCATGATCGCCGGGCAGGAACTGCCCTCGAGCGGCACCGTCGAGATCGCCGGCCACGAGGGCGACATCACGGGGCCTGCGGACGCCGAGGCGGCCGGCGTCCTCATGATGCATCAAGAACCCTTGGTCATCGACGACTTCACGGTCGAGGAGAACGTCTGGCTACGACGAATCAGTTCGGCCGGCGGTGTGCGACCGTGGGACGTCGTCCGGAAGGACCGCACCGGACGCACACGCTCCGCCCTCGACGCGGTCGGGCTGAACGAGCTCGCTCCCGAGACGCCGGCCCGCGAGCTCGGCCCCGGCCCGCGGCAGATGCTCGCCCTCAGCCGCACCCAGGTGAACGAGCACAGCGTCCTGCTGCTCGACGAGACCACCGCCTCCACCACGGAGGAGCACTTCCGAGACGTCCTCGACCTCGTCGACCGGGAACGCGCCTCGGGGGTCTGCGTCGTCTTCGTGTCGCACCGCATGGACGAGGTCTTCGCCATGGCGGACCGCATCGCGGTCATGCGCAACGGCGTGCTGGTGGACGTGCTGCGCACCGTCGAGACCACTCCGGGGGCCGTCATCGACCTCATGATCGGCGAGGCGGTCGCCGCGCTCGAACCGCTCACCGTGCAGGTCGACGAGACGGCCGTCCCGGTGCTCGACGTCGTCGACCTGGCCGCCGGCTCGGCCGAGGGTGTGAGTTTCCGGGTCGCACCGGGCGAGGTGGTCGGTATCTACGGCCTGGTCGGCAGCGGCCGGTCGTCGGTGGTCCGGTCGATCTCGGGCCACCAGCCCCGGCACTCGGGCACGGTGCGGCTGCACGGCCGCGACGTGCGTCCGACCAGTCCGCGGGCCGCCCTGAGGCTCGGCGTCGCCTACCTGACCGAGGACAGGCGACGCGAGGGTTTCGTGCCCCACTTCACCAACGGCGAGAACATGACCCTCTCGACCCTCGGTCGAGTCTCGTACCGTGGCGTGTTGCGCCGACGGGCCGAGCGCACGCGCGTCGCCGAGCTCATCCGCGAGTTCCAGGTCAAGGGCGGCGGCGACACCCTCACGCGCACGCTGTCGGGCGGCAACCAGCAGAAGGTCATCATCGCCAAGTGGCTGGAGGCCTCGCCCGAGGTCATGATCCTCGACGAGCCGACCAAGGGCATCGACGTCGGCGCCCGGTCGAACATCTACGAGATCGTCCGCCGGCTGGCCTCCCAGGGCACAGGCGTCGTCGTCGTCACCAGCGAAGCGGAAGAGGCTCTGATGCTCTGCAATCGCGTCCTCATCATGCGCGACGGACGCCTCGTCGACGAGTTCCACCCCGCCACCAGCACCACGGACGACCTGATCCGCGCTTCCCTCGGAGGAGACACCGCATGACCGACCTGACCACGGCGTCCACCCGGCGCGGCATCGACTGGGCCGTCGTCGGCCGATGGGCCAAGGAGCAGTACCCGCTCTACATCCTCGTCGTCCTCCTCGTCGTCGCGGGCCTCAGCACCGACGCCTTCTTCACCACACGCAACCTCACGAACCTGGTCCTGCAGACCTCGGTCATCGGCATCGTGACCCTCGCGCAGTTCATCATCGTCATCACCGGGGGCATCGACATCAGCGTCGGGTCGGTGGTCGGCCTGTCGGGCGTCCTCGCCGCAGGGCTCTTCGGTGGCACGAGCGTCGGCGTCGCGATCCTCGTCGCCGTGTGCGTCGGCGCGCTCATCGGCACCGTCAACGGCTACCTCGTCGCGTTCCGCGGGCTCGAGCCGTTCATCGTCACCCTCGGCATGCTCGCCCTGGCCCGCGGTCTCGTCTACGCCTTCACGGAGGGCAGCCCCGTCCGCCCCGAGGCGGCCGACTTCCGCGCGATCGCCACGTCGACCGTCCTCGGGTTCCCCGTCATCGGCCTCATCTGGTTGGGCCTCGCCGTCGTCCTCGCGTTCGTCACCCGCAGCACCGTCTTCGGGCGTCGCATCTACGCGCTCGGCAGCAGCAAGGAGGCGGCCCACGCCTCGGGCGTGCCGGTGCGGACCACCCTGGTCGCGGTCTACGCCCTCGCCGGCGTCCTCGTCGGCTTCGCCGGGTTCCTCCTCGCCTCGCGCGTGGGTGCCGGCACGCCGACGGCAGGCAACCTGTACGAGCTCGACTCGATCGCCGCGGTCGTCATCGGCGGCGCCGCCCTCGCAGGCGGCAAGGGCCGGGTGTTCGGCGCGGTCGTGGGCACGCTGATCTTCGGCGTCATCACGAACCTGCTCGTCCTCCTCAACGTCTCGACGTTCTTGCAGGACGCCTTCCGCGGCGGGCTCATCCTGCTCGCCGTGATCCTCACCACGTTCCGCTTCGCCACGAAGCGGACGGGCGTCGGGCCCACCTGATCCCCCTCGCATCACACAGCAGAAAGGTCAACGAAGACATGAAGAGACGCATCGGCATCATCGCCGCGACCGTGGGCGTGTTCGCCCTCTCCGCTTGCGGATCCGTCGGCGACGGAGGCGCCAGCGCAGGAGGCGACGCCGAGTCGCCCGAGGACGTCACCGTCGGATTCCTCCAGCGCCAGTTGGACGCCCCCTACTACGCGGCGATGCAGTCACGTGCCGAGGAGGTCGCCCAGGAGAAGGGCTTCACGCTCCTCTTCCAGAACGCGAGCGGAGACCCGGTCACCCAGCTCGACCAGGCGCAGACCATGCTGTCGCAGGGTGCGGACGTCCTCATCGTGAACGCCATCAGTCCCGAGACGGAGCGCGATCAGCTCGAGACGCTCGCCGGCGAGGTCCCTCTGCTGTTCATCGACACCGGCGTCCCCGACGTCGGGGTGACCTCGGTGGGGTCGGACAACGAAGCCATCGGGCGTTTCTCGGGCGAGATCGCGGCGAAGCGCTTCGAACAGGGCGAGGACGTCTCGCTCGCCGTGATCAACGGGGGGCCGAACGACGAGATCGTCGGGCCGGCGCGCCAGTCGGGCTTCATCGAGGGCCTCGAATCGGCTGGGCTCACCGTCGAGGTGACCGCCGAGGCCACGGGCAACTACTCCCAGGACGAAGCGGTCCCGGCGACGGAGTCCGTGCTCGCTGCGAACCCCGACATCGACCTCGTCCTCGGACTCAACGACGCGATGGCGCTCGGTGCCCTCACCGTCCTGCAGGACCAGGGCGACACCGACACGTTCGTGGCCGGTGTCGACGGTCAGAAGGAGGCGCTCCAGGCGATCCAGGACGGCGGCTGCGACAGCCAGTACATCGCCACGGGCTTGAACTCGCCGTCGGACGCGACCGACCGTGCGCTCGAGATCGCGGTGCAGCTCGCGACCGGCGACGCCACGGCCGACGACTTCGACGCCGATGAGTTCATCGAGGGGGCCGGGGTCGGATGCGACAACGTGGCCGAGTACTACGACCCCGAGAGCGTGTTCTGACCCCGTTCTCGTGGCACGGACGACGGGTCGGCCCTGCGGGGCCGGCCCGTCGTCACGTCAGGCGGCGGAACGCCACGAGCTGTTCTTTCATCGAGGCGAGGCGCTGGGCGTGCTCGTCACCTCGGTGCAACGACACCGCGGTCGCGAGCACGTCCACGATGACGAGCGCGGCGATCCGGCTGACGGTCGGGGTGAAACGGTCGGTGTCCTCGAAGGTCTTCACCGAGAGGACCACGTCGGACTCGGCTGCCAGGGCGCTGCCCTCGTCGCCTGTGATCGCCACCACGGTGGCGCCCCGCTCGCGAGCCGTGCGGGCGACCTGGACGACCGAGGCCGTCGTGCCCGTGTTGGAGATGACGAGGAACACCTGCCCCGCCGAAGCCGTCGAGGCCGACATGAACTGCTGATGGGAGTCGGAGGGGGCCGAGCAGGGCACGCCGAACAGGACTGCCTTCTGCTCGACGTCGAGGGCGATCATGGCCGAGGTGCCCAGGCCGACGACCGTCATGGACGACGCGGCGAGGACGGCCTCGATGGCCGCGTCGATGGCACCGAAGTCGAGGTAGCGCCGCGTCCGGTCGAGGCTGCTGATGGTGTGGTCGAACACCTTGGTCGCGAGCTCGGGCACGCCGTCGGACGTCGAGATGGTCGAGAGCGTCGCGGGCAGCCCGAGGGCGAGCGTCTGGGCGAGGGCGAGCTTGAACTGCTGGAACCCGTCGAAGCCGAGGCTGGTGCAGAAGCGCATGACGGTGGGCTCGCTCACGCCGCCGGCCTCGGCCAGCGTCGCCATCGTCGACTCGACGACGAGCGTCGGGTTCTCGACGACGATGTCGGCCACCTTGCGCTCCGACCGCCGCAGCGTCGACATCTGGCTCGCGATGTGCTCGAGGAGGGGAACGCCGGGGTCGTACGACATGTGAGCCTCAGCCGGTGCCGACGGTCGCGGTCACTCCGGTCGGTCCAGGATATCGAGCAGGTTCGACACCGACTGCTCGGTCGCGCGTCGGACGCTCGCGTCGGTGTACCCGCCGAGGTGCGGCGTGAGGATGGTGCGCTCGTGACGGAGGAGCGGCGTGAGCTCGGGCGGCTCGGTGTCGAAGGCGTCGACGGCATAGCCCGAGAGGGCTCCCGACGACAACGCGGCCAGCACGGCGGCGTCGTCGATCAGGGCCGAGCGGGCGGTGTTCACCAGCAAGGCCCCGTGGGGCATGGTGCGGAGCTCGTCGGTCCCGACCAGGGGGCTGCCGTCGGCGGGCGGCGGTGCGTGCAGCGTGACGACGTCGCTGCCGGCGAGGAGCTCGGGAAGATCGACCTGCCGGACGGCGTCGGAGGTCGACTCGACCCGGGCGAACGGGTCCGAGACGAGCACCCGGGCACCGAAGGCGGTGGCGAAGGCGGCGACGTGTCTGCCGATGGCCCCGTAGCCGACGATGCCGACCGTGAGATCGGGGAGCTCTCGCCCGATGGTGCGCGTCCATCGTCCGGAACGGAGCTCGCGGTCCGCGAGGGGGATGCCCCGCACCCCGTTCAGCACGTGCGCGAAGGCGAGCTCGGCGACACCGCGCGCGTTGGCGCCGCGGGCGGTCAGGACCGCGATGCCGCGGCGCTCCGCCGCAGCGAGGTCGACCGCGTCGGCGCCTGCCCCGTTGCGGCTGACGACACGGAGCCCCGGGAACAGGGCCAGCGCCTGCTCGTCGATCTTCTCGACGCCGGCGAGCCACCCGACGACGCCGGCGCCGACCTCGCGCAGGTCGTCGAGGGTCGGCTGACGACCGGCCGGGCCGGAGACGAGTTCGTAGCCCGCGTCCGTGACGGGACGGAGGGCGGGCAGCGCGTGGACGCCCGCGGCCGTCATCGATCGCGGCGTGACGAGCACCGTGCCCTTCATCGTGTCGACACGGCGATCTCGGAGAGGCGCTCGAAGCGCGGACCGCTCGTAGGGATGTCGATGTCGAAGACCTCGGAGATGACTCGGGTCCAGCCGTGGACGAAGTACGTCCAGCCGTCCTCGACGACGAGCCGACGCGCTTCCTGCTGTGCGCGGGCCTGCTCGAGGAACACCAGGTCGCCGCGGTAGTTGAGTTCCCAGACGAGTGCGGCCTCGGGGAACAACGCCGACGAGCCGAGCGGTGATCCGGGGGCGTCCTTGCCGAGGCCGGTGGCGTTGACGACGAAGGCGCCGGTGTTCAGTGACGCGAGCTGCGCGTCGTTGTCCGCTGCCGACTCGACGAGGAGCGCCGTGAAGGGCACATCGGGAGCGACCTGCGCGTGAACGGCCTCCGCCGTCGCCAGCCGCTCGGCTGACCGGTCGGACACGATCACGCGTGCCGGGCGGGCATCGCCTCGCTCGGGGCGGGAGAGGTGCCAGTCCATGGCGATCGCCGACCCGCCCGCGCCCATGACGAACACGTCTCGGCGGGCGCCGGCCCAGTCGGCGGGCGGCGCGAAGGCGTCGATCGCGAGGCCGGACGAGAAAGGGTCCTTGGCCGAGGCTCGCAGCTGCCCCTGCCGCTTCGAGAGGCAGCTCACCTCGCCCATCAGGGCCGCGAGCGGGTCGACCTCGTCGAAGCTCTCCCGGGCAGCGTGGAAGAGGTCGATCTTGTGCGTGGTGACGAGCGCGCCGAGGCTCCGGTCGTCGGTTGCGAGGAAGTCGACGACCGTGCGGTACTCGTCGGCCGGGGCATGGGGCTCGATGTCGATGCCCACGAGTTCGACGTCGCCGAGCCCGAGTTCGTCCGCCCAGCGGGGGAACACCCGTCGGATCGACGACGAGCCCGTGGTCACCCCGACGAAGTAGAACGTCGGGTGGGTGGCGGGCGTCAAGGTCGACGGCGTGAGGGTGACGGGGGTCATGCGCCCGCCACCTCCCCGGTGGACGCCACCCGCACCGCGGCAGCGGCCCTCGCCGTGACTTCGGCGAAGTCGCCCGAGTCGACGACGTCCCTGGGCGCGATCCAGGTGCCGCCGACGGCGGCCACCTCGGGTACGGCGAGGTAGTCGACGAGGTTCTCCGGGCGGATGCCCCCGGTGGGCATGAACCCGACGCCGCTCGCCCGCAGCGGCGTCGCCAGCGAGCGCAGCCCGGCGGCGCCCCCCGACTGCTCCGCAGGGAAGAACTTGAGGAGGCGGTGCCCGGCGTCGATGGCCGTCAGGGCCTCGGTCGCGGTCGACACCCCGGGGACGAACATGAGCCCGCTGGCCCGGGCCGCGTCGTCGAGGAGGGTAGTGCGTGCCGGGGAGACGAGAAAGCGTGCGCCTGCCTGCACGGCGGCCTCCACGTCGAGGGGGCCCAGCAGGGTGCCCGCGCCGAGCACGAAGTCGGGGAGGCTGTCGGCGACGGCGGCGATGGCGTCGAGGGCCGCGGGTGTGCGCAGCGTGATCTCCATCGCGGGGAGGCCGCCGGCCATGAGGGCGCGGGCGAGCGGAAGCGCGTCGGCGGCGTTCGCGATCTCGACGACCGGCACGACGCGGAGGGCCCGCAGGGCTGCGGCGTCGATGGGCGCGGTCACGGGCGGTACCCCGTGTGGGCCGGGTTGGTCACGGTTCGCCACCCGGCGTCCTCGTCGGCGATGACGAGGTCGCGCATGCCGTGGGCGTCGCTGATGACCGAGTAGTCCTGGCCGGCATCCGCCGCGTAGCAGAAGAGCGTGACGAAGGGCTCGTCGCCGACGTTCACGCTGCGGTGGATCCAGTGGCCGGGCACGTCGACGGCCTGCCCCGCGCGGAGCTCGACCGCCTCGGACCGGCCGTCGAGGGTCTCGAGGAGCATGACGCCGTGCCCGCCGATGCAGTGGTACAGCTCGGCACGGTCGGCGATGCCGTGGAGGTGCCCGCGGGTCACGGCGAACTCGTGGCCGTAGCGGCCGGGCTGGAGCGTGCTCGTCCCCACGATGAGGGAGCCCGGTTCGTCGCCGTACCGGTGCTCGGCGACCTCGTAGACGACGTGGTCGGGTCCGTGCTCACGGAGGGCGGCCTCGTGAGCGGCAGTGTCACGGTAGACCGCGGTCATGTCGCCGAGGTGCTTGCGGTAGACCCGTGTCGAACCGGTCATCTCGCCGCTCGGGGCGATCTCGATGCGAGCGGGCGTGTGAACTGTGCTGACCAAAACCGATCCTCCTCGAGCAATTTGTGTAGCGATACTACATGAACGATACCAAGATGGGGGATTCGGGGGCCTCCGGTGCGCGTGGGTGCGTCCGCACGAAGCTGTTCATGTAGTCTGCCTAGCCTGAGCAAAGGAGCTGAAATGGGATCGACCCTCGAAGGCCGCCGTGTCGCGGTCACCGGAGCGGCTGGCGGCATCGGCCACGCCATCGTCACGCGTCTGCTGGCCGAGGGAGCCGAGCCCATCGGCCTCGACGTCACAGGGCTCGATCGCCTGCCGGAGGGCGTCCCCGGACTCGAGGCCGACCTCACGTCCGCCGAGTCGATCAGCGCGGTCGTGTCCGCCCTGTACGCCGACGACGATCGTGCCGTCGACCTCGTCAATTCGGCAGGAATCGTGGAGGACGACGTGCCCGCCGAGGACATGTCGGTCGGCCAGTTCGACGCCGTCCACGGCGTCAACATCCGCGGTGTCTTCATCACGTCACAGGCGTTCGGTCGCGAGCTGCTGGCCCGCGGGGGCGGCTCGATCGTCAACATCGCGTCGATGAGCGGCAACGCACTCGTGAACTGGCCTCAGAAGCAGAGCGCCTACAACTCGTCGAAGGCTGCCGTGAGCGCTCTCTCACGCTCGCTGGCCGTCGAGTGGGGCGGGCGTGGCGTCCGGGTGAACACGGTGTCTCCCGGATACGTCGACACGCCCCTCAATCACCTCAAGGCGCACATGCACGATCGATGGAAGCGCGACACCGTTCTCGGCCGCTTCGCCACGCCGGAGGAGGTCGCGGGAGCCGTGGCGTTCCTGCTCGGGCCGGACGCCGGCTACTTCGCGGGCGCCGAACTGCTCATGGACGGGGGGTCGTCGTTGCGCTAGCGCGACGACGGACGAACGGATGATCCTCGCTCACGACCTCGGCACCACCGGCAACAAGGCCACCCTCGTCGACGCGGACGGCCGACTGGTCGATTCCGTCACGATCCCGTACCCCGTCGACTTCGGCCCGGGTGGCAGGGCCGAACAAGATCCGGAGGACTGGTGGCGAGCCGTCTGCGCCGCGACGGGTCAGTTGTTGGCCCGCCCGGGCCGACACGCCTCCGACGTCGACGTCGTCTCCTTCTCCGGCCAGATGATGGGTGCAGTGCTCGTCGACGGGCGCGGAGACCCGCTGCGGCCTGCCATGATCTGGGCCGACACCCGAGCCACCAGGCAGGCGGACGCTCTGGTCGAGCGGGTGGGCATGGAGCGCGCCTACGCCCTGACCGGGCACCGGCTCAACGCCACCTACACCCTGCCCAAGATCGCCTGGCTGCGGGACAACGAGCCGGACGTCTTCGGCCGGGCCTCCGCTGTCGTCCTGCCGAAGGACTTCGTCGTCGAGCGGCTCACCGGCGTCCGCGCGACCGACCCCTCCGACGCCTCGGGGACGAACGCGTACGACCTGGTCGGCGGGCAGTGGTCGGACGAGCTGCTCGCGGCCGCCGGGGTCGACCGCTCCCTGCTGCCCGAGATCGTGCCGAGCACGACCGTCATCGGCACCGTCACGACCGACGCGGCGCGCGCCACGGGCCTGACGGTCGGCACGCCGGTCGTCATGGGCGGCGGCGACGGACCCATGGCCGCGCTCGGTGCCGGCATCGTCGATGCCGACTCCGGGGCCTACGCCTACCTCGGCTCGTCGTCGTGGGTGTCGGTCAGCACCGACGCCCCCGTGCTCGACCCCCTCATGCGCTCCATGACGTTCACGCACGTCGTCCCGGGCCGCTTCGTGCCGACCGCCACCATGCAGGCCGGCGGGGCCTCGCTGCAATGGATCACGAACGTACTGGCACCGGGGCAGCAGGACCGCTACGAGCAGCTGCTCGCAGCGGCCGAGGTCGAGGCCGGCCTCGACGGGCTGTTCTTCCTGCCCCACCTGCTCGGCGAACGGTCCCCCTACTGGAACGCCCACGCACGTGCCGCCTTCGTGGGCCTGCAGATGCAACACGAGAGAGGGCACCTCGTCCGGGCCGTCCTCGAAGGCGTCGCCTTCAACCTGCTCACCGGCCTCCGTGCCTTCACCGAGGCGGGCGTACCGATCGTGAGCGTGGACGCCATCGGCGGAGCCGCCCATGCGGAGCTCCTCCTGCGGGTCTTCGCCGACGTCTGGGGCGTGCCGATCTCGTCGCGCGACCTCGTCGACGAGGCCACGTCGGTCGGCGCGGCGGTCGTCGGGGGCGTGGGCGTCGGCATCTTCGACAGCTTCGACGTGGCCAGGACGATGTCGCGCCGCACGGCCCGTCGAGAGCCGGACCTCGAGCGAGCCACGCGCTACGCCGCGGCGCACCCGGTGTTCGTGGACGCGTACCGCCGCCTCGAACCCTGGTTCGAGGAGGTCGCCGGGCGATGATCGGCGAGGTCCGCACCGTCTTGGGTGACGTGCCGGCGAGCAGCCTCGGGCCGCTCGACTACCACGAGCACCTGTTCCAGGTGTCGCCGCTCCTGCCGGGCGACGAGCTCGACGACGAGGCCCTGTCGTCAGAAGAGGCGGTGTCGCTCGTCTCCGGGGGCATCCGCTCGATGGTCGAAGCCACCCCCGTGGGCCTCGGCGCCAACCCGGAAGCGGTGGCCCGGATCAGCGCCCGGACGGGCCTCCAGGTCGTGCATGCCACAGGGGCGCACCACCGTGGTCACTATCGTGACTCGGACCCCCTTCTGATCGCCTCCGAGGCCGACCTCGTCGAGCGTTTCGTCGGGGACGTCGTCGACGGCCTGCGCGGGCCCTCCGGCGCTCGCGCCATCGGTCCCGACGGCGCGCCGGTCCGAGCGGGCCTCGTCAAGGGGGCAGCACGCTACTGGTCGATCGACGCCTTCGGCGAGCGGGTCCTGTCGGCCTGCGCCGCGACGGCAGGGCAGACCGGGGTGCCGGTGATGGTGCACCTCGATCACGGCTCCGCCGCCCACGAGGTGCTCGACCGGTTGGCGGCTTCCGGTCTCCCGGCCGATCGGGTCGTCCTGGCGCACGTGGACCGGAACCTGGACGCCGGCCTGCACGCCTCGCTCGTGGAGAGGGGGGCTTGGCTCGGCTACGACGGCGCCGCCCGCCATCGGGAAGCGCCGGACTCCGCCCTGATCGACTGTCTTCGGCGCACGGTCGAGGCGGTCGGCGACGAGCGGATACTCCTCGGGGGAGACGTGGCGCGCGCGTCCCGCTACCGGGCCTATGGCGGGATGCCGGGTCTCGACTACCTCGCGGTCCGTTTCATGCCACGCCTCGAGCGGGAACTGGGGGCCGAATTCCTCCGCGCTCTGACGGTCAGGAATCCCGCTGTCTTCCTCGCCCTGAGCACGTGACGCCAGGTGCCGGGACGACGGCCGTCTCGGGACCACTCGACCGGCGGCGGCGCGGGCGGGCGAGCGCGGGCGGGCGAGCGCGGGCGTCGGGTCAGGGGGACGAGGCGAGGGCGGCGAGCTCGGTGCGGCTGCGGGCCCCGAGCTTGCGCAAGAGGTTCGAGACGTGGAACTTCACGGTGTTGTCGCTGATGCCGAGGGCCGTCGCGATGTCTCGGTTCCGGTCTCCGGCCGCGACGCGGTGCAGCACCTCGCGCTCCCTCTCGCTGAGCGCCGCGACCAGCTCCCACGGCTCGTTCGACGGCGGCGGGTCGAGCGGCAGTCGCACCGTCAGCTCCGAGCCCCACCCCACCGTCGACGTCACCGTCAGGTCGCCGCCGACGCCCGAGACCTGCTCGGTGATCGGCCGCAGGGCGTCGTCGTGCGCCGTCAACTCGCCCGCTCCGTCGTCGCGGATCGCGATCAACAGGTTCAGGCCGTCGCAGTCCCACTGGATGCGCACCCGTCGGGCGTCGCCCGCGTCGACGAAGGTGAGCACGGCGTTCCGGACGACGGCCCGGGCCACGTGCGCCACGTCGCCCGGTAGGGCGCGACCCGTCGCCGGTGGCTCGACGAACTGCACGTCCAGGTCGCCGAAGCGGACGAGCGGTCGCAGGTCGGACCGGAGGCGCGCGAAGGCCCCCACCACCGGCTCGAGGGTCGTGCCGCGCTCGCGGTCGGAACCGGTCCGGAGCGCGACCAACGCCCCCGCCGCCACGTCGATGGCCTCCGCCCGCGCCGCCCGGTCGTCGAGGCGCCGCGAACGCAGGGCGGCCAGGACGGACTCGAGCGTCATCGCGTGCCGGTCGACCAGGTCGGCGGTCGCGCGCGCGTGCTCGGACGCCAGGGTCCGGGCGAGGGCGTCGGAACCGGGCCGGGTGGGGCCGTCGTGCAGGGTGCGACTCATGGGCCCACCCTAGGCGTCCGCCTACCCGCCGCCACCGTCCCTACCCGAACGGGTGGGTGGGACGCCCCCGTCGAGGGGCTGCCCTCACAGCATGGTCGGACCAGGATCGAGGACAACGGGATCGACGACGTACCCAGAGGCCCGATCGGGCCCCGTCGCCCCCACGAGGAGCACCACATGAAGCTGCAGTTCGCCATGGACACCCTGACCACCGACGCCGCCCTCGAGCTGGCCGCCGCCGCCGCGCCGAGCGTCGACATCATCGAGCTCGGCACGCCGCTGATCAAGGCAGAGGGCTTCCGCGCCATCACCGCGATCAAAGAGGCCCACCCCGACAAGATCGTCTTCGCCGACCTCAAGACGATGGACGCCGGTGAGCTCGAGGCGGGCGAGGCGTTCAAAGCCGGTGCCGACCTGGTGACCGTGCTCGGCGTCGCCGGCGACAGCACGATCGCCGGTGCGGTCAAGGCCGCCAAGGCGCACGGCAAGGGCATCGTCGTCGACCTGATCGGCGTCGGCGACAAGGCCGCCCGCGCCAAGGAGGTCGTCGCGCTCGGCGCCGAGTTCGTCGAGATGCACGCCGGGCTCGACGAGCAGGCCGAAGAGGGCTTCACGTTCGAGAAGCTGCTCGAGGCCGGCAAGGCCTCGGGCGTGCCGTTCTCGGTCGCCGGTGGCGTCAAGGCCGCCACCGTCGGATCGGTCCAGGACGCCGGGGCCGACGTCGCCGTCGCCGGTGCCGCGATCTACTCGGCCGACGACGTCGCCGGTGCCGCCGCCGAGATCCGCGCCGCCATCAAGTAGCAGTACCGGCAACACGCGTCGCAGCTCACGAGAGAGCGGTGACGCTCAGGAGGCGCGGTGTCGGTCGGACCGGCACCGCGCCTCCTCGTCCGTCAGCGGGGCGCGTCGACCAGGCGGGACGAGACCGACACCACGACGTCGTCACCCGCCAGGCCGGCCTCGACCAGCCGTCGGCGCAGCGCGTCGGCGGCCCGGGCGAGCGTCTCGGGCGTCGGGGCGTCCAGGGCGGTGGCCACGTGGGCGGTGACCGACACCGAGCCGGGCCCCCGTGAGATCTCGACGAGCCCCGTCGAGGCCGCGAGGTCGAGCCCGGCGGCGACGACCCGGACCGCGCCCTCGACGACGGGGTGCGCGTCGAACACGTCCACGACGCCCGCTACTCCCCGCAGCAGGTCGGTCAGCTCTCGCGAGAGCGTGTCGTCGCTCATCGGTCGTCCTCCAGGGGCAGGAACACGTCGTCGATGTGCACGTCGACCCGGGTGACGTCCAACCCGGTGTGTCTGGTCAGGGTCTCGGCGATGCGTCCGCGCAGTTCGTCCGACACGACACCGAGGTCGAGGCCGTAGCGTGCGGCGGCCGTCACGCGGACGCTCACGGTGGCGCCGGCGGTCGACAGGTCGCCCTCGAAGGTCGTCGAGCCCAGCACGACGCCGGACTGCCCGTCGCCCGCCCGTCGCACCAGCCCGCGCGCCGCGGCCTCGGTGACGCTCAGTCGCACGGCGGGGTCGGGATGGCTCACCGGGATCTCGCGGCCGCCCACGACCTCGCGCTTGATCGAGTCCAGCAGGCCGTCGATCCAGGCGCCGTCACGGTCGGGCTCACGGGCGGCCTCGTGCTCGAGGGAGGCGCGGGACAGGTCGTGCACCCGGGCCAGCGACTGCAGGTACAGGCGGCAGGCCGCCGACCCCTCGATGTCCGGGTCGCGCGGCTCGCGGCCGGCGTCGAGGTAGTCGCTCAGCCGGTCCACCGGGATGCCGTCGACGGTGTCGTCGGGCTCGGGGGCGTCGAGGGGGGAGCGGTCGTCGGTGCTCATCGCCACGCCTCCATCTCGGTGATCAGGAACGTCCGGGCCCGCGCGATCTTGCCCCGGACCGTCGAGACGGGCAGATCGAGGGCCTCGGCGATGTCCGCGTACGAGTAGTCGGCCGTCTCTCGCAACAGCCAACACCGTCGCTGGTCGAGGGGGAGCTTGTCGAGCGCCGACCACATCGCGTCGAGCTGGAGTCGCGCCTCGACCACGCGTTCGGGCGTCTCGTGCCGGGGTGCCGCGACCTCGAGCCGGTCGACGTCGTCGTGGTCGCGTCGGACGCGGAGCCGGTCGACGGCCTTGTTGCTGACGATGCGCATCAGCCAGTTGCGCACCCGCGACGGGTCGTCGAGGTCGGGCAGGCGCCGCCACGCGGTGAGGAACGCGTCCTGCACGACGTCGTCGGACTCGAGCTCGGAGCCGAGGAGGCGCGCGGCGTAGACGCGCATGAGCGGGCCGTGTCGTCGGGCGATCACCTCGTAGGCGTGGACGTCGCCGTCGCGGGCCCGGACGGCCAACGTCGCGTCGGCCGCCTCGAGGAGCGGGTCGTCGGTGGTGATGACGACCTCCTGCCTGTGATCGACGATGGGACGGGCACGTGCCCTGACTACGTGAGTACCACCCTGCGCGAGGATCGGGGGACGTCGTGGCCGAAAAGTGAGTGGTCACGGATCGTTCGCTGAGAGCTGGCTGACCCACCATGACATGCGGCGTGACCGATGCGTCTGAATGATGTGACCCGCTTCACGGGCACCCAGACACCGGCCGGAAGACACCCGGCCCCAGCGCAAGGAGAAACCATGAGCAACGTGACCCCGGCCACCAGCACCAGCACCGCTGCCGCGAAGACCACCTCGGCGAACGCCGCCGGCAAGAACACCATCGCCGAGGGCGTCGTCTCGAAGGTCGCCGGCATCGCCGCCCGCGAGGTCCGTGGCGTCCACGACCTGGGCAACGGCGCCGCTCGTGCCATCGGCGCGATCCGCAACGTGATCAACCAGCAGGACCGCGGCCAGGGCGTCTCGGTGGAGGTCGGCGAGAAGCAGGTCGCCGCCGACATCGTCATCGTCGCCGAGTACCCCGTCGAGCTCCAGAAGGTCGCCGACGACGTCCGCAAGTCCGTCACCGACGCCATCTCGCAGGTCGTCGGCATGGAGGTCACCGAGGTCAACGTCACCGTCTCCGACGTGTACATCCCCTCCGAGGACGACAACAAGGACGACACCGACGACAGCCGCGTCAAGTGACCGCCACGACCACCGGCATGCTGGTCGGCGCCGTCCTGGCGCTGACCGCCCTGGCCTTCGGCTTCTGGGCCTTCGTGTTCGTCGCGATCGCCATGGCGATCGGGTTCGGCGTCGGCCGTGTCGTCGAGGGCAAGCTCGACGTCCGAGGCCTCGCCGACGCACTCCGCGGGCGGCGGTCGTCGTGACCGCGGCGGTGACGGCCGACCAGGCCCTCCACGGCCGGAACAAGATCACGTCACGTGCCGTGCGTCGGGTCGTCTCGGCCGTCACCGCGGAGGCCCTCGAGGTCTCCGCGTCGAAGGTGTCGGTCGAGCTGGCCGACCACGACGGCGCCCTCAGCGTGATCGCCAAGACGCCCATCCGCGTCTCACCCCTGGGTGTCTCCGAACGCCGTTCGGGCACTCTGCTGGACCGTCTCACGACGGCACAGTCCACCATCCGTGACCGCGTGTTGCAGCTCACCGGGTCGAGCATCGACACGGTCGACCTGCAGATCACGGGCGCCGACATCCGAGAGAGGAAGCGCGTCGCATGAGCACCGCATCGCTCTACAAGCGCATCGTGCGCCGTGAGACGCACTCGTCCCGGGCCGGCATCGCCATCACCCTGGCCGTCCTGTTGATCGTCGCTCTGGCGTGGATCGGCACCGAGGCGGTCCTGGCCGCCGTCGGGACGGCCCCGCTCCTCCTCGCGCCCACCGACCTCGTCGGGTCGACCCTGGACGCCGCGAGTGCCCCCGTGGGCGTGCTCACGGCCGTCGCGGTCGTCGTCGCGCTGATCGGGCTCGTCCTGATCATCGTGTCGCTCGCCCCCGGCCGCCGGGGTCGTCGCGGGGCGAAGGCCGAGCGCACCGTGGCCGTGGTCGACGACCGGGTCATCGCCCGCTCGCTGGCCCGCACCGCGAGCTACGCCGGTGACGTCGACCCCTCGCAGGTCAGCGTCAGCGTCGGCAAGCGCAGCGCCCTCGTCGAGGTGACCCGCACCTCCGGTCGTCAGACCGACGTCCGCAGCATCGACGAGGCCGTCCGCGACGAACTCGCCGGTTACGACTTCAGCCCGGCCCTGCGTCACAAGGTCAAGCTGTCCGAGAAAGGAACGGTCGGAGCATGAACAGCACCAATCGCGCCCTGAACCGCATCGTCGTCTTCGTCATCGGTCTCGTGCTGTTGCTCGCCGGTGGAGCGGTCGCCGTCGGTGCCCTCTGGCCCGACGTCCAGCAGACCGTCTCGCAGGGCGCCTCCGACGTGAAGGGCCCGACCACGGACGCCCTCACCGATCAGCCGTGGATCCTCTGGGTCGTCGCGGCGGCCAGCCTCGTGCTGATCGTCCTGCTCGCCTGGTTCGCCCTGCGACAGGGGCACGGCCAGACCGGCACGCTGCTCACCGTCGACGAGGGCTCGCGGAACGACCAGACCACCGGCGGTCGCCTCGTGATCGACGCGAAGGTCGCCGAACAGGTCCTCGAGGAGGCGCTGGCCGACACCCCGGGCATCGTCTCGGTGGACGTCACCGCCTTCCGCGTCAAGCGCGAATCGGTCCTGCGGGTCACGGCGAACGCCCGTCGCGGCGTCTCGCCGACCGAGATCCGTCGGAGCATCGACCAGGCCGTCGCCCACTGGGACGGCGTCCTCGGCACCGAGACCCCCGTCGTGATCCAGATCAACGGCGGCCTCCGCAGCCAGATGTCGTCGGCCACCCGCCTCGACTGACGACCGTCGACCCACCGCGCGGACGGCCCTCGCCCTCGACCGAGGACGGGGGCCGTCCGCCGCTCCACCCACGTTCCACGATGAAAGGCCGGTCTCATGAGCGAGTCCACCCACCACGTCACCCCCATCGACATCGACGCCGCGGCGTCCACCCAGGCCACCTCGCCCGAGGAGGTCCTCGAGCACACCATCGGCGTCACCGTCCTCGGCGTCTCGGGCGTCCACGCGCTCGGCAGCGCACCCCAGCGGTTGGCCGGTGCCCTGCGCACGGCGATCGGTACGGGTTCCGTCCCGGGCGTCCGGGCCGGCACCACCGACGAGGGCCTCGTGGTCGACATCGCCGTCGTCGCCGAGTACCCGACGAACGTCAGCGCGCTCGCCGACACCGTCCGCACCCAGGTCCAGCACGCCGTCGGGCAGCTCGACGGCGAGAAGGTCACGGTCAACGTGACCGTCACGGACGTGCACGGCCCGTTCGACTCCGACGAGGACGCCGCCGACAAGGTGAACGCGGCCGCCGACAAGACGAAGCAGGCCGTCTCGGACGCGCGCGACACGGTCGGGGCCGCGGCCTCCGAGGCGGGCGACCGCGCGAAGGAGGCCGGCGAGAGGACGAAGGCGGCCGCCGCCGAGGCGGGCGACCGCGCGAAGTCCGCTGCGGCCGACCTGTCCGACAAGGCCCGCGAGTTGGGCGGCAAGGCCGGCGAGCTCGCCGAGCAGGCGAAGGCCACCGCGGCCGAGGTCGGCGAGAAGGCGGCCGACAAGGCCGACGACGTCGCCGACAAGGCGCGCGACGTCGCCGACCAGGCGAAGGACGCCGCCGCCGACGCACGCGACTCCGCGGCGGACCGTGGCGACGACGCCCGCGAGAAGACCGCGGACGCCACCGACGCCGCACTCGACAAGACGTCCGAGATCGTCGACGGTGCTCGGGAGAAGGCCGCCGACGCCGTGGACGGCGTGGCCGACGCGGTGGACGAGAACCGCGCCTCCGACGACGACGCCACCCGCGCCTCCTCGGACGACGCCCGCGCGGCCGACGCGTCCGACGGCGCCGATGTGACCGTCACGGTCGACGGCGGCACCGTCACCGTCGAGGTCGACTCCGACAGCGACGCCCAGGTCGTCGTCGACGGCGACGACGTCGCGACCACGGAGAGATGATGTTCGGCCGTCGCGCCTCGACGAGCACCCGACGCCCTCGGTCGCGGGCCGTCTGGGCCGCCCTGGTGACCTCGGTCGTGCTCTGCCTGCTGATCGTGGTCGGCGTGCTGTTGCCCGTGCTCACCCTGATCGGTGCGGCGGACGGTGGCACGGCCGGTGCCCTCGACGTGCCCGTCGGCTCGATCGCCGCGGCGATCGCCATCGGCTACGTCCTGGCGCTGCTGTTGCTGCTGCTCATCGTGACGGTGCGCAACGGCGCCCTGGCCTGGGTGCTCGGGGTCGCCGCCGTGATCTCGACGCTCGTCGTGTCGCTCTGGCCCCTCGTGGCCGTCGCCCTCTCCGGAGTCGACCAGGTGGGGGATCTGATCCCGTTCATCCAGGACCTCATCGCCCGTTTCTGGCCCGGCAACTGACCCGGACCCGGGTGGACCGACCGGTCTAGGCTGACGTCGTCGCCGGGAGCGCCCCGGCGCGCGACCGGGGGGCCACCATGCGCTCGAGAAGCGACAAGACCGCACTCACCACTATCACCGGGGCCGTCGCCCTCGTGCTGCTGCTCGCCGGCTGCACGGGCGGGGACGACGACCCCGGCGACGCGGGCCCCTCGTCGTCGGCGGGACGGGCGACGGCCACGGCCGACGCCGACGAGCAGACCGGTCGGGGCGACGTCGCCCTGCCCGCCGACTGCGACACCGTCGCGACGGCGCTCGGCGGGGCCGTCGAGGGCCTCACGCTCGACTCGACGACCTCCCGCGTCGAGGACGGTGAAGCGGCCTGCACGTGGACGAGCGAGGTGGACCGGACGCGCATCGGCTTCTACGCCCAGGTGGCCGAGTACACCGAGGCCGAGATGGACGCAGCGCTGCCCGACTCGGACGGTCTGTCGCTCGAACGCGTCGAGAACGACGACGTCGACTCCCTCGGGGGTCGGCTCTACGTCGGCTCGGCCACGCCGGACGCCCCGGTGTCCGGAGGCGGAGCGGTCATCATCACGCCCCACGGCACCGTCGGCGTCCTCGCGGCCGCTCCCGCCGGGAGCGCCACACGGCTCGACACCGACCAGATGGTCGACGCCTCGCTGGCCTTCGTCCGCTGAGGCGACCACCGACGGGGAGGCGGGGGGGGGGGGGGCCCGCCCCCCCCCCCCCCGGGGGGCCCCCGGGGGGGGGGGGGGGCCGGGGGGGGGGGGGGGGGGGTGGTGGGGGGGGGGGGGGGCGGGGGGGGGCCCCCCGGGGGGCCCCCGCGGGGG
>NZ_RKIC01000013.1 GCF_003755185.1 Frigoribacterium sp. PhB24 | reverse complement strand
TGGGTCCGGCTTAGATTGCCCCAGACACCCCGAAACACCCGAAGTGGGTCCCGCTTAGATTGCCCTGGTGGGTCCCAATAACGCTGCCATAGTCACCTGTCCGGACGTCGAGACGCGGGCGTATCCGATGAGCATGAGGCGACTGTAGCGTTCAGACCCCCATCACCGGGCAATTTTGCGGGACAGGCATACGCGAATCCGCAGGCCAGGCGCCACTTGACCTCACCCGACCGAGAGCGGCCCCAGAAGGTGTCCCGATGAACGACCGTCTAACGGGCAGCGCGTTACCTTTTCCCGGCGCCCAGTTTGATTTGAAAGCTGTTTCGAACATCCGTTCCCGGCGGGCCGATCTGAGCCGTGGCCCTTCCTTCCGGAATCGATCCGTGTCATCGAACCGTCACACGGGTAGGGCTGAAGCAACACGCATGCGGCAGGTCGAACAGCACAGTCCCTGCCGTTCGCAGGAGTGCGCAATCTCACACCACGACGGCGAAGGAACCATCGAATGTCGAATGAAGACTCCCAAAACCACAAGGACGCAGGGCAGCAGCACGCAGCTGGCCCAGGGCGTCAGTACCTCCGATTCGGCGCCATGATCCTCACCGCCATGGTCGTCATGTACTGGACGATGTTCCTCGGCTCTTGGGAATGGGCGCATGTCCGTTTCAGCGAGAGTCGCGTGTTTATGGCCCTCACGATGATAGGCACCATGGGCCTCGTGATGCTCGCCTGGATGCTGAACATGTACAAGAACACCAAGGCGAACATCGCCGTCGTCGCGACCAGCGTCGTCTTGATCGGAGGAGGCGTCGCCCTCGACCGGAGCCAGATCCTTGTAGGCGACACGGGATGGATGAGCGCGATGATCCCCCACCACTCCCTGGCGATCACACGCTCGGAACGTGCTCAGATCGAAGACGTTCGCGTGTGTGAACTCGCAGTCGACATCAGTGAGGCGCAGCGTCGGGAGATCCGGGAAATGGATTGGCTCATCGAGGACATCGAACGCAACGGCATCGCCGCGACCGCCGAGGAAGCACAGGCACGTCCCGCACCGACCTACGACGACACCGCTGACCGACAGTGCCCAACGGATTGAATTGCCCAGCAGTCAGGATCGATGTAGCCGAGGTCGCGGCTGGTCATCGAGTCACAGCAGGGGGAAGGCAGGGAGGCCGACGGCCGCGACGATGACCAGCGCACCAAGTACTACGGCGGTAGCTGCCTGCAGCCGAACAGCGACAACGGCCGGCCGTGGTGTCTTCGTCCGCTGGAAGGCCGTCGACACCCAGCGGAGCGCGTAGAACAGCGATGCCACCGACACGACCGCAGCGATGACTACTAGCCACGGCATCCCGCCCTGCCAGGTGGCCGTGAAGACCGCTAGTTTTCCTACGAAAACCGCGGTCGGTGGCGTGCCCACGAGACTCAACAAGGCGACTACGACGACACCGGTAATGACTGGATGTTCCCGCGCTGCACCGCGCCAGGAGGGGATCGTCGCCCGGGCCGGGAGGGCGGCGATCGCGGCGAACAGGGCCAGGTTTGTCACGGCGTAGAACACGAGGTATATCAGCAGTGCGGGGCGAGCTGACGGCTCGGCCCCGATCACAGCGACGGGCATCAGCAGGAACCCGACCTGCCCTACGGTGGACCAGCCGAGTAGCCGTGAGGCGCTGCGCTGCCAGAACGCGGCGAGGGTGCCGAGCGTCATACTTGCCGCGGCGAGCACACCGATCAGTAGCGGTGCATTCAGAGTCTCGGGCATGACGCCAACGAGACGCGCCAGTGCGATCAGGGCGCCGAGCTTCGGGACGGTAGTGATAAACGCGGCGATGCCAATGCCGGAACCCTCGGCTGCATCTGGGACCCAGAAGTGTCCGGGGACGGCCCCCGCTTTGAATAGCAGCCCCGCAAGGGCCCCAGTGAACCCGAGCGCGACCGCTGCGGCTGGAACGTGTGGGAGCGCACGCTGCAGCTCGGGGTAGGTGCTGCCACCGGCAACACCGACGAGGACGGTGATGCCAAAGAGCATCACGACGCCGAATACCGCACCCAGTAGGTACGTCTTCATCGTTGCCTCCGCTGCCATCGCAGATCGGGATAGCCCGATCAGCGCGTACAACGGCACTGTCGCCAAGAGGAACCCCGTCGCCACGATAAGGAGATCGTTTGCGCCGGCGAGGACGACAGTCCCGAGTGCGGCCAGGAGCAGTAGCGACGCGGTCTCGCTCTCCCGAGCAGAGCCCTGGGACTCCCGTCGTCCGATGAGCATCACAACGCCGGTCGCCAACGGAACGAGAATCCTGATCGTCATGGTCGCGTCGTCGAGGGCGTAACTGTCACTAAAGACGGTCGGTGATCCTGTGCTCACTGCGGCCGCGACCGCACTGCCGCATGCCGCGGCAATCGCGAACCAGGTCACGAGCGCCTGCCGGCGTCGGGGCAGGAAGCTGCCGCCAAGGAGCGCAACGATCGCGCCGCTCATCAGGACAATCTCCGGCAGAAGGGCGCCGTAGTCCATGTTCACGCCTAACCCCCAACCAAGGCGGCCAACTGCCTGGCCGCAGGGGCGATGAGCTGCAGCAGCGGTCCTGGAACCACGCCGACGGCCAGTGAGAGCAGCAGGAGCGCACCGATCGTCATGGTCTCCCGGGTGGTGGTGTCGGTGAAGCCTTCGGCGAGACGTTCCGTCGGGCCGGTGAGCATCTTCTGCACGGTGCGGAGGAACAGGGCGGCGGTGATCAAGATCCCTGGCAGTGCGATCGCCGCGACCGCGGTTGCGCCGATGCTGCCAGCGAAGATCTGGAACTCGGCAATAAACCCGCTGAAGCCGGGGATTCCGAGCGACGCGAACGCGGCGACAGCAAAGAGCCCAGAGAATCGTGGTGCGGGTTTCGCGAGGCCGCTGTAGTCGCTGATCTCATAGCTGTCCCGCCGGTTGTACAGGACGCCCGCTAGGAGGAACAGCGCCCCGGTGATGAGCCCATGCGACACCATTTGCACGGTCGCGCCGGTGATCGCCAACTGCTGCGCCTGGGCGGAGGAAGACCCTGTCACGCCCGCGGCGCCGACGGCCAGCACGACGTAGCCCATGTGGTTGACCGAGGTGTACGCGATCAGCCGCTTCACGTTCGTTTGCGCCAGCGCCACGAGTGCCCCATAAAGCACTGACACGATGCCGACGATGACGATTACCCATGACCAAGATCGCCAGGCGTCGGGCAGCATCGGCATCGCGATGCGGAGGAACCCGTAAGTGCCCATTTTCAGGAGGACGCCCGCGAGGACAACGGAGCCGATGGACGGTGCGTCGGTGTGTGCCGGCGGCAGCCAGGAGTGGAACGGCACCGTGGGGGTCTTGACGGCGAAGCCGACCACAAGCGCTGCGAGTACGGCACCAGCGGCGAGCGGTGTGCCGGTGTAACCGTGTCGGGTGAGTTCGACCATGTCGAATGTGTGCGGCGCCGATCCGAGGTACAGGCCGATGAATCCGAGCAGCAGCGCCAGCGATCCGAGGAACGTGTAGAGGAAGAACCGCAGTGCCGACCGGTGATGGTCACCATGCCCCCAGCCCGCGATCACGAAGTACATGCCCACGATCGACAGGTCGAAGAACACGAAGAACACCAGCAGGTCCTGCGCGGCGAACACCCCGAGGCAGGTGGTCTGCAGGAACATGAAGAGCGCAGCCTGCGGACGGGGCCGATCGGTGTCCCGGATCGCCCAGAGCGCACAAGCCAGGAACACAACGTCGGTCAGGAGCACCAACGGTGCTGACAAGCCGTCGATGCCGACGTGATAGCTGGTGCCGACACTCGGCATCCACTCGACCCGCTCCTCCCATCGCAGGCCCGGCATATCGGATGCGGGGAGGGCCACGAGGATTCCCAGAGCGAGCTCCACCACGCTCGTCGCCAGCCATACCCACGCGGCTACCCGCCCTGACATCGCCCGTGTCAGGGCTAGGACCGCCGCGACGGTGACGGGAAGAAACACGATCAGACTGAGCACGATCACCTCACGACTAAGAGCAGGATGGCGGCGGCGGCGACGGTTAGAGTCGCGCCGATGTAGTAGTGGTGCACCTGGCCGGTTTGCGGGCGCCGCGCCAGACGACCGAGTACCGCGACAGCGGAGCCGAGCTGCCCCGTCACTGCGGCGGGTCCGCGCTCATCGAGCACGCGTGCGGCGCGTGCGGTGCTCTCGAGTGCACGTCCCGACCGATCAAGGGCCGTGCCATAGAGGTCATCCATTGCTTGTGCGACGCGTGCGGTGCTCTCGAGCGCACGTCCCGACCGGTCGAGGGCCGTACCGTATCGGTCATCCAGCCGCGCAAGGACTGCAGCGAGTCTCAGGGTCGGCGCTGCGATGACCGTGACGGCTGCCCGCTCTAGCCCGAACCAGTGCATCCCGATGCGGACTGTTGGTGTGCGCCACAGGACCAGCAGGACCACGACGACCGCGATCGCCGCCGACGCGGCGAGCTCCGGCCACGACACCGCAGGCCCGGACAACGGGTCGAGCAGCGGATGCAGCAGCGGCGTGCCGAGGAGCGCAAGTCCGGCTGCAGCGACGGCGAGTACCACCATCGGGACGACCACGAGACGGGGCACCCGCCGGGTGCCGTGTTCCTCGTCGTCCCAGGATGCTTCCGGTGTTCCTGCACGTCGCCACAGCAGCCCGATGATCCGGGCAGAGTAGGCCGCCGCAAGTGCCGCCCCGGCCAGGCCCGCCGCGTACAACCAGGGCTGTTCCTCCAGTGCGGCGGCGAGGACGACGTCCTTGGCGTACCAGAGTGACAGTGGCGGCAGACCAGCCAGCGACAGCGCACCGACAGTCGCGAGGACACCGATCGCGGGCCAGCGGGCGGCGATGCCGCGGAGACCGGTGAACTGTTTCGTCCCGGTAGCCGTGAGCCACGCGCCTGCGGTGAGGAACAGCAGCGCTTTCGTGGCGGCGTGCGTGATGAGCTGCGCGGTTCCGCCGCTGACCGAGCCGACACCGGCGGCGAGGACGACGAACCCCAGCTGAGATGCCGTTGATGCGGCAAGCACCTGCTTCAGGTCCCGTTGCGACAGCGCGATGAAGCCGAGCACGATCGCGGTCGTAGCGCCCACCCACGCCGCCGTCGGGCCTGCCCAATTGGTCACGCTCAAAAGCGGTTCGACGCGGAGCAGGAGATACCCGCCCATGGCGACCATGGCCGCGGAGTGCAGCAGCGCGCTCACGGCGCTCGGGCCCTCCATGGCACGGGAGATCCAGAACGAGAACGGCAGCTGCGCCGCCTTCCCTAAGCCGGCAACAAGCAGCCCCGCGGCCGCAACGTGTACCCACGGGCCCGGCAGCGATTGCAGAGCGGTGAGCGACCAGGTGCCGCCACCGGCGATGACTGCGCCGGCGGCGAGGTACATGCCAAGGTCCCCGGCACGGGTGACGGTGAACGCGATGAGTCCGCCGTCGACGCGGTTCCGGTCTTGCCAGCGGAACCCGATGAGGGCGTAGGAGGTGGCGCCCATCACCTCCCAGGCGGCGAGCAGCAGCGGCAGCCCGGTCGCGGTCACGGTAACCACGACGGCGGCGAGGAAGAGCAACATCAGCCCATGGAACCGGGCAGCAGGACGCGTCCGGTCCGCGGTCGCGAACACAAGCACGAGGAACGCGACCCACGCCACGGTTGGCAAGACGACCGCGGCCAGCGCATCGACGCGAAGATCCGGGCCGGGGGGTGCGAGAAGAGCTGGCACCCCGCCGGTTACCTCCGCACGGGTGGCCGCCGCGATGGTTGCGAAAACTGCGGTCACAGCGGCCGTGGCGAGGCTGATGGGGACCGCGATCCGTTCGGCCAGGCGTCCAGCAGTCGACAGTCCTGCCCCGACAAGGGCGGGCAGGATGACGGCGGTAATCAGCGCGGCGCTCACTGGGTGAGATCCGTTGCCGAGTCGGTCATGTCGGAGTTCCGGGAGCGGTGCAGGATGGTGGCGACGGCGAAGCCCATCGCCATTTCGATTGTCATCGCTGCGATGATCACCAGCAGCAGCACCTGCCCGTCGACCGTTGGTGAGAGATACCACCAGAACGCGGCGGCGGCGAGGATGACGGCGTTCACCATCACCTCGATACCCATCATCACCATCACGACCACCTGCTGCGAGATCGCCCCGTACAGCCCGATGGCGAACAGTGCGGCAACAACCAACAGGACCAATTCCAGGGTCATCGTCCGATCCCTCCGGGTTCCGGATCCGAGGGTTGGTCCCGGAGTTCGTCGCCGCGTCGGTCGTATCGGCCCCTGGGGTTTGCAAGGACCAGGGCTGCGACGATCGTGGCGAACAGGATCGGGCTGATCGTCAGCATCACCAGCATCTTTGAGCCCATGATCGCTTCTCCGAGCGCTTGGGTGGTGTCCGCCCCCGGCGAACCGGCGCGGTCAGGCCATGGGATGAGGAGCGCGGCTGCGGCGAGGCCGACGAACACCGCGACCGCGATCATCGCTGCGGGTCGTTTGCTGTGGGTCATATCCATCGGCATCAGCGCCGGGTTCATACCCATGTAGGAGACCATGAACACGGCCATGACGGCCATCTCCATCACCATCATCAGGATCGTCACGACGCCGATGAAGTCCAGGTGTAGCACCAGAACGGCTGCGCCCACGGCGATGAACGACACCGCCAGGGCGTACGTGGCGCGTGCCATCGAATCAACCCGGAACACCGCGGCTGCGGCGACCACCGCGACCACTGCCGCGACCCAGAACACGATCGTTGCCATCACGGTCATCAATTTCCCGTCACGGCCAGCACCGAGGTGACCAGCAGCTGCAGCAGCACCAGCGGCAACACGACGACCCATCCGATTTCTGCGAGCCGCTGCGGCCGCACTGCGGGCATCGCACGTCCGAGCAGCAAGAACACGGCGAGCAACGCACACGTTTTCACCAGCACCCACAGTGCGGGCGGGAGCAGCGGACCGGCACCGCCGCCGAGGAACATCGGGACGGCGAACGCGGCGCCTGCGACGAGCAGGCACCACCTGCCGGCGAGGACGAGCAGCCGGTCAACGCCGGAAAGTTCTCCGAGGACACCGCCGGCGATGTCCGTACCGGCAGGGAGGGCGAACGGACCCCACGCGGAGAATGCGGTGACGGAGGCGCAGTAGACAACGAACGCGACCGGCATGGTGACCGCGAACCAGATCGGTTCCTGCGCCGAGACCACGTCTGTCAGCCGGAGGCTCTGCGCCCCGATCGCGGGTGCGGTCAGGGCGAACATCAGCGGGATTTCGTACGCCAGCGCCTGCGCCAGGAACCGGTAGCCGCCGATCAGCGGATGCACACTGTTGCTGCCCCAGCCGAGGAGCCACCACAATGCCCAGAGGGTGACGTCCACGGCGTTGAACCACACGACGCCGACCGGCACGTCCAGCGGCGTGAGGTTTCCGACCGGGACGGCGAGGGCGGCGAGGAACGCGGCGACGATGAGCCCGGACCCACCGATCCGCCACAGGAGGGTGTCCGCGCCGAGCACGGAACGGCGCTGCTGGCGCAGAAGCCGGTGGGTTTCATGGAACGGGGACAAGACCGCAGCGCTCACCGGTGTCCCGCGGTCCCGTGCCACCAGAACGGCGTTGCCGCTGGCAGCCGTGATGGCGAGCACGACGACGACGACGGGCAGAACGAGAGCCCAAAGGGTGCTTTCGATATCAACCATGGTGGGGGTGTCTCGTCGTGCCGGCCTGTTCGGTGATGTCGGTGCGACGGCCGGGGTGCACGGTGAGTGCTGCGACGATGAGGCGGGCGCTGCCGATGTCGCGCCCTTCTATTAGTGCCGGAATCTCATCCGCCGTCGTTGACGGCTCCGGTTCGAATTGAGCCGCATTGAGCGAGACGGTTGCTCGCTCCAAGCGGGCCAAGAGAACGGTGCGGACGTCGACGCCAGGCCTGACCTGGAGTCCGTTCAGGGACCAGCGGAGCAGCAGGGATCGTTCGACCCGGCGGCGCAGCGGGAGAAGGCGCTTTCGCGCCTGATCGCGGCGGCCGGTCACGGCAAGATCTCGCACGCGGAGTGTCCGAGCTGCAGCGGCATCCCACCCGGCAACGGCCAGCACCTGGGCAGCCTGATCGAGTGCGATGGCCGCCACGTTCTGCGGCTCCGCGTGCTGGTAATCGTCGACGTCGATCATCGAGGCGGAAGCGCCGGTGATGGTGTCGCCGGCAAGCGTCACATCCAGGACCACACCAGCGGGCCAGGCCGGCAGGATCGGGCCGAGCCTCCGGTGGAGTACGTCCATCTCCAACCCGTCCCGGTCATCGGCACCATCGGCGAGCGGGTAGCCGCCTGGACCACTCATCGACATGTGATCCATCGACGTGTGGTCGTGCCCGTCCGCTGTCATGTCGTCGTGGTGCATCGATTCGTCAGCATGATGGATCGTGTCCTGGTCCTCGCGTGCGGCGGATCGCTGTGCGGGTCGGTTTGCAAGCGCATCCTGCGCGGCCCCGAGGACGGTGGCGATCTCGTCGGGTCGGGTGAGCGTGGCTCGGTGCTTCGGGTAGGGCATCTGATCCCATACGCGGTCGAGGAGGGTCTGCAGCTCTGGTCCGGGTGTTCCGCAGACGAGGAGGACGTCGCTCTCCGCCGGGTGGACGGCGAGGATGTGGCCTGCGGCGGCAGCCGTGGCTTCACACTCGATCCGAACCAGGCCGTTGCCGGGCACCTCGACGAGAAGCACATGCAGCGGGCGGCGACGGTCCTCGGTCACACCCATCGGAAGGCGCCTTCCCGCCAGGCCCAAACCACCCCTGCCACAAGGACCCCGAGGAAGACGAACATCTCGATGACTGCTTCTGCACCCATCTGCGCGACCACGACCGCCCACGGGTACATGAACAGCATTTCCACGTCGAAGGCAAGGAACACCAGCGTCATCGGGTACCAGCGGGTGTGGAATCGCGAGAGTGCATGTTCCTGGAGGTCCCACCCTGACCCGAACGGCAGCACACCTTTGCGAACCGGAGCGACCGTCATTGCTCGTGACACCAGCACCAGGGCGGCGATGCCGAGCAGCCCGACGCCGAGCACGATGCCAATGGTGACGTATGCGGACATTCAGGATCTCCTTCCCCGACGGGCATACCCCGGAGGGGTACTGCAGGTGAGTGTAGGCGGGAGGCAGTTCAGTGTCCGCCAGTCAGTGAAACCTGCGGAGTCGGAGGCTGTTGCTGACGACGAACACCGAAGACAGTGCCATCGCGGCGCCTGCGATCATCGGGTTCAGCAAGCCAGCCATCGCGAGTGGGATCGCGGCGACGTTGTAGGCAAAGGCCCAGAACAGGTTCACCTTGATCGTGCCGAGAGTGCGGCGGGCGAGCGCGATCGCATCTGCAGCAGCGCTTAGGTCGGCGCGGATCAGGGTGATGTCGGCGGCTTCCATGGCGGCGTCGGTACCGCTGCCCATCGCGATGCCCAGGTCAGCGGCGGCGAGAGCGGCGGCGTCGTTGACGCCGTCACCGATCATCGCCACGGACCGGCCCTGCTTCTGTAGCCGGATGATGGTCTGGTACTTGTCTTCGGGTCGCACCTCAGCTTCGACGTCATCGATGCCGATTTCTGCAGCGACCGTCCGAGCGACGTCGTCAGCGTCGCCGGTGAGCATGATCGTGCGCAGCCCCATTTGGTGGAGGCGACGGACCGCGTCTGGGCTGGTCGACGCGACGGTGTCCGCAACGCTGATGACGCCGCGGGCGGCGCCGTCCCAGGCGACAACGACCGCTGTCGCGCCGCCACGTTCGGCGGTCCGGACTGCATCCGTGACCGATTCCGGAATGGTGATTGCCCACTGCCCGGTCAGCCACGCCGGTCGGCCGACGAGCACGAGAGCGCCGTCGACGATGGCTTGCACACCGAACCCTGCGGTGGACTGGAACGTCTCTGCTACCGGATAGTCGGTGGCTGCGCCGGTGATGGCGCGGGCGATTGGATGTTCCGATCCTGCTTCCGCCGCAGCAGCGAGGGCCAGCACACGGGCCTCGGCGCCCCCATGGACGGCAGTGACCTGGTGGACGCTCATCCGGCCCGTGGTGACCGTGCCGGTCTTATCGAGCACGACGGTGTCGATCCGGCGGGTGGCCTCGAGGACCTGCGGGCCGCGGATGAGGATCCCCAGTTGGGAGCCGCGGCCGGTACCGACAAGCAGCGCGGTGGGTGTTGCAAGCCCCAGGGCGCAGGGGCAGGCGATGACCAGTGTCGCGACCGCAGCAGTGAACGCAGCTTGCACATCTCCGGTGACTAGCAGCCACCCCACGAGGGTTAGAACCGCCAAGCCCATGACAATTGGGACGAAAACGGCGGAGACACGGTCGGCAAGGCGCTGCACTTCGGCCTTGCCGCTCTGCGCGGAGACCACGAGTCGGCCGATGCGCGCCAGCTCGGTGTCCTGTCCGACGCGGGTGGCTTCGACGATGAGCCGGCCACCGACGTTCACGGTCGCTCCGGTGACGGTGTCGCCGGGGCCGACCTCGACGGGCACCGCTTCCCCCGTCATGACACTGGTGTTGACCGCGCTCGTACCGTCGCTGATGGTTCCGTCGGTGGCGATGCGCTCACCGGGGCGGACCACGAACCGGTCCCCAACCTGCAATGCCGAGCTTGGCAGCTCCACTTCGATGCCGTCGCGGAGAACAGTTGCAGTTGGTGCGCCCAACGCGAGCAGCGCCTGGAGGGCGGCTCCGGAGCGGTCCTTCGCGCGCGCTTCGAAGTACCTCCCGGCGAGGAGGAACACCGTCACCGCGGTGGCGACTTCGAAGTACGGTTCCGGCGCAGCGCCGGGGTGCGGAAACCAGGAAAACGCCATCCGCATCCCGATGTGTCCGGCGCCACCGAAAATGAGCGCCCACACAGACCACCCGGTTGCGGCGGCGACACCGACGCTGACGAGGGTGTCCATCGTCGCGGCACCATGTCGGGCGTTGATCACGGCAGCTCGGTGGAACGGCCACGCGCCCCACACGACGACAGGCATCGCCAACAACAGGACGGCCCACTGCCAGCCCGGGAACTGCAGCGCCGGGACCATCGACAGCGCTACCACCGGGACGGCGAGCACGGTGGACACAATCAAGCGTCGCCGCAGCGGCACGAGCTCGTCGGTGTCTTCACTGCCCGATTCGGGCAGGTGGGCGCCGTAGCCAGCGGCCTCGACGGTGCGGATCGCATCATCGACGGCGAGGTCTGCGGGGAGGGTGACGGTGGCGCTTTCCGTGGCGTAGTTCACACTCGCCGTGACACCGGGCAGCTTGTTCAGTTTCCGCTCGATCCGGTTCGCGCATGACGCGCAGGTCATCCCCTGGATCGTCAGCTCGACCGGCGCGGTTGTGGTGGTCATGATGCGACCAACGTGTAGCCGGCCTCCTTCACAGCGGCGGAGACTTCCTCCTGAGACAGGTCGCGGGTGCTACTCACCTGAACGGTGGAAACACCGCCGACATTGAGGTCGATGGCCACATCCGTGACGTCCGGCACGGTGGTGAGTTCTTCGTGGACGCTCGCCACGCAGTGTCCGCACGTCATGCCGGTGATGCCGTACGTTTTCGTCAACTGCTCGCCCATCGTGGTGTCCCTTCGTGTTCCAACGGTTCATCAGGTACCCTAGGGGGGTATCTAGGTGAGTGTAGCTCCGGGCCGCGGAGATCTGTTCCCAGATCATCGCTCGGGGGGTGAGAAGTGAGATCGCAAAGCTCCTCGTTCCTCGGCTCTTACGCTCCGATCACACTGACCTGGTCGACTGGTTGGCCGCTCCGTGGTCGCAACTAACGTGACCTGCAACCCGTAACCCGGAGGAGTTCCTATGACCGACACTGCAACCGAGCACGATCACCACCATGGGTACATCACCGCCAAGGACGACTACCTCAAGCGCCTCAAGCGCATCGAGGGGCAAGCGCGGGGATTGCAGCGGATGGTCGACGAGGAGCAGTACTGCATCGACATCCTCACCCAGGTGTCGGCGATGACGAAGGCGCTGCAGTCCGTGGCCCTGGGCCTGCTGAACGACCACCTCACGCATTGCGTCACCGACGCTGTCACCGAGGGCGGTGCTGCTGCGGCCGAAAAGATCAAGGAAGCGTCCGACGCGATCGCCCGATTGGTGCGGGCCTGATCTTCAGCTCTCGACCTGCAGCCCGCTTACCAGCCCGCGATTGTTCATGAGCCAGCGCACTCGTCCATTGGGGACTCCGAAACTAAGGCCCTGCGCTCGAGGATCTAGGGCTTGTACACTTCGTCGGGACACCGCCCAAGGAGAGCCATGACCCCCCACTCGACGCGCATCCCCTCGGGGCTGGGACGTCTGGGGACCGCCGTCGTACTCATCTTGTTGCTCATCGGCAGCACCGTGCTGATGCACACCCTCGCCGGGCACACCACCAGCCATGCCGCCGCTCCGACGGCCGCCGAGCACAGCCACAGCGCCCCTCACACGGAGCTCTCAGCGGGCACCGTTCATGCCGCCGAGGCGCCAGTGCTGGTGGCGGCTGGTGCGTCGGATGATTGTGGCGGACTGTGCGCGATGCTCTGCGCCGTGATGGGCATGGCGTGCCTGATGGTGTTGCTCGTCACGGCAGCCGTGCTGCTGCGTAGTCGTGGCACTCGCGCCCTGTTCATCCTCTCGAAGACCCTCGGCGCGTTGCCCGCCCTGCCGACGATCGTGATTCCCCGGCGATCGATGAATTTGAACCAGCTCAGCATCCTCCGCGTCTAAATCAGCCCCTTGGGGACTTCTCCCCACACGAGACCCGCGGCCCATTTGCCGCTTTCTTTCTCACCCCAAGGGACACCCATGATCCGCACCAAAACTCTGCTCGTCAGCGCCACGGCCATCGTCGCTGCCCTCACTCTGGTCGGCTGCGCCGACACTGCCGGCAACACTTCCTCCTCCGACAGCTCTGCGTCGTCAGAGTCAGCGGTCTTCAACGACCAGGACGTCATGTTCGCCCAGATGATGCTCCCTCACCACGAGCAGGCCGTGGAGATGAGCGACACCTTCATCGCCAAGGGCGACAGCGTCGATTCGGATGTTCTTGCTCTGGCGGAAACCATCAAGGACGAGCAAGGCCCCGAGATCGAGCAGCTCACCACGTGGCTGGACGACTGGGGTCAGGACACGTCCGCGTCGATGGATCACTCCATGGACGGCATGATGAGCGAATCTGACATGACGGCCCTAGAGGACGCGGAGGGCGCTGAGGCCTCACGGCTGTTCCTGGAGCAGATGACCGAGCACCACAAGGGCGCCGTGGACATGGCGCAGCAGGAAGTCGACGGCGGGGAGAACCCCGACGCAGTCGAGATGGCGAAGAACATCGTCGAGTCCCAGACGGCACAGATCGATCAGATGGAAAGCCTTCTCAGCTCCCTCTGACCCTTCCACGGGGCGAGGCGCCTACTAGGTGCCTCGCCCCTGGGCGGTGCCCTGCGCCCGCGCACTCGTCGTACTTCTCACACCACCGAAAGCTTCCTGGTGCCCCAAATTCTTTCTGCCCCCGTGCTTCCTACCGCCCTCACTCGCCGCGAAGCACTCGCTCGCGAACGCACCGCCGGCCGCTCCTCCTCACCGTCGGCCCCGCGCCGACGCACCTACCAAGCAGCACAACCCCTCCCCTCTGCCGCCCGAAGCAAGCTTCGAGCAGCGCCTCTCGCAGCAGCACCTCGAGCCCGGCCGTGCGCCGTGGAACAGCTCCCCGGGAGCGCCTGGTCGGTACCGGCTCGTCCCCGCAAGTTCCGCACCCTGGGTCCTGTTCTTGGGGCATTGGCGGTGACGATGTTCTTCACCGCGAACACGATCCCGGCTACGGCGTCTGACCTGGCGGGTGGGGCGACCCCTACGACTGTTGTTGCCCCGATCAGTGGACAGCACCTCGCCGCCTCGGTGGTGGCGGTGTCCGTCGAGGGTCGAGACGACTACGCCGTGACCGAGCAAGTACTCGCCACCACACAGAGCGCTAACTCGGGACGTGCCGGAGCAGCAGCCCAGGTCAATACCGGGACCGGGGACATTCGGTGGCCCTTCCCTGGGGTAACGCCCCTCAGCTCGGACTTCGGGCCCCGGGCGCGGCCGTGCGGGGCATGTTCGGCCATGCACGAGGGAATCGACATGGTCCCGGGCAAGAACACCCCCATCGGGGCGATCGCTGGCGGCACCGTTCGGGTGTCCGGGATGGGCGGGGCGTACGGCCAGTACGCCATCATCGACCACCAGATCGATGGCCAGACCGTCAGCAGCCTCTACGCCCACATGATCATCGGTTCCAGCCCCCTGCGGGTCGGAGACCGTGTCAATGTCGGGGACCTGGTGGGCCTGGTGGGTAATAGCGGGGTCAGCACCGGTGCGCACCTGCACCTGAGCATCCTGCTTGGCGGCACACTTCAGATCGACCCGCAACTGTGGCTCGAAACCAACGCCGGCCGGGTGCTCTGACATGACGCCCGCACAACAGCTTCCCGGTCGTGGCCACATCATCCGCCCCCTCCGGGTAAGGCTCGCTCTGGGGAGCATCACGGTGGTGGCGCTCGTTGTTGCCGTCCTCACCCCGGTGGGGCAGGCGTCCGCAGCTGAGTACCCCACGTGGGCCGAGGTCGAAGCAGCTCGTGCCTCCGAAACGGAAGGCCAGGCCCTCGTGGCGCAGATCACGACGCAGATCGCAGAACTCGACTCCGCAGCCACTGCCAGCGCCGAGCTTGCTCTGACCCGTGGCGCCGAGTACGAGGAAGCCGACGCTCAGTTCCTCGACGCCGCGTACCAAGCAGACACACTCCAGGAGCAAGCCCGCACAGCCGAGGCCACCGCCACCCAGTCTCGAGACCGGGCAGCTCAGATCATCGCGTCGCAAGCACGCAGCGGCGGCCAGGACTTGACCAGCACCCTGCTCACCGGCGCCCAGGACCCGGACGATTTTCTCTCTCAGCTGGGGTTTGCCGACAAGCTCGCTGAAACAAGCCAAGGCATCTACGTCGACGCAAGCCAGGATCAGAACATCGCTCAGGGCCTCGGCGATCAGGCGGCCCTCGCCCGGGACGCCCGCGACGCTCTACGCCAGGAAGCCGATGACGCCCGCCGGGACGCCGAGGCTGCCTCCGCGGCAGCCGATGAGGCCCTGGCCGTGCAAGTCGACAAGCAAGCTGAGCTGCAAGCGCAGCTTGCCGTGCTCACGGATCAGCGTGCCGCGACCGAGCAGGACTTCGCCGCCGGCGAAGCTGCCCGCGCCGCAGAACGGGCACGCGTCCAGGCGGAAGCAGCCGCCCGGGCTGCCGCTGCGGCCGCGGCTGCAACGTCTGCCGGTCAAGTAGCCGGGAGCGGATGGGCCAACCCCACGACCGGTCGCATGGTCAGCGCCTACGGGTACCGAATTCACCCCATTCAACGGGTCTGGAAGTTGCACTCCGGGATCGACATCGCTGGGGGATGCGGGGTACCGATCTACGCCGCTTCGGCCGGCACCGTGGCCTACTCAGGGGTCTACGGCAGCTACGGCAACTGGATCCTCCTCGAACACGCTAACGGCATTCAGACCGGCTACGCCCACATCGAAAACGGTGGGCTGCTCGTCAGCCGCGGCCAGCGGGTCGAAGCCGGGCAACTGATCGCTCGTGCCGGTTCGACAGGCGGGTCCACCGGCTGCCATCTGCACTACGAAGTGCGACCAGGAGGTACCTCCACGGACCCCGCGCCCTTCATGTCCGCCCGCGGCATTCGACTCGGCTGACCGCCCGCCCGACAGGAAACCACCATCACCACGTCACACATGCGCCCCACGAAAGCCCTCGCCGGACTCGCCGCTACGACTGCAGTGATCCTCGGCATGGCCGCGTGCACGAACGCCACCACCGCCCCTCCGACGGCTGACGCATCCCTGGAACACGTCCACGCGTTTGCTCACGTGGACAACTCCCCCGTTGTCCTCGTGGGCACACACACCGGCCTGTGGAAGTTCGCCCTGACCGCGGTCGACCCTGATCGCCCCCGAGAGGCACCGTTGATCCCGGTCGGTGACGACCGGTTCGACGTCATGGGGCTCACGACCACGCCGCAAGACGTACTCATCGCCTCAGGCCACCCCGCAGTCACCGCTCCGACGACAGCGCCGTCCAACCGGGGGCTGCTTCGCAGTGAGGACTCGGGGACAACGTGGCAGACCATCAGCCTGGAGGGCAAAGCCGACTTTCACGACCTGACGACGGCCGCCGATAGCGTCCTTGGGCTGAACTCGACCACCCAGGCCATCCTTCGGAGCGACGATGACGGTGCGACCTGGACAACGGAAGCAACAACAACGGCCCTGTCACTGGCCGTCGACTCGGCCAACCCCGAGATCCTTTGGGCCGCAGGTCCCGATGGTCTGGAACGCAGCACCGACCGCGGCGCCACCCTGACCCCTAGCCCCGAGGCGCCGCCACTTGTGCACGTCGCCTCATCTGCATATTCGATCGCTGGCGCAACCATTGACGGCACCGTATGGTCTCTCGATCCAGGGAGCGCAACCTGGTCACAGGTCGGACAGCTCGAAGGCCAACCGCAAGCCTTCGACATCATCGACATAGGCGACAAGACCGTTCAATTCGCCGTCGATGATCGAGCCATTGTCGTCAGTCACGACAACGGCCGCACCTGGACCCCCGTGCCTTTGACGCTCAAGCAGAACGAGTAGAGAAGCGGCTTAGCGATCGTCAACCGGACGATCGCCAACCTCGACCATTTCCTCAGAGCTGCACTGATCCGACTGTCGCAGATAGGTGGTCCGAAACAGATTCCGGTGACGGGCCCCTATGTGACACTGCCGAAATGACCTCGTCGCCCCTCCTCGAATGCGCCTGTTCGCCGATCGTCGCTCCCTACCTCACAGCCCCGCATGACGCCCAGGCAGGTCTTGGAGGGTCGGCCCAGCCGATGCAGAAAAGCGAGGGCGGGCCAGGAAGAAACCTGGCCACCCGGTCGGCTCCTGGGCACCTATCGCCAGTCAAGCCGTTGACGGTCACCCCGTTAGCATCGGTGCCCGCCTCCCTCGGAGCTGATGCATGATCGAGCGCCCCTCTCCCGAACACCGTGCCCGAGTACGCGCCACCAGCCTCGATCGAGAGCACCTGGTCGCGATGGGCGAGGTCGCGTACTGGTCTGCTCGATTGGAGCGCACGCTGGCGTTCACAGTCATGGCCCTCGTCAGCGACGATGACCGCGAGACAAACGAAATAGGAATTGTGGTGACTCGGGGAGCCTCCTTCAGCGGCCTGCTCGAGTTGGGCGCAAAGCTCGTGAAGCTGCACCGCTTCGAGGGGCAGGTCCGCGACATGTTCACGCGATTGTCCGCCGACTCGAGGGTTGCGATGGAGAGCCGGAACCACCTGCTGCACGGGGCGTGGACCACACCGGGTAAAGGACCAGCTTCGGCGAGCCGGGTCAGGGCCAAAGGGACGGTGGACCGCCCATTGACCGTGGCACAGGTGGAAGACGTCGCCTATGACCTGGCAGTGCTCGCAGAACAGCTATTCATGCTGTTTCTCGTCATCGAAGGCGCAGTCGACTACGAGGAGTGATCACCTTGGGCCGATGCTCTGCGAAGGGTTCTGGGCTCACCGCGCCACCCCCCGAGTGGCAATCAATCGGGATGCCTCGGACCGATCGGCACGAGGTTCGAAGCGGCCCTCAGTGAGCCTTCTGCGACAGTTCCAGCGACGATTGCAAGCCCGATCTGCGCGTACGCGGCCATCAGCGTGCCGACACGGTGCCGAGCATCTCGCTCGAGGCGCTCACCCTCCGCCGCAAAGCTCCGATCCGTGACGAAGCACTGCAACTGGTCGTACACGTGGTCCCACCGGACAGCGACCCGAGCGCGGCGCGATCCGTCAACCGCCTCGAAGTGGAGAGACCCGAAGGGCCTCCCGTCCCTCATTCCCAGATCGACTCCAACAAGTCGCCAGCCTGGAGCCTCGCGCGAGACATCCGCCCCCCACACGACCACGCGCGGCGGGCTCGCGCCTAATCCGACAATCGCGTGTTGCCCTCCAGCCTGCTCGCCCTCGGCCACCCCGCCACCTTCTAACTTTTCGTGATCCTGGACCCTTCGCATGGATGGTGGTAATAGTAATGACCATGAATGCAAGCAAACAAGCGAAGCCGACCTCGGGGCAGCGCAAGGCCTTCGGCATCATCACCATTCAAGGGCTAGTCCTGGACCTGAGCGACTCGCTCCTAGCCCGGCCAAGCAGCAGCGTCACATGGAGAGCTCATCCTGCCGGCCCACTCTCGGGCCTCACAGCAGCCACAGATGAGCACGAGGCGTCGATCAGCTGGGCACCGACGTCGGACGTGCTCCGCGAGACGAGTACCGAAGATGCCCCCGACGAGCTCTTGGCCCATGTGCGACAGACCTATCTGACCTATCTCGAGCTGTGCCTCAGGCTCGGCGAGTTCCAACTCGAGGCAACTCCGGTCACTGACGCCGCAGAGAACATCACCGGAACGTCACTTCGAGCCCGGCTGGTAGAGCGAGGAGCAGTCTGGCTCGACGAACTTCCCACTGCCGACCAGCAACGGTTCGCACCAATCCCCAGGGCCGACGAGGTGACCATGGTGGACGTTCCCGACAGAGCCTCGCCGCAGACAGCCCCCGGGGGCGGGCAAAGGCCTGATGAATCGACATGACCGAGACCGCCACGTTGGAACGATCAGCTGTGGCGCGGCCAGAGGGATACGCCGAGCCCCCGCTCGAGCTTCGCGATCGTTTCGAGGTCCGGCCACACCTGGCCCGCAAGGACGCTCAGCAGGGTCGTATGGGTGACACCTGAAGCTTCGGCTACCGACCGGATGCTGCGACTGCCGACGGCCTGACGAAGGTTCTGCGCGAATCTGCGAGCCACTTCCCCGATCGGGTCGTTCGAGCGAACGTCTGGCCACGGGGACGGGGCCAACGCGGCTGGTTTCGCGCGCGCAATTCTACCCATGCCGCAAGGCTAGGCGCGCCAGCTCGCACGCACGGCCGCCCCGTCGAACGTATCACAAATTGGTCATTGTAATGACCACCTTCGAGCTTGGAGATGAGCGCTGGTGAGCGATGAAGCTGACGAACGCCGCGAACGGCAGCTCGACGCGGTGAGGCGCATGGCCGAGAGGGAGCCTGAGGTGCCGGCTGCGGCTCATTACCAGTACACGCCGAAGATGCCTGCTGATCAGTGGGCCGCCATCCGCCCCTACGTGCAGCGCGTCGTCCGAGACACAGCCCACAGAACGCCGTACTCCGAGAAGGAGCTCTACCCGGCCGTTTCCCGTCTCGCCCTGTTCGCCTGGGCGATAGCTAGCGTCCCTCTCGAAGATGACAACGTCTTCGACCCGCGGTTCATCAACCGCTTCGTGCAACATCACCTCGGGCAGTACAGCAGGGCCGGCAAGAACACCCTGCGCGCTCGGTTGAGACGCACGTCGGAGGCGCTCTTGGGCGATGAAGCTGCGGGTACATTCCGAGCCCTGGGCAAGGCTGAGGCTTCACGTCCGTACTCCCCGAGCGAGGTGGCTTCGTTGTTGTCGTGGGCCGGTAGCCAGCACGACGAGGAACGGACGACCAGCGCCGGCGCACTCCTCGCGCTCGGACTCGGGGCAGGACTGACGGGGCGGGAGATCATCGATCTAGAACTCGTGGACATCACCTCAGATAGTCGGGGCGTCGTGGTGCGCGTGTCGGGTGACGATGCGAGAGACGTCCCGGTTCTTGCTCAATGGGCCCCCCTCCTGCAGCGCCGAACGGCGTCCAAGGCAGCCTCCCGGTGGGCATTCCGGAGCGGTCAGCGAGGCGGGAACATCAATCTCGTCACTGACTTCGTCAGTCGGAATCCGCGCCCCACGGTCGAGCTGCAGTCCCGACGCATGCGAGCGACCTGGATCGTGGAACACCTCCGGCGGGGGACGCCCCTCGACCTGTTGTTGGAGGTCGCCGGCTTGCAGTCAGCCGAAGCGCTCGACCGGCTCTTGCCCTACGTCGCCAGAGCGGACGACGACCCCCGGCGGGACTCACTTCGGTGATGGCTACCACCCCGGCGCGAGCCGAGGCTGCGGCCATGACGCCCGTATAGGGACAGGACGATTACTTCCCGCGTCGGCCAGGTTCCCTCAGACGCCCAAATGGCGACGGGCATTTGCCACGTCTTCCAGACGCATCACGACCTCACCCCTGAGCAGACGCCCCAGCCGCTCGGGACTCTGCCCAGAGGCAGCCGCGTACGTCCCGACAGAGCGGAACCGTCTCGCTATCTCGGCTCGCATGCTGCAGGCCAGCCGATGCTGAATGCGTGCAGCGCCCCACTGGTCGAGCTGGCCTGCTGAGAACGACATCGCCGAGACCAGCTGAGCTTCGGGGTCGCGACCGAAGCGGCCGGGCTCACGCAGGTAGGACCGCGGCTCGAAACGTGGATCGGGCACCCCCTCAGTCTAGATGTGCGCTAAAAGCGCATCAGACCGCTTGATGGCCTTGTCTTGTCTCATGTCCATCTCTCGTGACCACCCCTGATGAGACACAGCGTCCGACTTCCCCCTCTTCCCAACTCGAGCGTGCCGTAGCACACTTTGGTCAATCTAATGACCACGCCACGCTGGAGCTTCAGGAGGCGATCTTGCGCTACCACCCGCGCCGTATCGCCCCGACCAAGTGGTTGCCTGTGCGGGACTTCACGCTCGCGTGCGTCCTCGACGCCAAACCCCACGACATGCTCTACACGAGGATCCTCTTGACCTTCGCGAGTCGGTACGTCGTGTGGGCGTTCCACGACGCCGGTGCGGAGCTGCGCCGCGATGACCTCTTCTACCCGTCCATGATCTACCGCTTCGCACGCACCTACCCCAGTGCCAAGACGCAGCAGCTTGCCGAGACCAGACTCCTGAACCTCGCTGAAGCGCTCGGTTACGAACCGTCTCCTCACCGCCTTAGAAAGCAGAGCCGGGAGATACGACCCTTCTCGCATGCCGAGCTTCCCGCTTTCGAGAGCTGGGCCGCGTCGAGGTCCACCGACCGAGCCCGCCGGGATTCTTACGGGCTTCTCGCGCTTGCTGGTGGCGCAGGCCTCGGCGCAACTGAGATCGCCGCGGTCCGTGGCCGGGACTTGACGCGCACTCCGGCTGGCTGGGTCGTCCGTGTGACCGGAAAGGCGCCGCGGAGCATCCCCATCCGTGTCGGGTGGGATTCGTACGCAGACATCGCTTTCGAGGGGCTCGGCGACGATGACTACGCGGTCATCCCCCACCGCAAGGAGTCCTCTCGGGAGATCGCGCTCATGCACTACGGCGCCCGGTACGACGGTCCTGCTATTCGCCGCCTCCGCATTACCTGGATCGTGGACCAGATCAACGTTTTGCCCCTGGCGAGCATCGTCTACGCGGCTGGCTTCAAGAACGTCTCGTCCCTCCTTCGCTACGCGCCCTTGGCCGAGGTCATGCCCGAGGTTGAGCTTCACGCGCTTCTCCGTTCAACGGGAGCGACTCAGTGACCGGCGAGCCCTCGTTCCACGACGAGGAGTTCTTCAACGGCATCTACACAGCCGACCGGATCGTCAGCGGGTCGACCAAGACCACCAGGTTCCGCGGCGCCGACGCCCGTGAGTGGATGACCTTCCTCCGTTCATCGGGCGTCATCGAGCTCCTCGCGACCTGGCGCGCGGAGGACCGCGAGAAGAAAGCCCCGGGCGGTGTCAAACCGAAGATCGACGACCTGGCCATCCTGACCGTGGTGATGATGCTCCTATCGGAGCAGTCCATGATCTTCGTGCGCGAGATGGGCCGCGTCTTCGAACACCGTCTCGACGATGAAGCCCGTCGCGAGCTCGGCATCGCTCACCTGTACGACAACGACAAGCCCAACGACTGGTACTTCCTGGCATGGCGGGCGATGCACCGCATCATCGACCTCTGGGATGCCTGGCCGGCGCCCCGCCGCCTGCTCACCCGCGACGAGCGGAGCAGCCTTGACGCGCTCCGGGACAAGAACATCGAACGCCGGGCACACGAGCGCAGCATGACCTTCACGAACACGCTGCTGGAAGCCACGGCCCAGAACCTGCCTCGAGCCGTGCGACGTCAGCGTCTCGCGCTCTCCGTCGACCAGACAGTGCTGCGTGCACCGAGCCAGAAGAACCGTTGGCCGCGGGAGAACGGCGTCGAGCAGCCCATGTTCATCGCGGGCACGGACAAGGAACAGCCGAAGTACGCGATGGAGCTTGAAGCTGACCTCTACCCGATCGACAAGGGAGAGAAGGAACGCGTCTTCAGCAAGCACACCAAGGAGAACGGCAAGGCGAGCGTCAAGCAGGCACGGAGCCGGTGGCTGCTCGCCTACACGGCTAACCTCATCATCGACGTCAACGAGGACCCGACAGGTGACCCCACCGAAGCACCGCAGCTGATCCGCGGGGCGAGCCTGACGACGCCCAACAAGGGCATCGGCTTCCACACCGTCGAGCTCGTGAAGAACATCCAGGAACGCGGCTACGACATCGCGCGCCTGTCGTCCGACCTTGGGTACTCCGCGGGTCTCATGATGGAGGACTTCCACCGTCCGATGAGAGAGCTCGGCGTCGGCCTCGTCTTCGACTACAACCGCGCGAACCAGACCGGTGTGCGGGGCCAGGTCGGCGGAGCCAAGCTCGTCGAAGGCGGTCAGTTCTGCCCCGGTACACCGAAGCGGCTCCTCGATGCAACGGTGCGGCGCAACAACAAGGAGATCGACAACGTCGAGTGGTCCCAGCAGATCGACGAGCGTGACGCATACCGACTTCACAAGAAGGAGGGTCCCGACGCCAACGGCAACGTGAAGATGCGCTGCCCAGCCCTCGGCCCGAGTGCGACGGTCGAGTGCCCGCTCCGCAAGCTCGACAAGCGTGCATCGCCTGACAAGGAACGCCGGCAGGTGCTGCGCGCCAACGTCCCCAAGCAGACAGACAAGGTCTGCTGCCAGACCTCGATCACGGTGCGCCCGGAGGACGGCGAGAAGATGAACCAGATGCTGCCTTATGGCAGCAAGGAGTGGTCCAAGACCTACCGCCGCGACCGCAACAGCATCGAGAGCTTCAACGCCTTCATCAAGACCGGTCCCGAGCGCATCGCCGACTCCAGCGCACGGCGCCTGCGCGGTCTCGCCGCTCAGCAGTTCCTTCTCGCCATGCTCACGACGGCCGCGAACATCCGCAAGATCGTCACCTTCCTCGCCGCCAAGCACCGAGCGCCGAAGGACCGCGACCGCCGCGTCGCGAAGGGCCTGACGCCGGTGCCTGCACAGCGCACCCGCCGTCGTGATGCCGAAGGCATGAGCAACTACCGCGCCGACTACGTTCGGCCCGAACTGTCCCCGTTCCCGACGAGTGGACCCGCTGTCGATCCGCCTCCGCGAACGTAGGCCCACGCCCGTTCCAAGACACGACACGCGAGCTTCCTGCTCTCCCCCAACGCTCACGAGTCAATTCGGCGCGCCCAGACGGGCGGGCCGCTTCGTCGTTTAAGCCGACTGTGCAGCCGGTGGCCCCGAAGGAGCTGCCAAGAGATCCCGAACCCCTCGCCGGGAAGCGATTCTCGGCCCTCAAACGGAAGAAAGCCCCCGAACTACTCGGGGGCTTTCTTCTTGGGCTGCGTTCCGCAAACGGATTCCGATTGATGCGCAAACAACCCTGTGGCGGTACCGGTGGGATTTGAACCCACGGTGGAGTTAACCCCCACACATGTTTTCGAGACATGATCCTTCGGCCGCTCGGACACGGTACCGAGGACGAGTTTAGTACATCCGGCGGCAGGGACGAAACCGGACCATGGCTCCTCCACCGCACCGCGCCTCCTCGGGGTCGTGCACAGGGTGCAGAAGCAGCCGGTCGTCGGCATCGGAGCCCGGCGTAGCCTCGGCCCATGCCCTCACGCCACACCGTCACCGCCTTCCTCTCGGGGGTCGGCGTCACTCTCGCCACCACGGCCGCCGCCGGCGCCGGCGTCAGCCGCTTCATGAGACGACGCAACGCTGCCGCCGCCGATCTCAACGCCCTGTTGCCCGTCCACTCCGCCTGGTGGCGCGACCGCTTCGATCGCAAGGGCGAGCTGCTCTACGTCGCGATGGGCGATTCCGCCGCGCAGGGCATCGGGGCCTCGAGCCCTGCACGCAGTTACGTCGGGCGCCTCTCCGCGTTCATGCGCCGCCAGAGCCACACCTCGCTGCGCGTGGTCAACCTCAGCGTCAGCGGCTCGACCACTTGGCTCTGCCGCAAAGACCAGCTGCCGAAGTTCGAGAAGTACGAACCCGACGTCGTCACGGTCGCCATCGGCGCCAACGACATCATCCAGTTCAACCCCGAATCATTCGAGAAGAACCTCCGCGTCATCTACGGCGCCCTACCCTCGCACGCCATCGTCGGCGACCTGCCCGCCATGTGGATCCCCGACCGCGAGAAGAAGCTCGTCGAGGCCAACGCCATCGTCCGCAGCGTCGCCGGCGAGTTCGGCCTCTCCGTCGCCCCGCTCTACGAGACCACCCGCAGCCAGGGTTTCTTCCGCACCTACCGCAACTCGGCCGGAGACCTCTTCCACCCCAACGACCGCGGCTACCGCGTCTGGGCCTCGGCCTTCGAACCCGCCGTCGCGGCCCGTCTCGCCCGCATCGCCGCCGACGACGCCGCCACCGCCCACGAAACCCGCGAGGCCGAGGCCGTGGCAGCCCACACGGCGGCCGCGGCCGTCAGTCCGACCGGGGCCACCGGCGACAGCGCGTCCGACGCGTCCGTCGCCGCCCCGGCCACGTCCTCGACGGACGCCCACGGCCGGGGCGACGGCGGTCAGGCGGGCTGAGGGCCGATCACTCGTCCTGCAACTCGTCCGCGGCGAGCCGGCGACGCCGGGCGATCAGCACCGCGGCGAGGCCGGCCAGCAGCAATACCAGCGCAGCGAGGGTGATCCCGGTGATCCGATCCGACCCCGTGAAGGCGAGGTCGCGCGAGGCCGCCGTCCCGGACTGCGAGTCCCCGCCTCCGGACCCGCTCCCCGCGCCTGCCCCCGCTCCGGGCGCACCCGGTGCCCCCGGGTCCGCGGGTGCCCCCGGGTCCGCCGGCGTCCCCGGGCCACCCGGTGCCCCCGGGTCGACCGGCACCACCACGGCGACGTCGAACTGCACCGGCGCGGCCGAGCGCGTACCGAGCGACTGGGTCGCGGTGGCGACGCGCACCTCAGCGGCCGCGGCTTGCCCGGACGACCCGCCCTGCGCCTCCTCGGCTCGAGCGGCACCTCCGACGATCGCAGGGGCCACCACGCTCCACCGGCCGTCGTCGGCCACGACCGCCGATCCGGCGAGCGCCCCGCCCAGCGTCACGGTCGCGCCGGCCAGACCCGTGCCGCCCACGGACGTGACGGCGCCCGCCGCGTCGGAGACGGGCGACGAGACGGTCAATCCGGTGAGGTCCGCACGAGCCGTCAACCACTCATCGGCCGAGGTCGGGTGGTCGACCACGCGCGTCTCACCGACGCAGCCCGCCCAGCCGTTGGCGGCCCGGTCGTCGACCCAATCGCTGCCGAACAGCCACGGCATGCCCTCGTCGATCGACTGCCCGGCGGTGTCGGTCGTGTTGCGCAGCACGGGAGCCCCGTCGACGTACATCGTCGTGGTGGCCGTCGCGGGGTCGTTGACGAGGGCGACATGCATCCAGCGGTCGAGGACGATCTCGCCCGACCACGCCGTGCGGTCGCCCTTCGTCACCTCGGCGGGCACCTCGGTCCACTGCAGCTCTTTCAGGTTCGACAGACCGAGCGCGGCGGGGGAAGCGGTCCAGTCCCAGCGGGTCTCGGGCACGCCGATCCGCGAGCGGTTGCCCGAGCGGACGATGGCCTTGGACCACGCGTTGGCGTCCTCGGTCCAGTCGGCGTCGACCTTGAGGAAGGTCTCGATCGTGTAGCCGTCGTCGAAACGCGCGTCGTTGACGCTCACGCCGTCGTCCGTGGTCAGGTAGCTGAATCGCCCCGAGGCCTTGTCCGAGTCGACGAAGCACATCGAGGCCTGCGCCGACGACAGCGGGTCGGAGTCACCCGAGGCCACCACGTCGCCCACCTCGGCGGTCGCCGAACCCGACTCCGTCAGGGAGGCGCGGTGCAGGTCGGCGCCGCCCGCCACGTCGGCGACGGCCTCGCCCTCGTCGATGACGCCCTGCGCCGCGTCGGGTCGCCAGTGCGCGAGCGTGCCGTCGACCAGCGGGTAGTCGGCCACCGAGCCGGGTGCCTCGATCGTCGACGGTGGAGCCCCCTCGAACCCGTCGAGCAGGATTGCCCGGGCGGCGTCGGACAAGGAGGCGCGGGTGGGCTCCCCGGCCGAGAAGTCCGGTGCGAACCCGGCGAAGCGCTCGGCGAAGTCGACGTCGAGCGTGAACTGCTGCTGCGGTCCCTCCTGGAACGGCTGGTCGAAGCGGGTCAGGGTGTCCGCCGGCTTCGACACCACCCACGGCGAGCCGGTCTGCACCTGGATGCGGCCGTCGGTCAGGTCGAACTCGACGAGCCCCATGTAGCCGTTGCCGCCCTCGTACGCCATCTGGTAGTCCATCAGCACTTCGGTGACCTCGTGCCCGGCGTCGTTCACGAGCGTCTGCCGCGTCGCGCCGTGGAAGTGACCGTTGAAGGTGAGGAAGATCTGGTCGTTGCCGCGGATCAGCTCGTTCCAGAGGCGGTCGCCGTAGTCGGTGTCCTTCGGCGTCACGCCGTCGTTGTCGACGTCGATCACCTGGTGGGTCGTCAGGATCGCCGGCAGGGTCGGGTGTTCGGCCAGCACCTGGTCGGCCCAGGCGAGCGTGGCGTCCGACGCGCGCCAGGCCAGGGCGAGCACGAGGTACTGCTGCCCCTCGGCCTCGAACACCTGGAACTGGCTCAACCCCGTGGGGTCGGTGCCGCCGTCGACCGAAGCCTGCCCGATCGCCCGCGACGCCGGGAACGTCCGCAGGTAGGGCTCGGCGGCCAGGTCGTACGACGTGTCGAACAGGTCGTCTGACGAGTCGAGCACGTCGTGGTTGCCCGGCAGGATCGAGTAGGGCAGGCCGGCCTCGTCGAGGGTCGACATCGCGTCGTCGGCGACCGCCCATTGCGCGGGCACGCCGACCTGGTCGACCACGTCGCCGAGGTGCGCCACGAAGGGGATGTTCAGCTCGTCCCGGTGCTCGGCCAGCCACTCGGTCTGGACGCGGTAGGGGTCCGTGCCGTAGCGCGGCACGAACTGGCCGTCCGAGTACCTCGAGTAGAACTGCGTGTCGGGCAGCACGGCGAGGGTGAACCGCGAGGCGAGGTCGGCGGCGGCCGGGACGGCGGCGGCGGTCTCGACCGGCGCGGCGGCAGCGGAGGCCGGTGCCGTCCAGGGTGCGGGCGCCAGCAGGGTGGCCGCGGCCGTCGCAAGGGCGGTGAGCCCGGCGACGCCGAGGGCGACCCGTCGGGAGGGGGTGATCGAGGGCACGGAACGTCCAGTCGTGATCGGGCCGGTGTCCCGGCGCTGCGGAGGGAGCGGCCCCACCCTTTCGGTCCGCCCTGCCCATCCGATGACCCGCCTGTGAACCCTCCCTCACGGTCGCCTGAACAGGGAGTGCGCCTCGCACCTCCGGCGCCGTCAGGACGACCCCGAGGAGGCGCGGGCACTGTCGGTGGCCACACCTAGGCTGACAGCATGGCTCGCCCCACCACTCCCCCGTTCCGATGCACCGAGTGCGGGTGGACGAGCCTGAAATGGGCAGGTCGGTGCGGCGAGTGCCAGCGATGGGGCACCGTCGTCGACGTCACCTCGGCGCTGGTCAGCGCCCGCGGCACCGCCTCCGTCCGCGTCGAAGGCGACCGCGTCGCCCGACCCATCACCCAGGTCGAGGCCGACAGCGTCGCGTACTGGCCCAGCGGCATCGCCGAGTTCGACCGCGTCCTCGGCGGCGGCATCGTCCCCGGGGCCGCCATCCTGCTGAGCGGCGAGCCCGGCGTCGGCAAGTCGACACTGCTGCTCGAGGTCGCCTCACGTGCCGCCGCCACCGGTGCCCGCGTCCTCTACGTCACCGCCGAAGAGAGCGCCTCGCAGGTGCGCCTCCGCGCCCAACGCACCGGCGCCATGCACGACAACCTGTTCCTCGCCGCCGAGGTCGACCTCGCGGTCATCCTCGGCCAGATCGACCAGGTCGACCCCCAGCTCGTCATCGTCGACTCCGTGCAGACCGTCTCGTCCTCGAGCATCGACGGCATCGCCGGCGGCACCTCGCAGGTGCGCGAGGTCGCCTCGACCCTCATCCGCGTCAGCAAAGACCGCAACCTGCCCGTCCTGCTCGTCGGCCACGTCACCAAAGACGGCACCATCGCCGGCCCCCGCCTGCTCGAGCACCTCGTCGACGTCGTCTGCCAGTTCGAGGGCGACCGCCAGACCGCCCTCCGCTTCATCCGCGCCCACAAGAACCGCTTCGGCCCCACCGACGAGGTCGGCTGCTTCGAGATGACCGGCGACGGCATCGCCGAGGTCGCCGACCCCAGCGGCCTCTTCATGTCCCGCAACGGCACCCCGGTCAGCGGCACCTGCATCACCATCGCCATGGAAGGCCGCCGTGCCCTGCCCGTCGAGGTGCAGGCGCTCATCGTCGCCAGCTCGACACCTCAACCCCGTCGCGTCGTCAACGGCGTCGACTCCTCCCGCGTCGCCATGCTGCTCGCCGTGCTCGAACGCCGTGCCGGCATCCGCCTCGGCGACGCCGACGTCTACGTCAGTACCGTCGGCGGCATCAAGATCACCGAACCTGGCGCCGACCTCGCCATCGCGCTCGCCCTCGCCAGCGCCAGCCGCGAGAAACCCTTCCCCCAGACCATGGCCGCCGTCGGCGAGATCAGCCTCGCCGGCGAGATCCGCCCCGTCTCCTCGCCCAAGCAGCGCGCCTCCGAAGCACGGCGCCTCGGCTTCACCCAGCTCGTCGACGCCGAGGCGGGCAACCTCCGCGAAGCGCTTCGCCGGGCCTTCAACGCCGCGGGCTCCGAACGCGACCGCGAGCTCGACCGGGCCTTCTGAGCCGACTCGACCCGCGCCTCCTGAGCCGCGGCTGAGGCTGAGGCTGAGGCTGTGCCGGGCGCACGGTCCCGCCCATTCGACATCGGGCGCGGGTGGCCAGAAGATGCGGCTCCCACGCACACGACGAGCACCTTCTGCCCACTCGGCGGCTGTGCCCGCAACCCCAGCAACGCGCGTCGACCCGTCGAGTGGTCCGGAACCGTCCTTCCGACCCACCCGAAGGACGATCTGCGACCACTCGACCCGCGCCTCCTGACCACCCGAGCACCCGCCTCCGACCCGACGACCGCACCGCCGGGGGACACCCGAGTCGGCATCGCACCCGGCGCCTGCACCCCGCTCCACGCGGATTCTCAGCCCACACGCCGCGCTGGTCCCGGCCAACCCCCTGACCGGCCCTTAACCTGTGCCCATGTCGACGTTCAAGAACCCGGTCGGGCCGCAACCGCCCTCGGTCTACTGGCGTCGTCGCGCGGTGCTCGCGCTCGGTCTGATCGCGGTCGTGGTCATCATCGTGTTGATCGTCGTCCGCCCCGGATCGGGCTCGGCAGACCCCGGTGCCGCCGCGACGACCTCCGCACCCGCAGCCGATCCCGCCCCCAGCGAGCCGGCCGCCACCGAGACCGCCCCCGCGGCCGACGCCACGGCCGACCCGGCCGACACCTCGACCGAGGGCTCCTCCGACGCGGCGGCCTGCTCGGCCCGCGACATCGAGCTGAAGCCCGTCACCGACAAGACGACCTACACCGCCACCGAGTCGCCGCAGATCTCGATGTCGATCACCAACTCGGGTCGGGCCGACTGCTCGATCGACCTGGGCTCGGCGCATCAGACCCTCGTCGTCACGAGTGGCGAAGAGCAGTACTGGTCGTCGAAGGACTGCCAGGTCAACGGCACCGACCAGGTCGTCACGCTGACCGCGGGCCAGACCCTCAGCACTCCCCCGATCGCCTGGGACCGGACGCGCTCGTCCGCCGACACCTGCGAGTCGACCTCGCGGACACCCGTCCCCGGCGGCGGAGCGACCTATCGCCTCGCCGTCTCGGTCGGAGACATCACGTCCGCCGACACCGCCCAGATGATCCTGAACTGACAGTGACCCACCCGTGAACGCCTCCTCCGCCTCCCCCACGCCCTCCGAGCCCGTCGACCCGCGCGAGCCCGTCGACCCGCGTGAGCCCGTCGACCCGGCCGACCGCAACGGCACCTTCCGGTCCGAGTCGCTCGAGCACGCCCTCGCCGCCCAGGACGCCGCCGCCGTCGCGTTCGCCCTGCGTCACGACGTCGTCGTCGTCCCCAAGCTCGTCCTGCCTGCCGACACGGCCGACGCCACCCCGTCGACCGGTGGCCCCGACGACGGAGCCCTCCCCGACGAAGGCGACCAGGTACGCGTCTTCGGCCGAGAGAACACCGACAAGCGCATCCTGCTGCTCTTCTCGTCGGCCGACACCTACGCTGCGATGGTCCCCGACGACCCGAACCGCCAGGTCATGCTCTACGACGCGCTCTCGCTGCGCGCCTTCCTCGAGGCCCACCTCGACGTCATCGAGCAGGTCTTCTTCGACATCGCCGGCCCGCACACCATGGCCGCAGGCCCCGAGGACCTCCTCAAGGCCCTGGGCTAGCGCCGGACCCCCAGAGGCCAGGAGGCGCGGGTCGAGTCGTCGCGCGAATGACTAGACCGCGGGCAGCGCCTTGAGCATGCGCGAGTTGCCCAGCGTGTTGGGCTTCACGCGGGCCAGGTCGAGGAACTCCGCCACGCCCTCGTCGGTGGAGCGGACGAGCTCGCCGTAGACGTCCGGCGGGACGAGCCCCTCGTCGCCGACGTTGAGGTACCCGTGCTTCTCGAAGAAGTCGACCTCGAACGTCAGGCAGAACAGCCGGCCGATCTCGAGCTTTCGGGCCGCCCCTTCGAGCGACTCGAGGAGGCGGTGGCCGACCCCCTTGCGAATCCACGCGGCGTCGAGGGCGAGCGTCCGCACCTCGGCCAGGTCGTCCCACATGACGTGCAGCGCGCCGCAGCCGATCGGCACCCCGTCGGGCCCGACCGCGATCTGGAACTCCTGGACGTCGCCGTACAGCGTCACGAGGTCCTTGCCGAGCAGGATGCGCTTCTGCACGAACGGCTCGCACAGCCGCTGGATGTGCGGCACATCGCTGACGACGGCGTTGCGCACCGTGATGCCGTGCCGGTCGGCACCGCCGAGCCCGCCGGCACCGCCGAGCCCGCCGACACCGATGGGCGCGTCTGCCGCGTCTGACATGGGACTCCCTCGAAGACGACCCGAGGAGGCGCGGGCCACCGCCCAGCCTACCGACGCGCCGATGCCTCGTCCCCGCAGCCGATACTGGCCACTTCCTCCACGGATTGGCATCTCACGTAGATGAAAGCGGATCTTCTCGATCCACAATCGTCGAACACACAGGAGGTTCAATTGGGAAATCACCAACTCTCGTCTAACGTGATCCTCATGGAGACGATCGGCGACCGCATCCGCGCCATGTTGGCCGCGTCGCAGCCGAACCGCACACAACTCGACCTCGCCCGATCCGTCGGGATGACACCGGATGCATTGTCGCGCTCTCTGAGCGACCTGAGGGGCTTCGGCATCAGGGAACTCGTCGACATCGCCGCTCAGCTCAGGACGTCGGTGCACTGGCTCGCCACCGGGGAACCTGATCCCTTCGAGGTCCGCGTGGCTGCACGGCACACCTTCGATCACGAGACGAAAACCCACGACAGCCCCGACTGGCAGCAGGCGCGACCGACCATCGAGAACGTGGCTCTGCTCTACGAACAGGTGGCGGGCAGGGGAACAGCACCACCGACCTACGGCCGTGCGAGCATCACCGGCTTGTCCGCAGTCCAGACGCGATCGGCTTTAGCACTGTCGACCGGGCCGGACTTCGTCCGTGTCCTGGCACCGGCGCTAGAGGACACCTTCGGCATCGACGTGATTCGCGTCGAGGGGGCTGGCAACGGTTACTCCCTCGGCGTCGGAGAACGACACGTGATAGTCATCGGAAACACCAGTAACTGGTTCTTCCAGAACTGGTCCATGGCTCATGAGCTAGGACACATCGCCCAGGGCACGCTGTCCCCGATCGATGCCGTCGATCCCCACGCGACCCAGCACGAGCTCGCAGCGAACGCTTTCGCAGCCGAACTTCTCATGCCATCAGCCGTCATGCATGAGACCGATTGGACCAGTGTCTCGACGGCACACATGGCAACCCTCGTCTGGGAACTGGGTGTGTCCACCAAATCGTTGAGGGCCCGACTCGAGAGCCTCGGCCTCCTCCGCCCGGAGCTCGATCGGCTGCTGTCGTCGCCCACGCAGAGGTTCTTGCGGGCCCACGCGCCGACGCTCAAGCAGGGTACCCACGACGAGATCACGGAAAGAATGCAAGAGGCGTCTACGCGGCGGTTCCCGGCACACCTCGTGACTGCGCATCGAGAGGGTGTGGAGGCGGGAGCACTTCGTGCTGCGTCGCTCGCCTGGATGCTCGGGGACGTTGAGGACGAGGTGGCACGAGAGCTCGCCCCGCCCCCGGCGTCGGCTGGGTCCCTCGACGATCTCGCCCGGCTGCTGGGCGTGGACGACTGACCCGACTGGCGATTCGCCGAAGAAGCACCTTGGCGAGGCCGAAGCCTTGGCGATCATCAGCAATCGCAGTTCCGGTGATGTCTTCGTGACCGATGACCAAGCGGCCCGCGACTTAGCACGAACCCTTGAGGTGGTCACGTACTCGACCTGTCAGCTCTTGAGACTCGCCGTACGAAGTAGACGGCTTACCGCGCAGAACGCGTGGCAGCACGTCACGGCCCTACGCCGCCACCCACGTCGTCTTCTGGATTCCCCGACGGAGGCGCACACCTACTTTGCATGGTGCTCTGCCGCCTGAGACGTCTGGTCACTACCGACGCGTTCGCGACCCGTCCCCGGGTACGCCGAAGGGCGGCCTCTCTCGTGAGAGACCGCCCCGGGCGTCGAAGGCGACCCGCGCCTCCTTCGGTGTGACCGTCGTGCTGGTGTCGCGCCTAGCTCTCGAGCTCGGGGGCGTCGCCCACGAGGACTTCTTCGCGACCCGGCTGACGCGAGGTGGCGAAGGTGAACTCACCGTCGACGAAGTCGACCTGGACGTGGTCGCCCGCGTTGAGCTCACCCTGCAGGATGCGCTCGGAGAGGCGGTCCTCGACCTCGTGCTGGATCGCACGACGCAGCGGACGGGCACCGAGCGACGGGTCGAACCCGATCTCGATGAGCTTCTCTTTCGCGGACTGCGAGAGCACGGCCGTCATGTCGCGGTCGAGCAGACGGTCGGACAGGCGCTTGATGAACAGGTCGACGATCTGCAGCAGTTCGGCCTGGTTGAGCTGCGGGAACACGATGGTCTCGTCGACGCGGTTCAAGAACTCGGGCTTGAAGTGCTTCTTGAGCTCTTCGGTGACCTTCGAGCGCATGCGGTCGTACGACGTGGCCGTGTCGCCCTCGATCTGGAAGCCCACGGGACCGCCCGTGATGTCTTTCGTCCCGAGGTTGGTCGTCATGATGATGACCGTGTTCTTGAAGTCGACGACGCGACCCTGACCGTCGGTGAGTCGACCCTCTTCGAGCACCTGCAACAGCGAGTTGAAGATGTCGGGGTGGGCCTTCTCGATCTCGTCGAACAGCACGACGGAGAACGGCTTGCGGCGGACCTTCTCGGTCAGCTGGCCGCCCTCTTCGAAGCCGACGAACCCGGGAGGGGCACCGAACAGACGCGAGACGGTGTGCTTCTCGCCGTACTCGGACATGTCGAGCGAGATGAGAGCGCCCTCGTCGTCGAAGAGGAACTCGGCGAGCGCCTTCGCCAGCTCGGTCTTGCCGACACCCGTGGGCCCGGCGAAGATGAACGAGCCGGAGGGGCGCTTGGGGTCCTTCAGGCCGGCACGCGTGCGTCGGATGGTCTTCGAGAGGGCCGCGATGGCCTGCTCCTGACCGATGACGCGCTGGTGCAGGGCCTTCTCCATGAAGACGAGACGCGAGGTCTCTTCTTCGGTGAGCTTGAAGACCGGGATGCCCGTGGCCTGGGCCAGCACCTCGGCGATTATGCCCTCGTCGACGGTTCCGCCGGCGCCGGCCTCGCCCGAACGCCACTGCTTCTCGAGACGGAGCCGCTCACCGAGCAGCTTCTTCTCTTCGTCGCGCAGCGAGGCGGCCTTCTCGAAGTCCTGATCTTCGATCGCGCCCTCTTTCTGGCCGCGGACGCCGGCGATGCGCTCGTCGAACTCGCGCAGCTCGGGCGGCGCGGACAGGATCGACAGTCGCAGGCGGGCGCCGGCCTCGTCGATCAGGTCGATGGCCTTGTCGGGCAGGAAGCGGTCGCTGACGTAGCGGTCGGCGAGGTTCGCCGCCGCGACGATCGCGCCGTCGGTGATGGACACCTTGTGGAAGGCCTCGTACTTGTCGCGCAGCCCCTTGAGGATGTTGATCGCGTGGGGCAGCGAGGGCTCGTTGACCTGCACGGGCTGGAAGCGGCGCTCGAGCGCGGCGTCCTTCTCGAAGTGCTTGCGGTACTCGTCGAGCGTGGTCGCACCGATGGTCTGCAACTCGCCGCGGGCGAGCAGCGGCTTGAGGATCGACGCCGCGTCGATGGCGCCCTCGGCGGCACCCGCACCCACGAGGGTGTGGATCTCGTCGATGAAGACGATGATGTCGCCGCGCGTGCGGATCTCTTTGGTGACCTTCTTGAGGCGCTCCTCGAAGTCACCGCGGTAGCGGCTTCCGGCGATGAGCGAACCGAGGTCGAGCGAGTAGAGCTGCTTGTCCTTCAGCGTCTCGGGCACCTCGCCCTTGACGATCGCCTGGGCCAGGCCCTCGACGACGGCGGTCTTGCCGACCCCGGGCTCACCGATCAGGACGGGGTTGTTCTTCGAGCGACGGGAGAGGATCTGCATGACCCGCTCCATCTCTTTCTCGCGCCCGATGACCGGGTCGAGCTTGTTGTCGCGCGCGGCCTGCGTCAGGTTGCGACCGAACTGGTCGAGCACCTGGCTGCCGCCCTGCGCGCCCTGGGTCTGCTCACCGCCCACGGCCACCGCCTCTTTCCCCTGGTAGCCGGAGAGGAGCTGGATGACCTGCTGACGCACCCTGTTGAGGTCTGCGCCGAGCTTCACGAGCACCTGGGCGGCGACTCCTTCACCCTCGCGGATGAGGCCGAGCAGGATGTGCTCGGTGCCGATGTAGTTGTGGCCGAGCTGCAGCGCCTCGCGCAGGCTCAACTCGAGGACCTTCTTCGCCCGGGGCGTGAAGGGGATGTGGCCGGTCGGCTGCTGCTGGCCCTGGCCGATGATGTCTTGCACCTGCTCGCGCACGGCGTCGAGCGAGATGCCCAGCGACTCGAGGGCCTTGGCGGCGACGCCTTCGCCCTCGTGGATCAGACCGAGCAGGATGTGCTCGGTGCCGATGTAGTTGTGGTTCAGCATCTTCGCCTCTTCTTGGGCGAGGACGACGACGCGACGGGCACGGTCGGTGAATCTCTCGAACATCTTCTTTGCTCCCTAGGTGGCGGGGTGGTTGTCGCCACCGAATGTGCATCTGGCGCCCGCAGGGTTCGGCACCGGTTTACAGAGAGAGTAACCAGGCCTCGGGGCTTAATCTGCCCCTGTTCGCTGGGGGCATAGAGCAGTGCGCAGGCGGGCTGACAGGGCGCGCTGACAGGGGCGAGAGCTAGCCTCGCGTGCATGGGCAAGTTCACGGTCGGCCTCGTTCCGCACCCCACCAAATCGGTGCTCGACAGCGTCGAGATCATCCGGGGTTGGACGACCCGCTCGCAGGCGCACCTCGTCGCCATGACCTCTGACGCCGCCCGGGTCGGCGACGGCGTCGAGCTGGTCGACGAACGTGCCTTCCGCGAGCGCGTCACCGTCGTGGTGGCCCTCGGTGGCGACGGCACGATGCTGGGCGCCATGCGCCTCGTGGCCGAGCGCCCCGTGCCCGTTCTCGGCGTCAACTACGGCAACGTGGGCTTCCTCGTCGAGGTCGAGCCGCACGAACTGCCCGAGGCGCTCGACCGCGTCGGCCAGAAGCAGTTCTCGCTCGAACCGCACCACGCCCTCGAGGTCACGCACTCGACGACCGGCTTCGAGAACACCTACCTGGCCTTCAACGACGCCTCGGTGGCCCGCCGCCCGGGCGAGGGCGTCGTCTCGGCCGACCTCGTGCTCGACGAGACGCCCTACGGCTACTACAAGGCCGACGCGATCGTGGCGGCGACACCGGCCGGGTCGACCGCCTACAACTACGCCGCGGGCGGTCCGATCCTGTCGCCCGCGATCGCCGCCGTCGTCGTCACCCCGGTGGCACCGATGTCGGGCATCGACCGCTCGGTGGTGCTGGGCCCGCGCGAGCAGCTGCGGTTCGAGATCGGCGACGGAACCCATTCGGCGGCCCTCGAGGTCGACGGCCGCGTGGTCGCCGACGTCAGCGAGGGGTGCGTCATCAGGCTCGTGCTGCGGCGTGACGCGGGCCAGGTCATCCGGCTCGACGCCGACCGGCACGGCCGCAAGGGTCGCCTCAAGCTCAGCCTGCTCGACCTGCCGCTCCGTGAGGACCAGCTCCTCGAGCTCGTCCCGACCGACGTCCGGGCGCGGTTCCGTGAGCGCGCCGAACGCGCCGGCGGCATCGCCGGGGTCGTGCACGACGACGACACCGCCGTCACCGGCATCAGCCCCGTGCGCTGACGCGACCACCCCCGAGGAGGCGCGGTGTGCGGTCGACGCGCACCGCGCCTCCTGCGCTCTGCCGCCGTCGCCGGCCCGGCCCGGCCCGGCCCGGCTAGTACACCTCGCCGAGCGCCTCGGCGAAGACCTGCTCGGGGTCCCGCACGAACCCGCGACGGGCGAACCAGGCGCAGACGTTGCGGCAGTCGCGTTCGAGCAGGTCGACACCGGTCGGGTTGCTCGCGACGTCGACCAGCTGGGGCACGTCGATGGCGACCACCCGGCCGTCGTGGACCAGCAGGTTGTACGGCGAGAGGTCCCCGTGCGCGAAGCCGGCCCGGGCGAAGCCGAGCACGATCTCGCGCACCTGCTCGAACAACGGCCACAGCGTGGCGCCGTCGTCCTTGACCTGGGCGAGTCGTGGGGCGGCTTCGACCCCGTGCCCGACGAACTCCATCAGGATCTCGGTGCCGCTGATCTGCACCGGGTAGGGGACGGCGACGCCGAGCGCGTGCATGCGGCAGAGGGCGTCGAACTCGGCCGCGGCCCAGAGCCCCGCCTGCACCCGACGGCCGTGCTGCGACCCTCGGGCCATCGCCCGACCGTCGCGGGTGTTGCGCACACGCCGGCCTTCGCGGTACTCGGAGGAGCGGTGGAAGTCACTCTGCTCGGGTCCGCGGTACCGCTTGGCGGCGAGCAAGGAGGCGCGGGCTCCGTCACCGGCGCCGAGCACGACGTCCGCCGGCACGGCTCGATCGACGAGGTGGACGTCGGCCTCCTTGCCGGTCTTGACGACGCCGAGCTCGGTGTCGATCGCGGCGGCCGAGGTGACCACCCAGGCGGGCCACGGCCGGGGCCCGCGTTCGGTGGGGGTGGCGGCCGGCCAGGTGGACCAGCGCTGGTCGGCGTCGACGTCGGGGTCGGCGGTGGAGAAGGTGGGTACGACGAAATCGTCGGAGAAGGTCAAGCGATGCTCCAGGGGAGGCGTGAGACCTGCCCGGCGGGCACGACGAGCGTCGCGCGGCGGTCGCTACGGGCGGAGGGTCTCGGGGTGAGTGGGGTACGCGTGGTGTGCGTTGACGGCAGTCATGCTCATCACCCCTCTCGTGGAGCCTCTCGTGGCCCGGCCACCTCGTGGCCAGGGTCCGCCCACCGTACCGCCCCGCGCCTCCCCTGTCGATGCCCGGTTCCAGCCTCGCGGCGCGCGAGTGGGCAGAACATGCTCGTGAGCCGGGCCGGAAAAGCATCTCTTGCCCGCTCGAGCGCTTCACGCGAGGCGTCGGCGCACTCGGGCGACGAGTTCGTCGGCCCGGCGCCCGTGCAGGTCGTCGTCCGTGCACCGGACGGTCCGCCAACCGGCATCGGCGAATCGTTCTCGCCGCAGGATGTCGGTGCGGAACCTCGACGGGTCGCGGCGGTGTTCGTCACCCTCGTACTCGACGGCGACCTTGCACCACAGGTACCGCAGGTCGGGCTTGCCGAGGTAGCGCCCGTTGTCGTCGTACGTCCGGGCGTTGATCTCGGGCTCGGGCAGACCAGCCCGCAGGAGGAGCAGTCGGAGCTCGGTCTCCTTGGGCGACTCGACCCCGGGTCGCACCAACGCGAAGGCTTCGCGGACACGACTGACACCACGCCGACCCCGGGCAGAGCGAATTGCACGTTCGAGCTCGTCGAGGCTGCGCTCTCGCGCCGTGCCGCACTCGGACCAGGAGCCTACGATCGCGTCGCCGGCACGGACGAGGTCGTCGAGCGTCAGCAAGGACCCGCTCTCCACCCACGCCGTGACAGGATCGTCCACCGGGAGACCCTCGACGAGCAGCTGCGGACGACCCGGCTCGGGCCGTGCCGCACCGACGTCGGTCATGACCGCGACGTCGGGAACCGACCGGACCCGGTGCGTCACGACACCGGGCCGTCGCGGGCCCCGTCCGCCGATCGAGGTGACGTGCAGAGGCTCCATGCCGTCTCGGACCCGCCACGGGACGGGGAGACCCCAGAGACCGAGGGCCGTCACGTGGGAGAAACGCCAGTCGTCCAGCATCACCGGATGCAGCGACCGTGCCGTCTGCATCAGGTCGAGCGGGGGACCGTGTGGGTCACGGCCCAGGCCGACGAGGCGCCGGACGCCACGGTGCGGCGCCTCGAGGTCGGAGCCTCGGAGTCGTCCGACGCCGAGACCTGCACGGTGGGCCTCGGCGACGGCGAAGGGGCGATCGGAAAGCGGCGAGGGGACGACGATGCGCGGCACCCGTCGAGACTGACCGCTGGGACGTGGCCCGCGCCTCCTCATGTCGTCGCCTCGGGACGAGTGCGTGCACGTCGGCCCTGGGGACCAGACGTCCCGCCGCCCGGATGGGCAGAAGATGCTGATCCCTGCCCGACGCAGAGCACCATCCGCCCACTCGGCAGGACTGGCCTCCGGCTGATACGACCGGTGAGCGGGCTGATGAGACACGAGAGGCCCGGGCACGACGAAGGGCCGCCACCCGGGATGACCCGGGGCGGCGGCCCTCACGTGGTACGGCGTGCGGCGGCGGAGCCGCCTTCGGCCTACTGCAGGTAGAGCTGGAGGTCTTGGCTGACGGCCTTCGCGAACATGCGGAGGCGTGCCCGGCTCTCGACGCGCGAGACCGCCTGACGCGACGAGTGGACGCGCTTCGAGATCTCGTCGAGGGTCATCGGCTGGTCGTCGTCGAGGCCGAAGCGCATGCGGATGACGCGTGCCTCGTCGTCGGGCAGCGTCGCCACGAGGGCGTGCATGTCACGGTTGAGCAGCGAGCTCTCGGTGGCCTGCGTGGGCGACGGGGTCTCTTCGTCCTCGATGAAGTCGCCCAGCTCGCTGTCCTCGGCGTCACCGACGACGGTGTGGATCGACACCGGCTCGTGCGAACGGGACTTGAGCTCGATGAGGTCGGCGACCTCCATGGCGACCTCTTCGGCGACCTCGTCGACGGTGGGCGCGCGGCCCAGGTCGACGGTCAGGTCGCGCTCGGCCCGCGAGATGCGGTTGATGCGCTCGACCGTGTGCACCGGGATGCGGATGGCACGGGCCTTGTCGGCCAGGCCGCGGGCGATGGCCTGACGAATCCACCAGGTCGCGTAGGTCGAGAACTTGTAGCCCTGCGTGTAGTCGAACTTCTCGACGGCGCGGACGAGACCGAGGTTGCCTTCTTGGATGACGTCCATGAAGGGCAGGCCGCGCTGCGTGTAGCGCTTGGCGATGCTGACGACGAGACGGAGGTTCGCGGTGATCATGCGGTCTTTCGCACGCTCGCCGTCGTGCTGGAGCCAGCGGAGGTCACGCAACATCTCGGCGTGGGCCTTGGTGCGGTTCTTCTTGACGGCGTCGGCCGCCTGGAGGTCTTTGAGCTTCTCGCCCGCGAACAGGCCGACCTCGATGCGGCGGGCGATCTCGGTCTCTTCTGCTGCGTCGAGCAGCGGCATGCGACCGATGTGGCGGAGGTAGTCGCCGACCTGGTCGGTGGAGGCCCCTCGGACCTGTGACAGGACTTCGACCTCGGTGTCGTCGGTCGTTGTCGTGGTGGTGTTGCGCGTGGTGACGGAAGTGGTCGTCATCGTTCTCTCCCTGCTCGAGTACTGACCTGGTGTCGCGTCGATTAGTTCGTGAAGCTCGTCGGCGTACCCAAAGTCTGGCGTGTCCCGCAGGGCCGCCAAAAGCCGACGCGGGCCCTCACGGGACTTCTCGGAGCGCACATCCAGAGTTTCGACGACGACGGGGTACGAAGGCGAACGACGTTTGACAGCAGCCCCGATCAGGTATAGGAGGCCGCTAGCACGGCGGGGGTACACATTCTCAGCTCGTTCACCGGAAACTCGGCCCGGGATCTGTCGGGGTACGACGAACGGCACCGCGAACCCAGGAGGCGCGGTGCCGAGATCCGGGGACGCGCCCGTCGGCGACGCCCCCGAGAGGCTGAGGAGCCGGGCTAGACCGCGCCGTGGCCCGTGCGGCCCGAGCGGCTCGAGCGGCCCGAGCGGCCCGCGAGGTCGGCGCGATCGGCCGCGGCGGCGAGGTCGCGCGACTCGGCGCGCTCTTCGGCCTCGGCCTTGGCGCGCTCTTCGGCCTCGACCTTGGCGTAGACGGCACGCTCGGTGCGGTCGGAGCGCAGCAGTGCCCGGACGATGAACCAGAAGATGAGGCCCACGACGATGGTGGGCGTCACGGAGAAGACGATGGCTCCGGCAAGGGACTCAGGCACCCGACCAGGGTACGTCGACCTCCCGGGGAAAACCACGTGCTCCTCTCGACGCCGAGACGGACGGAGGCGCGGTGCCCGACCGGCACCGCGCCTCCTGCGCTCGACACGCGAGCGCGAGCCCTACTTGACGAGCGGGAAGAGGATCGTCTCGCGGATGCCGAGCCCCGTGATCGCCATGAGCAGGCGGTCGATGCCCATGCCCATGCCGCCGCTCGGCGGCATGCCGTGTTCGAGCGCCGTGAGGAAGTCGTCGTCGAGGCGCATGGCCTCGGCGTCGCCGCGGGCCGACAGGGCGGCCTGCTCGACGAAGCGCTCGCGTTGGATGACCGGGTCGACCAGCTCGGAGTACGCGGTGGCGAGCTCGAAGCCGCGGACGTACAAGTCCCACTTCTCGACGACGCCCGGCTTCGAGCGGTGCTGGCGGACGAGGGGGCTCGTGTCGACCGGGAAGTCGACCACGAAGGTCGGGCGGTCCAGCGACGGCTTGACGAAGTGCTCCCAGAGCTCTTCGACGAGCTTGCCGTGGGTCTCGTGCGGCACGACCAGGTCGACCGTCGCGGCGAGCGCCTGCAGGTCGGCCACCGAGGTCGACGGGGTGACGTCGACTCCCGACGCCTCGCTGAGCGACTCGTACATCGGCACGCGTGCCCACTCGCCGCCGAGGTCGTACTCGGTGCCGTCGGCGAGCGTGACGAGGTGCGAGCCGGCGACGGCCAGGGCGGCGTTCTGCACGAGCTCTTGCGTCAGGCGGGCCATCTGGTCGTAGTCGCCGTAGGCCTGGTAGGCCTCGACCATCGCGAACTCGGGCGAGTGCGTCGAGTCGGCGCCCTCGTTGCGGAAGTTGCGGTTGATCTCGAAGACCCGGTCGATGCCACCGACGACGGCCCGCTTGAGGAACAGCTCGGGGGCGATGCGCAGGTACAGCTCGGTGTCGAAGGCGTTGCTGTGCGTCTGGAACGGCCGGGCCGCCGCGCCGCCGTGCATCGTCTGCAGCATGGGCGTCTCGACCTCGAGGTACTCGTACGAGTCGAAGGTGCGACGCAGCGACGAGACCGCGGCGGCCCGGGCCCGGACGGTGACGCGGGCCTGCTCGCGCACGATCAGGTCGAGGTAGCGCTGACGCACACGCGTCTCTTCGCTGAGCTCGGAGTGCAGGTTCGGCAGCGGCAGGATCGCCTTGGCGGCGATCGACCAGTCGCTGACCATGATCGACAGCTCGCCACGACGGGACGAGATGACCTCGCCCTTCACGAAGACGTGGTCGCCCAGGTCGACCAGGTCTTTCCAGTCAGCGAGGCGCTGCTCGCCCACCTCGGCGAGCGAGACCATGGCCTGGATGCGGCTGCCGTCGCCCGCCTGCAGCGCGGCGAAGCAGAGCTTGCCGGTGTTGCGCGCGTGCACGACACGGCCGGCGAGCCCGACGACGTCACCCGATCGGCTGTCGGTCTCGAGCTCGGCGTACCGGGCGCGGACCGCACCGATCGTGTCGGTGATCGGCACACCGACCGGGTACGCCTCGACACCGGCCTCGAGCAGACGGGCGCGCTTGTCGAGCCGCACCTGCTTCTGCTCCGACGCCTCGCGTGCGGCGGTGGCCACCTCGTCGTCTGTCGTGGTGGTCGGGTCGGGCGCGGCGGTCATGTGTCAGGTGCTCCTGGGGTGGTGGAGGGGGCGGGAGGCGCGGGCCGGGTCAGGCGCGCGGGTCACCGAACGCGGTGGGGCCGTCGTCGAACGAGGCCATGTCGATGGTACCGGGGCCGACCGAGCCGCCGGCCTCGCCGAGGGCGGCGTCCATCGCCGATCGCATGAGCGGCGCGAGCAGCCGGCCGGGCTCGGGCAGGCCCAGCTCGGTCAGCAACCCGACCGACTGCGTGACGATGGCGGCCGAGAACTCGGTGGCCGTCGCGATCGCCTCGGCGTAGCGGGCCCGGTCGGCCTCGGCCACGATGACGGGCTCGGCGCCCATCTCGACGACGAGCGCCTGACCGATCGGCTGCACGGGCGTCGGTGCGGTGACGGCGCACCAGGCGTCGCGCAACCGCACGAGGTCGATGGTCGTGCCCGTGAAGGCGAGGGCCGGGTGGATCGCCAGCGGGATCGCCCCCGACGCGAGGGCGGGCCGCAGCACCTCGAGTCCGTGCCGGGGCGAGGTGTGCACGACGAGCTGTCCGGGCTGCCAGGTGCCCGTCGCGGCCAGGCCCTGGACGAGGTCGGCGAGCTGGTCGTCGGGGACGGCGAGCAGCACGAGCTCGCTGCGCTCGACGATCTGGGGCACGGTCAGCAGGGGCACGCCCGGCAGGATCGCCTCGGCCCGGTCCCGGCTGCGCTCGGACACGGCCGAGATGCCGACGATCGCGTGGCCCGCGGCGGCGAGCGCGGCGCCGAGGACGGGCCCGACCCGGCCGGCACCGACGATGCCCACGCCCAGACGACCGCTGCGACGGTCCGGACCGCGCTCGTTCGCGGGCGGGCCGTACGGGTCGTTCACGAGGTCTCCTCGCTCCAGCGGTGGGTGCGGTCGGCGCGGGCGGCGACGACCGCCTCCCGAGCGGCGGTGGTGAAGAAGTCGAGGGCGTCGTCCTGGTCGAGCGCGCCGATCTCGGCCACGATCGGCCCCTGGACGGTGTGCAGGTGCACGGTCGCGAGTCGCAGGCGACGCCGCAGCGGACCCTGCACGAGGCCGACGCTCTGCACCCGGGGCAGCGGCACGATGACGAGCTGACGCCAGATCGCGCCCTTGCGCAGCAGCAACGCGCCCGGTGCCGAGCGGAACCCGTTGCGCCGCCACGAGAACCAGCGCAGCACGGCGGCCCGGCGCGGCGACACGGTGAAGCCGCCGTCGGTGCCGCTCGACCTCAGCCCGCCCTCGACGAGCGAGAGGGTGTGCTCGGTCGTCGCCTCGACGGCGTCGCGGACGCCAGGAGGCGCGGCCTCCCCCGCCGCGGAGGCGACCGCCGCGGAGGCGACCGTCTCGGGGGCGACCGTCTCGGGGGCCTGCGCCGGCGCGGTGGACCCGGCCCGCGCCTCCTCGGCGGCGACGCCCACGGCGGCCACGCCCACCAGCTCGGGCAGGACGAGTTCGAGGACGCGGCGGACGTCGTCCTCGTCACCGACCGGCAGGATCGTCGTGTTCTCCTGGCCCGCGGCACCCTTGGTGCTCGAGCGCGAGGCGCGGTTGATCTTGACGTCCCACCAGCCGAACGGGCGCCAGAGCAGCGGCTGACTGACCTTGACCGAGTGGATGCGACCGGGCGGCAGCGTCTCGTTCGAGGTCGAGAACAGGCCGTACCCGATGCGGACCCCGTCGCGCGTGCCGGCGATCGTGTAGCGCAGCGACTTGGTGATGCGGTTGACGTAGAAGCCGCCCGAGCCGAGCACGGCCGGCAGCAGCACGAAGAGCAGGAACCACTCGCCCGTCGTGATCACGCTGACCGCGATCGCGACGACGACGGCGACGAGGAACAACGTGTAACCGCTCAAGACGGTCGAACCGATCAGGCGACCCGGCGAGAGGGCCACGACGGACTGCGGTGGTGCCTCGTCGGGGTCGAGCTCGGGCGCCAGGAACTCGTTCGCGCGCTGCTCGACGAGACCGCCGAAGCCCTGCCGGTGCGGAGCGTGCGCATCGGGCTGCCCCGCGGCCACGGCCGCGTCGGCGTCGGTTGGCGAGCCGGCGTCGGCGCTCGGCGAGCCGGCGTCGGCGGCAGGGGCGTGCTGCTGCTGCGCCCCGCCCGCGCGCCGCAGGATCTCGCGGCGCAGGTCGTCCGCCGACGCCGAGCGGAGGTAGGCGAGGGTGACGTTGGCGTCCTGCCCGGCCTGGTTGACCTCGAGCTTGGCGGCGCCGAAGACCCGGGCGAGCAGCGGGCGCTGGATGTTGATGCCCTGGATGCGGTCGAGCCGCGCCCGTCGGTTGGTCCGGAACACGATGCCGCTCCGCACCTCGACCACGTCGTCGCCGACGCGGAAGGTGTGCATGCGCCACGACAACCAGAAGCCACCGACGAACAGCGCGATGACCACGAACACCGCGAGCAGCAGCAGGCCCAACCAGCCCTGGTCGACGACGTAGCCGAACGGGTCGCCCTCGTCCCCTCGCCTACCGCCCGGCACGAACAGCTCGACGACGTACTCGCGCGCGTTGTTGAACAGGATCACGAGCACGGCGGCCAGCGCGATGCCCCCCTTGAGCAACGGGGTGGCCGGGTGCAGGCGGTGCCACTCGCCGTCGGTGAGGGCGGCGACGTCCGGAGGCGCGGGTCGGCCTCCGCCCCCGTGCCCCTCGGCGCGGGGGTCGCTCACAGACCGGCCCGACGCGATTCGGCCAGCTCGACGAGGCGGTCGCGCAACCGCTCGGCCTCGTCGGCGGGGACGCCCGGGATCGTCACGGCCGACGCCGCGGCCGCGGTGACGAATTTGAGGTCACTGAGACCGAGGGCCCGCACGACCGGGCCCCGGTTGATGTCGATCAGCTGCATGCGGCCGTAGGGCACGGCGACGACCCGGAGGTACAGGATGCCCTTCCGCAGCAGCAGGTCGTCCTCGCGCAGCTGATAGCCGATCGCGCGGACGCGGCGCGGGGTCAGGACGACGACCACGACGGTCACCACCACCACCACGGCCGTGATCGCATACGCCCACCACTCGCCGATGAGCCACAGCGGCACGGTGGCGGCGGCCACGATCAAGCCGGTGACCAGGTAGCCGAGCAACTCGGGCCAGACGTACTTGGGCGAGACGCGCGTCCACTCGGCGTCGGGGATGTCGAGTCGGTCCATGTCGGCGTCTCTTCCGGTCGGCGGCGGTCGGGCCGCGGGCGGTCAGACCGCCTGCGTGCCCGGGCCCTGACCGTTCTCGTCGTCGGCGGGCGGGACGGTGCACATGCGCTCGGCGACGATGCCGGCCACGAGCAACCCCGCACCGCCGACGACGGCGACGATCGCGGGCACGAGCGAGCCTACAGCGACCCCCACGCCACGGGACAGGACGAACAGCAGCACTCCCCCGGCGAAGCCGCCGAACAGGGCACCGGACAGGCTGCTCGCCTTGGCCAGCAGCAGCACGCGCGTGGCGTAGTAGGGGTCGACGCGCTCCTTGCTCGACCCGGTCGCGACACGGCGGACTGGCACGGCCATCGAGACGACGACTCCGCCGATGCCGAGCAGCACGAGGCCGAGCGCCGCGGGCAGCACGATCGACGGTTGACGCATGGCCACCAGGACCGAGTCGAGGACGAAGCCGGCGGCCACGGCCACGATGATCAGGCCGACCAGGGTGGAGGGGCGGGTGTGCTTCACGGGGCTCCTGGGCTGGGTTCGGGGGCGGGGTCGAGCAGCGAGGTCGCACCCGGCACGGGACGGGTCCGCTCCGTGAGGCGGGATGCGAGGTCGGCGACCCGCCCTGCTCCGGCGAGCCGCGCCTCCGGGTCCAGCTGGAGCCAGGGCTCGAGCACGAAAGCCCGCTCGGCGGCGCGGGGATGCGGCACCTGCAGGCGCTCGGTGTCGATGCGCTCGTCGTCGAGGGCGACGACGTCGAGGTCGAGGGTCCGGTCGCCCCAGCGGACGTCACGGGTGCGCCCGTGCGTGGCCTCGATCGCCTGCAGCGCGTCGAGCAGGGCGTCGTCGTCGAGCGTGACGTCGGCGAGCAGCACGGCGTTGAGGTAGGTCGGCTTGCTCGGATCGAGGCCGTCGAGCGTCACGGCCGTCGACGACACGGGGGCCGACGCGGCGACGACGGTGATGCCGGGCGTCGCGTCGACGGCCCGGACGGCCTCGCGCAACAGGCCGTCGCGGTCGCCGAGGTTGGAACCGAGGGCGATCACCGCCCGTCGGACGCGCGGCCCGGTCACGCGCGCTCCCGGCTGATCGTGATCGACACGTCGCCGAACGGGACCGTGATCGGGGCCCCCGGCTTGTGCACGGTGACCTCGGTCGCGACGGCCGCTCGATGGGCGAGCACGACGGCCGCGAGGCGCTCGGCGAGGGTCTCGATCAGGTCGACCGGGTCGCGCTCGACGGCGGCCACGAGCTCTTCGGCCAGCACGCCGTAGTGCACGGTCTCGCCGAGGTCGTCGCCGGACGCCGCGGGCGTGGTGTCGAGGTGCACGACGACGTCGACGACGAACTCCTGGCCGTCACGGCGCTCGTGGTCGAAGACGCCGTGGTGGCCGGTCGCCCGCACACCGGCCAGGCGCAGCACGTCGAGACCGCGGGCGCGCAGGGCCGGCGCGGGCTCGCCGACCGGTACGTGCTCGCTCTCGGGCAGGCCGTCGGGCCCGCTGCCGACGCCGCTCACGCGTGCCTCGCCGGGCGCCGCGGAGCCGCCGCGGCCTCGGTCCACGCCTGCAGCACGTCGAGGGCGAGCCGGGTGCCGGCGACGTCGTGGACACGAACGCCCCAGACGTCGGCCTGCGCGGCCAGCACGCTGACGACGGCGGTCGCGGGGTCGCGGTCGACGGGCGGCGCGCCCTCGGGCAGGAGGTCCGCGAGGAACCGTTTGCGCGACGCGGCGACGAGCACGGGCAGGCCGAGCCGGCCGAGCGCGTCGAGGTGACCGAGCAGCTGCCAGTTCTGCGTGGCGTCCTTGGAGAAGCCGAGCCCGGGGTCGAGCACGATCGTCGACGGGTCCACACCACGGGCCACGAGGTCGTCCACGCGCCGGGCGAGCTCGTCGACGACGGTGCCGACGACGTCGCCGTCGTAGTCTCGCGACGAGGCGGCGGGCGCGTGCCCCGAACCGTCGAGCCGACCACGCCAGTGCATGACCACGAAGGTGCGACCGCTCTCGGCGGCGACCCGGGCCATGTCGACGTCGGCGAGACCGCCCGACACGTCGTTGACGATCTCGGCGCCGGCCTCGATCGCGGCGGCGGCGGTCGACGCGTTCATCGTGTCGATGCTGACGCGGATGCCCTCGGACGCCAGTTCGCGCACGACCGGCAGCACCCGGCCCCGCTCGTCGGAGGGCTCGACGCGCGCGGCACCGGGCCGGGTCGACTCGCCGCCGACGTCGACGACGTCGGCCCCCTGCGCGACGAGGGCGCGGGCGTGGGCCAGGGCGGCGTCGAGGTCGAGGTGGCGACCGCCGTCGCTGAACGAGTCGGGCGTGACGTTGAGGACGCCCAGGACGGCCGGACCCGGCCGACGCGCGCCGGAACGGTCGCGTGACCGTCGGAGAACCGGCTCAGGAGGCGCGGCCTGCGACCCCGGGCCGGTCGCGACCCGGTCTCGCACCGAGGGTGCCGCGTGCGACCCGCTGCGCTGCCGCTCGGGCCGTGGTCGGGCCTCGACCGCGGGGCCGGCGTCGTCGAACGACCGCTCGTGCAACGGCCCCTCGAACCGGCCGCCGGCCACCAGCCGACGGCCCGAACGGACAGCGGGGGCCGCGGTCGCCGCGGGGGCGAGGTCGCCGGTCGTCGGGCGGGCGGCGGCGGCCACGACGGGCGGCTGCGTGGCGGCGGGTGCCTCGGCGGGGAGGCTGGTCGCGGGGGTCGTGGCCGGCGTGTGCGTGACGGGCGGCAACTGGGCCGGCGGACGAACGGCCGCGGTCTCGTTCTGCGCCAGGACGAGGCGCCCCTGCGTGATCGGACCTGCGGCGAGCACGTCGGCGGCCGCCCGCGCGGACGCCGGGGGTGCGTCGACCACGACGTCGGCCGGGTAACGCTCTCGACCGCGAGGACGCTTCGTCGGTGCGACACCACCCTCTCGGGCCTCGGCGGTCGGGCGGGCGTCGTCACCGGACTCGGCGGGGGTGCCGCGGGACGGGTCGGTCACGAAGCGGTACCTCCGTTCGGTGCTCGGGACGAGCCCTCAGGCTACCGACCGGCTGCGCCTGGGCGCAGCCGGTCGAGCCGATCGTGCGTCAGGCCGTGGCGATGCCGGGCGTCGTGCGGGGCGGACGCGTGCGGGCCGGCTTGGTCGTCGGCTCGGAGTCGACGCCCCCGTCGACGGCTTCGGCGTCGACGGGCGACTTCGTCGGCATGGGGATCGCCGGGCGGTCCGAGACCGGACGCTTGTCGCTCGAGAGCCACTGCGGGCGCTCGGGCAGTTTCTTGACGTCCTTGAAGATCACGGCGAGCTCGTCGTGGTCGAGGGTCTCTTTCTCGAGCAGCTCGCGAGCGAGGAAGTCGAGCACGTCGCGGTTGTCGTTGATGACCTGCCACGCCTCGTCGTGCGCCTGCTCGAGCAGCACGCGCACCTCGGCGTCGACGGTCTCGGCGATGTTCTCGGAGTAGTCGCGCGAGCTGCCGTCGCGGCCCATCATCATCTCGCCCGACGCCTGGCCGAGCTTGACCGAGCCGACCTTGTTGCTCATGCCGTACTCGGTGACCATCTTGCGCGCGGTCGCCGTGGCCTTCTCGATGTCGTTCGAGGCCCCGGTGGTCGGGTCGTGGAAGACGAGCTCTTCGGCGACGCGGCCGCCCATGGCGTACGTGAGCTGGTCGAGCAGCTCGTTGCGGGTGACCGAGTACTTGTCTTCGAGGGGGAGCACCATCGTGTAGCCGAGGGCACGACCGCGGGGCAGGATCGTGATCTTGGTCACCGGGTCGGTGTGGCGCATGGCCGAGGCGGCGAGGGCGTGACCGCCCTCGTGGTACGCGGTGATGAGCTTCTCGTGGTCGTTCATGATGCGGCTGCGGCGCTGGGGGCCGGCCATGACCCGGTCGACCGCCTCGTCCAGGGCGCGGTTGTCGATCAACTGGGCATTCGAACGGGCCGTCAACAGCGCGGCCTCGTTGAGCACGTTGGCCAGGTCGGCACCGGTGAACCCCGGGGTCTTGCGGGCCAGCACCTCGAGGTTGACCGAGGCGGCGAGGGGCTTGCCCTTGCCGTGCACCTCGAGGATCTGCTTGCGGCCGTCGAGGCCGGGCGCGTCGACGCCGATCTGCCGGTCGAAGCGGCCGGGACGGAGCAGGGCCGGGTCGAGCACGTCGGGACGGTTCGTCGCGGCGATCAGGATGACGTTGGTCTTGACGTCGAAGCCGTCCATCTCGACCAGCAACTGGTTGAGGGTCTGCTCGCGCTCGTCGTTGCCGCCGCCGATGCCGGCACCGCGGTGGCGACCGACGGCGTCGATCTCGTCGACGAAGATGATCGCCGGGCTGTTCTGCTTGGCCTGCTCGAAGAGGTCGCGGACTCGGCTGGCGCCGACGCCGACGAACATCTCGACGAAGTCCGACCCCGAGATCGAGAAGAAGGGGACGCCGGCCTCACCGGCGACGGCCCGGGCGAGCAGCGTCTTGCCGGTGCCGGGAGGGCCGTAGAGCAGGACGCCCTTGGGGATGCGCGCACCGACCGCCTGGAACTTGGCCGGCTCTTTCAAGAACTCTTTGATCTCTTCGAGTTCTTCGATCGCCTCGTCGGCCCCGGCCACGTCGGTGAACATGACCTGCGGCGTCTCTTTCGACGCCAGCTTGGCCTTGGACTTGCCGAACTGCATGACCTTGCTGCCGCCGCCCTGCATGGACGAGAGCAGGAACCAGAAGATGACACCGATGATCAGGAACGGCAGCAGGATGCTGAGCAGCGACATGAACCAGCTGGTCTGCGTGACAGTGTCGTCGAAGTTCTCGAGGTTCGCGTCGTTGATCGCCGAGACGACCTCGGAACCACGCGGCGTCGCGTAGTAGAACTGCTCGGCCTTGTCGCCGTCCTTCAGGACCAGGTCGACCCGTTGCTCGTTGCTGAAGATCGTCGCCGACTTGACCTGGTCGGCCTGGATGGCCTCGAGGCCCTTCTGGGTCGAGATCTGGGTCGTGCCCGCACCGCTGATGAGGCTCCACCCGATGCCGATGCCGATGACCGCGATCACGATGTAGATGATCGGACCGCGGAAGAGTTTCTTGAAGTCCATGTCAGTACGGGCGACGCCCGACACCTTTCTGCAGGAAGAAGTGAGCAAAAGGGTACATCGGGGCCGCTATGCCCCGGATGGGTGTTCGCCGAGGGCTTGATCCGCCCGGCCGGGGAGCGGGCCGCTAGCTGTAGACGTGCGGGGCCAGCACCCCGACACCGCGCAGGTTGCGGTACTTCTCGTCGTAGTCGAGGCCGTAGCCGATGACGAAGTCGTTGGGGATCTCGAAGCCGACGTACTTGACATCGACGGCGACCTTGGCGGCGGCCGGCTTGCGGAAGAGCGCGAAGATCTCGACCGACGCCGCGCCGCGCTTCTGCAGGTTCTCGAGCAGCCACGACAGCGTGAGGCCCGAGTCGATGATGTCCTCGACGATGATGACGTCGCGGCCGTGCAGGTCGCTGTCGAGGTCTTTGAGGATGCGCACGACGCCCGACGACTTGGTACCCGAGCCGTACGACGAGACGGCCATCCAGTCCATCGCCGAGGCCAGCTTGAGCTCGCGCGAGAAGTCGGCCATCACCATGACGGCGCCCTTGAGCACGCCCACCAGCAGCGGCTCGCGACCCGCGTAGTCGACCTCGACCTGCCGCGCGACCTCGGCGATCTTGGCGTGGATCTGCTCTTCGGTGTAGAGCACGCTGGTCAGGTCGGCCTCGATGTCGCTGAGTTCCATGGTGGTGTCGTGCTCCTGGGGTCGTGGGGTGCCGCGGGGGGGATCTCAGGAGGCGCCGGTCGCCGAGAAGTGCAGCGCGCCTCCGGTGCGTTCCACTGTAACGCCCGGCAGCGACACCGCCCCCTGCCCGTGCCAGTCGGTCACCAGCCGAGCGACCTCGAGGGTCTGGACGCGGCTGAGCGAGACGCCGAACTCGCTCTGCACCGCGAGCCGGATGAGCCGCTGGCGCAGAGCCGCCGGGTTGGCGGCGAGCCCGCGCACGTCGAGCGAGATGCCGGCCTCGGCGTGGTCCGCGAGCTCTTCGGCGATCTCGTCGGCGAAGTGGTCGAGGGCCGCCGAGTCCTCGCGCAGGGCGTCGGCCGTGCGCGCGAGCGCCTCGGTGATCCCCGGCCCCAGTTCGCGCTCGAGCATCGGCAGGACGGTCCGCCGCAGCCGCACGCGCGTGAACGTCGGGTCGTCGTTGTGCGGATCGTCCCACGCGTCGAGGCCGGCGTCGGTGCACGCCGCCGCCGTGGTCGAGCGGCCGACGGCCAACAGGGGACGGGCGTAGAGACCCGAGCGCGCCTCCATGCCGCTCAGGCTCGTCGCACCGCTGCCCCGGGTGAGGCCGAGCAGCACCGTCTCGGCCTGGTCGTCGCGGGTGTGGCCGAGCAGCACGGTGCGGGCCCCGTGCTCGGCGGCGACGGACGACAACGCGTCGTAGCGGGCGGTGCGTGCGGCGGCCTCGGGGCCCCCCTCGGTGCCGACCGAGACCCTCACGACGACGACCGGGTCGAGCCCGAGGCCGCGTGCCTGGTCGGCCGCGCGCGCCGCGACGGTGCGCGAGTCGCCCTGCAGGTCGTGGTCGACGACGACCGCGCCGGCTCGCAACCCCGCACGCGGTGCCTCGAAGGCGGCACCCGCCGCGAGCGCGAGCGAATCGGCCCCGCCGCTCAGGGCGACCAGCACCAGGTCGCCCTCGGCATGACCGGGCAAGGAGGCGCGCACGGCACGTCGGACGTCGGCCGTCGCAGGGGTCAGGCGGGGTCTGTCGGGCATCTTGTAACGTTAGCGACACCGCCGACCCGTCGGGTCGGACCCCCCAACGACGCATCGCAAGGAGCACACCCATGGCCGCGTACGACGCCGTGATCGAGATCCCCAAAGGCAGCCGCAACAAGTACGAGGTCGACCACGAGACCGGTCGCGTCTACCTCGACCGCGTTCTGTTCACCGGGTTCGTCTACCCGACCGACTACGGCTTCTTCGAGAACACGCTGGGCCTCGACGGCGACCCCGTCGACGTGCTCGTGCTGCTCGACTACCCGCTGTTCCCGGGCGTGGGCGTGAAGGTCCGCCCGGTCGGCGTCTTCAACATGACCGACGACGGCGGCAGCGACGCCAAGGTCATCGCCGTCCCCGCGAAGGACCCGCGCTGGCAGCACATCCAGGACGTGACCGACGTCCCCGAGTACCTCCGCAAAGAGATCGAGCACTTCTTCGAGCACTACAAAGACCTCGAGCCCGGCAAGTGGGTCAAGACCGAGGGCTGGGGCGACGCCGCCGAGGCCGAGGCCATCGTCGAGGCCGGCATCAAGAAGCTGGCGGACGAGGGGCACTGACCTCTCGCACCTCCTGCGACACGGAGGGCCCGACACCACGTGGTGTCGGGCCCTCCGTCGCTCCTGGGGGCGCGTCCGGCGTCGGCTCGCGTCGTCCGCGGGCGGCTCCTACAGGCGGATGCCGCGGTCGGCCATGAACGGCTGCGGGTTCTGCGCGACGCCGCCGACGCGGGTCTCGAAGTGCAGGTGGCAGCCGGTCGAGTTGCCGGTCGAACCGACGTGACCGATCTGCTGACCGGTGCCGACCGCCTGCCCGACGCTGACCATGATGCCGCCGTTCGGCTGGTGGCCGTACCCGGTGGTGACGCCGTTGCCGTGGTCGACCAGCACGAAGTTGCCGTAGCCGCCGTACCAGCCGGCGTAGGTGACGACTCCCGCGGTCGCGGCGTAGATCGGCGTGTTGCACCCTGCGGCGAGGTCGGTGCCCGCGTGGAGGATGTACGCGTGCGTCACCGGGTTGACGCGCATGCCGAAACCACTCGAGACGTTGCCGCCGGCGGGACGCGTCCACCCCTGGGGCGACACGACCCCGAGGGCCGTGCCGTTGGTCGCCGCCGCCGCTGCGGCCGCGGCGGCGCGGGACTCCTCGACGCCCTTCTGGTACTCGGCCTCGGTGTGGTCGACGTTGGTCTTCAGGGTCTCGAGCTGGGCCTGGAGCCGCGCCTGGTTGTCCTGCTGCGCGGCCAGCGCGTCACTCGCGGCCTGGGCCGCGTCGTTCGCGTCGGCCAGGGCCTGCTGGGCCTTGTCGGCCAGCACGGCCAACGCCGCCTCGGCCACCGCGGCCTGGTCACTGAGCCCCTGAGCGGTGTTGCGGTCCTGGGTGGCCTGCGCGTAGATGCCGTCGGCCTGCTCGGTGAGCTTGGTCATCGCGCCGAGCTTGTAGAGCAGTTGCCCCGCCTCACCCGGGTCGGCGATCAGGCTGCCGCTGACACCGTTCGTGCCACCGGACCGCCCGAGCTGCGCGGCGAGCTGGCCTGCGCGCTCCTCGCTGGCGGCGGCGACCTTGTCGGCCGAGTCGGCCTGCGACTGCAGTTGGGCGGTCTTGTACTGGGCGTCGTCGTACGCGGACTGGGCCTTCTGCAGCTCGTCACCGCGTTTCTCGGCCTCGGCGTTCTTGGCGTCGAGGTCCGCCTGCATCTGGGTGAGGATGCCCTCGAGGTTGGTGATCTCGGCCTGCTTCGCGGTCTCGTCGCCCCGGGCCTTCTGGACGTCCTCCCACGACGGGTAGGACGCGGCTGTCGCCGACGAGGCGGGCAGTCCGACGACACCCGCGGTGAGCAGCAGGGTCGCGGCGGCGATCGAGACGACGACGCGGGTGAGTCGCGACGACGGCGCGAGGGGACCCGACGTGAGGCTCGCCAGGCGGGCTCGACCGGGTCGGCGGGTGGGGGTCATCGAATGGGTCCGATTCGTCGTGACGGCGTCGAGTCCGTGGGGCCGGTGGTCGCCGTGATGGACACGGTAACCCCGGCGGGCCGTCCCGTACAGCGCCGCGGGGCGGCGACGACGGGCGGGCCGCCCCGGGGGCGGGCCCGAACTCTCGAGAACGACTTGAAACTAGCCTCCGCGCCGGCGAACGTCGGGCAATCGCGACGGAGTGGCGGGTGAGTCGCGTGACCGGAACGGGGGACGAGGAGGCGCGCGCGGCGATCCGCGTCGCCCCCGTTTTGCTTTTGCCCGCGATCATCCGTATGCTCTGTGATCGGTTGCTATGACGTCCTCGGACACGGCCCCATCGTTTAGTGGCCTAGGACACCGCCCTTTCACGGCGGCAGCACGGGTTCGAATCCCGTTGGGGTCACCAGCACCACGGCAAGACCGCTCCGAGGCATCACCTGCACCAACCACAACAGAACATCGAGTACGCTGTGTCACAGCAGCAAGTTTGGCCCTGTAGCGCAGTTGGTTAGCGCGCCGCCCTGTCACGGCGGAGGTCGCCGGTTCAAGTCCGGTCAGGGTCGCCAAGGCGAGTTCATCGCCTGGGGGCTTCGGGCCCTCACGGCTGGGTAGCTCAGTTGGTAGAGCGTTCGACTGAAAATCGAAAGGTCCACGGATCGATGCCGTGTCCAGCCACAGAAGGCCCCGCTCAGGCGGGGCCTGACTCGTTTAACGGCCGGCCCGCGCACGGGCACTGCGGGTCGCCCTCGTGAGCATCGGCCACGACCCCGCCGTCGTCCCCCTCCGCAGCCGTTGGCTCGACCCGCTCGTCGCCGGACTCGCGGCCCTGCTGGTCGGGGCGGCCTTCAGCTGGGTGCCCTCGTACTGGAGCGACGAGGCGACGACGCTGCAGGTGGCACGCCTGCCCCTCGGTCAGTTGCTGGCCTTCGTCGACCAGCGCGACGCGGTGCACACGGTCTACTACCTCCTCATGCATGTCTGGGTCGGAGCCTTCGGCGACGCCGAGGTGGCCACGAGGTTCCCCTCGGCCGTGTTCGTAGGGGCCGGGGCCGCAGGGGTGCTCGTCCTCACGCGCATGCTGACGACCCGTCGCACGGCCCTGCTGGCCGCCGCGCTCTACGCGGTGTTGCCCCGCTTCACCCTCGAGGCCGCCGAGGCCCGCCCCTACGCGCTGTCGGCCGCGCTGGCCGTCTGGGTGACCGTCCTGCTCCTCGTGGCGTCCCGACGTCACCGCCGACGCTGGTGGATCGGGTACGGCGCGGTCCTCGCCGGGTCGATCGCGACCTTCGTCCCCCTCGGCCTGATCATCGTCGTCCACGGCGTGTTCCTGCTCCTGGCGCCGGCACAGCGCCGACGTCGTGGAGCCCGCCACCGCCTCCTCGGCTGGTCCGTCTCGACCGGGGCCGCGCTGTTCGCGACCGCCCCGGTCATCGGGACGGTCCTCGCCGAGCGCTCGCGCCTCCTCGGGGTGGCCGATCCGTCGACGGGGGCCGACGTCACCTGGTGGACGGTCCTGGTCGAACCGTGGTTCGTCACGGGGCTGGCATTCGCCGTGATCTCGGCGATCCTGCTGATCCTGCTCGGGACGCGCCTGCGCGACCGGTCACGCACGCCGGGCAGCGTCGTGTTGCTCGGCGCGCTCTGGGTCGCGGCACCCGCGGGGTTGCTGCTCGTGCTGGGACTCGTGCTGTCGCCGGTGTACACGTCGAGGCTGGTGACCTTCTCGGCCCCGGGCATGTGCCTGCTGCTGGCCGTGGCCGTCACCGGCTTCAGGAGGCGCTGGATCAGCATCGCCCTCGTCGCCCTCCTGGTCGCGGGCTCGGTCCCGACCTACGTGCTGCAGCGACTGCCGACCGGCAAGGGGGGCGGCAGCGACCTCTCGCAGCTCTCGAGCTACATCGAGAGCCAGGCCCGCCCCGGCGACGCGTTCCTGCTCGATGCGACCGGTACCGTGTCGACACGCCCCCGCCAGGCGATCTACGCGTACCCCGAGCGCTTCGCCGAGCTCGACGACGTCGCGTTCGTGCGATCGGGACTGCCCTCGGGCTCGTACTCGGACGTGACCCTGCGGCTCGACGACGAGGACGACGCCGTCGAGCTGGCCGACCGACTGGCGTCGGTCGACCGCGTGTGGATCGCCCGCCTCTCGGTCGACGTGCTCAGCGAGGCCGACCTGCGCCAGCTGCGCGACCAGGGGTACGTGATCCGGCAGGAGCACCGCACCGGTCGCAGCGTCGTCTACCTCTTCGCGCGGCCGCCGGCCTGACGCTCAGCGACGCAACTCGAGGGTGCAGCACTTGACGCCGCCACCGCCGAGCAGCAGCTCCGAGAGGTCGACGCCGACGGGGTTGTAACCGCGCTCGCGCAGCTGCCGCTCGAATCCGGTCGCCCGGGCGGCGATGACGACGTTGTAGCCGTCCGAGTACGAGTTGAGGCCGAGGATGGCCGCGTCCTCTTCGCTGACGAGGATCGCGTCGGGGAAACGCTGCCGCAGGATCGCGAGCGAGGCGTCGTCGAAGGCGCTCTCGAGGTACGCGATGGTGTGACGGCCGTCCACAGGCTCGGGGTCGAGGACGGCGATGGCCGTGTCGAGGTGGTAGAAGCTGGGGTTCACCAGGGTGAGGCTGACGACCTCCCGGCCGAAGACCCGGGCGACCTCGTCGTGCGAGCTAGAGTCGGTGCGGAAACCCGTCCCGGCGAGGATGACGTCGCCGACCAGCAGGAAGTCGCCCTCGCCCTCGTTCGTCTCGACGGGCTCGGCGACCTCGAAGCCGGCCGAGGCGAACCAGCGCATGTAGGCCGGGCCCTCGGCCTGGCGCTCGGGGTAGGTGAAGCGGGCACCGTAGGCGATGCCGTCGAGGACGAAGCCGCCGTTGGCCGCGTAGACCATGTCGGGTAGGCCCGCCTCGGGGTCGATAAGCTCGACGTCGAATCCCAGGCCGACGTAGGTGTCGTACAGGGTCTGCCACTGGGCCAGCGCCAACGAGGTGTCGGTCGGTTTGGCGGGGTCCATCCACGGGTTGATCTTGTAGCTGACGGTGAAGTGTTCGGGTCGGCACATCAAGATGGTGCGGTGGCTCGCCACACGTGCGGAGTCCCGTCGGGTGGTCGTGTCGGGCAGGTCGGAAGGTTCGATCGTCAGGCTCACCGGAACAGTGTCACATCGCCGCCGCGCACGAGGCGGGGCTCTCACGCACTTTTCTTGCGTATTTATCAGCTGTAACGCAGTTTAATAGCGTAAGGTCAGGCCGTGGACAATCTCGACTACGGCATCATCGACCTCCTGCGGCAGAACGCCCGCGCCGGGTACGGCGACATCGGCGCCTCGGTCGGGCTCAGCGCCTCGGCGGTGAAGCGCCGCGTCGACCGTCTCGTGGCGGACGGGGTCATCAAGGGGTTCACGGTGCAGGTCGACCCGGCCGTCGACGGGCTCGGCACCGAGGCCTACGTCGAGCTGTTCTGCCGCGGCACCGTCTCACCCCAAGAACTGCAACGAATCCTCGGCACGGTGCCCGAGGTCGTCGACGCCGGCACGGTGACCGGCAGCGCCGACGCCATCGTCCACATGCGCAGCCGCGACATCCCCTCGCTCGAAGAGGCGCTCGAACGCGTGCGCAACGCCCCGAACGTCGACCACACCCGCAGCGCCATCGTCCTGTCGAAGCTGATCAGCCGGCGCTCGGCCTGACGGCACCCCTGCGCGGTCAGAGCCGCAGGGCGGTCAGAGCCGCAGGGCGGTCAGAGCCGCAGGTCGGCCAGTGCCGGGTCGAGGCGACCGTACCGGTGCGCCGTCAGCGAGACCGACTGCTCGCGCACGAACGTCAACAGTTCGACGCGCCCCTCTTCGGTCACCTCGCCCGCGACGATCGTCACGTCGGGGCTGCCCTGCACCGCCCGGGCCAGGGCCGCGGGATCTCCGCCGATGAGTCGGACCCGCAGGCCGCGGTAGGCGCCGACGGCCTCGGGCGACGGGTCGGGTCTCGAGTCGTCGACCCGTCCGGCGTCGTCGGACGCGCGCGCGCCCCCGGCCGCCTCGGCGAGCAGGTCGAGCACGTCCGGACCCTCCGCCTCGGTCGTGTCACGCTGCAGCACCCCCGCGGCGGCCCGTGCGACGAAGGCCTCGTCGCTCTCGACGACGACGTCGCGCACACGCACCGGGGACGAGGAGGCGCGCCACAGGTTCACGAGACCGGCCGGCAACGGGACGGCCGAGCTGACGGTCAGGGTCGACCCGGCCCGTGCGCCGGCGGCGACGAGTCGGACGAGCGCCGCCGGGTCGGCCCCCGAGGAGAGCCGGATCGTGACCGGGTGCGGGCGGTAGCGCAGCACGTTGCGTTCGACCACGAGGGCGGTGACGTCCCGGGCCAGGCCGAACTCGGACTGCCAGGCGCGCTGATCGCTCTCGACCGCCGTGCGCAGCGAGTCGAACTGCTCGAACGAGAGGGTCGGTCGGGCCGCGTCGACCAGGCGGGTGACCCCCTCGGACACGTCGTGCAGACGCAGGGAGGGGCGCGGGTCGTGGGGCCGGTGGCGCCAGGCCCCCTGCCCGACCAGCGCGTTCGGCCCGCCGGGTTTGAGGCCACGGCCGACGGCCCGTCGTCCCCACCCGCCGGTGGGCCTTCGCCGCACGCGCGCCCCGGTCGTCGGCCCACCGACGACGAGGTCGCCCGCCCGCACGGTGTGCAGCCACTCGTCGATCTCGTCGACGTCGAGGGAGTGCAGCCCGGCGACGTCACCACCGCTCTCTGCGTTCTGCACCGCGACGGCGTCGGCGAGGGTCTCGACGACGACGAGGCCGACGACGGGAACCGCGTGCGGACCGGAGGCGAAGGCACCCCGCGGGTCGACGCCGTCGCGCACGCCCGGCGAGCAGAGGGCCCCGGTCTCGTCGAGGGGGCGTGGCTCGACCAGCCAGGACTCGCCGGGACCCAGCACGGTCAGGACGTCGAGCTCGGACCCGGTCGGAGGCCCGTCGAGCGGCCCCATCACGGTGGTGACGGCGTCGGCCGGGCCGACGACGACCGCGTCGAAGGCTTCGCGCAGCAGGCGCCGGAACGTCTCACCGTGACCGACGGAGCCGACGGCCAGCACGAGGTCGAGGGCGCCGTGACCCCGGCCGGCGTGGTCGACGACGCTCGCCACGACGTCCGCGGCCGCGAGCTCGAGATCGGCCGAGGGGGTGACGACGAGCGAGGTGACCCCGGGGGTACGCACGGCGAGGTCGAGGTCGGGGCGCACGTCACGGAGGCCGACGACCGTCTCGATCGAGCCGTGGGCGACGACCCGGTCGACCCTGGGGTGCGTCAGCAGGGCCCGTTCGTGGTCGGGGTCGTCGGCGACGACCAGGGCCAGGAGCGATTCGGGCACGCCGACCGCCCAGAGTGCCTCTGCGACGACGGCGACCGCCCGCCGCCGACTGCGCGGCAGGTGGACGAGGACCGCGCTGCCGGCGCCGAATGCCGCGAGCACCCCCTCGACCGTGCTGGCGACGGGAGTGACGAGGTCGGGCACGACGACCGTGAGTCGCGCGGGCCGGTGTTCGGCCGTCTCGACGGTCGCGAGGTCTCGGGTCAGGGCCGCCAGCCGGTGCGCCGAGTCGACGGCCGCACCGACCTCGTGGTCGGCCTCGGACAGGGTCGAGCGGTACTCGCTGATCGACACCTCGACGAGTCGCGAGCGCCGCAGGGCGAGCTCGCGACCCGCGAGGTCGAGCAGTTCGGCACGGGTCTCGGGATCTTGCCCGGCCCACGCCACCCCTGCAGCGGAGGCGCGGGTCAACATCGCCTCGAGGGCTCCGTCCTCGAGTGCGCCGGCCCCGAGGGAGGGTGCCGCGTCGGCGGTCTCGACGCCCGCGACCGACCGTCGGGCGCGCCCGAGCACACCCCGAGCCCACCTCCGGTTGCCGTCGAGTGAGGGATCGGTGTCGGCTTCGGCCACGAAGTCGACGACGTGGTCGGGGCCCTCGTCGAGCGGGCCCGACCGGTCTCGTCGACGGCGAGGCGCGGAGGGCAGCTCGCCCACGGTCGCGACGGCTCGGTCGTGTCGGCGGGCCTCTCGGGCGAAGGCCGCCTCGTGGTCGACGTCGAGGGTGCTGGAGAGGAACCCTTCGGGGTCGGCGAGCGCGTCGAGCCGGCCCACCAGGTGTCGCACGGCGGAGTCGAACTCGCCGGGGTCGATCACCGGCACCTGGAGGACGAGGGAACCGAGCTCGGAGCGGACGACCTCGGCCAGACCGGGCGCCGACCCCAGCCACATCTCGACGTCGAGCAGGTGGTCGGTGCCGTGTCGGCGGGCGACCGTGACGGCTCGGGCCAGGTCGAAGACGTCGTGCCCCGCGAATCCGACCCGGACGACCGCGGCGTTCTCGGGCCGCAGGGCGAAGTCGACCAACCGGAGGTGGCTCGCGTCGGTCTCGTGCTTCGCCTCGAACGTGACGACTGGCCAGTCGTGGAGCCGTGCGTCGACGATCTCGTCACGACGCGACCCGCCCTTCACCAGCCTGACCGATATCGGAGCGCCGCCCCGGTCGACCCGGGCCCGGGCCCAGTCGGTGAGCAGTCGCAGCGAGTCGAGCGCCTCGGGGACGTACGACTGGACGACGATGCCCGCCGTGGCCGACTCGAGCCCGGGCCGGTCGAGCAGTCGCGTGAAGACGTCGATCGTGAGGTCGACGTCGGCGTGCCGGTCGACGCCGAGGGTGAGGAGGGTGCCCGACGACGCCGCGAGCTCGAACAGGGGCCCGAGCCGCGACACGGCCAGATCGCTCGTCTCGTCGAAGGCCCACGGCGAGGTCGGGCCGACGAGCTCGCGCACGGTGGTCGTGACGCGCTCGACATCGGGCCGCTCGATCAGCGCCCGGACCGCGGCGACTCGCCGCTCGGCCCGTGTCGGACCCGACACCGTCGGCCCCCAGGCCGTCAGGTCGAGCCGGATGCCGTCGCCGCGGAGACCCGTGAGGGCCTGCGCGAGCTTCTCGGGTGGAGCGTCGACGAGCAGGTGCCCGACCATGTGCCGTAGCGTCCGCCTGGCGACCGGCATGATCGGCTTGGGTGCGAGCGGGCCGAAGCCCCCGCCGAACGAGATCGCCGCCCGGAGGTGCCAGGGCAGCAGGGCCGGCGTCCGTCGGCTGAGCGCGTCGAGCGCGGACGCCGCCGCCCTGTCGTCTTCGGGCCGGACGACGCGATCGGCGAAGTCACGGGCGAACTCGAGCCCTCGGGGGTCGCGCAGCACCTCGGCCAGACGAGCGGCCGGACCCTGCACCGGGGCGGCACGCGCGGCATCCCACCAGCGGCGGGCTGTCTCGATGGTCTGCTGCGTGACTTCGTCGGCGTGCACATCGGACATGGGTCGAGGATATGCTGCGCCACCGTCCCTACACTGGGCGAATGGCCGACGAACTCACCGACGAGGAGTGGGTCGTCTGGGACTCCTTCTACGTCATGAGACGTCGCCTCGACCGTGCCCTCGAGCTCCGCCTGCAGAGCGACTCGGGCGTCTCCGCCCCCGAGTACGAGATCCTCGTCGGCCTGGGCCGGAGCAGCGACCGACGCTCGCGCGTCCGCGACATCGCCGAGCAGATTGGCTGGGAGAAGAGCCGGGTCAGCCACCAGGTCACCCGCATGGAGCGTCGGGGGTTGGTCCGTCGCACCGAGTGCGCGTCGGACGCACGCGGTACCTGGGTCGAGCTGACCCCGGACGGACGTCGGGCCATGCTCGCCGCGACCCGCGGGCACACGGCCGCGATCAAGAAGTACTTCGCCGACGTCCTCGGCGCGGACGCCGAGGTCGTCCAGGCCTTCTCGGGTCGCGTGCTCGAGGCGATCGGCACGGACGCGTCACCCGACGTCCACAGCTGACCCGCGCCTCCTCGTCGAGCCGGGGCGGACGGGAGAACCCGATCGGCGGACACCTCAGTGGAAGCGGTGGTCCTGGATGGTCATGCGCGGGCCGAACCTCGGCTTCGAGAACCCGCTTCCGGTGATCAGCCGCATGACGCGTTCGCGATGGCCACGCCACGGCTCGAGCAGTTCGAGCATGCCGTCGTCGTCGACGGGCCGGCCGACGAGCGCCCACCCGACGACGGCGGGCAGGTGGTAGTCACCCACGCTGGGACTGTCGGGGTCGCCGTGCGCCCGTTGGGTCGTCTCTGCGGCGGTCCAGACGCCCACACCGGGGATCGATCGCAGACGCCGCGCCACCTCGTCGCCGCCGCGACCGACGGACAGGGTGCGCTCGAGAGCCGGCGCCACGGCACAGACCCGCATGACGGTCGCCGACCGCTGCGGCCCGACGCCCGCCCGGTGCCACTCCCAGCTCGGGACGCGACGCCAGCCCTGGGCGTCGGGCGGCACGACGAGCCCCTCGGGTGCCGGACCGGGCGCCGGCGTGCCGTGACGACGCACGAGCTGCCGCCACGCGCGCCAGGCCTCGACGCTCGTCACCTTCTGCTCGAGGATCGCCGGGACGACGGCCTGCAGCACGAGGTTGGTGCGGGTGAGGCGTAGCCCCGGTTGACGCCGGTGGGCGTCGGCGAGGAACGCGTTCGCCGTGACGTCGAGCCCCGACCAGTCGTCGCCCCGACCGAGCAGTTCGGGCACGTGCTCGATCGCCCAGTCCGCACCCGGCCCCCACGCGTCCGCGCGGACGGACGAGGAGGCGCGGCTCGCCGACACGCACAGCGTCGCCTCGCCCGCCGGCGTGCGCAGGGCGAGCCAGATCCGGTCGCCGACGACACGGAACGAGGGATCGCCGGAGCCGCGGCTCAGGGGCCGCAGCGTGGCCCGGACGTCGACCGGGTGCACCGACGAGTAGACGGTGCCGAGGTGGCGGGCGCCCCCCTCAGCAGCGGCGCCGGCGTCCTCGAGCTGGTCCATGTCGCGATGGTAGACGCTACCGCCGACAGCTTTACCGTCATGGCTCATTTCGATGTGATATTTTCATGATCGCCCCTTGGCCGACCGTGGACGAGACGAAAGACGCCGAGCACACCGATGACGATCACCACGAGACCCGTGTCCGCACCCGCGAGCACGTGGAGCCCCTCCTCCGGGCGCGGCAGACCGAACCGCCACCACGGGCGCGACACCCACGGTCCGGGCGTCACCTCGCTGGTTCCCCCGGTCCGACGGGTCGCCGCCCGTCGCACGAAGCGGGCGATCGACGTCGTCGGCGCCCTCACCGCCCTGACCGTCCTTGCTCCCGCCCTCGTCCTGGTCGCCCTGGCCGTCCGACTCGACAGCCCGGGCCCGGTCCTCTACCGCCAGGTGCGCTGCGGTCTCGACGGCCGGACCTTCGAGATGCTCAAGTTCCGGTCGATGCACGACCGCGGTCGCGAGGCCACGATCCTCCCCGAGGCGAACGATGCCGACGGGCCGCTCTTCAAGCTCCGCGTCGACCCTCGGGTGACCCGGGTCGGTCGCGTGCTCCGCAGGCACTCGCTCGACGAGCTGCCACAACTGGTCAACGTCCTGCGGGGCGAGATGAGCCTGGTCGGGCCGCGCCCGGCCCTCCCGAACGAGGTCGCGCAGTACTGCGGCCGCGCCCACGAGCGGCTGCGGGTGCTGCCGGGGCTGACCGGCCCGTGGCAGGTCGGCGGACGCTCCGACCTCGACTGGGGCGCCGGGCTCGACCTCGACCTGCATTACGTCCACTCGTGGACCCCGGCGACCGACGGGCGGCTGCTCGTCAAGACGGTCGGTGCGGTCCTCAAGCCGGCCGGTGCGTACTGAGCCCGCTCACGACCACGATGCGGAGCCCCGATGACCGACTCCCACCCACGTCGGCAGCAAGGACCTCGAGGCGATCAGTCGGGCGAGTCGCTGAGCGAGCGCACCAAATCGGCGGCGACCGGCCCGAGCCCCCCGCCCGCCTCTCGGATCGACGCGGTGACGGCGGACGAGAACGAGCGCCACGCCCCCCTCGGCAGCGAGAAGCCGCAGGCGACGAGGCCGTGAGCGAGCCGGGGCTCGAGCAGGTCGAGCTCGCGCGCGAGCGACGGCGACTCCTCGGCGGACGCGAGCCGACGCAACAGTGGACGGACGCACGAGAGGGTCGCCAGGGTCGACGTCCGCCCCTCGGCACGCCGCATGATCGGATCGAGCCGCACGAGCATCGCCACGAGCTCGTCGCCCCGGCCGGCGCTCGGTGCCTCGACACGATCGGCCGACCACGACACGAGCGCCGCGTACAGGTCGCGGGCGCCGACGACGTCGGCCGGCCGGGGACGCGTCACCCGCGTGTGGCGGTTCGGTGCCAGGTCGACGAGCCCGGCCTCGTCGAGTCGCTCCAGCGCGGAGCGGATCGGAGTACGCGACACCCCGAGCCACGCGATGAGCTCGTCGTCGACGAGACGTTCGTCGGGGGCCAGCGTGCCGTCGAGGACCGCCGCGAGGACGAGGTCGTGGACGTCGTCGCTCAGACGTCGGCGGACGAGAGGGGCCTGGGTGCCGTGCCGCGCCCCGACGGCCGAGCCGGGTCGGCCGGGGACGGGCCCGCGGCCGACCCCGACGGTCGACCCGACCCCGACGGGGTCACCGGGACCCAGCCGACGGAGGCCCCGCGCCAGCACGTCCTCGAGCGCACGTCCTTCGCCGTCGGGCTCGAGGGCGAACCACCGACGCACCTCGTCCGTCACGTCGGCGACGATGCCGAGATCGGCCGTCGAGACGTCACGCAAGTGATGTCGCAGGGGCAGCGCCACACGCTCGGCGAACCGGACGGCGAGTCCGTCCCGGGCGCGTGCGGTCAGTGTCGTCCATACCGCCCGAGCCGCGTCGACGATCTCGTCGACGGGTGCTCGCGGCGACCGTGACGCCGTGGCGCAGGCCCCGGCCAGGACGCCGAGTCGTCGGTCGATCTCGGCGCGTTCTTCGTCGTCCCGCCCGGGGAGCGTCGACGTGGCCACCGCGCACAGCAGGGCGCACGCGGCCCCGAGCAGGTCGATGGCGGCCGCACGGCACGGGACGACCACACAGGCCGCCCGATGCGTCGTCGAGTCGACGAGACCGACGTGTCCGAGCTTCGCGACGGCGACCCGGATCGGCGTGCGCGAGACACCCAGCCACGCTTCGCAGTCGGCGTCGCGGAGGCGTTCGCCCGGCTGCAGGGTGCCGTCGAGGATGGCAGCGACGAGGTGGTCGAACACGGCGTCCTTGTGCAGACGGCGAGGGATGGCCGGACGGGTGGGGGACGGGACGGGCATCGACGCCTCTCTGCTGATGTCAGGTATTCCGGTCGTGATCATAAGGCATTCATGCCCTGTGCGTCGAGTAGTGGCCCGAGAAACTAGACTCCGTGGATGGCCACCCCGAAGATCGTGCTCTTCTACGCGTTCACGCCCCTGGCCGATCCCGACGCCGTCCGCCTGTGGCAGCGCGACCTGGCCGAGTCGCTCGACCTGACGGGCCGCGTGCTCGTCTCGCGCCACGGCGTCAACGGCACGCTCGGTGGCGACCTGCCCGACGTCAAACGCTGGCTCAAGAAGACTCGGCAGCACCCCGCGTTCGCGCAGCTCGACGTGAAGTGGAGCGAGGGCACCGGCAGCGACTTCCCCCGGTTGTCGGTCAGGGTGCGCGACGAGATCGTGACGTTCGGCGCCCCCGACGAGCTCGAGGTCGACGGGTCCGGCGTGGTGGGCACGGGCGTGCGGCTCTCCCCCGACGAGCTGCACGAACTCGTCGACCGCGAGCAGGTCACCTTCTTCGACGGGCGCAACGAATACGAGTCACGCATCGGCCGGTTCCGGGGCGCCGTCGTGCCCGACGTGGCCACCACCCGCGACTTCGTGGCCGAACTCGACAGCGGCCGCTACGACCACCTCAAGGACGAGCCCGTCGTCACCTATTGCACGGGTGGTGTGCGCTGCGAGGTGCTCTCGTCGCTCATGACGGCACGCGGCTTCTCGCGGGTCTATCAACTCGACGGGGGTGTCGTGCGGTACGGCGAGCGCTTCGGCGACGACGGCCTGTGGGACGGTTCGCTCTACGTCTTCGACGGTCGCGGCTCGGTCGAGTTCAGTGACCACGCGGCCGTGATCGGCCGCTGTGAGACCTGCGGCACCGCGACCAGTCGCATGCAGAACTGCGTCGACGTGCAGTGCCGAGAGCAACTGGTCGCCTGCGAGGGGTGCGGTGCGCGAGGCGACGTGACCTGCGACCGGCACCGCGCCTCCGGCGCTGTGACCGTCGTCGGGCCTCCGGCGTAGGGTCCCCGGCATGACTGAGACCAACGACAGCAGCAAGATCGGCGAGGTCCTCGACGCGGGCCGCATCGGCATCCTCACGACGCAGAGCAGCCACGGCCACCTGGTGAGCCGCCCCCTCGCGCTCGTCGACCGCGACTTCGACGGCAAGGTGTACTTCTTCACGCGCGACCCCTCCCCCAAGGTCGACGACGTGAAGGCGCACCCGCAGGTGAACGTCGCGGTCGAGACCGGCAAGGGCTACCTGTCGCTCGCGGGCACGGCGTCGGTCGTGAAGGACTCCGCGCTCATCGACGACCTGTGGACCACCGGCGCCGAGGCCTGGTTCGACCAGGGCCGCGACGACCCGAGCGTGGCCCTGCTCGAGGTGGACGTCGACACGGCCGAGTACTGGGTCAGCAACGAGCCCAAGGCCGTCACCCTCTTCAAGTACGCCAAGGCGGCCGTGACCGGCGGGCACCCGAAGAACGTCGCCGACACCGGCACCGTCTCGCTCTAGCCGAGGAGGCGCGGCGCGGGTCGTGCGCGGCGACCCGCGTCCCGGGCGACGCCGGTCGTCGCCGGGGTCACCCGCAGCTGACGGTCTGGCCGTCGCCGTTCACGTAGTCGCCCGGACCGAGCTGGGCGCACGCCGTCGCCAGTTGTGAGAAGTAGTCGAAGGCCGCGATCGCGTACACGAGGCTCAGGACGATGACGATCGAGGCGACGATCATGCCGGTCAGGGCGAGGGTGGCCGGTCGGCCGGCGGCACGTGCCCGGCGGGCGGCGACGATGCCGAAGACCAGTCCCAGGGGCGCGAAGAAGAGACCGAAGACGATCGAGGCGATCGCCAGGCCGCGTCCCTCGTCGTCCGTGCGCGGCGGCGCGGACGACCAGTCGTCGTCTGCGGGGAAGAAGTACGAGCCGAGGCCCGCGTTCTCGGGGCGGGCGACGGTCGAGGCCCCGTCGTCGGACAGGGCCTCGGGCACCGGCGCCCAGACCTGGCGACCGTCGGAGTCCCAGGCGGGCGCGGCGGGCGGCTGCTCGGAGGTCTGCGGGACGGACGGTCGCCGCACGACGGGCTGCTGCGAGGCGCCGGACGGATCGAGCGGCCAGCCGTGGTCGGCCGTGACCGTCTCGGGGCGCACCGGCCGCGGCGGACCGAACGGGAACTCGCCCCGATCGGGCTCGGTCGGCGCGGGCCGGGTGAAGCGTGCCCACGGCGACGGCGGGCGCCCCGACTGCTCGTTGCTCATGCAGGCGAGGGTAGTACGGCCGCCTGCGCGACCTGGCCGGGCGGCGACCGGCGTCGCGGACAGGTGCCGCGCCTCCTCGTGGTCCATGATGGGTCTCGACCTCGGCCCGTCGATCGGGCCCCTCGATGCGATGGAGCCCCTCGATGCGAATCGGTATCCTCACCAGCGGCGGCGACTGCCCCGGTCTCAACGCGGTCATCCGCGGAGCAGTGCTCAAGGGCACGCAGATCCACGGGCAGGAGTTCGTCGGGTTCCGTGACGGGTGGCGAGGCGTCGTCGACGGCGACGTGATGCCGCTCACGCGGAAAGAGATCCAGGGCATCGCGAAGCAGGGCGGCACGATCCTCGGCACGAGCCGCACCAACCCGTTCGAGGGCGACGGCGGTGTCGACCGCATCGCCGAGAACATGGAACGCTTCGGCATCGACGCCATGATCGCCATCGGCGGCGAGGGCACCTTGGCCGCGGCCAAGCGACTGACCGACGCGGGGCTGAAGATCGTCGGCGTGCCCAAGACCGTCGACAACGACCTCGGGGCGACCGACTACACCTTCGGCTTCGACACCGCCGTGCAGATCGCCACCGACGCGATGGACCGCCTCCGCACCACGGGCGACTCCCACAGCCGCTGCATGGTCGCCGAGGTCATGGGTCGGCACGTGGGGTGGATCGCCCTGCACTCGGGCATGGCCGCGGGTGCGCACGCGATCCTCATCCCCGAGCAGGCGACGAGCATGGACCAGATCGTCGAGTGGGTGCAGTCCGCCTACGACCGGGGGCGCGCACCGTTGGTCGTCGTCGCCGAGGGCTTCGTGCCCGACCACGAGAGCGACGTCCACTCGGAACGCGGCCTCGACGCCTTCGGCCGTCCCCGACTCGGCGGCATCGGCGAGCGCCTCGCTCCCGTCATCGAGGAGCGCACGGGCATCGAGACCCGCGCGACGACGCTGGGCCACATCCAGCGCGGCGGCACGCCCACCTCGTACGACCGCGTGCTCGCGACGCGCCTCGGCATGGCGGCGAGCGACGCGGTCGTCGAGGGACGCTGGGGCCGCATGGTCGCCCTGCGCGGCACCGAGATCGTGCACGTGTCGTTCGAGGAGGCCCTCGACAGCCTCAAGGTCGTCCCGCAGAACCGGTACGACGAGGCCGCGATCCTCTTCGGGTGAGGTGGGGGCCGCGGACGCGTCTCCGGTCCTGACCGGGTCGGGTCACCGTCGACGGCTCCTCCCCAGGCGTGACCGCCCCGAAGGCGCCCCGGGTCCGTCGCGCAGGCGATGTGCATCCAGCCGGACTCTGCCAGGCTCGACACATGATCACGTTCATCGTGGTGGGGGCGATCGGGCTCCTGCTCCTGCTCGTCAGCATCGTCGTGGGCGACCTGCTCGACGTCTTCGACGTCGGCGACGGGCTCGTCTCGGGTGTCGCCCTGGGCGCCGCGCTGGCCATCTTCGGGCTCGCCGGGATCGTCACGTCGCAGACCGACCTCGCCCCGGGGTGGACGTACGCCGTCGCCGTCGGCATGGCTCTCGTCGCGCTCGTGCTGATCCAGCTCGTCGTCCGCCGCGTGACGCGCCGCGAGAGCGGCGGCCACTGGTCGCCCGTCGGGTTCATCGGCGTCACGACCGAGGCCACCGGCCCGGCCGGCGGCGAGGTGCGGCTCGACGACGTCCGTGAGCTCGAGCGGCGACTCGCGACCAGTGCCGCGCGCATCGAACGCGGCGTCCGCGTCCGCGTCGTGGCCGAGAACGGCCCCCGCGTGCAGGTCGAGGCACTCGACGCCGGCGACGCCCCCGCGTCACGTGATCCCCAGACCAACTGAAAGGAAGCCCCGTGGACTTCATCTCATCCAACGTCAGCGTCGTCGCCATCGTCGTCGCCGTCGTCATCGTGCTCGCCCTGCTGTCGTTCGTCGCCAGCCGCGTCCGTCGCGTCCCGCCGAACGAGGCGCTGATCGTGGTCGGCCGTGGCGCCGAGCGTTCCGAGGGCGGGGGCATCTCGAGCCCGCAGAAGGTCATCATCGGCGGTCGCACGTTCGTCTGGCCGATCTTCCAAGAGGGCTTCAAGCTGTCGCTCGAGCAGTACCAGACCCCGGTCGAGGTGCAGGCGATCGACGCCAACTACATCCGCACCGCCGTGAAGGCGACGGTCAACTTCAAGGTGACCGGCACCGAGGACGGCGTGCGTCGCGCCGCCCAGCGCTACCTGCTGCAGCAGCAGCAGCTCCCCGTCATCGTGCAGCAGTCGCTCGAGGGCTCGATCCGCGGTCTCATCGGTGGCCAACCGGTCGACGACCTGGTCAAGAACTTCTCGCGCCTCGCCGCCGACGCCGTGAACGAGACGAAGGGCGAGCTCGCCGAGCTCGGCCTGCAGATCGAGACGATGAACATCCGCGAGATCGAGACCCCGGGCAGCACCTACCTCGCCGACCGCGGACGCGCCGAGGCAGCCGTCGCCAAGCAGAACGCCGACGTCGCCGAGGCCGAGGCCGAGCGCATCGCCGCCCTGGCCCGCATCGGCAACACCCAGCAGACGGCCGAGCGCCAGCTGCAGCTCGACGTGCGCCAGGCGCAGATCAAGGCCGAGACGGACCGGGCACAGGCAGAGGCCGCGGCCGCCGGTGAGCTCGCCCGGGCCATGCAAGACAAGCTCGTCGCCGAACAAGAGAGCATCGCCGTCGCCGAGCAGGCCAAGGTCAACCAGGAGCGACTCAACATCGAGGTGCGTCAGCCCGCCGAGGCCGCGGCCTACGCGTCCGTGCAGAACGCCGAGGCCGAGCGCGACGCCGCGAACGCCGCCGTCGAGGCCGAGGCGTTCCGACGCACTCAGCTCGCCGACGCGGCCCGCAACGCGGCCGAGAACGAGGCTGCGGCGGTCGAGGCCGCCGGTCGGGCCGAGGCCGCGGCGATCAAGGCCAAGGGTCTCGCCGAGGCCGAGGCGGTCGACGCCCTGGCCGAGGCACAGGGCAAGTTCGGTCAGGCGGCGCTCGCGTCGCAGGTGATCTCCCGCCTGCCCGAGATCGCCCGCGAGATGGCGGCCCCGATGGGCAACATCGATGCCCTGACGGTGGTCTCGACCGATGGCGCCAACGAGCTGACCAAGTCCGTCGCCAACAACATGACGCAACTGCAGGACGTCGTGAAGGCCACGACGGGGCTCGACCTCGTCAGCGCGCTGGGCGGTTTCCTCGGGGGCAAGGCCGGGGCGACCGGCCCCGGCGATCGCGCCTGACCGACCCCGCGTAGCCTCGGTCGCATGCGTGCGATCGTGGTCGAGAAAGACAGGGCCGCCGAGCTGAGAGAGCTCGACGAGCCGGTCGCCGGGCCAGATGACGTCGTCGTCGACGTCACCTGGTCCGGCGTCAACTACAAAGACGGCCTCGCCCTGCGCGGCGACCCTGGGGTCGCCCGGGTCGACCCTCTCGTGCCCGGCATCGACCTGGTCGGTGTCGTGGCGTCCTCGGGGTCGTCGCGCTTCGCGCCGGGTGACGAGGTGCTCGTCAACGGTGCCGGTCACGGCGAGACGAGGCCCGGTGGCTTCGCCGAACGCGTCGTGGTCGATCCCGGCAGCGCCGTGTCGCTTCCCCGGGGCATCGACGGGCGGCGTGCCGCCGCCATCGGCACGGCGGGTTTCACGGCCATGCTCAGCGTCCTCCGGCTCGAACGCGACGTCCGCCCCGACGACGGCGACGTCGTGGTGACCGGGGCGGCCGGAGGCGTCGGATCGGTGGCGATCGCGCTCTTGAGCGGTCTCGGGTACTCGGTCAGCGCCTCCTCGGGTCGCATCGCCGAGCAGGGCGACTACCTGCGCTCGCTCGGGGCATCCGAGCTCATCGACCGCGACGAGCTGTCCGGCGAAGGCAAGCCGATGCAGCGAGCCCGCTGGGCCGGCGGCGTCGACTCGGTCGGCAGCCACACCCTCGGCACGGTCCTGGCGCAGACCCGCTGGGGCGGCACGGTGACGGCCTGCGGGCTCGCCCAGGGCGCCGACCTGCCGACCACCGTGCTGCCGTTCATCCTGCGGGGGGTGACCCTGGCCGGCGTCAACTCGGTCGAAGCGCCTCTCGAGCTGCGTGAGCGTGCCTGGGACCGGCTGGCGCGAGACCTCGACCTCGACCTGCTCGATTCGATGACCGACGAGGTCGCGCTGGCCGACGTCGTCGGTGCCGGCGAGGCGATCCTGGCGGGCCGGACTCGTGGCCGAACGGTCGTACGGGTCGCCGCGCCGCGAATCTAGAACTCCGGATCACTCATACGTACTCAGCCCTCAGGTTTATGCTCGACATGTCGGCGACCGGTTCAGGCCCGGGTCGACGAACCCGACCGACCACGGTGCTGCGCGCCGTCGACCGTCGGCACCTGACCGCACACACGACGGAGGCCCCCGATGCCGATCCCCCAGAACGACGACCAGACGCCCGCACCCCGCCGCCTGTTGCGCGACGTCGTCTACGACAAGATGTTCGCCGCCATCCTCGACGGCACTCTCGAGTTCGGTGAGCGCCTGAACGACGACCAGCTCGTCGCCTGGCTCGGTGTCTCTCGCACGCCCGTCCGCGAAGCCATCGCCAAACTCGCCGACCAGGCGTTGGTCGACATCGAGGCCAACCGCTACACGCGCATCGTCGACCCGTCGTACGACGAGTTCGTCGACACCGTCGACGTCGGTTACGCCGTCTGGTCGCTCTTCGTCGAGCGTGCCGTGCCCAAGCTCGACAAGGCGCAGCGCGCCGAGGTCGTCGGGCTGCTCGACGCACGCGCCAAGGCGTACAAGGCCAAGAAAGAGGAGGACGTCAGTGGTCTCGTGCGGGCCAACGAGATCCTGCTGGCCGCGGCCGACAGCGAGTCCCTGACGCGGCTGTGGTCGAACACGGGCCCGCGCCTGCTGCTGGTGCTGCGCCGCCCCACGGCCAACGGCATCGTCGACAACGAGCAGGCGCACGCCTTCTCCGTGGCGTTCCGCGACGCGGTCAAGGCCGACGACGCCAAGGCGGCCGCCGCAGCCGTGCGTGAGCAACCCGAACGCCTTCAGGGCCTGTTCGACCGGGTGCGCGAGGCGGGCATCTACCGCGCGTGACCTCTGCTCCCCCGGCGGCCGCCCCGGTGCCGCCCGTGCTCGACGTGGTCGGTGCACGGGTGACCCGGGGCGGTCGCGACCTGGTGCACGACGTGTCCCTGAGGGTCGGCGCCGGTGAGCACTGGGCGCTGATCGGCCCGAACGGAGCCGGTAAGACCACCCTGCTCACGCTGTGCGGTGCGCTCGGCCACCCGACCGCGGGCACGGTCGAGGTGCTCGGCCGCCGACTGGGACGCGTCGAGCTGAGCGAGCTGCGGCGTCAGATCGGCCACGTGGACCCGCGTCACCGCATGGCCGGCGACAACAGCGTGCGCGAGGTCGTGCTCACCGGGCTGACGGGCAGCAGCGACCCGGTGCCCCGCTGGTCACCCACCGACGAGCAGGAGGCGCGGGTCGTCGACCTTGTCGCCGGCGTCGGCCTCTCGTCCCGTCTCTCGGCACGGTGGAGCGTGCTGTCCCAGGGCGAACGAGGGCGGGTCCTGATCGCCCGCGCCCTCGTCGCGCAGCCCGCGCTGCTGCTGCTCGACGAACCGGCGACCGGTCTCGACGTCGCGGCCCGGGAGCATCTGCTCGACACGGTCGACGACCTGCGGACGGCCCACCCCGAGATGGCCTCGGTGACCGTGACCCACCACCTCGAGGACCTGCCGAGCAGCACGTCGCACGCCCTGCTGCTCCGCGACGGCGAGGTCGTCGCGACCGGCACGGCCGACGAGGTGCTGACGTCCGACCTCGTGTCGGGTGCTTTCGACCACCCGCTCGTCATCGACCGCGTCGAAGGTCGCTGGACCGCCCGGGCCCGCCGACGCTGACCGGGGGCCCGGCACGCCGGGTCACGCCCGGTCGTGCGTCGGCGGCAGAGGCCGCCTAGTGCGGCGTCTCGGCGGCCGCGGCGGCCTTCGCCGCGGCCGGCACGGCGTCGAGGATGCGTGACACCACGTCGTCGTCGTGGGCGGCCGTGACGAACCACGCCTCGAACACCGACGGTGGCAGGTTGACGCCGGCGTCGAGCATGGCGTGGAAGAACGGCGGGTAACGCCAGGCCTGCTGTGCCCGGACGTCGTCGTAGTCGATCGGGGCCGTCGGCGCGAACGCGAACGAGAAGAGGGAGCCGGCCCGCTGGACGCTGTGCTCGACCCCTTCGGCCGACAGGGCAGCCGAGACCCCGGTCGACAGCTGGTCCGCCACGGTGTCGAGCCGGGCGTAGACCTCTGGCGTCGCGAGACGGAGCGTGGCGATGCCGGCGGCGACGGCCACGGGGTTGCCGCTCAGAGTTCCCGCCTGGTAGACCGGCCCCAGGGGGGCGAGGAAGTCCATCACCTCGGCGCGGCCACCCAGGGCCGCCAGTGGCATGCCCCCGCCGATGACCTTGCCGAAGGTGATCAGGTCGGGTTCCCACCCGGCACCGTCGGGCACCACCTGCGACGCCTCGAGGCCCCACCAACCGGCACGGCCGACCCGGAAGCCGGTGAGCACCTCGTCGACGATCAGGAGCGAGCCGTGGCGTCGCGTGATCTCGGAGAGGCTGCGGTTGAAGCCGCGTTGCGGGGCGAGCACCCCCATGTTGGCGGCCGCCGCCTCGACGATGACCGCCGCGATGCGGGGGCCGTGCTCGTCGAACGCCGCCCGCACGGCGTCGAGGTCGTTGTACGGCAGCACGAGGGTCTGGGCCGCGGTCTCGGCGGTGATGCCGGCCGAGCCGGGCATCGACAGGGTGGCGACGCCCGAGCCGGCCTCGGCCAGCAGTGAGTCGGAGTGCCCGTGGTAGTGCCCGGCGAACTTCACGAGAAGGTCGCGACCGGTGTAGCCGCGGGCCAGGCGGATGGCCGTCATGGTGGCCTCGGTGCCGGTCGAGACCATGCGGATCTTGCCGATGGGGCGCTGGTCGCCGACGGCGACGCGTTCGCGGACCAGCTCGGCGAGCTCGGTCTCGGCGGGCGTCGAGGCGCCGAACGAGAGACCGCGGGCGGCCGCCTGCTGCACCGCCTCGAGCACCTCGGGGTGCGTGTGTCCGAGGATCGCCGGCCCCCACGAGGCGACGAGGTCGACGTAGTCACGACCCTCGGCGTCCGTGACGTAGGCGCCCTTGGCCCCCACCAGGAACCGCGGCGTCCCACCGACCGAGCCGTACGCTCGGACCGGCGAGTTGACGCCACCCGGGATCGACCGCTTGGCCCGGGTGAAGTAGGTGTCGTTGCTCTGCTCGGTCATCAGAACCGCTCTCTCTGGAGGCGCGTGGCCAGTTCGGTGGCCCAGTACGTCAAGATGGCGTCGGCTCCCGCGCGCTTGATCGACAGGACGCTCTCGTAGGACGCGGCGTCGAGGTCGATCCATCCGTTCGCCGCGGCCGCCTGGATCATCGCGTACTCACCGCTGATCTGGTACGCCCAGACCGGCACCGTGCTGGTCGCGGCGGTCTCGGCGAGGACGTCGAGATAGCTCATGGCCGGCTTGACCATGACGACGTCGGCACCCTCGGCGATGTCGAGGTCGACCTCGCGGAGGCCCTCGCGTCCGTTGGCCGCGTCCATCTGGTAGGTGCGGCGGTCGCCGACGAGTGTCGACCGGACGGCCTCGCGGAAAGGCCCGTAGAAGGCCGACGCGTACTTGGCGGCGTAGGCGAGCAGTGCCGTGCCGCCGAAGCCGGCCTCGTCGAGGGCGTCGCGTGCCGAGCCGATCTGACCGTCCATCATGCCGCTCATACCGATGAGCTGCGAGCCGGCCTCGGCCTGGACGACCGCCATCTCGTCGTAGCGCACGAGGGTGGCGTCGTTGTCGACGGAGCCGTCGGCGGCGAGTACGCCGCAGTGGCCGTGGTCGGTGAACTCGTCGAGGCAGAGGTCGGTCTGCACGACGAGCGCGCCCTGCGCGGCGTCGACGGCCACGCGGGTGGCGACGTTGAGGATGCCCTCGGGATCGGTCGCGCCCGAACCGACGGCGTCCTTCTCGAGCGGGACACCGAACAGCATGACGCCGCCGACGCCGGCTTCGGCCGCCTGCTCGATCGCCCGGGGCAGGCTCGACAGGCTGTGGTGCACCACTCCCGGCATGGACGAGATCGGGGCCGGTTCGTCGATGCCCTCGCGGACGAACATCGGCAGGACGAGGTCGGCCGGGTGCAGGCGGGTCTCGGCGGTCAGGCGGCGCAGGGCGGGGGTGGCGCGCAGGCGGCGAGGCCGCACGCGGGGGAAATCGGACATCAGTCCTTCTCGGTGGGGGGTGTTCCGGCGGACGGACCGTCGAGGGCGTGGTCCACCACGGCCTCGACGAGGGCCGCCGCCGATCGGGTCTCGGCGATCAGGTGCACGGGGAGTCCCGCGGCACGGGCGTCGAAGGCGGTGCGCGGGCCGATGCACGCGACGAGGGTCGCCACGGGCAGGGGTGCCAGCTGGGCGGCGATCTGACGGGCCACGCTGCCCGAGGTGACGAGCAGAACGCCGATCGAGCCGTCGGCGACGCCGTGGCGCACCTCGTCCGACACGGGCACGCCGACCGTCCGGTAGGCCGAGACGAACTCGGCGTCGAAGCCTCGGGTCGACAGCCCGGCGACGAGGGTCGGCTCGGCGAGGTCGGACTGGGGCACGAGCACACGGCCGGTGACCTCGTCGGCCGGCCACTCTTTGACGAGTCCGCGGGCGGAGTTGTCACCCTCGGGTACGAAGTCGACGCGGATGCCCGCCAGGCCCAGGGCTGCCGCGGTGGTCTCGCCGACCGCGGCGACCCGGGTGGACGCGGGAGGGCGGATGCCGTTGCCGACCAGCACGTCGACCGTCGTGGCGCTGGTGACGACGAGCCACTCGTAGACCCCGGACTCGAGGCGGGCGAGCGCCGCGGCGAGCAGCTCGGGCGTCTCGGCCGGGGCGAAGTTGATCAGGGGCGCGATCACGGGTGCCGCACCGTGCGACCGCAGCGAGGCCGCGACGCCGTCCCCCCATTTCCCGCCTCGCGGAACGAGGACTCGGACGCCCTTGAGCGGCTTGTCGGCCGTCACGAGGCGCTGCCCAGGGGGTCACCGCCGGAGGGTCCGCCACCCAACGGGGCGAACTCGGCCGCGCCCGAGTCGAGCAGTTCGTCGACCACCCGACCGGCGACCTCGTGGACGTCGGCGAGTCGCGCGACGAGCGGGCCGTCGTCGAGCGAGACGGCGTGCGACGAGCTGAGGCGTCGGCTGCCGTCGGGGCTGTAGACCGTCGCGCTGAGCAACAGCAATCCGGCGTCGACGACCGCGCTCGCGCCCACGGGCGCCGCGCAACCGGCCTCGAGACCGGCCAGCACGGCACGCTCGGCCGTGACCACGAGGCGGGTCTCGTCGTCTTCGATGGCGGCCAGCCCCCGGGCGAGCGCCTCGTCCGGGTCGTCCTCGCGGACCTCGACGGCCAGCGAACCCTGACCCGGCGCGCTGGGCCAGAAGCCGAGCCCGAGCAGTTCGGTCGCGGCGTCGAGCCGCCCGAGACGTCCGAGGCCGGCGGCGCTCAGCAACACGGCGTCGAGGTCGTCGCCGACGCGACCGAGCCGCGTGTCGACGTTGCCGCGGATGTCGACGACCTCGAGGTCGGGGCGTCGCGAGAGCAGCTGGGCGGCACGGCGCGGGGAGCCCGTGCCGACGCGTGCCCCCGCGGGCAGCCCTTCGAGGGTCAACCCGTCGCGGGCGCAGAGGGCGTCGCGGGCGTCCGCCCGGCCGGGCGTGGCGCCGATGACGAGGCCGGGGTGCGTGGCGGTGGGGAGGTCCTTGAGCGAGTGCACCAGCGCGTCGCACTCGTCGGCGAGCAACGCCTCGCGCAGGGCGCTGGCGAAGACGCCCGTGCCACCGAGCGAGGCGAGGGACTCGCCCGTGCCCTGCGAACGATCGCCCTCGGTCTTGATGCGGACGAGCTCGACGTCGTGACCGGTCGCGGTCGCGATGCGTTCGGCGACGGTGGTCGACTGGGCGACGGCCAGCGCGCTGCCCCGGGTGCCGATGCGGATGGTCGCCACGGGGTCAGGGCACCAGGCCGGACAGGGCGGGTTTGAAACCGAGCCTCACGTTCTCGCAGCAGCCGGGGCGACAGACGTCGTACCAGGGACCGAGGTCGGTCACGTGCGGACGGTCCTCGACCGGCACGCCGTCACGACGCTCGAGCACGAGGTCGACGAGCCCGGTGACGTAGACGGGGTCGATGCCAGGGGTCGGGGTGCGCGTGGCCCAGAAGCCGTTCTTCTCGCTGGTCTCCATCGCCTCGTTGTCGAGGTCCCACATGACCTCCATGTGGTCGCTGACGAAGCCGAGCGGCACGATGACGACGGCACGGGTCGGACCGCCGGCCAGGTCGTCGATGGCGTCGTTGATGTCGGGTTCGAGCCACGGCATCGAGGGGGGGCCGCTGCGCGACTGGTAGACGAGCTGCCAGGGGACGGTCGTGCCGCCCCCGTCGGGCACGTCGAGCCCGAGTGCTGCCTCGGCGGCGGCCATGACGACCTCGGCCACGGCCTTGTGCTGGGCGGCGTAGGCACCGTCGGCGTCGAAGCCGCGTGCCTCGGGCCCGCTCTTGGCCGCGTCCGTCGACGGGATCGAGTGCGTCGCGAAGAGCACCTGCACCTGGGTGGCGAGGTCGAGGCCCTCGTTCTCGGCACGAGCCTTGACGAGGGCGTCGCGCACGCCGTCGATGAAGGGCTGCACGAACCCGGGGTGGTCGAAGAACTGGCGCACCTTGTCGATCTGCATGGTGTCGCCGAGCCCGGTGGCGTCGAGAGCCATCGCGAAGTCCTCGCGGTACTGGCGGCAGGAGCTGTACGACGAGTAGGCGCTGGTCGCGACGGCGATGAGCTTGCGGAACCCGCGCTCGTCGGCCTCGCGCACGGCGTCGGCCATGTAGGGCTGCCAGTTGCGGTTGCCCCAGATGACGGGCAGGTCGATGCCGCGGCGTTCGAGTTCGGCCTCGAGGGCGGCCTTGAGCTCGCGGTTGTGCTCGTTGATCGGGCTGACGCCGCCGAAGTGGCGGTAGTGGGTCGCGACCTCTTCGAGGCGTTCTTCGGGGATGCCGCGCCCCCGCGTGACGTTGCGCAGGAAGGGGATGACGTCGTCCTGCCCCTCGGGCCCGCCGAAGCCCGCCAGCAGGATGGCGTCGTAGTCCGTGGGCTCGGAGACGTGCTCTGGCCCCGAGGCCGCTGCGGGGGTCGCGTTGCGGACGAACTGCCCGTTGGAGATGTGGCTGGTGTCGGTCACGACAAGACCTCGATGATGTCGGTGGTGGGGATGCGTCGGCCCGTGTAGAACGGGATCTCTTCGCGGACGTGGCGGCGCGCCTCGGTGTACCGGAGGTCGCGCATGAGGTCGACGAGCTGGACGAGCTCGGGTGCCTCGAGGGCGAGGATCCACTCGTAGTCGCCGAGCGAGAAGCTGGCGACCGTGTTGGTCAGCACGGCGCGGTGCTCGGAGCCCTGCTTGCCGTGGTCGGCCAGCATCTGGCGGCGCTCGGCCTCGGGCAGCAGGTACCACTCGTAGCTGCGCACGAACGGGTACACCGTGAGCCAGGTCTCGGGTGCCTTGCCACGCATGAAGGCCGGGCTGTGGTTGCGCGAGAACTCGGCGTCGCGGTGCATGCCCATGGCGTTCCAGGTCGGCAGCAGGCCGCCGAGGACGTCGGTGCGCAGCAGCTGTCGATAGGCGGACTGGACGGTCTCGGGCACCTCGCCGTGCAGCCAGATCATGATGTCGGCGTCGGCGCGCAGGGCGCTGACGTCGTAGAAGCCCCGCACGGTCACGCCGAGACCGGCCAGGGCGTCGACGACCGCGTCCAGCTGGGGGACGTCGTCGAGCTCTGGGGCGTAGGGGTTCTGGGGGTCGCGGCGCAGGACGGCCCAGAGCGTGTAGCCGAGGCGTTCGGCGGGTGCGGGCGTGCTCGCCGCGGCGTCACCGGGCTGGGTGGGAGCGTCTGCTGCGGGTGAATCGGACGTCGGCAGTACGGGCGCTGCCGCGTCGGCGCTGGAACTCATGGATCCATTCTCTCTCTCGGCACGCTGGGAGCCCAACCAGGTTGCTCCCGGTCGAGCGAACGGGCGCTCCGGCCCACCGGGGGACGAGCCGAGCGACCGGTCAGCGGCGCTTGACGACCGCGACGACGACGCCCGCCACGGCCAGCGCGCCCGCCCCGGCGGCGGCGAGCCACGGGGTCTTGTCGCGGTCGAACGACGCCTTGGCGCGGTGCCCCGCGACGCCCAACTGCTTGGGTACGTTCAGTTTGTCCTCGAGCTCGTTGAGGGTCGCGGCGAGCTCGGCGCGCGTGCGGTCGATGTGGGCCTGGATGTCGCTGCTGTCGCTCACGGTGCTCCTGTCGGGAACGGGGGAAGGATGGGGGTGTCGAGGAGGCGCGTCAGCGCTCGTCGAGGCGGGCGCCGGGGATCGAACCCACGCCCTTGACGGCCTTGAGGTCGGCCTTGAGGCTGGCGATGGTCTTCTCGGGGACCGCCGGGAGCCCCTTCTTGATCGCCTTGTACCCGAGGAACGCCAGCAGGGCGGCCACGAGCAGCAGGACGCCGGCGACGATGAGTGCCGATGCCCAACCGGGCAGCCAGATGGCGAGCAGCAGGACGATGCCGGTCAGCAGGACGCCGAGCATGGCGAAGACGAAGACGAGCGCCCCGACCAGGAACCCGGCGCCGATGCCGAACGCCTTGAGCGTGCCGATGACCTCGTACTTGAGGAGGGCCAGCTCGCCCTTGACGAGGTCGGTGACCAGCGTCGGCACGTCCTGCACGAGGGCGAAGAGCGACCGCGGCCTCGTCTTGTGCCGCACCTTGTCGCTGCGCGTCGAGTCGGTCATTTCTTGCGGCCGCCACCGAAGAGCTTGGCGATGCCGCGGGTGATGCCCGTGACGAGGGCGTCGACCCCGTCGGCCGTCTTGGCACCGGCGAAGTCCTGGCCCTTGGCGACCTGGCGCTGGACGGCCCGGCTGTTCCAGACCTTGGACGCCCTCTCGGTGATCTGCTCGTACCGGTCGTGGCCGGCGCGGGCGCCGAGCACGAATCCGACAGCGGCTCCGGCGACGAAGATCAGTTTGCCTCGCACGAGGACTCCATTCGTGGTCGTACGCGTCACGGCATGTGCCGCACACGTCCCTCCAATGTAGCCCGAGCCGGCTGCCCGTCGCCCGCGCCGGACCGAACGCGGCCGACCCCGTGCGCTCAGTCGCGGGATGAGGGCGACGAGAGCGCCGCCACGAGGGTGGCCGCCTGACGACGCGAGTGGGCGACGATCGCGGCGAGCCCGCGTCCCGCCACCGCGCCTCCTGCCTGCACGACCTCGACCACGGGCTCGGTGACCGCCACGGCCTCGGCCCGACGCGGGGCGTCCCAGGTCGCCCGCCCGAAGCCGACCAGGTGGCGCTCGGCGAGGTCGACGCCGAGCAGGGTCGAGGCGTCGGCGAGCGCCGCGTCGCGCACCTCGGCGTCGGACGTGCCGCGATCGACGACGGGCGAGTCGAAGCTGAGCCGCAGCACGTGGCGTCCCCCGGCGAGGTCGGCCAGCCAGCTCCACTTGACGGTCGCGTGAGTGAGGGCCTTGGCTCGCAGCCCGGTCGAGCCGGGTGCGACGAGCACTCCCGTGCCCCGGGGAGCCGCGTCGAGCTCGGGCCGGTCGACGACCAGGGTCGCGAGCGTGATCGCCCCGGGCGGTACCGAGGAGGCGCGGGTCGTCAGCGCCACCGCGTCGTGGTCCCCGACGGCCAGCACGACCTGTCGCGCGCGCACGTGCTCGCCGCCGGCGGTCTCGACGCCCGACTCGTCGATCGAGCGGACGCGCGTGCCGAGCCGGACGTCGACGCCGTGCCGGTCGAGATCGGCGACGATCGGGTCGACGAGGCGGGCGAGACCACCCCGGATGCCGGCCACCGCCGAGCCGGCCGGAGCCAGGGCGCGCAGTCCGAGCACGGCACCGGCGAGGCTGCCCTCGCGTCGCAGGGCGGAGCGCAATCCGGGAGCGACGCGGTCGACCGCGAGCAGGTCGGGGTGGAGGGAGTGGACGCCCGAGACGATGGGGCTGACGAGCCGGTCGACGACCGCGTCGCCCATGCGCGCCCGGACGAGACCGCCCAGGGTGGTTTCGTCGCTTCCGACGTCGGCCGCCAGCTCGGCGTCGGCGAGCGCGCGCCGTACCCCGTCCGCGCCGACGACGGCCCGGACGTCGGCGGCGGAGGGATCACCGGGGATTCCGAGCAACCCGGTGCGCGGGATCGGGAGAGATTCTCCGTCGGCCTCGTGCAGCCAGGCGCCCCGCGGGTCGGGCAGGACGATGTCGTCGCCGAGGCCGAGCTCGGTGGCGAACCCGGCGACCGTGCCACCCCGGGTCGCGAAGCTCTCGGCCCCGGCATCGAGCGCGATGTCGGCGACCACGTGTCGTGAGACCTCGCCCCCGAGCCGGTCGGACGCCTCGAACAGGACGACGTGCAGCCCCGCGGCGGCCAGGTCGCGGGCGAGCACGATGCCGCCCATGCCGCCGCCCACCACGGCGACGTCGACGGCGCCGCCCGGGGTGACGACGGGCGGGGTCACAGCGTGTGGGCGAGCTCGACGATGCGGGTCAACACGTCGGGGTCGGTGTCGGGGCTGACGCCGTGACCGAGGTTGAGCACGTGGGCGGGGGCCGCTCGGCCACGCTCGACCACGTCACGGACGTGCGCGTCGAGGACGGCCCAGGGCGCCTGGAGCATGGCCGGGTCGATGTTGCCCTGCACCGGGGTCGACCCGCCGAGCCGGCGCGAGGCCTCGTCGAGCGGGACGCGCCAGTCGACGCCCACGGCGTCGGTGCCGACGTCGCGCATGGCGGCGAGCACCTCGCCACTGCCGACGCCGAAGTGGATGCGCGGCACGTCGAGGTCGGCGACGTGCGAGAGGGCACGCGCCGAGTGGCGGGCCACGTGCGCCGTGTAGTCGGCGAGCGACAGCGAGCCGACCCACGAGTCGAACAACTGGGCGGCGCTCGCCCCGGCGAGCACCTGGGCCCGGAGGAAGGCGCCGGTCACGTCGGCGGCCCAGGTGAGCAGGGCGTCCCAGGTCTCGGGATCACTGTGCATCAGGGCCCTGGCACGGATGTGGTCCTTCGACGGTCCGCCCTCGACGAGGTAGGCGGCGAGGGTGAACGGCGCGCCGGCGAACCCGATCAGCGGCGTGCCGCCGAGCTGGGCGACGGTCTGGGCGACGCCCGCGGCGATCGGGGCCAGCGCCTCCGGGTCGATCGGCCGCAGGGCCGCCACGTCGGCGGCCGTGCGGATCGGCGTCTCGAGCACCGGCCCACGACCCGGGACGATGTCGACCGCGACGCCGGCGAGCTTGATCGGCACGACGATGTCGCTGAAGAAGATGCCCGCGTCGACGCCGTGACGACGCACGGGCTGCAGGGTGATCTCGCTCGCCAGGTCGGGCGTGAGGCAGGCGTCGAGCATCTTGGTGCCGACGCGCAGCTCGCGGTACTCGGGCAGCGAGCGACCCGCCTGTCGCATGAACCACACCGGCAGGGTCTCGGGCCGGTCGCCTCGCAACGCGCGGACCAGCGGCGAACGCGTCGTGAGGCCGGCGGCCAGGGGGTGCTGCTCGGGCAGGGCGGAGGTCTGGGTCACGTGCTCGATTGTCCCATCGCCCGCTGGACGTCGCGTCGAGGCGACCCGACGGGGGCCCGGGGACGCCGGGGCCACCCCGTCGGGTCCGCTCGCCGTCGCGAGGGGCCGACGAGCCGAGGAGGCGCGGGTCAGGAGACCGCGACGACCATCTTGCCGACGTTGTCGCCCCGCATCAGCCCGGTGAAGGCGTCGAACGCCGAGTCGATCCCGTCGACGACCGTCTCGTCGTACACGACGTCGCCGGCGGCGAGCCAGGGACCCATCTCGGCCTGGAACGCCGGTGCGAGGTGGCGGTAGTCGCCCAGGGTGAAGCCCTTCATCGTCAGGCCCCGCGTGACCATCTTCGTCATGCCGGTGATGCCGACGGGGGCTCCGGTGGAGTTGTAGTTCGCGATCGAGCCGCAGAGCGCCGCGCGGCCGCCCGTGCGGAACGAGGCGAGGGCGGCGGACAGGTGGTCGCCGCCGACGTTGTCGAAGTAGACGTCGATGCCGTCGGGCGCGGCCTCGGCGAGCAGCTCCGAGACGTCGCCGTCCTTGTAGTCGAACGCGGCGTCGAAGCCGTATTTCGAGGTCAGCAGCTCGACCTTCTCCGCCGATCCCGCGCTGCCGATCACGCGCGAGGCTCCCTTGAGGCGGGCGATCTGGCCGACCATGGTGCCGACGGCCCCGGCGGCGCCCGAGACGAAGACGACGTCGCCCTCGCGGATGCCGGCGATCTCGGTCAGGCCGACGTACGCGGTGAGCCCGGTGAGACCGAGGACGCCCAGGTATGCCGACAGGGGCACGCCGTCGACGGGCCGGACGGGCCGGAACGCGGCCGCGCCTCCCTGGGCCACGTCGCGCCAACCCTGGTCGTGGAGCACGACGGTGCCGACCGGCAGGTCGTCCGAGCGCGACTCGACGACGCGACCGACGGCACCGCCGGTCATGGTCTCGCCGAGCGCGAAGGGCGGGACGTACGACTTCACGTCGTTCATGCGACCGCGCATGTAGGGGTCGACCGAGAGGAACTCGTTCTGCACGCGCACCTCGCCGTCGGCGAGCTCGGACAGGGTCACCTCGACGCGGGCGACGTCGTCGGGGGTGGGCTCGCCGTGCGGGCGGGCGACGAGTTGCCACTGGATGCTGGTGGTCGAGGTCATGGTGTCTCCTTCGTCGATGCGGTGCGGGCCCGCGACCGGAATGCGGACGCGGGCACCGTTGTTGCAAGCTGCAACCTTCTTGCGGCATTCCCGGCCGCTCGACATCGAGTCAACGCCCAGCCGAAAACGCCGATCAGAGTTAGGATCTCCCAGTGCTCATCTGCCTCACGGCGTCCCACCAGAACGCCAGCTTCGACCTCCTCGAGAGGCTGAGCATCGGCGCGCCCTCGGCGGCGGGCACGCTGGTCGACGGCAGCGACTTCGTGAGCGGTGCGGTCGTGCTCGCGACCTGCAACCGCTTCGAGGCCTACCTCGACGTCGACGAGCCCCTCACCGCGGGCAGTGCCCTGGCGGTCGAGGCCACGATCGAGACCATGAGCACCGCCAGCGGTGTCGAGCCCGACGACCTGCGCGACAGCGTGCGGGTCATCACCGGCGACGAGGTCGTCGAGCACCTGTTCGCCGTCAGCTCGGGCCTCGAGTCGGTCGTCGTCGGCGAGGACGAGATCTCGGGCCAGGTGCGCCGCTCGCTCGAGCGCGCCCGTCGCGACGGCACCACCTCGCGCGACCTCGAACGTCTCTTCCAGAAGGCGTCGCAGACCTCGCGTGGCATCAAGAACCGCACGAACGTCGGAGGCGCGGGTCGTTCGCTCGTGCGCCTCGCCCTCGAACTGGCGTCCTCACGCGTGACCGACTGGTCCGAGGCGCGCGTCCTCATCGTGGGCACCGGCCAGTACGCGGCCACCACCGTGGCCGCGCTCCGCGACCGCGGCGCCGACCAGCTCGCCGTCTACTCGGGCTCCGGCCGCGCCGAGTGGTTCGGCCTCAAGCACGCCGCGACCCCCTACGACGACCTCGCGACCGCCGTCGCCTGGAGCGACGTGCTGATCACCTGCACCTCGACCACCGAGCCGGTCGTCACCCGCGACGTCGTGCGACCCGGCGGGCGCCGCCTCGTCATCGACCTCGGCCTGCCGCGCAACGTCGACCCGCTCGTCTCGGGCGTCGAGGGCGTCGAGCTGCTCGACCTCGAGACCATCAGCCTGCACGCCCCGCTACCCCAGCTCAGCGCGGCCGACGACGCCCGGGCACTCGTCTCGTCGGCGGCCGCCGAATTCCAGGCCGTCGCCGCCGAGCAGTCGCTCACCCCGTCGGTCGTCGCCCTGCGCAAGCACGTCTTCGATCTGCTCGACGCCGAGATCGAGCGCGCCAGGTCGCGCGGCGACTCGTCCGAGCGCACCGAGTCGGCCCTGCGCCACCTGGCCGGCGTCCTGCTGCACACCCCGTCCGTCCGAGCACGTGAGCTGGCCCGTGAGGGCCGCGGTGACGAGTTCCGCGACGGGCTCGAGGCGCTGTTCGGCGTGACCGACGCGCGCCGCGCCTCCTCGTCCTCGTCGCTGCGCGCGGTCGACGACGATCGTCAGGCCTCGGCGAGCTGACCGCGTCCTGTCGTCGACGAACGCCCCCGACGGCACCGTGCCCGAAGATGGCCTGATGGACACCATCGTCGTCAGCGCACTCGCCCTCGTCCGTGACCGACGGATGCTGATGGTCACCGCGCGCGATCGTGACGTGCTCTACCTGCCGGGCGGCAAGCTCGAACCCGGCGAGACCGCGGCCGAGGCACTGGTCCGCGAGTCGCGTGAAGAGGTCGGCGTCGAACTCGACCCCACGACCGTGGCCGAGCTGTTCACGGTCGTGACGCAGGCGCACGGCGAGCCCGAGGGCCGGCAGGTCGCCATGACGGTCTTCGCCGCCGAGCTCGCCGGGACGAGCCCGGAGCCGGCTCCTGCGGCCGAGGTCGGCGCGGTGCACTGGGTGACCTCGGTCGACGCCGACCGGTGCCCTCCGGCGGGGGTCGCGACGCTCGAACGCCTGCACGGGCTCGACCTGGTCGACTGAGGCGACGCGCCGCACAGCGCGTGTCGCCGCTCAGTGCACGTACTCGAGCGCGTCCGTGCCCACGGCCCGCAGGGCCTCGAGCGCGCGGAGGCGGTGGGCCAGCGTCAGGTCGTCGAACGTGACGATCACGCAGTAGGCCACGCTGCGGCGCGGTCCGCGCAGCACCCCGAGCTCGGATCGAACGCCCGCATCGCCACCCGTCGTGTGGACGATCTGCAGGTCGTGGTCGAGCCGTCGGTGCCCGAGCGGGTCGAGGCCGAACGGTGCGGCGACGAGCGACGTGTCGGCTCCGAGCGACAGCCAACCGAGCACCCGGTTCGACACGGCCCGGTCGACGACCTCGCCCCGGGCGAGCGACACCATCAACCCGGCGAGTTCGTGGGACGTGCCGACGGCGAGGGCGGGCGCGTCGTCGGGTCCGCGCGACGATCGCGTGACGTCCAACAGGGCCGTCTTCGTGAGACCGAGCGACTCGGCCCGTGCCCGCACCGCCGCGAGGCCGACCCGGCCGATGAGCGCGTCGATCGCGGCCGCGTCACGGAAGGCCCCGACGAGCGCCGCCGCGTCGGTCAGCGGCAGGCTCGTCCGGCGCAGGTAGGGCCAGATGCCGCCGGGCCCCTGGTCACCCGGGACGCCCGGGCGGTCGAGTTCGTCGAGCGGCCGCAGGGTGCCGTCCTCGATCCGGGCCGACACCTCGATCAACAGCAGGACGGCCCCGAGCTGGCCGATCGGCAGCGCCAGGTGCTCGTCGACGCTCAGCAGGTCGTCACCCGAGTCGAGGTCGCTGACCGAGGCCGAGACCTGACCACCCGCGAGCGCCAGGTCGCCCAGCGCCGCGAACGACGCCGAGAACGACTCGAGCGCACGACCGCCACCGTGGCGCGGCTCGTGATCGGCGCCGTCGGCGTTCTCCCGTCGGGCGCGGCGGCCGGGCCCCGGACCTACCAAATCGTGACGCGCTCCTCGACCGGCAGCCACAGCGCGTCGCTCTCGGTGACGTTGAACGTCTCGTAGAACTCGCCGATGTTGCGCACGATCTGGTTGCAGCGGAACTCGTTGGGCGAGTGCGGGTCGATCGAGATCAGACGGATGGCCTCTTCGTCGCGAAGCTTGATCTGCCAGGCCTGGGCCCAGCTGAGGAAGAACCGCTCGGCACCGGTCAGGCCATCGATCACGGGCGGCTCGTCGCCGTCGAGCGAGATGAGGTAGGCCTTCCAGGCGATCGAGAGGCCGCCGAGGTCGCCGATGTTCTCGCCGATCGTCAGGGCGCCGTTGACGTGGTGGTCGGGCACCTGCTTCGGGGCGAGCGCGTCGTACTGCGCGATCAGCGACGAGGTGAGCTCCTCGAAGGCCTCGCGGTCGGCCGGGGTCCACCAGTCGGTCAGCTTGCCGTCACCGTCGTACTTCGAGCCCTGGTCGTCGAAGCCGTGGCCGATCTCGTGGCCGATGACGGCACCGATCGCGCCGTAGTTGGCCGCGGCGTCGCGCGTCTCGTCGAAGAACGGGAACTGCAGGATCGCCGCCGGGAACACGATCTCGTTCATGCCGGGGTTGTAGTAGGCGTTGATCGTCTGCGGCGTCATGAACCACTCGTCGCGATCGAGCGGCTTGCCGATCTTGCCCAGCTCGCGGTCGAAGCCGAACGCCGCCGTGGCCCGAACGTTGCCGACCAGGTCGGCGGGGTCGATCGACAGGGCCGAGTAGTCGCGCCAGGTCGCCGGGAAACCGATCTTGGGCGTGAACTTGTCGAGCTTGTCGAGGGCTCGGGCACGGGTCTCGCCGGTCATCCACTCGAGCCCCGAGATGCTCTGACGGTAGGCCTCGACGAGGTGGGCGACGAGCACGTCCATCGCGGTCTTGGCCTCGGGCGCGAAGTGGCGCTCGACGTAGATGCGACCCACGGCCTCGCCGAGCGCGCCCTCGACGAGCGAGACGCCGCGCTTCCAGCGGGCGCGCTGGACGGGGGTGCCGGTCAGGGTGCGACCGTAGAAGCCGAAGTTCGCCTCGACGAAGGGAGTCGACAGGTAGGCGGCCGTCGAGCGGACGATCTGCCAGCGCAGCCAGTCGCGCCACGCGTCGACGCGGTCGTCGGTCAACAGCGTGGCCAGGCCGGTCACGAACGAGGGCTCGCGCACGACGACCTCGTCGAAGACCCCGGCCGGCCCGCCCACGGCGTCGCGCCACGAGGTCAGGTCGACTCCCTCGGCGAGCGCGTCGAACTCGGCCCAGGGCAGCAGGTTGTAGGTCTTGTCGCTGTCGCGCGTGGCCACGTTGCTCCAGTGGTGCGAGGCGAGGTCGGTCTCGAGCGCGACCACGCGGTCGGCGCGGGCCGAGGCGTCGTCGAGGCCGGCCAGGTCGAGCAGCTGCTCGACGAACGCGCGGTAGGCGGTGCGCACGGACTCGAACCGCTCTTCGCGGTAGTACGACTCGTCGGGCAGGCCGAGCCCGCCCTGCTCGGCGAACACGACGTAGCGCTCGGGGTCGCCGGGGTCGTTGTCGACGAAGAGCTGGACGACGCTGGGCACGCCCTGCTTCTCGAGCGAGCCCAGGAGGCGCGTGAACGAGGTCACGTCGGTCACCTTCTCGACCTCGGCCAGGAGCGGTTCGAGGGGCGCGGCGCCGAGCGCCTCGATGCGCTCCTCGTCGGTGAAGCTGGTGAAGAGGTCGCCGACCTTGCGGGCCTCGGTGCCGGGCTCGGCGGACTGCGACTCGATCACGATCTCGCGGACGGCCTTCTCGGCCTCCTCGGCCAGGAGGTAGAAGGAGCCGTACCGCGCCTTGTCCTCGGGGATCTCGGTGCGGTCGATCCATCTGCCGTTGACGTGCCGGAAGAGGTCGTCCTGGGGGCGCACCGCCGGGTCGAGTTCGTCGGTCTGGATTCCGCTGCTCAGTGCGTCGCTCGTCATGCCCGCCAGCCTACGGCGGCCCCGCCGCTACAGTTCTGGGCATGGCACTTCCCTGGTCGCTGCACGGCGACGGACGCACGGTCGACTCCACCGAGATCGTCGCCCCCGAAGAACGACTCACCTGGCCGCGCACCATCGGGTTGGGTGGCCAGCACGTCGTCGCGATGTTCGGCGCGACCTTCCTGGTGCCGATCATCACCGGGTTCCCGCCGAGCACGACCCTGCTGTTCTCGGGCATCGGCACGCTGCTCTTCCTGATCATCACGAAGAACCGGCTGCCGAGCTACCTGGGTTCGTCGTTCGCCTTCCTGGCGCCGATCGCCGCCGCCCAGGAGGTCGGGGGCATGCCCCTCGCGCTCAGCGGCATCGTCGTGGTGGGGGTGTTGCTCGCGATCGTCGGCGTGATCGTCAACCTCGCCGGCACGCGGTGGATCGACGTCCTGCTGCCGCCCGTCGTCAGCGGTGCCATCGTCGCGTTGATCGGCTTCAACCTCGCTCCGGCCGCCCGCGACAACTTCGCGAAGGCCCCGCTCACCGCGGTCATCACGCTCGCCGCCGTCGTGCTGAGCGCCGTGCTGTTCCGCGGCCTGCTCGGCCGGCTGTCGATCTTCGTGGGCGTCGTCGTCGGGTACGTCGCGGCCCTGCTGCTCGGCGAGGTCGACTTCGGTGCGGTCGGCGACGCCGCCTGGGTGGGCCTGCCCACCTTCACGGCCCCGGCCTTCGACGCGAGCGCCCTGCCGGTCTACCTCGGGTTCCTGCCCGTCGTGCTGGCGCTGATCGCCGAGAACGTCGGCCACGTCAAGGGCGTCGGCCAACTGACCAAGCGCAACCTCGACCCGCTGACCGGCCGGGCGCTCTTCGCCGACGGCCTCAGCACGGTGCTGGCAGGCCTCGGCGGAGGCTCGGCGACGACCACGTACGGCGAGAACATCGGCGTGATGAGCGCCACCCGCGTCTTCTCGACCGCGGCCTACTGGGTCGCCGGCGTCGTGGCGATCCTGCTCGGCCTGTCGCCGAAGATCGGTGCCGTGATCTTCACGATCCCGCCCGGGGTGCTGGGCGGCGTCACGACCGCGCTCTACGGCCTCATCGGCGTCATCGGCATCCGCATCTGGGTCGAGAACAAGGTCGACTTCAGCCGCCCGAAGAACCAGTTGACCGCCGGCATCGCGCTCATCATGGGCATCGCCGACTTCACGCTCGCGCTCGGCGGCGCCACCTTCGGCGGCATCATCCTGGGCACCGTCGCGGCCATCGTCGTCTACCACCTCATGTCGGCCGTGGGTCGGGCCCGGGGTACCGACTGAGGGTGGGACGCAGCACCGGCGGGCCGTCCTCGGCGACGACCTCGCGCCTCCGTTCGCCCTGGGACCGCCGCATCGTCGCCCTCGCCGGGCCGGCGTTGGGCGCGCTGATCGCGGAGCCGCTGTTCCTGCTGACCGACACGGCCATGATCGGGCACCTCGGAACGGTGCCCCTCGCCGGTCTGGGCATCGCGAGCGTCGTGCTGCAGACCGCCCTCGGGCTGCTGATCTTCCTGGCCTACGCGACGACGCCGACCGTGGCCCGTCGGCTCGGGGCGGGCGATCGGCCCGGGGCGATCCGCGCCGGCGTCGACGGGCTCTGGTTCGCGCTGCTGATCGGCGTCGTGCTCGCCGGTGTCGGCGCGCTCACCGCCCGCCCCCTCGTCGGCCTGTTCGGCACCGATCCCGCGGTCGTCGACGCCGCCACGACCTACCTGACCGTGTCGATGATCGGCCTGCCGGGCATGCTGCTCGTGATCGCGGCGACCGGTCTGCTGCGCGGCCTGCAGGACACGAGGACGCCGCTGGTCGTCGCCACGGTCGGCTTCGCCGCGAACGCGGGTCTCAACGCGCTGTTCCTCTACGCCTTCGGCTGGGGTATCGCCGGCTCGGCCGCGGGCACCGTCGTCGCGCAGTGGGGCATGGCGGCCGTCTACCTGGTGATCGCCGTCCGTGCCGCTCGAGCCGTCGGCGCTCCGCTGCGCCCCGGGCTGGCCGGCGTCGGCCGCACGGCACGCTCGGGCGCGTGGCTGCTCGTGCGGAACGCGTCCCTGCGCGTCGCGATGATCGCGACCGTCTGGGCCGCCGCCTCCTCGGGGGTGACCGGGCTCGCGACGATCCAGGTCGCGCTCACGCTGTTCAGCACGCTGGCGTTCGCCCTCGACGCGTTGGCCGTCGCCGGCCAGGCGCTCGTCGGTCATTCGCTCGGGCAGGGCGACCGCGAGGCGGTTCGGGCGATCACCCGGCGACTCATGCTGTTCGGAGTCGGGGGCGGCCTGCTGCTCGCCGTGCTGCTGGCCGCGGTGTCCCCGCTGCTCGCGCCCGTGTTCAGCGGTGACGACGCGGTGCGCGACCAGCTGCCGGGGGTCGTGCTGGCGATGGCCGTGGGCATCCCGCTGGCCGGGTTCGTGTTCGTGCTCGACGGAGTCCTGCTCGGAGCCGGCGACGCCCGCTACCTCGCCCTCGCCGGTGTGCTCAACACGGTCGTGTACCTCGTGATCCTGATCCCGCTGGAGGCGCGGGTCGAGCCGGGGGCCCAGGGCACGGTGGCCCTGTGGCTGGCCTTCGGTCTCGGCTACATCGGCATCCGCGCGGTGACGCTCGGCCTCCGCGCGCGCACCGACCGCTGGATGGTGGTCGGAGCCGGGTGAACCCCGTGGCGGGTCGGCGCGTCAGCGGCGCGGCGGCGCCGTCGTCGAGCCGGGTCGGAAGACGCTCGTGAAGGTCGCGCCCTCGACGGGCTCGCCGGCCAGCAGGGCGAGCACCGCACGACCGGCCGCACGGCCCTTCTCGACGGCGGGTTGCACGACCGTCGTGAGGTCGGCGGCCCGCGGGTCGTCGAGCCGCACACCGTCGTAGCCGACGACGCTCAGGTCGCCCGGCACCGACAGGCCCAGGTCGTCCGCCGCCGCGATGACGCCCGACGCGAGCAGGTCGCTCTGCGCGACGATCGCCGTCGGACGCTCCGACTCGGGCACGTCGAGCAGGCGCAGTCCGGCACGGTGGCCCTCGCTCGTCCAACTGCCCCGGGTGGTCAGACCCCGGACGTCGGGGAAGACCTCACGGGTACCGCGCAGCCGCTCGAGGGTCGGCCACGATGTTCCGCGGGCGACGCGCGCGTCGGTCAGCTCGTCGTCCTGCCCGCCGGTCGAGCGCCCGGGGCCGAGTTCGAGGGCGACGACGGCGACCCGTCGATGGCCGAGGTCGTGCAGGTGCCGTGCCAGCAGCCGGGACGAGCCGACGTTGTCCTCGGCGATGTCGAGCACTCCCTCGGTCGGCGGGGCCTCGATCGAGACCACGGGGATGCCACGTCGACGCATGATCGACACGGACTCGTCGAGGCGGGTGCTGCAGCCGAACAGCACGACGGCGTCGACCGGCGCGTCGAGCAGCCGGGAGCGCTCGCCCGCGGTCTCGGTGAGCAGGAGCAGGGAGTTGTCGGCCGGGCCCGTGACGTCGGCGATGCCGTCGAGCATCGCGACGTTGACGGGGTCGCGGAAGGCCGTGCTGAGGGTGGACTCGAGGACGGCCCCGACGATGCCGGAGCGCCCGCGGCGCAGCGACCGCGCCCGGGGGTCGGGCCCGGCGTAACCCAGCTCGTCGGCGGCGGCGAGCACCCGTGTGCGGGTCTCGTCCGACACGGGACCGGTGCCGCTGAAGGCCAGGGAGGCGGTGCTCGCGCTGACCCCGGCGACCCGCGCCACCGACGCGAGGGTCGGCCTCGCGGCGACGTCGCCCTCTGCCCGGCTCATGCTGCCGCAGCCTAGCCGACGGGGTGCCCGCGTCGCCCCGTAGGATCGTCGGGTGCGTCTCGTCATTGCCCGCTGCTCGGTCGACTACGCCGGTCGACTGTCCGCCCACCTCCCCCTCGCCACGCGCCTCCTGATGGTCAAGAGCGACGGCAGCCTGCTCGTGCACTCCGACGGCGGCAGCTACAAGCCGCTGAACTGGATGAGCCCTCCGTGCACGATCCGCACGGTCGAACCCGACGACGACCAACGCGAGGCCGGTGTCGTCGAGCTGTGGAAGGTCACGCAGGCGAAGACCGCCGACATCCTGATGGTCTCGATCCACGAGGTGCTGCACGACTCGTCCCACGAGATGGGCGTCGATCCGGGCCTGACGAAGGACGGCGTCGAGGCCGACCTGCAGAAGCTGCTGGCCGAGCAGATCGACCTGCTCGGCGAGGGCCACACCCTCGTCCGCCGCGAGTACATGACCGCCATCGGGCCGGTCGACATCCTGGCCCGGGACGCCAAGGGCGCCGCCGTGGCCGTCGAACTGAAGCGCCGGGGCGACATCGACGGGGTCGAGCAGCTCACCCGGTACCTCGAACTGATGAACCGCGACCCGCACCTCGCGCCCGTGACCGGGGTGTTCGCCGCGCAAGAGATCAAGCCGCAGGCCCGCACGCTGGCCCACGACCGGGGCATCCGCACGCTGCTGCTCGACTACGACGCGATGCGCGGACTGGACGACTCCCACTCGCGTCTGTTCTGACCCTCGTCGCACGCGACCGCCCGCCCGTCTCGTCCCTAAGCTGGGGGCGATGACTCTCCCCTACACGGCCGTGCTCTACGACCTCGACGGCACCATCGCCGACTCGGCTCCCGCGATCACCGCCAGCCTCGCCCACACCATCGGCGAACTCGGCTTGCCGGTGCCCTCCGCCGCCGAACTCATGGCCTGGGTCGGACCGCCGCTGCCGCAGAGCTTCGAGGTGCGGCTCGGGCTCGACGGCGAGCGCCTCGTGGACGCCATGCGGCTCTATCGTGCCCACTACCTGGCGAACGGCGCCCTCGAGGGCGAGGTCTTCCCGGGCGTACCCGACCTCATGGCGGCCGTCCACGCGGCCGGCATCCCCACGTCGACCGCGACCTCCAAGCCCGAGACCCCGGCCACGGCCATCCTGCGGGCGCACGGACTCGACCGCTACCTCGACGTCATCACCGGCGCCTCCGACGACGAGGTGCGCAACACCAAGGCCGACGTCGTCGAAGAGGCCCTGAGGCGCCTGCGTGCTCGCGGCGCCGACCTCTCGCGTCCCGTCCTGCTCGGCGACCGCCACCACGACGTCGAGGGCGCGGCCGTGCACGGCGTGCCCACGATCCTGGTCGGCTGGGGCTACGGCGAGCCCGACGAGTACGTCGGCGCGGTCGCCGTCGCGGCGGACGTCGACGAGGTGGCCGCGCTCCTGGGCGTCTCGTTGCTGCGCGGCGCCGCGTGACCCGCGCCGCGGCCGTCGTCCGGTCGCCCGCCGCCTGGCTGCTCACCCTGGCGATCGTGCTGATCGCCCTCAACATGCGCGGGCCGATCGTGGCCCCGGCTCCTGTGCTCGACCAGATGAGCGCCGATCTCGGGCTCACGGCCGTCGTCGCCGGGCTGCTCACGAGCATCCCCGTGCTCTGCTTCGCCGTCGCCAGCCCGTTCGCCTCGGCCCTGATCGGGCGCATCGGCGCCGAGCGGGCGGTCACCCTCGGCCTCGCCGGCGTCCTGCTCGGCACGCTGCTGCGCACGGCTGGCGGAACCGTCTGGCTCTACGTGGGCACGATCGTCATCGGCGTCGCCATCACGATCGGCAACGTCGTGCTGCCCGTCGTCATCCGCCGCGACTTCAGCCCGGAGCGTGCCGGCTTCGTCACGGGCATCTACACGTCGGCGCTCAACGTCGGGTCGATGATCACGTCGCTCGCCACGGCGCCGATCGCCTCGGTCGTGGGGTGGCCGCTGGCGCTTGTCACGTGGGGGCTGCTCGCCGTCCTCGCCGCCGTGGTCTGGTCGGTCGCGGTGGGGCCCCGCGTGGCGGTGCTCGGCGGCAGCGTGGCCGTGGTGCCGGGGTCGCAGGCCGACGTCGACGACCGGCACCGCGCCTCCTCGGCGACCGACGTGTTCACCGGTGGCATCGACGTCGTCGAGCCCGGCGAGGCCGAGGCCGACGCCCGCGAACGCCGACGCACGGCGACCCCGCTGCTGCGGCGCTGGACGACCTGGGGCCTCACGCTGGCCTTCGCCGGCCAGGCGTTCGGCTACTACGGGCTCACGGCCTGGATGCCGACCCTGCTGCGGGACGAGGTCGGACTCACCCGCGAGGCGGCCGGCGCGAGTTCGTCGGTCTTCCAGATCCTCGCCGTCGTGGGCGCGCTGGGCGTGCCGTTCCTCGCCCTGCGCGTACGCCCGGCGGTGGTCATCGGGCTGATCGCCGTGTTCTGGTCGGCCATGCCGTTGGGCCTGCTCTTCGCGCCCGAGCACTGGCTGCTCTGGTCGATCTTCGGCGGGGCCGCACAGGGCGGCGGCATCACGATCATCTTCATCGTCATCGTGCGCATGGCGTCGACCGACGTCGAGGCCCGACGGTTGTCCGCCCTCGTCCAGGGCGGCGGCTACGCGATCGCCGCGCTCGGCCCGCTCGCCATCGGCGGGTTGCACGACGTCAGCGGCAACTGGCAGATCCCGATGATCGGTGTCGCGGCGGCGGTCGTCGTGCTCGGCGTCAGCGGCGTGCTGTCGTCGCGGCGCGTGCCCTGAACCGCCGTGCCGGGTCAGCCCTGCACGCCGCCGGCGAAGAGCACCTCGAGGGTCAACGGGTCGCGTCCGGTCAGGTCACGGACGGCCGAGGTGACTTGGGCGACCTCGCCCGAGGCCATCGACGTGTAGGTGCTGACCCAGGCGTCCGCCTGGAACGGTTCGGGGTCGTAGACCCGGCGTGACTCGTAGGCCTCGTCGAGGGTCTCGTCGACGAACGTGAACGAGCGCCCTCCGAGCGCCGTGAGTCGCGCCGCCGCCTCGGTCAACGTGAACGCCTCCGAGCCGGTCAGGTCGTAGGTCGCCCCGGTGTGGGACTCGTGGTCGAGGAGCACGACGGCCGCCACCGACGCGACGTCGGCCCGGGCCACCGCGGCGACCCGCCCGTCGCCGGCCGGACCGCGGATGACGCCCTGCTCGTCGGCGAACAGCGGGAGGAAGTCGAGGTAGAAGTTGTCGCGCAAGAAGGTGAAGTCCAGACCCGACTCGCGGATGTGCTGCTCGGTCGCGAAGTGGTCCCGCCCGAGTGTGAACACCGAGTCGGGCGACGCACCGGCGAACGACGTGTAGACCACGTGCCGCACGCCCGCCTCGACGGCGGCGTCGACGAACGCCCGGTGCTGGTCGACCCGGTCGGGGGCCTCCGCCGCCGACACCATGAACAGGGTCTCGACCCCGCGCAGGGCCTCGACCGACGCGGCCCGGTCTCCGTAGGTCGCGACGGCGACCTCGGCCTCGGCGCCGTCGAGTCGGGGTGCGCGGGCGGCGTCCCGCACGACGAGCCGCAGCGGCACGCCCCGCTCGGACAGGTGCGCGGCCACGATCCCGCCGACGGCACCCGTCGCGCCCGTCACCGCGACGAGCGACGAGGAGGCGCGGGCGGGCTCCCCCACGGAGGCGGACGAGGTCTCGGTCGAGTCGGTCATGCCTCACTGAACCATGCGCGGTGGGGGCGGCTCCCAGGCGGGGCCGACCCGCGCCTCCTCGTCGACCCGGTGCGCCCCGATCGGCGTCGTCGCGGGGATCGAGAGTCGTTATCGACTGCCCGGATCGGTGGCCGTCGCCGGCGGGCGCCGGTAGATTCGACGCCGGCCCGACACCCGGCGGGCCGATCCGGCGGGCTGACCGCCACCCCCGATCAGCCATCCCCGATCAGCCACCCCGACGAGAGGCGCCCATGGGCCACGACCACGGTCACGGACACGTCGCCGCCGACGGACGACGGCTGCGCCTCGCGATCGCGATCATCGCCCTGGGCCTCGTCGCGCAGCTGGTCGGCGCCTGGCTCTCGGGCTCGCTCGCCCTGCTGGCCGACTCGGGGCACATGCTGTCCGACCTGGCCGGCCTGATCATCGCGCTCGTGGCCACCATCGTCGCCGCACGACCCGCCAGCGGCCGGCAGACCTACGGCTACCGGCGGGCCGAGGTCTTCGCGGCCTTCGTCAACGGCCTCGTGCTGCTCGCCGTGTCGCTCTCGGTCGCCGTCGCCGCCGTCTCACGTCTCGTCGCGGTGGGCGAGCACGAGGTGCTCGGCCTGCCGATGCTGGTCGTCGGCCTGGTCGGCGGAGCGACGAACGTCGCGGCGTTGCTCGTGCTGCGCGGCGGCGCGACGCACTCCATCAACATGCGCGGGGCCTACCTCGAGGTCCTCGGCGACCTGCTCGGGTCGGCGGCGGTCGTCGTCGCGGCCGTCGTCGTGCTGACCACGGGCTTCACGCAGGCCGACTCGGTCGGCTCGCTGATCATCGCGGCGATGATCGTGCCGCGGGCCTGGGCGCTGCTGCGCGAGGCGATCCGGGTGCTGTTCGGCTCGGCGCCGGGTGACATCGACCTCGAGGCCGTCCGGACGCACATCGGCGACACCCCCGGTGTCGTCTCGGCTCACGACGTGCACGCCTGGCAGATCACGAGCGGGGCCACCGTCTTCTCGGCGCACGTCGTCGTCGAGCGCGAGGTGTTCTGCGACATGAAGGTCGACGAGACCCTGGACGCCCTCGACCGGTGCCTCGCCGCCCACTTCTCGGTCGAGCACGCGACGTTCCAGCTCGAGCCGGCGGACCACGCGGGGCACGAGCGCGAGACGCACGCCTGACCCGGCATTCCTCGTCGCCTTCCCCCCTTCTCCCTTCCCCCCTTCCCCCCTTCCCCCCGGAGGCGCGAGTCGAGTGGGCCGAAATGGTCCTTCCCCAGCCACCGAAGGACAGTTTCTGCCCACTCGGCGTGCCAGCCCGTCAGGCCGCGAGCCCGTCAGGCCGCGAGGCCGTCAGGCCAGCGAGCCGATCCAGAGGCCGAGGGACGCGGCGACGACGGCCGCGACGAGCACGCCCAGGCCGTTCGCGACCGCGGCCCCGCGTCGCCCGGTCGTCAGCAGTCGCACCGTCTCGACGCTCGCGGTGCTGAATGTCGTGTACCCGCCGAGCAGGCCGGTGCCGAGGACGAGCTTCCACTCGGGGGCGACGACCGCCTGCAGGGCGAGACCGGTCAGCAGCCCCAGCGCGAACGAGCCCGACAGGTTGATGACGGTCGTCCCCCACGGGTAGGCCGCGCCGAGACGGTCCTTGACGAGGCCGTCGACGACGAAGCGCAGCGCGGACCCGACCCCGCCGGCCACCGCGACGGCGACGACGAGCAGCGGGCTCACGACGCGCGTCCGGCGAGACGAGTGCCGACCCGGATGCCGGCCGCCGCGGCGAGCACGCCGACCACCAGGCTGAGCAGACCGTAGAGCGCGGCGACGGCGAGGTCGCCTCCGCCCGCCCCGGCGAGCTGTGCGGTCTCGGTCGCGAGCGAACTGTAGGTCGTGAAACCGCCGAGGACGCCCGTCCCCACGACGAGCCGGGCCCCGCGACGCGCGCCCTCGTCGGGACCGGAGCGCAGCAACCGCTCGAGCAGGACGCCGAGCACGAACGCCCCGACCACGTTGATCGTGAAGATCGCCGTGTCGAACGCGCCCCACGACGGCACGACGAGCGTGAGCCCGACCCGCGCGGCCGTACCCAGGGCGCCACCCAGGGCGACGAGGGCGATCAGGGCCGGACGGAGGTGCGGGGCACGAGGGCGCGCGGCGCGCGTCACCGGCGACCCCGCGTCACAGCTCGTCCTCCCACGGCAGCGTCTGGCTGCGGGGCACGGGGGCGAGCGGCACAACGACGACCGGGCGGTGCTGACGGTGGCTGAGGTGCAGGGCGACCGAACCGGCGAAGAACTCCCGGACGCTGCCCCGCAGGCCGGCCTCACGACTGCCCACGACGATCAGCGGGGCGTCGAGCCGTTCGGCGAGGTGGGACAGGCACTGGGCGGGCTCGCCGGCGACGACCGAGGTGCGCAGCTCGACGCCGCGAGCCGACGCGATCGGCCGCAGCCGCGCCTCCAGGTCGGCGTCGAAGGACAGCGTCTCGGTGTAGTCGTCGGGATCGAGCGGGTACGACAGCACGGTGCCGTCGATGCCCTCGGCGAAGGCGAGGCGGTCGGGCTCGACCGAGACGCAGAGCAGCCCGGTGCCGAAGCGGGCCGCCAGGTCGGCCGCGGTCGCCACGACGGCCTCGCCCGAGTTCGGCACGACGCCCGCGACGACGAAGCCGCGTGCGGGGTTCTGCTCGTCGGACATGGTCACCACCTTCTCACCGCGTCGCCGTCCCGTGCGGCGCCCCGGCCACAGTGAACCACTGTCGTGCACCTCCGCGGAAGAGCAGACTGTCGTCATGTGCGGTCGCTACGTCGTTGCCCGGGCCACGTCCGATCTGCTGCCGAGCCTGCTCGACGGTCTGGGGCCCCTGCCCGACGACTTCAACGTCGCCCCCACGACGGTCGTGCCGGTCGTCCGCGAGCGACACGGCGAGCGGCAGCTGCCCGGGGCCCGGTGGGGCTTCGTCCCGTCGTGGTATCCCGACCTGAGGAAGCGGCCGCAGCCGATCAACGCGCGCATCGAGACGGTGGCGACGAGCGGCATGTTCCGCCGGGCGTTCGCGACCAGCCGGTGCGTCGTGCCCGCGCAGGGGTACTACGAGTGGGTCGTGACCGAGACCGGCAAGCAGCCGCACTACGTGCACCAGCCCGACGCCGGGCTCGCCATGGCGGGCCTCGTCACCGCGTGGCCCGACCCCACCAAGGCCGAGGACGACCCGGACCGCTGGGTGCTCTCGACGACGATCATCACGCGCGACGCGCACGTGGCACCGGGTGAGGTGCACGACCGGATGCCGGCCTGCCTGACGCCTGATTCGTACGACGACTGGCTGGGTGACGGCCTCGACGCCGACGAGCTGCTGACGCTGCTCGACCGGGACTCGTTCGAGGTCGCGCACGACCTCGTGCAGTACGAGGTGAGCCGCGACGCGAACAACGTGCGCAACAACGGCCCGCACCTCATCGAGCCCCTGGGCTGACGCCCCTCGGACGAGGAGGCGCGGGCCGCGTCCCCGAGGAGGCGCGGCTCGGCGCCTCAGCGCGCGTCGCGGTGGCTCGCCAGGCGTTCGCGGAGGTACGACACGAGTTCGCCCTGTGCCCGTCGGGACTCCCGGGTCAGCCGGTTGAGCGGCACGCGGCCGCCCGCCGCCAGCGCGGGGTCGCGCGGGACCACGACGAGCGAGCGTCTTCCGAACTCGTTCTGCAGCGCCTCGCTCGAGCGCGTGGTCCGGTGCTCGCCGAAGACGCCGACGACCACGAGCATCACCCGGCGCAGGCCGCCGACCCCGTGGCGCTCACGGATGCGGGCGAGGACCCGTTGGGCGTCGGCGAATCCGACCGGGGTCGTCGGGGCCACGACGACCCCGAACACGCTGGCGTCGTCGAGCAGGTCGAGGAGGGCGCCGTCGGCGTGGGCTCCGAGGTCGTGCAGGGTCAACTCGTGGTCGATCCGCGGCGCGTCGTCGCCCCCGGTCAGCCGGGACCCGAGGTCCCCGCCCGAGTGGTCGACGAGCCGGGGCACCGACTCCCCCGAGAGCTGGGTGAAGAGCAGGGCCGTGACCGTCGTCGTCCCGACACCGCCGGCGACGCCCGCGACGACGACCGTCCGGCCCGTCACGAGTCCGCTCCGGTGACGTCGGCCCGCACGTCGGCCTCGAACTTCGCGACCTGGACGATGCGAGGGGCCTGCCCACGACGGACCAGGCGACCACGTCCGGCCGTCATCTGCTCGGCGTAGACCTGCGGCACGATCGGTCCCTCGCTGCGCTCGCCCGACATGATGAACGACGACCCGCCCGTGTCGCGCAGCGTCTGCAGCGCCGGGTCGTAGAGCGCCCGTGCCGAGCCGGCTACCGGCCTGCTGATCAACACGTGCAGCCGGAGGTCGCGTGCGGACGGCAGGAACGGCAACAACGGCTTGAGCGGCTCGGTGCCCCCCGAGGCGACGATGTCGTAGTCGTCGATGACGACCACGATGCGCGGCCCGGCGTCCCGGTCGCCGGCCTGACGCTTGGCGAGCTCGTCGGCGACCGCGACGGCGAGGGCGCGGGCGTCCGTGCTGGTCGAGGCGTGACCGCCGAGGTAGTCGTCCGGCACCTCGGCGACGAGGTCGCCACGGAGGTCCATCAGGGCGACGACGAGCTCGTCCGGGGTCGCCCGGTCGACGAAGCCGCGGACGAGTCCGCGCAGCAGGGTCGACTTGCCGGCCTTCGAGTCGCCGAAGACGAGCAGGTGCTGGTCGGCACCCGGGTCGAGGGAGACCGGCTGCATGGTGTCCTGCCGCAGCCCGAACGGGATCGCCTCGGGCTCGTCCAGCGCGTCGGGCAACTCGTCCGGCGAGAGCTCGGTGGGCAGCAGCCGGATCGGTGCCGCGGCCGGGCCGTTCCAGCTCGCCGCCGACCGACGGGCGAGGGCCTCGAGCGCGTCACCGACCTCGTCGTCGTCCGTGTCGTCCAGCACCGGCAACGCCACCTGCGCGAACAGGTTCTCGTCGGTCAGGGCCCGGCCGGCCTGGTCGGCCCGGATGGTCTGGGCCAGCTTGCGACCGATCACCGAGTCCGCCGGATCGTTCAGGTGCAGCTCGACCCGGGTGCCGACCAACGGCTGCTGGGCCATCCGCAGTTCGTTCCATCGGGTCATCCCGAGCACGACGTGCAGGCCGTAGCTGCCGCCGCGCAGCAGCAGGTCGCCGAACGCGGCCTCGAGCTCGACGAAGTCGCCGCGCAGCTGACCCGTCCCGTCGACGACGAGCACCACGTCGGCCGAGATCAGCTCGGGCACCTCGCCCGCCGCGTGCAGCCGACGCAACATGGCGAGCGAGTCGATGCCGTGGTCACGGAACACTCGCTCACGCGTCGTCACCATGGCCGCGAGCTCTTCGAGCAGGCGCAGGAGGCGGTCCTTGCTCGCCCGCGTCGCCACGCCGCCGACGTGCGGGAACCCCTCGATCCGGCCGAGCCCACCACCCGTGAGGTCCATGCCGTAGATGCCGACCTCCTGGGGGGTGTGCGTCAGGGCCAGCGAGGCGACGAGCGTCCGCAGGAACGTGCTGCGCCCGGTCTGCGGCGCCCCGATCACGGCGAGGTGTCCGCCGGCCCGGGCGAGGTCGAGCAGCCATGGATCCTGCCGCTGGCGCGCCGGGTCGTCGAGCAGGCCCATCGGCACCCGCAGGCCGCCCGCCCCGTCCGCTCCGACCACCCGCGAGAGCGCGAGCCGGTCGGGCAGGGGCGGCAGCCAGACGGGGTCGACGTCGGTGCCGCCGCCCATCAGACGATCGACGGCCTCGTCGATGACGGCACGACCGACGTCGGGGCGCGACAGCTCTTCCTCGCCGCCCTCGTCGTCACCGCCCGCGATGCCGTTGAAGGTGGGCAGCAGCAGAGCGGTCGGCCGGGCGTCGTCGTCGCCGGCGAGCGAGCGGGCGGCCTCGGTCGGCAGGGGTCCCGACACGTAGCCCGCCCGGAACCTCCGGTACACCGAGGTGTCGACCTTGAGGAAGCCGAACCCGGGCACGGCCGGCAGGTGGAACGCGTCCGGTCGGTCGAGGACGATCGAGCTCTCGGCCTCGGAGAAGGTCCGCAACCCGATCCGATACGACAGGTAGGTGTCGAGCCCGCGCAGCTTGCCCGCCTCGATGCGCTGGCTCGACAGCAGCAGGTGCACGCCGATCGATCGTCCGATGCGACCGATGGTGAGGAGCAGGTCGACGAACTCGGGCTCCGCCGTGAGAAGTTCGCCGAACTCGTCGATCACGACGAACAGGTGCGGCATCGGCGGAAGCTCGGGGCGGCCGACGCGCATCTCGCGGTAGTGGCTGATCGACGAGGCCCCACCCGCGTCGCGCAGCTGCTCCTGCCGCCGGACGACCTCGCCTTGGATGCTGACGCGTGCGCGTTCGGTGAGCTGCGCGTCGTCGGCCAGGTTGTCGATCAACCCGGCGACGTGCGGCAACCCCGCGAACGGAGCGAAGGCCGCGCCTCCTTTGTAGTCGACGAGGACCATGCTGAGGTCGTCGGGCGAGTGCGACAGGGCCAGGCCGAGCACGAGCGTGCGCAGCAGCTCGCTCTTGCCCGAACCGGTCGCGCCGATGCAGATGCCGTGCGGACCCATCCCGAGCTGGGCGGACTCCTTGAGGTCGAGCAGGACCGGCGCCCCGAAGTCGTCGATGCCGATCGGCACGCGCAGGAAGTCCCGCGGCGAGCGCGGCGTCCAGGCCGTCGCCGGGGTCAGCGTCGTCACGTCGTCGATACCGAGCAGGTCGGTGATCCCGACGGCCTGGGCCGAGTCGACCTCGTCCTGCCGACTCAGGCTGAGGCGCAGCGGGGTGAGAGTGCGGGCGACGGCCTCGAACAGCTGCGGGGTGGTCGCGTCGATCGTGGCCGTCTGCACGCGGACCTGACCGTCCTCCTCGACGCGGGCGTCGGTCACGACCGCCTCGTCGCCCTCGACGGTGATGCGCAGCGTGACGTCCGACGGTTCGTGCAGGCGGTCGCTCAGCAGGTGCACGGTCGTCACGCCGAGGTCGGTCAGCGAGAGGTCGGCGTCGGGCACCGGGATGCTCGAGGCGACGTGCCCCCAGTCGTCGACGAAGACGACGAGACGGGACCCCTCGGTGCGCGCCGTGGTGCCGATCGAGCGTTTCGTCGTGGCGGCCTCCTGCGCCCGGTCGCCCAGCTCGCCGCCGATGACCGAGAGCAACGAGGAGGCGCTGGTCGCGACCCGGCGCGCGGGCACCGGTCCGTCGTACAACGAGTCGTCCACGGCGTGCGGGACGAGGTCGAATCCGCGCCAGTCGTCGGCCGCGCTCTCGGGGAAGGCCGCGGCCAGGTGGACGTCGTCGGGCGAGTGCAGGGCGGCGAGCTGCAGGATCATCGAGCGCGCGACCCGCAGCGCCGACTCGCGGTCGCCCAGGACGGCGACCGACCCTGCGCGGTCGAGGTCGACCGTGATGGGCATGCCCCGCACGGTGGAGAGGTGCTCGACGACGGACTCGGCCTCGCTGGCCATGATCGGATCGAACGGCTGCACGGGGTTCGGGTCGTCGGGCACCGACATCGGGAACCAGGTCAGGTCGCCCTCGCCGATCCGCACCGAGAGGAAGTCGTCGTGCTGTCGGCGGCGTTCCCAGAGGCGGGCGGGGTCTCGCACCAGCTCGAGCAGAGCGGCGGGCTCGGGGTCGAGCACGGCCGCGGTCGCCCGGACGGCCCGGGACCTGGTGCGCATGCGCGAGCGCAGCCGCTCGAGGAAGTCGAGGTAGCGCTCGCGCTGCAGTCGACGCTGCCGCGCGGCGTTGCCCCGCTGGCTCAGGGTGACGGCGAGGCCGCCGACGAGGGCGACGATCAGCAGCACCGCGCCGACCAGCAGGAACAGCGGGTTGGAGCTGCCTCGGTAGACGACGATCATCACGACGCTCGAGAGGGCGCCCACCACGGGCAGCAGGGCCTGCACGGGCACGCCGCCGACCTTGCCGTCGGCCAGCTGGGGCGGTGGCGTGATGTCCTCGTGCTCGGCGGGCTGGACGGGTCGCGTGATGCGCGTGGGCCGGTGGACGAGCTTGACGGTCATCGTCGCGCCTCCTGGTCGTCGGAGATCGCCGGACGGGCGTCCCGCCCACGGGCCCGGCGGCGTTCCGACGGGCGCTGCTCGTCGGCGGCGGGGCCCGCCACGGGGGCCTCGACGGACGGGGTGGCCCGGCGGACCGATGGGACGTCGACGGGTAGCAGGGCCGCCGCCAGGCGGGCGTAGGCGATGCGGGTGCGCGTGCCCAGTGCCGCGCTCGACACCGGCCGCCCGCCCGATCGGGCCACGTCGTAGGGCACCCGCACGACGGGCACGGTGGGGTCGTCACCGACCGTGACGGGCGCCGCCCGACCGGCGTCGCCGACGTCGACCAGGGCGATGACCACCTCGGGTCGGTCGGGATGGTCCTTGATCGCCGGGACGAGGGCCGCGGCCTCCTCCGCCGCGTGCCGGTCGGCCCGGGCCACGATGCAGACCGTCCGGCTGGCCGACACGACGTCGGTGAGGTCGGCCCGCCAGTCGCGCACTCCCCAGTCGGTCACGACGAGGTCGAAGAACCGGCTGATCGGGGTCACCTCGTCGTACCAGCCCGCCGCCGCGGCCACGGCTCGGGACTCGCCCCGGGGGTCGAGCGAGAGGGCGTACAGGCCCGAGGGCGTCCGGGGCAGGCCGTCGACGGCGTCGACCGACCGGCGGGCCGTCCGCCGCCGGGAGCTCGGGGCCGCGTTCGAACCGGCCGGCGCACCGGCCTGCCAGAGCATGCCGCGGGGGCCGCGCGACGCGTCCACGCCGAGGACGAGCCCGGGCCGACGGCGGGCGAGCAGGGCGGCGACGTAGCCGGCGGTCGAACTCGCCCCGGCTCCGCCCCTGGCCTGCACGAAGCCGATTCGGCGCGACACGGGCAACGGACGCCGGACGATCTCGTCGACCGCCGTCACCTCGTGCACCCGGGCGCTCACGCTGCCGAGCAGGGCGAGCGGCGCCGACCGGACGAACGCGTCGAAGGCGCTCACGAGAAAGCCCCGAGCAGGTCGGCGTAGACGCCGAACACCCCGAGCAGGACGGGTAGCAGGGCCACGACGCCCAGCGACTCGACGAGGTTGCCCACGCGGCGCAGCGAGGCGCGTTGGTGGGCGACCGGGTCGACTCCGCCGGCCACGACCGCGACCACGACACCGGCCGCGAACAGGACGACCACGAGCCAGGCCGGCGCGAGCGGTTGCACGAGCAGACCGCCGAGCAGGCCGAGCAGGGCGGCGGCCCAGAGCACCCACCCCTGCGCGGCGATCGGCAGGGCCCGGGTGCGGGCCGCGACGACGAGCACCACGGCGACCCCGAGACCGACCTGCCACAGGTCCGCCGATCCGACGGAGGCGACGGCCGTGACGGCCACGGGACCCGCCACCGCGAACGTCGACCAGGTCAGGGTGCGGTAGGCGTCGCCGACCGTCAGCAACACCTCGTCACGGCGGCCCCGGCGCCCGTCGACCACCTGGTCGTCGAGACCGGTGAGGCCCGAGGCGCTCATGGCGAACCAGGGCAGCAGACCGCAGACGACGACGGCCAGCACGGCGCCGACACCCACGGCCCCCGCGTCGGCGACGCCGAGGGACCGCAGCACGATCGGCACGGCCCCGAGCACGACGCCGAGGACGCCGCCCCACCACGCGGACCGTGAGCCGAGACCGGCGCCCGCGCCGAGCGCCAGCGCGACCCAGGCGAGCACGATCACGGCGAGCGCCACGTCGACCGGCGGCAACTCGAGGGCCGGCACGGCCCCGAGCACGACCGCCAGGGGTGCCGCGCACCCGAGGGCGACCGAGGTCGCGGCGACGGCGAGCCAGCGACCGCCGAAGCGGCCGGACACCAGGGCGACCACGACCGCGAGCCCGTAGACGATGGCGAGCGTGCCGACGGGGTCGACGTCGGAGGCCCGGGCCAGCACCGTCGAGAGGGCCAGCGAGAGCAGGCCGATGGCGACGGCCGCCGTCGCCGTGCGCGACCGACGCGTCCAGAGACCCGGTCGGCTGGCGAGCGACTCGGCCAGGACGTCGGTGACGTCCGCGACCTCGGGGGGCGGGGGCGCCGCGTCCTCGCGCAGCAGGCGGAGCAGCTCGCCGTCGACGATGCGTTGCTCGGCGACCGACAGCGAGGTGTCGAGCTGCTCCCCGGTCGAGCGGACGAGCGTCAACGGGCGCGACACGGCACCCGGACGCTCGTCGAGCAGCTCCATGAGCCGTGGGATCAGGCCACCGATCGGCTCGTCGGCGGGCACGACCATCTCGGCCTTGCGCGCCGTGCCGACGATGGTCAGCCGGGTGTAGTCGGTCATCGGGGCTCCGTCGTGGGGGTGGGGTCGGGGACGTCGGTCGACGCGGGAGAAGGCGACGGCGAGCCGGTGACCGGCACCGCGCCTCCTGACCCTCCGGTGGTCTGCGACTGCGTCGCCCGCTGGTCGGCGAGGACCGAGAGCACGAAGGACGTCCCGGCGCAGCCCGCGCAGGCGACCGCCGCGATGACCAGACTGACGATCAGGCGACGCACGTTGTCGTTCACGAGCCGACGCTCGTCGAGCTCGCCGAACAACAGGGCCGAGACCAGGCGCGCCCGGTGGGTCTTGACGGTCTCGAGCAGGACGACGTCGCGGTCCCCGCTCACGCGTCCACCACCCCCGACGGCTGCACGGTCAGCGTCCGCTCGCCGAGCTCGACGACGTAGCCCGGCGCGGCCGGCCCTCGCAGGCCCGCCACCAGCGGCTGGCGCGTGCCGTCCGGCGCCACCAGGGACGACCCGTTGGTCGACCCGAGGTCGGTGACCCACAGCACGGCGCCCTCCCACGCGAAGAGGGCGTGGGTCTTGGTCAGGCTGCGGGCGAGGTCGGCCCAGGCGAAGACCGGGTGCTCCTCGCCCTCGCGGTTGACCGGGGCACGGCCGATCAGCAGGGTCGTCTCGAGGTCGAGGCGTTCGCCGCTGTCGAGCTCGAGGACGATCGATGGCGAGGCGCTCGGGGGCCGACCCTGACCCGTTCGCCCGAAGGTGTTCTCGTCGGGGCGGCCGGCGCCGTCGAGGGGGTCGGTCGGGTGGGGCGGCAGCGGGGCGGCGGCCGCGGCGGGCAAGGCGGGCCTCTGCACGAGCGGGGGTGACGACGTCATGGGATCGCGGCCACGACGCAGGTCGACCGTCACCGCCTGACGACGGAAGCTGAAGCGGCCGCGCCGGTCGACCCGCAGCACCGCCGGGGGTCTCCCGGTCAGGTCGTCCACGGTGCGCAACGAGAGCAGCAACCGGCCCACCGAGCGGCCGCCGCGTACGTAGAGCACGACGTCGAGAGCGACGAAGGCGAGGGCGACGACCACGACGGCGACCTCGACGGGGACGGGCACGAGCGCCCGACCGGCCGTGGCGGAGGAGGCGCCCGTGGCCACGCCGACGACGAGGACGCCGATCAGGGCGAGGGGAACGCCCCAGTCGATCGCGACCGCGCCGCGACGCCTCGACGGTGTCGCCGTCTGCACGCCCGCGAGCAGCCCCGAGTACGTGCCGATGGCGCTACCGGTGGCCGCCGAGACGATGCGCACGCCGCACCAGAAGCACCAGGTCGCGCCCGAACCGAGCGGCTGACCGCAGCGCCCGCAGCTTCGTGCGCCCACCAGTGCGCCCACGGCTCCGCCTCTCGCCTGCGGGGTTCCGGACCAGGTCGTCGGGACCGACGGAAGAGCGACCGCCCGCGTCCCCGGAGCGCACGATCGGCCCCAGGCTAGCCGACCCGCGTCCCCCGGTGAGACACCCGTTCCGGGGCCGACACCCACCCGTCCCCCGCCCCGGTCCTCCGACATGTACCCCACGAACTGGTGGCGATCGACACGGAATCGTGATTTCCTCATGAGTCGACCCGTGACGGGTCGCCATCAGATCGAAGCAAGGGGAGAACGACATGATGAAGTTCGCCATGGGGAGCGAGACCCTCACGCAACTGAGCCAGAAGACGAGCGGGGCCGGCGACGACCTCGGAGCGCTCGTCCGCCAGCTCGCCGACGCGGCCGCGCCGCTCGAAGGGCGCTTCAACGGAGCCGGCCGTGCCGCCTTCGACCGCTTCAAGGGCGAGGTCGACGGCATCTCCGTCGAGCTCAACGCCGCCCTGTCGTCCGTGCTGACCGGCATCACGGGCCAGAACCGTGCCTTCGTCGAGGGTGAGCAGCAGATCGCCGACGAGACCACCTCGGCCCAGTCCGGTGCCGGATTCGAGAGCGCCCGCTTCGGCGGATCGCGCGCATAAGGGGGAACGACCATGGCCAACGCAACCGACCGCCGGGACTTCGACCTCGGAGCCTCGGGCAACGCCCAGGACAACTTCAACGCCGTCGCCAGCCGCCTCGAGGCGCTCATCACGCAGCGCGACGCCGACGTCAAGACCGCCATGGCGGACTACCAGGCCGACGGCTCCAGCGAGGAGTACGCGGGCAAGGAGCAGCGCTGGAACCGCGTCGCCACCGAGGTGCGCACCATCATCAACACCCTGCGCCAGTCGCTCGCGTCGAACGACGAGTCGGCCCAGACCGCGATGCAGCGGGCCAAGGCCGCCGTCGACGGCATCTAGGCCCCGCCCGTGAGCGACTCACGGGCGACGACCCTCCCCCACCCGCTCGCCGACGCGAGCGGGCCGGGGTGGATCGCGACGGTCAGCACCGCCCCCGTCGTCGGCCTGACCTCCGGGCGACAAGCTCTCCTCACCGATGCGACCCGTGCCGGCGTCCGCGTCGTCGTCGTCACCCACGACGACGCCCGGCTCAGCTGGTCGCTCTACCAGGCCCTGCGCCTCGTCGCCGGTGCCTGGTTGGTACGCGGTGCCGACGGGCACCTGCGCCACGCGATCGGCGGCGCCCGGGTGGCCTCGTACGACGAGGCCCTGCTCGACCCGCTCACCGATCCGATCGACAGGGCGGCCGGCGTGACCGCGCCCGCCGACGAACTCGCCCTGCTGCCGCAGCCGACGCCCGAGACGACGCGTCCCTGGCTGCAGTTCTCCGTGGCCGTGCACCACGCGGCGCGGGCCGAGGCGCTGGCCGGGGCGACGACGGAGGCTCTGGTCACCGCGGTCGCGGGCGTCGCGCCCACCGTGTGGGGCACCTCCGAACCCCCCGCCACCGTCTGGGACCGCGGGCGCCTCACGGCCCTCGCCCGCGCTCGTATGCCCCGGGACTCCCGGGTGCACGTCGCCGGCTCCGCGCCCGACGGCACGGTCTGGACCGGCACGATCCGCATCGCCCGCAGCGAGACCGGCCTCACGGAAGAGACGCGGTTGCTGTTCGCGCTGCCCGAGGCGACCGGCGTCGACGACGCGACCCGCGCCTCCTCGGCTCTGCGCAGCCTGTCCGAGCGGCAGCAGGTGCTGCTGGCGACGGCGTGGAGCCAGCGCGGCGCGGCCGACGCCACCATCACGCCGTACCGGCCCACGACGCCGCAGCCCCTCGCCGCGGTGGTCGGTGCTCGTGCCGTGCGCCGCCTGGGGCTCGACGCGGCGTCCTTCGCCGCCGAGCACGGCGGGACCACGACCGGCAACGCGCGCACCCCCTCGCTCGTCGTGCCGTTCGGCGCCGACGCGACCCGGTGGCAGCGCTTCGCTGCGGCCCTCGACGCGGTCGGCCCGGGGGTCGTCGCCGACGCCCTCGTCCCTCCGGCGGTGCGCCGTGCCCCGTGAGTTCGTGATCCTCTCGGCCGAGCCCGTGACGGCCGTCGAGGTCGTCAGCGCGGCCGCGGCGGTCGACGGGGCGCTCGGTGCGGGGCGCCTCTGGCAGGGCGGCGGCATCCAGATCGCGTCGGCCGAAGGACTGGTGCTCGCGGTGCTGCGCAGCACGCAGCTCGAGGACCCCCGGGAGGCGCGGCGCGGCCTCGGCCTGCCGGTCACCGCCCCGGCGCCCTCCGACCACCCCACGGACCGACCGACCGACGGTCCCACCACCGACCGCTGGTGGACCGAGGCCTACGGCCCCTTCGACGGGCCGCTCACCCAGGAGCTCGCCCGGCGTCTGGCCGACGACGTGCAGGGCACCCTCGTGACGACAGGAGACGACCGATGAGTTCGTGGAGCATCCAGACCGACGGCGTGGTCACCGTGCTGACCAAGGTGCAGGCCTCGGCCGAGACCTTCGCGGCGACCTTCACCGGCGTCGAGACCGCCCAGGGCGAGCTGAACGCCGGCGTGGGCAGCGACATCCTCGTGTCGTCGGCGGTGGCCGTCGTCGACCTGATCTCGTCCGAGGCGTCGCGCGTGCAGGGCATCAACGCACGCATCCTCGCCTGCGCGACCGGGGCCGGTGACGCGACCCTGGCCTACGTGAACGGCGACGAGGAGATGGCCGCGCAGACGCAGTCCGCCGCCGTCCAGGCCGCCGAGTCGGGCGACCTCAGCTTCGTCGAGGGGGCCCGCTGATGGCCACGAAGGGATCGCTGACCCAACCCTCCGAGTTCTACGGTCTCGACATCGTGCCCGAGTCGATCGCGTCGGCGGCGGCGAGCTACAAGAGCACGTCGACCGCGGTCACGACGAACGCCGAGGCCGTGATGACCGACTGGTCGGGCCTGTCCGCGTCGTACACCGCCCCCGAAGGGCCGCAGCTGTTCTCCTCGATGGACCCGGTGCGCGTCGACGCCGAGGCAGTCGCGGGAAAGCTCGCGACGGTGGCCGACCTGCTCGACACGTTGGCGGGCGCGGTCACGGCACCCGTGGCGCGCATCAAAGAGCTGGTCACCGAGGCGAACGCCTTCCGCGCCTCGGTCGCCGGCGGTGTCACGCTCGACTTCTACGACCCCGACAACCCCCTCTTCCAGGCCAGCCAGATGAACGGCGGGGTCCCGATCGTGCTCGAGGGCCAGGGCGAGTCGACCATCCCGTGGAACGAGCACACGCCGTCGGTCGAGCGCAACAACGAGCTGCAGGCGCAGTACAACGCCGAGATCGCCAAGATCGACGCGGCACGGGTCGAGTTCGAGAACGGCGTCAACGCCCTCCGCGACGACCTCTGCGTGGCTCCGCAGACCGCCGTCACGGGTGAGCAGCTCGACCTCGCCGAGGACAACCCGTGGGGTGCTCAGGGCAAGGGCGAGCGGTCGTGCCAGGAGTCGGTCGGCGACGGACTCGTCGAGTTCGGCACCAGCTTCGTCGAGGGCACCGTGTCACTCGTCGGCTTCGACGCCGCGAACGGCTGGACGCACGACTGGTCGTTCGCCGGCGAGGCCTGGACGGGCATGCTGACGGGTCTCGGCGCCCTCGCCATCACGGTGGCCTTCCCGGTGGCGCCCGCCCTGGCGAACCTGCCCGACTCGGCCGTGCCCGAGTCGCTGCGCGGCCTGCGCGACAACTACAAGCAGACGATGGACGGCATGGTCGGCGGCATCGTCGGCACACCCGAGCAGTGGGAGGAGGACCCGGTCGCGGCCGGCACCTTCGCGGTGGCGAACGTCGCGTCGTTCTTCATCCCGGGCGCGGGCCAGGTCGGAGCGGGCCTCAAGGTCGGGTCGGGCGCGGCTCGGGCAGCGACGCTCACCGGCCGGCTGGCCGAGGTGGCGGAGGACGCGTCGCACCTGCCGAAGGGCCTGTCGCGGGTCGACGATCTCGTCGCCGCGTTCGGCGAGCACGGCAGCGGCCTGTCGAAGCTCGACGACCTCGACGGTCTGACCGACACGATGGCCGCCCTCGAGCGCATGACCGACGTCGAGTTCTCCGGTCTCACCGGCGCCCTGAAGGCGGGCGAGACGGTCGACTTCGGCTCGCTGTCCAAGCTCGAGGACTTCGCCGAATACGGCGACCTCGGTCGAGCAGCCGAGGAGGCGCGGGCCGCGTCCCCGACGCACGCCGACGCGTCCGCCCACGCGGGTGGTGGCACCGGCCCCGACCCGGCCGCCGGTGCCGCCCGCGCCGCCGACCCCGGATCAGGCGGCACGACGCTGCTCGAACGTGGCGACGGCGGCGGAGCCCACAGCGATGCCGAAACAGGTGCCTCCGGCTCTCAGCCGGACGACCGTCTGGATCCGCACGACGGACGAGGTCATGCGTCGAGCGACGAGGGGGTGCCTCCGATGCACGAGGAGGGGCTCGACGGCGCGAACGGTCAGCTCGGGGCCGGGCACGAGCTGGTCCTGCCTCAGGCGTCGGAAGTCACACAGATCGACTTCACGCCGAACGTCGGTCACGATCTCGGTGAGTTCCGTCGACAGCTCGATCTTCAACAACGAGGCCTCAACGACCTGACCGTCGGCGAATACCTCGACAACCGCGCTGCCTACGAGTCGACGTCTCGCCCGCATTCGCCTGCGCAACAGGCGGCGCGTGAGGACGCAGCGTCAGATCGTCTGACCGAGCTGATCTTGGACGGGGTCGACCCGGAACAGGCTCGTCTCGATGTCGGCACGTGGCTCAAGGGCCAGAACGCGCTGCACTCCCCCGATATGATCTCCGGCGGGCGGCCCGACAACGTGACCGGACTCGGGCACGCAGGCGTGAACAAGTCGCTGGGCAGTCAATGGCGGACACGGGTGGCGGCGTTGGATGACTACGTCCGGTCCCTGGCCGGCTCGATCCCGGAGTCGGAGTGGTACCGCACACGACTCAACGTCCGACTCACCTCGACCACAGGAGGATGACCCCATGGCCAAAGAAGCCGTCTTCGTCTCAGGACCGCAGATTCCGCCGTCGAGTCTCGAGACGTTCACCGAACAAGTACCTCCTGAGATGACGGCGCTCTGGCGGGACCACGGCCTGGGTGACACCGCAGACGGTTACTTGCGGATCGTCGACCCGGCCCGATGGCTGGATGTGCTCGCAGAGGTCGCTCCCAGGTTCACGCAAGGCGTTCCGTTGTTCTCTTCGGCGCTCGGTGACCTCTTCGTCTGGCTGGACGGGCGACTGCACCTCCTCGAATTCCGCAAGGGCACGTCTCGCATCCTCACGAAATCGATGGCGACCCTGAAAGTCATCGCCGCGTACGAGTCCTTCCTGAACGACCCCGACTATTTCGACTGGGCTCCGTGGCCGGAGGCTCGAGCTCGTCTCGGCGTTCCCGGCCCGGAGGAATGCTTCGGCTTCACGCCCATCCTCGCCCTGGGGGGACGGCCGGCAGCCGATTCTCTCCAGCTCGTAGGCATGAGGGAACATCTCCTCCTCATATCCTCAGTTGCTGGTCCCTTGTCGTGAGTGCGGACGGCCATCTCGGTACCTTCTCCTGCCGACCCGGCCCCGACAGTGCGTGACGAAACCCCGAGGCTGCATCTAGCAGAGGGTTGGCTGGCCGGTCCCCCGTCATGAGGGACGCACTTCGCATCCTCGGCAAAGCACTACATGCCGTCATCCCGCGCGACCACGATCGAGTGATCGCCCGGATCAGCGTGGTCGGCGGAGTGACAGCCGGCACGATCGAGTTGCCTGCTGCCGACGGCAGCTCGACCTCTCTCTCGTCCGGTCGTGGCGTCTTCCAGGCGGCCCGCGATCTCCGGAGGGTCATGAGCAAACTTCGACGAGTTCCCCCGCACCCCCGAGAACACCCCCGACTGGCTGGCCGCCATCCTCGCCGGTGCACCGACCCGCCACGACCTCGACGCCAGGGTGGCACACATGAGCCGAAGGAAGAACCCGAGTCATGACAGGACATGAGAACCCACCCGAGCTCGAGCACGAGCGCTCTGCGCTGAGAGAGGTCGGTCTGGCGCTCCATGGCGAGATCGCCGCGGGCTTCGATCGCATCGAGGCCGAGATCAGCATCGTCGGTGGTGTCTCCACCGGGAGGAAGCGACTCTGCCGCCCGGACGGAACGTGCGACTCCGTCATGGGCAAGAGGGACTCCACCCTCCGTGCCCGTGAACTCAGAGAGGCCATGTACAGGCCGGGGGCAGGAACATGGTTCACCGCCTGGTTCGCGGTCACGGCCGAAGGGAACCTCCGCACACGATTCGACCATGACGCCGAGCCCGAGTTGGGCCAGTTCGGCGCCGAGGCCTACCGAGCCGACTTCGACGAATTCCCCCGCACCCCCGAGAACACCCCGGATTGGCTTGCCGCCGTCCTCGCCGGCGCCCCGACCCGCCACGACCTCGTTCGCCTCGGACACGATGACGGGCGCTGAGGAGAGCCGCTCTGCTTCGGCAGACGACCAGCTGATGACGGGCGTCGAGGCCGAGCGCGCGATCCTGCAAGAGATCGGCGGACAGCTGTACGGGCTGCTCCCGTCCGGCCTCGATCGGATCGTCATGACGACCAGCATGGCTCGAGGTGTGATGGCCGGCGAGACGCTGATGTCGGCTGCTGACGGCACCCAGGAGTCGGCTGCTCCCTCGCGACGCACGTTCGAAGCGGCTCGTCGGCTGAGGCACCTGATGTACAAGGCAGGGGCGGGAACATGGTTCACCGCTGTCTTCACCGTCACGACTGCCGGGAAACTCAGCGCGCGGTACGACTACGACAACGAACCCGAACTAGGCCACTTCGGCGCCGAGGAACATCGTGCCGACTTCGAGGATTTTCCCCGGACGGCCGAGAACACTCCCGGGTGGCTCGCCGCGATCCTCGCGGGTGCGCCCACCCGACATGACCGCGTCGGCCGTGACGACGGTCCCCTCGTCCCGTGATGACGACACGATGACCAGCGCTGACGAGAGCCGCTCCGTTTCTCCCGACGGGCAGCCGACAGGACTCGAAGCCGAACGCGTCCAGCTGCGCGCCATCGGTCGTCTGCTGTATCCGACTCTGAACTCAGAACATGACCGTGTCGAGATGCAGGTCAGCGTGGCTGGCGGCGTCCTCGCCGGCCGAAGTCCTCCGCGACGCCATGCACCGACGAGATGCGGGGACCTGGTTCACCGCGGTGTTCACGGTCACGGCGGTCGGCAAGATGAGCGCGTCGTACGACTACGACTACGACCACGAGCCGGAGTTGGGGCACTTCTCCGCGGATGCCTACAGGGCCGACCTCGATCGGTTCCCCCGCACCCCCGAGAACACCCCCGACTGGCTGGCTGCCATCCTCGCCGGCGCCCCGACCCGCCACGACCGCACGTGATCGATGACTGAAGAGGTACACGCATGTCCGACGGCCCATCGACGACCGGCATCGAAGCCGAGCGCACGATCCTCCGAGACATCGGCCGGCAGCTGTACGGCCTGCTCCCGACCGGCTTCGACCGGATCGTCATGAAGACCAGCATCGCTGGGGGCGTCATGGCCGGTGAGACGGTCCTGCTCCACATAGACGGGAGCGAGGACTACGCGCTGCCCGACGAGACGACCTTCCGGGCGGCACGCGACCTCCGGAAGGCGATGCACCGACCCGGTTCGGGGACCTGGTTCACCGCGGTGTTCACGGTCACGGCGGTCGGCAAGATGAGCGCGTCGTACGACTACGACCACGAGCCGGAGTTGGGGCACTTCTCCGCGGATGCCTACAGGGCCGACCTCGATCGATTCCCCCGCACCCCCGAGAACACCCCCGACTGGCTGGCTGCCATCCTCGCCGGCGCCCCGACCCGCCACGACCTGGCCGGCCGAGCCGACGGTGGGGGTGAGGCCGAGCGATGAGCGAACACGACACCGTCGGCGGCGGCGTCCCGACCGAGCGTGACGCCCTCCGTCGGGTGGGTCTCGCCGTCCACCGCATGATGCCTCGAGGCTCCGTCCGGGCAGAGTTCGACTTCTCCGAGGTCGGAGGCGTCCGGGTGGCATCCGTGGGTTTCTTCGACGAAGCCGGTCACGAGTCGTCCACTCCCGACACGGACGAGGCGGGCGCCGCCGCCTCCGACCTCCGACGGCTCATGTACCGAGCCGACGTCGGAACGTGGTTCAGCGCCCGCTTTCGGGTCACCGCCGCCGGCAAGCTCGGCACCTCGTTCGACTTCGACCACCGCGCTCCTCACACCTGGATCGACGACCAGGCCTACCTCGACGATCTCGAGTCGTACCCACGGCCCGCCGAGGCGATCCCTGGCTGGCTCGCCGCCGTCATCGCCTCGCGATCGGCCGGAGGCTCTCCGTGACCGGCCTCACGGGCTGATCGGGCCGAGACGCCTCAGAGCGGCAGCACGGCCTCGAGGGCGAGCGGGTCACCGTCGATGGCGATGTCGTTGAGCTGTCGGCCGACGAACTCCGCGGCCTCGACCGTGTCCGACTCGATCCGGTGCCCCGTGCCCGCGACGACGAGCGCCCAGGCGACCGGCCCCCCGGAGGCGCGGGTCACCTCGAGACGGCAGCGCGTCAGTTCGCGGTCCTGTCCGAATCGCATGTCCGACAGGTCGGCGATGACCATGCACTCGAGGTCGTCGAGGAACCCGTGGAGGGTGGCGTCCCTCGCGATCTCGAGCCGCGCCTCCTCGTCGAGGTCGTCGGCGGACGAGGTGAACCGCGTGCCCTCGACGGTCCGGACGATCCACGAGACGTAGTCGCCGACGGTGACGAAGGACTGCATGCTGCTGATCCTCGGCCCGATGTCGGCGTGCGCATACACGGGGGGCAGGTCGGTCACGCTGGCCACGACGCCGTCGCGGCGACCCACCACGCGGCGGTCGGAGTCGACGACGATGCGCTGGTTGCGCGGCACCCACGGGGCCTTCGGGAACTCGTCGAAGAGCACCTCGTCGAACTCGAACACGACACCGCTCTGCTGGCTCATCGCACCAGCCAAGCACCTACAGGCAATTGAGCAGGCCCGGAAACGGGCCGGAAGCGGGCCCGGGAAAGTGAAAAGGCCCACCCGGAGGTGAGCCTTCACGTTCGTGCGCGAGGGGGGACTTGAACCCCCACGCCCTTTCGAGCACTGGCACCTGAAGCCAGCGCGTCTGCCAATTCCGCCACTCGCGCGAACTCGTAGACTTTAGCACGCGTCGGACGCCCGAAAGAGCACCGGTGAGTACCTTTCACTCGTTCGGGCTAAGATCGGGCGACCAGAGACCCCGAACCTGGAGACCCATGGGACTGCTCGACAATTTCGAACGCGAGTTGGAGCGTGCCGTCAACGGTGCCTTCGCCAAGACGTTCCGTTCGGGCGTGCAACCACTCGAGATCACGAACGCCCTGCGCCGCGAGCTCGACACCAAGGCGGCGGTGGTCTCGCGTGACCGCATCCTCGTGCCCAACGAGCTCCAGGTGCGCCTCGCCCCCATCGACTACGAGAAGATGTCGGGCATCGGTCCGGCCCTGATCGACGAGCTCACCCAGCTCACCCAACGTCACGCCACGGCCCAGGGGTACCAGTTCGCCGGCCCGCTCGGCATCCGTCTGCGAGAAGACGACTCGCTGAGCGTCGGCATCATGACCGTCGACTCTCGCAACCTGCGCGGCGAGGTGCAGTGGAGGCCGTTCGTCGAGATCGACGGCAAGCGTCGCGAGCTCAGCGGTGCCCGTACGATCATCGGCCGCGGCAGCGACGCCGACATCACCGTGCAAGACACGGGGACGTCCCGTCAGCACGTCGAGATCCTGTGGGACGGATCCCGCGCCCAGGTCCGCGACCTCGGCTCGACGAACGGCTCCAAGCTCAACGGCAACCCGCTGACGAAGGCGCCGCTGCAGCCCGATTCGGTGATCCAGATCGGTCGTACGCGTATCGTGTTCCGCGTGCTCCCCCAGTCCTCGACGCCCGAACCCTTCGACGGGCCCGACTCGACGGGTGGCCGACGATGACCTCAGCCCTCACCCTGCTGGTGCTCCACTTCGGCTTCCTGGCCGTCCTGTGGCTGTTCGTCTTCGTGATCGTGTTCGCGCTGAGAAGCGACCTGTTCGGGCAGCGGGCACGCAAGATGCCCGCCGACGGCACACCCGGCAAGGCGAGCTCGACCGCCACCGCGCCTCCTGCGCCCGCCCCGCGCGCCGCGCCCGCCGCGCCGGCGCCGACCCCGCAGGGTGATGGCCGCGCCACACGCCTCGTCATCACCAAGGGCGCCAAGGCGGGCCTCGAGATGCCGCTCGGCGACGGGCCGCTCACCATCGGCCGATCGCAAGAGAGCAACCTCGTGATCCGCGACGACTACACCTCGACCCACCACGCGCGTCTCATGCTCTGGAACGGCCGCTGGGTCGTCCAAGACCTGGACTCCACCAACGGCACGTTCCTCGCCGGCGAGCGCGTGTCGGTCCCCACCCCCGTGCCCACGGGCGCGACCGTGACGATCGGGCAGACGAGCTTCGAGCTCCGGCGGTAGGCCCTCATGACGACGCACGCCAAGAGTGCCGCTCTGTCCAACGTGGGCAAGATCCGGTCCAACAACCAGGACAGCGGCTACGCCGGAACGCAGTTGTTCGTCGTGGCCGACGGCATGGGCGGGCACGCGGGCGGCGACGTGGCCTCGGCCATCGCGATCCGGCGGATCCGCGAGACCGACCGGGTCTACACCTCGCCGGGTGATGCCGAGTTCGCCCTGCAGTCGTCGCTGATCGCGGCGAACCAGCTGCTGGCCGAGACCGTGTTCGAGCACCAAGAGCTGACCGGCATGGGCACCACCGTCAGCGCCATGCTGCGCGTCGGTGACAGCATGGCGATCGCCCACATCGGCGACTCACGCATCTACCTGTTCCGCGAGGGCGAGCTCAGCCAGATCACGGCCGACCACACCTTCGTCCAGCGCCTGGTCGACAGCGGGCGCATCACGCCCGAAGAGGCGGCCGTGCACCCGAGGCGCAGCGTCCTCATGCGCGTGCTCGGCGACGTCGACGCGGCCCCCGAGATCGACACGGCGACCCTCGGCACGCAGCCCGGCGACCGCTGGCTGATCTGCTCGGACGGCCTCAGCAGCTACCTCGCCGAAGAACGCATCAAGAAGGCCCTGGCCATGGGTCTCGACGCCGAGCAGACAGCCAGGCGCCTCGTCAAAGAGACGCTCGACCACGGCGCCCCCGACAACGTCACCGTCGTCATCGTCGACGTCGACGAGTCGGACGACTCGGCCCTCGACGAACCCGTCACGGTCGGCTCCGCCGCGGTTCCCCTCAGCTTCGACAGCGACGCCGGCCGCAAGCAACTGCGTCTGCCGACGATCCTGCTGCACCCCCTCAAGGTCGCCACGACGCCGGAAGACAGCCACTTCGAGCCCGAGAGCGACGAGTACCTCGCCGAACTCATCGCCGAGGACAAGCGCCGGCGTCGCCGTCGCCGGATCACCTGGCTGACCGCCCTCGTCGTGGCGATCGCCGCACTCGTGGCAGGGCTCGTGCTGACCTACCAGTGGACGCAAGACCACTACTACGTGGGCGAAGAGCAGGGCACGGTCGTCATCTACAAGGGCGTCCAGCAGAGCCTCGGGCCCATCGGCCTCTCGAGCGTCTACGAGACCACCGACGTCCAGGTCGACGACCTGCCGAACTACACGCAGACCACCGTCGAAGACACCATCAACGCCGGCTCCCTCGCGGACGCCCGGGCGATCGTCGAGAGGTTGGCCGATGCCAGCAACCCCTGACGCACCCGGCGGCGACGCGACCGAGGTCATCGGTCGCGTAGGAGGCGCGCGCAAGCCGTCCGCGAAGGCGTCGCGTCCCACGAACATGACGCAGGCGATCTCGTTGCGACTGCGCGAACCCGCGCGGCTGCGCAACCTCGAACTGCTCATGCTGTTGATCGCCTGCGGTGTCGCGGCCGGAGCGATGGTGCTCGTCCAGCTCGGCGCGACCGGCGAGGTCGACCCCACCGTGCTGATCGCGGGGTCGATGGTGCTCGGCCTGGCCCTGATCTTCCACGTGGTGCTCAGGGTCGTCGCCCGCGAGGCCGACCCGTTCGTCATGCCGATCGCCGTCACCCTGAACGGCATCGGCATCGCCATGATCTACCGGCTCGACCTGGCCGAGGGCCGCGAGGGCTGGGGAGCGCTGGGCATCAAGCAGATGGTCTGGACCGTCCTCGCGATGGTGATCGCCCTCGCCGTGCTGCTCGTGATCCGCAACTACCGGGTGCTCTCGCGCTACCGGTACATCGCCATGTTCGTCTCGATCGTGCTGCTCCTGCTGCCTCTGCTGCCGGGCATCGGCCGCGAGGGACTGAACGCCCGCGTCTGGATCGACATCGGTCCGTTCTCGTTCCAACCGGGCGAGATCGCCAAGATCACGCTCGCGATCTTCTTCGCCGGCTACCTCGTCACCGCCCGCGACAACCTCTCGCTGATGGGGCCGAAGGTCCTCGGCATGCGGTTCCCCCGACCGCGCGACCTCGGACCGATCCTCATCGTCTGGCTCGTGGCCATGGGCGTGCTCATCTTCCAGCGCGACCTCGGCACCTCGCTGCTCTACTTCGGGTTGTTCCTCGTCATGATCTACGTGGGCACGGGGCGGGCCAGTTGGATCGTCCTCGGCGTCGGGCTCTTCCTCGGCGGCGCCCTGATCGCGAGCACCTTCCTGGGCTACGTGCAAGGTCGCTTCGCCGCCTGGTTGAACCCGTTCGCGCAGTCCGAGTACGACGCCGTGGGCGGGTCCTTCCAGCTCGTCCAGGGCCTCTTCGGCCTCGCCAACGGTGGACTGATCGGGACGGGGCTCGGCCAGGGTCGGCCCCAGACCACGCCCCTCGCCGAGAGCGACTACATCTTCGCGTCGCTCGGTGAAGAACTCGGCCTGGCCGGGCTCTTCGCGATCCTGGCCCTCTACCTGCTGCTCGTGTCGCGCGGCTTCCGCATCGGCTTCGTGGGGCAGGACGACTTCGGTCGCATGCTCGGCGTCGGCGTGGCGTTCGTCGTGGCCCTCCAGGTCTTCGTGGTCATGGGTGGAGTGACCCGGGTCATCCCGCTCACGGGCCTCACCGCTCCCTTCCTCGCCGCGGGCGGCTCGTCGCTCGTGGCCAACTGGATCATCGTGGCCCTGCTCCTGCGACTGTCCGACTCCGTGCGCAACCAACCGAGGCTGGTGATCGGCTGATGAACAAAGAACTCCGACGCGTGAGCTACGTGGTGCTCGCCATGTTCGTCGCGCTCTTCCTCTCGACGACCTACATCACCGCGTTCCAGGCCGACGCGCTCAACGCCGACGCCCGCAACTCGCGGGCTCTGCTCGCCAGCTACTCGGCCCAACGTGGCCCCATCCTGGTCGGCGGGCAGGCGGTCGCCCAGTCCACCCCGGTCGATGACCAGTACGAGTTCCAGCGCACCTATTCGCAGCCCGATCTCTACGCGCCCGTCACCGGTTACTACACGCTGGGCCAGGGGGCACGGGGCATCGAGGACGCCATGAACCGGTACCTGACGGGAAACGCCAACTCGCAGTTCTTCGACCAGGTCAACTCGTTGCTCACGGGTCAGGACCCCGAGGGGGCCACGGTCAACCTCACCCTCGACCCGGCGGTGCAGCAGGCGGCGTACGACGCCCTCGGCTCGAACTCGGGCTCGGTCGTCGCGATGGACCCGAAGACCGGCAAGATCCTCGCCATGGTCTCCAAGCCCAGCTACGACCCCAACCCGCTCGCCAGCCACGACCGTCAGACCGTGACCGACGCCTACGACTCGCTCATCGCCGACCCTTCGGCACCGCTGCAGAACCGGGCGATCCAGGGCGACCTCTACGCACCGGGGTCGACCTTCAAGCTGATCACGACGGCCGCGGCGCTCGAGAGCGGCGACTACACGCCCGACAGCGAGTTCCCCAACCCGGCGACGTTGACCTTGCCCGGCACCAGCACCGACATCAACAACGCCGAGGGCGGAAGCTGCGGCGGTGGTGAGACGGCCACGATCGCCACGGCCCTGCGACTGTCGTGCAACATCCCCATGGCCCAGCTCGGCCAGGCCCTCGGGGCGAAGGCACTGCAAGAACAGGCCAAGAAGTTCGGTTTCGGCGACAAGTCGATCGGCGTCCCCCAGGCCGTCACCCCGAGCCAGTTCCCCATCGAGGACTCCAAGGGCCAGGCCATCAACGACGCGACCCTCATGCTCCAGTCGTTCGGGCAGGGGTCGGACCGCGTCACTCCCTTGCAGATGGCCATGGTCTCGGCCGCCATCGCCAACGGCGGCACCGAGATGAACCCGACGCTCATCGAGAGCGTCCTGAACCCCGACCTGAGCCCCGTCGAAGATTTCTCGCCGTCCGAGTACGGCAAACCGATCAGCTCCCAGACTGCGGCCACGATGACCGACATGATGGTGCAGGACGTCGCGAACGGTGCGGCGAGCAATGCAAGAATTGACGGCGTCGACGTCGCCGGCAAGACAGGAACGGCCGAGAACGGCCCCGGCGATCCGTACACCCTCTGGTTCACCGGGTTCGCGCCTGCTGCTGATCCCGAGGTCGCGGTGGCCGTCGTGGTCGAGAACGGCGGCGGACAGGGCCAGTCCGCATTCGGCAACAGTGTCGCGTCACCGATCGCGAAGAAAGTACTAGAGGCGGTGCTGAACAAATGAGACCATCCGGCGGAGTCACCTTCGGTGGGCGTTACCAGCTGTCGACCCGAGTCGCCATCGGCGGCATGGGCGAGGTCTGGGAAGCCACCGACCTCGTCATCGGCCGCACGGTCGCCATCAAGATCCTCAAGGACGAGTACCTGGGCGACCCGGGCTTCCTCGAGCGCTTCCGCGCCGAGGCGCGTCACGCCGCACTCGTCAACCACGAGGGCATCGCCAACGTCTTCGACTACGGCGAAGAAGAAGGCAGCGCCTACCTGGTGATGGAGCTCGTCCCCGGCGAGGCCATGTCCACCGTCCTCGAGCGCGATCGCGTCCTGCCCACCGACAAGGTCCTCGACATCGTCGCGCAGACCGCGTCGGCGCTGCAGGCGGCCCACGCCGCGGGGCTCGTGCACCGCGACATCAAGCCCGGCAACCTGCTCGTCACGCCCGACGGCCGGGTGAAGATCACCGACTTCGGCATCGCGCGCATCGCCGACCAGGTGCCCCTGACGGCCACCGGTCAGGTCATGGGGACCGTCCAGTACCTCTCGCCCGAGCAGGCCAGCGGCCACCCGGCGTCGCCCAGCACCGACATCTACTCGTTGGGCATCGTCGCCTACGAGGCCCTGGCCGGCCGTCGCCCGTTCACGGGTGAGTCGCAGGTCGCCATCGCGATGGCGCAGATCAACGAGCAGCCGCCCGACCTCCCGTCGACGGTGTCCGAACCCGTGCGTCGCCTGGTCCTGTCGTGCATCGCCAAGAAGCCGGGTGAACGACCCGCGACCGCGTCGGCCCTCGCCCAGGCCGCCCGAGCCCTCCGCCGCGGCGACGTCGCCGCGGCGACCATCGCCGTGCCGGCGATCGGTGCGGCCGCCAACACGCCAGCCGACACGGCGACCCAGGCCTTCAACGCCCAGGACGCCACGACCCAGCTCTTCGATCCGATGGCCACCCGGGCGCAGAGCGCCGCGGGCGGTGCGGCGGCGGGCTACGTGGCCGGTTCCGCCGACCCCGACGCCCTGCGCGACGGCGACCACGATCCCGTCGACGAGAAGAAACGCAGCCCCTGGTTCTGGCCTCTCATCGTCCTGGCCGTCCTGGCCGTGATCGCCCTCGTCGTCGGCATCGTCTTCGCGGTGGGCAACGCCGACGACCCGGTGCCGGCTCCGACGACGTCGAGCTCGACGCCGTCACCGAGCCGCACGACGGTCACCCCGTCGCCCACACCGACGTCGGTCACCGTCTCTTCGGGTGACTACGTGGGGTTGACCGAGGCCGCAGCGCGCGCCGCCCTCGAAGACCTCGGCCTGCAGGTCGACTCGGCGGACGCCGGGTCGAGTGCGCCGAGCCCCGACCAGGTCGGCACCGTCGCGAGCATCGATCCCACGGGGGCGCTCCAGAAGGGCTCCTCGGTGACGATCTACATCTACCGCGCCGCCCCGACCCCCGCCCAGCCGTCGACGCCGACCGCGACCCCCGGGCAGATCGCGGCGGGCGAGGACGCCACCATCAACTGGCCTGCCTACGCGGGGTGCCCGACCGGTTACTCGCTCACCGGCTACTCGTACACGATCACCGGTGGGACCGACACCTCGGGCCAGGCCTCCGGTGGCCTCGGCGCGAACGCGACGTCCCTCACGGTGACGGCGACCGCCGCCGGCAACCTGACGGTCAGCTACGTGGCCAACTGCGGTCAGATCGCGTCCGAGCCCTCGCCGGGCGTCACCATCACGGTGACGGCCCCGGCCACGAGCGCTGAACCCGAGCCCACCGACACGCCCGCTCGATGACGTGGTCGTGACCCCGGTCGTGCAGACGACCGGGGTCACGAAGCCCTGACAATCATCCCTCCGGCCTAGGTCCGTACCCAGTCCGGGGGAGTCCGCCCCGGTACACTGGCTCCGACCGTGACGCCAGACAGGGGTGGGTCGTTGGGAGAACAGGCGTGGCTGAAGGTGTGAGAGAGAGCATCCATCTCCTCGCCAACCGGTATCAGATCGGTGACCTGATCGGCCGCGGTGGCATGGCCGACGTCCACGTCGGCACCGACGCCCGGCTCGGTCGCAAGATCGCCGTCAAGTTGATGAAGCCCAGCCTGGCCACCGATCCGGCCTTCCGCTCGCGCTTCCGCCAAGAGGCCCAGGCCGCCGCCCGCATGGCGCACCCGACCATCGTGCGGGTCTTCGACGCCGGCGAAGAGGTCGTCCGCGACAGCCGCGGTCTCGACGTGGTCGTCCCGTTCATCGTCATGGAGTACGTCGAGGGGCGCCTCCTCAAAGACATCGTCGCCGAGGGCCCGCTCGATCCCGACGAGGCCGTCCGGGTCACCGCAGGCGTGCTGACGGCTCTCGAGTACTCGCACCGTGCGGGCGTGGTCCACCGCGACATCAAGCCCGGCAACGTCATGCTGACCAACTCCGGTCAGGTCAAGGTGATGGACTTCGGTATCGCCCGAGCCATCAGCGACTCGGCGGCCACCGTCGCGCAGACCACCGCCATCCTCGGCACCGCCCAGTACTTCAGTCCCGAACAGGCGCGTGGCGAGACCGTCGATGCCCGCACCGACCTCTATTCGACCGGCGTCATGCTCTTCGAGTTACTCACGGGCAGACCGCCTTTCACGGGCGACAGCGCCGTCGCGGTCGCCTACCGCCACGTCAGCGAGCCTCCCGTTCCGCCGAGCACCGTCGAGCGAGCGGTCAGTCCGGCGCTCGACGCCGTCGTCCTGCACGCCCTGACCAAAGACCGCTTCGACCGTTTCCAGAGCGCAGCCGAGTTCCGTGACGACCTCGAGGCAGCCGGTGCCGGTCGTGCCCCGGCCCGTCGACCCCACACGGTCGACGCCGGCTCCACGCTCTTCGGCGTCAACCCGCACTCGAACGCCGGCAGCGAGGCGGCGTTGAAAGAGTTGCAGTCCGACGACACGGGACGTCCGCAACGAACGCAGACCCGGCCCCCCGTGGCCTGGATCTGGGCCGGCATCGTGCTCGTGGCAGTCGTCATCGTGGCCGTCGTGTTCTGGGTGGTCAACCTCTCCCCGCCCACGGTCGACAACGCCCAGTCGTCCCGCATCCCCGACCTCGTCGGGGTCAGCTTCGAGACCGGGTCCGCCCGCCTCGACGAACTGGGCCTGACAGCCGTGCGTGCCGAGGCGACCAGTCCGACGATCGACGCCGGGGACATCATCTCCACCGACCCACAGCCCGGCACGTCGGTCCCGAAAGAGTTCGCCGTCACGGTGACGGTCTCGTCGGGGCCACAACTCGTCGCGATGCCCTCCGTCGCCGGACAGACCGTCGACGCCGCGTGGCAGGCGATCACCGACGCCGGTCTCGAACGGGGTCAGCAGAGCTCCGACTACTCGTCGACGGTGCCCGAGGGGTCCGTCCTCACGTCAGAGCCGGCAGCGGCCTCGCAGGTCGCCCTCGGCTCCGGTGTCGACCTCGTGGTGTCCAACGGGCTCGTGCAGCTCCCCGACGTCACCCGGCAGCCCTCTGAAGAGGCGATCACGACCCTCCGTGACCAACTCGGTCTGACGGTCACCCCGCAGTCCGACCCGGGCTGCAGCGGTGAGACCGTGTCGGGCATGAGTGTTCCGCCCGGCGACGTCGCTCAGGGTTCGGCGGTCACCCTGCGCATCTGCACCGGCTGAACCCGTTCAGGGCGAGACGGTCGGCGCCGAGAGCCGGGTACCCAGGGGCCTGCGTTCAGCCGAGGTGGATGAGCGGGTCGAGCCCTCTGGCCGTCTCGGCCGCGCCCGGCAGGCCGGCGACCGACAGCCAGTTGCCGATCATCTGGTAGCCACCCTGCGTCAGGACCGACTCGGGGTGGAACTGCACCCCGTAGACGGGCGATGACCGATGGCGCAGGCCCATGATGACGCCGCCCGTGGTGCGCGACGTCACCTCGAGCGTCTCGGGAACCGTCTCGTCGACCACGGCGAGCGAGTGGTAGCGCGTCGCGGTGAACGGCTGGGGCACCCCGTCGTAGAACGCGCTGTCGTCGTGCTCGACCTTCGACGTCTTGCCGTGCATCAACTCGTCGGCGTGCGTGACCGTGGCCCCGAGGGCCTCGGCGATGGCCTGATGCCCGAGGCAGACGCCCAGCAGCGGCTTGTCGGCTGCCAGAGCGGCGTGCACGACGTCGACGGAGACGCCGGCAGCCGCCGGTGTGCCCGGGCCGGGCGACAGCAGGACGGCGTCGTACTCGGCGATGCGATCGGCGGTGTCGGCCGCGTCGAAGGCGTCGTTGCGGACGACGTCCGTCTCGGCCCCCAGCTGCTGCAGGTACCCGTTCAGGGTGTAGACGAAGCTGTCGTAATTATCGAGGACCAGGATGCGCGTCATGGTTGCTCCACGGTGACGTCGGGGGTGGGCAGGAGCTCGTTCACGTAGGGGAAGACCCACTCGAAGAGGGCGAACAGCACGGCGGCGATCAGGACGAGCACGAGCACGAGCCGAACCCACCAGGGGCCGGGCAAGATGCGCCAGAGGGCGGAGTACACGATCAGCCTCCGATTCCGGCGGCGGCGAGCTCGGCGGGGGCCCCGGCCGACAGCGGCTGCCACGAGTCGTACACACCGTAGGCGACGATGCGTTCTTGCGCGGTGAACATCGGGTTGCAGCTCGTCAGGGTGATCAGCCGGTCGCCCGAGGTCGCCGACACGTCGGGGGCGTCGGGCACCTGCTGCAGCACGGAGACCTGCGTGGCCTGGACGTACTGCAAGTTACGGAACGAGTAGGTGAACCATCCGTCCTGGGTCTGGACGTACATCTTGTCGCCCTCTTGCAGGTCGGCGATCTTGTTGAACGGTGCTCCGTACGTGGTCCGGTGCGCGGCGATGCCGAAGTTGCCGACCTGCCCCGGCATCTGGGTCTCGTCGTAGTGGCCGATGCCGATCTTGTTCAGGGTGCGCACGGTGCTCGTGCCCCCGGCGATCGGGACGGCGTAGTCGGCGCCGAACCGCGGAACGTAGAAGTTGGCGAACGTCTCGGCCTCGGCAGGAGTCGCCCCCGCGGGCGGTTCGCCGTACGAGCCGTCGGCAGAAGGCTCGGGGGCCGGAGTCGCGGCCTGCTCGAACCGTTCGCTCAGTCGAGCAGCGTCGCCCTTGTAGGCGTCGGCCACGACGAGGTCGTTGAACCACTGCTGCCACCCGATGAACAACAGCACGAGCACCCCGGCGGTGATCAGCAGCTCGCCCAGGACGCTGATGAAGGAGGCGCGCGATCGTCGCCGACGCGTCGTGCGCGGCGAGAGCGGGGCCTCGCCCCCGTGGACCGTCATGATTCGATCCTAGGCGGCGTCCCGTGCCTCCGAGACGGCGGGACACCTCGGTGGACAACATGTGGAGAGGATGTGGAGAACGCGTCCGCGACCGGGAACGGCCGTGATGTCCCTCCCAGGCCCGAAAAGGGCCTCACGGTACACTGTGCGCCATGGCCAAAGACACGAACCGCAGCACGAAGCCCGCCCGCACCGCCGAGGACGCGCCGAACCCCGTGTGGTTCAAGCCGGTCATGTTCGGCTTCATGCTCGTCGGCCTCGCTTGGATCGTGGTGTTCTACGTCAGCCAGAGCACCCTTCCGGTGTCATCTCTCGGCTCGTGGAACATCTTGGTCGGCTTCGGCATCATGTTCATCGGGTTCCTGATGACGACGCGGTGGCGCTAGAACGCACCTTCGAACTTACACGGCTGTAACTATCCCCAATGTGGGAAACCCTGTGGATAACTCCCCTGTGGATAACCTGACCAGGTGAGAACGCGTCGGCCGACGAGAAGAGGCGGCTCCCCGATGGGGAGCCGCCTCTCGTCGTCCATGGATCGTTCGCTTCAGAGCAGACCCACGAGTTGAGCCGATCGGGCCAGGAGCGCCGCCACCACGATGACGCCGATCCCGACGAGCACTGCGATCTGCAGCGCGTGCTTGGAGCGATGACGGGTCTTCGAGAAGAGGAACGCGATGGCCCCGCCCACGACGATGCCGCCGAGGTGAGCCTGCCAGGCGATGCCGGGCACGATGAAGCCGATCGCCAGGTTGATGCCGACGAGCACCAGGAGCTGGATGCTCCGGCCACCGAGGCTGCGCGCGATCACGAAGAACGCCGCCATCAGACCGAAGATCGCGCCGGACGCGCCGACGACAAAACTGCCCGGGGCCAGCAGGGCCACGGCCGCGGAGCCCCCGATGCCCGACAGGAAGTAGAGCGCGGCGAACCGACCTCGACCCAGCTGGCGTTCGAGTTCTGCTCCGAAGATGTACAGCGAGTACATGTTGAAGAGGATGTGCAGGATGCTTCCGTGGACGAACATCGTCGTCACGGCACGCCAGGGCTGCACGATCTCGAGCGGTGGGTAGAAGGCCAGGGCCCTCGTGACGACTCCGTTGCCGGTACCGGTCACGAGCTGCAGCAGGAAGACCGCGAGGGTCACGGCGATGATGCCGTAGGTGACGACGGGTGCTCCGCGCCGTGAGGCGCTGCGGACCCGACCGACGACCTGCGGTTGGAGGCGCGGTGCGTTGCCCCGCGCCTCCTTCACGCACTCCGGGCAGTGCACGCCCACCGCGGCCGGCGTCTGACACTCACCGCAGATGGTGCGTCCGCACCGCTGGCACAGGACGAAACTCTGCCGGTCGGGGTGCCGGTAGCAGAAGTTCGACCGATCGTGCGGATCGGTCACCTAGACCTCGTCGATGGTGACGCTCTCGAGCACCACGTCGTCGAGCGGCTTGTCACGCGCGTCGGTCTTGACGGCCTCGATCGCGTCGACGACCTTCTTGGACTCGTCGTCGGCGACCTCACCGAAGATGGTGTGCTTGCCCTGCAGCCACGGGGTCGGAACCGTGGTGATGAAGAACTGCGAACCGTTCGTGCCCTTGCCGCCACGTGTGCCGGCGTTGGCCATCGCGAAGATGTAGGGGGCGTTGAAGTTCAGTTCGGGGTGGATCTCGTCGTCGAACTGGAAGCCGGGCCCGCCGACGCCCTGCCCGAGCGGGTCGCCGCCCTGCAGCATGAAGTCCTTGATGATGCGGTGGAACACGACGCCGTCGTAGAGCTTGTCGGTGCTGACCTTGCCGGTGGCCGGGTGGGTCCACTCTTTGGTGCCGGTGGCCAGGCCGACGAAGTTCGCGACGGTCTTCGGGGCGTGGTCGCCGAAGAGGTTCACCTTGATGGTGCCGTGGTTGGTCGTGAGGGTTGCGACAGCGGTGTGCGTTGACATGTCGTCATTCTCCCACAGCCACCTCGGCACACCAGCGACTCCCCAGGGACCGTTCCGTGACCTGTCAGGAACCTCCGTGCCACACTGGGACGGGCCAGCGACGCTGGCTCCACTGCCTACTCGTTGGAGGAACGTTCATGGCCCTGTCACGCAAGCAGAAGAAAGAACTCAAGAAGTTCAAGAAGCACGCTGCGGCGGTGTGGGGTGAGCAGCGCGGCGTGATCGACCACGCCGGCAAGGTCATCGGTGGTTACCGCGACGACGCCGTCAAGATCGCGAACAAGAAGGTCGTCCCCCAGATCAAGCACGCGGTGGACTCCAACGTCTGTCCCGTGGTCTCGCAGGGACTCTCGACCGGGTCGCACTACGCGTCGGTCGCTCAGGACCGCTTCAAGCACGACGTGTACCCGGCGTTCTCGTCAGCTCTCGGCAACCTCGACCTCGCCAACGACCCGAAGGTCAAGAAGGCCGTCAAGAACGCCAAGAAGCAAGGCAAGAAGGCTGCGGCGAAGTACGTGCCGCGTCAGCAGAAGTCGGGCCCCGGCGTCGGTGGCGTCCTACTGATCGGCGTGGGCGTCGTCGCCCTCGGTGCGCTGGTCTTCGCGGCCGTGCAGACCCTGCGCGCCGACGACGAGCTCTGGGTCGCCGACGACGACGCCGACACCAAGGCCTGACCCCCGCACCCCACGAAGGGCCCGCCTCCCCCCGGAGGCGGGCCCTTCGTCGTCCACAGCCCTGCGACTGCAGCGCGCGGCCCCGGCCCCGGCCCGGCCCCACCCTTGGCCCAACGTCGCATGCACGTCGGCGAAGCCGACACGGGCCCGGAGGGACTTAGACCATCACACCGCCCCTGCGCCGCAGGGGCGGCGGCGCAGCAAAGAGCACAGAATGAGAAGTGCCCCTGCTCGCTGATGTCGTCAGCGAGCAGGGGCAGAGCAATCGAGTGGAGCCTGGGAGAATCGAACTCCCGACATCCTGCTTGCAAAGCAGGCGCTCTACCAACTGAGCTAAGGCCCCGACCCCCCGGTCACCGGGGGAACGAGCACGATCTCACCCTCGTTCCCGTCAGAAGACGAGTGGAAGACGAGACCGGTACTGCGTGGGGCTAATAGGACTTGAACCTATGACCTCTTCGTTATCAGCGAAGCGCTCTAACCGCCTGAGCTATAGCCCCCGGACCGTCGTAAAGCCTACAGCACCACGACGGCGAACTCGAATCGACGGTTCGCGCCGACCCGAGCGGTGGATCAGTTGTTGGTGAAACCGACGAGCAGACCGCCGGTGATGCGCACGCTCAGGTTGTAGAGCACGGCGACGATCGCGCCGAGGACCGTGCCGACGACCACGTTGAGGATGGCCACCACGATCGAGAAGAGCATGATCTGACCGACGTTGAACGTGTCCTGGATCGAGAAGCTCGAGTCGCCGAGGATGTCGCGCAACAGGGCGTCGAGGTCGTCGAAGATGCCGGTCTGATTGAGGATGGCCCAGATCAGGAAGGTGGCGACGACCGTGATGATGCCGATCGCGACCGAAATCAGGAAGGCCAGCTTCACGACCGACCAGAAGTCGATGTAGACGAGCTTGAGGCGGACCTGCTTGGTGCCGGACGGTCGTTTCGCCTTCTTCTGGAGTCTCTCGGCGACACTACTCATTGTTCGTTTCCTCTCCGGCGGTTCCGGTGGCCTCGTCGTCGGTCGACTCGGCTTCGACCGACGTGTCGTCGGTCGTGGGGATCTCGTTGTCGGCGTCGACGGACTCGACGGACTCGACAGACACTACGGCCTCGGCCACGGCGTCCGCACTCTCGTCGACCTCGGCCGCGAGGTTGCGCTCGCTGTTGCGGGCCACCGCGATGATGCGATCGTCACTCGCGAACCTGGCGAAGACGACGCCCATCGTGTCGCGGCCCTTGGCCGGGACCTCGGAGACGGCCGATCGGACCACCTTGCCTCCGGACAGGACCACGAGCACCTCGTCGTCCTCGCCGACGATCAGGGCGCCGGCGAGGTCGCCCCGCGCCTCCGCGAGTTTGGCGACCTTGATGCCGAGACCGCCGCGGTTCTGGACACGGTACTGGTCGGCGGCGGTGCGCTTGGCGTAACCGCCCTCGGTGACGACGAAGACGTAGCCCTCTTCGCCCACGACGGAGGCGCTGAGCAGCGTGTCGTCGTCGCGGAAGGTCATGCCCTTCACGCCGGAGGTCGATCTGCCCATGGGGCGCAGCGACTCGTTGGTCGCCGTGAATCGCAACGACATGCCGTGACGGGAGACGAGCAGGAGGTCGTCGTGCTCGTCGACGAGCAGCGCCGAGACGAGCTCGTCGTCGTCGCGCAGGTTGATCGCGATGATCCCGCCGGTGCGGTTCGTGTCGTACTCGGTGAGCGCCGTCTTCTTGATCAGGCCGTCGCGTGTGGCGAGGACGAGGTAGTCGGCGACCTCGTAGTCGCGGATGTCGAGCACCTGCGAGATCTGCTCGTCGGGCTGCATGGCGAGGAGGTTGGCCACGTGCTGACCCTTTGCGTCGCGGCCGGCTTCTTGCAGCTCGTACGTCTTGGCGCGGTAGACGCGACCCTTGTTCGTCAGGAACAACAACCAGTGGTGGGTCGTGGTCACGAAGAAGTGGTCCACGACGTCGTCCGCGCGCAGCTGGGCACCACGGACGCCCTTGCCACCACGGTGCTGGCTGCGGTAGTTGTCGCTGCGGGTGCGCTTGACGTACCCGCCACGCGTGATGGTGACGACCATCTCTTCTTCGGGGATCAGGTCTTCGACGCTCATGTCGCCGTCGAAGCCGAACATGATCTCGGTGCGGCGGCCGTCGCCGAACTTGTCGGTGATCTCGGCGAGCTCCTCGCTGACGATCGTGCGCTGGCGCTCCGGCTTGGCCAGGATGTCCTGGTAGTCGGCGATCTCGCGCTCGAGCTTGTCGGCGTCGTCCTGGATCTTCTGACGCTCGAGGGCGGCCAGGCGTCGCAGCTGCAGGTTGAGGATGGCCGAGGCCTGGATCTCGTCGACGTCGAGGAGGTCCATGAGACCCGCGCGCGCCTCCTCGACGGTCGGCGACCGACGGATGAGCGCGATGACCTCGTCGAGGGCGTCGAGAGCCTTCAGGTAGCCACGCAGGATGTGCGCGTCGGCTTCGGCCTTCTTCAGACGGAAACGGGTGCGGCGCTGGATGACGTCGATCTGGTGGTCGACCCACGCCGAGATGAAGCCGTCCAGCGCGAGGGTGCGGGGCACGCCGTCGACGATCGCGAGCATGTTCGCGCCGAAGTTCTCTTGCAGGCTCGTGTGCTTGTAGAGGTTGTTCAGCACCACCTTGGCCACGGCGTCGCGCTTGAGCACGATCACGAGGCGCTGGCCGGTGCGACCCGAGGTCTCGTCCCGGATGTCGGCGATGCCGCCGATGCGACCGTCCTTGACCAGCTCGGCGATCTTGATCGCGAGGTTGTCGGGGTTGACCTGGTACGGCAACTCGGTCACGACGAGGCAGGTGCGGCCCTGGATCTCTTCGACGTTGACGACCGCGCGCATCGTGATCGAACCGCGTCCCGTGCGGTAGGCGTCCTGGATGCCGCGGACACCGAGGATCTGCGCCCCCGTCGGGAAGTCGGGACCCTTGACGCGCTGCATGAGCGCCTCGAGCAGCTCCTCGCGGGTCGCGGTCGGGTTCTCGAGGTACCACTGGGCACCCGAGGCGACCTCGCGCAGGTTGTGCGGGGGGATGTTCGTCGCCATGCCGACGGCGATGCCGACCGAGCCGTTGACCAGAAGGTTGGGGAACCGGCTGGGCAGGATCGCCGGCTCGCGAGTGCGACCGTCGTAGTTGTCCTGGAAGTCGACGGTGTCCTCGTCGATGTCGCGCACCATCTCGAGCGCGAGGGGAGCCATCTTGGTCTCGGTGTACCGCGGGGCGGCCGCGCCGTCGTTGCCGGGCGAGCCGAAGTTGCCCTGGCCGAGCGCGAGCGGGTAGCGCAGGCTCCACGGCTGGACGAGACGGACGAGCGCGTCGTAGATCGCCGTGTCGCCGTGGGGGTGGAACTGGCCCATCACGTCGCCGACGACGCGCGAGCACTTCGAGAAGGCACGGTCGGGGCGGTAGCCGCCGTCGTACATCGCGTAGATGACACGACGGTGCACGGGCTTCAGGCCGTCACGCACCTCGGGCAGGGCCCGACCGACGATGACGCTCATGGCGTAGTCGAGGTACGAGCGCTGCATCTCGAGCTGCAGGTCGACCTGCTCGATGCTGTCGCGCTTGGGCGCCTCGGCGAAGGTCTGGGCCCCCTCGGCGTCGGTGCCCTCGGGGGTGTCTGTCGGCTCGTCGGCCATGATTCTCCGTTTGTCGTGGTCTGCCCCGTGGTGCTCGTCGGGGCGCGGGCGTGCTCCGGTTCAGCCGGAGGCGCGCATCAGATGTCGAGGAAGCGGACGTCTTTCGCGTTCTGCTGGATGAAGTTGCGGCGCGACTCGACGTTCTCGCCCATCAGGGTGTCGAAGATGGTGTCGGCGGCCACGGCGTCCTCGAGGGTCACCTGCAACAGCGTGCGGGTGTCAGGGTCCATCGTGGTCTCCCACAGCTCTTTGTAATCCATCTCGCCGAGGCCCTTGTAGCGCTGGATCGCGTTCTCTTTCGGGATGCGCTTGCCGGCCGCCCGACCCGACACGAGCACGGCGTCGCGTTCGGCGTCGCTGTAGACGTACTCGTGGCTGGCGTTGCTCCACTTGAGCTTGTAGAGCGGGGGCTGCGCGAGGTACACGTAGCCGAGGTCGATGAGGGGACGCATGTAGCGGAAGAGCAGGGTGAGCAACAGCGTGGTGATGTGCTGTCCGTCGACGTCGGCATCGGCCATCAGGACGATCTTGTGGTACCTCGCCTTGTCGGGGTCGAAGTCTTCTCCGATGTCGGCGCCGAAGGCCTTGATCATGGCCTGCACCTCGTTGTTACCGAGGGCGCGGTCGAGACGAGCCTTCTCGACGTTGAGGATCTTGCCCCGCAGCGGCAGGATCGCCTGTGTCTCGGGGTTTCGGCCCTGCACGGCAGAGCCGCCGGCCGAGTCGCCCTCGACGATGAAGATCTCGCTGCGCGAGGGGTCCTTGCTCTGGCAGTCCTTGAGCTTGCCCGGCATGCCGTTCGACTCGAGCACGCCCTTGCGGCGGGTCTGCTCGCGCGCCTTGCGAGCGGCGAGACGGGCCTGCGAGGCCAGGATGCCCTTGCGGACGATCTCGGCGGCCTGCTTGGGATTGCGGTCGAACCAGTCGTTCAGCTGCGAACCGGCGACCTTCTGCACGAACGACTTCGCCTCGGTGTTGCCGAGCTTGGTCTTGGTCTGACCCTCGAACTGCGGTTCGCCGAGCTTGATCGAGATGACCGCCGTCAGACCCTCGCGGACGTCGTCGCCCGACAGGTTGTCGTCCTTCTCCTTGAGCAGGTTCTTCTCGCGCGCGTAGCGGTTGATCAGCGTCGTGAGCGCCGCGCGGAAGCCTTCTTCGTGGGTGCCGCCCTCGTGCGTGTTGATCGTGTTCGCGTAGGTGTGCACACTCTCTTGGTACGAGGTGTTCCACTGCATCGCGACCTCGAGCGAGATCTTCTTCTCGGTGTCTTCTTGCTCGAAGGCGATGATGTCGTCGTGGACCGTCTCGACCTTCTTGGTCGTGTTCAGGTACTCGACGTAGTCGACGAGGCCCTTGTCGTAGTGGAAGACGTCGTGGCGGGGCTCGGCGTCGTCTTCTTGGACGCGCTCGTCGCTGAGCTCGATGCGGAGGCCCTTGTTGAGGAACGCCATCTGCTGGAAGCGGGTGCGGAGCGTCTCGTAGTCGAACTCGACGGTCTCGAAGATCTCGGCGTTGGGCCAGAAGGTGATCGTGGTGCCCGTGGTGTCGTCTTCTTCGCCCTTGGCCAGCGGCGCGACGGGGACGCCGTCGGTGAAGCTCTGACGGTAGACGTTGCCCTGCCGGCGGACCTCGACGTCGAGCTCGCTCGAGAGCGCGTTCACGACCGAGCTGCCGACGCCGTGCAGGCCACCGGACACCGCGTAGCCGCCGCCGCCGAACTTGCCGCCGGCGTGCAACACGGTCAGGACGACCTCGACGGTCGACCGCCCCTCGACGGGGTGGACGTCGACCGGGATGCCACGGCCGTTGTCGACGACGCGCACGCCGCCGTCCTCGCGCATGGTGATCTCGATGTGGTCGCAGTGACCGGCGAGGGCCTCGTCGACCGAGTTGTCGACGATCTCGTAGACCAGGTGGTGCAGACCACGGGGGCCCGTCGAGCCGATGTACATGCCGGGGCGCTTGCGCACGGCCTCGAGACCCTCGAGGACCTGGATCGCACTGGCGCCGTAGGTGTCGTCGGGCTGGGCGTCGGTGGGATCAGCTGACATGTGCGTAGGGGCTCCTGCCGGACGGGACGAAGGTGTGCCGACCGGTCTCGACCGCTGTCTCGGCGGCCTTCGGACGACCTTCCGAGTCTACCGCAGGCCCGTCCACCACGGGGCGAAATCCGCCCTCAGACGGATTTTCCCACTGCACTTGGACGATTCACCCTCGTCATCCGTAAGTATCGCGAGGGCCCCGCCCTGGAACCGATCTGGGGCCGCGTTTCCAGGTCGGGGCGTTGGGTGCCAGGAAACGCACCGACTGGATGCCCGCGTCCGGGTATCGCTGGACGATGGTCGTCGTGACCTGCGTGCGCATCAGCCGCAGCTGCGTCGCCCAGGCCGTCGAGTCGCACTGCACGGTCAGCGTGCCGTCGTCGATGGACACCGGATCCGAGTGCGCGGCCAGTTCGGCACCCACCATGTCGGGCCACGCCGTCATCAGCTCGGACTGCGCCAGCGGGCTGTTCCAGCCGAGCTCGTTGGTGACGGCGGACAGCACGTCGGCGATGCCCCGTGGCTCACGTCCCGTGCCGAACGGCTGACTCGGCGAGCCGAGCTTGATCGACTTGCGCTTCCGAGCGTCCCGTGACCGCGAGTTGGGGTCGCCGAACACGCTGCGGAACCGCAGGTAGACCCGTTGGGCCTCGCTGTCGGGCTGCGCCTCGGGTTCAGGAGGCGCGGGTGGCGTGGACGCCGGGGGCTGCGGTCCGTCGTCGACGTTCACCGCGCCTCCTCGGTGTCGGCCTCGTCCGGCCGCTCGTCGTCGTCGAGGATCGTCCCTTTGGCGATGCGGACGGTGTGGGCCTTGAGCCGAGAGGGGACGTCGCCCTCGACCGCAGCCGTGATCAGCACCTGCTCGTAGTCGGCGACCGCGTCGGCCAGGCGTTCGCGACGGGACCCGTCGAGCTCGGCGAAGACGTCGTCGAGCACGATCACCGGGTCGCCCGTCGGCGAGTCGACCCTCACCACGGCGGCCGAGGCCAGTTTGAGGGCCAGGGCGAACGACCAGGACTCGCCGTGGCTCGCGTAACCGCGCGCGGGGAGACCGTTGAGCGACAGGAAGAGGTCGTCGCGGTGCGGTCCGACGAGCGTGAGTCCCCGTTCGAGCTCGGTCGGTCGGACGCGAACCAGGGCCTGGCGGAAGACCTCGGGCACCTGCTCGGCGGGGATCGACTCGGTCGGCCCCTCGGCCGCGGCCGTCTCGTCGTCGGGTGTCGCGCCCCGGATGCTGAGCACGGTCGAGAGCCGCGCGGCGTGGTCGGCGCCGGCCACCGCCGCGTAGGCGCGAGCCACCTCGGGCGCCAGGTCGGCCGCGAGTCGGTCCCGGGCGACGACGAGCTCGCTGCCGAGGGCCACGAGCCGTTCGTCCCAGATGTCGAGGGTGCCGAGCTGGCCGGCCTTCACCCCGGAGGCGCGGGCCGACTTGAGGAGCGTGTTGCGTTGCCTGAGCACCCGGTCGTAGTCGGTCTGGACGCCGGCGAACCGGGGCGACCGGGCCACCAGGAGCTCGTCGAGGAAGCGTCGACGTCCGGAGGGCTCGCCCCGGACCAGCGCGAGGTCTTCGGGAGCGAACAGGACGCTCGTGAAGTAGCGCGGCAGCTCACGGGGCTTGATGGCGCCGCGGTTGACCTGCGCCCGGTTCGGCGACGACCGGTTGATCTGCACCTCGGCCAGGAGTTCGCGGTCGTCGGCCAACAGTCGGGCCCGGACGACGGCCGAGTCCCGACCCTGGCGGATGAGCGCCGCGTCGGACGAGACCCGGTGGGATCCGAGGCTCGACAGGTAGCCGAGGGATTCGACGAGGTTGGTCTTTCCTTGGCCGTTGCTGCCGACGAAGAGGTTCGGCCCGCGCGCGAGGCTGACTTCGGCAGACGTGTAGTTGCGGAAGTCCGTCAGGCTGAGATGCAGTACTCGCACGCGGGCCGGTGGAGGCGCTAGGCCTTCTTGACGGCGTGGCCGCCGAACTGGTTGCGCAGTGCGGCGACGGCCTTCATGGTCGGCGAGCCCTCGCCCTGACGCGAGACGAAACGCGCGAAGATCGAGGCGCTGATCGTCGGCATCGGCACGGCGTGGTTGATCGCCTCTTCGAGGGTCCAGCGGCCTTCGCCGCTGTCTTCGACGTAACCCGAGATCTCGGCCAGCTTGGGGTCGGCCTCGAGGGCGAGGACCATCAGCTCGAGCAACCAGGAGCGCACGACGGTGCCGCGCTGCCAGGCCTTGAAGGTTCCGGTGACGTCCTTGATCAGGTCGCTACGGGCCTCGAGCAGCTCGTAGCCCTCGCCGTAGGCCTGCATGATGGCGTACTCGATGCCGTTGTGGACCATCTTGGCGTAGTGACCGGCACCGGTGTCACCGGCGTGGACGAAGCCCTCGTCGCGGGGACCTTCGGGACGCAGCGCGTCGAAGATCGGCTGGGCCAGGGCGACGTTCTCGGCGGAGCCGCCGACCATCAGGCCGTAACCGTTGTCTTTGCCCCAGACACCGCCCGAGACGCCGGCGTCGACGTACTTGATGCCCTTGCCGCCGAGCAGCTTCTCGTTGGCGAAGTCGCTGGTGAACTTCGAGTTGCCGCCGTCGATGACCAGGTCGCCCTCGGAGAGCTCGTTCGAGAGTTCTTCGATGACGCCGGCGGTGATGTCGCCCGCGGGCACCATGACCCAGACGATGCGGGGAGCGGGGAGCGTGGTGGCGAGTTCGGCGAGGCTGGCGACGTCGGAGACGGCCGGGTTCGCGTCGTAACCGGTCACCTCGATGCCGTTGTCGCGCAGGCGGGCGCGCATGTTGTTACCCATTTTGCCGAGACCGACGAGGCCGATGTGCATGAGGATCCTTTGTTCGTGGCGGTGGGGCCCGAAGGCGGCACCGTTGCGTGCAGAGCGCTCTTAGCGCAGGAGGAGGTTGGGCTGCAGCAGGTACTTGTAGCTGTCAGCGCCGGCCTGGTCTTTCGAGGACTGACTGGTGATCAGCACGGGACCGGGCTTGTTCGGGTTCTCCGTCTTGGTGAAGGAGATGCGGACGAACTCGGAATGAACCGCTCCGAGACCGTCGAGGAGGAACTGCGGTTTCAACGAGACCACCGTGTCCTCTCCCGTCAACAACGCATCGATCGACTCTGACGCCTGCGCTTGTTCGCTTCCGATGGCCTCGAGGGTGAGGCCGTCGATCGAGAACGTGAACCTGAGGGCCGCCTCGCGCTCGAGCACGAGCGAGACACGGCGGACCGACTCGACGAGTTCGGCCGTGTTGATCACGGCGTAGTTCTCGACGGTGTCGGGGAAGAGACGCTTCACCGGGGGGAAGTTCCCCTTGATGAGCAACGAGGTGACGGTTTTGTTGTCGGCCTGGAACGCGATGAGCTCTCGCTCGTCGGATCCGGTGATCGAGACCGAGACGGTGCCGGCGTTGCCGAAGGTCTTGCCGACCTCTTGCAGCGTCCGCGCCGGGACGAGAGCCGTGGTCGTGGTCGTGCTGGCCACGGTGCCGGGGTCGAACTCGATGCCGCGGACGGCGACGCGGTAGCGGTCGGTCGCGACGAGCGAAAGCGCGTTCTCGGTGACCTCGAGCTGCACGCCGGTGATGACCGGGGTGACGTCGTCGCGGGACGCGGCGACCGCGACCTGCGAGACCGCGAGGGCGAACGAGTCGCCGGGGACGACGCCCGAGCGGTCGCCCACGGTGGGCAGGGTCGGGTACTCCTCGACCGGCATGCTCAACAGGGAGAAGTTCGCGGATCCGCAGCTGACGGCGATGCGGTTCTCTTCGGTGGAGAAGGTCACCGGTGCGTTGGGCAGGCGACTGGCGATGTCGGCGAGGAGCCGGCCCGAGACGAGGATCGTGCCCGGTTCGTCGATCTCGGCGGGGATGCTCGTCTGTGCCGAGACCTCGTAGTCGAACGACGACAGGGTCAGCCCGTCGGCGTCGGCCTCGATCAACACCCCACTGAGGATCGGCAAGGTGGTGCGCTGGGGCAGCAGCTTGACGGCGAAGGAGACCGCATCGCTGAAGACGTCACGGTTGACCTGGAACTTCACGCGGGGACCCCTATCGACTTCGCTCTCGTGGATGGCCGGTTAATAGTGGCACAGCATCGGGCTGAGCCCTTCCGGAAGGGGCGAGCCGAGGGCTTCGGCCCCCGATCGATCCACAAGGTTGTCTCTCGATCAATTTCTTGTAACCAGGATTAACAGTCTTAACCGTTGTGCACAGTGTGGATAACCTGTTTAAAACCCCGTGGCCCGGGGGAACTACACGCGTGTGACTTGTGGACGGCGTGTGGAACGGAATGACAAGAATCGTGGTGGTCACCCCTCGCCGCCGAGCGGGATCCCACAGGCCCGCCGGATCCGTGAACAACGTCGTCGCGGTTATCCACGAGTTTCCACAAGTTATCCACACTGTGTGGAACGCGTCTCCTGAAGCTGCCTCGAGACACGCCGAGCGCCTCCTGGTACGACGAACGGGCACCGACACGTGGTCGGCGCCCGAACGGGACGGTCGTGGCGGACGGGCCGGCCTGGCCCGCCGACCCGTCACTTGTAGCGGGTGTCCTGCTTGATGCGGCTGGTCAGCTCGGTCACCTGGTTGTAGATCGACCGACGCTCTTTCATCAGCTCGCTGATCTTCTTGTTGGCGTACATGACCGTCGTGTGGTCGCGATTGCCGAAGAGCTGCCCGATCTTGGGCAGGGACAGGCTCGTCAGTTCGCGGCACAGATACATGGCGATCTGTCGTGCGGTCGCGATGGCCTGTGAGCGGGAGGAGCCGTACAGGTCGTCGACCGTGAGCTTGAAGTAGTCCGCCGTGTGGTTGATGATGTCGACCGGCGCGATGATGTTGTCCTCGTCGAGCGTGATGAGGTCTTTGAGGACCGTCTGCACGAGGGCCAGGTCGACGGCCGTCCGGTTGAGGCTGGCGAAGGCCGTGACCCTGATGAGCGTGCCTTCGAGCTCGCGGATGTTGCTCGACACCTTGGTCGCGATGAACTCGAGCACCTCGTCGCGGATCTGCAGCTTCTCGCTCTGGGCCTTCTTGCGCAGGATGGCGATGCGGGTCTCGAGGTCGGGAGCCTGCACGTCCGTGATCAGACCCCACTCGAAGCGCGACCGCATGCGGTCCTCGAAGCCTGTGAGGTGCTTCGGCGGCAGGTCACTGGTGATCACCAGCTGCTTGTCGTGGTCGTGCAGGGTGTTGAAGGTGTGGAAGAAGGCCTCTTGGGTGCTGTCCTTGCCTTGCAAGAACTGGATGTCGTCGATCAGCAGGATGTCGATCTCGCGGTACCGCTGCTGGAAGAGGCTCGAACGGTTGTTGGCGATGGAGTTGATGAAGTCGTTCGTGAACTCCTCGCTGCTGACGTAGCGGACGCGGATGCCCGGGTACATCGTCTCGGCGTAGTGGCCGATGGCGTGCAACAGGTGGGTCTTGCCCAACCCCGACTCGCCGTAGACGAAGAGCGGGTTGTAGGCCTTGGCCGGGGCCTCGGCGACGGCGACGGCCGCGGCGTGCGCGAACCGGTTCGACGCGCCGATGACGAAGTTGTCGAAGCTGTACTTCGGGTTCAGTCGGGAATCGTTGCGCTTGCCGCTCGCGCTCGTCTCGACCGGTGCGGGCACGAACGGCGCCTCGATGTAGTGGACCGGCTCGGACTGCTCGACCTGCTGGGTGAGGGTGTCGGGGGTGATGTCGGGGTTGACGGTGATGGCGAAGCTCGAGACCGAGGTGTCGCCCAGCCCGGCGATGGAGTCGAGGAGCGGCTCCCGGATCCGTTGTTCGAGCATCCCCCGGGTCAGGTCGTTGGGCACCTCGAGGTAGAGGGTGCCGCCGAGGACGCCCTTGGGCTCCACCAGGCTGATGAAGCCGTGCAGCTGCGGCGTGATGCGGTCGTCGGTCGTCAGCGTCGCGAGGACGGAACGCCACAGGTCCTGGACCGGGTCGACGGTGTGCGCCACTGGGAGTCTCTTTCTCGCGGTACGGCGGCGGATCCGGCCGCCTCCGCGTGCGGGTCGCCGTCACCCGCTGGTGTTCGAAGGGTACGAGTGCGGGACGAGTTATGCACAGCTTTCTCCACCGATCGGTTGGCGCCGTTCGGGCCGGGATCGCTGCGTGTTCCCCGTCGTCACGCGGAAGTACCGCGAGAAGTACCCACCTTAGTTCGACCGGGTGTGGAGTCCGCAACCGGAGTTTTCAACAGTGTGGACAAACGCCTTCCGACGAGGCCGTTTGACCAGGGCTCCGATCACGCGTACTTTTAATCAGTTGATTTCAGCCGCGTTGGCTGTACAAGACTTCTCGGATCGTGGCAACAGGCCTGGTCCGCTTTCCTGGAGGACCACCATGAGCAAGAGAACGTTCCAGCCGAACAACCGTCGTCGCGCCAAGAAGCACGGTTTCCGTGCTCGTATGCGTACCCGCGCCGGTCGCGCCATCCTCGCCGCCCGCCGTGGCAAGGGCCGCACCGAGCTCTCGGCGTAGCCACCTCCGTGTTGGCCCGAGCCAACCGGATCGTCCGCGCAGACGACTACCGAACCACCGTGCGCCGTGGCCGCAAGTCGGGCACGGCGCATTCGGTCGTCTACGTGCGTCGTCGCGACGACGACATGATCCGGTTCGGTTTCATCGTGGCCAAGACGGTCGGCAACGCGGTCGTGCGCAACACGGTCCGTCGCCGGCTCAAGGGTGTGTGCCACGAACTCCTGCCGACGCTCCCCCGAGGGCTCGACGTCGTGATCAGAGCCTTGCCAGGCAGCCCTGACGTTGCGTGGTCTACCCTGCTGTCGGACATCTCCGAGGTGGTCGACAGGGGCGTGAAGGCGTGACAAGAGCGGTGCAGTTCGTCGCGTTGCTTCCTCGCAACGCGTGCGTGGCCGTGCTCCGCGTCTACCGTGCCGTCGTGTCACCGCTCTACGGCGACGTCTGCCGCTACTACCCGTCGTGTTCGAGGTACGCCCTCGAGGCCATCCAGCTTCACGGCGTCATGCGTGGCGTGGCCATGGGCAGCTGGCGGATCGCCCGGTGCCACCCCTGGGCCGCGGGGGGCGTCGACGACGTTCCCGAGCCCCGTACACAGAAGTACCACGTCACGAAGTCCGGCTTCGTGACACCGCGATCCCGGACCGCCACCCCCGACTTCGTCGGATCAGGTCGGATCGTCGCACAGAGCCACGGAAAGGGCTGACCCGAACACCATGGACTTCATCGGCACCATCCTCTGGCCCCTGAGATGGGTCGTCGAGGCGATCCTCGTCGGCTTCCACAACGTCCTCACGGCGTTCGGCATGGACACCGCGGCCGGCAGCACCTGGGTGCTCTCGATCGTCGGCCTGGTCCTCGTGGTGCGGGCCTGCCTCATCCCGATCTTCGTGCGGCAGATCAAGAGCCAGCGCCGCATGATGGAGATCGCGCCCCGGCTCAAGAAGATCCAGGACAAGTACAAGGGCAAGCGCGACCAGTTCAGCCGCGAGGCCATGTCGCGCGAGACCATGGCGCTGTACAAGGACACCGGTACCAACCCGCTCAGCTCCTGCCTCCCCCTGCTGATCCAGATGCCGATCTTCTTCAGCCTCTATACCGTGCTCCACAACGCCCAGCAAGAGAAGGTCGGCATCGGCCTGCTCAACGCGGCCCTCTCGAACTCGTTCGGCGAGTCCGCGCTCTTCGGCGCACCGCTGAAAGAGACGTTCCTCGGCGCGACCACCTGGGAGGTCCGCCTCATGGCCGGCGCCATGGTCGTCATCATGACCGCATCGCAGTTCATCACCCAGCTGCAGATCGTGTCGAAGAACATGTCGCCCGAGACCAAGGCGAGCCCGATGTTCAAGCAGCAGCGCATGCTCTTGTACTTCCTCCCCCTCGTGTTCGTCTTCTCGGGTCTGTCGTTCCCCCTCGGCGTCATGTTCTACTGGCTGACCTCCAACGTCTGGACGATGGCTCAGCAGTTCCTGGTGATCCGCAACATGCCCACGCCCGGCAGCGAGGCGGCCCTCGCCCGTGAGGAGCGACTCGCCCGTCGGCAGCAGCGCAAGGGTCTGCCCAGCATCACCGTGACCGAGATCGAGTCGGCTCCTGCCGTGCCCAAGACGACCCAGCGGACGCAGCCCGTCGGCAAGAACCGCTCCAAGAAGCAGAACGGCCCCAAGAAATGACCTCTGACGACTCCACGACCGACATCGTCGAGCCCGCTGCCGAGGGCGACGCCGTCGTCGCCTCGAGCGACACCGAGGAGGCGCGGGTCGCCTCCGACGACGCGACCGACGTCCTCGACGAGGGCGACATCGCAGCGGACTACATCGAAGAACTCCTCGACATCTGCGATTTCGACGGCGACATCGACATCGAGGTCCGAGGTGGCCGCTCGTACATCTCGGTCGATTCGAGTGGAGAACAGAAGCTGAACGTTCTGTCGAAGCCCGAGACGGTCAACGCCCTCCAAGAGTTGACGCGGATCGCGGTTCAGACCAAGACGGGTGAGTTCTCCCGGCTCATCCTCGACATCGGCGGTTCGCGTGCCACGCGCGAGACCGAACTCGGACGCCTGGTGGACCACGCCGTGTCCAAGCTCGAGGAGGGCGCCACGTCGGCCGCGCTCCCGCCCATGTCGTCCTACGAGCGCAAGCTCGTCCACGACATCGTGGCGGCCCGGGGTTTCACCTCGAAGTCCGAGGGCGAAGGCCGCGACCGCCACACCGTCATCACGCGTCCCTGAGCCTGCTGCCGTGACCTCTCCGCAGAGCCTCGAGGCCGAGCCCGCCGTCGCGTCGACGATCTTCGGTGACCGGCTCGACGTCGTCCGCCGATACGTGGCCGACCTCGCCCAGTACGGCGAAGAACTCGGCCTGATCGGTCCGCTCGAGTTGCCCCGGCTCTGGACGCGTCACGTGGTGAACTGTGGCCTGCTGGCACCGCTGCTCGTCCCCGGACGCGTCGGCGACATCGGATCGGGTGCCGGATTGCCGGGGCTCGTGCTCGCGGCGGCGCGGCCGGATTCCACGCTCGTGCTCATCGAGCCCATGGAGCGACGTGTGGACTGGTTGACGGCCGAGGCCGAGCGCCTGGGACTCGACAACGTCGAGGTCGTCCGCGCTCGCGCCGAAGACGTGCAACTCGACGGCTGGCTCGATCAGGCGACGGCTCGCGCCGTGTCCGCCCTCTCGAAGTTGATCCCGTTGACAGCTCCTTTGGTGAAGACGGGTGGGCAACTGCTGTTGATGAAGGGCGCACGGGTCGACGACGAGATCGCGGCGGCTCGCAAGGTCATCGCCCGTCATCACTTGATCGACGTCGAGGCCCGAGAGCTCGGCGTGGGGCTCGTGGACGAGACGACCCGGGTGTTCATCGCGACCCTCGACTAGATGAGCAACAGCGGTGACCGGAAAGTGCATCTGTCCAGGTCTTTTGATGCATCGATCACTTTGCTGAGGTAATCGTGTCGAGGGTGACGCGGGCCACGCGGATCTGAGTTCCCTTTCTTTGTCGGACCCTGCCGATAGACTCGGTCTTCGATCCCCGATGACCACCGAGCCGCTCATGCGTGGTGTGGTCACTCCTCCGGGTAGGTCGTTTCACGTGAAACATGGCGATACGGAGACCCCTTCAGTGAGTTCCTCGGCTGACGACGACAGAAGCACTCCCCTGGCTCGAGAACTTGCCGACTTGAATCGCCGTAAGCAGGCGTTGTCCCGCGAGCCACTGCCGGCACCGGCTTCGACGCGTGTCATCACCGTGTCGAACCAGAAAGGTGGCGTCGGCAAGACGACCACCACCGTGAACCTGTCGGCCGCTCTGGCGAGAAGTGGTGCCAGGGTTCTGGTCATCGATCTCGACCCCCAGGGCAACGCGTCGACAGCCCTCGGCGTGGAACACCGAGCCGAGACCCCGAGCGTGTACGACGTCGTCGTGAACGACGGCCAGGTCGCGGACGTCGTGCAGAAGAGCCCCGAGTTCGAGACTCTGTTCTGCATTCCTGCGACCATCCACCTCGCCGGCGCCGAGATCGAACTCGTGTCGCTGGTCGCCCGCGAGCAGCGACTGAGCAGAGCTCTCTCGGAGTACCTCGCCACCACCGAGAAGGCCGGTGAACGATACGACTACGTCTTCATCGATTGTCCACCGTCGCTCGGACTGCTCACCATCAACGCGTTCGTCGCCGCCAGTGAAGTCCTCATCCCGATCCAGTGCGAGTACTACGCGCTCGAGGGTTTGAGCCAGCTGCTGCGGAACATCCAACTGATCGAGAAGCACCTCAATCCGAAGCTGAAGGTCTCGAGCATCCTGCTGACGATGTATGACGGACGGACGAACCTCGCTCAGCAGGTCGTCGCCGACGTGCGCGAGCATTTTCCTGCTGAGGCTCTCAATACGCTGATCCCCCGCTCCGTTCGCATCAGTGAAGCACCCGGATACGGCCAGACGGTCATCAGCTACGACACCAACTCCCCCGGGTCGATCTCGTACCTCGAGGCGGCCGCCGAACTAGCACGTCGAGGAGCACCCCAGTAATGGCAACCAAGCGAACCGGTCTTGGGCGTGGAATCGGCGCCCTCATCCCCGTCTCCGACGAGAGCCAGGACCGCCCGGTCGACGTGTTCTTCCCCACGGCACAGCAGACGGCAGACGAGCTCATCGCCGTGCCGGGTGCCCGGCTGGCGAATCTCAACCCGCTGGACATCACTCCGAACGCGCAGCAGCCGCGGGCGGAGTTCCGTCCCGAAGAACTCGCTGAGCTGGTGACGTCCATTCGCGAGGTGGGGGTGCTGCAGCCGATCGTCGTTCGTCCCGTCAAGAAGGCCGGCAAGGGCGCGGCACAGTACGAGCTGGTGATGGGTGAGCGGCGCCTCCGGGCCACGAAAGAACTCGGGCTCGCGACGATCCCGGCCATCGTCAAGGACACGGCTGACGATGCCATGTTGCGGGACGCGCTGCTCGAGAACTTGCACCGCGCCGAACTGAATCCGCTCGAAGAAGCATCGGCTTATCAGCAACTTCTTGCCGATTTCGGCATCACGCAGGACGAATTGGCGACGCGTATCGGTCGAAGTCGTCCCCAGATCACGAACACGCTGAGGTTGCTGCGGCTGCCGGCGGCCGTCCAGCGTCGGGTCGCCTCCGGAGTTCTGACGGCGGGCCATGCTCGAGCCATTCTGAGCACGGGTGACCCGGTGCTGATGGCTCGCTTGGCAGACCGCATCGTTAACGAAGACCTGAGCGTTCGCGCGGCCGAGGCGATCGCGGCGGGGGGCAGCGCAAAACCCAAGACCACTCGCACGGGGACGCCCGGTAAACACCAGGCTCACCTCGACGAGGTGGCGGAGAGTCTCGGTGATCGATTCGAGACGCGGGTCAAAGTGTCACTGGGTGCCCGAAAGGGCTCCATCACCATCGACTTCGCCTCCATGCAAGATCTGAATCGCATTCTGGGCCAGTTGGGACACGAGCAGGAGGATTAGTTCCCACCTCTACCCCCTATCTGGACGGTTTCACGTGAAACGTCGCACTCCTGTCGCTCTGCGGCAGGATGCACGTGTCCATGGCCGAAGGTGTGCCACAGGGGCGATGTTTCACGTGAAACGGGATCTGGGCAGCTGAGTCCTGGCTCGCCTTCCGGTCCCAGTCTCTAATTCGCCTTCAGTTATCCGGCTGCCAATGTGCCGAGGCCTCCTCTGTCGGGGGTGTCGTACCCCAGGCGGTCGATACCGTGTCGGACACGGCCCGAGGTCCGAGGTGCAGGCCTGACGCATGACGGGTCAGTGACGAGTCCTGCGGTCAGCCGAGACTCTTGCCTCTAGCCACCGGCAGGTGCAGAGTGCGGACGGCCGTGTCGAGTGCCAGAGGGGGCATCAGCCGATCACCCTTCGGGGCACGGACCGAACGAAGCATGCCGATGGGCGTCGAGTGGTGCCCGGGGGCGGTGAATCGGTTGACCGTCTCCGTAGATCCGGCTGCTACTCCTACTCCGCTGCCGTCCATCGGCCTGCGACTTCGAACTGGAACGCGGAGTCGAGACCATTCGTCAGTCGGAGAGAAGCCGCACCTACTGTCGTGACTGTGGACGCCTGATTCCAGACCCATCAGTGTCAATCAAGCGGAGTAGAGCAATACCCGGTCAAGGGCCATTCGCGTGCAGTATGGTCGTTGGGTGGCAGCTGATGTCATTGGGTGCGAGGGGGGTGTCTTCACACGTGGTCCGTGGTGGCTGAACCAGGTCGTCGAGATCTTGTGGTGTCCCATAATCTCGGTCAGTGGGTGGTGAGACATCACTGCATCGGTTGAACGGTAGGTATCGCGCCTCTCACTACTTCGACATCGAGCTGTCGTGATCGAGGCCCCGCAGCACCCTGCCAACGTTTCACGTGAAACGTTGACTCGGCGCTCATCAGCGGTGGTGGTCAGCCACGGCCTTCTCTGCGAGGGCGGCGTAGAACATGCCGAGTTCGTAGCCTGCGGACTCCAGGGCCATGGGGACGAGCGACGTCTCGGTCAGGCCGGGCAACACGTTGACTTCCAGGAACCACGGCGTCCCTGTCGCGTCGACGATGAGGTCCACACGCGACAGATGCCTCAACCCGAGGGCCTCATGGACGGCGACAGCGGCGTGCGCGGCGGCTTCTGCAGCCGACGGGGCGAGTCGAGCGGGTGTGTAGAACGTGGTCTCCCCCGCGTTGTAGCGAGCCTCGAACCCGTAGAACCCCTGGCGGGGCACGATCTCGACGGCCGGGAGGGCGATGGGGCCGTCGCCCGTGTCGATGACACCGACGGCGACCTCGGTGCCGGTGATCTTCTGCTCGACGATGACGTCGTCGCAGTAGGTGTACGCGTCGACCATGGCCCTGGGCAGGGCGCCGATGTCGTCGACGACCGTGACACCCTGGGCCGACCCGCCTCGCGCCGGCTTCACGACGACGGGCACCGGGTGCTCTTCGGCGATCGCCGCCAGCACGCCGACTGCGCCGAGCTCACGGAAGGCGTCGTGCGACAACGTGATGCCCCGTGGCGTGGACACACCGGCGCGTCGAGCGAGCTCTTTCGCCGTGGGTTTGTCCCAGGCCAATCGTGCGGCGGCAGCCGTGCTTCCGACGAAGGGGACGTCGAGCGCCTCGAGGAGACCGCGCAGGGCTCCGTCCTCTCCGCTGGCACCGTGCAGCGCGGGCCACACGACGTCGGGTCGAGTCGTCGCCAGGTGTCCGAGCAAGGTTGCGTCGGGATCGCGGAGCTCGACCTCGATGCCGTAGGTGACGAGACTGTCGACCACGCGCCTCCCGGATCGGAGGGAGACGTCGCGTTCGTGCGAGATCCCTCCGGCGAGTACGGTGACGGTTCGCAGCTCACTCGTTGCCATGGTGGGGTCCGGGTCTCTTCCTCATGTCAGGTGGGTCGACATCTGCACTATGGGGCAGCAGATTGCATAAAGTGCTGGTCAAATGGTGTTCGGGGGTGGCACGGCGACGCTCTGGGGGCGCGCGACGGGCTGAGGCAGGCTCGCGGGGGAGAACGTGCGCAGCAGGTCGATCTCGCCGTTGACGACATTGGCGAGGCGTGCGACCCCCGTGCGAATCGACTCGGGCGTCGGATAGCAGAACGAGAGGCGGATGTTCTGTCGGCCGTCGCCGTCGGCGAAGAACGCCGTGCCGGGCGTGTAAGCCACGAGCTCTTTGACCGCTCGGGGCAGCATGGCCTTGGAGTCGAGCTCGGGAGGCAACCCGACCCAGACGAAGAAGCCCCCGTCGGGGACGTTCCAGGTGAGGGACGGGAGGTACTCCCCCAGCGCCGAGATCATCGCGTCGCGCCGCTCGCGGTACAACGCGCGGAAGGTCTCGATCTGCCCGCGCCAGTCGGCCTGGTCGAGGTACTCGGTGATGACGAACTGCCCGAACGAGTTCGGCGACAGGGTGGCCGACTCGTTCGCGAGGATGAGCTTCTCGCGGATGGCGTGCGGAGCGAGGGCCCACCCCACCCGGAATCCGGGCGCGAGCGTCTTGGAGAACGACCCGAGGTAGATGACACCCTCGTCGTCGATCGAGCGCATCGCCTGGGGGGCCGGCTGGTCGAAGTAGAGCAGACCGTACGGGTTGTCCTCGAGGACCAGGATGCCGGCCGAGCGGCAGATCTCGAGGATCTCGACCCGACGGGCCCAGGTGAGCGTGACGCCGGCCGGGTTGTGGAAGTTCGGGATCGTGTAGAGGAACTTGATGCGACCACCACGGGCCCTGACGGCTGCGATGGCCTCGCGCAGGGCTTCGGGCACGAGGCCGTGCTCGTCCATCGAGACGTGGACGACGTCGGCCTGGTACGCCTTGAAGACGCCGAGCGCACCGACGTAGCTGGGTGACTCGGCGAGGACGACGTCACCGGGGTTCACGAAGAGGCGGGTGACGAGGTCGAGGGCCTGCTGTGAGCCCGTCGTGACCACCACGTCGTCGGCGCTGCCGCGGATGCCCTCCATCGCCATGATCTGCATGATGTGCTCGCGGATGGCGGGGGTGCCCTGACCGCTGCCGTACTGCATCGCCATCGCTCCCCCGTCGGCCATGACGCGGTCGATGGCTCCGGTGACCAGCTCTCGGGGCAGGGCCGACACGTACGGCATGCCGCCGGCCAGCGAGACGACCTCGGGGCGGGAGGCGACGGCGAACAGGGCTCGGACCTCGGAGGCGCTGAGGCCGGCCGTACGGTCGGCGTACGAGTCGTACCACGGATCGAGGTTGGTGCCCTTGTCGCTCATCGGTGTCCCTGTTCTGTCAGAGGGTAATGCGGTCAAGACTATGCCCGTCCGGGCCGGGGACGACGAGAGCCCGCCCAGCGTGTGCTGGGCGGGCTCTCGTCGTGGTGTCGGTGTCGACTACGCGATGAACTCCGCCAGGTCGGCCTCGAGGGCCGGCTTGGGCTTGGCGCCGATGACGGTCTTGACGACCTCGCCGCCGCGGTAGACCTTCATGGCCGGGATCGACGTGATCTGGTACTTCATGGCGGTCTGCGGGTTGTCGTCGACGTTGAGCTTGACGATCTCGATCTTGTCGCCGTGCTCTGCGGCGATCTGGTCGAGGATCGGCGACACGGCGCGGCACGGGCCGCACCACTCGGCCCAGAAGTCGACCAGGATCGTCTTGTCGGAGTTGAGGACGTCGGCCTCGAAGGACGCGTCGGTCACTGCTTTGGCGCTGCTCATGGTGTTCCTTTCGTCAGGGTGATCTGGTGGGGGTCGGGAGGCGCGGGTCAGGCGACCACGGACTCGGACGTCTCGACGCCCTCGGCCGATCCGACGGTCTGCTCGGCCAGGAAGGTCTGGTCGAGCGAGGCCAGGTAGTGCTCGACGTCGAGCGCCGCGACGGTGCCGGAGGCTGCGGCGGTGGCTGCCTGCCGGTAGGTGGCGTCGATCACGTCGCCCGCGGCGAACACGCCGGTCAGGTTGGTCTTCGAACTGCGGCCCTGCACGGCGATGGTGCCGTCCGAGGTCAGGTCGACCTGACCGTGCACCAAGTGGACGCGGGGGTCGTTGCCGATCGCGATGAACAGGCCGTCGAGGTCGAGGTCGCTCGTGCTGCCGTCGACCGTGTCGGTCAGCGTGACGCCGGTGGCCTTCTCGCCGCCGAGGATCGCCGTGACCTGCTTGTCGAAGAGGAACTCGATCTTGTCGTTGGCGTGCGCCCTGTCTTGCATGATCTTCGACGCGCGCAGGCTGCTCGAGCGGTGGATCACGTAGACCTTCGAGGCGAAGCGGGTGAGGAACGTCGCTTCTTCCATCGCGGAGTCACCGCCGCCGACGACGGCGATCGCCTTCTCCTTGAAGAAGAAGCCGTCACAGGTGGCGCACCAGCTGACGCCGCGGCCGCTCAGGCGCTCTTCGTCCGCGAGGCCGAGCTTGCGGTACGCGCTGCCCGTGGCGAAGATCACCGTGAGGCTCTCTTCGACGGTGCCGTTGCCGAGCGTGACCTTCTTCACGTCGCCGGTCAGGTCGACGGCGGTGACGTCGTCGAGAAGGACCTCGGCGCCGAACTTCTCGGCTTGCTCTTGCATTTTGAACATGAGCTCTGGGCCCTGGATGCCGTCGGGGAAGCCGGGGAAGTTCTCGACCTCGGTGGTCTTCATGAGCTCGCCGCCGGCCTCGACCGAGCTCGCGACGATGAGGGGGCGCAGACCGGCCCGGGCGGCGTAGATGCCGGCCGTGTAGCCGGCGGGGCCGGAACCGATGATGATGACCTGGCGCATGGGCACCTTCCTGGAGGAGAACTTCACGAGCGGGAAGACGACCCGCGAGCGGTGGCTCGGGCGGTCGGATCCCTCGATCGTCTGGTGGAACGCATCCTACCGACGGGGCATTCCCGCGGGCCTGGCAGGGGCGGTCAGCGGCGCAGGAGGCGCGAGACGGCGGGTGCCAGACGTGTCGTCACCGGCGTGGTCAGCACCCGCAGCTCGGGGATCCGTGCGAACCAGAGCAGCGCTCCGTAGACCAGCCCCATGACGGCACCGGCCACGACGACGGTCAGCACACCCGGTACGCGGCCCGACTGCGCGAAGCCGTCGGCCGAGAAACCGCCCAGGACGGTCACGACGACGAGGCCCACCGCGCCGGCGACGAGCGAGAAGACGAAGAACTGGACGTAGCGCCGCAGCACCCAGCGGCCGTCGATGCCGCCCAGGCGCTTCTTGACCACCCAGAGCGCGACGACGGCCTGGCTCGAGCCCGCGATCGACGTCGTGATGGCGATGGCCATCGCGATGTGCTCCGGGGCCACCACCGCGGCCGAGACCGCCACGCCCGCGACGAAGATGCCCGACTGGACGAGCTGGAGGAAGAACGGCGTGCGCTGGTCGTGCATCGAGTAGAACACCCGCTGCACGATGAAGAGCACGCTGAACAGGACGAGACCGGGCATGTAGCCGAGGATCACCTCGGCCGTGCGGGTCGACCCGGCGAAGTCGACCTCGAAGAACCGGGCGAACGGGTAGGCCACGACGCACATGGCGACGGCCGCGAACACCATGAACATGCCGATGGCCCGGAGGGACTGCGACATGTCGGCGCGGACGGCCCGCAGGTCGCCCCGCGAGGCGTGGCCGCTCATGCGCGTGAAGTACGCGGTGCCGATCGACACGGCGATGATGCCGTGCGGCAGCATGAAGAGCAGCCAGGCGTTCGCGAGCACCGCGTTCGAGGCACCCACCTCGCTGCCCAGGGTGGCGACTCGGCTCTGCACCAGCCCCGCCAGCTGGGTGACGAGGACCATGCCGAACAGCCAGCCGGCCGCCTTGCCCGTGGCACCGAGGCCGACGCCGCGCCACCGGAAGTCGGGGCGGAAGCCGAGGCCGGCACGGCGCCAGAACAGGAGCAGGAACGCCGCCTGAGCCAGGACGCCCAGGGTGGCCGTGGCCGCGATGACGAAGATGCGATCACCGGTCCAGACGTCGACCGCGGAGTTCTCGACGGCCCCGCCGAACATCACCATGAAGACGACGAGGCCGGCGATGGCCACGACGTTGTTGAGCACCGGTGCCCAGGTGAACGGCCCGAACACCTGCCGGGCATTGAGCACCTCGCTCAGCAGCGAGTACATGGCGTAGAAGAAGATCTGCGGCAGGCACCAGTAGGCGAAGGCGGTCGCCAGGGCGAGCTGGTCCGAGGTGAACCCCGCCCCACCGTCCGAGCTCTGCTGGGCGTAGAGCCGGACGAGCACGGGGGCGAGCAGCGTGCCGGCCAGGCCGACGGCCGCGAAGACGATCGTGCCCAGGGTCACGATCTTGTTGACGAACCGCTGCCCTCCGTCGTCGGATGTCGCCGCCCGCACGATCTGCGGCACGAGCACGGCACTGAGCAGGCCACCCGCGATCAGCGCGTAGATGTTGTTCGGCAGCTGGTTGGCGAGGGCGAACGAGTCGGCCGCCCGACTGGCCGATTGCCCGATCGCGGCGGCCAGCACGGCCGCCTTCACGAAGCCGAGGACGCGCGAGACCATCGTCCCGGACGCGAGGAGGATGCTGGCGCGACCGAGACCGCCCTGGTTGCTCACATGGACTCCTGGACGGGCGGCGGGTCGGCCGCATCGGATGACGGGCCGCCGCGGGAGGACAGGGCTTCGTCGCGCACGCGGCGGCGCTTGCGGAAGGTGCGGTAGAGGCCACCCACGAACAGGGCGGCGAAGGCGACGCCGAAGATCCAGGTGATGGCGGTCTCCCACCCGGCCTGCACCGAGAGGGGGATGTCGACCGGGGTCGCGATCGCCACGCCCGAGAGGCTCACCAGCTGGAGTTGCACCGAGACCGTCCCGTTGGCGACGGACTGCACGGGCACGCTGACCCGCGTCTGGGACTGCGGCTGGATCGTCACCTCGATGGGGCTGCGCTCGATCGAGAGGATGGAGTTCGAGGGCGTCAGGTTCAACGACACCGTCGCGACCGAGTCGGTTTTGTTCTCGAGGTAGAGGGGGAGGGCCGAGCGGTCGCCGAGGATCGAGATCGGCGAGCCCTGGACGACGGCCACGAGACCCGACGTCGCGGTCGCGTCGGCCACGGCCGAGGCGACCTCGGTGGGGAAGCCGTCGACGTTGTCACGCCAGGCGTGCGAGGCCAGGGCCATCGTGCGCAGTCGGGCCGACTCGGTGACGAGCTGTGGCTCGGCGAGGGCGGTCGAGAAGTCGACGACCCTCTCGTCGGCGGCCACCAGGTCACGCAACCGGTCGAGACGGGCATCGCTCTCTGGACGGTCCACGACGGTCGCCGTCGACGGGGTGCTCGCCAGCACGTCGGTCAGCGTGGCGCCGCTGACCCAGGGCAGGCCGTCGACGGCCTGGAGCGTCCGTGTGAGGAACTGCCCGGTCGACGGCCACTCGCGCTCGAGCGAGGTCAACACGGTGCGGGCGTCGCTCGGTCGTTCGTAGGCGACGGTCGCGACGGTGGCGGAGAGCCGGGCCATCGTGGCCTGCCACTCGGCGAGGGTCGTCGCCTCGGCCGCCTGGGTGACGAGGACCGACAGCGGGTCGTCCGAGACGACGGCCGCGACGCCACCGACCGTCACCGCGGAGTTCTCGGTCGAGTCGCCGTCGACGTCCACGTTGCCGCTCGAGAGGATGGTCGACGTGTAGGGGCCGGCGGCGAACGCCGTCAGGTCGGCGGACACGACGGACGACTCCCGCGGCCAGACGACGTCGCGCTGCGTCCACGGGAAGTCCAACAGCTGCGCGGTCGTCGGCAGAACCACCCCGTCGGCCGGCGTCCCGGAGGGCGTGGGCTCGTCGGTCGGCGCGTCCGTGGCCCCGTCGGTGGGGAGGGCCGTGGGGTCGGAGCCGGCGACGCCCGTGCCCGGACCGCCACTCGCCCCCGGTGTCGGGTCGGTCGGTGCCTCGGTGGGTGCGTCGGTGGCCGCCGGCATGCCCTCGAAGCGATCGGGTTCGACCAGCGTGTCGAGCGAGGTCACCGCGGGGACGGTCGTCGCGCCGGCCTGTCGGAGCCCGGCGAGGTCGGCGTCGGCGTACGCCAGGGGGAACATGTCGTTCGGCAGGGCCTGCAATTCGGCGAGCCAGTCGACGGCCGACTGCGGGGCCTCGGTGCCGAGCAGGCGGATCGACGCGACGATCATCGGGTCGACGCCAAGGGTCGCCCCCGTGCCGGCCACGGCGTCGAGCTCGCGGCGCAGCACCCCGCCGTCCGAGGTGTAGGCGGCCAGGGCGGAGGCGTCGAGGACGCCCGTCTCGCTCTCGGGCGTCGTGATCGGCACGGCGACCGCGACGCGGGTCGGCTGGAAGCTGTCGGCGGGGTACCAGACCACGCTGCTGCGGGTCTGAGCCACCTGGCTGCCCGACGCGTCGAGCACGCGGGCCCCGAGGGCTCGCGCACCGAAGGCGCGACCGGTCAGGCCCAGGCGATCGGCGGGGACCACGACGGTGTCGAGGGCGACGGACGACCCGGCGGGCACCGCCGGCACGTCGACCTCGACGAGCTGCCGCCCGAGGTAGTCGTCGCCCGAGACGTCGTCGGGGTCGAGCCACGACGCGAGCTTGGTCCGCGTGGTGAACGGTTCTCGGTCGAGGTAGACCCGGGCCGTGGTCGCCGCGAGGTCGGCGTCGGCGTCGTTCGTCACCGTGACGCCGAGGGTGAGGTCGTCGTCGGGTCGCAGCACGCCGTCGGAGGCCGGCTCGACGGTCATCGTGACACCGTCGCCCGAGGGGGCGGACGCCGCCCGTGCCGCCGTCGCCGGCAGACCCGCCGACACGACGAACACCGCCAACAGGGCGGCGATCAGGGCGAAGAAGAGTCTCATAGGCGTCAGGTGTCGACGGCGACAGGGGCCGTTCGAGCATGCCGAGTCTAGGCAACGCCGACCAAGAAGCAGCGGCGAAGCGCCTGCGAGGTGGGCGGACGGGGTCGCGAGGCGCCGTCGGGGACTCAGCCCGCGCCTCCTCGGCTGTGGCAAGCTGTTTCGTCATGGACAGCGTCGCACGGGCCCTGCAGCGACTGGACGATCTGGCCGCCACCCCCCGCATCGAGAAGCTCGCCGCCGCGTTCGCCGCGGCAGGTCACGAGTTGGCCCTCGTCGGCGGCCCCGTGCGTGACGCCTTCATCGGTCGCCCGGTCAACGACCTCGACTTCACGACCGACGCCGACCCCGACGAGATCCTGGCGATCGTCGTGCCGCTGGCCGAGGCGCACTGGGACGTCGGCCGCGCGTTCGGCACCATCGCCGCCCGCGTCGACGGCGAGACCGTCGAGATCACCACGTACCGCAGCGACGTCTACGACGGCGAGACCCGCAAGCCCGTCGTCGAGTTCGGCGACACCCTCGAGGGCGACCTCGTCCGTCGGGACTTCACCGTCAACTCGATGGCGCTGCGCCTGCCCGAGCGCGTGCTCGTCGACCCGTCCGGCGGTGTCGACGACCTGCTGCGGGCGCGACTCGCCACCCCGGGCACCGCGGTCGACTCGTTCCGTGACGACCCCCTCCGCATGATGCGGGCCGCACGGTTCACGGCCCAGCTCGGCTTCACCGTGTCCGACGAGGTGCGCGACGCGATGACGGCGCGGGCCGAGACCCTGTCGATCGTCTCGGTCGAGCGGGTCGCCGACGAGCTGACGAAGTTGCTCAAGACCGAAACCCCCCGAGACGGTGTCCGGCTGCTGGTCGACACCGGTCTGGCCGACCACGTCATGCCCGAGCTCGCCGCCATGCGCCTCGAGGTCGACGAGCACCACCACCACAAGGACGTCTACGAGCACAGCCTCACCGTGCTCGACCAGGCCATCGGCTACGAGCGCGAGCGCCACCCGGGCGACGCCCCCGACCTCACCCTGCGCCTCGCGGCCCTGCTGCACGACTGCGGCAAGCCCGCCACGCGTCGTCTCGAGCCGGGCGGGGTCGTCACCTTCCACCACCACGACGTCGTCGGCGCCAAGCTCGCCAAGAAGCGGCTGAAGGCGCTGCGCTTCGACAACGACACCATCGCCGCCGTGTACCGCCTGATCGAGCTGCACCTCCGCTTCTTCGGCTACACCGAGGGCGCCTGGACCGATTCGGCCGTCCGCCGGTACGTCCGCGACGCCGGTGACCAGCTCGAGCGGTTGCACATGCTGACCCGCGCCGACGTCACGACGCGCAACCGGCGCAAGGCCGACCGGCTCGGCTTCGCCTACGACGACCTCGAGGCCCGCATCGCCGAGCTGCGCGAACGGGAAGAGCTCGACTCGCTGCGGCCCGACCTGAACGGCGACGAGATCCAACGCGTGCTCGCCATCGGCCCGAGCCGCGAGGTCGGCGAGGCCTACCGTTTCCTGCTCGAGTTGCGCACCGACGAGGGGCCGCTCGGGGCCGAGGTCGCCACCGAGCGGCTGCTCGCCTGGTGGAACGCACGCGAGGGTGCCGGCGCGTAACCCGTCCTGCGGGTGTCGTCCCGCGCCTCCTCGGCTCTGCACGGCCGGTGGCCGCTGCGGCGGCATTGATTCAGGAGGCGCGCTCGGCTACGCTGGGAAGGTTGCGTCTGCCTCACGGCCGGCGCCGCGACATGAATACCCTCCTGTCACAGACCGTCTGTGACCGTTAAGTCCGAAGGAGGTGGGTTAGTCATGCACCAGTACGAACTGATGGTCATCCTGGACCCCGAGATCGATGAGCGCACCGTCGCCCCGAGCTTGGACAAGTTCCTCAACGTCATCCGCAACGATGGCGGAACGATCGACAACGTGGACATCTGGGGACGTCGTCGCCTGGCCTACGAGATCAACAAGAAGACCGAGGGCATCTACGCCGTCGTCAACCTGACCTCGAACTCGGCCGCCACGGTCGAGCTCGACCGCCAGCTGGGTCTCTCCGAGGCCGTGCTGCGTACCAAGGTCCTGCGTGCCGAAGAGGCGATCGCCATGGTCGCCGCCGCCAAGAAGGTCAGCGACGAGAAGGCCGCCCGCAAGGCCGCCAACGCCGCCGCCGCTCCGGCTGCTCCCGCCGCCGAGAAGGCCGCCGAGTAGTCCGATGGCAGGCGAGACCGTCATCACAGTGGTGGGAAACCTCACCAGTGACCCCGAGCTGCGGTACACGCAGAACGGGCTCGCGGTCGCGAACTTCACCATCGCGTCGACCCCCCGCACGTTCGACCGCGCGTCGAACGAGTGGAAGGACGGCGAGGCGCTCTTCCTCCGTGCCAGCGTGTGGCGCGAGTTCGGCGAGCACGTGGCCAGCAGCCTCACCAAGGGCAGCCGGGTCATCGCTCAGGGCCGGCTCAAGCAGCGCTCGTACGAGACCAAAGAGGGCGAGAAGCGCACCAGCATGGAGCTCGAGATCGACGAGATCGGCCCTTCGCTGCGTTACGCGACCGCTCAGGTGACCCGCGCCTCCTCGTCCCGCGACGGTGCTGCCGGTGGTGGCTCCTTCGGGGGCGGTAACGGCGGCGGCAACCGTGGTGGCCAGCCGGCCCAGGTCGGCGGCGGTCAGGCGCAAGAGCCGTGGGGTCAGCCCGCCGGCGGCCAGCAGGGTGGCAACACCTCTGGTGGCGACGTGTGGAACACCCCCGGTGGCAACGGCACCTACAACGACGAGACGCCCTTCTAAGGCCCAGTGCCCTTCTAGGGTTCAGTGCCCTTCGAGGCGTCGTCGTTCCCCTTCAAGTACTTCTTCATTCATCGAAAGTAGAAACCAATGGCTGGAAAGAGCAGCGGCGACCGCCGCAAGCCCCTCCGCGGCAAGGGCGGCAAGAACGCCGCTCCCGCGAAGTCGATCCGCGTCGGTGTCATCGACTACAAAGACGTCGCGACCCTTCGCAAGTTCATCTCGGAGCGTGGAAAGATCCGCGCCCGTCGCATCACCGGCGTCTCCGTCCAGGAGCAGCGCCTCATCGCCCGTGCCGTGAAGAACGCCCGTGAGATGGCGCTCCTCCCCTACGCCGGCTCCGGCCGCTGATCGGAAGGACCACCATGTCGAAGGTAATCCTGACCCACGAGGTCTCCGGCCTCGGTTCCGCCGGTGACGTCGTCGACGTCAAGAACGGCTACGCCCGCAACTACCTGGTGCCTCAGGGCTTCGCCGTGGCGTGGAGCCGCGGTGGCGAGAAGCAGGTCGCTCAGATCCGTACGGCTCGCGAGACCCGCGAGCTCAAGACGATCGAAGAGGCCCACGACCTCAAGCAGCGCCTCGAGGCCCAGAAGATCCGCCTCACGGTGAAGACCGGTGCCGACGGCCGTCTGTTCGGCTCGGTCCGTCCGGCCGACGTCGCCGACGCCGTGACCGCCCAGGGCGTCGCGACGATCGACAAGCGCAAGGTCGAGATCCCCACGACCATCAAGGTGACGGGTGAGCACGAAGCCACCCTCCGCCTGCGCGAGGACGTCATCGCGACGATCACGCTGACGGTCGTCTCGGCCAAGTAGCACCTCGGCGCTTCGGCGCCTGCCGTACGCGAGAGCGGCGGTCCCCCCCGGGGGGGCCGCCGCTCTCGTGCGTGCCGGGAGGGCGGGTCGCGATGAACCCCGTTCCGGACAATGAACCCCGTTGCAACGGGGTTCATGGGTTGGGCTGGCAGGCGGGGGACGAGGAGGCGCGGGAAGGCTGGGGCGGGGACCGCGCCTCCTCGGGGCTTCGCGTTGACAGGGTGGGGCCGGTCGTCTACTGTCGTGGAATCGGTTCCATGGAATCGATTCCACGTGCAGATACGACCTGCGACCAGCACCACTACGACGAGGTAGAGCCGATGAACACCGTGACGATCAGGGACGTGGCGCAGCGCGCCGGCGTCTCGGCCGCGACGGCATCACGGGTGCTGTCGGGCAACCCCGCCACGTCGCCCGAGGCCCGGGCCCAGGTCGAACGAGCCGCTCGCGACCTCGACTTCCGTCCGAACGCCCAGGCGCGGGCGCTGCGCTCGACCCGCTCCGACACCGTCGGCCTGCTCGTCTCCGACGTCCGCAACCCGTTCTTCGCCGACCTCGCCCACACCATCGAGCAGTCGCTGCTCGAACTCGGCTACGTCACCTTGCTCGGCAACGCCAACGAGAACCGTGAGCAGCAGGACCGCTACCTCGACACCCTCATCTCACGCCGTGTCGACGGAGTCATCGTCGCCCCGCAAGGGACCGACTCGGCCAGCATCGACTCGCTGCTCGCGCGCGAGGTGCCGACCGTGTTCGTCGACCGCACGATCCCGGGCGTCGACGTCCCGAGCGTGACGACCGACAGCCGCCCCGGCATCCGGGCCGCCGTGCAGCACCTGGTCGACCTCGGCCACGAGCGCGTCGGGTACGTCGCCGGGCCGCAGAGCGTGTCCACCGGGCGCGAGCGGCTCGAGGCGTGGACGGCCGCGGCCGCCGAGCTGGGCCTCAGCACCGACCCCGACCTGGTCTACGTCGGCGACTTCCAGTCCGCCAGCGGGTCGGCCGCCGTGCACGCCCTGTTCGAGCTCGACGAGCCGCCGACCGCGCTGCTCGCGGCCGACAGCCTCATGGCCGTCGGAGCCATCGCCATGCTCAACCGGCTGGGCAAGCGCATGGGCGCCGACGTCTCGGTCATCGCCTTCGACGACATCGAGTGGTTCTCGCTGCTCGACCCGGCGCTCACCGTCATCTCGCACAGCGTCGAGGAGATGGGCCGCATCGCCGTGCAGCTGCTGCACGAGGTCATCGACGGGTTCACCCCCGAATCGGTCGTGCTGCCCAGCGAACTGATCGTGCGCGAGTCGACGAGCCGCGCCTCCGGGGGCGACGCGACCCGCGCCTCCTCGTCCCCGACAGACCCGACGCACCCGACGCACCCGACGCACCCCACCCGACCCCGACCCCTCGGCAGGAACTGACCCATGCCCCATTCGATCGACGACGATCGTCCCCTGCTCACGCTCGAGAACGTCAGCAAGTCGTTCGGCCCCGTGCGGGTCATCGACGACGTCACCGTGCACGTCCGGCCCGGCCGCGTGCAGGTGCTGCTCGGCGAGAACGGCGCCGGCAAGTCCACCCTGATCAAGATGATGTCGGGCGTGTACCAGCCCGACGCCGGCCGTGTGTTGGTCGACGGCGAGGCCGTCCACCTGCCGAACACGCACGCCGCCGAGAAGCTCGGTATCGCGACGATCCACCAAGAGCTGAACCTCGTCGCCTCGCTCAGTGTCGCCGAGAACGTGATGATGGGGCGGTTCCCGACGCGGTTCGGCCTCGTCGACCGCAAAGAGCTCAAGAAGCGCGCCCGTGCGGCCCTCGACCTGATCGGTCTCGACGTCGACGTCGACCAGAAAGTCGGCGAGCTCGGCATCGCCCGCCAGCAGCTGGTCGAGATCGCGAAGGCGCTGAGCATCGACGCGCGCATCCTGATCCTCGACGAGCCGACCGCGGCGCTGACCCGGCACGAGACCGAGATCCTCTTCCGCGTCGTCGAGCAGCTGCGCGCCCGCGGCGTCGGCATGCTGTTCATCAGCCACCACCTCGACGAGATCGCCGAGATCGGCGACACCGTGGCCGTACTGCGTGACGGCGCGTTCGTCGCCGAGGTGCCCGCGTCGACCGGCGAGGACGAGCTCGTCCGCCTGATGGTCGGACGCGACATCGAGCACCAGTACCCGCGCACCCCCGGCAGCGAGAGCGACTCCCCCGTCGTGCTCGAGGTGCGGGGCCTGACGGGGTCAGTCTTCCGCGACGTGTCGTTCGAGGTGCGGGCGGGCGAGGTGCTCGGCATCGCCGGCCTCGTCGGCGCCGGTCGCACCGAGGTCGTCCGTGCGATCGCCGGGGTCGACAAGTACGACTCGGGCTCCGTGACCGTGCGCGGAAAGCGCCTGAAGAAGGGCGACGTCGCCGGGGCCATCGCCGCGGGTGTCGGCCACGTTCCCGAGGACCGCAAGGCGCAGGGGCTCGTGCTGGGCGCCTCCGTCAACGACAACCTCGGCTACGCGACGCTCGCCAGCAGCGCCAAGGCCGGCCTGGTCGACTTCGCCGGTCAGCGCGCCAAGGCCGACGAGGTCGCCTCGACCCTGCGGATCCGCATGCGCGACATCGATCAAGAGATCGGCTCGCTGTCGGGCGGCAACCAGCAGAAGGCCGTGTTCGGCCGCTGGATCATCGCCGGTTCGTCGGTGCTGCTGCTCGACGAGCCGACCCGCGGCGTCGACGTCGGCGCGAAGGTCGAGATCTACGAGCTGGTGAACCGCATCACCGACGCAGGAGGCGCGGTCGTGATGGTCAGCAGCGAACTGCCCGAGGTGATGGGCATGAGCGACCGCATCCTCGTGATGCGCGACGGAGTCGTCGCGGGCGAGGTCGCCGCGGCCGACGCCACCCAAGACACGCTGATGACGCTCGCGGCACGCGACGTCGTCGAGACGAACTGACCCGAGAAGCACGGACCCGAGGACGACACCCATGACCACCACCACCGTGAAGGCGCAGCGACGCTCCTTCGACATCAAGACCTTCCTGGCCGCGAACGGGGCCCTCGTCGGGCTCGTCGTGCTGTGCCTGGCGCTGTTCATCGCGACCCCGGACTTCCTGACCGGCCGCAACCTGCTCAACATCGGCATCCAGGTGTCGACCGTCGCCGTGCTGGCGTTCGGCATGACCTTCGTCATCGTCGCCGGCGGCATCGACCTCTCGGTCGGCTCGGTCGCCGCCCTGTCGGCGATGGTCTCGGGCTGGTTCTTCGCCACGGCGGGGCTGCCCGGCGGCCTGGCGCTCGCGCTCGGGCTCGGCACGGGCCTCGTGGCCGGCCTGGTCAACGGGTTCGCCAGCGCGTACGGCAAGCTGCCGTCGTTCATCGCGACGCTCGCCATGCTGAGCGTGGCACGCGGCCTGACCCTGGTCGTCTCGGACGGTCGCCCGATCGCGACTCCCCCGGCCGTGTCGTTCCTCGGCGGCAACATCGGGCCGGTGCCCGTGCCGATCATCGTGCTCGTGCTGGCCGCGATCGTCGCGTCGTTCATCCTCAACCGCACCGTCATCGGCCGCTCGATGTACGCCGTCGGCGGTAACGCCGAGGCCGCGCGCCTCTCGGGCCTGCCGGTCAAGCGCATCGTCGTCACGGTCTTCGGCCTGGCCGGCCTGTTCGCGGCCCTCGCCGGCCTGCTGCTCGCCGGGCGCCTCGACTCGGCCCAGCCGCAGGCGGCCTCGGGCTACGAGCTCGACGCCATCGCCGCGGTCGTCATCGGCGGCGCGAGCCTGGCCGGCGGCGTCGGCCGCATCTCGGGCACCATCATCGGCGCCCTCGTGCTCGTCGTCATCCGCAACGGCCTCAACCTGCTGAACGTCACGTCGTTCTGGCAGCAGGTCGTCATCGGCCTCGTCATCGCCCTCGCCGTGGGCGTCGACGTGCTGCGCCGCAAGACGCGCAGCAGCTAGGTCGCACCGACAGCCTCCGAGCCGAGGAGGCGCGGTGCGGCCCGGACGGGCGGCGTCGCGTCTCAGCGGAGCGGCGGCAGCTGCGGGGCCCGGCCCTGGGGCTGCAGCGCAGCCCAGGCGACGGGCCTCAGCCGGCCGACCCGCGCCTCCTTGTTTTTCTGAACACCCACCCCAACCCAACCCGAAGGACACACGATGAAGTTGACCTCGTTCCGCAAGGCCGCCACCGTCACGGCGATCGCCGCCCTGGTCGCGACCGGCACCGCCGGCTGCAACCGCACCCCCGCCGGAGAGGCGGACCGCCCCACGGTGGTCCTGTCGCTCAGCACCCTGAACAACCCGTTCTTCGTCGAGCTGCGTGACGGCGCGACCGCCGAGGCGAAGAAGCAGAACGTCGACCTCGAGATCGTCGACGCCCAGAACGACTCGGCCACCCAGGCCAACCAGCTGGCGACCGCGGCCTCGACCGCCGACGCCGTCATCTTGAACGCCGTGGACAGCGACGCTGCCGGCCCCGCCGCCAAGGCGCTCAACCAGGCCGACGTGCCGATCGTCGCCGTCGACCGCGCGGTCAACGGTGCCGACGTCGCGTCGTTCGTCGCGAGCGACAACGTCGCCGGTGGCGAGCAGGCCGCCAAGGCCCTCGCCGAGGCGATCGGCGAGCAGGGCGAGGTCATCGTCCTGCAGGGCGTCGCGGGCACCTCGGCCAGCCGCGACCGCGGTGAGGGCTTCACCAAGGGCATCGCCGCGTACCCGAACATCACCGTCGTCGCGCAGCAGACCGCGAACTTCGACCGCGCCACCGCGCTCGACGTGACCACCAACCTGCTGCAGGCGCACCCGAATGCCGTGGGCGTCTTCGCCGAGAACGACGAGATGGGCCTCGGAGCGATCCAGGCGCTCGGCTCGCGCGCCGGCACCGACGTCAAGGTCGCGGCGTTCGACGGCACCGAGGACGGCCTCAAGGCCATCGAGGCGGGCACGCTCTCGAGCACCATCGCGCAGCAGCCCGCCGAGCTCGGCGCCCTCGCGGTCGACCAGGCGGTCAAGGCCGTCAAGGGCGGCAGCGGCGACGACGGCCCCTCGGACCAGGCCGTCGAGGTCATCACCGTCACGAAGGAGAACGTGGGTGACTTCACCGAATGAGTGGTTCTGAATCGCAGGGCGCCGGCGGGGTCGGCATGACCGGCACGGTCGTCGTGGTCGGGTCGATCAACGTCGACCAGGTCGTGACCGTCGATCGCCTACCCCTGCCCGGCGAGACGCTGATCGGCTCGTCGATGACCCTCTCCCCCGGCGGCAAGGGCGCGAACCAGGCCGTCGCGGCGGCTCGTCGCGGCGCCCGCACCGTGATGATCGGTGCGGTCGGCGACGACGGACGTGCCGACGACGCCCTGCCCTACCTCCGCTCGAGCGGTGTCGACGTCAGCGGCGTCGACACCGTGCCCGGGCCCACCGGCCTGGCGATCGTCAGCGTCGGAGGCGACAGCGAGAACACGATCGTCGTCGTCCCCGGGGCCAACGGTGCGGTCTCGGCGTCGTTCGTCGACGGGCATGCGGATGTGCTGGCCGACGCGGCGGTGGTCGTCCTGCAGGGAGAGATCCCCGTGGACGGCATCGCCGCCGCCGTGCAGCACACCGGAGGGCGCGTGGTGTTCAACCTCGCCCCGGTGATCGACGTGCCGGCGGACGTGGTGAAGGCCGCGGATCCGCTGGTCGTCAACGAGCACGAGGGGCGGCTGCTGCTGGCCGCGTGGGGCGCTGGCTCGGCTGCGGGCGCGGCTTCGGACGGATCGGACGAGGAGGCGCGGGTCGACGACGAGTCGGTCGTCGCCTCCCTGCGCGCCCAGGGAGTCACCTCGGTCGTCATGACCCGCGGTGCCGCCGGGGCGATCGTGTCGGACGCGTCGGGCACCGTGCTCGTCGCCTCGCCTCGCGTCGCGGCCGTCGACTCGTCCGGGGCAGGTGACGCCTTCGTCGGCGCCCTCGCCGCCGGGCTGGCCGCGGGTTCGTCACTGCTCGAGGCCGCTCGGGACGCCGTGCGCGTCGGGGCGTACTCGGTGACGGGTGTGGGGACGCAGGCGTCGTACCCGACGCTCGACGACGAGCTGCCGGCGGCTTCTGCGGGGGTGACCTCGTGAAGCGCGGAGGCCTCCTCAACGCCCAGCTGAACCACGCCGTCAGCGGACTCGGCCACGGAGACCTCGTCGTCGTCGCCGACTGCGGACTCCCCCTCCCCCCTGGAGTCCCGGTGGTCGACCTCGCCGTCGTCCACGGCCTGCCCGCCTTCGCCGACGTGCTGGACGCACTGACGGCCGACGTGGTGTTCGAGGCCTGCACGGCCGCCGACGAGAGCCAGGGCCGCGAGGCCGGCGGCTGGATCACGTCCCGCTTCGACGAGGTGGCCTACGTGTCGCACGACGAGCTCAAGCGGCTGTCGGGTGGGGCGCGCCTCCTCGTCCGGACGGGTGAGGCGACCCCGTACGCCAACGTCGTGCTGCGCTGCGGCGTCCCCTTCTGAGCACCTGCTCCCCTGAACCACGACGGGGACGATGAACCACCCTCCGGCGTGGTGCATCGTCCCCGTCGTGGTTCTTCGTCGTCCGAGACCGACAGGAGGCGCGGTGCCGGACCCCGATACCGCCCTGACCAGGCTCTTCCCAGGGCCCGCCTTCGGGGGGTTACCAGAAGCTGAACACTGGCTGCGTCGGTATCGGTTCTCGTGCCCCGAAGTCAAATCCCTTGTGCACAGGCGGATGTCAAATCGGATGTCTCAACCCCCGGTTTAGACAATTTTCTCCACACAGGTGTGGAATCGCGAAAGCCCAGGTCACAGGCCCTTAATGTGACTGAAGTATCTCTTTGTCCACAGCGTGATCCACAGTTCTCCCCAGGGTTGTCCGGCGTTGCTCACCGGTTCTCCCCAGAGTTATCCACAGGTGCATTTGCTGTGGAGAACTCGGTGTCCATAAGGTGTACCCGCGCTCATCAGGGGTGGGTCACGGTGGTTCGGCAAGGGGATGTCGGGGGTCTGTCGTAGAACTGCCTTGAGCGTCTTCGGTGCTGCCCGCACCCACCCGATTCTCGCTGGAGGACCCATGTCGATCGCCCATCTCGGTCTCGCTCCCGATGCGTCGAACAACCGCGATCGCGACCGTGGTGGCCCCGTCAACATGGACCGCGTCCCGCCGCACGACCTCCTGGCCGAGCAGAGCGCGCTGGGCGGCATGCTGCTGAGCAAGGACGCCGTGGCCGACGTCATCGAGACGGTCCGCGGCATGGACTTCTACGTGCCCAAGCACGAGGTCATCTACGACGCGATCCTGGGGCTGTACTCGCACGGCGAGCCCACCGACGTCATCACGGTCAGCGACGAGCTCATGAAGTCCGCCGACCTGTCGAGGGCAGGAGGCGCGGAGTACCTCCACACCCTCACCGGCGTCGTGCCCACGGCGGCGAACGCGGGGTACTACGCGTCCATCGTCGCCGAGAAGGCGGTGCTGCGCCGTCTGGTCGAGGCGGGCACCCGCATCGTGCAGATGGGTTACGCGAGCGAGGGCGAGGTCGTCGACCTGGTCAACAACGCGCAGGCCGAGGTCTACAACGTGGCCGGTGGGGTGCAGACCGAGGACTACGTGCCGCTGAACGAGGCGGTGACGGTCGCGATCGACGAGATCGAGGCGGCCAAGGGTCGTGACGGTCAGATGACGGGTGTGCCGACGGGGTTCGCGCAGCTCGACGCCCTGACGAACGGGTTCCACCCGGGCCAGCTGATCATCGTGGCGGCGCGACCGGCGCTCGGTAAGTCGACGTTGGCGCTCGACCTGGCGCGGGCGGCGTCGATCAAGCACGGGCAGGCGTCGGTGTTCTTCTCGCTCGAGATGGGGCGCAGCGAGATCGCGATGCGTCTGATGTCGGCGGAGTCGAGTGTGCCGCTGCAGAACATGCGTAAAGGAACGGTCGACGCGCGTGACTGGACGAACATCGCGCAGGTGCGGGGGCGGATCAACGATGCGCCGTTGTTCATCGACGACTCCCCCAACATGACGTTGGTCGAGATCCGGGCGAAGTGCCGCCGGCTGAAGCAGCAGCACAACTTGAAGCTCGTGGTGATCGACTACCTGCAGCTGATGACGTCGGGCAAGCGGGTCGAGAGCCGTCAGCAAGAGGTGTCGGAGTTCTCGCGTGCGCTGAAGCTGATGGCGAAAGAGCTGCAGGTGCCGGTGATCGCGCTGTCGCAGCTGAACCGTGGCCCCGAGCAGCGTGCCGACAAGAAGCCCGCGATCAGCGACTTGCGCGAGTCCGGTTCGCTCGAGCAGGACGCCGACATGGTCATCCTGCTGCACCGCGAGTCCGCCTACGAGAAAGACAACCCCCGCCAGGGCGAGGCCGACTTCATCGTCGCCAAGCACCGCAACGGTCCCACCGACACCATCACGGTCGCCTTCCACGGCATGTTCTCCCGCTTCGTGGACATGCCCAGCTGACGCTCCTCTCGTCGTCTGCGACGTAGTTTGTCGAAATGCTGCCCAGGTTGTCGCTGTGACCACCGTGCCGCGATGGACCGGCGAAGGCGGTCGAATTCGAGGTCCGGGGCTAACACCCGAGTAGCAAGCGCTGATGCGGCCATCACCATACGCGCGCAATTCACCGAACCCCCAGTCGGACCGGCCGGTGGCGCCTCGGGCTGAGCCGCGACGCGTGCCTCAGGCACCCGGGCCGGAGAGGCTGAACAGGGCCACCACCTCGTCGAGGTCGCGGCCCAGGACGAGGTCGAGGGACCCGACGTCTCGTGCGTCCCTCAGCTGCGCGACGACCGCGCCCGACGAGCCCTCGACGGCACGGGCCCTGCCCGCGACCATGAGCTGCACTGGCTCGGCCCCGGCGCGCACGGGCGCGTCGGGTAGCGGGTCAAGGCCGTCGGCGGTGCGCCGGTCGACGGCGAGCACCGCCAGCACCCAGCGTTCCGCGAGGCCGACCGGGCGAAGCGACGCCAGGGGCGACTGGCGCCCCCGGCCAAAGACGACCGTCATGCTGTCGCGGCGTTCGACCTGCCAGGCGACGCCGCCGATATCGAACCGGCAGAGCACGTCGGAATGGAGGTCGACGACCGCCCCGAGGTGCTCCAGCGCCCGCACGCACGTCGGGCCGAGCAGGCGTGCGGTCGTCGCGGCCTCTCGCTCCCGGCGCTCGTGCTCGAGCACCGCCCGGGCGAGCGGAGCGTGCTCGGCGGTGAGCGCCTCCCGGTCGAGCGGCGCGCCCTGGGCGAGGCGCGCGTGCAGCCACGTCGGATCGAGCTGGCCGAGAAAGCGGAAGCGCACCTGCACGATCCCGTCAGGGTCCGAAACTGTGAGGGGCCGGTCGGGGACGAGCAGGACGACGCCGTGGTCGACCGACCACACCGCGACGACGGTGCTGTCGACGACGGCCACCCACGACCAGCCCTGCACGCGCACGTCGGGGCTGCTGCGCTCGACCAAGTCGCTGAGGAGCGACCCGGCCTGGAGCCGCAGCTCGCTGCGGTGCGACTGGGCGTCGTCGCCCATCGACACGCTCTCGCGGTCAATGACGACGACGAGCTCCGCGGGCATGTCGTTCGACGCCGCGCCGACGAGTCGAGACCAGATCCCCATGACCGTGACGCTACCGGCCGGTCGGTCCGGCTGTTCCGCGGGCGCCTCCTGCCCCGCGAAGGGCGCGGCCCGGCGCTCGAACTCGGAAGCAGCGGCGTCCACACCGGCCGCGGGCCCCGGCGTCGGGGCTGGACCGGCAGCCGCGACGTAGTCGACCACGTGGCGGCCCGTCACCCCAGTCCCGTCGGTGCGCTCGGCGATGAAGGTGAGGGGGGCGGGTCGCCGACGAGGGTGGGGGAGGGCGTGAAGGTGACCTGGCCCGTGGCGGGCTGCACCTGCCGCGTGCCGTCGTCGATTCGACCGTGTCGCCCGCGGCGGTGTCGACCCGGTACGACACCGGTGTCGCCGTGCCGACGAAGGTGGGATCGGGCGTGAACACCAGCTCCGCACGTCCACCGTCCAGGTGCCCTCACCGGACACCACCACGGTGGCGGCGTCGACACCGGAGGGGTCTACGAGACGGAGGGTGGCGGGGGAGACCGACACCGCGCCTCCGTCGGTTTCGGTTACGGCGAGACGCCGGGGAACTCCTTGCTCGACGATCGAGGTGTCGGGCCTCGCGACCTCGGTCACCGAGGGCGTCAGGGTGGAGGCGGTGGTCGCCTCGGCTGCGTCGGCCACCCCGTGGGGCACCGGCGTCGCCGTTCCCGTGAAGGCGGGCTCGGGCGTGAAGAGCACGGTGCCGGCGGGTCGCCCGGGGTGGCCACGCCGGGCAAGGTCTGCGCGGCTCCCTGCATGCTGGCACCGCGCCTCCTCGGGGTGAGGTGTTCGGAGCAAGCCGAGACGGCACGAACGTCATGCGATACCTCTCGGGTGCCGGCCGGCTCACTCCGATCGAGTTCGAGACGATCGACTCACGCGTCGCTCACGCGGCCCGAAAAACCCACACAACACGAGTCGACCAAACCGACAGCGGCCCCGAAGAGGTCAGTGACCGAGTTCGGCGGTCGGGATCGCCTGCGTGTGGTTCTGGGCGAAGTTCGGCCCGGCGAATCCGGTGCTGAGTCGCTTGCGGAGCACGATGATCCACCAGAGGAACGCCAGGGCCACGATGCCCGCGAAGACGAAGCCGTTGCCGGCGAAGGCCGGGAGGAAGAGAAGGGCACCCTCGACGGCCAGGAAGATGGGCAGGCTGACGATGAGGATCGGGATGCGGGCTCGTCCGAGGGTGAAGGTGCCCGGTTCGGCCTCGGGCACGCGCCCCTTGACCGCGGCGATGAGCAGGCCGATGGTCTGCAGGACGTACGACGTGAAGAAGGCCAGGGTGGCGATCCCCAGGAAGTAGTTGAACGCCCTCTCGTTCACGAGAGCCGACAACAGCATCAAGATGGAGACGGCTCCGAGGACGATGACCGACGTCGACGGGGACTTACGGTTGGGCGCCACGTGCCTGAGGGCGGCGGAGAAGGGCATCATGTTGTCCCGGGACATCGAGTAGAGAAGTCGAGTGCCCACGAGCATGTTGGACAACAGGCACACCAAGATGTTGGTGAGGGCGAAGGCGACGACGATGCGGGAGATGACGGGCCCGAGCTGCTGGTTGATGATCTCCTCGATGGGTGCGGCGGAGTCGACCACGGCGCCCGCGTCCTTGATGGCGAGCGTGTACACGAGGTACATCGCGAACTCGATGATGCACGATGCGGCGAAGGCGATGAACATCGTCCGAGGGATGACCCGTCGAGCGCCCTTGGTCTCTTCTGCCACGTCGGCAACGGCCTCGACACCCACCAAGCCGAAGAACGGGCCGAGCGAGGCGGCGAGGAACGCGAGTACGTACGGCGTCGCCTCGTCCGGGCTCTTGCCTTCGAACAACGAGCTGAAAGGCTGCGCGTTGTCGGGGACGAGGAACGCCACGACGGCCACGACCAGCGTCACTCCGATCGTGACGACGAGTTCGATCCCGACACCGATGTTGTTGATCAGCGTGGCGAGGCGGACTTTGTAGGCGTTGATCAAGGCACAGACGGCGACGACCCCCACCGCGAGAAGAATCTGCGACGTCTGCGTCAGGTCCCATCCGAAGACGCTTCCGAAGTACCCGGCGAAGATGTAGCCGAGGCTCGTCATTCCGCTCACCCACCCGATCAGGGCGCTGAATCCGGTGAACCAGCCGAAGCTCGAACCGTTCAGCCGACTCGTCCACTGATAGGCGTAGCCGGCGAGGGGAATCTTCGCCGCGACGTCGGCCGCTATCAGGGTCCAGAGCAAGAAGACCGGGATGGCGAGGAACAGGGTCCAGATGAACGGCGCCCCGGCGTTGCCGTAGCCGGCACCGAATCCGGTGAAGACCGCCGTGGTCGCACTGATGGTCGAGAAGCCGATCGCGAATGACGCGATCTTTCCCACCGATCGGTCGAGCTTCTGTTCGTACCCGAACTCGGCCAAGCGAGCGTCTTCGTCTTCACCGGCGTGGGCCTGGACGGGAATGGACGGATGACCTGATTCGGACATGGCTGCTCCTCGCTTCATTGCTGGTTCGCAGACCGGATGGTCAACGCCGTGAAGAGAGTGAACCGAGAAAAGCGCGTTGCTCGGAAGTCCGGATGCCTTATCTACTGATAAGACTGGCTAATTGCCGGTCTCGATACCGAGTGGAATCCGAGTCAGCATGTGCTGCACCAATCGACGTGCCGAGACCGACAACCGGCCTGGGTTCCAGGCGAGTGTCGTATAGCTGACGGGGCGATCGATGATCGGAACGAAGGCGACTCCGGGCCGGTCGTAGAGGCGAGTCATCGAGGACGTCGTGAAGCTGAATCCCACCCCGCGAGAGACGAGAGTGGTCTCGGCCTCGTAGGTCGAAGCTTCCGCAGCGATGACCGCTGCTTTGCCGTGTCGTGCGTCCGTGGCCATCCAGTAGTCGCGCCACTGACCTGCCGACTTCGGTGCGACGACGATCGGTTCATCGAGCAGCTCTCCCACGCGCAGCGAAGCCCTGTTCGCCAGGCGATGGGTGCGCGGCAGGCACGCAACCCAGGACTCTTCGGCAACGACTGCCATCTCGAGCCCCGCCGTTTCCACTGGGGGACGAATCAGTGCGATGTCCGTGGCGCCGGTCTGAAGGCCGGCTGTCGGATCGGAGAAGTCGAACTCAGTGGTCTCGATCGTGACCCCGGGCAACTCCTGGTCGACGTTCTCGAGGAGGCGGAACAAGAGATCCGCGCCCGTTCCGATGAGGTAGCCGATGCGGACGTGAGCGTGATCGACGAGGTTGGAAGCAGCATCGAGCGCGGCGTCCACTTCTCGGAGGGCGGAGCGGACGGATGGCAGCCACTCACGTCCGAAGCTCGTCAGGGCAACTGACCTCGTGTCTCGGTCGAAGAGCCGATCGCCGACGAGTTGTTCCAACTGTCGGATGCCCCCGGACAGGGCGGGCTGAGAGATGAAGAGCGTCTCCGCCGCACGTCGATAGTTCAGTTCCCGACTCAGCGCGTCGAAATAGCGCAGAAGTCGGAGCGTGACGTCTTGCTGCATCGGTGTCCCTTTCGGATTGATAACCGCAGGCTATTTGGTCATCGAGTCTTGCCGCTTCCCCTCGTGGGGCCGCCACGGGAAGGTGAAGTGTCCCCACCGCGTACTTACGAAGAGGTAAACCATGGTCACTCACCGCCGATCCATCGAAGTCGACACCCCCGCCCGCCAGGAATTCTTCGACGTGACCGAACAGCTCGTGTCCTTCATCGAGCAGACCGGCTTCCGTGACGGCATCGCTCTCGTGTACTCGCAGCACACGAGCTGCTGCGTTCTCCTCCAGGAAGAGTCTGAGGACAAGACCTACTACGGCACACAGCTGCTTCTCCAGGACACGCTCAACGTGTTGTCCAAGATCGTCCCTCCGACGAGGCACGAAGGACAGTACCTGCACCCTGGTCCTATTCACATCAAGAACGCTGCCGATCTGCGTGGGGAGCTTCCGGAGTGGGGCTTGAACACGGACGGACACATCATCTCGTCGATCCTCGGTCGATCCGAGACGGTTCCGGTCGCCGACGGTTCGGCTGTGCTGGGCGAGTTCGGCCGGGTCTATTTCGGCGACCTCGACTCAGTGAGGGCCCGGACCCGCACCGTCCAGTTCCACCTCATCGGTGACTGAGCGTGCTGGTCTACGCGGTGGACGTCGGTACGACGAACCTCAAGACGGTCTTGTATGACGAGAGTCTCCGTCAACTCGCAAGCGCGTCACAGGCTGCCACCTACGATCGCATCGGTGTCCAGGTCGAGTTCGACCCCGAGGGCCTGTTCCGAACCGTGTTGAGGCTCATCGCTGACTGCGCTCGAACGGCCGGCGGCACGGCCGGTCACGACATCGTGATCGCCCTCACGGGTCAAGCTGAGTCCCTCGTCCTGAGCGACCGGGATGGTGGCGCCGTCCGACCGGCCATGTCGTGGCTCGATGAGCGCGCTGTGGCCGAAACAGACGACCTCGCCGGCCTCTTCGATCCGGACACGGCTTTCACCGTCACGGGGGAGCCGTTCTCGAGTACCACGTGGCCGGCATCCAAGCTGCTGTGGCTCAGGCGGCACGAACCGAACGTGCTCGCCCGGGCCGCAAATGTGCTGATGATCAAGGATTTCTTGATCCAACGGTTCACCGGCCTCGCTGTGGGCGAGAAGACCACGCGTGGCTTCACGTACCTCTGGGACGTGACCCGAGGTGACTACTGGGACGCCATGGTGGACGCCTGCGGTGTGGAACCGGCCACCCTGCCCGAGGTCGTGCCCGCCGGCACCGATGTCGGCACCGTCGCTCAGGCCGTCGTCCGCGATCTTCCTCCAGCTCGCAGCTACCACGTCAACGCGGGCGCCCTGGATCACTTCTGCGCCATGGTCGGCACCGGCTCGTACCGAGCAGGTGTGGTCAGTGAGTCGGCTGGAACGGTCCTGTCGCTGTCGATGCTGGTGGAGGACTGGACCTTCGACGCCGCCCGCAAGGTGTCCTTCCACCCAGGGCTACGAGAAGGGGAGACGATCCTCTTCAACGGTGCCGACAGTGGCGGGGTCGCCCTCGAGTGGTTCCGGGAACAAGGGCTGTCAGGTATGAGCTACCACGCCCTCGAAGGCCAGCTGCAGCAGCGGCCTCCCACGACAGCGCCCCTTTTCCTGCCCTACCTGACAGGTCTCAACCCGCCCGACTTCCTCCCCAACGCGCGGGGAGCCATGCTCGGTCTGACCCTTTCCCACGACCGCATCGACATGGCCTATGCCGTCGAGGAGGGCATCGCGCACCTCCTGCGCCGAAACGTCGACTACCTGACCGTCGACACGGTCCGGGAGATCGTCTCGACGGGAGGCGGGGCCGAATCGTCCTTCTGGAGTCAGCTCAAAGCCGACGTCTGCGGGGTCGACGTCATTGTGCCCGACGAGAAAGAAGCCACATGTCGCGGGGCGGCTGCGCTGGCTCTCGTCACGGCGGGCGAGATCGACGGGATCGATGACGTCGCCACGCTGAGCCCGCCCACCACCCGGCGTTTCACCGCCCACCCCACTCGCGACCGCGTCGAGCGGTACGCGCAGTTCGAAAACTCGCTCGACCGCCTCTACCGAGGCTGAGATGAACGGAAGAGAAATGAAATTAGCCTGCTCGTCCCCGATGGTCCCGGGAGCCACTCTCACCGACAAAGCTGAGCGACTCGCCGAATGGGGCTACGACGCAATCGCCGTGTTCCAACCCCTCGGCGAGTGGAACGCCAGTGTGCGCGCCGAACTCTCTTCTCTGACCAGCCGGACCGGCATTCGTCCGGTGGAGTTCGTCTTGACCGACGACATATACGGGAAGGCCATGTCTTCCGACCCCGACCTCCGTGAACGCTGCCGCGCCATGTACAAAGAAGCGGCTTCCGTGTGCGCGGAGATCGGTGCCGTCACCGAGATCGAGTTCGAATACGGGGTCCAGAACCCCCTGCCTCTCTTCGACCCCTTCCAGCAACTCAGCGATGACCAGATCACGTCGTTCATCGCCTTCTACCGCGAACTGCTCGAGATCGTCGAGGGTAGTGACGGTCGCGTCCTGCTGGAACCCCTGAACCGATACGAGAGCAAGTACCTCAACCTGGTCTCCGACAACCTCGACATCATCCAGGCGGTAGGCCACACCAACGCGGGCCTGCTCCCCGACGTCTTCCACATGTCCATCGAGGAAGCCGACATCCCCGCGTCGCTCCGACAGGCCCGAGGCCATGTGGTGCACGTTCACCTCGGTGACAACAACCGGCTTCTCCCCGGCCACGGCCACCTCGATTGGCCGGGCATCGTCCAGGCCCTTCGAGACATCGACTACGACGGCTACCTGAACCTCGAGTGCTCCACCGAAGGAGACCCTGCTCGCACACTGCCCGAGACGGCCCGCTACCTCCGACAGCTACTCCGCTCGTGACCGCGGCACTCACCGGGCCGTTCTTCGAGATCGGTCCGAAAAACTTACTCAGACTCCCTGAGATGGTGGACGTCGCCCGCGCCGCCGGTCGAGCAGGGTACGACTACGGCGTCACGGTCATCGTCACGGTCCCGACCGCGTTCATCTCGCCCCTCGTCCAGCTGAAGACCGGCGTGCTCGTCTTCGGGCAGGAGCTGAGCGCCGACGGCATCGGTCCCACTTTCGGCACCGTGACCGCCGAGGCGCTGGAAGATGTCGCTGCTGACGGAGTGATGCTCAACCACGACAGCAACCCTCTCAGCGCGGACGCTCTCGCCGACGCCGTTCGCCGCACCGCCGAGACTGGCCTCCTCAGCATCGTGTGTGCAGGCACGGAACGAGAAGCGCTCGAATCCGCGGCCCTGAATCCGAGCGTGATCCTCTTCGAGCCGCCCGACCTCATCGGAACGAGCGGAGGCCATACGCGCGCGTGGATCCCGTCGTCGAACACTGCTGTGAAGGACGCCCATCCGCGCGTGCTCATGATGCACGCGGGCGGCGTCTCGTCACCCGACATCGCTCGAAGCATCATGGCCGCCGGTGCCGACGGCACCGGATCGACGAGTGGCGTCCTCAGCTCTGACGATCCGGCGTCAGCTGCCCGACGCTTCATCGCCGAGGCCCGCACCGGCTGGGACGACGCTCGCTAGCCACCACCAAGACCTGCACTCACTCTTCATCACCACAAGGAGCAACTCATGGACACCAATCTGACAGGAACGACGGCGGTCATCACGGGCGGAGGACGCGGCATCGGCCTCACCGTGGCCCGCGCACTAGCTGCCGACGGAGCAGACATCGCGCTGCTCGATCTGCTCGACACGGTCGAGGACACGGCGCACACGCTCTCCGAGGAATACGGCGTGCGCGCTCTCGGTCAGAAGCTCGACGTCACCGACCAGGACGCAACCAACACCGCCTTCGACGTGATCTCCGAGCAGCTGGGAGTCCCACAGATCCTCCTCACGGCCGCGGGCATCGAGATCAACGGGGACTCCGTCGACGTGACAGCCGACCACTGGCGGAAAGTCATCGACGTCAACTTGACCGGCACCTTCTTCTCGACCCAGGCATTCGGTCGCGGCCTCCTGGCCAACGACCTCACCGGTAGTGCCGTCCTGATCGCGTCCATGTCCGGGCTCATCGTCAACGTGCCGCAGTGGGCTGCCTCCTACAACTCGTCCAAGGCAGCCGTCGCCCACCTGGCCAAGTCCCTGGCCGTCGAATGGGCCAGCCGAGGCATCCGCGTGAACTCGATGTCACCGGGCTATGTCCTCACCGACCTCACCCAGCAGATCATCGACCGCGAACCGGAACTGCTCGAGAGCTGGACATCTCTCATCCCGCAGGGGCGCATGGCGAAGCCGGAAGACCTCACGGGGCTCGTTCGCTTCCTCGTGTCCGACAACTCCAGCTACATCACCGGCCAGCAGATCGTCATCGACGGCGGATACACGTCCATCTAGCGCGCTCGGAGATGTGCGCATGACCTGCTGCTTCCCCTCGCCTCGACGCCCTTCGAGACACGAGGCGGGGGCCCCTTCTTCACACCCCCGGGCGCATCGTCGCAAGTCGCCAGTGTCCGAGCGCTGCGCCGTAACTCCGCGCACGTGCGGCCGCAAGTCGACCGTGAGCGTGGGCGACACCTGTCGCCCACGTCTACCCTGGGCTGCATGACCGACCTGCCTGCCCGCACCCGTTTCGCCACCGTCGACGCCGAGCGCTCGGTGGCCTTCGCCGAGGCCGACCTCGAGGCTCCGGGGGAGCAGCAGGTCGTGGTGCGCATCCGCTACACGGGCGTCTGCGCCACGGACACGCACGGGTGGGCGTCGGGCGGGATCATCCCCGCTGCGGTGTTCGGCCACGAGTGGACCGGCACCGTCGTCGCCGCGGGCAGCCGGGTCACGACCGTCGCCGTGGGGGACCGCGTCGTCGCCAGCGTCGGCCCGCCCTGCGGCACCTGCGCCATGTGCCGCGCCGGACACCCCGACCACTGCGACACCGCCTTCGCCGAGGCCAACGGCATCTCGCCCGACGCCCCCACCCACGGAGCCTTCGCCCAGCACCTCACCGTCCACGAACGCCGCGTCCAGCGCGCCCTCGACGGCCTCACCGACGAGCAGCTCGGCCTCGTCGAACCCACCGCCGTCACCTTCCACGCCGTCCGCCGCGCCGCCCAGCGCCTCGGCTCGGTCGTCGTGGTCCAGGGCGCCGGACCCATCGGCCTGCTCACCGCCCAGCACGCCCGCCACGCCGGCGCCGGTGCCGTCGTCGTCGTCGAACCCATGGAGGCGCGGCGCGAGACCGCCCGCCGCCTCGGCTTCACCGACGTCCACGCTCCCGGCGAGGGGTTCACGGCTCGGGTGCTCGAACTGACCGACGGACTCGGCGCGGACGTCCTCTACGAGTGCACCGGCGCCTCCTCGCTGTTCCAGCCGAGCGCCGAGCTCGTCCGCCGCGGCGGCACGCTCGCCCTGCTCGGCTACCCGATGACCACCTCGGAGGTCTCGTACGGCGACTGGCAGAGCCGCGAACTGACCGTCGTCGGCAGTCTCGCCTACACGCACTCCGACTTCGTCGGCGCGATGCGGGCGCTCGCCGACGGCTCGGTCGAGGCGGGACCGCTCATCACGGGGACAGTCGGACTCGACGAGCTGCCGGGGCTGCTCGAGGAGCTCGACAGCGGGAAGACGGAGCACGCGAAGGTGCTGGTTGCGCCGAACGGGTAGACCGCCTCGCGCCGCCCATCCTCGGGACGTGGTGGCCGACCTTCGCGAGATGCTGAGGCACGGTCGTGACGGTCCTCATCGGCCTCGCGGCAGGGTTCGCCTTCGGGCTCGCATCCGCCTTCAGCAACCGGGTCTGGGGCACGGTTCTGGCCTGTCTGCCCATGGCGGCCTGGTTCGTCGTCTTCGTGCTGGCACGTCGTGGCGGCCTGAACGACAGTGAAGCGGGACCGCTGTGCCTAGCCTTGTTCGGGATCGTCGTCGGAGTCTTCTCGGGCCAGCTATTCGAGCGGCGGACGCGAAAGAGCTCTAGCGGCTCGTCGACCTGACGCCTCGGGTGCTCGGGTGACCCGCGCCTCCTCGGGTCAGTGGAGCTCGGGGACGCAGGCGTAGTCGTCGCCGAAGGCCTCGGTGACGCGGCGGATGGCTTCGGGGGTGCCCCATTGCTCGATCTGCTCGCACGCGTGGTCGGCTCGCGAGGCGTACAGGCCGAAGGCGCCGACGTCGACGTAGGTGTAGTCGTGGCCTCCGGAGGACATGGCCCCGGTGCCGGGCTCGTCGGGCAGGTCGAGGACGGCTCCGTCGGGGAAGCGCAGTTCGACCCCGTGCGGCGCACAGGCCGGCAGTGTCTCGGTCGACAGGTCGGCGGCCACCACCAGCTCGTAGGTCGTGCAGTACGGGATGCGCGCGTCGGCCCCGGACAACGACAGCGGCACGTCCGGGTCGGCCCGCACGGCGAGCACCAACAGCACCGTCACCACCAAGACGGCGGTGAGGAGGCCGGCGAGGAGCTTCATGAGGTGAACCTACCGCCGCGCCGGTGCCGGCGACAGCGGGGAATGCGACCGGAGGAGGCGCGGCTCACCCGACCCGCGCCTCCTTCGGTCGGTCAGGCCTCGACGTCGAAGACGACGACGCGGGCGGACGCGTCGCCGAGGTAGGTCGCCACGGGCTGGTGCGACGGGTGGGGGAGGTAGCCGTCGCGCGCCGCGGCGTCACGGAAACGCACCACGAGCATCCAGTCGAAGCCGGCCTCGAGCTGCTCGGGGCTGACGCTGCCTCCGCTCGACACCGACAGCACGCCGTCGATGCCGGTCAGGTGCTCGGTCGACAGCCGCGACGCCTGCTCGGCCACGTCGGCCGGGGCTCCCTCGGCCCACTCGACCAGGACCACGTGCACGATCTCGTTCGTGTCGGCCATCCGCTCGTCGGGACGTGCCGATTCGCGCGGGGGGCTCGCGTCGTCGTACCACTGGTCGAGAGGCATGCCCCGATCCTAGGGAGGCGCGGTGCGCGACGATCTCGCACCGCGCCTCCTGCGGTCGGTCCGGGCTCCGCCCGTGGCGTCACCGCTTGATGATCGGGTCCACCTGGGCCTTCATGCTGTCGACCATGAAGGTGCCGAGCGAGGACCCCCTGCTCGACCACTGGTCGCGGGCATTGTTGAGGTAGCTCCCCGAACCGAACGCGTTCGGCGGCGGACTGCGCGTACAGGGGAACCCGCAGGGCTCCCTACTCGTGTTTCTCATTAAATCTCTTGCCCATCAGGCAATCAGCTTCTACATTGGAACTCTGGAATATCAACGCAGACAAATGGAGGAGCCTGATGACATCACTCGAGTCCATTCGCTTCGTGGCGCCCGTGGCCGCGATCGCTCTGTGGGCCTGCCTCCTGGCTGCGCCTGCTCACGCGGTCTCGAGAAGCCCCTACGACACAGCGGTAGCGGCAGCTTCTGCTGTCGCCGCCGTTGCCCCGCCGGTCGCTGCGCCTGCCGAACTCTCGACAGAAGCACGAGGGTCTGGGCCTGCTGGAACAGCCGGTCCGGTCGATGTCGACCTACCCGCCGATCCGACTGAAGGTATCGGTGTTGACAGCGGTCTCGACCTCAGAATCGGGCTGCCCTTCGATGAACAAGCGGGCGACCCCGTGATCGTCGACTCGAGCACTCTGGTCATCGACAACAGGAATGGGTCGTCGTCAGTGCCGAGTGTCCGCGAGGATGGATCTCTCCGTATCGCCACTGTGATCGATTCCCCAACCGCCCCTTCTCGTTACGAGTACCCGTTGGTGCTTCCAGCCGGCGGCAGTCTTGCTCTGGGGGACGATGGAGGAGCCATCATCGTCCTGGCCGATGGAACCCCGCTCGGCCGGTTCGACGCGCCGTGGGCTTACCAAGCCGATGGGACTTCCGTCGATACCTCATTCGAGATTTCTGGTGCGACACTGACGCAGGTCGTCCACCACGACGCCGGCATGGCTTACCCAGTGATCGCAGACCCGTCGTACAAGACCACCACGTTCTACTGGTCCAGGACGACGGTCGAAAACATGTTTGCAAGGAAGGGCAATGTCGGTCAATTTTGCAGAGTCGTACCTACGAGTTATCTCGTGGGCGTCGGCTGCGGCATCACTCCAGCATTAGATCAGGCGATCACTCAGGCCCACTATCAAAAAAAGCGTATCAAGGCAGTGTTCTACAACTGCGCAGCTAACTACTGCAATTACTACAAGTTCTTCGTCATCGCGTAGTCAGGACAGTTCTCATGACCCTTCGCATCACCTCGGCGACGACCAAGGTCGGCCTCGTCTTGGCGGTCGTCGTCGTCGGATTCGGGCTCGGACTCACCGTGGCCCTTGTTTTCGGTGAGACGGCGACGCTCGTCGTCACCCTGGCCCTGTCGGTCGGCACCAGCCTCTTCTGCGCGCGGGTGTTCAGGGGGCCGGACGAACCCGTGGGTTCGGCCCGACCTGCGTGGCAGCTGACCGGGGGCCTGGCGTCTGGCGTCGTGCTAGCCGTGTTCTTCGGGCTCAGTGGGCTGAGCCTGCTCGTACCCTCCGCGGTCCATGTCGAGACGGTCACATCGATCGTTGCCGGCGTGGTCTACGCCGGCCTCGGCCTGGCCTATCTTTTCTCGAGCTGGAAACAGCGATCTCGCCACCTGAGCGTCGAGCGACATGTCGTCGCGGACGACGGGTCGGGCCATGCCCGCTCCGGGGTCACCAGCTCGCGCTGACCATCGCTCACGCGAGACGACGGGTGACCGTCGATGACGCGATGCGATGTGGGGGACCTGACCCGCGCCTCCTACGGGCGACGACGGCCCGCCTCCGCCGGGGTCAGTCGGCGAGGCCTCCGCGGAGCTCGATGGCGGTCTCGGACGCGTCGAGGTTGGCGAGGGCGTCCGCGAGGACGTCGGCGTCGAACAGGCCGTTGTCGCGGTCGTCAGGAGTCTCGACGAAAACGATGCCCACGCCGTGCCCGGCGGGTCAGGCGGGTCAGGCGCGACGGCGCAGGACGCGGTGGGCGAGACCCGCGAGGGCGGCTCCGATGAGGGGCGCCACGAAGAAGACCCAGACCTGCGCCAGGGCGTCGGGGCCGCCGTACAGAGCCGCCGCGAGCGAGCGGGCGGGGTTCACCGACGTGTTGCTCACCGGGATGCTGATCAGGTGGATCAGCGTCAGGGTCAGGCCGATCGCCAGGGGCGCCAGGGCCTTGTACTCGTTCTTGGCGGTTACCGAGAGGATCACGCCGGCGAACACGGCCGTCAGCACGATCTCGGTGACGAGCACGGCTCCGAGGCCGAAACCGCCGGGCGACGACGCACCGAAGCCGTTCGACGCGAAGCCCGACTCACGAGCCGCGGTGAAGTAGCCGGCGGGGCCGTCCGCGGCGACGAGCGCCACGACGCTCGCCCCGGCGGTCGCACCGACGAGCTGCGCCACGACGTAGCCGGGCACGCTCGCCCACGTGGTCCGGCCGGCCAGGGCGAAGCCGACCGTCACGGCCGGGTTGAAATGGCCACCCGAGATGTGGCCGACGGCGTAGATGCCGGCCATCACGCTGAGCCCGAACGCCAGGGCCACTCCGAGGAAGCCGACGCCGAGGGTGTTGGTGTCGTCCGGGAACGACGAGGCGAAGACAGCCGTGCCCACGCCTCCGACGACGAGGAGGAACGCTCCGAACGCCTCGGAGGCGTACCGTGCGAGCGGCGTGTAGGTCTCGGCGTGCTGGGTGCGCTGCTCTTTGGTGGTGCGGCTGGCGGAGGGGGTGCGGGGCATGGGTGGCTCTCTGGTGTCGGGTGCGGACGGTGTCGGGTAGGGAGGGGTGCCGGGTTCTCGGGGTGCCGGGGGGAGCGGACGGCTAGTCGGCGGACGAGGTGAGGTTCTTCACCGTGTCGGCGGGCACCGGCGGGATGCCGCGCGCGACGCCCTTCAGGCCTACGGCGACGAGCACCGCGGTCACGACGGCGAACACGGCGAAGGTGATCAGCGCCGCGGCCCACACCGGAAGGGCCAGCGCCAGCAGGGCGACGGCGGTGCCGGCCAGGAGGATCACGGTCACGACCGCGAGGACGGCCCCGACGGCGAGCATCACGACGCCCGATCGCGCGTCACGGGCCCGGTCGGCGATCTCGTCGCGTGCCGATCTCAGTTCGGTGCGCACGGCCTTGACGAAGGGCTCGATCGCCCGGGTTCCGAGCTGGTCGCGGAACCTGCCGGCGAAGCCTGCGTCGGCCTGCTTCTCGTCGTCTGAGCTCATGGTGGTCCTTCTCTCGGCGGGGCCACTCGGGTCGGTGGCCGGGATCGCCGTGCCGCGGTGCGGACACGCTGTGTCGTGGTCGACACACCATTCGGACGCGTGCGGTGGCCCGCCCGTCATCGACCTCCAGTGAGCTTCCAGGCTCGGGTCGCCGGGCACTCGTCTTTCGGCCAGGCGGGGGACATCGCGGGCCGGTCCGGAGGGTGGCGGCCTGCGTCCGGCAGGATGGCCTGGTGGCTCGACGCGAACCTCCCGTGATCCGCATCGTCGCGTTGACCAGCGCCGCGGTGCGCCAGACCGACGGGCCCGAGCGGTTCGCGCGCACCGACGCCGCTGTCGAGCGCCTCCGGCAGGGCGGAGGCTCACGCGAGGACGCCCTCTACCTGCTGTCGTCGTACTGGACCGGCGAGCACGGCCGACAGCTGCCGAGCCCGCGCACGCTGACGATCACCTTCGTGGTGACGCTGGTCGTCTGCAGCGGTGCCGTCGTCGTCTTCGGCTCGACCGGCATCTTCTGGATCGCCGCCCTCTTCTTCGGCGGGGGACTGCTCGTGCGGGGGATCGTCGAGCTCTGGCGTCTCCACCGCAACTGGTACGGCTCGCGCGAGCGGCGCACCGCCGTCCGCTCCCTCGTGGGCGTCGCCCTCGATGTCGTGGGCGTCTACCGCGACGGCTTCCGCCTCCCCCGGGAGGCGCGCGCGGCCGACCGCCGCTAGGCCCGGTCACCGAGGAGGCGCTGGTCACCCGACCCGCGCCTCCTGCGGTCGACGACGGCCCCGGTGCGCCCGCTCAGTCGGCGAGGCGGCCGCGGAGCTCGATCGCGATCTCGGAGGCGTCGAGGTTGGCGAGGGCGTCCGCGAGGACGTCGGCGTCGAACAGGCCGTTGTCGCGGGCGTCGAGCAGGGCCTCGCGCTGCGCCGCCAGCATCGCCAAGGTGTGGGCCATCGACGCGTCGAAGCCCTCCGTCGAGCGGTCGACCGTGCGGGGGTCGGGGCCCGGGACGGTGTCGGCGCTCGTCCGCATCAGCTCGAAGATCTTGGTGCGCTCGGACTCGTCGTGCGCGTGCTGTGCGGCCTCGTCGACCGGTGGCGACAGACGCCTCAGCAGGGGCCCGATCGTCCCGCCCTGCAGCAGCAGCGACAGCGCCGCCACCGCGAACGCGACCAACACCAGCACCGGCCGCTGCGGGGTGTCCTCGGGCAGGGTCTGCGCCGCCGCGACCGTCACGGCCCCGCGCATCCCCGCCCAGACGACCGCCGTGCCGTCGCGCCAGCCGAGCGGCTGCCTCAGGAAGTACTCGATGTCGGCCAGGCCCTGCGTGACCCGCCTCGTGAACTGGTCGAGCGTGCGCTGCGAGGGGGTGCGTGTGCCGGCCTCGAGCTGCCGCGGGTCGCTGCGCCCCCGCCGGTTCAGTTCGGCGAACGAGCCGCCGGCGCCCTCGGACTCGATGCGCTGCTGCATGCCCTGCACCTGCGGCTGCATCGCCTCGGCGTGCCGGGCCCGGGCCGACAGCACCCGCAGCAGCGGCGCGACGTACGCCGCCCGCACGACGATCGTCAGCACCAATGCGCCGACCGCGATCAGCAGCGCCGGTGCCACCCCGGAGTGGTCCTCTTGCACGTCCACGACGATCGACTTGATCTGCAGGCCCATGGTGAGGAAGACCGCACCCTCGAGCACGAGCTCGACCGTTCGCCAGTTCTGTGTGTCCGACAGGCGGTTCTGCGGCGACAGCTCGCGTGGCGCGCGGAAGCCGGTCACCAGCCCGGCGACCACCGCGGCCACCAGCCCGGACGCCCCGACGGCGCTCGCCGGGAGCGACGCGACGAACGGCACCGCGAACGAGATCACCGTGTTGACGGTCGAGTCGGTGACGCGCCTCCGCACGGTGAGGTTGGCCCAGCCGACGACCAGGCCGATCACGAGGGCGACCACGACCGAGTAGGCGAACGTACCCAGCGCACCCCAGAACGAGAAGGAGGCGGCGGTCGCCACGATCGCGGTGCGCAACAGCACCAGCGCGGTCGCGTCGTTGAGCAGGCTCTCGCCGTCGAGCATGGCGACGACCCGCTTCGACACCGACGTCTGCTTGACGATCGACGTCGCGACCGCGTCCGTGGGGCTGATCACGGCCCCGAGCGCGACGCCCCAGGCGAAGCCGAGGTCGGGCAGGACGAGCTGGAAGAACACGCCGAGCAGCAGGGCGGTCGCCACGACCAGGATCACCGACAGGCCGCTGATGGCGCCGAACTCGCGGCGGAAGTTCATCGCCGGCATCGACACCGCCGACGAGTAGAGCAGCGGTGGCAGCACCCCGGCGAGGATCAGCTCGGGGTCGATCTCGACCGACGCGAACACCGGCAGGAAGCTCGCGGCGACCCCGACGGCGACCAGCAGCAGCGGTGCGGCGACGCCGAGGCGGGGGCCGACCACGGTCGCCGCGGCGATCACCACGAAGCCGGTGACCAGCACGACCAGCAGGTCGGCCACCCCCATCAGTCGTCGACCAGGACGCGGAGCGCCTCGACGAGCGCCCGGTTGTCGGCGCGGAGGGCAGCGACCTCGGCCTCGAGGGCGGAGAGGCGGTCGTCAGCGGGTGCGGGCACGGATGAGGTCTGCGGTTCGGGCTCGGGCTCGGGCTCCGGAGTCGGCTCGGGCTCAGGGGCAGGATCGGCCGGCGACCAGGGACCTCGTTCGGGGTCGGGCTCGCGTTCGGGCTCGGTCTGCGGCGCGGCCTCGGGCCCGAATTCGCTCGCGGGTTCCGGAGGTGCGGCGGGCGGCGGTACCTCGTCTGCGTCCTCGTCCGTGGGGGACTCGACCCGCGCCTCCTTGGTCGTCTTGACGACCTGCGAGAACTTGGGTCGGGGCTTGCGCGGCGGCTTGGCCGACCCGGGCGAGACCTGGTCGACCCAGTCGCTGAGCGTCTGGCGGGGGACGTTGAACTCTTCGGCGACCACCGTCAGGACGTTGCGGTCGGTCGGGTTGGTCATCTTGCGCTGCAGGACCCGTGCCGTCGCGGCCTCGCGGGTGGCGTCGTCGTACCACTGGTCGAAGGGCATGCTCCGATTCTAGGGACCAGCGCCTCCTGCGTTTCAGGCATCGGTGAGGGCCGCGGCGTAGGCGCGGACCGAGCGGTGGTAGCGGGGAAGCGTCGGCTCGACGGCCTCGATCGCCACCCGCAGGGCCTCGTCGGCGCGACCGGCGCTGTGCAGGGCGAGTGCGAGGAAGACCTTCGGGGCGGCCCCGGTGGCGGGGTGCGCGGGGGCGTCGCGCAGCATCGTGATCGCCTCGTCGACGCGACCGAGGTTGCGGAGGGTCGAGGCGTGCTGGACGACCATGCGGGCGGCCCGGCCGGGGTCGACGGCGTCCAGGCCGGCCTCGGTCGCGGCGGCGTAGTGGACGTGGGCCTCGGCCTCGCGCCCGCCCGAGTCGTGGGCGCCGCCGAGCTCGAACTCGCCCAGGGCAGGGTGCGGGGCGGCGGCGGCCAACGCCGTCATGCGCTCGATGCGTTGCTCGTCGTCGACGGTCTCGTCGGCCCAGAGGGCGGCGACGCGGTCTTCCCACTCGTCGGTGCTCATCCGGCCACGCTAGCGGGCTCCTCGATCGAGACGGCCCGCGCCTCCTGGGGTCTGGTCCGCCGGCCTCAGGCCTGAGGGCGCGCTCACCGAGCGACGGGGCCTCCCCAGCCGCCGGGTGCCTGGGCGAGGGGTGCCCACTCGGATGCGGTGGTGGACACGACCGTCGTCGTGCCCGAGTCGGTGGCACGAGGTGTCACTCGACCGTCGTGGCCGTCGAGGAGTCGTCGGCAGAGTCGGGTGATGTCCTCGGAGAGGGTGAAGTGCGCCGCCGGGTGCTGACGCTCCTCCTGGGCGAATTCGAGGATGCTCGCGACGGTGTCGACGACGACCGACTCCGCTTGTCGCAGACCCCACCCGCGACCCTCGGCCACGAGGTCGGCGAGCGTGATGTCGGCGTGCAAGGACTTCCCGTTGACCTTGAGCGCGACGACGTGTTTCTCGTACTGGTGCAGTTGCGGCACGATGTCGTAGGCGGGTGCCAGCCGGCTCGTCCCGTCGGGCAGGTGGAGCATCGAGATGTTCTTGGCGTGCATGTCGAGGTTGCCCACGGCGACCGACATCGTCGTCATCTGCAGGAGTCGGATGAGTGATGCCCTGCCGGCGCGACGCACGACGCGGGCGATGGCGGCCAGCCCGGGATGGGACTCGCCCACGCCGTCGCCCTGGTACTTGCCATCGCCGGACATCCCGAGGATCTGGTTGAAGTCTTCTTGATGGATACGGGAATCGTCGGTTTCGGGCGACCGGTCATACCTCTCGATCACCAGGGCCGTGACCCCGCCGAACGCCTCGAGGTGCGTGTCGTAGTCGAGGAGGCCCAGGTGCCTGGCGATCCGCGCGCCGTACTCTTCGTCGAAGATGAGCGTGTGGCGGTTCGGCACCACCGGCTTCACGATGTGCGTCGAGGGGAATCCGTCGAGAGGCTCGGCCCAGGTGTCATCCGTCCGGGCCAGGACGATCTTGTCTTGCACCCCGGCGAGCGACGACATCCGGCGCGGCGACGTGTTCCCGACCGGGGCACGGATGACCTCGCGCAGGAGGTCGGCGACGTCGGCGGGAGTCAGCGGGCGCGTCGTCGGTACTCGGGGTTCGTCAGGAGCCATGGGGTCCCACACGACCACGGCACCGGCGACGTCGCGGCCGTAGCGGGCCAGCATGCCGACCGTGTAGTCGGGCGCGAGCTTCGCATTGCCGGCGAGACGGGTTCGCGCTCGCCCCTCGGGGAGGATCTCGTCGAAGAAGTTTCGGCGAAGAGGCGCGTCGCCCGGACGAGCCCGGGGCACGAGGGGTACGGCGAAGGAGAGGATCGAGCTGCCGAGGCCGTGACGATCGATCGCGTCGGCATCGGCATGGAAGTCGAACGTCCCCGCAGCCTCGACGATCGTCCCCACGCGGTGCCCGTACAGCTCGACGGCGAGTTCGGTCATCGGTTCCCTCGGGGACCGCTCACGGGGTCGTCGTCCACCTCGGCGATGATGGTGACCCCGGTCTCGCGGGCCATCTCGAGGAGGCGCTCGACGGCCTTGACGGACTTGCCTGCTTCCATTCCGGCGATGTAGCTCTGATGGACGTCCAGGATCTCGGCCAGGTCCGTCTGTGTCAGGCCCCGCTGGATGCGGGCATGGCGGAGCACGAGGCCGAGTGTGGCGGCGTCCCTGATGGGTGAACTCCTCATGCCACGTCCTTCTCGTATCTCGTTTTCTTGATAACGGAACACTATCCGATTTTTCGGATAACTCGTTGTTATTCGAATTTTCCGATAAAGACCCAGTATCGGGAAAACGAGATGTAGGGAGCCCTCCCCGGCCTGCCATGCCTTCTCGGCATCGCTGGACCGGTGGGGGCGGACTGGACGCTCAGGCCGAGGCCGAGGCCGCTGCCGAGGCCGCGGACCCGCCTGCGTTGCCGACGCGCGTCGCGAGGACGTCGCGCACGGTCGTCCAGCGCTCGGGGGCGTAGCGGGCACCGCCGAGGTGACGCAGCTGCGCGTCACCGCTGAACATGTTGACGAAGTACTGCATGCCCTGCCAGGCGGGGAAGGTGTCGCCGCCCTTCGACGTGCGACGCATGACGGCCGCCATCGCCGAGAGGGTGCCGGTCGTGCCGGCCCACTGCGGTCTGAACGGCGTGCCCGTGAGTTCGCTCATCGTGCGGGCGACCTCGCGGGCCGTGACCTGGTCGCCGGCGACCTCGACGACCCGCGGCGCCTCGGGGTCGAGCGCGACCCCGGCGACGACGTGGGCGACGTCGTCCTTCGTCGTGAAGTCGAGCACCTGATCGGCCGACGACCAGAACAGCACCCGCCGGCGGTCGAACAGGACCATCGGCGCGTCCCCGGTCAGCAGGTCGGTGAACATGCCGTTCAGCACGGACGTCGCCCGGATCGGTGCCGCGTCGACGTCGGCCGCGAACTCTCGCCGCAGTTCGAAGTTGCGGTTGCTGCCCGGCGGGATGCTGCGGTAGTCGGCCGAGTAGTCCGACGGCACGAACCGCGGCACGCCCGCCGCGACGGCTGCCGTCAGCAGGGCGCGCTGCGCGTCGACGATCACCGGGCGGACGCCGCTCACGGCCGACACGACGACGTCGGCACCGCGGGCGGCCTCGGTCAGGGCGGGCACGTCCGTGTAGGAGGCGCGGGTCACCTCGACCCGGTCGTCGTCACCGAACAGCGTGGTCGCGGCGGTGCTGCCGGGGCGGGTCAGGACGCGCAGGTGCACGTCGCTCGCGGCGTCGCGGAGCAGCTCGCGGGCGATGCGCTGCCCGAGGTCGCCGGTCGCACCGGCGAGGAGGACGGTGGTGGTCATGGGGAGGGGCTCGTTCCGTCGGGGGTCGGAGGCCAGTCTGCGCGCTCGGTGGCGGTTCAGGGTGGCGCGGCGGGTGCGGGTGCGGGTGCGCGGGTGTGCGGGCGCATGCGTCTCCTCCGGCTCGACGGCTCGACCGCGGACGTGCGTACCCGCGCCGTCCGGAGGGGAGCACGATGGCGGGGACCCGTCGCACCCGTGCCCGGGCGAACGGAGAGCCACCATGAGCACCACCGATCCCGACGACTTCGTCACCCGCGCCGCCCGGCGGGCCCGTGAACTGATCGACACCTCCGACGTCGTGCCGTCCGTCGCCCGCGGTGCCCTGCACGACCTCGCGGGCCGGGCCGAGACGGCCGTGCGCGACGTCACGGACCGGGCCGGGTCGTCGGCCCACGACCTGGTCGACCGTGCCGAGGTGATCGCCGACCGGGCCGAGAAGACCGTGCGCGACGTCGCCGAGACCGTCACGATCGCCGCGATGGAGGCCACCGACCAGGCCCACCAGCGCTACCGCCGCCGAGCGCGGGTCACCAACGCCGTGGGTGCCGTCGTCATCTCGGGGCTCGTCGTCGCGCTCGTCGCGAGCCGCCGCCGCGGGTAGCCGGCGGCGGCGGCGACCTGCGCGCGTCACCCCGCCACGTGATGAACACCCCGCCACGTGATGAACACGCCGCCACGTTTAAACGTGGCGGCGTGTTCACATCGTGGCGGCGTGCGGTCCGGCGCCGGAAGCGCCGGCGCCGGGCTCAGCCGACCGGCGTCCAGACCGACCCGGCCCCGGACGACCGCTCGACCGCGTCCAGCACCCGCTGCACCCGCAGCCCGTCGGCGAACGACGGCGTCGGCTGCCGGCCCGCGGCCAGGGCCACCACGAGGTCGCTCAGCTGGTGCGTGAACGCGTGCTCCCAGCCGAGGCCGTGACCCGCGGGCCACCAGGCGCCGACGTAGGGGTGCTCGGGCTCGGTCACCAGCACGCGGCGGAAGCCCGAGTCGGGGCCGTCGACCTCGAGCAGCTCGAGCTCGTTGGGGCGCTCGAGGTCGAACGCCACGGCTCCCCGCGACCCCGAGACCTCGAGCCGGAAGGCGTTCTTCCGGCCGGTCGCGAACCGCGACGCCTCGACCGACGCGATCGCGCCTCCTTCCATTCGGGCCGTGAACCAGGCGGCGTCGTCGACGGTCACCGCTCCGCGCTCCGAGCCCGCGACGCCGCCGAGGCCGGAGGTCGCCACCGACTCGTCGACCAGCGGCCGCTCGGTCACGAAGGTGTGCAGCGTGCCCGAGACCTCGGTCACGGCCGAACCGGTCACGAACTGCGCCGCGTCGACCGCGTGCGCCCCGATGTCGCCGAGCGCGCCCGAGCCGGCGACCGACTTGTCGAGCCGCCAGGTCATCGGGTCGTCGGCGTCGACCAGCCAGTCCTGCAGGTACTGCGCCCGGACCTGACGCACCTCGCCGAGACGTCCCGACCGCACGACGTCGCGCGCCAGCGTCACCGCGGGCACCCGGCGGTACGAGAAGCCCACCATCGCGAAGACGCCGCGCTCGGCGGCGCTCGCCGCGGCCTCGGCCATGCGTTCGGCCTCGACCACCGTGTTGGCGAGCGGCTTCTCGCAGAGCACGTGCTTGCCGGCCTCGAGCGCCGCCACCGCGATCTCGACGTGCGTCGACCCGGGCGAGCAGATGTCGACCACGTCGATCTCCGGGTCGTCGAGCACGTCGTGCCAGTCCGCGGCGGTCGAGCGCCAGCCCCACCGGTCGGCGGCGGCCCGGGTGGCGGCCACGTCGCGGCCGACCAGCGTCGCCATCACCGGGGCGAGCGGCAGGTCGACGAAGGCCGGGGCGACGCGGAGGGCCTGCGAGTGCGCCGCACCCATGAACCCGTGTCCGACGAGGGCGAACCGCAGCTCGCCCCCTCCGGTCACCGCGCCTCCTGCAGGCCGACGCCGGACGCCGCCGAGGAGGCGCGGGCCGGCTCGCCGAGACCGTCGCCGTCCGCCGCCGGGTCGCCCTGCAGGGCACCCCGCACGGACCGCCACGACTCGAGTCGGGCACGCACCTCGGGGTCGCGCTCGGCCTCGACGGCCTCGCGAAGCGCCTTCTCGAGCACCTCGTCGACCAGCACCCGCTGCCCGCCCCGCGTCGAGGCGATCGCCGCCTCGACCATCACCAGGCTCATGACGTTGCCGTGGACCTCGCCGTCGGGCCGGTCGCCCGTCCGCAGCGCCCGCGTGAAGGCCGCGAGCGACCCGGCGATCTCGACGCCGACGCTCGGTCGCGGCTCGGCGACCCCGGGCGTACCGTCGAGGTCGCTGGTGGGCTCGTCGTCGCCCGACCACAGGGCCGTGCCGCCCGAGCCGGAGACGCGCCAGGAGCCGTTCCACGACGTCTCGGCACCGGGGCTGCACCACGACCCGTCGTAGCGGTACCGGATGCCGCCCTCGAACTCGACCACGACGCTCGCGGCCGCGTCGCCGCGGTACCACGACCACGACGGGTTCCACGAGTCGCACCAGACCGAGACGGGGTCGCGGCCGATCAGGTACCGCGCCGAGTCGAAGGCGTGGATCGCCATGTCGAGCAGCAGCACGTCGTCCATCTGCTCGCGGAACCCGCCGAAGTGCGGTGCCCGGGCGAACGACGTCGACACCATGCCGACGTCGCCCAGCAGCTCGGCGTGCGCGCGCAGCGCGACGAGCTGGTCGTTGTACCGGCGCGACTGCGACACCATGAACAGCTCGCCCGTCACCTCGGCCGCCGCCGTCAGCGACAGGGCCTCGGCGACCGTCTGGGCGGCCGGCTTCTCGCCGAGCACGGGCAGGCCGAGGCGCAGCGCCTGCATCGTGACGGGGTGGTGCGCGACCGGCACGGTCACGTCGAGCACGGCGTCCGGGGAGGTGCGCTCGACCAGCTGCGCCAGGTCGCGGTCGACGGGCAGGTCGGGCAGGCCCGCCGCGGCGGCACCGGCCCGGGCGGCGTCGAGGTCGAGGTCGACGATGCCGACCAGCTCCACGTCGGACGACTCGGCCACGGTGCGCAACCAGGCGCGGCCCATCTCGCCGGCGCCGACCTGGATCACGCGCACCGCGCCTCCTGCGTTCTCGAGCCGGCGGAAGCCGCCGGGGCTCGCGGCACCCGCGGCGCCGACCTCGGCGCTCACGCCTCGACCGGTTCGTCGATCGGGCCCGAGTAGTCCTTGCCGTCGAAGTACTCGCCGAGCTCGTAGCGCAGCAGGGTGGGCGTCGCGCGCTCGCGCTCGGGGCGGGCCCACTCGGCACCGTTCGAGACGACGCGCCGCACGTCCGGGTGGAAGTACACCGGGAAGTCCTGGTCGCCGGGCGAGAAGAAGAAGATCTTGCCGAAGCCTCGACGGTAGGTCATGCCGCTGCGGAACACCTCGCCGCCGGTGAAGCCCGAGATGAAGATCAGCTCGTCGGGCGTCGGCACGTCGAAGTACTCGCCGTACATCTCTTGTTCGGGGATGACGATCGGGTTCGGCACGCCCCGGGTGATCGGGTGCTGCGGGTTGACCGTCCAGACGAGCTCCTGATCGTGCTCGCTCCGCCAGCGCAGGGTGCAGGTCGTGCCCATCAGCTTGGTGAAGATCTTCGACCAGTGGCCGGAGTGCAGCACGACGAGTCCCATGCCGGCGAGCACGTGACGGTGCACGCGCTCGACGATCTCGTCGTCGACGTCGGCGTGGGCGGCATGGCCCCACCAGGTCAGCACGTCGGTCTGCTCGAGCACGTCCTCGGTGAGGCCGTGCTCGGGCTGGTCCATGGTGGCGGTGCGGACGACGGCGTCGGGCAGGTTCTCGGCGATGCCGGCCGCGATCGCGCCGTGCATGCCGTCGGGGTACCGGTCGGCGACGTGCTGCTCGACCTTCTCGTGGACGTTCTCGCCCCAGACGGTGACGCGCAACGGTGTGGTGGTCATGGTGGTCCTCTCGTGTGTCATTTGACCGCGCCACCGGTGGCACCGGCGGCGATGAACTTCTGTGCCGCGAGCAGCAGCACGATGGCCGGCAGCGAGGCGAGCACGGCGGCGGCCATCACGGTCGACCAGTCGGCGGTGTAAGTGCCGATGTACTGGTAGATGCCCAGCGTGATCGGCCGGATGTCGGTCGTGGTGGTCAGGGTCAGCGCCATCAGGAAGTCGCTCCACGTGAACAGGAACGTGAAGAGCCCGGCCGTGATCATGGCGTTGCGGCTGATCGGCAGCACGATGCTGCGGAACGCCCGGAAGTTTCCGGCGCCGTCGACCTTCGCCGCCTCGACGATCGAGGTGGGGATGTTCAGCATGAACGCCCGCATGATCAAGATGGCGAACGGCACCCCGGCGGTCGAGTCGGCGAGGATCAACCCGGGGATCGAGTTCAACAGGCCGAGGTCGTTGTACGCCGCGTACAGCGCGTTCGCGACGACGATGCCCGGGATCATCTGCGAGATCAAGATGGCGAACAGCACGGCGTTCACGCCCCTCACCTTGAACTGCGCCAGGGCGTAGGAGGCGGGGGTCGCGATGACGAGGCTGAGCACGACGCTGCCGAGTGCGATCACGAGGCTCGTGACCAGGTTGCGGCCCTGATCGGCGAAGGCCTGCGCGTAGCCGCCGAACTGCGCCTGGAACGGGAACCACTCGGCCTCGATCGCCGAGCCCGCGGGCTGCAGCGAGATGTTCACCATCCAGTAGACGGGGAACAGCATGACGGCGAGCAGCAGCACGCCGACGGCGGTCAGGGCGTACTTCTTCGGGCCCTCGGCCCGGGGTCGACGTGGCCGGGCGCCGCGGGCCACGGCCCGGGTGCTCGGCACGCGCAGGGCGGTCTCACTCATCGACGGCCTTCCGGTTGAGTCGCAGGTACACGACGGCGAACACGGCCGAGATCACGATCAGCACGTTGCTGAGCGCGGCGCCCGAGCCGAAGTCGAACTGCTGGAACGACAGGGAGTACGACTGCGTCGCGATGGTCTGCGTCGCGTTCGCGGGCCCGCCGTTGGTCAACCCGAGGATGATGTCGAGCACCTTGATCGTGTAGACGACGCCGAGCACGAGCACGACGCTGACCACCGGCCGCAGCAGGGGCCAGGTGACGTGGCGGAACCCCTTGAACCCGGTGGCGCCGTCGAGCGAGGCGGCCTCGTAGAGCTCGGTCGGGATGTCCTGCAGCCCGCCGTAGAGGATCGTCGTGTTGAAGGGGATGCCGATCCAGACGTTTACGAGCACCACGGTCAGCAAGGCGACGCTCGGGCTGGTCAGCCAGGGCACGGCAGGGACGCCGAACGACCCGAGGAACTGATTGAGCACGCCGGAGTCCTGGTCGAGGATCCATTTCCAGACCGCGCTCGAGACGATCAGCGGCAACAGCCAGGGCAGCAGCAGCAACGAGCGCAGCACGCCGTTCAACGGGAACGCCCGGCGGAAGAACAGGGCGAACAGCAGGCCGATGACGAACTGGCCGACGATCGAGCCGATGGTGAAGAGCGCCGTGTTGAGCAGGGCGGTGCCGAACAGCTGCGAGCCGATGACCTTCGCGTAGTTCGCGAACCCGACCCAGGGGGCCTCGCCCGTGTAGAACGTGGTGGTCGTGTACGCCTGGAAACTCATGACGAGGTTCTTGACGACGGGGTAGCCGAAGAACAGCAGCAGGAAGACGGCGGCCGGCATCACGAAGAGCAGCTGCGAGATCCGCTCCCAGGTCAGGGTGCGGCGCCGGGGCGAGCCGGGCCCGGCCCGGCCGGGCCGCCGACGCGACACCGCGGTGTCGTCGTCGGCGGCCCGCCGGGGGGCGAGCGGGGTGGCGGTGGTCACGTCAGTTGCTCGCCTGGGCGTCGTCGAGTGCCTTCTCGGGCGAGGCCTGGCCGGTGAGGGCCGCCTGGATGGCCGTGTAGATCGCGGTCGCGGCGGTCGGCCACTCGGCCCCGAGCTCGGCCGTGCGCGAGCGGGCGCTGGCGACGAGGGTGACGAAGGCCTGCTGGTCGGGCTGCTGCTCGGCGTAGGTGTCGGCGACCGAGGTCTTCGACGGGATGGTGTTGCGCTGCTCGGCCATCGCGAGCTGGTTCTCGTCGGAGTTCATGCAGGCGACGACCTTCGCGGCGACGGCCTGGCGGGCCGCGTCACCGGTCTGCGGCACGGTCCAGACCTCGCCGCCGAGCGGGGTGACGGCCGTGTCGGAGGCGTCCTTCACGGGGATGGTGACGACACCGTAGTCGGCACCGGCGGCGTCGAGGGCGGGCAGCTGCCACGGGCCGTTGACCATCATCGCGGTCTTGCCGGCGATGAACTGGTCGTTGACGTCGGCCTGCGTCCAGTTCAGGACGCTCTTCGACATCGAGCCGTCGGCGACCAGGTCGGTCCAGAGCTGCAGGGCCTCGGCGCTCTCGGGGGTCGCGATGTCCTTCTCGTCCGCACCGTTCGACCACATGAACGGCAAGAACTGCCAGGACGCCTCGTAGGTGGCGTTCGCGTCGACCGCCATGCCGTAGCGGTCGCCCGAGGTGAGCGCCTTCGCGGCGCTCTCGAGCTCGTCCCACGTCGCTGGAGGTTCGATGCCCGCGTCGGCGAGCACGCTCTTGTCGTAGAACAGCGCGATCGTGTTGACGGTCGGGGCGAGCCCGTAGAGCTTGCCGTCGTAGGTGCCCGACTGGACGACGCCCTCGGCGTATCCGTCGGCGTCGAGGCCGAAGTCGGACAGGGGAGCGAGGGCCCCGGTCTCGGCGATCTGGGCCAAGTCGGGGTTGTCGAGCATGAGCACGTCGGGCAGGGTGCGCGACGACGCCTGCTGCAGCACGCGCTGGATCAGCGAGCCGCCGGGCACCATCGTGCGCTCGATCTCGACGCCGTTCTCGGTGCCGCAGGTGTCGAGGAACGACGTGATGACCTTCTCGTCGTTCTCGCCGTAGTAGTCGACGACGGTCAGCTTGGTGACCTCGCCGCCGGTGCTCGCGCCTCCGCCGCCACCGGTGCACCCGGCGAGGACGAGGGGGACGACGGCGACCAGGGCGGTCGCGGTCAGGGACCTTCTGCGGATCGATGCAGGCTTCATTGCTCAGCTCTCTCTTGGCGACTGGTGGGCGGCCCGCGACGTCGGCCACCCGGGCCGGGCCCGAGAGGCGGAGCGCGACGTCGCGGCTCCGATGCCGAGAAAGTAACAGTTAACCGCTTAGCTTGTAAAGCGGTTAACCACAATCGGGTGACCGATGGCCGGTACGAGGCCCTCACCGCGCCTCCTCGACCGGGCGGTCGGATGCGGTGGCCGCGCCGCACTAGCCTGAGCGGCAGGAAGGGAGGGCGCCGTGGCGACCATGCGAGAGGTGGCGGCGCGGGCCGGGGTGTCGATCGCGACGGTGTCGTTCGTCGTCAACGGCTCGAGGAGCGTCTCGCCCACCACCCACCAACGGGTCACCGACGCGATGGCCGAGCTGGGCTACACGAACAACGTCGTCGCCCGGGCCCTCGCCAGCAAGCGCACCCGCATCGTCGCGCTGCTCTTCCCCGCCCTCGAGGAGCGCCTCGGCGGCATCGCGCTGCGGATGTTCATGAGCGCCGCCACCCGTGCCTCCGAGCTGGGCTACCACCTCGTGCTCTGGCCGAGCGGCGAGACCGAACGGGACGTCCGCGACCTCGTGTCGGGCCGCCTCGTCGACGGCGTGCTCGTGATGGAGGTGCAACTGCACGACAGCCGCGTCGAGGCCCTGCTCGAGCTCGGCCTCCCCTTCGTGTCGATGGGCCGCACCTCGCAGAACGACCGCGTGCCGTTCGTCGACATGGACTTCGAGGAGGCGGTGGAACAGGCGCTCGACCACCTCGAGTCCCTGGGGCACCAGAGCATCGGCCTCGTGCTCGAGGACTTCTCGGCGAGCCCGATCGTCGGGTACGGCCCGGCGGCCCGCACCGAGGAGGCGTTCCGGCGGTCGGTGGCGCGCCGGGGCCTGCGGTCGGCGTCGGTCACGTGCGGGCCGTCGTCCGCGGGTGGCCGTCGGGCGGCACACGACCTGGTGGCGGCACTACCCGACGTGACCGGCGTCCTGATCATGAAGGACGACGCCACCGGCGGCCTGCTCAGCGGGCTGGCCGGCACGGGGCGCCACGTGCCGGACGACGTGTCGGTCGTCTCGCTGGCCTCGTCGACGGCGAACGGGGCCGCGACCGAGCCCACCCTGACCACCCTCGACGCCCCGGGGGTCGAGATGGGCCGGCTCGCGGTCGAGTCGCTCGTCGCCCGACTGGACGCCGGCGTGGGTGCGGGAGGCGAGGCCGCGGGGGGTGCGGGTGCGGGTGCCGGTGCGGGTGCGGGGGGCGAGGGCGGCCCGGGGGGCGAGGGCGAGCTGACGCAGGTGCTGCTGCCGTGCGTGCTGCACGTCGCGGGGTCGAGCGGGCCGGCGCCCGGGGTGGGTGCGCGGGGGTAGCGGGCGGGCGTGGCGGGCGGGTGTGGCAGCCGGGCCTGGCAGCCGGGCCTGAGTGCGTGCCCGGCCGGGATGTCCACCGCGCCAGGAGATGGGCATGACGCCAGGACTAGACCTGGTGCTGTGTCCATCTCGTGGTGTGGTGCGAGGGGTGTTCACTTCGTGGCGGGAACCCCGGGCGCGGAGCGCTGCGGCTCCCGGTCAAGCGGGTCATCGAGCGGGCCTGACAGGCAGGGCTTCCAGGGTGGGGCGGACGGCCGGCCGGGTCAGGCCCGTACCGGCACGGACGCCGGCACGAGCGTCGTCGCGACGACCGTGACGTCGTCGCTGCGGTCGCGCTCGCGGGCCAGCCCCTCGACCACCTCGACGATGCTGGCGGGCTCGGGGGTGGCCGCGAGCAACCGCTCGAGATCGTGCAGCGCCTCGAGCTCGACCGGGAACAGGTCGAGCACACCGTCGCTCACGCAGACGAACACGTCGCCCTCGTCGAGCTGCGATCGATGCCGTTGCCAGCCGGTGCCCACGCCGATCGGCAGGTCGGCCGAGTTGAGCCGGTCGACCCCGCCCGCCACCCGACGGATGAACGCGAGGCCGTGCCCGGCATCGGCCCAGAGCACCCCGCCGTCGGTGTCGATGCGGGCGTGGAACGACGTCGTGAACTGCGTCTCGGTGTCGTAGGCGCTCGTCGTCAACCCCACGGAGGCGCGGTGGAAGGCCTCGGACGGGTCGCCGTCGTCGACGCTGCTGCGGATCACCGAGCGCACCGCGGCCGCGATCATGCCCGCCCCGACGCCCTTGCCCATCACGTCGCCGACGGTCACGGCGATGCCGGTCGAGGTCGGGTACCAGTCGAAGAAGTCGCCGCCCACCTCGCGGGCCGGCACGCAGGCCCCGAACACCGCGAACGCGTCGGGCAGCGTCGAGGCGTCGGGCGGCAGCAGTGACTGCTGCACCACGGCCGCACGGTTGAGTTCACGCTCGACGGCGTGCTGCTGGGCCCGAGCCCGCTCGAGTCGCGCCTTCGCCTGTCGGGCCAGCTCGTTGACCGCCGCGGCGACCGTCGCGTAGACGACCAGGGCGAAGCCCAGCCGGATCAGCTCGCTCGGGCCCCGGCCGCCCGGGGTGAACAGGTACGGCATGAGCAGGGTGATGCAGGTGCCGAGCAGCGGAAGCAGCACGTTGCGGCGCCCCGGCCAGGACGCGATCCAGATGACGGCCAGCAGCGCGATGGGCAGGAAGACCGACCTCTGGTCGCCCGTGCCGTAGCGCAGCAGCCCCACGGCGACGAAGTCGGCAGCGGGGACGAGGAGCTCCCACCGGCGCAGTTCGGCGTACCGCGCCATCGCGCCCGCGAAGGCCAATGCGGCGACGGCGACGACGACACCGAGCCACATCGTGAGCGCGTCGGTGACGATGAGCCAGGGCAGCGTCGTGCTCAACACGGCGGCCAGCACGATCATCAGGGCGATGAACGACTGCCGGAACGACGGCACCTTCTCGAGCGGCACGCGCCGCAGGGCCGTGTTGAGCGCTCGGCCGACCGCGTCGGGAGCCTTCGTCACACGTCTCACACCGATCCCCTCGCCCCTGGATCGCCCGTCGACCACAGGTGTCGTCTTGTTTCGCCTTCGGGACGACGCTACAGGGTGCGACCGCCCGAGCCGAGGACCCGGGAAGCGCGGTGTGGGCGGAACCGACACCGCGCCTCCTGGGGACGAGGGGTCGTCCCCAGGTGTGATGCCCGGTCGTTGTGTGGGGTGGGCGGACGATGGTTGGGTGGTGGCATGAGCGCCGCCGACGTCCTCGCCCGTCTCTCCGAGATCCGGGTGCTGCCCGTGGTCGTCATCGACGACCCGGGGCGGGCCGTCCCGCTCGCCCGTGCCCTCGTGGCGGGCGGTGTGCCGTGCGCCGAGGTGACCCTCCGCACGCCGGGCGCGGTCGAGGCGATGCGGGCCATGGCCGGGGTGCCCGACTTCGTCGTCGGGTGCGGCACGGCACTGTCGTGCGAGCAGGTCGACGCGTCCGTCGAGGCCGGGGCGGCGTTCGTCGTCAGCCCGGGGCTCGACGAGGCGGTCGCCGACCGGTGTCGCTCGCTCGGCGTGCCGCACGTGCCCGGCGTGGCCACGGCCACGGAGGTGATGCGGGCGCGTTCGGCGGGTTTCACGGTGCAGAAGTTCTTCCCCGCGGCCCAGCTCGGCGGGGCGGCGGCGATCTCGGCCCTCGCCGGGCCGTTCCCCGATCTGCGGTTCGTCCCGAGCGGGGGAGTCGGTCTCGCCGAGGCCGCGTCCTATCGGGGGGACGCCGTGCACTCGGTCAGCACGAGCTGGATCACCCCCCGGGACGCGGTCGCAGCCGGACGCTTCGACCTGGTCACCGACCGGGCCCGTGCGTTCCGCGAGCAGGTGACGGCATGATCGAGCGCGTCGTCACCGTCGGCGAGGGGCTCGCCGTCTTCCGGTCCGGACCCGACGAGCAGCTCTGGCGGGCCGATCAGGTGGCCGTCGGCACCGGCGGCGCCGAAGCCAACGTCGCGATGACGCTCGCCCACCTGGGCGTCCCGGTCGTCTGGGCCGGGCGCGTGGCGGCCGACTCGCTCGCCCGCCGCGTCGTCCGCGAGCTGCGGGCCGAGGGCGTGACCGTCCGCACCGTCGTCGACCCGGACCGCCCCACCGGCCTCCTCGTCAAGGACGTCCTCGCCGACGGCCGCACCGCCGTCTCGTACCACCGCGCCGGCAGCGCGGGCAGCGCCCTCACCCCCGCCGACGTCGACGCGTTCGGCCTCGACCTGGCGCCCGGCACCCTCGTGCACGTGACCGGCATCACCGGCTGCCTCTCGGATTCCGCCGCGGAGGCCGTCCGGCACCTCGTCACCCGGGCCCGCGAGGCCGGCGCCCTCGTCTCGTTCGACGTCAACCACCGGCCGCGGCTGTGGGGCGACCGGCCCGCCGCCGAGGCGCACCGAGAGCTGGCCGCGGCGGCCGACCTCGTGGTCGCGAGCGTCGACGAGGTGCCGTTCCTCGTGGGTGCCTCGTCCGGGGGCGACCCCCGGGTGCCCGGCCTCGAACAGGCCGAACTCGCCGCCGACGCGTTGGCCGGGGTAGGGCACGAGCACGTCGTGGTCACGGCGGGCGCGGCCGGAGCGTTCGCGATCGACGGAGGCGACCGGGCCTCGGTCGTCGCGCACGAGATCGACGTGGTCGACACCGTCGGCGCCGGGGACGCCTTCGTCGCGGGGTACCTCGCGGGGTGGGCCCGGGGCGAGCGGCTGACCGGACGTCTGCGGCTCGCGAGCCTGTCGGGCGCCGCGGCGTGCCGTCACGCGGGCGACTGGGAGGGCGCGGTCGACCTCGGCGGGCTCGGCGACGGGTCGGGGCCGGGCGGCGACCCCGTCATCCGGTGACGGAGCGCCGAGAGATCACTCGGTCGGGTCGGGCAGCTGGACGTCCGCCGCCTCCTGAGGCGGCGCGTCCGCGGCCTCGGGCACCGACGCGACGGCGACCTGCGGGGTCGACGCGACCGGCGCCTCCCGCGGTTCCGGCGCCTCACGCAGCTCGTGGGCATGGGCGCCGAAGCGCAGCACGTCAGCTCCGTACGACGCGAACAGTCGGGCCAGGTCGTCGACCCGCGCCCGGGACAGCTTCTTCGTCGGCCGCGAGGTCAGTTCGCGCACGACGCCCGCGAGCTGGGACCGGTGCGACACGATCGCCGTCGCCGCGCCTCCGTCGGTCGCGTCGCGCTCGGTCGCGAAGACCGTCGCGTCACGGTGCGAGTAGAACACGCAGGTGTCGAACCAGAGCCGGACACCGGTCTCGGCCTGCACCCGATCGGACAGCCGCTGCGCCTGCCTGCGCACCTGCGACGCGGGGGCGTCCCGGCCGAGATGCGTCCGGACGGTGAGGACAGTAGGGGAGTCCTTGACGACCTGCAGCGCGAAGGGCGGCGTCATCGTGCTCTCGTCGAACAGGCCGGCGAACGCCGGGAAGACGCTGCTCGGCGTGAGCCCGTCGAAGACGATGCCGTTCCAGCCCTTGTTCTCGATCACCATCACGCCGGTCTCGCTGAGCAGGACGTGGTCGACCTGGGCGACGAACCGCGAGGAGGCGCTGGTCGCCACGGGCACGAAGACCACGTTGGTCAGCAACACGGCGTCGACCCCCAGCTGACGACAGGTCTCGGCGATGTCGTCGCGCGAGGTGGCCTCCCACTTGAGGCCGGCCGCCACGAGGTCACGGGCCTGCTTCGCCTCGGTGAGGGCGGCCTGGCGTTCGGCACCCAGGGTGTCGCGCTCGCGGGCATGGTCGGCGGCGGCCTGCGCGAGGGCGTCGTCGTGGGCCGCGGCGAGTGCCACGTGCTGCTCACGGGCAGCCCGGGCCTGCTCGTCGGCGGCGGCCTTCGCGGCGGTCAGGGCACGCTTCGCCCGGGCGCGCAGCACGACGGCGACGACGATCAGGACGACGAGCAGCAAGGCGGCGATGATCCACGGGACGAGGCTCTGGTCGAACGGCATGCGTCCAGCAGAACACGGCGTGCGGGCGTGGCGGGGGTGCCTCGCCGGGCGGGTCGGGGTCGGGGCGGCGCGGTGCCCACCTCCTGGCGTGATGCGGGCCGCGCGGCTCCCAGCCGCGCGGTCCGGCGGGCCGATACCGTGGTCGCTCGTCCGATCGAGGGGAGCCGACCGTGAGACCAGGCCGCAGCCTGACCGACCTCGTGCGCGGGGCACTGATCGGGGTGGTCGAGGTCGCCCCGGGGATCAGCGGCGGCACCGTCGCCCTGCTCGTGGGCGTCTACGACGACCTGATCGGCTCGGCCGGTCACCTCGTGCGCGGTGTGGTCCGGGGCGGGGCCGACCTCGCTCGGGGCCGGGGGACGAGCCGGGCCCGCCACCACTTCGGCGCCGTGTCGTGGGCGGTGATCGTGCCCGTCGGCGTCGGCATGGTGCTGGCCGTCGTCACGGCGTCGGCGATCGTGGCGCCGCTCTTCGACGACCACCCGGTCGAGACCCGGGCTCTCTTCGCCGGCCTGATCGTCGCGAGCATCGCCGTGCCGGCCCGCATGGTCGGCGGCCGATGGCGCGCCCGCGAGTGGGCGCTCGCCGCGGTCGCCGCGGCCGTGTCGTTCGTGCTGACCGGCATCCCGTCGTCGGCCCCGCTCGAGCCGTCGCCCGTCGTCATCGTGCTGTCGGCCGCCGTCGCCGTCTGCGCCCTCGTGGTCCCGGGTCTCTCGGGCTCGTTCGTGCTGCTCACGGTCGGCATGTACGCCCCGACCCTCGCGGCCGTCAACGAGCGCGACCTCGCCTACCTCGGGTTGTTCGTGCTCGGAGCCGTGGCCGGGCTCGCGTCCTTCGTCTCGGTGCTGCAGTGGCTCCTCGAACACCGCCGGCGCGTGACGCTGTCGATCATGACCGGGCTGATGGTCGGCTCGCTGCGCGCGCTCTGGCCGTGGCAGACCGACACCGGGCAAGCGCTCGCGCCGTCGGGCGGACCGCTCGTGCCGACCGCGTTGTTCGTGGTGGGCGTGGTCGTCGTGACGGCCGTGCTGCAGGCGTCGCGGCTGCGGCGCCGCTGAGCCGCGACCCCCAGCCCGGGAGGCGCGGGTCGGGGCGGCACGCGTCGGACGGCCTCAGGGGGTCGCGTCGTCGTACACCGCGATCAGTCGGTCGAGGAACCCCTGCACCACCGCACGTTCGGTCTCGTCCAGCTCGTCGACGATGCGCTCGATGCCGTGGATCATCGGCACCACCTGCTCGTAGGCCAGGTCGGACGACGCCTGCTCGGCCGTGACGATCAGCTTGCGGCCGTCCGAGGGGTGCCGCTCGCGGCGGACGTGACCGGCCGACTCGAGTCGGTTCAGCACGAGCGTCATCGCGGCCGTCGACACCTCGACCCGGCGGGCCAGTTCGCTCGGCGTGGCCGGGCCGGTGGTGATCAGGTGGTCCATGGCGTCGAGCCCGGCCCGGTCGACACCCAGACGCTCGGCCAGGTGGCGCTCGAACCGTTGCTGCCGCACGGCGAGCTGCTGCACGCGGGCACGGATGTCGTCGGCGGGCAGGTCGCGCCCGTCACGCCGGGCGCGGGTCCGGTCGTCTCGGTCGGCGCGAGCGCGCGGGTCGGGTCGCCCTCGGGGGTCTGTGTCGGTCACACGACGAGGATAACCGTGTAGATTGCCAATTCTGTTGATAATCAACCGAGGGAGCAACTCGTGACCACCTCCACACCGCGCACCCGCGTCCTGATCTCGGGTGCCAGCATCGCCGGGCCCGCCCTCGCGTACTGGCTGAACCGCTACGGCTTCGAGACGACGATCGTCGAACGCGCACCCGAGCTCCGCACCGGCGGCCAGAACGTCGACGTCCGTGGGGCCGGTCGTGAGGTCGCCCGCCGCATGGGCCTCGAGGACGACATCCGCGCCGCCACCACGGGCGAGGTCGGTACCCGCTTCATCGGGCCGACCGGCGGCACGGTCGCCGAGTTCGCGGCCGGCACCTCGGACTCCGGAGGCGCGACCGCCGAACTCGAGATCCTGCGAGGCGATCTCGCGCGGCTCCTCGTCGAGCGCAGCACGGGCGACGGCACCGGCGGCGGCACCGAGTACCGCTTCGGAGACCGCATCACCGCGATTCGCGAGGAGGCCGGGCGCGAGGAGGCCGGGCGCGAGGACGCGGGGAGCGACCACGCGACCACCGCGCGGTCCGTGCCGGACCGCGTCGCGCCTCCCGGGTCCGGTTCGTCGGGGGTCGTCGTCTCGTTCGAGCACGCCTCCGATGAGCGCTTCGACCTCGTGATCGCCGCCGACGGCATCGGTTCGAGCACGCGACGACTGGTGTTCGGCGACGAACCGAGGGTCCGGTCGCTCGGGCTCGAGACCTCGTACGCGACGATCCCGCGCACGGCCGCCGACGACGACTGGTGGCGCTGGTACAACGCCGCCGGGGGCCGCTCGATCACCCTCCGCCCGGACTCCCACGGCACGATCCGTGCCGCGATGTCGTTCGTCACCGACCGCACCCGCGAGCGGGCCGGGGCCGAACGGCGCAGCGTCGACGAGCAGCGGGTCCGGCTGCGCGAGATCTTCGGCGACGCCGGCTGGGAGGCCCGCCGTGTGCTCGACGGGTTCGACAGCGCCGACGACCTCTACGTCGAGTCGATCGGGCAGGTGCGCGCTCCGCGCTGGTCGTCGGGCCGGGTGGCGCTCGTGGGCGACGCCGGGTACTGCGCGTCGCCGGTCAGCGGCATGGGCACGAGCCTGTCCCTCGCCGGGGCCTACGTGCTGGCCGGAGAACTCGCCGCGCACCGGCACCACCACGACGCGTTCTCCGGGTACGAGCGGCTGATGCGGCCCTACGTCGAGCAGTCTCAGCAGCTGCCCCCGGGGGTGCCGCGGGTCGCGAACCCGAGGACCCGGGCCGGGGTCGCCGTGTTCCACGCCGGGGTGCGGCTCGCCTCGACCCGGCTCGCCGGTCGGCTCGGAGCGCGCTTCTCCACCCCGCCGGCCGACGCCCTCGACCTGCCCGACTACGCGCACCTCGAGGCCTGACGGGCCGGCCCGGGGGACCCGGCGGGTGTCGGGGGTGGTGAGTAGCGTCGAGGCGACGGACCACCCACGCACCACCAGAGGAGCACCTCATGACCTCGACCGGCACCGACCAGCCGCGCCCCCCTCTCGACGACGCCCGGCCGCCGGCCGTGGGCGCCCCGCTCGACGAGTTGTACCGACACCTGCACCGACACCCCGAGCTGTCGTTCCACGAGAAGGCGACGGCCGCGATCGTCGCGGCCGAACTGACCGCCCTCGGCTTCGAGGTGCAGACCGGCATCGGGGGGACGGGCGTGGTCGGCGTCCTCCGTCGCGGGGACGGCCCGACCGTGCTGCTCCGCGCCGACATGGACGGCCTGCCCGTCGCCGAGGCCACCGGCCTGGACTACGCGAGCACCGCCCGAGGTGTCGATCCCGACGGCCGCGACGTGCCGGTGATGCACGCCTGCGGCCACGACGTCCACGTGACCTGCCTCGTCGGTGCCGCCCGCCGACTGGCGGCCGACGGCGCCTGGTCGGGCACCCTCGAGGTGCTCTTCCAACCCGCCGAAGAACTCGGTGCCGGCGCTCGCGCGCTCGTCGCCGACGGGCTCTTCGACCGCATCCCCGCCCCCGCCGTCGTCCTCGGCCAGCACGTCGCGCCGTTCCCGGCCGGTTTCGTCGCCCTGCAGTCCGGCCCGGCGTTCGCCGCGCAGGACGGCATCCGCATCACCTTCCACGGTCGCGGGGGGCACGGCTCGCGGCCCGAGACGACCGTCGACCCCATCGTGCTGGCGGCCGCGACCGTCCTGCGGTTGCAGTCCGTCGTGTCTCGCGAGACGTCCGCGGCCGACCGGCTGGTCGTCACCGTCGGCTCGATCCACGCGGGCACCAAGAACAACGTGATCCCCGACACCGCCGAGATCCTGATCAGCATGCGGTCGTTCGACGAGCACGTCCGCGAACGGGCACTCGCCGCCATCACGCGCATCGCCGTGGGCGAGGCCTCGGCGGCCGGCGCACCGCAGCCGCCGACGATCGAGCACTACGAGAGCTTTCCGGCCGTCGTGAACGACCCGTTCGCGGCGGACCGCACCCGCGCCTCCTTGGTGCGTCGCTTCGGCGAGCAGCAGGTCATCGCTCCCGGGCCCGTGACGGGCAGCGAAGACGTGGGCATCCTCGCCGCGGCGGCGGGCGCCCCGTGCAGCTTCTGGTTGCTCGGGGGTGCCGACCCCGCTGCGTTCGCCGAGGCCCGGTCATCTGCCGACCTCGTCCGCGTCGTCGGACAGCTGCCCTCGAACCACTCCCCGCTCTATGCGCCGGTCGTCGAGCCCACCCTGACGAACGGCGTGGACGCACTCGTGGCCGCAGCCCACGAGTGGCTGCTCGACCTCGAGGCGTCCGGAGGCGCGACGCACTGAGCCCACGGCCGACCGGCCCGGACGCGCAGAACGGGCGGGCCCAGGGGAGGCGGGCGTCCGAAGACGCCCGTTCCCACCGGACCCGCCCGTTTCTGCGGGAGGTCGCCGACCTAGCGGGCCGAGGCGGTCTCGCCGACGCGAGTCGTACCGGCGTCGGTGGCGGAGCCGTCCGACCCGTCGCCACCGTCGCGACCGTCGCGGCCACCGTTCCGGCGGGCCCGCGCCCGCACGAACAGGCTCGACGCGTAGACCAGCACGAGCGATGCGAGGATCGCGACGATCACGGCGATCTGACTGCCGGCCAGGCTGATCTGGCCGAACAGGATGCCGACCACGCCGTAGTCCGAGTCGGAGAAGGTCGAGTTCGACAGCCCGATGTCGCCGAGCACCGGCAGCAGGAACAGCGGCAGGAACGTGATCGCGAGACCGTTGGCGAAGGCGCCGAGCACGGCTCCGCGTCGACCACCCGCGGCGTTGCCGATGACGCCCGAGGCGGCTCCGGTCATGAAGTGCGCGACGACGCCCGGGATCACGATGGCGGTGCCGGCGAAGATCATCACCGACATGCCGACGATGCCACCGACGAAGCTCGCGAGGAACCCGATCAGCACGGCGTTCGGGGCGAAGGTGAAGGTGATCGGCACGTCGAGCGCGGGGATCGCGTTCTTGACGAGGCGCTCGCTGATGCCCTTGAACGCGGGCACGATCTCGGCCAGCACGACACGCACGCCGGCGAGGATCACGAAGACACCCGCCGAGAAGGTCGCGGCCTGCATGACGACGTAGACGATGTAGTTCTGGCCGCCGCTCAGTTCGGTCTCGACGAACGAGGCCCCGGCGAACAGCGCGACGATCACGTAGATCACGGCCATCGAGAGCGCCACGATCACCGTGGTGTCACGCAGGAAGCCGAGGCCCTTGGGGAACGTGATGTCCTCCGTCGACTTCGACGGCGTGCCCTTGCCGCGGGTCAGCGTGGCGACCAGGCCGCTCAAGGCCACACCGGCACCGCCGGTGTGGCCGAGGGCGACGTCGTTCGAGCCGGTGACCTTCCGCATGAAGGGCTGCACGATCGCCGGCGACAGCGTGGTGACGAGGCCCTGCAGCAGCGCGCCCCAGAGCACGACGCCCCACACCGGGAACCCGGCGACGCCGAGGATCACGGCGATCATCGCGGCCATGTAGAAGGCGACGTGACCCGAGAGGTAGATGTACTTGAAGTGCGTCGTCGCGGCCAGCAGCACGTTGACGATGAACCCGAAGAAGAAGATCAGCGCGGCGGCCGACCCGTAGTCGAGCAGGACCTGGCCGACGATCGCCTCGTTGTTCGGCACCACGCCTTGCACGTTGAACGCCTGCTGGAACATGGCGCCGAACGGGTCGAGCGAGGCGACGACGACGCCCGCGCCGGCGGCCAGCACCAGGAACCCGACGAGCGTGCGTACGGTGCCCTTCAGCACGTCGCTGAACGCCTTGCGCTGCAGCAGCAGGCCGACGAGCGAGATCAGCGCGACGATGATCGCGGGCTGGCGGAAGACGTCCAGCAGGACGGAGAGCACGCCCTCCATCAGTTGGCCCCGGCGTCGGGCACGGTCACGCCCTTGCGCACGGCGGTCTCGCGCACCTTGGTGCGAAGCTCGGCCAGGTCGATGATGCTGTCGAGCACCACGACGTCGCCGAGGCCTCCGACCGAGTCGGCCAGGTCGGCGCCGACGAAGATGACGTCGGCGGCACCAGGGCCCACCGAGCCGAGATCGGCGTGGTCGACGTCGACCCCGGTGATGCCCTGCTCTTTGAGGACCTTCTCGATGTTCATGTGGACCATGAAGCTCGAGCCGAGGCCCGAGCTGCAGACGGCGAGGAATTTCATGCGTTCTGTCCGATCTTGGTGAGGACCGCCAGGGTGTCGGCGGGGGTGGAGGAGGCGAGCAGCTCGGCGCGGAGCGTCTCGTCGGAGAGCAGGGTGGCGAGGGCCATCATCGTGTCGAGGTGGCTCTGCGGGTCGGTCGCGGCGAGGCAGAAGAAGAGGTCGATCGGGTGGGCGGGCTCGTCGTTCAGCAGGACGGTCTCGCCGACGCGGAGGCTCGACAACCCGGTGCGCTCGACGCCGTTCTCGGGCCGGCTGTGCGCGAGCGCGATGCCGAAGCCGAGGTCGATGTAGGTGCCGCCCGCCGCGATCGAGTCGGTCATGGCCGCGACGTAGTGGACGCTGATCGCGCCGTCGTCGAGCAGGGGCTGCGCCACGCGCTCGACGGCGTCGCGCCAACCGTCGACGCGGTCGGCGAAGAGGATGGTCTCGGGGGTGAGGAGGTCGGTCAGCACTGGAGTTCCTGGTGGGGTCGGTGACGTCGGCGTCGGGACGGGCGTCGGTGGTGGATGTCGGTGGGGGATTGAGGAGGCGCGGCCCGGCAGCCGGGGAGCGCCCGGTCGGTCACCCGTGCAGGCCGAAGAAGATCTCGCTGTTCTGCGGGGTGAAGTGGCTGGTGCCGTACGCGACGGCGCGCTCGTCGCCGTCGTAGACGGTCGACGCGATCTTGAGCAGCGTCGTGCCGAGCGGCACGTCGAGCTCGTCGGCGTGGAGGGTGCTGGCCCCGTCGAGCGACACGAGTAGGTCCTGTCGGGCGAGCGTGACGCCGTGCTCGCGGTCGAGGTGCCCGTAGAGCGAGCCGTCGGTGAAGTCGACGGTCGACGTCTCGGGGAACAGCGCGTACGGCAGCCAGGTCACGACGAGGTGGTGCAACGAGCCGTTGACGAAGCGCAGGCGGGTCAGCTCGACGACCTCGTCGGCCGAATTGATGTCGAGGTGGCTCGCCACGGTCTCGCCGGCCCGGACGACCTTCTGATCGAGCACGCGGGTGCTGACCGCGAAGCCCTCGCCGGTCTGCTGCGCATGGAAGCCCTTGACCTCGTCGGCGAACCGCTCGCGGTAGTGCAGGCGGTACTGCGGCTCGGTGACGAAGGTGCCCCGACCGTGCTCGCGCACCAGGTGGCCGTCGGCGATCAGGCCGTCGACCGCGTGCCGCAGCGTGATCCGGCTGACGCCGTACTCGTCGCAGAGCACGGGCTCGGCGGGCAACTGTGAGCCGGACTCGAGCTTCTGGATGCGGGACAGCAGGTGCTCGCGCACGGCCACGTACTTGCTCGTGCCGCTCGTGGTGCTCATCTGGTGCCTCCGCGCCGTTGCTGAAGATGGTGTCGCGGGCCGTGGCCTGCTCGGACCCGAGACGTCAGGTCGTCAAGTCGTCATGATGACTTCGACGAGCGTACGTGCCGCGTGGCTCGCGTGCAACTCGAAAGTCGTCTTGATTCATCATGACGTCATGATGCCTTCGGTTACGGTCGTCGGAGTCCGCGCCCGCCCCACCCCGAACCGGAGCCCCACACGTGACCCACGCTTTCGACCAGACCCCTCTCGACCACGCCGCCGTCACCACCGCCCGCCTGCTCGCCCTGGACGCCGTCGAGCGTGCGGGCTCGGGTCACCCGGGGACGGCGGCCGCGCTGGCTCCCGTCGCGCACCTCCTCTTCCAGAAGCACCTGCGGCACGACCCGCAGGCACCCGACTGGCCCGGCCGCGACCGTTTCGTGCTCAGCTGCGGGCACGCGAGCGTCCTGCTCTACACGCAGCTCTTCCTCACCGGCTACGACGTGTCGCTGGACGACCTCAAGGCGTTCCGCTCGTTCGGCTCGCGCACGCCCGGCCACCCCGAACTCGGCCACACCCCGGGTGTCGAGACCACGACCGGGCCGCTCGGCCAGGGTTTCGCCACGGCCGTCGGCATGGCGATGGCCATCGCGCACGAGCGAGCCGTCAACGACCCCGACGCCGCACCCGGCGAGTCCGTCTTCGACCGACGCGTGTTCGTGCTCGCCTCGGACGGCGACCTGCAGGAGGGGCTCTCGTACGAGGCCGGCGCGCTCGCCGGACGCCACCGCCTCGGCGGCCTCACGGTGATCTACGACGACAACGACATCCAGATCGAGGGCGACACGAGCCTCACCTCGAGCGAGAACGTCGGTGCCCGCTTCGCCGCGCAGGGCTGGCGGGTGGACCACGTCGGCCTCGCCTCGGACGGCGACGTCGACGTCGACGCCCTCGACGAGGTGCTCTCGGCCGCCGACCGCCGCGGTGACCGTCCGCACCTCGTCGTGCTCAAGTCGCAGATCGCCTGGCCCGCCCCGAACGCCCGCAACACCTCGGCGTCGCACGGCGCCCCGCTCGGGGCCGACGAGGTCGCGGCCACCCGCGTCGAGCTCGGCGTCGACTCCGACCCCTTCACGGTGGACGACACCGTGCTCGCTCACACCCGGACGGCCCTCGAGCGCGGTCGGGCCGCCCGCGAGGCCTGGCAGGTCGCCGCCGACGCCTGGGAGCTCGCCCACCCCGTGGCCGCCGCCGAACTGCGGCGCTCGCGGTCGCGCACCCTGCCCGCGGACCTCGGGTCGCGCCTCCCCGTCTTCTCGCCCGGCGACACGCTCGCCACCCGCGACGCGTCCGGACAGGTCATCCAGGCGTTCGCCGAGGCGCTGCCCGAGCTGTGGGGCGGCTCGGCCGACCTCGCCGAGCCCAACCGGACGGCGATCGCAGGAGGCGCGTCGTTCCTCCCCGACGAGGGTCCCGGCACCGGCCGCGCCGGTCGCAACGTCCACTGGGGCGTGCGCGAGGGGGCGATGGCCTCGGCCATGAACGGCATCGCGCTGATCGAGGGCTCACGGTTCTTCGCCGGCACGTTCCTGGTGTTCAGCGACTACCAGCGCCCGGCGATCCGCCTGGCGGCGCTCATGCAGCTGCCGGTCACCTACCTCTGGTCGCACGACTCGGTGGCCCTCGGCGCCGACGGGCCCACCCACCAGCCGATCGAGCATCTGGCGAGCCTCCGCGCGATGCCCGGGTTCTCGGTGGTGCGCCCCGCCGACGGCGCCGAGACGGCCGCGGCCTGGCTCGCGATCCTCGAGAAGGACGGCCCGGCCGGTCTCGTGCTGGCCCGCCAGCCCCTGCCGGTCGCGCCGACGCCGGCCGACGTGGTGCGCGCGGGTGTGCGTCGCGGGGCCTACGTCGTGCAGGACGCGTCGGCCTCGGCCGGTGGCTCGGCCGGTGGCCCGGCCGGTGGCGCGGCTGGTGACCCGGCTGAGGGCGGCACGCCCGACGTGGTCGTCGTCGCCACGGGCAGCGAGGTCGCCCTCGTGCTCGAGGCCGTCGCGCAGATCGACGATCTCGCCGTGCGCGTCGTGTCGATGCCGTGCCGCGAGTGGTTCGACGCCGAGCCCGTCGAGTACCGCGAGCAGGTGCTGCCCCGCGCCGTGTCGGCCCGGGTCGTCGTCGAGGCCGCCGCCAGCTTCGGCTGGGAGGGCGTCGCCGGCCCCGGCGGCGTGATCGTCGGCATCGACGAGTTCGGCCTGTCGGCCCCCGCGGCCGATGCGTTGCGCGAGCGCGGCATGACGACGGAACGCGTCGTCGCCGCGGTGCGCGCCGCTGCCGCCCGGGCTGCGACCTCCGTCGCTTCCTGACCCGCGCCTCCTCGTCCTGGCCAGCGAGTGGGCAGAAGGTGCTGCTCGGCTCTCGCCGACGAGCCTCTTCTGCCCACTCGGCGGAGCGGTCGGGCCGCGGCCGGCCCTGGGCCGGCCCGGCCTACGGCTGGCTGGGCGAGGTGACCGTCACGGCTCCGCTCACGATCTGACCGCGCAGGGCGTCGAGCTCGGCGGACAGCTCGGGGCTGACCGACGACGCGAGGTCGTGGAACGGCGCGAGGTCGACCCCGCCGTTGTCGAGCGTGCCGACGTAGGGGTCGTTGCTGAACGAGTCGTCCGTCGACGACACGGCGATCTGCTGGACGGCCTTCTCGGTGTCCTTGATGACGCTGGTCAACATGATCGGTCGGTACTCGGCGGGGAGCGTGTCGTAGCCGTCGTTGTCGACCCAGATCACGTCGACGCCGCCCGTGGCGAGCGCGGCCGACGCCGCCCCCTCGCCGACCTGACCGGCGACCGGCATGATGACGTCCGCACCCTGGTCGATCAGCGCCTGCGCCAGCTGCTTGCCCTTGTTGACGTCCTCGAAGTCGCCGGTGAACGAGCCGTCCTGCGCCTCCTTCGACCAACCGAGCAGCTGCACGCTCGTGCCGTGCGCGGCGTTGTAGGCGTCGACGCCGTCGGCGAAGCCGTCCATGAACAGGGTGACCGGGGGCTGGTTCCCGCCGCCGAAGGTCGCGACCTTGCCCGTCGTGCTGACGCCCGCCGCGAGGTAGCCGGCCAGGTACGAGGCCTGGGCCGTGTCGAACAGGATCGGCTTGACGTTCGGGGCCTCGACGGTCTCGTCGACGATGGCGAAGTCGATGTCGGGGTGGGCTTTCGCCTGCTCCTCGGTGGCGGGGGCGAGCTCGTAGCCGACCGTCAGCACGAAGCCGCAGCCCGAGTCGACGGCCTGGGCGACGTTCGGGGCCAGGTCGTTCTCGGTCGTCGACACGAGCACGCGGGCCTGGATGCCGTCGTCCTTCTCGGCCTTCTGCAGCCCGGCCCAGCTCGACTGGTTGAACGAGCGGTCGTCGAGTCCGCCGGAGTTCGTCACCATGCGGGCGCAGTTCTCGGACCCCGCGGCGGTGCTGCCGCCACCCTCGGCGGGAGCGCTGGCACAGCCCGCGAGCAGGGCGAGACCGGCGAGGCCGCCGGCGACCCCGAGGAGGCGCGGGTGACGGCGGCGGGACGACTCACGGTCCCCGGCGCGGGCGGCTGCCGGGCTGGTGCCGGTGGGACGTGCGGGTGCGGCAGGACGGACGGGCATGAGGCGGGACCTCCGGGACGTGTGTGCTGTGGACTGCCGGCGGCGCGGGCCGGGCGGATGGACACAGTCAACTGCCTGCGGGCCGCCGTGCCAAGCGTGTGACGGGGGCGGGCTCCGTCGGCGGCCCGCGCCGCGCCTCCTGCCCTCGCCGCCCGCCCGGCCCGCGCCGCGCCTCCTGCGCTCCTCGCCAGGAGATGGACACAGCGCCAGGACTAGTCGTGGCGTCGTGACCACTTCCTGGCGCCCTGCGAGGAGATGGCCGGCGGGCCGACGGGCGGCCGGGTGCGACGGCGTCCAGGCGGGCGGGGCACACTGTCGGCATGTACCGAGGCCTGCCGACCATCTCGTTGCCCGAACCCGAGCGTCCGCCGTTCGTCGACCGGCTGCGACGGGCGCTCGACCTGGCCGCCGCGGAGGAGAGCGGGCGCCTGCGGGTCGTCCACTCCTGGGTCGGCGACGAGGTGCCGGGAGGCGCGATCCGTCGTGCCGGCTGGCAGTCACGCGTGCTGACGATCACGGGCCCGAGGCGGGCGCCGATCGACGTGTGGTTCGACGCCGACGACGGTGACGTCAGCGTGATCGGAGACGTGTCCGCGCCCGACTGGTCCCTGCACGACGCCGAGGCCGAGTCGGCCTGCCTCGCGGCGTCCGGTCAGCTGCTGCACGACCTGGCCGCCGGTCGTCTGCCCCGTGGTCGCCGCTCGGACTTCGTCCGGTCGAGCACCGTGCTCGCCCTGCTGGGCGCCGGGGCCGTGGTCGGTGCGGTCGTCGTCGACGTGCTGCGCGCCCGGGGACGGGGACGCTCGGTCTGACGGCCCGCGCCTCCTCGGGAGGTCGCAGGGTGCCGGTACGCCTAGCGGGCGTGCCGCTCGAAGAAGGCCGTCGACGACGGCAGCAGCATCAGCAGGCAGGCGATCAACGCGCTGATCACCGAGGCCCACACGAGCACGCCACCGCCGCTCGCCCCGCTCACACCGCCCAGCACCTGCAGGATGGTCAGCACGAGCAGCACGGTGCGTGCCCAGCGCCGCCCGTCGCGCATCGACCGGACGACCGCCAGCTGCACCAGGGCGACCACGATCGCGAACACCCCGCCGGCGATGTCGGCCCCCCGCGGGTCCGCCAGGGCCCCGCCGGACGTCGACACCCGGGCCGGCCCGCCGAACAGCATCAGCACGACGGCGCCGACGACGCCCAGGGCGACGACGACGATCCACAGGGCGTACGCCGTCGAGATCGTGCCGGGGGCGGGTGGGGCGGCGTCACGCATCAGGCCTCCTCGATCGACGGGCGGGACACCAGGCTAGGCCCGGCCGCCGTCGGTGGTGCGGCGTAACCTCGACGCCACGAACCGGCACACGGTGACGACAGGGCACCGCCCGCCGTCCGACGACGAGCGCAGGAGGCGCGGCACATGGACCGAGAACCCGAACGACGACCGCAGGGTCGCGACCACCGCGTCGACGCGGCCCGCTACCGGGTCGACGGCGACGTGCCGAATGGTGACGCGCCCCGCGACACGCGCACGGCCGCCGAGATGCGGGCCTGGGCGCGCACCGCCATCGACCTCGCGATCGCGCGGGGCGAGTTCGACGACCTGCCGCTGGCCGGCAAACCCCTGCCCGGCCCGGGAGGGGGCACGGTCGATCCCGACTGGTGGCTCCGCGGCCTGATCGAGCGCGAAGGGCTCACGGGGCTCGCGCCTCCGGCCCTGTCATTGCGGGCCGAGAGCACGGGGCTGCACGCCGAGCTCGACCGGTTGCGGTCCGAGGCCGCCGTCCGATCGCACCTCGACGACTTCAACGCCCGCATCGTCGAGGCGAGGCGCCAGCTCTCGGGCGGTCCGCCGGTCGTGACGCCCACGCGCGACGTCGACGCCGAGGTGTTGCTCTGGCACGAGAGGCGTCAGGCGCGGCGGTCCGCCGAGGCCGCCACCGTTCCGCCCCGTCCGCCGACGTGGCGTGAACGGCGGGCGTTGCGGCGCGAGCTCACGCGCCGTCGTGCGGTGTCGGGCCCGTCGGCACCGGGTGATCACGGGTCACCCGACGAGCGATCACCCGCATGATTTCGTGATCGATTCGTGACCTTTTTCCGACGACAACTACACCTCGAGGATGATGCGCGCTAGGGTCGAGTGTTCGCACCACCCCCAGACGAGAGGACCGCACGCGTGACGAAGCCCGCCTCCCCGACCTCTTCGGATCAGGGTGGCGCGACGGCTGGTCACACCGACGGTTCCGGTCAACAGCCCGCCGGTCAGGCGACAGAAGGCCAGAACGGTCCTCGTCCGCTCGGTGAGCGCTCGGCCCGCCTCGCCCTCGAACGACGCGAACGCCGTGCCCGCCGGGACGTCCTGCCGACCTCGCACCGCCAGTCCTTCGTCGAGTGCCCCGCCCTCGTCGGTGCCGCCGAGGCTGCGGTCGCCCCGCGCGTCCGGCCGCGTCGCTCCGACGCTCCGGCCCGGACCAGCCCGTTGCTCGGCCTCGAGGAGTCCGCCGCGACCGAGGCCGCTCGTCCTGCGGTCGCCGCCCGCGCCTCCTCGGCCGCCGCTCGACCGGCCGCCGACCGACCCTCGCGTCGCGCTCGCCGGGCCTCGACCCTGGCCGCGCGTCCCGCCTCGCAGGCCCATGCCGGTGCCGCCGGGCGCGCCGGTGCAGCGCGCAGCGTCGGCACCGCCGTGAAGAAGCTCTCCATCGTCACGGCGATCGTCGGGTTCGCCGCCAGCGGCGTGCTGCCCCTGCTCGCGACCACGGGCGACGAGGCCCAGGCCGTCGCGGCGGGGGCGTCGGCGCGGTCGTCGCTCGGCTCGCAGACCCTCTCGGTCGACACGGCCTCGCTGTCCGACGAGTCCGACGAGACCGCTCGCGACACCTACTCCGCCACGTCGATGGTCGACGTCGTGACGCAGAACCTGCAGAACCGCAAGGCCGCGGCGAACACGACCTACGAGGGGCCGACCACGGCCGACTACCTCGCGAACCCGCTCTACCCCGAGCTCGACCGCGACCAGGTGCTCGCGGTGGCGCTGCAGTACATCGGCACGCCGTACGTGCACGGCGGCGAGGACCCCTCGAAGTTCGACTGCTCGGGGCTGATCACCTTCGTCTACGCGCAGTTCGGCATCAAGCTCACCCACTACGTGCCCACGCAGAACACCGAGGGTCGCACGATCCCCGAGTCCGAAGCGGTACCGGGCGACCTCGTCGTCTTCGACAACCTGGCCCACGACGGCATCTACGCCGGCAACGGCATGATCCTCGACGCCCCCAAGCCCGGCGGCTTCGTCGACGTCCGTCCCATCTGGAACCAGGCGCACCACTTCGTCCGCATCGACGGCTGAGCCGAGCGCTCGCGTCCCGGCGCGTCGCCGGAGCGGCCCGCTACCCGAGGCGACCGGTGAGGCGTCCGTGGAACGCCTCGCTGCGGTCGTCCAGCCCGACGAACGTCGCCGTCACGCCGTGTGCCCGGAACTTCTCGTCGACCGAGTCGAGGGCCGCGACGCTCGACGCGTCCCAGACCTGGGCGCGTGAGAGGTCGACGACGACCGTGGCCGGGTCGTCACCGTAGGAGAAGTGCTCGACGAGGTCGTTGCTGCTGCCGAAGAACAACGGGCCGACGACGTCGTACCGCACCGTCTCTGGGGCCGTGGCCGCCTCGACGACCGCACCCGCGCCTCCTGCGTCCGATGCGCCGGAGTCGGCGCCGGGGCCCGCGCAGGCCTCGTCGCCGGCGCTCGTGCCGGGCGTCACGTGCCGTTCGACCGTGATGACGTGCGCCACCCGTCGGGCGAAGAGCACCATCGCGAGCAGCACACCGACCGCGACGCCGAGGGCGAGGTTGTTCGTCGCCACCACCACGGCCACCGTGACCACCATGACGAGTGTCTCGGGCACCGGCATGCGCCGCAGGGTCGACGGCTTGAGCGAGTGCCAGTCGACGGTCGTGATCGCGACGATCATCATGACCGCCGCCAGCGCCACCATCGGGATCGCCGACATCACCGCGCTCAGCCCGGTGACCAGCAACAGCAGGAAGAGCCCGGCGGCGATCGTCGACACCCGCGTGCGGGCCCGTCCGATCTTCACGTTGACCACCGTCTGCCCGATCATGGCGCAGCCGGCGATGCCGCCGTAGAAGCCGGCCGCGATGTTCGCGACGCCGAGCGCCCAGGACTCCCTGCCCTTGTGCGACGGGGTCTCAGTGAGGTCGTCGACGAGCTTGGCGGTCAGCAGGGTCTCCATCAGACCGACGAAGGCGACGCTCAGGGCTGTCGGCCAGATGATCTGCAGCGTCTCGAGCGTGAAGGGGGCGAGCCACGGCGTCAGGCCGGGCAGGCCGCCGCCCATCGGGCCCTCGTCGCCGACGGTGTGAACGTCGAGGCGGGCGGCCACGGCGATGACCGTGACGACGACGATGGCGACCAGCGGTGCCGGCACGGCCTTCGTCACCTTCGGAAGCAGCACCACGATCGCGATGGTGAGGGCGAACAGCGGGTAGACGACCCACGGCTGATCGATGATGTGCGGCACCTGCGCCACGAAGATCAGCACGCCGAGCGCGTTGACGAAGCCGATCATGACCGAGCGGGGGATGAACCGCATCAGCCGGGCGAGACCGGCGAGGCCGAAGGCGAGCTGCACGAGCCCCGCCAGCACCACGGTCGGCAGGACGTACTCGGTGCCGTGCTCGCGCACCAGCGGCGCGATCACGAGCGCGACCGAGCCGGCCGCGGCCGTGACCATCGCCGGGCGCCCGCCGAGCACCGACATGACGAGCGCCAGCACGATCGACGCGACCAGGCTGACCATCGGGTCGACGCCGGCGATCACCGAGAACGAGATGACCTCGGGCACGAGCGCGAGCGTCGTGACGACGCCGGCCAGGGCCTCGCGGGTCAGGAGGCGCGGGTCGCGCAACACGGACAGCACCGTGTCGGCAGGGCGGTCGGGGCGGACCGACCGCGCGGCGGGTTCAGGGCGCGCGCGGTCGGAGTCGGGGGCAGTGGTCACGGGGGACTCCTGGGGGTGTGCGGAAGAATGGGGGAGCCGGCGACACTGCCGTACGATGCAACCCTACCCTTACGTGAGGGTAGAGATGGAACGAGACCCCCATGCCCGACGAGACCGCCACGATGCAGATCGGCGAGCTCGCCGAACGCACCGAGATGTCGCTGCGCACGATCCGCCACTACGACGAGGTCGGCCTACTGACGCCGTCGGGCCGCAGCGAGGGCGGGTTCCGGCTCTACACGCACGACGACTACCTGCGACTCATGGTGATCCGGCGGATGAAACCGCTGGGGTTCAGCCTCGACGAGATGGCCGAGCTGCTGCGGGTCGTCGATGCGCTCGACGGCGGGGAGGGCGAGGAGGGCGACGGGCGCGCTCAGGCGACCCGCGCCTCCTTGGCGGCGTTCGTCGACGAGACCGTCGAGCGTCGCGCCAAGCTCGAGCGCCAGCTCGCGATGGCCGACGAGTTCCTCGAGCTGCTGCGAGCCCGCCTGCGCTGAGCGCCGCGACTCAGCGGCGGGCCCACTCGGGGCGGCGGTCGACGAGCATCTCGGCGTACGTCGGGTACCACTCGCCGGCCGGGGGGCCGTCGTTGCAGGTGCCGTCGCTGATGCCCGGCGTCTTGACCCAGAGCAGGGCGTCGAGGCGGCCGTCGTCCGACACCAGGCGAGGGTCCTGGCCGAGGCCGACGTCCTCGGGGTTGCACCAGGTGCCCTTCCAGCCGCGGCCGTTGCGCGACACGTCGATCACGTAGCGGCTGCCGCCCGTCATCGCGGCCACCTCCTCGGCGTAGGGCTGCTCGTCGCCCACGGGGTAGAAGCCGGCGACGTTCGTGAAGAAGCCACGCGCCTGGTCGACCCCGGCCGCCTCGAGCCGCTCGGCCATCACCCCGGGCGGCACCCAGTGCGAGTTGCCGCCGTCGAGGTAGGCGGGCACGCCCACCGCCGAGAAGTCCGCGACCGCCTGCTTCAACAGCGGGAGGCGCGTGTCGGCCAGCTGAGGACACCGGCTCAGCATGCCGAGCGAGTCCGGCTCGACGACGACGACGGCCCGGTGGCCGGCGAGGGTGGCCGCGATGGTCGCGTTCCATGCGGGATAGCGCTCGACCGACAGGCCGCCGGCCGAGTAGTTGCCGCAGTCCCGGTCGGGGATCGCGTACGTGACGAACACGGGCGTGGCGCCCTGCTCCTCGGCTGCCGCCAGATAGTCGGTGATGACCTCGACGAGCTGGGCGTCGTCGTAGCCGTCGCCGATCCACATCGCGACGGGACGCTCCGCGATCAGGGCCGCGGCGCGGGCGGCGTCCGTCTCGCCGTCGGCGCTCAGCGTCGCCTCGGCCCGCACCGCCAGCGAGTTCGGCTCGAGGGCGATGCCGCCGTGGAAGACGGCGCCGGTCGGAGCCGTGCGGATCGTCTCGGGGGTCACGCGGGTCGCCTGCGACGTCGGGGTCGGGGTCGGGTTGGGAGTGACGGACCCGTCGCTCGGTGTCGGACGGGGCGTGTCACCCGACGAGCACGCGGTCAGCAGGACGACGGTGGCCGCGACGAGCAGGCCGAGGGTGGTCCGGGCCGGTCGGGACGATGCCATCTGCGCCTCTCTCGGCGCAGTCGGGGATGCTGCCCCGACGGTGGTGGAAGGCACCAGTCGACCACGGATGCACCCCCGCGCACAGGGGCCGAAAGGGGGACAGGGCCGTACCTCGCGGGGCCGGGATCGACGCTGCGTCGACGTCTCGTCCCCAGGCCCTCGAGCCCCCCCGAGGAGGCGCGGTGCCGGGTGGCCGCGATGTTCCCGTCCCGGCCTGCCCCGGTAGGGTGGGTGGTCCGCGAGGCCCGAGCGCGGACGCCCTTGCACCGCGGCGCACCCCCGGCCTCACCGGACGGGTCGTGCGCACCAGACAGACAGAGAGCCATGCCCCACTCCGTCCGCCCCGTTCCCGCCTCGAGTCCACTCCACCGACCGACGTCGGCGTCGACCCTCGTCCTCGCGCTGGTGGTGGCGCTGCTCGCCGTGCTCGTCGTTCCCGATCGGGCGAGCGCCGCCGCCCCGACCTGGCAGGCCGTCCTCGCCGCGCGCGACGACGAGTCCGCCAAGAGAACGGCGCTGGCCGACCTGCAGGCGGCGCTCGACGCCGCCTCGGCCCGCGCCGAGGCCGCCCGCACCTCGGCCGACGATGCCGGACGCGTGCTGGGCGAGGCCCAGGCGGCCGTCGACGAGGCGACCGCGCGGCACGAGCAACTCGAGACGCGTCGAGCCGAGGCCCGTGCGACCGCTGACTCGTCGCGAGAGGTCGTCGGCCAGGCCGCTGCCCTGATGGCCCGCCCCGGCAGCGGGGGCATGGTGGGCGACCTCCTCGCGGCCGGCGACGGCGCCCAAGAGGTCCTCAAAGGCCTGAGTCTGTCGAGCAAGCTCGGTGAGAACATCGGCCGCCTCCGCGAGCGGGCCCAGGCCGCCGACAACCTCGCGACCTCGTCGGCCGACCAGGCCGCCGTGGCGCTCGCCGAACGCGACCGGCTCGCCGCCGACGCCCGGACCGCGCTCGACGAGGCGGCCGCGGCCGGTGTGACGGCCGAGGCCGACCTGGCGGCCGTCGACGACGAGAAGGCCACCCTCGTCGCCCAGGTCGCCCTGCTCGAGGACGACCGCATGACGCTCGAGCAGGGGTACGCCCAGGCGCAGGCGGCTGCCGCGGCCGCGGCCGCCGCCGCGGCGCGTCCCGCCCCGGCCGCCGGGGGCGGCACGGGCCCCGTGGCACCCGGTACGGGCGGCCCGGGCCCGGGCGTCACCGTTCCCGACCCGGGCACGGGGTGGGTCGCGGCCATCCGCTCATACAGCTCGTACCAGGCCTACGGCTACCGCATCCACCCGATCACGGGCGATCGTCGACTCCACGCCGGTGCCGACTTCGGGGCGGCCTGCGGCACGCCCATCTACTCGGTCTCGGCGGGCCGCGTCAGCTACGCCGGGCCGTCGAGCGGCTACGGCAACCTGATCGTCGTGGACCACGGCGGCGGCGTCAGCAGCGCGTACGCCCACATGGAGCGGAACGGCATCTACGTCTCGGTCGGCCAGCAGGTCCGGGCCGGCCAGAACATCGCCGGTGTCGGCACCTCGGGCGGCTCGACCGGCTGCCACCTCCACCTCGAGGTGCGCCAGGGCGGGGTCGCGACCGACCCCGTGGTCTTCCTGGCGTCCCAGGGCGTCCGCTGACGACGCCAGTTCAGCCCGAGTAGTGGTAGCGGCACTGCGCGATCAAGACGTCCGTCTCGGTGACCTTGTAGACGAGCCTGTGCTCGTCGGTGATGCGGCGAGACCAGAAGCCGTGGAATCCGTGTTTGAGGGCCTCGGGCTTCCCGATGCCCTCGTTCCCGTTGCGTTCGATGTCACGGATCAGAGTGTCGATGCGCTTCAGCACCTTTCGGTCCTGCGTCTGCCAGTACACGTAGTCGTCCCACGCGTCGTCGTCGAAGACGATCCTCATCCGTGCAGCTCGCGCTCGCTCCCGCCGCCGTCGCTCAAGCGCTCGATGGCCCCCAGGAGTCGCCGTGCGTTCGCCGGGCTGCGCAACAAGTAGGCCGCCTCCTTCAGCGACTCGTAGTCGTCGAGGGCGACGAGCACGACGGGGTCGTGGCCGGCACGGGTGATGACGACCTCTTCGCGATCGTCGGTGACCGAGTCGAGCGTCGCCGCGTAGTTCGCACGGGACTCGGAATAGGTGAGTGTCTTCATCATGCCTCCTGAGTACAGGAAATTGTACGTCCGTGAGGTCGGTGTCACAAGATGGCGCCGAGACTCCGCGCGCCCCACCCATCGGTTCGTCAGATCGACGCGGCTTCGGCCCGGATCTCGTCGACCACGGTGCGGACGGCCGGCCTGGCCGCGCGATCGGGTCGCACCAGGGCCTCGAGGTGCCGCCCGGCCCGGACGTTCTCGAGCGTCGCCAGGTGGAACCGGCCGGGCGCGCGCGATGCCGAGGTGTGGCGCGGGACGAGGGCGACCCCGTGGCCGGCGGCGACCAGGTTCTCGATCAGGGGCAGGTGCACGGTGCGGTGGACGACGTCGGGCGCGACTCCCGACTGCAGGGCCATCGACACCAGCACGCGGTCGATCGGGTAGCCCTCGGGCACGCCGATCCAGCGTTCGCCGATGACGTCGTCGATCGTCACGCGCGTGCGGTCGGCGAGCCGGTGGTCGAGCGGTAGGGCCACCTCGAGTGGCTCGCGCAGCAGGGACACGACGGTCGTCGACTCGCGCCCCGGCGGCAGCACGCCGTCCGACCGGTGGGCGAGCACCACGTCGAAGTCCGCCGTGAGGGGGGCGAAGTCGTCCTCCGAGACGTCGCGATCGGCGACGTCGAGTTCGATGCCCGGGTGCGAGCGCATGCGGTGCAGCAGGCCGGGCAGCAGCAGTTCGGCCGCCGAGGCGAACATCGACACGCGGACGACGCCCCCGGTGCCGCCCCGGACGGCTTCGAACGCCGCCTCGGCCTCGGCCACCGCCGTCGCGACGCCGACCGACGCCCGGGCCAACGCCTGACCGGCCTCGGTCAGCTCGACGCCACGGCCGACCCGCCGCACGAGTTCGACCCCGAGCTGACGCTGCAGGGTCTTCAGCTGCTGCGAGACGGCACTGGGCGAACGACGCGTCGCGTCGGCCACCGCGGTGACGCTGCCGCGGTCGGCGAGTTCGCGCAACAAGTCGAGGTGGGTGAGATCCATGAAGTCAGCCTACAAAGACGATGAGACGATCAGGTCTGGTCCTGAACGGTCACCCACGCCACGATGGTCCGGTGACCGTCCGCGACCGCCTCCTCGCCCTCGTCGTCGCCGTCTGCTGGGGCATCAACTTCCCCGTGACGGCGATCGCCCTCGAGCACTTCCCGCCGTTCCTGCTCGTGGCCCTGCGCTTCACGTTGCTGGCGGTGCCGACCGTGCTGCTGGTGCCGCGTCCTGCGATCCCGTGGCCGCGCCTCCTGCTCGTCGGGGCCACCCTCGGCATGCTGCAGTTCGCGTTCCTCTACCTCGGCATCGCGGCGGGCATGCCGTCGGGCCTCGCCTCGCTCGTGCTGCAGGCCTCGGCCCCGTTCACCGTCGTGATCGCCGGATTCTGGCTGCGCGAGCGCATCACGCGCCGGCAGGCGATCGGCATCGGCATCGCCGTCGTGGGGCTCGTCGTCATCGCGGGTCACCGGTCGCAGGTCGCCGCGCTGCTGCCCGTCGTGCTGACGCTCTGCGGCGCGCTCGGCTGGGCGATCGGCAACGTCGCCGTCCGGCGGGCGGCGCCGCCGAACCCGATGCACCTGACCTTGTGGATGTCGATCGTCGCGCCGGTGCCCATGCTCGCGCTGTCGTTCGTCGTCGAGGGCCCGGCGCGCATCGGTGAGAGCCTCGGCACGGTCGTCACGCTCGAGGCGCTGCCGTCGGCGCTCTGCCTGCTCTACCTCGTGCTGATCGCCTCGGTCGTCGGCTACGGCATCTGGACCCGCCTGCTCTCGGTCTACCCCTCGGCGACCGTCGCCCCGTTCTCGATGCTCGTGCCCGTCGTCGGCGTGCTGGCCTCGTGGCTGGCGTTCGGCGAGGTGCCCGACCTCGTCGAGCTCGTCGCCGGGGTCGCGGTGGTCGGCGGGGTGCTCTACGCCAGCCGCGTGCCCGGGGCCCGCGCCGTGGACGGCCACCCCGAGGAGGCGCGGGTCGCCCCGCCCGAGCCGCTGCCCGTCCCCGAGACCGGCACCGCGCCTCCCGGGCCGAGCGTCAGGCGCTGACCCGCGGTCCTCGCCGGGAAGCGGGCGGCGGGTGGACCGGTCGGTCGTACCCCGAAACGCTTGGCCACGCGTACCCCGGAGACTGCCGGAGGGCGCAGGTCGCCCCGGTAACGTGTGCAACGGCCGACGGGGGGCGACCGTGCGGTGCCTCGCAAGACGCCGTGCCGACCCGCAGGAGAAACCCACCCGATGCCCCAGCAGAAACGCGCCCAGGCGACCCGTGCCGCCATCATCCACGGGGCTGCCGCCGTCTTCGACGAGCACGGCTACAGCGAGGCCTCGCTCGACCTCGTGGCCGAGACCGCCAAGGTGACGAAGGGCGCGCTCTACTTCCACTTCCGCTCGAAGGCCGACCTCGCGAACGCCGTGATCGCCGAGCAGCACGCGCTCTCGCGGGCCTACGCCGACCAGGTGTCCGAGACGGCGGGCAGCGGCGCCGAGGCGCTCATGCTCTCGTGCGCGTCGCTCGCCACGCAGTTGACCACCGAGGTGCTCGTGACGGCCGGCATCCGTCTGACCACCCAGTCGCCGAGCCGCGACCTCAGGGTCGAGCACCCGTACCGGGACTGGCAGGCCCAGATCTCGGGCCTCGTCGACCGTGCCGTCGCCGACGGGGACTTCCGCGTCGACACCGACGTCGAGAGCGTCGCGCGGTTCGTCGTCGGGTCGTACGCCGGCGTGCACATCGTGTCGCAGGCCCTCACGGGGCGGGCCGACCTGTTCGACCGGCTGCGTGACATGTGGGCCTTCGTGCTGCCCACCGTGGTGGCCCCCGGGCGCGACGGCCTGGTCAGCTCGTTGCCCCCGCTGATCAGGCCGTCGGACGTTCCCCCGTCCCCCGACGTGTCCTCTGCGCTCCCAGGTTAGATACTGGCCGACCGGTTTTCCAGTCCCCTCATGTGGGGCCCGGCCCGGTCAGACCGTCGGTCGAGGTGGCGTGAGCTCGGCGAGCACGCGCCGGATCGTCGCGTTGTCGGCGGCCAGGGCCTCGGTGTCGATCTGTGCGAGCGACTCGCCGTCATCGTGCGGCACGGTGAGTTGCCGCTGCCATTCGGCGTCGTAGAGGGCGTCCCGGTAGCCGGAGGACTCGCGGCAGCGGGCGTCGGCCGTCGCGATCTCGAGCTCGTCGTCGGTCGGCGACGTGCTCGAGTCGAGCGTCTCGAACCGGTCGACCATCTCGAGGGTCGGCATGCCCGAGGGGTCGTCCGCGACGTCGCCGACCCGGGCGGCCTGCATGCAGGAGCGCCAATCGGCCCAGGTGGCGGTCACCGACGGGTCGTGACGTGCGCCCTCGAACGCCGCGTTGTTGAGGCGGACGAGCGACTGGGTGCGGTTGTAGTAGTCGTCCAGCGACGGCAAGGTCTTGCGGGCGCGCTGCACGCAGGTGGTCTGGAGGTCGGACTTCTCGTCGGTCCATGCCTGCATCGACCACTCCGACCAGGCCGCGGCCCCGGCGTCGATCACCGAGGCCGCGTGGTAGCCGCGGGTCTCGGCCGTCGTCAGGTCGAAGGCCCGCAGGCGGAGCGAGCCGTTCATCGACAGCTCACCCGCCCGGTCGGCGGCCTCGACGTCGCGCCACGGCATCGCGTACTCGTCGTAGCCCGCCTCGAGCATGCACGGCTGGGTGGCGAGGAGGAGGGCGTAGCTCGACGAGCTGTCGCCGACCGGCACGTACCGGTCGAGGGGCATCGTCCAGGCGTCCACGTCCTTCGCCGGCAGGTCGGGAAGGGCGTAGGCCGCGTTGGCGGGGATGCCGTACGCGACGACACCGGCGACGACCGCGACCACGGCCGCGAGCGTCACCCGCTTCGCCCGCCGCTGCCGGGTCGAGACGGCGTGGTGCGCCGAGCGCTGCTGGTCGTTCATCGGGTGCCCCCCTCGTCTGCGGGCGCGGAGCCCACCAGGTCGTTCTCGTAGGCGAAGACGACGATCTGCACCCGATTGCGCATGCCCAGCTTCTGCAACACCGCTCGCACGTGACTCTTCACCGTCGCCTCGCTCAGCCACGCGCTCTCGGCGATCTCGGCGTTGCTCAAGCCCCTCGCCACGAGCAGGAAGATCTCCCGCTCGCGGGGAGACAGCACGTCGAGCGGCTCGGTCCGCCGCTTCGGGGAGGGGGTCGCCACGGCGAACGCGTGGACGACGTCGAGTGCCGCCGCCGTGGTCGGCACGGGTTCGCCGGCCGCCGCCGCCCGGATCGTCGTCAACACCTCGTCGGGTGTGGCGTCCTTCGTCAGGAACGCGTAAGCCCCCGCCTTCAAGGCGCTGAAGACGGCCTCGTCACGCTGGATGGTGGTGAGGGCGACGACGCGGGGGGCCGAGTCGGGGTCGGCGCCGGCCGCCGCGACGATGCGCGTCGTCGCCTCGAGGCCGTTCATCACGGGCATGCGGAGGTCCATCAACACGACGTCCGGCCGCTCGCGCTCGACCAGGGCCAGGCCGGCGGCCCCGTCGACGGCCGTGCCCACGCAGACCAGGTCGGGCTGCGCCTCGATCAACATCTGCAGCCCCGAGGCGAACAGCGGCTGGTCGTCGACGACGATCACCTTCACCAGGGCAGGAGGCGCGGTGCGGGTCGTCGAGGTCGTGACGTCGGTCATGCGGGTTGCTCCGTCCAGGACTGCAGCACACGGATCGGCTCGGGTGCGGGCAGGAACGCGGTGACGACGAAGACGCCGTCGTCACCGAGTTCGGCCGTCAGCCAGCCACCGGCGAGCCGGGCTCGTTCGGTCATGCTCGCGATGCCGGTGCCCCGACCCGTGTCGCGGCGCGAGGCCACGAGCGGGTCGTCGCCGGACGACGTCACGAGCAGGGCGAGGCCGGGCCCGCGCCAGTCGAGCGCGACGTCGACCGTGCTCGACGAGCCCGAGTGCTTGAGCGCGTTCGTCAAGCTCTCTTGCACGATGCGGAAGACGGCGAGCTCGTGCGAGGGCAACAGTTCGGTGGTGTCGCCGAGGTGTCGCAAGGTCACCGTCATGCCCACGTCGCGCATCGTCGTCACCAACCGGTCGAGGTCGGCGACGGTCTCGCGGGGCGTCGTGTCGTCGGCGTCCTGCTGGATGCGCTCCACCAGATGCCGGACGTCGACCAGCGAGGTGCGGCCGACGTCGGCGATGGTGCGCAGCGCTTGGTCGACGACCTCGGGGCGGGTCGCGGACAGAGCCAGGGCACCCTGTGCCTGCGACACGACCACCGCGAGCGAGTGCGCGAGCGCGTCGTGCACGTCCCGCGAGATGCGGGCTCGGTCGTGGGCCAAGCGCAGCTCGAAGTCCGTCTCGTGGAAGCGCGTCTCGGTGAGCTCGAGCACCTGCCCGATGCGGCGCACGCGCAACACGCTCGAGAGGAAGATGCCGACGGCCCAGGCCGCGGCCGCGGCACCGAAGAGCGAGGCCGCCAGGGTGATCACGTCGGTGCGCGTGCCCTGCCCGCCGCCGACCCAGGACGACCAGACGTACGGGCGCGCGAGGGTGGGGACGGCCATGGCGATCGCGGCGAGCCCCGACGCGAGGCCGGCGGCCGCCAGGGCGACCAGGCGGACGGCGATCGACCGGGCGAACGCCGCGAAGAAGGCCACGAACGCGATCGCGAGGTACGTGGGCCACGTCGTCGACCCGGGCGGTTCGACCCACCCCACGAGCTGCAGGGCGGGCACGACGGTGAGAACGCCGACGGCCGTCCAGGGCATCCAGACGGAGAGGCCGATCGCGATGCCGAACAGGGCGAACAGGACGACGTTCTCGACGAGGTCGCCCCGACCGGCCTCGGCGATCGTCCACAGCAGCACGAAGACCGCCGCGGCGGCGGGAGCCGCGAGGCGCGGCACCCAGGTGCGCAGGTCGTCGGGGATGGTGTCCATGTCGACGACCGTAAGGCGTCGTCGGTGGGCCGCGCGCGCCTCCTGGGGGTTTTCATCCTTGAGGACGAACGCGCGCGGGCTGGGGACGAGCCGTCGAGCCCGCGGACGCGGCGACGGCGTGTCGAGCTCGGGGTCGGCCCTGATGACGTGATCGTGTCCCGCGGCGCTGCTCGCTGTCGGAGGACCGGTTCGACGGTCAGAGGGGGCGACCTAAGGAAGCCGGTTCAGGGTCGCGGGGATGTCGATCAGGCGTCCGCCACCGATGCGTGGCACGCGGTCGCCGACGAGGGGCGTGCCGGACCGGTGGAGAGCATCGACGATGGCGAACCGGTCGGCCGCGTTCTGGGGTGCTCCGGTCTTCTGCGCGAGGACGGCGATGGCACCTGCGATCTGAGGCGCGGCGAACGACGTGCCCCAGGTCGTGCTGGCTCCGCCGCCCGGGTAGAAGGTGAGCATGGTGTTCGCGTCGGCGGGCCACTTTCCATAGCCGACCGGGGCATACAGGGTACGAGCGCCGGTGTCGAGAACATTCGAATACGACGTCGGAAGACCCGGCTGAGCGATCTCCGTCGCCCCGGCCACGAGGGATGACCATCCACAGGTGTACGGCGTGGAGCCGCCCGTCAGTGCGTCGTTGCCCGCCGCGAAGATCGTCGAGACGCCTCTGCTCACCAGGCGGGAGGTCACGGCGTTGATCCTCGCGCCGACCGAGTCCGCCCGGCAGTTCGGGCCGGGGTTCCAGTTCTTGGGTGTGTCGTACATGCCCGAGTTCGAGATGTTGACCGCGACGATCGGATTCGCGCGAAGCTCGTCCGTGTCAGGCGACTCGACGAGTTTCTCGGTCTGCAGGAGAGCGTTCAGGATGTTGTCCGCCTCGAAGGCCGGCCCCGTCGTTCCGCTGCCGACCTTCATGGTGATCAGTTTCGCGCCGGGGGCTGCCCCGGAGTAAGGCTGGATCTCGCCACCGGCGTACCGCTGCGACGGATTGCCGGCGATGAGTCCGGCGGTCATCGTGCCGTGGAACCAATGGCAGAAGTTCAGACCGTCGCGGCACGCGGACGTGGTCCCGTCAGACGGAGCGGACGCCCCCCTGCCGCTTTGCAGGACGAACGGTTGCTCGGCCAATCCGTGTCCGGCGTACTGCGTCTGACGCGAGACCGTGGTCCCGCCGCTGCACAAGCTGCCGTGAGCGGTTCCGACCTGCCCGAAGCAGTATTCGGCTATCACCCGCGACGACAGGTTCGGGTCCGTCAGGTCGAACGCTCCGTCGATGTCGACGACGGTCGAACCCCGGCCGTCGTACGTGTGACCGTCGGCGTCGGTGTATCGCCCGTCGACCGTGCCGCCCAGGTTGTACGGCGCAGAGCGGACGGGAACGACTGACGCAGCGGCGTGTGCCGGAGGAGCGGCGATCGTGACACCGACCAACGTGGCGATTACCAGGACGGGAGCTACGCATCTCGCGAACATATTTCAAATATAACTCGGAACGGGATCACGCCTCAAGGCTGCGGATGCTCCCGGCCCCCTCGTGCTGAGGAGCGCCCCTCATGGCACCGCTGCCGCCCGTCGTGCCGCTCACGGTGTCGGTCGGCCGATGCGCCGTCGGGCGACAGCACGATGCCCCGGCAGCGCGGAGGCTGCCGGGGCACCGGGTCACGCGGGAGTGCTTAGAAGCCGGTGATGAGGCCGTCAGTCTTGGTCGTCGCGGCGGCGAGGCGCGCCTCGACGTTGCTCCAGTTCACGATGTTCCAGAAGGCCTTGACGTAGTCGGCGCGCACGTTCTGGTAGTCGAGGTAGTAGGCGTGCTCCCAGACGTCGAGCATGAGCAGGGGGACGAGGCCGAACGGCACGTTGCCCTGCTGGTCGAAGAGCTGGAAGACGCTGAGGCGCTGGCCGAGCACATCGTAGGCGAGCACCGACCAGCCCGAACCCTGCACACCGAGCGCGGTGGCGGTGAAGTGGGCCTTGAACTTCTCGAGGTCGCCGAAGTCACGGCCGATGGCCTCGAGCAGGTCGCCCGTGGGCTCACTGGTCTCGGGGGTGAGGTTCGTCCAGAAGATCGAGTGGTTGACGTGGCCGCCGAGGTTGAAGGCCAGGTCTTTCTCGAGCTTGTTGACGTTGGCCAGGTCACCCGTCGAGCGGGCCTCGGCGAGGGCGGCGTTGGCCGTGTTCGCGCCGGTGACGTACGTGTTGTGGTGCTTGGAGTGGTGCAGCTCCATGATCTTCGCGCTGATGTGCGGCGCCAGTGCGGAGTAGTCGTAGGGCAGATCGGGCAGGGTGTACTCAGCCATGTGGGGTCCTTTCGAGTTGACCTGCACCCACCGTACGACCTCCACCCATGGCGGGGTCAACGTTCTCCCAGCGCGGACGCAGCCACGGGGCCCCACGTCGTCGGAGGTCGTGCGTAGGCTGACGGGCGCACGACGCACCCACCGACGACCCCCGGTGCACACCGAGCACACCCCGAGGAGGCGCACCATGGCAGGATTCACCGGCTTCGGCAGGCGGCGCGCGGCCGACCCGCGACTGCCCCCTGGGCAGTACCTCGAGAGCGGGTTCCCCGTGCTGTCGGCCGGCCCGACACCGAACATCAAGCGGTGGGAGCTCCAGGTCGCGACCGAGACCGGGCACCGCTCGCTCAGCTGGGCCGACTTCCAGGCGTTGCCCCACGAGGCGATCGAGACCGACATCCACTGCGTCACGAGCTGGTCGAAGCTCGGTACGCACTGGCGCGGCGTCTCGCTCGACACGCTCTTCGACGGTCTCGACACCACCCACGAGTTCGCGATGGCGACCAGTCACGGCGGATACACGACCAACCTGCCGCTGAGCGAGCTGCTCGGGGGCAAGGCCTGGGTGGTCGACACCTACGAGGGGCAACCGCTGCACGCCGAGCACGGCGGGCCCGCCCGCCTCTTCGTGCCGGGACTCTACTTCTGGAAGAGCGCGAAGTGGCTGCAGGGCATCCAGACCATGGCGACCGATCGCCGCGGTTTCTGGGAGAGCATGGGCTACCACCCGCACGGCGACCCCTGGCAGGAAGAACGGTACGCGTGACCGACGGCGACGTCGGGCTCGACTCGGCGGGTGACCCGTACGCCTGGCTGCCCGCCGTGGTCGTCTCGTCCGTCGCGCAGACGTCGCGGGCCCGGTCGCTGACCCTGGCGGTGCCCGGTCTGCGCTCGGCGAGGGCCGGTCAACACGTCGACCTGCGACTGACCGCCGACGACGGCTACACGGCCGTGCGGTCGTACTCGCTCAGTGACGTCCGGGCCTCGAACGACGCCGGTTCAGGAGGCGCGGGCCGGGTCCCGCGGATCGAGGTCACGGTCGAGCGGTTCGACGACGGCGAGGTCTCGCCCTACCTGGTCGATGCGGCCGAACCCGGCGACCCGATCGAGGTGCGCGGACCGATCGGCGGGTGGTTCGTCTGGCCGCCGACCGAGTTCGAGCCCGACTCGGCGGTGCACGCGGTGCTGCCCGAGCCCGACGGGGCGGCCCCTCCGACGTCGGCCCCCGTGCAACTGATCGGTGGCGGGTCGGGCGTCGCACCGCTGATGGCGATGGTGCGGGCACGAGGCCGGGACGCGCCCCCGATGCGGTTGCTCGCCTCGGTGCGCGACCCGGGCTCCCGGTGGTTCGTGACGGAGCTCGACGAGGCCGCGCGCGCCTCCTCGGCTCGTGCCGCGTCGGGGCCGCACTCCGCTGCGGGCGAGGGGCCCGGCTCCTTCGCCGTCGACTGGGTGCACAGCCGCGAGGCCCCCGAGGGGCACGCCCGCCGGGCCGGCCGGCTCACCCGCGACGAGCTCGGGCGGCTCGTGCTGCCCGCCTCCGAGCACCCGTTGGTCTACGTCTGCGGGGCGAACTCGTTCGTGGCGGTCGTCGCGGGCTGGATGGTCGAACTCGGGCACGCGCCGACCCGCGTCCGCACCGAGCGCTTCGGCGGCGTCTGAGCCGGGGTCGAGAGTCCCCCGCGTGAGGTCCGCGAGCGGCGGCCGACTCGCGTGCCCGGGGTGGACTGCGTCTCGTGCCCCCCGCCCCCTCGTGCCTGGCAGGAACTTCTTAGACTCTGTACTTAACATTTCGCACGCAAGATTCATCAGCGATCGAAAAGGTGTTGAGCATGAAGAAGAAGAACAGATTCGTGGCCGGGGTCGTCGCCTGTGGCGTGCTGGCCGGCGTCTCCACCCTCGGACTGACGACCGCCGCCAGCGCGCACGGCTGGGTCGGTGCCGAGGGGTCGCAACTCATCGCTCGCCAGGCCATGCCGGCGAACGCCGGGCTGGTCGGCGCGGCCGCCTACGACAAGCAGTCGTTCGAGGCTCCCAAAGGCTTCCCCGCGGACGGGCCGGTCGACGGCCATCTGCCGTCGGCCGGCGTCGCCGCGTTCTCTCAGGTGGACGAGCAGAAGGCGGACCTGTGGGCGAAGAACGAGATCCAGGCAGGGCCGGTCGAGATCGACTGGAAGTACACGGCGCCGCACAAGACGTCTCAGTGGCGGTACTACATCACCAAGAACGGCTGGGACCCGAACGCTCCCATTAAGCGGTCGGATCTGCAGCGCATCTCGACCATCAAGCACGACGGCAGCGAGGCCACCACGAACCCGAAGCACTTCGTCGACGTCCCGGCGGACCACCAGGGCTATCACGTGATCTATGCCGTCTGGGACGTCGCCGACACCCCCAACGCCTTCTACAACGCCATCGACGTCGACATCGAGGGCGCGGCCGCACCGGACACCCAGGCTCCGTCGACGCCGTCGGGACTCAGCGCCCATCACGTCGCCACGACCTCGGCCACGATCCGGTGGAAGGCCTCGACGGACGACGTCGGCGTGGCCGAGTACCGCGTGCTCAGGGACGGCAAGGTCGTCGGTTCCGTCTCCGCCCCGGAGTTCACCGACACGGGGCTCTCGGCGAAGACGGCTTACGAGTACCAGGTGCAAGCGCTCGACGCGGCGGGGAACGTCTCGGGCACGAGCCACGCGCTCAAGGTCACCACGAAGGCGTTGCCGACGAAGGACGAGACCGCACCCACCGTGCCGACCGGCCTGCACACCATGGCCGTCGAGCCGCGGCTCGTCACGCTGATGTGGACCGCGTCGGTCGACGACGTCGGCGTGGACCACTACGTCGTCACCCGGACCAAGGGCCACGAGGTCAAGACCTTCCCGTCGACCGCGACCATGTTCGACGACACCACCGTGAAGCCTGGCGCGCAATACCACTACACGGTGCGCGCCGTAGATGCCGCGGGCAACGAGTCCGGGCACGGCACGGCGCTCGAGGTGACCACGCCGAAGGCCGACGGTGCCGACGACGGCAACCAGGTCTCGGCTCCGCGCTGGGACGCGTTCGGTACGTACGCGAAGGGCGACGTCGTCGCGCACGACGGCCGCCTCTTCGAGGCCGTGCAGGGCAGCAAGGGCGCGGGCGACCCGAACTGGATCAACGCGCCCTCCCTGTGGAAGCCGCTCTCGTGATCGCGGCCGGCGCACGCTGAGGCCGGTACGTCTCGGATCAGCGAAGAACGCCGTTTCGAACGATGGACCCAGAACGAACGGGGTTCATCGCTCGAAACGGGGTTCACGGCGCCACCGGCGAGACCCGGGCGTCGAGACCCGGGCGGCGAGGCCCGGGCGGCGAGGCCCGGGCGTCAGGCGGGCGTGCCCTTCTCGGGCGCCGTGGTGCGGAACTCGCCGCGCGTGACGTGCTGCCGCCAGAGCAGCTCGGCCAGCGCCTCCGGGCTCTTGTCCCGGCTCTCGGGCTCGATGCCGCCGGGGATGATCAGCTGCCCGACGTGGATGCCCTCGTCGGCGAGCTCGTCGTGCAGCAGCTGCGCGTACGCGGTCAGGCCGGCGAACGCGATGGACGTCCCGGTGACCTTCGCCCCCGGCGTGACGGCCGAGCCGCCGTTGACGAAGAGGATGGTGCCACCGCCGTCGGGCAAGAAGCGCATGCCGGGCAGCACCTGGTGCACCGCCGCGACCGGCCCGTAGATCGAGAACTCGACCGGGCCGACCAGGTCGGCGGGCATGGTCTCGAGCACCGGACGCATGAAGTCCTTCTGTGGCAGCGGGCTGTACTGCATCACCTGGATCGGTCCGAGCCGTTCGGTCGCCTGCTCGAGCGCGGCGGCGATGCTCGCCGGGTCGCGCACGTCCGCCGTGAAGCCCTGGGCGGTGATCCCGTCGGCTTCGAGCTCGGCGGCGAGGGCGTCGAGCCGGCCCTGGTTCCGCGAGATGAGCGCGACGCCGAAACCCTCCGCGCCGAATCGTCGGGCCACGGCAGCGCCGAGCCCCTTGCCTGCTCCGATGATCGCGAGTGTCGTCATGGGTCCCATCAAACCGAGGAGGCGCGGTGCGGCACCCAGCCAGAGGGGTACGCGGGCGGCGAGTCCGGGGGAGCAGGGCTGGTGTCCAGCCGGTGGCTGCGAGCATGGACGAGTACCCCGTCGGCCCCCTCACCAGGAGCAGCTCGTGTCGCCTCGCGCCCTCTTCCGTTCGTTCGCCGTCGCCGAGGTGGTGACCTGGTCGCTGCTCATCGTGGGCATGATCCTCAAGTACGCGGTCGGGCTGGGTGACTGGCCGGTGAGCGTGGCCGGGCCGATCCACGGCTTCGTGTTCCTCGCGTACCTCGTGGCCGGGGTCGTCGTCGCGGTGAACCAGCGCTGGTCGGGCGGCGTGACCCTGGCCGCCCTCGCCAGCGCCGTGGTGCCCTTCGCGTCGTTGCCCGTCGAGCGCTGGATCGACCGCCGCGGCCTCCTGGCGGGGGCCTGGCGCCGCACGGCCACGGACGACCCGCGCGACCGGCGTCCGCTCGACCGGCTGCTGCGCTGGATGCTCGGGCACCTCGTGCTCGCCCTCGTGCTGCTGGCCGTCGCCGTGGTCGTCGTCTTCGTGGTGCTGCTGATCGCGGGGCCGCCCGTCCCGGTGGGCTGACCGCCCGGCCGCCCGTCCAGGTGCGTTCACCGCCCGCCCGCACCGCGCCTCCCTGGCAATCCTCTTAGCAACTAAGAGATCTGCGGGCCGGCGCGACTAGCGTCCCTGTCATGACCGCCGACACGAGCAACCGCCCCCCTGCCGAAGCCGCGACGTCCCGAGACGTCGTCCGCCAGATCGTCGTGGTCGTCACCGCGGTGCTCGCGATCGTGCTGGCCGCCTACGGTTCGGGAGCCTTCGGTGGCGTCTCGGTGTCCGACGCGGCAGGCGGTGCGCTCAGCGCGACCGCCACGACGGTCGCCCCCGCGACCACGGCCTTCGGCATCTGGAGCGTCATCTACCTCGGCCTCGTCGCCTACGCCGTCTACCAGGCCCTGCCCGGCCAGCGCGCCGTGACCCGGCACCGTCGCCTGGGCTACTGGGTCGCGGCCTCGCTGGTGCTGAACGCCGCGTGGCTGGTCGCCGCCGTGCAACTCGGCAGCGTCTGGCTGGGCGCCGTCGTCATCGTCGTGCTGCTGCTCGTGCTCGCGCGCGTCTTCGTCATCCTGTTCCACACCGCGTCGAGCGGGTGGGTCGACGCGGTCGTCACCGACGGCACGCTCGGCCTCTACCTCGGCTGGGTCAGCGTCGCGACCGTCGCCAACATCGCCGCCGGCTTCGTCGACGCGGGCTTCGACGGCTTCGGCATCGGAGCCGGGTTCTGGTCGTCGGTCGTGCTCGGCGTGGCCGCCCTCGTCGGCATCGTGCTCGCCCTCGCCGGACGGGGTCGCATCACTCCGGCGCTGTCGCTGTCGTGGGGGCTCGCCTGGATCGCGGTCGGTCGTCTGGCCGGCGAGCCCGAGAACGTGGTCGCCGGGGTGGCCGCGATCGTCGCCGCCGCCGTCGTGCTCGTCGTCACGATCGCCGTGCGGGTCGCCCGGGGCCGCGTCGGCGCCACCGCGTCGCTGCAGCGTTGAGCCGCCCCGGTCGGTACGGCACCAGCGGATGGGCACCGCGCCAGGCGAAAACCTGGCGCGGTGCCCATCTCGTGGTGTCGTGTCGCGACCGTGGGGGGCGCGGTGCCTGCAGGAGGCGCGGCGCGCCTCCTGGTCAGCGGCCGCCGGTGATCTTGCGGTCGCGCTGGGCGACGCCTGCCGTGCCGTAGGGGTAGTCGTCGACGCGAGGTGCGCTCGCCGCGGTGAGGCGGGCGACCTCGTCGTCGGTGAGGGCCGCGGCCAGCGCCGACGAGCCGAGGTTGTCGTCGAGTTGCTCGACCGTCCGGGCGCCGAGGATCACCGAGGTGACCGCGGGCTGCCGGAGCAACCACGCCAGTGCGACCTGCGAGGCCGAGGCGTCGTGCGCGGAGGCGATCGAGGTGACCGCCTCGAGGACGGTCCAGGTGCGCTCGTCCGCGTTGCGCGCCTCCCAGGCCTCCATGCCGCGCTTCGGGTCCTCGCCGAGGCGGGTGGCGCCCGTCGGCGCCTGATCGCGGACGTACTTGCCGCTCAGCCAGCCGCCGGCGAGCGGTGACCAGGGCAGCAGGCCGATGCCGGCGTCGAGCGAGGCCGGGACGACCTCGTGCTCGATGTCGCGCACGAGCAGGTTGTACTGCGGCTGCAGCGTCACGGGCGGGGCGAAGCCGAGCGCCTCGGCCCGGCCGACGGCCTTCGTCACCTGCCACCCGAGGTAGTTCGAGAAGCCGTAGTAGCCGATCTTGCCTGCGGAGATCGCGTCGTCGAGGAACCGCAGGGTCTCGTCGATCGGGGTGAGGTGGTCCCAGGCGTGCATCTGGTAGAGGTCGACGTGCTCGACGCCGAGCCGGGTCAACGAGGCGTCGAGGGCCTTGGCGAGGTGCCGACGCGACAGGCCGACGTCGTTGGGCCCGTCGCCCATCGGGAAGCGCCCTTTCGTCGCGAGCACGACCTGGTCGGCGTCGGTCGGGTGGCTCGCCAGCCAGCGGCCGATGATGCTCTCGCTGGTGCCGGCACTGTAGACGTCGGCCGTGTCGACGAGCGTGCCACCGCCGGTCACGAAGGCGTCGAGGATGGCGTGCGAGGTCGGTTCGTCGGCTTCGGCGCCGAACGTCATGGTGCCGAGTGTCAGCTCCGACACCGAGGCACCGCTGTTTCCGAGGGTTCTGTAGTCCATGACCCGACGCTACGCGTGCCGGGACCAGGCCGCCGGGGCGTCGGCGACCTCACGGACGCGGGCACGCCCGGTTCGTCTGGTGGATAATCGCGAGATGGTCCTCCGACGCCGACGTCGGGCCCGACCGAGCCGGGACCAACCACCCCGGATCAGCTCCCACCCCAGGAGAACGACCGTGTCATCAGTCTCACCCGAGGTGGCGGCAGCCGCCGCCGGATCAGCCTCTGCCTACCTGCCGGGCCCGTCGTCGATGCCCCCCGCGGCCCACGTCGACCCCCGGGTCCGAAGCGTGACCACCCGCGACCGCGACGTCGCGCATGCCCTGATCCGCAAGAACTACAAGATCACCCGACTCGAGGGCGAAGGTCCCGAGCCGTTCGTCTACAGCCGGGCCGTGTCGGGTGACACCCGGTTCGCGCTGTGCCGTTTCGAGTACCGGCGTGGTCGGCTGCTGACCGAAAGCGACCCCGCGGGGTTCCTCGTGGCGGGCGGGGTGATGGCGGGCCGGTTGGCGATGCGGACGCGGGACCACGAGATCCGCGTCGAGCCCGGGGCCCCGTTCGCGTTCCCCTCGCACGACGCCAAGACCATGGAGTCGTTCGACCTCGTGCTCGGCCAGGTGATGCTCGACCGCGCCGCCGTCGAACGCGAGCTGGGTGCCATGCGGCTGGCGGCCCCGGGTGGCCTGCGGTCGACGGCCACCGAGGCGGTGTCGGTCTCGATGGGCCGCTACTGGTCGGACCTCGTCACCCACGTGCACGAGAACGTCATCCGCAACGACGCCGCCATGGCGAGTGCCCTGGTGCGTGGCTCGGCGTTCCGGTCGCTCGTCGCGGCCTACCTCGAGACGTTCGAGACCAACGTCGTCGGCACGGGTGGCGACGACGGTCTCGCCCCCCTCCCGTCGACCGTGCGGCGCGCGCGCGAGTTCATCGAGCAGCACGCCCACGACGACATCGGCGTCGTCGAGATCGCCGAGGCGGCACGGGTGACACCGCGGGCCCTGCAGCTGGCGTTCCGTCGCCACCTCGACTCGACGCCGATGGCCGAGTTGCGACGGGCCCGACTGCGGGGGGCGCACGGCGATCTCGTCATGGCCGACCCGACCCTCGGCCACACGGTCGCGGGGGTCGCGCTCAGCTGGGGCTTCGCCCACGCCGGCCGGTTCGCCGCCCAGTACACGACCGAGTTCGGGCGTTCGCCCCGGGACACCCTCGAGTCCTGACGGGTGACTTTCCGCCGCCGCTTCGCAACCTGAGCTTTCGTTTCGTTTTCCGGACAGAGCTGGGTTTGCCCGTCAGGCAGAGAGCCGCAGAATGAAAAAGCCTCGCGGTGACAGGTTCAGGACCGCGAGTCACAGCGCACGAGATCGACGTCGGGTTTCTCTCGTGTCGCCGGGGTGCGGAGGGAGTCGGGTTCCTTCCGCACCCCTTTCTCGTCCGTGGAGGGGAGTCGCCCGTCGAGATCGGTCTCGCGCCGAGGTCAGTCGCGGGCGGAGACGTCCGTGTGCACGAAGTTCTGAGACGACCGGCTGGCGGTCGGACCGCGCTGACCCTGGTAGCGCGAGCCGTATTCGGACGAGCCGTAGGGGTGCTCGGCCGGCGAACTGAGCTTGAAGAAGCAGAGCTGGCCGATCTTCATGCCGGGCCAGAGCTTGATCGGCAGGGTCGCGACGTTCGACAGCTCGAGCGTGACGTGGCCTCCGAAGCCGGGGTCGATGAAGCCGGCGGTCGAGTGCGTCAGCAGACCCAGGCGCCCGAGCGAGCTCTTGCCCTCGAGCCGGGCCGCCACGTCGTCGGGCAGGCTGACGAACTCGTAGGTGCTGCCCAGCACGAACTCGCCCGGGTGCAGGATGAACGGCTCGTCGGCCTTGGCCTCGACCAGGCGGGTCAGCTCGGGTTGCTCGTCGGCCGGGTCGATGAACGGGTACTTGTGGTTGTCGAACAGACGGAAGAGCCGGTCGAGACGCACGTCGATGCTCGACGGCTGGATCAGCGTCGGGTCGTAGGGGTCGAGGCCGATTCGCCCGGCGTCGAGTTCGAGCTTGATGTCACGGTCGGAGAGCAGCACGCGACAAGACTAGTCAGCGCGCGGGGGGCCACGGGGGGAGGATGGAGGCATGCGTGCCATCACCGTCCCCGTGCCCGGAGGGCCCTCCGCCCTCGTCGTCTCCGAGGTGGCCGAGCCGGTGCCCGGCCCCCGCGAGGTCGTGATCGACGTCGCCGCCGCCGGGGTCAACCGAGCCGACGTGAACCAGCGCGAGGGCCACTACCCGTCGCCCGCCGGGGCGCCGTCCTGGCCCGGGCTCGAGGTCAGCGGCACCGTCGTCGCGACCGGCGAGCACGTGACCACCGCGGCCGTCGGCGACTACGTCGTGGCCCTGCTGCCCGGCGGCGGATACGCGGACCGCGTGCAGGTCGACGAGGGGCTCGTGCTGCCCCTGCCCCGAGGCGTCGACCTGGTCGAGGCGGCCGGCCTGCCCGAGGCCGTCGCCACCGTCTGGTCGAACGTGTTCATGAGCGCCGGGCTGAAACCGGGCGAGACCCTTCTCGTGCACGGCGGCGCCAGCGGCGTCGGCTCGATCGCCATCCAGATGGCCGTGGCGCTCGGCTCGACCGTCTACGCCACCGCCGGGTCGGCCGACAAGACGTCGTTCTGCGAACAGCTCGGCGCCGCCCGCGGCATCGACTACAAGACCGAGGACTTCGTCGCGGTCGTCGACGAGCTGACCGAGGGCCGCGGCGTGGACGTCGTGCTCGACCTGGTCGGTGGCGACTACATCGCCCGCGACGTCGAGGCGCTCGCCGTGAACGGCCGCGTCATGGTGATCGCCGTGCAGGGCGGGGCGTCGGCCACGATCGACCTGTCACGGCTGATGGCCAAGCGCGGTCGGGTCTGGGCGACCACGCTGCGCGCCCGCTCGCTCGACGAACGTCGCGCGATCATGGCCGAGGTGCGCGACCACGTCTGGCCGCTGGTCGAGGCCGGGTCGGTGCGACCGGTGCTCGACAGCGTCTACCCGCTCGAGTTCGTCGCCACGGCCCACAAGCGCATGGAGTCCGGCGGGCACAGCGGCAAGATCCTGCTCGCCGTCCGCTGAGCCGAGGAGGCGCGGGTCGTCAGGCCACGGGGCCGTCGGCGCCGTCGACGCGCCGGGGAACCGGTACCGGTTCAGGTGGTTCCGGTGTATCCAGGGATGAGACGCGTTCCGGCGTTCGGACGTCACGGAACCCGTCGGTACTTTTCCACGGGTCGCGACCCGCGCCTCCTCGTCCGGGGGCCGGTCGGACGCAGCGCCAGAGGGGGTGGGCATGTCGGCAGACCTGACCGAGGCCTCCGACGCCGTGCTCGCGTCACGTGCCGCCGAGGGGGACGAGCGGGCCTTCGAGGTGCTGCTGCGGCGGCACCTCGGGCTGATGACGGCCTACGCCACCCGGTTGACCGGCTCACGAGCCGACGCGACCGACGCGGTGCAGGAGGCGTCGATCACGATCTGGCGTGAACTGCCGACCCTGCAGACGCCCGCCGCGGCCAAGGGCTGGATGATGCGCATCGTGTCACGGAAGGCCTTCGACCTGATCCGGTCGCGACGCCTCACCGACGACGTCGACGACCTCGAACTGCCCTCGGCGACGCCGACGACCGATCCGGAACGCCAGGCGGCGTCGAACGACGCCATGGAGGCGCTGCGCGCGGCACTCGCCCGACTCCCCGCCGCCCAGCGGCGGGTGTGGGCGCTGCGTGAGGTCGGCGGCGAGTCGTACACCGAGATCGCCGAACGGACCGGCGCCACCGTGACCGCGGTCCGGGGGCAGCTCGCCCGGGCCCGAGAGACCCTGACCCGCGAGATGGAGGCCTGGCGATGAGTGACCGTCCACACGGCACCGACCACGCCCACGAGGACCCGACGCCACCCGACGTGGCCGTGGACCTCAGCGGGTCCGTCGAGGCCGACCCCGCGCCCGACGAGCCCGTCGAGGGCGACGACGACGGCATCTCGCCCGAACGTCTCGTCGACTACCTCGACGCCGGTCGGCAGCCGTACGACCCCGAGATCGAGGAGTCACCCGAGGCCAGGGCCCAGCTCGCCGCCCTCGAGCGCCTCCGGGCCATGGGCGCCCGGCTCCTCGAGTCCGACGCCGCCACGACGCCCGCGCCGGACCCGAGCTGGATCTCGGGCGTGATGGACCGCGTGCGCCTCGAGTCGCGGGCCGGACGGCAGATCCCGCTCGCCTCGATCGACGACCGGTCGACCCTGCACATCACCGAGGGCGCCGTCCGGGCGCTCATCCGCGAGGCGGGCGACGGCGTCGACGGCGCCCTGGTCGTCTCGTGCACGATCCACGGCGACGTCGGCGTTCCCGGGGCGCTGGTCCGGGTCGAGGTCGTCGTCAGCGGCCTGTTCGGCGAACCCCTGCCCGCGCTCGCCGAGGCGGTGCGGACGGCCGTGTCGTCGAGCCTGTCCCGTCAGACCGAACTGACCCTCGAGAGCGTGGACGTCGTCGTCGACGACGTCCACCTGCAGAGCGGAGGAGGCGCGACATGAGCGACGACGACGGCCTGCGGGCCCGCATCAGCCCGGCCGACCTGTCCTTGCTCGCCGCCGAGCTCGGCGAGATCGCGGCGTCGGTCGACGGCGTCGTGCACGTCCGGGCCCGGCCCGGCTTCGGGAGCGTCGTGCGGTCGGCCCTGCAGGGGCTGAGCACCGTCGTCGGTGGCGGAGGGGTCGTGGGCTCCACCGTGCAGAGCGACGACTCGGTCGCCGCCGCGTCGGGCGCCCCGCCGGCGCCCGACGTGCCCGACGCCGAGCGCGCCGACCCGTCCTCGGTCGAGGCCGCCGCGGCCGCGGCCCCCGGGCGGCCCGTGCCGGTCGTGGGCATCGCCGTGGCCGACCTCGAGACCCGCATCACCCTCGACATCGCGGTCGACGAGAGCGGCTCCGGGCCGCTCGTGGCCCGTGCGGTCGCCCAGGCGCTGCTCGACCGGGTGAGCGGGGAGCCCGTTCCGCCGGCCTCGGTCGACCTGCGCATCGTCTCGGTCGCGACCGGGGCCTGAGCGCGCCTCCTGCCGGCGGTGCCACACGCTCGGCAGGGCACGGGGAGCACAGGAGGCGCGGGCCGCTATAGTGGTCTGACGCGCCCTCGAGGCGCCGCGCGAGTGTAGTTCAATGGTAGAACTTCAGCTTCCCAAGCTGATAGCGCGGGTTCGATTCCCGTCACTCGCTCTCTTCCCTCCGAGGCGGCTGGTCGAGACGCAGCCACAGGCGGTGCGCGATCACCAGCACCGCCAGCCAGGCCAGGGCCAGCAGCCACGCGGCCACCACGTCGGTCAGCCAGTGGTGCCCGAGGTACACGCGGCTGAGGCCGATCGTCAGGGCGAACACGGCAGCCGCCGAGATGGTCAGTGCTCTCATCGACCGCCGGGTCTGCCGCAGCACCAGCAGGTAGGCGACGACACCGACGACGACCGTGGCGTTCAGGGTGTGCCCCGACGGGAACGACGCGCTCGTCTCGTACGGCGGCACCGCGTCCGACATCGGCGGGCGGTCCCGACCGAAGAGCTCTTTGCCGGCCTGGGTCATCAGCAACGAGCCGGCCCCCGCCGACAGGCCGAGCACGACCGGGACCCACTCCCGGCGGCGGACGGCGAGCACGACGACCACCAGCAGCCCCAGGATCGGCAGGGCGATCACGCCGGCGACGTTCGTGTAGACGGTCAGGGCGGTGTCCAGCCAGGGGGAGCGCGCCTCCATGGCCAGACGCAGGGTCGGCTGATCGAGCAGCGCGATGCTCTCGTCGTCGGTGACCGCGGCGTACACGTCCGAGAAGAGGTACGCCGCCCCGGCCATCACGACCAGCCCGACCACGAGCACGGCGGCGAACGTGCCGTGCCTCCGTACCCGTCGCCGTCGGTCGAGGCGGTGCTGGTCGGTGGCTGACGAAGACATCGTCCGAGTTTAGGCTCGGGCCGGTCGTCGGGGTACGGATGCGTGGGGCGTTCGGCGGACCGCGCCCGAGGGCGCGGAGCCGTACGATGGACGTCGCCGCTACCGGGGGGAAGCCATGACCGACGATGCCACGACATCCGTGAAGCTGCTGCACCCCCTGCTCGACACGCACGGGCCCGGGTGGGTCGAGTCGCGGTCGAGCAAGCCCGTGGTCGGGGTGTCGAGCGGCCTCTCGGCCCTCTTCGTCGACTGTGCCGAGTTCGGTACCCGCGTCGCGCTCGTCACGGGCCCGGAGTCGCGGCTCACGTACTCGCTGTTCCATCTGCTCGACGTCCTCGGCGGGGTCTGGCTGACCCGCGCCTCCGACGGTTCGCTGCGTCGGGCGGTCACGCTCGAGCCGCTGCGGTCGCCGGCGCACGGGCTCGGCGTGACCGAGGACGGCTACCCGCTGCCACGCGACGAGGCCCCGTCGGCGGTCCGACTCGACGCAGGGCGCTCGGTCGACCCCGACGCCGTCCCCTGGACGCAACTCGCCGTCGTCACGCATCACCGGGCGAGGGCCGAGGCCCGGCTCGGTGGGACCCTCGAACGACTCGTCGAGGCCCTCGCACCCGGCACACGGACCCTCTGGGGGACGACCGAGCCGGCCACCGCGATCTGGGACCGTGACTTCTTCACCGCCGCGGCGCGCAGCCGCATGCCGTCCGAGACACGGTTCCACGTGGCCGGCGGCGACGCCTCAGGGCCGAGGTACCGCGGGTGGGTGCGCGTCTCGCGCAGCGACGACGGGGTCGTCGAGGAGACCCGGATCGTCGTGACCGGTGCCGTCGCCCCGGGTGTCGTCGCGGACGCCCTCGCCGACGTGGCCGGCCGACAGCAGGTCCTCCTGGCCACGGCGTGGTCGATGTCCGGCCGGGCCGACGCGACGGTGTCCGCCCACGACCGGGTGGCGCCGCAGCCGGTGGCCGCCGTCATCGGGGCCCGGAGCGTGCGGGGCATGCACCTGGACGTCGAGGGTCTCGTCCGTCGGGTGGGCGGACGGGTGCTCGGGTCGTCGCGGACGCCGTCGGTGCTCGTGTCGTTCGACGAGGGGCCGGCCGGTGATGCCGGCGCCGGTGCGGGTGCTGACGACGGTGCCGCCGCCGCCGCCCGCTGGCAGCGTTTCGCCGACGCGGTCGACGTCGTCGGTGCCGACGAGATCCTCGCCGCGATGACCCCGCCGGGGGTGCGCCGTGCCTCGTGAGTACACCGTGGTGACGCCCGGTCCCGTGACCGCCGTCGACGGCGCCCGTGCGGCCGCCGAAGTCGACCCGTACCTCGGCCTGGGCAAGCTCTGGAAGGGCGGCGGGCTGCAGATCGCGACCGACGACGGACTCGTGCTGGCCATCGTGCGCAGCACGTACGTCGAGGACCCGGCCGACGCGTCCGTCCTGCTCGGGGTGGACGTCGAGGCGGGCAGCTGGCTGACCGAGGCGTACGCGCCGGGCACCGACCCGGTGTCCGACGCGGTCGTCCAGGCGCTCGTCCGCAACACCGGGGGCCGGGTCGTCGTCGAGGCGGTGCCGGGCGGGCCGAGGCCCGCGACCGCGGCGCCCGCGACGCCCGCGACGCCGGCGACGCCGGCGACCGTGTCGCCGTCGACGACGAACGAGGGAGCAGGCGCATGAGTTCGTGGTCGATCTCGCCCAGCGGGGTGCAGGCGATCCTGGCCGACGTCCAGGTCTCGGCCGGCGACCTCGGCACGGCGGCCGAGGGTCTCGCGACCGGCCACGAGGAACTGAGCGGCGGCGTCGGCGACCTGCTCGTCGGCGTCGCCAACGCCGTGTTCGGATTGATCGAGTCCCAGACGACGACCCTCACGTCGGTCGTGAACCGCATCGACTCCTGCGGCGCCGGTGCTGCCGAGGCGACGATCGCCTACGTGGCCGGCGACGAGGAGATGGCGGCGAACGCGCAGTCCGCCGCGGTGACGGCCGCGTCCCAGGCGCCCGCCCTGGCGAACGAGCAGAGCGCCGCCGGCATCCCGCCCGCGTCGACCCCGGGGGTGCCGGGATGAGCCCCTCGCTGATCGTCCCCGGAGCGATCCCCGGCGTCACCATCGACGCGGCCGCGATCTCGGGGTCCGCCGCGACCTTCCGCAGCACGGCGACCGCGATCGCCGAGCAGGGTGCGGGGGTCGTCACGTCGTGGTCCGGGTTGTCGGGTGTCTACGCGGCGCCCGAAGCCGAGCAGTTGTTCGTCGCCATGGACCCGGTCGGCACGAGCACGCAGACCCTCGGCGACACGTTCGGCAAGGTCGCGACGCTGCTCGACGACCTGGCAAGCGCCGTCGCCGCGCCGGTCGCGCGGCTGAAGGAGCTCGTCACCGAGGCCGAGGCCTTCAACGCCGAGGTGTCCGGCGGCGTCACCTACAGCACCGAGAGCTACAACTCGTACATCTCGAGCGGGCCCGACGAGGTCACCGTCGAGTGGTACGACCACATCCCTTCTCGCAACCGCAACGACGAGCTGCTCGGCGAGGTGAACGCCGAGGTCGCCAAGATCGACGCCGCCCGCGCCGAGTGCGAGAACGGCATCAACGCGTTGCGCACCGACCCGATGTGCTTCCCCGAGCAGGTCGCGTTCACGGCCGAGCAGCTCGACTCGATGAAGGACCTGCCCTACGGTGCTCCGGGAGACCCGCACAAGACCTGTTCCGAGTCGATGGGGACGGGCCTCGGCATGTTCATCGCCGAGGCGGCCTACGGTGCCGGTGCCCTGGTCGGCTGGGACATCCAGGGCGGAACGGGCGTCACCAAGGAGTTCGGCCTGCAGGCCTGGAGCGGCCTGCTGCAGGGCCTGGGGGCCATCCTGATCACGAGTCCGGCGACGATCGCGCTGGCGTACGCACCCCCGGGTGCGGATTCGGCGCCCGCTCAGCCTGCGGTCGACTGGTACCGCTCCACGCTCGAAGGCGTCGTGCAGGGCATCGTCGGCACGCCCGAGATGTACGACGAGGACCCGGTCGCGGCCGGCACCTTCGCCACCCTCGGTGTGGCGTCGTTCTTCGTCCCGGTCGGAGGCGCGGCCGTCGGTGCGACGAAGGCGACGTCGGGCCTCGCGCGGCTCGGCGGCGCGGTCGAACGGGCCGGCCTCCGCGCCCCCGAGGGGTCGGCGTTGCGCAACGGCCTGACACACGTGGGACACGCCTTCACCGGCCTGTCGGAGCGCCTGAGGGTGCCGACCGACGGCCCCCGCTCGGCGGCCGGCGGGCCGGACTCCCCGTCGCGCTTCGGCGAGCAGCTCGACCGTCTCGACGACGTCGTCGACGTCCGCTCCGACGGCCTCGCACCCCCGCCCGCGCGGGTCGACGGCCCCGACACGACGCCCGGGCCGGTCCGCGGCGACGACGCGTCGGCCCCTCCGGTCCGCGAGGACGTGGCCGCCCCTCCGGTCCGCGAGGACGTGTCCGCCCCTCCGGTCCGCGACGACGTGTCCGCCCCTCCGGTCCGCGACGACGTGTCCGCCCCTCCGGTCCGCGAGGACGCAGGAGGCACGGGTCACGTCGACGACGCCCCCGCGGCCGGGCAGCCCGGTCGCGCCGACGGCGATGCCGGACCGGGTGGCTCGGGAGGCGGCGACGCCCCCGCTCAGCCAGCCCCGGTCAAGGACGCCCCGACGGGTCCGATCACCGACGTCACGGGGACGAGGGACCTCACCCCGATCATCGACGGTAGCTCGATGACCCGTAACCAGTTGGCCGACTACCTGGACGTGATGGACCCCAAGGCGGGTGCGGTGTTCCGGGACGAGGGCAAATGGCCGATCGAGCGGCAGGTACCTCGCGACACCAGCGTCCTCGGGCCTGACGGGAAAGTTTGGTGGGAGAAGTTGGCACCCAAGGAGGGGTTCGTGCGGCATGCGGACGGTAGCCCGATCCTGGCCCGCGACCCGGACATCCCCGTAGGTTCGATCATCGACCGCGAGGGTCCGGGCGACGGCCGGTTCACCTCTCCGCTCCTTCCGTCTGGGGAAAGCGTGCCGCACAGCTGGCGCGCCCTCCCGTGGGTCGAGGACACGGTCCACAGATACGAGGTGACCGGCGATCTGAACGACATCCGAGGTGCATACGACCGGTCGACCGATCCCGACGCCAAGGCTGCGGTGGACGTCATCATGGACAGGTACACCATGAGCTGGGACGACATCCATGTCCAGGCCGGAACGATAGCCTCGGCTTTCGGGGAACGGGGTGGCGGCATCCAGTACCGCATGCCCCTGGGCGTCGATCTGCTGATCGGGCTCGGCCTTCTGAAGGACATCACCATCACGTGAGGACGGAAGCGACATGACGACGCTCGAGGCTGCTGTGGCCACGATCGAGGCCGAAGGGCTCGACAGATTCCCTTACGTGATCGGAGACGATCACGGCAGTTCGACGAACGCTCTGGTCCTCACCCAGAAGGATGGCGTGTGGACTTCCTTCTCCACGAACGAGCGGGCCGGTGTCGAGGAGACCAGCATTCGCACCTACGAAGACCTGTCCCGCGCTCTGGACGACTTCCTGCGTCTCATGCGGCTGAGGGCAGACGAGGATGCGCTCATGTCGCGCATCAGGGAAAAGAACAGGATCGCCCACGAAACGTGGCAGCAGTCGCAGAACGGCCGGCTCGACGGGGCTTGACATGACTACCGTTGCAGCACCGCCGTCCCCGACCTCGGACGAGGACGACGGAGCGCGACCGACGTGAACGGACTCCGAGCAGAAGTGGAAGCGGCCGGTTTCGGTCATCTGAACTTTCTGATCGGTGACACGTCGCGACACGTCCCGGGCGCGCAGGTGATCGGGCAGATCGACGGGGTGTGGGTGACGTTCTTGCGCGACGAACGAGGTCTCGTCGAAGAGCTGACACTCGTCGAGCATCCGGACGAGCACTCTGCCGTGACGGAGTTCATGTCCCAGTTGCAGAACGCCGCCCGGTTGGAGGAGCTGCGGGCCGTCCTCGACGCAGGCCTGGAGCCCGATGACTGATCGTCGTTCTCGACCGACGAACGTGCCGGTGTCGAGGCGGCCAGCGTTCGCACCTACGAGGAACTCTCCGACGCCCTCGACGATTTCTTGCGTCTCATGAGGCCGAGGGCCGACGAAGACGCGCTCATGTCGCGCATCAGGGAGAAGAACAGGCTCGCCCACGAGACGTGGCGGGCGTCGCAAGACGACAGATCGGGGAGGGCCTGACATGGCGACGATCGAATCGGTGCACGCCGTCATGGCGGCAGAGGGCCTCGGCGGCCTGGGACACGTCATCGACGGTGACCACGCGAACAGCACGGACTGCCTCGTCGTCGCCCGACGCGACGGTGCCTGGGTGACCTTCTCCACCGACGAGCGCGCGACGGTCGTCGACGAGAGCGTGCGGACCTACCCGAGCGAGTCCGACGCCCTCGAGGACTTCCTCGTCCTCCTCCGGCTGAAGGGGCTACTCCGTGACCTGCACCGTGAGCGCGACCTCGAGCGCGACCGGTCGCGGACCCCGATGACCGACCTCGCGTCGCTGCCTGCGCAGATGGAGGCGGAGGGCCTGGACCGATTCCGCGTCGCTCTCGGTGACGTGTACCTCAGCCGCTCGGACTGTCTCGCCGTGGCCCGACGCGACGGTGTGTGGAGCACCTTCTTCGTCGACGAACGAGCTGCCGTGGAGGAACGGAGCCTGCATGCCTTCCCCGACGAGGTCTCGGCCGTGGCCGACTTCCTCGACCGCCTGAGGTCACAGCATCGCAAGCTCGAGATCCAGGACGAACTCCGAGACCGACGCCGATGAGCAGGAGAACCGTCGTGACGATGTCGGACCAGGCACGCGAGTAGTGTGAGGCCCCACGGTCGGCGGCGTCACCCGTCACCTGACCGTTGCCTCCGCACGTGGGCGAAGCCGACCCGCGCCTCCTACCGTTCACGACAGGGCACGACGCCGACTCGGCGTCGCCCGGAAATTCTGAACACCGTCAGCAAGGAGTGCACCATGGCACAGGCCATCGAGACCATCGACGTCAACGTTCCCGTCAGCGTCGCCTACAACCAGTGGACCCAGTTCGAGTCGTTCCCGAAGTTCCTCGACGAGGTCGAGTCGATCACCCAGACCACCCCCACCCTCACGGTGTGGAAGGTCAAGGTCGGACCGGTCGAGAAGACCTTCGAGGCCGAGATCACCGAGCAGCACCCCGACGAGCGCGTCGCCTGGAACAGCACGGGCGGCGAGGTCGACCACGCTGGCGTCATCACGTTCCACAAGCTGAGCGACACCGAGACGCGCCTCACGGTGCAGATCGATTGGACCCCCGAGGGCTTCCTCGAGAAGGTCGGCGGCACGCTCGGCGCCGACAACCACGCCATCAAGAAGGACCTCAAGAACTTCAAGGAGTTCATCGAGCGCGAGGGCAACGTCGACGGCGCCTGGCGCGGAGACGTCCAGGCCTGAGTCCGGCCTCGGGCCCGTCGAGGCCCCTGGTCGGCTCCTGTTTCCAGGATGCCCACCGGGGGCCTCGATCGTGTTAGCCGCCGAAGCCGAACGAGTGCAGGTCGTGCTCGTCGCTCAGCCGGCGGCTCAGTTCGGCACCGCGGACGCTCGTCCCCTGTTCGTCGATCGGCGGGCTGAACACCGCCGCCCCGAGCCGGTTCGGTGCCGACAGGACGATCGCGCCCGACACGCTCGACTTCGCCGGGACGCCGACGCCGCGCATCCAGCGGCCCGACCCGTCGTAGACGCCGCAGGTCGCCATGACCGACACCACGTCGCGGGCGACGCGGGCGCCGACGACCTGCTCGCCCGTCACCGGGTTGCGACCGCCGAACGCGAGCGTCGCGCCCATGACGGCCAGGGCCTCGGTGTCGACCAGCACTGAGCAGGCCCGCGCATAGAGCGCGACGGCGTCGTCGGCCGAGCGGTCCAGCGTGCCCTCCGACCGCATCAGGTGCGCCAGCGCGTGGTTGCGGTCACCGTGCAGCTGTTCCGACTCGCTGACCTCGCGGTCGTAGTCGACCTCGCGCCCCGCGAAGGCTCCGAGGCCCGCCAGGATGCGCGCCGTGCGCTCGTCGCAGGTGTCGCCGTCGACCAGGTTCGCCGTGAGCAGGGCTCCGGCGTTGACCATCGGGTTCGGCGGCCGCCCGGTGCCGCCCTCGAGCTTGATCGCGTCGAACGCCTCGCCGGTCGGCTCGATGCCGACCGCGTCGAGCGCCGCTCCGCCGGTGTCGGCGAGGGCGAGCGCGAAGAGGAACGGCTTGACCGCCGACTGGATCGAGAACGCGTGACCGGAGTCGCCGGCCGCGACCACCTCGCCGGTGGGCCGCGCCACGGCGACCCCGAACAGCTCGGGGTCCGCCTCGGCGAGCTGGGGGATGCTGTCGTCCACCGCGCCTCCTCGGGTCGACAGGACGGAGGCGCGCAGGGCCTCGAGGGACGCGGCGTCGGACGACGGGGTGGGGGACGGCATTCCTCCACCCTGACAGGCGGAGGCCCCTGCGTCCGGGCCCACGACCCGTCGCCGGCGGTCGGGTGGGGTACGCGCCGGGGGACGAGGAGCACGCTGGGCCCCCGTCGTCAACCCCGCGCGTTGTCAGGTCGGGTGTCTACCGTGCACCCCGTCGGACCGCGCAGGGGCGGGCCGCGAGAGAGGCGACGATGCTCATCGAGGGTGGCGGATCGCGGTCGGGCACGGCCTGGCGGGGGCGTGGGCCCGTGGCCAGCGCACTCGACCTGCGGCTCGACGTCGTCGGGCGCGGTCGCTGGCGCGTCGTGGACGTCCGTCGGTCCGAACGCGGTGCCCTCGTCGTCGTCGGCACGGTCGCACGGACGGAAGCGGGCTACGAGCTCACCCTCACCGCAGCCCCCGAACGCCGCTGGTGGTGCACCGACCTCTCGAGCGCCCTCGACACCGTCGTGCGCGCCTCGTGGAACGCTCGCTAGCCCCGCCTCCGCCGACCTCGGCGCCACGGGGCAGGAGATGTCCTCCCTGCCGAGTCGACGCGCCGTTCCTGCCCACTCGGGCGCGACACGCGACGCGGGTCAGGAGGTGCCGGCCGGCTCGGCTTCTACGTCGCCGTCGTCGACGACACCATGCGGCGTGACTTCCACCGTCCCACCGGGGGAATCCTGATCTGCGGCGGCCGGAACGACCACACGGTCCGCCATGCGCTCGGGCACACCGCATCCGCTCTCGCCGTGTCGACCTACACGGACGACTCGCTGCCCGAAGCCGAGCGCCAGGCGTTGCCCACGGCGGAACGGGTCACCGCGGCGCTCGACTGGACTGGCATCGAGGGGCCTCGTCGGGTCAGCGAGCGGCGGCGACGGCGGCGAGGGCGATGCGGGCGGCCTCGGCGACGAGGGCGTCGTCGTACTTCGCGGCGGGGTCGTTGCGCGTGGTGAGCACCGAGATGACCACGGGGTCGCCCGACGGGGGGACCACAATCGCGACGTCGTTGCGGATGCCGCCCGCGCCTCCGGACTTGTCGGCGACCTGCCAGCCGTCGGGGGCTCCGGCGCGGATCAGGGTGTCGCCGGTGGCGTTGCCCGACATCCACTCGAGCAGGGTGGCGCGGTCGTCGGCTTCGAGCCAGTCGCCGTCCGTGACGCGGGCGAGGGTCGCCGTGAAGGCCGCGGGCGTGGTCGTGTCGGCCGTGCTGCCCGGGGTCAGCGTGTTGAGCTCGGGCTCGGAGTGGACGACGTCGGTCACGTCGTCGCCCTGCGCGGCGAGGGCGGCGTCGAGCCCCGCGGGGCCGCCGAGCTCGGTCAGCACGAGGTTCAGCGCCGTGTTGTCGCTCTGCCGCACGGCCGCCTCGGCCAGCTGTCGCAGCGGCAGCCCGTCGGTGACGTGCTCGCTGGTCAGCGGCGAGTACCCGGCGGCGTCGACATCGGCCTGGGTCCAGGTGACGACGCGGTCGAGGGCGGCGTCGTCGGTCGCGTCGAGCAGGGCCGCCGCGGCGAACGCCTTGAGGCTCGACGCGTAGCCGAAGCGTTCGTCAGCGCGGTGGTCGAGGGTCGCGCCCGAGCCGGTGTCGAGCACGCTCAGGCCGATCCGTGCGTCGTACCGCGTCTCGAGGTCGGTCAGGGCGGCCTCGACCTCGGGCGTCGCGAGGTCGGGCGCGGCGATCGGGCTGGGCAGGGGGACCGGCGTGTCGCTCGCGCTCGGGGTGGGTGCCGGCGCCCCGGGCGTCGAGCAGGCGGCGAGGCCGAGGCCCAGGCCCAGGCCGAGGGCGGCGGCGGTCAGGAGGGTCGTCGTCCGTGAGGTCATCGGTCCAGTCTCGCCGATGCCCCGGGAGGCGCGGGTCGGCTCGACGTCGAGAGGCCGGGTTGCGGCACCGGGGTGAGGTTAGGCTAACCTAAACCCGTGACCACCGACCTGCCCGCCGCGGCCACCGCATCCGCCTCGGCCGCCCTCCGCGCCGACGACGTCTCGGTCGCCTACGACGGCGTCGACGTCGTCCGCGGCGCCCGTCTCGAGCTGCGTCCCGGCTGCGTCACGGCCCTCGTCGGCCCGAACGGCAGCGGCAAGTCGACCCTGCTGCGCACCCTCGCCCGCCTGCAGAAGCCACGGACGGGTTCGCTGACCCTCGCCGCGCCTCCTGCGAGAGTCGAGTGGTCCGAAAACGTCGTTCGTGCGCACGGGAAGGACGATTCGGGACCACTCGACCGGCCCGACGCGAGCGAGGGTGCGGGCCCGGGCGAGACCCTCGACGGGTTCGAGCTGTCGCTGCGGCAGTTCGCCCGGCGCGTCGCGCTGCTGACGCAGGGGCGCCCGACCCCCGGCGGCCTCGGCGTGCGCGACGTCGTCGAGTTCGGCCGCTACCCGCACCGCGGCCGCTGGGGGCGTTCCGACCCCGACGGTCCCGCCGCCGTCGACCGGGCGCTCGAGCTGACCGGCGTCGCCGACCTCGCCGACCGCGGCGTGGACCAGCTCTCGGGCGGCCAGCTGCAGCGCGTCTGGCTCGCCAGTTGCCTCGCGCAAGACACGGGGGTGCTGCTGCTCGACGAGCCCACGACCTACCTCGACCTGCGCTACCAGGTCGAACTGCTCGACCTGGTGCGCGACCTGGCCGACTCGGGCCGCATCGCGGTCGGCGTCGTCCTGCACGACCTCGACCAGGCCGCCGCGCTCGCCGACCGCATCGTCGTGCTGAGCGAGGGCCGCATCGTCGCCGAGGGCGACCCCGTCGACGTGCTGACACCGCGCCTCCTGACCGACGTCTGGGGCATCCGCATCGACGTCGACACCGACCCCACCACCGGCCACCTGCGCACCCGCGCGATCGGCCGACACCACAGCCGGGCCGAGACGCCCGTCCGATGAGAGAGACACCACCTGTGACCCAGCGCCCGTCCACGACGCCCCGCTACACCCCGACCTCCGGTGGCCCCGCCTCCGGCACCCCGGCCCGCCGTCCCGCGGCCCGCCGACTGCTGACCGTGACCGCCCTCGCGGCCGCCGCGGCCCTGACCCTCGCCGGCTGCGGCACCACCGAGTCGGCCGACGCCGGCTCGAGCTCGGGCAGCGGCGAGCAGATCACCCTGACCGACGGCACGGGGGCCGAGATCACCCTCGACGGCCCGGCGACCACGGTCGTCGGCACCGAGTGGAACGTCGTCGAGGACCTCGTCGCCCTCGGCGTCGAGCCCGTGGGCGTCGCCGACGTGAAGGGGTACACCGAGTGGGACTCGGCCGTGCCGCTGACCAACGAGCCGACCGACATCGGCACCCGCGGCGAGCCGAGCCTCGACACCGTCGCGTCGCTCGCACCCGACCTGATCGTCGCGACCGACGGCCTGAGCGCCGACGCCGTGACGCAGCTGAAGGAGATCGCTCCCGTGCTGCAGGTCACCTCGGCCGACGCCTCGCGTCAGATCGAGCACAGCATGGACAACCTCGACCTCATCGCCAAGGCGACCGGCACCGAAGACAAGGCGACCGAGGTCAAGAAGCAGTTCACCGACGCCGTCGCGTCGGGCAAGCAGGCCCTCGCCGACGCCGGGCTCGCCGGCACGCCGTTCGCCTTCGCCGACGGCTACGTCGACGCCGGTCAGGTCAGCATCCGCCCCTACGCACAGGGCTCGCTCGTCGCCGACGTCACCGAAGAGCTCGGCCTCACCAACGCCTGGACCGTCGAGGGCGACGAGGCGTACGGCCTCGCCACGACCGACGTCGAGGGCCTGACGCAGCTGCCGGCCGACGTGCGGTTCCTCTACATCGACAACACGGCCGCCGGTGCCGACGACCCGTTCGCGGTGTCGCTCGCCTCGAACGCCGTGTGGACGTCGCTGCCGTTCGTGCAGTCCGGTGACGTGCACCGCCTCGACGACGGCATCTGGATGTTCGGGGGCCCCGCCGCGATGACCGCCTACGTCGACTCGCTGGTGTCGACCCTGACGAAGTAACCGGCACCGTGAGCACGACCGTCACCCCCACCGACCCCGCGCCGCCCCGGCTCGGCGAGCCCGCCACCGGGCCCGACGAGCGGGCGCTCCGCGCGGCACGAGCCCAGGAGGCGCGGCTCGCCGCCCCCCGCCGGCTCACGCTCGGGTCGGTGGGCGTGACGGTCGCGCTGGTCGCCGTCGTCGTGGTGCTCGCCCTCGTCGACGTCACGCAGGGCACCGCCGACGTCGGCGCCCGGCAGGTCTGGCAGGCGCTGACCGGCACCGCGACGGCCGGTGACGCGTCCGTGGTGGTGGCCTCGCGCCTCCCGCGGATGGTCGCGGGCCTGCTCGTCGGCGTCGCCCTCGGAGCGGCCGGGGCGGCCCTGCAGCAGATGAGCCGCAACGTGCTCGCCTCACCCGACACCCTCGCCGTGAACGCCGGTGCCTACGTGGCGCTCACCGTCGCCGCCGTCACCGGCCTCAGCCTGCCCCTGCTGGCGTCGTCCGGCGTCGCGTTCGTCGGCGGACTGCTCGCCGCGGGGCTCGTGCTCGCCCTGTCCGGCCTGGGAGCCGGCACCGTGCGGCTCGTGCTCGCCGGCAGCGCCCTCGCCCTCGGCCTCGCCTCGGTCACGAGCGCCCTGTTGCTGCTCTTCCCGCAGCAGACCGCCGGCCTCTACGCCTGGGGACAGGGCAGCATCTCGCAGAACGGCTTCGACGGGGTCGCCCAGCTCGCCCCGGTGATCGTCGTGGGCCTGCTCGTGCTGGTCGCGATGAACCTCCGCGTGGACGCCCTCGCCCTCGGCGACGACGCCGCTCGCAGCGTCGGCGTCGACGTCCGCACCACCCGCGTGGTGACCGTGCTCGCGGCCGTGCTGCTCTCGGCCGCCGCCGTCACCCTCGCGGGTCCGATCGGCTTCGTCGGACTCTGCGCCCCCGCTCTCGTCCGGCTGCTGCGTCGGGCCGTGCCCGCCGTCCGCCGGTTCGTCGTCTTCCTCCCGCTCGCGGGACTCGCCGGGGCGGCCCTCGTGCTCGGCGCCGACGTGCTGCTGCGCGCCCTGGTCGGTGCCGAGACCTCGGTGCAGGTGCCGACCGGCGTGGTGACCTCGCTGCTCGGGGCCGTGTTCCTGGTCGTGCTGGCGTTCCGCGCCCGCGACCACGGCGGCGTCACCCCCATCGACCGGCACCCCGTGGTCTCGCGACGGCGCTTCGCGGTGGTGTTGCTGGTCGTCGCAGCCGCTCTCGTCGCCGTCGTGCTCGGCTCGGTGCTGCTCGGCGACGCCAAGCTGCTGCTCGGCGACGTCGCGAACTGGGCCGCCGGCCGCTCGGGCCGCGTCGTCACCTACGTGCTCGACACGCGCGTCCCCCGGGTCGTGGGGGCGCTCGCGGCGGGCGCCGCGTTGGCCCTGGCCGGCACGCTCGTGCAGGCCGTCACACGGAACCCCCTCGCCGAGCCCGGTCTGCTCGGGGTGACCGGCGGTGCCGGCCTGGGGGCCGTGCTGCTCGTCACCACCGTCCCGCTCGTGAGCGGTTGGGGCGTCGCGGGGGCCGCGTTCGCCGGAGCCGTCCTGACGGCCGTGGTCGTGTTCGGCCTGGCCTCACGAGGGGGCTTCCCGCAGAACCGGCTCGTGCTGATCGGCATCGGCGTCTCGACCGCGACGACGGCGGCGATCAGCTTGCTGATCGTCCTGACCGACCCGTTCAACGGCGCGAAGGCGCTCACCTGGCTGTCCGGTTCGACCTACGGCCGCACGCTGGACGACATCGTGCCGGTGTCGCTGGTGCTCGTCGCCGCCCTCGTCGTGGTCGTGCTGCTGCGTCGCCGGCTCGACCTGCTCGGGGTGGACGACGACACCCCGCGCCTCCTCGGGGTCTCGCTCTCGCAGTCGCGGCTGGTGTTCCTGTCGCTGGCGGTGCTGCTCACGGCGACGGCCGTGTCCGCCGTCGGCGTGGTCGGGTTCGTCGGGCTCGTCGCCCCGCACGCGGCCCGGTCGCTGGTCGGGCGGCGCCACGCACGGGTGCTGCCCGTCGCCGTGTTGCTCGGCGCGGTGCTGGTGTGCGCCGCCGACGTGCTCGGCCGCACGGTGATCGCCCCGGCACAGCTCGGTGCCGGGCTGCTGACCGCCGTCATCGGCACGCCGTACTTCGTCTGGCTGCTCTGGCGCGGGCGGGCCTCCGCGAGCTGACCCGCCGGCCCTGGCGCCCGCGGTCGCGCCCGCGCCCGCGCCGATCGAGTGGGCGGAAGATGTCCTTCCCGCCTCGACGAGGGACCGTTGCTGCCCACTCGACCCGCGCCTCCTCGGCGGCGAGGGCAGGAGGCGCGGGTCGGGTCCGTCGGACGGCGGAGCCTGGTCGGCGGCGAGGATGAGATCGGGGTGCCGTGGCTGCGACCGGCCCGCCCCTCGTGCCAGGCTGATCGATCGGCGCCCGGTGCGGGCGGGTCGGTTCGTCGAAGGGGTCGCGCGTGGATCGTCGGTCGTTCCTGTCGGTATCGGGGGCGTCGCTGGCCCTCGCCCTCGCGGGGTGCGCGTCGGCACCCGACGAGCTGGTCCCGTCGGCCCGGGCGAGCGCCTCCGTGAGCCCGACCGGCGTGGCCCCCGTGACGCCGACGCCCACCCCGACCCCGACCCCGACGCCGACACCCACGGCGCCGTCCCTGGCGCGCGTACCGGTGCCGCCCGGCACGTCGACCGGCCTGCCCGGCGACGGGAACCTGCTCGCCTGGACCGTCGACGACGGAGCCGACAGCGAGGTCGTGCGGCTCTACGCCGAGTTCGCGGCGGCGACGGGGACGAGGCTGACGTTCTTCCTGAACGGCTCACAGCCCGGCTGGACCGACCACGCCGACCTGCTGCGCCCACTCGTCACGTCCGGCCAGGTCCAGCTGGCCAACCACACCTGGAGCCACCCCGCCCTCACGACGTGCAGCGACGCCGAGATCGTCTCGCAGCTGCAGCGCGACCACGACTTCGTGCAGCAGACCTACGGGGTCGACATGCGCCCGTTCTTCCGACCACCCTTCGGCTACCACGACGCCCGGGTCGACGCGGCGGCCGCGAGCATCGGCTACACGTCACCCGTCCTCTGGTACGGCTCGCTGTCGGACTCGGGCCTGATCACGCCCGAGCAGGTCGTGCAGTTCGCCACCGAGTGGTTCCTGCCGCAGCACATCGTGATCGGCCACGCGAACCACCTGCCGGTGACCACGGTCTTCGACCAGTTGACGGCGCTGATCACCGAGCGGGGCCTGCGGACGGTCACGCTCGACGACGTCTTCACGACCTGACGCCGCCGCTGGTGCTCGTGCCGGTCGAGTGGGCGGAAAACGTCGTTCCCGCCTCGACGAGGGACCGTTCCTGCCCACTCGACCCGCGCCTCCCGGGGTGGCGAGGTCAGGAGGCGCGGCGCAGGGCCCGGAGCAGCACCAGCCCCGTGACGCCCCCGGCCAGGTACCCGAGCAGGTCGGTCGCCGCGAACGTCGTGCCGAGCACCCAGGCCGCGGGCGGGAACGTCGCCGCGGCGGCGGCGGGCAGCCCGGTGAGCTGCAGCAGTTCGACGCCGAGCGAGGCGACCGCGGCGGTGCCCGCCGTGACGAGGACGGGCAGGCGCGGGGCGACGAACGCGAGCAGCAGGGCGAGCAGCACGGTGTAGAGCGCCGAGCCGAGCAGATCGCCGGCCAGCCCTGGCACGACGAGCTTCGCGACGACGCCGAGGGCGACGGTCGTGGCCGCCGCGATCGCCGTCAGGGTCCGGGCTCGTCGTGCACGCCCGTGCCGCCCGCGCCCAGGGTCGAGTGGTCGCGAACCGTCCTTCGTCGGAGCCGGAAGGACGCTTCGCGACCACTCGACGTGCGGCCTCACGAGAGGCACCCGGTCTGGACGCCGAACGACAAGCCCTCGGCCGTGCCCCGGATGCTCGCGAGGAAGCAGGAGGTGCGGCCGCACACGACGAGGGCGGCCGCCACCGGGGCCGCGATCGCCCGACGCAGGGTTCGAGAGGCCATCCGTCGAGCCTACGGACGAGCCCCCACGGTCCGCGTCCCCCTGGGGGACCACGCCGCGCGCCCCTAGGACGATCCCGGCCGACCGACGCGACCCGCGCCTCCTGGGCTGGGGGCTCAGGAGGCGCGGGTCGCGGGAGGCGCGTCAGGCCGCGTCGACCACGCGCGAGACGTCGGCCCCGACGCGCTCGCCGGCGACGGTGCCCGTCAGCCCGGCGCTCGCCAGGAAGCGGTCGGCGGTGCGCAGGCCGAGGGCCATGATCGTCAGCGCGGGGTTGGCGACGACGGCGCTCGGGAAGACCGAGTTGTCGGCGATCCAGAGGTTCGGCACGTCGAAGCTGCGCCCGTCGGGGTCGACCACGGCCGTCGCCGGGTCGGTGCCCATGCGGCAGGTGCCGATCGTGTGCGCCGTGCGGGCCAGCACGCGGATGTCGCGCCCACCGGCCGCCTCGACGATCGCGGTCATCGTCTCGACGGCGTGCTCGTCGATCGCCTTCTCGTTCTCGCCCGGCGTGAACGTGACGACGACCTTGGGCATGCCGAACTCGTCGACCTCGTCGGACAGGGTCAGCCGGTTCTGCTCACTCGGCAGGCACTCGGCGTTGATGCCGACGCCGGCCATGAAGCGGTAGTCGTCGAGCGCCGTCACGAGCTCGGGGCCCCAGAGTCCGGCACCGCGGGCCAGGGTCGTCGCCAGGGTGAGCGGCATCGCGCCGAGGCTCTGGATCAGGTAGCCGCCGACGAAGTCGACGCCCTCGGGCCGCATCGTGTCTTCGGTGATGATCGACGACGGGTAGCCGCGGTAACCGCGCATCTCGGTGTCGAAGGTGCCCCACACCTGGGTGGCGCCGTGGGCCATGAAGTTGCGGCCGACCTGGTCGCTGCTGTTGGCGATGCCGGCGTGCAGCAGCAGACGCGGCGTCTCGACGCCGCCCGCGCAGAGGAAGAGCGCGGCGGTGCGCTGGCGATGCTCGACGCCGTCGCGGACGTAGACCACGGCCGACACCTCGCCGGCCTCGTCGAGCTCGATGCCCGTGACCATCGACTCGGGGCGGATCTCGGCCCCGTTCGCGACGGCCATCGGCAGGTAGCTGGTGTCCATGCTGACCTTGGCGCCGCTGCGGCAGCCCTGGTGGCAGCTGCCGCAGCCGACGCAGGCCGGGCGGGTGCCCACGTGCTCCTGACGCCAGTCACGACTGACCAGGGCCGCGGGGGCGTCGGTCGCCCGGATGCCCAGGGCCTCGCAGCCGCGGATCATCATGTCGCTCGACGCGTTGCGCGCCGGTGGCGGCATGAGATACGAACGCGAAGGGTCCCACGGGTAGTCGGCCGGGCCGGAGACGCCGACGAAGTGCTCGACCTCTTCGACGTACCTGATCAGCTCGGCGTGATCGACGGGCCAGTCCTCGCCCTCACCGGTCAGCGACTTGAGCTTCAGGTCGCGCTCGTCGGGGCGCGGCGTGAACGCACCCCAGTGCAGGGTCGAGCCACCGACGCCTTTGCCGCTGTTGTTCTGACCGAAGGCGGTCGGGGTCTCGCCGCCGCTCAGCCGCTCGTCCATCCAGTTGATCTGGACGGCCTCGATCTCGTCCTGCGTGTACTCGTCGGGCTCGAAGTTGCGGCCGGCCTCGAGGGCGACGACCTTGAGACCCTGCAGGGCGAGCTTGGCGAGGATCGGGGCGCCGCCGGCGCCGGTGCCGATCACGACCGCGTCGACGACCTCGGACTCGTCGTACGTGCGTTGTCCGTCGAGCTTCATCGGGTGACCTCCATGGCTGGTTCCCAGCCCTCTCGTTGGCCGGCGCCGAGCCGGCTGAATCCTTGCAGGGCGCGACCGGAACGGCCGTTCGCGAAACCGTCGAAGCCGATGCGTTCCATCGTCGCGGGGTGGGCGAGCCAGAGCTTGACCAGGTCGACCCGGCAGTCCTCGAACCACGCGGTGAGCTGCTCGACCGAGAAGGGGTGGGCCTCGTCGGCGCTGGGCTGGTCGGTGCTGCCCGGGGTGCCGCCGGTGAGCCCGGCCTCGCCCTGGTCGCCACCGTGGTGCGAGTCGCCGCCACCGCTGTCGCCGACCGTCTCGAGGGTGTCGTCGGGGTCGCCGGCGACGATCGCGGCGAGACGTTCGTCTTGCTGCTCGGGCGTCAGACCGGTGAAGTCGGCGAGGGCGGCGAGGCCCAGCGCGTAGGCCTCGGGGTCGCTCGGCAGGTCGGCGTTGCGCCAGCCGTCGCCGTAGCCCGCGGCGAGCTGGGCGTCGACCCGCGCGGCGAGGTCGATCGAGTGCGCAGGGTCTTCTTGCGGCACGACTCGGGCGGCGACGGCGCGCAGCGTGGTCAGCTGGGCCTCGGTCAGCACCTGTGGCACGTAGCGCGGGTCGTCGGCGACGGCTCGCCTGGCGAGGATGCCGCGCGTGTTCGACGCGGTGCGGCTCGACGCGATCACCCGGGCGAAGTCGTCGGACATCACGGGAGCCCGCCCGGCGTCGTCGCGCCAGAAGTCGACGATGGCCGAGGCGACCTCGGTCGGGCGCTCGAGCGGCAGCAGGTGGCCGGCCCCCTCGAGGGTCAGGTGGGTGGCGCGCGGGTAGACGCTGCCGTTCAGGCGGCGTTGGGCGTCCTCACCGAGCGGCCCGTCGGCACCCCCGGCGACGATCAGGGCGGGAAGGCCGAGCGTGCCGACCTCGGCCGACCAGTCCTCGCGGCTGCCGCGGTCGAACCAGGCGGTCCACGCCTCGGGGGAGGCGCGATGCAGGTCGGCGAGGGCCTGGTCGTCGAGCACCGAGGGAAGGGGGGCCCCGACGTTGTCGTCCACGAAGCCGCGGGTCGTGTCGGCGTCGAGCGGGCCGTCGGCGGCCGCGGCGATCATCTGCTCGCGGTTCGCCTCGCTCATCGGCTCGGGGGACGGGGGAGAGGCCGCGAGCAGCACGACCCCGGCGAGGCCGAAGAGTCCGCCCTGACCGGCGAGCGTGCGGGCGGCGACGATCGAGGCGACCTTGCCGCCCATGCTGTGGCCGACGAGCAGCCATCGCGTGGCGCCGTGTCGGCGGATCTGCCGGGTGACCTGGCGCACCATGTCGTCGACGGTCACCCCGTCGGCGGTCGTGGCGTCACCGAAGCCGGGCAGGTCGAGGGCGACCACCTCGAACTCGTCGCCGAGCGACTCGGTCACGGGGCCGAACTCGAGCCGGCTCATGCCGAGGGCGTGCAGGCAGAACAGGGTGGGGCGGGTGGTGGCGGTGTCGCTGGTCACTCGGGCTCCTCGGAGAAGACGGGGTGCCGGTCGACGTCCCCCGTCGCCCCGGCGACCTCGACGCTACGTCCCACCACCGTCATCGGGCCGAATGAGGGCGTGCGGGACGAGCCGGTGGTACGACTGTCTGCCCGCGGACGCCGGTCGGGACGCTGGGAGGCGTACCCCGCCGACCCGCGCCTCCTGGTTCTGCGGGAGGCCCCGAGCGGGCGGAAGGTGCCGTCCGCCCCCGTCGGAAGGACAGTTCCTGCCCACTCGCCGGCCGAGAGCCGAGGAGGCGCGGGCGGCGGATGCTCAGGAGTCGCGCCTTGTGCGCACCCCGTCCGCCCGGGAGGATGGTCGGATGGAAACCGTCATCATCGCCCTCATGGTCATCGGGTCGATCGTCGTCATCTTCGGCATCGTCTTCTTCTTGGTCGCGGCGGTGCTGCCCTCCCGTGCCCCGCGTGCCGACCGTCGCGGCCGCGGCGCCCGCCCCGCGTCCCGCACCCGCTAGCTCGGAGCCGATCTGCCCTGACCGAGAGCTCGTCGCCTCCGGGGAGGGGCGCACCACCGTCGTGTGGTCGAACCACCCCGGAGCGTGGTTCGACGACGCGATGGTGGTGCGGCCTGGCGTCGGGGCCCAGGCGCGGGCCCAGGCAGGGGGCAGGGGGCAGGGGTCGCGGCGGGGCAGGGGCCGGGGCTCAGCGGCGCCGCGGAACGACCATCGGCGACCCTGTCACGGGGTCCGGCACGACGACGCAGGGCAGGTCGAACACGTCGGTGACGAGTCGCTCGGTGAGCACCTCGGCCGGGGTGCCCGTCGCCACCACGTCGCCGTCGGCCATCACGATCAGGTCGGTCGCGTACCGCGCCGCCTGGTTCAGGTCGTGCAGCACCGCGACCACGGTCGTGCCCTGCCCGTGCAGCCGCGCGAACAGGTCGAGCAGGTCGTACTGGTGCGCGATGTCGAGGTAGGTCGTCGGCTCGTCGAGCAGCAGCACCGGTGTCTGCTGCGCCAGGGCCATCGCGACCCACACGCGCTGCCGCTGCCCACCCGACAGCTCGTCGACCGGCACGTCGACCAACTCGGTGAGGTCGGTCTCGGACAGGGCCGCGTCGACGGCTTCGCGGTCGGAGCCGGTCCACTGCCGGAAGAGCCCCTGGTGCGGGTAGCGCCCGCGCGCGACGAGCTCGGCGACCGTGATGCCGTCGGGTGCGGTCGAGGTCTGCGGCAAGAGGCCGACGATGCGGGCGACCTCTTTCGCCGGCACGTCCGCGAGCTCACGTCCGTCGAGCAGGACCGACCCCGACCGGGGCTTCAGGAGGCGCGCGAAAGCCCTCAGCAAGGTCGACTTGCCGCAGGCGTTCGGCCCGACGATGACCGTGAACGAGCCGTCGCGCACGTCGGCGTCGACGGCCTCGCTGACCGTGCGACGGTCGTAGGCCAGATGCGCCTGCCGGGCGACGAGGCGGGGCGGGCGGGTGGCGTCGGCGTTCACGCGGACCTCCGGGATTCCGAGACGAGCAACGTGATCAGGTAGACGCCGCCGATCACGAGGGTGACGAGGCCGACCGGCACCGGGTTGGCGGCCACGTGCTGGGCGATCAGGTCGGCGACGAGCAGCAGCACCCCGCCGACCAGGCCGCCCGCGACGAGCGGCACCCCGGCCGACCGCACGAGGCGTCGGGCCAGTTGCGGTGCGGCCAGGGCCACGAAGGCGATCGGGCCGGTGCTGGCGGTCACCACGGCGGTCAACGCGACGCCCACGACGACGAGCGCCAGGCGTGACCGCTCGGCGCCGAGGCCGTGCGACCGGGCTGTGTCGTCGCCCAGCTCGAGCTGTCGTAGCGGGCGGGACAGGCCCATGACGAGCGGGGTCAGCACGACGAGCAGCACCAGCGCCGGCACCAGCTGCTTCCAGCCGACCAGCGCGAGCGACCCCGCCCCCCAGAACGATGCCGTCAGGGCGACCTCGGTCTGGGCCCGCAGCAGCAGCCAGCTGTTGACCGAGTGCAGCAGGGCCGTGACGCCGATGCCCACGATGATCAGCCGCAGCCCGTGCACCCCACGACGGTAGGCCAGAAGGTAGACGACCAGCGCCGTCACGAGTCCGCCGATCAGGGCGCCGGCCGCCGTGCCGAGGGTCGTGGCCGCCCCCGAGACGATGACGACGATCGCCCCCGTGTAGGCGCCGGTCGAGAAGCCGATCACGTCGGGCGAGCCCAGCGGGTTGCGGGTCAGCGACTGGAAGATCGCGCCCGAGACGCCCAGCGCCGCGCCGAAGACCAGGGCGGCGAGCACGCGGGGCAGGCGCCAGTTCAGCACGATCGTCGAGGCGAATCCGTCGCCGCCGAGCAGGGCCCGCACGACCTCGGGCGGGCTGAGCGGGTAGTCGCCGATGCCGAGGGCGACGATCGCGACGACGACGGCCACCACGACCAGCACCAGCGTCGCCGTGCGCCGCCGCCCGCCGGTCGTGCGCACCGAGCGCAGGAGGCGCGGCCCGGCACCCGGGGAGGCCGGCGTCGCCTGCGTGCCCCGGGTCGGACGGGTGCCCGGCTCGGTCGCCCGCGTCATGCGCCGCCCACCCGTCGGCGTCGTGCGATCGCGATCAGCACGGGGGCGCCGACGGCGGCCGTGACGAGCCCCGCGGCCAGCTCGCCCGGGGGCGCGACCACGCGGCCGAGCACGTCCGCGAGCAGCAGCAGCACGGGCCCCAGCACGGCCGACAGTGCCGTGATCCACGGTTGGCTGGGCCCGACGACGCCGCGGGCCGCGTGCGCGACCATGAGCCCCACGAAGGCGACGGGCCCGACCACCGCGGTCGCGCCTCCGGCCAGCAGGGTGACGACGACCAACGAGACGACGCGCACGGCGGGCACCGAGACCCCGACCGACGCGGCGTGCTCGTCGCCGAGCGCGACCGCGTCGAGCGGGCGCGAGGCGATCAGGGCGACGACGACCCCGGCCGCGACGAAGGGCAGCACGGTGAGCACGGGCTCCCAGCCGCGGTCGGCGAGCGAGCCGACCTCCCAGGCGCGGACGGCGTCGAACCGGCGGGGGTCGGCCAGCACGATCGACGAGGTGATGCCCGCGAGCACCGACCCGAGCGCGAGACCGGCGAGGGTCAGGCGGGCAGGGCCACCGCCTCCTCGTCCGGCGCCGCCGATGAGGGCGGCCGCCACGGTCGCGACGCCCGCGCCGACGAACGAGAACCAGACCCAGCCGCTCGCCGAGGTGACCCCGGCGAAGCCGACCGCGAGGGCGACGGCGAAGGCGCTGCCCGAGGTGACGCCGAGGATGCCCGGGTCGGCCAGCGGGTTGCGCGTCACGGCCTGCACGACGGCACCGGCGACCCCGAGCCCTGCGCCGGCCACGATCGCGGCGACCGTGCGCGGCAGGCGGAGGTCGAGCACGGCGGTCGCGTCGGCGGTGTCGCGGCTCGCTGCCCCGGAGAGGATGCGCACCACCTCGTCGAAGGCGACCGGCCGCGCGCCGACGGCGAGGCCCAGCACGACGGCCAGGGCCAACAGGGCCAGGGCGGCGACGAGGGCGAGGAGGCGCGTGCGGGTGCGCCGGGAGCCTCGCGTCGGTCGCGGGGCACGGCCGACCGTGAGCGCTCGGGGCATCGCCATGATGATTAGCTTAGGCTACCCTCACTTGGAGTCGTACCGGGCGTGGCCCGTCTCGACCCGCACCGACCTTCCGCCCGACCCCACGTCACAGCACCGACGTCACAGCCCCGAGGAATCCATGCGCAAGACACTCTCGATCGCCGCCGCCCTGACGGTCGTCACCCTCGCCCTGGCCGGCTGCTCGGCCGACACCGACTCCGACGACGCCGCGGGGGGCGCCTCGGGCGGGTCGGGCGCGTTCCCCGTCTCGATCGACACGAAGTTCGGCGAGGTCACCGTCGAGAAGAAGCCGACGCGCGTCGTCGCGCTCGGCTGGGGCGACGCCGAGGCAGCGCTCGCCCTGGGCGTGCAGCCCGTCGGGGCGTCGGACTGGCTGGCCTTCGGCGACGAGAACGACGGTGTCGGCCCCTGGGCGCAGGGTCTCTACGACCAGGCCCCCGAGATCATCGGCACCCTGGAGCCCTCGTACGAGGCGATCGCGGCCCTCGAGCCCGACGTGATCCTCGACACGAAGAGCTCCGGCGACCAGGAGCGCTACGACCGCCTGTCGAGCATCGCCCCGACCGTCGGCGTGCCCGAGGGTGGCGACAGCTACCTGACCGACTTCGACGACCAGATGGAGCTCGTGTCGAAGGCGCTGGGAGAAGAGGCCAAGGGCGAGCAGCTCGTCGACGAGAACGAGAAGGCCGTCGAAGCCGTCGCCGCCGCCCACCCCGAGTGGAAGGGCAAGACGATCACCGCCGCGACCAAGACCAGCGAGGGCTGGGGCGCCTACGTCGAGGACAGCGAGCGGGTCGACCAGCTCGAGGCGCTCGGCTTCGACCAGAACCCCGCCATCGCGGCGCTGAAGCCGAACGCCGGCGGCTTCTCGGTGTCGATCTCGAGCGAGCAGCTCGACCAGATCGACGCCGACGTCATCGTGGCGTTCCCGATCTACATCGACACGACCGAGATCACCGACGACCCGCAGTGGAAGGCCCTCCCGGCCGTCCAGGACGGCCACGCCGTCGTCATCGACGGTGACGTCGCCGCCGCGTACTCGCTCGGTTCGGCGCTCTCGCGTCAGTACGCTCTCGACCAGCTGGTGCCGCTCCTCGAGGGCGCCACGAAGTAGTCGCGGCCCGCGGCTCGGCGAGCAGGGCGGGCGGGTTCGTGCGGTCCGGACGTCTTCGGACGCCCGGACCGCACGAACCCGCCCGTTTCTGTGTGCTCTGCCGTGCCCGTGTGCGCCGGATCGCTGCAGAGGGTGAAAGATGTTCTGGTGACCCACGAGCTGCACGACCTGATGACCCCCGAGAAGAACGTCCAACGCATCATGTGGACCGGCACGATCTGGTTCGTCGCCGCGGTCGGCAGCGTGGCGGTGGCCCTCGGGCTGCTGCTCTCGACCGGCTGGCGTCCCGCCCTGCTCACGGCCGGGCTCGCCACGCTGTTCTGGGTCGGTGCCGCGCTCGTCGCCCTGAGCGTCGGGCTGATCGGCTGGTCGGGCTGCCCGATCCTCGAGGTCGACGTCCCCACGGCAGACCGAAACAAGACCCGCACCATGCAGGCCGGCACGATGCTCTTCATCGTCGGGGGCGCTGCGGCCCTGCTCGCCGTCCTGCTCGGCCCCGCGAGCTGAGCGGGGGACACCTCACGACGACCCGTCGCTAGGGTGGCGCGAATGAGCGAACACGAACCCGCGACGACCGGCCCCGCCCTGGCGGGCCCCTCCTGGACCGAGCACGTCGTGTGGTGGCACGTGTACCCGCTGGGCTTCGTCGGGGCCGACACGACGGGGGCGGACCGCTCGCCGGCACCGCGCCTCCTCGATCTCGTCCCGTGGCTCGACCACCTGCTGACGCTCGGTGCCAACGGGCTCGCCCTCGGGCCCGTCTTCGCGTCGTCGACCCACGGCTACGACACGATCGACTGGTTCTCGGTCGACCCGCGCCTGGGCACCGAGGCCGACCTCGTCACCCTGATCGAGGCCGCCCACGCCAAGGGCGTCAAGGTGATGCTCGACGGCGTCTTCAACCACGTCGGGCCGGAGTTCCCCGCGTTGGTCGAGGCGCGTCGTGACCCCGACTCGCCCTCCGCCGCCCTCTTCCGGCGTGACGACGCGGGCGACGGCGACGGTTTCGCGACGTTCGAGGGGCACGGCGGACTCATCGCCCTCGACCACTCGTCGCCCGAGGTGGCCCGCACGGTGACCGACGTCCTGACCCACTGGGCCGACCGCGGTGCCGACGCGTGGCGGCTCGACGCCGCCTACTCGGTGCCGTCGTCGTTCTGGGCCACGGTGCTGCCCCCGCTGCGCGAACGGCACCCGGACGTGTACGTCGTCGGCGAGGTGCTGCACGGCGACTACGTCGCGGCCGTCCGTGACGGAGGCCTCGACTCCGTCACCCAGTACGAGCTGTGGCAGGGTGTCTGGCACGCCCTGGCCGAGGTCAACCTGTTCGAGCTCGAGTGGGCGCTGCAGCGTCACGACGGGTTCCTCGACGACTTCGTGCCGCTCACCTTCGTCGGCAACCACGACGTCACGCGCATCGCCAGCCAGATCGACGACGACCGCCACCACGACCACGCCGTGGCCCTGCTCTTCACGTTGGGCGGCACGCCCTCGGTCTACTACGGCGACGAGTTCGGCCTGCGGGCCGTCAAGGAGGCGCGGGTCGGCGGCGACGACGCCGTGCGTCCCGCGTTCCCGCCCACGCCCGCCGACGCGCCGGGGGCCGGCGTGCCGGACGCCCTCCCCGACGTCCTCGCGCTGCACCAGCGGCTGATCGGCGTCCGTCGACGCCACCCGTGGCTGCACACCGCCCGCAGTCGCACGGTGTCGGTCGCGAACGAGTCGCTCGTGCTCGAGCTGACCGGCTCGTCGCCCGCGGAGTCGCTGATCGTGGCCCTCAACCTGGGCGACGACGAACTCCGCGTGGCCGACCCCGCCCCGGGCGAATGGCTGGCGGGCCGGGACGCCGGGCTCGACGGCGAGGTCCTGTCGGTGGGGCCGCACGGCTGGGCGGTCGTCGCGCGCGCCTGAGCCGGCCCGCGCCTCCTGCGGTCGGGGCCCCTGGCCCCTGGCCCCTGGTGTCGGTCGCGAGTGGGCAGAAGGTGCTCGTCTGCCGCACGCGAGCCGCATCTTCTGCCCGCTCGGGGTCGGCCGACGTGCGTGGGCATCCCCTGGGAGTCGCGACGAGCCCGCCCCGCGCCTCGCTACCGTGCCACCCATGGCAAAGACACGAGAGCTACTCATGACCTCGACCCTCGCCGTCGGTGCGCTGGTCGCCGCCACCGGATGCACGTCGGACCCCGCCGTCACGGCTCCGACCGCGGCGGGCACGGGCTCGTCGAGTGCCACGGCGACCGCCACCGTCCCGGCCGACGCGCAGCAGGCCTCGGCGGAGCAGGCGATCGTCGTCCGCTACCTCGACGCGATCGCGGACGACGACACGGCTGCCGCCTGGGCTCTGCTCAGCCCCGAGGCGCAGCGGTTCTACGGCACCGAGCAGACCTTCGCGTCGTCCTCGCCGAGCGACGGCACGGTCACGCCCGACGAGGCGGCCGTCCTGCGCGACGCCGGACTCGTCTCCGCCGAGGGCCCCGAAGGGGCGTTCACCCTGGTGAGCGCGACGACCGACGACCTGGCCGACGCCTGGGTGGTGCGCGAGACCGCCGAGGGGCTGCGGGTCGACGACGCCGGCGTGCCGCCGACCGGCGACTCGCTCTACGAGTGGATCAACCCGGCCGTCGGCCCTGAGGACGGCACCGCAGGAGGCGCGGCGTACAACACCACGGCCCCCGCGTCGATCTCGTTCGCCAGCCCGCAGAGCCAGAACCAGACCGGACCGAGCGTCGTCGGCTACCCCGACACGCTCCAGGTCTTCCTCGACGGGCAGCAGCCCTCGTCGGTCGAGGCCGTGTCGGCCGGCTCGGGGAAGCGCTTCACGACCGAGGTCGGCGAGTCGAGCGAGGCCGGTCGTGGCCTCACGGTCGTCTGGCAGACGGGGGCCGACTCGCTCGGCTGGCGCAGCAGCACCGTGGTGCTCTGACGCGGCTCGCCGGTTCGCAGCCGCCGCCGGCGCGCCCGAACCGGCCCGCGCCTCCTGAGAGAACGACACCTGTCGCCTGGGAATGACCTCCCCGGGGGCGGCCGGCCCTCGCGCCCGGCCGGGTCGCCGACCTACCGTGGAGGGGATGGCGACCCGAGAGGCCCGACCCGTGGCCACCTTCCCGAGCCCGACCACCCGCCGCGACCCCGTGGGGGTGATCGGTGCGCTCGCCGCGATGACGGGCCTGACCGTGTTGGCCGGCGTGCTCGTCACGATCCTGGTGACGCCCGTCATCGCCGTGGCCGGCACGACCGCGAGCTTCGGGGTGCAGGCGTTCAACACCATCCCCGAGGCGCTCGAGATCGGCGAGCAGGCGCAGACCAGCACGATCTACGCGACGCGCGACGGGCAGCCCGTGAAGGTCGCCGAGTTCTTCTCGCAGAACCGCGAGGAGGTCGGCCCCGACGCCATCGCGCAGAGTGTGAAGGACGCCGTCGTCGCCACCGAGGACCCGCGCTTCTACGAGCACAACGGCGTCGACTCGTTCGCCGCCGTGCGGGCCGTGTTCCAGAACCTTAGCGGGGGCGACATCGAGAGCGGGGCGTCCACCGTCACGATGCAGTACGTCCGCAACGTGCTCGTGCAGCAGGCCGAGGCGCAGCTCGAGTCGGGCGACCCCGAGGTCGTCGCCGCGGGCGAGGTCGCCTATCGAGAGGCCACGACCACGACGCTCGAGCGCAAGCTGCGCGAGATCAAGATGGCGATCGGCGTCGAGGAGCGCTTCGACAAGGAGCAGATCCTGACGGCCTACCTCAACATCGCCAACTTCGGCGGCACGGTCTACGGCATCGAGTCGGCGGCGCGGTACTACTACGGCGTCCCGGCGGCGGACGTCACGCCCGAGCAGGCCGCGAGTCTCGTCGCCATGGTGAACTCGCCGCAGTCGCTGCGCATCGACGTGCCCGAGAACGTCCCGGCCAACACCGAGCGCCGCGACCTGCTGCTCGCCAACATGCGCGACGCCGGCATGCTGACCGCGGAGCAGGCCGAGGCCGCGATCGGCACGCCCGTGACTCCCGTCATCACCCCGTCGACCAGCGGGTGCGGCAACGCCGAGCCCGCGTCGGCCGCCTACTTCTGCGAATACGTCCGCTCCGAGGTGCTGAACAGCGAGGAGTTCGGCGAGACCCGCGAGGAACGCGGCCAGCTGCTGCGTCGCGGCGGCCTCGAGATCGTGACGACGCTCGACCTCGGCCTGCAGGACGTCGCGGCCGGCGAGCTGCAGCGCCAGGTGCCCGCGACCGCGGCGTTCACCGACATCGGCGGCTCGGTCGTCTCGGTCGAGACGGGCACCGGCCGCATCGTCGCCATGGCCCAGAACACGGCCTACGGCAGCGCGGACGCCGGACCAGGCGCCACCCAGGTCAACTACTCGGCCGACACGGCACACGGTGGTTCGGCGGGCTTCCAGGTCGGTTCGACCTACAAGGCGTTCACGCTGGTCGAGTGGCTGCAGCAGGGCAACAGCCTGTACGAGACCGTCAACGCCTCGCGCGGTGCCTGGCCGATGTCGTCGTTCACCGCCTGCGACGCCAGGCTCAGCGGCCCCACCTACAACGTGCGCAACGACACCGGAGGCGCGGGCAGCGACCTCACGCCGCTCCAGGCCACGCGCGCCTCGGTCAACACTGGCTTCATCGCGATGGCCGCGCAGCTCGACCTGTGCGACGTCGCCGAGACCGCGGCCGACCTCGGAGTGACGACCGCGAGCGGCGACGACCTGAGCGCCCTGCCGTCGGACGTCCTCGGCTCGGGCGGCAACACGATCGCCCCGCTGCAGATGGCGTCGGCCTTCGCGGCCATCGCGAACGACGGTCAGGCCTGCCGCCCGGTCGCCATCGACAGCGTGACCCGGCCCGACGGGTCGGCCATCGCCCCGCCGGGCGCCGACTGCCGTCAGGCCGTGCAGCAGGAGGCGGCCCGCGGTGCGACCCTGGCGCTCGAGTCGGTCATGGCCGCGGGCGGTACCGGCACGGCGTCGAACCCCGGCGACGGGGTGGACATCCTGGGGAAGACCGGCACGACCGACAACTCGAAGGACACCTGGATGGTCGGCTCGACCACCGAGGTCGCCACCGCCGTGTGGGTCGGCAACGTGCAGGGCGAGGTCAGCATGCGCGGCAACCGGCTGACCGAGGGGTCGGCCGACACCGCCCGGCACCGGGTGTTCCAGCCGGTCATGCAGGCGGCCAACGCGCAATACGGCGGAGGCGGGTTCACGGCTCCGCGAGGGTCCGCGGTGACGCGACCCGCGCCTCCCGCGCCCGCTCCGTCGGCCACGCCGGCCCCCGCACCGGGTACCGAGGACGGCGGCGCGGACCGGCCCGGGCAGACGCCGCCCGGGCAGCCCGGCCAGACGCAGCCGGGGCAGACGCAGCCCGGCCAGACGCAGCCCGGCCAGCCCGCGCCTCCCGCCGAGAACGAGCGCCGCGAGGACGACTGACCTCCGCGCGGCGGCGCCGGGCGCGCTCAGCGGCGACGCAGCAGGGCCATCGCCTCGAGGTGGGGCGTCTGCGGGAACATGTCGAACACGCGCACGGCGACCACGTCGAACGAGGGCATGGCGTCGAGGTCGCTCGCCAGGGTGACGGGGTTGCAGCTCGAGTAGACGACGTGCTCGACGTCCGACCCCTCGAGCCAGGCGGCGAGCGTGGCGCCGATACCGCGTCGGGGCGGGTTGACGATCACGAGCTCAGGAGGCGCGGTGCCGGGCCCCGAGGACGCCGACCCCGCGGACGCGGTCGTCGCGAACCGGGTGGCGTCGTCCACCGCGAAGCGTACGTGCTCGAGGCCTGCGCGGCGGGCGCTGCCCCGGGCGCTGGCCACCGCCTCCTCGCTGGTCTCGATGCCGACGACCTCGCGGTGCCCGTGCCGACTCGTGCGACCGGCGCCCGGGCGGGCGACGTGCAGGGCGAACCCTCCGACGCCGCAGTAGAGGTCCCACACGGAGGCCGGATCGAGCTCGTCGACCCAGTCGGCCGCCTGCGCGTAGAGCCCGGCCGCGATCGCGGTGTTCGTCTGGAAGAAGCTCTGCGGCCGCAACTGCAGGTCGACCGGGCCGAGCCCCATGGTGAGCGTCTCGCGATCGGTCAACACGATCTCGTCGGCGCCCTCGAGCACGGCCTTGTGCTCGGGCAGCAGGTTGACCGAGACGACGACGACCTGCGGCAGGGTCTCGAGCAGCCAGGGCAGCTCGGCACGCAGTCGCGGCAGGGCCTGCTCGCTGCGCAGCACGAAGCGCACCATCAGCTCGCCCGTCGGAGACTCGGTAACGTGCACGTACTTCGCCTCGCCGCGACGCTTCGGGACGTCGTAGGGCAGGAGGCGCGCGCGGGTCACGAACGCCGCCAGCGTCGGCAGCACCGCCTGGATGCCCGCCGTGTGCAACCCGCAGCCCCGCAGGTCGACGCCCTGGCCACGCCCGTCGAGGATGCCGAGCGTCGGCTCGTCGATCGTCCCCCCGACGACCATCTTCGCCTTGTTGCGGAACCCCGCCTCGGGGCCGGTCAGCGTCGGCAGCCAGGCCGCGGCGGCGTGACGCTCGCCGAGGAGGTCGCGGACGCGCGCCTCTTTCTCGGCGACCTGCACCGGGTAGGGGCGGTCGAGGAGCGTGCACGAACGGCACAGCCCCGCGTCGAAGTAGTCGCACTGCATGGCGGGCCGAGTCTAGGCGAGGGGCGAGGGGACGGGGCCCGCGCCTCCTCGTCCGGGCTGCCCGTTCTGCTCCAGCTGCCGAGATGTCACGACGTGCCGCGCACGTTCGAACGTGAGCGGCACGTCGTGACATCTCGGCGGGATGCGGTGGCGGGTCAGAGCTGGGTGATGCCCCGGACCAGGGCGAGGGCGCTGCCGACGCCGGCGAGCGTCAGCACGAGGACGCGGCCGACCCGGGCCGGCACCACCTTGCTGAGGTGGTGCCCGACGAACGCCCCGACGAACAGCAGGCCGAGCGCTCCCGCCCAGACCGGGACCGGCTCGGGCGGGATGCCCTTCGTCACCACCGACGTCAGGTTGATCGAGAGCAGGAAGACCTGGCCGGTGCCCACGAAGACCTCGCGGGGCCAGCGGTCGCTCGCGGCGTGCACCGTGAGCGCGGGACCGCCGACACCGGCGGTGACGTTCATGAAGCCGCCGAGCGCCCCGGCGGCGACGGCGCCGACCCGGCCGGGCAGGAGGCGCGCGCGGCTCGAGAACGCCATCACCAGCACTCCGACCAAGGCCAGGGCGCCCACCGCGACGGTCAGCGGACCGGTCGGGGCCGTCCGCACGACCCACGCCCCGATCGGGATCGTCACGAGCGCGGGCAGGACGAGGAGGGCCGCCGTCCGCCACCGCACCGTCCGCCAGGTGCTCGCCAGCACCACCAGCGCCAGCACGGCGGCGAGGGCGTTGCCGACCGAGACCCCGGCCTCGGGGCCGAGGACCACGACGAGCAGGGGTGCGGCGGTGAGCGCGAAGCCGATACCCGCCATCCGTTGCGTGAGCGCACCGACCACGATGGCCGCGGCGGCGAGGGAGAGCGTCAGCGGTGTCACGCCGCCACGCTACCCGGGCGGGCGTGGCGGGCGTGGCTGGTACGACGCCGGGCGGGCCGGGCGGGCCGGGCGGGCCGGGCGGGCCGGGCGGGCCGGGCCGGCACAACGCCAGGCGATGGCCACAGCGCCAGGACTAGTCGTGGTGCGGTGTCCATCTCGTGGTGCTGTGGGGCGTCAGTAGGGTGGCGGCATGACCGATTCGTCGAAGACCGTCCAGCTGCGCCGCTACGAACTCGTCGAGGGGGTGCTCGACGACTTCGTCGCGTGGTTCACGTCGACGTTGATCCCCGCCCGCCTGTCCGAGGGCTTCGCGATCGAGTTCGCCTACGCCGACCGCGACGCGAACGAGTTCGTCTGGGCCGTCAGCACTCCCGGTGACGCGGCCCGGTTCGCCGAGGTCGAGGCCGCCTACCTGCAGTCCGAGGCGCGGGCCGCCGCGTTCGCCGGCCAGCCCGTGCGGGTGGCGACGCAGCACGTCACACTCGTCGAACCGGTCGCCTAGCCGACCTCCACCCCTGTGCCGCACGGTGCGACGTGGGCGGTCGGCTGGGGGCGGCCGGCTCAGGGCAGCAGGCCCGAGCGGTAGGCCCAGACGACGGTCTGCAGCCGGTCACGGGTGCCGAGCTTGGTCGTGATGCGGGTGAGGTGCGACTTGACCGTGCTCGTCTCGACGACCAGGCGCTCGCCGATCTCGTCGTTCGACAGCCCCTCGCCGAGCAGGCGGACGAGCTCACGCTCGCGCTCGGTCAGGACGTCGGGTGACGGCTCGACCGCCGACGTGCGTCGCCGACGTGTGAACTCGGCGATCACCCGCCGCGTGGTGGCACCGTCGATCGCCGCACGACCCGAGGCCAGGGCCCGCACGGCCCCGACGAACTCGTCCGGCTCGACGTCCTTCAGCACGAACCCGCTCGCGCCCGCCTCGAGGGCGCCGAAGACGTACTCGTCGAGGTCGAAGGTCGTGGCGACGAGGACGGCAGGGGCGCTCGCCGACCCGACCCGCGCCTCCTGTTCGACACCCGTGACACCCGTGACGCCGGTGACGCCGGTGACGCCGGTGACGGCGGGCGTTCCTGCGCCGCCGGTCCCGACCCGCGCGTCGACGATCGCCCGCGTCGCCTCGATGCCGTCGCCGCCGGGCATGCGCACGTCCATCACGACGACGTCGGGTCGGGTGCGGCGGACGACCTCGACCGCCTCGCGCCCGCCGGACGCCTCGCCGACGACCTCGATGCCGCCCGCCGTCTCGAGCACGACCCGGAAGCCGGTCCGGACGATCGCCTGGTCGTCGACCAGCACGACCCGGATCATTCGGCACCCCCGCCGGCGAGCTCCGCGCCGGGCCCGGACGTCGCAGCGGACGTCGCAGCGGGCGCCGACGGCCCGGCCGGCGAGGCGTCGGTCTCGACCGGCAGCTCGAGCCGCACCCGCCACCGCCCCTCGGCGGTCGCCCCGGTGTCGAGCCGTCCGCCGACCAGGTCGGCCCGCTCGCGCATGCCGACCAGCCCGAATCCGCCCCCGCCCGACGTGTCGCGAGTGACGGGGAGGTCGTTCTCGACGACGATCACCAGGGAGCCGGCCGTGGCTCGCAGGCGCAGTTCGACCGCCACCCCTGGTGCGTGGCGGCGGGCGTTGACGAGTGCCTCTTGAACCGTGCGGTAGGCCGTCACGTCGGCGAGCGGGGGCAGCGACGGCAGGGTCCCGTCGACGTGCGACTCGACGACGACCCCGGAGGCGCGGGCCTGGTCGACGAGGTCGCTCACGTCACCGAGACCCGGCACCGGCACGGTGCCGCTCGGCCCGTCGCCGGTCTCGCGGAGGATGCCCACGATCGACCGCAGCGCGTCGAGGGTCTCGCGACCCTGGGCGCGGACGCTGCGCAGGGACTCTTTCGCGCGCTCGGGGTCGCCGTCGACGAGGCGCTCGGCGGCACCCGCCTGGACGACCAGCCCCGTGAGGTGGTGCGCGGCGACGTCGTGCAGCTCGCGGGCCATGCGGGTGCGCTCGGCGGCGACCGCCGCCCGGGTGAGCGTCGCCTGGTGCTCGATGCTCTCGGCCGCGCGGGCGCGGGCGTCGCGGTCGTGGGCGCGGCGCAGGGCCACCCACGAGCCGACGGCCGCGCTCACGCCGTTGATCAGCACCGCACTGGCCACGAGGGCGAGCGCTTCGACGACCGCGCCGAGTTCGCCGAGGCCGGGGGTGGCCCCGAGCTGGTCCTTGACGATCGCCGAGGCCCCGACGGCTGCCCCGACGGCCTCGATGCCGACGGCGGCGAGCACGGCACCGACGACGACCCGCGTCGGTCGGAGCGTGGCGACCGTGTAGGCCGTCACGACGGGCGCCGCCGTCCAGAGGGCGAGGCCGGTGGGCAGCACCGCGAGCAGGCCCGCCTGCAGCACGGCGACGGCGAGCAGCGCCGTGACCGGTCGGACCCGCCGCATCACCAGGGGCACCTGCTGGACGAGCGCCAGCACGACGACGGCGACGACCTGGGCGGTCGGGATGCTGCGGTTCGCCCCGTAGAACTCGCCCGCCGCCAGCAGTGTCGCGAGGAAGACGATCGTGACGAGCGCCCAGACGGCCGCGAGGGCGACGTCGCGGCCGAGCGCCGTGCGCACGCCCAGCCGTTCGAGGACGCGACGCACCGTCGCCACGCCCGGCCCGGCCGAGGCCGCCGAGGTGGGGTCCGTCGCCGAGGTGGTCGCGGCGGGCGCGGTGTCAGGGGTCGTGGTCACCGTCCGAGCATGCCAGGTGCCGTGGCCCTGGCGACCCCGGGCCGACGACGGCTGTGCACCGTCGGCCCGGACGTCGCGCTGGGGGCGGGTCATCAGAAGCTCACGCTCGGGGAGATGAGGCGGAAGCCGAAGGCGAAGCCGGCGAGCACCACGAGCGACACGAGGACGAGGAGGCGTCCGGTCAGCACGGCCCAGCCGCGACGGTCGCGCACGGCTCGCCAGGCGACCAGGGCCGCCGGCACGATCGCGACGACTCCGAGCAGCTGCAATCCCTGCAGGACACGCATCGTCACGGCCGACACCTCGACGAACGACATGGCCTGCACCGCGACGACCGCCCAGCCGACGAGGGCCAGCAGCGTCGACGCCTGCCCCAGGCGGGACAGCAGCAGGGTGCGGTCGCGGCGACGCGGGGTGGTGGCGACCGATCCGGACGACAGGCCCGCTCGGATGTCCCGACGGCGTCGACCGACGCCGGCGAGGGCGGTGGCGGGCCAGACGATCATCGAGGCGAGCAGCACCACGACGGCGAGGATCACGCCCGGCAGCACGGCCGACGCCGCCTGCCAGGGCTGCGCTCGCAGCATGGTGAAGGAGGCGCCCCACGAGATCGCCTCGACCGTCGCGTCCCCGTCGGTGCCGGCCGTCCGGGTCGCGAGCAGGGCGTCCCCGCCGACCTCGCGCCACAGGTCGGTCCCGACCTTCTCGTAGACGCCGGTGGTCACGCCGAGCGGCTTCGGGGTCACGGCGACCGTGCCGTCCGAGCGGGGCACGACCGTGGTCTGACCGCTCAGGGCGAGCAGGGCGCCGGGGTTGGTGACGGGGGAGCGAGACGACAGGTACGTGCCGGCCAGGTCGGCGGCCACGGGGCCGTCCGCGGAGTCGGTGGAGCCGGTGCCGGTGCCGGCGCCCGACGCGATCGTCGCCGTGTCGCGCAGGTACCGGTCGGCGAACCCCTGCAGCACCGTGGTGCGCAGGTCGAGCGAGGCCGTGGCCGAGCGGCCGCTGCCGTTCAGGCTGAGGAAGATGCCGGTGTCGTGCTCGGGGAACATCCGCATCGCCGAGTGGAAGACCTGGGTGTCGCCGTCGTGACCGAAGGCGGCCAGGCCGGGGGTGCTGTCGTCGAAGAAGGCGAGGTCCATGCGCTGGCCGGCCACGAGCGTGCCGAGGTCGTCGGCGTCGAGGGCGGGGCGGTGCATCTCGGCGAGCGTCTCGGGCTGCAGCAGCGCCTGGTCGTCGGGCAGATCGCCGAGCTGGGCGAGCATGAAGCGGGCCATGTCGGTCGCCGTCGCCGACATCGCGCCGGCCGGGGCCGCGTTGACGACCTCGGTGGCGACCGCGGGCTTCGAGTCGTCCGGGTAGCCGTGGGACAGGCGGGCGTCGAGGTCGGCGGGCAGCGGCTGCGCGAACGACGACGAGGTCATACCGGCGCGGTCGAAGACCTGCTGCTGCAGCAGTTCGTCGAAGGGGACGCCGCTGACCCGCTCGGCGACGTAACCGGCCAGGGTGGCTCCGTAGTTCGAGTACGCCGGGGTCGTGCCGGGTGTGTAGACCTGGGCGGGCGGCGCCTCCGAGACGGCCTCACGCAGGGTCTTCTCGCTGCCGGGCGTCCCGATCAGTCCGGCGATGACCTCTTCGAAGCCGGCCGTGTGGGTGAGCAGGTGCCGCAGGGTGACGGCGCCCTTCGGGGTGTCGAGGTCGAAGTCGAGGTACTGCTGTACGTCGGCGTCCAGGTCGAGCTCGCCCTTCTCGACGAGCTGCATGATGGCCGTGGCCGAGACCACCTTCGACACCGAGCCGACGCGGAACAGCGTGCGCTCGGGGTCGACGGCCGCGGCGGGTGTGTCGCCGGTGCCGGTGTCCGCCATGCCGTAACCGCGGGCCGTCAGCAGCTCGCCGTCGGCCACGACCGAGACGGTCGCTCCCGGGATGCCGGTCGTCTGCAGCGCCGAGCCGACGGCCCCGTCGAGCCACGAGTCGACGTCGTCGCGGGTGAGGGAGTGCCCGCCGGGCTGGTGCTGCGGCGGTGCAGGAGGCGCGGCGTCGGTCGTCGCGCCCGTCGCCCCGGAGGCGCACCCGGCGAGCGTCACGCCCAGGGCGACGACGGCCGCGGCGGCGAGGGTCTTGCGGACGAGGAGGCGCGGGTGGCGCCGGCGGGACGGAGGGGCTTCTCGGGTCGGTGTCGTGATCATGTCTCTACGCTCGCGGTTGCGTCGCCGCGACACCGGGTGCAGGAGTCGGGACCTCGCGTACGACTTTCGTCGTACGCCGGAGCCTCCCCGGCGGCTCGAGATGTCACGACGTGCCGCTCACGTCCGGAGATGAGCGGCACGTCGCGACATCTCGCCGGGCCGGCCGGGCCGGGCGGGCCGGGCGGGCCGGGCGGGCCGGGCGGGCCGGGCGGGCCGGGCGTCGGTGGTCGCGCCTACGGTCACCGTCATGGGCGTGCAGACGAAGTTCGACAACGCGCGGGCGGCGCTGAACAAGCCGCCGGCCGAGCATCCGTGCGCGCATCCGCCGATCCCGGGGGGTCAGGGGCTGTGGTTGATCCGGCAGGGCGAGGCGGCCCCGCTCGGCTACGTGCGCCAGCGGCCGGTCACGGGCGGTTTCGCCTTCGACGTCTACGCCCACTGCCGCGACGAGGGCGGACGTCGCCCGTGGTTGCACACTGCGTCGTCGCTGAACTCGGCCGTCGCGTGGACGCTGCAGCACGACGCCGACGTCCGTACGCTCATCGCCCGCAGCACGGCCGAGCCCGACCCGTGGCCGCCCGCCGCGCCTCCCGAGCCCGCCGCCGGTCGCCGCCGGTCATCCTGACCCGGGCCGGGAACGGAAAAACCCCGCCCCGTGCGTGAGCACGAGGCGGGGTCCACCGGGATCGCCGACCCCGTCGAGCAGGGCGGGGCCGGTGCGTCGCCACGGAGACGACCCGGGGGCCTGCCGACCCGGGGGTCGGCAGGGAGGGGTGTTACTGGGTGGCGACGGTGATCTTCGCGACGCCGACGAGCATCTCGTCCTGGACGGCGT
>NZ_RKIC01000012.1 GCF_003755185.1 Frigoribacterium sp. PhB24 | reverse complement strand
GTCTTTTGTCCCAACCCGCCCGCGCCGGGCGTCCCGGGGGGCGGGGGGGGGGTGTTCCCAACCTCCCCGGCCCCCCCCCCCCCCCCCCCCCGGGGGCCCCCCCCCCCCCGGGGGGGGGGGCCCCCCCCCACGACGGTGGTGCGACGTCGGGACGTGGTTCGACGTCGGGCAGGGCGCGATCAGCGGCGGACGTCGTGCAGGTGGTGCAGGGGGTCGTGCACGAAGTAGCGGGCCAACGACTCGACCGTGAAGGCCGAGCCGTCGCTCCGGAGGCCCGTGCGGCCGAGGTGATCGTCGGGCACCGCCTCGAACGCGTCGGCCACGACCGCGGCCGCGGCGACGAGCTCGTCGGCCACGACCGCGGGCCGCTGCGCGGCGTAGTCGTCGGCGAGCGCGGTGGCGTCCTGGTCCCAGTTCGCGAAGGTCGGGGCGTCCTCGGCGAGCATGAGCCGGAGGCGCGTGTCGAAGACCCGGAACACGTCGCGAACGTGCGCCCCGTACTCGAGCGGCGACCACGTGGTGTCGTCGGGCCGCATGCCGGCGTCTGGCCGGGCGAGCTCGGCTGGCCAGGCGGCGGCGTTCTCGCGGACGAGGAGCGGCACGTCGCGGAACGTGACCTCGGCGGGGTCGAAGCCGCAGTCGGGGCAGGGGCGTTCGAGCACCCAGGTCCAGTTCTTCGTGTCAGGCGTGATCGGCATGGGACCGACGCTAGGGCGCGCGGCCCGGCCCGCGCCATCGAGATCCTGCCGACGTCGGTGCCCCGGGCGCCACGCGGCGACGGCACGACGACGAACCCGGTACTACCGTCTACCCATGATGAACACTCAGCTCAGGAGTCGGCTCGCGGGGGCCGCGGAGAGCCTGCGCCGACGGGTCGACCGTCGCGAGGTGACCTGGGTGGTCGCCACCACCGTGGCCCTGCTCGTCGCCGGCCGGCTGCTGTTCACGGTGTCGGCCTCGTCCGGACGCGTGGTCGCGTCGCTGCTCGAGCTGCCGGGCGCGCTCGCGCAGACCGGGCTGGTGCCGTTCGTCGTGTGGGCCGTCCTCGCCGTGCTCGTGGCGTGGCGATGGTCGGACGCCACGGCGTCACGCCGGGCCTGGCTCTACGTCGCCGCGGCGGCCGTGGCCCGGGCCGGCGTCGAGCTGACCGTCGGATCGGGCGTGACGTCGGGCCTCCGAGCCGGAGTCTCCCTCTACACGCTGCCCACCGTGGTGTTCGTCAGTCTGCCCTTCGTGGCCACGGTCGGCCTGGCCTCGTTCGTCGTCCTCGCCGCGCGGTCGGGCCGTGGCCGGCGCGACGCCCCGGCGAGCGACGGAGCACGTCCGGCCGACCGTGCGCCCCTCGCGGACGCCGACGCCGCACGCACCGTCGGCCCCGCCCCTGCCGCCGGACCGGCAGCAGCTGCGGCCGGACCGGCAGCGCCTGCGGCCGGCCCGGCAGCACCCGCGCCCCGGGCGGACCGGCCCGTGGCGCACCGTGTCGCCGTGATCGTCGAGGCCCTGGCGCTCGCGGCCGGCGTCCTGCTCATGCTGTCGCTCGCAGGGCAGTGGTTCTCGGCCGAGTTCAGCCTCGTCGGCTCTCCCGTCACCGTCAGCGACGAGACGGCGACGGCCTGGCTCCGCACCCTCGTCGCCTGCCTCGCGAGCCTGGTCGTCGCACTCGTCGCCGCCATCACCGCGGGGCACCGAGGCGCCGTCGTGGCGACCGTCGTCATCGCCGGGCTGGTCGTGGTCGGTGCCGCCGGCGCACCCGTCCCCGGAGACCGGTGGGACTCCCCCACACCGCGTCAGGAGCCTCTGCCCGCGGACTACACCCCGTGCTACAGCGGCAGCGGGACGTGCAACTGACCGTCGGATGGGCGCGGGTCAGGCGGGCGCGTCGACGTCCCGGCCGTCCCAGAGGTCGGAGCAGTCGACCGGCTCGGCGGCGTGGGCCCGCAAGTAGGGGCCTGCCCCGCGATCCCCGGTGAGGGACGCCGCGAGGGCCGACCAGTGCGACCGACCGACCACGACGGGGTGACCCGGGCGGCCGTGGAAGACGGACCGGCGCAGCGCACCCGGGCCCAGCGGCACGTCGGCGGCCGCGGGCGACAGCAACCGCGCGACGGCGGACGACGGCAGACCCGGGTAGTCGACCAGCGTGATCAGGGCGAGCCGCGCCTCCTCGGGGGCCGATGCTGCGAGCGCCGCCAGCCCCGCGCGGAGCGAGGCGGAGAGCCCGTCGGCCCAGTCGTCGGCGACGACGTCCGACACCCTCGCCTGCCCGGCGACCCCGAGGAGGCGCGGGTCGGCCGCCAGCAGCGCTCGCGCCTCGATCGCGCCCGCACCGAGCACGACGAGGACGCGGTCGCAGCCCCCGTCGAAGAGCGTCGCCACGGCACGGGTCAGCCAGGGTCCGCGCTCGTCGACCACGAGCGCCTTGGGTCGGCCCATGCGCATCCCGGCACCGGCCGCGAGCAACAGGCCGACGGACGGCGGAGCGACGATCTCGGGCATGGCTGCAGGGTAACCGGACTGTCCACGCGACGAACGCCCGGCGGCGTGACGTGCCGCCGGCGCCGGGCCGTGGCAGCATCGAGACCTGGCGCCACCCGACGCCGCCCCCGAGGAGTCCCGTGTTCGAGATCGCCGACCGCCTGCTGGCCCGGCTCGACGCCGGTGAGAGCATCGCCGTCGCCACGGCCGTGTCGGTCGTGGGCAGCGCGCCGCGCACGGTCGGCACCTCGATGGCCGTCACCGTCGACGGCACCGTCATCGGCAGCATCTCGGGTGGGTGCGTCGAGGGCGCGGTCTACGAGATCTGCACGCAGGTGTTCGAGGACGGCATGCCCCAGCTCGAGTCCTTCGGGTTCAGCGACGAGACCGCGTTCGAGGTCGGCCTCAGCTGCGGCGGACGCATCGAGGTGCTCGCGCGGCTCGTCTCCCCTGACGACGCCGTGACGATCGACGCCCTCCGCGACGCCGTCGCCGGACGGGAGGCCTCGGCCCACGTCGTACTCGGTCCCGTCCGCACCGGTGAGGTCGTGCCGACCGTCGACGACTGCGAGGGTCTGCGGGTCTTCAGCGAGCGTTCGGTGCCGCCGCCGCGCCTCCTCGTCTTCGGGGCGGTCGAGTTCGCGGTCGCCCTGTGCAACGCCGGCGCGGTGCTGGGCTACCGCGTGACGGTGTGCGACCCGCGTCCGGTGTTCATGACCCGCGAGCGCTTCCCGTCGGCCGACGAGGTCGTCGTCGAATGGCCGCCGGACTACCTGGCGCGCACCGACGTCGACGAGCGCACCGTGATCGCGGTGCTGTCGCACGACGAACGGTTCGACGCCGACCTGGTCGAGGTGGCGCTCGCCTCCCCCGCGGCCTACGTCGGGGCGATGGGGTCACGGGTGACGCACGACCGCCGCATCGCCGCGCTGCGGTCGCGTGACGTCGGGCCGGACGCGCTCGCCCGCCTGCGCTCCCCCATCGGACTCGATCTCGGGGCGAGCACGCCCGAGGAGACCGCGGTGTCGATCATGGCCGAGGTGCTCGCCGTGCGCTCGGGCGCCTCGCGGGCTCCGCTGCGGGACCGCGACGGCAGCATCCACGTGGTCCGCTGACGCCAGACCCCGGGAACTCGCCGGGACCCCCTTGCGCGTAGGAGGGTCTCGGCGAGTTCCCGGGGTGTGGGCGCTAGTACCGCGTCGGCAGGCCGGCGAGCAGCTTGTCGGGCTGGATGGGCAGGTCGCGGACGCGGATGCCGGTCGCGTGCGCGACCGCGTTCGCCACCGCGGCCGCCGCGCCGACGTTGCCGATCTCGCCGATGCCCTTGCCGCCCATCGGCGCGAGGTGCGGGTCCTCCTCGTCGAGCCACTCGACCTCGATCGACCCCACGTCGGCGTTGGCCGCCACGTGGTAGGCCGCGAAGTCGTGGTTGCCGTAGTCGCCCTGGGTCGGGTCGAGCATGCCGTGCTCGTGCAGCGCCATCGACAGGCCCATCGTCATGCCGCCGACGAACTGCGACCGGGCGGTGCGGGCGTTCATGATGCGACCGGCCGCGAACACGCCGACCATGCGCGGCACGACGACCTCGCCCGAGTCGAGGTCGACGCGCGCCTCGACGAACTGGGCTCCGTAGGCGAAGCGCGAGTGGTCGCTCATCGCCGCGATGTCCTCGTCGATGTCGACGACGACCTCGAGACCATCAGGAGGCACGGGCTGGCCCTGCGCGAGCAGCTCGGTCACCTGCCGACTCGCCTTGGTCACCGCCCACCCCCACGACGCCGTGCCCGACGACCCGCCGGCCACACCCGCGGTCGGGAGCGTGCTGTCGGCGATGCGCAGGTCGATGACGTCGATCGGCACGCCCAGCTCGGAGGCGGCGATCTGGGCCATGACGGTGCGGGCTCCCTGGCCGATGTCGGTCGCGTTGACGCCCACCTCGAACCGGCCGCCCGGCAGCGCGGTCACCCGCGCGCCCGCGGGCATCACGCTCGCGGGATACGTCGCGGCGGCGACGCCCGTGCCGACGAGCCAGCGCCCGACCCGACGCACGCCCTGGCGCGGGTCGCGGCCTTCCCAGCCGAACAGTTCGGCACCGCGGCGCAGGCAGTCGACCAGGTGCCGGCTGCTGAACGGCTGGCCGGTGTGCGGGTCGACCTCGGGCTCGTTGCGGACGCGCAGTTCGATCGGGTCGAGGTCCAGCGACAGGGCCAGCTCGTCCATGGCGGACTCGACGGCGTAGACGCCGGGTGCCTCGCCGGGCGCGCGCATCCAGCGCGGCGTGGGCACGTCGAGGCGGGCGAGCCGGTGCGTCATCAGGCGACTCGGGGCCGCCCAGAGGTGGCGGGTCGGCTCGGCGGTCTGCTCGGTGAACTCCTGCAACGTCGACGAGTGCGAGTACGTCTGGTGCGACAGCGCCGAGAGGTGCCCCTCGGAGTCGGCGGCCAACCGGATGCGCGAGATGGTGGGCGTGCGGTAACCCGCGATCGCGAACATCATCTGCCGCGTGTAGGCGACCTTCACCGGACTGCCGGTGAGCATGGTGCCCATCGACGCGAGCACGACGACCGGACGGGCCGACCCCTTCGACCCGAAGCCGCCGCCGACGTGCTCGGCACGGACGCGCACCGTGGACGGGTCGAGTGAGAACAGCGTCGCGAGCGACGTCGCGACGCCGCTCGTGCCCTGGTTCGAGTCGAGCACGTCGAGCTCGCCGTCGGCCCAGGTGGCGACCGTGGCGTGCGGCTCCATCGGGCTGTTGAACAGGGCCGCCGTCTCGTACGTCTCGTCGATCACGACGGACGAGTCGGCCATCGCCGCGTCGACGTCACCCTGCACGGTGTCGGTCTCGAAGCCCGCGTTGACGGTCTCGGGGGCGTACAGCGACGGGTGCTCGGTGCTGAGCAGGACGTCGATGCCGCCCTCGTCGTACTCGACGGCGAGCGCCGACGCGGCCTCGCGGGCCGTGTCGAAGGTGTCGGCCACCACGAGCGCGACCGGCTGGCCGCGGTAGGCGACCTCGGCCGACTGCAACACGAGCAGTTCACCGTCGTCGGCGTCCTCGAGGTGCGGGGCCTGCTCGTGGGTGATGACGGCGCGCACGCCGGGCATCGCGAGCACCTCGTCACGGTTCGAGCCGGTGATCGTGCCGGTCGTCACGGTCGACTGCACGATCCAGCCGTACAGCACGCCGTCGGGCGTGTGCTCGTAGGCGTATCGGGCGGCGCCGGTGACCTTATCGCGGCCCTCGAGGCGGGCGACGGGGGCGCCGAGTCCCGTGGGGACGCTCGTGTCGACGGGGGTGACGACGTCGACGGCGGTCATGACGCGCTCCCGTCGGAGTCGGCGTCGGAGCCGGAGCCGGAGCCGGCATCGACGTCGGCCGCGACGCTGCGGGGCGACCCGTTGGCACCGGTCGGGCGGAACGGCGACGGGTCGGCGCCCTCGGCCGTGTCGTCGGCCTCGTGGCCGAGACCGGCGAGCTCGCTCAGCACGCCGACGACGAGCCGGGTCAGCAGCGGCACCTTGAACGCGTTCTGCTCGGTCGTCGTCGCGGCGGCGAGCTCGAGCTGCGCGGCGGCCGCGAACGAGGCGGGCGTCGCCGGTGAGCCGACCAGCGCCTCCTCGGCCTTGCGGGCACGCCAGGGCACCGGCGACGCGGCCCCCAGGGCGATGCGGACGTCGGTCACGAGGCCGGCCTCGTCGACCGCGAGGGCGGCGGCGACCGAGCCCAGCGCGAAGGCGTACGACCGACGGTCGCGCGCCTTGCGGTAGGTCGAGTTGATCGCGACGGGCAGCGCGGGCAGCTCGACCGCGGTGATCAGCGCGCCGCTCGGCAGGTTCGTGTCGCGGGTCGGGTCGTCGCCCGGCTCGCGGAAGAACTCGTCGACGGGCAGGCGCCGTTCGCCGTCGACGGTCTCGAAGACGACGACGGCGTCCAGCGCGGCGAGGGCGACGGCCATGTCGCCCGGGTGCGTGGCGATGCAGAGGTCGTTGACGCCGAGGATGCCGAGTTCGCGCGACAGCCCGGCGATCGCGCCGCAGCCCGTGCCGGGTTCACGCTTGTTGCAGGGCTTCGTGGTGTCCATGAAGTAGGTGCATCGGGTGCGCTGCAGCAGGTTGCCGCCGGTCGTCGCCTGGTTGCGCAGCTGACCCGAGGCCGCGCTGACCAGGGCGCGGGTCAGGGCCGGGTAGCGGGTTCGGACGAGCGGGTGCGCGGCGAGGTCGCTGTTGCGGACCCCCGCCCCGATGCGCAGTCCGCCGCCGGGCAACTCGTCGACCCCGCCGAAGTCGACGCGGCTGACGTCGACCAGCAGGTCGGGACGCTCGACGCCGAGCTTCATCAGGTCGACCAGGTTCGTGCCACCGCCCAGGGCCTTGGCGTTCGGGGTGCGGTCGAGGGTGGCGACGGCCGAGGCGACGTCGGTCGCGCGCTCGTACTCGAAGGTCTTCATCGGGTGGCTCGCTCGGTGGCGTCGGCGTCGTGCGCGCAGGCCGCGTCGTGCACGGCCGGGACGATGTTCATGTAGGCCCCGCACCGACAGAGGTTGCCGCTCAGGCGTTCGCGGACCTCCTCGTCGTCGAGGTCGATCTCGCCGTTGGTGATGTCGGTGGTGACGTGACTCGGCATGCCGGCCCGCGCCTCCTCGATCATGCCGACCGTCGAGCAGATCTGGCCCGGCGTGCAGTAGCCGCACTGGTAGGCGTCGCGGTCGAGGAAGGCCTGCTGCACCGGATGCAGGGTGTCGCCGTCGGCGAGCCCCTCGACGGTCGTGACGTCGCTGCCCTCGGCGCTGACGGCGAGGACGAGGCAGCTGTTGGTGCGACGCCCGTCGACCAGGACCGTGCACGCGCCGCACTGGCCGTGGTCGCAGCCCTTCTTCGAGCCGGTCAGGTCGAGGCGCTCACGCAGGGCGTCGAGCAGCGAGGTGCGGTTGTCGACCTCGAGCCGGTGGGGGCTGCCGTTGACGTCGAGCGTGATCGTCGTCGCCGGGACGCCCGGCGGGTTCGGGCTCGTGGCCGGTGGACTGGGTTCTACGCTGACCTGGGACACCATGCATGCACGGTATGCCCGGGGGCGGACGGGTGCCCACGTGCTGTCCCGTTTGCGAAGCGCGAAGCCGCGGGAGGTGCCGAAGAGGCGCGGGTCAGCCGCCGCGGACGGCCCGCCGACCGGCACCCCGCGTCAGTCGGCCTTGCCCGGGCGGACCTTGGCCGTGTCGGCGACGTCGATGCGGGTGACGCCGTCGCCGCGGTCCTCGGTCGTGATGCGCGGGGCGGCGTCCGACTCGTCCGACTTCGGGGCGCGGGTCAACTGGTCGTGCCGCTTCTCGTCGTCGGTCATGCCCGTCGGGTCGTGGTCGACCTCGTGCCCCGGGCTCGTGTCGCGGCCGGTGTCGTCGGGGCCGGGGGCCTGCGTGTCGTCGCTCATGCGCTCGACCGTACCCGCGCCTCGCTCGTATTCTCGGACGAGAGTCCCTTCACCGCTTCTCCGATCTCGATCGATCGGACGCGCACGGCGTCGGAGACGAGCCCGTCCGTCAGGTCGCCACGTCGACGATGCGCGTCGATGGCGACCAAGGCGGCCGCGATGTCGTCCAGCCGTGCCCGATCGTGACGACTCACAGGGCGACGCCGTCGCGCGAGACCGCTTCGGCGACCTCTGGGGTCAGGCCGTCGCGGGGCACGACGTCGAGGTCGCTGTCGGCGCGGTCGTCACCCCGGCTGACGCTGCCGAAGACCTGCGGCGAGCCGAACCCCTCGTGCGCGAAGAACGATCGCAGTTCGGCACGGCGTGGTTGCACACTGCACCCCACGGGGCCGGCGAACGAAGACGCGGCCGTGGACGCCCGGGGACGAGACGGCGTGAGCGTGAGCGCCAGGTCGAGGCCCGCCGCCTCGAAGAGACGCTCGAGCACGGGCAACGACGGGATCTTGGAGCCGCCCTCGTAGCGCGAGACGGCACTCTGCGGCAGCCCTGCCCTCCGCCCCACCTCACCCTGCGTGAGCCGCGCGGCGACCCGCGCCTCCTCGGTGATCGGGAAGACGCCGTTGTAGAACAGCCAGAAGTGACCCTCGGCCCGGAAGACCTTGGGGTCCTCGGTGCCGAAGAGCTCGTCGTCGAGGGTGGGGCGGAGCACCGGGTTGGCCGGGTCGTCGACCCAAGTGGCACCGGGTGCGGGCTCACCCTCGGGCGTGAGGGCGAGGGTGGCGTGGCCGATGCGGCTGCCGAGACTCTCCTTGCCGGGCGAGGCACGATAGAAGAGGTGGGCTCCCACGTCGTCGTGTGCGGTCTCGCGTGATCTACCAAACGTCTCGGTAGATCGAGAAATGAGCACGACGGCGGCCCGACCGGAACCCCTCCCGGCGTGGCCGCCCGACCCGCGCCTCCTGACCTGACGCCCGACAGGCTCTGCCGCGCAGGTCGCACCACGCTCGTGTCGTCGAACCACCGCGGAATGCGGTTCGACGACGCGACGGTGGTGCGTCCTGGATGCCCGGACGCCGCGCGGACGCCGCGGGCGGCGTCGACCTCAGCAGGCGGGGAGCCCGTCGAGCACGTCGTCCGACACGACCGCGGGTCCGCCCAGCACCGTGACGATGTTGGGTGCCACCCGGAACAGGTCGGTGAGCGTGACCTCGGGCACGCAGCTCGCGGTCGTCAGGTAGAGGGGTGCGTCGTCGGCCGCGGCGAGCACCCCACCGCCGAGTGCGTCGGCGAAGCCGGAGCCCGTGGCGAGGTACGCACGGTCGGTGACGGTGGCGAAGGCGTGCTCGTTGACCGACGCGGCCGTCGCGTAGCGATCGGCTCCGCCGAGTCGACGCACCTCGATCCCCGGCAGCACGGGGCCCATGGCCTCGATCGTCGCGTCCGAGACGGCGGCCGGCCCGCCGACCACGTCGATCTTCGGGGTGCCCCGGACGAACTCGGTCTGCGCCGCGGTGAGCGGGCCCGTCCCGTCGACCAGCAGCACCGGGCCGCCCAGGTGGGCGGCTGCCGGACCGGCGGCGAGGGCGTCGGCGAACCCGCGGCCCGTCGCGAGGAACAGCTCGGCGGGCGCGTCACCCCCACCGAAGACCGCCTCGTTGACCTCGAGGGACGTCGCGTACCGGTCCGCGCCGGCACGGCGTTCGGGCTTGACACCCGTGATCTTCGCGAGGCGCGCCTCCACGCTCGACGAGAGGGCCGCGGGGCCGCCCACCAGGACGACACGGCCGGGCCGCAGTCGACGCAGCTCGTCGGCGACGACGGTCGGCACCTCGTCACGCGAGACCATCAGCAGGCCGCCGCCCTCGGCGGCCGCCGCCGGTCCGGCCGAGAGGGCGTCGGCGTATCCGGTGCCGTTCGCCACGTACACGACGGGCACGGTGGGCGAGCCCGCCGGGAACAGCGCCCTGCTGGCCTCGACGGCCGTCGCGTACCGGTCGCTGCCGGCCAGGCGCTCGGTGGCGATGTCGTCCGACAGCGTTCCGGCGCCCATGTCGGTCGTCGCACCCGCGGTCACGGTGATCTCCTCGGCGAACTCGACCGACGGGGCGTCCGGCCACCAGCCGTGGGCGTCCGAACGCCAGCTCGTGTCCTCGATCCGAGCGACGTAGGTGCCCGGTCTCACGTGGTCCATGCGGAAGGTCCCGTCGTCCTCGACGGCAGCCCCTGCGACGGGATGCTCGAGGCCGCGTCCGGGCTCGAACAAGGTGACCACGGCCCAGGAGAACGCAGGTGCCGGAAGCTCGTAGTCGATCTCCGACACGAGACGGCCCGTGACGGCGCCAGCCGCGAGCAGTCCGACATCGACGCCTGTGACGACCTGGTTCTTCGCCAGCTCGACGACGACCCGCGTGCCATCGGCGGAACAGCCCGTTCGCAGGTACGAACGATTCCAGGCCGCGCTCGCGCAGAGCGTCCACGACCCGGCGGGCAGGTCCACCAGGGCGAAGGTGCCGTCGGCTGCGATGTCGCTGTACAACTCGGAACCCGACAGGGGGTCCGACGGGATGCGCGGAGTCCGGTACGCGCTCACGGAGCCGATCGGAGCGGCCCCGGTCAGCAGCGCCGACGGCCCGACCACTCGTCCCGTGATCGTGCCCGTCCGCGGGAGCGTCACGTCGACTCGGACCGACGCACCACCGGGCGCGACGTCGATCGACCCCTTTCTCACGGCCCCGAAGCGCTGCCTGTCGTCCAGCCGATCATCGGCGGCGAACGCGAGGTCGAACAAGCCGGGAGGGAGCTTGGTGATGCGGTAGGTCTGCGACGATTCGTCGTAGGCGAAACGGAACTCCGGCGAGCTGGCCGACCCGTGGATCTCGAGCCACAGCGAGGCTGACGAGAGGGGGCCGTCGACACCGGTCAGCGTGCCGACCACCTGCCCGGAACGAGGGACGACGTGATCGCGCGTCGTCGGGCCCGAGACGGGGGCGGTGGCCGCCGTGTTCCAGGAGAACCCTCCCCCGGCGAAGGACGTCCGCACATGGTCGGTGTCGCCGGTGTAGGTCATCTGGATCAGGTATCCGGCGCCGGACGCGACGTCCACCGAATAATGGCCGGCTGCGTCGACGGTCGCGCTCGCGACGTTCGACCCACCGGTCGACAGGACGCTCACCCACCCCGAGGCGACCCCACCGCCCTCGAGGGACACGGTCCCCTGCAGGGTCACCGTGGGCGTCGCGGCGACGGTGACCACGGGGACGAAGAGGACGGCGGCGAGGGCGACGGCGAGTGCGCCGACCCACGAGCGACGAGCAGACGACGGCACGGGTGCTCCAGGGCGATCGGGACGAGACCGATCGGCTCGCAGGTGACAGAACGACCGTCAGATTAGCGGACCCCGGGACCCCACAGGAACGACCCCGAACGGGGCCGTGGACACGTGTCCGGCGCCCCGCCCCCGGGCATCGCCCCCTAGGGTCGGGACATGCTCATCGTCTCGCTCGTCGCGGCCTCGCTCGCCGCTCTGCTGCACGTCTACATCTTCGTCATGGAGTCGTTGCTCTGGACGACTCCGCGCGTCCGCGCGACCTTCGGCGTCACGAGCGACGCCCAGGCCGAGCACACGAAGGGCCTCGCCTTCAACCAGGGCTTCTACAACCTGTTCCTCGCGGTCGTCACGATCGTCGGCGTCGTCCTGATCGTCGCCGGAGGGGCAGGAGGGGCCGGAGGGGCAGGAGGCGCGGGCAGCGCCTTCGAGGCGTCCCCGTCGGGCAACGCGCTCGTCGTCGTCGGCACGGGGTCGATGCTGGCCGCCGCGCTCGTGCTGCTGCTCTCGGACCGCACGAAGACCCGGGCCGCCCTCACCCAGGGACTCCTGCCGCTCGTGGCCCTCGTCACGCTGCTGATCTCGTCGTACTGACCTGCCCGTCCGGCCTCGTCGACCGCACTACCCTGGGCGGGTGACCGACGTGACCGACGCCACCCGCGCCTCCTCCGCTCCCGCCTCCTCGACGACGCACTGGACGTTGACGCTCGTCTGCCAGGACCGGCCCGGCATCGTCCACGCGATCAGCGGCGCCGTCGTGCAGGCCGGTGGCAACATCACCGAGTCGGCCCAGTTCTCGAGCCACGACACCGGCACCTTCTTCATGCGCCTGCAGGTCGAGGCACCCGGCGAGCGCGACGCGTTCGAGGCGGCGCTGGCGCCCGTGCTCGCGCACTACGACGTACAGGCGAAACTCGACGTCGTCGGTCGCCCGACCCGCACGCTCGTGCTCGCGAGCAAGGCCGCGCACTGCGTCAACGACCTGCTGTTCCGCCAGCGGGCGGGGCAACTGCCGATCGAGGTGCCGCTGATCCTGGCCAACCACGACGACCTGTCGGGGCTCGCCGAGTTCTACGGCAAGCGGTTCGAGCACCACCCCGTCACCGACCCGGCGTCCAAGGCCGCGTTCGAGGCGCGCGTGCTGCAGGTCGTCGACCGGTACGACATCGAGCTCGTCGTGCTGGCGCGGTACATGCAGATCCTCAGCCCCGAGCTGTGCGCGGCGCTCGAGGGGCGGGCGATCAACATCCACCACTCGTTCCTGCCCGGCTTCAAGGGGGCGAACCCCTACCGCCAGGCGCACGCGCGCGGCGTGAAGCTGATCGGCGCGACGGCGCACTTCGTCACGAGCGACCTCGACGAGGGGCCGATCATCGAGCAGAACGTGGTGCGGGTCGACCACACCCGCAGCGCGCCCGAACTGATGGCCATCGGGCAGGACGAAGAGAGCCGCACCCTGACCCAGGCGGTCCGCTGGTTCGCGGAGGACCGGGTGCTGCTCGACGGCGCCCGAACCATCGTCTTCCGCTAGCCCCGCTCCTCGTCGGCTCCGGCCCCCTCCCCTGCGCCCGGCACCCGGTGCTCGGTGCCGAGTGGGCGGAAGATGCTGCTCCCGGACCCGTGACGAGCACTTCCTGGCCACTCGACCCCGTGCCCTGGGTTCCGGGCCGTGGCCGTACGCTGGGCGGGTGACTCCGATCGACTCCGCGCCCCCTCCCGCCCCGGCCCGCGGCGGCCCGGTCGGCGCCCTCGACGTGGTCCGCTTCGTGACGCTGATCCTCGCGTTCCTCAGCCTCGGGTTCTGGGGCTACCTCGCCTGGCCGTTCCCGTTCCCGTCCCTGGCGTTCATGATCGGGGCCCCGCTGTTCGCCATCGTGGTGTGGGGGCTCTTCCGCTCACCGCGCGCGCCGATCCCGACCGACGCCGTGGGCAAGGCCCTCGTCGAGATCGCGATCATGGGGGCCGTGGTCGCGGCCTGGGCCATGCTCGGCTACCCGGTCGTCGCCGCGGCGTTCGCCGTCCTGGCCGGCGTCACGGGCGTCCTGGCCTTCCGTCGCGAGAACCGCCGGGCGGCCCGACGATGACCACCATCCTCTTCACGGACGCCCGCAAGGTCGACGCCGACGGCGAGGTCGACGGCTTCTGGATGCTCGTCGACGGCGACGTCATCGTCGCCACCGGTGCCACGGTGCCGGGGTCGCGCGCGGCGGGCGGGGCGAGCGGCGGGGTCGACGCGACCCGCGCCTCCTCGTCGACGTCGACGCGGGGCGCGACCGACGACCCGACCGCAGGAGGCGCGGTGCCGCCCCCGGCGGACGTCACGGTCGACCTCGCGGGCGCGACGCTCACCCCGGGGCTGATCGACCTGCACACGCACGGCGGCGGCGGGTACGCCTTCGACGGCGGGCCGGACGACCTCGACGCCGGCCTCGCCCTGCACCGGCGGCACGGCACGACGCGCTCGCTGATCAGCCTGGTCGCGAACCCGGTGCCGGTGCTGTCGCGCTCGCTCGGGCTGGTCGGCGACCTGATGCGGCGCGACGAGCTCGTTCTCGGAGCGCACCTCGAGGGGCCGTTCCTGGCTCCCGACCGGCGGGGAGCCCACGCCCCGCACTTCCTGCTCGAACCCGACGCGGCCACGGTCGAGAGCCTGCTCGAAGCCGGCGACGGCGTCGTGCGGCAGGTCACCCTCGCCCCCGAGCTGCCCGGCGGGCTCGACGCGATCGATCGGCTCGTCAGCTCGGGCGTGGTCGCCGCCGTCGGGCACACCGAGGCCGACTTCGACCTGGCCCGCGCGGCCTTCGACCGGGGCGCCTCACTCGTGACGCACGCGTTCAACGCGATGAACGGCATCCACCACCGCGACCCCGGGCCGCTCGTCGCGGCGGTCGGCGACGAACGCGTGACGATCGAGCTGATCCTCGACGGGGTGCACGTCCACCCGGCCGTGGCCGACCTCGTGCTCCGTTCGGCACCGCGGCGGGTCGCCCTGATCACCGACGCGATGGCCGCGGCCGGAGCCGCCGACGGCGACTACCGCATCGGCGAACTCGCGGTCACGGTCGAGCACGGCGTGGCCACGCTCACGGGCACGTCGACGATCGCAGGGTCGACCCTGACGCAGGACGCCGCCCTGCGCATCGCGGTCCTGCGGACCGGTCTCTCGGCCGTCGACGCCGTCGCAGCGCTGACGCTCGTGCCGGCCCGGGTGCTCGGCCTCGACGCCGGGGGCCTGCGCGCCGACGGGCCCGCGAGCACGGGAGGGGAGCCGGCCGCCGTCGCGAGCACGGGACGGGCCGCCGTCGCGCGCCCTCCGCTCGGGCGGTTGGCCCCGGGCCACGCGGCCGACGCCGTGGCGTGGCACGACGACTGGACGGTCGCCCGGGTCTGGGCGGCCGGCCGCGAGCTGCCCACCGGCTGAGCACGGGCCGGCCTTCCGCCGCGGCACCGCGTCTCGTGCACCGCACCCGTTCTCGACACGGTGCGGTGCACGGAACACGGTGCGGTGCGGGAACCCCGCACGCTGTCGCGGCGGCTACCCCTTCAGGTCGGGGAAGTCCGCGTCGCGCCACTCGGCCGCGGCCCGCTCGCCCGACCGGGCCAGCGCCTCCTCGCGGTCGCGCAGCTCGACGCGTCGGATCTTGCCCGAGATCGTCTTCGGCAGCTCGGCGAACTCGACGCGCCGCACCCGCTCGTAGGCGGGCAGCGACACGCGGGCGTGCGCCAGCACGGCCCGCGCGGTCTCGGCGTCGGGCGCCCACCCCTCGGCCAGTGTCACGTACGCCTTGACGACGTTCAGCCGGGTGTCGTCGGGAGCCGGCACGACCGCGGACTCGGCGACGGCCGGGTGCTCGATCAACATGCTCTCGACCTCGAACGGCGAGATCTTGTAGTCCGACGACTTGAAGACGTCGTCGGTGCGGCCGACGAAGGTGATCATGCCCTCGGCGTCACGCACCGCCACGTCACCGGTGTGGAACAACCCGTCGCGCATCGACGACTCGGTGCGGGCGGCGTCGCCGAGGTAGCCGCTCATCAGGTTGACGGGCCGCGTCGTCAGGTCGAGGCAGACCTCGCCCTCGTCGCCGACGGCACCGGTCACGGGGTCGACCAGCACGACTTCGACGCCGGGCAGGGCACGCCCCATCGACCCGGCCTTCATCGTGCCGCCGGGAGCGTTCGCGACGATGGCCGTCGTCTCGGTCTGGCCGTAGCCGTCGCGGATGTCGAGACCCCAGCCCTGCTGCACCCGCCCGATCACCTCGGGGTTGAGCGGTTCGCCGGCCGAGAGGGCCTCGCGGAGGGCGCTCGGCCGTGAGCCCAGCGACGACTGGATCAGCATGCGCCAGACGGTCGGCGGCGCGCAGAACGAGGTGACCTCGGCCCGTTCCAGCTGGTCCCGGAGCTCGGCCGGGCGGAAGCGCCCGTAGTTGTAGACGAAGACGGTGGCCTCGGCGGTCCACGGCGCGAAGAAGCAGCTCCACGCGTGCTTGCCCCACCCCGGTGACGAGATCGTCATGTGCACGTCGCCCGGCCGCACGCCCAGCCAGTACGTCGTCGTCAGGTGCCCGACCGGGTACGAGGCGTGGGAGTGCACGACCATCTTCGGCTTGCTCGTCGTGCCCGAGGTGAAGTAGACGAGGCAGGCGTCCTCGGTCGCGGTCGCGACCTCGGGGCGAGCCCAGGAGGCGCGGTGCGAGTCCCCGAACGACGTCCAGCCCGCTGGGGTCGCCTCGCCCCCGGGGACGACCGCGATCCGCGTGACGGCCTCGACCCCCTCGACCGCCGCGAACGCCGCGGCGTCGGCCGCGTTGGCGATCACGTGGCGCACGAGCCCGCGCTCGATGCGGTCGGCGAGGTCGGCGCTGCCGAGCACGGTCGACGTCGGCAGGATGACCGCGCCCACCTTCATCACGGCGAGCATGGCCTCCCACAGCTCGACTTGGTTGCCGAGCATGAGCATGACGTGGTCGCCTTTCGCCACACCCAGGTCGTGCAACCACGCCGCGACCTGGTCGCTGCGGCGGCGCATGGCGTCGAACGACACCTTCTGCTCGGAGCCGTCCTCCTCGACGATCCACAGCGCCGTGCGGTCGTTGCCACGGGCGATCACGTCGAACCAGTCGGTCGCCCAGTTGAAGGCGTCGCCGACGTCCGGCCAGCGGAACTCGTCGCTCGCCCGGTCGAGATCGTGGCCGAGCCCCAGCAGGTGGTCGCGAGCCGCCCGGTAGGCGAGGGTGGCCGGTGACTCGGCGGGTGCGTCGGGCGTGTCGGCGGGTGCGGGTGCGTCGGACATCCCGCCATCATGCACCCCGCCCCATGCCGGGCCCGGCATGCGGGCGAGCCGCTCGCCTAGGGTCGTGACATGACGAACGACGCGACCCGCGCCTCCTCATCCGCAGCCGAGTCCGCCCCGGCGGGGCTCGACGTCGACCGGCCCGACCTCGAGCGGCCCGACCTCGAGCGGCCCGCCCTCGACCGGCCCGCCCTCGAGATCGCGGTGACGAGTGCCGCCGGGGCCGTCACGGCCCGCGACGGCGGAGCCGACCGAGTCGAACTCTGCAGCGCCCTCGAGCTCGGCGGGGTCACCTCGTCGCAGGGGCTGGTCGAGGCGGTGGTCGCGACCGGGGTGCCCGTGCACGCGCTGGTGCGGAGCCGGCCCGGCGGCTTCGTCTACGACACGGACGAGCTCGACGTGATGGTGCGCGAGATCCGGGCACTGGTGCGGTCGGGCGTGGCCGGCGTCGTCGTGGGAGCGCTGCGCGAGGACGGTTCGCTCGACGTCGACGCCCTCCGCTGGTTCGTCGAGGCCGCGCTCGACGCCGCCGCGGCACAGCCGGGCGCGACGCTCGAGATCACCGTGCACCGGGCCGTCGATCGCGCGGCCGACCCGGTGGCGGCCGTGGCGGCTCTCGCGGGGCTGGGCGTCACGCGGGTGCTGACCTCGGGCGGAGCGTCCACGGTCGGGGCGGGCCTGGCGTCGGGGGTGCTGCCGCGCCTGGTCGAGGTCGCCGGTGACGTCGAGGTGATGGCCGGGGGCGGGGTGCAGCTGGGTGACGTGCCGGCACTCGTGGCCGCTCGGGTCGACGCCGTGCACCTGTCTGCGAAGCGGGCGCAGGCCGTGCGCGCCTCCTCGTCGCGTCCCGGGTCGACCGTGTCGCTCGGCACCGAGGCGTCGACCGACTCGTGGTTCGTGACCGACCCCGAGCTGGTCCGGGCGGCCCGACGCGCCCTCGACGGGCTCTGAGCCGCGGTCGACAACGAAAGCGCCGCGACCCGGCCCGGTGTCCCGACCCGCGCCTCCTGCCCGGCTCCGGCCCACCTCGACGACCGTGCCCGGTCGCGGGGGTGCACAGTGGAGCGATGACATCGACGTCCCTCCTCGTGATCGGCGGCACCGGGCAGATCAGCGCCTCGGTCGTGCGGCAGGCCCTGCGCGACGGCCTGGCCGTGACCGTGCTGAACCGCGGCAGCACCACGATCCGTCCCGTGCCCGCGGGCGTCGAGCACCTCGTGGCCGACGTCCGGGACGAGGAGGCGCTGGTCACCGTCCTCGACGGACGCCGCTTCGACTCGGTCGCGGACTTCCTGACCTTCACGCCCGACCAGCTCGCGTCGATGCTGCGGGTCGTGGCGCCGCTGACCGATCAGTACGTGTTCATCGGCTCGGCCTCGGCGTACCAGAAGCCTCCGGTGTCGTTGCCGATCACCGAGGCGACACCGCTGTTCAACCCGTGGTGGTCGTACTCGCGCGACAAGATCGCCTGTGAGCGCCTGCTGCGCGACGAGCACCTCGCGGGGCGGGTGCAGGCGACGGTCGTGCGGCCCTCGCACACGTACGACGAGACCCACGTGCCGCTGCTCGGCGGCTGGACCACGATCGAGCGCATGCGACGCGGCGACCCGGTCGTGCTGCACGGTGACGGCACCTCGCTCTGGGCGCTGACCCACTCGGCCGACTTCGCGCGGGCCTTCGTGGGCCTGCTGGGGCACCCCGGCGCCCTCGGCGAGGCGTTCCACATCATGTCGCCCGAGCTGCTCACCTGGAACATGATCGCGCGGGACCTCGCCGACGCCGCGGGGGCGTCGCTGCACGTCGTCCACCGCACGACGCAGGTCCTCACCGACGCCGTCCCCGAGTGGACGGCCGACCTCTGCGGCGACCGCAGCCACCCGGCCGTGTTCGACACCTCGAAGATCCGGGCGTTGGTGCCCGGCTGGGAGGCGCGGACCCCCTTCGCCGAGGGAGCCCGCCAGATCGTCGCCTGGCACGACGCCGACGCCTCACGCCGCACGGTCGACCCCTGGGTCGACGACGCGTACGACCGGCTCGTCGCCCTGTAGCGCCGCAGCGGGGCGAGGTCGCACCACCGTCGCGTCGTCGAACCGCCCACGAGCGTGGTTCCACGACGCGACGGTGGTGCGACGTTCAGGCGGTGGTGCGACGCAGCGCGGACGTCTGCGCGGCGACGGGCGACGGGGCGCTCACGACGACAGCCGCCTCCGACCCGGCCCGCACCGCGACGGGCAGCGTCAGCCGGAACACCGCGCCGGGCCGCGCCACCCCGGGCGCCTCGCAGACCAGGTCGCCGCCGTGGGCGCGGGCGAGACCGCGGGCGATGGGCAGTCCGAGGCCCGCGCCTCCGTCCCCGGACCGGCGGGCCCCGTCGAGTCGCACCAGCCGGTCGAAGACGCGCTCCCGGTCGGCGGCGGGCACTCCCGGGCCGTCGTCCGAGACCAGCACCGCGACCTCGTCGGCCCGGGACGCGTCGAGCCACAGCGTCACCTGCCCCGTGCCACCCGTCGCCCGGGCCGCGTTGTCGACCAGGTTGCCGACGATCTGCGAGACCCGGCCCGCGTCGGCGGCGACCACGACCGGTCCGTCGGGCAGCACGACGCGCAGGTCGAGCGACGGCCGCCGCAGCCGCTGGCGCTCGACGTCGGCGAGCAGCGACGCCCCGAGATCGACGCGCGCGACGTCGAGCGAGAGCCCCTGGTCGACCCGGGCCATCAGCAACATGTCGTCGATCAACCGGTAGGCGCGCTCGGCCTCGCGCACCACGTGCGTCGCCAGCCGCTCGCGTTCGTCGGCCGTGCCGGGCGACCGCACGAGGGTGTCGGCCGCGGCGCGCATGCCGGCCACGGGGGTGCGCAGTTCGTGGGCGGCGTCCGACACGAACGCCCGCACGCGCGTCTCGGCGTCGAGGGCCGTCCGCTCGGCGCCCTCGACGCCGTCGAGCATCTCGTCGAAGGCGACGGCGACCCGACCGATCTCGGTGTCTCGTCGGGCCGGTCGCAGGCGGCGGCCGCGGTCGCCGTGCGCGATCGACCGGGCGACGCTCGTCATCCGGTCGAGCGGCCGCAGGGTCGCCCGCACCACGAGGGCGAGGCCGACGGCCGCGATCAGCAGGAACGCCGCGGAGGCGCCGGTCATCACCCAGCGCAGCTGCGTCAGGGTCTCGCCGACCGAGCGCGAGTCCGTCGTCAGGGTGATGGTCGACCCGTCGCTGAGCTGCGACACGAGCGTGGTCACCTCGTCGTCGCTCCGCACCTCGGACGAGCTGACCGTGACCGCGTCGGACGAGGAGGCGCCGCCCGCCTCCCCGGAGTCGGTGCCGGTCGAGGAGTCGGAGCCGGTCGCGCCGGAGCCGGTACCGTCCCGGGTGTCGGTGCCCGCGCCTCCTCGTCCGCCGTCGGGGCCCGAGGCCGGGCCGCCGCGCCCAGGGCCGTCGCCGAGCGAGGGCGGACCGTCGCGCAGCTCGTCGGGGCTCGGGCCGGCGACGATGGCGTCGCCGTCCGCGTCGCGGATGACGACCGAGAGCCCCTGGGCCGAGAGCCGGTCGGCGAGCTCGTCGCCGTCGACCGTGCCGACCAGGGCGGCGGCGGCCGCGGCGCGGTCGGACAGCCGGTCGACGACCTGGGCGCGGAGGCGCTGGCCGAGGGTGAGCTCGACCGTCACGGCGAGCGCCGCCAGCAGGACGGCCAGCAGCAGCAGCACGGCGACGACCGTGCGGACGCGCAACGAGCCGGTGCGCAGCCCGGGGGCGGCGGCGCCGGGAGCCGGCACCGCGCCTCCTCGGGGCCGGATCGGGTCGTCGTGGGGCCGGGTCGGGTCGCCGGTCGTCAGGGAGGCGCGGCGCGGGCGGATCACGCGCTCATCCGGTAGCCGAGACCGCGGACGGTGTGGATCAGGCGGGGGCCGCGGGTCTCGATCTTGCGGCGCAGGGCGCTGAGGTGCACCTCGACGAGGTTGGGGTCGTAGTCGTCGTAACCCCAGACCTGGGTGAGGATCTGCGTCTTCGAGACGGTGCGCCCCCGGCTCTCGGCGAGGAACCCGAGCAGGCGGAACTCGGTGGCGGTGAGGTCGAGCGGTTCGCCGCCGCGGGTGATGCGGGCCGCGTCGGGGTCGACCACGAGGTCGCCGATCTCGATCACCGCGGGGATGCGACCGCGGCGGCGCAAGACGGCCGTGACACGGGCGATCAGCTCGGCGACGGCGAAGGGCTTGACCACGTAGTCGTCGACGCCCTCCGAGAAGCCGCGCAGCCGGTCGTCGACCTCGTCGCGGGCGGTCAGCATGACGACCGCCGCGTCGGACGAGGTGCGGATGGTGGCCGCCAGGCGGATGCCGCTGGCCCCGGGCAGCATCCAGTCGAGCACGACCAGGTCGGGCACGAAGGCCTTGAGCTGATCCGGCAGGTCGGAGCCGTCGGCCAGGCCGTGCACCGCGAAGCCCTCGGCTCCGAGCGCGGCGACGACGGCGGTGCGGATGGTCTCGTCGTCGTCGATCACGAGGACACGGGCGGGGCTGAGCATTCTTCGCACGGTAGGTGCGGCGGGTGGGCGGAGGCTATGGACGGGCTGGGTGATGGATGTGCGTCGCGCCGGGCGTCGGTCGGCGGGCGCCGAACGCGGGTCGGCGGGCCGTCGTGGAAGGATCGGGGTGCAGCGACCGGGACGATCCGGCCGTGAGACGGGGGGCAGCGTGTTCGCACGAGACGTGACCGAGAAGGAGTTCACCGCGGTCCGGTTCCGCGGCGGGTACGCGAAGGGCGACGTCGATGCGTTCCTCGAGCGCGTCCGTGCGACGCTCACGGCCTACGAGACGGGAACCGCCTTCGGCGTCCTGTCGACGGTCGACGTCGTGAACGCACGGTTCCGGCCGACGAAGTTCGTGGAAGGGTACGACCAGGACGAGGTCGACGACTTCCTCGACGAGGTCGTCGCCGAGCTGAGGCGGCACGAGTCGCCCGGGGGCCGCTGACCTTCCGGCCGTCGGCGGGCGGTTCGGGTGCCAGGACTCGTCGCTCGGACATTCCGTGACGCTAGCAGCCGGTGGCGGTGCGTCGAGATCGCCCGCATCCCCTAGGGTCGCCTCATGTCGGGGGAACGTCGGAGGCGCCAACTCGTCGCCGGTGGTGTGACGGCGGCCGTCAGCATCGGTGCGTTCGCGGCCGGCGGCCTGGTGACGACTGCCTGGCCGTCAGCCTCGGGGGCCCTCGGAGCCGTCAGCTTCGGGGCGTTCCTGGTCTCGCTCTGGTTCTTCCTCACGGTCGTCGCCGAGCGGGACGGCCCGCCGTCGACGCCGTCGACGCCGTCCGCGACGCGCGCGGCGACGAGCGCGAGATCGTCGTCGCGCTCTCCGCCCGAGATCTCGTCACGATGTCGGGTGCCCTGCGGGCCGTCGCCGCGGCGTCCGACCCGGACGACGTGGACGGAGTCATCGGCGTGTCGTCACGGGTGGCCCTCGCCTGGGCGCGCCGAGCGGATCGAGCCGCCCGTGACGCGCCCGCACCGGGTCCTCTCGGCGTCGGGTCGGTCGGGGTCCGACGCATCGGCTGGACGGCCTGGGCCCTCGAGCAGGATCACCCCGTCGGCGTCGGAGCTGCTCCGGACCCCTGGTTCGCCGTTCCGGTCGACCAGCTCGAGTTCGTCACGAACGCCGTCCGGCACGTGGCCCGGGCGAAGTCGCCCGCCGGTTCGCCGGGAGTCGACGTGCCGGAGCTCGACGTGCCGGAGCTCGACGAGGCGATCGTCCACGAGGTGGCGTGGCGTCTCACCCGCGTCCTCCGGGCTGCACGGGAATCCGACCCGCGCCCCGTTCCCGCTCCTCCCGCCGGCCGGCGCGTGTCACCGCGGCCGATCCGGGCCGACGTCACATGGACGCTCGACGCGCCCGACGTCCAGACTCGCCTGCTGCCGGGCTGGAGCTATCGCCCGCTGGTCTGGCTCGGCTCCGGCCGGCCCGACTTCGATGCCGGTGAGGCGACCCTCGACGGAGTGCTCGTGGGGGCGGTCTGCTCGTGGGTCGGTGGCGACGGTGGCGGGGACCGGGTCGAGCTGCGGTTCCGGGCCGAGGTCGACCTCGGCGACCTGGTCGCGCCGGGCAGTCCGGTGACACTACTCGAGGGGCAGCGAACCGTGGCCGAAGGAGTCGTGGCCGACGACCCGACTTAAGCCCCGCTTCAGATTCGGTTCCGAGAGTGGTGCGTGCCGGCGGGAACGCCCCGACCGCCAGCCGCACCGCGGCTCGCCCGGCACCCGACATCTGGAGACACCATGGCGAAGGACATCACCCCCGACGGCCGCGACGACGACCGCCGCGACGAGGACACCCCCGCGCAGGACGACGCCTGGGCCGAACGGCTGCGCCGCGAGGACGAGGACGGACGCGCCACCACCGAGCTGCCGGCCTCGGCGCCCGGCCGGCCGGCGGCCCCGACCACGCCGATCGTCGCCGACGACCAGCGCACCCGCGAACTGCCCACCGAGGGCAGCGCGTTCCGAGCCGACACCGCCTCGGACGCCGGCGGAACGACCGCGCGCCGCCGACCGACCAAGCGCCTGCTCGTGGGCATCGGCATCGCAGCCGCCGGCCTCGCCCTGGTCGGCACCAGCACCGCCGTCGCCGTGTCGAACGCCGGGAGCTCGACCAGCGCCTCCTCGAGCGCGACGCCGGGCCAGGACGACGCGACGAACCAGGACGACGGTTCACGGCAGGGGCCCGGAGGACGAGGCTCCGACGACGGCGCCACCGGTGCGCCCACGGACGCACCGACCCCACCCGCCGCGGGCGACGACTCGGACGGGAACGCGCCTGCCGAGGGCACCGGCCCCGATGGGAAGGCCCTGCCGACCCCGGGCACAGGCCCCGACGGGAAGGCCCTGCCCGACGCACCCGAGGGCGGCCCTGCCGACGGTGGCCCCGCGGCGGACGGCCCCGGGGCGGACGGCCCGAAGGGTGGCCCGGGTCACGGCCACGGCCCCGGCGCCGAGGGAGGCCCGGGCCACGGCCCCGAGAAGGGTGGGCCGAAGACGGACTCCGGCGACACCGAGGACGACTCCGACCGCCCCACCCCGCCGACCGACGCACCCACCCCTCCGGCGGACGCACCGACGCCCACCCCCGGCACCGAGGACGGCTCCGGCTCGTAGGCCGCCGGCCGCGACCGGCCGGATGCGCCCGGCGACGCCCGGAGACGCCCGACGCCGGTCAGAACCGCCCATCGCCGGTCAGAACCGCGTGGTGATGCCGCCCTCGACCACGGGCGGCACACCGCGGCGGTCGGCCGAGCCCCGCACCGTGGCGATCTCGTTCCACTTGTCGATCGTGGTGCAGGGGTGCGAGACGCCGAGCCGCACCAGGTCGCCGACCTGCAAGCCCGACGACGGGTCGAGCCGCAAGAACGCGTGCTGGTCGTTGAGCGCCGACACGTGCGACCCGTCGAGCACCCCGGGGAGGCGCCGGTCGGCCACCTGAGGACGCCACGCCTCGAGCGGCACCGGGAACCCCTCGTCGTCGGACGTGTCTCGACGTCCGACGTTGAGCAAGGCCAGGCCCGACTCCGGGCGCGAGACCACCGACGCCCAGAGCTCGAGCGTGGGCCGGAAGGACGCGCCCTCGGCCCCGCCGCCGGGACCCGCACGGTGGACGGCGCCGTCGACCGGGTCACGGCGGCCACCCGAACCGCCGAAGTCCTCGGCCGCGCCGTCGAGCCCGGTCAGCTCGCCGTCGGTGGGGCCACCCATCTCACGATCGGCCGCCGTGCCGGCGGAACCGTCGCCGACGACCACCGTGACGTCGGCGTCCGTGCCGCCCGCGCCTCCTGCGGTCGTCGGCATGGTGTCGCGGGCGAACGGCGTCAGCCGGCGGTAGAGGTCGTGGTCGTGCGCGACGTACGAACCCGACCGCAGCACGACGCGCGTGCGCGGCCCCTGCAGCCCCGCGGGGTCGTGACGCTCACCGAGCACGGCCACGACGCGGTCGAAGTACACGCTGCCGCCGGCGGTCAGCACCACGTCGTGACCGGACGACAGCCACGGGTCGAAGGCCGGGGCGGCGATGCCGTCGAACACCTCGAGAAGGCCCCGCAGGTAGTCGTCGACCACGGCGATGCCGGCGGCGTCGACGTCGTGCGTGAGGGCGCCCTCGTAGCCGGCAAGCCCGGCCAGCACGAGGTGCGGTGCGGCCGCCACGGCCTCGACGACGAGCAGGGCCTCGCGCACCGAGCGGGCACCCGTCCGACCGAGCGGAGACCCGAACTCGACCAGCACCGCGAGCGGACGCGCGGCCTCGGCCCGTGCCAGGGCGGCGTCGACGAGCCGCACGGTCTCGATCGAGTCGACCCACATGAGCACGTCGACACCGGGTGCTGCGAGCGCAGCCAGGGTCGCCGGTGCGAACGCGGTGCCGGCCAGGACGACGTTCGGCACCCCGGCCTCGCGGGCGACCGCGACCTGGAACGCCGTCGCGAGCGTGATACCCCATGCCCCGGCGTCGAGCTGCCGCCGCCAGATCTCGGGCGCCATGGTCGTCTTGCCGTGCGGCGCCAGGTCGACCCCGGCCTCGCGGCACCAGGCGGCCATGGTGTCGACGTTGTGGTCGAGGGCGTCGAGGTCGATCGTCAGCAGCGGGGTCGCGAGGTCGATCAGCGGGACGGGACGGGGTTCACGACCGAAGCCGACCTTGCTGATCGGCCGGACGCCGGGGGCGGACGGGGTCGCGGGTGACGTGGTCATGGTGCCTTCCGACGGGGCGGGTGGGGTCGTACTGCGGTCAGGCCGTGTGTCGGTGCCTGACGGTAGTTTTGCAGGCACCCCCGACACACGACACATCACGTCGGGTCCACAGACCATCGATCAGAGAAGAGCAGACCTGTGAGCGAGAAGACCGAAGTCCGCACCGGCGGCGCCCCCACCCCCATCTCGACCTTCTCGCAGGGCGTGCTGAAGAACGGCTTCCTCAGCGTGTCCGGCCAGGGCCCGCAAGACCCCGCCACGAGCGAGTACCTGCACCCGGGCGACCTGACGTCGCAGACCGTCCGCACCCTCGACAACGTCAAGGCCGTCGTCGAGGGCGCCGGCGGCACCTTCGACGACGTCGTCTCTTTGCGGGTCTTCCTCACCACGCGCGACGACTTCGCCGAGATGAACGCCGCGTACGAGACCTACCTGCTGCAGAACGTCCCGAGCGGCGTGTTCCCCACCCGCACGACGGTCTTCGTCGAACTGCCGAACGAGGCCATGCTCGTCGAGATCGATGCGCTCGCCGTCCTCTCCTGACGCCCTGCAGCCCGACCTCCCCGCCGCTCGACCTCCCTGCGCTCGTCGAACGCGGGCGGGTTCGTGCGTTCCGGGCCGGCGCGATCGCCCGCCCGCCCCGAACACGCCCGCGTTCGCTGCGCCTCGCCGCCCGTAGCGACACCACGGCAGGAGGTTCGGGGTCAGTCGGCCGCGCCCGTCACGACCACGGCAGGAGGTGCGGGGTCAGTCGGCCGCGCCCGTCACGACCACGGTCTTCCGTGACCACGTCGTGTCGGTCAGCTGCGCCAGCATGAAGCGCGCCACGTCGGCCCGGGTCACGTGGATGCCCGCGCCCTGGGGCAACCGCTCCCCCGTGGCGAGCGACCCGGTCGCCGGGTCGTCGGTGAGGCGCGTGGGGTAGACGAGCGTCCAGTCGAGGCCGCTCGCGCGCACCTCGGCGTCGGCGACCTCCTTGGCGGCGTAGACCTTGCCGAGAACGGTGTGGAAGAACATCCGCTGCAGGGTGTTCGCGTCGGACTGACTGTCGCCGACGCCGAAGGCCGAACAGACGACGAGGCGGTCGACCCCCGCGTCTTGCATCGCGGGCAGCAGGGCCCGGCCGACCTCGACCTCGACCGGGTGCCGGATGCTCCGCGAGCCGACCGCGTTGAGCACGGCGCCCTGTCCCCCCACCGCGGCGCGGACGTCCTCGGCCGAGGTCGCGTCCCCGGTGAGCACCCGGACGCCGTCGGTCACGTCGAGGGCGGACGCGTCCCGGACGAGCACCGTCACCTCGTGCCCCGCCGACAGGGCGACCCGCAGGACGTGTGAGCCCGTGCCCCCGGTCGCTCCCAGCACCAGAACCTTCATCGCGCCTCCTGTCGTTCAGGAAATCGAACACCGTCCGCCCAAGACCGGGCCGAGAGCCGTCTGAGCAGCACCCGCACGGCACCTGCACGTGCACCCGCACCCGCACTCGCACCCGCACGGCACCTGCACCTGCACCTGCACCTGCACCTGCACCCGCCCGCACCGAACCCGACCTCCGGACACCCCGATGCGCGCCGAACCCGACCTCCGACACCCCGATGCGCGCCGATCCCGACCTCAGGGCACCCCGGATGCGTGCAAATCCCGACACCTGCGGGCCGGCACGCCGCTCATCTTCTCCCTGAGGCGGCGTGTCGCCCGCAGGTCGTCGCGATGTGCACACGTCGGCGACGACCCCGGGGCGGGCGGGACGGGGCGGGCGCGGGCGGGCGGGTCAGCGGAGGCGGCGGCCGGCGGCCCAGAGGCCGACCAGCCCCGAGGGGCCGAGCCGGGGCGTCGCGTAGTCGGCCCGGTCGGCGTAGGCCCCGGGATCGACCAGCTGCAGGTCGGCGACGGCCCCGGGGACGATGCCGAGCGCGCCTCCTGCGCGGCCGACGCCCCCACTGCCGCTGGCGCTCCCCCTCGTGCTGCCCCCGGCGCCGACGGTCGGATCGGCGTGCGCCCCGCCACGACCGCCCGACCCGAATCTCGCGGAGGCGCGGGTCGACATCCGCGCGATGGCCTCGCCACGCGACAGCACGGCTCGTGGCCCCGACCCGGCGTACACGTCGAGCACCCGGGAGAACGTGCCGTACAACCGAGGATGCACGGTGCCGGTCTCGCGCGGCAGCCCGTCGGAACCGACCAGGGTGTGCGGCCAGGCCAGGGCGGTGCGCATGCCCTCGAGGTCGGTGTGGAACACGATGACGGTCAGCGTCCCCCGTTCGGCGAGGACGAGGTCGGCGAGCGCCTCGCGGGGGTCGGCACCCATCGACGCGGCGATCTCGGACAGGGGCAGCCCCTCGAAGGCCGCGTGCTCGGGTCGCGCGAACCCGGCGAGCGAGATCTGCGTGGGGCCGATCGCGGCGTACTGGTTCTCGAGCGTAGAACCGGCCCAGGGCTCGAGCAGCCCGTCGAGCACCTGCCGCCGCGAGCGCGTGCCGGGGCGCAGCGCCTCGAGGAGGCTCTCGACCCCGCGGTCGGCCGTGGCCGGCGGGAACAACGACGCGACCGTCGTGCTGCCGGCGTCGTAGGGGTAGACGTCCGCGCTGACGTCGAGACCCGAATCGCGTAGGGCGTCGAGGTGCTCGACGATCGCGGGCATACCCCCGACGTTCCGGGGCCCGGTCACCTTGAGGTGGCTGACGTGCACGGCCGCGCCGGTCTCGCGTCCGAGCGAGGCCAGCTCGTCGATCGAGTGGCGCAGCGCGTCGGCCTCGTTGCGGACGTGCGCGACGAGCAGCTTGCCCCGGGCCGCGCACTCGCGGGCCAAGGCGACGAGCTCGGGCCGGTCGGCGGCGTCGCCGGGCGCGTACATGAGGCCGAGCGAGACGCCGAGGGCCCCGGCGTCGAGCGCGTCGCCGACCGCCGCGGCAAGGCGCGAGCACTCGGTGGCCTCGGCCGGGCGTCTCTCGAAGCCGAGGACGCCCGCCCGCAGCGGCGCGTGCGGCACCAGGGTGGCGGCGTGCAGGCCGAACCGCCCGTCGGCGTCGCCCTCGGCCAGCGTCCGCACGTACTCGGCGAACGTCGCCCATCGCCGTCCCGGGAACCTGCCCAACACCGGCAGCGAGTAGTCCTCGAGCGAACGGTCGTCGGGGTCGGCCGGCGACGGCGCGACGCCGTGGCCGCAGTTGCCGACGATCGTGGTCGTCACGCCCTGCCCGGTCTTGGGGTCGACGCCGCCCGGACGGAACAGGGCCGCGTCGTCGTGCGCATGCACGTCGACGAAACCCGGCAGCACGTCGAGTCCGGTCGCGTCGACCACCTCGACACCGACCGCCCCGGACGAGGAGGCGCGGCGCCCGTCACCGACGGACCCCGCCGCCCCGACGCCCACGACCGACGCCGCTCCGCGACCGACGGCCGTGACCACGCCGTCACGCACGACGACGTCCCCCACGCGACCCGCGCCTCCGGACCCGTCCCAGACCGTCCCGCCCGCCAGCACCGACGTCGTCACGGGGACACCGACGTCGTCACGGGGACACCGACGTCGTCACGGGGACACCGACGTCGTCACGGACACCCCGGCCGTCGTCACGAGCGCACCGTCACGAGTGCCCTACTCGAAGCGCTGCCACTCGGGCTTGTTCGCGTAGGTGTAGCGGTAGTAGTCGGCCAGCTGCAGTTCGGACGCGGCGGCTTCGTCGACGACGACGGTGGCGTGCCGGTGCAATTGGAGCGCGCTGCCCGGGCACATCGCGCTGAGCGGCCCTTCGACCATGCCGGCGACGGCGGACGCCTTGGCCGTACCCTGGGCCACGAGCACGACCTCGTGCGCGTCGAGGATCGTGCCGAGCCCCTGGGTCAGGCAGTGGGTGGGCACCTGGGACGGGTCGTCGAAGAAGCGGGCGTTGTCGGCCCGGGTCTGCGGTGCCAGCGTCTTGATGCGGGTGCGCGACGCGAACGACGAGGTGGGCTCGTTGAAGCCGATGTGCCCGTTCGCGCCGATGCCGAGGATCTGGATGTCGATGCCGCCCGCGGCGACGATCGCCCGCTCGTAGTCGACGACCGCTGCCTCGACGTCGGCCGCCCGCCCGTCGGGCACGCGGACCCTGGACGCGTCCATGCCCAGCGGCACGACGACGTCGCGGTGGATGACCGACGCGTAGCTCTCGGGGTGCTCGAGCGGGATGCCCACGTACTCGTCGAGGGCGAACCCGGAGGCGCGGGTGAGGTCGAGCTCGCCCGCCGCGACCCGGGCCGCGAGCGAGGCGTAGATGCCGGTCGGCGACGACCCGGTCGCGAGGCCCAGCACCGCCTCGGGCCGGCGCTGGACGACCGACGCGATCTTGAGGGCGGCGACACGGCCGACCTCGTCGGCGTCGCGGACGATGATGATCTCCATGGTGCTCCTTGCTGCCGAGGCGTCAGCTGATGTTGGCCACGACCGACGCGATGTACGCCTCGCGTTCTTCTCGCGAGGCCGGCCGCCCGGGCACGCCCGGGCGCTGCTGCCACGGTAGCGGCCCCGACTCGTGCCGGTACTCGACGCCGATCGCGTCGAGGCGACCGACGTGCACGGCGAGGCGTGTGGAGAAGTCGTCGAAGTCCCGCGGTTCGGTGGTCCACAGCGCCTCGGCCACGGCGCACAGCCGCGGGAACGCGAAGAAGTCCACGGTGCGGGGCGAGTCCATGTGCTCGGTCCAGATGTTGGCCTGGCCGCCGAGCACGTGGCGGGCCTCGTCCTCGGTCAGCTCGGCGGGCACCGGTTCGAACGCGTGCACGTCGGCGAGGGTGAGCGGGATCGACACGGGGATCGGCTCGTCAGGTCCGTCGGACTGCCGGTAGTCGAGGTAGACCTGGTCGTCCGGGCAGGCGACGACGTCGTACCCGCGTCGCGCCGCCGTGATCGCCCCGGTCATGCCGCGCCACGACGCGACCGTCGCGCCGGGCGACATGGTGCCGTTCCCCTCGAGGATCTCGTCCCAACCGAAGGTGCGTCGCCCGGCCGCGGCGAGGTGGGCGTCCAGCCGTCCGATGAACCACGCCTGCAGCTGGTCCTCGTCGGCGAGACCCCGCTCGCGCATGAGCTCTTGCGTGCGCGGGTCGGCCTGCCACTGGGCCTTGGGGCACTCGTCGCCGCCGATGCCGATCCAGGTGCCCGGGAAGAGCTCCATCACCTCGTCGAGCACGTCCGTGTAGAAGTCGACGGTCGACTGCTCGGTGTTGAGGACGTCCTCGAAGATGCCCCACTCGGTGCCGACGGCGATCTGCCGCGGCTCCGCCACGGGTGTGCCGCCGACCTCGACGGCACCGACACCGAGGTGCGGGTACGCGGTGATCGCCGCCATCGAGTGGCCGGGCACGTCGACCTCGGGCACGACCGTGATGTGGCGGGCGGCGGCGTAGGCGACGACCTCTCGGATGTCGTCCTGCGTGTAGAAGCCGCCGTGTGGTCGGCCGTCCTGCGTGGCGTCCGGCCCGGCCCCCACCTGCGACGACTCGCGCCAGGCGCCGACCGAGGTCAGGCGCGGGTACTTCGTGATCTCGATGCGCCAGCCCTGGTCTTCGGTGAGGTGCCAGTGCAGCGTGTTCAACCGGTGCAGCGCCATCAGGTCGACGAAGCGCAGCACGTCGCGCTTCGGCAGGAAGTGCCGTGCGACGTCGAGGTGAGTCCCCCGCCACCCGAAACGCGGACGGTCCTCGACGTCGACGGCGGGCACGACCCAGTCGACCCCGGGCACGAGAGCCGTCCGGTACACGGCCGCGGGCAGCAGCTGACGCAGCACCTGCGCCCCGTGGAACGCGCCGGCCGCGTCGCCACCGGTGATGCGCACCCCGGCGGGTCGCGCCTCCAGCCGGTAGGCCTCGGCCCCGAGCGAGGCGTCCAGGTCGAACGAGATGCCCGTGCCGTCGGCGCTGCCCTCGCGCAACGGCAACCCGGTCGCCGGGCGGAGCGCCTGCTGCAGCCAGGCGACGACGCCCGCGAGCTCGTCGGGCGCCGAGACGCGTGTCGCCGAGTCGAGGCGGAACGCCCCGGAGGCGCGGGTCAGCCGTGCCGGACGCGGCACGATCGCGACCGGAACGGTCTCGGGCGTCCCGGGGCCGGTCGGTGCGGCAGTCGAGCTGGTCGAGCTGGTCGAGCTGGTCGAGGGTGCGTTCGTCACGGGGTCAGCCCTTCACGGCGCCGGCGGACATGCCGGTCACCAGGTTGCGTTGGATGATCATGAAGAAGACGACGACCGGCAACGAGAACAGCACCGAGGCCGCCATCTGCCCGCCGAAGTCGGTGCCGCTGGTCGGTGTGCTGAACGAGGCCAACCAGACGGGCAGCGTGTACATCGACTGGTCCTTCATGAACGTGTAGGCGACGAGGTAGTCGTTCCAGGCGGCGATGAAGGCGAAGATGCTCGTCGCGATCATGCCGGGCAGCACGAGCGGGAACATGATGCGCGTCAGCACCTGCCAGGTGCTGGCGCCGTCGAGTTGTGCGGCCTCCTCGACCTCGACCGGGATCGCCAGGAAGAACCCGCGCATCACCCAGATCGAGAACGGCAGCGTCGACGCGACGTACGCCAGGATGAGTCCGCCGTAGGTGCCGAGCAGCCCGAGGCCGTTGAAGATCAAGAATTGCGGGATCAGCAGCGCCGTCGCCGGCAGCATCTGCACGATCAGGATGAACACCATGATCGTGCGCCGCCCTCGGAACCGGAACCGCGACAGGGCGGCCGAGGCCAGGAGGCCGAGCACGATCGAGAAGACGACGGCTCCGACCACGACGATCACGCTGTTGCGCAGGTTCGTGAAGAAGTCGGACTGCGTGACCGCGACGACGAAGTTGTCGAAGGTCGGGTTCTGCGGCCAGAAGAGCGGGGTCGAGGTCATGACCTCCGGGCGCGGCTTGAAGGCCGTGTTCACCATCCAGTAGACGGGGAACAGCCAGACGAGGCTGAAGACGATCGCGATCGCGTTGCTGACCCAGCGGGGCTTCCGGCGGCGACGGGTCGGGCGGGCGGGCGACGGGCGGCCGGTGCCGTGGCCCGAGCGCGCCTCCTTGCCTCTCGCGTCGCGGGCGACGGTCTCGGTCGTCGTGGTGCCGACGCCGGCGGGTGCGGTCGTGGTCACAGGTCTTCTCCGGATCGGACGAGGTTGCGGACGTAGAACGCGGTCAACACGACGAGCAGCAGGGTGGTGACCACCGAGATGGCGGCGCCCTGCCCGATGTCGAAACCGACGAACGCGGTGACGTAGGTGAAGACGCCGAGGGTCGAGGTGGCGTCGTCGGGGCCACCGGCCGAGACGAGCCAGATCTGGTTGAAGACGTTGAAGTCCCAGATGATCGACAGGATCGTGATCAGCAGCAGCGTCGGTTTGAGGAACACCAGGGTGACGGTCCGGTAGACGCGCCACTCACCGGCGCCGTCGAGCCGCGCGGCCTCTTTGTACTCGAGTGGGATCTGCGTCTCGGCGGCGTACATCGTCAGGGCGATGAACGGGACGGCCTGCCACACGATCAGCAGCCAGATGCTCGTGTAGGCGAGAGCGGCGTCGTTCGACCAGTCGACGTTGGTCATGTCACCGACCAGGCCGGTCTGGGTGAGCAGCCAGTTGACGACTCCGTAACCGGGCTGGAAGAGCCATTTCCAGACGATCGACGACGCCACGTTCGGCATCGCCCAGGCCAGGATCAGCACGACGGTGACCGTGTACCGCATCGGCGTGCCGAGGCGGGTCAGCAGGTGCGAGACGCCCGTGCCGATCAGCACGCTGCCTCCGACCATCGCCGCCGTGAAGACCAGGGTGCGGACGAGGGACCACCAGAAGTCGGTGTCGGCGAGCAGGGTCGTGTACTGCTGTACGCCGACCGAGTCGTAGGCCCCGGTAAACAGCGACCGCTGGTCGTAGTCGGTGAACGAGGTGAAGACCAGGAAGACGATGGGCGCGACGGTCACGGCGAGCAGCACGATGCCCGCGGGCGAGAGCAGCCAGAGCGGGGCGAGCTGGCGCTTCTTCCCCGGTCGCACCGGAGCCTTCCGTTCGTCCTTCGGGCGTCGGCCGCCGCCCGCGCGACCGGGAGCCGCGCCGGGCGGGGTCTCGGTGAGACCGGGGGCTGTCGAGAGGGCCACGGTTCCTCTTTCGGTTCGAGTCCAGGAGGTGCGGGTCGAGGGGGCGGGAGCGTCGCGCGATCAGGTGGTCGCGCGACGCTCCGCCGGGGCGCTCGTCAGTCGTTCAGCGCCTTGTCGGTCGCCTCGTCGAACGACGTGGCCGCGGCCTCGGGCGACTTGGAGCCCGAGACCACCGAGGAGAAGAGCTGGTTGATGCTCTTGTCACCCTCGAGGGCAGCCCAGTTCGCGCTGGCCGGCGTGGCCTTCGAGTTGAGCGCGGCGTCGAAGAAGCCCTTCTGGATGGGCGTGACCACGCTGCCGGCCGCCTCGATGCCCTCTTCGCTGTTGGGGATCCAGCCGTCGTTACCGACCACCCACTCGCTCTGGATGTCGGGGCTCGTGGCGATCTTCGTCCACTGCAGCGCCAGGTCGGAGTTCTGGCTCTTGGCCGCGATGCCCCAGTCCGAGCCGCCCAGCATGACGGGCTGCGTCTCACCCGACTTGCCCGGCATCGGGAACGTGCCGAAGTCGTCGTCGGTCAGCGCGGGGTTGGCCTTCTGGATCAGGTCGATCGAGCCGTTCGTGTGCAGGATCGTCGCGGTCTTGCCGTCGGCGAAGACCTGCGTCTGGTCGGGGGCGTCCGTGTCGAGGGTCTGCGAGGCAGGGGTCGAGTAGGCGTTCTGGAACTCGGTGAAGTCCTCGAGGCCTTGCTGCGCCTCCTTGCTCTCGAGACCGGCCGTCCAGGTGCCGTCGCTCGACGTGGCGATGTCGCCGCCGGCGTCCCAGACGAACTGCATGCCCGCGTACCAGTACTGGCCGGGCAGGTAGAACGCCGAGAAGTCGGACGCCGTGTTGGCGGCCTTCACCTTGTCGAGGTCGGCGGTGAGCTCGTCGTAGGTGGTGGGCGCCTCGGTGACGCCGGCCTCGGCCCACATCGTCTTGTTGTAGATGACGGCGCGGGCCCCGGCGAAACCGGGCACGGCGTAGAGCGAGTCGTCGACAGTGGCGGGCTCCTCGAGACCGGTCAGCCAGGTCTGCCCCTGCTTCAGGTCGTCCCGGTAGGGAGTCAGGTCGAGCAGCGCACCGTTGGCGGCGTAGCTGGCGACCTGCGTGTTGCCGAGGTCGAGCACGTCGGGCGGCGTGTTCGTGGCGAGCGCGGTGCTGATCTTGGTGGTGATGCCGTCCCACTGCTGGATCTGGACGTCGACGTCGGCGCCCGTCTGAGCGGTGAACTCCTCGTTGATGGCGTCGATGGTCTCGGGCGTGTAGTCACCCGTCATCACCCAGACCGTCAGGGTCTTGCCGTCGCCCTTGGTGGTGGGCACGGCCTGGGGCTCGTCGGACGAGCTACCGCCCGTGCCCGAACTCGAGCAAGCGGTCAGGGCGAGTGCCGCGGCCAGGCCCAGGGCCCCGACCGCCGTGTAGCGTTGGATTCGCATGTCATCTCCTCGTTCTCGAAGCGGGGATGCCGCATCGCTGTGGTCCCGGCCCGCGCTCGCACAAGCGTCGGGTCGGGAATGCGGCCCGGGCCGAAGCCCTCGCCGCCTCCGGGGGTGGGCCCCCGAGGTCTGTGGTGGGGCCGGAGGCCCTGCGGCTCACTGCCGAGGGGCTCGCGACCGGCGGGCTCGCGACCGCCGGGCTCACGTCAGCCCCAGTTCGGCCTGCAGCACGAACGACGCGGCGCCCAGCAAGGCCAGGTCGGTGCCGCTGCCCGCGATGCGCATGGTCAGGCCGTTGCTGACGGCCGACAGCGTGCGTTGCCGCACGGTCTCGCGAGCGGCCCGCAGCAAGGCGCCCTCGACCAGGTCGGCGGGTCCCGACAGCACGACCTCGTTGAGGTTCAGCGCACTGATGATGGGCGCGAGCACCAGCCCGAGCGCACGCCCGGCGTCGTGCAGGACGGCGCCCCGCGACCCCTCGTCGTGCTGACGGAGGCGCGTCCTCAGCTGCGGGGCGGCCAGCACCTCTTCCAGGCAGCCGCGTCGACCGCACGCGCACACGTCGCCGTTCTCGTCGACCGTCACGTGCCCGATCTCTCCGGCCGAGAACTGGTCGCCCTCGACGAGCGCTCCGGCGACGACCAGCCCGACGCCGACGCCGTGGTCGATCGTGACCACCATGAGGCTCTGGCCGGCGGCGGCCTGCCCGGTGGTCTCGCCGAAGGTGCGGATGCCGACGGCCGCGGCGTTCGAGTCGTTGCCGACGTGGACGGGCAGCCCGACGTGGTCGGCGAGGCGGGACCGCAGGCCCAGGTCGTACCAACCGAGGTGGACGGCCGTGCGCACGACCCCGTCGTGGTCGACGATGCCGGGAGTCGCGACCCCGACCCCGAGCAGCGGACGGGTCGTGCGCGAGCCGAGGTCGTCCACGAGCCGCTCGACCAGGCTCACGGCGGCCTCGCCGACGGCGCCGTCGAGCTCGACGCTGGCGCGCTCGACGACCCCGCCCCGCAGGTCGACGACGGCCCCGACGAAGCGCTCGGCGCTCGACAGGTCGACCGTGACGATGTGGAACGCGTCCGACTCGATGCCGACGAGCGTCGCCGGCTTGCCGACCCGGGCGTCGTCCCGGACACCGAGCTCGCGAGCGATGCCGTCGTCGATCAGGTCGGCGACGAGGGCGGAGACCGTGGGGCGGGTCAGGCCCGAGCGGCGGGCGAGGTCGGCCCGACTCATCGAGCCGTCACGGTAGAGCGCCTGGAGGACGAGCGAGCGGTTGTGCGCGCGGACGGGCGGCTGCTGCTGCCTGGTGATCGTCGTGGTGGTCACGGGCGCGTCCTCTCGTCTCGGCATCGTCGCCGACCTCGGACCCGGTAGGAGGGCCCGTCGGCAGCGGTGCCGGGTGGCGTCGCCGTGGTGGCGTGCCGTTAGTAAATGGGCCTTACAAACACGTGTCAAGGTGTGTGGCGGCGAGTTTACGCACACGAAACACCGACGGTCAACACCCGAAACATCGCGGCCCGCCGGGGCCGACCTCTTGCCGGGGCCAGGTTCGTAAGCTTTACTAACAAACATGTCCACGCCCGCCACCGTGCCCGTCGCCCCCCTCGTCGGGTCGCCCGCCGGTACGACCGACGCTCCACCGGCGGGCGGCTCCGCGGTCGAGCCGACGGAGCGACCGTGAGGGTCGGCCTCGACATCGGGGGGACCAAGATCGACGCGGTCGTCGTCGACGGGTCCGGTGCCCCCGTCCACCGCCTCCGCCTGCCGACGGGGTTCGGCCCCGACGCCGTGCTCGCGAACGCGACCACGGCCGTGACCTCGCTGGCTGGTCGGGTCGGCGTCGACGTCGTGGCCTTCGAGTCGGTCGGCGTCGGCATCCCCGGCCTCGTCGACGGCGCCACGGGGCGCGTGCGGCACGCCGTCAACATCGGCTTCGACGACGTCGGGGTGGGGTCCGCTCTGAACGCCCGGCTCGGGGTGCCGGTCCGGGTCGAGAACGACGTCAACGCCGCCGCCCTCGGCGCGTACCTCGCGATGTCGCTGTCGGGGTCGGTCGGCTACCTCAACCTCGGCACCGGTCTCGCCGCCGGCCTCGTCGTCGACGGCGAGCTCTGGCGCGGCTCGCGGGGCGTCTCGGGCGAGATCGGTCACGTCCCCGTCGACCCCGGCGGTGAACTCTGCCCGTGTGGTCAGCGCGGGTGCCTCGAGACCGTCGCAGCCGGCGCCGCGGTGGCACGCCACTGGCCGACCGAGGGGGCGCATCCGGCCGTGGCGCTGTTCGCGGCGGCCGACGCAGGCGACCCCGAGGCCGGTCGCGTTCGTGCCGACCTCGCGGCGGGGGTGGCGGCCGCCGTGCGCCTCCTGGTCCTGACGACCGACGTGGACTCCGTCGTGATCGGCGGCGGGCTCAGCAACCTCGGTCGCCCCCTGCTCGACGACGTCGCCGGCGTGCTCGACCACTGGGCGGCCGGGTCGGCGTTCCTCGCCTCGCTCGAGCTCTCGACGCGCATCGAGCTGCTGCCACCGGGGTTCCCCGTGGCGGCCGTCGGTGCGGCGACGATCGGCGCCCGGGGTCCCGCCACGGTGACGGCAGCCGCCGTCTGACCCATGGGTGCGGAACACCTGCCGCTCGCAGCCACGACCCCTCCGCCAGGCGATGGGCACGGCACCAGGCGATGGGCACGGCACCAGGGGAAGACCTGGCGCCGTGCCCATCTCGTGGTGCTGTGACGGATTCGTCCCACCCGCGCTGATCGACGCCGGCGGCTACGCCCGGGCCACCCGCAGCGTCACGATCTCGAACGGGCGAAGCGTCAACTCGACCGCCGAACCCGCCGCCCACCGGCCCGAACCAGCCGTGCCCTCGGCCAGCTCGCGCTCGATCAGGTCGGTGCGCCACGCCGCGCCGAACCCGCTGTCGGCGTCGACCGTGATGGTGGTCGCCGCGCGGGCCCCGCGTGCCTCGTAGAGCCGCACGACGAGGTCGCCCGATCGGTCCTCGGCCAGCTTGACCGCCTCGACCAGCACGGCGGGAGACGACGACGACACGACGGGTGCCACGGCCGCACCGGACGACCCGTCGACCCGTCGGACGGGCAGGTTGAGGCGGTACCCCGCGGTCGCCGCGTCGAGCACGTCGGGCGCGACCCGTACCGACGAGCGCAGCACGTGCCGCCCCTGGTCGGCGTGCGGGTCGGGGAAGGTCGGCGCCCGCAGCAGCGACTGCCGCACGAGCGTCGTCGTGCCGCCGTCACCGCCGTCGGCCGTGTCGCGGGTGCTCCGCGTGATGTCGTGGCCGTACGTGGCGTCGTTCGCCACCGCCACGCCGAAACCGGGCTCGGCGACGTGCACCCAGCGGTGCGCGACGGTCTCGAACCGGGCGACGTCCCACGACGTGTTCTGGTGGGTCGGACGCTGCACGTGGCCGAACTGCACCTCGGAGGCGGCCCGGTCGGCGTGCACGTCGAGCGGGAACGCGAGTTTCAGCAGCTTCTGCCGCTCGTGCCAGTCGACGTCGGTCTGCACGTGCAACTCGGCCTCGCCGTCGTCCAGCCACCACCGCTGCACGACGGTCGACCCGCCGAAGCGACGCGTCACGACGAGGGCCCCGCCGTCGGCGACGACCGACTCGGCCTCGACTAGGTCGGTGCGCACGTTCTTGTAGGCCTGGTCGACGTCCCAGGCGTCCCATTGGTTGGGTGTGTCGCGGAAGAGCTGCAGCAGCCCGAGCCGCGTGCCCGGAGCGACGAGGTCACGCCCCGACGCGGCGTCGACGAGCGAGGCGACGAGTCCGTCACCGTCGAACACGGCGCGCACGAGCCCGTTGTCGATCGCCCAGCCACCGTCGGAGGCGACCGGTGCCACCGATCCGACCCCCGCCTCCTGGGCTCGCCCGTCGACCGAACCGGCCGACGCGTCGACTCCGGCCGCCGGCACCGGCCCGGCGTTGAACGTCGTCGTCGCCGACCCCGCCCCGGCGAGCGCCCGCTGGGCGGCGCCGATGACGGCCTCGAGCTGCTCGGCGACACGGGCGTAGTGCCGCTCGGCCTCGTGGTGCACCCAGGCGATCGACGACCCGGGCAGGATGTCGTGGAACTGCTGCAGCAGCACGACGTGCCAGATCTCTTCGAGCTCGTCGTAGGGGTAGTCGAGCAGGCCGCGTGCGGCCGCCGTGGCGCTCCAGAGCTCGGCCTCGCGCAGCAGGTGCTCGCTGCGGCGGTTGCCCTGCTTGGTGCGGGCCTGCGACGTGTAGGTGCCGCGGTGGAACTCGAGGTACATCTCGCCCGACCAGACGGCCGGGTCGGCGAGTTCCTCACGTGCCTGGGCGAAGAAGGAGGCGGGGGTGCCGACGGTCACGCGCGGCGAGCCCTCGAGGTCACCGGCCCGACGCGCGGCCGCCATCATCTCGCGGGTCGGTCCCCCGCCGCCGTCACCCCAGCCGAACGGGACGATCGAGACGTTGGAGAAGCCCTTCTCGGCGTAGCCGCGCTCGGCGTGGGCGAGTTCGGCCGGCGAGAGGTCGGAGTTGTACGTGTCGACGGGCGGGAAGTGCGTGAACACGCGGCTGCCGTCGATGCCCTCCCAGAGGAAGGTGTGGTGCGGCATGCGGTTCGTCTCGTTCCAGGACTCCTTCTGCGTGAAGAACGAGCTGGCGCCGGCCGCACGGGCGATCTGCGGCATGGCCCCGGTGTACCCGAACGAGTCGGGCAGCCAGACCTCGTCGGCGTCGACGCCGAACTCGCGGAGGAAGAACCCCTTTCCCGCGACGAACTGACGGGCGAGCGCCTCACCGCCCGGCATGTTGGTGTCGGACTCGACCCACATGCCGCCGACGGGCACGAACCGGCCCTCGGCGACCTTCTGCTTCACCCGGTCGAACAGCTCGGGGTAGCGCTCCTTCAACCAGGCGTACTGCTGCGCGCTGGAGGCGGCGAACACGAAATCGGGGTCGTCGTCCATCAGCGCGACGACGTTCGAGAAGGTGCGGGCGACCTTGCGCTGCGTCTCTCGGACGGGCCAGAGCCAGGCCGAGTCGATGTGCGCGTGACCGGTCGCGACGACGCGGTGCGCGCTCGCGTTCGCCGGTGCCGCGAGCACGTCGGCGAGCGCGGCCCGGCCGGCCGTGGCCGAGCCCGCGACGTCGGCGTGGTCGACCACGTCGCACATGCGGTCGAGGGCCCGCAGGATCTCGTGGCGCCGCGGCGAGGTGAGCTCGAGGGTGCGCATCAGCCCGACCAGCGTCCAGACGTCGCGGTCGAGCTCGGCGACCACCTCGTCGCGTTCGGCGAGCACGATGCCGCGCAGGGCGTAGATCGGGGCGTCGCCCGCGGTCTCGGGGTCGCCCAGCGGTGTCTCGCCGTGGAAGTCGTCGCCGCCGATGTCGGGGTTCGACGCGGCCTCGACGTAGACGTCGATCGTGCTGCCCGGGGTGACGCCCGCGCCGATCGCCGTCAGCGGCACGTAGCCGTTGTACGGCTCGATCGCCTTGACGATCGTGCCGTCCGGCCGCCAGACGAGGCCCTCGGCCTGGAACCCGGGTTGGCGGATGCTGAAGCCCAGGTCGACCACGAGTTCGAGCGCGGTCGCCGGGTCGGTTCCGAGGTCGTCGGGCACCGTCCCCGTGACGTGGAACCACGTCGTGCCCCACGGACGACTCCACGGCGAGCCGACGGAGAACGGCGTGTACGTCTGCGAGACGGCCTCGGCGAACGGGACCGGCTCACCAGGAGCCTCCCAGGCCGTGATCGTCAGCGGGACGGACCTGCGGTAGACCGCCGGTGTGATGCGGTCGCGGACGAAACGGTCGATGCGGGCCTCGACGAGGGCGGTGTTGTCGTGCATGGGATCAGTCTCCTGACGGGCGCGCCGAGGCGCACGGTGGGGCGGGTCGTTCTGTGGAGCGAGAGGGCGTGTGGGGCACTGGTGGGGAGGCGCGTCACCCCTTCACGGCGCCGGCCAGCGCGTTCGAACCGCCGAGGGTCCGCGAGACGAGCACGTACAACGCGATGACGGGCACCGAGTAGACGATCGAGAACGCGGCGAGCTGTCCGTAGGCCACCGAGCCGTACTGGCCGAAGAAGTTGAAGATGCTCACGGCCGCGGGCTGCTTGTCGGGGCTGAGCAGGAGCACGAAGGGCACGAAGAAGTTCCCCCATGCCTGGATGAACACGAAGATGAACACCACGGCGATGCCCGGCCGCATGAGCGGCACGACGATGCGCGTCAGGGTGGAGAACATCGAGGCCCCGTCGGTCCAGGCCGCCTCCTCGAGCGAGATCGGCACCGAGTCCATGAAGTTCTTCGCCATCCAGATCGCCATCGGCAGGCTGGTCGCGGCGAGGAAGAACACCGTGCCGCCGATCGAGTCGATCAGGTTCAGCGAGACGAACAGGCTGTAGACCGGCACCATCATCGCCGTGATCGGCAGGCCGGTGCCGAACAGGATGCCGTAGAGGAACGGCTTGTTGATGCGCATCCGGTACCGCGAGAGCGGGTACGCGGCGAGGATCGCGACGACCACGGTCACCAAGGCGCAGCCGCCCGAGACGATGAGGCTGTTGGCGAGCGGCACGAACGAGATCTCGGGTGTCAGCACGGCGGTGAAGTTGTCGAGCGTGAACTGCGACGGCACCTTGGCCGACAGCGTGGCCGACGGGTCGAAGGACGCCAGCAGCAACCAGGCGAGCGGAACGGCGAAGCAGATCGCGATGACGATCAGCACGACGTTCGAGACGGCCTTCATGCTGCGGCCGCTGGGTGAGGTCATGGCCATGGTCAGTCGACCTCCGGTTTCAGGGCCCTGATGTAGATGATCGAGAAGACCGCACCGACGAGCAGCATGATCGTGGCGATGGCCGTGCCGAAGCCCAGTTGCGAGAACTGGAACGCCTCCTGGTAGGCCAGGATCGGCAGCGTGGTGCTGTTCGTGCCGGGTCCGCCGCCGGTCATCACGTAGATCAGCGTGAAGACCGAGAGCGTCTGCAACGTGGTCAGCATGAGGTTGGTCGAGATGCTGCGTCGGATGACCGGCAGCGTGATGAAGACCAGGCGTTGCCAACCGGTGGCGCCGTCGACCTCGGCCGACTCGGTGATCTCGGGGGGCACCTCCTGCACGGCCGCCGAGTAGACGAGCATCGAGAACGCGGCCCCTCGCCAGATGTTCGCGAGGATCACCGAGAGCATCGGCAACGCGTAGAGCCAGTTGGCCCCCGTGATGCCGAACCACGACAGGACGGTGTTCAGCGTGCCCGCGTCGTTGAAGAACGCGTACGCGGCGAAGGCGGCGACGATCTCGGGCAGCACCCACGCGGCGATGACGAACGTGCCGACGATCGAGCGCACGACCTTGTGGCCGTTCCGCATCAGCAGGGCGAGGCCCAGACCGACGACGTTCTGACCGACCACGGCCGAGAAGAAGACGAAGGCGAGCGTCAGCAGCACCGACTTCGGGAAGTCCGGGTCGGCGAACAGCTCGGTGTAGTTGCGGAACCCGATGAACTCCGAGCCGCCGGCGGCGTAACCGGTGAGCGAGGCGTCGGTGAACGACCCGTAGAAGCTCGAGATGACGGGCCCCAGCAAGAACAGGGCGAGCAGGACGAAGGCCGGGACGAGAGGCAACGTCCGCGCCCCCGTCCGCAGGGCCCGCGCCTTCGAGGCGCCCGCCCGACGACCCGGCTTCTCGCCGTGGGGCCCCGGACCGGGCCCGGAGGCCCCCGGCCGGCCGCTGTCGCGACCGACCGGGGTGGGGGCGATGGTCGCCATGTGGCTAGTCCTTCGCCTTCTGCGTCTGGTCCTCGCCGACGATCCCGACGAGCTGGTCGTCGAACGCGGCCGCCGCCTCCTCGGGGGTCTGCTGACCGGTCATGACGGCCTCCATCGCGACGGTGATCTCGTTCGAGATACGGCTGTAGTCGGTGGTCGCCGGGCGGAAGTGCGTCACCGGCACGATCGACGAGAAGAACTCGAAGGTCGGGTTGCTGCTGACGTACTCGGGGTCCTCGGCGACGTCGCTGCGCACCGCGATCTGGCTGGCCGCGATGTCGTAGCTCTGCGAGCCGTCCTTGTCGAGGGCGTCGGCGATGAACTCGAACGCCTTGTCGGGGTTCTTCGTCTTCGCGCCGACGGCCAACGTCCAGCCGCCCGACATGCTCGTCGCACCGGGCTTCGCACCGTCCTGCGTGGGCATGGGCGCCTGGCCCATCACGTCGTTCCACTCGGGCCACGGGTTGGTGCCGGTCTCGAGCCAGGTGCCGCTCATCCACGAGCCGTCGAGGGCGATCGCGAGCTTTCCCTGCGGGAGCCATTCACCACCGACGATCGTGGCGATGTTGGTGTCCAGCGCCTCCTCGGGCTTGGGCCCGATGCCGCCCTGGTAGACGTCCTGGATGAAGCCGAGCGAGTCCACGAACCCCTGCGAGTCGGTGAGCCACTTGCCGGTCTCGTCGTCGTAGAGGGTCCCGGTCGGCGTGCCGTAGAGCAGCATCTCGAAGCCCTGCATGGTCGCGCCCTCGCCCTGCGGCTTGCCCGAGTAGACGTTGAGCGGCACCACGTCGGGCACCTTCGCCTTGACCGTCTCGGCCGCGTCGAGCACGTCCTGCCAGGTCGCCGGCTGCCACGGAACGGGCAGGCCAGCCTGGGCGAAGAGGTCCTTGTTGTACCAGAGGGCCCGCGTGTCGGTGCCCATCGGGATGCCGTACGTCTTGCCGTCCTCGCCGACGCCGGCCTGCTTCGCGTTGTCGAAGAACTGGTCCCAGTCGTCCCAGGCGTCGGTGTACTCGTCGAGCGGCAGCAGGTAGCCGGCCGCGGCGTCGCTCTTCACCTTGAAGGTGTCCTCGTACATGACGTCGGGCGCCGTGGCGGCCGATCGGTTCATCAGCGCGAGCTTGGTGAAATAGTCGTCGTTCTGCGCCGCGATGGGCACGAACTCGACCTTCATGCCGGGGTTGGCGGCCTCGAAGGTCTTGGCGGTCTCTTTCATGTGGGCGTCCATCTGCGTGAACGTGCCGAACTTCTGGTAGGCGACCTTGATGGTGTCGGAGTCGCCGCTGCCGGCACCCCCCGAGCATCCCGAGGCCAGCAGGGCCGTGGCGACCGCCGCGGCGGCGACGGCCAGTGCGCGACTGCGCCCCCGGGCCGAGGTGAACGTGCGTGACATGGTGCTCCTTTGCTCCATCCGCGTCGACGCCGGGCTGCTCTGCCCGACCGCGATGCGATTACTACATCGTATGGAGTAACTCGTGTCAAGATCCCGGCGCGCAACGGTCCGGTAACGACGCGACGGCCGGGGAGGCGCGGGTCGAGAACCGCAGGAGGCGCGGGTCGGCCCCGTCAGGCCCGGATCAGCAGGGCGGACGGTCGCGGCGAGAACGTCTGGTCGAGCACCAGGCAGGCCGCTCCGACGGCCGCCACGTCGATACCGATCGACGACTCGACCAGCCGGATCGGGTGCTTCGGGATCAGCGCCGGGTCGTCGCGGAGCGCGGCCGGCAGCACCGCGAGGACGTGCCGCGACAGGGGCGCCCAGAACGGCCCGCCGAAGACGACCTCGTCGAGGTCGAGCAGGTTGATGATGGTCACCAGGGCCCGGGCCAGGTGTCGACCGGCCCCGTGCAGCACCTGCGACGCCCCGGCGTCGCCCGCGTCGGCCTTTCCGACCAGGGCGACGAACGCCTCGTCGATGCGACGCATGTCGACGTCGTCCCCGCTGCGTGCCGCCTCGGCGAGCGCGTCGTCGGACACGTCCCCCTCGACCAGCACTCCCGTGGCGACGGCCTCGCGCACGAGTGCGTGCGGCGTGATCAGCTCGCCCACGCAACCGATCCGCCCGCAGGTGCAGCGGTGGCCGTGGTCGTCGACCATCACGTGCCCCGAGTCCCCCGCGTTCGCGCTGGCCCCACGCAGCACGTCACCGCCGAGCACGAGTCCGGTGCCGTAGCCGGTGCCGTAGTAGACGAAGGCGAAGTCGCTGCGGTCACCCGCGCCTCCGTCGCTCAGCCAGAGCTCGGCGACCGCGCAGGCCGTGACGTCCTTCTCGAGCAGGACCGGCAGTCCGGTGGCCTCGCTGAGCGCCCGGCGCAACGGCACGTGCCGCCAGAGCGGCATCATCGGCGGGTCGAGCACGAGGCCGGGCCCGATGTCGACCGGGCCGGGCGAGGCGATGCCGACCCCGAGCAGCAGGTCGCGGTCGACGCCGCTCGTGACGACCAGCCCGTCGATGGCCCGTGCCATCAGGGCCACCACCTCGTCGGGTTCGCTGGCCGACGGGGTCAGCTCGCGTGCGTGGGCGACCACGGTGCCGACGAGGTCGAGCAGCACGAAGGTCAGCACGGCGGGGTCGACGTGCACGCCGACCGCGAAGCGTCCCTGCGACTCGAGCTGCAGCATGGTGCGGGGCTTACCGGGGCCGCTGATGACGGTGCCGCTCTCGCGGATCAGGCCCGCCTCGATCAGCCGGCGCGAGACGTTCGTCACGGCCTGGGGGCTGAGCCCGGTGCGTCCGGCGATCTCGGTCCGGCTGAGGCCCGCGCTCTCTCGTCGGATGGCGTCGAGCACGACCGACCGGTTGTAGCCGCCGATCGCCGGCAGATTCGTCCCGCGGTTCATTCTCGTCATCATCCACGACGTGGGGGGTCGCGCGCGCACCCCGGCCCGTCATCCGCTCGACGGTGGTGCCCGCCGGGAGGCCCCGTTACCCTGAACGCATGTCTGGTCTGCGCCTCGAAGAACTGTCCGCCGCCACGGTCGTCGCGGCCAACAACCTCACGCTCAAGCCGGGCCAAGAGCAGTTCGTGGCGCCCGTCTCGCACTCGATCGCCGAGGCCTACGTCAACCCGACGACCGCCTGGCCCCGCGTCGTCGTCGACGACGACGACACGGTCGTCGGATTCATCATGGGCAACTTCGACGCCGAGGCCGACGACGAGGCGCTGCGCAGCTGCATCTGGCGCATCAACGTCGAGGCCGACGCGCAGGGCCGGGGCATCGGGCGGTTCGCCGTGCACGCCCTCGCCGACGAGGCCCGCAGCCGCGGCTTCGACCGGGTCACCGTCATCTACGAGCCCGGCGACGACGGGCCCGAAGAGTTCTTCCACCACATCGGCTTCGAGGTCATCAGCGAGACACCCTACGGCGAGCACGTCGCGGGGTTGACGCTGGCGTCGTCACAGGCCTGAGTCGGCACGGCGTGAGCCCGACGACGTGACACGGGATGCGCCGACTTCCGGCCACGGCCCCGGTCGCGGTCCCGGTCGCGGCCGCGGAGCCGTGCCCGACCCCGGGCCGCACCCCGGGCCGCACCCCGACGACTTCGCCTCGCGAGTGATCGCCGTGGTGGAGTCGATCCCCCCGGGCCACGTGATGACCTACGGCTCGGTCGCCGCCGCCCTCGGGTCACGAGCGTCACGAGGCGTCGGCCAGGTCATGGCGTACGCCGGGGCCGACCTGCCGTGGTGGCGGGTGATCCGCGCGTCGGGCCATGCCCCGCGCGATCACGAGCAGCACGCCCTCGAGAGGTACCGCGTCGAGGGCACGCCGCTGCTGTGGAGCCGGGCGGGCACCTTCCGCGTCGATCTCGAGCGCGCCTCCTACCGTCCCTGACCGTCCTCAGCGGGTCCAGTCGTACGGGGTCGTCGTCGACACGGCGACCAGGCCCGACCGTTCGAGGATCGGACGCGAGTCGTCGGTCGAGTCGCTGTGCACGAGGGTCTTGCCCTGCGCGAGAGCCGACCGCGCCCGCGCGGCGGTGAGCGCCCGGTAGATGCCGCGGTGACGGTAGGCCTCGAGGGTGGCACCACCCCAGATGCCCACGAAGTCCGTGCCGGGGACGGGTTCGAGTCGTCCACCGCTGACCATCCGGCCGTCGACCTCGGCGACCCAGAGCTCCATGCCGTCGTCCCGGCCCAGCCGCGCGAGCAGCGCGTCGGCCATCCGCGCGTCGACCGCTTCGCCGAAGGCCTCGTCGACCATCGCGCTCATCGCCCGGACGTCCGTCTCGGTGGTGACGCGACGGACCGTCACCCCCTCGGGCGCCTCGCCGAGGTCCGCGAGGGCGCCGAGCGGCCCGATCATGATCGACTCGGGCTCGCCGGCCGCGAAGCCCGAGGCCACGAGCGCGTCGTGCAACCCGGGCGCCTCGTCGTGACCACGGCTCTTCCACTCGACGCGCGTGATCTCGGTGTCGGCCCGGAAATGGGCGACGGCGGCCGCCACGAGCTCGCGCACCGCCTCGGCATCCGCCCCGCCGAGGTCACGGTAGGTGACGAAGCCGCGGCCTCCGGCGAAGGTGACGAGCCGCAGCGGACCGTGCCGGGTGACGGAGACGGCGCTCGGCGTCTCGGCATCGGTGCGGAGTTGCTCGTCGTAGGCCTGCAGGTAGTTCGTCGCGTCGGTCATCGGGGACACGCTAGCCGAGCCGGCGAGGACGGACCGGCGGGCCCGTCGGATGCGGCCGGTCGTGACCGACCGCATCCGACGCAGTGACTCGCCTCGTCCGTCCGTCCGTCCGTCCCGACCGCCCGGACGGCCTCACACGAGCGAATCGCGCCAGGCCGCGTGCAGCTGGGCGAAACGCCCCGTGCCCGCGATCAGGTCGTCCGGGGTGCCGTCCTCGACGATCTTGCCGTGCTCCATGACGAGCACCCGGTCGGCGATCGCGACCGTCGACAGGCGGTGGGCGATGATGACCGCGGTGCGGTCGGCGAGCAGGGTCTGCAGCGCCTCCTGCACCATGCGTTCGGACGGGATGTCGAGCGACGCCGTCGCCTCGTCGAGGATCAACACGCTCGGGTTCGCGATGAACGCCCGGGCGAACGACAGCAGCTGACGTTGCCCGGCCGACACCCTGCCGCCGCGCTTGTTCACGTCGGTGTCGTACCCGTCGGGCAGGGCTTCGATGAACTCGTGCGCACCGACCGCCTTCGCCGCCCGCACGATCTCGTCACGCGACGCGTCGGGCTTGCCGAGCGAGATGTTGTCCGCCACCGAACCCGAGAAGAGGTAGGCCTCTTGGGTGACCATGACGATCGCGCGGCGCAGGTCTTTCGGGTGCAGGTCGCGCAGGTCGACGCCGTCGAGCGTCACCGCACCGCGCGTCGGGTCGTAGAAGCGCGAGATGAGCTTGGCCAGCGTCGACTTGCCTGCTCCGGTCGAGCCGACGAGGGCGATGGTCTGCCCCGCCGGCACGTGCAGGTCGAACCCGGGCAGCACGACCGTGTCGGCGTTGTAGGCGAACTCGACGTCGTCGAAGTGCACCTGGCCCTTGGCGTCCCACAGGTCGACCGGACGCGTGGGGTCGGGCACGCTCGGCTGCTCCTCGAGCACGCCCGAGATCTTCTCGAGCGCGGCCGACGCAGACTGGTAGCCGTTGTAGAACATGGCCATCTCTTCGGCGGGGTCGAAGAACCGCTTCGCATAGAGCGCCACCGCGAGCAGGGCGCCGATCTCGAGCGAGCCGTCGATCACCCGGAAACCGCCGAAGAGCACGACCGCCGCCAGGGTGGCGTTGCCGATCAGCACCAGCCCCGGGTCGAAGGTGCCGAAGAGGGTGAACACCTTCGAGTTGGCCTGGCGGTAGTCCTCGACGTATCCGGCGTACTCCTTCTCGTTGCGCGCCTCCTTGCGGAACGCCTGCACCGCGCGCATGCCCGTCATCGTCTCGACGAAGTGCACGATGACGCGGGCGCTCGTGACGCGGGTGGCCCGGAACAGCTTCTGCGAGCGCACCTGGAACCACCGGGTCAACGCCACGAGCGGCACGAGCGCGACGGCGAGCACGAGGCCGCTCTGCGGGTCGAGCGCGACGAGGGCCACGGCGGTGAACACCATGTAGAGCAGACCCGAGACGAGCTGATTGATGCCCGAGTCCAGCAGCTCTCGGATCGAGTCCAGGTCGCTCGTCTGGCGCGAGATGATGCGGCCCGACGTGTACGTCTCGTGGAACTCGAGGCTGAGGCGCTGCGTGTGGAGGAACAACCGTTTGCGCAGGTCGAACAGGATCGCCTGGCTGATGCGCGCCGACAGCACCGTGTACTGGGCCATCAGCACCGCGCCGATGACGCCGGTGACCAGGTAGGCGACCACGACGAGGATCGCGGGCGCCCAGTCCTGATCGTCCATCAGCGCCGGGAGGGCGGTGTCGATGCCGATCGCGATCAGGGCCGGCCCCGCGACCTGCGAGGCCGTGCTGATCACGACGACGACGCCCATCAGCGCGAGACGCCAGCGCAGCGGGTGCACGAGCGAGCCGAGGAGGCGCAGCGAACGACGGCGCAGCCTCTTGCTCTCGTCCTTGGTGAAATTCTCGCGCTCTTCGCCGCGGACGCCCTGCGTGGTCGAGCCCTGCTCGGCGCGCTTCTCGGCGGGCGTGCGGCCGTCGAGCGCCTCGTGCTCGACGGGGCCGTCGGCGACTGCCGGACGATCGGGACGGTCGTCCTCGAGTGTCGTGTGGGTCATGCGAGCACCTCCTCTCGGCTGGTGGTGGAGTCGTCGTCGAGCGACGAGATGACGTAGCGGTAGTGCTCGTTGCTCGCGATGAGGTCGGAGTGGCGGCCCACGGCGGTGACCGTGCCGTTCTCGAGCAGCGCGACCCGGTCGGCCAGAGTGACGGTCGACGGTCGGTGGGCGACGATCAGGGAGGTCGTCGACGCGAGCACGCGTCTCAGACCGGCCTCGACGCGCGCCTCGGTGTCGACGTCGAGGGCCGACAACGGGTCGTCGAGCACCAGCACGGCCGGACGGGCCGCGATGGCCCGGGCCAGCGCGAGGCGTTGACGCTGACCGCCGGACAGGCTGAGGCCCTCTTCGCCCACGCGGGTGTCGACGCCCTCGGGCAACCGCTCGACGAAGTCGGCCTGGGCGATCTCGAGCGCCTCGCGCATGACCCGGTCGGCCTCGTCGGGGTCGTCCGCGAGATCGGGACGGCCGAGCAGCACGTTGTCGCGCACGGACGCACTGAACAGCGTCGCGTCCTCGAAGGCCATGCCGATGTGACGGCGGAGCTCTTCGCGGCTGAGGTCTCGGACGTCGACGCCGTCGATCAGCACCTGCCCGCCCGTGACGTCGTAGAGCCGCGACACGAGTGACAGCAGGGTGGTCTTGCCCGACCCGGTCAGGCCGACGAGCGCCATCGTCTCGCCGGGCTCGACGACCAGGTCGACCCCGTTGACGAGGTCGGAGAACTGGGCCGGCGAGTCCTGGTAGCGGAAGTGCGTGCCCTTGAACTCGAGGCGACCGTGGGGTTCGACGATCGTCGACGGGTTCTCGGGATCGGTGACCGTGTTCTCGCTGTCCATCACCTCGAAGTAGCGGTCGACGGCCGTGCGGGTGTCGAAGGTCATCGAGAGCAGGAACCCGATCGACTCGACCGGCCAGCGCAGCACGGTCGCCGTCGCGAAGAAGGCGAACAGCTGGCCGACGGTCAGCTGACCGTCGGCGGCCAGCCAGACGCCGCCGAGCAGACACAGGGCGAAGGCCACGTCGGGGACGAGCAGCAGCCAGAGCCACAGCTTCGAGATGGCCTCGGCCTTCTCGATCTCGGTGCCGCGCAGGTCTTCGGCCTGCTTGGCGAACTCGCGGAGCGAGTGCTTGCCGCGGCCGAAGGCCTTGAGCACCCGGATGCCGTGGACGCTCTCTTCCACGCTGGTCGCCAGGTCACCGACCTGGTCCTGACTTCGACGGGCGACGACCGAGTAACGCTTCTCGAAAGCGAAGCTGACGAAGAAGACGGGTGCCGACGCGACCAGGAAGACGAGACCCAGAACCCAGCTGTACCAGAACAGCACGACGAAGCCGACGACGATCGTGAGCACGTTGACCACGAGCAGCACGACACCGAACGCGAGCCAGCGACGGATGAGGCTGAGGTCGCTGACCGATCGGCTCAGCAGCTGACCGCTCTGCCACCGGTCGTGGAACGTCACCGGGAGGTCTTGCAGCTTGGCGTACAGGGAGTTGCGCATGGTCGCCTCGACGTGGGTGCTCGGCGTGAGCACCAGTCGCCGACGGGCACCGATCATGATCGCCTCGGCCACACCGAGGGCCAGTACGACGGCGAAGGCGGGCCACACCTGCGATCGATCGCCGCTCGACAGCGGTCCGTCGACGAGCAGTTGCAGGACGAGGGGGATCAGCAGGGCGACGACGGCGGCGAGCAGGGCCGCGATCATGCCCAGCACGATGCGGGGCAGGGCCGGCTTGACGTAGGGGTACAGCCGAGCGAGAGACCGCACCGTCGAGGGGCGCTTCGCGGGATCGGGCGGACGGGCGGACGAGGACTTCTGAGACATGGCTGATCCAAGTGTCGTGATCTGGCACAGGCGAGGGCGCAGGGCGCTGACCCGTTGTGGAGAAAGGTGGTGCGGCGACCGTCCAGGAGGACGCGTGGTCGCACGGTCGTGCCCGGGACGTCGCCGGGCGAGGGTGTCGGAGTGGTGCCGGCGGGCGGCGGGCCGACTGGTCTAGCTGATCGGTGTCGGGCTCGGCGACGCCGAGGAGGCGCGACCCACGCGAGCACCGTCGGTGGCCGTACCCACCGTGGTCAGTGTCGTCGTCGTCATCATGTCCTCCTGAGTGTCGTCGTCCGTCCGTGCGGTCGTGACCGACCGGCTGTGAGCAGCCTTACAGGATATGCGTGCTGTCGACTCCGCCGCAAGACTGAATCGTTCGGATCGGTGGACGACGCCCTAGTGGAAGAAGTGGCGTTCGCCCGTGAAGTACATCGTCACGCCGGCGGCTGTCGCCGCGGCCACGACCTCGTCGTCGCGGATCGACCCGCCGGGCTGCACCACCGCGGCCACCCCGGCGTCGAGCAGCACCTGCAGCCCGTCGGCGAACGGGAAGAACGCGTCCGAGGCCGCGACCGACCCGCTCGCGCGGGCGCCGGCGCGGTCGACTGCGAGGTGGCAGGAGTCGACCCGGTTGACCTGGCCCATGCCCACGCCGACGGACGCCCCGCCCGAGGCGAGCAGGATCGCGTTCGACTTGACGGCGCGTGATGCCTTCCAGGCGAACTCGAGGTCGGCGCGTGTCGCGGCGTCGGCCTCGTCGCCGGCGACGAGCGTCCAGCCGTCGGACGTGAACGCGTCGAACCGGTCGGCGTCCTGCACGAGCAGGCCACCGGAGATCTGCTTGACCTCGCGGGCCTCGCGGGCGAAGCCGGCGGGCAGGGTGAGCAAGCGGATGTTCTTCTTGGCGCTGAGGATCTCGACGGCCTCGGAGTCGAACGCCGGGGCGATGACGACCTCGGTGAAGATGTCCGCGACGGTCTCGGCCATGGCGCGCGTCACCGCGCGGTTGGCCGCGATGACGCCGCCGAACGCCGAGACGGGGTCGCAGGCGTGTGCCCGCTGGTGCGCGTCGGCGATGGCGTCGACGGCGTCGGGCGACGCCACGGCGATGCCGCAGGGGTTCGCGTGCTTGATGATCGCGACGGCGGGCTCGTCGAAGTCGAAGGCGGCGCGCAGGGCCGCGTCGGCGTCGACGTAGTTGTTGTACGACATCTCTTTGCCGTGCAGCTGCGTCGCCTGCGCGATGCCGCGCCCCGAGGGGGTGGCGTAGATCGCGGCGGCCTGGTGGGCGTTCTCGCCGTAGCGGAGGGTGTGCTGCAGCTCGGCCGAGAGGGTGACCACGGGGTCGAAGCCGGCCCGCGCCTCCTGCTCGTCGACGACGGACGAGGAGGCGCTGGTCGCCGAGGCGGATGCGTCGGCCTCGGTTGGCACACCCACGTGTGCGGCGAAGTACGCCGACACTGCCGTGTCGTACGCGGCCGTGTGGGCGAAGGCCTCGCCCGCGAGACGCTGCCGCTGGGCCAGGGTCGTGCCGCCCAGAGTGAGCGCCTCGACGACCTGGGGGTAGTTCGTCGGCGAGACCACGATCGCGACGTTAGCGTGGTTCTTCGCGGCGGCACGCACCATCGCGGGGCCGCCGATGTCGACGTTCTCGATGACGGTGGGAACGTCGGCTCCGGACGCGACGGTCTCGACGAACGGGTACAGGTTGACGACGACGAGCTCGAACGCGGCGATGTCGAGCTCGGCCAGCTGCGCCTCGTGCGATTCGAGACGCAGGTCGGCGAGGATGCCGGCGTGCACCGCGGGGTGCAGCGTCTTGACACGACCGTCGAGCGATTCGGGGAACCCGGTGACGCTGCTGACCTCGGTGACGGCGTGGCCGGCGTCGCGGATGGTCTGTGCGGTCGAGCCGGTCGACACGATCTCGACGCCCGAGGCCGACAGCGCCGCCGCCAGGTCGAGCAGGCCGCTCTTGTCGCTGACGCTGATCAGGGCGCGACGCACGGGCACGGCGTCACGGTCGCGGTAGAGGCTGGGGTCGATGGCGTGGCCGCTCATGCGGTGGGCTCCTGTTCGAGAGAGATCGTGGCGTTGGCGATGTCGAGCACGGTCTGCACGAGCAGTTCGCGTTCGACGACCTTGATGCGGTCGTGCAGCGACGACTCGTCGTCACCGGGCAGCACCGGGATGCGGCGTTGCGCGAGGATCGGGCCGCTGTCGACGCCCTCGTCGACGACGATCACGCTGGCGCCGGTCTGGTCGACCCCGGCCGCGAGCGCGTCACGCACGCCGTGCGCCCCGGGGAACTCGGGCAGGTAGGCCGGGTGCGTGTTGATGAGGTTCGGGGCGAGGGCCGCGACGACCCTCGGCGGCACGAGCCGCATGAACCCGCTGAGCACGACGAGGTCGGGCTGCCACTGCTCGATCTGCGCCAGCAGCTCGTCGCCCCAGGCGGCGCGGTCGGCGAAGTTCGAGAACGAGACCGAGAAGGTCGGCACGCCGAAGTGCTCGGCGTGTTCGAAGCCGTCGGCTTCGCGGTCGGCACCGACGGCGACCACGCGGGCGGGGTACTCGGCGTCGCTCGCGGCCTCGAGCAGCGCCCGCAGGTTCGAGCCACCACCGGAGATGAGCACCACGAGCTTCAGCACCCGGCAAGCCTAGCGGGCCGGGCGTCCGCACCGCGGGGCGGACGGACGGCCCGTGACGGCCTCAGCGCGTGATGCCCTCGATGCGCTCGGTGTCGTCACCGTCGGATCGCGGGGCGGAGGGCGGAGCGGTCGCGGACTCGCGCGCCTCGGCCCTCGTGGGCACCGCGGGCTCATAAGCCCATCGGGCCCCGTCACTCCCGTCGGCCTTCTCGGTCTTCTCGGTCTTCTCGGTCTTCTCGGTCTTCCGGGACCGTGTATCTCTCCAGGCCTTCCAGACCTGCCCGGCCTTCCCGGACTTCCCGGTCTTCCCGGTCTCGTCGACCGCGTCGGCATCGTCACGCCGCTCGGAGCCGAGCCCGTCCGAGGTGGCCTCGGCCCGTTCGCCCACGAGCCTCGACGGCGTGACGACCATGGCCAGGACACCGGCAACGGCGAACTCGAGCGCCGCGAATCCTCCGACCAGCAGGGGGTCTGGGCCGACGACGGCGAGTCGTCCGGGCCCGGCCGAACCCGAGGCCGCCCAGGCGAGCAGGCCCAGCAGCACTCCTCCGACGAGGCCGCCGACGACCGCGACGACGACGCGGCGGAGCGTGTCGTCGACACCGTGGCCGGCGAGCACGCGCTGCAGTCGCGGCCTCAGCAACGTGGCGCAGACGTACGCGGCGACGATGGGCACGAGCAGCCCGACGAAGCCGAACGACAGGTCGGCGGTCGGCAGGGCGCCCAGGAACGGGATCGCAGGCATGGGGCCGACCGCGGTGCCCAGCGGCGAGATGGACGACCCGGTGCCGATGGCGAAGCCGGGGCCGACGAGCCACGACGCCGCCCAGACGACGACGTCGGGCAGGAGCGCGAGTTGACCGAGCGTCAAGGCGAGCCCGCCGAGGAACCCGCCGTGCGCTCCTTCGTACAGGGTGATGATCTCGGCGTAGTTCGTCACGATCAGCACCGAGACGATCAGGGCCGACACGGCGAGCACGGCGGACGCGGCCACGGCGCCGAGGCGCAGCCCGGCTGTGGCGATGGCGGTCACCTGACCGGGCAGTCGCGTCAGCAGTCCGATGACCACGCCGGTCACCGGGTCGGGTGCCTCACCGCGGCGACGTCGGGTGACCTCGGCCATCGCGACGACGGGCACGGCGTAGACGAGCGCGGGCAGCAGCGTGCCCTGCCACAACGACGGGCGGGCGAGCTCGTGCTGCGCCGCGGCCGCGAGGGCGAGGGACAGCAGCGCGAAGGTGCCGATGGTCACGAGCACACCGGTCACTCGGTGGGCGGTCTCGGCTGCCGCCCGGCCGGCGCGGACTCCCATCAGGACCGTGAGCAGGGCGAATCCGAGCGCGGCCAGCGAGATGACGATGGGCGCGTCGGCTCCGGCGATGCCGGTCGCCGAGGCCGCGTCTGCGCTGAGCTGCAGGGTGAGATCGGCACCGTGCCCGACGAGCCAGGAGTCGACGGCCGCGCGCCAGAACACGATCCAGTCGATCTGCAGGCCGTACTGGAACGCCCAGAGCGACGTCAGCACGACGAGGGGGATGCCGACGCCGATGCCCACGACGAGCAGGGCTTCGAGCGCGGCGAAGAGGGCGGTGACTGGGCGGTTCATCGCGAGCGACTGTACCGGTGTCGGCGGGGGCGGGGCTGCTGCCCCGCCGCCCGCGACGACGACGCCACGACGTCGCGCCCGGACGACGACGGGCGTGTCCGTCGTGACCGGGCGTCCGAGGACGACCGGCCGTGACGAACACGCCCGTCGAGGAGGCGCGGGTCGGCCCCTAGAGGGAGGCGTAGACCTCGCGCAGCAGCGCCGCGGTCTCGCTCGGCGTCTTGCCGACCTTGACGCCGGCGGCCTCGAGTGCCTCTTTCTTGGCCTGGGCGGTGCCGGCCGAGCCGGACACGATCGCGCCGGCGTGGCCCATCGTCTTGCCCTCGGGGGCGGTGAAGCCCGCGACGTAGCCGACGACGGGCTTGGTGACGTGCGCCTTGATGTAGTCGGCCGCACGCTCTTCGGCGTCGCCACCGATCTCACCGATCATGACGATCGCCTTGGTGTCGGGGTCGGCCTCGAACGCTTCGAGGGCGTCGATGTGGGTGGTGCCGATGACCGGGTCGCCACCGATGCCGATGGCGGTCGAGAAGCCGAGGTCGCGCAGCTCGAACATCATCTGGTAGGTCAGGGTGCCCGACTTCGAGACCAGCCCGATGGGGCCGGAGCCCGAGATCGAGGCGGGCGTGATGCCGACCAGCGACTCGCCGGGCGTGATGATGCCGGGGCAGTTCGGGCCGATGATGCGGGTCGTGCCACCCTTGGCCTTGGCGAGGGCCCAGAACTCGGCACTGTCTTGCACCGGGATGCCCTCGGTGATGACGACGACGAGCGGCACCTCGGCCTCGATGGCCTCGACGACGGCGTCCTTGGCGAAGGCCGGCGGCACGAAGACGATCGAGACGTCGGCTCCGGTCTCGGCGACGGCCTCGGTGACGGTGCCGAAGACGGGCAGCTCGACGTCACCGTGGGTGACGGTCGTGCCGGCCTTGCGGGCGTTGACGCCGCCCACGACCTGCGTGCCGGCCTTGAGCATGAGGGCGGTGTGCTTGGTGCCCTCGCCGCCGGTGATGCCCTGGACGATGACCTTGCTGTCCTTGTTGAGGAAGATCGACATTGTTCTGTGCAGTCCTTACTTCGAAGCCAGCTCGGCGGCCTTGTCGGCAGCCTCGTCCATGGTCGCGACGACGGTGACCAGCGGGTGCGCCGCCTCCGCCAGGATGCGCCGACCCTCGTCGACGTTGTTGCCGTCGAGTCGCACGACGAGCGGCTTGGTGGCCGCGTCGCCGAGGATGCCCAAGGCGGCGACGATGCCGTTGGCGACCGCGTCGCACGCGGTGATGCCGCCGAAGACGTTGACGAACACGCTCTTGACCTGGGCGTCGCCCAGGATCACGTCGAGCCCGGCCGCCATGACCTCGGCGCTCGCTCCGCCGCCGATGTCGAGGAAGTTCGCGGGCTTCACGCCGCCGTGGGCCTCGCCGGCGTAGGCGACGACGTCGAGCGTCGACATGACGAGCCCTGCGCCGTTGCCGATGATGCCGACCTCGCCGTCGAGCTTCACGTAGTTGAGACCGGCCGCCTTGGCCTTCGCCTCGAGCGGGTCGGCCGCGTCGGCGTCCTCGAGCTCGGCGTGGCCCGGGTGGCGGAACTCGGCGTTCTCGTCGATCGAGACCTTGCCGTCGAGGGCGACGATGTCGCCCTGCTCGGTCAGCACGAGAGGGTTGACCTCGACGAGCGTCGCGTCCTCGCCCTCGTAGACGGCGTAGAGCTTGACCAGCACGGGAGCGACCTTCTCGATCAGCTCGTCGGGGAATCCGCCGGCCTTCGCGATCTCGGTGGCCTTCGCCAGGTCGATGCCCGCGCGGGGGTCGACCTCGATGCGAGCCAGGGCGTCGGGCTTCTCGACGGCGAGCTGTTCGATCTCCATTCCGCCCTCGACGCTGCAGAGCGAGAGGTACGAGCGGTTGGCGCGGTCGAGCAGCACCGAGAAGTAGAACTCCTGAGCGATCTGGGCGCCGCCGGCGATCATGACGCGCTTGACGACGTGACCCTTGATGTCGAGACCGAGGATGTCCTTCGCCGCGGCCTCGGCGTCGTCCGGGGTCTTCGCCACCTTGACGCCGCCGGCCTTCCCGCGGCCACCGACCTTGACCTGGGCCTTGACGACGGTGACGCCACCCAGCTTCTCGGACGCTGCTCGCGCCTCCTCGGGGGTGTCGGCCACGATGCCCGGCAGTACGGGCACGCCGTACTGCTCGAACAGGTCTCTGGCCTGGTACTCGAAAAGATCCACGCTGTTCTTCCAATCCGCATCGCTGCGTCGTCTCACCATGATCCGTCTCGACATCGAGCCATCTCGACATGAAGACAATGGGCCAGCGGTCAGCCTAGCGGGCGACCCGAGGGGTACGCCGAGCGTCGCGTCTGCTGTGAGCATCGGCGGCAGGTACGCGGCTGGGGAGTAGACGAGAGACACCCCGACAGAACGAGAAACGGAGACACGCATGTCGAAAGAGAAGAACGTCGCCACGCAGCAACGCATCGGTGAGATCCTGACCGCCCGTGAGATCGACCGTCTGGGCGAGGGTTTCCACGCCGACGTCGTCGACCACGATCCGGCCCCCGACGCACCCGCCGGCCTCGCCGGCATCCAAGCCTTCTGGACCGAGTTCTTCGCGGCCTTCCCCGACGCCGACCTGCAGGTCGAGACGCTCGTCGCCGACGACGAGAACGTCACCGCGGTCTTCACGATCTCGGGCACGCACACCGGCACGTTCCAGGGCGCCGAGCCCACGGGCAAGTCGTTAACCGTGCGCGGCATCCAGGTCGGCCGCTTCGACGACGACGGCCTGCTCGTCGAGCGCTGGGGCGCCACCGACGAGGCCGGCCTCAAGCAGCAGCTCGGCCTGGCCTGAGCCGCGCCCCCACCACCCCGCACCACTCTCGAGAGGACGCACCATGAGCGACACGAACACCCCCGCAGCATCGGGCGACCAGCCCTACGACCAGGCCGACGAGTTCGCCGAGTCCGAGCAGATCGCGACCAACGACGCGGTCGCCGGCGAGACGGTCTTCCCCGGCGTCGGCGAGGGCAACGACGGCCCGACCGGTGGCGCGCCACGCGAGGGTTCGCCCGAGTACGCCTCGAACGACCTCGAGGGCGACGAGATCGACCTCGACGAGACCGAGTGACCTGAGATCACCACCGTCTGACGACGCCCCCGCCGCACCTCGCGGCGGGGGCGTCGTCGCGTCACGGCTCCTCCCCCGGCGAGCGACGTCGAGAACAGTGCACAGGAGGCGCGGTGCCGGCCTCGGCGGCCGAGTGGCGGCCCGATCGTCGGCGGACGGTCTTGACCATCAGCAATCTGACATGTCACGCTTCGGTACACGTCTCGACTGGCGGGACGATCCACTCGGAAGGAACGAAGAAGTTCATGTCTGCACACAAGAGAATCGCGACGACAGGCTTGACCATTGGCGGGTCCTACTACGGCATGGGTCAAGCTGCCGGCGAACGCTCGTATCACGCGGGACTCCGGAACGCCGAATATCAGCGGGTCACGTGGCAAGTACGCTCTCTCGCCTTGACCGCTTGCGGCGCAGTCGGCGGGCCGGTCTTCATGACGGGTTTCGAGAACAAGTTCTACTCGATGATCCGTCGATGAGTCGCCTCGAGCTGCAGATCTTTCTGACGATCGTCGCAGCGGTCGCGATTCTTCAGACGATCGCGGCTGCGATCCGCCCTGGCGGCTCGTCGAGCATCGGAATCGCCATCACCGCAGCCCTGGTCTGCGTCGTCGCGGGTGCCTGGGGCCCGGACAGGAGGGCAGCAGAAAAGGAGGACAAGAAAGACGGAGCGGGGTGAGTCGAGGTCGGCGCCATCCTCACGGCGCGGTTCACTCACCCGCCACCGGCACCAGAACGCGACGAGATCGACCTCGACGAGACCGAGTGACCTGAGATCACCACCGCCTGACGACGCCCCCGCCGCACCTCGCGGCGGGGGCGTCGTCGCGTCACGGCTCCTCCCCCGGCGAGCGACGTCGAGAACAGTGCACAGGAGGCGCGGTGCCGGCCTCGCCAGCCGGGGTCGCTGACCGATCGTCGGTGCATGACATCACCGACCAACGCCCTCAGACCCCCCAGGCGACGCCTCACGCTCGCGCTCGCCCTCGTGTTCTCCGTCGCCGTCGGCCTGCTCGGCCAGGCCCCGGCCGCCGCCGTGACCGGTACGGGACTCGGCCCGGGCCACCTCTGGCGCGGCGACGGCGTCTCATGGCTCGGCACCTATCGACTCGACGACGGCACCCAGGCGTTCTGCCTCGAAGCCGGCAAGACCTCACCCGTCGGCAAGCATTACGACACGACCACGGGTGGCGACGTCATCGGCGTCTCGACCGACGACCACGCGCGTCTCGCGTACATCGCCCGCACGTGGGGTGGCACGACCGACCCCGACACGGCCGCCGCAGGACAACTCGCCGTCTGGACCATCACCGGGCTCAACGGCCACACCCAGCGGTACTACGCCGGACGGGCGAACGAACACTGGCCGGTCGTGCTCGAGCGGGCGAACCAGATGCTCGCCGAGGCGTCGTCGGCCGCGTCGAAGTCGGTCGTGGGGTCGGTGACGGTCGAGCTCTCGGCCGACGGAACGGGCATGATCCGCCCCGACCTCACGGTCGACCGGGTGACGGGTGGACCGACGACCCTCGAGCCCACCCATGCCGGCACGGTCACCCTGGACGGAGCCGTGTTCGCGGACGGCTCGACCACGGCGTCCGTGCACAACGGAGCCAGCGTCCCCGTCGTCGCCACCGGCGATGCCGCGCGGTTGACGGTGACCGCCTCGGTCGAGTTCGTCGGCCTGCCGTACGGCCGAGTGACCACGGTGGGGAACAGCCCTGCGGGGTCGCAGATGATCCTGTTCTCGGGCGGGGTCGCGGCATCTGCGTCCGAGTCGGCCAGCATCGAGCAGCTGTCACCCCTGCCCTTCCAGCCGACGGTGTCGACGGTCACCAGCGACACCGTGGCCGAGACCGGCACGGTCGTCACCGACCAGGTGACCCTCGACGTCGCACCCGGTGACGGGCTCCTGTCCGAGTGGGGGCGATACGACGACTCCGGCAGCTGGCGTCCCGTGCCGGTCACGGTGCGCAGCCGTCTGCTGGGGCCGTTCCTCGCTCCCGTGGTCGAGGATTCTGAGTGGCCCGCAGACGCCCCGCTGGTCTGCGAGGTCACCCTCGAGGTGCTCGACGGCCCGGGTACGCATTCGACCCCGGGCTGCGAGCTGCCCGGTGGCGGCTACTACACCTGGGTCGAGACGATCGACCCGGCGGACACCCCGGTCGAGGCAGGACGTGAGCGGGTTCGGCCGTGGCGCTCGCCCTTCGGCACGGCGACCGAGACGACCTTCGCTCCCTGGGCGCCGAAGATCTCGACCGTCGCGTCCGACGCGGAGGTCGGCCCGGGTGCCTGCGTCAGCGACGAGCTCACCGTCGTCGACCTGCACCCCGACGTTCCCGGCGGGGTCGACGTCGAGTCCGTACTCGTCGGACCGTACGCCGAGGCCCCAGCCGTGGGAAGGGACCTCGGTCCGATCGACCGCCTCGACCCGGGCCTCGTCGTCGCCCGCGAGACGGTGACCGTCGGCGAGGACGGCACGTACACGACGCCGTGCGTCACCCTCGAGCAGCCCGGCACGTACGTCTTCGTCTTCTCGTCCCCGGGGTCGGCGGCCGACGAGGACGGCAGCCGCATCGTCCCGGCTTTCGCCGACACGACCGTCCACCGTAGCGAGATGACGACGGTGCGTCAGCCTGCAGCGACTGAGGCCCCCGCTCCCCCGGTGAGGCTGGCCTTCACCGGTTCGGATGGTGGAGACCGCGTGTTGCTCGTCGCCCTCGGCATCGTCGGGACAGGCTTCGTGCTACTGGCCGCGGCGGGTGCCCTCCACGTCCGGAGGCGTCGCCTCACCGAGAGCTCCGACGAGGTCCCCGTCGCCGTCGAGACGGAGGCGCTGTCACCCGTCGGGTTGGGCGACGCCTGATGAGTCCCCGGGTGCGGGTGCCGGGGCCTGGCTCACCCGGCCCGGTCGAACGGCACCTGCACCCTGACGGCCTGGCCGCTGCCGTCGTCCACGAGGGCGAACCCGGGTGTCGGTCGGTCAGCGAGGTCGGACTTCGCCAGGCGGAGCCCCACCTGGTCGCCTTCGTTGGGCAGCTGCGGGCTGAGCACCGCGCCGCAACGGTTGTTCCTCACGTCGACCTGCCAGCCGGCCCACCCCGCCAACACCTCGCCGGTCGTCCCGGCCACGACGAGCGCCCGACCGCTGTCGGGGCACGCCCGGACGAACTCCGCGAGCCAGTCGGCCGCAGGGCAGTCCTTGAGGTGCTCGCCGTCGTCGATGACGAGCACGCGCGGGCCGTCCTGGCCGGCGAAGAAGGGTGCGAGATGGGCCTCCTCGACAATCCGGGTGGTGATCACCGCGACCACGCCGGGTGCCCCGTCGAGCGCCCGCAGCGGCGAGCGCCGTGGTGTGACGACGACGACCCCGATGCCCTGGGCCGTGAGCGACCGGACCACCGCGGTCAGGACGGTGCTGCGCCCGCTCTTCGGGGGCCCCGTCACCACGTAGCTGCCGGGGCCGTCGGCGAGATCCGGACCCATCGGCACGAGGTCATCACCACCGAGGCCGATCAAAGCGAACACGATCGCCGGGTCGCCGGCGCCCCGGCGGCACCAGGCCTCGTCGAACGACACCGGCCCTCCCAGCTGGTCGACACGGAAGGGTCGACGGCCGACGGGGACGTCTCGGTCGCGGCGTGTCGCCCGAGCCCCTCGTCGACGCAAGGCCTCGGCCTGTGCGTGGCCCGACGGGTCGACGTCGATCAGGGCGATCTGCGTCTCGACCGAGCTCTCGGCCGTGAAGCCGCGACCAGGAGGCAGGGTGTCGGGAAGCGTTCGAGGGTTCAGCCCGGCCAGGGCGTAGTCGGCCCGGTCGGTCAGACGCAGCAGCACCTTGTCGTCGACGAACGACGCCAGCCGGCCGGCGACGAGTTGACGGTCGCCCGTGACGATCACGTGCACCCCGACTGCGGCGCCCTCACGCAGCATCAGTGCCACCTGTTCGACGAGCTTCCCGTGCTCGATCTCGGCGAAGCTGCCCGTAAAGCCTTCCCACCGGTCGATCATGACGAGCAGATGAGGCAGCCGTTCGGCCTCGGGCACGGCGCGACGCTGTTCGACGACGCTCGCATGGCCGGTGGCGGCGAGCATCTGCTGCCGCCGGTGGGTCTCGTCCACGAGCTTCGCCAGCAGGCGTCGGACCCGGTCGTGCTGGGTCCGTTGGACGACGGCTCCGACATGCGGAAGGCTCTCGAGCGGCAGCAGGGCACCGCTGCCGCAGTCGATGCCGAAGAGGTGGACGTCCCCGCAACTCGTACGGTCGGCGAGCGCCGCGGCGATCGTGCGCAACGCCTGCGAACGTCCGCTGCGCGGGGCTCCGACCACGAAGAGATGGCCGAGGGTCTGGAGGTCGAGTGCGGCCGCTGCCTGACGCTGTTCAGCCGGGAAGTCCTGTCGTCCGAACGGCACGACGGGCAGGTCGCCGACCGCGCACCGGCCTCGATCGTGACCCGTCGGAGCGACGTCGTCGTCGAGCACGATCTGCTCGGGCAGCGCATCGAGCCAGGGACGGTGTGGCGGCGAGATTCCGAGTCGGGTGCTGGCCTCGGTGAGGGCGCCGACGAGCTCGACCAGGTCGGTGCGGCCGGCTCGATCGGCCGATGCCCGTGGCGGGGGTGCGGCGGCGGCCCGTCCGAGGTCGCTCCACTCGAGGGGGCTCGACCAGACCTCAGGCACGACCGCGGCCACCACACCCGCTCGCCGACCACCGACACGGCCGGCCTGGAACGGCACGAGCGCGCTGGCACCCAGCCGGACGAAGGCGCGGCCCGGTGTCGACTTGGAGATGCCGGCCGCGTCACCGGCGTCGATCACGTCACTGCTCTCGCCCGCGTCGGTCACGCGCAGGGCGATCCTCAGGTTCGTGTTCGCCCGGATGTCGCCGGTGACGACCCCCGTCGGTCGCTGCGTCGCGAGCACGAGGTGGATTCCGAGAGAACGCCCGCGCTGGGCGATGTCGACGAGACCGGTCACGAAGTCCGGCAGCTCACGGACCATGCTCGCGAACTCGTCGATGACGATCAGGAGGCGCGGCAGCGGCGGCCTCGCAGCGTCACCGCCCGCACCGTCGACGTAGTCCTCGAGGTCCTTGGCCCCGACGGCGGCGAGGAGGTGCTCGCGGCGGCGCAACTCGGCCCCGAGCGAACGCAGCGCCCGTTCGACCAGGTGGGTGTCGAGGTCGGTGACCATCCCGACCGTGTGGGGCAGCGGCGCGAAGTCCCGGAACGCGGCACCGCCCTTGTAGTCGACGAGGACGAACGTCATCGATTCGGGGGTGTTGGCGGCCGCGAGCGATGCGACCATGCTCTGCAGCAGCTCCGATTTGCCCGATCCGGTCGTTCCGGCCACGAGGCCGTGCGGGCCGTCCCGGCGGAGGTCGAACGAGAACGGGCCGTCGAGGCTTTCCCCGATGACGACCTCGGTCGTTGCGCCCGTGCGAGCCCACCGATCGAGCACGGCCTCCGGGGTGGGCGGTTCGAGCTGCAGCACGTCGAGCAGTCGCGATCGGGCCGGGAGTCCCCCCGTTCCGCCACCGTCATGGACGTCGACCAGCGGCGCGACGGCCCGCGCGACGGCCTCGAACCAGCCGGGGGGCAACAGGTCGGCCTTGACCTCGCGCACGTCGGCGGTGCGATGCACGTCGAGCGAGTGTGTCGTGACGCCGGAGGTGACGACGGCGACGCACTCCTCCGGAAGCGACCGGCGTTCGGAATCGACGCACACCGCGTACACGCCGACGGCTGGGCCCTCACGCAGGACGCGGACGAGCCCTGGCAAGGTCCGCAACCGCCGAGCGCCGTCGACGACGAGCACGATGTCGGTCGTCGCGCGGAGCGTCCCCCGTGATTCCCGCACCGCCCGCTGGCGGGCGTCGATCTCGGCCCCCAGCTCGGCGATGCGGCGGGCGACGGTCTCGGCGTCGTTGCCGAGCCGGACCATGGACGGGCGGCCGGCGTCGGGTCGGGCGTGGGGCACGTGGGCGAGCCAGGACCACTCGACGGCCGCGGCCTGCTCGGTCAGGACCACGAAGCGCACGTCGCGGGGGCTCTGGACGACGGCGAGCTGGGCCAGCATCCACGCCACCAGCGGTCTGGCGTGCTCGGATCGTCCCGCCACCCCGACGACTCCGTGGTCGGCCAGGCCGACGGTGACGGGCACGTCGACGGCAGGGCGGGCGACGGTCCGGCGGTGCTCGAGTTCGGCCGGGTCCTCGATGGTGACCCCCGAGGGCAGGTCGGCGGTGCCGATCCTGACTCGCAGGTGGTCGGGGTCGTCGCGACGACGTTCCCACAACCGCGAACGACGCCGGGCGGCGATGTCGAGCACGGTCGCGGCGTCAGGGCTGAGGTGTCGCAACTCGCGCTGCAGCTGCCGCACGGCGCTCTCGGCATCCGCCGCCACCGCCTCCTTCGTGGCCTGGTGGTCGGCGAGGCGCTGCCGGTGCGAGACCTTGCCGTTGCGCTTGTCATAGAGATGGTTGCCCATCATGACCACCGGCGACATGAGCCCGAAAGCGAGGAAGGCGACGTTCCCGAACACGGTGACCATGACGACGGCCATCAGCATCGGTGCGAGAGCCGCGACGATCGGCAGGGGCCGTTTCGTCGCTTGTTGGGGTTCGGCGGGGAACCGGAACGTCGTGGTCGGTCGCTCCGGCAGGAGGCGCGGTGGGCGCGCGTGGTCGAGGGTACCTCCGCCGTCACTCACGGTCGTCGCGGCGGATGGTTGTCCCGATGGTGCCACGGTGAGGAGGATGTCGCCGATCGTGATCAGACGATGTTCGTCGACGGTGACCGTGCCTCGGACGGGGACGCGGTCGACGAGGACCAGCGGCCCACGAGCGCCATCGTCGGACTCGACGAAGGCGTCCGCCGTGGGGGTCAGTGCAAAGCGCCCGGCACCGTCCAGTTCGATCGTCGCGACGATCGGGGGCACCCGCGGGCCGTCCAGTCTCACACCTGCGTCCGGGCTGCTGCCGAGGTGGACGAGCCCGACGTCGACGACGTGGATCGTCCCGGCACCGCGGCCTCCGATGATGCGGATGGTGGGGAGGTCCTGCGGGAGGCGGAGGTGCGTCGCGGGGCCGCCGAGGCCGAGAACGGCTCCGTCGAGCAGGACGCCCGAGCTGAGTCGCGCGGTCGGATCGACCGGGACTCCGTCGACGGTGATGATCCCGGGCTCGGCGGTCGAGGTCTGCCGCGGGTGGCCGAGTGACGACGCGAGGTGCCGGGCCACGGCGTCGACGGTGTGGTCCGGATCGACCACGACCGAGCGGTCGGCCCGGTGGCCCGTCGGGACGTGCAGGACGGTGACGTTCAGTCTCACGCGGCGGGCACCACGCTGATGCCGTCGACGAACACGTCGACCTCGTCGATCATGCCGTGGACACCCTCGGGGCCACCGACCTGGCAGGTGACGCGGAGGTCGTACGGCTCGGCACGGAAGGCGTAGACGAGGGTGGCGAGGAGGCCGTCGTCGCCCTCCAGGACCGAGTACCGCACGCCTCTGAGCCCCTGCCCGAGACCGCTCGTCTCGATCTCGTCGACGACGGGGGGCTCGATGGCGGCGACGTCGCTGTCGAGCACCAGGGCGCGGAGGGCGTCGCCACGCTCGCCCTGCGAGAACCCGACCTGGACGCGCAGCAACGATGGTGGGGTCGCGATGTCGGGTAGGTAGAGGTACCGGCGTTCGTCGCCGGGCGACCAGCGCGCCAGGGTCGAGAGCACCTCGGTCAACCAGGACCGGGAGGCGCGGGTAGACACCACGGACCGCTCGGCGACGGAACTCACGGTCGCCCTGATCCACGATCGAGGCGCGCGGTGATCGTCGTGCGGCCAGGAGCACGGAAGGGCTACCCAGGTCTCGGGGTCGTGCCCGATGAGGATGTCGAAATTGGTGGAGACGTCGGTCTCGGTCATGGGGCAGGTCGCTTTCTGTGACGGTCCGAGGAGTTCAGGCGAGGGGCCGGTCGGTGACGAGGCGCCCCCCGGCGTCACGCCAACGGAAGGTGCTGAGCATGGCGTCGAAGACGTCGGTGAGGGCGCCGACGACGCGGGCCTGTGCATCGGCATCGCCTTCATCGGGCGCGTCTGGAGTCGCCGAACCGACGGTGAGTACGAGGGAGATCAGCCTGTCGTCGTGCCCGGCGATACGCGCCAGAACGGTTCGACGGCGGAGAGGTGTCAGGGCACGAGGACCGTCGAGTCGCGCGTTTCGGCTTCCGGGCGCGAAGGCCCCGCCGGAGTCGTCCCAGACGACGGCGGGGTCTTCGGCGAGGACGATCGGGTTCGCCCCCTGGGTGGCGACTCGCCGCAGCAGCAGCCGGTCGAGGTCGGCGTGCTCGGATCGGGTGACGGGCACGGTCGCGACGACGATCGAGCACACGATGTCGGTGCCGGGCAGCGGGCCCCCGCTGAGGTACGAATCCATCACGCGACCGTGGCCGTCGGCCGCGAGCGCGCGTCCGAGCGCCGACCCGAACCGCAGCCGCCAGTCGTCGGGTGCCGTCGCGGTTCCGGGGGCGGGCGGGTCTCCCAGCTGCGCGGCGACGAACGCCGCGGCATCAGGCGCAGTCATCTCACCCGGCACCCGGACGAACCCCGGAGGCACGACGATCGAATACGACGCCGCCACCGTCCCGACCGTCCGCCCCACGTACCCCGCGCCGCTCACGACTCGTCCGGGGAGACGGGTGCCACCTCAGCAGACCGGACTTCGTTTGGGCGGTCACCAATGGTGCCGTTGGTGGTCTGCTCCGTCTCGTGCGTCCGGCGTTCATGACGGCGCCGACATCGCCCACGGACTACCTCGACCATCACCCGCATGCTGCAGACGAACTCAATGCTGCCTGCGACCGCCGAATCTCTTGGCCAAGCATCGAGTTCCCGGAACAAAAACGCGAACACGATGCTCCAGACGCCCCCGACGAACCCCATGTAAGCAACGAGTGGCACGTCCAGGGAGTGCGCATCGTCAGCCGTTGGGGAGCGCCAAAGGATCACCATGGCCGTGACAAGACATGCCGCCGCTACCCAGAAGGGCAAGGACGAACCGACAAATGGTGGCCAATCGTCCGTTGTGCTGAAGAGGGGGCCTCCGTCAGGGTTCAGGCGACGCGCGTCACCTCGACCGCCACCTCGCACTTGCAGCACTATCCGAGTTCCCTGGAACGTACAGAACGGCACCAATGCTGACAGCAGGAGGAGCGCGCTCAGAATGACGTTTCCTGGTCCTCGTCGATTGCTCTTGTGCATCCTCCGTCGACTGCGAGCCTTCACATCGAGCCTCTCGAACCGGTGGCCTTCCGCCAGACCTCAGCAGGGAGATTGACGCCGGCCAAAGCGGCGATCCCTTCCCCTGTCGACCGGACTTGATCGGCCGTTTGAATGACGCGAGCCGTATTGAGCTTGGCCAACATCGCCGCGATCTGAGAGGGGTCGTCGGCGAAGGCCCCCGGCCGAGACGCTCGCAGGAAATGCAGCATCTGCGCGACGCTCTCGTCGCCGATCCCCTTCAGAAGGAAGCGATCCCCAAGCCCTGGCTTTGCTCGGCTCCAGCTTCTCGCGACTCGCAGAGTGGCTAGACGGTTTGAATCCCCGCCCCTGACCAGCGCAGCAACGCGATTGGCGCTGACGACCTCGAGGGAAGCCTTGGCCGAGGCGGCGGAGGCTCCCCCAATGCCTAGTGTCGCGACGGAGATCAAGGCCATCGCCAGATCGAGTGCACTTCCTGTTCCGGCGGCGAATCGCGCTACGGCTAGACCGACGGACACGACCATCACGGCTACGACCAAGAGGTTGATGCCGGGGATCAACAAAGACGCCACAGCCAAGGCACCGCCCACGACGGTCAGGACGTCGAGGACCGTACTGATCCACGAGTCGTTCTCTTCCATCCACGTCTCGAAGGCGGCGAAGCCGGCGTCCCACGCACCCCCGAGGTCGTCCCAGAGGGTGTCGGCGAGGCCGTCGTCGGTCGCGTCGTCGATCTTGGCGATGGCGGTGTTCGCGGCGGTCTCGACGGACGTGTGTGCTTCGGTGAGTCGGCGCGCGTAGAGGGCCACCCGGCCCCGCGCCTCCTCGGCCTTCGAGCGTTGCGCCGCAGCTTGGTCGAGGTGCTCCTGCTTCGTGACCTCGTCGGTGGCCACGAGCGCGAAGTGCTCGAGCCGCTCGACCAGCTTCTCGGCCGCGGCGAGGTCGTCGACGGCGTCGCGGTGGTTCGCGAGAGCCGGTGCGGCAGCCTCTTGGGCGAGCGACAACTCTGACGAGTACGCCTTCAGCGCCGAACCCGTCTCGCCGTACCGCCCCTCGGCCCTGCCCAGGCTTGCCGACACCTGCGCCGCCTTGGCCAGGAAAGCGTCGAGGGCGTCGCTCGACGACGACCCCGCCTCGAGAGATCTCAACCTGGTGGCCGCCCCACGGATCGACGCCGCGACGGACTCGTAGTGGCTCGCCATGGCGTTCACCAGGACAGGGTCACCCGACACCCCCACCAACGATTCGGCAGCCACCCCGGCGAGCGTGCCGGCCGTCACTTGTCGCCGCCGAGCAAGACGCCCTCGAGTTCTTGCTCGACCTCGGTGAAGGTCGTGTCGATCGTCGACAACGCCTCGCCGAGCTCGGTGATCTGCTCAGCGAGCTGCGCCCGCCGGTCGTTCCCGTTCGTCGCGAACGACGAGATCTTCTCCGCCAGACGGGCGTGGCCACAGGCCTCGGCGGTTGCCGACGCCGACGAGTCGCCCGATTCGAATTCGGCCTTGACGGCGGCCAGGTCGGCGAGCAACGCCTCGAGACCCAGACCGTCGATGTTCAGGCTCGTTCGAGCCATAGGGTCCTCCCCTCGTGCCGGGAGGCCGGAACGCGTCGCGTCTCACCACGACCTGCCCCGGCCACCCTGTCATCCGGTCGATCAGCCCAGGCTGCTGGCGAGCTGTTGGTCGGCGCCTTCGAGAGTGCTGGCCGCGTTCTCGAGGAAGGCCGCCATGTTCTCGACCGCCGAAATCGTCTTCGACGCCCCGGTCGTGAACTCGGTGTACGTCGCGTCGAACGCCTTCGACGACTTGTCGGTCACGTAGCCCGAGCCGACGAGGTTGTCGATCTGCGACTTCATCTGACCCAGCTGGTCTTCGATCGCACGCTGCCCGTTGCGCAGCTGAGTGGCCTGCGTACGCAGGTCGTCGTAGGTGACGGTGACATTGGCCATGAGGTGATCCCTCTCGTTGGTGGTGCCGACCGGTCGGTCGGACCAGGCCAATATGTCACGCCTGATAGTTTGCGTGATGGTTCTCCACAGATCGGAGTCGACATGCGTCGCAAGAACGACAAGACCAGGAGGCGCGACCAACACCCGGCGTCGCCTCCGGTGATCACCGCCGAGACGATTCGCGAGCAACGCGCCGCAGGGCTGCTCTCGCGCGTCACCACCCTGCCCCTCCAGCCGCCCGCGCCCATCGTGACGCCTCCTCCCCCGCCGGCCCGCGCCTCCCCGGAGTTCGTCGTCGAGGATCACCGGAGCGGGCCGTGGCAGCTCGCCCCCCGCAGCTCTGAAAGCCCGGCGCCGTCCGCGGTCGCGCCCTTCGCGAGCCTTGCTGCCCCGACTCCCGAGGCGCCCCGGATGCCCGTCGCGCCCTCGACTCAGTCAGCCCCCGACGAGACGGTCGGCGGCGACGATGCCCCGGCGGCCCCCGACGTCGAGGCGACGACACTGCGCCCTCGGCACTACGGACTTCGCCTCCCGGACGAGAGCGTCGTCCCCGTCACGCGACGCGCGATCGTGGTCGGGCGTCGAACCGACCGCCCCCTGCCCCCACCGACCGATGCCGACGTCGTGGCGCTCGACGATGTCGGCCGATCACTGTCGCGCCACCACGTCTCGATCGTGATCGGTGCCGATGCAGCGGTCTGGGTCACGGATCTCGGGTCGGGCAACGGCACCACCCTCGTCTCGACCGCCGGCGAGACCACCGAACTCGAGGCGCACACCCCGACCCGCGTGCGGGCCGGATCGCTGCTGACGATCGGGGACCACGGCGTCACGGTCGTCCGGCGCCGGCCGGACCACGAGACGACTGACGCGACGGGGCCTCGGACCACACTGGGCGAGGGCACGGGAACGAACGCAACGGGGCGTTAGATCTTCTCGATCGGCGCGACCTTGATCAGCAGCTTCTTGCGACCGGCGCCGTCGAAGAGCACCTCGGCGATGCGGCGGGCGCCGATGCCGGTGACGGCCATGACGCGCCCCTCGCCGAAGTCGACGTGCGAGATGCGGTCGCCTGCCTCGAGCTCCATGTCGCCGTTGTCGCGCACGGTGCCCGTGACCCGGTTGGCCCACTCGGTCTTCGGCTTCGTCTTCGCCGCCGCCGTCGCCCGGTCGTAGCTGCCCGAACCGTAACCACCCGACGCCCGCGGCGTCGCACCCCGGTTGCCGTCGCCACCCTCGCGACGCGCGTTGAGCGCCCGCGGCTGCGTGCCGCCGCGACTGTTCGCCATGCCGGGCGACTGCTTCCAGTCGATCAGCTCGACCGGGATCTCTTGCAGGTACCGCGACGGCATCGCGACGTTCACCTCGCCGAACTGCGCCCGCGTCATCGCGAGCGACAAGAACAGCCGCTGGCGGGCGCGGGTGATGCCCACGTAGAACAGCCGCCGCTCTTCGGATGGGCCACCCGGCTCGCTGGCCGACATGCGGTGCGGCAACAGGTCTTCTTCGACACCGGTGAGGAACACCGCCTCGTACTCGAGCCCCTTGGCGGTGTGCAGCGTCATCAGCGACACCGTGCCGCTCGTGTCGTCGAGGTCGTCGGCTGCCGCGACCAGCGTGACCTCGGTGAGGAAGTCGAGCAGCGTGCCGTCGGGGTTGTTCTTCTGGAACTCTTTCGTCACGGCGACGAGCTCGTCGATGTTCTCGGCACGGGCCTCGTCCTGCGGGTCACGCGACGCGCGCAGCACCTCGACCAGGCCGCTGCCCGCGATCAGCGCCGACAGGATCTCGTGCACCGGCGCGGTCGCCGCCGTGGCCTGCACGTCGTCGAGCAGCTTCGCCAGACTTGTGATCGCACCGGTCACCTTCGGCCCGAGGCCGAGCTGGTCGGCGTTGCGCATCGCGTCACGCAGCGGCGCCTCGTTGGTGTCGGCCCAGCGCTGCATCGCGGTCTCGGTCGCCGGACCGATGCCGCGCTTGGGAACGTTCATGATGCGCCGCAGGGCCAACGGGTCGGCCGGGTTGGCGACGGTGATCAGGTACGCCATGGCGTCCTTGATCTCGGCACGCTCGTAGAACTTCGTGCCGCCGAGCACGCGGTACGGGATGGCCGAGCGGATGAAGATCTCTTCGAGCGCACGCGTCTGCGAGTTGGTGCGGTAGAAGACGGCCATGTCTTTGTAGTCGGTGCCGGACTCGTGCAGGGCCGCGATCTCGTCCGCGACGAACTGGGCCTCGTCGTGACCGGTGTAGCCGGTGAACCCGACGATCTTGCTACCGGCACCGACGGTGGTGAAGAGGTTCTTGGCCTGACGGTCGAAGTTGTTCGAGATGACCGCGTTGGCCGCGTCGAGGATGTTCTGCGTCGAGCGGTAGTTCTGCTCGAGCAGGATGACCTTCGAGTTCGGGAAGTCGCGCTCGAACTCGACGATGTTGCGGATGTCGGCACCACGGAACGCGTAGATCGACTGGTCGGAGTCGCCGACCACGGTGAGCGACGCCCCGGGGATGCCGCCGCTGCCGTCGCGCATCGACTGCACGAACTGGCCGCCGCGCTCGAGTTCGTCGACGAGGTCGGCCTGGACGGGCCGGGTCAGCTCGCGGATGAGCGAGTACTGCGCGTGGTTGGTGTCTTGGTACTCGTCGACCAGGATGTGCCGGAACCGGCGCTGGTACTGCGCCGCCACGTGCGGGAAGGCACGGAACAGGTAGACGGTCTGCGCGATGAGGTCGTCGAAGTCGAAGGCGTTGGCCCGCTGCAGCTCGCGGGTGTACTGCCGGAAGATCTCGAGGAACATGACCTCTTGCGGGTCGTTCATGTTGATCTGGCGCGAGTACGACTCGACGTCGCTGAGCTCGTTCTTGAGCTTCGAGATCTTGCCCGACGCCATGCTGACGGTGAGCCCGAGCTGGTCGGCGTCGAGCTCTTTCAGGATGCGCTTGAGCAGCGCCCGCGAGTCGGCGGAGTCGTAGATCGTGAAGCTCTTCGTGAAGCCGAACTGCTCGGCCTCTCGCCTCAAGATGCGCACGCACGCCGAGTGGAACGTGCTGATCCACATGCCCTCGCCGGCCTGGCCGACCAGGTGCGCCACACGTTCTCGCATCTCGGCCGCGGCCTTGTTGGTGAAGGTGATCGCGAGGATCTGGCTGGGCCACGCCTCGCGCGTCGCCAGCAGCCCGGCGATGCGACGGGTGAGCACGCTGGTCTTGCCCGAGCCGGCACCGGCCACGATCAGCAGCGACTGCCCGCGGTACTCGACCGCCTCTTTCTGCTGGGGGTTGAGACCGGCGGTCAGGGGGTCGCCGGAACCGCCGGCAGCGTCAGAGGGCTCGAGCACGATCGTCATGGCCCGTCGAGTCTAAGCGCGACCGCCGACATCGTGAGGGGGCGCAGGGCGACCACGGTCACGGGCGGCGTCGAGCGGGGTCAGCGGGACGCGAAGGCGACCCGCGCCTCCTCGGCGAGCTCGGGTTGGTCGGCGAAGACCCCGTCGACGCCGAGCGCCATGAGCGAGGTGAACTCGGCGCGCCAGTCGCCGAAGGCCGCCTTGCCACCGGGGCCGCGGTTGGCCTTGGCCAGGAACGCGTTCTCGGCCCGGAGCGTCCACGTGAAGACGTCGAGGCCGGCCGCATGCGCCCGGTCGACGACCCGGCCGTCGGTCACGCCCCGGGCGTCGACGAGCGTGTGCTTGTCGAGGCTGACGCCGTGCAGCCCCGCGTCGACGAACGACTCGAGCGACTCGGCATGCAGCTGGTCGCGATACCCCACGGAGGCGCGCCCCGCCGCAACGAGGTCGGCCGCCGTCCCGGCCTTCTCGAGCAGGTAGACGAGCCGGGCCCCGAGTCGCTGGTCGGCGAGCCGACCGAGCACGGTCTGCTCGAAGGACTCGATCGTCAGCCGCGGGTCGTCGACCCACCGCCGCTGCCGCAACTCGTCGGCGAGCAGCTCGCCGAGCGGCAGGCCGATGGAGTCGAAGTAGGTTGCGTGCTTGACCTCGGCCACGAGCCCGACCGGGCGATCGGCCGCGTCGAGCAGGTCGAGCAGGTCGCCCAGCCGCTGGATGCGCCCCTCGCCGTCGTGCGCCGCGCTCTCGGGCCGCAGCTCGGGCAGCCGTTCGCGGATGCGCAGGGTGCTGAGCTCGTCCCAGGTGAAGTCCTCGGTGAACCAGCCGGTGACCTGGGAGCCGTCGATGGTCTTGGTTGTGCGCCGGTGGCGGAACTCGTCGTGGTCGGCGACGTCGGTCGTGCCCGAGATCTCGTTCTCGTGCCGCAGGACGAGGACGCCGTCGCTCGACGCGACCAGATCGGGCTCGATGGCGTCCGCCCCGAGCTCGATCGCGAGGCGGTAGGCGTCTTCGCCGTGCTCGGGTCGGTGGCCGCTGGCGCCGCGGTGGGCGATGACGAGAGGCGAGGTGGACACCCGGCCACGCTAACCGGCGTCCCCGTGCCCGGCCCGAGCGGCCCGACGGCCTGTGGAGCACCGAGGAGGCGCGGGCCCCGGGGACGAGGCGTCCCGCCCACCGCAGACGCAAAAGACTGCACGCCATGCATGTTCGCCCTGCGAGAATGCGGCTCTCATCAGGCAGATCTTCAGCCATTCGTTGCACGGCCCGGTTAGCCTCGTGTGTACTGAACCGTCCTCGTGCATCTGCGTGGGCGCTCCATACATCGCTAGCGATCAGAAGAGGAACCCCTTGGCATTCTCGAATCCCGGCTTCAGTCAGTCGCCGGCCTTCTCGAAGAACGGCGGGCCCGTCATCCGTCAGCAGCAGGGCGCAGCCCAGCCGGTCGAGTACAACGGCATGACCGCCGAGCAGCTGCAGCAGCTCTACTCGCAGCCCGCCGCCGGCCCCACGCAGACCGACCGCATGACGTACGAAGACACGATCACGAAGACGCTGTTGGCGTTCGGTGTCGTGCTCGTCGGTGCAGCCATCGGTTGGTTCGTCCCGGCCCTCGCCTTCGTCGGGGCCATCGCGGGCTTCGTCCTGGCGCTCGTCAACATCTTCAAGAAGAAGCCCTCCCCCGGGCTCGTGCTGGCCTACTCGGCCGCGCAGGGTCTCTTCGTCGGTGGCATCTCGTCGATCTTCGAGAGCCGATGGGACGGCATCGTCACCCAGGCTCTCATCGGCACCGTGGCCGTGTTCGTCACCACCCTGCTGCTCTTCAAGAGCGGCAAGATCCGCGCGTCGGCCAAGGCCACCAAGGTCTTCATGATCGCGATGATCGGCTACGGCGTCTTCTCGCTGCTCAACCTCGGCCTGATGGTCTTCGGCGCCAACACCAACCCCTGGGGCCTTCGCGGCATGGAGATCGCGGGCATCCCCCTCGGTTTCATCCTGGGCATCCTCGTCGTGATCATGGCCGCATACTCGTTGGTCCTCGACTTCGACCAGGTCAAGACCGGTGTCGAGCGCGGCGCACCCCGCATCTACGCCTGGTCGGCGGCCTTCGGCATCGTCATGACCGTCATCTGGCTCTACGTGGAGATCCTGCGTATGCTCGCCATCCTGCGAGGCAGCGACTAGCCACCACGGCACCACCAGCACCACCCCGATGCGGGGCTCGTTCCGAGAGGGACGGGCCCCGCTTCCGTGTGTGGGCCGGCGGTCGAGTGGGCAGAAGATGTCGATGACGGGCGGATGAGGAGCATGTTCTGCCCACTGACGGAAGCACGACTGGCCAGGAACGACGGAGAGATCCAGGGACGACGAAACCCTCTCGGGCAGATGTCTGCCCGAGAGGGCTTCGCGTCACTGCGCTTCGCGGGAGGTCTCCCTCGCTCCACGTGCGCGGCTACTGGTGGGCACCGGGGTCGCAGGCTCCCCCGGAATGATCAGGCCTCGGCGCTCCGCGCCGAAAACGGCCTGATCATTCCCATTCGATCGTTCCCGGGGGCTTCGAGGTGACGTCGAGCACGACGCGGTTGACCCCGTCGACCTCGTTCGTGATGCGGTTCGAGATGCGGGCCAGCACGTCGTAGGGCAGACGCGTCCAGTCGGCGGTCATGGCGTCTTCGGACGACACCGGACGCAGCACGATCGGGTGGCCGTAGGTGCGACCGTCGCCCTGCACACCCACCGAACGGACGTCGGCGAGCAACACCACGGGGCACTGCCAGATCTCGTCGTCGAGGCCGGCCGCGGTCAGCTCGGCTCGCGCGATGGCGTCGGCCGCACGCAGCAGCTCGAGACGCTCGTGCGTGACCTCGCCCACGATGCGGATGCCGAGCCCCGGGCCGGGGAACGGCTGACGGCCGACGATGACCTCGGGCAGACCGAGTTCGCGACCGATCGCCCGCACCTCGTCTTTGAACAGGGTGCGCAGCGGCTCGACGAGTTCGAACTGCAGGTCTTCGGGCAGCCCGCCCACGTTGTGGTGGCTCTTGATGTTCGCCGTGCCCGTGCCGCCACCGCTCTCGACGACGTCGGGGTAGAGCGTGCCCTGCACGAGGAACTTCACGGCCGAGTCGCCCTCGGCCGCGGCCTCGAGCACCAGCGCCTCGGCGGCGGCCTCGAAGCTGCGGATGAACTCACGGCCGATGATCTTGCGCTTCTGCTCGGGATCGGTGACCCCGGCGAGGGCGTCGAGGAACTGCTGCTCGGCGTCGATCGTGACGAGACGCACACCGGTCGAGGCGACGTAGTCCTCTTCGACCTGACGACGCTCGTCGGCACGCAGCAGACCGTGGTCGACGAAGACGCAGGTCAGCTGGTCGCCGACGGCCTCGTGCACGATCGCGGCCGCGACGGCCGAGTCGACACCGCCCGAGAGGCCGCAGATGACGCGGGCGTCACCGACCTGCTCACGGATGCGGGCGACCTGCTCGGCGATGACGTTGCCGCTGTTCCAGTCGGCGGGGATGCCGGCGGCACGGTGCAGGAAGTTCTCGAGCACGGCCTGGCCGTACGACGAGTGCTTGACCTCGGGGTGCCACTGCACCCCGTAGAGCTTGCGCGCGTCGCTCGAGAACGCGGCGACGGGGGTCGAGGCGCTCGAGGCCAGCACGTCGAAGCCCTCGGGTGCCTTCGACACCGAGTCACCGTGGCTCATCCACGTCGTCTGCGAGGTCGGCTGACCCGACAGCAACGTGCTGTCGCCCTCGGCGAGCGTCACGTCGGTGGCGCCGTACTCGCGCTGGCCGGTCTGAGAGACCTCGCCGCCGAGCGCCTTGGCCATCGCCTGGAAGCCGTAGCAGATGCCCAGCACGGGGATGTCGAGGTCGAAGATGCCCGCGTCGATGCTCGGCGCGCCTTCTTCGTAGACGCTCGACGGCCCGCCGCTGAGCACGATGCCCACGGGGTTCTTCTCGGCGATCTCGGCCGCGGTGATCGTGTGCGGCACGATCTCGCTGTAGACGTTGGCCTCGCGCACGCGGCGGGCGATCAGCTGCGCGTACTGCGCGCCGAAGTCGACCACGAGCACGGGGCTCTGCGCCGTCTCGGGGGCACGCTCGGCCGGTGCGGGTGCCGTGGCGGCGGTCGTCGCCGACGCCTCGGCGGTCTCGGGTGCGTCGGTCACGCGGGGGCTCCCTCGGTCGTGGGGGTGGTCTCGGCGGTCAGCGCGTCGTACTGCCGCGTCGCGAGCTTGGTCATGTGGCTCTCGACGAAGAACGAGAGCAGGGGCACGACACCGCCGAGCGCGATGAGGAAGAACCGCGAGAACGGCCACCTCATGAGGCTCCAGAGGCGGAAGTCGGCGAAGAGGTAGACGACGTACAACCAACCGTGCGCGATGAGGATCGCGGTCGACAGGTTGAAGCCGGTGGTCGAGTCGACCGGGACGAGGAACCCGCCCTGGCCGCCGAGCTGCATCTCGAGCTGCAGCGGCGTGTACTTGAACACCATCTCGAAGATGAGCAGCAACAGCATCACGCCGGTGACGTACGCCGAGATCTTGTAGAACTTGACGGCACCCGGGATCTTCGGGATGTCGCGTTGCCGGGGCTTCAAAGGCATGGGCACGATTCTAGCCGCGCCCGCCGACGCGCCAGGACGGCGCCTGTCGACGTCGAACGACGCCCGTCACCGGTCGCCGCGAGAGGCGGTCAGGAGGCGCGGGTCGGCTGGGTCGCGCCGCGCGCCTCCGCCTCGGCCCGCGCCTCCTCGGCTTCTTCGTGCTCGCGTTCGAACGCGTCGCGCACGAGCCGGAACCAGAGGAAGACGGCGAAGCCGGCGAAGACGACCCACTCGATCGCGTAGAAGACGTTGAGCCAGTTGAACTGGACGTCGGAGGCCGGTGGGGCGGAGTCGATGTCGCTCAGCGAGGAGGGCGCGACGTCGGAGACGACGTAGCCGCCGTAGACCTGGCCGTCGAAGCCGGGCCACTCGTTGATGAGGGCGGCCACCGAGACGACGGTCTGGGCGCCGCTCTCGAAGTCGCTCTCGGTCGGCGACTCGGACGGGAAGTACCGCCCCTCGACCGTGACGGTCGACGTCGCGGCCACCGAGGGCTCGGCCGCCTCGGCCCCCTCACGGGTCGCGGACCAGCCGAGCCCCACGGGCAGCGAGGCGCCGTTGGCGTCGTCGACGAAGCGGCCGATCAGCCAGTAGCCGGTCTCGCCGCCGTTGACCCGGTCGCCGATGACGGCGAAGTCGTCGGGGTCGAACTCACCGGTGACCGACACCCGCTGGGCGCCGAGCGAGTCGGCGAACGGGGTCTGCGGTGTGGCCACGGAGGACAGCACCTTGGTGGTCTCGGTCTCGGGGTTGACGACCTGCACGCTCTCGACGCTGCGCTCGATCTGCCAGTGGCCGAGCCAGGCGAAGATCGCCGCCACCACGAGGGCGAGGCCGAGCAGGGCGATCCACCGGGGGCGACGGGCGACGTGCCACATGGTCGCGGGCAGCGGCTCGCCGTCGACGCCGAGGAGGGCGGGGCGCTGCTCGGTCTGGGTCACGCAGGCGATCGTACCTCTCGACGTCGACGAGCCCGCTGGGACGTCGACGCGCGGGTCAGTATTCGGGATCTCGCTGGCGGGCGGCCCGCTGGTCGCTCTGCTGACCGGCCTGCTCGGCCCAGAGCCGGGCCTCGCCGGCGTCCATCGCGTCGAGGTCGTCCAGGTCGTCGTCGCCGTCGTCCCCGTCGCCGTCGCCGTCGCCGTCGGCAGCACGCCGCGACGCTTCGCCACGCCCCGCGGCGGCCCGTGCCGCGCCGGCCCGGACCCGCTCGGTCTCGCGCTCGTCGTCGTCCTCGGTGACCTCGGACTGGTCGAGGTCGTCGCCGGCGAGCGCGGCCTCCATCAGGGCGATCTCGTCACCGCTGCGCGCCTCGCGTTCGAGGCGACGGCTCTCGGCCTCGGCGCGCTCGGCCTTCTTGCGCGACCGCAGCACGACCGAACCGATGCGCTCGCTGTTCGCCGCGAGCACCGGGCCGAGCACCGCCATGATCAGCACGTACAGACCGGCGAAGGGCTGCAACCGCTCGTCGAGCCCGGCGCCGGCGGACAGCGTCGCCAGGATGAGCGCGAACTCGCCCCGGTTGACCAGGATCACCGTCGTGTTGATGCCCGCCTGCGGCCCCAGCTTGTTGAGCCACGCCACGAACTGCCCCGCACCGACGTTCAGCAGCACCGTCATGCCGACGGCGATGGCCACGGGCCCGAGCACGCTCGGGAAGAGCGCCGGGTTGAGCCCGAGACCGAAGTTGAGGAAGAAGAACGCCCCGAAGACGTCGCGCATGGGCAGGGCGAACTGCTCGACCCGGTTGCGGAACTTCGTCGCCCCGATGATGAGGCCGATGAGGAAGGCGCCGATCGCGTCGGTCACGCCGAGCACCTCGCCGAGACCGGCGAAGAGCACGGCCAGGCCGAAGAAGAGCACGGTGAAGAGTTCGTCGTCGCGGGTGCGCATGAGCTTCGACACGACGCGACCGCCCCATCGCGCGACGCCGAACATCACGACGAGGAACGCGAAGGCGATGCCGAGCTTGAGGATCACCGGCCCGGGGTCGGTCTCGCCGCTGAGCACGACCGAGACGATCGCGAGGTAGATGGCGATGAAGATGTCTTCGACGACCGTCACACCGAGGATCATCGGCGTCTCGCGATTGGCCAGCCGGTTGAGCTCGATCAGCAGCTTGGTGACGATCGCACTCGACGACGTCGCCGTCATACCGGCGATGATCAACGCCTCGCGCGTGCCCCAGCCGAGCATGAAGCCGAAGATCAGGCCGACGCCCATGTTGATGGCGATGTAGCTGCCGCCCGAGACGATCAACCGCCCCGCGTTCGAGAAGAACTCGTCTTGATCGAACTCGAGACCGAGGTTGAACAGCAACAGGATCAACCCGAAGATCGCGATCAGCTCGATGTTGTCGGACTCGAAGCTGAGCGGGAACCACCCCGTGTTCGTGCTGGCGAGCAGGCCGACGATCATGTAGATCGGGATCGACGGCAGCCCGATCAGCTTGCCGGCGCGACCGAGCACGTAGGCGATCAGCAGCAGGATGCCGAGGACGATCAGCTCTTCACCCAGGTGCATCGGCCTAGCCCCCGGGCGGCGCGTCGACCGGCGAGCGGTGCTTGAGCTCGCCCGTGCGGTAGAACGAGAACGCCTTGGCGACCTTCTCGGGCGAACCGGCCACGACGAGCGTGTCGCCGGGGAACACCTTGAAGTCACCCGACGGGGCGGGGTTGGCCGCGTCGCCGCGGACGACCGCGACGACCGTCAGGCCGACGACCCCCTTGGCGCCGAGGTCGCCGAGCGGCTGCCCCGCGATGTGGTCGTCGTAGTCGACCGTGAACCAGTCGATGCTGAGGCCGGGGATCTGGTCGAGCGCCGAGAGCGACTCGGTGATGCGGGTGCCGCCGAGCAGTTCGGCGAGGGTGTGGGCCTCGTCTTCGCTCAGGCGCAACGAGACCTTCTTGACGTGGTCGCCGTCGACGTCGTCGCTGAACGTGATGAGGTCGCTGTGACCCGAGCGGTGCGTGATGACACCGCACTTGCCGCCGTCGTCGGTGATGAAGGTGTGCAGCACACCCACGCCGGGGAGCTTGACTCGACGCACGTCAACCATGGTTCGTCTCCAGTGGACTCGGGGGCAGTCGTCTCAGCCTAGCGGCGGGTTCGGCCGCGGCAGCCGGGCTGCTCGTGCTGGGGACAACCCGCCACCGTCCACAGGTGTTCCCACGTTCTCGGACGGCGGACGCAGAGGAGGCGCGGTGCCGAGAATCCGGCACCGCGCCTCCTGCAGGCGGTCGCGCGAGCGACCCGGGGTCAGCCCTGGCGACCCCCGGGCGTACCCGCCGAGGTCTCGTCGCCCGGCGTGCCCGCGGGCTCGGTGACCTTCTCACCCGGCTTGGGAGCGCCTCCTTGGTCGGCGCCGGCGACGACCATGTCGTCCTCGTCGAAGCCGAAGGTGATGTCGGGCGCCTCGAGGCGGACGCGGTCGGCCGACTCGTCGTCGGGCTCGAGCTGGCTCGCCCGCTCGGCCGCGACGCGCTTCAGGTAGTTCGCGACCTCGGCCTCGGCCTCGTCGTCGCTCCAGCCGAGCACGCCGGCCATCAGCTTGGCCGCGACGGGAGCGGCGGACTCGCCTCGGTCCCAGGCCTCGATCGAGATGCGGGTGCGGCGCGCCAGGACGTCCTCGAGGTGCAGGGCGCTCTCGTGGCTCGCGGCGTACACGACCTCGGCCCGGATGTAGTCGTCGGCACCGGGCAGCGGCTCGGCGAGCGAAGGGTCGTCGCGGATGAGGTCGAGGATCTCGTCCGTCGTGGTGCCGTACCGGTTGAGCAGGTGCTCGATGCGCACCTTGTGCACGCCGAAGGCCTTGGCGATCTTGCCGCGCTTGTTCCACGCGGCGTGGTAGCCCTCGGCACCGATCAGCGGGATCTCCATCGTCGTGCTCGACGGGATGCGACCGTCGAGGGCCGCGACGGCCTCGTCGATGGCGTCCTCGGCCATGACCCGGTAGGTCGTCCACTTGCCGCCGGCCACGACGACGAGGCCCGGCACGGTGTGGGCGACGATGTGCTCACGCGACAACTTCGACGTCTGGTCGGACTCGCCCGCCAGCAGCGGGCGCAGACCGGCGTAGACGCCCTCGACGTCGGCCCGGGTGAGCGGCACGGCCATGACCTTGTTGACGTGCTCGAGGATGTAGTCGATGTCGGCCGCCGTCGCCGCGGGGTGGGCCTTGTCGAGGTCCCAGTCGGTGTCGGTCGTACCGACGAGCCAGTGGCGTCCCCACGGGATGACGAACAGGACGCTCTTCTCGGTACGGAAGATCATGCCCATGTCGGAGTGGATGCGGTCGCGCGGAACCACGAGGTGCACGCCCTTCGACGCCCGAACCTTGAACTGGCCCCGCTCGCCGACCATCGCCTGCGTGTCGTCGGTCCAGACGCCGGTCGCGTTGACGACCTGCTTGGCGCGGATCTCGAAGTGCTCGCCGGTCTGGTAGTCGTGCGCCTTCACGCCGACGACCCGCTCGCCGACCTTGACGAACCCCTCGACCCGGATGCGGCTCGCGGCGTGGGCACCGTAGCTCGACGCCGTGCGCACGAGCGACGAGACGTAGCGGGCGTCGTCGACCTGGGCGTCGTAGTACGTGAGACCGCCGACGACGGCGTCCTTCGACAGGCTCGGGATCGCACGCAGCACCTGCGTCTTGCTGAGGTGACGGTGGTGGGGCACGCCGGGCGGGCGGCCTCCGGTCCAGCTGAAGATGTCGTAGAGGGCCATGCCGGCCCCGATGTAGAACCGCTCGTAGACGGGCTTGCTCAGCGGGTAGAGGAATCGCACGGGTTTGACCAGGTGCGGCGCGAGACGCTGCAGCAGCAGGCCACGTTCGATCAACGCCTCGCGGACGAGCCGGAAGTTCAACTGCTCGAGGTACCGGATGCCCCCGTGCACGAGTTTGGACGAACGGCTCGACGTGCCCGAGCCCCAGTCACGGGCCTCGACGATGCCGACGCTCAGGCCGCGGGTCACGGCGTCGAGCGCGGAACCCGCACCGACGATGCCACCCCCGATCACGAGGATGTCGAGTTCTTTCGTCTTCAACGCCTCGACGGCTGCGGCCCGTTCGTCGGGGCCGAGCTTCGTCGAGAGCGAAACGGACGCGGACTTGGCCATGCGAGCCTCCATCGTTGGATTCGGTGGCCCGGCCTCTCGACCGGACCACCCCATCAAACGCTAGTGAGGCTGGTAGGGGGCCACAACCACTTCGACCCGCTGGAACTCTTTGAGGTCGCTGTAGCCCGTGGTCGCCATCGAACGTCGCAGCGCGCCCATGATGTTCGACGTGCCGTCGACCGTCGTGGCCGGGCCGTAGAGGATCGTCTCGAGCGAGCCGATCGTGCCGACCTGCATGCGTCGGCCGCGGGGAAGCTCGGGGTGGTGCGCCTCGGCACCCCAGTGGTAGCCGCCGCCGGGAACGTCGTCGGCCCGGGCCAGCGCGGCACCGAGCATGACGGCGTCCGCGCCGCAGGCGATGGCCTTGACCAGGTCGCCCGAGGTGCCGAGGCCCCCGTCGGCGATGACGTGCACGTAGCGCCCGCCCGACTCGTCGAGGTAGTCGCGGCGCGCGCCGGCGACGTCGGCCACGGCGCTCGCCATCGGCGCGTGGATGCCCAAGGAGGCGCGGGTCGTGCTCGCGGCGCCGCCCCCGAACCCGACGAGGACGCCCGCGGCACCGGTGCGCATCAGGTGCAGCGCCGCCGTGTAGGTCGAGGCTCCACCGACGATGACGGGGACGTCGAGCTCGTAGATGAACTTCTTGAGGTTGAGCGGTTCGCTGCTCTTCGAGACGTGCTCGGCGCTGACCGTCGTGCCCCGGATGACGAAGAGGTCGACACCGGCGTCGACGACCGTCTGGTACAGGTCTTGGGTGCGTTGCGGGCTGAGGGCGCCGGCGACGGTGACCCCCGCCGCACGGATCTCGGCGAGACGGTCGCGCACGAGCTCGGGCTTGATCGGCTCGCTGTAGATCTCTTGCATGCGGGCGACCGAGTCCTCTTCGGGCAGCTCACGGATCTCGGCGAGCACCTGCTCGGGGTCGTCGTACCGCGTCCAGACGCCTTCGAGGTCGAGGACGCCGAGGCCGCCGAGCTGGCCGATGCGGATGGCCGTGGCCGGGCTGACCACCGAGTCCATGGGTGCGGCGATGACCGGCGACTCGAACTGGAACGCATCGATCGACCAGCCGACCGAGACGTCGCGCGGGTCGCGCGTACGCCTGCTCGGAACGATGGCGATGTCGTCGAACGCGTACGCGCGGCGGGCTCGCTTGGAGACGCCGATCTCTACCTCAGTCACCGTGCCACCCTACCGGGCGGGCCCGCCGGGCGCGGGAACGGGCGACTTCGTGGTGGACGGTCGTTCGTTCTCGACCGTCGACGACGAAGTCGCCCGCCTTGGCGACCTGGCCGGCACGACGCCGGCGCGAGCGAGCACAGGACCGAGGCGGCGCACGTCGAGAGCGACGTTCCAGCCCCAGCGAGCGAAACCTCGCACCTCGGGCAGAGCCCTGATGTCGTCCTCGCGGTCTTTCTCGTCCATCAGCACCTGGGCCGTCGTGCGACCGGCCATCATCTCGGGATCGGTGTACTTGATGCGCCCGTCGGACTCGCCGACCGCCCCGAACCCGGGCCACCAGTTGTCGACGATCGCCACTCGCCGCCCCGTCTCGTCGAACAGCGGATGCTGCAGGACGGGATCGGGCAGGCCGAGCAGCCGGAACCCCACACGGCTGACGGACTCGAGAGCCGATCGGCGAGCGGAGTCGCGAACTCGAGCACAGCGGCCACCTTCTTCGACCCGCGGCCGGTGCCCCTGCGAGCGAACTCTGCCGTGAGCGCCTCGAGCGTGACCGCCCCCTGGTGCAGAGCGTGGTCGGTCATCACGACGGCCCGGACGAACGGCTCGGTCAGGCAGACGTCGACGAGGGTCGCGTCGAGGGGTGTCACGTGCACGTCGTCGAGGAGGAGCGCGTCGGGGCGGTCGTGGTCGTCGCGCGCGTGCTTGGCGAACCCGTGTTCGTGACGACTTCCGCCGGCGGGCGGAACGAGGACGTGCACCCAGCGAGGCGGAGCCCCCACCAACGGCAGACCATGAAGCACGGCGGCCGAGACGTGGCTGACGAGCACCTGCGTCCGGCACGAGGCGGCGGCCGCGACGACGGTGAGTCGGTACCGCCCCTCGACCCCCAGAGCGGCCCAACGACCCGCGTCGACGTAGGCGCCTCGGCGCACGCGGACCAGTTCGCCGCGGCGGCACGCGTCGCGCAGCCGCGCGTCGTCGAGCCCGAGAGCCGCCAGGTCGCGACTCAGGACGAGATCAGGGTGACGAGCAGTGATGAGCACGACACCAGGCTGCCGGTCGGGTACCTAGCCACGAGACCGTCGGCAGCCACCTGTGGATGCCGACCCGCGCCTCCTTGACGGGGACGAGTGGTGCCGCGGCTGGAGGCACGACTCGGCGATCGGCGCCGTACACCACAGAAAGCGGGCGAGTTCGTGGCGACCGGGCGTCCAAGGACGACCGTGTGCGACGAACTCGCCCGCTTCGGGGACGGCTGCGACCTACCGGCGGTAGTTGGGCGCCTCGACGACCATCTGCAGGTCGTGCGGGTGGCTCTCTTTCAGGCCGGCCGCGGTGATGCGGACGAACTTGCCGTTGGCCTTGAGCTCGGAGACGGTGCGGCCGCCGACGTAGAACATCGACTGACGGAGGCCACCACTGAGCTGGTAGACCACGTTGTTCAAGGCACCGCGGTAGGGGACCTGACCCTCGACGCCCTCGGGGATGAGCTTGTCGTCGCTGGGGACGTCGGCCTGGAAGTAGCGGTCTTTCGAGTAGGACGTGTTCTTGCCGCGCGTCTGCATCGCACCGAGCGAGCCCATGCCGCGGTAGTTCTTGAACTGCTTGCCGCCCACGAAGACCAGGTCGCCCGGGCTCTCGTCGCAGCCGGCGAGCAGCGAGCCCAGCATGACCGTGTCGGCACCGGCCACCAGGGCCTTGGCGATGTCGCCCGAGTACTGCAGACCCCCGTCGGCGATGACCGGCACGCCCGCCTCGCGCGCCGCCAGCGACGCCTCGTAGACCGCGGTGACCTGGGGCACGCCCACGCCCGCGACGACGCGGGTGGTGCAGATCGAGCCCGGGCCCACGCCGACCTTGATGGCGTCGGCCCCGGCGTCGACGAGGGCCTGCGCGCCGCTGCGGGTGGCGACGTTGCCACCGATCACGTCGACGTGCGCGAAGCTCGCGTCGGCCTTGATGCGGCGGATCATGTCGAGCTCGCCCGAGCTCTCGCCGTTGGCGGTGTCGACGACCAGGACGTCGACACCGGCGTCACGCAGGGCGCAGGCGCGCTCCCACGCGTCGCCGAAGAAGCCGATCGCGGCGCCGACCCGCAGGCGACCCTCGTCGTCCTTCGTGGCGTCGGGGTACTTCTCGCTCTTGTCGAAGTCCTTGACGGTGATGAGGCCGCGCAGGTGGCCGGCCTCGTCGACCAGGGGCAGCTTCTCGATCTTGTGCTGCGCGAAGATCGCGATCGCGGAGTCGGGGTCGACGCCCTCGGGGGCGGTGATCAGCGGCGCCTTGGTCATGACGTCGCGGACGAGCGTCGTCGACATCTCGAACGGCGAGACGAAGCGCATGTCGCGGTTGGTGATGATGCCCACGAGCGTGCCGTCGTCCTCGACGACCGGCAGACCCGAGACGCGGAACTGCCCGCACAGGGCGTCGACCTCGGCCACCGTGGCGTCGGGCGTCGTCGTGACGGGGTTGGTGATCATGCCCGACTCGCTGCGCTTGACCTTGTCGACGTGCGCGGCCTGATCGGCGATCGAGAGGTTGCGGTGGATGATGCCGATGCCGCCCTGGCGCGCCATGGCGATGGCCATGCGCGACTCGGTGACGGTGTCCATCGCGGCCGAGAGCAGCGGCACCGCGACCCGGATGCGCTTGGTGAGCTGCGACGAGGTGTCGGTCTCGCTGGGGATGACGTCGGTGCGGCCCGGAAGCAGCATGACGTCGTCGTAGGTGAGTCCGATGAATCCGAACGGGTCCGGCTGGTCCATGAGTCCCCTTCGAAGGAGCGAGATGAGGGTGGGTGGGTTGGCACCGGATCGCCGTCGAGTCCGGTAGTCGATATTAACCCAGCCCGCGCCTCCTGCATTCCTCTCGCCTGCGGGCGTCCGCGGCGACGAGGAGGCGCGGCACGGCCCCCGGGGGGACGCAACGAAACGGCACCGTTACCGATCCGACACACGGAAGATTCGTGATTCTCGCTCGACATGGGGGATTCTGTACCGACTCCACTCCGTCTCGCACCTGAAACATGCTCGACACACAGCGGAGTTACTGTCAGCGACGACGACGCCCCGGGAGCAGAACGAGACCGCCCGAATCTCGACGGGGCGCTTCCCACCAGGAGGTTTTGTGAGACTCTCGACGACCATCGCGTCGCGGCCACGGCTGCGGCAGTCCCTGATCGTGACGGCCTCCGCCGTACTGCTCGGACTCCTGGCGACCTTCATGGGGGCGTTCGCCCCGACGGCCGCCCACGCCGCGGCCGCCGCCTGCACCACCGACACGGCGACCGGGTGCATCCAGGGCACGATCAACGACAGCGACCGCGAGCCCGCCTCGGGCGTCGACGTGACCGCGACGAACGCGACCGGCGCCGAGCAGACCGCGACCACCGACGACACCGGTCGATGGAGCATCGCGGTGACCGAGGCCGGCAGCTACACCGTCACCGTCGACCAGGACACCCTGCCCGATGGACAGTTCCTGGTGAACGCCGACAACGCCGAGCGCACCGTGACCGTCAACCTCGGGGCCACCGCGAGCGCGCTGTTCGCCCTGACCGCCGAGGAAGGCGCCACGAGCGGCACGGCCGCCGCGACGAGCTTCAACTGGGACCGCTTCGCCCAGCAGTTCGCCTCGGGCATCCGACTCGGTCTGCTGCTCGCCCTCGCGGCCATCGGCCTGTCCCTGATCTACGGCACGACGGGCCTCAGCAGCTTCTCGCACGGTGAGCAGGTGACCCTCGGTGGCCTGCTGGCCTACTCGTTCACCTCGATCGGGGTGCCCCTGATCCTGGCCGCGGTGCTCAGCACCGTGATCTGCGCGGCCACCGGATACCTGCAGGACCTCGCGATCTGGAAACCCCTGCGGAAGCGGCGGCTCAGCCTGACTCAGCTGATGATCGTGACCATCGGCCTGTCGATCGCCCTGCAGTACGCGTTCCAGTACTTCTACGGCGCCGGCACCGTGCGCATCGACCGCGACAACCCGACGACCGTGGACTTCCTCGGCGTGACCCTGACGGTCCAGTCGTACGTCGCGATGGCGATCTCGGTGGTCGTGCTGGTCGGCACGGGTCTCTTCCTGCTCAAGACCCGCACCGGTCGCGCCACCCGCGCCGTGTCGGACAACCCGGCCCTCGCCGCCGCCTCGGGCATCGACGTGGACCGCATCATCCGTCTGGTCTGGACCCTCGCTGCCGGCCTCGCCGGCCTCTCGGGCGTGATGCTCGGCCTCGTGCTCAACGGCGTCAACTGGATGACCGGCCTGCAGATCCTGCTGCTGATCTTCGCCGCCGTCACCCTGGGCGGGCTCGGCACGGCATTCGGCGCCCTGGTCGGCTCGCTGATCATCGGCATCATCGTCGAGCTGACCAACATCTGGCTGCCCGGCGATTTCAAGTACGCGACTGCGCTGCTGATCCTGATCCTGATCCTCGTGTTCAGACCACAGGGCATCTTCGGGCGAAAAGAACGAGTGGGCTAAGGGGACACGACCATGTACTTCATCGAACTCCTGCGGGCGCTGAGCGCCGAGGCCCTCGCGCCCACGACGGCCGCCTTCGCCATCGCCGCGATCGGCCTGAACATCCACTTCGGTTTCACCGGCCTGATCAACATGGGCCAGGCGGCGTTCCTGCTGCTCGGTGCCTACGGCTTCGCCATCTCGATCAGCAACGGGCTGCCCCTCGGGCTCGCCGTCATCATCGCGCTGCTCTGCTCGTTGGTCTTCGCGCTCATCCTCGGCGTGCCGACGTTGAAGCTGCGGGGCGACTACCTGGCGATCGTCACCATCTGCTCGGCCGAGATCATCAGGTACGTGGGACGGTCGAGCATCCTGACCACCACGACGGGTGGCTCGAACGGCATCCCCGGGGCCTCGTACCGCGAGGCCTTCACCGCCCTGTCGCCGCTGCCGGACGGCCAGACCACGATCCTGTGGTTCACCTACGAGAACAACGGCGTCAACGGCTGGTGGATCCGCATCGCCGGCTGGAGCATCGTGGCCCTGCTCAGCCTGCTGGTCTTCCTGCTCAGCCGCAGCCCGTGGGGCCGTGTGCTGAAGGGCATCCGCGAGGACGAGGACGCCGTCCGCAGCCTCGGCAAGAACGTCTACTCGTACAAGATGCAGGCCCTCGTGCTCGGTGCGCTGATGGGATCGCTCGCCGGCATCATCTACGTGCTGCCGAGCTCGGTGCAGCCGGACAGCATGGGGCGGTCGATGACCTTCTTCATCTGGACGGCCCTGTTGCTCGGTGGTGCGGCCACCGTGTTCGGCCCGGTGCTGGGAGCGATCCTGTTCTTCGTCACCCGCCTGCTGGTGCGCACCCTCGCCGGCGACTTCATCCCGTCGAGCATCATGAACGGCCAGCAGGCCGAGCAGTTCTCGTACATCCTCGTCGGCATCGCCCTGATGCTGCTGATCATCTTCAGACCACAGGGCATCCTCGGAAAGAAGAAGGAGTTGGCGTTCAGTGTCTGACACCTCGAGCACCACCAACGGACCGGCCCCGAGCGGCAGCACGCTGCCCCGCCGCGAGGGCTACGACTACGATCGCAGCGTCCTGCGCTCGAAGCTCACCACGGTCGAGCGGACCCCGGGGTCGGCCAAGCCCGACCCGATCCTCACGGTCGACAACGTCGTCCGACGGTTCGGCGGCATGACCGCCGTCGACGTCGGCCACGTCGAGGTGCAACGCGGTGCCATCACGGCGCTGATCGGCCCCAACGGCGCCGGCAAGACCACCTTCTTCAACCTGCTGACCGGCTTCGACAAGGCCTCGTCCGCCCCCACGGCGTTCAAGCGCAGCGGCCCGGGCATCGCGAAGTGGGTGTTCGAGGGCAAGGCCATGGGCAACGTCGGCGCCGCCAAGGTCGCCCGCTCGGGCATGGTGCGCACGTTCCAGCTGACCAAGGCGCTCTCGCGGCTCACGGTGATGCAGAACATGCTGCTCGGTGCGAAGGACCAGCCCGGCGAGAACTTCTTCGTCGCGATCGTCGCCCCGCTCTGGCGCAAGCGCGAGCGGGAGATCGAGGCGAAGGCCGAAGACCTCCTCGCCAGGTTCAAACTGCTCGAGAAGAAGGACGACTTCGCCGGCAGCCTCTCGGGCGGCCAGCGCAAACTGCTCGAGATGGCCCGCGCCCTGATGAGCGACCCGGCGATGATCATGCTCGACGAGCCGATGGCCGGCGTGAACCCCGCGCTGACGCAGTCGCTGCTGGGACACATCCAGAGCCTGCGGGACGACGGCACCACCGTGCTCTTCGTCGAGCACGACATGCACATGGTCCGGCACATCTCGGACTGGGTGATCGTCATGGCCGAAGGGCGCATCGTGGCCGAGGGCCCGGCCGACACGGTCATGGACGACCAGGCCGTCATCGACGCCTACCTGGGCGCGCACCACGACACCGACCTGGGCGACGACTCCTTGCTCGACGACGCCACGCTCGAACAGCTCGAAGAAGAGGTGGCACGCGAGGACGCGGCCCGCGCCGCCGAGGCGACCGGCGCCTCCTCGTCCACGGGCGGCGTCGCGGGACGCGACCTGCCCGGCCACCCCGACCCCTCGACCCCGCAGGCCACGAACGCGGCCGACGACCAGCTGTCCGACGGGCAGCAGAGCGGAGACAAGCGATGAGCACGGCACAGGACGGCGCGGGCGCCACGACCGCCCCCAAGCACCCGGGCACCGAGAAGTTCGCCGGCGTCGAGCCGGTGATGAACGCGACGGACCTCGTCGCCGGCTACCTGCCGGGCGTCAACATCCTCAACGGGTGCGACCTCGTCTGCTACCCCGGCGAGCTGATCGGCATCATCGGCCCGAACGGCGCCGGCAAGTCGACGCTGCTCAAGGCCTTGTTCGGCCAGGTCAAGATCCACTCGGGCTCGGTCACCCTCGGCGGTGCCGACATCACGAACCTCAAGGCCAACAAGCTGGTCGAGGCGGGCGTCGGCTTCGTGCCGCAGACCAACAACGTGTTCCCCTCGCTCACCATCGAGGAGAACCTGCAGATGGGCATGTTCCTGCGCCCCAAGAAGTTCGCCGAGCGCCTCGAGGTCATCTACGACCTCTTCCCCGTGCTCGCCGACCGCCGCGGCCAGCGCGCCGGATCGCTCTCGGGCGGCGAACGCCAGTCGGTCGCCATGGCCCGGGCCCTGATGATGGACCCCAAGGTGCTGCTGCTCGACGAGCCGTCCGCCGGCCTGTCGCCCGTCCGCCAGGACGAGACGTTCATCCGCACCCGCCGCATCAACAAGGCCGGCGTCTCGGTGATCATGGTCGAGCAGAACGCCCGCCGCTGCCTGCAGATCTGCGACCGGGGCTACGTCCTCGACCAGGGCCGCAACGCCTACTCGGGCACCGGGCGCGAGCTCGCCGACGACCCCAAGGTCATCGAGCTCTACCTCGGCACCCTGGCGAAGGACGTGGACGCGTCCTGACGCCCCCGGTGGCAGCCTGAGGCCCCGATCACGCCCTGGCGTGGTCGGGGCCTCGTGCGTGCACCCGGCGGGGCGTCGGGGGCTGCGCACCGCGTGTCGTGCAGCGCACCCGGTCTCGACGCGGTGCGGTGCACGGAACGCGGTGCGGAGGGGGCGCGGGCCCCACGGTCGGCAGGGCCCGGGCCGGGGACGAGAACGAGGAGGCGCGGTGCCGGAGGACGCGGACGTCGCGACCTGCCTGCGGTCCGGCTCCGCGCCTCCCGGACTCGAGACCCTGGTGTCGGGGCCACACCGTCTTGCGCACCACGTTTCGTGCAGCACACCTGTTCTCGACGCGGTGCGGTGCACGGAAGGCGGTGCGACGAAGGGCGGGGCGGGGCGGACAGGCGCGGGCCCCACGGCCGGCAGGTCCGGGGACGAGGAGGCGCGGTGCCGGAGGACGCCGACGTCGCGACCTCCGCGCGGCCCGGCACCGCGCCTCCCCGACACGCCGAAGGGCCCGGCACGATGACTCGTGCCGGACCCCGGGTGATGCGAGGTGCTGCGAGGTGCTGCTATTCGACCTTGCCCTCGATGCCGGTCTGGTAGACGGGCTTGTTGTCGGCGTCGAACGTGTAGACGCCGATCGAGGCGGACGACGGGTCGTTGTTGTCGTTGAACGATCCGATGCCCGAGGGGCCGGTGTAGTGGATGTCGTCACCGGCGTCGAGCGCGGTCTTGCAGTCCGCGTAGGTCGTGCAGGAGGTGCCGCCGTCGGTGCCGGAGACCGCGGCCATGTTGGCCTGGATCGTCCCGGCGTCGGTGCCACCACCGGCCTGGGCCGCGAGCGCGGTCAGGATGACGGCGTCGTACGACTCGGCCGCGTACGAGAAGTCGGCCAGGTCGCCGCCCTCGCTCGCCTTGTAGCCGGCCACGAGCTTCGACTTGAAGTCGGCGCTGGCGTCGGCACCGGGGATCGTGCCCTTGGCGCCCGCGAGGGTGCCGGGCTCGAAGTCGGCGCTGTAGTCGGCCGTGTTGCCGTCGGACATGTAGACCTTGCTCATGTCCCAGCCCTGGCTCTTCAGCTCGGGCACGATCGACTTGGTCTCGTCGAAGGCCAGGATGACGATCGCGTCGGGCTCGGCGGCGATGGCAGCCGACACCTCGGACGAGAACGTGGTCTGACCGGGAGGGAACTCCTCGCCCTTGCCTGTGCCGCCGTAGACGACGGTTCCGCCAGAGCTCTCGATCGACGTCTGCGTCGAGTCGCGCAGACCCGTGCCGTAGGTGTCGTTGAAGACGAGGAACGCGACGTTGGCGTTGCCGTCGGCGGTGATCTGCTGGCCGAGCGCCGAGCCCTGGACCGAGTCCGGCGGAGCGGTCCGGTAGTAGTACGACGAGTACCCGCTGAGCGAGCTCGCCGTGTTGGCCGGCGAGATCTCGATGATGCAGTTGCTGGTGAGCTGGTCGACCACGTTGAGCGTGACGCTCGACGACTCGGCACCGAGCACGACGGGCACCTTGGCGTCGATCAGCTGCGTCGCGGCGTTGCTCGACACGGTCATGTCGTTGCTGTCGCCCGAGTCGGTGCTGGTCGAGATCTCGGCGGGCTGGTCGAGCACCCCGCCGGCGGCGTTGATGTCGCTGATGGCGAGGTTCGCCCCCGCGATGGCGGGCGGGCCGAGGTAGGCCAGGGTTCCGGTCAGCGGCAGCATCGTGCCGATCGCGAACGGATCGGTGCTGGGCGTCCCGACCTCGCACTTGGCGGCGGGATCGGCCTTGGCCGACGACGACGACGACGAGGCGTCGTCAGAGGGAGATGCCGTCGAACAGGCAGCGAGCAGCACGGAGGCTGCGCCGGCGAGAGCCAGTGCTCGGAGGGCGGTGCTGGATCGGATCATCCGTGGAACCCTTTCGTGGACAGCGGCAGTGCAGTCCGACCGGTGGCGGTCGAACCTGCCGCGATTGGTCCGAAACTAGGGGTCGAATGTTTCTGGCGTGTGTTCTCGACGTCAAAGTGACGTTTCGTTAGCCATTCGTGACTTTGCGAGGGATGGTCGGTTCTAGGTCGTGGGTGCCACGGCGAGGGGTCGCCGCGACCGGCGCCCCACGCGCACCATGTCGACCGTGAGAACGACGGACGCGACCCAGACGATGGCGAAGCCGACCCAGCGCGCGACCGACATGTGCTCGCCGAGCACGACGACCCCGACCACGAACTGCAGCACGGGGGCGACGTATTGCGTCAGCCCCACGGTGGTCAGGGGCAGCCGACGTGTCGCCGAGGCGAACAACAGCAGGGGCACGGCGGTGATGACGCCCGTGCCGATCGTGGCGAGGGTGTGCCCGACGCTGACGGTGCCGAGCACGACACCGCCCCCGACGCCCGTCACGTGCAGGACGATCAAGGTCGCGGCCGCGAACGGCGCGATCCACAAGGTCTCGAGCGTCAGCCCGCCGACCGCGTCGACCCGACCACCGACCTGCTTCTTCACCAGGCCGTAGAGCCCGAACGAGAACGCGAGCACGAGCGAGATGACGGGTGGCCTGCCCGCCCCGATCGCGATCACGAGGACGGCGACCGCGCTCAGCCCGACGGCCACCCACTGGGTCGTGCGAAGGCGTTCTCGCAGCACCACCACTCCGAGCAGGACCGTCACGATCGGGTTGATGAAGTAGCCGAGCGCCGCCTCGACCACGTGCCCGCTGAGGGTGGCCGAGATGAAGACCGTCCAGTTGACGACGATGAACGCCCCGGCCAGGCCCATGGTGCCCACCACGCGCGGCTGCCGCAGCAGGGCCAGGAACGAGCGCAGCGCCCCGGTCGCGACGAGCAGCACCGCGCAGAAGACGAGCGAGAACAACACCCGCCAGGCGACGATCTCGAACGGGCCCGCCGGGGCCAGGAGGAGGAAGTAGACCGGCAGCACCCCCCAGAGCCCGTACGCCCCCAGCGCATAGGCCAACCCGGCCCCGCCGGCCCCGGTGACGCCCAGCCCCGAGGTCGGGGTGGTGGGGGACGAGGAGGCGCGGGTCGAGGTCACCAGGCGACTCTAGGTCGCTGCGCCCGCCGCGGGAACGTCCACTCCTGCCACCGTGGATCGATCGACGGACGATCCCGCCTGGGGACGAGTGGTCGCCGGTCGGCGAACCGGCGACACGACGAAGGCCCCTGCCGGAGCAGGGGCCTTCGGGACGGCGACCGGGGTCACCGCGGGCACGGCCGGAGCCGTGCCGAGGTGCTAGCGGACGATGACCGCCAGGACGTCGCGAGCCGAGAGGACGAGCAGGTCTTCTCCGCCGTACTTCACCTCGGTTCCGCCGTACTTGCTGTAGATGACCTTGTCGCCGACGGCGACGTCGAGCGGCACGCGGTTGCCGTTGTCGTCGATGCGGCCCGGGCCGACCGCCACCACTTCACCCTCTTGGGGCTTCTCTTTGGCGGTGTCGGGGATCACGAGACCCGAAGCAGTGGTCTGCTCGGCTTCGACCTGACGAATGACGATGCGATCTTCGAGCGGCTTGATGCTGACCGACACGGGTGACCTCTTCTTTCTCGGTGCTACGAAAACATGGGGGCTGGCACTTGCCGGGGGCGAGTGCCAGAACAACTGTAGGACGAGACTGGCACTCGGTCAATCCGAGTGCCAACTCCCCGGCCTGCGTGCGTCACACTGGACGACATGGATTCCTCGGAGCTGCTCGAAGTCCTCTCACCCGAGGGGCTGCGGCTGCTCGACTCGCTGCCGACGGGCGGCGGCACCGGCGACGACGTCGTCGGCACGGTGGCCGCGCTGCGGAAGCAGGGGCACTCCCCCGCCCTCGTGTCGGCGGTGCTCACGCAGGCTCGACTCCGCGGCCGGGCCGCGACCAAGTTCGGCGAGTTCGCGAGCCGCATGCTGTTCACCGAGGCGGGCCTCGAACAGGCCACGCGCCTCCCGGTCGCCGCCCGCCACGCCGGACGCTACGCCACCGCCGGCCTCGGGAGCGTGGCCGACCTCGGCTGCGGCATCGGCGGCGACGCCCTGGCCTTCGCCGCCCTCGACCTCGACGTGCTCGCCGTCGACCGGGACGAGGTCACCGCGGCCGTCGCCTCGTACAACCTCGCGCCGTGGTCGTCGTCGCGGGTCGAACAGGGCGACGCGGAGACGACGGACCTCGGGGGCGTCGAGGGGGTCTTCCTCGACCCGGCCCGGCGGACGTCCGGTCACAACGCCACGAGACGGCTCGCCGACCCGGCCGACTGGTCCCCCGGCCTCGACGTCGCGTTCGGTTTCGCCGAGCGCCTGCCCACCGGTGTCAAGCTCGGCCCGGGTGTCGACCGCGAGCTGCTGCCGCCCGACGCCGAGTGCCAGTGGATCTCGGTCGACCGCGACGTGGTCGAGGTGGGCGTGTGGTTCGGCCCGCTCGCGCGGCCGGGCGTGGGCCGGTCGGCGCTGGTGATCAGCGCCTCCGGGGCGTCGGAACTGACGGCCGCGGCCGACTCCGACGACGTCGACGCGGGCGACCTCGGCGAGTACCTCTACGAGCCCGACGGTGCCGTGATCCGAGCCCGCCTCATCGGCGACCTCGCGCGCTCGCTCGGCGCTCGCATGATCAGTCGCGACATCGCCTGGCTGACGACGGAGACGCGGGTCGAGACCCCCTTCGCCCAGGGATTCCGCGTGCTCGAGACCTTCCCGCTCGACGAGCGGACGCTGAAGCGCGAGCTGCGGGCACGCGGCATCGGGCGCCTCGAGATCAAGAAGCGCGGGGTCGACGTCGACCCCGCGACGTTCCGCAAGCGACTCTCGCTGCAGGGGAACGGATCGGCGACCCTCGTGCTGACCCGGGTCGCCGGACGACACACGGCGTTGCTCTGCGAGCGCCTGGTCTGAGGCCGCCCGCGGTGCCGTCGTGACGACGACACCGCCGCCCGGACGAACGAACGGGCGGGCGGGCGGTGTCGTCCGCCGAGCGGAACCGACACCCCCGCCCGTTCGGACGCGGCTCGTGGAGCGGGGTCAGTACCCGCCGTAGTAGCCGGAGCTCGACGAGAAGCCGGCGATGAAGAGACCGAAGGCCACCCAGCCGATGACGATCAGCACGACGCCGGCGTAGCCGACGATCAGCCCGGTGAGCCAGAAGCCACGGGCGTGACGCTCCCGAGACATGCCGAGGTGTCCGAGCACGACACCGGCGATCGAGACCACGATCGACAGCCCGAAGGTCAGCGGCGCGAGCACGAGACCGGCGATCGAGCCGATCATCGACAGCAGGCTGAGGATTCGTGGCGGCTGCGCGGCCCCGGCCGAAGCGTACGGCGGGTAGGGCGAGCCGGAGGGCTGCTGACCGTAGCCGGGCTGCGAGCCGGAGGGCTGCTGACCGTAGCCGGGCTGCGAGCCGTATGGCTGCTGGCCGTAGCCGGACTGCGAGCCGTAGGGCTGCTGACCCTGAGGCTGCTGACCGTAGGGCTGCTGACCGTAGGGCTGCTGCCCCTGCGGCTGCTGGCCGTAGCCGGGCTGCTGCCCCTGCGGCTGCTGGCCGTAGCCGGAGTGCTGACCGTAGCCGGGCTGTTGCCCGTACGCGGACTGCTGCCTGTAGCCCGCCGGCGGCTGCGCGCCGGGCTGGCCGTACGGCGGTCGAGGCGGCTGCGGTGCACCGGGTGGGACCTGCCCCGGGCGGGACTGCGGCGACGGCGCTCCCTGGGGTGCCCCGTACGGTGCCGAGCCCGTCGGAGGCACCCCGGCCCCGGCGTACGGCGACGACGCGGGCGCCTGGGACGCCGCCCCGGGGAAGGCCGTCGGGGGCAGGGGTGGCGAGGCGGCCGCAGCACCCTCGGCCGGTCGCGTCGGAGGCGCGACGGGTGCGGCGGGCGGGGTCGGAGCCGAGGGCGCGGTCGGCGCCGAGGAGGGCTTCTCGGGGGTGGTGTCGTCGGTGGCCATCAGCTGCCTTTCGCGAGCGGGGCGTCGGTCGTGCCGCCGGAGCGACCGGTCACGCGCGTGACGGTCGCGTCCCGGGACACGAAAGGGCCCGCACCGTCCGGTGCGGACCCCGTCATGCTAGCGAGGGCGCCGATGAGCGGCCCCTGGGAGGCGCCGTGCGCCGGGGCGGCCCGTGGGCCTACGAGTTGTAGCTGCCGTCGTAGAGGTCGGGGTTGCTGGCGATGGCCCCGAACAGGACCACGGCGGCGATGACGGCGATGATCGAGAGGACGAACACGACGTAGCCGAGGATGAGTCCGGTCAGCGCCATGCCCCGGCCTTCTTCGCCACGCTTCTTGATCTGGCTGAGGGCGATGTGTCCCGTGATGATCGCGGCGATGCTCGAGATCGAGGTGAGGAACCCCGCGATGCCGAGGATCATCGACACGAGGGCGAGCGTGTTGCGCTGCCCGGGGGCGCCGTTCTGGCCCTGGTAGGCGGGCTGACCACCGTTCGGCTGCCCCTGGTAGGCCGGCTGCTGGCCCGGGTAGGGGTTCTGCGACGAGGGCTGGCCGTAGGGCGCGGGGTTCTGGTCGGTCATCGGGGACGTCCTTCTGCTGAGGTTCGGCCGGTGACGGCCGCGGTCGGTCGAGCGCTCATGCTACCGGCGACGGTAGGCCTGCGGCCGGGTGACGGGCCGCCCCGGCACCCCGCCGAGGCGTCAGACCGCCTGGACGGTCGTCACGGGCAGCGTCGAGTCGGCCCCGAAGTCGAGGGGCGACGGCGCGCGGCCGCGCGACACGAGTTCGGCGCCCAGCGCCGCGATCATGGCGCCGTTGTCGGTGCAGAGCGACAGGGGCGGCACGCGCAGCTCGACCCCGGCCGCGGCGCACCGTTCGGCGGCGAGCTGCCGGACGCGGGCGTTGGCGACGACTCCCCCGCCGAGCAGCAGCCGCGGCACGCCCCGGTCGGCGCAGGCCGCCAGCGCCTTCGTGAGCAGGACGTCGGCGACGGCCTCGCGGAAACTGGCGGCGACGTCGGCGACCGGGACCGCGCCTCCTTCGCTGCGGCGCTGCTCGACCCACCGGGCGACGGCCGTCTTGAGCCCCGAGAACGAGAAGTCGTACCGGTGCTTCGCGAGGTCTTTCGGCAGGGTGAGCCCGCGAGGGAAGCGGATGGCCTTCGGGTCGCCGCCCTCGGCGACCCGGTCGATCTGCGGCCCGCCGGGGTAGGGCAGGCCGAGCAGGCGGGCGACCTTGTCGAAGGCTTCTCCGGCGGCGTCGTCGATGGTCTCGCCGAGCAGTTCGACGTCGTCGACGAGGTCGCGCACGTGCAGCAGCGACGTGTGCCCACCCGAGACGAGCAGCGCGATGGTCGGCAGTTCGAGCTCGCTGCCGTCGTCGCGGAGCACGTCGGCCCCGACGTGCCCGACGAGGTGGTTCACGGCGTAAAGAGGCTTGCCCGTCGCGAGGGCGAGCGCCTTCGCCGCGCCGACGCCGACCATGAGCGCGCCGGCCAGCCCGGGCCCGCTCGTCACGGCGACGGCGTCGAGCTCGTCCGTCGTGACGCCGGCCTCGGCGAGAGCCGCGGCGAGGGCCGGTTCGAGCGCCTCGAGGTGGGCTCGGGCGGCGACCTCGGGCACGACGCCGCCGTAGCGGGCGTGTTCGTCCATCGACGACGAGATGACGTTGGCGAGCAGGGTGCGGCCGCGCACGATGCCGATGCCGGTCTCGTCGCAGCTGGTCTCGATGCCGAGCACGAGCGGCTCACGGGCCACCGGCCCGGCGGCGGACGAGGAGGCGCGGGTGGCGGTCACGGGCGGACGTCCTGTTCGTCGCGGGGCGCGTCGTCGAACGGCTCGACGCGGCCGGGGGCGGTCTCGGTGACGGCGGGCGGGACACTCAGCCGCATGACGACCGCGTCGACCCCGTCGGGCATGTAGTACCGCGCACGGACGGCGATCGGCTCGAAGCCGAGCGTCTCGTAGAGGTGCCGCGCCCCCGGGTTGTCGGCCCGCACCTCGAGGAAGACCTCGCGCACGCCGCCCTGGCGCGCCTCGGTGAGCAGCTGGGTCAGCATCGCCCGGCCGAGCCCGTGCCCCTGATGCTCCGCGAGCACGGCGATGGTCTGGATGTCGGCCTCGCGGGCACCCTTCAGCGCCAACATGCCGGCGTAACCGACGACGGTGGTGTCGTCTCCCGGGGCCGTGGCGACCAGGTACCGACCGCCGGGGGCGGTGAGCTCGTGCGTCATGCTCGCCCGCGACCACGCGTCGTTCGCGAAGGTCGACGTCTCGATCGCCATGATGCCCCCGAGGTCGTCGAGGGTGGCCGTCCGCAGCAGGACGCTCATCGGGTGACCGGCTTCGGCCCGGCCGAGGGGGTGACGTCGGGCTCGCGCAGGTAGAGCGGCTCGGCGTCGGCGAACGGGCGGCCGTGCTCGAAGAGCCGCTCGGCCAGCATGCCGAGCGCGGCCGCCGAGACCGTCGTCGCGTCGGGGTCGGTGCGAGGCCAGGACGAGGAGGCGCCGGTCGCCTCGTCGAGGTCGGCCGGCCGCACGAGGGCGGGGCCGACCGCGAGCACGGGCAGGCCGTCGTCGTCGAGACCCGACCACGAGCTGAACGCCACCTCGCGGCGACGGGCGTCGGTGACGACGACCAGCGGCGAGTCGACGGCTCCGCCGGAGGCGGCGACGGAGCGGCCGGCCGCCGCCGAGAGCCGCTCGAACGCGACGGCGTCGTGACTGCCGACCGACAGGCACGGCACGCCGGCGCCGAAGGCGAACGCGCGGGCGGCGGCGATGCCGACGCGCAGGCCCGTGAACGGGCCCGGGCCACGACCGGCGACCACGGCCGAGAGGTCGGACGGGGCGACGCCGGCCTCACGCAGGGAGTCGTCGATCAGACGGCCGATCACCTCGGCGTGACGCCGGGTGTCGGCGACCGTGTGCTCGGCGAGGACCCCGCCGTCGCGGTCGACGACGGCGACGGACGAGCCGGCTGAGGTGTCGATGGCCAGGATCACGGGGTCAATCGTAGGCGGTGTCGGGAAGCCGGCCCGCGCCTCCTCGTCCGCCGGACGCCGGACGCGACGAAGCCCGGCACCCCTGGGGTGCCGGGCTCCGTCGGTGGATCAGAACGCGCCGATGCGGCGGGCCGTGCCCGGCTGGCCGAGCAGTGCCGCGACGTCGGACGGCAGGGTGGCCACGATGCCGAGCGACGAGGCCAGCAGGCTGCCCATCCCGCCCAGGTCGAGGACGCCCGAGGTCTCCACGTTGCGCCAGGACCCGTTCTTGGCCGACAGGGCGGCGACCGAGTCGAGCCGGGTCACGGTCTTGTTGTCCCCGCCACCCCAGCCGACGAGCGTCGCCTGGGCCGTCGTGCGCCGCTGGTTGAAGGCGTTGCCGGTGAGCGAGATGCCCATCGAGTCGGCCGGGCGGTTCGTCTTGCCGTCGAGGACGAAGACCTGGTACGACCCACCGCTGCCGAAGGCGTTGTTGGCGATCGTGATCTTGCCGGTGACCCAGGTCATCGTCGGGTCGGGCAGGGGGCGTCGACGGTCCTGGCCGGTGGAGGCGGTGGCCTGCCGACGCTCGTCCTGGGTGATCTTGATGCCGAACTGGCTGAAGCCACCGATGGAGTTGTTGTAGACGCGGACGTCGTCGGTGTTGAAGATCTGCAGCCCGGCCTTGCCACCCGTGATGGTGTTGCCCGCGACGACGGCCTTGCTCGAGAGCTCGAGCTGGATGCCCGTCCACTCGTTGCCCTCGGCCGTGTTGTTGACGACCTTGCTGTCGTACACGGACTCGTCGAGCCACAGACCCGAGCTGTAGTTGCGGCTGATGTCGTTGTTCGACACCGTCACACCCCGCGAGCGGGTGATCTTGATGCCGCCCGAGACGGGAGCCTCCTTGAAGCGCTGCCAGTTGTTCTGGCGTACCACCGAGTCGGTGATCGAGAGGTCGTACGAGGCGTTCGTGCCGATGCCCAGCAGACCGCTGCGCTCGACGGTCAACTTCGACAGCGTGCCGCCGTTGTTCTCGAGGTTGATGCCGATCATGGCGTTGTCCTGGATGACGAGGTTCTCCGCCGTCGCGCCGGTGTTGCCGAGGCGGATGGCACCGCGCTCGGAGTAGGGCGTCGCGTAACCCCGGACGCCGAAGCCGCGCACGGTCGTGTCGGGAGACTGCACCCAGATGGCCTGCGCCTTGTTGCTGACGCGGACCGCGTGGCCTGCCGGGTCACTGCCGATGAGCATGCGTCCCGAGGCCGGGTCGGCCGCGAAGGTGCCCGGGGCGAGCCGGTCGGGCGTGACCTGGGTGAGCTGGACGCCGTCGAGGAACACCTGGTCGGGACGCGCCGCGAGCGGGAACGACGGCGAGACGAAGCGCGGGTTGTCGGTCACGTTGTCCATGACCGAGGACGGGAAGGCCGACCACGGGGTGCTCCACCCCGATCCCGAGCGCGACCACGACGTCACCGGGACGGACCCGTCGAGCCAGACGGCCTCACGCGGGTACGACTGGATCGTCACCTTCTTCTGGAAGGGCACGACGACGCTCTCGTTGTAGGTGCCGGCGCGGAGGACGATGGTCGCGCCCGACTTCGCCTTCGACACCGCCGCCGCGAGGGTGCGCAGGGGCGCCGCCTGCGAGCCGGCTGCGGCGTCGTCACCACTCGGCGACACGACGATCGCACCCGAGGGCACGGGATAGGAGGCCGAGCCGACGGGGAGCGAACCGCGGGAGCCCGCAGGAACGGTCTCGGGTTCGGGCGTCGGGGTGGGCGTGGGGGTCGGGGTGGGCGTGGGGGTAGGCGTCGGTGCCGGTGCCGGTGCCGGGGCCGGGGTGGGCGTGGCGTCCGACGGGCTGCCGACGACGACGAGGTCGTCGAACGACGTGCTCGACCGGGCGGTGTTGCCGGCGCTCGCGTACTGCCAGAGGCCGACGGAGCCGCCCTGCGAGACGCGGTCGGCGGCGGAGTCCGAGACGGCCAGCTGCCAGCCCGGCTCGGTCGAGCCGTCGACCCAGGCCTTGCCCTTGAGGCTCACGGTGGTCGTGCCCTCGGCGCGGAACGAGATCGCGAGCGTGGAGCCCGGCGCGACGCTCGACGGGAGCGCGACGCGGCCGAGCAGCGTCTCACCGGCCTTCTTGACCTTGGTCACGGCGAGGGCCACCTTGCCCGAGCCACCGGACTCGAGGCGGCCCCGGTAGGCGGAGCCGTCACCCTGGCGACGGAGCTCCCAGCCCTGGTAGAAGCCGGCCTTGGTCTTGGGCAGGGCGATCGTGCCCTCGACCTCGACGTCCGTGACCGAGACGCTCGCGAGCGTCGCCGTCGCGGTCGAGCCGGGAGCGAGGTTCGAGATCGTCGAGACGCCCGACCCCACCGTGAAGGAGGCCTTCGACGGGCCGGACCAGGTCGACCAGGCCCCTCCCTTGTCGGCGTTCCCCCAACCGGTCGTCGACGCACGGGCCGACGAGTCGGAGGCGACCGTGGTGGGGGCCGCGGAGGCGCTGGTCACCGGGACGAGGACGCCGGCCATGACGGCGGCGACGGTCGCCAGGGCGCCGACGGCGGTGCGGACACGGTGGGGCGGAGAGAGGCGAGGCTCGGGGGCGCTGGGCATCGTCACTGCTTTCGTCAGAGGAAGGTGTGGGCGATCCCGCCACGAGCTCCGGGGACGGAGGCTCGTGCGAGAGGAAGAACACCGCGCCATGACCCCAGGAAGGGGGCTTGCGCGGAATGGATCTGAGGGGACTGATTCTCACCCGGTCAGGACAAGAGGTGATCTTGTTACATTCACGCCTAGTCCGCAAGGGGCCGTCAGTCCCCAACAAGGTGGCTCCCACTCGGGTGTCGGCACTGTGGGGGACACCCACATGCGGGTCGTCGCGGCCGCCACCGTCGCCTAGAGTTCGTCGCATGACGCTGCTCCGAGCTGCCCCGTCGGCGCCGGCGGCCGACCGCCCCCACCGCACCCGCGCCTCCTCGGGTGACTCACGCGCCTGGGCCCGGGCGCTCGCCGCCGCGGCCCTCGTCGTGCTCGGGATGCGCTTCACCCTGCCCCAGGGCATGCAGGCGGGCTTCGTCGTGGCCGCACTGCTGCTGCCGGTGTGGTGGGGCTCCCTGCGACGACACCACTGGGGAGTCGCCTTCATGACGGTGGGCCTCCTGGCGGTCGTCCTCGGCCTCTGGCTGGGCGTCGCCAACTCGGGGGACCACGTGTCGGCGTCGTCCACGGTGCCGATGACCGTGATCCTGGTCGGCACCCTCTTCGGCGTGGGCCTCTTCCTCTGGGGGACCGAGGTCCTGACGCCCGACCGGGCCGTCCTGTGGTTCGGCGTCGGCCTGGCCCTGGGCTTCTCCACCGCGACGCCGCTGTTCGCGAGCAACCCCTGGAAGTTCGGGTTCGCCCTGCCGGTGACGGTCATCGCGTTGGCCCTCGCCGCACGGTACGGACGCCGATGGGAACTCGCCGTCCTGATCGCCCTGACGATCGTCGCCGCGCTCAGCGACTTCCGTTCGGCCTTCGGCCTGCTGCTGCTCGCGACCTTGCTCGTCTTCGCCCAGTTGGCGATCGTGCGGCCGCACCGACGCCCCTCCTTCGCGGCCGTCCTGCTCGGGCTCGGCGCCCTCGGGGTCGTGGTCTTCCAGCTCGGCCAGGCGCTCATCCTCGACGGCTACCTCGGCCTCGCGACCCAGGCGCGCAGCGTCGAGCAGCTCAGGGTCTCGGGCTCGCTCATCCTGGGCGGGCGGCCCGAGCTCGCCGCCACGGTCGCCCTCATGGAGCACCACCCGTGGGGGTTCGGAGCCGGGGTCGTCCCGACCGCCGACGACATCCGCATCGCGAAAGAGGGGATGAGCGGCATCGGGTACCAGCCCGACAACGGCTACGTCGAACGGTTCATGTTCGGCGGACACTTCGAGCTGCACTCGGTCGTCGGCGACCTCTGGGCACAATCCGGCATCGTCGGCCTCGCCCTCGTCGCGATCGTCCTCGGGGTGCTGGCCGTCGGCGTCGTCCGCCGCATCGCGGACGGCACGGCCAGCGGCATCCTGCTCTACGCCGCGGCGCAGAGCAGCTGGAACCTCTTCTTCGCTCCCTTCTACAGCGCGTTCCCGACGCTGGTCATCGCCCTGGCCCTGGCGTTCGTGCCCGTCGCCCGCGAGGGGCACGACCGGTTCAGGGTCGGCGCCACTCCTCCACTGCCGTCATCTCGCCGGCCCACCGGCTGACGACCTCGAAGCCGGCTGCCTCGAGGACCGCGTCGTCGTCCCTTGCCGTGGGTTCGTCGGCCGGCTCGACGACCCAGAGGCGCTCGACCTCGGTGAGCCGCGTCCGGGGCGAGTCGAGCGGCCAGGCCGTGCCGCGGAGGCTGTCCTGGTCGACGGGCCGGCTCCGGAGCGTCACGTCGACGAGACCGTCGAAAGCGTCGGGATAGACGACGTCGACGTTGGCCGTCGTCCGTTCGACCACCTGCGGCGGGTCGGCGTCGAGAGGAGCGAAGTAGACCCCGTCCCCGGGACGGGCGCCCTGCTCCACCACGGCCGCCGCCTCCGACCAGTCGGTGCCGCTCTTGCCCGTGACCTGGCGCTGGGACAGCCAGACCGGGGCGCACAGGGCCACGATCAGGACCAGTGCGGCGACGCGAGCGCCACGGCGCCGCAGGACGGTCACCCCGACCCCGACCAGGGCCGCGCACGCCGGAGCCGCGAAGGTGAAGTACCGGGGGTTGTAGAGCGGGCTCACCAACAGGCTGTACGCCACGACGACGGCGGTCGGGACGACGAGCACGGGGACCAGCACCCAGAGCGGCCCGGACCGTCGACCGCGCACCCCGACGACGACCGCGGCCGCCATCGCGATCCACCCCACGAGTGCCAGCGCGAGGGACGCCAGCGCCCACGGCTCGGTCGGCGACGCCGTCGAGTCGACCCGGGTGGGCGTCCCGCCGAGGAACCACTGGTTCACGACGACGCCGCGGATGATCTGCACGAGCCCCAGGGAGTTGTCGCCGAGCTGCCCCTGCTGACCGGCGGCCAGCAGCACGACCGGTGACGCGGCGAGACCTCCGGCCGCCGCGGAGACCAACCAGGCCAGCCGACGCCTCAGTCCGACACGGCGCCAGGCGACGACGGTGACGGCGTGGGCCACGGCGAGGAGCGCGACGTAGATGTTGAGCGCCGTCCCCGTGCCGACGAGCACGGCGTACCCGATCCACCGCGCCGCGCCTCCTCGGTTCAGGGCGACGACGAGCAGGACGGTCGCCCAGACGGCCACGGCCGCGCTGGGGCCGAACGAGCGCGCCTCGATGCCCATCCAGGTTATGCGTGGCAACGCCACGGCGACGACCGCACCCGCGACGGCCGCGTCCGGGCGGCCGAGCACGACGAGCAGACGGTGCACGCCGACGACGGCCACCCCGGCCGCGATCGCGCTCGGCAGGCGCAGGGCCGTGGGCGAGGTGCCCGCGACGGTCGTCCAGAGGTGCATCAGCAGGTAGTACGCCGCGTGCACGGCGTCGATGCGCTGCACGAGGGCCCAGAGCTCGGGCAGGCTGCGGGTCGCGGCCGACACGGTCGCGGCCTCGTCGGTCCACAGCGAGACGGTCGACGAACCGACGAGGGCCACGGCCGTGCCGGCGAGGCCGAGCGCGAGCGGGACGCCGATCGAGGAGGCGCGGGGCCGTCGCGAGGTCGCTGCGGCCCCGGCCGGGCGCGCCGTCGTCGGGGTGGTGGTCGTCATGGCCGTCCTCACGCGTGGCCGACCGCGGGCCGTCGCCTCGGGCGAGGGAGAGGGCGACCGGACCGACGGGTCGGGTGCGGGTGGCCCGGAGTGCTGGCATGCTAGCAGCGGCCCTGGACCCCGCCGGCGTCCGGCGGGACGGGCCACCCGAACGAGGAGCCGCCATGTCGCCAGACGACCAGACGCCGACCGACCCGACCACCCCCCGATCCCGACGACGCCTCGTGGTCGTCGCCGGTGTCGTCGCGGTCGTGCTCGCACTGCTCGTCGCCTTTGTCATCGTGCCCGCCGTCTCGGACGGGGACTCCGACGGGCCCGGCGCGGCCGGGACGGCGTCCGGCTCGCCGTCGCCCTCGGCCGCCGCGCCGTCGGACGGTGGCACGGCGGCTCCGACCGACACCGCGCCTCCTGCGGCGGGCCCCGACACACCCGAGGCACCACCCGTCGGCCTCGACGAGTCGCCCACCGTCGTCGACGGGGTGACGGTCAGGGTGAAAAGCCTCGACGGGGCGGACGGAGAGGCCACGTTGCCCGGGGAGGTGTCGGGCCCGGCGGTCCGCGCCGAGCTCGAGATGTACAACGCCTCGACGGCCCCCGCCGACCTGTCGACCGTCGTCGTCAACCTGGCCTACGGCACCGACCGGACGCCCGCGAACACCTTCTCGACCGGGACTTCTTCGTTCCCGACCTCGGTCGCGCCCGGGGCGACCGCCACGGGCGTCTACGTCTTCGCGGTGCCGGCCGACGACCAGGGCGACCTCCGGCTGACCGTCGACTACGCCGTCGACGTGCCCGTCGTGGTCTTCGAGGGGTCGACCTCGTAGAGCGACTGTACCCACAACGGGGGCCATTGTCCCCCCTTGGGGGGACCTTATAGTCGTCAAGCCATCGGTACCCGAATGCCGGTGTCACTTACCCGACCCGAATGAGGCTCCCCCATGGGAAGAACCGTCTCGTCGCGCCTTCGCCTGCCCGCGATCGTCGCTGCGTCCGCCGTGCTCCTGTCCGTCCTGATCGGAGTCCAGCCCGCCCAGGCCGACTCCGCACCCGCCGACCCGACCTCGCCGTCGACCCCGGCGACCGTCACGGCCGACGCGCTACCGACACCGCAGATCGACGGCTCCGTCTTCTCGCAGGTCATCGTGGGCAACACCGTCTACGCCGCGGGCAAGTTCACCAAGGCACGCCCGGCCGGTGCGGCCGCGGGTGTCAACGAGGTCCCGCGGAGTTACCTCCTGGCCTACGACATCACGACCGGCGTCCTGTCGACCAGCTTCGCGCCCGTCATCGACGGCCAGGTCAAGGCCCTCGCCGCCTCGCCCGACGGCAAGCGCCTCTACATCGGCGGCGCGTTCACCAAGGTGAACGGCGTCAACAAGTACCGCCTCGCCGCACTCGACCCGACCACCGGCGCCCTCGTCACGAGCTGGAACCCCGGCACGAACGCGACGGTCAACGCCATCGCGGCCGTCGGACCCACCGTCTACGTCGGCGGAGTCTTCTCGAGCATCGGCAAGGACACGCGCCCGAAGGCCGCCGCGGTCACCGCATCCAACGGCACGAACCTGCCGTGGTCGCCCCAGGTCGCGGGCGGCGACGTCCTCGGTCTCGTGGCGAGCCCCGACGGTTCCAAGATCGTGCTCGGCGGCTCGTTCACCTCGGTCAACGGTTCGGCACAGCCCGGGCTCGGCATGGCCATGGTGGACTCGACCACCGCCGCCAGCCTGCCCCTGCAGGCGAACGACGTCGTCCGCAACGGTGGCACGCAGTCGGCGATCTACAGCCTCAGCGCGACGGCCAACGGGTTCTACGGCTCGGGCTACACCTTCTACGGCGACGGGCGACTCGAGGGCGCGTTCAAGGCGTCCTGGAACGGCGACCTCAAATGGGTCGAGGACTGCCACGGCGACACCTACTCGGTCGCGGCCAACAGCACCGCCGTCTACGTCGCCGGTCACCCGCACTACTGCGGCAACATCGGTGGCCAGCCGCAGACCGAGCCCTGGACCTTCCAGCGCGCGATGGCCTTCAGCGACTCGGCCACGCAGACCGTGACGAACGACCCTTACGGCTACTACAACTTCGCGGGCACACCCGCTCCCAGCATCCTCAACTGGTTCCCCGACTTCGGGACCGGCACCTACACGGGCCTCAGCCAGGGCCCCTGGAGCGTCGCCGCCAACGACAAGTACGTGGTCTACGGCGGTGAGTTCCCCACGGTCAACGGCAAGGCACAGAACGGCCTCGTGCGCTTCGCGGTGTCGGGCCTCGCCCCGAACAAGATGGGCCCTGAGGCTTCGGGCGCCCTCTTCACCCCGAACCTCGTCTCGCTGACGTCCGGCACGGTCCGCGTCAGCTGGCAGTCCAACTGGGACAAGGACAACGCGAACCTGAGCTACGCCGTCTACCGCGACGGCGACCTGGCGAACCCCGTCTACACGACCACGTCGGCCTCGACCTTCTGGAAGCGGCCCGCCCTGGGCTTCATCGACAAGGACCTCGCCCCCGGCAGCACCCACAGCTACCGCGTCCGCGCCACCGATCCGCTCGGCAATACGGTCCTGGGTGACGGCGTCGACGTCACGGTGACCGCCGACAAGGTCTCGCCCTACGCCACACAGGTCGCCGCCGACGGCGCCACCTCGTTGTGGCGCCTGGGTGAGAAGAGCGGCTCGACGGTCTACGACTGGGTCGGTTACGACGACCAGCAGGCCCAGGCCGGTGTGACGCGTGGCACCACCGGTCAGACCACGACGGACTCCGACGGCTCGAGCACCTTCTCGGGCACCGACACCGGTCTCTCGTCGACCGCCTCCGCGATCACCGGCCCGCAGACCTTCTCGGTGGAGGCCTGGTTCCGCACGACGTCGACCACCGGCGGCAAGATCGTCGGCTTCGGCAGCAACCGCACCGGCGCCTCGAATTCGTACGACCGGCACCTCTACATGGACCCCCGGGGCCGCGTGTCCTTCGGCGTGTACCCGAACGCGAGCCGCGTCATCACGAGCCCGACGGCACTGAACGACGGCCAGTGGCACCAGGTGGTCGGCACGCTGAGCTCGGCCGGCCAGTCGTTCTACGTCGACGGCAAGAAGGTCGCGACCGACGCCGGGACGACGGGAGCCCAGGACTACACGGGCTACTGGCGCATCGGTGGCGACAACAACTGGGACGGCGCCCCGTACTTCCAGGGCGACATCGACGACGTGTCGGTGTACCCGGCGGCCCTGAGCGCCAAGCAGGTCGACGGCCAGTGGGTCGCGTCGGGACGCACGAGCAAGCTGCCCAAGGCGCCTGTCGACGCCTACGGCGCCCGGGTGTTCCAGGACGACCCCGAGGCCTACTTCCGCCTCGACGGTGACGGTTCGGCGGTCGCCGCCGACGCGTCACCGGTCGGCACCGACGGCGTCGTCAGCGGCGGTGTCACCACGGGCGGCACCTCGGCCGTCGGCGGCTCGGGTCGGTCGGCGACGTTCAACGGGCAGGACGCCGGCGTCGCGACGACGACCTCGTACGACAGCCCGAACAGCTACACGCTCGAGACCTGGTTCAACACGACCACGACCTCGGGGGGCAAGCTGATCGGCTTCGGCAACCAGCAGACCGGCTACAGCGGCAACTACGACCGCCACGTCTACATGGAGCAGGACGGTCGCCTGCAGTTCGGCAACTGGACCGGACAGATGAACCTCGCGAGCAGCACGGCGAGCTACAACGACGGCCGCTGGCACCACGTCGTCGCGACCCAGGGCTCCGACGGCATGAAGCTCTACGTCGACGGCGCCCAGGTCGGGTCGAACGCCGCCACCGGCTCGGACGGCTACCGCGGGTTCTGGCGCCTCGGCGGCGACAGCTCGTGGAACTCGGGTTCGAGCTACTGGGCCGGCAGCCTCGACGAGGCCGCGGTCTACGCCCGGCCGCTCGACGCCACCACGGTCGCCCAGCACTACGCGCTCGGCACGAACAAGCCGAACGCGGCCCCGACCGCCGCCTTCTCCTCGGCGGTGACCGGACTCGGCGCAGCCTTCGACGGCAGCGCCTCGGCCGACGGCGACGGCTCGGTGGCCTCGTACGCCTGGGACTTCGGTGACGGCAGCCCCTCGGCCTCGGGTGCCAAGCCCACGCACAGCTACGCCGCGGGCGGCACGTACACGGTCACCTTGACCGTGACCGACGACCGGGGTGCCGTCGGCACCTCGACCGCGACCGTCACGGTGACGCCTCCTCGCGTGAACACGGCACCCACCGCCTCGTTCGCCTCGACCGTCGACCACCTGGTCGTCGCCGTCGACGGGAAGGCCTCGACCGACCCCGACGGCAGCATCGCGTCGTACCGTTGGGACTTCGGTGACGGCACGGCCTCGACCACCGGCTCGACCAGCGGCCACACGTACGCCGCGGCCGGCACGTACACCGTGACCCTCACGGTGACCGACGACGAGGGCGCCACCGGCACCTCGACCGGCACGGTCACCGTCGCCCCGGCCCCACCGGCGAACGTCGCCCCGACGGCCTCCTTCACGAGCGCCACGACGGGTCTGGCGGTGTCGACCGACGCGTCGGCCTCGACCGACCCCGACGGCACCCTGGCCGGCTACGCCTGGACCTTCGGCGACGGAGGCACGGCCACCGGCAGGACGGCGTCGCACACCTACGCGGCGGCCGGCACCTTCACCGTGACCCTCACGGTGACCGACGACAAGGGCGCCACCGGCACCTCCACCGGGACCGTCACGGTCGCGCCGATCCCGAACGCGGCCCCCACGGCGTCGTTCACGACCGCCACCGACAAGCTCTCGGTCACCACCGACGGTCGTGCCTCGACCGACGCCGACGGAACCGTCGCCGCGTGGGCTTGGGACTTCGGTGACGGAGCCACCGCGACCGGCAGCACGGCGAAGCACGACTTCGCGACCGCCGGTACGTACACGGTGACCCTCACGGTGACCGACGACAAGGGCGCCACCGGGACCCGCACCTCCACGGTGACGGTCACCGCGCCTCCCGTGGTCACGGCCGTCGTGCAGGACGGCTTCGGCCGGACGACGACCGGCGGCTGGGGCACGGCCGAGGTCGGCGGCAGCTGGACCCGCACGGGCAGCGCGTCGCAGTACGCGGTCACCGGTGGGGTCGGCACGCAGTTCCTCGGAGCAGCGGGGTGGAACACGTCCATGGCCCTCACCGGCGTCACCACGACGGATGCCGATCTGCGGACCAGCGTCAGCCTCGACAAGGCGGCCACCGGCGGCGGTACCTTCGTGTACGTCACCGGTCGCAAGGTCGCGACGAACTCGGAGTACCGCGCGACCCTGCGCTACCGCTCCGACGGGCGTGCGGTCGTCGCCCTGACGGCGTTCAAGGGCTCGACCACCGGCGTCAACCTGGTCGGCGAGACCCTCGTGCCCGGCACGATCACCCCCGGTGCCAAGCTCAACGTGCGTCTCGAGGTCAGCGGTTCGGGCACGACGACGATCCGCGCGAAGGTCTGGGCGGCCGGCACGACCGAACCGACGGCCTGGAACGTGTCGACCACCGACACGTACGCGGGGCTGCAGGCTCCCGGCTGGGTCGCCCTCGGCGCCTACGCCTCGGGCAGCACCACCAACGCCCCGCAGACGGTCTCGTTCGACGACCTGAGCGTCTTCAAGCCGTGACGGGCGTCGTCCCGGAGCCCTCGAGCAGGCTCGTCGTCCAGCAGTCGTTCCCCCGACCGCGGCCGACGACGAACCCCTACCTCGTGATGCTCCGGGACGCCGTCGGTGCGGTCCCCGGGGTCGAGGTGCGCACCTTCGACTGGAAGGGTGCGCTGCTCGGCCGCTACGACGTGTTCCACGTGCACTGGCCCGAGATCCTCGTCTCGGGGCAGAGCCCGCTCAAGGCGCTCGTGCGGCAGGCGTTGACCGTGGCCCTGGTGACGAAGCTGCGACTGACGCGCACCCCGATCGTCCGCACCGAGCACAACCTCGATCTGCCGAGGGGCATCTCGCGCCGTGAGCGCGTCCTTCTGCGCTGGATCGAGCGACGCACCACGCTCTGGGTGCGACTGAACGACGAGACGCCCGAGCACCCCGACGCCCTCGGGGCGCTCATCCCCCACGGCCACTACGTCGACTGGTTCGCGCGCTGGCCGTGGCCGTCGCGCGAGGCCGGCCGGGTGTCGTACTTCGGCTTCATCCGGCGGTACAAGGGCGTCGACGGCCTCGTCCGCGCCTTCCGCGGGGTGCGTGGGGACGACCGGAGGCTCCACGCCGCCGGCAAGCCCTCGACACCCGAGCTCGCGCACGGTCTCGAACAGCTCGCGGCCCACGACCCCCGGGTCAGCCTCGACCTGCGGTTCCTGGACGACGAGGGCCTCATCGACACCGTGCGGCGGGCCGAACTCGTCGTGCTGCCCTACCGCGAGATGCACAACTCGGGCGGGGTGCTGACCGCCCTGTCGCTCGGCCGCCCGGTGCTCGTGCCCGCCAACGAGGTCAACGCGCGCCTGGCCGACGAGGTCGGGGCCGACTGGGTGCGTCAATACTCGGACGAGCTCGCGTCCGACGACGTCGAGCACGCGCTCGAGGCGGCGTCACGCCTGCCGGAGGACGCCCGCCCCGACCTGTCGGCCCGCGACTGGGACCGTGCCGGCGAGGCCCACGTCGCTGCCTACCGACGGGCGATCGACGCCGTGGGCGGTCGGGCGTCGGGCAGCGGCCGACGGGCTCGCTCGTGAGCTCAGCCGTCGCCGCGGCCGTACTCGCAGTACCCGGCACCCCACGCGCCCGCCACCATGCCGGCGCCGCGGGCCATCGTGCGGATGCCGCGGGCGCGCTGGCCGAGCGACCGTCGACCGAGCGGTCGGGTGACCGTGCCCACCGCGTAGCGGGCCAGCCCGCCCGCGACGCGCACGACGCCCTTCGCCGAGAGCCGGAGGCGCGTGGCCAGTCGCGAGGCCCCTCGCTCGGACAGCATCACCGAGGTCAACGCCCAGCCGTTGCCGCTGCTGTAGGCCCGCTGCACCACCCAGCGCCGGGTGACGCGGTGAGCGGGGACGACGTCGGTGACGACGGCCTCGGCGCACCAGAGGATCGTTCCGCCGCCCGCGACGAGGCTGCGGGTGAAGAGGGTGTCCTCGCCACCGAGCTGACCGAGCGCCACGTCGAAGGTCAGCCCCTGGCGGCGCACCTCGGCGAGGTCGAGCAGCAGGTTGTTGGTGGCGGCCACGTCGACGGAGGTACCGGTCGCGAGGCGGCGACGCACGAAGAACCGGCCCTCGACGATGAACGGCTCGGGTTCGACCTCGTACTCGCTGCGCACGGGCCCGACGACGGCCGCGGCGCCGGTCTCGGCCTGCAGGGCGACCAGCGCGCCCAGCCACGCCTCGGACGGCCGCTCGTCGTCGTCGATGAAGACCAGCAGGTCGCTGTCGCCGCTCTCGCCCAGGGCCCGGTTGCGGGCCGAGGCGATGCCCGGCGTGGCCTCGACGACGTAGTCCACGGTCACACCGTCACCGGTGCCGGCCGCGGCGAGCGCCGCCGCCTCGACGCGTTCACGTCCCGAACCGCTCGCGTCGTTGTCGACGACGAGCACGCGCGCCTCGACGCCGAGCGCGCGCACGCCACGGGCCTGGTCCACGAGCAGCGGCAGCACCGCGTCGAGATCACGCGGCCGGCGGAAGGTCAGCACGGCGATCGTCAGGAGGCGCGGTGCGGTCGGGTCGGTCGTCACAGCCCCCAGCATGTCAGGTCGGCGACCGGCGCCGGGTCGCTCGCCGCGCCTCCTGCGGGTGGACGGGGGACGAACCGTGGGTGAGTCGCTCGCCGGTCTGTCGGTGGTGGTCGTCAACTACGGCTCGACCGACCTGCTGCGGCAGAACCTCGCGCCCGTCTCGCGGGCGACCGACGGTCTCGTCGTGGTCGTCGTCGACAACTGGTCGGGTTCGGCCGAACGTGCCCGGGTGACCGAGCTGGCCGCGGCCGAGGGGTGGCTGGTCGTCGCTCCCGACGGCAACGAGGGCTTCGGCACCGGGGTCAACCTCGGCGTCGCCCGGGCCCGCGAGGCCGGGGCGCGCCACCACGTGCTGCTCAACCCGGACGCCGTCGCGAACGCCGGGGCCCTCGCCGCCCTGCGCCGCGCCTCCTCGTCCGAACCGTTGACGATGAGCGCGCCGACCGTGCTGCGCCCCGACGGCAGCCTCTGGTCGGCCGGCAGCGACCTCTACCTCGACGACGGCCGCATCCGGTCGCGTCGTCGACGCGAGCCCGGCGCCCGCGTCGAGGAGTGGCTGAGCGGCGCCTGCCTCGTGCTGAGCGACGAGCTCTGGCAGCGCTGCGGAGGCTTCGACGACGACTACTTCCTGTACTGGGAGGACGTCGACCTGTCCCGTCGCGTGGTCAGCGCAGGAGGCGCGCTGCGACTGCTCGAGGACGTCACCGTCGTCCATGCCGAGGGCGGCACGCAGACCGCCGGCGGGGCGGACCGGTCGGGGCAGGCGAAGTCGGCCGGCTACTACCGGTACAACATCCGCAACCGGCTGATGTTCGCCGCGAAGCACCTCGGTGACGACGACCTGCGCCGGTGGCGCGGGCTGACCCCGCGCATCGCGTGGGAGGTGCTGCTGCAGGGCGGCCGGCGACAGTTCGTCCGATCGCCGGGCACGCTGCTCGTCGGGCTGCGGGCCGTGCTCGAAGGGCGTCGGATCGTCGCGGCCGAGTTGCGGCGGCGTGCTGCGGGCGCTCCGTGATGACTTCATCGAAGGCAGACTCGAGGGATCGTCCGCCGAGGCACGTGGGGGCGGTGCGGCGTGGCTGGAGCGTCTACCGGGCGCGCCGGGCTGAGTTCCTCGACGCCGGCAGGGTTCGCCGCAGAACGCGCGTGAGCGGGCTCGCCGCCACCGCCCTCGGGGCCTTCCTCGTCGTCGCCGACGCGTGCTGGGGCCTCGTGGACGGGCCGCCCGCCCGTGACGCCGCCACGATCGCGCTCTTCTCGGCCGGCCTGGGCTGTCTGGTCGCGACGCTCTGCCCGGTGGTCGACCGTTCGGCCGCTCCCGCGCCCGGGGCTCCGCTCGGGGACTGGCGCCGGAGTGAACGCATCGAGCGTCAGTTCGGCGCGCGCCCGCCCGAGATCGAGCCCGCCGACCGCGACGAGGTCGTCGCGGCGGCCGGGCGGCTGATCGGCACGTCCGTGGCCGTCGTGAGCCGATCCGTCTGGTTGCCGGCGGCGTGGCTCCTCGCCTGGGCCGCACTCGTCGTCTCAGGGCTCCCGTCCGACGGCCAGCTGACGTTCCTCGTGCTGCCGGCGCTGCTCGGCCTCATCCAGTCGGCGACGTGCCTGGGCTCCGTGGTCGCCGTCGGACGGGCCGACGCGGCACGTGATCGGGCGCTGGTGCTGCCGCCGGCCCCGCCGCCACCCGCCCGGTCGGCCCCGCCACGAGAGGGCCGTCGCGGCTCGCAACTGGACCTCCCGGGCGACTGACGGCTCCTGGGCCCGGCCACCCGCTGCGATCACGCCGGGGTGTCAGGCGGTGGTACCCGCGGCCCGGCCACGCTCCCGTCGACGACGGGCAGGTAGGCGGTCACGCCGGCCCACTCCCCCGCGAGGCCCGGGTAGACGCGCAGCGCCGCGGTGGGCACGACCTCCCAGGTGTCGAAGTCCTCTTCGCCATGCCGCATCTCCGCCATCGCCGGGTACTCACCCGCCAGGCCCCGAGGCCACCGTTCGGGCGGGTCGTCGTGACTCCGCTGCGCCCGACCGGACTCGCGCAGGGCGTCCCGTCGTCCATCCGACAAGGGCCGGAGGACACCCACCGCCTCGAGCCATTCGACGACGAGGGCCACGGCGTCCTCGGCCAGGGTCCGCGCGTCGCCGACGCCGCGCCAGGTCAACTCGTCGTCGAGGGCGGACCGGGCGGCTCCGACCGCGGCCACCCAGGGCACGACGAAGTCGGGCGCGAACGGACCGCGGTCGTTGATCTCCGCGGCCCGCTCGGGGGCGTCGACGATCTCGACCAGCAGACGCGCCTCCGCGGCGGCGAACCACCCGGCAGCGGTCTCGTCGGCGCTGCTGCCTGCCGTGCCGGCGTCCGCCGGATAGGCGATCGTCGCCCGGCCCTCCGCCTCGGTGTGTCGCTGCCCGGGGATGTCGCGGTCCCTCCGATCCAGCGAGCGGCGTTCGAGTCCGAGCAGTTCGGCGAGTGCCTCGACCCGTCGCCTGATCTCGTCCCTGATGGGGAAGACGTCGACGAGACCGGCACCGATCGGGTCGGGCACGTCCCAGTCGAGCACGGGTGTCGAGCGAGGCACGGGAAAGGCGTCCGGACACCCGAGCCGCACCACGAGGTCGGCCGCTCGGACCGGGGCCGCCATGACTCGCTTCGGTGTCTGCCCGGGTGCCACCCAGACGTTGTCCATTCCCATCACGATGGACACGTCGCGCTGCGTCACGGGCGGCACCGGCCCGTCCGGCGGGTCGATGCCGCGGACGTCGACGAAGTACTCGTCGTCGACGAGGACGCGCAGGTACGCGGCGGCCATCACGCTCCGTCCGAGGCCCCGAGGGCTGACGACGAGCACGGTGCGGACCCGTGCCGGGTCGATCGGGACCGTGGCCCGGCTGTGACGCGGGCGCCCGGCGCTCCTGGACGCCCCCGCACCCTCGTCACCCGGCGATCCCGACGGGCGACGCGTACGACGGACGAAGAGCCACTCGCGGGCGAACAGCACGGCGAAGAACCCGGTGAGCACGAAGGCCGCCAGGGCACCGACGTAGCCGAGCCCCACCCTGAACCAGACGGCGCCGGCGATCGGCCAGTCACCGGCCAGCCGGGCACGCTGCTCGGGGTCGGGGTCGACCCACGCGTTCGTGCTCATGACCACGACGTACACCCCGGCCAAGGCGAAGACCGGGAGCACCCACAAGGCTCGTCGTTGCGACGCGGTCACCGCGGTCGTCCGTCCGACGTCGGCACGATCGGCTCCCTCCGCCGAGGATCTCGCCCCTCGGTGCACGTCGATCCTGCCGCCCGCGACGCGCCGGGCGCCATCCCGCGTCAGAGGGCCACGGTCCTCGACGTCACGCCCCGACGTCAGCCGCCGACGAACTCCGCCAGCGACGCCGCCAGGTGCCGCGTCGTCAGGCGCTCCTCGACGAGGGCCCGACCGGCCGCGCCGAACGCGCGTGCCTCGGTCTCGTCGCCGAGCAGCCGCAGCACGTGTGCGGCGAGCGCCGACGGGTCCCCCACCGGCGAGAGCAGCCCCGTGCGCTCGTGCGCCACGTAGTCCTCGATGCCCGGTGTGTCCGTCATCACGACGGGCCGCCCCGTGGCCATGGCCTCGAGGCTGACCGTCATGCCCGACGCGTGCAGGTTGTCACGCGTCGCGACGGCCACGACCGACGCCCGCGCGTACAGCTCGGCCAACTCGCGGTGCGACACGTGCGGCACCACGGTGACGCCCGCGGGAGGCGCCGCGTCGCTCGTCGTCTGCACCACCAGCTCGACGTCCGGCCGGTCGGCGTGCACCCGCTCGAGCGCCGCGAACAGCGTGGCGGGGTCACGGTCGCGGTCGCCGCCGATGCTGAGCACCATCGGCCGGTCGGGCCACGGCCGCGCCGCGAAGAACTCCTCGTCGACCCCGAAGGTGAAGAACCCGACCGGTGGGCCGTCCTCGCCGACGAACCGTCGCAGCGGCTCGACCTGCCCCCGGCTGATCACCCAGAGCCCGCTCATCCGCCGCAGCACGTCGCGCATGCGTCCGACGTCCTGCCCGCGCTCGACCCGGTCGGTCACCCAGATCACGCCCGTGTACATCCGCTCGTGCGGCCGGGTGAGCAGCATTCGCCGGGCCACGTTCTCGTCCCAGGTCACCCCGACGTCGCTCGACGCGGCCCCGGACGAGGAGGCGCGGCGCGGCACCACCCGGTCGCGCAGCACCTGCAGGCGGCCGGGTTCGGTCACCGACGCGATGCGCGCCTCCTGGTCCGTGTCGCGCAGCGCCTCGAGGCCGTACGGCCACCGGCCGGGGCGGCGACCCGCCGCGTGGTCGGCGGCCCAGCCGGCCACGTCGCGTTCGTGGGCGAAGAGGACCTCGATCACCGCGCCTCCTTCTCGTCGTCACCGGTACGGCCGTCGCGCGCGCGCTCGTCGGCGGCCCGCTCGGCCACCGCTCGCTCGGCGATCGCCTGGTCGGTCGCGGTCTCGTCACCGCGCTGCTCGTCGACGTCGAGGCCTGCGGCCGCCGTGGTGCCGTCCGCCGACTCGTCGACCACGCCATCGGCCGCCGCCTCGGCGCGACGCCGTCCGAGGTCGCGCGACACGTACCAGAGGTTCGGCACGAGTTGGCAGAGCGCGACCGACACGGCCGAGCCCAGGACGGGCCCGGCGGCGCCGACGAGCCCGATGAACCACCACGACAACCCCAGGTTGAGCGGCACCATCAGCACGATGGGCAGCACCTGGAAGACCAGCCCGGTCTTGTCGGTCATGTACATGCCGACCGGGTACTTCGCCGCCTGCAGCCCGACGAAGACCACGAAGCCGACGAGCATCCAGCCGTCGAGCGTGATCGCCCCACCCGACACGAACCGCGCCAGGAACGGGCTCAGCACGGCGAGCGCCGTGCCCAGCACGAGCCCCCCGAGCAGGAACCACAGGGTCGGCACGGTCGGCGACTCCACCCGCCCGGCGGTGCGTGCCGCCGCGTAGACCGGCCAGAGGGCGATGCCCGCCGCCGCGACGGTCTGCAGCACGATGCCGAACAGCTGCGAGGCGAGGTTGTACTGGGCGAGCTCGTCCGGCCCGGCCAGATGGCTCAGCAGCAGGCGGCCCGTCTGCATCGCGACCGGCAGGGCGATCATCTGCACGAGCATGGGCCAGGCGAGCCCCAGCGCCGGCACGCCACGGTAGCTGCGGACGCGCGGCACCAGCTTGACGGCGGAGCCGATCTGCGGCGACAGCGCACGGGCCGCGACGATCAGGCAGATCACCGAGACGAGGCTGTTGGCCACGTACGAGATGACGGCGAGGTAGCTGCCGACCGGCACGCTGAACATGACGGCCGAGCCGATGGCGAGCAACATGAACGGCGCCACGACGGCCTGGCTGGCGACCTGCGTGCTGGTCTTCTTCAGCCCCACCAGGATTCGCTGGCCGACCGTCAACGGGATCACCAGGCCGAACACCGCGAGGCAGAGGCCCGCCGCCAGCGAGCCCCCGTCGGGCAGCAGTCCCTCGCCGAGCAGCACGGGCCACCAGCCGGCGAGCGTGATGAGCAGGGCGACGGCGACCATGATGCCGCCCGAGACGAGCAGCACCCGGAAGGCCGTGACGATCGAGCGCTTGACGAAGTCGTCCGTGCGGACCGACGACGACCCCGCGACCGCGTTGATCACGATCGCGGCGATGCCGAGGTCGGCGAACGGCAGCAGCGTCGGGAAGGTCGAGAGCAGGCCGTACTGGGCGTAGGCGTCGGTGCCGAAGTTCTGGATGATCATGCGGCTCGTGATGATGCCGAGCACGCCCGACAGCCCCATGACGATCACTTTCGTCGCCGCGGTCGAGCCGACCGCGGCCATGGCGCCGCCCCGGCGAGGACGACCGGCCGAACCCGTGGTCCCGCGGGTCACGAGACGCGACCGAACAGCCGGTCGTCCGCGGCGAGGCGTCCGTCCCGGTCGGGCAGGTCGGCCAGCACGTCGTCGGCGGTGCGCCCCGCGTCGAGGGCCTCGACGATCGCGTCGGCCAGCACCCGGTGCGACCGGGGGTCGCCGGCGACCACGTGGCCGTGAGCGCCGAGCCAGTCGGCGAGGCCGGTCTCGGTCGTCGTCACGACGGTGCACCCGTGCGACAGCCCCTCGACGATCGGTAGTCCGACCTGTTCGCGCCAGGTCGGGCTCGGCTGCGACCAGAGCACGAGCACACGTGCCTCGTCGAGCACGGAGTGGATGCGCGGGCGCGGCGGATCGACCTCGACGGTGACCGAGGGCTGCGTGGCCGACAGGGCCCGCACCTCCTGCTCGAGCGTGCCCTTGCCGAGCAGCGTCAGCGTCGCGTCGGGTCGTGCCGCGACGACGAGCGGCCAGGCGGCCGCGAGCACCCGGAGGCCCTTGCGCTCGACGAACGAGCCGACGAACGCGACCGAAGGTGGGCGGGCCCCGCCACCCCGGGCGTCCGGGTGCCGGGTGGGCAGCGCGGGCACGGTGGTCGCGACGGTTCGGGGCGACGGATCGCCGAGGAGGCGCGTGTACGTCTCACGGGCGGCGTCCGTCCCGAAGACCACCCGGTCGAGTCGCCGCCAGACCGCGCGGGCCAGCAGGCGTTCACCGCGTCGGCGCAGTCGCGTCCGCAGGCGCGGGGCCGTCGCCGCGTCGAACGGGTCGGCGTTGCCGATCAGGTAGCTGACGACGATCGTGCGGCGACCGGTGAGTCGCCGGCGCACCGCGAGCGCGGCCAGCACCATCGCGGTCGTCGGCAGGCTCGACGTCATCAGCGGCTCGTTGACCTCGAGCGTCTCGACGCGGGACCGCGCGATGAGCCAGGCCGAGCCGAGCGGGCCGGCGGGGACGAGGTCGAGCCCTTCGGCGAGCGACGCGTCGAAGTCGTACCGGGTGACCCGGTAGACGATGCTGGCGGGCGCCAGGTCGTGCGCCCGTTCGAGGTGCGCCGTGCGCAGGGACTCGTAGAGCCGGACCGCGGGGAGGCGCGGTGCGCGACTCCGAGACGGGCGGGTCGGGCTCACGAGGTGGCGTCGCCCGGGTGACCCGTGGTGCGGCGGGATCCGCCCGACGACCCCGGGTCGGCCGAGGTCGGCCCGCCGCCGGACACGGCTCGCCCACCCGCCGCCTCGCGGGCGAAGGGGAAGGTCTGCTCGTGGGACGACGTCGAGACGGGCACGAGCACCGACGGCGGCAGGTCGTGCGACGCCCGCTGCTTGCCCCCGGTGACGCCGTCGAAGACGACTCCGATCACGCGCACCTTGACGTTCTCGAGGGCATGGACCGCCGACGCGAGCCGCGGACGGGTCGACCGGCCGGCCGTGGCGACGATGACGACGCCGTCGGTCAGGCGGCCGATCTCGAGCGTGTCGGACGACGTGAGGACGGCGGGGGCGTCGACCACGACGACGTCGTAGCGTTCGCGGGCGGTCTCGAGCAGCAGCGCCATCGAGCGCGAGCTGAGCAGGGGGCTCGGGTTCGGCGGCACGTCGCCGGCCGTCAGGATGTCGACGCCGTCGCGCCACGGCGTCACGGCGGCGGCGAACTCGAGCCGGCCGACGACGACGTCGGTCAGGCCGACCTCGTCCGAGACGGCCGCGAGCTCGGCCAGGCCGCTGCCGCGCAGGTCCGCGTCCACGACCAGCACGCGGAGACCGCGTTCGGCGAAGGCCAGGGCGAGGTCGAGGGCGACCGCCGCCCGCCCCTCCCGCTCGTCGGCCGCGACGGACGAGACGGCGATGGTGCGGGTGGCCCGGTCGACGTCGGCGAACTGCAACTGGGCACGGATGCGGCGGAAGTCGTCCGCCGCCGCGCCCTGCGGCTCGTCGGACAGGGCGAGCACACCGCGGCTGCGGCGCGCGACGCTGCCGAGGAGGGGCACGAGGTGCAGTTCCTCCACGTCACGCGCGGTGCGGAGTCGGGTGTCGACCACCGAGCGGAGCAGTGCCAGCGCGATGCCGAGCACGGCACCGACGGCGAGGCCGCTCAGGGCGATCAGGCGACGGTTCGGGCTGACCGGCTGCGTCGGCGGCGTCGCCTCGGCGATCGGCGCCACGCTCAGGGTGGAGTTGCCGGCGGTGTTCTCGGGCGACAGGGCCCGGGCCTGCCGGCTCAGCGAGATCGTGACGGCGTTGGCGACGTCGGCCGCGCGCTGCGCGCTGCCGTCGACCACGGCGACGTCGATGATGACGGTGTTCAGGGGGTTCTCGGCGGTGATCTGGCGCGCCAGCTGGGTGGGGGTCAGGTCGAGCCCCATCTGCTCGATGACCGGTTCGAGCACGACGGACGAGGTCGCCAGGCGCGTGTAACTCTGCACGAGGTTCTGCGTGTACGACGACCCCTGCAACAACTCATTGGGGTCGGAACCCTCGGTCGCCGAGACGAAGACACTGCTCGTCGCCCGGAACGAGTCGGGTTGCGCCTGAGCGTAGGCGTACCCGGCGGCCCCGCCGAGGAGGGCGAGGACGACGACGAGGGGCCAACTCTTCAGGAGAGCGCGCCAGTAGTGCTGAGGATCCAACGGACACTCCCGGGTTAAGTGGTGGAACCTGGCGAGCATACCTGGAGCAGAGCAGTCCTCACGACCCCCGGTGAGGGTGGGCCGACCCGCGACGGTCAGGCGGTGGGCAGGTCGACACCGGCCCAGCGAGCGCCGTGCGCGGTGATCACCACCCGCCTCGGCTCCTCCGGCACGTCGTCCGCGGGCTCGTCCTCCGCGACCGCGGCGTCGCGCCCGTCGACCCCGCCCGTCGGTCGCTCGATGACGACGTCGAGCCACGACTCGGCGACCCCGTCGAGCAGGCCCGCGCCCCACTCGACCACGACGATCGAGCCCTCGTAGTCGAGGTCGAGGTCGTCGAGCTCGGCCTCGCCCGCGAGCCGGTAGGCGTCGACGTGCACGAGGGGCACCCCCGAGGCGGTGGGGTGCGTCCTGGCCAGGACGAACGTCGGGCTCGCGACCTGGCCCCTCACCTCGAGCCCCTCGCCGAGGCCCCGCGTGAAGGTGGTCTTGCCGGCGCCGAGCGGCCCGGTCAGGACCAGCAGGTCACCTGCGCGCAGCAGGCCGGACACCCGACGGCCCAGCGCCTCCATCGCCTCGGCATCGGGGACGGTCAGCTCGACCGCACCGACCGTGGTGGTCACGGCCGGCCGCCGACGTAGACGCGCGGCACCCGGGCTCCGATGCGGCAGGCGACCTCTTCGGGGATCGTGTCGGTCGCGTCGGCCCACTCGCCGATGGTCATCTCACCCTGGTCGCCCGGCCCGAAGAGCACGACCTCGTCACCGACCGCGACCGCGTCGTCGCCCACGTCGACGAGGAACTGGTCCATGGCGACCCGGCCCACGATCGGTCGGGGTCGGCCGGCCACGACGACGTGCACGGCACCCTGTGCCCGCCGGCTGACACCGTCGGCGTAGCCGAGGGGCACGAGCGCCAACGTCGTGTCGGTCGGCGCACGGAACGTGTAGTCGTACGAGACACCGGTGCCCGCCGCGACGCGCTTGACCTTGACGACCGACGCGCTCAACGTGAGCACCTGGCGCAGCCCGCGGTCGGCGGCGGTCACGCCCTCGGTGACCGGGATGCCCAGGCCGTTCGACCCCATGCGCACCATGTCGAAGCGCCGCTCCGGGTGCTCGAGCGCGGCCGAGCTCGACGACATGTGCCGCTTCTCGACGGTGGCGCCGAGCGCCTCGGCGTCGGCGACCGCCCTCTCGAACACCCGGGCCGCGGCCTGGTCGTCGGCCTCGCTCGTCTCGCTGACGTGCGAGAAGATCCCGCGCAGGCGGACCACGCCCTCGTCACGCAACTCGACCGCGCGGGTGACGAAAGCCGGCCAGTCCGAGGGCAGGCAGCCCTCGCGGTGCAGCCCGGTGTCGATCGTCAGGTGGACCAGGGCGACTCCGCCCCGGGCCCGCGCGGCGGAGGCGACGGACTCGAGCTGCTCGATCGTGGACACGCCCAGGTCGACCTGCAGGTCGACGGCGGCGTCGAGGTCGTCGGACGGGCTGAGCTGCCAGGCGAAGAACGCCGCGTCGCCGCCGATGCCCAGCCGTCGCAGTCGGAGGGCCGGAGCCAGCTCGACCGTTCCGAACCAGCGGATGCCCGCCGCGACGGCCTCGGGCACGAGCACGTCGGCCCCGTGCGAGTAGGCATCGGCCTTGACGATGGCCAGGATCTCGACCGGGTCGAGACGGGCGATCAACGACTCGAGGTTCGCCCGGTAGGCGCCCAGGTCGACCGTCGCCCGACGGAGGGACGCGGTGCCGCTCATGCGAGGTACCTCCGGGTGAGGCCGGCCGCCAGGCAGGCGACGACCTCGTAGGTGATGCCACCGATGGCCTCGGCCCAGTCGGCGGCGGACTGCCGGCCCAGCGCCGGGTCGCCGAACAGCACGACCTCGTCCCCGATCTCGACCGGGTCGTCGCCCACGTCGATGACGAGTGCGTTCATCGCGATGCGCCCGCGCACCCGATAGGTGCGCTGGCCGATCGTGACCGATGCCCGCTCGCTCGCGGCACGGTCGACGCCGTCGGCGTACCCGACCGGCACGATCGCGATGGAGGTGTCGCGTTCGGGGCGGAAGAGGTAGCCGTACGACACGCCTTCGCCCGCGGGGATGCGCTTGACGGTGGTCACCGGCGCCGTGAGGGTCATGGCCGGTCGCAGGCCGAGCTCGGCCGAGGTGCGGTCGGCGTACGGGCTGAGGCCGTACGTCGCGAGGCCGAAGCGCACCATGGTCGCCCTCGACCCGACGTAGTCCAGCGCGGCCGCCGAGGCGGCGATGTGCAGCAGGGGCGGTCGCACGCCGAGTTCGTCGAGCATCTCGGACGCGCGTGCGAACCGGGCCGCCTGCAGGCCGTCGTCCTCGGACGAGGCGTTCGACACGTGGGTCATCAGCCCCTCGATCGGCACGACGGCGGCGTGTCCGGCCGCGCGCTCGAAGAGCTCGGGCCACTCGGATTCGACGGCCCCGTTGCGGCTCAGACCCGTGTCGACGGCCAGGTGCACGGCGCGGACGCCGGCCGCCACGGCAGCCTCGAGTTGGTCGACGCTCGACACGGCCGGGGTGATGCCGAGCGCGGCGGCCTCGACGAAGTCCTCGTCGGGGGCGTGCAGCCAGGCGAGCACGGGCGCCTCGACACCGGCTCGCCGCAGGGCCACGGCCTCGGCCAGGTCTGCCACGCCGAGCCAGTCGACGCCGGCCTCGACGAAGGCCCGGGCGCACTCGACGGCGCCGTGCCCGTAGGCGTTCGCCTTGACCACGGCCATGACCGCCGCCGGAGCGACGGCGGCCCGCAGCGTCTCGACGTTGTGCCGCAACGCGGCCGTGTCGACGGTGATGGTGACGTCGTGGGTCATCGGACCGCCCCTTCGTGGTGTGCGTCGTCGTGAGGGGAGGGGACGCGGCCGTCGCCCTCGGCGACCACGTAGGCGACAGCCACCCCGCCGTCGTGGCTGAGCGACAGGTGGAGGTGCGAGACGCCTCGCGAGTCCGCCAGCGACCGTGCTCCCCCGCTCAACACGAGCGACGGGGCTCCCTGGTCGTCGGAGACGACCACGACGTCGTGCCAGCGCACCCCGGTGGAGCCGCCCAGGGACTTGATCAGCGCCTCCTTGGCGGCGAAGCGGGCCGCGAGCGACTGCCGCCCGCGGGGGCTGCCGTCACGGAGGACGAGCTCGTCCGCTCGGAACAGGCGCGTGGCGAGCGCCGGGGTGCGATCGATCGAGCGGCCAAAGCGATCGAGGTCGACGACGTCGACGCCGATGCCCACGATCACGTCCTCACCCGCCCGACTCCCTGCCCCGGCTGCACGACCCGCTACTCGACGGTGACCGACTTGGCCAGGTTGCGTGGCTGGTCGACGTCGAGTCCCTTGGCGGCCGCGAGCTCCATGCCGAAGATGTGCAGCGGCACGACCGACAGCAGCGGCTCGAAGAGCGGAGCAGCCAGCGGGATGTGCAGCACCTCGTCGGCGAACGGCAGCACCGCGGCGTCGCCCTCTTCGGCGATCGCGATGACCCGGGCGCCGCGCGCGCGGATCTCTTGGATGTTCGAGACGACCTTGGGGTGCAGCGACCGCGGGTCGCGCGGGCTGGGAACGACCACGAAGACGATCTGACCGGGCTCGATCAGGGCGATGGGGCCGTGCTTCAGCTCGCCGGCGGCGAAGCCCTCGGCGTGGATGTAGGCGAGTTCCTTGAGCTTGAGCGCCCCTTCGAGGGCGATCGGGTAGCCCACGTGACGACCGAGGAAGAGCACCGAGCGCGTGTCGGCCATCCATCCGGCGAGGGTCTTGATGCGCTCGGACGACTCGAGCACCTGCTCGATCTTGCCGGGGATCTCGTGCAGGTCGGCGACCTGCTCGGCGATGGCCTCGGTGCTGAGCGTGCCCCGCAGGGTCGCCAGGTGCAGGCCGAGCAGGAAGAGCGCGGTGCCCTGGGCGACGAACGCCTTGGTCGACGCGACGGCGACCTCGGGTCCGGCGTGCGTGTAGAGCACGGCGTCGGACTCGCGCGGGATCGTCGAGCCCTGCGTGTTGCAGATCGAGAGCACCTGGGCGCCCTGCTCGCGGGCGTACTTGACCGCCATCAGGGTGTCCATCGTCTCGCCCGACTGGCTGATCGACACCACGAGGGTCTTCTCGTCGAGCACCGGGTCGCGGTAGCGGAACTCGTGGGCCAGCTCGACCTCGACGGGGACGCGGGCCCACTGCTCGATGGCGTACTTGCCCAGGATGCCGGCGTACGCGGCCGTGCCACAGGCGATGACGATGACGCGGTCGACGGTGAGGAGGCGCTCGCGCACGCCGTCGAGCTCGGTCAGGGTCACGGCACCCTCGGCCGTGATGCGGCCGAGCAGCGTCTTGGCGACGGCCTCGGGCTCTTCGCTGATCTCTTTCGCCATGAAGCTGGACCAGCCACCCTTCTCGGCGGCCGAGGCGTCCCAGTCGACCTCGAACTCGGTCGTCTCGACAGGCGCTCCGGTGAAGTCGACGACCTCGACCGAGTCGGGGCGGATCGTCACGAGCTGGTCCTGCCCGATCGACATGGCACGACGGGTGTGCGCCACGAAGGCCGCCACGTCGCTGCCGAGGAAGTTCTCGCCGTCGCCCAGGCCGATGACCAGGGGCGAGTTGCGACGGGCGCCGACGACGACGCCCGGCTGGTCGGCGTGCACGACGAGCAGGGTGAAGGCGCCGTCGAGGGTGTTGACGACCGTGCGCAGGGCCTCGGTCAGGTCACCGGAGGCGCGGTAGGCCCGGGCGACCAGGTGCGCGGCGACCTCGGAGTCGGTCTCGCTGAGGAACTCGACGCCCTCGGCGAGCAGCTCGGCCTTGAGCTCGGAGAAGTTCTCGATGATGCCGTTGTGGATGAGGGCCAGCTTGCCGTCGTCGGCCAGGTGGGGGTGCGCGTTCGCGTCGGTCGGGCCACCGTGGGTCGCCCAGCGGGTGTGACCGATGCCGGTCGTGCCGTCGGTCAGCGGCGTCGCCTCGAGGTCGTCGACGAGCACCTGCAGCTTGCCGGCCTTCTTGCGGGTGCCGAGGTCGCCCGCGGCGTCGATCACGGCGACGCCCGCCGAGTCGTACCCGCGGTACTCGAGTCGCTTGAGGCCGCCCAGCAGCACCTCGATGCTCTTGTCACCCGTTCCGACGTATCCCACGATTCCACACATGGGGTCGATCCTAGAGGTTCCCGTCCGAGAGCCCGGCGGGCCGTGCCGACGCGCGCCGACCACGGACCGGTAGCCTCGTGCGCATGGCCGAAGCCAACCCGACGACCGCGCCCTCCGCCGTGCACGCGAGCCCCTTCGTCGAGATCGGACGCGACGCCTGGGCCGACCTCGCCCCGACGACGCGCCTGCCCCTGACCGAGACCGAGATCGTGCAGCTGCGCGGTCTCGGCGACCGCCTCGACATGCGCGAGGTGCAGGACGTCTACGTCCCGCTCAGCCGCCTGCTCAACCTCTACGCCGCCGGCGCCCGCAACCTGCACCGGGCGACGAGCGACTTCCTCGGCGAACGAGCCCAGCGCACGCCGTTCGTGATCGGGGTCGCCGGGTCGGTGGCCGTCGGCAAGTCCACCGTCGCGCGCCTCCTCCGCGAGCTGCTCAGCCGGTGGGACGACACCCCCCGCGTCGAGCTGGTGACCACCGACGGGTTCCTCTACCCGAACGCCGAGCTCGAACGCCGAGGCATCATGAGCCGCAAGGGGTTCCCCGAGTCGTACGACCGCCGCCACCTGCTGCGGTTCGTCTCGCAGGTCAAGAGCGGCGCCGAAGAGGTGCGCGCACCCTTCTACTCGCACACGAGCTACGACATCATGCCGAGCGCCGAGGTCGTGGTCCGTCGACCAGACATCCTGATCGTCGAGGGGCTGAACGTGCTGCAGCCCGCCGTGGCCGGCCGGCTCGCCCTGAGCGACCTCTTCGACTTCACGGTCTACGTCGACGCCCGCACCGGTGACATCGAGAACTGGTTCGTCGAGCGATTCCTCGCGCTGCAGAAGGGCGCGTTCACGCAGGAGCGTTCGTTCTTCCACCGCTTCGCCGACATGAGCGAGCCCGAGGCCCGGTCGTTCGCCTCGGGCATCTGGAGGTCGGTCAACGAGCCCAACCTGATCGAGAACGTGCTGCCGACCCGGTCACGGGCGACGCTCGTCCTGCGCAAGGCCGCCGACCACAAGGTCAGTTCGGTGCTGCTCCGCAAGATCTGACGCGCGGCGGCGGAGCCGGGCCCCGGTCAGGAGGCGCGGGTGACGTCGCCGCGACGTCGCGCCCCGTCCGGCGCGCGGCTCAGAGGGCGAGTCGCTCGCGGACGACGTCGGCCAGGGCGTGGGCGACACGGTCGGCTGTCGCCTGGTCGGCGGCCTCGACCATCACGCGCACGACGGGCTCGGTGCCCGAGGGGCGCAGCAACACGCGGCCGGTGTCGCCGAGCTCGGCCTCGAACCGGCGGACGGCCTCGGCCACGCCCTCGTCGGACGCGGCTCGTGAGCGGTCGACGTCGCGCACGTTGATCATGATCTGCGGGAAGACTGTCATGACCGAGGCGAGCTCGGCCAGGCTCTTGCCCGTCGCGGCCATGCGGGCCACGAGCGAGAGGCCGGTGAGGATGCCGTCGCCGGTGGTGGCGTAGTCGGCGAAGACGATGTGGCCGGACTGCTCGCCGCCGAGGGAGAAGCCGTGCTCGTTCATGTCCTCGAGCACGTAGCGGTCGCCGACCTTGGTCTGGCGCACCGTGATGCCGTGCTCGGCCATGGCGCGCAGGAGGCCGAGGTTGCTCATGACCGTCGCGACGAGCGTGTCGTCGACCAGGGCACCGCGCTCTTTCTGGGCCACGGCGATGATCGCCATGATCTGGTCACCGTCGACCACGGCGCCGGTGGCGTCGACGGCGAGGCAGCGGTCGGCGTCGCCGTCGTGCGCGATGCCCACGTCGGCGCCGTGCTCGAGCACGGCCTCGGCGAGGTTGTCGAGGTGGGTGGACCCCACGCCGTCGTTGATGTTGACGCCGTCGGGATCGGCCCCGATCAGGGTGACGGTGGCGCCGGCGTCGGTGAAGACCTCGGGAGAGACGGCCGAGGCGGCGCCGTGGGCGCAGTCGAGCACGACGTGGATGCCGTCGAGCCGGTTGGGCAGGGCACCGAGCAGGTGCAGCACGTAGCGGTCCTCGGCGTCGGCGAACCGGCGGATGCGGCCGACGTCGCCGCCGATCGGCATCAACTGCGGGTCGGCCATCGCGGCCTCGATGCGGTCCTCCACCTCGTCGGGCAGCTTGGTGCCGCCGAAGGCGAAGAACTTGATGCCGTTGTCGGGCGCCGGGTTGTGAGACGCGCTGATCATCACGCCGAAGTCGGCGCCGATGTCGTCGACCAGGAAGGCCGCCGCGGGGGTCGGGATGACCCCGGCGTCGAGGACGTCGACGCCGGAGCTGGCGAGCCCGGCGCAGACGGCCGCGGTGAGGAACTCACCGGAGATGCGGGGGTCGCGCGCGACGACGGCGACGGGTCGCCGCCCCTCGGCACGGCGGGCATCGGCGTGATGCCCCTTCGTGAGCACCACCGCGCTCGCCTGGGAGAGCCCCAGGGCGAGCGCGGCGGTCAACTCACGGTTGGCGAGGCCTCTCACACCGTCGGTACCGAACAAACGCGACATCGCGAGACCTGCCTTGTGTGGTGCTGGTTAGCGCTTCGAGAACTGCGAGGCCTTGCGGGCCTTCTTGAGACCGGCCTTCTTGCGCTCGATGACGCGGGCGTCACGGGTGAGGAAGCCGGCCTTCTTGAGCGTGGCGCGGTTGTTCTCGCGGTCGATCTCGTTCAGCGCACGGGCGATGGCGAGACGGAGGGCACCGGCCTGGCCCGAGGGGCCACCACCGGTGACCTTGACGGCCACGTCGTACGAGCCGAGCAGGTCGAGGACCTTGAACGGGTCGTTGATCAGCTGCTGGTGCAGCTTGTTGGGGAAGTAGTCCTCGAGGGTGCGACCGTTCACGACGATCGTGCCGGAGCCGGGCGTGAGGCGTGCACGGGCGATGGCCTCTTTGCGGCGACCGACGGCGGAACCGCCGACGCTCAGCACGGGGCGGGGTGTCGCGGCGGCCTCGGGGGCCGAGCTCTCGGTGGTGAAGCTCTCGGGAGCCTGGTCGATGGAATCTGCGATCTGAGCCACTGTGTGGGGGTCCTTAAGTCTGAAGGCGGACGCTACTGGGCGACCTGGTCGAGGGTGTAAACCGTGGGCTGCTGAGCAGCGTGGGGGTGCTCGGCACCCGCGTACACCTTCAGCTTCTTGATCTGGGCACGGCCCAGCGAGTTCTTCGGCAGCATGCCACGGATGGCCTTCTCGACCGCACGGGTGGGGTGCTTCTCGACCATCTCGGAGTACGTGGTGGCCGTGATGCCGCCCGGGTAGCCCGAGTGACGGTAGTAGAGCTTCTCGGCCAGCTTGGAGCCGGTGAGGGCCACCTTGTCGGCGTTGATGACGATGACGAAGTCGCCCATGTCCATGTGGGGGGCGAAGGTCGGCTTGTGCTTGCCGCGCAGCAGGGCTGCCACGTGGCTCGCGAGGCGGCCGAGCACGACGTCGTTGGCGTCGATGATCAGCCAGTTCGGCTGAACGTCAGCCGGCTTGGGGGAGAAAGTGCGCGTCACAGTAGTGCTGCTTTCTGGTCGAGGTGAGAGGTTCGTGAATCCCGCTCCGTTGCCGTTGTCACCACAGAGATGGTGAGAACGAGTCAGGTGGAGGGCTCAACTTCGGGCGAACGCGCGCAGTTGCGCAGACACCAAGGGTTGACGTTACCCGACACGGGCACGACGGTCAACCGTCGACCGTTCCGGACGAGGACGTCACTCCCCCAGCTGGTCGTGCGACCGCTTCACCTGGGTCAGGGCCACCCGGGCGGCCATCTCGTCGTCGGGTGGATAGCCGACCTCGACCATCGTGAGCCCGTGGGCGGGGACGACGCGGAACTCGCCGTTGCGCTGGGCCTCGCGGCGCACGCCCACCGCGCGGTGCGCCTCCATCGCCCCCTCGCCGACGGCGACGCACGCGCCGACGAGGTTGCGCACGAGGTTGTGGCAGAACGCGTCGGCCTGCACCGAGGCGACGAGCACACCGTCGGCCTCGCGCCTCCACGAGAACTCCTGCAGCTCGCGGATGGTGGTCGCGTAGTCGCGGTGCCGACAGTAGGCGGCCCAGTCGTGCAGGCCGAGCAGGCCCGTCGCCGTGGCGTTCATCAGGTCGAGGTCGAGGCGCTGGTCGTACCAGAGGGTGTGGCTGCGCCTCGTCGGGTCACGTTCGGTGCCCCGGTCGGCGATGCGGTACTCGTACCGTCGCCAGAGGGCGCCGAACCGGGCGTGGAATCCCGGAGGCGCGACTCGCGCACCCGAGATCACGATCTCGTCGGTCGCGCCCGCCAGCCCGTTCAGGCGCCGGGCCAGCACGGTCGGGGCATCGAGCGGCGACTGGTCGCGCAGGCCTCGGTGGGGTTTCTGCAGCTGCGCGATCTGGGCGGCGGTGAGGTCGAGGTGCACCACCTGCCCGCGCGCGTGGACTCCGGCGTCGGTGCGGCCCGCCACGGTGACCGTCGGCACGTCGCCGAGCCGGCGGAAGAGGGTCTGCAACGCGGCCTCGATCTCGCCCTGCACCGTGCGACGGCCTGGCTGCTCGCTCCAGCCCGAGAAGCCGGTGCCGTCGTAGGCGACACCGAGACGGAGGCGCGTCAGGGCCTGCTCGTCTTTCGTCACCCCACGATCCTACGAGACGGGACGAGGCCCTGCGCCGGGGGCGCAGGGCCTCGTCGATCACGACCCGACGGGCGAGCCGTCGGCGGCGGTCACCGCCAGCGACCGCCGAACAGCTTGACGAACCAGCCGATCACGGCCGAGACGATCGCCGTGACGATCTGCACCACCGTGGGCGCGCCTCCCCCGTGGCCCGGCTGCTCGGGCTCCCCGGGCTGCCCGGGACCACCCGGCTGCTCGGGCTCGCCCGGCTCGGCGTCGGCCACGAGCTCGACGCCGACGACCACGGGGTCGTGGTCGCTCGAGCGGAACTGGTCGGGCTGGTACAGCTGCTTCGCGTTGTAGTTGAAGCGGCTGTACTCGAGGCCGATGCCCTCGACCGAGTTGATGTTCCAGATGTCCACGCCCGTGACGGCCCCGGCGGCGGCCGGCGAGGCGAGCACGTGGTCGAGCGAGCCGCTCAACCCGCCGAACACGTAGCTGTACTCCTCGGTCTCGGTGGAACCGAGATCCGTGTACCCGGCCTCGCGCAGCACCTCGATCGGGTCCTCCTGCGAGTAGGCGTTGAAGTCGCCGAGGAGGAACACCTTGTCGGTGCCCGCGGCGGCCTCGCGGTCGGCCGCGAAGGCGACCAGGGCGTTCGCCTGGTTGACGCGCGAGCCGTTGGAACCGCCCTGGCCGTCGCCCATGTCGGCGTCGGCACCCGACCCGCTGCCCTTCGACTTGAAGTGGTTGGCGATGGCGACGAAGGTCGCGTCGGCGCCACCGCCGATCGGGCGGAAGGCCTGCGACAGCGGCTGCCGAGCGTTGCTGAAGGCGGCCGAGCCGGTCAGGATGCTCGAGTCGCCCACCATCTCGACGGCGGCCCGCTTGTAGATGAACGCGAGTCGGATGACGTCCTCGTTGGCCGGTCGAGCCGACGCCGGAGGCGACGGGACGAACGACCAGACCTCGCTGCCCGCGGCGGCGTTCAGCGCGGTGACCAGGGTCGACAGGGCCGCGTCGCGGTCCTTGCCGAACCGGGCCGAGTTCTCGATCTCCTCGAGCGAGACGACGTCGGCGCCGAGCGCGTTGACGGCCGTGACGATCTTGACCTGTTGGCGCGCGAGGTTCGCGGCGTCCGCGGCCCCCCGGGCGTCGCAGCCGCTGTTGACGGTCACGGGTGCGCCGGCGCGATCCCGGTAGTACGTGCAGCCGGACAGTTGATCGCCCGTGGTCGTGAAGTAGTTCAACACGTTGAAGCTGGCCAGGGTGACGTCACCGCCGACGTCGCGCGGGGCGTCGGTGCGGATGTCCTCGAACGTGACCGGCAGGTCCGCGTAGGGGGTGTCGCCCGTGACGACCGTGGTCGGCTGGTACTTCCAGGTCGAGTTGCGGTAGTCGACGACGACGGGTTCGGTGAAGGCGACCGAGGCGCCCACCGTGACCGGGTTCTCGTTGGACAGGTACGAGACCGGCGCGGACTGGTTCGTGAAGAAGTTCGTCGACTGGCCGTCGTCGAGCGTCACGGACCGCGCCGCGTTGTCCGCCGCGACCGCGGCCGCCTCCGGGCTGCCCGGACGGGCGACCTCGGTCGGCTGGAGCAGCGGCTCGCCACCGGCCGCCAGCGCCACCTCGCCGTACTGGTTCGTCGTGTAGACGTCGGCGACGGTGAACTCGCCCTGCGGCAGGACGAGCATGCTCTCCAGCGACTCGCGCGCGGCGTCCGTGGCCGGTAACCCGACCGTGGCCGGCGCGGGCGCCGTGACGCCCGACGCGTCGAGCTTCCGCACCTGCGAGACCCCGGCGACGGTGATCTGCGTCAGCCCGTAGAACTCGGTCACCTGCCCGTCGAGCTCGACGTAGTCGCCGACGGCGACCGAGGAGGCGGTGCTCGCGGAGTACACGAACAGCGCGTCGGACGCGACGTGCGTCGAGAGGTCGAGCGCGCCTCCTGAACCGGGGGTCTGGACGACGTAGCCGTTCAGGCCACCCGTCGGGTACGTCGCCGTGACGACGCCGCGCGTCGTGACGGTGCGCCCCGCGTAGGGGCTCGTGTCGGTCGCGCCCTGGATCTGGGCGATGGTGAGGTCGGCCTCGGGAGTCGGCTCGGGCTGCGGCTCGGGGTCGGGCGTGGGCTCGCTGCCGGTGCCTCCCGAGTTCTGCGGCGTGACCGTGGTCTGGGTCATGAAGTCGACCGAGTTGACGTCGGTGTCGGCGCCGGCTGCTCGGGCGAGCGAGTTCGGCGTGCCGTTCGTGCCGGTCACCGGCGCGACGCTGGTCTCGTACGTGGCCGACGCACCGTAGCCGAGCAGGTCGACGACGCCCGGGGTGCCGGTCGCGACCGGCCCCGGGGTCAGGGCGAGGGGCGCGGTGCCGTCCGACAGGGCGAGGGTGCCCGTCGTACCGCTGGGGTTGAGCGACACCGACGCGTCGGGCTCGGGCAGGGCCGCTCCGGTCGTGCCGTTCCCGGGGATCGCCACCAGGAAGTACCCGTCGGCGGCGATGTCGCCGCTGAGGGCGGCCGTCGAGAAGGCCCCCGTGCCGGTGGCCGACCGGTACTGCAACGACCAGCCCGCCAGCGAGACCGTCGCCGTCGTCGGGTTGTACAGCTCGACGAATTTGCGGTCGAAGGGCGCGTTGGCGCTGCCGCCCTTCAGATAGGCCTCGTTGATGACGACGGACGAACCGTCGGGCGCCGCGACGGCGGGGTCCGCCGGGGCGAGGGGCGCGAGGCCGAGGGCCAGGGCGAGGCCCGTGGTCAGGGCGAGCCCTGTGGTCAGGGCAGGTGCCGTGCGAGGGCGGGGTCGTGGCGACATGACGTCCTTCGTGATCGGGTCGGGGCTCCGAACACGGTAGGCGGCACAGGTGCACCACAGGTGTCGCAGAGGTCTCGCAAAGGTAAACGACCCCCGCCCGGGGGGCCAGTCAGCACTTCTGCGGACCCCGGCGTCACCTCGTCACGGCACCGTGCACGACGGAGGGCCCGTCACCTCACGGTGACGGGCCCTCCGGGTGGTGCTGGGGGGACTACTTGGCCGCTGCGTCGTCCGACTTGGCGGCGGCGTCGGCCTCGACCTCGTCGGCGGCAGCCGTCTCGGTCTCGGTCTCGACGGGAGCGGACTCCTCGACGGTCTCGGTCTCGTCGACGGGAGCCTCGGTGGGCTCGTCCTCGACGGGCTCGGCGACCGGAGCCGCCGAGGCCGTGGTCTTCGAGTTCTTGACCTTGGGGGTCACGGGCTCGAGGACGAGCTCGATCGACACCATCGACGCGTTGTCACCCTTGCGGAAGCCGAGCTTCGTGATGCGGGTGTAGCCACCGTCACGGTTCTCGACCAGCGGGGCGATCTCGGTGAAGAGGATGTGCGCGGCCTCTTTGTTGTTGCGCAGGGTCTGCATGGCACGGCGACGCGAGTGCAGGTCGCCACGCTTCGCGAAGGTCACGAGACGCTCGGCGACGGGACGGAGGCGCTTGGCCTTGGTCTCGGTCGTCTTGATGGTCTTGTGCTCGAAGAGCGAGGCGGCCAGGTTGGCCAGCATGAGGCGCTCGTGCGCCGGGCCGCCTCCGAGGCGGGGTCCCTTGGTGGGCTTGGGCATTGTCTGTTCCTAAGTGAGTCGAGAGTGGAGGGCGTCGGGCGGAGGGACCTAGTTGGTGGTCTCTTCTTCGTCGTAACCGCTGTAGAAGTGGGCTCCGTCGAACCCGGGGACCGTGTCTTTCAGCGAGAGGCCGAGCTCGACGAGCTTGTCCTTCACCTCGTCGACCGACTTCTGACCGAAGTTGCGGATGTTCATCAGCTGGGTCTCGGAGAGGGCGACCAGCTCGGACACCGTGTTGATGCCCTCGCGCTTCAGGCAGTTGTAGCTGCGGACCGACAGGTCGAGGTCTTCGATCGGGGTCTGCAGCTCGCTGGACAGGACGGCGTCGACCGGCGCGGGGCCGATCTCGATGCCCTCGGCAGCGGTGTTGAGCTCGCGGGCCAGACCGAAGAGCTCGGTCAGCGTGCGACCGGCCGACGCGATGGCGTCACGCGGCGAGATCGACGGCTTCGACTCGACGTCGACGACCAGACGGTCGAAGTCGGTGCGCTCACCGGCACGAGTCGCCTCGACGCGGTAGGTGACCTTGAGCACGGGCGAGTAGATCGAGTCGATCGGGATCTGACCGGCCTCGCTGAACTCGCTGCGGTTCTGCACGGCCGACACGTAGCCGCGGCCACGCTCGATCGTGAGCTCGAGTTCGAACTTCGCCTTGTCGTTCAGCGTGGCGATGACGAGCTCGGGGTTGTGGATCTCGACACCGGCCGGGGCCGAGATGTCGGCGGCCGTGACCTGGCCGGCGCCCTGCTTGCGCAGGTAGGCCGTGATGGGCTCGTCGTGCTCGCTCGCCACGACCAGCTGCTTGATGTTGAGGATGACCTCGGTGACGTCTTCTTTCACGCCGGGAACGGTCGTGAACTCGTGCAGCACGCCGTCGATGCGGATGCTGGTGACAGCAGCGCCGGGGATCGACGAGAGAAGCGTGCGGCGCAGCGAGTTGCCGAGGGTGTAACCGAAGCCGGGCTCGAGCGGCTCGATCACGAAGCGGGAGCGGAACTCCGAGATGTTCTCCTCGGTGAGGGTGGGGCGCTGTGCAATGAGCACTGTGGATTCCTTTCGGCGAAGAGTCCGCTATATGACTCTTGGCGGTACGACAGGTGGCTGGCCCGTCGGGTCTGTTGAGTTGTGGGCACCTCGGGCGAACACGCGGGAGGCGGTGCTGACGCGGGGGAGCCCGCCGCACCCGCGGACCCCGGTGACAGGGCCCGAGCCGGGTGCGGCGGGCGGTAACTCAGTTAGACGCGACGACGCTTCGGCGGGCGGCAGCCGTTGTGCGCCTGGGGGGTGACGTCGTTGATCGAACCGACCTCGAGGCCGGCGGCCTGGAGCGAACGGATCGCCGTCTCGCGACCCGAACCCGGGCCCTTGACGAAGACGTCGACCTTCTTGACGCCGTGCTCCTGCGCCTGGCGAGCCGCGGACTCGGCGGCGAGCTGCGCGGCGAACGGGGTCGACTTGCGCGAACCCTTGAAGCCGACGGCGCCGGACGAGGCCCAGCTCAGGACGGCGCCCGAGGGGTCGGTGATCGAGACGATCGTGTTGTTGAACGTGCTCTTGATGTGGGCCTGGCCCACGGCGACGTTCTTCTTCTCTTTGCGGCGGGGCTTACGCGCGGCCGTCTTCGGTGCTGCCAATTTTTTCTCCTACAACCTTGAGGGGCGTACGGCGGGAGCCGAGGCCTATCGAGCCTTCTTCTTGCCGGCGACGGTGCGCTTCGGGCCCTTGCGGGTACGAGCGTTCGTCTTGGTGCGCTGGCCGCGGACGGGGAGGCCACGGCGGTGGCGGATGCCCTCGTAGCTGCCGATCTCGACCTTGCGGCGGATGTCGGCGGCCACCTCGCGGCGGAGGTCGCCCTCGACCTTGTAGTTGCCCTCGATGTAGTCGCGGAGCAGGACGAGCTGGTCGTCCGTGAGGTCCTTGACGCGGATGTTGCCGTCGATCTCGGTCTCGGCGAGAGTCTTGAGCGCGCTGGTGCGGCCGACTCCGTAGATGTAGGTCAGTGCGACTTCGACGCGCTTGTCACGCGGGATGTCAACGCCTGCTAGACGTGCCATGATGGCCTCTTTTCAGAGATGGTGGAGGTCTGTCACAGCACCGGTGCCCGGGCCTCCGACCCGGGGTGTCCCCCGCCTCCGGCCACCCTGACGGATGATCGTGACGAGTTCTGGTGCTGCTGGGAGGGTGTTGCTGGGTGACCCGGCTCGGCCGGGTCGGCATCGGCACGCCGCCGAAGCGGCGGACGAGTCAGCCCTGACGCTGTTTGTGGCGCGGGTTGCTCTTGCAGATGACCATGACGTTGCCCTTGCGGCGAATGACCTTGCAGTGCTCGCAGATGGGCTTGACGCTGGGGTTGACCTTCATTGCTGATTCCTTGATCTCGCTGGCTTCGTGCCCCACGGGTGCGTGGGGCCGTTCCTTTCCAGCACGCCCTACTTGTAGCGGTAGACGATCCGGCCGCGGGTCAGGTCGTAGGGGCTGAGCTCCACGATCACACGGTCTTCGGGGAGGATGCGGATGTAGTGCTGCCGCATCTTGCCGGAGATGTGCGCGAGGACCCTGTGTCCGTTGGTCAGCTCAACGCGGAACATCGCGTTGGGCAGAGCTTCGATCACTGCGCCTTCGATTTCGATGACACCGTCTTTTTTGGCCATAGCCTCACTGTCGCTAAGAATAGGGGTGTTGGTCGTGCGGGGATACGGTGCCCAGGCGCGCAGAAACGCACATGGAGCACCAAAGATCGATCCTAGGTGATGCCGGTATAGTTCAGCAACCCGGCGGGTCAACCCGACACGCCGGGGCGCCCGCCGACCTGCGCCGACCACCGCGGCCGCCTTCCGCCGGGCACGCACCACGACTGCCGGGAGCACCATGCCTGAACGCCCGACCACCCCCTCCTCCCCCCGAGGGGTCGCCCGCCACGGTCGGCTCCGCCGGCGAGGCCCCGCCCGCATGCTCCTGGCCCTCGTCGCCGGGGCCATGGCCGTCGTGCTCGTGAGCGGGGTGTCCGTCGCGGCCATCGCCGTCCGCACCGCGACCTCCGGGGTGCAGACCGTCTCGCTCGGCAACGAGGACGACGTCGAGGGTGTCGACATCTCGGCCATCGAGGGCGGTGCCAACATCCTGCTGGTGGGCAGCGACGAACGCGACGACGGCAGTCAGGTCGATGCCGGCGAGGTGGACGGCATCCGGAACGACGTGACGATCCTCGCGCATCTCTCGGCGGACCACACCCAGCTGACGGCCGTGAGCTTCCCGCGTGACCTCATGATCGACGTCCCCGAATGCGTCGGGGACGACGGTCAGGTCTACCCTGCCGAGGACTACGTGCAGTTCAACACCACCCTCGGACGCGGCGGGCTCTCGTGCACCGTCAAGACGGTCGAGGGCATGACCGGGTTGGCGATCCCCTACGCCGGCAAGATCACCTTCGACGGCGTCATCGAGATGTCGAACGCGATCGGCGGGGTCGACGTCTGCGTCACGCGCACGATCCGTGACACCGACTCGGGCATCGACCTGAGCGCGGGCACGCACTCCCTGCAGGGCGCCGAGGCGTTGGCCTTCCTGCGCACCCGTCACGGAGTCGGCGACGGCAGCGACATCGCGCGGATCAGCTCGCAGCAGGTCTTCCTCTCGTCGATGATGCGCAAGATCATCTCGGGCGGCACGCTCGGTGACGTGACGACGCTCTACAAGCTCGCCTCGGCCGCCCTGAGCAACATGACGCTGTCGTCGACCCTCAGCTCACCCGACACGCTCGTCCGGCTGGCGCTCGCCCTGAAGGACATCCAGCCCGCCGGGATCGTCTTCGTGCAGTACCCGGTCGTCGACGACCCTCGCAATTCGAACCGTGTCGTCGAGTCGACGACCGACGCCGCGGCCTTGAACGCGGCGCTGAACGCGGACCAGAAGTTCACCCTCGGCGACGACAGCGCAGGGCGGGGCTCGGTCTCGGACGGCACCGCCCCGGCCGAGAGCACGACCCCTGCGGTCCCGGACGAGACCACGGCGCCGACCGAGTCGACGTCCGGGTCGGCGGCCCCGGTCGACCCGGCCGCGACCACCCCGACGACGACCACGTTGCCCTCGACGATCACGGGGCAGTCGGCGGCCGAGGCCACCTGCAGCGTCGGCTCGTCCCGCTGAGCCGAACCGCGCCTCCTCGGGTTCCGTCGGTCTCGCCGGGACGAACCGAGGAGGCGCGGATCAGGGAACGGGGACGGGAGTCACGCCCAGCGGCGCCAGGCCCGCGGCACCACCGTCGTGTGCCGTGAGCACCCAGATGCCGTCTGCGTGCACCGCGACCGAGTGCTCCCAGTGCGCGGCCAGGGAGCCGTCACGGGTGCTGACCGTCCAGCCGTCGTCGTGGGTCACCGTATCGATGCCGCCGGTCGTGACCATGGGCTCGATCGCGACGACGAGGCCCGGCCGCACGGCGGGGCCGCGTCCACGGACGCGGTAGTTGAAGACGGGCGGGTCCTCGTGCATCGATCGACCGATGCCGTGCCCGGTGTAGTCCTCGATGATGCCGTAGTCGCCCTGCTCGTCGATGTAGTCCTCGATGGCGCCGCCTACCTCGTTGAGGTGCGACGCCGTCGAGAGCGCGGCGATGCCGTGCCAGAGGGACTGCTCGGTGACCTGGTTGAGACGCCGCCTCTCGGCGACGACGTCGGGGCGGTCGGCGTCGTCGAGGACGAACGTCCGTGCGCTGTCGCCGTTCCATCCGCCGAGTTGCGCCCCGCTGTCGATCGAGACGAGGTCACCTGCCGCCAGCAGACGGGGTCCGGGGATGCCGTGGACGACCTCACCGTTGATCGAGGCGCACACCGTGTGGCGGTAACCGGGCACCAACATGAAGTTGGGCTCTCCCCCACCGTCACGGATGGTGGCCTCGGCGACGGCGTCGAGCTCGAGCGTCGATACGCCGGGCCGTACGGCGCCCTGCACCGCGTCGAGCGACGCGGCCGTCAGGCGACCTGGCTCGACCAGACGACGGAGTTCGTCGGGTGTCTTGTAGATGCCGGAGCGGCGGAACGCCACGAGGTCAGGAAGCCGATGCGACGGCCGTGAACCCACGGGCGGTCAGCGCCGACTCGATGCGTCCCGCGACCTCGTCGATGCCGCCCAGACCGTCGACCTCGACCAGGAGGCCCCGCTGGCGATACGTCTCGATCAGTGGTGCGGTCTCGCGGAGGTAGACGTCCTGCCGATGACGGATGGCGTCCTCGGTGTCGTCCGAGCGGCCCTGGTCCGCGGCACGCTTGCGCAAGCGCTCGACGATCTCGTCCCGATCGGCGACCAGCTGGATCACGGTGGTCAGGGACTGCCCCTGCTCGGCGAGGTGCGCGTCGAGGAAATCGACCTGCTGCAGGGTGCGCGGGTACCCGTCGAGCAGGAACCCCTCGGCGGCGTCGGGTTGCGACAGCCGGTCGGAGATCAGTTCGTTGGTGAGGCTGTCGGGAACGTAGTCGCCCGCGTCGAGGATCGCCTTGACCTTGAGGCCGAGCTCGGTCTCGTCCTTGACGTTGGCGCGGAAGATGTCACCGGTCGAGATCGCGGGGATGCCCAAGGCTTCGGCGATGGCGACGGCCTGGGTGCCCTTGCCGGCCCCGGGAGGGCCGACGATCAGGAGGCGCGGGCTGAGTCGGGTCTCAGCGGCGCTCATCGGAGCAGGCCCTCGTAGTGACGCTGTTGGAGCTGCGAGTCGATCTGCTTGACCGTCTCGAGACCGACACCCACGATGATCAGGATGCTGGCGCCTCCGAAGGGGAAGTTCTGGTTGGCACCGACCGTGGCCAGGGCGATCAGCGGGATGAGCGCGATGATGCCCAGGTACAGGGCGCCGGGAAGCGTGACCCGCGTCAGCACGTAGTCGAGGTACTCGGCGGTGGGACGGCCTGCACGGATGCCGGGGATGAACCCGCCGTACTTCTTCATGTTGTCGGCGACCTCTTCGGGGTTGAAGGTGATCGCGACGTAGAAGTACGTGAAGCCGACGATGAGCGCGAAGTACAGCACCATGTAGAGCGGGTTGTCGCCGGAGGTGAGGTTCGCCTGCACCCAGCTGACCCAGGCCGGCGGAGCCGTGCCGTCCGAGGGCTGGTTGAACTGCGCGACCAGTGCCGGCAGGTAGAGCAGCGACGAGGCGAAGATGACCGGCACGACGCCGGCCATGTTGACCTTGATCGGGATGTACGTGTTGTTGCCGCCGTAGGTACGCCGACCGACCATGCGTTTGGCGTATTGCACCGGGATGCGCCGTTGGGACTGCTCGACGAAGACGACGAGCGCCATGATGATCAGGCCGACGGCGATGACCAGCAGGAAGATCTCGAAGCTGCGCGACTGCGCGATGCTCCAGAGGGCGGTGGGGAAGCGTGCCGCGATCGACGTGAAGATGAGCAACGACATTCCGTTGCCGATGCCGCGCTCGGTGATGAGCTCGCCCATCCACATGATCAGGCCCGTGCCCGCGGTCATGGTCACGACCATGAGCATGACGGCGTACCAGGCGTCGTTCGTGATCAGCTGGCTGCACTCCGCGATGCCCGACGAACCGAACAGGGCTCCTGAGCGGGCCACGGTGATGAGGGTCGTGGACTGGAGGACGCCCAACGCGATCGTGAGGTACCGCGTGTACTGCGTGAGCTTCGCCTGACCGGACTGGCCCTCTTTGTAGAGGGTGTCGAAGTGCGGGATGACCACGCGCAGCAACTGCACGATGATCGACGACGTGATGTAGGGCATGATGCCCAGCGCGAAGACCGACAGCTGCAGCAGAGCGCCGCCGCTGAACAGGTTGACGAGTTCGTAGAGACCCGAGGTGCCCTGGTTGCCGGCGAGGCAGGCCTGGACGTTCTGGTAGTCGACGAACGGCGCGGGGATGAAGCTACCCAGCCGGAAGAGCGCGATGATGCCGAGCGTGAACCCGATCTTGCGACGCAGGTCGGGGGTGCGCATGATGCGCGCGACAGCTCTGAACACGTGGGGCCTCCCGGTATGAAGGATAGACGACTGATGGGGTGGCCCTGGCGGACCACCCCCTCAGGTGATTTTTACTTGCTGACGGACCCGCCGGCGGCGACGATCTTCTCTTCGGCGGAGCCGGAGACCTTGTCGACCGCGACGGTGAGCTTGACGCTCAGGTCGCCCTGTCCGAGGACCTTGACCTTCTCGTTCTTCCGAACGGCACCCTTGGCGACGAGGTCACCGACGGTGACGTCACCACCCTGCGGGTAGAGCTCGTTCAGCTTCTCGAGGTTGACCACCTGGTACTCGACGCGGAACGGGTTCTTGAACCCGCGCAGCTTCGGAGTACGCATGTGGAGCGGCATCTGGCCACCCTCGAAACCGACCTTGACCTGGTACCGGGCCTTCTGACCCTTGGTGCCACGACCAGCCGTCTTACCCTTCGAGCCCTCACCACGGCCGACGCGCGTCTTCGCCTTCTTGGCACCGGGAGCCGGACGAAGGTGGTGCACCTTGAGCACCTGGGGACGCGCGACGTCGTCGGAGGACGTCGTCGAGGCGGGAGCGGCCTTGGTGGTCGAACCCGTCGAAGCAGCGGCCTTGTCGGCCGCGGGCTTCTTGGCAGCGGCCTTGGGGGCAGCAGCCTTGGTGGTCGTCGCCTTGGGGGCGGCGGCCTTCTTCGGGGCGGCCTTCGCGGCGGCCTCGTTCTTCTCGTCAGCCATTAGTCAATCTCCTCGACCTTCACGAGGTGGGCGACCGTGTTGACGTAGCCGCGGTTCTGCTTGGTGTCCTCGCGAACGACCGACTGGCCGATGCGCTTGAGGCCCAGGCTCCGCAGCGTGTCACGCTGGTTCTGCTTCTCGCTGATTACGGACTTGATCTGGGTCACCTTGAGGTTGGCGGCCATCAGGCACCTGCCTTCTCGGTCGCGGCGGTACGAGCTGCCTGCTCGGCACGGACCATGAAGGCCGGCATGACAGCGTCGATGTCGAGTCCACGACGGGCGGCGACGGCGCGGGGCTCTTCGAGCTGCTGCAGTGCCTCCACCGTGGCGTGGACGATGTTGATCGTGTTCGACGACCCGAGCGACTTGCTCAGGACGTCGTGCACGCCGGCGCACTCGAGCACGGCGCGGACGGGACCACCGGCGATGACACCGGTACCGGCCGAGGCCGGACGCAGCATCACGACACCGGCAGCGGCCTCACCCTGCACGGGGTGCGGGATCGTGTTGCCGATGCGGGGGACGCGGAAGAAGTTCTTCTTGGCCTCTTCGACGCCCTTGCTGATGGCCGTGGGGACCTCGCGGGCCTTGCCGTAGCCGACGCCGACCAGTCCGTTGCCGTCACCGACGACGACGAGCGCGGTGAAGCTGAAGCGACGACCGCCCTTGACGACCTTCGACACGCGGTTGATCGTGACGACGCGCTCCAGGAACTGGCTCTTGTCGTCACGGTCGCCGCGACCGCGGCCACCCTGGTTGCGGTCTCCACGACCCTGGCCGCCACGGCGGTCGGTGCGACCACCCTCGCGGTTGTTCGACTCCGAGCCGGCAGCGGTCTCGACGGGACGCTCGACGACGGCCTCAGCCGGTGCCTTGGTCGCTTCGGTCTCTGCGGGGGGAGTGGTGTTCGTAGCGTCGCTCACAGGTTCAAACCAGCCTCTCGGGCGCCTTCGGCGATGGCCGCGACGCGTCCGGCGTACTTGTTGCCGCCGCGATCGAACACGACGGCTTCGATGCCCGCAGCCTTCGCACGCTCGGCGACGAGTTCGCCGACCTTGCGGGACTTCGCGGTCTTGTCACCGTCGAACGTGCGCAGGTCGGCCTCGAGGGTCGATGCGCTGGCGACGGTGAAGCCCTTGCTGTCGTCGACGACCTGCACGAACACGTGCCTGGCCGAACGGGTGACGACGAGACGGGGGCGCTCTTCGGTGCCCACGACCTTCTTGCGCAGGCGGGTGTGACGGCGCTTGGTAGCAGCCGACTTGCTTTTTCCTCGTGTACCGAGACCCATGATTACTTACCTGACTTTCCGGCCTTGCGGCGGACGACCTCGCCGGCGTAGCGGACACCCTTGCCCTTGTAGGGCTCGGGCTTGCGCAGCTTGCGGATGTTGGCAGCCATCTCGCCGACGGCCTGCTTGTCGATCCCGACGACGGTGAGCTTGTTGTTGCCCTCGACCGTGAAGCTGATGCCCACGGGCGGCTCGACGGTGATGGGGTGCGAGTAGCCCAGGGCGAACTCGACGTTCGAGCCCTTGGCCTGGACGCGGTAGCCGGTTCCGACGACCTCGAGGCCCTTGGTGTAGCCCTCGGTGACGCCGATGATCTGGTTGGCGATCAGGGTGCGCGTGAGGCCGTGGAGCGAACGCGACTCGCGCTCGTCGTCGGGGCGGGTCACGACGACCGTGCCTTCTTCGATCTTGGCTTCGATGGGGCTCTTGACGACGAGCGACAGCTCACCCTTGGGGCCCTTGACACTGACGGCCTGGCCGTCGATCTTCACGTCGACCCCGGCAGGGATCGAGATGGGGAGTCTTCCGATTCGAGACATGACGAGTTACCACACGTAGGCGAGGACTTCTCCGCCTACGCCCTTCTTCTGGGCCTCACGGTCGGTCAGCAGACCGGAGGAAGTCGACAGGATGGCGACACCGAGGCCACCGAGCACCTGGGGGATCTCGGTCGACTTGGCGTAGACGCGGAGGCCCGGCTTCGACACGCGCTTGATGCCCTTGATGGAGCGCTCACGGGCGGGGCCGTACTTGAGGTCGATCGTGAGGGTCTGGCCCACTCGGGCGTCTTCGACCTTCCACGACTCGATGAAACCCTCGCGCTTGAGGATCTCGGCGATGTGGGACTTGAGCTTGCTGCTCGGGAGCGACACGGTCTCGTGGAAGGCCGAGTTCGCGTTGCGCAGTCTGGTCAGCAGGTCTGCGACCGGATCTGTCATCGTCATGCGGTTTGTCACTTTCTCGTCCGGTTTCGACATCCGGTACACCGGGTGCCGACCTGGGCGATCGATTGGTCGACGAGCGGTTCTCGTCGACCTCAGGGGAACGGCCGGCAACTCTTCGAGAAGAGTTGCCGACCGGACGATCTTAGTTGGCCGAGTCGGCCGAACGGAACGGGAACCCGAGCGCCTTGAGCAGCGCGCGACCTTCGTCGTCGTTCTTCGCGGTCGTGACGACGGTGATGTCGAAGCCACGGACACGGTCGATGCGGTCCTGGTCGATCTCGTGGAACATGCTCTGCTCGTTGAGACCGAACGTGTAGTTGCCGTTGCCGTCGAACTGGCGGTCGCTCAGACCGCGGAAGTCGCGGATGCGCGGAAGCGCCAGCGACAGCAGTCGGTCGAGGAACTCCCAGGCGCGGTCGCCACGCAGCGTGACGTGCGCACCGATGGGCTGGCCCTCGCGGAGCTTGAACTGCGCGATGGACTTGCGAGCCTTCGTGACCTGGGGCTTCTGACCCGTGATCGCCGTGAGGTCCTTGATGGCACCGTCGATGATCTTGCTGTCACGAGCGGCCTCACCGACACCGGTGTTGACGACGATCTTCACGAGCCCGGGCACCTGGTGCACGTTCGTGAAGCCGAAGTCGGACTTCAGCTGCTCGATGATCTCGGCGCGGTATTTGGCCTTGAGCCGCGGCTGGGCCGTGGCGACCTGCGTGGTGGTGTCGGTCATCAGAGGTTCTCACCAGACTTCTTGGCGTAGCGGACGCGAACGGTCTTGGACACGCCGTCCTTGGTGACCGTCTCTTCGCGGAAACCGACGCGGGTCGGCTTCTTGGTCTTGGGGTCGACGACGGCGACGTTCGACACGTGGATCGGTGCCTCGTGCGTCTCGATGCCACCGGTCTTGGAACCGCGCTGGGTCTGGCCGACACGCACGTGCTTGGTGACGAAGTTGACGCCTTCGACGACCACGCGGTTGCGCTCGACGAGCACCTCGAGGACCTTGCCCTGCTTGCCACGGTCTCCGCCGCGGGCCTGCGAGGCACCGGTGATGACCTGCACGAGGTCACCCTTCTTGATGTTTGCCATGACTTAGATAACCTCCGGCGCCAGCGAGATGATCTTCATGAACTTCTTGTCGCGGAGCTCGCGACCGACCGGTCCGAAGATGCGGGTTCCGCGAGGGTCTCCGTCGGCCTTCAGGATCACTGCGGCGTTCTCGTCGAACTTGATGTAAGAGCCGTCCGGACGACGGACCTCTTTCTTGGTGCGAACGATGACGGCCTTGACGACGTCACCCTTCTTGACGTTGCCACCGGGGATGGCGTCCTTCACCGTGGCGACGATCACGTCACCCAGGCCGGCGTAACGACGGCCGGAGCCACCGAGCACACGGATGGTGAGGATCTCTTTCGCCCCGGTGTTGTCGGCGATCTTGAGGCGGGATTCTTGCTGAATCACTTGTGTCTCCTTCTACGCAAGCAGGCCGCGAGGCCTACTTCGCCTTCTCGAGGATCTCGACCAGGCGCCAGCGCTTGGAGGCGCTGAGCGGACGGGTCTCGCTGATCACGACGAGGTCGCCGACACCGGCCGCGTTGGCCTCGTCGTGGACCTTGACCTTGGACGTGCGGCGGATGACCTTGCCGTACAGGGGGTGCTTCACGCGGTCCTCGACCTCGACGACGATGGTCTTCTCCATCTTGTCGCTGGTCACGTAGCCGCGACGCGTCTTGCGGTAGCCGCGGACCTCGACGGCAGCCGAGTCGACCTCGGTCTTGTTCTCGGTGGCCATTACTTGCTCTCCTCGGCGGTCTCGTCAGCCGTCTCGGCCGGCTTGTCAGCCTTCTTGGTCGACTTCTTGGCGGCCTTGGGGGCTGCCTCGACCGGGGCGGGGGTGGCACGGATGCCGAGCTCGCGCTCACGCAGGACCGTGTAGATGCGAGCGATGTCGCGCTTCACGGCACGCAGGCGGCCGTGGCTCTCGAGCTGGCCGGTGGCCGACTGGAAGCGGAGGTTGAAGAGTTCTTCCTTCGCCTTCTTCAGCTCATCGACGAGACGCTCGTCTTCGAATGTGTCGAGCTCGACAGGACGGAGCTCCTTGGAACCGATCGCCATTATGCGTCGCCCTCCTCGCGCTTGATGATGCGTGCCTTGAGGGGCAGCTTGTGGATTGCGCGAGTGAGTGCCTCTTTGGCGATCTCCTCGCTCACGCCGCTGAGCTCGAAGAGCACGCGACCCGGCTTGACGTTCGCGACCCACCACTCGGGCGAGCCCTTACCGGAACCCATGCGGGTCTCGGCGGGCTTCTTCGTGAGCGGACGGTCGGGGTAGATGTTGATCCACACCTTTCCGCCACGCTTGATGTGACGCGTCATGGCGATACGAGCGGACTCGATCTGACGGTTGGTCACGTAAGCGGGCGTGAGGGCCTGGATGCCGTATTCACCGAAGCTGACCTTGGTGCCACCAGTGGCCTGGCCACTACGGCCGGGGTGGTGTTGCTTGCGGTGCTTGACACGACGGGGGATAAGCATGGTTACGCCTCAGCTCCTGTGGTGGCGGGTGCCTTCTGCTCGCGGGGAGCGCGGTCGCCCCCGCCGCGGCGGGCGCCGTCACGGTCGTTGCGGCGCTCGGGGCGAGACGACTTCTGGTTCGCCTGCTCGCGCGCGAGCTCCTTGTTGGTGATGTCGCCCTTGTAGATCCAGACCTTGACACCGATGCGACCGAAGGTGGTCTTGGCCTCGTAGAAGCCGTAGTCGATGTTGGCGCGGAGGGTGTGCAGGGGGACGCGACCCTCGCGGTAGAACTCCGAGCGGCTCATCTCGGCGCCGCCGAGACGGCCCGACACCTGGATGCGGACACCCTTGGCACCGGCACGCTGAGCGCCCTGGAGGCCCTTGCGCATCGCACGACGGAACGCCACGCGAGCAGCGAGCTGCTCGGCGATGCCCTGCGCGACGAGCTGAGCCTCGGCCTCGGGGTTCTTGACCTCGAGGATGTTCAACTGGATCTGCTTGCTCGTGAGCTTCTCGAGGTCGCCGCGGATGCGCTCGGCCTCGGCGCCACGACGACCGATCACGATGCCCGGACGGGCCGTGTGGATGTCGACGCGGACGCGGTCACGGGTGCGCTCGATCTCGATCTTGGCCACGCCGGCGCGGTCGAGCGAGGTCTTGAGCAGGGTGCGGATCTTGACGTCCTCGGCGACGTAGTCGCTGTAACGCTGTCCCGGCTTGGTGCTGTCGGTGAACCACCGCGACACGTGGTCGGTGGTGATGCCCAGACGGAAGCCGTACGGGTTGACTTTCTGGCCCATTACTTGCTCGCCTTCTTCGTAGCGTCGGCAGCCTCGACCTCATCAGGCGTCGCGAGGACGATCGTGATGTGGCTGGTGCGCTTCAGGATCTTGAAGGCGCGGCCCTGTGCACGCGGCTGGAACCGCTTGAGGGTGGCGCCCTGGTCGACGAATGCACGACTGATGTACAGGTCCTGCTCGTCGAGGTAGCTGTTCGAGGCGTCCGCCTTGACCCGGGCGTTGGCCATGGCCGACGCGACGAGCTTGTAGACGGGCTCGCTGGCACCCTGAGGCGCGAACTTCAGGATCGCCAGAGCCTCGGCGGCCTGCTTGCCGCGGATCAGGTTGACGACACGACGGGCCTTCATGGGGGTGACGCGGATGTGACGCACGCGTGCGATCGACTCCACCATTTCTCTCCTCCTTCACGTCGCCGCGTTAGCGGCGACGACCCTTCTTGTCGTCCTTCACGTGACCACGGAAGGTGCGGGTGGGCGCGAACTCACCGAGCTTGTGGCCGATCATGCTCTCGGTCACGAACACGGGGATGTGCTTGCGTCCGTCGTGCACGGCGATGGTGTGCCCAAGCATGTTGGGGACGATCATCGAACGGCGCGACCAGGTCTTGATGACGTTCTTGGTGCTGGCCTCGTTCTGCGAGACGACCTTGCGAAGCAGGTGGTCGTCAACGAAGGGGCCCTTCTTAAGACTGCGTGGCATCTTCTACAACTCCTACTTACGCTTCTTGCCAGCGTTACGACGACGGACGATGAGCTTGTCGCTCTCTTTGTTGGGGTGACGCGTGCGGCCCTCTTTCTGGCCCCACGGGCTGACCGGGTGGCGTCCACCGGAGGTCTTGCCCTCACCACCACCGTGAGGGTGGTCGACGGGGTTCATGGCGACACCACGCACGGTCGGGCGGACGCCCTTCCAGCGCATGCGGCCGGCCTTGCCCCAGTTGATGTTCGACTGCTCGGCGTTGCCGACCTCGCCGATCGTGGCGCGGCAGCGGGCGTCGACGTTGCGGACCTCGCCCGACGGCAGACGGAGCTGCGCGTAGGGGCCGTCCTTGGCGACGAGACGCACCGAGGCACCGGCCGAGCGGGCCATCTTCGCGCCTCCACCGGGCTTGAGCTCGATGGCGTGGATGACGGTACCGACCGGGATGTTCTTCAGCGGCAGGTTGTTTCCGGGCTTGATGTCGGCGCCGGCACCCGACTCGACGACGTCGCCCTGCTTCAGCTTGTTCGGCGCGATGATGTATCGCTTGGTGCCGTCCACGAAGTGCAGGAGCGCGATGCGAGCCGTGCGGTTGGGGTCGTACTCGATGTGAGCGACCTTGGCGTTGACGCCGTCCTTGTCGTTGCGACGGAAGTCGATGACGCGGTACTGACGCTTGTGGCCACCACCGATGTGACGGGTCGTGATGCGACCGGCGTTGTTACGGCCACCGGACTTCGAGAGCGGGCGCAGCAGCGACTTCTCGGGCGTCGAACGCGTGATCTCCGCGAAGTCGGCGACCGACGAACCGCGGCGACCCGGGGTCGTGGGCTTGTAGTTACGAATTGCCATGATTTATGCCTCTGCTCCCTAGCCGACAGCCGTGAAGATGTCGATGGAACCGGACTTCAGCGTGACGATGGCGCGCTTGGTGTCCTTGCGCTTGCCGGTGCCGAAGCGGGTGCGACGGGTCTTGCCCGTTCGGTTGAGCGTGTTGATGCTGTCGACCTTGACGTCGAAGATCTTCTCGATGGCGAGCTTGATCTCGGTCTTGTTCGAACGCGGGTCCACGAGGAAGGTGTACTTGCCCTGGTCGATCAGGGAGTAGCTCTTCTCGGAGACGACGGGCGCGATGATGACGTCGCGGGGGTCTTTTCCGTAGCCGCTCATGCGGTGGCCTCCTTCTTGGCCTTCGAGGCGACGAAGCCGTCGAAGGCGCTCTTCGTGAAGACGATGTCGTCGCTGACGAGGACGTCGTAGGCGTTCAGCTGGTCGAACGTGATCACGTGGACCGTCGGCACGTTGCGGACGCTCTTGAGGGTCAGCGTGTCGTCGCGGTCGGTGACGATCAGGACGTGCTTGCTCGAGGCGATCGACGCGAGCAGCTCGAGGGCGACCTTGGTCGAGATCGAGTCGGCGACGAAGCTCTCGACGACGTGGACGCGGGCGCCACGAGCGCGGTCGGACAACGCACCGAGCAGGGCTGCGGCGATCATCTTCTTGGGGGTGCGCTGCGCGTAGTCGCGGGGCTGCGGACCGTGGACGATGCCACCGCCGGTCATCTGAGGAGCGCGGATCGAACCCTGACGGGCGCGGCCGGTGCCCTTCTGCTTGAACGGCTTGCGGCCGGCGCCGGAGACCTCGCCACGACGCTTGGTCTTGTGCGTGCCCTGACGCGCGGCAGCCTGCTGCGCGACGACGACCTGGTGGATGAGCGGGACGTTCGTGACGACGTCGAACAGCTCGACGGGGAGCTCGACCGTGCTGGTCTTCTTGCCCTTGGCGTCGACGACGTCGACCGAAGCGGCCGGTGCGGTAGTGGTGGCCATGAGCTACTTCCCCTTCACGGCGGTGCGGACGAAAACGATGCGGCCACGAGCACCGGGGACGGCGCCCTTGACGAGCAGCAGACCCTTCTCGGCGTCGACGGCGTGCACCGTGAGGTTGAGGATGGTGACGCGCTCGCCACCCATGCGACCGGCCATGCGCATGCCCTTGAAGACACGGCTGGGGGTCGAGGAGGCGCCGATCGAACCGGGCTTGCGGTGGTTGCGGTGCGCACCGTGCGAGGCGCTGACGCCCTTGAAGTTGTGACGCTTCATGACACCGGCGAAGCCCTTGCCCTTGGAGGTTCCGACGACGTCGACCTTCTGGCCGGCCTCGAAGGTGTCGACCGTGAGCTCTTGACCGAGTGCGTACTCGGCGGCGTCGGCGGTGCGGACCTCGGTGAGGTGACGGCGGGGCGTGACGCCCGCGGCGTCGAAGTGGCCCGTGGCGGGCTTGTTCGACTTGCGGGGGTCGATCTGGCCGGCCGCGATCTGGACGGCGGTGTAGCCGTCCTTCTCGAGCGAGCGGACCTGGGTCACGACGTTCGGGGCGATCTCGACGACGGTGACGGGGACGAGCTTGTTGTTCTCGTCCCAGACCTGGGTCATGCCGAGCTTCTTGCCGAGCAGGCCCTTGACGTTCTTGGTGGTGCTGATGGTCATGGTCGCCCCCCTACAGCTTGATCTCGATGTTGACGTCGGCAGGCAGGTCGAGACGCATGAGCGAGTCGACGGCCTTCGGCGTCGGGTCGACGATGTCGATGAGGCGCTTGTGCGTGCGCTTCTCGAAGTGCTCGCGCGAGTCCTTGTACTTGTGGGGCGAACGGATCACGACGACCACGTTCTTCTCGGTCGGGAGCGGCACGGGGCCGACGACCGTAGCGCCCGCGCGGGTGACCGTGTCGACGATCTTGCGCGCGGAAGTGTCGATGACCTCGTGGTCGTACGACTTAAGTCGGATGCGGATCTTCTGTCCCGCCATGTGTGACTCTCTCTCGTTCGGACGTCGCGCACCTCGGGGGCCGCCTGACGCTGTTCGCTGGGCGAACATCTGTTGGCACTACGTGTCTCTCGCGTACCGCTGTTCTTGTGTCAATCCATCTGCCGAAACCGGCCGGTGCCCGCGAGGAAGGACCCGGGGAGGGCCATCTTCGCCACCGCCACCTGCACCCGGGGCTTCGCCCGGGCGCACCGTGACCATCGGGCACGGTGGTGGTTTCGTTGTGAGATGCGTCCTGCTACCCGCGGCCCAGACGCCCTGCGTCTGTGCACTGCCTGGCAGTGATCCGACACCGGGCGCAGAGGCCAGGCTCGAAATGTTGAACTAGACGATTTTGCCACACGCCTGCATTTGCTGCAACCCGGGCGTGTCGCGGATTTCAGACCGCTTCGACGACCGGGGCCGGGCGGAACCACGGCGGGTAGACGGCGACGCGCGGTGCGTCGGCACCCAGCTCGGCGAGGGTCTCTTTCACGGCGTCGCGGACCTTGTCGTTCGGGACGCCCACGAGGGTCACCGACGAGAAGGGCACCGATCCGGGGACGAGCACCTCGGGCCCGAGCAGGTCGGGGTCCTTCAGGCTGAAGCGGCGGACCATCGACGACGCGTCGTCGAGCCCCGCGGCGGCGCGGACACCCTCGACGGCCGCGTCGCCCTCGGTCACCACGAAGTCGTCGCCGAGCGAGGCGACGGGCACCACGAGCATGACGAAGTCGATCGCGCGGGCCTGACGCGCGGCCTCGGACCACTCGTACCCCTCGGCGCCGGTACGGACGGCGTCCCAGGCGGTCGCATGCGGCGACAGCGAGAACGGGACGTGCGCGCCGACGGGCTGGCCCGATGCGGTCGTGACGGAGGCGCGGAGGGCCCGAGTGGCCTCGGAGCTGATGTCGAGCACGGGGGTGGCACCGGCCTGCAGGACACCGGACGCGAGGATGCCGGGCAGGTTCGAGACGTGGGTCCAGTGGTAGGCGCGCTGCGTCGAGAACTCGGGGACGGGGGTGGCGGCCGACTGTGCGGCCACGGCGACGGCGGCGGAGTCACGGGCCAACGCAGGCGTGCTGCGCAGCGACTCGGGCTTGCGGTTGGAGGGGCGGCGGCGGGTGGTGACCGACCGTGCGGCGGCCGAGGGCATGCCATCGGCGACGCCCTCCCGCTTGCGGGGAGCGCAGATGTCGCACAACTCTCGCTCGAATCCGTGGATGCACTCGTCAGTCACTGCAGTTGTTCCTTTCGGGCGACCCGAACGGGACGCGACCCTCTAGGTTACGTCACGACGAGGTCCGTCCGTGGACCGTGGGACGTCGACGGCATCGACGGACCTCAGCGGAACAGCAACGCCCTGACCTCGGATTCGGCGGCGTGGACGCGGTCCGGGTCGATCGTCTCACCATGGCGGTACGCGTCGACCAGCCGGGGATCGACGTACGAGGACTTCGCGATCGCCGGGGTGTTGCCGAGCACGGCGGCGGCGTCACGCATCGCCTGGGCGAGGGACCTCGACTGCCGGGAGGCCGTCGCCTGTGGCCCGGAGCGGGCCAGGCTGACGGCGGCGGCGACGGTGCCGTGCAAGGTGCGGAAGTCCTTGGCGGTGAACTCGTCACCGGCCCTCTCCTTGACGTACTCGTTGATCTCGGTCGCTCGGAGCGGGTGCCAGGCCGCGCGCGCCTCCTCCACTCCCCCGTCCTCGGCCTTCCAGGCCAGCAACCGGGCCCGTCCACCGCGTCGTTTCAAGCTGCGCACGACGGCCGCGAGGTCGGCGTCGCGGATCTCGGAGTCCCAGTCCTGACCGCTCTTGCCGGGGAAGGCCAGCGACACCGTGTCGCCGGAGACGGTCGCGTGGGCGCAGAGCAACGTCGACAACCCATGGCTGCCGTGCTCCTGCGCGTAGCGCTCGGACCCCACGCGCAGGGAGCCGGTGTCGAGCATGCGGAAGGCGGCGGCGAGGACGCGCTCCCGGCCGGCCCCGTCGAGGCGGAGGTCACGAGTGACGAAACGGCGGGCGGTCGGCAGCGACTCCGCGAGGTCGAGTGCCCGATCGAACTTGATGCGGTCCTTCTGCTCCCGCCACGTCGGGTGGTAGATGTACTGGCGCCGACCCGCAGCGTCCACTCCTGTGGCCTGGATGTGGCCGTTGTCGTACGGGGAGATCCAGACGTCGGTCCAGGCGGGTGGGATGGCGAGTCTCTCGATGCGCCCCCGGAGCCCGGTGTCGGCGACGGCCGTTCCGTCGGCGGTGCGGTACGAGAAACCTCGTCCGGCGCGGACCCGGGTCAGCCCGGGCCGGCTCGAATCGGTCCTCCGGAGGCGCGGCATCGGTCGAGTGAACACCGCCCGTCACCGAGGGGGCTGGGCGGGGTACAGCGAAGCCCCCGCCATCAGGAGGGGGCTTCGTCGGTACGGGCTACTGGTTGCCGAGCTTCTTGTCGGCCTGCTCTTTCGCCTGCTGGATCTTGTCGCGGTGCTTGCCTCCGGTGGCCTTGTCGGCCGCGTCGGCGACGGCGTCGAGGATGTTGTCGCTGACCCCCTCGGCCTTCTCGCTCTTGAGCGCCTCCTGCACCTTGCCATCCTTCAGGAAGGCCTGGGCCTTCTTGGTGATGTCGTCGAAGCCTGCCATGGGGTCCTCCCGTCGGCGCCGGACCGTCCGACGTCAGCTCCATCGTGCACCGGGAACGCGAAAGAGGCCAGACCCCGTGGGGCCTGACCTCTCTCGTCAGATCAGTAGCACTGCCGAGGCGGTGGTTACTTCTTGATCTCGGTGACCGTGCCGGCACCGACCGTGCGGCCACCCTCGCGGATGGCGAAGCGCAGACCGGCTTCCATGGCGATCGGCTGGATCAGCTGGACGCTGATCTCGGTCGTGTCACCGGGCATGACCATCTCGGTGCCCTCGGGCAGCGTGATGACACCCGTGACGTCGGTGGTACGGAAGTAGAACTGCGGGCGGTAGTTCGCGTAGAACGGGTTGTGACGGCCGCCCTCGTCCTTCGAGAGGATGTAGACGTTCGCCTCGAACTCGGTGTGCGGCGTGACCGACCCGGGCTTGACGACGACCTGGCCGCGCTCGACGTCCTCGCGCTTGGTGCCGCGGAGGAGCAGACCGGTGTTGTCGCCGGCCTGGGCCGAGTCGAGCAGCTTGCGGAACATCTCGATGCCGGTGACGGTGGTCTTGACGGTCGGGCGGATGCCGACGATCTCGACCTCTTCGTTGACGTTGAGCTGACCGCGCTCGACACGACCGGTGACGACGGTGCCACGACCGGTGATCGTGAAGACGTCCTCGATGGGCATGAGGAAGGGCTGGTCGGTGGCGCGAACGGGCTCGGGCACGTTCTCGTCGACGGCGTTCATCAGCTCGGCGACCGTCTCGGCCCACTTCTCGTCACCCTCGAGGGCCTTGAGAGCGGAGACCTGGACGATCGGGGCGTTGTCGCCGTCGAACTCCTGGCTCGAGAGGAGCTCGCGGACCTCGAGCTCGACGAGCTCCATGATCTCTTCGTCATCGACCATGTCGGCCTTGTTCAGGGCGACGACGATGTAGGGCACGCCGACCTGGCGGGCGAGCAGGACGTGCTCACGCGTCTGGGGCATGGGACCGTCGGTGGCGGCGACGACGAGGATCGCGCCGTCCATCTGAGCGGCACCGGTGATCATGTTCTTGACGTAGTCGGCGTGGCCGGGAGCGTCGACGTGAGCGTAGTGGCGCTTCTCGGTCTGGTACTCGACGTGCGAGATGTTGATCGTGATGCCGCGCTGCTTCTCTTCAGGCGAGTTGTCGATCTGGTCGAACGCCGACGCCGTGTTGAGGGTGGGGTACTTGTCGTGCAGGACCTTGGTGATCGCCGCGGTGAGCGTGGTCTTGCCGTGGTCGACGTGACCGATGGTTCCGATGTTGACGTGCGGCTTGGTCCGCTCGAACTTGGCCTTAGCCACTGTGGGTCCTCCTCAGGACTCGGTTGCAGTGCGGCCCGGGGGCCGGGTCGATGACCCGGCCTACCGGTCGCCCTGCGGATTGGTGTGTGTACATGTTACGCGGTCGTCGGACGACCACGCGGTTCAGGACTATTCGCCCTTGTTCTTCTGGATGATCTCTTCGGCGACGGCCGAGGGCACCTCTTGGTACGACTCGAACGTCATCGAGTAGACGGCCCGGCCCGAGGTCTTCGACCGCAGGTCTCCGACGTAACCGAACATCTCCGACAGCGGCACGCTGGCCCGAACGACCTTCACACCACTGGCGTCTTCCATCGACGAGATCTGCCCGCGTCGCGAGCTGAGGTCGCCGATGACGTCGCCCATGTATTCCTCGGGCGTACGGACCTCGACCGCCATGAGCGGCTCGAGGAGAACGGGCTGGGCCTTGCGAGCCGCCTCTTTGTAGGCGATCGACCCAGCGATCTTGAACGCCATCTCGGACGAGTCGACGTCGTGCGCCGCACCGTCGAGCAGCAGGGCGCGGACGCCCACCGTCGGGTAGCCGGCGAGCACGCCGACCTGCATGGCGTCCTGGATGCCGGCATCGACCGAGGGGATGTACTCGCGGGGGATGCGGCCACCGGTGACCTTGTTGACGAACTCGTAGGTCGACTCGGCCGTGACCTCGAAGGGCTCGAGGGCGATCTGAACCTTGGCGAACTGACCCGAACCACCGGTCTGCTTCTTGTGGGTGTAGTCGTAGCGCTCGATGCCCTTCTTGAGAGTCTCGCGGTACGCGACCTGGGGCTTACCCACGTTGGCCTCGACGTTGAACTCGCGCTTCATGCGGTCGACCAGGATGTCGAGGTGGAGCTCGCCCATGCCCTTGATGACCGTCTGGCCCGTCTCGGCGTTGAGCTCGACGCGGAACGTCGGGTCTTCTTCGGCGAGCTTCTGGATGGCCAACGACAGCTTCTCTTGGTCGGCCTTGGTCTTCGGCTCGATGGCGACCTCGATGACGGGCTCGGGGAACGTCATCGACTCGAGGACGATCTGGTCGGCCGGGTCGCACAGGGTGTCACCGGTGGTGGTGAACTTGAGCCCGATGACGGCGTAGATGTGACCTGCGGTCACGCTGTCGACGGGGTTCTCCTTGTTGGAGTGCATCTGGAAGATCTTGCCGATGCGCTCTTTCTTGTCTTTGGTCGAGTTGATGACCTGGGCGCCGGACTCGATCGAACCCGAGTAGACGCGGACATAGGTGAGACGACCGAAGAAGGGGTGCACCGCGACCTTGAAGGCGAGAGCCGAGAAGGGCTCGGTCGACTCGGGCTTGCGGATGATGATCTTCTCGGCGTCACGGACGTCGTGGCCCTCCATGGGAGGCACGTCGAGCGGCGAGGGCAGGTAGTCGATGACCGCGTCGAGCATGGGCTGCACACCGCGGTTCTTGAAGGCCGAACCACAGAAGATCGGGTAGAGCTCGGAGTTGACCGTCATCTTGCGGACGGCGCCCTTGATCTCGGCGATCGTGAGCTCTTCGCCACCGAAGTACTTCTCGAGCAGCACGTCGTCGGACTCGGCGACCGTCTCGAGGAGCTTGGCGCGGTACTCGGCCGCCTTCTCCTTGAGGTCTTCCGGGATCTCTTCGATCTCGTACTTCGCACCCAGCTCGACGTCACCCTTGGCGTCGCCGCGCCACGTGAGGGCACGCATCTCGACCAGGTCGACGACACCCTCGAAGGAGCTCTCGGAACCGATCGGGAGCTGCATCACCAGCGGCTTGGCACCGAGGCGGTTGATGATCGTGTCGACCGTGAAGTAGAAGTCGGCACCGAGCTTGTCCATCTTGTTGACGAAGCAGATGCGCGGGACGTCGTACTTGTCGGCCTGACGCCAGACGGTCTCGGACTGGGGCTCGACGCCCTCTTTCCCGTCGAAGACGGCGACGGCACCGTCGAGCACGCGGAGCGAACGCTCGACCTCGACCGTGAAGTCGACGTGACCGGGGGTGTCGATGATGTTGATCTGGTTCTTGTTCCAGAAGCAGGTCGTCGCCGCCGAGGTGATCGTGATGCCACGCTCTTGCTCTTGCGCCATCCAGTCCATGGTGGCCGCACCGTCGTGCACCTCACCGATCTTGTGGGTGATGCCCGTGTAGTACAGGATGCGCTCGGTGGTCGTCGTCTTGCCAGCATCGATGTGCGCCATGATGCCGATGTTGCGGACCTTGTTCAGGTCGGTGAGCACGTCCTGTGCCACAGGTTCCTCCGAAGGGGTAGGTGGGGAAGTTGGGGGGACGAGGAGGTGCGGTGCGCGTCGTGCGCACACCGCGCCTCCTCGTGCCGGTTACCAGCGGTAGTGCGCGAAGGCCTTGTTCGACTCGGCCATCTTGTGCGTGTCTTCACGACGCTTGACAGCGGCGCCGAGACCGTTCGACGCGTCGAGGATCTCGTTCATGAGACGCTCGGTCATCGTCTTCTCGCGACGAGCCTTGGCGTAGCTGGTGAGCCAGCGGAGGGCCAGGGTGTTGGCGCGGTGGGGCTTGACCTCGACGGGGACCTGGTAGGTCGAACCGCCGACGCGACGCGAGCGGACCTCGAGCGTGGGGCGCACGTTGTCGAGCGCCTTCTTCAGCGTGGCGACCGCGTCTTGGTCGTTCTTGGCGGAGACGCCGGCGAGAGCACCGTAGACGATGCGCTCGGCGAGGCCCTTCTTGCCGTCGAGGAGGATCTTGTTGACGAGCTGGCTGACGATCGGCGCACCGTAGACCGGGTCGGCGACGACAGGGCGCTTGGGAGCGGGTCCTTTACGAGGCATTACTTCTTCTCTGCTTTCGCTCCGTAGCGGCTGCGGGCCTGCTTGCGGTTCTTGACGGCCTGGGTGTCGAGCGCGCCACGGACGATCTTGTAACGCACACCGGGGAGGTCTTTCACACGACCACCGCGGACGAGCACCATCGAGTGCTCTTGCAGGTTGTGACCCTCGCCGGGGATGTAGGCGGTGACCTCGGTGCCGTTCGAGAGCTTGACACGGGCGACCTTGCGGAGCGCCGAGTTCGGCTTCTTGGGGGTGGTGGTGTACACACGGGTGCACACGCCACGCTGCTGGGGGTTGGCCTTCAGGGCGGGGGCCTTGGTCTTGACGACCTTCGGCGTGCGTCCCTTACGGACCAGCTGCTGAATAGTTGGCACTGGTTCTCCTCATCGGATCTCGACGCTGCTCTCTCGAACACGCCGAGTCGCGCTGCTCTCGCATCGCTCTGCTCTGTCCGGCTGATCAGCCGGCATCCTCGTCTCGGTGACCGAGACGGTCTGCCCGTCTCGACCGCGAGGTCGAGGGGGCTTTTATTCGGGCGCGCGGTCAGGCGCACACCCGAAAGAGCTTATCTTGCGCTAGTGCCTTAATCAAATGGTCGAGGGTCGGAGCGCCCGGGGTCGACGCGGGACACCGCGAGAGTGCCCCCGACGACGAGCCCGGCGCAGATCGCCGAGCCGATCACGAACGGCGACACGGCGTACCGGGCGGCGAACAGCAACACCCAGACGAGCTCGTGCCGCACCAGCCCGTAGACGACTCCCCCGACGACGAGCATCAGGACGTACACGAGCGCGGCGGTAACGATCGTCGGGACGAGGAGGTGGGGTGCGGGCTCGCGGGGGCCGACCGCCTCGTCGCCGGTGCCGGTGGGCGCACCGCCCGTGGCCGCCGGGCGGGCGAACACGGCGGGCTGGGCGGGGAACGTGCCCCGCACCTCCGGAGCCCGGTCGTCGCGGGCGTCGGAGAGCGCCGCCGACCGCAGCAACGAGAGCAGCACGACGAGCACGGCGGCGGCGACCATCAGGGGGCCGAGCAGTGTGCCGGCGTCGGGTTCGTCGATCGGGTCGCGGTCGAACAGCAGCGCCTCGAAGCCCGCGACCATGATGACGAGCGCACCGAACAGGACGGTGCCCATGACGGCGTAGACGGCGCGGGACATCCATCCAGGCTACGCGCCTGCGGGAGGCGCGGGACTACTCGCCGGCAGCCGTGTCCGAGCTCGTGCCGTCGGTGCCCTCGGCCGTGGTCGTGGGCGTCTCGGCGGCCTGGTCGGCCTGGGTCGCGGCGGCGTCCTGGAGGACGTAGACGAGGCCGCCGACGGTCCACTGGTCGGGGACTCCGGCGGCATCGCCGGCCTCCGAGCTGCCGGTGCTGGCGAAGGTCGTCACGAGGAACAGGCGCGACCCGCCCTGCAGCTTCGACAGGAAGTCGCGGGCCTCGGCGTAGCTGCCCTGGACGCTGACCGTGATCGGGATCGACGAGAAGTTCGTCGCGGTGACGAGCGGGTCGGTCACGAGCTCGGGTGCGGTCGCCGGGGCGGGGGTCGCCGCGGCGGCCGCAGTCGAGTCGGACGCCGACGTGTCGGTCGCCGCCGGCGCGGCGGCATCGGTCACGGTGGGCTCGTAGGCCGACGCGTCGGACGATGTGAACGCGGTCACCGTCGTGCCCGACGCCACGGCCAGCTGGTCGAGCTCGGTGAGGAACGACGACAGGGCGGCCTGAGAGGGCACGGACGTGTCGAGTGTCGCCAACTCGGACTTGAGGTCGGGCAGCTTCGCGTTGTCGGCTTCGAGGGTCGCGAGGCTAGCGCGCAGGGCCTCGTTCTGCGTCTCGACGCTCTGCTGCTGAGACTCGGCCGTCGTCGCGGCGACGAGTTGCGGCTGGACCCCGACCAGGAAACCCAGGGCGAGCACGACGACGCCGGTCAGGACGGCGCCGATCAACATCATGCGGTTGCGGTCCATGGTCATTCACCCGTCGTCTGGTCGAAGCGGCCCGAGAAGGCGTCCGCCGTGATGTGCATCGTGATGTCGGCCTTGTAGACGCCCTCCTCGAGGGCCACCGACCCCGGCTGGGCGTCGGAGAAGCCGGGCAGGGTCGCGAGACCGTTCAGCCAGTCGGGCACCGAGGGCAGGGTCGGGCTCGTCGCCTGGAAGGTCAGGGTCGCGACGCGCGAGCCCTGCAGCGGTGCCGTCGGCTGGGTGTACTGGACGAGCGGCGACGCCTGGTCGAGCGAGACGCTGACGATGGTCACGCCGACGGGCAGGGTGCCCTGCACCTTCTCGAGGTAGGTCGGCCAGTCGACGTCCGTCGAGCCGCCGACCTTCTGGGCGGCCTCGACCAGGTCGAGCTGCCCCTGGGTGGACTTGAGCTCCGCGTACTTCGTCTGGGACATGAGCAGCGCCTGGGTCTCCGCCTGGGCCATGACCAGCGCGTCCTCGGCCTGGACGCGCTGCAGGAAGGCAGCACCCGAACCGATGGCGGCCACGACCGCGACGACGACCACGCCCGCCCAGGCCCGGCGCGTGAAGGCCGCGGTACGACGCTCGGCGCGGACCTCTGGTGGCAGCAGGTCGACGCGGGGCGCGTCTCCTACGGTGATGCCGGTGTCTTTTCCGCGAGTTCTCATGCTGCGCTCCCCAGGGCCAGGCCGAGGGCCACGGTCAGGTCGGTCGAGCGGGCCCGCAGGGCGGACTCGTCGAGGTTCTTCGCGAAGCCCACCGTCGCGAACGGGTCGGCGAGGGCGACCGGCAGGCGGGTGACCTCACTGAGCGCCTCGGGCAGGCCCGGCAGGGCCGCTCCCCCACCGGCGATCATGACGCCCGCGACCGTCTCGGTCGGGCGCGTGTTGACGTAGTACTGGATCGTGTTGCGGAGCGAGCCGAGCAGTTCGTTGACCGACTCGAAGATGGCGCTCGAGGCGGCCTGTTCGTCCGGCGTGGTGACGGTCGTGGCGAGCCCGCGGCCGAACTTGATGCCCTCGGCGACCTGGGCCGAGACCTCGAGCTTCGACGCGACGGCCTGCGTGACGTCGTCGCCGCCCGAGGGGATGATGCGCACGAACTGCGGGACGCCGTCGGCGATCATGATCACCGAGGTCGTGCTGTGACCGATCTCGACGAGCGCGACCGTGCCCGCGATGCGCGGGCGGGTGACGAGGAGGCGCGTGTTCGAGAACGGGATCAGGTCGACCCCCAGCGTGGTGAGTCCCGCGAGCTTGCTGGCCTGCACGTTGCCGAGCACGGCGTCCTTGACGGCGGCGATCAGCAGGCCGTGGACGACGGGACCGTTCTCGCCGAGCCCCTCGGCGTACGGGTAGAAGTCGAGCAGGGCGTCGGCGACCGGCACGGGCAGCATGTCCTGCACCTGGAACGGCAGCATCTCGCGGATGCGTTGGTGCGATGCCTTGGGCACGGTCATGTCACGGGCCAGCACCCGCTGGTTGCCCATGCCGAGGACGACGCGCTTGCTCTTGAAGCCGCCGGCCGACCAGAGCTGCTTGAGCGTGCCGGCCATGGTCTGCGACTCGATGACCTCGCCGCGGCTCGCGGCGCCGTCGGGCAGCGCGACCTCGCTGAAACGCACGATGGTCGGCTTGGACTTGTCGGCGTCGGCGACCTCGACCGCGCGCACGAAGCGGCTGCCGATGTCGATGCCCACGATGTTCTTGCCCATCAGTTCTGCTCTCTGTCAGCTCGCCCGGTCATGCCAGGCCGAGGAGGGTGAGGTACGCCGTGGCGACGGTGCCGCCGGCGAAGACGCCGACCCAGGCGCCCGCGAGCATCCAGGGTCCGAAGGGGATGCCGCCCGTGCGCTGCACGCGCCGGGTGACGAGGAGGACGACGGCGAAGAGGCCGCCGAGCAGGAACGCGACGAAGGCCCCCACGGCGAACTCGCCCCAGCCGAGCCAGGCGAGGTACAGGCCGAGCACGCCGGCGAGCTTGACGTCGCCGAAGCCCATGCCGCCCGGGTACGACAGGGCGGCGATCAGGTAGAAGGCGAAGAGGGAGGCCAGGCCGATGGCGGCGCGGACGATCGCGGCCCAGTCCCCCACGAGGATGCTCGAGGCGGCGAGGAGGGCGCCCCCGACCGCGTAGGACGGCAGGACGATCGCGTTCGGCAGTCGGTGGTGTTCGAGGTCGATCACGGCGAGCGCGACGCTCACGCCCGCCAGCCAGAGGAAGGCGACCAGCGACAGGAGGCGCGACACGAGCGGGAGCGCCTCGGTCGGCACGTCGAAGATCGGCCACAGGCGGGCGGCGACGAGCACGAAGAACACGCCGGTGGCCATCTCGACGATCGGGTAGCGGGCCGAGATGGCGGTGCGGCAGTCGCGGCACCGGCCGCCGAGGGCGAGCCAGCTGACGACCGGGACGTTGTCCCGGCGGCGGATCGGCGTGCTGCAGCCGGGGCAGGCGCTGGCCGGTCGGGCGACCGAGAGGCCCGCGGGTACGCGGTACACGACGACGTTGAGGAACGAACCGATGAGCAGGCCGAAACCACCCGCCACGAGGACGGCGGTGATCCACGGGGCCGCGATCACGTCGCGGCTCCGGTCGACTTGAAGGCGGCCTTGACCTCGGTCTGCGTCGTGACGCCGTACGACGTGGTCACCGGACTGAGGAACTTCGGCGGGGCGAGGTACTTCAGCCGTTCGTCGTACGAGTACGCCTTGATGTAGCCGTTGGAGCCGCTCCGCACCACCCCTCGGAAGGCCTGGGCGATCGACCCGCTGACGGTCAGGGTGCCCCGGTCGCCGCCCCGACCGTAGTTCTGCACCAGGAACGAGTGCTTGACCGAGATGATGGCGGCGTCGATCTCGCGACCCGAGTCGCCGAGCATGGACTTGTTGCCCGAGTTCACCGGGTTCCACACCCAGGCGACCCCCTCGGACGCGAGGCCGAGGATGTTGGTCGCGGCGTCGGCGTCGGCGTAGGTCAGGTCGCCGGTCACGTAGAGGTAGTTCTGCGCGGCGATCGTGAGCTGTCCCCGGAAGGTGCCCTTGACGAAGACGTCGCCGCTGCGAGCACCGTAGGCGCAGGTCCCGGTGCCCGGGCCGCCGGCCGTGGCCGAGGTCGGCACGGACTCGCCCGAGAGGGGGTACCCGACGTGGTTGTTCGAGCACGAGTCGACCGTCATGTCGCCGACGGCCGCCTCGGAGTTGACGTTGCGCTTGGCCGGGTCGGCCGTCGGCACGGGGATGTTCTGGACGTAGATGAGGTTGTTGGCCGGCACCGTGACGGTGGCGCCGCCCTTGGAACCCAGTCCCTTGTCCTGCGTCCCGGGGGTGCCGCACTCGTCCGGCGTGCTGCCCGTCGTGGCCGCCGCGTTGCCGATCCTGGTCATCTTCGTGTACGGCGACTTGACGTTCATCTTGCCGTCGTCGGTGAACGTGATGTCGGTCGGACCGGTGTAGAGGCAACCGGGTCGGGGGACCTCGGCCGTCAGGTCGGTGCGCGTCTCGCGCACCTTGTCGCTCGTGGTGTCGGGCATGGGCAGCGTCGCGCGGAACTGCGGTTCGGCCTGGACGAAGTCCTGTCCGCTGCACGCGGCGTTGTTGGAGTCGACCTTCTTGTAGAGCTTGGTCACCTTCGGGTCGGCCGGGTTCGAGGTCGTGACGGCCTTCTCGAACCGGGCCGAGCAGATGCGCATCGTGTCGTTCGAGTGGGCGGGGCCCCGGATCACGTCGCCCCCGCTGAACGAGATCTCACCGCACGAGTCGTTCTGCACGCGTCCCTCCCAGGCGTGCTTCTTGCAGTTCGCATTCGCGCTGCCGGTCAGCTGGGGGTCCTGCGACTCGATGTCGGTGAAGTAGAGGTAGTCGATGAAGCCGGTCTGGCGCACGTCGGCGACGACCGAGCGCGTGGCCGTGCCGACCTTGCCCGTGGAGCGCACGCGCAGGGTGCCCTGGGCGACGTAACCGGAGTTGTCGACCTCGTAGCGGAACGAGGCCGAGCCGTCGCTGCCGGGCACGGGTGACCACGAGCCCGAGACGCCGTGACCGAACGCCGGGTTCCGCTGCGTTCCGGTCGGCACCGTGAGCTTGCTGCCCGATGCCTTGCTGAACGGGGCCGCGGGATCGCCGTACTGCTGGTAGCTGTTGTCGTTGGCCAGGCGCGCCTGGTACTCCTCGATGCCGGCGTACGCGGCGGAGAGGGCACCGTTCCAGTCCTGGTCGGTACGGGCCTTCGTCAGGCCGCTCGACGCGACCGTCAGCGCGGCCGCCGCCATGATGACGAGCACCATGCCGAAGATCAGGGCGATCGCCAGGGCCATGCCGCTCTCGTCACGATGCAGGGAGTCGAGCCCGAGCGTTCGGCGGAGTCGGGTCATGGGGTTGCTCCTCGGGCGAGGTTCGTCAGGGCGATCGTGTTCTGCAGGGTGACCGCCTGCGACGACGGAGTGCTCGTGCGGTCGACCGTGAGGCTGACGGTCACGGACGCGATCGACGGCAGGCTGGCCGCGGGCACCGCACCGGCCGCGTCGACCGCGATCGGGTTGCCCGAGAAGTCGACGTAGCTGAACAACGGGGTGCCCACGGCCTGAGGCGTGGCCACCTGCCCGCCGAGCGTTCGTGTTCGGCCGGCCCCGACGAACTGCCAGTAGCTCGGCGGCAGCGCGGTGGCGACGACCGTCGACTCGCGCAGTGCGCGATCGGCCTGCACGGTGAAGCTGACCCGTCTCGGTGTCGTCGAGAACGAGTCGTCGGTGTTGACCGCGGTGTACACGGTGAGCGACTCGCGCGTCGCCACGCTGAAGGCGGCTGCCTCGGACCCCGCCGCCAACGGGACCGTCCTCGCGCCGCGGATGGTGCGGGTGAGCGCAGACATGGCGTTCGAGGCCACACGCGTGTTGCCGTCGATGGCACGCGCCTGGGCCGTGGCCTTGGTCAACGAGACGAACGTCGTCGACACGACGGCGAGGACGATGCCGAAGACCATGATGGCGACGAGCAGCTCGGCGAGGCTCACGCCCCGGTCGTCGCCGCGCGTGCCGAGGGCGGCCCGGAGGCGGTTCACTTGGCGGGCCTCGGGTCGAGGGTGACGACGTTGGCCGACGAGCCCGTGCCGCCGAAGAGGGAGCCGAGGATGCTGCCGATCAGGCCCACGACGGTGAGCGAGCTCTGCGACGTCACGCTCGGACCCGAGGTCAGCAGCCAGGTGCCGTACGGCAACGCCAGGCTGACCTGCCCCGAGGACGTCTTGCCCGAGATCGAGAAGTAGTAGGTCTGCGTCGCCTGGCAGCCGGGGTCGCCCTGCAGCGCGGTCGTCGAGACCGCACGCACCACGGTGTCCCGGCCCGACGCGGGTTTGATGGTGACGACGCCCATCGGCAGGGGGTAGGCCGCTTTCCCGTCGGCCGCGGCGACGAACGGCGCCCGGTCGGCTTTCTTCCCCGCGGCGTTCACGGGCCAGGCCGCCGGGTCGGGTGACAGGCAGCTGCCGCCCGAGGCTCCCGGGGCTCGGTAGTCCCCTGCGATCATCTGGTAGCCGGTGGATTGGGGGAAGAGGTAGGCCGGTGTCGTCGGGCCGGTGAGGCCGGTGACGGTCGGACCGCCGATGACCGTGGTCTTGAGGTCGTCGGGCAACACGACCGATCCGCCCGTGTAGGTCGAGGCGTACGTGATGGCGTAGGCGTCAGCCAGGTCGTAGGTGAACGAGGTGCCGGTCGAGTCACCCTTGCCGACGACGATGCCGGTCTTGACGGGCGAGGCCTTCTGCTCGGCGTCGCGGTAGGGAGCCCCGTCCGCCCGCGAGATCGTGACCTTGTAGGCGCCCTCGGTCACCTTGATGGCGACGGCACAGCCGTCGTCGTTCGTGACCGCGGGTTTGGAGCCGGCGGCGAGCGCCGTGCCGGGGTTGGTCGACTGGGCATCGGGCTCGACCGTGACGACGACGCCGGGTACGCCGGCGCCGGAGGCGTCCTTGACGCTGATCAGGATCGACCCGGTGTCGGGATCGTTCAGGCGGCTGTTGGGCGCGAGGATCGTGTCGCTCCGCACCGGGGCCGTCGATGAGCGCATGCCCGACCAGGTGACGGTGACCTGCAGGCGCTTGTAGAACAGTTGGCCGTTGCCCTTCGAGGCCGCGGGGGCGCAGGTCGTGTCGACACCCGTGGTCGTGATGAAGGCGGCGGTCCGGACGACGGTGAACGTCGTGCCGTTGACGACGCTCGTCGTGGTCGCCGTGGCCACCGACGTGATGTCCGAGACGCCGCGGGCGACGTCCACGGCTTGGGACGCGAGGTTGGTGGCGACCTCACGGCTGCGATTGTCGCTCGACATGGTCAACGTGGTGCCGATCGCGACGATCGACCCGACCGTGATGATCGCGAAGACCAGGAGGGCGACGACCACCTCGACGATCGACAGGCCGGCGTCGCGGGCCTCAGGGTCGAGGGGGCGGAGACGGGCGCTGAGGCGCTGGAACATGGCGGTTCACCTCCCGGTCGGGTCAGGGGTGTGGCACGAGGAGATGGAGGCAGGTGGTCGTCACCCACCTGCCTCCGAGGGGTTACTTGATGGTGCAGGACGTTTCGCTCACACCAGCGGTCTGGGTGGCGTAGAACTTCTTCTTGTCACCGGCGGAGGACGTGCCGATGATGCAGAAGCCGTCGGCGTCAGAAGGGCCGTAGGCGATGCTCGTCGTGCTGCCGCCGAACGTGGCACCAGCCGAGGCGTAGTCGGCGGGCAGGGTCGCCGCGGTCGAGATGGTCGTCTTGGCCGGAAGGGCCGTCGAGGACGAGTTGGTCTGCAGGCTGATGACCGCCGTCTTGAAGTTGCTCACGTCGTTCTTGACCGACGAGTCCTTGGCGTTGTTCTGCACGCCGAGGTAGACCGGGATGGCGATCGCGGCGAGGATGCCGATGATGATGACGACGACGAGGAGCTCGATCAGGGTGAAGCCCTTGTCCTTGTCTTCGGCGAGGTTCTGGCGGCGGGCGCTGAGCTTGCCCATGAGGGTGAAGTACATGTCGCTGGTCCTGTTCGGTCGGGTGCGGGAGTGGTGCCCGGGGATCGGGTAGGCGGTCACTGAGCTCCCGCCGAGATCGATGGTGCCACCTGGGAAATCGCCCCAGAATCCCTTGGAAGGGGGGTTTTGGGCTGGGACACGACCCCAGTTCGGGTATCCCCCGAAAGGCCGAAAAGTGCAGGTCAGCACCCATTTGCGGGGTAGACCGACTCGTCGCGGGACGCCCGGCACGAGAAGGAGGCGCGAGCCGGCCCCGTGAGCCGGCCCGCGCCTCCTGCGGGGGTGCCTCGTGCGCTACTTGATGAGCGACGTGATCTGGAAGATGGGCAGGTACAGCGCCACGATCATGCCGCCCACGACGACGCCCAGGAAGGCGATCAAGAGGGGCTCGATCAGGGCGGTGAGCGACTCGGTCGTCGACTTGACCTCCTGGTCGTAGAAGTCCGCGACCTTCTCGAGCATCGTCTGCAACGAACCGCTGTCCTCACCGACCGAGATCATCTGCGTGACCATCGACGGGAAGACCCCCGACTCGGTCAGCGGTCCGGCGATGGACTCGCCCTGCCGCACCGACTCGGCCACCTTGACCAGCGCCTCCTCGAGCACGTAGTTGCCCGACACCTCGCCCACGATGCGCAGCGCCGTGAGGATCGGCACGCCGGCCCCGATCATGTTCGAGAAGTTGCGGCTGAACCGGGCGATCGCGATCTTGCGGAACAGCGCGCCGAAGACGGGCAGCCTCAGCTTGAGCGGGTCGAGGACCGCCCGCACCTTGACCGAGTTCTTGTTCGTCCGCCACCAGATCGAGAACGCGATGCCGACGACGACGCCGACCGGCACGATGTACGGCATCGCCCGTGACGCGTAGACGAGCATCATCGTCGGCAGGGGCAGCTGCCCGCCGAGGTTGGTGAACATGTCCTGGAAGATCGGCACGATGAACAGCAGCATCACGACGACCGCGACGAGCGACATGACGAGCACGACGACGGGGTAGGTCATGGCCGACTTGATCGTCGACCGCAGCGCGACCTCTTTCTCGAAGTTCTCGGCCGTCGACTCGAGCGCCTTGTCGAGGAACCCGCCGGTCTCGCCCGCCTTGATCATGTTGATCATCAGAGGCGGGAAGTCCTTGTCGTGCTTGCCGACCGCGTCCGAGAACGAGACTCCCGTCTCGACGTCGTCGCGCACCTCGGCCATGATCTTCGCCAACCGCTTGTTGTCGACCTGGTCGGCGAGGATCGTCAGGGTGCGCAACAGCGACAGTCCCGAGCCGATCATGGTCGCCATCTGGCGCGACATGACCGCGATGTCCTTCATCTTGACCGCGCGGTCGCCGAGCCCGGGGATCGACACCTCGCGCTGCAGGCCCGTGCCGGCGCCCGCCGCGCTGATCGAGATCGGCTGAACGCCCATCGTGCGCAGACGGGTGATGACCGCGCCCTCGCTGGACGCGTCGACCTTGCCCTTGACGACCTTGCCCGCCCCGTCACGCCCCTTGTAGGCGTAGGCGACCGCCCCGGCCATCAGGCGGCCCCGCCCGAGAACGAGTCGCCGAAGTCGATGCCGCTGTCGAGGCCCTGGCTCTCGGACTTGTTGATGACGCGCGTCACGAGACGGTCGAACCCTTCACGGTCGTGGACCTTCTCCATCGCGGCCTTGTGCGTCACGACGCCGGTGTTCACCAGGTCGGCGAGCTTCTGGTCCATCGTGTGCATGCCGAGGTCGCGGCCCGCCTGCATCGACGAGGCGATCTGGTACGTCTTGCCCTCGCGGACGAGGTTGCCGATCGCCGGGGTCATCATCATGATCTCGGTCGCCACGACCCGACCCCGCCCGCTCGCCTTGGGCAGCAGCGTCTGGCAGACGACGCCCTGCAGCGTCGACGCGAGCTGCGTGCGCACCTGGTCCTGCTGATACGGCGGGAACACGTCGATGACGCGGTCGATGGTCTGCGCCGCGCTCTGCGTGTGCAGGGTCGCGAACACCAGGTGGCCGGTCTCGGCGGCGGTCAGCGCCACCGAGATGGTCTCGAGGTCGCGCAGCTCGCCGATCAGGATGACGTCGGGGTCCTGCCGCAGCACGTGCTTCAGGGCCGCCGCGAAGCTGTGCGTGTCGTGCCCGACCTCGCGCTGGTTCACGAGCGACTTCTTGTGCTGGTGCATGAACTCGATCGGGTCCTCGACCGTCACGATGTGGTCGGCCCGCGTGCGGTTGACCAGGTCGATCAGGGCCGCGAGGGTCGTCGACTTGCCCGAACCCGTGGGGCCCGTGACGAGCACGAGACCACGGGGCAGCTTGGCGAAGGTCGACACCGACTCGGGCACGCCGAGGTCGCCGAGCTGCTTGATCTCGGTCGGGATCAGGCGGAACGCCGCCCCCAGCGAGCCGCGCTGCTGGTAGAAGTTCACGCGGAAACGCGACTCGTCCGAGAGCGAGTACGCGAAGTCGAGCTCGAGCTCGTCGTCGAACCGCTGCTGCTGCTCGGGCGTGAGCAGGCTCTCCAGCGCCGTGCGGACGATCGCCGCGTCCCAGACGGTGCCGCCGGCGAGGGCCGGACGCAGGTCGCCGTCGACGCGGATGGTCGGCATGGCGTCGGTGGTGACGTGCAGGTCGGACGCGTTCTGCAGCACGACCTGGATCAACGCCGAGACGAGACCGGCGTGCGCATGGTCACGCGGGTGGCGGTGCAGTTCGATGCCGTGGAAGTCGGCCGTGTCCTCGGGCGTCGTGAGGACGGCTGTGGGCGCGTCGGCGGCCACGTGCTGCGGGGCCGGCGCGTCCCAGGGGGCGGCCGCGGGCGCGCTCGCCGGGGTGCCCGTGCCCGTCGGGAAGACCACGCCGTCGGCGGCGAACGGCGAGGGCGACGGGCTCGTCGCGGGGGTGCCGGCCGGCGCCGGGATCGCGGCGGTGGGCGCGGTGACGGCGACGTCCGTCGCGGAACCTGCCCGCGCCTCCTGCAGGGGGGTCGTCTGAGCCCGGGAGGCACGGATCGGCTCGTCGAAACGGGGGTCGACCCAGCCGGGTCGCGACGGCGAGGGCAGCACGTGGCCGGCGGGCGGCGGGCTGAGCGGTGCCGGCGTGGTGGCTGCCGGGGCGGCGTCCGAGGACGGCGTGGCCGGCGACGACGGGGCCGTGGCGGACCGGGGCAGCACGGGCGAGGGGCCGGTGTCGGGGACGAGCAGGGCCTCCTGGTCGGCGAGCGCGGCCTTGTCGACCAGGGCCTCGGCCAAGCGAGCGGCTCGTCGGCTGGAGGGCGCGCGCGTGGGCGTCCAGCCCATGACCGGGTCCTGACCGCCGTCGAGGCTGTAGACCGGTGCGGCGGCGGTGCCGCCGGGCGACGCGGGGGCGGGCGGGAAGGACGAGTTCGAGGACGCGTCACCGGAGCCGGCAGGAGACGCGGTGGCCGTCGAGGACGACCGGACCTCGTTGCCGGGGCGGCCCGGCGTCCACCCCGCGAGGGCGGCTGCCTCGGCGGCCGCGTCGTCGGGGATGTCGTAGATCGAAGCGCTCATGCGAGGGCCTCCTCGTGGTCGGTCCGGTCGCGGCCGGAGGCGGGCGTCACGCGACGACCCGCAGGATCTCTTCGACGCTGGTGAGGCCGAGCTTGGCCTTCTCCCACCCGTCCTGGCGCAGGCTCAACATGCCCTGCTCGCGGGCGACCCGACCGATCTCGGCGCTCGACGCGCGGGCGACGGCGAGCCGCTCGATGTCCTCGGAGACGCTCATCACCTCGTGCAGCGCGATGCGTCCGCGGTAGCCCGTGTTCGAGCACTGCTGGCAGCCCACCGGCTGGTACACCGTGGGGTTCTCGTCGGGCTCGACCCGGAACTTCAGGTGCGCCAATTGCAAGGGCGAGTACGCCGTGGGCGTCTTGCACCGGTCGCAGAGCCGGCGCGCGAGTCGCTGGGCGACGACGCAGTCGATGGCCGACCCGACGAGGAACGGCTCGATGCCCATCTCGGTGAGCCGGGTGATCGCGCTCGGGGCGTCGTTCGTGTGCAGCGTGCTGAGCACGAGGTGGCCGGTCAGCGACGCCTCGATCGCGATCTGTGCCGTCTCGTGGTCGCGGATCTCGCCGAGCAGCACGACGTCGGGGTCGGAGCGCAGGATGCTGCGCAGTGCGCTCGCGAAGGTCAGACCCGCCTTGGGGTTGACCTGCACCTGGTTGATGCCCTTCATGCGGTACTCGACCGGGTCCTCGACCGTGATGACGTTGATCTCGGGACGGGCGACGGCGTTGAGCGTCGTGTACAGCGTCGTCGACTTGCCCGAACCCGTGGGGCCGGTGACGAGGATCATGCCGTAGGGCTTCGAGTACGACTCGGCGTAGACGTCGAAGTTGCGCTCGAGCAGGTTGAGGTCGCGCAGGCTCATCGAGGTGTTCGAGTTGTCGAGGATGCGCATGACGACCTTCTCGCCCCACACCGTCGGCAGCGTCGCCACCCGCAGGTCGATCTGGCGGCCGCCGTGGCGCACCGACATGCGACCGTCCTGCGGCTTGCGGCGCTCGGCGATGTCGATCTCGCTCATGATCTTGAGGCGCGAGATGACGCCGTTCTGGATCGCCTTCGGTGCCGGCTGCATCTCGTGCAGCACACCGTCGATGCGGTAGCGGATGCGGACGTCGGTCTCGGACGGCTCGATGTGGATGTCGGAGGCGTGGTCGGTGATCGCCTGGCTGACGAGAAGGTTGACGAACCGGACGATCGGGACGTCGTCGTCGGGACCGTCCGTGATGTCGGCCGTCGTCTCGTGCGACTTCTCCTCTTCGAGGGTCGACGTCAGGTCGTTGAGCTCGTCGTCGGCACGCAGGTAGCGGTCGATCGCGGCGCGCAGGTCGTTCTTCTCCGCGACGACGGGGTCGACACCCATCCGCAGGCCGGCACGGACGTCGTCGATGGCGAAGACGTCGCCCGGGTCCTCCATGGCGAGGATGAGCGCACCGTCGCGCACGCCGATGGGCAGAACCTTGTGTCGGCGGCACACGGCTGCGGGCACCATGGTCACGGCCGAGCGGTCGACCGGGTAGTCGATCAGCTCGACGAAGTCGAGGTCGGCGGCGGTCGCCCGGGCCCGGGCCACCTGCATCTCGGTGACGACCCCTCGCGACAGCAGGTCGCGGATCGACGCCTCCTCCTCGGCGGGGCCGCGCGGGATCACGTCGAGCTGCTCGATCGGCAACAGCCCGTGCAAGATCAGGATCTCGGTCATGGAAGCCACGCGTACCTCCTCGGAAGTACAGGGCCTCGGGGGTAGGACGACGAGGCCGTTCGACACTCGGGGTCGGGACCGAGCTTGCCTCACGCTAAGGCCGTCATGCCGTCGGCGGCACGTCCCAGAGCGGGTGCCCCTCGAAGGGGTGCGACGGCCGGCATCCCGTCGCGGAGCGACCCCCGCTCGCCCTCAATAGGCCCGGAGGACCGTCGCGGACCGCCTCGCCGCCACGAACCCGGCCCGCTCGTACAGGCCCCGGGCACCGGTCGGGCTCGTCGAGTCGACGTCGAGCACGGTCACCTCGAGGCCGTCGGCGGCGTGAGCGCTCAGGGTCGACGCCAGCAGGGACTGGGCGAGGTGCCGTCCACGCCACGATCGACGCACACCGACGTACTCGACGTAGGCGGAGCGCCGTCCGAGAGCGGCCCAGTCCTCGTGGTCGACATCGCTGAGCACGAACGCGACGACCTGCTCGGCGCCGTCCGGGTCGTCGAGCGGCCGGGCCACGGCCAGCATCGAGAGGTCACGCCGGAAGGTCCCGGCGCCGACCATCCGGCCCCAGCGGTCTTCGCTCGTCGGCTGACTGCCCCAGTGGTCACGGAAGGCGTCGTTCCGCGCGTGCCGGGCAGGCTCGACCCACTCGTCGGTCATCGTGACCAGGCGGGCGGCCGGGTCGAGCGGGACGTCACGGATCGGTTCCGCGAGTTCGCGACGCAGCTCGGACCACCAGCGCGCCTCGTCGAACCCCGCCCGACGGAAGAGCGCACGCGAGGCGGTGGCGTCCTCCTCGACGTCCGTCCCGAGGCCGGCGGGCAGCCGCTCGTCGCAGGTGGCGAGCTGCTGTTCTCCGCGGGCGCGCTGCCACGTGAGCAGTCGACGGCCGATGCCCTCGCCTCGCCTGGCCGGGTCGACCCCGCCGGTCACGTCGACCCAGACCATGCTGACCCGGGTCGGCCTGAGGTGGCTGAGCCCCCAGGCGACGAATCGCCCCTCGCGGTCGACGGCGACCGTGCTGTCGCGCTCGAGATCGATGCCGGGAGCGGTGAGGTCGTCGCGCACCGCTGCGAGCGAACGACCGCGATCGGGGTGGTCGACGGCACCGACACGTACGCAGAGGGCGCGCAGTGGCTCGAGGTCGTCGAGCGTGAGCGGCCGCCAGGAGACATCTGCGACGGGCTCGGGCGACGTCGGCACGCCGGACCCCGCCACCCGGTCGCGCACGGGACGATCGGCGCTGCCGATGCTGACCCCCTCGGCGGCCTCGCCCCGAGGCGCGACGGCTGGGGACGGGGTGGCCGGTGCTCCGACCGTGGAGCCTCCGGCGACGGAGGTCGTGGTGGCGGGCTCGGCGGGCTGGTCGTCAGGCATCCGTCCATCCTGCCGGGTCGGCTCCCGCCGCCGCCTCAGCCCGGCGGGGGAACAGCGGCGGCATCTCGCGCCGCGCCTCCTCCCCGCACCCCGCACCTCTCGCATGCCGCGCCTCCCCCCGTGCCGCGCCTCCCCCCGCTCCCACGCGCCGATCCCGACCTGACCTTCACCGGAAGACGTGCAATTCCCGACAGCTCGGCCCCGACACGCCGCCCATCTCGGCTCCGAACGCCCCGCCGAGGCCTGACTGGTCGCGAAGTGCACACAGGGACGGGGCGGGGGACGACGAAGGGCCCCGGTCCGCACGATGTGCGGATCAGGGCCCTTCGAGGCGAGGCCTTCAGGAGGCGCGGTGCGGGTCAGCCCCTCGCCGCGCCTCCGTCAGTCGCTCAGTTGTAGGTGCCGGGCGTGAAGTCGTCCGACGAGAACGAGTCGAAGTCCACGAAGCTCAGGTCGGCTTCGTTGAACGACGCATCGTCGGTGAAGACGCGGTTGGGGTACCGCTCGGCCTTCGCCTCTTCCGTCGCCTCGACCGACACGTCGCGGTAACGCGACAGGCCGGTGCCCGCGGGGATGAGCTTTCCGATGATGACGTTCTCTTTCAGACCGACCAGCGGGTCGCTCTTGCCTTCCATGGCCGCCTGCGTCAGGACGCGGGTCGTCTCTTGGAAGGACGCGGCCGACAGCCACGACTCGGTCGCCAGCGAGGCCTTCGTGATGCCCATGACCTCTTGACGAGCGGACGCGGTCCGCTTGCCCTCGGTCAGTGCCGCACGGTTGATCTCGTTGTACTTCGACCGGTCGACGAGCTCTCCGGGGAGGAGGTCGGTGTCGGCGTGGTCGACGACCGTGACCTTGCGGAGCATCTGACGGACGATGACCTCGATGTGCTTGTCGTGGATCGGCACACCCTGCGAGCGGTAGACGTCCTGGACGCCGCCCACGAGGTGCTGCTGCACCGCACGGACGCCCTTGACCCGCAGGACCTCTTTCGGGTCGACCGCACCGGCGATGATCTGCTCGCCGAGCTCGACGTGCTGACCGTCCTCGACGAGGAGGGTCGAACGCTTGAGCACCGGGTAGATCACTTCTTCGTCGCCGTTGTCGGGCTGCAGGATGACGCGGCGAGCCTTGTCGGTGTCCTCGATCGTGATGCGACCGGCCGAGTCGGCGATCGGGGACGCACCCTTGGGGGTACGCGCCTCGAACAGCTCGGTCACGCGGGGCAGACCCTGCGTGATGTCGTCGGCCGAGGCCGAACCACCGGTGTGGAAGGTACGCATGGTCAGCTGCGTGCCGGGCTCACCGATCGACTGGGCCGCGATGATGCCGACGGCCTCACCGATGTCGACCAGGTTGCCGGTGGCCAACGAACGGCCGTAGCACTGGGCGCAGACACCGACGGCGGCCTCGCAGGTGAGGACGGAACGGACCTTGATGGTCTCGACACCGGCCGCCACGAGCTCGTCGATCAGCACGTCTCCGACGTCGGCGCCGGCCTCGGCCAGCACCGTGCCCTTGGCGTCGACCGCGGCAGCCGCGAGCGACCGTGCGAACACGGTGTTCTCGACGGTCGCGTCGCGCACCATGACGCCGTTGGCGTCGGGTGCGGCGATCGGCATCTCGAGGCCGCGCGAGGTGCCGCAGTCGTCCTCACGGATGATGACGTCCTGCGACACGTCGACGAGACGACGGGTCAGGTACCCCGAGTCGGCCGTACGGAGGGCCGTGTCGGCCAGACCCTTGCGGGCACCGTGCGTCGCGATGAAGTACTCGGCCACCGACAGACCCTCGCGGTACGACGAGATGATCGGGCGGGGGATGATGTCACCCTTCGGGTTGTTCACCAGGCCTCGCATGCCGGCGATGTTGCGCACCTGCAGCCAGTTACCTCGAGCACCCGACGTCACCATGCGGTTGATGGTGTTGTCGATCGGGAAGTTGGCCCGCATCTCGGCGGCGACCTCGTTCGTGGCCTCCGTCCAGATCTTGATCAGGTCGGCACGACGCTCGGCGTCGGAGATGAGGCCCTTGTCGAACTCGGACTGCACCGCCGCGGCCTGCTTCTCGTAACCCGCGACGATCTCGGGCTTGCGCGGCGGCGTGAGCACGTCGGACAGCGCCACGGTGACACCCGAACGCGAGGCCCAGTAGAAGCCGGCGTCCTTGATGTTGTCGAGGGCTGCCGCGACGGCGACCTTCGGGTAGCGCTCGGCGAGGTCGTTGACGATCGTCGAGAGCATGCCCTTGTCGGTCACCTGCTGCACGAACGGGTAGTCCGCCGGCAGGTTCTCGTTGAAGAGCGCACGACCGAGGGTCGTCTCGAGCAGGATGTCCTGCCCGACCTCGTAGCCCTCGGGAGCCTCGCCCTCGGCGAAGTGCACGCCGTTCATGCGGATCTTGACCATCGCGTTGAGGTCGAGCGAGCCCTGGTCCTTCGCGAGGATCGCCTCGGCGACCGACGAGAAGGCACGGCCTTCGCCCTCGGCGCCTTCGGTGACCGTCGTCAGGTAGTGCAGACCGATGATCATGTCCTGTGCGGGCAGGGTCACCGGACGACCGTCGGACGGCTTCAGGATGTTGTTCGACGCGAGCATCAGGATGCGCGCCTCGGCCTGGGCCTCGACGGACAGCGGCAGGTGCACGGCCATCTGGTCACCGTCGAAGTCGGCGTTGAACGCCGCGCAGACGAGCGGGTGCAGCTGGATGGCCTTGCCCTCGACCAGCTGGGGCTCGAACGCCTGGATGCCGAGACGGTGCAGGGTGGGTGCACGGTTCAGCAGCACGGGGCGCTCGCGGATGATCTCTTCGAGGACGTCCCAGACCTGCGGGCGCGAACGCTCGACCATGCGCTTCGCCGACTTGATGTTCTGAGCGTGGCTCAGGTCGATCAGGCGCTTGATGACGAACGGCTTGAACAGTTCGAGGGCCATCTGCTTGGGCAGACCGCACTGGTGCAGCTTCAGCGTCGGGCCGACGATGATGACCGAACGACCCGAGTAGTCGACGCGCTTGCCGAGCAGGTTCTGGCGGAAGCGACCCTGCTTTCCCTTGAGCATGTCGCTCAGGGACTTCAGGGCACGGTTGCCGGTACCGGTGACGGGGCGACCACGACGACCGTTGTCGAACAGGGCGTCGACGGCCTCTTGCAGCATGCGCTTCTCGTTGTTCACGATGATCTCGGGGGCACCGAGGTCGAGCAGGCGACGGAGGCGGTTGTTGCGGTTGATCACGCGACGGTAGAGGTCGTTCAGGTCGCTGGTCGCGAAGCGGCCACCGTCGAGCTGCACCATCGGGCGCAGCTCGGGCGGGATGACCGGGACGACGTCGAGGACCATGGCGGCCGGCGAGTTGCCGGTGGCCAGGAACGAGCTGACGACGCGCAGGCGCTTGATGGCGCGGATCTTCTTCTGACCCTTGCCCTCGGAGATCTGCAGGTGCAGGTTCTCGGCCTCGGTGGTGAGGTCGAAGCCCTCGAGGCGCTTCTTGATCGCCTCGGCGCCCATGTGGGCCTCGAAGTAGATTCCGAAACGGTCCTGCAGCTCGTGGAAGACGGCGTCCTCGGGTTTGAGGTCGCCGACCTTGAGGCTGCGGAAGTCCTCCCACACGCGCTCGAGGCGGTTGATGTCCTCGTCGAACGACTTGCGCGTCTGCGACATCTCTTTCTCGGCGCCGTCTTTCGCACGACGCTTCTGGTCGCTCTTCGCGCCTTCTTCTTCGAGGACGGCCAGGTCGTCCTCGAGCTTCTTCAGGCGGTCGGCGATGCGCGTGTCGCGCTGCGACTCGAGCTGCTTGATCTCGAGACGGAGCTCGTTCTCGAGCCCGGGCATGTCGGCGTGACGACCCTCTTCGTCGATCGAGATGACCATGTAGGCCGCGAAGTAGATGACCTTCTCGAGGTCTTTCGGGGCCATGTCGAGCAGGTAGCCCAAGCGCGAGGGGACGCCCTTGAAGTACCAGATGTGCGTGACGGGAGCGGCGAGCTCGATGTGGCCCATGCGCTCACGACGCACGGACGACTTCGTGACCTCGACGCCGCAGCGCTCGCAGACGATGCCCTTGAAGCGGACGCGCTTGTACTTGCCGCACGCGCACTCCCAGTCACGCGAGGGCCCGAAGATCTGTTCTCCGAAGAGACCGTCCTTCTCGGGCTTCAGCGTGCGGTAGTTGATGGTCTCCGGCTTCTTGACCTCACCGTGCGACCAGGCGCGGATGTTCTCGGCAGTGGCGAGGCCGATCCGCAGCTCATCGAAAGTTGTTGCTTCGATCAAAATTTAATCCCTTGTCAGATGTATCGACGTGTCGTTGTGGGAAGGGGGCTTAGATCTCGTCGACGTTCGACGATTCGAAGCGGGAGGAGATGTTGATGCCGAGCTCTTCGGCGGCACGGAAGACCTCGTCGTCCGTGTCGCGCAGGCTGACCGTCTGGCCGTCCGCCGAGAGGACCTCGACGTTCAGGCAGAGCGACTGCATCTCTTTGATGAGGACCTTGAAGCTCTCGGGGATGCCGGGCTCCTGGATGTTCTCGCCCTTGACGATGGCTTCGTACACCTTCACGCGGCCGAGGATGTCGTCCGACTTGATGGTGAGGAGCTCTTGCAGCGCGTACGCGGCGCCGTAGGCCTCGAGGGCCCAGACCTCCATCTCGCCGAAGCGCTGGCCACCGAACTGCGCCTTACCACCCAGCGGCTGCTGCGTGATCATCGAGTACGGGCCCGTCGAGCGTGCGTGGATCTTGTCGTCGACGAGGTGGTGCAGCTTCAGGATGTACATGTAGCCGACCGAGATCGGGTTGGGGAACGGCTCACCCGAACGACCGTCGAACAGACGCGCCTTACCGGACGAACCGATCAGACGCTCACCGTCACGGGTCGGCAGGGTCGAGTCGAGCAGACCCTCGATCTCGCGCTCGGCGGCGCCGTCGAACACCGGGGTGGCGACCTTCGTGCCCGGAGCGGCGCTGAGCGCCTCTTCGGGAAGGTTCTTCGCCCACTCCTGGATGCCCTCGACGTTCCAGCCCTGCGCGGCGATCCACCCGAGGTGGATCTCGAGCACCTGGCCGAAGTTCATGCGGCCGGGCACGCCGAGCGGGTTGAGGATGATGTCGACGGGGGTGCCGTCCGCGAGGAAGGGCATGTCCTCGACGGGCAGGATCGTCGAGATGACGCCCTTGTTGCCGTGGCGACCGGCGAGCTTGTCGCCCGCGGTGATCTTGCGCTTCTGGGCGATGAACACGACGACGCGCTGGTTGACGCCCGAGCCGAGCTCGTCGTCTCCGTCTTGCGAGTCGAAGACCTTGACGCCGATGACTGTTCCCTGCTCGCCGTGAGGCACCTTCAGGGACGTGTCGCGGACCTCGCGGCTCTTCTCGTTGAAGATGGCGCGCAGCAGGCGCTCCTCGGCGCTCAGCTCGGTCTCGCCCTTGGGCGTGACCTTGCCGACGAGGATGTCACCGGGACGCACCTCGGCACCGATGCGGATGATGCCGCGCTCGTCGAGGTCGGCCAGCAGGTCGGGGCTGACGTTGGGGAGATCACGGGTGATCTCTTCCTTGCCGAGCTTCGTGTCGCGGGCGTCGACTTCGTACTCTTCGATGTGGATCGACGAGAGCGTGTCGTCCTTCACGAGGTTCTGCGACAGGATCATCGCGTCCTCGTAGTTGTAGCCCTCCCACGGCATGAACGCGACGAGCAGGTTCTTGCCGAGCGCGAGCTCGCCGTTCTCGGTCGCGGGACCGTCGGCGATGACCTCGCCGACCTCGACGCGCTGGCCGGCGTCGACGATCACGCGGTGGTTGTAGCTGGCGCCCTGGTTGGAGCGGTCGAACTTGCGCAGGTAGTAGTCCTGCGTGCCGCCGTCGTCGAGCTGGACGGTGACGACGTCGGCCGACACCTCGGAGACGACACCCGCGGCGTCGGCGGTGACGACGTCACCGGCGTCGATCGCGGTGTAGCCCTCCATGCCGGTGCCGACGAGCGGGCTCTCGCTGCGGACGAGCGGGACGGCCTGACGCTGCATGTTGGCACCCATGAGGGCACGGTTCGCGTCGTCGTGCTCGAGGAACGGGATCAGCGACGTGGCCACCGACACCATCTGGCGCGGCGAGACGTCCATGTAGTCGACCTCGGCCTTGTCGACGAGCTCGACCTCGCCGCCCTTCTTGCGGACGAGCACCTTGTCGTCGACGAAGTCGAACTTGTCGTCGAGGGGGGCGTTCGCCTGCGCGACGACGTAGTCGTCCTCTTCGGAGGCGGTGAGGTAGTCGATCGTCGTGGTGACGTTGCCCTTGTCCACGCGACGGTAGGGCGTCTCGATGAAGCCGAACGAGTTGATGCGCGCGAAGGACGCGAGCGAACCGATCAGACCGATGTTCGGGCCTTCAGGGGTCTCGATCGGGCACATGCGGCCGTAGTGCGAGGGGTGGACGTCGCGGACCTCGACGCCGGCGCGCTCACGCGACAGACCGCCGGGGCCGAGCGCGCTCAGACGACGCTTGTGCGTCAGGCCCGAGAGCGGGTTGTTCTGGTCCATGAACTGCGACAGCTGCGAGGTGCCGAAGAACTCCTTGATCGCGGCGACGACGGGGCGCACGTTGATCAGGGTCTGCGGCGTGATCGCCTCGATGTCTTGGGTGGTCATGCGCTCACGAACGACGCGCTCCATGCGCGACAGACCGGTGCGGACCTGGTTCTGGATCAGCTCGCCGACCGCACGGATGCGACGGTTGCCGAAGTGGTCGATGTCGTCGACGTCGAGACGCAGCTGGACGGGCTCGCCGTCGCGCGTGCCGTTCATCGACTTCTCTTCGGCGTGCAGCGACACGAGGTACTTGATCGTGGCGACGATGTCGTCGACGGTCAGGACCGAGTCGCCCAGGGGGGCGTCGATGCCGAGCTTGCGGTTGATCTTGTAGCGACCCACCTTGGCCAGGTCGTAGCGCTTGTGGTTGAAGTAGAAGTTGTCGAGGAGCGCACGCGCGGCCTCGGCAGCGACCTGCTCGCCCGGACGCAGCTTGCGGTAGATGTCCTTGAGCGCCTCTTCTTTGGTGAGGATGGCGTCCTTCTCGAGGGTGGCCTCGATCGAGGCGAAGCCCTTGAACTCCTCCATGATCTCTTCGCTCGTGAGGCCGAGGGCCTTGAGGAAGACGGTCACGCTCTGCTTGCGCTTGCGGTCGATGCGGACGCCGACCTGGTCGCGCTTGTCGATCTCGAACTCGAGCCAGGCACCACGGCTCGGGATGACCCGAGCCGAGTAGATGTCCTTGTCGCTGGTCTTGTCGGAGGCGCGCTCGAAGTAGACGCCCGGGCTGCGGACGAGCTGCGAGACGACGACACGCTCGGTGCCGTTGATGATGAACGTGCCCCGCTCGGTCATGAGCGGGAAGTCGCCCATGAAGACCGTCTGGGTCTTGATCTCACCGGTCAGGTGGTTCATGAACTCGGCGTTCACGTAGAGCGGCGCGGCGTAGGTCTTGCCACGCTCTTTGCACTCGTCGATCGTGTACTTGGGCTCTTCGAGCTCGGGAGCCGTGAACGAGAGCTGCATGGTCTCGCCGAGGTCTTCGATCGGCGAGATCTCTTCGAAGATCTCTTCCAGGCCCGAGTGGAGGGCCAGGTCGGTGCGACCCTGCTCGGTCGCCTCGGCGAGGCGGTCCTTCCAGATGTCGTTGCCGACGAGCCAGTCGAAGCTCTCGGTCTGCAGCGCCAGCAGGTCGGGGACCGTCAGCGTGTCGGTGATCTTGGCGAACGAGAGCCGCGATGCGTTGCGACCGTTCTTGGGTGAGTTGGTGGATGCGTTGTTCGCAGCAGCCAAGGAAGTAACCTCCGTGGACCCCGTCGGGTCATCACTGTCGGACAGTATGTGGTGAGTGAGTGAACGGCCCTACCCGGCGGACACCATCCACCCCGCCGTCATATTCGGGGGTGGGTGTCTCGAGACGTTGTCGACCGCAATATGACGACAGGACGCACGGGGAGCGCAAAGGTCCATACTAGGTCGCCCCGGACACGCCTGGCAAGCCCTGTCGTTGACCTTTCGCTCGAGCTTCGGTATAACCCGGGCGCATGCACAGGCATTCCACGGGATGGGGGGCCGCGCGCGCCTCCTCGTCCCCGGGATGGGAGGCTGGAGGCATGGCCGCACAGCACGACGAACCGCCCGTCGAGATCTCGATCGGGGCGGGCCTCGCCCGCGTGGACGAGGACCGGCACCGCCCCGGTTCGTACACGCTCGTCGTCGACGGCACACCGCAATCGCACGTCGACCTCGACGATCCGACGCACCTGGCGTTCGAGTACGTCCGGCGCATCGGGCACGCCGTCGACCTGCTGCCCGAGGGCCCGGTCACGGCCCTTCACCTCGGCGCCGGCGCCCTCACCCTGCCCCGCTACGTCGAGGCCACCAGGCCGGGCTCGCGCCAGCAGGTGATCGAGCTCGAATCCGACCTCGTGGCCCTGGTCCGCGAGACGTTGCCGCTGCCGCGCGGGGCCTCGATCCGGGTGCGCTACGGCGATGCCCGCGAGGTCATGGTGAAGTTGCCCGCCGGGCTGCGCGGCACGGTCGACCTGCTGATCGTCGACGTCTTCGGCGGCTCGCAGATCCCCGCGCACGTGACCTCGCTCGAGTTCTACACGGCGGCGGCCGAGTTCCTGTCGCCGAGCGGCATGCTGATCGTCAACTCGGCCGACGGTGCGGGGTTGGCCTTCGCCCGGGGGCAGGCGTCGACGCTCGCCACCGTCTTCGAGCACGTGGTGGCGGTCGCCGACCCCGCCACGCTCAAGGGCCGGCGCTTCGGCAACGTCGTGCTGATCGGCTCGCCGTCGCCGCTGCCGACCGATCGCATGCCGCGGCTCTACTCGTCGGACCCGCTGCCGGCCAAGGTCGTCCACGGCCGCGAGCTGCGCGACTTCGTCGCGGGGGCGCCCGTGGTCACCGACGCCACGGCCGTGCCCTCGCCCGAACCGTCGCGGAGCGTGTTCGGCGCGCGCTGACCGGGACGCGTCGGGCGGGACCGCGGGGCGGGACCGCGGGGCGACCGCCGCACGCCACATCCTGTTCGCCGCATCCCGCCACGTCATGGGCACGACGCCACGACAAAACGTGGCGAAGTGTCCATTTCGTGGCGCCGCGGCGCGGCGCGGCGGCGCGGCGCGGCAGCCCGACCGCGGTGGGGCCGAGCGACGAGTGCGGGGCTACTGGTCGGCGCGGGGAGCGGGGGCACCGAGGGCGGCGCGCAGGCGTGCCTCGGCGTCGTCGGGTGCCTTCGCCGCCTCGACGTTCGCCTCGGTGACGGCCTTGATGACCTCTTCGCGCTGGATCTTGACCCCCCGCGGAGCGTCGATGCCGATGCGCACGCCGTCGCCACGGGAGTCGAGCACCGTGATGACGATGTCGTCGCCGATCACGATGCGTTCTCCGACCTTGCGTGTCAGCACCAGCATCGGGCCAGCTTACTGAGCGTGGGGCGGTCCGGTCACGACGACAGGCAGGAGGCGCGGCTCAGCGGGTCGCGCCACCTTCGCGCCAGCCCACCGGCACGCCGAGCAGATGCACCGTGCCCGGGGTCGCCGTGTCGTCCTCGCCGACCACCGCGGCCGCGGCCACGGGCGTCACCGCCCGGACGGACTCGACCCAGCGGGCGGTGTCGTCGTGCTTGCGACCGACGTCGACCGCGACCCAGACCTGGTCGGCGGCGATCGCCTCGAGAGCGGCGGGCGCCGCGGCGTCCCAGGCCAGGGCGGTCACCACGGCGGAGTTCTCGTGCACGCCGGTGGCCCGGGCCAGGATGCCGCTGCGGCGATCGGACACGTCGACCGAGCGCAGCCCGAACGTCGACGCCATCTGGGCTGCCACGCGGAAGGCGTCGCCGGGGCGACCGACCACCACGACGAGGTCGCCTGCCCCGCGCGACACGTCGGGCGCGGGCGGCACACCCGGGGAGGCCACGGCCCGGGCCTGCGCGGCGAGGGCGTCGGCGGCGGCCGCGAGCGAGGCGGCCGTGCGACGGGGAGCGGCCCCGCGCGGCGCGTCGGGGTCGGCGGCGTCACCGTCGGCGAGGGCCGTGGGGCCCGCGCCCGCGCCCGCGGCTCCGGCCCCGAGGCCGGCGGCACCGGCGGCGGGCGCGATCCCGTTGAAGGTGAGGTCGTCCATGATCGATGCGAAGGCGTCGGTGCGCGTCGAGACGTCGGCGGCGGCCGGGACCGGCACCGCGCCTCCTGCCGTCGACGTCGTGGCCGAGGCCCCGCCCGCGGTCGACGCGGCGGCCGCCGCGGCCCGGGCGGCCCGGCGCGGGCTCGCGGGCGTGGCCGAGCCGGTCAGCACGTCGTCGAACCCGTCCCGCACCGGGGCGCTCGACGAGGCCACGGCACCCGGGGCCATCGACGCCGACCAGGCGGCCCGGGGCGCCGGAGCTCCCGCCTGCAGCGCGTCCTCGGCCTCGTCCGCCGACGCCAGCAAGGCCGCGATCCCCGCGCGTTCCGCGGGCACCGGCGTCGTGATGCTCACGCGTGCGACGGGCAGGTCGACGCCCGCTTCGGGCACCTCGACCGTGACCTCGTAGTGCTTGCGGGCGAAGAAGCCGGCGACTCCCCCGACGGTCACCCTCTGGGCCGCGACGATGCGCGCCGAGGCGCCGTGGGTCGCCCGCACCTCGCGGCGCAGCCCGTCGAGCGACTCGCCGGTCATGACGATCGTGGTCGCCATGTCAGGCCACGATCGAGTCGGCGGCGCGCACGACGCCGACGGTCTCGATGGTCGACCCGGCGGCGGTGGCCTCCTGGTACGACAGCACCGGCAGGCCGTTCTGCTGCGCCGACACCAGCCGGTGGATGGCCGGTCGCAACGCGGGGGCGCAGACCAGCACCGCGCTGAGCCCCTGCGCCTCGACCGACTGCACGGCCTCGCGCAACGACCCGAGCACCTGCTCGACCCGGTGCCCGTCGAGCAGGATCTGCGTGCCCTGGTCGCTCGGCCGCAGCCCCTCGAGCATCGACTGCTCGAGGGTCGGGTCGATCATGATGACCCGCAGCACCCGGCCGTCGAGGTACTGCGCCGTGAGCGCGGGCCCCAAGGAGGCGCGGGCCGCCTCGACGAGTCCCTCCGGGTCGGTGGACACCTTCGCCCGCAGCGTCAGCCCCTCGCAGATCCGCGCGAGGTCGTTGATCGGGATGCGCTCGGAGAGCAGGCCCTGCAGGACGCGCTGCAGCTCGGCGAGCGACAGCATGCTGGGCACGAGGTCGTCGACGGCCGGCGCGTTGACCTGCTTGACGCCCTCGGTCAGCACGCGGACGTCCTCGCGGGTGAGCAGGCGGGCGGCGTTGTCGGCGATGATCGACGAGAGGTGCGTCACCAGCACCGAGACGCGGTCGATCACGGTGGCGCCGGTCATCTCGGCGCTGTGCCGCATCTCGGCGGGCACCCACTTGCCGGCGAGGCCGAAGACCGGCTCGACCGTGGCGGTGCCGGGCAGACCGTCGAGCGCGTCGCCGAGGGCGAGCACCGAACGGGCCGGGGCCTGACCGCGACCGGCCTCGACGCCCGCGATGCGGATCGAGTAGGTGGCCGGGGGCAGGTCGACGCTGTCGCGGGTGCGGACGGGCGGCACGACGATGCCGAGGTCGACGGCGATCTTGCGGCGCAGCGCCTTGACCCGGCCGAGCAGGTCGTCCGACGCTCCCCCGACCATGTCGACGAGGTCGGGCGCGAGCAGGATCTCGAGCGCGTGCACCCGCATCTGCTCGAGCAGGTCGTCGGTCGTGTCGGTGGGGGCGACGACCGCCGCCTGCTGCTCCGCGAGGGCCGCGCGCGCCTCCTCGGCCTTGGCGGCCACGCCGAGCCGGTAGGCGACGATCAGCAGCGCCCCGCCGATCAGCAGGAACGCCACGATGGGCATGCCGGGGATGAAGCCCATGCCGATGGCGGCGGTTCCGGCCACGGCGAGCGCGATGCGCGACTGCCCGAGCTGCGACGCGGCCTGCGCGCCCATCTCGGTGTCGGCGCCCGAGCGGGTGACGATCATGCCGGTCGAGACGGCCATCAGCAGTGCGGGGATCTGCGTGGTCAGGCCGTCGCCGATCGTCAGCAGCCCGTAGTGCGAGAGGGCGTCGCCGATGGCCATGCCGTTCTGCAGGGCCCCGATGGCGATGCCGCCGACCAGGTTGATGATGATGATGATGATGCCGGCGATCGCGTCGCCCTTGACGAACTTCGACGCACCGTCCATGGCACCGTAGAAGTCGGCCTCGGCGCTGACGTCGGCGCGACGCTGCTTGGCGACCTCGTCGGTGATCAGGCCCGCGTTGAGGTCGGCGTCGATCGCCATCTGCTTGCCGGGCATGGCGTCGAGGGTGAACCGTGCGCCCACCTCGGCGACGCGCTCGGCACCCTTCGTGACGACCACGAACTGGATCACCACGAGGATCAGGAAGATCACCGAACCGATGATGATCGAGCCGCTCACCGCCACGTGCCCGAAGGCCGCGATGACGTCGCCCGCGTAACCGTCGCCGAGCACGAGGCGCGTCGACGCCACGTTGAGCCCGAGGCGGAACAGCGTGGCGACGAGCAGCAGCGACGGGAACACCGAGAAGTCGAGGGGCTTCTTGACGAACAGCGTCGTCAGCAGGATCACCAGGGCCAACAGGATGTTGAGGATGATCAGCACGTCGAGCAGCGGCGCGGGCACCGGTACGACGAGCAGCAGCACGATGCCGACGATGCCGACCGGGACGGCGAGCTTGGGCAGGGTGGACTTCATCGGGTGCCTCCAGAGGTGGCGGGACGGACGGAGCGGGAGGGCGCAGGAGGCGCGGTGCGCGAGGACGGGGAGCCCGCGGCCGTCGCGGCGGTCGCGACCTCGCGGGCGATGCGGAGGCGGCGGGGGACGGCGTCGGCCTCGAGCGACTCGGGGGCGAGGACGCCCGCCACCTCGTCGGCCGTGGTGACGCGGGGCGGCGTGTGCGTGCCCTTCAGGGTGCCGCGGGCCTTCAGCGCCATGACGAAGGTGAGCACGCGGGCGACCGGCGTGTAGAGGTCGACGGGGATCTCGTCGCCGAGGCCGCAGGCGGCGTGCAGGGCGCGGGTCAGGGGCACGTCGACGACGAGCGGGACGCCGTCGGCCGTGGCCTGCTCACGGATGCGGGCGGCGACCGTGCCGGCGCCCTTCGCGACGACGCGCGGTGCCGACTTGCCGGGCTCGTACCTCACCGCGACCGCGTAGTCGGTCGGGTTGACCATGACGACGTCGGCGTCGGCGATGGCCCCGATCATGCGGTTGCGGCTCATCGCGAGCTGACGGGAACGACGCTGCGACTTGACCAGCGGGTCGCCGTCGCTCGACTTGCTCTCGTCCTTGACCTCTTTCTTGGTCATGCGCGTCTTCTTGCGGTTGCGACGCATGACGACGAAGACGTCGGCGAAGGCGAGCAGCAGCCCCGCGGCGATGGCCGCCTTGATGAGGATGCCGGTGCCGGCCTTGGCCTCCTCGAGCACGGCCGAGACACTGAGCCCGCCGCCGCTCGTGAGCACGGGCATCAGGCCCTGGATCGCGAACCAGAGCACGAGGCCGACGACCGTCGTCTTGATCAGGGCCTTCACGCCGTTCCACAGCGCCTGTGTGCCGAAGGTGTTCTTCAGGCCGTTGAGCAGGTTGAACTGCTCGTAGTTGCCGGTCATGCGCTTGATGTGGACGCCGCCCTGCACGATGGCGGTCGCGAGCACGGCGGCGCCGACGACGGCGAGCATCGGCCCGATCGTCGCCCCCATCGTTCCCGCGCCCTGCATGAGCTCGGTCACGACGGTCGCCGAGTCGGGGTGCGTGATGGCCTGACGGATCGAGAACATCTGGTCGACGCCCGCGGAGGAGGCGCGCTCGATGGTCGACGGGATCATCACGGCGGCGGCGCCGACGCCCACCCAGGCGCTGAGGTCCTGCGACCGCGACAGCTGGCCCTTCGAGTGGACCTCTTTCATCCGCTTGTCGGTCGCGGCCTCGGAGCGCTCGCCGGAGTCGTCCGCCATGTCAGCCCACCCCCAGCAGCATGTCGGCGGCGTCGCCGGTCAGCGAGGCCACGACCCCCGGCAGCGCGAGGAACACGCCGCCGGCCAGCATGACCGTCATGAGGATCTTGAGCGGGAAGCCCATCGCGTAGGCGTTGAGCGCCGGCGCGACCCGCGAGAGTAGGCCCAGGCCGACGTCGGCGAGGAACAGGACGACGCAGAGCGGCCCGGCGATCTGGATCGTCGAGAGGAAGAGCTGGCTGACGCCCGTGGTCAGCAACTCGACCGGGCGGGTGAGGTCCATGCCGAGGCCGAGCGGCACGGCGTCGAAGGAACGCGTGAGCCCGCCGATGATCAGCTGGTAGCCGCCCGTGGCGAACATCAGCGCGAGCGCGGTCATCTGGAACAGCCGGGTGAACTGCGCGCCGTTGACCATCGACTGCGGGTCGAAGGCCTGCGCGAGCGTGAAGCCGCCGAAGAGGTCGATGAGGCTGCCGGCCGCCTGCACGGCGGCGAAGGCGACGAAGACGAGGAACCCGAGCACGGCGCCGACGACGATCTCGAGCACCAGCGCCATGACGAACGGGCCCGTCTCGAGCGACACGTAGCCGGGCGCGACCCGCGGCGCGACGGCGAGCGCCAGCCCGATGCCGAGCATGGCCTTGACCCGTGCCGGGAAGGCCCGGTACGAGAACGGAGGCGCGATCACGAGGAACGCGGTCATGCGGACGGCGGCGAGCAGGGTGGCCTCGAGCCAGCTCAGGTCGAACGACACGGTCGCCCCTACCCGCCGCTGAGCAGCTGGGGGATGCGGTCGAACACCATGGTCGTGAACGACACCATCTCGCTGATCATCCAGTGGCCGGTGACGACGAGGGCGATGCCGACGGCGACGGCCTTCGGCACGAACGAGAGGGTGACCTCCTGGATCTGGGTGATCGACTGCAGCAGCGAGATCGCGAAGCCGACGACGAGCGAGGTGATCAGCACGGGCGCGGCGAGCTTGCCCGTGATGATCAGGGCCTGCATCGAGAGGTCGAGGACGGCGTTGGAATCCATCAGGCACCCACCTGGTAACTCTCGATGAGGCTCTTGATGATGAGGCCCCAGCCGTCGACGAGCACGAACAACAAGATCTTGAAGGGCAGCGAGATCATCACCGGCGGCAGCATCATCATGCCCATCGACATGAGGGCGGCGCTGACGACGAGGTCGATGACGAGGAAGGGGATGAAGATGACGAAGCCGATGATGAACGCGGCGCGCAGCTCGCTGATCATGAACGACGGGATGAGCGTCAGCATGGGCACGTCGGCCTGGCTGGCAGGGTTCGGCTGGTTCGCCGACCGGGTCATCAACGCGAGGTCCTCTTCACGGGTGTGGGCGAGCATGAACTCGCGCAGCGGAGCGATGCCCGCGTCGATCGCGCCCTGCAGGTCGAGACGGCCGTCGAGGTAGGGCTGCACGGCGTCCGTGTTGATGTGGGTCAGGATCGGAGCCATGATGAACAGGCTCAGGAACAGGGCCAGCCCTGCGAGCACCTGGTTCGGCGGGATCGAGGGCAGCGCGAGCGCGTTGCGCGTCATCGCGAGCACCACGAAGATCTTCGTGAACGACGTCATCATCAGCAGCAGTGCGGGCGCGACGCTCAGCAGCGTGATGCCGATCAGCGTGACGACGGCCTGGCTGGGCGCTCCGTCGGGGCCGTTGATGTCGATGTTCAACCCACCCGAGCCGGTACCGTCCGACGTCGTCTGGCCGGTGTCGGTGAAGTCGGTGGGCGTCGTGCCGGTGGTGCCCTCGGTGCCGTCGCCGTCCGTGGCCGGGGCCGTGGGAGCGGTGGGCGCCGTCGGCGCCACCGGGGCGGCGTTCGCCTGCTGACCGATCAGCATGACGAGCGCCGACGCCACGACGAGCGCGAGCAGGGTGACGACGACGGCCCGGGCGAAGCGCGTGTCGGCGAACCGCACGGGGGCGACGCCGACCACCGAGCGGCCGAGGGGGGCGCCGTGCAGGCCGTCGCGCAGCGTGGGACGGACGAGCCTGCGCAGGGCGGACGAGAAGGAGGGGCGGGTCGGGGACGCGGACGACCGGCGGCCGGTCATCCGGCTCGTCCGCTGCGCAGGGCCGCGGCGGCCTGGCGCCAGGTGTCGGGGGCCAGGATCGAGCCCTCGAGCGACCTCACGGCGCGGCCACGACGACGCGCGTCGAGGTCACGCGGACGCGAGACGGCGGCCCGACGGGCGGCACCGCGGGGACGCAGCATCTCGACGGGGGTCGCGTCGACCGGGCGGGCGGGCAGCTCGTCGCGGGCCGAGGCGCTCTCGGCGGACAGGACGGACGCGAACGCGACGGGCGCGATCGGGGTGACCCGCGCCTCCTGCGCCGCCGGCTCGGCCTCGGCACCCGTGGGGTCGGGGACCAGCGTGAGGGCGCCGGCGTCGACCGGACGGTCGGCGGCGGCCAGCACGGTCACCGACGACTCGGTGACGCCGAGCACGAGACGCTCGCCCTCGACGTCGACCACGACGACGCTCGCCTTCGCGCCGACGCCCTGACGGGCGACGACCGAGACCTGCGACGTGGCGCGGGTGCCCGCGCGACCGCCCTTCACCAGGCGCTTCTGCAGCACCCAGAGCAGGGCGAGGACGACGCCCAACGAGAGGACGACCCGCAGGCCGACGACGACGGTGTCCACGATCAGGCGATGCCGTCGGCGACGTCGAGGATCTTGGTGATGCGGACGGCGTAGTCCTGGTCGACGACGACGACCTCGCCGTGCGCGATCAGGCGACCGTTGAGCAGTACGTCGGCGGGGGCACCGGCCGAGCGGTCGAGCTCGATGACGGCACCGGGCTCGAGGCCGAGGACGTCGCGGACCGACATGCGCGTGCGGCCGATCTCGACCGTCAGGGCCATCTCGACGTTGTTGATGCGACCGAGGTTGCCCGTCGACACCGCTCCCGTGGTCGGGGCGACCGGCGACGAGCCGCCGATCGTGCCGCCCTCGCGGAGGCGCAGGGCGAACCAGCCGGCGGGCTGGCCCGCGGCCGTCAGCTCGAAGACGACCGTCTCGGGGTCGGCCAGCAGGGCGTCGGCCGACTCGCGACGGCTCTCGCCGAGCACGCCCGTGCCGAGCACGCCGCTCGCGGCCTCGAGCGCGGGACGCAGGACGTCGGAGACCGAGACCATCGGGTTGTCCGTGCCCGCGGCGGCGGCGAGCTGGTCCATGTCGGCCAGCAGGACCGCGGTGTCGGCCGAGACGGACCCGACGAACGACGTGACGACGACGGACGAGCCCGCGGCGCGGAGCCCGTGGGCGGAGGCCGGGTCGACGGCCACGGCACGCAGCGGCGTGGGCGTCGGCAGCTGGGCGACCAGCGCCTCGGCCGCCGCGGTGTGCAGGGTGATGGTCGTGCCGGTCATGAGGTTCCTTCTTCGGTGCCGGTCAGGGAGGTGGAGACGACGATGCCGGCCAGACGCGAGCCCGCGGCCCCGACGGCGGCGCGACCGACGGGCTGGCCGTCGACGCTGATCTCGAGCGGGCGGTGCTGCGGGTGCGGCAGCGGCAGCAGATCGCCGACGGCCAGCCCGAGCACGACGCTCGGCAGCACCGCGGCGGGGGCGAAGGTCAGCGAGACGCCGACGGGCACGGAGGCCAGCTGGGCGCCGAGCAGATCACGCGCGTCGGCGGCGTCGATCGTCGGGTTGGACTCGCCGAGCTGCGACAGCAGGACGTCGGCCGGGATCGCGACGGTGCCCGGCGCCACGAGCTCCCCCACGCGGATCTCGAACGAGGCCACGATCATCAGGTCGGACTTCTGCGCGGCCTGGGCGAACTGCGAGTTGTACTGGAACCCGCCGACGCTGATCGGGTCGGCGAGCATCGTGCCGAACGAGTAGCGCAGGTCGTCGAGGGCGTCGTCCATCAGGCGGCGCACGAGGGCCTGCTCGATGGGCGTGAAGGTGCGCTCGGGCAGCGTGGTGGGCTTGACCGCGCCGAGCATGTGGCTGACCCAGGTGAGCGCGGCCGACGACGGGAACTGGATGACGGCCTTCGCCGAGACGCCCTCGAGCGTGCAGAGCACCATGGCGGTGGTCGGCGGCAGGGACGAGGCGTACTCGTCGTAGGTCAGCATCTGCACCTGGTCGCAGGTGACCTGCGAGAGCACCCGGACCTTGGCGGTGAGCTGCGTCCCCCACTGGCGCGCGAAGGTGTCGAAGGCCAGCTCGAGGACGCGCGAGTGCTCACGGGCGAGGGTCGTCGGACGCCGGAAATCGTAGACCTCGACGGCCTTCTGCGGGCGCGCCGACGAGCCGACCGTCGTGGTCGGTGCGGTGCTGCCCGTCGGGGCGTCGAGGAGTGTCACGGACGGAGCTATCGGCCCGCCCCACCTGAGCGTTAGCCCAGGATCGTCCGTACCCCCCGGACTGGGTTGCCGTCGCCGTGCTTCCCGACCGGGGTCGCCCGTCGGAGGTCAGTGACCCGAGGACTCCTCCTTCTTCTCGCTCTTCTTCTCGCTCTTCTTCTCGGTCGTGGTCTCGGTCGCGCTGCCCGCCTTCGACGTGCCGCCCGACTCGGCCGTGGTCGAGGTGTCGGCCGCCGGCTGGACGGTGGGGTTGCGACCGTCGGTCACCGCGCCTCCCGCGGCCGCCGCCGCCTGCTCGAGCTGTGGCAGCAGCGCGCTCACGGCGTCGGACTGGTTCGACAGGACGACGATGTCGACGCGCCGGTTCGAGGCGAGGTCGGCGTCGGTCGAGCCCGCGCTGAGCGGACGCGAGGAGCCGAATCCGACCGACTGGATGTGGTCGGCGCCCACACCGCCCCGCTCGACCAGGTCGCGCAACACCTGGGTGGCGCGCGCCGACGAGAGCTCCCAGTTGGTGGCGTAGGGGGCGGTCGAGCTGCGTTGGTCGGCGTGCCCCTCGACCGAGACGTCGTGACCCGCGGTCTTCAGGACCGGCCCGATCGCGTTCATCACGGCGACGGCGGTGCCGCTGAGGTCGGCGCTGTTCGTGCCGAAGAAGGTCTCGGACCCGATCAGGCGGACGGTGAGGCCGCGCGCGTCGACCGAGAACTGGACGTCGGCGCTGAGCCCCGAACCCTCGAGGTTCGCGGCGATGGCCGCCTTGATCGCGCTGAGGTCGTCGAGCTCGCCCTGAGCCGCGACCATGGCGGCAGCGGCCTGCTCGGCGGTCTGGGCCTCGCCCGAGGCGGCGGCTTTGCTCATGTCGGTCTCGTCGCCCGACGAGTAGCCCTTGCCCTCGGCTGTGACGTCGGAGGCGTTGACGACGGTGCCGGAGGCCGTGTCGACCTTGCCGACGTCGGTCTGACCGAAGCCGGTCGCGAGCGAGTTGCGCAAGGCGATGTACTTGTCCTGGTCGACGTTCGACATGGCGAACAGCACGATGAACATGCACATCAGCACGGTGATCATGTCCATGTACGAGGCCATCCAGCGCTCGTCGGGGTGCTCGTCCTCGGCGTGCCCCTTCTTCTTGCGTCCGCCACGTGCCCCGCTCATGCGGCCAGCCCCTGGTCGTCGCCGCCCTTCCCGGCACCGACCTTCGCCTTGCCGCCCTTGCCGCCCTTCCCGTCGCCGCCCTCGAGCGCGTGCGTCGGCACCATGGCCTTGAGGCGTTCGCCGAGGAGGCGCGGCTGGCTTCCCGCCTGGACGGCCAGCACCCCCTCCATCAGCAGCGTCATGCGCAGCTCGTCGAGGTCGGCGAGCTTCTTCAGGCGCGCGCCGAGCGGCAGCCAGAGGAAGTTGGCCGTCAGCAGGCCCCACAGGGTCGCGACGAAGGCCGCGGCGATCATGTGACCCAGCTCGTCGGGCTCGGCGAGGTTCTCGAGGACGTGGGTGAGGCTGACGACCGTGCCCACGATGCCGACCGTCGGGGCGTACCCGCCGAGGCTCATGAAGAACTTGCTGGCCGTGCGGTCGGCGGCGAGGCGGGACTCCATCTCGTCCTCGAGCAGGATGCGCAGCTCCTCACCGTCGGTGCCGTCGGCGATGTTCTGCAGCGCGCCTTTCATGAAGGGGTCGTCGAGCTTCTCGGCCTCCTGCTCGAGCGAGAGCAGGCCTTCGCTGCGGGCCTTCTCGGCGAGCGAGACGACGCCGTCGATGACCGACTGCGGGGGGACGACCTTGCCGGTGAAGGCGCGCGAGATCTTCTTGAAGCTGAGGATCGCGTCCTTGATCGTCGTCCCGGCGATGCCGACGCCGATCGTGGCGCCGAAGACCAGGATGATCGGCGCGGGTAGCAGCAGACCGGCGATGCTGACGCCCTCGAGCTGGATCATGCCGAAGAGGGCACCCAGCGCGAGGACGATGCCGATGATCGTCGCGGGATCCACGGTCAGCGTCCCTGCGTGGCGTCGGTCGGCGCGTGCGTCGCCGGCGCGTGGACGGCGGGAGCCTGCACGGCGGGCCGGAACTCGGTGACGCGACCCGCGCCTCCGGACCCGGACGAGCCACGGACGATGCCGAGCTGCGGGCCGGTCGAGGTGCGGTTGCCGAGGGCCTGGCTGGCCGGCGCGGTGGCGGACGGTTCGTCGTAGGCGAGCGAGACGATGCGAGCCCGGTAGCGGGCGATCATCTCGATGACCTCGGCCATCGGCTCGGTCACGACGTACTTCGCGCCGTCGACCATGATCAGGACCGTGTCGGGCGTCTCGTGGATGCGCTCGATGAGGTCAGGGTTGACAGCGAATCTGCTGTCGTTGAGTCGCGTGACGACGATCATCGGCCCGTCCTAGGTCTGTGTCTCCTGCCTCCATCCGTGGGGGCAGGTGTCGCTGCTCGTCCTGAGCGGCTACGGATGACTATCGGCCGGGGGTGGCGCGGCGTTAGGTACGGGTTCGGGACGGCCGCGGCCGATCAGGGCCGCGTGTTCGATCTCAGCCGACCTCGGCGGAGGCGTCGATGCGGTCGATAACCTGGAAGAGGTCGCGGACCACAGCCGTCTCGAAGAGATCGTCCGGGCCCGTCGGGGCGTAGGCGGTGAACGGCGGCTCGTACAGGAGAGCCTTGCTGACCCGGCCGTGGTCGGTGAGACGGTCGACGATCATGTTCACGAACGCGAGCTGGTTCCCGGTGAATCGCGTCCCGGCCACGAATGCGCTGAGGGCGTCGCTGACCGCTGTGCGATCCATCCCGACGACCGATCGGATGAAGTGCCCGAGACCTTGTGCCTCGTCGACCGCGATGGCCAGGTGTTGCGGGTCGACCTCGCCGCTCTCGAGCAGCAGGGTCTCGAGGCTCGCCACATCCTGCTCCGTCAGCGGGGACCCCTTCCGCAACTTGGCCAGCACGAGGTGGTTCTCGTGCGCCCGGAGGAACGCCAGGGTCTTCTCGCGGAAGCGCACGCGGTCGATCACGGTCCCGGCACCGAGCACGATCTCGATGTCGTCGAGCACGTCGACCTCGTCGTCGAGGTCGGTGTAGACCACTCGCTGCTCCGCACGCGGCGCCAACTGGACGAGACCACGCAGTGCACGACGCATCTTCTCGAGCTGAGGCACCGTGACGCCGTCCCACCACTCGGCCGAGACGACCTGGTCGAGCAGGTCGCCCTGAGCCCCCACCGCGGGGATGTTCCGTTGCCCCGCCAGAGCTCTCGCGATCGACGTGATGCGGGCACGAGCACCGGCGAAACCGGGCGCGCCCTCGAGCACGCCGAGCTGGGCTCTCAGTGCCAGCAGGTCGAAACGCTTGGCGTCTTCGTCGGTGTCGGAAGCGTCCGCGGTCGAGGGAAGGTCGGCCACGTCGACGACGGCGGCGACAGCGTCATCATCGAGCGTGGACCATGCACGCCCCTGGGCGAAGCGCTCGACCACTCGGCGGTGCGGCCGCACGAGGACGTTGGCATCGGTCATGCCTGCCACCCGTCCGTGCAGCAGGGCCGCGAGATCGGAACGGAGCTGGACCTCGTCGCCGCCCCGGACCTCTTGATGGTCGAGGCCCTGCAGGAGGCGAAGGCGCGCGAGGAACAGTCGGGAACGCAGCGATCGAGTCGTGCTGGTCGGGGCCTCCGGGACGTCGGCGTTGAAGTAGGCGATGTTGCCGCCGACGTCGAAGATGACGAAGTCCTTCTTGTCGCCGGCGCGGTCGGACGTGCCGTCCTCGCGCCGACCGCTCGGCCCGTAGAGCTCGGGACGGAGGCGCGTCCCTCGGCCCACCATCTGCCAGTACTTGGTCTTGGACCCGACGGGCTTGAAGAAGACCAGGTTGACGACGTCGGGCACGTCGATGCCGGTGTCGAGCATGTCGACCGAGATCGCGATCTGCGGCATCCGGTCGGGGTTCGAGAACTCGTCGATGAAGTGACCGGCGTTCGGCGTCTGGTAGGTCACCACCTGAGCCAGGAGGCCGTTGAAGTGCGGGTAGCTCGCGTTGAAGCGCTCCTCGATGAAACGGGCGTGCGCCTGGTTGCGCGCGAAGACGATCGTCTTGCCGATCGTGTCTCCGCCGGCCACGGTGCGCCCTTCGGCCATCAACACCCTGAGCACCCCGTCGACGGTGTCACGGTTGAAGAGCCAGTCGTTCACGGCCGAGGCGTCGACGGCCTCGGGGACCTCGTCGCCCCAGTCCTCTTCCTCCCATCGCTCCTTCTCGTCGTCGCTGAGGTCGTCGTACCGGATGCCCTGACGAGTGAAGCGGGTCGCCACGACGCGGCCCACCGGCGGCACGAGGTGTTCGTCGGCGATCGCCCGCTCGAGGTCGTACGAGTCGGTGGGCACGCCGGACTCGAGACCGAAGAGCTCGTAGGTGTCGTGGTCGACGTCGTCCTTCGGGGTGGCCGTCAGGCCGACCACGAGCGAGTCGAACCAGTCGAAGAGGAACCGGTACTTCTGGTAGATCGAGCGGTGTGCCTCGTCGACGACGATCAGGTCGAAGTGGTTGGGCCCGAATCGACGCACGCCGTCGGCGTCCCGCTGCTCGAGCAGACCCATCATCGTCTGATAGGTCGAGACGTAGACCCGCCCGGTCGTGTCCTTGGTCTCGACGAGGTTCACGACCGTCTCGTCCGGCAGGAACTCGACGAATTGCCGGGCGGCCTGCCGTGCAAGGGCGACGCGGTCGGCGAGGAACAGCACCCTCTTGACTCGGTTCGCCCGCATCAGGGAGTCGGCGAGTGCGACCACCGTGCGGGTCTTGCCCGTGCCGGTGGCCATCACGAGGAGCGCACGTCGCTGATGGGCGTCGAAGGCCTCGGTCACGCGCGTGATCGCCCGGTGCTGGTAGAGACGCTCGACGATGGTGGAGTCGATGACAGGAGGAGTCAGGGGCGCCTGACTGTGGCGACGCTGCACGAGCCATTGCAGTTCGTCCCTGGTCGCGAAACCCTGGACTCGACGCTGCGGGTAGGCGAGATCGTCCCACAGCCAGGTGTCGAAGCCGTTCGTCACGTAGATGACCGGCCGCTGGCCGAACTCGCGCTCGAGCGCGTCCGCGTAGAGACGCCCCTGCTGCTGCCCCACGAGCGCGTCCGAGCTGGCCCGCTTGGCCTCGACGACCGCGAGCGGCTTGCCGTCCGAGCCCCAGAGCACGTAGTCCGCGCGTCCGGTGGCGGTGTCGCCGCCGTCTCGGTCCGGGAGCCCGGTGACGGGGTACTCGCGGTCACGGGCCTGGTCGAGCGCCCACCCCGACTCACGGAGCAGCGGATCGATCAGGTCGGCGCGAGTCTGCGCCTCTTGGAAGTCGTGCGGCACGGGGTGGGCGACGTTGGCGGGCTTGGCGGCAGCGACCTGAGCCCTGAGCTGCTCCAGCTCGGTGGCGAGCGTCGCGTTCGCCTGCTCTGCCCGGGCGAGCTCTGCGTCGGCGACGCGCAGCCGCTCGGCGAGTTGCTCGGTCTCGGCCCGAGACCTCTGCGCCCCGCCCGGCCGAGGTCGCGGGATGAGCGACGCGTCGAATCGCAGACCGGCAGCCGGACGGTCTGCCGTGGTGAGGGCGAAGGTCGAGGCGAACCACACGAAGACGTGGAAGAGCTCGCGCACCGTCGCCTCGCTCTCGCGGACGGTCACCGGGGCGTCACGGTGGACGGCGGCATTGCCCCGCTGTCGGATGACGTGCATCTTGTCGAGGACCGTGGGTCCGGCGAGATGCATGAAGGACGCGTCGTGCAGCCTCGCGTTGAGGTCGTCCCGGTAGGCCTGTTGGAGCGAGGCGTCGACTCGGAACGCCCACTCGACAGCAGCCTCGAGAGCCCGACGGGAGTAGAACAGCGAGGTTCGCGGGTCGCCGACGACGTAGTGCTCGGCGCGGCGAGCTTGCTCGGCGAGCTCCGGCCAGCCTTGCCTGATGAAGTCGAAGTTGCTCATGACCGCCGGTGGCCCCCCTGGTGCGTGTTGTCGTCAGCCTAGCGCCGGCCTCACGCCCCGAGCAGGACGCCCGAGTGAGGGCGTCGAGGCTTGTCGAGTGGTGCCGATAGTGGCACCATGGTGATGTGGGTTCCGTCGAGTCAGTGATCGCCAGCATGCGCAGGAACCCTGCGAACGTCCGATTCGCAGATCTCGAGAAGGTCTGCGACGACCGGTTCGGTGAACCGCGTCGTCGGGGCGGGAGCCACTCGGTCTACCGGATGCCATGGCAGGGAGATCCACGCGTGAACATCCAGAACGACCACGGCAAGGCGAAGGCCTACCAGGTCAAGCAGGTCCTGGCAGCGATCGACAAGTTGGAGGAACGATGAACCCCGTGCTCAGCACCCCCGATGTGCGGCACTACAGCTACGCCGTCACCTGGTCGGCCGATGACCAGGAGTACGCGGCCACCGTGGCGGAGTTCCCGTCGCTCTCGTGGCTCGACGCCGACCAGGACGCCGCGCTCGTCGGGCTTCGGTCGCTCGTCGCCGAGGTCGTCGACGACCTCCTTGCCAATGGCGAACCCGTTCCGGCCTCGTTCGGCGAACGACGCTTCAGCGGAGAGTTCCGCCTGCGGACCACGCCTGACATGCACCGCTCCCTGACCATCGCCGCCACGCGCCAGGGCGTGAGCCTGAACCGCTACGTCAACTCGTTGCTGAGCCGCGGGTAGGAGGCACGAGTCGCCTCGGTCCTGCCGCCCGCGTCTCAGAGCTGGCCGGTGAAGGCGCGGTGCTGAAGCGAGGCGAAGAGCTCGTCGAGGTGGGCGAGGTGCGCGATAGCTTGATTGCGAACGCGCCCATGGGCCTCAAACACCTCACTGAAGGCCTGCTGGTCAGCCATGGGCGGCACTGGAATCCGCAAAGCCGAGAACTGTGTCTTGTTCAGAATGGGCATGGTCGTACTGGCGGCTGAATCGCGGATGCGACCTCGAAGCTCGTTGACTGCGAACAATCCGTAAGCGGGCTCGATACTCGGGCCCCATTCCACAGAATTGATCTGCTGGTTGTACATCGAGATCTCTGTCGCGAGCGCCAATTTTCCGACCGTGGCGCCGATGCAGCAGACCAGCAAACTGCCGGCGGGGACAGCCACCTTGGCGAGAGCGGCGATGTCATGAACGTAGCGAGCTACGGGCTTGTCACTCGCGAGGTCCCCTGGGGTGACGAATGGAACGCCCAGTGACTTGGAATTGATGCTCCCAGCCGCAGGAGTCCTGCCTGTTCGGACGATGCCGACATCGTTCAGGCGTGCGGTCGCATGTGATGCACCGTGGAAGAGTTCTGCGAAAGCGGCGGGGAGTGCTTCGTCGAGAAGGGCGAGGGTGCGGCGCCGCTTGGCTCGGAGCTCGTCGGCCTGGTCGAGGATGGCGGCGATGCGCCGCTGCTCGACGATCGGCGGAACGCACATGCGGAGTCGATAAACGTCGTCCCTGTTCAGGCCTGGGACCGCCGCGGATTTGTTCATTCCAGAAAGCCCCATATTGCGCAGGCACCAATAGAGCCAGCGCAGGTCACAGGCAGTCGATGCTTCGTCGATGAAATAAGCCGTATCGATCGGCCAGCTTGGGGCATCGCTGAACGTCACAGATCCGATCGATCCCTTCCGCCCTACCACGATCGCGCGCCCCTGCGTCAATGGCGTGTCGTGATGGCCTACCAGGCCGCCACTCCCGAACACAGGGACCGAGCCCTGAACCCGCGCGCCCGCCCGCAGGGCTTTGCCATAATTGAGACGAAACACGTTCGCTGCGTTGTGTAATGCCAACCCAGTGGTCATACGACGTCAGCCCTCAGGCCGGCAAGTCCAGCGATGATCTCGCGCTCGAGGGCGTCGAGGTCGGCGAGGATCTCTTCCGGGGACCGGTGCACCGCCTCCTCGTGCTCGACCTCGCGGTAGCGGTTGATGCTGAGGTCGTAGCCCTCGGCCACGATCTCGGCGCGGGGCACAAAGAACGACTGCGCCGTACGGGGGCGCTCGCGCTCAGGCGAGTCCGCGTTACCGATCGTCTTCCACCGAGCGAGCGCGTCGGGCAGGTCGTTGGCCTCGATCGGGGTGCGCTTGTCGTCGAGCGTGAAGCCGTCGGCGCGGACGTCGTAGAACCAGACGTGATCGGTTCCCCCCGAGCTGGTCTTCGTGAAGAAGAGGATCGCCGTCGACACCCCTGTATAGGGCTTGAACGTGCCGCTCGGCAGCTTGACCACGGCGTCGAGCTTGTGGTCGTCGACGAGCATCTTGCGGACGTCCTTGTGTGCCTTCGACGAACCGAACAGCACACCGTCGGGCACGATGACGGCGGCTCGTCCGCCGTTCTTGAGCAGACGCAGCATCAGCGCCAGGAAGAGCAGCTCGGTCTTCTTCGTCTTGACCATCGACAGCAGGTCGGTGGCGGTGGACTCGTAGTCGAGACTGCCGGCGAAGGGCGGGTTGGCCAACACGACCGAATAGCGCCTTTCGGCGTCGGCGTGCCCCTGGGCGAGGCTGTCGCGACGCTCGATCACCGGGTTCTCGACCCCGTGCAGCAGCATGTTCATGCTGCCGATGCGCGACATCGACGCGTCGGAGTCGAAGCCGGTGAAGGCGTCGTGGTTGAAGTGCGCCATCGCGGTCGGGTCGTTGTAGATCTCGGGGTGGTGCTGGTCGAGGTACTCCGCCGCCGCGACGAGGAAGCCCGCCGTACCCGCAGCCGGATCGATGATCGTGTCCTGCGGGGTGGGCGCGATCATGTCGACCATCAGCTGGATGATGTGCCGCGACGTGCGGAACTGCCCGTTCTGACCCGAGGTCGCGAGCTTGCTCAGCATGTACTCGTAGATGTCGCCCTTGGTGTCGCGCGCCTCCATCGGGATGTGGTCGAGCAGGTCGACCACCTTCGACAGCAGGGCCGGCGTGGGGATGCCGAACCGCGCATCCGCCATGTTCGCCGCGAACGACGAGCCCTCGTCACCGAGCCTCCGGATGAACGGGAAGACGTTCTGCTCGACGACGGCGTACATCTCGGCCGCGGTGAAGTTCTTGAACCGTGACCAGCGCAGGTCGTCATAGGGACGCGGCCGACGAGCCGTGTCGTCGACGCCCTCGGGGAAGACCCGCGTCCGCATCGGCTGACCGGTGGCGTTCGACCGGTTCTCTTCGCGGGTGTGCACCTCGTCGAGCCGTCGGATGAAGAGCAGATAGGTCATCTGCTCGATGGCGTTGAGCGGGTTCGCGATGCCGCCCGACCAGAAGGCGCTCCAGACCTGGTCGACCTGCGACTTGATTGAGCTTTCCACCCTGACGACATCCCTCCGTGCGCTCCGGCGCTCGGAAATTCTTTCAGATCAGATGGAGCGCCCCGACCCATACCCGTCGCGCCGAGATGTCACGACTTGCCGCCGCCGTCGATGCGAACACGGCACGTCGTGACATCTCGGCACCCTGAGGGCGGGGCCAGCCCCGGGCGCGGCGCGTCACGTGCGCGCAACAGGGGGCTGGCAGGATGTGCCGGTGACCCACGAACCCCTCGACGAGTCGCGCCCCGGCACCACCCCCGCCGCCCGCGCCGACGACGTCACCACCGCCTCCTCGCCCGCCCCCGAGTCGTCGCCGGCCGGCCTGCCGGACGCCGCGACCCCCGACGCCGCCGCCCCCGCCCGCCACGGCATCGACGACCCCGCCCTGACCGGCTCGATCGAGACCGTCGACGCGAACAAACACACCCTCGCCGAGAACGTCATGGGCGTCGTGACCGGGGTCTTCCTCGCCTCGTTCGGGCTGTTCCTGCTGAAGGCCAGCGGCGCCGTCTCGGGCGGCACGGCCGGTCTCGCCCTGCTGACCAGCTACGCCACGGGCTGGACCTTCGGCGTCCTGTTCGTCCTGGTCAACGTGCCGTTCTTCGCGCTCGCGGTGTGGAAGAAGGGCTGGCCGTTCACCCTGCGGACGATCCTGACGGTGGTCATGCTGTCCGCCTTCTCGTACCTGCACCCCCTGATGTTCGACGTCGAGGGCGTCGACCCGATCTACGGCACCCTCGCCGGCAACCTGCTCGTCGGCGTCGGTCTGCTCATCCTGTTCCGTCACGGGGCGAGCCTCGGCGGCATCAACATCCTCGCCCTGGTGCTGCAGGAACGCGCCGGACTGCGGGCCGGCTACGTGCAGATGGGCTTCGACGTGCTCATCGTGCTGACCTCGCTGACCGTCGTCTCGCCCTGGATCGTGCTGCTCTCGGCCCTCGGCGCCGTCGTGCTGAACCTCGTCCTCGCGATGAACCACAAGGCCGGCCGGTACGTCGGCCACACGTGATCACAGCTTTCTGCCGGACTTTCGCGCGCAACCGTTCTGTTTGAGGCATTCTCGACTCAAAGCGGTCACTCTCGTCTCGTCCGTCCCCGGACGTCACACCCACTAGGAGCCTCCATGTCCAGCAACACCGCCATGCCCCAGTCCGCCGGCACCGCCGCGGGCTACAACGTCCTCGCGATCGTCGGCTTCATCCTGGCCTTCGTCTTCCCTCTCGCCGGACTCATCGTCAGCATCATCGCGCTGTCGCAGATCAAGAAGACGGGCGAACGTGGACACGGCCTCGCGCTCGCCGGCGTCATCCTCAGCATCGCCTTCATGGTCATCTACATCATCTTGGCCATCGTGACCGTCACCGCCGGGATGGCACAGGTCCAGACCTACTAGGTCGATCGACCCCGGCGCACGAGCCGGACGGCGCAGGAGGCGCGGTGTCTGCAGAGCAGGCACCGCGCCTCCTCGTCGTCCCGGCCGCGCGCCGGCACGCACCGGGTTCAGCCTCACGAGGGATCACGACGGTCGGTGGCCTCGATTAGCGTGACGGGATGCGGTGGTGTCTCGGCGAGGTGGGTGGCACACGCGCTGTGCCGTCCTCTCCGGGGCTACCCCGGGGCACGCAGATCGACCACGGCACCGCCCCGCAGGCCGGTGACCGCGCTTCGCGCGGTGAGCGGCCCGCACCGATGCACGAGTCGCCGAGGCACCGCCGCTTTCACTCGCCCGTGCCCGCCACCGCCGCCCGGACGACCACCGGGCGGGTGGCCGCATGAGCGACCGCTCACGCGCGTCGGCCGCCCTGGCTCGCGACCCCGACCCGGGTCCCGACGTCGTCGCGACGGCCCTCGCCGACGCCCTGCTCGGGGCCGAGTGGACGGTCCGTGGGCTCGTCGCCGCGGCCACCGACGCGATCGACGGGCCGTCCCGGTTCTGGCGCCCCCTGGCCCGAGGCCTCGTCCGCGCCCTGCCGCGAGCGCCGCACGACGACCCCCGCACCCTCGTCGCTCTCGTCCGCGACCACCCGGTGTTCGCCGAGGCGGTGGCCGAGGCGAGCGCGCGCGGCCGGCCGCTGCGCGTCGCCCACCACGTGCCCGTGACGCAGGAGGCGCGCTCGGCCGACCCGCGCCTCCTGCGTCTGGGCACCGTGGCCGACGTCTCGCGCCTGCTGGGCCTCACCGTGGGCGAGCTCGACTGGTTCGCCGACCCCGGTCGATGGCACCGCCGCGTCGAAGGCGGCCCGCTGCAGCACCACCGGTACGAGTGGCGGACGCGACCCGGACGCACCCCGCGGCTGCTCGAGGTGCCCGGATTCCGGCTGCGCGACCTGCAGCGCGTCGTGCTCGACGAGGTGCTCGCGGCGGTGCCGCTGCACGACGCCGCACACGGGTTCGTCCCCGGGCGCAGCGCGATCAGCGGCGCCCGTCGACACGTCGCTCGCGAGGTCGTGATCGCCCTCGACCTGACCTCGTTCTTCGCCCGGGTCACCGCCGGGCGTGTGTTCGGCGCCCTGCGCCGCGAGGGGCTGCCGGACGCCGTCGCCCACGTGCTCACCGGGCTCTGCACGACCTCCGTGCCGCCGGGCGTGCTCTCGCGCATGCCCCCCGGAGGCAGTCCGGAACGACGGTTCGCCCTCCGTCAGGCGCTCGCCGTCGCCCACCTCGCCCAGGGCGCGCCGACCTCGCCCGCCCTCGCGAACGTCGCCGTCCGCCGGCTCGACTCGCGGCTCGACGGGTACGCCCGGGCCGCGGGGGCGACCTACACGCGGTACGCCGACGACCTCGCGTTCAGCGGCGACGGAGCGCTCGCCGCACGGGCCGACGCGTTCGTGCGGGGCGTCGGACGCATCGTGGGCGACGAGGGCCACGACCTCAACCCGGCCAAGACGCGGGTGCGCGGGGCGGCCACACGGCAGGTCGTCACGGGCGTCGTCGTCAACCAGGGCACGAACACGGTGCGCTCCGAGTACGACCGGCTGCGGGCCGTGCTGCACAACGCCGCCGACACCGGGCTCGAGGCGCAGAACCGGGCCGGGCATCCCGACTTCGCGGCCCAGCTGTGGGGCCGCATCGGCTGGGTCGAGCAGCTGAACCCCGAGCGCGGGGCCCGGCTGCGCGCGGCGTTCGCCCGCGTCCCCCGGTGACCGGCGCCGCACCTCCTGAAGACGAACGCGCCGCGTTTCGTGCAGCGCAGCCCGACGAGATCGGGTGCGGTGCACGACACGCGGTGCGGAGGGTGCGCCGGGGCGGCGGACCCCGGGAGACGACTAGCGCTTGAGGTTGGTGAGCTCCTGCAGCACCTCGTCCGAGGTCGTGATGATGCGGGCGTTGGCCTGGAAGCCGCGCTGGGCGACGATCAGGTTGGTGAACTCCTGCGACAGGTCCACGTTCGACATCTCGAGCGAGCCGCTGGCCAGCGAGCCGATGCCGGGCGAGCCGGGGGCACCGACCGTCGCGGCGCCCGAGTTGGCGGTCGCACGGTAGCCCGAGTTGCCCTCCTTCTCGAGACCGCCGGGGTTCGCGAACGTGGCGAGCGCGACGCGGCCGAGCGCGACGGTCGAACCGTTGCTGAACTGGCCCATCAACGTGCCGTCCTTCGACAGCGAGAAGCCCTGCAGCGTGCCGGCCGCGCGTCCGTTCTGGTCGGTGATCGACGTGGTGTTCAGCGCGGCGAAACCGGTGACGCCCGAGAGGTCCACGGTGACGCCGTTCAGGGCGAGCGACGCCGCACCGGTCTGTTTGCCGTCCGTGAAGGCCAGGGAGGCGGTGGCCCCGCCGTTGCCGTCGGTCGCCCGCGCGTCCCAACCGGTTCCGGTCCGGGTGAAGGTCAGCGTCAGGGTGCGCTCGAGGCCGTTCGCGTCGAACACCTTCGTGTCGCGCACGATCTGCGCGCCGATCGCGGACTCGCTCGGCAGGTTGCCCCCGACGGTGGCGCTCGAGGTCGCCGAGGCCGGGGCCGCCGCGTTCAGGGGCAGCGTGATGTCGCCGAGCGCGCCTCCGTCGTTGATCACGCCGTTCGTGGCCGAGTAGCCCTGGACGATCTTGCCGTCGGCCGAGACGAGGCGGCCGTCGGCGTCGAAGTCGAAGGCGCCGGCTCGCGTGTACATCGTGTCGTTTCCGAGGCGCGTGACGAAGAAACCGTCGCCCGAGATCATCAGATCGGTCGCCTTGCCGGTCGCCTGCGCCGAACCCTGCGAGAAGTTCGTCGAGATGCCGGCGACCTGCACACCGAGGCCGATCTGGGCGGGGTTCGTGCCGCCGATGCCGGTCTGCGGGCCGCCCGCGCCCTGCGTGATCTGCGACAGCGTGTCCTGGAACTGGGTGGTCGACGACTTGAAGCCGGCGGTGTTGACGTTGGCGATGTTGTTGCCGGTGACGTCGAGCATCGTCTGGTGCGAACGGAGGCCCGAGATGCCGGAGTAGAGGGAGCGGAGCATGGGTGCTGCCTTTCAGCTGGGGAGAGATCTGGAGGCGCGTCCTGCGCGGGTGGTGCCGGTCGCGTCCTGCTCCCGGTGCGGTTCGAGTGGTGGTGCGGGTGGTGCGGGTCGTGCCGGTGGCGTCACGCCTTCGTCGTGGCGATGCCCGAGATGAGATCCAACGCGACCTCCTTTCCGCCGACCGAGACCTTGGGGACGGCCTCGGCGAACGACACGCTCGTGGCGGTGCCCTTCACCTCGACGCCGTCGGCGCCCGTGTAGCTGACCTCGCGACCGACCAGGTTCGAGGCGGCGATGCGCATCTGCAACGAGAAGTTCTCGTTGGCGGTCGTCGTCTGGGCGGTGACCTGCTCCATCATCGCCAGCTGCGTGGTCTGCGACATCATGGCGTTGGTGTCCATCGGGGTCGACGGGTCCTGGTTCTTCAGCTGCGTGACGAGCAGCTTCATGAACATCTCGCTGTCCATGGTGTTCGACGTCGTGCGACTCGAACCGCTCTTGGCGGCGTTGGCGGCGGCGATCTGGGTCGCGACGTCGACGGTTCCGGATATCTGGTCGATCGAGGGCATGGGGTCTCCGGTTCAGGCCAGGACGTCGATCGACGTCGAGAGGGACGAGGAGGCGCGGGCACGGTCGACCGCGCCCGTCGCGTCGAGGGGGTCGGTTCCGTCGCGCGGCGCGCGTCCGGTGCGGGCGTCGGCACTGCGTGCCTCGGCGGCGTCGCGCGTCTGCCGGCCCGGCCCGCCGTCCGCGCCGCTCTGCGCCCCGAGCTGGCCGGAGCGGTCACCCCGGGGGTCGGACGGTTGGTTCTGGGACGAGAGGTCGACGCTGGTCTGCTGACCCGCGCCTCCCGGGTTCGCGGACGACGCGGCGGTCGCGAGGTCGCGACGGAGGTCGCCGAGGATCGCCCGCACGGCGTCCCGACCGGCGTCCGACGCGGCGAACATCTCGACGTGCGTGCCGTGCGCCGAGACGTGGGCGCGGACCGTGACCGGGCCCAGGGCCTCCGGCGCGACGTCGACCGTGACCACGTGCACGCCGGGGCCCGCCGCGGCGAGCGTGAAGAGAGGGCGGGCGAGCTGCTGGGTCAGCGGGGCGGGCTGCGGGGCGGCCGGGGTCGGGGTCGCGGACGAGGAGGCGCCCGTCGCCGAGACGGGGAACGACGCGCCGACCGCGGGGACGGCGAGCACGATCGGGTCGGTGGGCGCGGTCACGGGGGCGGATGCCGCCGTCGGTGCTGCCGCCGTGGGGGCTGTCGTCGTGAGAGCTGTCGCCGTCGTGGACGGGGTGGCCGCAGGTCCTGCCGGCGTGGACGCGGAGCCGGCCGTGCCGATGGCGGCCGGCGAGACGCCGCGGCCGTGCGACGCCGAGCCCTCCGGGTGGGCAGGACGCGGGATCGGTGATCCGGCAGGTGCCGGATCGGCATCGGCGGGAGTCGCGGCGAGGTGAGCGGGCGATCCGGCGGGTGCCGGAGCGACCGGCCCGGCTGCCGCCGTCTCGACCGACCTGCCGGGCGCGCTCGTCGCGGTGGTCGACGGGGAGGCGGTCGGGGCGGTCGGGGCCGTGGCGACGGTGGAGCCAGGCGCGACGGCCGCCCCCGGGGCGGACGCGGCCGGCGTGGGGGTCGCAGCACCCGACGCGGGCATCGCCGAGTCGGTCACGGACTCGACGGGGACGTCGAGCGTCGAGCCGGCCCGGGTCGCGTCGAGGGTGGAGGCCGGTCCGGCGGACGTCGACGAGACGCTTGATCCGGTCCGTACCGGATCAGCGAAAGGAGCAGGACGCGCCGACGAGGCGGCGGGGGCCGACGGGGCCCCGTGGGCCGGCGGAGCGACGAGGGCAAGCGGAGCGGCGAGGGCCGAGCCGGTGGTCGCCGCGGACATCGGGCCGACGACCAGGAGACTGGCCGTCGCGAGCCCGCTCGCCGCGTCGTCGGACGTCGTGCCGCCGACGGCTGCGGGTCCACCGTCGGTCGACGAGGTCGGTTCGGCGGTGAGCGCGTCGGCTCCGGTGGTCGGGGCCGACCGCGCGCCCACGAGAGGCCAGTGCCAGGCCGACGCGGCGGAGGCGGGATCGAACGGGGACGGCCCGGCGAGGGCTTCGCCCGAGGAAGGGGTCGAGGGCTCGGTGAGGTCCGGGGCGGCCTGGACGGCACGGTCCGCGACGCGGGCCTCGCGCCGCTCGGGGGCGTGGACGGCGGCGCGTTCGTCCTGCATGGCCGCGCCGAAGCCGGTGGCCGTGCGGTCGGCGTCGCGTGCGGCACCGGCTCCCCCGGCACCCGGACCGCGCGCTCCCGCGAGGCCACGCAGCGACGAGGACTCCGAGAGGGCGGGAGGCGCGAACGGCAACGCGCGGGACAGGGTCACGAGGCCACCCCCGCGCTCATCAGCTTCTGCAGGGCCGCCGTCATCAGGTCGGTCCCCGACGACGCGGCCGACGCCCCCGCCGTGGCCGACACGGCCGACGGGGCCGCCGCGCCCTCGGCCGGGACGATGCGTCGGATCGTGCTGAGGTCGGAGTCCTTGTACCAGTTGTCGACGATCTGCACGTCCTTGCCCGGGCGGGGTGCGTGCAGCACCTTGCCGTCACCCAGGTAGATCACGATGTGGCCCTCGCCCTTCGGCACGAGCAGGTCACCGGGCTTCGCGTCGGCGAGCGACGACACCTCGGCGCCCATCTTCGCCTGGTCGGGCACGACGCGCGGCATGCTGACGCCGAGGTCCTTGAAGACCGTCTGCACGAGGCCGGAGCAGTCCATGCCCGTCCGGTCCTCTCCGCCGAAGACGTACGGCACGCCGAGGTACTTCTTGGCGGACTCGACCACGTCCGAACCGTCGGCTCCGCTGCCGCTCGCGACCGAGCCGTTCACGGCGTCCACGGAGGCGCTCGTCGCCGTCGAGCCCGTCCCGGACGTACCGGCGAGGGCGTCGGCGAACGCCGTGGCCGACGTGCTCGACCCGGCGGCGGCCGTCGCGGACGTCGTCGCACCGGTCGCACCGGCACGCAGCTGGGCGATCGTCGCCTGGATGTCCTGGATCCGGGACAGGACCTCGGTCACGGGACTCACGCCGCGCCTCCTGGGTTCTCGGGGTCGGTGCCGGACGGCGAGCCGTCGGGCCGGGGGCGCGAGGCGATCTCGTCGAGGGCGATCTGCTCGTCGCGCAGGTCGGCCGCCGCTTCGGCGACCGCGTGCTTGTGCTCGAGCTTCTCGAGTCCGATCGCCGCACGACGGGCCTCGTTGAACGCGGCCTGCGCGGCGTCGGCGTCCGCCTGACGGCGCTGCGTGACGGCATCGAGTTCGGCGAGCATGCCGCGCGACGAGGCCCGCGAGGCGGCGAGGGCACTGAGCATCGCCGCGTCGGTGACCTCGGTGGGTTCGTCGGCGAGGGTGCGCTTGGCGCGGACCCGCTCGTCGGCGGCCTCGCGCAGACGGTCGTTGGCCTCGGCGAGGACGGCACCGGCCTGGTCCTGCTGGGCATGACGCAGCCGCAGCAGGCCGAGCAGCGAGAACGGACGCGCCATCAGAGCCTCCCGAACCGCGAGGTGAGCGACGCGAGGGCGTTCCACGAGTCGGCCGAGGCCGCCCGGTCGTCCATGCCCTGCTGCAGGAACGCGTCGATCGCGCCCTGGTGGTCGACCGCCGCGTCGACCAGCGGGTTCGTGCCGCGCTGGTACGCGCCGACGTCGAGCAGGTCCTGCGCGGCCCGGCGCGCGGCCATCACCTTGCGGAGCGTCGTCGCCGCCGCACGCTGCGGCGGGCTGGTCACCTTCGACGCGACGCGAGACACCGAGCCGAGGGCGTCCACCGACGGGAAGTGCCCGGTCACGGCGAGCGCGCGGTCGAGCACGACGTGCCCGTCGAGGATGCTGCGGGCGGCGTCGGCGATCGGCTCGTTGTGGTCGTCGCCGTCGACCAGCACCGTGTAGAGCCCCGTGACCGAGCCGACGCGGTCGGTCCCGGCACGCTCGAGCAGACCGGCCAGCACCGAGAACGTCGACGGCGGGTAGCCCCGGGTCGCGGGCGGTTCGCCGACCGAGAGACCGATCTCGCGCTGGGCCATCGCCACGCGCGTGAGCGAGTCCATCATCAGCACGACGTCGGCGCCCTGGTCGCGGAAGGACTCGGCGATGCGGGTCGCGACGAACGCGGCACGGAGGCGCATCAGGGCGGGCTCGTCGCTGGTCGAGACGACGACGATCGAGCGGGCGAGACCCTCGGGACCGAGGTCGTCCTCGAGGAACTCCCGCACCTCGCGCCCGCGCTCCCCGACCAGGGCGATGACGCTGACCTGGGCGTCCGAGCCGCGGGCGATCATGGACAGCAGGGACGACTTGCCGACGCCCGAGCCGGCGAACAGGCCGACGCGCTGGCCCTTACCGACCGTGGTCAGGGTGTCGAGCACGCGCACGCCGAGCTGCAGGGGCGTGTCGATGCGCGCCCGGTGCATGGCGGACGGGGTCTCGTGGTCGAGCGGGACGAGGTCGACGCGACCGCCGTCCGAACCGACCAGGGGGCCCTTGCCGTCGATCGGTCGACCGAGGCCGTCGAGCACGCGCCCGAACAGGCCCGTCCCGGTCGGAACCAGCAGCGGGCGGCCGGTCGAGCGCACGGGCGTGCCGGTCGTGATGCCGGTCAGGCGGCCGAGCGGCATGCACCGCACGCCGTCGGGCGTGGTCGCGACGACCTCGGCGAGGTTCGAGCCGGCCTCGACGCCGGACGTCGCGGTCGGGTCGCCGACGGTGACGATCTCGCCGACGGCCGCGTCGAGACCCCGCACCGTGAGGCCGAGCCCCACGGCCGAGCTGACCCGGCCCACCCGCTGCGGGCGGGCCGCGGCGCGCGCGGCGGCGAGACGGGACGCGACGGCGGCCGGCACGCGATCGCGGTACCGGTCGGCGGAGACCGACACGGTCGGTGCAGGAGGCGCGGTGAGGGTCACGAGACGCCCCCGTCCACCGCCGCGTCGCCGAGCAACGCCGTCCGGGCACGGTCGAGCGCCGTGCCGAGTCGCGCGTCGACCTGGCCGACGCGCAGCTCGGCCTGGGAGTCGCCGCGGGCCAGGGTCGCGTCGGCGACGAAGGCCACGTCGGCGGCCACGGAGTCGCGCGTCACGTCGTCGAGCTGGGCGAGGTCGGCCGGGTGCAGGCGGACGGTGACGACGTCGCCGGGGTCGGTGACGGCGAGAGCCCGGGCGACGGCCGCGCGGGCCGTGCGTCCGGCGCGGGGGTCGGTGCCGTCGACCACGGACGACTCGTCGCCGAGGGACTCGGAGGCGCGCAGCTCGTAGCCGAGGACCGCCTCGGCGAGTTCGAAAGCGGTCGTGACCAGCGCCTCCTCGGCGTCGTCCAGGACCGGGGCGACACGGGCGTCGAGCGCGCGGGCCGACGCCGCGAGGGCCTCGACGGCGGACACGGTCGCGGACTGCAGGCGGTGCAGGAGGTCGGAGTGCTCGGCCTCGAGGACGGCCCGGCGGGCGGCCAGCTCGAGCTCGGCGGCCCGCAGGCCGGAGGCGTACCCGGCGGCGTGGCCACGGGCCTCGGCCCGGGCGTCGTGCGCCTGACGGGTGGCGGCGGCGTCGGACCCGGGCAACGTGACGGAGGGGTAGCTGACGCGCGCGAAGGCCGGGGCAGCGCCCTCGGGGGTCATCACGGAATCGAGCATCACGGGCCGTTCGGCGTTGTGGGGTGACGGCCGATCCGTGGCCAGGGGTGAGGTGAGCGATCCGTGCTCACCGGCGACTCTCGGCGTCGCCCGGGCCGGCGTTAGTCCTTGCCCCGAAGGGGGGCCGCCCCGTGGGCCGGAGCCGAGGCACGCCTCGCGGAAGGGCGGGGCGGAAGGAGGCGCGGGTGGGCTAGTCGACGAGGGCGTCGTCGTCGGAGCGGTGCATGGTGATCGCCCCCATCGCCTCGAGTTCGCGGATGGCGCGCACGACCGACGCCCGCGCCTCCTCGATCTGCGACTTGCGGACCGGACCCATCGACTGCAGCTCGTCGTCCAGCAGCTCGCGGTTGCGCTCGGAGACGTTGCCCCGGATGACCTCGGTGACCGCGGAGGGGGCGCCCTTCATCGCCGTGGCGAGGATCGCCGCGTCGATGCCCCGCAGCACCTGCTGGATGTCGCGCGATTCGAGCTTGACGATGTCCTCGAAGGTCAACATGCGCGAGCGCACCTCCTCGGCCAGCTCGGGGTCGCGTTCGTCGAGGCCCTCGAGCAGCGCCTTCTCGGTCGCCACGTCGCTCCGGTTCAGGATCTCGATCAACGGCTGGATGCCCCCGACGACCTCGACCTGCTCGCGCGGGGCGACGACCGCGCCGGCCCGCACCTTGAGGGTGGCCGCGACGATGCCGACCGACTCCGGGGTGGCCGTGCCCATCGTCGCGATGGCCTGGGCGACGTCGGCGCGCAGCTCGACGTCGAGGCCCGACATCACGGCCGACGCCTGCTGCGGCCGCAGGTGCGCCAGCACGAGGGCGATGGTCTGCGGCAGCTCGCCGTCGAGCAGCGTCACCACCTGACCGGCCTCGGCCTCGTCCAGGAACTCGAAGGACTTGCCGGCCATGTTCGACGCCATGCGCTCCATGACGCCGGCGGCGCGCTCGGAACCGAACGACGCCTCGAGCAGGCCGACGGCCACGTCGTGCCCGCCGCGCCGCTGGTAACGGCCGCTGACGCTGAGGTCGTGGAACTCGGCCACTGTGGCCTCGGCGATCGACGGGTCGACGCGACGCAGGCGCACGATCTCGGCGGCGATCTCCTCGGCCTCGACCTCGCTGAACTCCTTCATGACGGCGGCCGCACGGGCCTGGTCCATCTGCATCAGGATGACGGCGACCTTCTGCGGTCCGGTCAACGGCTTGCCGACGCCGGGCGCCGAGGGCGTGCCGAAGGTGGTGGGGACGAGGCTCATGCGGGCTGCCGGTCGTCCATCAGACCCCGCAGCAGCTCGGCGGTCTTGCCCGGGTCGCGCTCGGCCATCGCGTCGATCTCGGCCCGGCGGCGCTCGGCCGAGACGAACTCGGGCGAGGGGGTCGGGGCGTCGACCTCGAGCAGCTCGGTCTTCGCGTCGCCCATGCCGGGCAAGGTCAGCCGCGAGGTGGCGACGGCGTCGTCCAGCGACAGCGGCATCGTGGCGTCCCAGGTCTGAGCGCCGTTCTGCGGCGCGAGCTCGCCGAGGTCGACGTCCTCACGGTCCTGACGGCGGCTGCGACGGGCGAAGACGATCAGGCCCACGATGGCCGCGATCGCGATGGCCGCGACGATGCCGACGGTGCGGATCGTGCCCCACATCGCCTCGCTCGCGCTGGCCGCGTCGGCGGCCTTGAGCGCTTCGGCGGCGGCGTCCGCGGCCGAGGTGTCGAAGTCGACCTGGGCGACCTGCACGGTGTCGCCGCGGGCGGCGTCGATCCCGGCGGCGGCGCCGACCAGGTCGCGGACGCTCTGCATGTTGACGCCGTTCGCCGCGGCCGAGTTCAGGGCGACCGACACGGTCTGACGGCTCACCTCGCCGGCCGGCACGTTGAGGCTCTCGGTCACCTTGTCGACGGCGTTGTTCTTGGTGGTCGACTCGTTCGTGTACCCGCCGTCGGCGCCGGTGCCCGCCGTGGTCGTGCCGTCGGCGGCCGTGCCGGTCGGCACGGCGATGTTGTCGGGGCCGAGCACGCCGGTCGCGCCGGTGCCGTTCGCCCCGTTCGCGCCCGAGCCGTACTGCTCGGTGGCGCCCGACTCGTTGAGGGCGATCGGCCCCGAGGTCGGCTGCGAGAACGACTCGGTCACCTTCGTGCCCGAGCTCTGGTCGAGGTCGGCCGCCACCACGACCGACGAGTTGCCCGGGCCGACCATCTTGTCGAGCATGGCCTGCACCGAGGCCTGGACCTTGGACTCGTAGTCGCTCGCATCGCCGCCCGCGCCTCCGACCGCTCCGCTGCCGACGGCCGACAACACCGTGCCCGAGGCGTCGGTGACGGCCACGTCGGTGGCCTTCATGCCCTCGACGGAGGCGCTGGTGAGGTTGACGATGGCCTGCACCTGCTTGGAGTCCAGCGTCGCGCCGGCCCGTGTCTCGACGAAGACCGAGGCGGTCGGGTCGCGCTGCTCGGAGACGAACACCGAGTCCTCGGGGATCGCGAGCTGCACGCTGGCGTTCTTCACGCCGTCCATCGCCTTGATCGTGTTGGCGAGCTCGCCCTCGATGGCGCGCTTGTAGGTGACGTTCTGCTGGAACTCGGACGAGGTGACGCCCATGGTGTCGAGCAGCGAGTAGCCGCCGCCCGAGCTCGCGGCGGGCAGTCCCGCGGCCGCGGCCTTGAGGCGCTCGTCGTACACGTTCGCCTCGGGCACGAGGATCGTGCCGCCGCCCGCGGTCAACTGGTACGGCACGCCGTCGGTCTGCAGCAGCTCGACGATGGCGCTCGCGTCGGTCGGGTCGATGCCGCTGAACAGCGGCGTGTAGGTGGGCTTGCCGAGCCAGCTGACCAGCGCGACCACGCCGAGCACGAGGGCGGCGAGCAGGATGACGGCGATCGTGCGCTGCGCGACCGTGAAGCTCTTGAGGGCGGCACCCAGCTTGGCGAGCTGACCCTTGACGGCGGTGGGCATCAGGCCTGCATCCTCATGATCTCGTTGAAGGCGTCGACGCCCTTGTTGCGGACGGCGCTGACCAGCTCGAGCGTGACCTGGGCACGCGTCGCCGCGATGGTCGCGTCGTGGATGTCGGTCAGGTCACCCGTGACGGCCTTGACCGCGAGGGTCTTCGCCTCGGACTGCAGCTGCTGCAGGCCCTCGACGGCACCGGTCATGGTCGCGCCGAAGGTCGCGCCCGAGGCCGAGGAGGCGCCGGTCACGCCCGTCGCACCCGTCACGTCGGACGCGCCGCCGGCCCGCATGAGCGAGCCCACGTCGGCGTAGCCGGACTGTTGCACCGCCCCGAGGGCCTGGATTCCTGCGATGGGCATCAGCCACGTCCGATCTGGAGTGCGGCCTCGTAGGCCGTCTTGGCACGGTCGACCACGGCGGCGTTGGCCTGGTAGCCACGCTGCGCCATGATCAGGTCGCCCATCTGGGCGCCGAGGTCGATGTCGGGCATGCGCACGTACCCTTCGGCGTCGGCGAGCGGGTGGTCGGGGAGGTAGGTGACGCGGCCGGCCTCGCTGCCGTAGCGGTCGGCCTTGACGAAGACGCCGGACGTGCCGGCTCCCTCTTGCACCTCGACGTAGCGGGCCTGGAACGCGGTGTCGTCCATCGACTTGACGGTGTTGACGTTCGCGATGTTGTCCGAGACGGCGTCGAGCCACTTGCGGTGCACGGTCAGGCCGGTGCTCGCGATGCCGATCGCGTCGAAGGCGGTCACGAGTTCGTCCGGAACGCGGCACGCACGGCCGTCAGCTCGGAGTTCATGGCCTGCGTGGCGAACTGGTACCGCAGCACGGTGTCGACGTTCGACAGGGTCTCGGTGTCGAGGTTGACGTTGTTGCCGTCGAGGCGCGTGGGTTCGAGGCTGCGCGACGTGGACGCCTGGACCGCTCCGCTGCCGGACGCGACCGACCTGCCCAGCGCCTCCTCGAACTGCACCCGCTTGGCGGTGTAGTTCGGGGTGTTGACGTTCGCGATGTTCGCGGCGATCGTCTTCTGGCGCAGCGAGAGACCGTCGAGGGCGCTCTGCAGCGCCGCCTGCGTCACGGATTCGAGTGGCATGCCTGTCCCGGTGGGGTCGGTGGAGTGCGAGGGCCGATCCGTGGCCGGGGTGTGCGAGCGATCCGTGCTCACGGCGCTCTATCGGCGGGGTGGGACGTGACGTAAGCGGTGGGCGTCCGCCCGCCCCGTAGTGGGGGCGTCTCGGCGCGGCTGCTAGCGTCGCGTCGAGGGCGGCAGGGGACGGGAGGCGCGCGTATGGACGAGGACGGCCGACGACTGCTGGGGATCGGTGACGAGCACGCCACCGACCCCGACGAGAGGATCGTCGTGGACGACGACGAGGCGGCTGCGGACGCGGCTGTCGGTCGCCGATCGGTCGGCGCCCTGGTCGGGCTCGTGTTCCTCGCCCTCGTGGTGGCCGCGTTCGCCGTCGGGGTCGTGCTGCCCCTGCTCCTGTGGCCGGTCGGCCTGTGGCTCGGCCTCCAGCAGCAGCCCGCCGAGATCGCGTCACTCTGGTGGTTCGTGGGCCTCCGTGGGTGATCGCCGAGTGCTCTGCCTCGTGGTGTTGGGCCTCGCCCTCCTCACGGCGTGCAGCACGGGAACGACGGGCTCTCACGATGCGGACGACGGACTGTCCCTCGAAGAGACCGGCACGGTCGCCACGGAACTGATCGACGGCCTCCAAGCCCAGATCGACCCGACGCTCGTGGCGAGCGTCGAGGCCCAAGAGGACAGCGCGGCGGCGATCGGCGGCTCGGCGGACGACGCCGACGGCAGTATCCAGGAGTGGCGGGTGCTGCGGTACGTCAACCTCGTGCCCGACGCGCCTCAGCTCGACGTCGCCGAGTCGGTCATCGACGCCCGCGTCGCGGACGGCTGGACGGTGGGTCTCGACCGTGAGACGTCGAACGCAGGAGGCCGCTGGGTCACGTTGACCTCGGACGACGGCCGCTACGACGGCTTCGAGCTGACCGTGCAGGCCGGCGACGACGGTGCGTCACCCGGGCAGAACTACGTCCTCCTCGGCGTCGTCGGACCGACGGTCGAGACCGCACCCTCGGACTGAGCCGGGCCGCGCCTCCTCGGCCGCACGCCTCGGGGAGCGGGGGCGCATCGCACCGCCGGCTGGACGTCGCACCGCCGAAGAGGGCGGTGCGACGTTCAGTCCGTGGTGCGAAGCGGCGGCAGGGCGGCGGGCAGGAGGCGCGGGTCGCGTCAGGGGCGCGAGTAGCGGTGCTCGGGGCGGCCGGTGGTGCCGTAGCTGAGCTTCATCGTCACGAGGCCGTCGGCGGCGAGCGCCGCGAGGTAGCGCTGGGCCGTCGCGCGAGAGACCCCGACCCGGGCGGCGACGTCCGCCGCCGACAGCTCGAGCGGCCCGACGTCGGCCCCGCCGGCGGCACCGGCACCGGTCTCCGCGCCGAACTGCTCGAGCACCGCCTGCTCGGTCGCCGACCGCGACGGCGAGGCCGCCTTGGCCGCGTCGCCGGAATGGAGGATGCGCAGGGCCCGTTCGAGCGCCTCCTGGTCGACGGCCGTCCGCTCGTCGAGCACGTTGCGGTACCTCTGGTAGGCACGTAGCCGGTCGACGAGCGTGCCCGACGCGAACGGCTTGATCAGGTAGCCGAGCGCCCCACGCCGCAGGGCCCGGCGCACGGTCGTGGCGTCCGACGCGGCGCTGAGCACGAAGGCGTCCACGTCGACCTCGCGCAGCAGGTCGAGCCCGCTGCCGTCGGGCAGGTGCACGTCGAGCAGCAGCAGGTCGACGGGCTGCTCGGCGAGGACGCGTCGCACCTCGGCGACCGTCCCGACGGCCGGCAGCGCCCGCAGGCCGGGCAACTGCTCGACCTGGCGACGGTGCAGGTCGGCGACGTAGAAGTCGTCGTCGACCACGAGCACGGTGAGTTCGGTCGTCACGGGGTGGTCCTCTCGGAGCGGCGGGGGGCGCTGCCGGTGCGCGGGTCGGGCGATGCGTCGGGGGACGAGGAGGCACGGGCTGGTTCGGCCGCGGACGTCGCCACCGCCTCGCTCGAGACCGCGCCCACGAGCCTCGCGCAGAACACCGCGCCGTGCCCGTCACCGCCCGGCGAGCCGAGCCAGACGTCACCACCCCGGCGCCGGGCGATGTCACGGGACAACGGAAGTCCGAAGCCCAGGCCGTGCACCCGCGCGGGGTCGGGCTCGTCGTCGGCACCGTGCGGCCCGCGGTCGAACAGCCGCCCCGCGTCGGCGACGCCGTCGCCCGAGTCCATCACCGACAGGTGCAGGTCGGTGCCGTCGTCGAGCACCTCGACCTCGATCCAGGCGGGGGTGACCCGTCCGGCCACGGCGGCCCGCACCGCGTTGTCGACCAGGTTGCCGAGGACGGTCGTCACGTCGCCGGGCTCGACGACCGACCCCGTGACGAGCGTCTCGGGCCCGAGCTTCAGCAGCACGCCCCGTTCGGCCGCCTCGACGCCCTTCGCACCGAGGAACGCCTGGAGGTACGGCTCGGTCAACCGGTCGGCGTGGGCGACCGGGTAGCGCAACGGTCCGTGGTCGAGCACGTCGGCGAGGTAGGCGCGGGCCTGCTCGGCCCGACCGAGCTCGAGCATGCCCGACAGGGCGTGCAACCGGTTGGCGAACTCGTGTCGCTGCGCGCGGAGGGCCGTGGTCATCGCGCCGACGGCGTCGAGCCGACGCGTCAAGGCCTCGACGGCCGTGCGGTCGCGCACCACCGCGACCCGGCCGAGGTCGACCCCGTCGCGTGAGACCGGGCGCACGTCGACGAGCAGCACGTGGTGGTCGACCACGAGCGTGCTGTCGGTCGTGCCGTCGGTCGTCGTCGCGTCGTCCTGCCGGGCGCCCGGGCCGAGCAGCGCGACGAGCCCCTCGGGCAGGTCGAGCCCCTCGAGCGGCCGCCCCACGGCCGTCGCCGCGTCGAGCCCGAGCAGGCGTGCGGCCTGGTCGTTGCAGACCGTCACCACGCCGTCGCGGGACACCGCGAGCACGCCCTCGCCGACCCCGCCGAGCACGGCCTGCTGGTTCTGCACGAGGGTCGACAGCTCTTCGGGCTGCAGCCCGAGCGTCGCCCGGTCGAGCCGTCGCCGGATCAGCACCGACGCCACGACGCCGAGCGCGAGGGCCAGCACGGCCACCCCGACGACGGGCAGGGCGTCCTGCGCGAGGGTGTCGTAGACCCGGGTCGGCGCGTAGCCGACGCTGACCTCGCCGACGACGCCGACCGCCGAGCCCGGCTCGTCCGCGACCACCCCGGGGGCGTAGACCGGCACCTTCGCCCGGGCCGAGTCGCCGAGCGTGCCGCGCTCCCAGGCGACGACCTCCTCCCCGCGCAACGCCGCGTCGGGGCTGGTGCTGACGCGCTCACCGATGCGGGAGGGGTCCGGGTGCGCCAGCCGCACCCCGCGGTCGTCGGTCACGACGACGAAGAGCGCGCCGGTGCGCTGCCGGGCCGCGACCGCGGTGCGCTGCAGGGCTCCCCCGGCCAGCGCCTCCTCGTCGATCTCGGTGCCGTCGACGCTCAGCAGCGCGACCTGCTCACGGACGTCGGCGTCGCTGGCGACGCTCTGCGCCACGGCGAGGGCCGTCGACTCGGCCTCGCGCGCCAGGCGCTGCACGGCGATCGTGGCGAACACCGCGCTGGTCAGCAGCACGATGGCGGTGACGACGGCGAGCTGCAACAGCAGCACCTCCGTGGCGAAACGTCGCCTCCGGAGGCGCGGTGCCGGCGCCCGCGTCCCGTCGCGTCGCGCACCCGCCCCACGGCTCGCCGTCGTGCGGCGTCCCCGTGGTGAGCTGTCGTCGGTCACGCCCGCCAGGGTACCGGGCGCGGCCGACGCGCCCCGCGCCTCCTCGCGGCCCCGCCCTGCCCCCGCGCACGCGCCGCACCGCGTTTCGTGCACCGCACCTCGTCTAGGCGCGGTGCGGTGCACGAAACGCGGTGCCAAGCCGGGGGCGGGGGCGGGCGGGGCGGGGTCGGGCGGGGCAGGCCGTGCGTCCTGAGCAGAACGCGCAGAACGGCACCAACGCGCGATAGTCGGCCAATGCGCACAAGCGCGACGTGCGTCGGGAGGCGCGGCTAGCGTGCCCGGACACACGAACTGGACGAAGGAGTCCTGATGCTCGTCATCCTCGGCTATCTGATGATCGCCACCTTCATGGTGCTGATCATGACCAAACGGCTCTCGCCGATGCTCGCCCTGATCATGGTGCCGACCATCTTCGGCCTGTTCGCGGGGGCCGGTCTCGGCATCGGCGACATGGTCATCGAGGCGATCGGCGACCTGGCCCCGACCGCAGCGCTGCTGATGTTCGCGATCATGTACTTCGGCCTGATGATCGACGTCGGGCTGTTCGACCCGCTGGTCCGGTTCATCCTGCGGGTGACGGGCAACGACCCCGCGAAGATCGTGCTCGGCACGGCTCTGCTGGCCGGGGCCGTCTCGCTCGACGGCGACGGGTCGACCACCTTCATCGTGACGACCGCCGCCATGCTGCCGATCTACCTCAAGCTCGGCATGAGCCCGGTCGTGCTCACCTGCGTCGCAGGCCTCGCCAACGGCACGCTCAACATCGTCCCGTGGGGCGGGCCGACCGTCCGTGCGGCCGCCGCGCTGAACGTCGCGCCGTCCGACATCTTCGTGCCGCTCGTGCCGTCGCTGATCACCGGCTTGGTCATCGTGTTCGTCTTCGCCTGGCTCATGGGCCTGCGCGAGCGCCGCCGCCTCGGCACCGTCGAACTCGGCGGGTCCGTGCTCGCCGCCGCGGCCGAGAAGATGTCGCCGTTGTCGCGCGAGCTCGCCACGGCGGCCCGCGGCGGCGGACCGGGCAAGGCGGGCGTGGGGGTCTCGATGTTCACCAGCCCGACCGTCGCCCTGGGCCTCCGCGGCGGTCGCGCCGACGGCAGCCGGGCCGACGCCCCCGGCGAGCGCGCGGTCGACAACCCCGTCGGCGGCAGCGAGAACGGCACCCCGATGAGCGGCACCCTCGCCGACACGATGCTCGACCCCACGCGTGAGACCCTGCGCCCGAAGCTCATCTGGTTCAACTTCGCGCTGACCGTCGTCGTGATGGTGCTGCTCGTGCTCGACCTCTTCCCGCTGGCCTACGTCTTCATGGTCGGCGTCGCGGTCGCCCTGCTGATCAACTTCCCGAAGGTGAAGCAGCAGTCGGCCGAGATCGTCGCCCACGCGCCCAGCATCGTCGGCGTCGTCTCGATGGTCTTCGCGGCCGGCGTGCTGATCGGCGTGCTCAACGGCACGGGCATGGTCGACGCGATGGCGCAGTGGCTCGTGCAGGTGATCCCGAACGAGCTGGGACCGTACCTGGCCGTCATCACCGGGCTGCTCAGCCTGCCGCTCACCTTCTTCATGAGCAACGACGCCTTCTACTTCGGCATCCTTCCGGTCCTGGCCCAGAGCGCCGCCGCGTTCGGCATCGAACCCGTCGAGATGGCCCGCGCCTCGGTGATCGGCCAGCCCGTGCACCTCCAGAGCCCGCTCGTGCCGGCGATCCTGCTGCTGGTCAGCCTGGCGAACGTCAACCTCGGCGACCACCACAAGAAGGTTCTCTGGCGGGCGGCCGTGGTCTCGGTCGTGATGCTCGTGGTCGCGATCGTCGTCGGGGTGATCCCGTTCGGCTGAGTCGTCCTGTTCCGGCGAGATGTCACGACGTGCCGCTCACCTTTCGAGGTGAGCGGCACGTCGTGGCGTCTCGGTGGGGCCTGCCTAGCCGGTGGTGTCGAGGTAGACCGGACGCGAGGGCTCGTGCGAGGCCTCGACGGTCCGGACCGCGCCGAGATGCTGCAGCACGGCGGCGCGCGCGGCCTCGAGGCGGCCGATCACACCCCGCTGGCGCTCGGCCAACGAGGAGGCGCGGGTCGCCAGGTCCTGCGGCAACGGGCCCAGCCCCGCGGGGGGCGTCCAGCGTCGTGACGGGGTCGGCGGGGTCGCCGTGCCGGCGTCGCCTGCGGGAATCGAGGCATCAGCCTGGGTGACCAGCGCCTCCAGCTCGTCCAGGGCCGCGCGCCAGGCGGCGTGCGTCCGGTCGGTCCTAGGCGACACCGAGGGCTCCCGTGGGGGCGACCGTCGTGGTCTGCAACGAGGCACCCGCCTCGTGCCAGGCCTGGCGGAGCGGCTCGAGGAGGCCGACGACCTCGCGTGTGAGCGCCACGTCGCGGTGGACGTTGGCGTTGACCAGGGCGGTCGACGCGTAACCGTAGAGCGCGAGCAGGCCCTCGCCACCGTCCCAGACGTCGATCTTCAGCGACGACGACAGTTCGGCGACGATCGCCTGGGCGTGCACGAGCTGCTCACCGGCGACGACCCACGACCCGGCGACCTGGGCGGCCTCGGCGCGCGAGAGGTCGAGCATGAGGCGGTCGTAGAGCATCGTGACGAGCTGGACGGGCGTCGCCGAGAGCACCGCCTCCGAGGTGTACTGCGCCCGCTGGCGCTGCGCGGTGGTGGCGGGACCGTTCGCCGCGGCGAAGGCGGCGAATCCTTGTGCGTTCATCATCAGCTGCTCGTCGATGCGGTCAGGGAGGCGACCTGGCTGCTGAGCCAGGAGGACTGGGCCTGGAGGGCCTGCAGTTTCACCTCGAGCGAGTTGTACGTGGTCTGGAGGGTGGCGCGGCGCGCGGTGAGGCGCAGGTCCCAGTCGGCGATGCGCACGCCGAGGTCCTTCACGACCGACTGCTGGCCGGTGATCACCTGGGTCAAGGTGCCGGTCGTCTTGTCCGACGCGCTCGTCGCAGCCTCGGCCACGCGGCCGGCGAGTGCGCTGAGCATCGACTGCGTGCCGACCGGGTCGGCCGCCAGGGCGGCCTGGAACTTGTCGGCGTCGTAGGCGAAGGTGCCGTCCCGGGAGATGCTGATGCCGATCGACGAGGGCGACTTGCCGTCGATCGGTGCCGAGGCCGCCGACTGCAATGCCGTCTGAGCGGCCCGCACCGACGAGTCGCCGGTGTACGCACCGCCCTTGACCGTCGTGGCGCCGGTCGCACTCGTGCTGGTCGTCGTGGCTTGTCCGCTCGAGATGGCCGAGAGCACCGAGTTGAGGCTCGACACGAGCCCCGACGCGACCTTGCCGGCGGCGGCGGCGTCGCGAGCCACGGTCACGGAGACGGGCGTGGCCGACACGGCTGCGGCCGAGACGGTGACCGAGACGCCGGGCAGCAGGTCGGAGAACGTGTTGGAGGCGCTGGTCACCACCTGCTCGGCGGCGGTTCCCGCGTAGAGGGTCACCGAGGCGTCGCGGGCGGTCTTGACGACGGCGGCCCCCGCCTCGGCGAGGAGGTCGGGCGCGGTGCCGGCGTCCACCTCGGCGGCGGTTCCCCGGTGGACCGAGAAGTCGCCGCCGGCGCCCGTCGCGGTCGAGGTGAGCTGGAGGCGGTACTGCACGACGCCCGAGGCGTCCTTGCCCGAGGCGACCTTCAGGGCGGTGACGCCTGCTGCCGAGGCGTTGACGGCGGTGACGACGTCGTCGAGCGAGGCGGACGCGGCCGTGACCTCGACGGCCTTGCCGGCGGCCGAGGTGAAGGTCAGGACGGCGGGCTCGGCGGGCCAGGCGGTCATCGCGGCCGTGACGGCGGTCTTCGCCTGCGCGGTGGCACCGACGACGAACTCGATCGAGCCGGCGGCGGCCGTGGCTCCCGCCGAGGCCGTGACGGAGGTGGCGCTGCTCGTCGCCGTGAAGGCCTGCAGCGAGGCGGGCTTCGCCGCGGTCTTCGCGGTGTCGGCCAGTGCCGAGACCTGGGCGTTCAACGTCTGCATCGACGTGATGAAGCTGGTGGCGGCGCTGACCTTGTTCTTCAGCAGGGTCTGGGGGGTGCCCTCGATCTTGATCAGGTTGTTGATCAGGCTGGTGGTGTCGAGGCTGCTCGCGAGCCCGTCGATGCCGACGCTGGCCATGAGGTGCTCCTGTCGCAGGTCGGGGGTCGGAGGGGCAGGGGTGTGGTCGACGGACGTCGAGGTGAGCGACGCGGCCGGCACGCGGCGGGCGAGAGGATCAGCTCTCGACCCGCCCCGTGCCGGTCACGCGTCATGCCCGGGTGTCGCCCGACGGCCGCTGGGAGCGACCGCCGGGACGCTCTCCGACTAGCGGAGGAGCGACAGGACGCCCTGGGTGCTCTGGTTCGCCTGCGCGAGCATCGCGGTGCCGGCCTGGCTCAGGATGTTCGAGCGGGTGTACTTGACCATCTCCTGTGCCATGTCGGTGTCGCGGATGCGCGACTCGGCCGCCGTCAGGTTCTCCTTCGCCACGTTCGTCACGTTGATGGCGTGCTCGAAGCGGTTCTGGACGGCACCCAACTCGGAACGAGCCGTCGACACCTTCGTGATCTGCTCGTCGAGCAGCGTGATGGACGCACGAGCGGAGGTGGCGCTGGAGAAGTCCAGACCACCCGTGGCGACGGCACTGGCCGTGCCGCCGGTGACCGCGTCGCTGGTCGCGTTCGGGTCCGTCGTGGCGACGGCCCCGCCGTTGAGTGCACGGACCACGATGCCGGTGCCGGCACCGTTGTCGTTCTTCGTCACGCTGACGCTGAAGTTCGCCGAGAAGTTGGCATCCTCGCGAAGAGCGGTCGCGTAGGCCTCGACGCTCTTGTAGCCGTTTGCCGGGGCGGCCTGAGCCGTCTCGACCGTCGTGGCCACGCCGTCCTTCGTGAGCGTGAAGGACTGCTTGCCCGCGATCGCGGTGGAGTCCGCGATCGTGAAGCTCGTGCCCTCGCCGCCTGCGGCACCCGTGGTCAGGTTCTTCGTGATGGCAGTGACGTCGGCGACACCCAGGTTGACCGTGATCTGGTTGTCCGCGCTGCCGTTGGCGCCCACTTGGAAGGAGAGCGTCTTCTTCGAGCCGTCGAGCAGGTTGGTCCCGTTGAAGTTGGTCGACGCGGCGATGCGCGTGAGCTCCTCCTTGAGCGAGTTGACCTCGGTGGTGATGGCCTTACGCGACTCGACGTTGTTCGAGTCGTTACCGGCCTGGACGGCGAGGTCGCGCATGCGCTGGAGGATCGAGTGGGTCTCGGTGAGGCCACCTTCAGCGGTCTGCACGACCGAGATGCCGTCCTGGGAGTTGCGTGCGGCGACGGTCAGTCCACCGACCTGCGAACGCAGGCCCTCGGAGATCGCGAGGCCGGCCGCGTCGTCAGCGGCACGGTTGATGCGGAGACCGGACGAGAGCTTCTCGAGGCTCTTCGACAGGTCGTTCTGCGTGGCGTTCAGGTTGCGGTACGTGTTGTTGGCCGCGAGGTTGGTGTTGATCTGCATACCCATGGTGTTCTCCTCCGTGACTGGGTGGTGTTCGTCGGCCCGTCCGTGGGCTGACACCGGCTACTGTCGGCCGGTCGACCGCGACTGTTAGTCAGCCGCAGAAGTTTTTCGGGCGGTCTCAGACCGCCGTGCTGAGGCCGGCCGCGTCGGGCTCGCGCATGGCGCGGGCGATGCCGACGGCGGCGTTGGTCGCGACGCGCGACAGGTACGCGCTGCGGCGGGCGGGCGCGGTCTTCGAGACGGGCGCGAACTCGGCGTCGGGGTCGTCGGCGTAGTGCGCCTCGAGGGCGTCCCGCAGCAGACGGACCGCCTCGGTGCGCTGCTGCGACACCGCCGAGTGGGTGATGCCGAGCTCGTCGGCGATCTCGGTGACCGTGCGATCGCCGAAGTAGACGCCCTCGACGATCAGGCGCATGCGCTCGGGCAAGGCCTCGACGGCGGCGGCGACGTAGCGGCTGCGCTCCGAGACGAGCAGGTTCTCCTCGGGCAGCGGCAGGTCGGCGGCGAGGTGGTCGGCGACGGTGTCGTCGAGGGCCGAGACGGTGCGGGCCGCGTCGGTCAGGGCGCCGGCGGCCGTCTGCCGGTCGACGCCGAGGGCTCCAGCGATCTCGTCGACGCTGGGGGCGCGGCCGAGCGAGGCGGTGAGCGCCTCCTGCACGGCCAGGGTCTCCTTGATGCGCTTGCGGGTGCCGCGGCTGGCCCAGTCGCCCGAGCGCATGTCGTCGGCGAAGGCGCCGACGATGCGGGTGCGGGCGTAGGCGCCGAACGGGATGCCGAGCGTGGGGTCGAAGGCGTCGGCGGCCTGCACGAGGGCGACGGCACCGACCGAGGCGAGGTCGTCGCGCGACAGGTGGGTGGCGCGGGCGCACACCTCCGAGACGAGGTAACCGACCAACGGCAGGTTCTCCACCACCATGGCGTTGCGTTCGGTGCGGTTCATCGCGACTCCCAGTGCGAAGGGGACCTCTCGGGTCCGGTGACGGTGCCTCCGGGCGCGACGAACGGCCCTCTGATCAGGGCACGTCGACAGGGATCGCCGAGGAGGCGCGGGTCGCCGTGCGAGAGGACGGCGGGACCGCGGATGGTGATGTGCGACCGACCGGCGGGGCCCGTCGCTGCTCTGCAACGCTACCGAGCAGGAGGGGGCCGGCGGCAGGCCGGGGCTGCCCCCAGTGCGGGGGAACGTCCGTCATCCCTTCGGGGGACACACCCTGTGCCCCCACCCCCGTACTGGGTCGGAACGCCCCTTCCTTCGAGCGGTGGTTTAAGGCTAGGCGCCGCCCGGAGGACGCTCGGGCCGGTCGCTAACGCATGCCGCGCCTCCGCCGATAGTCACCCGTGCAGAGGACGTCAGGCACTCCTCGCCGACGACCGACGAACCCGACGTACCCGACCGAGGAGGCCCCCATGGGCGCGAACGAACTCTCCGCGCTGCTCTGGCGAGAGCGCGAACTGCTCGAGCTGCTGACCTTCAAGCTCGAGGAGGAGCAGCTGCTGCTCACCGCGGGCCGCAGCCGGTGGATCGACCACGCGACGCGTGAGGTCGAGCAGGTGCTCGGTCGCCTGCGGTCCGCGGGTCTCGAGCGCAGCGTCGAGGTGTCGGCCGTCGCCCGCGAGTGGGGCACCGACGAGGAGGCCCCGCTGCGCGAGATCGTCGCCGCGGCTCCGGCCGGCCCATGGGGCGAGATCTTCACCGCCCACCTGCGCGCCATGACCGAACTGACCGGCCGCATCGCCCAGCTGCGGGACGAGAACGAACGCTTCCTCCGGGCCGCCGCCCGCGCCACACAGGAGACCCTGGCCACCGCGTCCACCGGCCCCGCGACCGCGACGTACGACGCGTCCGGCCAGACCGGTCACGCGAACTCGGCCAGCGCCTCCGGCGGGCACCTCTTCGACGGGCGGCTCTGACGTGGCGAGCACCTTCGGCAGCCTCAACACGGCCTACCGCGGTCTGACCGCGGCCCGGACCGGCCTCGACGTGGTCGGCCAGAACATCGCCAACGTCAACACCGACGGCTACACGCGCCAGCGGGTCAGCCAGTCCTCGATCGAGGCCGCGGCCCGCGTGGGCCTGTTCTCGGCCGGCGTCCAGCCCGGACAGGGCGTGTCGGTCGACGGGATCGCCCGCATCGGCGACCGGTTCGCGGACGCGCAGGTCCGCGGCGCCGCGGGGGCCGCCGGCTACCAGGGCGTGCGCGCCTCGGTCACGGCCGCGCTCGAGTCGTCGCTGAACGAGCCGAGCACCACCGGGCTCTCGACGCAGCTCACGAAGTTCTGGTCGGCCTGGCAGGACGTCTCGAACAACCCCTCGGCCGCGGCACCCGCCGCCGTGCTGCTCGGGCAGGCGCAGACCATCGCGGGCACCCTCGCGAGCGGCTACAAGGCGGTGGACGACCAGTGGACCGCCCAGCGGCAACAGCTCGACGGCCTCGCCTCGCAGCTCAACTCGGCCGCGACCCAGGTCGCCGACCTCAACGTGCGCATCCGCACGGCACAGCAGCAGGGTGTCAGCACCAACGAGCTGGTGGACGCCCGCTCGGTGCTGACCGAGAAGATCGCGACACTGGCCGGAGGCACGGTGCGCGACAACGCGGACGGCACGGTCGACGTGATCGTCGGCGGCAACGCGCTCGTGTCGGGCGACTCGGCCCGGCAGGTGAAGGTGACCGGCGACTACACGCTGGCCAGCGCCTCCTCGGGCGTCTCGCTCGAATGGACCCACCGCGCCGGCGACCCCGTCCCGCTCGACGGCGGCAGCATCGCCGGCTCGCTGTCGGTCCTCGCCCCGGCCGCGCCCGGTGGCGGTGGCGGTGGCGGCGTCCTCGCCGAGGCCGCCGCGAGCTACGACGCCCTCGCGACCCAGCTCGCGGCCCAGGTCAACGCGGTCCACGCGACCGGGACCACGGCCGACGGCACCACCGGCCACGCGTTCTTCGCGTTCACCGCCGGCGTGCCCGCGGCCCGCGGCCTGACCGTCGTGCCGACCGGCGCCGCCACGATCGCCTCGGGCAATGGCACGGGGGGCGCCCTCGACGGGTCCGTCGCCCGGTCGATCGGTCAGATCGGCCTGTCGACCGGCTCGCCCGACCGCGCCTGGGGCTCGATCGTCAGCACGATCGGCGCGGTCGCGCAGACCGAGGCCGACCGCTCGACGCTCACCGACCTGTCGGCCACGTCGGCCAAGAACCGGCAGCTCTCGACGGCCGGGGTCAGCCTCGACGAGGAGAACGTCAACCTGCTCACCTATCAGCACGCCTACCAGGGCGCCGCCCGCGTCATGACCGCGATCGACGAGATGCTCGACACGTTGATCAACGGCATGGGACGGGTCGGGAGGTAACCGATGATCACCCGCACGACCAACCAGATGGCCGTCATGGACGCCCAGCGGCACCTGCTCGTCAGCAAGGCCCGCGTCTCGGAGGCCCAGGAACGCGCCTCGACCCTCGACCGCATCTCGAAGCCGTCCGACGACCCGACCGGCACCGCCGAAGCGCTGCGCGTCAAGGCCGACCAGGCCGCCAACGCGCAGTGGAGCCGCAACGCGGGCGACGCGAACGCGTGGCTCTCGACCGCCGACTCGGCCCTCTCGGCCGCCGACGACGTGCTGAAGCGCGTCCGCGACCTCACGGTGCAGGGCGCCAACACCGGCGCCCAGTCGCCGGCGTCCCTCGAGGCCATCGCCACCGAGATCGACGGCCTCAAGGCCGACCTGCTCACCCGCACCAACACGACCTACGCCGGGCGCAGCGTCTTCGCCGGCACCTCGGACGCGGGTGTGGCCTTCCGGTCGGACTTCAGCTTCACCGGCACCCCCGGGTCGGCCGTCACCCGTCAGGTCGGCGGCGAGACGAGCGTCCGGGTCGACGCCGACGGCGCCGCGGCCTTCGGCACCGGCGACGACTCGGTGTTCAGCCTGCTCGACCGCATCACGACCGACCTGCGTGCCGGAGTCAACGTGGGCTCGCGCCTCACCGAGGTCGACGCCCGACTGACGTCGCTGCGCGGCGTACAGTCCGACATCGGGGCACGACAGTCCCAGATCCTGAGAGCCGAGGACACCCTCTTGGACACCCAGACCACGCTCGAGGCGCATCGCGCCGGCATCATGGACCTCGATCTCGGCCAGGCCGTGCTCGACCTGCAGATGCAGAACACGTCGTACCAGGCGGCCCTCGCGGTCACCGCCAAGGTGCTGCAGCCCTCGCTGATGGACTTCCTCCGATGAGCGCGCAGGCAGCCCGCGAGGTCAGCGGCTCCGTCGTGTCGTTCACCGCGCCTCCGTTCGGTCTCGAACCGCTCGTGGACTTCACCCTCGAGCGCATCGAGGGCGCGACGGGCCTGTTCGCGCTTCGCGCGGCCGACTCCGAGACGCGGCTCTTCGTGCTCGACGCGTCGGTGCACCTGCCCGACTACTCCCCCGTCGTGACCGACGACCAGACCCACGCCCTCGACCTGCAGGACGCAGCCGAGGCCCTGCTGCTCGTCGTCGCGACGCCCGCGTCGACCGGCATGACCGTCAACCTGCTGGCACCGATCGTGGTCAACGTGCGCACCGGGGCGGGCGCCCAGCTGATCCTCGAGGGCCAGGAGTGGCCGCTGCGCGCGGAGCTCAGCCCGCGCGCGTAGGCCCGCCTCGCGGCTGGGCGGCGGCTCGCCTCGCGGCTGGGCGGCGGCTGCGAAGGCGGTCACGGTGTGGTGACGACCGATGCGGGCGTGGCGGGCATCGGCTTGCCTGGGACGCAGGAGGCGCGACCATGACCACGACACCCCGCACCACACGGCACCGGCTCGCCGTCGGCACGATGGCGGCGATCACCGCCGTCCTGCTCGCCGGCTGCACCGCCGGGGCCGACGCCCCGGGTTCGGGCGGCCAGGCCGCCACCCGCCCGGCGTCCGAGACCCCGACCGACCCGGCGGCCGTCGCCGGCCCCGGACCCGTCGCCCCGACGACGGACACGACCGCCGTCACCGTCGCGGCCGACGCCGAACCGACCGACGTCGCCACGGGGCTCGACGCCCCCTGGTCGGTCGTGCGGCTCGACACCGGGTCGTCGTTCGTCAGCCTGCGCGACACCGGCACCGTGCTCGAGCTGCTCGCCGACGGCAGCACGCGAGAGGCCGGCACGATCGGCGGGGTCGTGCACGAGGGCGAGGGCGGGCTGCTCGGTCTGGCCGTGCTCGCCGGGTCGCCGTCGTACCTCTACGCCTACGCCACGACCGCCGACGACAACCGCGTGGTGCGTGCGCCGATCACGGGCGAGGCCGGCTCGTACGGCCTGGGCGAACAGGAAGCCGTCATCACGGGCATCCCCAAGGCCAGCAACCACGACGGCGGACGCCTCGCCTTCGGCCCCGACGGGTTGCTGTACGTCACGACGGGCGACGCGAACCAGCGCCCGAACGCCCAGGACCCGGGCTCGCTCGGCGGCAAGGTGCTGCGCGCGACCCAGGTCGGAGGCGTGCCCGACGACAACCCGTCGCCCGACTCGCTCGTCTACACCCTCGGCCACCGCAACCCGCAGGGCATCGCCTGGGACGCGACCGGTGCCGCCTGGGCCGCCGAGTTCGGCCAGAACACCTACGACGAGCTGAACGCCCTCGAACCCGGAGCGAACTACGGCTGGCCCGAGGTCGAGGGACGGGGCGAGACCACGGGCTTCACGAACCCCGTGCTGCAGTGGTCGACCGACGACGCGAGCCCGAGCGGCCTCACGGCGGTCGGCACGACGCTGTACCTGGCCGGGCTCGGCGGCGAGAAACTGTTCGAGATCCAGGTCGCGTCCGACTCCGAGGCCGTGCCGACCGAGCTCTTCGCCGGTTCCGGGTCGCTCGGCCGCATCCGCGACGTGCTGCCCGGTCCCGACGGCACCCTCTGGCTCGTGACGAACAACACGGACGGGCGCGGCACGCCGAGCACCGGCGACGACCGCATCGTCAGCGTCCCCCTCACCGCCGTCCCCTGACCCGGCCGGCCTGCGCGCGCCTCCACCGCGTCGCCCCTGTGCAAATCGCGACGGCCGTGGGGCGACACGCCGCCCGGCCGGCACCATCACGTGGCGGGATGCGCTCACTGGTCGGGATGTGCACAGAACCCGAGGAGGCGCAGGTCGGGTTCCGCACGCGACCCGAGGAGGCGCGGGTCGGGTCGGGCATCTCGGCCCCGACACTCGCTCACACGCTGCGCGCCGCGCGGCCTGTTCGGGGGCCGGGCGGTTACCCTCGTACTCGATGAGCCAGCACGACCGACCCGACACGACAGCACCCGGCAGCGCCCGCCCCCAGACCGTGCCGCCGGGGCTCGCCGCACCCGTCGTGCGCGGCATCGGCGGTGCCGGTGGCTTCGACCCCATCAGCCTGCGCACGGCCGTCGACGTGCCCGCCGCCGAGGCCCGCCTCGCCGCGCTCGGCCAGAGCCGCAGCACCGCCGCCCTCGGCGAACGTGCCGACCTGCTGCGCCTGCTCGGCCGCCTCGACGAGGCCCTCGCCATCGCCGAAGAGGCCTTCCGCCTGGCGCACTTCACCGGCGACCGGGCCGACTCGACGGCCGCCCGCATCCGACGCGCCCACATCTTCCGCGAGCAGGGCAAGCTCGACCGTGCGCTGAACGACCTGCACACGAGCCGCATCACCTCGGCCACCGAAGAATGGCGCGAGCTCGAGGCCGCGGCCGCGGAGCTCGAGGGCTACACGCTCTACGACCTGGGTCGCAACGAAGAAGCACGCGAGACCCTGGCCAAGGCTCTCGAGGCGTACGAGGCGTCGGGCGCCCCGCGCGACCGGACGAACGGGCTGCGCGTCGCCATCGAGGGAGTCATGCGCGCCTACCTCAGCGACACCGGCCCGCAGCCGCGGCTCGAGGCACCGGCCGCCGGAGACACGAACCCGGTGCCGGTCCGGTCCCTGGCCCCGGCGTCCCCGGTCTCGGCCCCGACCCGGGCCCAGGCCCGGACCGAGGTCCCCCGGTTCGACGGCATCGCCGCGCTCTACGGCGGCTCACCGGCCCCGGCTCCGGCATCCGCACCCACCCCCGACACGCAGCAGACCACCGCGGCCACGACGTCCGACGTCGATGCCGACGAAGGCGCCGCGCCGACCCGTCAGCCCATCGACGCCGCACGCACGGCCGCGATCAGCTTCGACCCCGAGTCCATGCCCGACGAGGCCGCGGCGTCACCGGTGGCCGAGGCCGCCGCCGCCCGGGCCGAGAAGGCCGCCGCCACGGCTCCGTCCGCACCGCGCGACGGAGGGCTCTGGGGCAAGATCAGCCACCTCGCCGAGCGTGCCGCAGGTCACCGCGACCGCGACTCCGACGAGTTCGACGCCGAGCGGCGAGGCGACGACGAGGGTCGCGCCACCGACCGGCCCCGCACGGGCGGCACCGGCGTGACCGGTGTCGTGGACGAGCTGCCGCGCGACGACGAGCCCACCACCTGGCCGTTCCCGCGGCGCTGACCCGCGCCTCCTGACCTCGACGTGGCCGACCTCGACCGGGTGCGGCGCTGGGCCGCCGCGCTCATCGACCTGCACCTCGACCCCGCCGTGTGGACGTTCGGCTTCGACAACGCCAAGACCCGCGCGGGTCTGTGCAACTACACGACGAAGCGCATCACGGTCTCACGGCACCTCGCCGGTCGCTACGACGACGACGAGATCCACCAGGTGCTGCTGCACGAGGTCGCCCACGCCCTCGCCGGCTCGCGCGCGGGGCACGGCCCGAGGTGGAAGGCCGTGGCGACCGACCTGGGCTACGTCGGCTCGCGCCTGCACGACGGAGCCATCGCCAGCGAGCTCGCCCCGTGGGTCGGGATCTGCCCGGCAGGGCATGAGCACTACCGCTACCGGCAGCCGGCGCGGCCGCTCGCCTGCGGACGGTGCTCACGACGGTACGACCCGGCCCACCTGATCTCCTGGACGAAGCGCGAGGTCTGAGGCCGCGCCTCCCCGGCCCTTGCCCGCCCCGGCCCCGGCGGCTGCCCCCGCCCCGGCCCCGGCCCCTCGGCGAGATGTCATGACTTGCCGCTCATCTTAAGAAGTGAGCGGCAAGTCGTGACATCTCGCCGGCGAGGGAGCAGGAGCAGGAGCAGGAGCAGGAGAGCCGAGGAGGCGCGTAACCGGTTAGGGTGGTCAGGTGCAGACCGGACAGTGGCTCAGATCCGACACCGACACCCGGTGGTTCTTCGACTCGGGCGCACTCAGCCTCGACTTCGCCTACCTCGGCGGGTTCCGTGCCGGGTCACGCTTCGGCCCGGAGTCAGGCCTCGACCTGCCCGCCGACGGGTCGACCCCGTGGGACGGCCTCCTGCTGCCTGCCGACCTCGACGACTGGATCGGCGAACGCTTCGACGGCATCGCGGGCTCGGCGGGCGCCCGTGAACTCGCCGACGCCCGCGGCCTGCGCGACGCGGTCGCCCGGCTCGCCGTGGCCGCCGCCGACGGCACCTCGACGGACCCCGACGACGTCGACACGCTCAACCTGTTCGCGGCGTTGCCCGACGTCCCGCCGTCGCTCGAGGGCGGCCGACGCCAGGCCGGCGCGGGGCGCCTGCGACTCGGGCAGGCGATGGCGTCGGTGGCACGCGACGCGGTGACCCTCTTCACGACCGTCGGCTTCGTCGGCGGACCGGACTCGCGCCTCCGTCGCTGCACGAACGAGGCCTGCGGGCTGGTCTTCTTCGACGAGTCACGGGCGGGCAGCCGCCGGTGGTGCTCGATGCAGCGGTGCGGCAACCGGGCCAAGGTTCGAGCGCACCGGGCCCGCGCCGCCCGAGGCTGAGCCGGCGGACCGACATGGCCGGCCCGCCAGGCCGCAACACGCCAGGCCACCGACCCGCCGACCCGCCACTGTCAGGAGCTCCGACGCGAGCGTGCGGGCGTCAGCCGACGACCGGTCAGTCGACGACCGAGACGTCCTTCCAGAAGGCGACGTAGCCCGAGTAGTCCTTGCCGACGCGATCGAACGAGGTCGGAATCGGCGTCGGGTAGCTCCAGGCACGGTCCTGCAGCAGGTCGTCGCCCGACGTCACGCTGAAGTACTGGGTGTCGCCCTTCCACGGGCAGTGGTATTGGGTGGGGCTCTCGGTCAGCAGCTCGGAGTTCACGCTGGCGGGCGGGAAGTACCAGTTGCCCTCGATCGAGATCAGCTCGTCTTTCGGGGCCTCGGCGACGACGGTTCCGTCGGTGAGCACTGCCTTCATGGTTCCTCCTGCGGGTCGGGGCGACGTCCTGGTCGCTCTCGCTGCAACGCTACGCCGAGCGCATGGATTCCACGCCGGAACCCGCCCGGTCGACGGCGACGACCATCGCCGCAGACGAGGACGAGGACGAGGAGGCGCGGGCTGCGTCGACGACGTCGCTCCGGTCGGTCGCGACCAGCTCGGCAGCCGAGGCCGAGGCCGTCAGCAGGTGCGCCGAGGCCCGGGCGAGCGCCCCGGCGGCGGCGCACGTGACGGCCGCCTCGGGTGACGAGAAGTCGATGCCGACCGCGGCGAGCGCGTCCACCACCGCTCCGGCGGCGAGCTGGTCCTCGACGGCGGGCCGGAAGCCGTCCGGCTCGACGGCCCCGGCGGCGACGACCGCGACGAGGGCACGGTCACCCCGCTGCGACTGCCGGTCGACCACGTGGCGGGCGACGTCGGCGGCGCCACCCGTCCCGGTCACGAGCAGCACGTCGGTGTCGTGAGCGAGCTCGGCGAGCCGGGTGACGGCCCCGACCGTCTCGTCCCGCGACAGCGTGCCGTGCCCGTCGAGCACGTCGACCACGACGACGACGTGCGCGCCGGGCGCGATGCGGGCGGCTCCTGCGACCCCGTGGTCGAACCTCACCTGGTACTTCTGCTGGCCGTGCGAGCTCATCGGACCAGCCTAGGCAGCACCGGGCGGACGCCGCACGTGCGTGACGCGGCGTGACGGGGTGCAGCGGGCCGGGCGGACCCGGTCAGGCGGCGGGAGTTGGATCGGTTCATGCACGTGCAGCTCAAACTCCGCCTCGCCTGCCCCGTCGACGTCGCGACCGACGCCCTGCGCGACCCCCGGGTGATGGTCGCCGTGACGAAGCCCCTGGTCGTCTACCGGTCGGAGTCGCCGTCGGGCTTTCCCGACCGCTGGACCGAGGAGGCGCACCCGGTGTCGGCGAGCATCCTCGGCGTCCTGCCGCTCGGCAGCACGCACGTCGACCTCGACTGGCACGAGCGCGACGGTGCGTGGATACAGCGCGACACCGGACACGGCACGAGCGGGCAGTTCGCCCGCATGCGCATCAACCACCGGATGGCCGTCGTGCCGGACGGCCCGGGCCACACGCTGCTGCGCGACCGACTCGAGTTCCACGCCGGGCCCCTGGGCCTGCTGCTGTGGCCAGGACTCTGGGCGACCTGGCAGTGGCGCGCCCTGCGCATGAAGGCGCTGGCGCCGACCTGGCGCGGGGCGTCGACCCACCCGAAGCACGCCTGACCACGGGTCGGCCGGCCTCGCGACCAGGCCCTGGAGGGCCCACGGGCGACCGGCGTCAGCTCCAGAAGCCCGCGTGCACGGCCGCGGCCTCGTCGACCAGGGCCGGCCCCGACACCGACACCGCGCCTCCCCCGCGGGCGAAGACCTCACGGCAGGGCAGGTCGAGCGTCGACTCGCCCTCTTGCTCGGTGACCATGCCGAGCAGCTGCTGCTCGGCGAGCGCGTAGACGACGCGGCCGATACCCGCCCAGTGGATCGCCCCGGCACACATCGCGCACGGCTCGGTGCTCGTGTAGAGGGTCGCCGTCTTGAGCGTCGACTTGTCGAAACGCTGCGCGACGAGGCGGACCAGGTTCGTCTCGGCGTGGCCGGTCGGGTCACCTTCGGTGACGACCGTGTTCTCGGCCTCGACGACCTCGCCGTCGGACGTGAGCAGCAGCGAGCCGAAGGGATGGTTGCCATGGTCGCGAGCCTGCTGCGCGACCTCGATCGCGCGATGCAGCCGCGCGAGGTCGGCCGGGGTGACGGTGGGGTCGTGAGTCGTGGTGTCGGTCGTCATGGGGCGAGCGTAGCCACGGGTCGCCGGCGGCCGCGGCACGGCCGAGGGGCTGTGGACGATCGACCCACCTGTGAGGGAGCCACGGGCGCGGCGGTGACCGCCTGCGTACGGTGGCAGGGGTGACCGACCCGACCCGCGCCTCCTCGTCCTCTGCCACGACGCCCGCCCAGGGCGCCCTCGACATCGCGTCCTGGCGCCGGACGATCCACGGCCTGTATCGCGACGTGCGCGAGGCCACCGACCTGGCGGCGGCGCACGACCTCTGGCGGCGCACCCGCGACGAGCTGTTCTCGACGCACCCCTCGACGCCGTTGCTGCCCGAGGACCGCCCGGACTTCACGGGACTGCCGACGAAGCCGTACGACCCGGCCTGGCGCTTCGAGGTGGCGGTCGAGCCCGCAGAGCCCCGCCGCATGGTGGTCGAGACCGGTACCGACGGCGACGTACTGTTCGACCTGGTCGGCATGGTCGACGTGCCCGGCGTCGGCAGGCTCGACGTGTGGAAGCTGACGCAGTACGCCGGCGGTCTGTTCATCCCGGTCAAGGACGCACTGGCCGGCAAGCCCGGCGGCACCTACGGCGGCGGCCGCTACCTGATCGACTCGGTCAAGGGAGCCGACCTCGGCGCCGGAGGCGAACCCGGCACGATCGTGCTCGACTTCAACTTCGCCTACAACCCGAGCTGCGCCTACGACCCGGCCTGGGCCTGCCCGCTCGCGCAGCCGGGCAACACGGTCACGGTCGAGATCCCCGTCGGCGAACGGTACGGTCGCGCGGCCTGAAGCGCACCCGCGCCCGCCGGGGCGAGAGGCCCGAGACGCACCCGCCGGAGACGAGGGGCCCGAGGCACGCCGCTGCCGGTCAGCCCTTGGGCTCGGAGTCGACGGTGACCGCCACCGAGTAGTCCTTGCCGTCGTCGGTGCTGATCACCGATGTGGAGTCGTAGACGACGTCGTAACCGGGGGTGTTGACGTCGCAGTGGACCTCGGCCTCGTCGACGACCGCGACGGCCTCGTCACCGCAGTCGACGTCGGGACGGGTACCGACCTCCTCCTCCAGCGCGTCGGCGACGGTCGTGGCGAACTTGTCCGCCGACACGGTCGTGTTCACCGAGGCGGAGCAACCCGCCAGGCCCACCGTCAGGACGGAGGCGCTGATGAGGGCAGAGAGGACTGTCGATGCTCGCATGGGTCGGTGCCTTCCGGACGTGCAGGGAGGACGACGATCCGCGCCCCCGGGGTCACGCTCCCGCGCCCCCGACGACCAGCCAACCACGACCCGTCGCGTTTTCGCGCCCCAGCCGCTACGCTGGAGGTACTTGCGAGCCGGCCCGATCGGCTCCCTGCGTCGTAGCACGCCCCTCACCGCCTCTCCGCCCTGGCACACACCCAGGCAGACCAGCAGGCGCGCGAAGCTCACTCTGCGGCGAAACGATCGTGCACACCTGCACCGTCGCCACACCTCGAGCCCGGCTACGACAGCCGTTCTCCCGGCACTGCCCCGCCCTCGTGCGAGCACGTCCCCGAACGTGACACCGCGACGTGCTGGCAGCCTCGGCCCGGCTCGACACCGATGCCCCGAAAGGTGCACCACATGTCAACGAACACCCTCGACTCCGAGAACACCGACGCCACGACCGTCGACGAGACGGCCGACGCCGTCACCTTCAGCTCGCTGGGCGTGCCCGCCCCGATCGTGAAGTCCCTGGCCGCAGAAGGCAAGACCACCGCGTTCCCGATCCAGGTCGACACGCTGCCCGACACCCTCGCCGGCCGCGACGTCCTCGGCCGCGGCAAGACCGGCTCGGGCAAGACCCTCGCCTTCTCGATCCCGATGGCCGCGCGCCTGGGCGGCAAGCTCGCCGGCGGCAACCGCCGCGCCGGCCGTCCCCTCGGCCTCGTGCTCGCCCCCACCCGCGAGCTCGCCACGCAGATCGACGCCGTGCTCGCCCCGCTCGCCGAGGCCTACGGCATGCGTACCACCACGATCTTCGGCGGCGTGTCGCAGAACCGTCAGGTGCAGGCCCTCAAGGCCGGCGTCGACATCATCATCGCCTGCCCCGGCCGCCTCGAAGACCTCATGAAGCAGGGCTTCGTCAAGCTCGACGCCATCGAGATCACCGTGCTCGACGAGGCCGACCACATGGCCGACCTGGGCTTCCTGCCCGGCGTCACGCGCATCCTCAAGGCCACCCCGAACGACGGCCAGCGCCTGCTCTTCAGCGCCACCCTCGACAACGGCGTGGACAAGCTGGTCAAGCAGTTCCTCCACAACGAGGTGCTGCACTCGGTCGACGAGGCCAACTCGCCCGTCGCCAAGATGACCCACCACGTCTTCGAGACGCCCGACGTCGACAGCAAGAACGCGCTGATCCAGAAACTCGCGAGCGGCCAGGGCCGCCGCATCCTCTTCATGCGCACCAAGCACCACGCGAAGAAGCTCGCCAAGAAGCTGACCGAGTCGGGCATCCCCTCGGTCGACCTGCACGGCAACCTCTCGCAGCCGCAGCGTGACCGCAACCTCGCCGCTTTCCAGGACGGCTCCGCCCGCGTCCTCGTCGCCACCGACGTCGCCGCCCGTGGCGTGCACGTCGACGACATCGAGCTGGTCATCCACGTCGACCCGCCGACCGAGCACAAGGCCTACCTGCACCGCTCGGGCCGCACCGCCCGCGCCGGGGCCGAGGGCGACGTCGTCACCCTCGTCATCCCCAGCCAGAAGCGCGACGTCGCCCAGCTCATGAAGAAGGCCGACATCCGCCCGACCATCACCGCCGTGACGCCGAACTCGCCCGAGGTCGACGCCCTCGTCGGCCAGGTCGCCGCCTACGTCAAGCCCTCGCCCAAGGCTGCCGTCCAGCAGCAGCAGGGTGGCGGCGGACGCTCGCAGGGCGCCAACGCCCAGCGCAAGCGCGCCGCCCGCCAGGACTCGCAGGGCAACCCGATCGCCCGCCAGGACCGTTCGGGCCGTCCCGGCCAAGGAGGCGCGGGTCGCGGTTCCGACGCCGGTCGCGCCGGTGCCGGCGCAGGTGCCGGCGCAGGTCGCTCGGCCGGCTCGCGTGACGGTGGCCGTCAGGGTGGCCGCGACGGCGGCTCGCGCCGCGACGCCGCTCCCCGCGGTGGCGCCTCGACCTTCTACTCGACCGAGTCGGGCCGTGGTTCGTCCACGCCCGTCCGCGACGACGCCCGTGGCGCTCGTGACGGTGCTCGTGACGAGACCCGCGGCACCCGCCAGACCGGCCGCCGCGCCCAGAGCAGCGGCACCCAGAGCGACGGCGGCCAGAGCCGCACCAACGCGGTCCGCAACGACCAGGCCGAGTTCGCCGCGTCCCTCGGCGGCTCGCGCGAGGGCGGCCAGCGTGACGGCCAGCGCAGCGGCGGACGCCGCGCCTCGTCCGAGGGCGGCCGTCCCGGCTCGCTCAAGGTCGGCGGCCTCGTCGGCGGCAAGGCCCGCACCGGCGGAGGCCAGCGCGGCGGTCGCTGACCCGACCCGCTGCCACACCCCCGACCTGGCGTGACACCCTCTGATCCGAGGGTGTGACGCCGGGTCGGGGGTGTTGCGCTGCCACCCACATCAGCGCACCCCGGCACGGGCGAGGGCCCGCACCATGGGCTCGGCACGCAAGGCGTCGCCCCAGGTCCATCGGACGACGGTGTGAACGCCGGGCAGCGCCCGCAGATCGTCCTCGCGCCGCTTCTCGTCGATCACGACCTGCTCGGGGCTGCGCCCGGCCCGCATCCGTTCATCGCGGTACTTCACCTCGCCGTCGAACTCGCCGATGATGCCGAACTGCGGCCACCAGAAGTCCACGAAGCCGATGAGGGGGCCCGTCGCCGGGAACCGGGCCTGCAACTCGGGCCCCGTGAGCCCGGCAGCCCTCATGCCCGCCCGGCTCAGCGACTCACCCGGCGACTCGGACCGCTCATCGGCGAAGGCGACCGCGACCGCCGCCCGTCGGCACCCGGGCACCCCGGGCCGTGCAGCCAGGGCGGCCTCGAGCGCGGACCGGTCGTACGCGCCCTCGTGCAGCCCGTGGTCGAGCACGACGGTCGCCCCGCGCAGGTCGCGCCGGCGCACGCTGTCGATGGCCGCGCGGGCGGCACCCACCACCGGCAGCCCGTCGACCGTGTCGATCTCGCTGTCGCCGAGGGGCGCCGCGTGCTGGTGAACAGATCCGGTCACCTTGTCGCGAGCGCGCCGACGTGCCACGACGTGCACCCTTCGAGGCCAATCGCCCAGCAGCGGAAACCCCCGAACGGCGAGGGCGGACTCGTGCGAGACGACGGCGTGAGGTCCGAGCCGGGGCAGCACCGCGTGCACGCGGGCGGTGTGCTGCGACGCGGCACCGAGCGACCGCCAGTCGTCCGTCCGGACGTACACGCCGGGGGCGAGCCTCACCGCGAGGCCACGTCGCGCGTCCCGCTCGATGGACGAGGCATCCACGCCGTCGGCGACGAGCCGGGAACGACGGATGAGCAGGCCTGACGTGTCACGCATCGGTCCAGCCTGGCGGAGCGCCGCCAGGGACGCGGCTCGCGCCTCCTCGCCTGTGGAGAAGTGCTGGGCGACACCCCCGAACCGGCGAGACACCCCGCGATGGCAGGGCGTCACGCCGCTTCGGGGGTGTTGCGTCCGGCGGCTAGTGCAGGGCCCCGACGGAGGCGAGGGCGCTGCGCAGCAGGGTGCCGCGGCCGCCCTCCATCTCGGCGGCGACCTCGTCGGAGGCCGCCTGGTGCGGCGTCAGCCACGTGAGCTCGAGGGCGTCCTGCCTCGGGTCGCAGGTGCCGGTGACCGGCACCACGTAGGCGAGCGACACGGCGTGCTGACGCGGGTCGGTGTAGACCGACGAACCGGGCAGCGGGAAGTACTCGGCCACCTGGAACGGCACCGGCGACGGCGGCAGCTGCGGGAACGCCATCGGGCCGAGGTCCTTCTCGAGGTGACGGAACAGGGCGGTACGCAGGCTCTCGCCGTACATCACCCGGCCCGAGACGAGCATGCGCGAGATCGACCCCTCGTCGGAGGCGCGGAGCAGCACCCCGACCTCGGTCACGACCCCCATGCCGTCGGTGCGCACGGGCACGGCCTCGACGTACAGGATCGGCAGGTGTTGCCGCGCCTGGAAGAGCTCGTCCTCCGAGAGCCAGCCGGGATTGGGGTCGGGGTCGGGTGTCCGCACGGAGCTCATGCGCCATTCTTACCGGCTCGACGGTGGGATCGTGTGGCGTGACGCTACGGGCGAACAGCACCGGCCCCGATGTCGGCACCCGTCGCTAGGCTCGGTCCATGGTGCAGATCGACCCGTCCCTCGTCCAGTGGTCCGCCGTCGAGGCCGAACGTGACGGGCGGCCGCTGCTCGTGCTGTTGCACGGCGTGGGCTCGCACGAGGGCGACCTGATCGGCCTCTCGCCCTACCTGCCGCAGCAGTTCGTGGCGGCCTCGCTGCGGGCGCCCCTGCCCCACGGTGACGGCTTCTCGTGGTACCCGCTCTCGACGCCCGGCGCGCCCGACCCGGGCGCCGTCGACGACGCGGCCGAGGCCGTGCTGGCCTGGCTCGACTCGCTGGCGACCCGACACCCGAGCGTCAGCCTGCTCGGCTTCTCGCAGGGCGGCTCGCTCTCGCTGCAGCTGGTGCGGCACGCGCCCGACCGGTTCGCGTTCGCCGCCGTGCTCGCCGGGTTCGTGGTCCCCGCCGCGGGTGACGACGCCGCGCTCGAACGGGCCGCCGCACGCGACGACGCCGTGGCCGACGTCCGGCCCTCGGTCTTCTACGGTCGGGGCGACGTCGACCAGATCATCCCGACCGACGCGGTCGAGCGCACCTCGGCCTGGCTCGAGGCGCACGTCGACGCCGAGCAGACCGTCTACCCCGGCCTCGCCCACGGCATCTCGCAAGAAGAGCTCGACGACCTCAACGCGTTCATCGGCCGGGTGACCGCCGCCTCGGTGGTCGACGGCGACGCACCCGAGGCGCCCGGCGAGGCCGACTCCGCCGACTGACCCCGGGCCCCGACCCGGCCCCGCACCACCCGACGAACGAAGGAGGCGCGCGATGGCGACGCTCTCGGTGTCCGGTTCCGCCACCCACCGCCACCGTGCCGAGCGCGGTGTCGTCCACCTGACCGTGGGCTTCGACGGTGACGACCGCGAGAAGGTCGTCCGCGACACCGTCGCGGTGCACTCCCGCCTCTCCGAGCAGGCCACGGCGTGGCGCCGGCAGGAGGCCGCCACCTGGTGGAGTGCCCGGAGCGTGACGGTCGCCATCGTGACCGAGGGGGCGACCGACCGGGGCGACGGGGGCGACGCGACCCGCGCCTCCTCGGTGGTGCGATTCCGCACCCGGGCCGCCGTCGACGTACGGTTCAGCGACTTCGAGGCGCTCGCGTCGTGGGTGGGCGACGTCGCCCTCGAACCCGGTGTCGGCATCGAGTGGATCGAGTGGTCGCTCAGTCACGCCCGCCGTCCCGAGGTCGAGAAGGCCGTTCGGGTCGCCGCGATCGCCGATGCCGTCGCCCGGGCCGGCGACTACGCCGAGGCCCTCGGGCTCGGGCAGCCGACGCTGCAGTCGGTCTTCGAGCAGGGGTTGCGGCCGGGCGCTCCGGGCGGCGGCAGCACGTTCGGCCTCGCCCGTGCCGTCGCGACGTTCTCGTCGGGCGGCCCCGCGACGTTCGACCTGCACCCCGACGACATCGAGGTCACCGCCGAGGTCAGCGCCGACTTCGTCGCCTGACCCGGCCCGCCGCGCCGCCGCCTCGCCGCCGCCCCTGGCCGGCCGCCCTCGTCTCGTGTGCCTGTCGCCCCGTGTGCCTGTCGCCCCGTGTGCAAATCGCGACGACGGGCCCTCGACATGCCGGGCGCCGGCCGACATGAGCGGCGTGTCGTCGCGACGATGTCGGGTTGTGCACACCAGGAGGCGCGCCGCCGGTCGGGTTCTGCACACGCGGGCGCGGGTGCGGGCGCGGGCGCGGGCGCGGGCATCATGCCGCGTGTCGGTCGCGAAGTCACAGCTCACAGCTCACAGCTCACAGCTCACAGCAGCCGATGCCACACCCCTTCGACGCCGATCGGCACGAACCCGACGGCTTCGTTGACGGCGAGCATGGGCCGGTTCTCCTCGGCGTTGAAGGTCAGCACGGCCGGGCGGCCCGGCTTCTCCGCGGCCAGACGGTCGAGGTTGGCGACCTTCACCAGCCAGCCCAGCCGGTGCCCGCGGTGCTCCCGTCGCACGAGGGTCATCTGCTGCATCGCGGGGCGCGACGCGTCGTCGGGCACCGCGAGGTCGGAGCACGCGACGAGGCGGCCCGTCGGCACGTGCTCGGCCGCTGCGGTCAGCGATGCACGCCCGCTCGTGGCCCGTCGCTGCTCGGCCTCGACGAGGCGTTCGACGGTCCAGACGTCCTCGGGCTCGGGCACGTCGCCCATCGGTGCGTCGGTGCTCAGGGCGGTCGCCATGGCCGCGACGTCGGACTGCCACCGCCGGGGCGTGGGGCCCGACCACGTGTGGACGCGGTACTCGTCACCCGCCGCGGCGAGCGCCTCGGAGCGGATCGTGGCCAGCGCCTCCTCGTCCACCGGCAGCGGGAGGCGGCTGATGCGCTCGACCTGGCCGAGCGCGTAGCCGCGCGAGAGCGCGAACCGGACCTCCGAGGAGGCGCGGGGCACGCACCCGTGACCGGTCGAGGCCTCGAGGCGGTCGGCCGGGGCGATGACGGCGGCCGGGCCCGCGGCGACGCCCTGGCCGGCTGCGACGCCCTGGCCGGAGGCCACGAAGGAGATCGCGTCGGTCCGGCCGGCGGCGCGGGCGACGGCTTCGACGTGGTCGAGCAGCGCTGTGCCGAGACCGCGGCGGCGGTGCTCGGGGGCGACGGCGACCCACGACCAGCAGGTCGTGACCGCCGGGTCGGACAAGGTCTCGTACGTGGCCTGGCCGATGATGCGACCCTCGGCCCGCACGACGAACAGCCGACGCTGCGTGAACGGGTCGTGCCACTGCGGCAGCTGCTCGGCCGGGCCGAAGTCGAGGTCGCCGAAGCCGAGCACCTCGGCCTGGACGGCGTTCTCGAGGGCGATCGCCTCGACGTAGGCGGCGACGCGGTCGGCGTGGTCGGGGCCGGGCCCGGGCCCGGAGGCGGCGTCAGGGTCGAGGGTGCTGGGCACGACGATCTCGTCGATCACGATGTCGGTCACGGGGGCTCCGGGGTCGAGGCGGGGACGTCGTCCGCCGCCCGGCAGGGCAGCCGACCAGACTAGCGTCGGCCACGACGGCCGCACCAGGGGGCGATGACTCGACGTGCGAGGCGTAGAACGGGTCGATGAGCGATCCCTTCGACCTCGACCGGTACGTCGACGCCCAGGACGCGGGCGGCACCCACGACCAGGCCCTCGCCGAGCTGCGCCGGGGGCGGAAGTCCTCGCACTGGATGTGGTTCGTCTTCCCGCAGATCGCCGGCCTCGGTCGCAGCGGCATGGACCGCACCTACGCGATCCGCTCGCTCGACGAGGCGCGGGCCTACCTCGCGCACCCCGTGCTCGGCCCACGGCTGTGCGAGGCGGCGGGTGTCGCGGCCGAGGCGGATGCGGCGAGCGCCGACGACCTGATGGGCGGCATCGACGCCCTCAAGCTGCGCTCGTCGATGACGCTCTTCGGGCGGGCCGACCCGGCCGAGCCCGCGTTCCGTTCCGTGCTCGAGCGCTGGTTCGGCGGCGTCGAGGACGACCTGACCGTCGCCCGCCTCTGACCTCGTCGGCGGCCCCGCGTCGCGAGACGGCTCGTCCCCGGTCGAGGAGGCGCGGGTCACCGCCCACAGGCACCGCGCCTCCCCTGCCGGTGTCGGCACCCGCGGCTACGCTCGTCGGCATGCGCCAGCTCTACCCCGAGATCGAACCGTACGATTCCGGCCTGCTCGACGTCGGCGACGGCCAGCACGTCTGGTGGGAGGAATGCGGCGTCCCCGACGGCAAGCCGGTGGTGTTCCTGCACGGCGGGCCCGGCAGCGGGTCGTCGCCCGCGCACCGCCGCCTGTTCGACCCACAGCGTTACCGCATCGTGCTGCTCGACCAGCGCGGGGCGGGCCGCAGCACGCCCCACGCGGGCACGTTCGGCACCGACCTCTCGACGAACACGACGCCGCACCTCGTGGCCGACCTCGAGACGTTGCGCGAGCACCTCGGCATCGACCGCTGGCAGGTGTTCGGCGGCTCGTGGGGGTCGACCCTGGCGTTGGCCTATGCCGAGACCCACCCCGACCGGGTCACCGAACTCGTGCTGCGGGGCGTCTTCACTCTGCGACAGAGCGAGCTCGACTGGTTCTACGAAGGCGCGGCGTCGAACGTGCTGCCCGACCGGTGGCAGGGTTACCTCGCCCCGGTGCCGGTCGACCAACGGCGCCCCGGCGAGCTGATCGAGGCCTATGCGCGACTCCTCGCCGATCCCGACCCCGCCGTCCACGGGCCCGCCGCCGTGGCCTGGTCGTCGTGGGAGGCCTCGGCGATCACCCTGCTGCCCCGCCCCGACCTGGTCGAGCGGTACTCCGACCCGGCGTTCGCGCTGGCCTTCGCCCGCATCGAGAACCACTACTTCGCCCACCGCGGCTTCCTCGACGAGGGCCAACTGATCCGCGACGCTCACCTCGTCTCGCACATCCCGACGGTCATCGTGCAGGGCCGCTACGACCTCTGCACCCCGGCGACCACGGCCTTCGACCTGCACGCCGCGCTGCCCGACGCCGAGTTCGTCCTGGTCGACGACGCCGGGCACGCCTTCGACGAGCCGGGCATCCTCGACGCGTTGATCGCCGCGACCGACCGATTCGTCGGCGGGTCGTCCGCAGCCGACGGCGAGGCCACCCGATGACCGTCGTCCTCGCCGGCTGCGGCGACCTCGGCACCGAGGCCGCCCTCCGCTTCGTGGCCCTCGGGCACCGCGTCGTCGGCCTGCGACGCTCGGCCGACAAGCTACCCGCGTCGATCGAAGGCGTGTCGATCGACCTCAGCACCACCCGGCCCACCCTGCCCGCCGACACCGGGATCGTCGTCGTCGCCCTCTCGGCCGGGTCGCGTGACGTCGACACCTATCGGGCGTCCTACGTCGACGGCCTGCGCTCCGTCCTCGACGCTCTCGACGAGGCCGGGGCGGTGGACGCCCGGGTGTTGTTCGTCTCGTCGACCGCCGTGTACGACGTCGACGACGGCAGCGTCGTCGACGAGGCGACGCCGGCGACCGGGGCCTCTCCCACGGCCGAGGTGATCCTCGAGGCCGAGGCCCTGTTGCACGAGCGTCGGCCCGACGGCGTCGTCCTGCGCCTCGGCGGCATCTACGGCCCGGGTCGAGAGCGGCTCATCACCCAGGTGCGCGACGGCGAGGCGAGACTGGCCGAGCCGGCGGGCAGCTCGCCCCACACGAACCGCATCCACCGGGACGATGCGGCGGCCGCGATCGTGTACATCACCACCACCTCGGTGCCGACCGACGTCCTGTACGTGGGGGTCGACGACGAGCCGTCGAGGCTCGACGACGTGCTGACGTTCGTGGCCGGCGAACTGGGGCTGCCGGTCCCGCCGAGCGCGCCTCCTCGGGGTCGTCAGGCCGGCGGCGACAAGCGCCTGTCGAACGCACGACTACGCGCGACCGGGTTCGACTTCGCGTACCCGACCTACCGCGAGGGGTACCGCGCCGTGATAGCGGGCGAGGGCGTGCGGCACCCCTGAGCCGGGCCTGCCCGGCGAAGCTACCCTCCTGCCGGCCGGCCGGCCCGCCCGCCTGCCTGCCCGGCACCCGGTGCACGAGAACACCGCCGAACGGACGGCGCACCGCGACGTTCGGCGGTGTCCTGTCCACTCGACGGTGTTCGCGAGGGAGTGGTCGATCCCTAGTGGATCGGCGTGCCGCCCGTCACGGCGATGGTCTCGCCGCTGATGTAGCTGGACTCCTGGCTGGCCAGGAAGACGAACGACGGGGCCAGCTCGACGGCCTGGCCGGGGCGACCGTAGGCGGCCTCCGAGCCGAAGCTCTCGATCTTCTCGTTCGGCACGAACGCGGGCTGCAGCGGGGTCCAGACGGGACCGGGCGCGACGCCGTTGACGCGGATGCCGCGCTCGGCGAGCTGCTGCGCCATGGCGCGGGTCCAGTTCGCGATGCCGGCCTTCGACACGGCGTACTCGGCCAGGTCGGGCGACGGCTGGAAGCCCTGGATCGACGACGTCGTGATGATCGACGCGCCCGGAGTCAGGTGTTTCGAGGCGGCCTTGGTGAGCCAGAACAGCGGGTAGATGTTGGCCTTGAGGACGTGGTCGAGCGTCTCGGTCTCGAAGTCGTCGATGCTGCTGACGGTCGGCATGACACCGGCGATGATGGCCAGGATGTCGAGTCCGCCGAGCTCGGCGACGGTCTTCTCGACGACGTCGACGTTGGTCTGTTCGACCTGCAGGTCGCCGGGCAGCAGGACGGCGGTGCGACCGGCTTCGCGGACGAGGGCGGCGACCTCCTCGGCCTGCGACTGTTCTTCGGCGAGGTAGCTCAACGCCACGTCGGCCCCCTCGCGGGCGAAGGCGATTGCGGTGGCGCGGCCGATGCCGCTGTCGGCCCCGGTGACGAGTGCCTTGCGACCGGCGAGGCGGCCGCTGCCGACGTAGCTGGTCTCGCCGTGGTCGGGCTCGGGCTTCATGGCGTGGACGTCACCGGGCGCGCTCTGCTGCTGGTGCTCGAAGGGCGGCTGCGGGTACTGGGTGACCGGGTTCTGCGGGGTGTACATGTTGTCTGCCATGTCCCCGGTGTACGCGGCGGCGATCGCACCTCGGCCCAGCTTGTACCCCTACCCGCGTCGGTGTCGGGGGTCGCGCGCGACGAGACGAGCCGAGGAGGCGCGGTGCGGCCCCCCGGGAAAGATACGGTGGACGGGTGCCCCTGTTGCCCCTTCCTTCCGAGACGCCCCGTCAGGTCCTGCCCGCCTGGGTGCTGCGTGCCGATCGTCGGGCCGCGAAACGCATCAACGCGGTCCGTGGTGTGCCGGTCGTCGACCGCAACCTCAGCCGCCTCAGCCATTTCGCCGACCATGGCCTGCTGTGGGCCGCGGTCGCGGCGGGCCTCGCCCTCGTCGGGCAGCGTCGTGCCGCCGTCCGCGGCACCCTGTCGCTCGGGTTCGCCAGCGCCATGGCGAACATCGTCGGCAAGCGCCTCTTCGGCGGCAACCGCCCACTGATCGACGACGTCCCGATCGAGCGACGCCTCCGCAGCCAGCCACTGTCCGCGTCGTTCCCGTCCGGCCACGCGGCCTGCGCCGCGGGTTTCGTCACGGGCGTCGCGATCGAGTCGCCGGGGGCCGCGGCAGCCCTCGTCCCGCTGGCCGGCGCGGTCTCGTGGTCGCGCCTCCACGTGGGGGCGCACTGGACGTCGGACGTCGTCGGTGGGCTGATCATCGGATCGGGCGTGGCCCTGTTGGGCCGGCTCGTGTCGACACCGCGCGGGCGCTGAGCTCGAACCCGGCCCACGGGCACCGGGCACCGGGCCTACCAGCGGGGGTGGACGGCCTCGCGGAAGTACTGGTCGTAGATGCGGACGACCTCGCTGTCGAGCCCGTCGTCGAGGTCGCCGACGCTGCCCGCCGCCGCGTTTGCCGTCGCCTGGGCGACGTTGCGGGCGCCGGGGATGACCGTGCTGACGCCCGGCTGCTCGACGATCCAGGCGAGGGCGGCCTGGGGCACGGTGACGCCGTCGGGGACGGCCGCGGCGAACTCCTGCGCGGCGGCGACGCCCTGCTCGAAGTCGACGCCGCTGAACGTCTCGCCCTGGTCGAAGGCCTCGCCGTGCCGGTTGTAGGTGCGGTGGTCGTTCTCGGCGAACGTCGTCTCGGTCGTGTACTTGCCCGAGAGCAGCCCGCTCGCGAGGGGGACGCGGGCGATGATGCCGACGCCGGCCCGCTGCGCCGCGGGCAGCACCTCGTCGAGGGGCTTGAGCCGGAACGCGTTGAAGATGATCTGCACGGTCGAGAGGTTGGGCCGGGCGATGGCGGTCAGGGCCTGCGCGGTCTCTTCGACGCTGACACCGTAGGCACGGATCGCGCCGTTCTCGACCAGCTCGTCGAGGGCGTCGTAGACGGCGTCGCTCTCGAAGACGGGGGTGGGCGGGCAGTGCAGCTGCACCAGGTCGAGCGTGTCGACGCCGAGGTTGCGGCGCGAGCGGTCGGTCCAGGCGACGAAGTTCTCGCGGACGTAGTTCGACGGCACCTGGTCGAGGCGACGACCCATCTTCGTGGCGACCGTGAGCGGCACGTCGGGGTTCGAGGCACGGAATCGCCCGATGATCTGCTCGCTGCGACCGTCGCCGTACACGTCGGCGGTGTCGAAGAAGGTGACCCCGGACTCGACGGAGGCGCCCAGCACGTCGAGCGCGTCGCTCTCGCTGACGTCGCCCCAGTCCGCGCCGAGCTGCCAGGTGCCGAGGCCGATCACCGAGACGGGACGGTCGGCGAGGAAGGATGAACGGGTTCCGAGGGTGCGGCTCTGCATGTCGCCGAGCCTAGCCAGGCCGGACGACGGGCCGCCCAGACTGCACAGGCCCGGCCCGACCGCGGAGGTCAGCGGCGGGACGCGTTCACGCTGCGGACGAGGGCGTAGGCCACGACGACCGAGACGAAGCCCGCCACGAGGAACGCGACACCGAACCCGGCCTGACCCTGCAGCAACCGCACGAGGCCGATGATCGCGAGTGCCGCGGCCAGCATTCCGAACACGCGCGCGACGATCGACTTCGCCCGGCGAGCGGCCCCGGCCCGACGGCTGCCTCGTCGACGCGACGGCACGGTCACCCGAGGCGGCGGGCCGAGGCGACCGCCGCCTCCTTCGCTTCTCGCAGTTCACGCGTGCCACGCTCGCGGGCAGCCTCGGGCATGGGCAGCCGGTCGCTGAGCGTGAGGTTGGTGGCGATCGTCTCGACGCGCATGCCGAGCGTCGACCCCAGGACGATGTCGAGGACCGGGGTGGCGTGGTCCCGGCCGGCCGTGGGGGTGCCCTCGTCGTAGACGCCGCCCCGGCTCGTGACGACGACCGCGGGTCGCCCGAGCATCGGCTGCTGGTCGTCGCCGTCGAAGGGCGCGGTAACACCGGGCAGGTGGATGTTGTCGACCCAGGCCTTGAGCGTCGAGGGCAGCGAGTAGTTGTAGAGCGGGGCGCCGATCAGCACGACGTCGGCGGCGACGAGCTCGGCGATCAGGGTCTGCTGCAGGGCCTCGTGGGCGGGGTCGGGGGCGTCGCCCGGCAGACGGAGGCGCGGCGGCCAGTGCAGCGCGCTGTCGCTCAGGTGCGGCAGCGGGTCGCGGTGCAGGTCGCGGCGGGTGACCGTGTGGTCGGCGCCGAGTCCGCGCCAGGCGTCGGCGAACGCCGCGGTGATCGCGCGCGAGCGACTCGTCGAGAGGTCGGCGGACGAGTCGAGGTGGAGCAGGTTCGGCATGCGCCCACCGTAGCCGGGGCGGCCGACACCACCGGCCGGTGACGTGTCACGACGTGCCGCTCGGCTTCGGACGTGACCGGCAAGCCGTGACACCTCGGCGGAATGTCGGTGGTGCAGAGCAGGATGGCAGCGATGACCGACGTGCTCGACCGCTTCTCCCCCGCGACCCGCGAGTGGTTCCGGGGGGCCTTCGCCGCGCCGACCCGGGCCCAAGAAGGCGCCTGGACGGCCATCAGCCAGGGCGACCACGCGCTCGTCATCGCGCCGACGGGTTCGGGCAAGACGCTCGCGTCGTTCCTGTGGTCGATCGACTCGCTGGCCTCGTCGCCCCCGCCCGACGAGAAACTGCACCGCACCCGCGTCCTCTACATCTCTCCGCTCAAGGCGCTCGGCGTCGACGTCGAGCGCAACCTCCGCTCACCTCTCGTCGGCATCACCCAGACCGCCCGCCGGTTGGGCACCGAGGCTCCCGACATCACGGTGGGCGTGCGCTCGGGCGACACGAGCTCGAGCGACCGCGGCCGGCTCGCCCGCACCCCGACCGACATCCTCATCACGACCCCCGAGTCGCTCTACCTGATGCTCACCTCGCAGGCGCGCGAGACCCTCAAGGGCGTCCGGACCGTCATCGTCGACGAGGTCCACGCCGTCGCGTCCACCAAGCGCGGCGCCCACCTGGCCCTTTCGCTCGAGCGTCTCGACGCGCTCCTCGACGAGCCCGCACAGCGCATCGGGCTCAGCGCCACCGTGCGACCACCCGAAGAGGTCGCGCGGTTCCTCGCCGGCCCGGCACCGGTCACCATCGTCAACCCGCGTGCCGACAAGAAGTTCGACCTGCGCGTCGTCGTCCCCGTCGACGACATGACCGAACTCGGCACCGCCGCCCCGCTCGAGGGCTCGGCCGCCGGAGCCGCGCCGCAGGGCTCGATCTGGCCGCACGTCGAAGAGGGCATCGTCGACCTGATCGCCGCGCACCGCTCGACCATCGTCTTCTCGAACTCGCGTCGCCTGGCCGAACGCCTCACGGCCCGACTCAACGACATCTGGATCGAACGCCAGGGCGGTGACCTCGAAGCCGCCGAGCGAGCGACCGAGGAGGCGCGGGGCCAGCTGGTCACGGCCGGTACCGTCGGCGACGACGCGGCTGCCGACACCGTCGACCCCTTCGCCCCGGCACCCGCCGCGCAGCGCAACCCGTCGGTCGGGGGCGGGGCACCGGCCCAGCTCATGGGTGGGTCCGGGCAGACCGCGGGCAGCGATCCCCTGCTCGCCCGTGCCCACCACGGTTCGGTGTCGAAAGACCAACGCGCCCTGATCGAGGACGACCTCAAGAGCGGTCGCCTGCGCTGCGTCGTCGCCACGAGCTCGCTCGAACTCGGCATCGACATGGGTGCGGTCGACCTGGTCATCCAGGTCGAGTCGCCGCCGTCGGTCGCCAGCGGCCTGCAGCGCGTCGGCCGGGCCGGGCACCAGGTCGGCGAGACCTCACGAGGCGTGCTGTTCCCCAAGCACCGGGCCGACCTGATCCACTCCGCCGTCGCCGCCGAGCGCATGGTCGCCGGGCTCATCGAAGAGCTGCGCGTGCCGACCAACCCGCTCGACGTGCTGGCCCAGCAGACCGTCGCGGCCGTCGCCCTCGACGAGCTCGACGCCGACGCCTGGTTCGACACCGTGCGTCGCAGCGCCCCCTTCGCCACCCTGCCCCGCTCCGCCTTCGACGCCACCCTCGACCTGCTCAGCGGCAAGTACCCGTCCGACGAGTTCGCCGAGCTGCGACCCCGCATCGTCTGGGACCGCGTGCACGGCACGCTCACGGGCCGACCGGGTGCGCAACGCCTCGCGGTGACGAGCGGCGGGACCATCCCCGATCGGGGCCTTTTCGGCGTCTTCATGGTCGGCGAGAAGGCCGCCCGCGTCGGTGAACTCGACGAAGAGATGGTCTACGAGTCGAGGGTCGGCGACGTGTTCGCCCTCGGTGCGACGAGTTGGCGCATCGAGGACATCACCCACGACCGCGTGCTCGTGTCGCCCGCCTACGGCCAGCCCGGCCGAGTCCCCTTCTGGAAGGGCGACGGCATCGGGCGACCCGCCGAGCTCGGCAAGGCCATCGGCGGCTACGTCCGTGAGCTGTCGAACTCGAGCGGGGCCGACGCCACGACCCGCGTCGCCGCCGGCGGCCTCGACGAGCGTGCCGCGCGCAACCTGATCGCGTTCCTCGCCGAACAGAAGGCCGCCACGTCGTACGTGCCGACCGACACCACCCTCGTCGTCGAGCGCTTCCGCGACGAACTCGGCGACTGGCGGCTCATCCTGCACTCGCCCTACGGCATGCAGGTCCACGCCCCCTGGGCGCTGGCCGTCTCCGCCCGCATCCGCGACCAGCTCGGCGTCGACGGCGGGGCGATGGCGGCCGACGACGGCATCGTCGTGCGCATCCCCGACACCGACGCCGAACCTCCCGGCGCCGAACTGTTCTCGTTCGAGCTCGACGACCTCGACGAGATCGTCACCGAAGAGGTCGGCGGATCGGCCCTGTTCTCGTCGCGCTTCCGCGAGTGCGCCGCCCGGGCGCTGTTGCTGCCCCGCTACAACCCCGGCAAGCGGTCGCCGCTCTGGCAGCAGCGCCAGCGGTCCTCGCAACTCCTCGACGTCGCCCGCAAGTACCCGCAGTTCCCGATCGTGCTCGAGGCCGTGCGCGAGGTCCTCCAAGACGTGTACGACCTGCCGGCCCTGATGAGCCTCACGCGCGACCTCGCGAGCCGCACCGTGCGCATCGTCGAGACCGAGACCGAGGTGCCCTCGCCCTTCGCCCGGTCGCTGCTCTTCGGGTACGTCGCCGCCTTCATGTACGAGGGCGACTCGCCGCTCGCCGAACGCCGCGCGGCCGCCCTGTCGCTCGACTCGAGCCTGCTGCAAGAGCTACTCGGCCGGGCCGAGTTGCGCGAGCTGCTCGACGCCGACGTCATCGACCAGCACGAGCTCGAACTGCAGCGCCTCGCCCCCGACCGCCGGGCTCGCGACATCGAGGGGGTCGTCGACCTGCTGCGCCTGCTCGGCCCGCTGACCACCGACGAGATCATCGACCGCAGCTGGCTCGCCGCGACCCTCGTCACGGGTGACGTCGCGGCCCGCGACGACGCGCACCGGTCGCTCGAGACCGCCCTGACCGACCTCGCCTGGTCGAACCGCGTGCTGCGCTTCACCCACGCCGGCACGGTGCGCTGGACCGGCATCGAGGACGCCTCGCGCCTCCGGGACGCCCTCGGCGTCGCCTTGCCGATCGGCGTGCCGACGGCGTTCGTCGAACCGGTCGACGACCCGCTGGGCGATCTGATCGGCCGCTTCGCCCGCACGCACGGCCCGTTCACCCCCGGCATGGTGGCCGACCGCCTGGGCCTCGGCACCGCCGTCGTGATGGACACCCTGCGCAAGCTCGCCACGCAGCGTCGGGTCGTCGAGGGCGAGTTCCGGCCCCGGCAGCAGGGCAGCGAGTGGTGCGACTCCGAGGTGCTGCGGCGGCTGCGCGGCAAGTCGCTCGCCGCGCTGCGACATGAGGTCGAGCCCGTCGCCCCCGAGACGCTCGGACGCTTCCTGCCCGCCTGGCAGCACGTCGCCACCGGGCTCAAGGGGTCGGGGCTGCGTGGCCTCGACGGCGTGGTGCAGGTCGTCGACCAGCTCAGCGGCGTCTCGCTGCCGGCCTCGGCGTGGGAGTCCCTGATCCTGCCGGCCCGAGTGACCGACTACAACCCGTCGATGCTCGACGAGCTCACCGCCACCGGCGACGTCATCTGGTCGGGCACCGGCACCCTGCCGGGCAACGACGGCTGGGTGAGCCTGCACCTCGCCGACGGCGCCCAGGTCACCCTGCCCGAACCGTCGGGAGCCGAGACCGACGACCTGCAACGCGAGGTGCTCGCCGCGCTGGCCGGCGGCGGGGCGTACTTCTTCCGCCAGCTCTCCGACGCCGTCGGCAGCACCGACGACGACTCGCTCGTCACCGCCATCTGGCAGCTCGTCTGGGCAGGCCAGATCACCAACGACACGTTCGCCCCCCTGCGCACCCAAGTCGGCGGCGGACGCACGCCGAGGCCCCGCACCCCGACGCGGTCCCGCTCGTCGTACCGCAGCCGAGGCCGCGTCGCCATGCCTCGTCAGGCGGGCCCGCCCACGGTCGGTGGCCGATGGTCGCTGCTGCCCCTCGCCGAACCCGACGGCACCGTGCGTGCCGCGGCGACGGCCGAGATCCTGCTCGAGCGGCACGGCGTCGTCACCCGAGGCGCCGTCGTCAACGAGGGCGTCCGTGGCGGCTTCTCGACGGCCTACAAAGTGCTCAGCGGCTTCGAAGAGACGGGCCGCGCCCGCCGCGGCTACTTCGTCGAGGGCCTCGGAGCGGCTCAGTTCGCCACCGGGCCGACGGTCGACCGCCTCCGGTCGTTCGTGCGTGACGAGGGCGACCGCCGTGACGACGACACCCTCGTCGCCGCAGGTCGTCACCGCGACGTGCCCGTGGTGACCCTCGCCGCGACCGACCCGGCGAACCCCTACGGCGCCGCCCTGCCCTGGCCCGGGCAGACGCTCGACGGGGCGTCCGCCGACGAGGCGGCGGCCGGCGCGAGCGCGGCGGCCCGAGCCGCCACCGCGGCGGCGGCGACCACGGCGACGGGAGCAGGGACGCGCGCCGAGGCGGCCGGCGCGACCCGCGCCTCCTCGAGGGTCGGCGACCGCGAGGCGGACGACACCGCAGGAGGCGCGAACGGCAAGAAGAAGTCCGGTCACCGCCCGGGGCGCAAGGCCGGTTCGCTCGTGGTCCTCGTCGACGGGCGGCTCGTCGTCTACGTCGAACGCGGCGGCAAGACCGTGCTGACCTTCGGCGAGCCCGACGAGCGTGAGCTCGCCCTGGCCGCGGGCTCGTTGGCCGCCACCGTGCGCAACCGGATCGGCAAGCTCGCGGTCGAACGGGTCGACGGCGAGTTCGTGCTGGGCACCGCCCTCGGCGACGCCCTGCGCGACGCCGGGTTCGCGCCGACGCCCAGCGGCATCCGGCTGAGGGCCTGACCGATGCCCGAAGGAGACACCGTATACCGCGCCGCGAAGAACCTCGACGCGGTGCTGCACGGCCAGACGCTCACCGCCAGCGACTTCCGGGTGCCGGCGTTCGCCACCGTCGACCTCAGCGGAGAGGTGATCGACGACGTGATCGCCCGCGGCAAGCACCTGCTGCACCACATCGGCGACCTGACCTTGCACACGCACCTCAAGATGGAGGGCTCGTGGCACGTCTACCGGCACGGCACGAAATGGAAGCGCCCCGCGTACCAGGCCCGGGTCGTGCTCGAGACCGCCGACTGGGTCGCCGTCGGGTTCGACCTCGGCATCGTCGAGCTCGTGGCCCGCGACGACGACGACAGCGTGGTCTCGTACCTCGGGCCCGACCTGCTCGGCCCCGACTGGGACGCCGAGCGGGCCCTCGACAACCTCGAGGCCGACCCGGCCCGCGAGGTCGGGCTCGCGCTGCTCGACCAGCGGGTGCTCGCCGGCGTGGGCAACGTGTACCGCAACGAGCTCTGCTTCCTCCGGGGTGTGCTGCCGACGAGGCCCGTCGGCGAGGTCGAGAACCGACCCAAGATGATCGACCTCGCGCACCGGCTGATCCACGCCAACAAAGACCGGGTCGACCGCACGACGACCGGCAACCTCCGCGGCACGACCGACTGGGTCTACGGCCGCGCCGGCAAGCCGTGCCTCCGCTGCGGCACGAAGATCCGGCGGGGCGAGCTCGGCGAGAGCGAACTCGAACTGCGCGACACCTACTGGTGCCCGCGCTGCCAGAGCTGAGTCCCGCGTGTGACGCGACCAGAGGGGCTCCGCTCGGTGTGCCCCTCCTCGACGCGCGACCGTGCCCGCGCCCTGCAGGACGTTTGCGAACGAGAACGCGCCGGGTGCGGACGGTGAGGCGCGATCCGCCTACCCTCGATCGAGATGACCGGCCCGAACCCGGTCAGTCCCGCCCCGGTCGAGAGGACCTCCATGTCGAACGCCGACTCCCCCACCCGCATCGCCGACCAGGTGACCGAGTTCAACGAAGGCTTCAACGCCGAGATCGGCGAAGGTGCCACGAAGGTCTTCGACGACGAGCAGTCGGGTCTGCGTGACGCGGGTGTCCCCGCGGCCGCCGTCCGGGTGGGCGACACCATCGTGGACGCGACGCTCGTGACGACCGCCGGTGACGAGGTCTCGCTGTCCGAGACCGTCGGCGAGCGCCCGGCCGTCCTGGTCTTCTACCGCGGCGCCTGGTGCCCCTACTGCAACCTGACGCTCAAGACCTACCAGGCCGACCTGCTGCCCGCGCTGCGCGATCGCGGCGTCGCCCTGGTCGCGATCAGCCCGCAGACCCCCGAGGGCAGCGAGCAGTCCGTCGAGAACGGCGGGCTCGAGTTCCCCGTCCTGTCCGACCCGGGCAACGTGCTCGTCAGGGCCCTCGGCATCCAGACCGAGCCGGTCGCGGCCGCCCGCGCCGTGCACTCCGACCTCGGCTTCGACGTCGCCGACAGCAACGCCGACGCGACCGCCGACGTGCCGTTCCCGACCGTCCTCGTCGTCGACCGCGACGGCAAGGTCGTCTTCGCCGACGTCCACGTCGACTACACGACCCGCACCGAGGTCGACGAGGTCGTCGCCGCCGTCGACGCGCTCGACACGCCCCCCGCCTCCTGACCGGCACCGGCCACCCCGGGCCCGCCGCGAAGAACCCCGTTCCGGACGGTGAATCCCCAGGATTCGGGGTTCATCGTCCGGAACGGGGTTCTTCGTCGATCGGCGATGCCGCTCAGTGCGGCCGGCCACCGGCGTCGACGGCGGGTGCCGGGGCGGCGGCGTCCTCGCCGAGCCCGACCCGCGAGTGCCGACGCCCGTAGGCGAAGTACACGACGACGCCGATCACGAGCCAGACGGCGAACCGTGCCCAGGTGAGCGTCGTCAGGTTGAACATCAACCAGACGCAGAGCACGGCCGCGAGGATCGGCAGCACGGGCGACAGCGGCACCCGGAACGCACGGGGCAGGTCGGGTCGCGTGCGACGCAGCACGATGACGCCGATGCTGACCAGGACGAAGGCCGACAGGGTGCCGATGTTGATCATCTCTTCGAGGACGCCGACATCGGTGAACCCGGCGATGAGGGCGACGAGCACGCCGGCGATGACCTGCACGCGCACCGGGGTCTTGCGGGTGGCCGAGGTCTTGGCGAGCCAGCGGGGCAGCAGGCCGTCGCGGGCCATCGAGAAGACGATGCGGGCCAGGCCGAGCAGCAGCACCATGATGACCGTGGTGAGGCCGATCAGGGCCCCGATCGCGATGACCTGGGCCGCCCAGCCGACTCCGACCAGGTCGAAGGCGGTGGCGAGGGTCGGGGCCTCGACGGCGGCGAGGTCGCGGTACGAGACCATGCCGGTGAGCACGATCGAGACGAGCACGTAGAGCACGGTGACGATGCCCAGGCCGAGGAAGATGCCGCGGGGCATGGTCTTCTGCGGGTCCTTGACCTCTTCGGCGCTCGTGGCGACGACGTCGAAACCGATGAAGGCGAAGAAGACGAGCGAGGCGCCGGCGAGCAGTCCGAAGACGCCGTACTGCGCGGGCTCGGCGCCCGAGACGAACGAGAAGAGCGACTGCGTCCAGACGTCGCCCTCACCGGCCGGGCGGGGCTGCGACTCGGGGACGAACGGCGTGTAGTTCGACGCCTTGACGAAGAAGAAGCCGACCACGATGACGAACAGCACGATCGCCACCTTGATCACGGTGAAGACGCTGCCGACCCGCGAGCTGAGCTGGGTGCCGAGCACGAGCAGCACGGTGAAGAAGGCGACGATGACGAACGGCGCCCAGCTCAGCTCGAGCGGGCCGATCGACAGGGTGTCGGGCACGTCGAGGCCGAAGCCCGCGAACACCGTGCTGAGGTAGATGCCCCAGTACTTGGCGAGCACGGCCGCGCCGGTGAGGGTCTCGAGGATGAGGTCCCACCCGATGATCCAGGCCAGGAACTCGCCGAGAGTGGCGTAGGTGAACGTGTACGCGCTGCCCGCGACCGGGATGGTCGAGGCGAACTCGGCGTAACACATGATCGCGAGGCCGCAGGTGACCGCCGCGAGGATGAACGACAGCGTGACGCCCGGGCCCGCGAAGTTCGCGGCGGCGTTGGCGCCGACCGAGAAGATGCCGGCGCCGACCGCGACGGCGATGCCCATGAGGGTCAGGTCGGTGACGCCGAGCGAGCGCTTCAGCCCGTTCTCGGGCCCCGTCGAGTCGGCCAGTGACGATTCGACCGACTTGGTGCGCCACAGGGTGCTGAGACCCCGGGACTTGGGGACGGTGCTCATGCTGCCTCCTGGGGTGGTGCGGGCGGGGTGGGCTGGTGGGCGCGCGGCCCCAGCCGGGGGGACGACGCGCCAGCATACCGGCGGACCGGCCGCGTCTCGTAGCATGGCGGGCGGGAGGGACGATGTGAACGGACGGTCGTGGCAGCCCGAGCGCCCCGGGCGCCCGTCGGCAGCCTGGGAGGCGCGGGGCGGCTCCTCCGGGTCCCCCACCACGCTGCCCGGTCGCCCCGGTGGCCCCTCCGCCGACGCCGACGCCGACGCCGACGCCGACGCTCGCGACGAGTCGGACGGGGTGGAGTCGACCGGAGCAGGGAGGCGCGCGGGGCCGTCCCCGCTGCGGACGTTCGGAGGCCGGACCGGTGGTGCGCTGCGCCGGGTCTGGGCCCGCGCCTCCCGGGCTCGCCGCCTGGGGCTGACGGTCGGCGCGGTCGCCGCGGTGACCGCGCTCGTCGTCGGCGCGGGCCTCGCGATGCAGCCGCGGTACGACGCCCCGGCGCGACCCGCGATGCTGGTCGACGACCTGCGCGGCGAACCGACGACGACCGTCTGGCGGACCGACCTGAGCGCCGCGTCGACACCGGGCACGCCCGCCGGATGCACCTACTACCTGCGGGTCGGCGGGGTCGGTGACGACGCGATCATGTCCGCCCAGTCGGCCGAGCTGTCCGACCGGTGCGGCGGGTCGGGCGGGCGCCTCGTCCGGGTCGACGGCGAGACCGGCGACGTGATCTGGAGCGCGAACGTGGCCACGGCCCTCGGCCGGGCGGTCCGCTCGGTGTCGGTGACGCCCGACGACGACGGCCGTGCCGGGACCCTGACCGTCGAGGTCGACACCGGCTCGACCCTCGCGCGGCTCGACCTCGACACCGGCGAGGTCACCGACCGCTCGGCGACCGTCGAGTCGAGCGACGCCGAAGAGGTCACGCGCATCGAGGGCCTCTCGTCGTCGAGCGTCCTCGTCTCGCACCAGCCGCGGTCGCGGTTCGGGGCCGACGGCACGGGCCCGACGACCGACGACGACGACCTGACCCGGTTCGAACTGCACCCGCTCGACGACCTCGACACCGTGTCGTGGCGCGGGGACGAGCCGTCCCAGGCGACCGTGACCCTGTTCGACGACGAGCTGTACGTGCTGACGACGGCGGGTGACGGGTCTCGGGTGATCGACGCCGCGACCGGCGCCGTGCACCCCGTGCCGATCGACGACGACGCCTACGGCTGGCCCGAGAAGGCCGGCGACCACGTGCTCGTCGCGTTCGCGGCGGTGGACGGTCAACGCCTCGTCGCGTTCTCGCAGGACGACCCCGGAGCGATCGACTGGTCGACCGACATCCCGGGGGACGCCTCGCTGATCGTGTCGGACCGCTGCGTCACCGTCACGGCCACCGCCCGGAGCGGCGACCCCGTGGTCGAGGGGCCGAGGGGTGCGGGCGACGACGACGGCCAGGACGACCCCGGCGGGCGGGTCTCGGTGACCTGCCTGTCGCCCTCGACCGGCGAGAGCCGGTGGACGACGACCGTGCCGGTCCGCAGCGGGCAGACCGTGCAGTCCGGCTGGAATCCCCTGCCCGACTCGGCGTTCGACCAGGTGCAGGTGTCCGTCTCGCCCTCGAGCGCCTTCGGGGACGAGACCTCGACCGTCACGACCTTCGACGCCGACGACGGGCACGTGGCCTTCACGGCGACCATGCCGGGGTATTCGGCGCCGCTGGCCCGGGGCCGCACGACCGTCTACCAGTTGGTGTTCGGCGTCGACGGCCGGTCGTCCGTCGTCGCCTTCGACGGGCACAGCCACCGCGAGCTCTGGCGGACCTCGCCCACCGACGCGCTCGACATCGGCTTCTGGGGTCCGCACCTCGTGGTCACGGGGCAGGACGGCGTCGTCCGCCGCCTCGACGACCCGACGGCGGTGGCCGACCGCGGGTGACGCCGGGCCGCGCATCGGGCACGACACCACGAGGTGGGCACGACACCACGACTAGTCATGGTGTCGTGTCCAGGACGTGGCGCTGTGCGGTGGACGACGACCGGCAGCGGACGAGGAGGCGCGGTGCCCGCCCGCCCCGGGATCACAGCATGCCGGTCAGCACCCCACCGTCGGCGCGGAGCGCGGCACCGTTGGTCGCCGACGCCCGCGGACTCACCAGGTAGGCGACCAGCGAGGCGATCTCGTCGGGGTCGATGAAGCGCTGCAGCAGGGACGTCCCCCGTCGGGCGACCAGCGCCTCCTTCAGCTGCTCGACGGGGACGCCCTGGGCGGTCGCGACACCGGCGGCGGCCGCGGCGACGCCGTCCGACCAGGTGGGCCCGCCGAGCACGGTGTTGACCGTCACGCCCGTGCCCCGCGTCAGCTTGGCGAGCCCGTTGGCGAGGGCGATCGTCGCGGCCTTGGTCACGCCGTAGGGGATCATGTCGGCCGGGACGTCGACCCCGGACTCGCTGCCGACGAAGACGATGCGCCCCCGGCCTCGGTCGAGCATGCCGCCGAGCAGGTGCCTCGACAGGCGCACGCCGCTCATCAGGTTCACCTCGAGGTACCTGGCCCAGTCGTCGTCGGTCGCCGACCCGAAAGTGTCCAGGCCGAAGAGGCCGACGTTGTTCACGAGCACGTCGACGCCACCCCGGTCGTCGAGCGCGTCGAACAGCCGGGCCAGCTCGGCGGGCTCGGCGAGGTCGGCCGCGAATCCCTCGACGGCGCCGCCCGGGTGGTCGGCGCGCAGACGGTCGACGGCGGCGGCCACCCGCGCCTCGTCCCGGCCGTTCACGATCACGTGGGCCCCTTCGGCCGCAAGCACCGACGCGACGGCGCGGCCGATGCCCTGGGTCGAGCCGGTGACGAGGGCTGTCGTGCCGTCGAGACGAAGATCCATGGTTCCTCCTGCTGATGTGACTTGCTTGAGCAAGTCAACCTAGGCGGCGACGCTTGCTCGGGCAAGTCGACCGAGCGGCGGGCGTGCCGTAGCCTCGAGCCGTGTCCACGCCCCCCGCGCCTCCCGCGCCCCCCGCACTGACGGACGAACAGCTCGACGTCTGGGCTGCCGTCGCGACCCTGCTCGAGCGACTGCCGGCTGCGCTCGACGCCCAGCTGCAGCGCGATGGCGACGTGACGCACTTCGAGCACGGTGTGCTGACCGCTCTCGACGGCGCTCCCGAGCGCACGCTGCGGCTCAGCACCCTCGCCGGCTACGCGAGCTGCACCCTCTCGCGCCTGTCCCGTGCCGTCACGCGACTCGAGGCCAAGGGCTGGGTCCGCCGCGTCGTCGACCCGTCCGACGGCCGGTTCACCCTGGCCGTGCTGACCGGCGAAGGTCACGCGCAGGTCGAGCGGGCGACCCCCGGGCACCAGTCCCTCGTGCGGAGGCTCGTCTTCGACAGCCTCACCGCGGCCCAGGCGCGTCAGCTCGGCGTCGCCGCCCGGCGCGTCTCGGAGGCCGTCGACCCCGCTCCGCTCTGGCGTCCGACCGACGGTCGCACCCGGTGACCACGCGGGTGCTCGGCCCGCAGACCATCCCTTCGGAGGAGGGCCGGCCACGCCGGACTCGTCCCGACGGCCACCGTCCGCCGTCGACCGGCCAGACCTCGTCGCGAACCCTTGTCGCCCGGCGTCGGCGCCTCCTAGCGTCGGCCGTGGTCACGACGTGGCGGACCCCGTCACCCCGGCCGACCGACCGAACGAGGAGAACGACATGAACGACACGAACGACTTCCACGACGCGACCACGACGACCAAGGGCCTCGGCACCGACCGTGCCGGCGCCCCGCGCCGCTCGACCGGTTCCGCGTTCCGCCGGGTGGCGGCGACCGCGGTGGTCACCTGCGCTCTCGCGGGCTCGGTCGCCGGGCTCGGAGCACTCGGCGTCCTCGCGGCCCCGGGCAGCTCCCCCGCCGCCCAGGCGGCGTCGGAGCCCACGACGGCCAGCGTGCCGAAGGTCACGTACACCGCTGCCGACCTGGCGGCGTTCGCCGCCTCCCCGTACGCCGACGACGCCCTCAACCTGGCGGTCGTCTGGGGGCTCGACACGACGACGGCGAAGGGCAAAGCCGGGGCAGCGCTGACGGCCGGCACGGCACTGCCCTTCGAACCGGGCGCGGCCACGACGGCGACCTACACCGACGAACAACGCAGCGCGGCCTTCTTCGCCGCGGGCACCGAGGGGACGTTCGCGCAGGACTTCACCCAGGCCCTCGGACTGGCCGTCGCCTGGGGCAGCGACGACGTCTCGACGGCCAAGGCCAAGGTCGGCGGCCTGCTGCTCGCCCACGAGCAGGTGCCGGCCGCGCCGACCTCGTACACCGACGACCAGGACGCCCGCGCCTTCGGCCTCGTCGGCTACGGCGACGCCGAAGCGGCGCAGCTCGCCGGCCTGTGGCAGAGCGACACCCGGTCGGCCATGGTCCGTGCCGGTGCGGCCCTGCTGGCCGGGGACGACCTGCCCCTCTGACCCCCGCACCGCCGACGGGCGGCCCGGACGGGTCGCCCGCCGGCGGCACCCGCACCCGCACCCGCACCCGCACCCGCACCCGACAGGGAAGCCCCATGACGACCCTCCACTCCCGCATCGGCTTCGAGATCGAGCTGATCGCCCCGCCCGGGTCGAGCCGTCGCACCCTGGCGGACCGTCTCGCGGGCGACCTCGACGGCCACGTCACCCGGACCTTCCACACCGACTCCGAGCCGTCACTCGTGCCGGGCATGGGGCACTTCTGGCACCTGACGCCGGGCTACGTCGTCTCCGACGCCCGCGGCCGGCCGGTCGCCGAGCTCGTCGACGACGTCACGCTCGTCGACGACCTCCGCCGCGACCACGAGGAGGCGCGGGTGGGGCCGTCGACGCACGCGCGCCCCGCCGAGGCGGTCCCGACCGACGACCGGTCGTACCGGGTGCTCTCCGACGACCCGCGCCTCCTGCGTCTCGTGGCCCGACACTCGTCGCCCGACACGCCCTTCGACCGCGCCCTCGACGAAGCGGCCGCGCTCTTCGGCAGCACGGTCGAGACGGTCGGCACCGTGCGACGCCTGCGCGACGGAGCGGGCTCGAGCATCGCCCTGGCCTCCGCGCTGGCGGCGGGACGAGAGCGACCGTGCGAGATCGTCACGCCGCCGCTCGTCGCCGACCACGAGACCTGCCTCGAGCGCCTGCTCGGCCCGGCCCGCGAGCTCGGCTTCATGGTGCCGGTCGAGGCGGCCGTGCACCTGCACCTCGACGGCGCCCCGTTCCGATCGGTCGCCGCCTTCTCCAACCTGGTGCGCCTGTTCTCGTGGTGGCACGACCCCCTGCGGGCCGTGCTCGGGACGAACCCCGCGTGCACGCGCCTGGCACCGCTTCCGTCCGCCCTGGTCGAGCTCGTCGGCAGCACGGACCCGCGGGGCACGGGGCAGGTCGACGACTGGTCCCAGCTGCAGGCGGCCGCGGCGGCGACCGGGCTGACGAAGTACGCCGACGTGAACCTGACCGCCCTGGTGACCGACCGGCCCGTGCGGGACACCGTCGAGGTCCGTATCCTGCCGGGCACCCTCGACGCCGCGGACCTCACGCGTCGCGCGGGCCTGGTCGAACGCCTGCTGGCCCGCTGCCTCGAGGCGGAGCCCGTGCCCCGCCCGACGAACGCGAACGCGCACGGGGCCGAGGTCGAGCTGCTCGAACTCGCCCGGGCGGCGGACCCCGCCGGATTGGTCCTTTCGGCCGAGGCCACGGCACGGGGTCGGCGTTAGCGTGGAGGCCGTGCAGACGAACGGGACCGCGACGACCGACCGGGGGCGCACGCGACTCGTCGTGCTGGCACTCGTCGGGGCCGCCTACTTCGGCGGGCTCGCCGTCGCCCTCCGACTCGAGTGGTACCCGCAGGCGCTCCCCGGGTACCTCTACCTCGGCGTCGTGGCGCTGGTCGCGTGTGCGACCCTCCACCGCTGGCCCGTCGAGACGCTGGTCGTCGTCACCGCATTCACGGCCTACACGACCCTCGCGCCCCTCCCCCCGGCGCTGTACGGTCTCTACCTCGGGCCGCCCGAGGCGCTCGTGCCGCTCGCCGTCGTCGTCTTCCTGACCATCTCGGGACGCGGGCCGGTCCTCGCCACCGGGGCGACCTTCGTCACCCTCTCCGTGCTCGTCGTCCTGCCGTGGCGTGACGTCGCCGCGGCCGGTGTCCAGGGGGTGCCGCTCTCGCAGGTGCTGCTGTCGGACGCGGGGCAGGACCGCTCCGTCGTGCTCGGCCGACTCCTGGCCTGCGGCATCGTGGTGACGGTCGCCGTCCTGCTCCGTCGGCAGCGCGAGGCCACGACCGAGCTCGCGAGGACGAACCGCGAGCTGCTCGTGCTGCGGGCGGGCGAGGTCGCACGTATCTCGGAACACGAACGCACCCGCATCGCCCGGGACGTGCACGACGAGGTCGGCCACCACGTCGCCGCCCTGGTCATCAGGGCGCAGGCCGCCCTCCGGGTGGCCGACGACCACCCCGAGCAGCTGGCCCCCGCCATGCGGGACATCGCCGCCGGCGGGCAGGACGTCCTGGGGCGCATCCGCGGAGTGCTGCGCGTGCTCCGGGCAGCACCCGCCGAGGCCGCCGGGACGACCTCGGTCGTCGACGAACTGGCCCTGATGACCGGCCGCCTGACGTCGCTCGGCTACGAGGTCGAGAGCATGGTGCACCTCGGCGACGATCTGCCGACCGAGCGTCGCGTCACGGTCCTGGCCGTGGTGCGCGAGGGCCTGACGAACGCGATGCTGCACTCGTCGGCCCACCGGGTGCACGTCACGCTCGACGACACGTCCGGCGCGACGGTCGTCACGGTGACCGACCCCGGTCCCGCCCGCGAGCGGTTCCCCGACGTGCCCCGGGGCGGGGCCGGCATACCGTCCATGCGCGATCGGGTCCGCGCGGCCGGCGGTTCGCTGACCACGGGGCCGGGCCCCGACGGGACCGGTTGGCGGGTCCGCGCCGAGCTGCCGGCCACGACGGTTGTGGCTGCGGCGTCGGCGTCGAGCGCTGGGCGGGCGGCGTGACGCTTCGGGTCCTGGTGGTCGACGACCAGGCCATCGCCCGGGCAGGGCTCGCCACGATGCTCGACGCCGAACCGGACGTGGACGTCGTCGGTCAGAGCGCCGACGGTGAGGACGCCGTCGTCGACGCCCTCGCCCTGAGACCCGACGTCGTCGTGATGGACATCCGGATGCCCCGGCTCGACGGCATCTCGGCCACCCGGCGCATCGTGCCGGAGATCGGCTGCGCCGTGGTGCTCATCACGACCTTCGACGACGACGAGCACCTGTTCGACGGGATCGCGGCCGGCGCCTCGGGCTTTCTCCTCAAGGACTCCGGGCCCGACCTCATCGCCGCGGCGGTGCGGTCGGCGGCACGGGGAGACTCGCTGATCGACCCGGCCATGACGCGCGCCCTCATCGAGCAGCGCGTCGCCCCGGCCCCCGCGTCGCCGGACGCGGACCGCCATCGTGCAGCCCTCGACTCGCTGAGCGATCGCGAGCGGGACGTCCTCGACGCCGTGGCCCGGGGTCTCAGCAACGTCGACATCGCCCGAGAGCTCTTCGTGAGCACGGCCACCGTCAAGAGCCATATCTCGAGCCTGCTGGCCAAGACCGACAGCCGCACCCGAGTCCAGGCGGCCGTCTTCGCGTTCCGCTCGGGCTTCGCCCGCCCCGAGGGCGGCTGATCCGCTCCGTTCAGAGCACCCGTTCGAACCGCTGCGTGGGCCGCTTCAGCAGCGAGTGGTCGTACGGTTCGCCCGCGGCCACCCACCCCTCGCCCTCGTAGAGGCGGACCGCCGCGACGTTGTCGAGGAGCCCGTGCAACACGGCACGCTCGTGACCGAGCGAGCTCAGCCGCCGGGTCGCCTCCCTCAGCAGGGCACGCCCCAGCCCCTGCGCCTGCGCACCGGGCCTGGTCGCCAACAGGCCGAGCACCGGGGCGTCGGCCGGGTCGCCGGGCAGGCCGCTGCCGGGGCGCGTCGCGAGCACGAAGCCGTCGGCCCCGTCGACGCCGTCCGCGACCAGCCAGACGACGCCCGCGTCGAACTTCGGCCGGGCCCGCTCGGCGACCCCGGCGAACGCCTGCCCGTCGCGCGCCGCGCACGCCGCGACCCAGAGCGCCAGGCACGCGTCCAGGTCGGCCGCCGCACCGGGGCGCATGTCGCTACCCCCGCACCAGCAGCGGGAACACGAACACCGCGAAGAGGAAGAACGCCGCCATCACGCCGAACACGACGTAGGTGCCACGACCGACGACCCGCTGACCGGCGGCCTCACGGCGCTGCAGCACGCGGCGCCGGTAGATCACCTGGATCACCACGAGCACGACGATCGCCAGGGCGAGGATCGAGATGACGACGGCTTCGATGGCACGGCTCCTTCAGGGGGCGGGCGGGCGAGCGGCGGACGGCGGGCAGGGCCGTCAGACGGAACCGTCAGGCACCGGCAGCCGGGGCCGGACGGCCCGCACCAGCCTAACGGCCGACCCCGGAAGCCCCGGAGGCGCGGGTCGCGACCGCGGGACCGCTCACGGCCCGGCCACGCACCCGGCTCGTAGCATGGCCGGGTGACGGACGACGCCCGACCGAGCGACCAGCCGCTCGCGCGCGCCCGCCGCAGCGGACTCGCCGTCTGGCACCGCACCTCCGGCCCTCGCCGCCTCACGCTCGTGATCGCCGCGGTCGTCGTCGCCGCGGCGCTCGTCACCACCGTCGGCCTGGTCGAGGCCCCGCGCTACTCGTCCGCCGCCACCCTCGACGGTGTCGTCGGCGACGACCTGCGGCACGAGCCCGTCCCCGACTCGTGGACGCTCACGCCCGCCGACGTCGGCGTGCCGGCGGATCGGGGTCGCTGCCTGCTCTGGCAGGCCGAGCCCGCGGTGGGCCCCGACCGGCTCGGCGGCGACGTCCTCGTCAGCGCCAGCGGGGCCGAGGGCGACGACGACACCGGCACGAGCTCGGCCACCGACGTCGACACCGACTGCCGCTTCGACGGCGGCTTCGGCAGCACCGCCCAGACCGTCAGCCGGCTCGCACGCGTCGACCCCGTCACCGGCACCGTCCGCTGGTGGATCGACCTGGGCACCGAGCTCGACGCCGGCAGCGGATTCGTGCAGGTCTGGCCCGCCGACGGGGCCACCGACACGACCCTCGTCTCGACGCTGGGCTTCGGCGGCGACGGTTTCGCCTCGTCGTACGCCCGCCTCGACCTCGGCACCGGCGAGCTGACCGACGTGACCACCTCGCCGAACGGGCGCGCCCGACTGACCGACGCCACCGCCTCCTGGGCCCTCGTCTCGAGCGACCCCCAGTTCTCGTACCAGGACTCGCGGGTCTACTACGACTCCGAACCCGGGACGGGTGAGTTCTCGCTCTTCGACGCCGACGACCTCGACACCCCCGTGTGGACGGGCGACACCACCGGCAGCCAGGACGAGGCCCTGACCCCCGACGGCCTGCTCGTCCTCGACGGCGGTGTCGTCACCGCGGTCGACGGGCGCACGGGCGAGACCGGCGCCTGGGGGCCCGACCTGCCGACCGCCACGTCACTCGTCGTCGACGGCGACCTCGTCATGGTCGGTCTCGACCCGGCGATCCCGACCTCGACGGGTGACACCGACGGCACCGTCGTCGCTCTCTCGCTCGACGGACGCGAGCTCTGGCGGCACGGCTTCCGCCAGGACCGCGGCGTGCAGACGACCGGCGACTGCGTCGTCTTCTCGACGACGCCCGGGGTGGTCTGCGTCGACCGCCGCACGGGAGCCGAGCTCTGGACCACCCCGCCCCGCGACCGCCGCCACGGCCTGGCACGGGTCACCACCGACCCCGCCGGCGGCCGGGGGGCGCTCGTCTTCGCCCAGACCTTCGAACCAGGAGGCGCGGCGGCGGCCTCGGGCGCCCTCACGTCGGACGAGGCGGGCGAGCGCACCGTCCGCCTGCTCGACGCGGGGTCCGGTGACGAGGTGGCCCGGGCCGTGGTGCCGGGTGAGTCGGAGATCGCGCTCGTCGGCCGCACCACCGGCTACGCCACGACCACCTCGAGCGGCCGCACGTCGACGGTCACCGCCTTCGACCTGGCCGACGGCCACCGCCTCTGGCGGCTCGACGCCGAGCGCGACCAGCTCGGCTTCTGGGGCGGCGCGCTCGTGGCGAACCGCCCCGACGGCAGCGTGCAGCGTCTGGTCGACCGGGTGCGCGTCGTCGGCTGACGCGGCACGCCGCGGCCCGCCCCCGCGCCCGCCCCCGCGCCCGCGCCCGCGCCCGCGCTACCGCGCCCCGGCGCTCATGACGTACGCCATCGCGTAGGCCCGCGAGTTGCCGTCGTCGATGCCCGTCTCGGGCAGGTCGGCGAGCGCCGTCAGGGCCTCGGCGGCGGCGTCGGGGCCCTGCAACGCCGAGTACATCAGCACGTAGTCGCCCAGGGGCGTGTCGAAGCCGGACGCGCTCGCCTCGGCGACGACGGCAGCGATGCGCTCGGCACCGCCCGCCGCCGACGACGTCAGGTACGAGACCGAGGTCGGGTTGAGCGGGATCAGCTGGATGCCCGCGATGGCCGACGGCTCGGCCGAGAACCAGGTGCCGTAGTCGCGCTTGCCGCCCCAGGTCAGCGACACGATCTCGTGGTCGTACCCGGCGAGCTGCGGGGCGCTCAGGTCGGGCGACAGCATGTACGCGAGGGCCGACGACGCCTCGCTGCTCAGCATCCACGAGGCCTGGCCGGCCAGCGCGTCGTCGCCCGAGGCCGCTGCCCAGAGCGACAGGCCGGCGTAGGCGTTGACCGCCTCGGACGAGGACTCCTGGTTGTTGCCGTCGGCGAACGGCGAGTAGCCCGAGGCCCAGCTGTGCGACCAGTACGGGTCGAACGCCCGCTGGTCGGGGAACGCCTGGTTGTCGGCACCCGAGGCGATGTCGGCGGCGAGCAGGTCCATGACCGGTCGCCAACGTTCGGCCAGCTCGGGGTCGTCGGCGGCGACCACGCCGGCGGCGTAGAGGAAGTAGCCGTAGTGGAAGTAGTGGTCGTTGAACTCGTCCGAACCGAACGAGGCCACCTTGCCGACGACGCCCTTCACGGCGGGGTCGTACACGAAGCACTCCTGGTCGCGCACCGTGCAACCCGAGGGGTCGGTCCAGGTGTCGAGCCGGTCGACGAGGGAGGCGCGCAGGGTGTCGGCCGACGCGTCGTCGCCGAGCTGCTCGGCGAGCTGCAGCAGCATGGCCGAACGGTAGAGCGCCTTGCCGCCGAAGTAGGTGTCGGCCGCGGGCGCCTCGGTCGCGGCGACGTCGGCGACGACCTGGTCGCCGAGCCGATCCTTCTCGTCGTCGCTCAGACCCGAGAGGTCGAGGGCCGCGGAGGCCGTCGTGACGGGCGCGTCGAACGACAAGGCCGAACCGGTCGACAGGGGCACGGTGCCGTAGACGGTCTCGTAGCTCAGCCCGGTGCCGCCGTCGGCGGCCGAGTCGCCCATGTGGGGTGCCGACACGAGCAGGGTGTCTCCCCCGGCGGCCGTCTCGTACCCGAGCTCGGTGGTCGACACGGCCGTCGAACCGGACCCGGAGGCGCGGTGCGCGGTGGTCACCGACACCAGCGGCGAGGCGGCCGCGTCGAGCAGCGTCCGCACCTGGTCGCCGGTCGCCTGGTCGGGCATCGGCACGAGCACGACCGAGCCGCCCTCGTCGAGCCGGACGGCCGTACCGTCGAGGCTCCCGCCCGTGACGGCGACGCCCCAGGTGGTGTCGCCGACGGTGAGCGTGCCCCGGCCGTCGCCGACGGTCTGCACGGCGGCCCCGAGGGTGTCGGTCTGCGCGGTCGCGGCCGTGTACGACACGAGAGGCGACCCTTCGGCGACGGTCGTGTGGCCGAGCACCGTGCCGCCGTCGAGGTGGGCGACGGTCACCGAGACCTTGTCGTAGGCGCTGACCTCGGTGGCCGTCGCGCCGACGTCGAGGGTCACGTCCGACCGCGCGGGGGCGACGACGGCCTTCTCGGAGGCCACCGGCGCGGGGAGCCCCGCGGCGAGACCGTCGGCGGTCAGCTGGAACGAGATCGGGAACGGGAAGACCGGCATCGGCTCGTCACCGAAGACGAGCCCCGAGAACCAGGTGTTCGTCGGCGGGACGAGCCCGTCGGCGAGGCGCATCGCCGGCACGGGGCCGACCGACTCCTGAGGCAGGGCGGCGACCAGCGGGTCGACCTGCGAGGCCGGGAACACGTCGCCCCCGGCGTCGGGGCGACCCGTGGTGTCCCCGTCGCCGTCCGTGGCCGAGCCGCCGGTGCAGCCGGCCAGCACGAGCACGCCGGCCGTGCCGAGGGCCACGCCGGCGACGAGGCGCCGGAGGGTCAGGAGGCGCGGGGCGGGTCGGGCCTCGACCCGCGCCTCCTGGGGGTGACGGGCCGACCCGGAACCGATCGGTGATCCCGAACGATCCCGTCGGTCGAGCCGACCCGTCGTCTCTCTCGCTGCACCGAGGATCGTCAGACCCCGATCTGGCGCAGGAAGTCCTGCATGGTGTCGACCGGCCCGGCGAGGATGCCGTCGTCACGGAGGTGCATGGTCGCCTCGACCGGCGTGCCGCTCGCGACGAGACCGTTGTACGACCCCTCGCTCAGCCCGTCGCTGACGACGCGGACGGTGGCCGCGGCCGCGCCGTCCTTGGTCTCGACGCTGACCAGGTCGACGCTGCCCTCGACGACCACCTGGTTCGGCAGCATGACGTCGACGGTCGCGCCGTCCTGGATGCGCTCGTAGTCGCGGGGGGTGAGCGTGAAGTCGGCGTCCACGAAGAGCGTGCCGGCCTTCTCGATGGTCGCGACGGTCGTGCCCGACCCCAAGAACCCGCCCTCACGGACGTCGAGCTGCGAGAGCGTGCCGTCGACGGTGGCCATGAAGGTGATCGTGCCGTCGTCGGCCACCGTGTAGGCGTCCGTGTCGGGGACGACCACGTCGTCCGCGAGGTCCTTCTGCAACGAAGGGCTCTGCAGCGAGAAGAGGACGTCGCCCTTCGAGACCCGGTCGCCGACCTCGGCGTCGGCGGACGTCACCGTGCCGCTGTAGTCCGTGCCGACCGTGAAGTCCTGGCTCGCGATGGCGGCGCTGGTGCTGATGACCTGTGCCTGCCGCTGTGTGAAGATCACGGTGAAGACGGCCACGAGGGCGATCACCACGAGGATGCCCACGGTCATCTTGATCCTGTTTCCCCAGGTCATGAGACCACCTTCTCTCGGTCGTTCGTGTCGTGTCGGTCGGGTCGGGTGGCCGGGTCGTCGTGGCCCGTCTGGTCGGCGTGGCGGTCGTCGACCACCGCCAGCTCGGCTTCGAGCAGGTGACGCCGTTCGTCGTCGCGGCGCCGTTGCTCGGCACGCTGCTCCGCCGAGAGCTCGAGGAACTCGTCGTGGCTCCGGGGCAGGGGGCGGGCGACCTGGGTCCGCAGCTCCTGGGTGGCGACGGGACCGGTCGTCACGGTGCCGGCCATCGTCGTGCGGGCGCTCGAGCCCGAACGGGAGGCACGCTTGATCGCCTTGGCCTCACGCAGGGCCGCCAGCAGGAACGCGGACAGCACGGCGGTGTTGATGAGGTTCCAGACCGTGGCGAGGGTGAGCACGCGGTTGTCCCAGTCGCGCCAGATCGCCACGAGGGAGGTGAGCGTCAGGAAGAGCCAGAACAGCACCTGGGGGACGAGCACGTTGAACGGACTCGCCGCCTTGCCGCCGCCGGTCACGTGCCACGCGGTGTCCTTGCCGCTCAGGACGTTCCAGAGGGCCTTGACGTAGATCGGGAACGAGACGGAGGCGAGCATGAGCACCTCCCAGCGGAACGATCCGAGGGTGAAGAACGCCAGCGCGATCTGCAGCAGGTAGAAGCCCGAGTAGAAGAGCAGCCACTGGAGCACCGAGATGTGCAGGTTCATCGGACGCAGGTCGAAGAAGATCTCCATCGGCGGCACCATGATCAGCAGCAACGGGGCGATGCCGGTCAGGTAGTGGGTCGCCGTCAGCGTGTACTGGAAGCGCTGGTCCATCGTCAGGGTGCGGCGAGGACTCAACGGGTTGTGCCGGAAGAGGATCTCGAAGCCGCCGGTCGCCCAGCGCAACTGCTGCTTGCTGTACGCCTCGATGGTCTCGGGGGCGTCGCCGATCGCGAGCGTCATCGGGATGTAGATCGACCGCCAGCCGGCCTCGTGCAGGAACAGGCTCGTCCAGACGTCCTCGGACTTCGAGTCGGTGTCGATGCCGCCGACCTCGTCGATCGCCGCGCGGCGGAAGATCACGTTGGTGCCCACGCAGAACGCGGCGTTGAACCGGTTGCGACCGGGCTGGATGTACCGGTAGAAGACGGCCTGCATGTAGCCGGCGCCGCGGCTGACGATGCTGACGAGGTTGCCGTACGACTGCGGGGTCTGGACGAAGGCGACCTTCTCGTCGATGAAGAACGGCACGGTCTCGTGCAGGAACATCGGCTTGGGCACGAAGTCCGCGTCGAAGATGGCGAAGTAGTCGCCCTTGGCCACCGACAGCGCGTAGTTGACGTTGCCCGCCTTGGCGCCGTTGCTGGTCAGTCGGCGGATGTACCGGGCACCGAGCGTCGCGGCGAGCTCCTTGACCTCGTCGCTGCGACCGTCGTCCAGCACCCAGGTGCGGTGGGCGCCCTGCATCGCGACGGCGGCCTGGACCGTCATCGCGATCTTCGACAGCTCCTCGCCGTAGACCGTGACGAAGACGTCCACGACCACGGTCTTCCCGTCGACGACGATCGGCCACAGGTGCGGCTGGTCGCGCACGCCGAGCCGGTCGATGGCGTCCTCGTCGTACAGGGTGTCCTGCGTCGAGTGGAAGTCGAAGTCGCGGGGGTTCTGGCCGCCCGAGAGGATCGTCCACATGGCCAGCAGGGCCTGCAGTACCAGGACGGCCTCGGCGATGATCACCGCGACGTAGGGCAGCAGGTCACCGCGGTTGGCGGGGTTCAACAGGAACTGGCCGTAGAGCAGGATGCCCATGGTGCAGGCGAGCACCAGCAACACCATGAACGGCGAGTGGGCACGCCCCTCGGTGCGCGAGACGACCGACGCGTGGTGGTCGCTCGTCTGGCGGGTCGAGGGGCGTGCGCGCGGCCGGCGCGCCTCGTCGTGGTGTGCCAGGCGCCTCAGTTCGCTGCGCGAGCGAGGTGCCACGTCGAGGGCGGGTCCGGTGTCGGGTCGGGTTTCGGCGTCGCTGTCGCGGACGCGCATGGTTCGGGACATGCGTGTTCTCTCCGGGTTCGGGTCTGAGAGACGACCGGACGCCGGCGGCGGGGGGAAGTGCCGACGGACGTCCGGAGGGGCGTCGGCGACAGCGGCGACTTCGAGGTGACGCACCGGGGTGAGCGGTGGCCGGGTGGGAGCTAGGGACTCCCGATTCGGGTCCGTCGACTGCGAATGGTTCGGGCCACTCGATCGACGGGCTGGTCTCCGGTGTGGGCCTTTCGGGGGACCGTACCGGGGACGTGTCGAAACAGTACAGGGCCGTTCGGGCCGTTCGACGACACCCGTTCGGGGGGTAGGCCCCCTCGAAAGGGTCACAGCCCGCCTGGACAGCGGGCAGGTGACACCCGTTGGGGGCTGACGCTCACCCGTCTCACCCCGTCCGGGGGGGCACGTCGGGCGTGTCCCCGGCTCAGGCGGTCAGGTCGGCCAGCCATCCGGCGAGGAACTCGGCGCCGGCCTCGTCGTGGATCGCGCCCGCGGCACTCGTCAGGACCGGGTACGGCGTCGCGGGGACGCCGTCGGCGGGCCGGACGTCGACGTGGGCGACCGGGTGGCCCTGCGCGTGCAGCCAGTCGGCCATGGCGTAGTCGCTCCGCGAGTCGCCGACCGTGCGCCAGGCGAGCGGGGGCTCGCCGTCGGCGGCGAGCAGCTCGAGAGCCCGCTCGGCACCCAGGTCTTTACCGAGCCGGACCGACTCGATGTCGGTCGAGATGATCGTCGGGTCGACGCGCCACTGCACGTCGCCGGACGCGTCGGGCCGGACGTCGTCGAGACGGCGCACGCCGAACCCACGGCGGACCAGCGCCTGCATCGCCTTCTCGTCGAGGTCGCGTTGCCGGGCGAGGTAGGTCGACGACTCGACGCTGGTGAGCTGCTCGATCGAGACCATGGCGTGCTTGGTCGTGTCGTAGAAGACCAGGTCGGAGAACTCGTCGGCGACGAGCGCCTGCATCTCGGCGCCGAAGTCGGCGGGCATGGCGAGCGACGAGTCGACCTCGATCGGGCCGATGCCGTCGGGGCCGTGCTCGGGGCCGATCGTGAACCAGACGGCTCCCTTCTCGCAGACGCCGTGCACGCGTGACCCCGCGGGCAGTCCGGCCGCGAGCAGCGGGCGGACGACCTCGTCGCGGATGAAGGCGTCCGACCGTCCGGTGTTGAACACGATCGGGATGCCGAGCGCGGCGAGCGCGACGAGGTCACGGGTGATCTCGGGCAGCGCGATGCTGCGGGTCACGGGGCTGGCGATCGGGCCGTCGACGTCGAGCAGCAGACCGAGGCGGGGTGCGGTGGAGGAGGTCACGGGTCCATCCTCGCAGCAGGGGGACCCAGGAGGCGCGAGCCGGCCAGCTCGGTCGACCCGCGCCTCCTGCGCCTCGCGTCGCCGACTACGGCGCCGTCGGGAGCGACGGCATGGTCTGCACGAACTGGGCGAACGCCGAGATGAAGACCGAGAACGCGACGACGATCGTGATCAGGTACACGGCGACGAAGAGCCAGAGCGGGGCGAGCCCGCCACCGGTGCGGCGCTTCACGACGACCGAACGGCCGATGACGTAGACGACCGTGAGGAAGGCCCACGGCCACGGGAAGGGCTTGACGATGCCCCGCGCGACCAGGGCCCGGTGGTCGAGCCAGGCGAAGACGACCGTGAGCACGTAGACGAGCAGGCCGATGCCCATGTAGGCCAGGTAGCCCGCCGTGAACGGCGACTGGTAGACGCCCGGCGTGATCGTGGCGGTGCGCTCGAGGTAGTCGGGGATGTCCCAGAAGGCCAGGCCGATCAGTTGTACGAGCGGCAGCACGACGAGCACCCAGACGAAGGGGGTCGAGGTGCTGACGCCGGGGTTGGTGCCCTTGAGGGGGTCGGAGTACCCGCCGGGGCCGGGGTAGGGCTGCTGCTGGGGCTGGTGCGGGTGCTGCTGCTGGGGCTGCTGCGGGTGCTGGGGCTGCTGCCAGGGCTGCTGGCCGGGGGCGTCGCTCACGGTGTCTCCGTCGTCGTCGTGGGTGGGCTGGTCGGGTCGTGGTCGCGCGTGGGGCGGCTCTCCGGCAGCGTAGTGCGACGGCTCGACCGGGCGCGCGCTCGCTGTTCCGCCTGTGGACGGACCTGTGAGGGCACCCCGGGTGGGAGGATGGGTGGAACCCCTCGACAGGAGAACACCCGTGGCGTCGCTCCCCCCTTCCGTCATCACCGCGCTCGAGGCCTTCGCCGCGCCCGATCGCAAGCAGTCCGTCCACGACCTCGCCGTCGACCCGGCCGGGCCCGAAGAGCAGGCCCTCGCCGACCTGACCGGCTCGGTCGACTGGGTCGACATGGCCGTCGCCCACCCGCTCGGCCCCGACCGCAGCGACCCCGAGGGCATGCGCCGACTGTTGCAGGCCATGGGCGCCGAGGGCCGCTGCGCCGTCCTGTCGGCCTCGGGCTCCGAGGACGACCGCGACCTCGGCGGCGCGCTCGACGGCGTGCTGCACCAAGAGGGCGGGGCGCTCGTCGTCTGCCGCCCGGGCCCGCTGGCTTTCCTGGTCACCGGTCGTGGCGAGCGCTGGTTGCTCAGCGACCGCGAGATCCCCGAGCTGACCGGCCCGATCGGCATCGTCACGCCGTAAGGGCTGCCCTCTCTCGCGCTGATCCGGTACGTACCGGATCATCGAATCCGACACCCGTCCCTCCTGCTCCCGACGATCCGACAGGTACCGGAAGAGCCGCTGGCAAGGACCACCACCCGGGCGTCAGCCGCGGCGGATCGGGTCGCCCGTCGTCAGCTGCCAGATGGCGACCCCGTGCAGGCCCTTCGACGCGGCCAGGTCGGCTCGGGCCGTGATGGAGCGACCGTCCGACCACCAGAGGGTCGATCCGTCGTCGGGCGACGCCGTGTACTCGGCCTGCTCGGCGTCCCATGAACCCGTGGACCGCGCCCCGGTGCGGGCCTCGGCGACCGACACCGCACCTCCTGCGGTCCCCTCGCCCGTCCAGCGGTAGCCGTACCCCGCCACGCCGAGGTCGAGGCGGTCGGCGGGGGCGAGCTCGAGCGCCGCGTCGAGTACCTCGCCGACCCAGGGCAGGCCCCCGACGGGCCCGGGCTCGCTGAAGCCGGTGCCGTGCTGGTCGTAGGCCATGAGCACGAAGCGGTCGACGGAGTCGGACAGGGCGGCCAGGTCGTAACCGAGGTCTTCGTACCCCGCCGCGTCGGTGCTGGGCTGGACGGCCATCGAGATCGTGGCGTCGTCGGGCAGGGCGTCGCGCAGCTCGGCGGCGAAGTCGACCAGCCCCGGGGCGTCCTCGGCCGAGAGCGACTCGAAGTCGATCTGCACGCCGTCCCAGCCGCCGTTGACCACCTCGCCGGTGAGACCCGACACGACGAGCTCGCGGTTGGCCCGGTTCGACAGCAGCCGGGTCGCGAGCTCACTGCTGAACCCGTCCTGCCCGGCGTTGACGACGAGCAGCTCGGCCTTCTTGCCGGCCGACTGCGCGGCCTCGCGCAGGGAGTTGGCGGACTCGTCGCTCGGGGCGACGCCGCCCCCTCCGGTCGTGATCGCGACACCCGAGACGCCGACGGTGTCGATCGCCGCCTCGCTGCGGTCGAAGGCTTCGACGGCCGCCGACGTCGCGTCGGGCGAGGCGATGGCGTACCCCTCGACGGCGAGCCCGGCGGGGATCTTCGCCTGCGGGGCGACCGTCGGATTGTTGCCGTCGGCCGAGCACGAGGTCAGCGTGACCGTGAGCGAGGCGGCGAGCAGCAGGGCGGCGGTGCCGGTGGTCAGGGTGCGCACCGTGCCATCATCGCCGATCCGGCGGTGCGGTGCGGCGCGTGCTTGGCTCGTCCCATGGCAGACGACGACCGGCAGCAGACCTGGGAACAGTTCGACGACGACGTGAACATGACGGCCTCGACGCTGCGCGACTGGCTCGACACCGACGAGTCGCGCGAGGTGGGGCAGAAGGACGGCGGCGAGTCCGTCGGGCACGAGAGCGGCCGACACATCGTGCGCATCCTCGAGAAGAAGAAGGCCGACCTGACCGACGCCGACTGGCAGCACATGGAGAAGGTGCACGGATACGTCGCCCGCCACTCGAAGCAGCGCCCCTCGGGCGACGTCACCGACACGAGGTGGCGCTGGTCGCTGATGAACTGGGGACACGACCCGCTCGCCTGACCGGCAGACTGAAGCGATGAAGACCGCACTCGTCACCGGGGGCTCGCGGGGCATCGGCCTCGCCGTCGTCCGCGACCTCGCCCGCACCCACCACGTCATCGTCCACGGCCGGGACGAGGAGGCGCTGCGGGCGATCGCCGCCGACCTCCCGTCCGCGACGGCGTGGGTCGCCGATCTCTCGGGCCCTGCCCTCGCGGTGCCCGACCTCGACGAGCTCGACGTGCTGGTGCACGCCGCCGGTGTGATCGGTGGCCGGGCCGTCGCCGACACCTCGCGTGACGATTGGCGGCGCGTGTTCGAGGTGAACGTCTTCGCCGTCGCCGAGGTGACCCGTCAGCTCCTGCCCGCGCTGCGGGCGGCCCAGGGCACGGTCGTCGCGATCAACAGCGGCTCGGGGTTCACGGCCGGGCCGAACGGCAGCACCTATGCGGCGAGCAAGTTCGCGCTGCGGGCGCTGACCGACGCCCTCCGTGACGAGGAACGCCCGCACGGCGTGCGGGTCAGCTCGGTGCACCCGGGCCGCGTCGACACCGACATGCAGCACGAGCTGGTCGCGGCCGAGGGCGGCACGTACGACACCTCGCTCTACCTCGAGCCGCAGTCCGTCGCCGACGCCGTTCGGCTCGTGGTGGACCTGCCGCACGGGGCGACCGCCGAGGTCGTGTCGGTGCGCCCCACCCGCCGCGCCTGACCCACGGGCCTCCGAGAGGCGTGGGTCGCGCCTCCCCCGCCCTATCGAGATGTCACGACGTGCCACTCATCTTCGAAGGTGAGCGGCACGTCGTGACATCTCGACGTGCCGGGGCAGGGCAGGCAGGGCGGGCAGATCAGCTGTAGTCGTGACCCGAGACGCCGAGGGAACGGTAGACGTACTCGCCACCCTCACCGGCGTCGTCGTCGAGCTCCCACATGAGGTCCTCGCCGTCGGAGGCTCCCGGGCGGGTGACGCTCTTCTGCGGCAGGCCGTCGATGAGGGTGAGTTCTTCGGTGGTGGTCTCGTCGTGGCCGACGAAGCGGGCGGTGTAGGTCTGGTCGCTCATGCTCGCACGCTACGCCGCCCTCGTCCGGGCACGGCCGGGGCCGACCCGCTACCGTGCACGGCATGAGCGCGAAGAAGGCCCCCGAACCGGCGACCCTGTTGATCCTCGGCGCGAGCGGGGACCTCGCCGCGCGCCTCCTGATGCCCGGCCTCGGCGGGCTGCTGGCACTCGAGCCGACGCGTCGCGTCCAGTTGATCGGCGCAGGCGTCGAGGAGTACACCGACGCCGAGTGGAAGAAGCGCGTCAAGACGTCGTTCGACAGCGTCCACGCGAGCGGCCCCGCGGTCGACGCGCTGCTCGAGTCGACCACGTACGTCACGGCCGACGTGACCGGGGTCGACGGACTCCGCGGCCTGGTCGAAGCCTGTGACGCGCCTCCGTCGATCTATTTCGCCCTGCCGCCCGCCATCACCGAGAAGGCCTGCGCCGCGCTGCGGAAGGTCGACCTGCCCGAGGGCACGTCACTCGCGCTCGAGAAGCCGTTCGGCACCGACCTCGCCAGCGCGAAGAGGCTCAACCGCGAGGTGCTGAAGCTCGTGCACGAGGACCAGGTGCACCGCGTCGACCACTTCCTGGGTCGCTCGACCGTGCTCAACCTGCTCGGTCTGCGCTTCGCGAACCGCCTGATCGAGCCCATGCTCAACAACCAGCACGTCGAGAGCATCGAGATCGTCTACGACGAGGAGCTCGGCCTCGAGAACCGCGCCCGCTACTACGACCACGCCGGCGCCATGGTCGACATGATCCAGAGCCATCTGCTGCAGGTCATGGCCGTGCTGACGATGAACGCCCCCGCGACGCTCGGCCCCGCCGACCTGCGCGACGAGAAGGAACTGGTGTTGCGCGCGACCCACGTCTGGGACGACGACGCCGTCGAGAACACCCGTCGTGCCCGGTACGGCAAGGGCGAGGTCGACGGCCGCACCCTGCCCGCCTACGTCGACGAGGACGGCGTCGACCCGTCGCTCGAGACCGAGACCCTCGCCGAGGTCGTCGTCGAGGTGGCGAACTGGCGGTGGGCGGGCGTGCCGATCCTGCTGCGGTCGGGAAAGGCCCTGGCGTCGCGTCGTCGCGAGATCGTCATCACGTTCCGCCCGCCGACCCACGTCCCGAAGGAGTTCGTCGGCGGCGGCACCCCCGACCGCCTGCGCATCGCGATCTCGCCCGACGAGATGTCGCTCGAGCTGAACGTCAACGGGCCGGGCGACTCGTACGACCTGTCGCGCGCCTCCTTGCACGCCGACTTCGGCGCGGCCGACCTGACGGCCTACGGCGAGGTGCTCGAGGGCATCCTCGACGACGACCCGACGCTGTCGGTCCGCGGTGACTCGGCGGAGGAGGGCTGGCGCATCGTCGCGCCGGTCGTCGAGGCCTGGAAGGCCGGCCGGGTCGCCATCGACGAGTACCCGGCGGGCACGGCCGGGCCCGAGTCGTGGCCGGCGGGCGTGCACCAGAACGAGCCCGCCGTCCGGGCCCGCGAGGGCGCGAAGCTCGCCCACCGCGAGGACTGATCCAGGCGGGTGCCGGGCGGGTGCCGGGCCGAGCGCAGGAGGCGCGGTGCCGGCGGGCGGTCAGCCGAGGCTGACGAAGGTGCTCACGTCGTCGCGCGGCAACTCGTCGGCCACGGCCCCGACCTGCATCCCCGCCACCGTGACCCGGCCGCCGTGGCTCGACAGGAACGCCGTGTCGGAGGCGTCCCGGCCGGTCGCGATGCGGAGCAGCGTCTGCCGCGGGGCCAGCCCGGTGGCGTCGACCACGTGCCAGGCACCGTCGACGTAGGCCTCGGCCACGGCGTGGAAGTCCATCGGTGACAGGCCCGGGGCGTAGACGCTGACCAGCCGTGCGGGCACGTCGAGCCCGCGCAGCAGGGCGATGACGAGGTGGGCGTAGTCGCGGCAGACGCCCTGCCGGTCGAGCAGGGTCTGCACGGCACCGTCGGTCGGGGCGCTGGCCCCGGGCACGTAGGCCAGGTGCGAGCCGACCCACGTCGCGACCGCAGCCAGCAGCTCGCGACCCTCGAGCGAGCCGAACTCGGCGCGAGCGGTGGGGCTGAGGGTGTCGGACTCGCAGTAGCGGCTCGGACGGCGGTACCGCACGAGATCGAGCTCGTCGACGGGGGGCTCGTCGAGGCGACCGTCGACGACGACCCGGTAGTTGACCGTGACCCGGCCGGCCCCGACGTCGCACAGGTGGAGGAGGGTGCCGTGGTGGTCGTGCAGCTCGCGGACCACGAGGGGCGCGCCGTGCTGGGTGACGACCAGCGCCTCCTCGGTGATGCGGGCGGAGTCGGCGGGGCCTGCGGTGCCGGCGGGGCGGCCGAGGGTCGTGGCGGCGTAGTCGCGCGAGGCGGCGATCGACAGGACGAACTCGGCGGGGCCGTCGACGTCGAACTCGAGCCGGGCGGACGCGGTGCGCTTCATGACGAGAGGGTGGCACGGTCGTGAGTCGGGCGTGTTTCGGGGTGTGCCGTGAAGGCGCTGCGACCCTGCTGGGACCACGGCGCGATGTCGGTGGCGCCGGGTTGGATGAGCGCATGCCCTCGTACCGCGTCACGCTCACCGTCGGCACCCTGCGACCCGGGGTGCGGCCCGACTCCGTGCTGCCCGCGGCCGCCGCGAGTGCGGCGGGGCTGACCACGGTCGAGGCGAGCGACGTCACCCTCGTGCGGGGCGAACCTCGGCTGGTGGTGCGGTACGAGTGCGCAGCCGACGAGCCCGCGCACCGCATCGGGGCCGTCGTCGAGGCGACCGTGGGCGAGCTGGCCGACGTCGTGCAGGGTCGGGTCACGCGGCGCGACGGCGGGGCGTGGACGCTGGTCGGGGCGGTCTGACGCAGGAGCGCTGAGGTCGAGGTCGTTCGCGGACGACGATCGACGTTACTACGGGGCCACCGGTGAGCGCCCCGTTCCGCACTCGCACCGAACGGACGTCGTGAAGACGGTTGTCCACAGGTCGATGTCTGACATTGCGCAGATCACATATCGATGCTTTCCTGGGTGGGTCGAGCAGATGCTCACCCCTCCAGGAAGGCACCGCATGAAGATCCTCTCCCCTCTCGCCACCGGCGCTCTCGCAGTCGCTCTGCTGGTGACCGGCACGACGGCGGCGAACGCAGAAGCACTGTCCGCCCCTGAATCGACGGTCGTCGAGTCCGGCTCGATGGCGGTTCAGTCCGGCACGCGAGGGACGACCGCGAGCGTCCGCAGCAGAGGCTTCGTGGTCGAGTCGTCCTGGACCTACGGCACGAAGCCTCGCCTGTACTCGAACTATTTCCACCGCAGCAGGTGGCACGGGTCCTCGGTGAAGACGGCCGCCGGCCGCATCACGCAGAGTGCGAACACGAGCCCGGGCCAGTGGTCGTTCGCCTACGGCACCGCCACCCCGAATCGAGTGGACTACGCGTACTACCGCATCACGAGCTGAGCTGCGTGGCGCGTCCCGCGCCGCGTGACGCGCCACCACTCCCGACCCCACTCGACCTCCCCGTCAGGAAGCCTCGATGCACGTGATCCTCCGGACCTCCCTCGTCCTCGTGTCGATGGTCTCGGTCGTCGCCGCACACCTCATCGCCGAGAGGACCGAAGAGCTGTTCCCCCTGTCGGCTCCCGCCCAGATCCACATCACGTCGGGACCAGGTGGCCAGAACGAACCTGCGACCGTGGTCGCGGACTTCGAGGGCAACGACCTGGCCGCGGCTCTCGTGACCTTCGATGCGACCCCGGACGGCGTCCGACGCACCCTCATCCTCTCCCCTGGTTTCATGGGCCAGCCCGGGGCGCCCGACGCCCTGGTACCGGGTAGGCACGTTCCCGACTTCGGCACCCGTCTCGCATCGACGCAGACCTGCGTCCTCGAGGCCGGCGTCGACACGATCTACGGCCAGTGGACCGTCTTCGGTTCCGACGGCGACATCGAACGCTCCGCTGACGACCTCCGCCGTGACGGATTCACGGCGGAGGTCGTGTGGAACGATGCAGCAGCGACTGCCGCGCAAGCCGTCACGGTGGTCCCGCCCCTCCTCGTGGTCGCTGTCGCCGCCTTCCTGTTCGCGACGTCGGCGGCAGCCTGGTCTCTGACCGCCGGCTCACGACGGGCTCGTCGCGTCCACGGGCTTTCCCGCTGCGTGGTGTCGGGCGGTGACCTCGTGAAGACGGCGACGTTCGTCGTGGCCTTGTGGGCGACGACCTGGCTCAGTTGGCTGGCGACGGCCACCCTCGCGTGGGGCTCCCGACAGACCATCGGTCCGACCGGTCTCCTCGTGGCGCAGATCACGGCGCTGTCCGGAGGGACCATGATCGCGATCACCACGCTCGCGGCCCTCGCGACCCACGGCGAGTCACGACCGGCGCTGCGGCCTCACGACCGCCGCACGGGGACGATCCTCGGGGTGGCCGCGGGCGCCACCCTCCTGGCCGTCGGGGCATCCATGCTCGCCGCGACGGAGGCACTGGCGGAAGCCGACGCCGGTCTCCTCGCCGCCACGGTGAAGCACGACTCCTGGCGCGATCGATCGGCCCGGATCATCTCATTGCGGGCGACGGAGGACTCCGTCGTGGAGCGTGAGGCACCCGGCTGGTCCCGCTTCGTCGCCAGTGAGGAGGCGACCGGCCACCTCCTGCTGAACTACCTCGACCCCGGATGCCTGGGCCTCTCGTTGCCGGTCGACTGCGTGGTGGTCAACAGCACCTACCTGCAGCAGGTGGCATCACAGGCACCGAGCGGGGTCGACGAGTTCGTCGGCGGCACCCATGACCGGGTGCGGGTCCTCGTGCCCTCCGGTCTGGCACCCGAGGCCGGGGCTCTCGAGTTCAGCGTAGGAGAATTCGTAGCTTTCCAGCGCGAGGTCGAGACGCGATTCACTTGCCCCGACGCCGACTGCTTCGCCGGGGTCCCCGTCGCAGCCGTCTCCGTCCAGACGTATCGCTCCCCCTTCGAGCTCCCTCTGCTGACGGCCTATCCGCGCACGGATACGGGCGAGGACGTACTCGTCGACCCCGTGGTGGTCGTCATCCCCCCGAGCCGGCGAGTCCTCAGCGTTGACTACCACCTGGCAGCCATGAGCACGGGCGACGAGTTGTACATCGGTTCGCAGGACGAGCTCGAGACAGCGCTCGAGGAACACGGCATCCGCGATCTCGTCTTCGCCCAGACGGAGGTCCGGGACGAGACCGGTTCGCTCGTGCCGCAATGGCGCGCCTGGAGGGACCAATCACTCGTCACGCTGTGGCTGTGCTCCCTGTCGGCTGCTGCGATGGTCCTCCTCCTCGTCTGGGCGTCCGTCCGCTCTCGTGCCCTATCACTGTCCGTCCGGCGCATCCACGGCCTCGGCCCGTTCCGTCGCCACGGGCGAATGATGATCCTCATCGGTGCGCTCGGCGGCGCGGCGCCCTTCGCCTCTTTCCTGAGCCCCCAGCAGATGACCATGCCCGAGATCCCCATGGCACGAACGGTCACCGCCGGCCTGGCACTCGCCGCAGCCTTCGTCCTCCTGGCCTGGCCGACGGCCCTCTGGTGTGAAGGTCGCTCGCGAGGGACGGCCTCGCCAACCGGCACGAGAACCGGTCGGCGCCCAACCGAAGGAGACATCCATGGTGCGTCCTGATGCCCCGTCCACGACCCCCAGCCCGGCGTCATCCGGCAGTGCCCGATCGTCTCTGGTCGTCGCAGATCTGTCGAAGGCCCGTTCGGGGCGAATGCTCTGGCAGGACGTCACCGTGACGTTCGACGCTGGGACCACGACGTCGATCGTGGGCCCTAGCGGGGTGGGGAAGTCCACCTTTCTGCATTGCCTGGGGCTGCTCGAACCGTCGACATCGGGGTCGATCGCCTACGAGGGCGCCGAACTCAGCCGTGCGCGAGGTCGGGCCAGACGACGTCTGCATCGCGACGTCTTCGGGTTCCTCTTCCAGGGCTACGGCCTCGTCGACGGCTGGACCGTCGCCCAGAACCTCGACGTCGCCCTCACTGCCCAGAGGGTCGCGTCACGAGAGCGGGCCAGGCGACGATCCGCTGCCCTCCGACGAATTCGCCTGGAGGGGGTCGAGACGACGAAGGTGTCCCGGTTGAGCGGGGGTGAGCAACAGAGGGTCGCTCTGGCCCGCCTCGTTCTGCACGAGCCCCGGGTCGTCCTCGCTGACGAACCCACCGCGGCGCTCGATGACGCGAATGCGGAGGTGGTCCTCGACGTACTTCGCCAACTGGCCGACGACGGCGCCGTCGTCATCGTGGCAACCCACGACGTGCAGGTGGTCGCCGCGAGCGAACGAGTACTCGAGCTCGACGGGGCCACGGCCGTCGTCAGGCCGCGCGTAGGCTCCCGACATGGGGACGACGACGAAGCGTGGACGACCGAGGACGACCGGGCGCACAGGTGCGGCCGCGGCGACGGTCGTGCTCGCGGTGGGGATGCTGACGGCCTGCGGGGGTAACGACGACGACCCCGTGGTGACCGTCAGCCCGAGCGTGAGCCCGTCGTCGACGCCGGAGACCCCGACTCCGGCGCCCGTACCCCCCACCGGCGGCACCGTGACGCCGACTCCGAGCCCGACCAGCCCGGAACCGCGCCCCACCCCCGTCACGACCGACAAGCCCACCGACCGGCAGACCATCCCCCCGCAGAACTAGCCACCGAGCCCCCTCGGAGCGGCATCGCACCACGCACGAACGTCGCACCACGGATATCCGTGGTGCGACGTCCAGAAGGTGGTGCATCCCGAGACCCCCGCCGGGTTCGGGCGGGACCGGCGAGCCCTGCTCAGTACCAGTTGACGGACTGCGAGTGCGACCAGGCGCCGCAAGGGGTGCCGTAGACCGACTTGATGTAGCCGAGGCCCCAGGTGATCTGCGTCTTGGCGCTCGTCGCCCAGTCGCTGCCGGCCGAGGCCATCTTGCTGCCGGGCAGCGCCTGCGGGATGCCGGTCGCGCCACTGGGGTTGTAGGCCTTGTAGTTCCAGCCGGACTCCTTGGTCCAGAGCGAGACGAGGCACGAGTACTGGTCGCTGCCCCAGCCGTACTGCGACGACGCGAGCGACTGGGCCGTCGCCTTGGCCCCGGCGACCGAGTTGTCGGCGGCGGCGCGAGCGGCCTCGGCGGCGGCGGCGGCCTCTGCGGCGGCCTTCGCCTCGGCAGCGGCCTGGGCTTCGGCGGCGGCCTGCGCGGCGGCGGCCGCGGCAGCGGCCTGGCGGTCGGCCTCGGCGGCGGCGGCCTGCACGGTCTGCGCCGAGAGCGCGGTCTTCTCGACGCGGTCGTTCAGCGTCGAGGCGTCGAGCTTCTCGTAGTCGGCGAGCGAGGCGACCTGGGTCTGCAGCTCGCTGGCGTCGGTCCTGCTCGAGGTCGAGGCCACGACCTGGTTCGCGATCTGGATCGTGGAGCGCGCCTTGGCCTGGGCCAGCGACGTGGCGATGTCGACCTTCTGCTGCTTGACGTCGGCCGCGTGCTGCTCCGCCGAGATGGTGTCCGCGCCGGCGGCCGACATCGAGGTGACCGCGAAGCCGGTGCCCGCGACGAGGGCGACGGCGGCGACTCCCCCGATCAGCGACAGGCGGCGACGGGCGGTGCGACGTCGGACGGCGGCGAGCGAGCGGCGCGTGGCGGGAGCCTCGGCGACGGTCGGGTTCGCCTCGGCGGTCGCGGACTTCTCGCCGGTGGCGGGGGTGTTCTCGGGGGTCATGTGGTCCTCGTGCTCGGCCGACCCGCGCCTCCGGTCGGGCGGGGCGCACACGGCGGTGCCGCACCGCACGCTCGGGGCGTTCGCGGGTGGCAGGTCCTTACGCGACGGGGCGTGGGGCCGTGACAGGTCGGTGTCGGTCTCGCGAGGCCGTGGGGCCTCGACTCGTCCGCCTCGGCTGCCCGACCGGGTCAGGACTCGATCGGGAGGGGCGCACGCGCCCGGGCGAAGTGACGAGTATGCAGAGACTTCCTGAGTAGAACCACACAATCCACTGTCGAACCATGCAGTCCGGCGCATCGGTCGAGCGGATGACATCGACCCGCGCCTCCCTCATCCCAGCGAAGGAGGCGCGGGCCAGGCGGGTCAGCAGCGCACGATCACGACGCCTCGGGCGCCTCGACGACGTCGGCCGCGACGCCCGATCGACGCCAGGAGCCCGTCGCCACGTACTTGACCATCACGTTGAGCACGGCCACCGTCGGAACGGCGAACAGCGCGCCCGGGATGCCGGCCACGTACGACCCGCCCGCCACGGCGAAGACGACCGCGAGCGGGTGCACCCGCACGGCCGAGCCCATGACCAGCGGCTGCAGCACGTGGGCCTCGAGCAGGTGCACGACCAGCACGCCGGCCAGCATGACGACGGCCTGGATCGGCCCGGCGAAGACCAGGGCGACGATCACCGCGAGCGCACCGGTCACGATCGCTCCGACCACGGGGATGAACGACGCCAGGAACACCAGGATCGCGATCGGCACGGCGAGCGGCAACCCGAGGAAGAACGCGATCAGACCGATGCCGACGGCGTTCACGGCGGCGACGACGATCTGCACGCGGACGAACGACGTCAGCGTGTGCCAGCCCGCCTGGCCGGCCCCGTCGACGGCCGGGCGGGCCGCCTTCGGGAACAGGCGGACGGTCCAGGCCCAGACGCCGCGACCGTCGATCATCAGGAAGATCGTCGCGAACAGGGTGAGCAGGCCTCCGGCCAGCAGGTGCCCGGCCGCGGTGCCGATCGACAACACGCCGCTGAGGATCGACCTGCTCTCGGTCTGCAGCGCGCTCTGGGCGTCCTTCAGGTAGCCGTCGACGTCGGCGTTCGTGAGGTTCAGCGGCGGCCCCTGCAGCAGGGTCGTCAACTGGTCGTACTGCGCCACGGACTGCTTCTCGATCTGCGGCAGCCCGGCGCGGATCTGCGTCACGGCGAGCAGCACGAGCCCGCCGACGACGACCACCCCGGCCAGCAGGGCCGCCACGATGGCGAGCCAGCGCGGCCAGCGGTGTCGGTGCAGGAACCCGGCGACCGGCACGAGGAACGCCGACACGAGGATCGCGATCAGCAGCGGGACGACGATCTCCTCGAGCGTCGCGATCAGCCAGAAGAGCACCGCGAGCGCGGCGGCGACCGCGAGCAGACGCCAGGCCCAGGCGCCCGCGATCAGCATGCCCGGGGGCAGCGCGGCTCCGGTCGGCGCGGCTCCGGGCGACGCAGCTCCGGGCGAGGAGGCGCGGGTCGGGTCGCCGGCGGGAGTGGCGGCCGCGGTCGGTGCGGCCGCGCGGGTCGCGTCGTCCGCGGCGGCCCCGTCTGTGGACGCACCCTGGGGGCGCTGGGAGCGACGTGAGAACTTCATGAGCCGAGTGTCCTGCCGCGCGGCTATCAACCGGCTGTGACTTGACTGACGGGCTCCGCGCCTCCTCGTCCCGGCTCACCGGGCGGGTCGCCCGGTCAGGCCTCGGGCTCGAACCTCGGCCCGTCGTGACCGTCGCGCCGCACGTGTTCGGACCAGGCCGCGAGCGGCCGGACCCAGAGCCCTTGCTCGCCGTAGAGCGCACGGTAGACGACGAGCGGCTCGTCGGTCTCGCTGTGACGGGCGGTACCGAGCACCTCGTAACGGCCACCCTTGAAGTGGCGGTAGAACCCGGGCGAAGGAGGAGTGGGGGCGGTCATCCCGCGAGCCTAGACGGGCGGTGAGGGGCACGATGGTCGGGTGACCCAGGACGCTCCACGATCGACCGCCAGCACACCGACCACCCCGGGCGAGCCCGTCGTCGACACCGACGACCGCGCCGCGAGACGCGAGTTCGACACCCCCTCGGGCCGTGTCGTGGGGCGCGTCGACGGCGACGTCGTGCGGGTGCTCGGCGTGCCCTACGCCGAGGCCGACCGGTTCGAGCCGCCGCGCCCGGTCGCCCCGTGGTCGTCGCCGTTGCTCGCCTTCGACCGCGCCCCGGCCTCTCCGCAGGTGGCGTCACCCGGGCTCGACGCCCTGATCGAGGGAGCCGCCGTCGGCATGGTCGACGACGAACACTGCCAGCGCCTGTCGATCACCCTGCCCGTCGACCTGCCGTCCGACGAGCGCGTGCCGGTCATGGTGTGGATCCACGGCGGCTCGTACGTGTCGGGGGCGGGCGACCTGCGTGTCTACGACCCGCGCGCCCTCGTCGCCGAACAGCGCGTGATCGTCGTCACCGTGACCTACCGGCTCGGCATGCTCGGCTTCTTCGGCGACGGTGACGAGGTGCCCGCCAACCTCGGTCTGCTCGACCAGCTCGCGGCCGTCCGATGGGTGCACGACACGATCGAGGCGTTCGGCGGTGACGCCTCGCGCATCACCCTGTTCGGCCAGTCGGCCGGCGGTGACGCGATCGCGCACCTGATGATCAGCGAGGGCGCCCGGGGCCTGTTCGCCCGGGCCATCGTGCAGAGCGCCCCGCTCGGCATCGTGCGCGGACGCGGACGCATGGTGAAGGCGATGACGGAGGCGGTGGGCACGCCCCGCGCGGACGCCCCGCTCGACGAACTGCTCGCGGGGCAATCGGTGGCCGAACGCGCGGCGAAGCGCTTCGGCCTGCGCGGAGGCATGGCCTTCGGCGTCCAGTACGGACGGGCACCGCTGCCGGCCGAGCCCGACGCCGACGACGCCTGGCGCGAGGTCGCCCCCGAGATCGACCTCCTGATCGGCGCCACGTCCGACGAGACCGCCGTGTTCGCCGAGTTCTCGCCGCTGCTGCAGGGCCTCTTCGGGCTGCCCGTGGTCGGCCGGGCCATCCGGCGGGTGATGGTCGACACCACGACGAAGGCCGTCTACCACCGGGCCGGTCGGGCCTTCGCGGAACGGCACCGGGCCGCCGGCGGGCGCGTCTCGACCTTCGAGTTCACCTGGGAGCCCGAGGGCACGGCCTTCGGCGCCGCCCACATCACCGAGCTGCCGCTGCTGCTCGGCGGTCGCGAGGCCTGGGGGCACACCCGCCTCATCGGCACCACCGCCTGGGACGACGTCGACCGCCGTGGCCGCAAGGTGCGCCAGGTCTGGGCCGACTTCGCCCGCACCGGCACCGTGGCCGCCGACGCCACGGCCGGACTCGCCGACACCCTGGTCGTCCGCCGCCGCTGACCGGGCCGCCCCGCCGAGATGTCACGACTTGCCGCACACCTTCGAACGTGAGTGGCAAGTCCTGACATCTCGCCCCCCTCCCCAGCCGCACCGCGCCTCCGTCCGTCCACACGCTCGGCCCGGGGTTCGCGCACGACGCCGCCCCGACCATACGATCGACGGCAGACCCGATGCGCCGACGCCGCCGTAGTCGCCCGCCCCGCCGTGCCCCGCGGCGCCGAGCACCAGAGGACCCCCGTGAAGAGATTCCGCCGCAACCAGGCGCGCATGCACCTCGTCATGATGCTGACGTTGACGTTCACCACCGGCATCATCGACGCCGTCGGCTACCTCGGCCTCGACCGTGTGTTCACGGCGAACATGACCGGCAACGTGGTCATCCTCGGCATGGCCATCGCGCAGGCCGACGGCCTTCCCATCGTCGGGCCGATCGTCGCCCTCGCCGCCTTCCTGCTCGGCGCCGCGATCGGCGGCCGGGTGCTGCGTGGCGGCCGGGTCGGCTGGTCGGGCCGCAGCACGATCTCGTTCGGCGTGACGGGCGGCGTGCTGCTCGGGCTCGGCGTCTCGACGTTCTTCTTCGTGCCCGAAGAGAACACTCCGTGGGCCTTCACGATCACCGGCCTGCTCGGTGCCGCGATGGGTCTGCAGGCGGCTGCCGCGCGCAAGATCGCCGTCGCCGACGTCACGACCGTCGTGGTCACCTCGACGATCGTGGGGCTCGCGTCCGAGTCGAAGCTCGCCGGGGGCACGGGCAAGAACTTCCCGCGGCGGGTGCTCGCCGTCGTGCTGATCCTCGCGGGCGCGGGCGTCGGGGCCCTGCTGCTGCAGGTGCACATCGGTGTCGGCATGGGCGTCGCGGGCGGGCTGACGCTGCTCGTCGCGCTGGCCGGGCACCTGCTGCGTGAGCGACGGAAAGAGGTCGAGGCGCGCGAGGCGGAGGCACGCGAGGCCGAGGTCGCGGCCGTGGGCTCGGCCGACACCCAGGAGGCGCGCTCGGCGACCAGCGGGGCGAACGGGGCCGCTCGTGCTTGACGCCCGGCGACACGACCTCGTCGTCCGAGCCCGTCGTGCGCTGGTCGACGGTGGCTGGCGCGAGGCGAGCGTCGTCGTCCGCGACGGCCGGGTCGTGGCGATCGGTGGCCTCGCCGACGAGGTGGACGCCACCGTCGACGTGACCCTGCCCGACGACCAGGTGCTGCTGCCCGGCGTCGTCGACAGTCACGTGCACGTCAACGAGCCCGGCCGCACCGAGTGGGAGGGCTTCGCGACCGCGACTCGCGCCGCCGCCGCCGGGGGCGTCACGACCATCGTCGACATGCCGCTGAACAGCATCCCGCCGACCACGTCCGTCGACGCGCTCGACCAGAAGCGTGCCGCCGCCGGCCCTCAGTCGGTCGTCGACGTCGGGTTCTGGGGCGGGGCCATCCCCGCGAACCTCGGCACGGGCGACCTGCGGGCGCTGCACGAGGCCGGCGTCTTCGGGTTCAAGGCGTTCCTGTCCCCCTCGGGCGTCGACGAGTTCCCGCACCTGTCGACCGAGCAGCTGCACGTGGCGATGGCCGAGCTGGCCGACTTCGACGGGCTGCTGATCGTGCACGCCGAAGACCCCGAGCGGCTCGACGCGGCCTCGGCCGCGGCCCCGGCCGGAGGCGCGGCGTACGACGCGTTCGTCCGTTCGCGTCCCGACGTGGTCGAGCTCACGGCGATCGAGCACGTGGTCGAGGCCCTCCGTGCGACGGGTGGGCGGGCCCACGTCCTGCACCTCTCCTCGGCGACGGCGCTCGACACCATCCGGGCCGCCAAGGCCGACGGGCTGCGGCTGACGGTCGAGACCTGCCCGCACTACCTGACCTTCGACGCCGAGCACATCGGTGACGGCGCGACGCAGTTCAAGTGCTGCCCGCCGATCCGCGGCGAGGCCAACCGCGAGCTGCTCTGGCAGGGCCTCGTCGACGGCACGATCGACGTCGTCGCGAGTGACCACTCCCCCTCGACCCGTGCGCTCAAGTTCGCGGGTGGCTCCGATGCCGGGCATGGGGACTTCGACGTCGCGTGGGGCGGAATCTCGGGTCTCGAGCTGAGCTTCCGCGCCGTCTGGACGGGAGCCCGCCAGCGAGGCATCGCCCTCGAGACCGTCGTGGGCTGGATGTCACGGGGCACCGCGGCCCTCGTCGGACTCCCCACGAAGGGACGCATCGGCGTCGGCGCCGACGCCGATCTCGTCGCGTTCGCCCCCGAGACACCCGTGACCGTCGACGTCGACGACCTCTCGCACCGCAACCCCGTGACCGCGTACGACGACGCACGACTGATCGGCGAGGTCGCGGCGACGTGGGTGGGCGGTCGGCTGGCCGGGCCGAGCGCGCCTCCGGCACGGTTGCTCGTCCGACCCGACACCGGGCTCGCCTCATGAGGGGCGGCAGCGCCCCGGTCGAGGTCGCCCCAGGCGTGCACTTCGTCGAGGGCCCCGCGTCGAACTGGACGATCCTCGCGGGCGACGGCACCCTGACGCTCGTCGACGCCGGTTATCCGGCCGACCTCGAGCTGGTCGAGTCATCATTGCGGGCGGTCGCGGCGACGGCGGGCGAGGGCGAGACCCGTCTCGCGTCGGTGCTCGTGACGCACGGACACAGCGACCACATCGGCACGATCACCGCGCTGCGCCGGCGACACGGGTTCGAGGTGTTCGCGGCACCCGCCGAGGTCCCGAACGTGACGCGCGAGCAGCTGCACCAGGTCACCGTGGGCGACGTCCTGCCCCACCTGTACAAGCCACGATTCGCCCGGTGGGTGCTGCACGCGGTGCGCGCCGGCGGCCTGGGCGACGTGGCCGTGGCCGACGTCACGCCCCTCGATCTCGGAGCGTCACGGACGTTCAGCGGCCACCGCGTCGTGCCGACGGCAGCGGTCGGCCACACTCCCGGGCACACCGTCTTCTCGCTGCCCGACGACGACGTGCTGATCACGGGCGACGCGCTCGTCACCGGCCACCCGACCTCGCGGCTCGACGGCGTGCAGATGCTGCACCCGATCTTCCACTCCGACCTCGCCGAGGCGGGCCGCACCTACGGACGACTGGTCGACCGCGGGGCGCGGGTCGTGCTGCCGGGCCACGGACCGGCCTTGCGGCACTGAGCGAGCCGTGATGCCGACCGGCGCTATTCGAGCTCGCTCAGTTCGGCGTACAGCTCGGTGATCTCGGCGACGCGGCTGCGGCCGGCTCTGGGCCGTCCGGCCGTGACGGTCTCGGTCAGCACGGCGCCCGCCAGCAACGCGACCAGGCTCATCGCGCCGGCGTAGCTGTCGAAGGGTGCAGGGGTCTCGACCGGGCAGTCGAGTCGTACCGTCACCTCGACCCCGCGCAGCGACGGGTCGGCGATCAGCACCACGGGCACACCGCGCGCGGCCAGTGACGAGAGCACTCCGGCGAACCCGGCCGGCCGACGGCGGAACCCCACCAGGACGACGACGTCCCGTGCCCCGAGCCCGACCAGCTCTTCGCCGATGGACTGGCCCGGCTGCGGCGCGACGCGCACGTCGTCCCGCGCCTGGATCAGCTGCTGCCGCAGGTGGAGCGCCACAGGGTAGCTGTTGCGGAATCCCGCCACGACGACGCGCTCGGCCACGGCCACGAGTGCGGCAGCCCGCTCGAGCCGGCCGTCGGCCAACCCCGAGAGCATCAGGTCGAGGTTGCGTCGTTCGGCCTCGGCGTGGTCGGCGAGGCCACCGGAGGCGCGGGTCGGCCCGACCGGGACGCCTCGGCTGCGCGACGCCCGCGCCTGGTCGCGCACCTCTTGCGCGTCGGTGAAGCCGAGCCGCCGGAACAACCGCGACACCGTGGCCTTCGAGACGCCGCTCCGCTCGGCGATCTCGGTGGCCGTGTAGACGGCGAGATCGTCCAGGTGGTCGAGGATGAAGTCCGCGGCTCGTTGTTCTCGCGGGGAGAGGCGGCCGTAGCCCGAATCGATGCGGTCGCGGATGCCCGCCCCTTCGACCGGACCCGCGCCTCCTGCGTCGCCTGCCGGCTCCGTACCGACTGCAACGTCACCGATCGCGGCGTCACCGGACGGCGCGCTCACGCGGACGCCTGCGCCACGACCGGGTGCGCCGCGGCCATCGCCTGCACGGCGGCCTCGAAGGCGTCGAGCGCGACCGCCACGTCGGCCGTCGTGACGATCTCGTCGGGGTGGTGGCTGATGCCTCCGTTGCCGCAGCGGACGAACAACATGGCCCACTCGGTCAGCTCTGCGACGGCCATGGCGTCGTGCCCGGCCTTCGAGAACAGGACCATCGGGTCGACGTCTCCGGTGGCGGCGATGCCGTCGCGGACGAATCCCCGGAGGCGCGGCGAGGCCACGACGGCCGGCGCACGGTGGGTCTCGTCCACGGAGAAGGTCAGGCCGCGACGCCCTCCGACCTCGGCGGCGACGGCCTGGATGTCGGCCCAGACCTCGTCACGTCGGTCGTCGTGCTCGCCGCGGAGGTCGAGGCTGAACTCGACCAGCCCGGGGATCACGTTCACCCCGCCGGGGAAGGCCTGCAGCCGGCCGACCGTGGCGACGCAGTCGGCCTCGCGGGCCAGACGTTCGACCGCCAGGACGATCTCGCTGGCCCCGGCGAGCGCGTCGTGCCGGCGGTGGAACGGCACGCCGCCCGCGTGGCCGGCGACCCCGGTCAGGGTTAGCTCGAACCGCCGCGCGCCCGCGATCGACGAGACCACGGCGAGGGCCCGGTCGGCCTCTTCGAGGTAGGGGCCCTGCTCGATGTGGGTCTCGAGGTAGCCCACGACGTCGGCGGGGTCGTACGCGGCGTCGGCCACCCGGTCGGGGTCGAGGCCGAAAGCGCGGAACGCGTCGCGCAACGTCGTGCCCGTGGCGTCGACCAGCGACCACCACTCGGTCTGCCAGGTGCCGGCGACGGCGCGCGAACCGAGAAGGGCGGTGCCGAAACGGGTGCCCTCTTCGTCACCGAAGGCGAGCACCTCGATCGCGAAGGGCAGACGACTGCCCGTGGCCTCGAGACGTTCGACCAGGGCGATCCCGAGGAGCACGCCGAGGATGCCGTCGTAACGTCCGGCGTCGGGCACCGTGTCGAGGTGCGAGCCGAGCAGCAGGGCGGGCAGTCCCGGCTCGGTGCCCTCGTAACGACCGCGCTGGTTGCCGGCGGCGTCCTGCCACGTCACCATGCCGGCCTGAGTCATCCACTCGCCGGCCATCGCGTTGACGCGAGCGTGCTCGGGCGAGAGGTACACGCGCTCGATGCCGGTCGGGCTGCTCGAGACCGCGGCCAGGGCATCGCAGCGCTCGAGGACGAGGCGGGCCCCGCCACTCACGCCGCGCCTCCTGCACGGTCGACGTCGAGGTAGACGTCGTAGGCCGCGCCGACCCCGCCGCCGCTCGTGATCGGCGCCCCTTCGCGGCGGAGCACGGCCTCGAGGGCGGCCAGGGTGGTGAGCACGGTGTCGCGGCGCGCGTTGTAGCCCATCGTGCCGATGCGCCAGACCTTGCCGTGCAGGGGGCCGAACGAGGTGCCGATCTCGATGCCGAAATCGGAGAGGAGGGCGCCGCGCACCCGGTCGCCGTCGACGCCGTCGGGGATCACCACGGCGACGACGTTGCTCATCTTGTGAGCGAGGTCGCCGAAGGTCTCGAGGCCGAGCCCCGTCACGCCCGCGAGCATGGCGCGACCGTGCAGTTCGTGTCGGGCGACCGCGGCGTCGACGCCCTCGTCGACCACCAGGCGGGCGCACTCACGGGCACCCCAGAGCATCGTCGTCGCCTCGGTGTGGTGGTTGAGGCGCTGCGGCCCCCAGTAGTCGAAGATCATCGCGAGGTCGAAGTAGTTCGAGGCGATGCGGTGGGCGCTCGTCGTGTCGCCGTCGCCGCGGATTCCGGCTTCGATGGACGTGCGGGCCCGGATGACCTCGACGGCTCGCTCGCTGAAGGTGACGGGCGACGAACCCGACGGGCCGCCGAGGCACTTCTGCAGGCCGGCGCTGACGGCGTCCAGCCCGAGCTCGTCGGTGCGGAAGGTGTTGCCGACGATCGACGCGGTGACGTCGGTGTAGAACAGCACGCCGTGGCGGGCGCAGACCTCGCCGAGCCCCTCGAGGGGCTGGGCGACGGTCGTCGAGGTGTCACCGTGCACGACCGCGAGCAGTTTCGGCTGGACGCGCTCGATCGCCTCGACGATGGTCTCGAGGGCGAACACCTGCCCCCACGGCACCTCGATGACGTGGACCTCTGCCCCGCAACGCTCGGCGATCTCGCGCAGCAGGTGCCCGAAGCGGCCGAAGACGGGCACGAGCACCTTGTCGCCCGGTTCGATCAGCGACACGAGCGAGGCCTCGATGCCGGCCCGCGAGGTGCCGTCGACGAGCAGGGTCTGCTCGTTGTCGGTCTGGAAGACCTCGCGGTACAGCGCCTGCGTCTCGTCCATGTAGGCCGTCATGGCGGGGTCGTACTGCCCCACCAGCTGAGCCGACATCGCACGGAGGACCCGGGGGTCGGCATTGATCGGCCCGGGGCCCATCAACAGTCGGGCGGGCGGGTCGATCGGCTGGAAGACTCGTTTCACCCGGCCCACCCTACGCAACCCGTGTTTCATGCAGGTGAACGCGTCGGCCGCCGGCCGTCACCGGCCCGACCAGGCGATCGCCCCCGGGCTTCTCACGAGGCCGCGGCCTTGCTGATCGTCCGGGAGGTCGTGCGAGCCGAGCATCAGGTCGCCCACGTCGCCGCGAGATCGAGCAGCGCGAGGTCGCCACCGCGCGGCCCCACGAGGCACAGCCCGACGGGCGCCTGCCGGCCGGGCGCGATCGGCACCTCGAGGACGGGAGCCGAGACGGCGGGAGCACCGAGCACGCCGGCGATGCAGGTCAACCCGAGGGTCGCCGAGCGCACCGCGTCCACCTCGGCCGCCGTCGCGCTGAGCGAGGGAGCGGCCGACGACGCACTGGGGAGTACGAGCACACGGCCGGCGAGGAGGTACTCGAGACGACGACGTTCGTCGCCCAGGGCGACCCGCGCCTCCTCGGCCCGTCGGGGAGAGACCGTCGCGCCGAACGCGAAGCGGGCCGCGACGTCGGCGGCGAGCTCGCCGGGGTGAGCGGAGATCCAGGCGCCGTCGGACTGCCAGGCCTCGAACGCCTGCAACACACGGAACAGCTCGAACAGCTGCGCGACGTCGCCCAGCACGACCGGCTCAGGCCGCTCGATGCGCCCCGCCGCGGTCGCCTCGTCGAGGGCGCGCCCGAACTCGGCCCGCACCTCGGGTGCGACCGACGCGAGCAGGGCCGGATCGACGACGTACGTCGGCTCGACCGACACCTGGTCGGCCACGGGCACCGACGTCTCGGCCGCCCGACGGAGCGTGTCGGCGTCGCGGGTCAACCAGCCGACCGTGTCGAACGCGGGCGCGAGCGGCAGCAGCCCGGTGCGGTCGACGGCGCCGTGGGTCGTGCGGATGCCCCAGAGCCCCTGGTACGACGCCGGCACCCGGAGCGACCCCCCGGTGTCGGTGCCGAGCGCGATGCTCGCCTGGCCGAGCGAGACGGCAGCGGCCGGGCCGCTGGTCGAACCACCCGAGATCGACCCGGGCACGGCCGGGTTGGGCGGGGTGCCGTATGCCGAGTTGCGCCCGGCGATGCTGTAGGCGAACTCATCGGTCTGCGCGATGCCGCGCAGGTCGGCCCCGGCGTCGAGCAGGTGCCGTACCGCGGCCGCGTGGTGCGGCTCGGTCGTGGCACCGGCGAGACGTGCAGGCACCCCGGCGCCGATCGCGTGACCCGAGACGGCGAACAGGTCTTTCACGGCGACGGTCTCGCCCGCGAGCGGCCGGGTGGACGACGGACCGCCGCCATCGGCGGAACCCGCTCGCGACCCGGTAGGAGGCGCGGCGCCGGTCACCCCGTCGTCGCGACGCCCCGAGACCAGCGGCTCGCCCACGACCCGCCAGACCCGGCGGTCGATCGCAGGAGGCGGCGCCTGTACCTGCGCCGATGCGATGCGCCACGGGCGACCATCGGGCGACCCCGACCCCGACCCCGGTTCGCGGCGCCAGAGCTGCGTGACGACCCCCCGCCCGCCGGAGGCCGGGGCGTTGACGGACACGATCAGCGCGGCGTCGGCGGCGACGACCCGCACGTGGCACTCGAGCACACGACGAACCGGACCCGACCCGCGCCGGCCCCGGAAGGCCGTGATGGAGTCGTGCCCGACCAGCAGCCCCCCGGCATCGGCGCGCATCACGGTGGCGGTCGGCTCGAAGGACGCCGCGAGCGCGACCTGGTCGTCGGCCGCGAGCGCCCGCTCGTAGGCGTCGAACGCGGCGATCAGGCCGTCGGGCAGGTGACCCTCGACGGTCGTGGGGACGGTGCCCGAGCCGACCCGTGCCTCCTCGGGGCCGGGCACGTCGGCACGCATCGCGTCAGCCACCGAAGTCCGCCTTGCGGATGCGGGCGTGCACGCCCTTGACCAGATCGACGACCTGCGAGATGTCGAAGTCGGTCGCTGCGGAGAGGTACGCGTAGGCGAGACTGCGGTCCATGCCGTAGCGGGCCTCGAGCAGATCGATCGCCGCCCGGACACAGGCGCGGACCGCCTCGTCGAGGTCTTCGTCGAGACCGGTGGGCACGAGCAGCTCGGCCGTCTCGGCCAGTGGCCCGGAGATCTCACCGAACAGCGCGACGGCCTCGGCCCGCGGCACCAGGTCGAACCGGACGGTGACCCGCAGGCTGGCCTCCATCGCCGTGAGCGCGACCTCGCCGTCGCCCTGGGCGAAGTGCGGATCGCCGACGTACGCCAGGGCCCCGGGCACCTGGACGGGCAGGTGCAGCGAGGCGCCCTCGGTCAGCAGGGCGATGTCGACGTTGCCCCCGTGCGTCCCGGGCGGCACCGAATGCGGTCGTTCGTCACCCGCGACGGCGACACCCATGATGCCCAGGAAGGGATGCAGAGGAAACCGCACGGTGTGGTCGGCACCCGGCACGAGCGGCAGGGTGCCGACGAGTGAGCCGTCGGGCTCGTGGTCCACCGCCGCGAAGACGCTGACCAGGCCCGCCTCGAGCGGGAACTCACCGGCCAGGGCGCCGCGGCCGTGACGATTCGAGATGACGCCGTAGGGCACCCGCGGTGTCGCGTCGAGCAGGGTCATCGTGACGACGTCGCCGGGCTGCGCTCCGCGGATCGCGATGGGCCCCGTCACCACGTGCGGACCGTCGGCACCCGGGTCGCGACCGTGCTGGTCGTCATCGGCCGCGGCCAGCGCGACCGCGTCGTCGAGCACGTGCCCGGCGGGTACCCCGTGGCGGGCGAAGAACGCCAGGGGGTCACGCCCCTGGTCGTCGAGGACACCCTCGTGGCTGAGGGTGTCGATGAGGACGGCGGTGCCCGGGTCGATCGTGAGCACGGGCTCGTCGGAGGCGCAGGGCAGGCGCCCCCACAGCGTCGTGGCAGGGGTCGCGGGCAGGTAGACGACCCCCTCGTCTCGATCGCCCCGAGCCAATGGTTGCAGGATCGGGGTCGCGGGAACGGGGCCCGCGTGGGGTGCCGGAATCGCCTCAAAGATCGCCATGCCCAGCACAGTAGCGAGTGGACGCCTCGTCCCGATAAGCCTTCTGAAACGAGTTGTTCACAATGCGCCGATCGTGAAACAAGTCGTTCACACGGCTGTGTGATCATCGCCGCATGGCGATCATCCTCGGCGACAACCAGTACGGCAAAGCGGAGTCGCGACTCGTGCGCTTCTATCGCGACGGGCCCCGACACGAGATCCGCGACGTCAACGTCACGACGGCCTTGCGCGGTCCCTTCGACGCGGCGTATCTGCGGGGCGACCAGAGCGCCGTCCTGCCGACGGACACCCAGAAGAACACCGCGTTCGCCTTCGCGAAGTCGAAGGGCGTCGAGGCCGTCGAGCGCTTCGGGCTCGAACTCGCCCGCCACTTCGTGCACGACGTCGAGCCGGTCACCGGCGCCCGCGTCGAGATCGAGCAGTACGACTGGCAGCGGGCCGTCGTCGACGGCGCGGAGCACGACCACACCTGGCTGCGCTCGGGGCAAGAGGTACGCACCGCCGCCGTCACGGTGGACGACACCGGCGAGTACGTCGTCGGCGGCCTGAAAGACCTCGTCCTGCTCAAGTCGACCGGGTCCGAGTTCGCCGGATTCCTGACCGACGAGTTCACGACCCTGCCCGAGACGCACGACCGGGTCATGGCGACGGCGCTGGACGCGAAGTGGCGCTTCGGCACGACGGACGTCGACTGGGAGGCCACGTACGCCGACGTGAAGCGCCTGATGGTCCGTGAGTTCGCCACCCTGCAGTCGCTCGCCCTGCAACAGACCCTGTGGCACATGGGCACGGCAGTCCTCGAGGCGATCCCGTCGATCGTCGAGGTACGCCTCAAGGCGCCCAACAAGCACCACTTCGCCTACGACCTGGCACCCTTCGGTCTCGAGAACCCGGGCGAGGTGTTCTGGGCCGCCGACCGGCCCTACGGCCTGATCGAGGCCACCGTGCTGCGTGACGACGCGCCGCCGGCCCACGACGCCTGGCGCGCCTCGGCGGGTCTCGCGTGAGCGTCGCCGAGTCGACCGACCCCACGCCCGCCGCACCCCGAGGAGACACCGTGACCGACGCCGCCGACGCCCGCTGGCTGGCACGAACGATCGAGTTGGCCGTCGAGAACGTCGCGAACGGAGGGGGGCCGTTCGGCGCGGTCATCGTCCGCGATGACGAGCTCGTGGCCGAGGGGCAGAACCGGGTCACCGCCAACCTCGACCCCACCGCGCACGCCGAGGTCACGGCGATCCGCGCGGCCTGCCAGGCGGTCGGAGACTTCTCGCTCGCCGGCACGACGCTCTACACCTCGTGCGAGCCCTGCCCGCTGTGCCTGTCGGCCTCGCTGTGGGCGCGCGTCGACCGTGTCGTCTACGCGGCCGACCGCCACGACGCCGCACGAGGTGGCTTCGACGACCTCGAGTTCTACGAGCTGTTCGCGCGCGACCGGTCGACCTGGGACCTCCCCGTCGACGAGGTGCGCCCGACGAACGCGCCGGCGCCGTTCGAGGCGTGGCTGACCCACGACCACCGCACCGACTACTGAGCCGGCGTGCGACGGGTGTCAGCTGCCGCGGTAGGTCGAGTACGCGAACGGGCTGAGCAGGACGGGCACGTGGTAGTGGCTCGACTCGTCGGCGAGCGTGAAGTCGATCGTCACGCGAGGGTAGAACGAGTCGCGCTGCGTCGCCGAGAAGTAGGCGGCGGTCTCGAAGACGAGTCGGTAATCGGCGGCGGGCAGGGCGTCCGGGCCCAGCTCGGGCACGCGCCCGTCGGCGTTCGTCACGCCGGTGGCGAGTACGACACCGCGGGCGTCGTGGAGCGCGACGGGAACGTCGGCTGCCGGGCGGCCCAGCGCGGCGTCGAGGACGTGCGTCGTGACGTGGCTCATGCGCCGGCCCCGTCCGTGCGGCCGGAGGACGTCGACCGGGCGGAGTCGGCGGAAGCAGCGGAGTCCGCGAAGGTCGCCTGGAGCCGCAGCAGCGCGATGTCGCGCAGCTCGGCGCCGACGATCCGCAGCTCGGAGTCGTCGTCGAGCCCGAGCCGCCGGTGCAGCTCGCCGACGATCTCGGCCCGGCTCCGACCGGCGGCACGGATCAAGAACACCCGGCCGAAACGCCGCTCGTACGCGGCGTTGCCCTCGGCCAGCAGCTGCGCGAGGGTCTCGTCGTCGGCGTCGGCCGCGGACCCTTGCTCACGTCGACTGAACTCCTGCGCGGCCCCGTCGCCGACCGGCTTCTCGCCGATTCGCGGGTGGTGCGCCATCGCCTCGTCGATCTCGTTGGCGCTGAGCGGCGTGGCGGCGGCCGCCGCGACCGTGATGAGCGCGTCGGCGTCGGCGAACGGCGCCTGCGCGGCGACGTCGTCGGCCCATCGTTCGACGTCGAGGGCGGTCAGCAGGTGCGAACGCAGGGTGGCGTCGTCGAGCTCGATCATGACGCACACCCTAGCGACGGTGCCCCGAGGCGACGACCGCGGCTGGCCGCCCCGCGCCTCCTGGGCACCTGGCGACGCGCTGTCCGTGCTCGTCGCAGGAAATCGCAGGCCGCACCACGTCCGCGTCGTCGAACCACCCCCGAGCGTGGTTCGACGACGCGCCGGTCGTTCGACGCCGAGCGAGCCGACACATGCTCGAAACCGCGGTCGTGCAGAGTGGGTCCTCCCATGGACCTGACCACCGTTCGCGAGATCCGCACCCCGTCACGCCGGGACGAGATCGTCTTCGCGCCCGGCGAACGCCCCCTCGGCGGTGGCACGTGGCTGTTCTCCGAACGCCAGCCCGGGCTGACCGGCCTGGTCGATCTGACCTCGCTCGGGTGGACGCCGATCGAACGCAGCACCGACGCCGTCGGCGGTGGCGCCGTCGGCATCGCCGCCACCTGCACGATCGCCGAGTTGCTCCGACTGCCCGCCGACGACGACTGGGGCGCCCACCCGCTGATCGACCAGTGCGCGAACTCGCTGCTCGCCTCGTTCAAGATCTGGAACGTCGCGACGGTCGGCGGCAACGTCGCCCTCGGCTTGCCGGCGGGCGCCATGACGTCCCTTCTGTCCACGCTCGACGCCACCGCGGTCGTCTGGACCACCGACGGCGGTGAGCGGCGCCTGCCCGTCTCGACCTTCGTCACGGGGGTCGTGCAGAACGCGCTCGAGCCGGGCGAGGTGCTGCGCACGCTCGAGGTGCCACTCGACTCGCTGCGATCGCGCACCGGGTTCCGACGCATCTCGTTGAGTCCCCTGGGCCGCTCGGGCACCCTGGTCACGGCCCGGCTCGGCCTCGACGGCGAGTTCGTCGTCACGATCACGGCGGGGACGACCCGTCCCGTCCAGCTGCGGTTCGACGAGGTGCCCGGCGAACGGGCCCTGGCCGACGCGGTGGCCGGCGTCGACTGCTGGTACTCCGACCCGCACGGCGCCCCCGACTGGCGTCGCGCCATGAGCGCGCGCTTCGCCGACGAGTTGCGCGTCGAACTCGGCCGGCCCGCGCCCGCGCTCGCACCCGCACCCGCACCCGCGTCCGCGCCGCCAGCCGTCGCCGGCGCGGAGCGCACGCGACCGCACCGCGAGCCGACCCACGACCCGCGGAGCACCGCCGCCCGTGCCCGCGCCGGCGCCCCGTCCCCGACCACCACCACGCACCCGGGAGGCGCGCCATGACCCCGAGACACGTCACGTTCGAGGTCGACGGCCTATCCCTCGACGCCGACGTCGCCCCCGGCCAGGTGCTGCGGACGGTGTTGCGCGAGAACGGCGTGCACTCGGTCAAGAAGGGCTGCGACGCGGGCGACTGCGGTGCCTGCTCGGTGCTCGTCGACGGCGAGCCCGTGCACTCGTGCATCTACCCGGCGCACCGTCTCGGGGGCCGGGCCGTGACGACGGCGGCCGGTCTCGGCACCCCCGAGCATCCCCATCCCGTGCAGCAGGCCTTCGCCGACGCGGCCGGGTTCCAGTGCGGCTTCTGCACGGCCGGCATGGTGGTGACGGCCTCGACGTTCACCGAGGCCGACACGAGCGATCTGCCGCGCCTCCTGAAGGGCAACCTCTGCCGGTGCACGGGCTACCGGGCGATCGGCGACGCCATCTGCGGCGTCACGAACACGGTGACCCCGGCGGACGGAGAGGCGGCCGGTCGGTCGGTGAGGGCACCGGCGGCGATGCGCGTGGTGTCCGGTGGCGAACCCTTCACGCTCGACTTCCGCAGTACGACGAAGCTGCTGCACCTCGCCGTGCTCGGCAGCCCGCACGCCCACGCCCGCATCACCTCGATCGACACGAGCGCCGCCGAGGCGCTGCCCGGGGTGCACCTGGTGCTGACGCACCGCGACTCCCCCGCCACGCTGTTCTCGACCGGTCGCCACGAGGACCGCGAGGACGATCCCGACGACGGACTCGTGCTCGACCCCGTGCTGCGGTTCCGCGGGCAGCGGGTCGCCGCGGTGGTCGCCGACGACGTCCGCACGGCGACGAACGCCCTGGCCGCGATCGTCGTCGAGTACGAACCGCTCCCCGCCGTGTTCGACCCCGAGGCGGCGCGGACGCCGGGCGCTCCCCTGCTGCACGGTGAGAAGACCAGCGAGGTGTCGCGCATCGCCTTCCCCGAGCGCAACACCGTCGCCGCGATGCACGACGAGACCGGCGACGTCGAGGCCGGCCTGGTCGCGGCGGATGCGGTGGTCGAGGGCACCTGGCGCACACAGCGCGTCTCGCACGGAGCCCTCGAGACGCACGCCGCCCGCGGCTGGCTCGACGACGACGGACGCCTCGTGATCCGGACGGCGAGCCAGGTGCCGTTCCTCGTGCGCGACGAGCTGGCGCACGTCTTCGACCTGCCACAGGAGCAGGTGCGCGTCGTCGCCGCACGCGTCGGCGGCGGCTTCGGCGGCAAGCAAGAGCTGATCACCGAAGACCTCGTGGCCCTGGCCGTGCTGCGCACCGGTCGACCCGTGCAGTACGAGTTCACGCGCGAGGACGAGTTCACGATCGCCCCGACCCGTCACCCGATGCGCGTCCGCGTCCGGGTCGGGGCGACGAACGACGGCGTGTTGACCGCGCTGCACGTCGACCAGCTGATGGACACCGGCGCCTACGGCAACCACGGCGTCGGCGTGATGTACCACTCGGTGCACGAGTCGACGAGCGTCTACCGCTGCCCGAACAAGCGCATCGACGCCGAGTCGGTCTACACGAACAACCTGCCCTCGGGTGCGTTCCGCGGGTACGGCCTCGGCCAGGTCGTCTTCGCCGTCGAGTCCGCGATGGACGAACTCGCCCGCGAGCTCGGCATCGACCCGTTCGAGCTGCGTCGCCGCAACGTCGTCGTCCCCGGCGACCCGATGGTGGTCACCGACCCCGACGAAGAGAGCGATCTGCTGATCGGCAGCTACGGACTCGACCAGTGCCTCGACCTGGTCGAGCAGGCGCTCGGGTCTCCTGCCCCCGCGGGTGCGCCTCCTGCCCCGGTCGGTCCGACCTGGTCGACCGGGCGCGGCATGGCCCTCGCCATGATCGCGACGATCCCGCCCCGGGGTCACTTCGCCGACACGTCGATCGAGTTGCTGCCCGACGGCCGCTACGACATCGGCGTCGGCACCGCCGAGTTCGGCAACGGCACCACGACCGTCCACACCCAGCTCGTCGCTTCGGCACTCGGCACCACGCCCGACCGGGTCGTCGTCCGGCAGTCGGACACCGACGTGGCACGGTACGACACCGGCGCCTACGGCTCGGCGGGCGTGGTCGTCGCGGGCAAGGCCCTGCTCGCCGCCGCCCACAAGCTGCGCGCGGCGATGGTCGACCGCGCCCTGGCGATCGCAGGAGGCGCGGGTCACGCCGTCGACACCGGCACCGCCCCCGAGGTGGTCGCGGGCGGAGTCGTGGTGCGGGTCGGCCCGGGTGCCGACGCGACCGTGCTGGTGTCCAGCGAGCGGCTGCTGGCCGACGGTCCGCTCGCCGCCGACGGGGCGCACGACGGCACCCCCCGCTCGGTGGCGTTCAACGTGCACGGCTTCGAGGTCGCCGTCGACCGGGCGAGCGGAGAGGTGCGCCTGCTGCGGTCGGTGCAGGCGGTCGACGCCGGGGTCGTGCTGAACCCCGAGCAGCTGCGTGGGCAGGTCGAGGGCGGCACGGCTCAGGCGATCGGCACGGCGCTGTACGAGGAGATGCTGCTCGACGGCGAGGGTCGCGTGCTGACGACGGCGTTCCGCAACTACCGGATGCCCAAGTTCGGCGACGTGCCCGAGACCGAGGTGCACTTCGCGACCACGCACGACGGCCTCGGTCCCCTCGGTGCGAAGTCGATGAGCGAGGCACCGTACAACCCGGTGGCCCCGGCCCTGGCGAACGCGATCCGTGACGCCCTCGGGGTGCGGCCGTACGAACTGCCGATGTCACGCGACCGCCTCTGGCGCCTCGTCGGCGGCCGCTGAACCGGGCCGGGCCTGGTCAGGCCGAGCCGGGCCGGGCCTGGTCGGGCCGAGCCGGGCCGTGCTGGGCCTCTCTCCCCGAGCCTGATCCGGTACGTACCGGATCACGGGGCGGCTCAGGCCTGGCGGTCGGTCACCTCGGCCGGTGCCGCGGGCCCGCGCACGGCGTCGTGCGCCGACACGTCGTGGTCCGCGCCCTCGTCACGCGCCTGCACCCGCGGCGAGTTGAGCAGCAGGTTCAGCAGCACGGCGACGATGGCCCCGGCGCTGATGCCCGAGTCGAACACGATGGTGAACCAGGTCGGGAACTGCGCATAGATGTCGGGGCTGACCGTCGGCAGCAGGCTCACGCCCAGCGCGATCGCCACGATCAGGATGTTGCTGTTCGTGAAGCGGACCTTCGACAGCGTCCGGATGCCGCTCGCCGCGACCATGCCGAAGAGCGCGACCCCGGCCCCACCGAGCACCGCCACCGGCACGCCTTCGACGACGGCCCCGAGCGCGGGCACGAGGCCCAGCACGACGAGGATGCCACCCGCGAGCGTCGCCACGTACCGCGACTTCACCCCCGTGATGCTGACGAGGCCGACGTTCTGCGCGAAGGCCGTGTACGGGAACGTGTTGAAGACGCCGCCGATGACGGTCGAGAGGCCGTCCGCCCGCAGCCCGTCGGCGAGGCGGCGCGGCGTCACCGGTCGGTCGACGATCTCGCCCACCGCGATGATGTCGCCGGTGGTCTCGGTCATGATCACCAGGCCGACGATGCACATCGACACGATCGCGCTCACCGGAAAGGTCGGCAGCCCGAAGTGGAACGGCAACGCGAGCCCGAACCAGGCGCTCTCGCCCACACCGCTCCAGTCGGTCAGCCCGAACGGCCAGGCCACGAGGGTCCCGACCACGAGCCCCAGCAGGATCGACAGACGACGGAGCGCAGGAGGCGCGAACCGCTCGATCAGGACGATCAGCAGCAGGGTGCCCGCCGCGAAGGCGACGTCGAGCGGGCGTCCGAAGTCGGCGGAACCCGCGCCTCCTCCGACCCACCCGGCGGCGACGTCCATCAGCGAGACGCCGATGATCAGGATCACCGTGCCGGTGACGATCGGTGGGAAGAACCGCACGAGCTTCGAGAAGAACGGCGCCAGCAACATCATGAAGACGCCACTCGCGATGACCGAGCCGTAGATCGCCGTGATGCCGTACTCGCCGCCGATCACGATCATCGGCCCGACGGCGGCGAAGGTGCAGCCCTGCATCAACGGCAGCCGCACCCCGAAGCGCCAGAACCCGACCGACTGCACGATGGTCGCGATGCCGGCCACGAACAGGTCGGCGCTGATCAGGTACGCGATGTCGCCGGGCTCGAGCCGGCCCATGCCGACGAGCGCCCCGCCGACGATGAGCGGCACGGCCACCGCCCCGGCGTACATCGCGAGCACGTGCTGCAGGCCGAGCGGGAAGAGCCGGCGCAGCGGGGGGACACGGTCGACGGGGTGGGTCGCCGCGGGCGGCTGGGCGGTCGCGACCGTGGACGTCGAAGGCTCGGGCGACTCGGGCGGGGACTGTGACATCGGGACTCCTGATCGTGGGGATGCCGGGTGGTCGCCGTCAGCGTACGAAACACGCGTTTCGTCGTGACGGCACGCGTGTTTCGGGCTCGTGTCGTCGGCGCGGCGCCCGCGCGAGAACCCCGTTCGTGGCACGAACCCCGAATGTTCGTGGTTCATGGCACGGAACGGGGTTCGACGACAGGAGGCGCGGGTCGACGTCCGGCGAGAGGTGCGTTCCGCCGGGCGGCGCGCCGGGTTCAGCCCGCGACGATCGCCCGGACGAGGTGCATCGTGACGTCGGCGGACCGCCCCGCCGTGAGGGCGAGGTTCTCGTCGTGGACGTCGTGGGCGTCCGGCCCGGCCAGGTCGCTGATGCCACGCACCGAGACGAACGGGACGTGATGCACGTGGCAGGTCTGGGCGATCGCCATCGACTCCATGTCGACGGCGTCGACGTCGACCACGTCGGCGAACGCGCTGCGCACGCCGATCACGCGCTCGGCGGTCATGAAGGCGTCGCTCGAGGCGATCAGCCCGGGCCGCACGGCCCAGCCGCCCCGCGGCGCACCCGGCGCGCCCGACGCCTCGCGCGCACCCGACGCGGCCGACGTGTCGTAGGCGACCGCCGCCTCCACCAATCCCTCGTCGGCATGGAAGCTGGCCGGCATGCCGGGCACCTGCCCCAGCCGGTAGCCGAAGACGCGCGCGTCCGCGTCGAGGTTGACGTACTCGGAGCCTGCGACGACGTCGCCGATCTCGATGCCGGAGCCCATGCCGGCGGCGGTGCCGGCGCTGATCACGGTCGGCACGACACCCTCGAGCGAACCGGACCGCACGATGGCCGAGGTGGCCGCGCCGGCCGCGTTGACGAACCCGATGCCGCTCTGCACGAGCAACAGTTCGACACCGTCGATCTCGACGACGCGTTGCAGCGACCCGCCGACCGCGACCGGCTCGCCGACGCGCGTCGCACGCGAGACGAACGGTTCGGCCTCGTCGCTCATCGCCACGACGACGATGATCGAGGGAGCGGCGACCGCCGCGACCCCCTCGGCAGGAGGCGCGGCGTGCGTCCCCGTCATCGGGTGACGGTCGACCACTCGTCGCGGGCCGCGAGGAAGTCGCGGGCGACCTCTTGCGCACCTTCGAGCGAGTGGTTGGCTCCCCAGCCGCACTGGACCTCGTTGGCCGCGGGGACCTCGGTCGCGGTGGTGATGTCGGTCAGGGTGCCCTCGATCAGCGACAGGACGTCGTCGATCGCGGGGTCTCCCTGCAGGATCAGGTAGAACCCGGTCTGGCAGCCCATGGGCGAGAAGTCGATGACGTCGCCCGAGCGGTTGCGCGAGTGCTCGGCGAAGAGGTGCTCGAGCGAGTGGACCGACGTCATGTCGAGGTGGCCCTCGTTCGGCTGGGTGAACCGGACGTCGAACTTCGTGATGACGTCGCCGTGCGGCAGCGTCTTCTGGTCCGCGACGCGCACGTAGGGCGCGGCGACGGTGCGGTGGTCGAGGTTGAACGACTCGACGTTCATCTTGGGCTGGGTCACGATGGTCCCTTCGGGGTGCGGGCGGGGCACGGGAGGCACCTTGGCCTCTGCACCGGTCTGTGCGTCCCAACGCCCTGTCGACCCTAGGACATTCCCCCGGAGGCGGTCGGAGTGTGACCCCGCACGCGGCCCGCCACCCCGCCACCCCGCCACGAAGTGAACGACCCGCCACGCGGGAAGATGGCGGTCTGTTCACTTCGTGGCGCAGCGCAGCGCAGCTCAGCGCAGCGCAGCGCAGCGCAGCGCGCCCGCTACGGCAGCGTGTGCCCGGCCGCCGTGAAGAGCCGGTACCACTCGGGCCGGGTCAGCGGCACGTCGGACCCTGCGGCGCTGTCGCGCAGGTGGGCGACGCTCGTGGTGCCGAGCACGACCTGCATGTCGGCCGGGTGGCGGGTGATCCAGGCCACGGGGATCGCAGACGGCGGCACGTCGTACTTCGCCGCCAGATCGTCGATCACGTCGTTGAGCTCGGGGTAGCCCTCGCGGTCGCCGAGGAAGACTCCGTCGAAGAACCCCTTCTGGAACGGCGACCAGGCCTGCAGCGTCATGTCGTTCAGGCGGCTGTAGTCGAGGATGCCGTTGTCGCGGTCGAGCGACTGGTCGAGCCCTGCCATGTTGGCCGCGACGCCGGCGGCGATCAGCGGCGCGTGGGTGATGCTGAGCTGCACCTGGTTGGCGATCAACGGCTGCGTGACGCTGCGCTTGAGCAGCTCGACCTGGGCGGGCGTGTGGTTCGAGACGCCGAAGTGTCGCACCTTGCCGCTGGCGTGCAGCTGGTCGAAGGCGGCCGCGACCTCGTCGGGTTCGACCAGGGCGTCGGGGCGGTGCAGCAGCAGCACGTCGAGGCGGTCGGTGCGCAGGGCGGCGAGCGAGGCGTCGACCGACTCGAGGATGTGCTCGGTCGAGAAGTCCCAGAAGCCGTCGCGGATGCCGACCTTGCTCTGCAGCCGGATCGCGTCGCGCTCGGACGAGGTCATGGTGACGGCGTCGCCGAAACGCTGCTCGCAGTGGTGCGGGTGGTCGCCGTACACGTCGGCGTGGTCGAAGAAGTCGATGCCGAGGTCGCGGGCCTCGGCCACGAGTTCACGGATCGAGTCGTCGGTCATGCCCGAGATGCGCATGAGCCCGAGGACGATGGTCGAGGAGGGGCGGTCGGTGGTGGGTAACGTCGTCGTCTTCACGCGACCAGTCTGCTCTCGACGGGCGTCCGCGGGCGTCGACCCGCGCCTCCTCGGTGGACGACCAGGAGGCGCGGCGCGCCTGGGGAGGACCGGTCCCGTCGTTCCCGCCCACCGTTCCGAACTCCAGGGCATGACCGTCACCGCGAGTGCGAGCACCGCACGCGTCGCCGCCGCTCCGCTCGACCGGGCGTGGAGCATCGCGACGCCGCTGACCCCCGTCGGGTTCTATCCGCGGGCCGGGGTGATCCCGGCCGTGGTCGCCGTCCACGAGCAGACCGGGCCGTGGGACGCCGTGGGGCGGACGCGCCGGCTCGAGCTGTCGGACGGCAGCAGCGTGGTCGAGAGCCTGGTCCGCGTCGAGCCCGACGGGGCCTTCGTCTACGAGCTGAGCGAGTTCACCGGGCTGCTCGGGCGGCTGGTCACCGGCGGCCGCGCCGACTGGAGCTATCGGGCGACGCCCAGCGGTCGCACGCGGGTCGACTGGACCTACTCGTTCTTCGCCCGACCAGGCCGGGGGCTGATCGTGCGGGGCATCGTCCGCTTCGCCTGGGCGCCGTACATGCGCCGCGTGCTGGTCGGCATCACCCGCGAGATCGAGCGCACGGCCTGATCGGCACCATCCAGCCGGAGACCCGGGCACCACCGAGACCCCAGGACGTCGCCGACACCCACGCGAGCACGACGCACCGCTACCCTCGGGGCATGAAGGACGCCACGATCTACGACGTGGCGAAGCGCGCGGGCGTCTCGCACCAGACCGTCAGCAGGTTCCTCCGCGGCTTCGAGGGCATTCGTCCCGCCACCCGCGAGAAGGTCGAGCAGGCACTCGCCGAGCTCGAGTACCGCCCCAACTCGGCAGCCCGCTACCTGCGCCTGCAGCGGACGAACCGCATCGGGCTGCTCGCCGACAACATGCAGCAGTCGGGCCCCGCCCGCACCATCGCCGGGGCCACCGAGGCCGCGCGCTCGCTCGGCTACGTCACCGACATCGTGTCGATGGACGGCGTCGACGAGCGCTCGGTCGACGACGCCCTCGATCTCATGCTCGGGCAGCAGATCGCCGGCATTGTCGTCACCGCGCAGACGGCCGTCGCCCGTTCCGCGCTCGAACGTCGTGCGATCTCGGTCCCCGTCGCACGCGACTTCGGCCTCATGGTCGAGGGCACCACCGAGTCGATCAACGAGCACGCCGGGCGGGTCGCGGCCGAACACCTCGTGAGCCTCGGCCACCGCCGCGTGGCCTACGTCGCCGGGCCCGACCAATGGCTGGCCGCCCGCGAGCGCGCCGACGGGTTCGGGCAGGCCATGACCGGGTCCGGAGGCGCGGTGACGGTCAGCCACGTCGGCGACTGGTCCGCGGCCGCCGGCTACGACATCGGGCTGCGGCTCGCCGCCCGCACGGACGACTTCACCGCCGTGGCCGTCGCCAACGACGCGATGGCGATGGGACTGCTCGCCGCCCTCGCGTCCGCGGGCGTCTCGGTGCCGCACGAGGTCAGCGTGGTCGGCAACGACGACGTGCCCGAGGCACGGTTCATGGTGCCGTCGTTGTCGACCGTGGCGCTCGACTTCGGCTTCGAGGGGGCGCACGTGATCACGAGCCTGATCGCCCGCATCGAGGGGCGCAGCCCCGACACGGCCACCCGCCTGCCGGTGCCGTCCCTGGTCGCGCGGGCCTCGACCGCACCCGCGCGCGGCTGACGCCCCGGGGTGCGGGCCGCCCGCGCCTCCTGAGCCCCGGCGCGCCGCCGCACCGCCGCACCGCCGCGCCACCGCACCACCGCACCGCCGCACCGCCGCACCGCCACGGGCCGAACCCGACCGCCCGCGACGTCCGCAGTGTGCAAATCGCGACGAAACACGCGCGACACGCCGCTCGTTTCGCCGCGGAGGGCTGATCGCGGACGCGGTTGTCGCGATTTGCACACCGGAACCCGCGCGGTGGCCGAGCAGGACAGGCGGGCAGGAGGCGCGGCACCGACACGCGGGAACCCGTCGGAAATGGGTCTTGCGCTGGCGCCGAGGCGTGGGTTACATTCTCCGCAGACGCCGATGTTATCGACAACATCCACCGGACATCCCGAGCACCGCGGGACGACATCGGCGGTCGCCACCGCAGCCGACACACACGAACGGGTCAACGATGACGTCAGCACCACGCCACTCCGGGGTTCTCTTCGGAGCCGCCTACTACGCCGAGTACCAGCAGGCGGGCACCCTCGACCGTGACCTCGACCTGATGGTCGACGCGGGCTTCACGGTGATCCGGGTGGGCGAGTCGGTCTGGTCGACGTGGGAGCCGCGCGAGGGCGAGTTCGACCTCGACTGGCTGCAGCCGGTGCTCGACGGCGCCCACGCCCGGGGCATCGCGGTGGTCCTCGGCACCCCGACCTACGCGGTGCCGCCGTGGCTGCAGGTGCGGCACCCCGAGATCGCCGCCGAGCGCACGACCGGCGTCCGTGCCGGCTGGGGCGCCCGGCAGGAGATGGACCAGAGCCACCCCGCCTACCGCTTCTACGCCGAGCGCGTCGTCCGCAAGGTCGTCGAGCGCTACGCGCAGCACCCCGCCGTGATCGGCTGGCAGGTCGACAACGAGCCCGGCAACGAGCGCCCGCGCAACGACCAGGTGTTCGACCGCTTCGTGGCCTGGCTGCAGCGGAAGTACGGCACGGTCGAACGCCTCGACGAGGAGTGGGGTCTCGTCTACTGGTCGCACCGCCTGACCGAGTGGTCGCAGCTCTGGCGTCCTGACGGCAACGTGCAGCCGCAGTACGACCTCGAATGGCGGCGGTTCCAGGGCGAGCTGGCCGACGAGCTGATCGCCTGGCAGGCCGACGTCGTCCGCGAGTACGCCCGCGACGACCAGTTCGTCACCACCTGCATCTCGTACTCGCGGCCGCAGGTGGCCGACGAGCGGCTCGTCGAGAGCCTCGACGTGACGGCCGGCAACCCCTATTACAAGATGCAGGACGGCCTGACCCTCGGCGTCGAGGTGCCCCGCGAGGCCGGCTGGTGGCACACCGGCGTCTGGGCCCTGCAGCAGTGGGGCGACCGGGCGTTCTCGTCGGCGCAGGCCCCGTTCCTCGTCACCGAGACCAACGCGCAGTCGATCGGCGGCCCCTGGCAGAACCACCCGCCGTTCGACGGCCAGATCAAGCAGGCCGCCTTGGCCCTCGTCTCGCGCGGGGCCCGCATGGTCGAGTACTGGCACTGGCACACCCTGCACTTCGGCGTCGAGACCTACTGGGGTGGCGTGCTGCCGCACAGCCAGCGTCCCGGCCGCATCTACCGAGAGGTCGCGGCCTTGGGTGCGACGCTCAAGGCCGTCGGCGGAGCGATCGACGGCCTCGAACCCGACGCCGACGTGCTGATGCTCTGGTCGACCGAGACCAAGTGGTCGTTCGAGACCTACCCGCCGCTCGCCCGGGCCGACGGCAGCCCCGACCCCGAGTCGTACCTGCACCTGTTCGACGCCCACTACCGCGGGCTGGCCGAAGCCGGTGCGCAGGTGCGCATCCAGCACGTGGCGCAGTTCCTCGCCGCCGACCCCGCCGAGCTCGCCGCGTCGCACCCGGTGCTCGTCGTGCCGGCGCTGTACGTCGTCGACGACGCGACCCTCGCCGCGCTCACCGCCTACGCCGAGGCCGGCGGCCACCTCGTGATCGGCATCCGCACGGCCTACGGCGACGAACTCGCCCGGGCCCGCCGCGACCCCGCCCCCGCCCGCCTCTCCGGCCCCGCGGGCGTCTGGTACGAGGAGTACACGAACCTCGACGAGCCCCTCGCCGTGCACGTCGTCGAACCGGAGACCACCGACGGCACGGGGGGCGCCGACGGCACGACCGCAGGAGGCGCGGGCCCGGTCCCCGGTGCCGCCGCCGTCCCGGCCGACGCACCCTTCGCCCTCGAGCCAGGCTCGGCCGGAACCCGCTGGGCCGACGTCCTGCACGTCGACGACGCCACCGTCGTGCTGCGGGCCGCGCCGACCGAGATCGGGGCCGACGCGGTGCTGACGACCCGCGCCTCCGGAGCCGGTCGCGTCAGCTACGTCGCGACCGTGCCGAACCCCGAGCTCTCGCGCTCGATCGCCCGCTGGCTCGTGCCGGCCACGGCGGCGGGCGCGTGGGCGGCGACCGAGACGGTCACCGTCACCACCGGTTCACGAGCCGACGCCCCCGGGCTCGCCTTCGTCTCGAACTGGTCGGCCCACGAGGCCGCCGTCACCACCCCCAGGGCAGTGCGCGACCTCGAGACCCGCGAGGTCGTCGCCGCCGGCACCGCCCTGACCCTCGCCCCGCGCGCGGCCCACGTCTACGAACTCGTCGACACCGCCGCCGACCGCGCCGACACCGACCGCGCCACGAGCGCCGACACCGCGTCGTAGGCGACCCGCTCCTCCGATCCGCACCACCCGACCCCGCACCACTCCCCCACCCCCTCGAGGAAGAACCACCATGAAGAGAAAGACCACAGCAAAGGCGCTCGTGTCACTCGCCGTCGTGTCGGCGTTCGTGCTGACCGGCTGCGCGCCGTCCGGCGGATCGGGCGGCGGCTCGACCACCGCACCGGTCTCGCAGGCCGACGTCGACAAGGCCATGGACACCGACACCACCCTGACGTTCTGGACCTGGGTGCCCGACGTCCAGAAGGAGGTCGACCTGTTCGAGGCCAAGTACCCGAAGATCAAGGTCGACGTGGTCAACGTGGGCACCGGCACCGCGCAGTACCCCAAGCTGCGCACGGCGCTCAAGGCCGGCAAGGGCGCACCCGACGTCGCCCAGATCGAGTACCAGTACATCCCCTCGTTCCGTCAGACCGGCAGCCTCGTCGACCTGACCCCCTACGGAGGCGCGGACCTCGAGTCGAAGTACGTCCCGTGGGTCTGGAACCAGGTCGCGGACGACACCGGGGTCTGGTCGGTGCCGCAGGACTCGGGCCCCCTCGGCAACCTGTACCGCTCGGACATCTACGCGCAGGCCGGGCTGACGAAGGCCCCCGAGACCTGGGCCGACTTCGCCACCGACGCGCAGACCATCAAGGACAAGACGGGTTCGTACATCTCGAACCTGCCCGGCAACGACCCCGGCCAGATCGTCGGGCTGTTCTGGCAGGCCGGCGCCAAGCCGTTCTCGTACGACGGCGACAAGACCGTCGGGATCGACCTCGACTCGACCGAGACGCAGAAGGTCGTGAGCTTCTGGCAGGACCTCATCGACAAGGACCTCGTCTCGACCGACGCCGACTTCAACGACGCCTGGTACCAGGGCTTCTCGTCGGGCAAGTACGCCAGCTGGCAGACCGCGGCCTGGGGCCCGGTCTTCCTGCAGGGCACGGCCGCGAACACCAGCGGCAAATGGACCGCCGCGAAGATCCCGCAGTGGAAGGCCGGCGAGGACGTCTCGGGCAACTGGGGCGGGTCGAGCGACGCCGTCATCACGGGTACGCAGAACCCGATCGCCGCGGCCGAGTTCAGCAAGTTCCTGAACAGCGACCCCGAGTCGACCCTCGCCTTCGCGAACGAGCAGTTCCTGTTCCCGACGACGACCGACACCCTGTCGAGCAGCGACTTCACCGACACCGCCTCGGACTTCTACGGCGGCCAGAAGGTCAACGAGCTCTTCGCGGGCGTCTCGGACACCGTCAGCACCGACTTCCAGTGGCTGCCGTTCATGGACTACGTCTACTCGAGCTTCAACGACACGCTCGGCAAGGCGATCGCCGACCACTCCGACCTCGAGGCCGCTCTGACGGCCTGGCAGGACGACGTCACGACCTACGCGAAGCAGCAGGGCTTCACCGTCAAGTAGCGCTCACGGGGGGTGCCGCCCGCCTGCGGGCGGCACCCCCTCGGCCCGGCAAGGAGCCCCATGTCCACCTCCGTCACCCCTCGTCGAGACGCGACCCGCGCCTCCTCGTCCCGTCAGCCCGCCACCCCGCGGCGCACGAGCTCGCTGCACCGACCGCAGCTCGTCGCGGCCTGGGCGCTGGCGATCCCGTTCCTGCTCGTCTTCGCGGCGATGTTCCTCGTGCCGCTCGGCTACGCGGGCTACCTGAGCACCTTCACCTCGCAGCTCGTCGGCGGGCAGGTCTTCTCGGGCCTCGCCAACTACAGCCGCGCGCTGAACGACCCGAGCTTCTGGGCCGGCCTCGGCCGGGTCGCCCTGTTCCTCTTCGTGCAGGTGCCGATCATGCTCGTGATCGCCCTGTTCGTCGCACTCGCCCTCGACACCGGGCGCGTGGCCGGCAGCAAGTTCGTGCGCCTCGCGATCTTCGTGCCGTACGCCGTGCCCGGCGTCGTCGCGACGCTGATGTGGGGCTACCTCTACGGCCGCGAGTCCGGCCTGATCGCCCAGGTGATCAGCGGTCTGGGGCTCACCCCGCCCGACCTGCTGTCGCCGCAGAACGTGCTCGGCAGCACGATGAACATCGTCAGCTGGGAGTTCATCGGCTACAACATGATCGTGCTGTACGCCGCGCTGCGCAGCGTGCCGACCGAGATGTACGAGGCCGCCGAGATCGACGGCGCCGGACCCTGGCGGGTGGCGTGGAGCATCAAGATCCCGGCGATCCGCTCGGCGATCCTGCTGACCGTGATCTTCTCGGTGATCGGGTCGTTCCAGCTCTTCAACGAGCCGAACCTGCTCTACAGCATCGCGCCCAACGCGATCGGCTCGGACTTCACCCCGAACCTCTACGCGTACAACGTCGCGTTCAAGAACCAGGACGTCAACTACGCCGCGGCCATCGCGTTCCTGCTCGGGTTCCTCATCATGATCATCAGCTACGTGGTGCAGCTCGCCACCTCACGCAAGGAACGACTGTCGTGACGATCGCACCCGCCCCCGTCGACACCGCCGGGGCCACGTCCGTCGACCGCCCCGCCCGTCGGCTCGAGAGCTCGGGAGGCGCGGGTCGGCGCCGTCCGCGACGTCGCGTCGAGCGCTCCAAGCGCAAGACGCCGATCCTCACCGTGATCCTCTGGATCACGCTGGCGTACTTCCTGCTGCCGCTGATCTGGCTGGCGATCCAGGCGACGAAGACCAACGGCGACATCTTCTCGACGTTCGGCCTGGCCTTCGGCCGCACCTTCGCCCTGGGCGACAACCTGGCTCAGCTGTTCACGTTCCAGGACGGCATCTTCGTGCAGTGGATGGGCAACACGGTGCTCTACGCCGTGGTCAGCTCGGTCGGTGCCGCGGTGCTCGCCACGATGTGCGGCTACTCGCTGGCGAAGTACGTGTTCAAGGGCAGGTCGTTCGTCTTCGGGCTGATCCTCGGGGCGGTCATGGTGCCGCTGACGGCGCTGGCGATCCCGACCTACCTGCTGTTCAGCGCGGCGAACCTCGTCGACACCCCGTGGGCGATCATCCTGCCGTCGCTGGTCAGCCCGTTCGGCGTCTACCTGATGCGCGTCTACGCGAGCGAGGCCGTCGACGACAGCCTGCTCGAGGCGGCCCGCATCGACGGGGCCGGCGAACTGCGCATCTTCCTGACGATCGCGTCGCGGCTGCTCGCGCCGGGCATCGTCACCGTGCTGCTCTTCGCCCTGGTCTCGACCTGGAACAACTACTTCCTGCCGCTGATCATGCTGAACGACCCGTCGCTCTTCCCGGCGACGGTCGGCCTGGCGCAGTGGCAGCAGGCGGCGACCGGAGGCGGCGGCGCCCAGGTGCTGTTCTCGACCGTGCTGACCGGGTCGTTCGTGTCGATCCTGCCGCTGGTCGTGGCGTTCCTCTTCCTGCAGCGCTTCTGGCAGTCCGGCCTGAGCGCCGGCGGCGTGAAGGGGTAGGCGGCTCGACTCCCGCCCGACCCCCGGTTCACGGTGGAGGTCGGTGCGGGTGGGCCGTGGCCGTGGCAGCGGCGGCCCGGGAGGCGGTGGTGACGTTGAGAGGTCGCCACCGCCTCCGTTCGCTCGTGCGCGTCAGAGGCGGTCGCGGAGGTCGACGACACGGGCGCGGATGTCGTCGCGGACGAGACGCATGCGCTCCATGCCCTCGATGCCGCGCTCGGAGGGCTCGTCGGTGATCCACGTCTCGAACCGGGTGCCGGGGACCTCGTCGACCCGCGCCTCCTGCCCGAGGACGACGACCACGTCGGCGTCGCGCACCATCTGCTCGGTGAGCGGCTTCGGGTGTTCGTCGCCGAGGTCGATGCCGAGCTCGGCGAGCGTCTCGACCGACTGCGCGTTGAGGTCGGTGCCGGGCTTCGTCCCGGCCGACACGACCGTGACCTCGTCGCCGGCGAGATCACGCATGAGCCCGGCGGCCATCTGGGACTTGCCCCCGTTCTTCTGGCAGACGAACAGGACGGAGGCGCGGGGCGAGGTCATGCGCGCACCCTACCGACCGCGGGTGGCCGGGCCCCTGACCGTCGTGTCGGGCCGTCCGCCGATCCGTCCGAGATCCCGTGTCAGGTTCGTCCGTTCCGCGACACTCCTCTAGTGAGGGGGTGGACGTGGATCACGACACGGAGGGCGACGACGAGCTCGTCAGACGCACGGTCGGGGGTGACCAACGGGCACTGTCGGCCTTGTTCGACCGGCACGCGGCGACGGTGACGCGGTACGCGTGGGCGTTGGCGGCGACCCGCATGGACGTCGAGGAGATCGTGCAGGACACCTTCGTCACCCTCTGGAAGAAGGTCGACCAGATCGACCTGCCCGACGACTCGCTGCTGCCCTGGCTCCTGGTCGTCTGCCGCAACCACGCCGCGAACCTGCGCCGCAAGCAGGCCCGCGCAGCCACCGACGACCTGCCCGACGACCTGGTCGCCCCGGACGACGGCGAGGAGGCGCGTGACCGGCTGCGGTGGGTCCGCGACGAGATCGACGCCCTGGGCCCGGTCGACCGGCAGATCGTCGAGCTCTGCCTGATCGAGGGGCGCCCCTACGGCGAGGCCGCGGCCCGGGTCGGCCTGAGCATCGGCGCCGTCACCCAACGCGTGTCGCGCACCCGATCGCGACTGAAGAAGAAGGCGGTGATGAACGATGAACTCTGAGCCCCCCGCCGGAGACGAGCTGGCCCGCATGCTCGTCACGATGAAGCAGAACGTCCTCGAGCGCACCACGGAGTCCCCCCGCCGCAAGCGCAACCGGACCCTCGGTCTCGGCCTCGGGCTGGCCGCGCTGCTGGCGATCGGCGGCGGTTCGGGAGCCCTCGCGCTCGGCATGCTGCCCTCGCCGTTCCAGGCCTCGGCTCCCGCGACGCCGACCGGCACGCCCACCCCGACACCGACCGCGACACCGACGGCGACACCGCGTCCGACGCCGACGGTGGCGCCCGTCGTGGCACCGGTGCCGTCCGCCCCGATCGACTGCGCGACGCTGACGAGCGGCGTCGACCTGACCTCGTTCGTGCCCGACCCCGTCTTCGCCCCCGAACTGCTGCCGACGAACTACGACCGCACCGCTCAGGCGGGCCTGGCACAGCAGGGCGTCCTCTCGTGCGTCTGGACCTCGACGGCCGGTTCGTTCGCCAACGTGACCGTCCGGGTGTCGGACGACGTGACGACCGGTTCACGGTGGACCGCCGAGCGACGGGCCGCCGGCGAGTCCGGACTGGGTGTGGGACGGTCGTCGTCGATCTCGTGCGGCGAGGACGGGATGGCGTCGTGTCGCGCCTCCGTCGTGACGGGTCCGTGGTGGATCTCGCTGTCGTACCTCGACGACACGTCCGGTTCGTACGACCAGACGAGCGGGGACTGGGACTCGTCGAGGGCACGGGCCGACGTCACCGGTGCGCTGCAGAGCCTGTCGTCGACGCTCGGCGGGCTCGCCCCCACCGCCGCCTGGCAACCGCCCGCGACCGTCTGGGCCGACGCGACCTGCGCGTCGCTGCAAGGCGCGTCGATCCCGACGATCCTCGGATCGCCTGCGCTCGTCGGTCCGGACGCACACGTCTCGTCGAGTCCCGTCGACGGCATCTCGGACACGAAGGACCCGTCGCTCGACTGTCGGTGGGTCGCGCCTCCCCAGGAGCCGTTCCCGGAGGGCACCTTCGGCGAGTTCCGGGTGACGATCGTCCCGGGCGGCGAGTGGGCCTACGAGCCGAGCGACGAGAGCGAACCCGTGTCCGTCGCCGGCGCGGACGCCGCGACCTTCGTCTGCGTCAGCGGCGAGGGGAGCTCGTGCTACGTCGACCTCGTGAGCGACGGATCGTGGCTCCAGATCGGCTACGCGAGCGGCGCCACGCCCGAGATGGAGTCGACACTCGTCGCGGCCGCCGAGGCGATCGTCGCGACGCGCCCCGCGAGCTGAAGCGTCATCCGTCGAGGCGGGCCCGGGACCGCGCCCGGCGAGCTGAAGCGTCAGCCGTCGAGGCGGGCCCGGGACCGACCACGCACGGCGAGGATCGTGCCGCCGATCAGGGCCGAGACGAGCGAGCCCACGAGGACGCCGACCTTGACGACGTCGTCCTGTGCGCTGCCGGTGCCGTAGGCGAGCTCGCCCACGAGCAACGACACGGTGAACCCGATGCCGGCCACGAACGCCAATCCGACGACGTCGCCCCACCGCAGGGTCGGGTCGAGCCGGATGCCCGGCAGGCGCGTCACGAGCAGCGACGCTCCGGTGATGCCGATCGACTTGCCGAGCACGAGTGCCACGACGATGCCGATCGCCACGCTGTCGCTCAACGACTCGACCAGGCCTCCGAAGCCGCCGACGGTCACCCCGGCCGAGAAGAAGGCGAAGATCGGAACGGCCACGCCCGACGAGACGGGGCTCCAGCGCTCGGCGAAGTGGTGGGTCAGCGGGTGCCGCACCTCGTGGCCGTCGGGGCCGACGTGGGTGACGCCTGCCCGGGCCGTGGCCACCGCGGGCACGAGCAGGCCGAGCAGCACCCCGGCGATCGTGGCGTGCACCCCCGACGCGTGCACCAGCGCCCAGGCGACGACGCCCAGCGGGATCAGCAGCCACCACGACCGCACCCCGCGCCGGACGAGCACGGCGAACGCGGCGAGCGGCAGCAGCGCGAGCAGCAACGGGACGAAGGCGATGCCCGCCGTGTAGAACACGGCGATGATCGTGATCGCGATGAGGTCGTCGACCACGGCGAGCGTCAGCAAGAAGGTGCGCAGGGCCGGGGGCAGTCGCTTGCCGACCACGGCGAGCACGGCGACGGCGAACGCGATGTCGGTCGCGGCCGGGATCGCCCAGCCCTGGAGCGCGTCGGGCCCCGCTCCGAGGTTGATCAGCGTGAAGATCAGAGCCGGCAGGGCGACCCCGCCGACCGCCGCGGCGATGGGCAGCACGGCCACGCGGGGGTCGCGCAACGAGCCGGCGACGAACTCCTGCTTGAGCTCGAGGCCGACCACGAAGAAGAAGATCGCGAGCAGGCCGTCGGCCGCCCAGGCGCCGACGCTGAGGTCGAGGTGCAGGGCCTCGGGCCCGAACGACACGTCGCGCACGGCCGAGTAGAACGAGCCGGCCGGGCTGTTGGCCAGGACGAGCGCGAGCACGGTCGCGGCGAGCAGCAGCAGGCCGCCGGTCGTGTCGCGGCTGAGGAAGCGTGAGAGCCGCTCGGCCCGACCGGCGGCGTGGGGCGCGTGGGCGGGAGCCGGAGGAGCGGCAGTCCGCTCGGCGGGAGTGGGATCGGTCATGGTCGTCGTCCTTCGAGAGCGTCGGTGAGCAGGGCGGGGCGTCCGCTCGACCCGTCGACGACGAGGAGCGGCGCTACGCCACGGGCGGCGGGCACCCGGCGATCTCGCCGTGCGCGTTGCTGCCCCACAGGCTCATCCAGCCGTTCGTGCCGCAGGTGCGCTTCGTCAGCACGAGCCGCTTCGGGAACGCCTGCCGCGCCGTGCGCGCCCGGCGCGGGGCGCGCAGCGGGCAGGCGGGTGACGACATACCCATCAGGGTACCGCCGGGGTCCGTGAGCGGGCCGACCCGCCCCTCCTGCGCCGTCCGCGCTTCGGCGGTCGCCGCGTCCGCCGAGACGAGGTCGCACCACGCTCGCGTCGTCGAACCACGCACGAGGGTGGTTCGACGACGCGACGGTGGTGCGTCCCGGTTCTCGCCGGGTCAGGAGGCGCGGCGCACGTTCTCGACGAAGCCCGCGGCCCGCACGCGCAGGCTCGCGATGCGCTCGAGCCGGGCCGCCTCGACGTCGAACCCGAGGTACGCCTCGGGCGGCGTGACGTGGACGTTGGCCGAGCACTCGAAGCCACCGCAGACGAGCGTGCCGACGGTGTCACCGTTGCGTCCGGCCGCACCGGCGCGCTTGGCGCCGTAGAACAGCACGTCGGCCGGCAGGCGGACGTCCTGACACCAGGTGCACTGCGCCCGCTGGCGGGGCGACGCCTCGGCCTGGCGCAGCACGACGCCGGCGACCGTCGGGCCCGGACCGTGCGCGCCGGTCGGGTCGTGGGCGTCGGGCATCGGCACGACGACGTAGGCCCGGCGCGCGAGCTTGGGGTCGCGCCAGCCGAGGTACTCGAGGTCGGTCCAGTCGATGTCGGCGAAGCCCGGGGGCAGGGTGAGGTCGGAGGCCTCCTTGCGGCTCGCGTTGACGAACGAGGCGCGGACGGTCTTCTCGGTCAGGGGGATCATGTGGTTCTCCGGTCGTCGGGCCCGGGCAGCGGCGACGTCGGCGGGCACGGGCGATCGGCGACCGCCCGGGTGCCCGCCGTCGACGCGTCGGCCGACCCGGGTGTTCTCGTGGGACCGTGCCGGGGCTGCAGCCCGCGCGGCACGGCGGTGCACGGACCGACCTCGACGGCCGATCCGCTGCGGAGACCCGACTACCTGCAGCCGGCGCACGCGGCGCCGACGACCCCCTCACGCCCGACGGGCGTCGCAGGTGCGGACGGGATGATCACCGGGCCACCCTACGTCGGCGAGCTGCCGTCGGCAACGGCCCCGCGCCTCCTCGGCCTCGGCCTCGGCGGGTCGCACCACGCTCGCGTCGACGAACCACGCACGAGGGTGGCTCGACGACGCGAGCGTAGTGCGACCCGGTTCAGGAGGCGCGGGTCGAGTCCACGAGGCCGGCCCCGGCCCCGAGCCACCACGAACCGGACGTCGCACCACCGAATTCGGTGGTGCGACGTCCGGTCGGTGGTGCGACGTGCGGGGTCAGCCCGCGTGACGCCCGTGGTGGTCGGGGTCGCTGCCGTCGGGGACGGCGTCGACGGGGACGGTCGGATCGACGTGCGAGACGTGCCCGTCACCTGGACCCGAGCCGGCGTCCGCCGCCGAGGCGTGCGGCCGGGAGCGCTCGAGGGACGCGCCCTCGACGTCGACGTCGGGCAGGATGCGGTCGAGCCACTTCGGCAGCCACCACGCGGCGTCGCCGAGCAGGTGCATCACGGCCGGGATCAGCAGCAGGCGCACGACGAACGCGTCGACGAGCACGCCCAGCGCCAGGCCGAGCCCGATCGACTGGATCATCACCGAGTTCGAGAACACGAAGCCCGAGAAGACCGCCGTCATGATGAGCGCCGCGGCCGTGACGACGGTGCGTCCGGCGTGGACGCCGCGCTGCACCGCCAGGCGGGCCGGCGAACCGTGGGCGTACGCCTCGCGCATGCCGCTGACCAGGAACAACTGGTAGTCCATGGCGAGTCCGAACAGCACGCCGACCATCAGGATCGGCAGGAAGCTCAGGATCGGCCCCGGGTCGTGCACGCCGAAGACCGGGCCGAGCCAGCCCCACTGGAACACCGCGGTGACGCCGCCGAACGCGGCGAACAGCGACAGCACGAAGCCGATGGTCGCCGTGATCGGCACGAGGATCGACCGGAACACGAAGATCAAGATGATCAGCGAGAGTCCGACGACGACGAGCAGGTAGAGCGGCAGGGCACCGGCCAGCTTCTCGCTGACGTCGATGTTGCCCGAGGCGTTGCCGGCGACTCCGAGCGACGAGACGTCGTCGATGTCGAGGCCGCGCAGGTCGCGCACGAGCTGCTCGGTGGACTCGGCGGTCGGCCCGCCCTTGGGCACGACCTGGAACGCCAGCAACGTGTCGTCGTCCGAGGCGCCGATCGGGGCGACCGCGGCGACGTCGTCCTGGTCCTTCAGGATCGTGCCGATGCGCACCTGTTCGGAGACCAGGTCGTCGTCCGAGATCGCGGTCGGCAGGTCGGCCACGACGACCAGGGGCCCGTTGACGCCCGCGCCGAACTTCTCGTCGACCAGCTTGTAGGCCTTGTACGCGCTCGAGTCGACCGGCTCGGACGACCCGGCGGGCAGGCCGAGGCGCATCGAGAGCGCGGGGATCGCGATGATGAGCAGCACGGCCACGCCGGCCACGAGGGTCAGCACGGCACGGACGGTGCTCATCGGCTTGGTCGGCACCCGGACGGCACCGGTGTGGCCGACGTTCTTGCGTGCCTTCTTGGTGAGGATGCGCAGGCCGACGAGGCGCAGCAGCGCGGGGGTGAGCGTGATCGCGATCAAGATGGCGACGAACACGCAGACGGCGCCGACGGTGCCCATCAGGCCGAGGAACGGGATGCCGGTCAGGTTGAGCGCGAGCAGGGCGATCAGCACGGTCGAGCCGGCGAACACGACGGCGTTGCCCGACGTGCCGTTGGCCAGGCCGATCGACTCGTGCAGCGGTACCCCTTCTTTCAGCTGGGTCCGGTGCCGGTTGAGGATGAACAGCGAGTAGTCGATGCCGACCGCGAGGCCGAGCATGACGCCGAGCACGGGCGTGACCGACAGCATCTCGACGGCGCCCGAGAGCGACAGCGAGGCGAGCACGCCGACGCCGACGCCGATCAGGGCGTTGATCAGGGGCAGGCCGGCACCGATCAGGGTACCGAGCATGACGAACAGCACGATGGCGGCGATGACCACGCCGGCCACCTCGCCCGGGCCGAGGATCTCGGGGATGCTGGCCGCGATGTCGTTCGACACCTCGACCTCGACGCCGTCGATCTCGGCGTCGTTCATGGCCTCGACGACGGCCTCTTTGTTCTCGCTGGTGACGAGGTTGAGCGCCTTGTCGAACTGGATGCTGGCCACGGCCGTGGAGCCGTCGGTCGACACCTGACGGATGCCGTCGGTCAGTGCGAGCAGCTTCGCACCCTGCTCGAGGGTCGCGCTCTGCGTCTCGAGCTCGGCCTTGCCCGCGTCGAGGGTGGACTGCTGCGTGGCGATCTGCTGCGTGCCCGCGTCGAGCTGGGCCTGCTGTGCCTCGAGCTGCGGTGTGGCGGCGGCGAGGGCGGCCCCACCGGCGGCCTGCGCCTGGGCCTTGGCGGCGTCGAGCTGCTGCTGGCCGGCGGTGATCTGGGCCGTGGCGGCGTCGATCTGTGCTTGACCCGAGGTGATCTGGGCCTCGCCGGCCGTGATCTGCGCGCGGCCGTCCGTGATCTTCTGCGCCTGGTCGTCGATCTGCTGTTGGGTGGCGAAGGGATCGGTGGTGCCCTTGACGTCGTCGAGCGTCTTCGCGTCGGTCAGCAGGGCCGCGATGTCGGACTTCTGCTGGTCGGTGAAGGCCGAGTCACCGGTGGTCGTGAAGACGACCGTGCCGGTGCCGCCGCTCGCCTGCGGGAACTTCTCGGCGAGCTCGTCGCTGACCTTCTGGGTCGCCGTGCCGGGGATGCTGACGGCCGTGGTGAGCGTGCCGCCGAACAGCGCGAAGGCGCCGCCGGCGAGGCCGAGCACGACGAGCCAGGCCACGATGACGAGCCAGGCCCGCCGGGCCGAGAACCGACCGAGTCGATAGAGCAGGGATGCCATGGGTGTCTGTTCCTCCAGGGGTGGTGCAGGGTGATGCGGGTTGCGGGGGTGGGCCTCACGTCGCGTCGTCGAGAAGGAGGTGCGGGTCGGCCGGGCGGGCCGACCGACGGGTCAGGGGGTGGTCGGGTCAGGTGCCACCGGGGCAGGCGTCGTCGTGGGCCCGTAGCCGGTGCGGATGCTCGTCACCATGCGCTCGAGCAGGTCCGCCCAGACCGCACGGGTGTCCCCGTCGACCACGGCGCCGGTGCGCATGATCCAGTGGCGCGCGACGACGGCGATGCCGTTCATCAGCGAGCTGACCAGCACCTCGGCCTCGAGCGGGTCGGTGGCGGGGCTGCGCTCGGCCATCTCGATCGAGAGCTGCTCGGTGACGCGGGTGAAGACGTCCTGGATCAGGCTGTGCGACCGCGGGTCGCCGCCGTCGTCGCCGAGGACGCCCCAGAGGTACGAGACGACGGCCGGCAGGTCGATGCCCTGCACGGCCTGGATGACCTCGGCGAACAAGGAGGCGCGGCTGCCGTCGCCGACGGGCGTCGCGGCGGTCGCGGCCCGGAACTCGTCTACGGCGCCGGTGAGCACGCGCGTGCAGGCCGTCATGACGACCTCGTCGAGGGAGGAGAAGTGGTTGAAGACCGTGCGACGCGAGACGTCGGCGCGCTCGGCGAGTTCGTCGACGCTGAACCGAGGAGAACCGCGCTCGGCGATGAGCGCGTCGGCGGCGTCGACGATGGCCTGGCGGTGCTTCGCCTTCAGGGCGGCACGGCGGTCGGGCACCAGGCTCTTGACGGTCACCTGCCTACACTAAGTGCAGCGACGCACTCGGTGCACCCAGGGGGGCTGGGCAGTCGCTGGGACTTGCTCGACCGAGAGGCGGCCTGGCGTACCCCACCCGCCCCGCGCCTCCTCGTCCCGGCGATCGAGTGGGCACGAGGTGTCCTTCCCTCGGCGGGGAACGACACCTTCCGCCCACTCGACCGGTCCGCCCCACTAGCCGGCGGCGATCTCTCCGACAGCCGGAGGCGCGGGTGCGGTCGGGCGGTCATCGTCGCGCCTCGCGCACCTCGACGGCCAGGTAGGCCATCGAACCTCGTCGAGTGGGCAGAAGATGTCCGCCCCACGCGGCGGAAGGGCATCTTCTGCCCTCTCGTCGGGCCCGCCGAGGCCGGGAGCCCCCGACCGGGCCGGGTCAGATCGTCTCGTCGAGGTCGAGCAGGCGGGCGCTCTCGTCCCAGAGGCGGCGGGCGAGATCGGCGTCGGCCGCCTGACGGGCGACGCGGCCGGGTGCCTTGAGGCGATCGAAGTAGTTGCCGCTCGGTGCCGGCACGGTCGGGGCGCCGGCGAGGCGGATCAGCGGCTCGGCGCCGTCCTCGGTCGACACGGCGAGGCGCTTGGCCGCGGTCATGAACGCCCCGTCGCCGCCGAAGCCCGAGGCGACGAACCCGGGGTGGAACGCGAACGCGTCGACCCCGCCGCCGGCGCGCGGCAGGCGTCGGGCGAGCTCGCGCGTGAACAGCACGTTGAGCAGCTTCGACGTGCCGTAGGCGCGGAAGCCGCCGGCCCACGGGCCCCGTGCGTTGTCGAGGTCGTCCAGGTCGACCTTGCCGAAGAGGTTGCCCGCACTCGAGGTCTGGACGATGCGGACCGACCCGGCCGGCGCCTCCTTCGCGGTCTCGAGGAGGCGCGGCGTCAGCAACGCCGTCAACAGGAACGGAGCGAGGTGGTTGCCCTGGAACGTCGTCTCGTGGCCGTCGACCGTGAGTGCTCGCTCAGGAATCGTGGCACCCGCGTTGTTCGCGAGCACGTGGATGCGCGGGTTCTCGGCGAGCAGCTGCTCGGCGAGCTCGCGCACGCTCGACAGGTCGGAGAAGTCGGCGAGGTAGGCGCGACCACCGATCTCGTGGGCGACCGTGCGGGTGCGGTCGGGGTTGCGACCGACCACGGCGACGGTGGCCCCGCGGCGGGCGAGCTCTCGGGCCGCGGCGCGGCCGATGCCCGAGCTGGCTCCGGTGACGACCACGGTCCGGTCGTCGAGGCGGGCGGCGGGAGGCAAGGTGACGGTCATGCAGGGGACGCTAGGCGGGATGCGCCGAGGCGGGTCGGCGGTCGGCGTTCTCTCGGCAGCCGTTCAGCCGCGTGGGTGCCGGCGCGCGCCACCGCCGCGATTCGGCCCGGCCCGCTTCGCCCCCGAGGCCCCGTCCGCAGAGCGCGTCGATCGTTGGTCACCTGACCAACGTCGACTGCGAACGCGTGCGTCGCGTCGTCGCCGGCCGCAGGATCGGTCTCGCAGGGAAGCTTCACTCGGCAACACGAAGCGCGGCAACTCGAACTCCTATTCAATGACGAAAGAGGACGAATCATGAGCAAACTGAAGTCGAAGACCACGGCCCTCCTCGCGGCCGCCGCCGTGAGCGGCGTCGCCATCACCGGGCTGAGTGGCTTCGCCGCCGCCCCCGCACAGGCCGCCGCCCCCGCACAGGCGACGGCTCCCGCCTCGCCCAGGTCCTTCAACGGCAACATCAACGGCAACATCAACCTCGACGCGATGGCGCTCGTCAACGCGATCACCGCCGCCGTCAACGACCAGGCCGACCGTTCCGGTGCCGTGCTGGCCGCCCTGGACGTCGGTTACTACAACCGCGGCAACCCCGACCGCCTCACGGTGGCGGTCGTGAACAAGAACCAGCCCATCAGCGTCACGGGCTCGATCGCCCACGCCCAAGGGATCACCATCAAGGGCGGCAATTACGTCATCTACTGGTTCGACGGCCCCGGCAGGGTCACCAACCACGGTGACGGCGGCTACCTCAACTGGGGCGTACTCGGCAACATCTACAGGACCGGCAACGTCATCCACGTCAACGGCGGCTGATCTCTCTCTGCCCGACGAGCCCGCCCCGGCGTCCCCACCGGATGCCGGGGCGGGCTCGTCCGCGCGCGCTCAGGGTGCGGGTCGTCCAGGAGGCGCGGGTCGGGTCGGTGCCGCGCGCGCCTCCTGTCCGACCCACTGACGCCCCCTCCGCACGATGCGTGACCGGATGACGCCCGTGACGAAGGCGACCGAGACGAGCGCCGTCCGGTTGGGTGCGCTCCAGGTGCGCATGAGCCGCGCCAGTCGCCAGGCCACGGCCTGGCGACTGTAGGCCGTCTCGCGGGCGATCTCGGCGTTCGAGAGCCCGTAGGCGGTGAGCGTGAGCATCTGCCTGTCGACCTCGTCGAGGTCGGGGGCGTCGGCCACGAGGTCGAGGGACAGGTCGGACCCCAGGGTCGTAGGTGATGGTGGTGAGACGTTCGCGCCTCCCGGGTTCTCGGGGGTCACGGTCATCGGTCGCGGGAGGCGGTGCCGCGCCCACTCCTCGGCCCAGCAGGCGCCGAGTTCGTGGGCGATCTGCGAGGCGCGGGCCATCGCGAGGACGAGGGTGCCGGCACGCCCACTCGATGCCGAGTGCATGACGAGCGAGAAGGCGCGCAGGGCGGGCAGGGCCCCGCGCAGCACGACGGCCAGGTCGGCCTCGGGACAGGCCGCGCTGCGTCGGGCGACCGCGCGCAGCTCGTCGAGACAGGAGGCCGGCAAGGGACGGCCGTGCTCCACGGCGGACAGGGCCGGGGCGAGCACGAGGGGAACGATCTCGGCGTACCGCGCGCGCAACCACGACCGGCCCGACGGGCCCACGTCCTCGAGCGAGCAGGAGAACAGCAGGTCGCTGAACTCGTCGTGCCGGGCGTCGAGCCGCAGCCCCAGGGGCTGGCCCGGACGCACGATCGTCGCCGGTCGAGGCGCGGGAAGGCCGCCGTGCTCCGTCACCGTCTCACCCCCGGTCGCGGCGCCGGCGGACCCTCGTCGATCGGTCGCCCTGCCCGGTCCGCCGAGCACGACGTCGTCTGCCGACGCAGGACGTTCGAGCACCGGCTGGACGGCCTCGGCGAGGTGGGCCTCGCCTTCGGCGACGGGACCGCGTGAGGGGACGCCCCCGAGGATCGGTCGGACACGAACGCCCCCTCCCGAGTCGGACATTTCGCATTCCGCATAGACGTTATACGAACCGTGTGCGGGCTGGCAACGAGCTGCGTGGCGGCGTGGTGGCGTGGCGGCGGCGATCGGTCGGTGCGGACCCGGGCGCGGACCCAGGCGGCGCAGGTTAGCCTCGACGGCATCCCTGCCCCGCGACGGAGGCCCCGCATGCGAATGGACGACGGCACGCCGGACGAGCCGGTGAGCCCACCCGACGACGACCTCGAGACCTGGTCGCACGACGCCCACCGAGAGCTCGAGCAGCTGGTGGCCCGCGATCGCGGAGCCGAGCTGGCCCGGCAGCACGAGGCCGAGCGTGTCGCCCGACTCGAACGCGCCGCCCGACTCGACCACGAGCGCCGCCGCCGCGAGGCCGAGCTGCCGCCCGAGCTGCGCGACGCCGACGACGAGCCCTACGACGGCGGGCCCCGGCGCCGACTCGTCATGGGGTCGTCGAAGGTGTTGGCCGTGGTGGCCCTGCTCGCTGCGGTCGCCGTCGCGGTGACCGGGTTCCTCTAGACCGACCCGCGCCTCCTGGGTTCATGAACCCGTGAACCCGGTTCCGAAGGATGCACCCGAATGCTTCTGGGTGCATGGTTCGAAACCGGGTTCATGGCCGACGGCGGCCGGCAGGCCACCCCGGAACGGGCTCGGATCAGGCGAAGGTCGCCGCGTCGATCACGAAGCGGTAGCGCACGTCCGACTTCAGGACGCGGTCGTAGGCCTCGTTGATCCGGTCGGCGTCGATCAGCTCGGTCTCGGGCACGATGCCGTGCTCGGCGCAGAAGTCGAGCATCTCCTGAGTCTCACGGATGCCGCCGATGGCCGAACCGGCCCAGCTGCGACGGGCGGGGATCAGCGCGAACGCGGGCACCTCGAGGGGCTCCGACGGGGCGCCGACGTTGACGAGCGTGCCGTCGACGGCGAGCAGGCCGAGGTAGGCGCCCATGTCGATCTTCGCCGAGACGGTGTTGATGATCAGGTCGAACGAGTTCGCCAGGTCGGTGAAGGTCTGCTCGTCGCTGGTGGCGTAGTGGGCCTTGGCGCCGAAGCGCAGCGAGTCGTCCTTCTTCGAGGTGGTCTGAGACAGCACGGTGACGTCGGCGCCGAGGGCGGCGGCGATCTTCACGCCCATGTGGCCGAGGCCACCCATGCCGACGATGGCGACCTTGGTGCCCTCGGTGACGCCCCAGTGGTGCAGCGGCGAGTACAGCGTGATGCCGGCGCAGAGCAGCGGTGCGACGGCGGCGTAGTCGAGCGACTCGGGCACGCGCAGCACGAAGTCCTCGGTGACGACGACGGCCTGCGAGTAGCCGCCCTGGGTCACGGTGCCGTCGATCGGGTCGACGCTCGTGTAGGTGCCGGTGTTGCCCTTGGCGCAGTACTGCTCGTCGCCGCGCGTGCAGTACTCGCACTCGCCGCACGAGTTGACCATGCAGCCGACGCCGACACGGTCGCCGACCTCGTGCTTCGTGACCTCGGAGCCGACCTCGGCCACGGTGCCGACGATCTCGTGACCGACGACCTGCGGGTACTGGATCTCGCCCCACTCGCCGCGGACGGTGTGGATGTCGCTGTGGCAGATGCCGGCGTAGGCGATGTCGATCATGACGTCCTTGGGGCCGACGTCGCGGCGCTCGATGGTCGTCTTGACGAGGGGCTCGGTGGCGGACGGTGCCGCGTAGGCGTTGACGGTGCGCATGGGTCTCCTGGGGTGGGTTCGGTCCGGGGGTGAGGGGCGGGTCGGAACACGGCGCTCGACGACGCTCGCCCCGGTGTTCGACGCTACGCTCCTGCGTCGATCGTGGGTGACCCTGACAGGACCCCGAGGCGACGGTCCGCAGGAGGCGCGGTGCGCGGTTCACCTCTCGGCACCCGTGAGACACGCCTCCGGGTGGGAAAGTGCCCTGACTCGCGACACGGCTCGAGCGGTGCGCGGCGTAGCAAGGAGGCAGCCGCAGCACCGGGTGGTCCGGTGCCGGACGAAGGAGTCGACATGGCAAGCGGAGTGGCAACAGTGTGGGTGCCCGTGACCGACATGGGACGGGCGACGGCGTTCTACCGTGACGCGCTCGGTCTCACGGTGACGAGCGAGAGCGACGACTGGACCGAGATCGACGCGAACGGCCTGATGATCGGCCTGAACGGTCGCGAAGAGGCCGCGGCGTCGAGCGAGGGCGGCGCGGTCATCACGTTCCAGCCCGACGGCAGCCTCGAAGACGCGTTGGCCGACCTCCGGTCGCGCAGCGCCGACGTGACCGGCACGATCAGCGAGCACCCGTGGGGGCGCATCCTGCCGTTCAAGGACACCGAGGGCAACGACCTGCAGTTCTACACGCCCCCGACCGACTGACGTCGCGGACCCGAGGAGGCGCGGTTCCGGGACGAACCGGCACCGCGCCTCCCGGGGTGGTCGCGTCGCGACCTAGCGGACGCCTCCGGCCTGGCTCTGGCGCTCGAGCTTGCGAGCGGCGAGGGCGCGCTCGTCGCGACCCACGATCGAGAGCAGCACGATGGCCACGACGACGCAGGCCAGGATCAGCACGAACGTCACGTCCCAGCCGAAGGCGTGCACGGCAAGGCCGATGCCGGTCGAGGCCAGCGTGGCTCCGAGCACGTAGCCGAACAGACCGGTGAAGCCGGCCGCGGTGCCGGCGACCGACCGCGGGCTGAGGTCGAGCGCCTGCAGGCCGATCAGCATGACCGGCCCGTAGATCAGGCCGCCGATCAGCACGAGCATCGCGAGCGAGACCCACAGGGGCCCCTCGACCGGCGAGAGCCAGTAGACGGCGACCGCGACGCCGACGGCCGACATGAACAGGATGCCCGTGGGCGAGCGACGCCCCTTGAAGACCTTGTCGCTGATGTAGCCGCAGAGCAGGGTGCCGGGGATACCCGCCAGCTCGAACAGCGAGAAGCCGGCGATGCCCTCGCCCAGGCTCGCGCCGCGCACCTCGGCCAGGTACACCGGCGCCCAGACCAGCACGCCGTATCGCAGCGTGTAGACGAAGACGTTCGCCAGGGCCAGGTTCACCATCGTGCGGTTCGTGATGACGTAGCGGCGGATGGTGGTCCAGGTCGACGCGCCCTCGTCGGCGGCGTCGGTCTCGACGGGTGCCGGGTCGTTGCGGAACTCCTCGATCGGAGGCAGGCCCTCGGACTCCGGGGTGTCGCGCAGCAACACGAGCGCGACGACCGCGATGACGAGACAGACGACGGCCGGGAACCAGAAGACGCTCTGCCACCCTCCGAACCAGGCGAGGGCGAGACCGGCGAGACCACCGGCACCCGCGCCTCCGACGTTGTGGGCGACGTTCCAGATCGCGGTCTTGCCACCGCGTTCCGAGGTCGAGAACCAGTGCACGAGGGTGCGGCCGCTGGGCGGCCAGCCCATCCCCTGGAAGAAGCCGTTGAAGATCATGACCACCGCGAAGAACGCCACGGAGGCGCCCACCGCCGGGACGAAGGCGATGAACAGGTTGGCGAAGGCCGACAACGCCAGCCCGATCGGGAGGAAGAACCGGGCGCTGCTCTTGTCGCTGACGATCGCGCTGAGGAACTTGCTGAACCCGTAGGCGAGCAGGACGCCGTTGGTGATGATGCCCAGTCCGACGGTGCTGAAACCGTTCTCGTCCTTGAGGATGGTGGCGACGAGCGGGACGTTGTTGCGGATCAGGTAGTAGGCCGCGTACCCGATGAAGATGCCGACGAACACCTGCAGTCGCAGGCGCGGGTAGCGCCGGGCCACGGTGGCCGGGTCGAGGCGGGGTGCGGGCGGCGGCGCGGCGAGGAACGCGGTGAGGCCCTTCCGAGCCTGCGCACCGGTGCGGGTTTCGCTGCTGGTCATGTGGTCCTGTTCTGCCGGTGAGGCGGTGGGGTGGTGGGGTGGTGGGTCAGTGGTCGGCGACGAGCGTGTCGTCCGAGGCGCCCTTCGGCAGGAGCCAGCCGCGATCCGGGGCGATGCTCACGCGGACGCAGTCCATGGGCCGCAGGATGTCGTCGACCGAGGGGTCGGAGACGCTGGCGACGATCGTCCCCGAGTCGGTCTCGATCTCGTACTCGACGCTGTCGCCGTGGAAGATCGTGTTGAGCACGCGACCGACGTCGTCGTGCACGTCCCCGGCGTCGACCCGGCCCGAGAGGCGGACCGACTCCGGGCGGATCATCAACAGGGCCTCGGTGTCGAGGGTGACGTCGTCGTGCGAGGCGGTCTCGAACTCGACTCCCAGGGCGACGATGCGGGCACGACCGTCACTCGGTCGGGCCACGATGGTGGCGTCGAGGAAGGTCGCCCGTCCGATGAAGTCGGCGACGAAGACCGACGCCGGGCGACGGTAGACGACGTCGGGCACGTCGACCTGCTCGATGCGGCCCTTGTTCATCACGACGATCCGGTCGGACAGGGTCATGGCCTCGTCCTGGTCGTGGGTCACGAAGATGCTCGTGATGCCCAGGCGGCGCTGCAGGCGGCGGATCTCGTTGCGCATCTGCACGCGCAGCTTCGCGTCGAGGTTCGACAGCGGCTCGTCGAACAGCAGCACCTTGGGCCGCATGACCAGGGCACGGGCCAACGCGACCCGCTGCTGTTGCCCTCCCGAGAGCTGGTGCGGGGCCCGGTCGGCGAACGCCATGTGGTTCATGATCGTCAGCACCGTGTCGACCTCTTCGCGGAGTCTGGCCCCGGGCACCTTCTTCAGCTTGAGGCCGTACGAGACGTTCTCGCGGACCGAGAGGTGCGGGAAGAGCGCGTACGACTGGAACACCATCGACATGGGCCGCTGGTTCGGGGCCACGTGGACCATGTCCGAACCGTCGAGGTCGAGCGAGCCGTAGGTGGGCACCTCGAAGCCGGCGATCATGCGCAGGGTCGAGGTCTTGCCGCAACCGGACGGACCCAGCAGGGTGATGAACTCGCCCGGCTCGATGACGAGGTCGATCGAGTCGACGGCGAGCGGGTCGTCGGCGCGGCTGCCGTAGCGCTTGCTGAGACCCGCCAAGGTGATGCGCCCGGAGGCGGTGGGGACGTCGAGTCCGACGGCCGCGGCGAGGGCGTCGGGATCGTCAACGACTGTGAGTGCGACCACGGAAGATCACCTTTCGGACGAGGAGGTTGATGACGAGGATGAGCGAGAGGACGATGATCATGAGCACCGTGCAGTACGCGAAGGCGTTGCCGAAGCGGCCGGAGTCGACCTCGGCGAGGATCTGCGAGGTCATGATCTTGATGCCGGGCGTCGTCAGGAAGACGATGGGCGACAAGGTCGTCATCGACCGCGCGAAGGCGAAGGTCAGGCCCGACACGAGCGCCGACTGGATGAGCGGCAACGTCACCTTGCGGAACGTCGTGCCCGAGGCGGCACCCAGCGAGGTGGACGCCTCCTCGATCGCCGGGTGGATCTGGTTCAGCGAGGCGATGCCCGCTCGTTGGCCCGAGGGCAGCGAGCGCGTGATGTAGACCATCACGATGGCGATGCCACCCGAGAAGGCCGCCGTGCCACCGGCGAGCGCCGGCAGCACCTGGACGCCGAAGACCGTCGTCGGGGTGATGTAGCTGAGGGCGTAGCCGATGCCGAGCACGGTGCCGGGCACGGCGAGGCCGAGCATGCCGACGAAGTCGAGCAGGGCCGCGGTGCGCCGGAGCTTCCGGACGACGAGCCACGCGATGAGCATGCCCATGACACCCGCGACGGGCGCGGCGATCAGGGCGAGGGTCGCGGTGTCACTCATGGCCTTGGAGCCGAGGCCGGTGAGGACGAAACGGAAGTGGTCGAGGGTGAACTCGTTGTTCACGCCCGGTACCTTCATGAACCCGCCGGAGAGAACGGTCAGATAGATCGTCACGATGAGGGCGCTGATCGCACCGACGAGCACGAGCACCGGCACCCTGATGCTCGCCGCGCGGATCGGCTCGCTGTGACCCGTGGGCTTTCCCGTCACCGTGACGACGCTGCGCCTCGAGACCCAGTAGCGCTGGACGAGGAACACCAACAGCGCGGGCACCAGGATCGTCAACGAGTACGCGGCACCCGCACTGGTGTTGTAGTCGCCGGTGACCGCCAGGTAGGCGCGGCTGGCCAACACGGTGTAGTCGCCGCCCAGCACCAGCGGGTTCGCGAGGTCGGCGATGGCCTCGACGAACAGCAGGAGGAACGACCCGGCGAACCCCGGGACGAGCATGGGGATCGTGACGGAGAAGAACACCCGGAGCTTGCTCGCTCCGAGCCCCGACGCGGCCTCGTCGAGCGACGGATCGAGCGACTGCAACATGCCGCGGAAGTTCATGTACGCCACGGGGAAGAACGACAGCGAGAGCACGAGCACGAGCCCCGGCAGCCCGTAGACGTCACCCTTGATGCCGAACAGCCCGTTGCTGATGGCACCGTTGCGACCGAAGAGCGTGATGACTGCGGTCGCGACGGCGAACGGCGGTGCCACGATCGGCATCATGGCGAGCAGGTGCAACGCCCGCTTGCCCCGGAACGCCACGCGCACCTGGGCGAAGGCGAAGAGGAACCCGATCAGGGTGCCGACGGTACCGACGACCAGGCCCAGCACGAGGGTGTTGAGCACGATGCGGTGATTGGTGGGTTCGGTCACGATGCGTCCGAGGACGGCCAGCCCGTCGGGGGCGAAGGCCGCCGAGAACAGGCTGAGCACCGGGTAGCCGATGAGGAAGGCCATCACCACCGCGACCGCGAGGCCGAGGACGACGACCCCGGGGTCGGCTCGTGAACGGGTCCGGGCCGCCGGCCGCCGGCCGGGAGGGGGTGGAGGTGCGGCGGCGGCGGTCTGCGCGCCGGCGGCCGCGTCGAGTGTCGTGGTCATGTCGTCTCGGCACCTACTCCTTCGGAGCGGGGGCCACCTCCGTGTCGAAGCGGGCCACGAGCTCGGTGCGCGCCGCGCCGGCGTCGTCGAGGTCGACCGGTTCGAGCGTGACCTCGTCGAGGTCGACCATGTCGTCGGTCAGGGTCGCGTCAGGGTTCGTCGGGACGCTGTAGCTGCCCACGGTGGCCGCGAGGTCCTGCGCCTCGGCGGTGAGGGTCCAGTCGATGAACGCCTTGGCCCCCTCGGGGTTCCGGGCGTTGGCGAGCAGCGAGACGGCGCCGACCTCGTACCCGGTGCCCTCCTTCGGGAACGTGGTCGTCAGGTTCGTGAAGCCCTCGTTGATGAACTTCTGGCAGTCCTGGGCGAAGATCACGCCCGTGGCGACCTCGCCGCGACCGGCCATCTGACCGGGCGCGCTGCCGCTCTTCGAGTACTGCAGGATGTTCGAGTGCAGCTTGGTGAAGTAGGCCAGCGCCGCGTCCTGGTCTCCGTCGTTCAGGTCGACCTCGGTCCAGAGCGCCTGGTACGCCGTGCCCGAGGTACCCGGGTGCGCCATGGCGACGTTGGCCTTGAACTTCGGGTCGAGCAGGTCCTGCCACGAGGTGGGCGCCTTCGCCCCGATCTCGTCGAGCACGTCGGTGTTCGAGCAGAAGCTCAGGGCGCCGACGTAGACACCGGTCCACCGGCCGTCGGGGTCCTTGTACTCGTCGGCGATCCGCTCGGCGTTCGGGGACGTGTAGGGCTCGATGAAGCCGGCCTCGTCGGCTGCGAGGTGCCCTTCGGCCCCGCCGCCGAACCACGCGTCGAACTCGGGCGAGTCCCCCGTCGCGCTCAGTCGCGCGACGGCCTCGCCTCCGCTGAGGCGGACGTAGTCGGCGCGGATGCCGGTGGCCGAGGTGAACTCCGACGCCACGAGCTGGCACCAGTCCTCTTGCGGGGTGCAGATGAACGTGACGGGATCGCTCGACCCCTCCGCGCCTCCTGAACCGTTCCCACCGGCGGCGCAGCCGGCCAGGACGGCCACGACGGCGGCGGCGGCGAGGGACGTGGGGACCGTGCGACGGTGCATGGGGTGAACTCCTTCGTTCAGGTGCGCACGTCGGGAGGCGGGGCCGACCCGACGCGGATGTCTTGGCGAGCGCGGCGAGCTCGCTCTTCGAGGCTAGGCAGCGAGGCGCCCGGCGCTCGTCACGAGTCGGTGACGAACGGTGACGAGCTCGTCACCGACGGGCGTCCCCCACGGACACGCGGACGGCACGGGCACGGCACGGCACGGGGTCAGGGCAGCGGGCGGAGCAGGTAGCCGGTGCCGCGGATGCTCTCGATGACGCCCGAGCTGCCCGGCGCGACGGCGTCGAGCTTGTGACGCATGCGGTAGATCGCGGCCTTGATCATGTCGCGGTCACCGAGCCGGTCGGACTCGCCCCAACCGAGCAGCAACAGTTCGGTGAAGCTGACGGGCACCCCCGGGCGAGCCATGAGCGCGGCCAGCAGTCGGAATTCGTTGGTCGTCAAGGCGACCCGTTCCGAGCCGACGACGACCTCGTGGCCGACGGCGTCGAGCTCGAGGCCCCCGGCCGACGTCACGGCCTCACGTCCCACCTCGGGGCGCCTCACGAGTCGTTGGGCGCGCAGCGCGAGTTCTCGCGGGTGGAAGGGCTTCGCCATGTAGTCGTCGGCTCGGGCCTCGAGACCGGCGATGCGGTCGGGCGTCTCGCCCTTGGCCGTGACGAGCATGACGGGCACGTCCCACCGGTCCTTGATGCGCGTGCACAGGGTCATGCCCGAGACCCCGGGCAGCATGACGTCGAGCACGACCAGGTCGGGTCTCGAGCGGAGCAGCTCGGGCCAGACCGCCTCGGCCGACCTGAACGACCTCGTCTCGAAGCCCTGGGTCTCGAGGGCGAACGTGACGATGTCGAGCATGGCGGGCTCGTCGTCGACCACGAACGCGAGCGGTGCGTGGTCGGTCACCGGCGCAGCTCCCGTCGTGCCCGGCGGGCGGCCGGACCGCCGGTGCGACCCGGAGGCGTCAGGGGCAGCGTGAACATCATCGTCGTGCCCTTCCCCGAGATCGTGTCGACGTAGATGCGGCCGCCGTGCAACTGGACGAACTGCTGCGAGATGAACAGCCCGATGCCCGTGCCGTTGCCGAGCGGGCGACCGCTCGAGAACCGTCGAAAGAGCTTCTCACGCTGCTCGTCGGTCATGCCCGTCCCCCCGTCGCTGACCGAGACCGAGACCTCGTCGTCACCCGGCACGATGCGCACCTCGACCCGGTCGTCGGCCGATTCGAGCTGCACCGCGTTGTCGACCAGGTTGACGAGCACCTGCCGGATCAACTGCGGGTCGATGAACGCCCTCACCGGCGCACCGGGAGCGTCGAGGACGATGGTGGTGTCGGTGACCTGGTTGAGGTCGTCCACGACGCTGCGGAAGAGCGAGCGGAGGTCGACGACCGTCCGGTCGAGCGAGAACAGGCCGGCCTCGAGTCGGGCCCGGGTGAGCAGCTGCTCCGAGAACGTGTGCATGCGGACCGCGTTGTCGACGATGCGGTCGACGAACACCGATTGCTGGGCCGTCAGCGGGCCGGCGTCCTGCTCGGCGAGCAATTCGCCCGCACCCTGGATGACGGCGAGCGGAGTGCGGATCTCGTGACTGAGGACGGCGGCCTGGTCGGCCCGGCGCGAGGCGAGCTCGGCCAGGTCGACGAGGCGGTCGCGGTCGACCGCCTGCCGGCGGATGGCCAGCCACAGGCCCAGGCTCGAGACCACCGCCGCTGCCGCGCACAGGGCGAAGGCGAGGGGCACGCGCTCGACGACGAGGGCGACGACGCTGCCGGCGGCCAACGCTCCGGCGGCGGCGAGACCGACGTGGAGCTGCCTCGGGAACGCGTTCATCCGACGAGGCTAACTTCTCCGCACAAACGCGGGCGGTCGGCACCTCTCAGGCGTCGAAGTCGGTGGCGCGGCTGCGCTCCGCCCAGGCCTCGACGTCACCCCGGAGGTCGTCGAGGGCGCCCGTGACGATCTCGACGGCGTCCGAGCCGAGCAGCAGCAGGTACGGCGACCGGCCCGACTCGACCGCGTCGACGAGCAGGCGGGCGCCCGCGGCGGGGTCGCCCGGCTGGGTGCCGTCCGAGGTGTCGGCCTCGATGCGGCGCTTACCGGCGGTCTCGGCGTAGTCGGCGATCGGGGTCGCGGACTGCGTGAGCGAGCGGCCCGAGAAGTCGGTGCGGAACGAGCCCGGCTCGACGACGGTCGCGGTGATGCCGAGCGGAGCGAGCTCGGTTCGCAGGGCCATGGTCATCTGCTCGAGAGCGGCCTTGACGGCGCCGTAGTAGCCCGAGCCGGGCCCGGTGCGGCGAGCGCCGATGGACGACAGGTTGACGATCGTGCCGCTGCGGCGAGCGCGCATGCCGGGGAGCACGGCCTTGATGGTGCGGACGCTGCCGTGGAAGTGCGTGTCGAAGAGGCGGGCGACGTCCGCGTCGTCGCCCTCCTCGACGGCGGAGCGGTAGCCGTAGCCGGCGTTGTTGACGAGCACGTCGACGCCGCCGAACCGGTCGGTGGCGAGGTCCACGGCCGCGGTCACCTGGTCGGCGTCGGTGACGTCCAGGGCGGTGGCGACGGCGTGGTCGGGGTGGGCGTCGGCGATGTCCTGCACGGCGGAGGCGTCGCGCGCGGTGACGACGACGTCGTGCCCGCGGGTGAGCGCCTCGACGGCGAAGGCTCGCCCCAGCCCCGTGGAGCATCCGGTGATCAACCAGGTCGACATGTGGCCTCTTCTCTCTCGTGCGTCGCGGTCGCTGACGCGCCGCACCCAGACAACCAAGGAGGCGCGGTGCCCGTCACGCGACGTCGCGCCCGACACCAGCCGGGCCTACGCTGGCAGGGACGTCCTCGACGAGCTCGACGGCCTCGACCACCACCGAGAAGGGGGACCCCATGACCGACATCGCCTGGGCCACCGGCACCTGGACCACCGAGCCCACCGCGGTGGACGTCGCCGACGACGGGATGCGCGTCACGGCGGCCGAGGGCAGTGACGCCTGGCGCATCACGTCGTACGGGTTCGTCCACGACACCGAGCACGCCCTGGTCGCCCCCTTCGCCCAGGGCACGGCGATGGAGGTGTCCTTCGTCCTCGATTTCTCGGCCCAGTTCGACCAGGCCGGCGTCTTCGTCTCGGTCGATCCCACGACCTGGGTCAAGGCCGGCGTGGAACTCAGTGACGGCGAGCAGAGCCTCGGGGCCGTGGTGACCCGAGGCGAGTCGGACTGGTCACTCTCCCCAGTGGACTGGACCGGCCGGACCGTGACGATCCGAGCCAGCCGGTCGGGCGACGCGGTCACGGTGCGGGCCCGCGTCGACGCCGAGCCATGGCGTCTGGTCCGTGTGGCCCCGCTCGCCCCCGAGGCCGTCGTGAGTGCGGGCCCGTTCTGCTGCGCCCCGTCGCGTGCCGACCTGACGGTGCACTTCACCTCGTGGACGACCACCCCGGCCGACGAGAGCCTGCACCCAGAGCACTGACGCGGCGAAACACGGCCGATGCCATATATTTTCATGCATGCCAGTTCCGCAGCCGACACCTGAGCCTCCGCGTCAGCTCATCCGCGACCGCGTCTACTCCCAGATCAGGGAGGAGATCCTGAAGGGACAACTCGAACCCGGCGAGAAGATCAACGACGCGGACCTGACCACCTGGCTGCGGGTGTCCCGCACTCCCATCCGGGAGGCCCTCGCCATGCTCGCCGTGGACGGCCTGATCGAGATGGAGCCGAATCGCTACACCCGCGTCCCGGACCGTTCCGCCGATTCGTACCGTCGCGCGGCGGAGTACATGCAGATGATCCGCGCCTTCGTCCTGGAGCACCTCGACCGGATCCCCGACGATGCGCTCCGCGTCGCCCGTGAGCACATGGCAGACCTCCTGCCGCGCTTGCTCGAACACGACCGCGGGGCGAAGATGACGTTCGACGACGAGTTCGGCGCACTCGCCGCCCAGATCGACAACCCGCTGATCACCGAGGCGGAGCAACGCGTCAGATCGCAGGCCCAGTTCCATCTGCAGCACCTCGACGCCGCCATCAACTGGGACAACATCATCAGTCACGCCCGCACCCTCACCCGCGGCGAGTAGCCGGGCGCTGAAGGCGCCTCAGTCCACGTCGACCACGCTGACCGCCGGGGGCGCGAAAAGGGTTCCTCGGATGACGGATGCGTGGAAGGTCCGGGCCGCGACGACGATCCAGGCCGTGACGAGACCCGCGAAGTAGAGCACGGCGAGGTAGCCCACGACATGCAGGCCGGAGTGCAGCGCGAGACCGTTCAGGCCGGTGACGCAGGTGCCGAGGGGAAATGTGAACGACCACCAGGTCAGGCTGAACGGTAGGTGCTGCCGTGCCGTGCGGATCGTGATGGCGAGGGCCGTCGCCGTCCAGGCGAGGCCGAACCCGAGCATCGCGAACCCGTAGAAGAGCGCGATGACGAGCAGGGCGTGCGCGGTGCCGGCATCGACGACGGTCGGAGCGTTCGACGCGAGGAGGTTCACCGCCGTGATCGACTGTCCGACAGGACCGAGGACGATCCAGAGGGTCGGCACGAACACGGCGGGGCCGACCCGATGCTGCATGAGTCGATGCCAGATCAGCGTGATCACGATGAGTGACATGATCAGGCTGAGGCCGAAGAAACCGTAGCAAGCCCACAGCAGTGTCTCGCGAGCCTCGCCCTCGGGCGTGTAGGGCAGCAGCAGGGCGCCCGTCGAGGCCGAGACCATGGGTGGCACGACCGGCATCAACCAGCCACCGAACGCGGCGGCAGGCCCGTTCTCGTGTCGGGTGAAGGCCAGAGACGGCACGAGGACCGCCGTGACCAGCCCGCCGAGAGTCCCGATCGTCCAGAGCGTCCAGTCGACGGCGACCGCGGCGGGCAGCCCGATCCAGTCCTTGCCGAGCAAGAGGGCACCGGCGCCGACGGTGAGCAACGCCATCGGCGGCGCACCGTAGAAGTGGGCCATCACCGGGTGCCGGTGATGCGTCATCGCGGTGCTGCGGTGTCGCGACCAGTGCAGTCCGGTCGCGAGGGTGAGCGCGACCAGGAGAGCCGCGGAGATCGACCAGACGACCGTCGCGCCGGTGCGGAGACCGGGGAACTGCAGCGGAAGCGAGGAGGCGGCGACGGCGACGACGCCCGTCCCCATGACGGAGGCGAACCAGTTCGGCGTCAGGTTCGACACGATCTGCCCCGGTCGCTCGAGCTCTCGGAGGATTCGCTTGCGAGGCCTCTCGGCGCGCCGGGGCGGCGCCGGGACAGGGGCGGAGTCGACGGAGGTCATGCGACAAGCGTCTCCGTTTCCGGCCGCTCGGGATACGTCGATCGTCTTGGGAGGGGCACAATGTCTTCTTGTGACGCCCAAACGCCTGACCGATCGGACGCTGGACCTCGACACCCTCGAGGTCCTCGAGCGGGTCGCCGAGACCGGGTCGATCTCGCGCGCGGCCTCGGCCCTCGGGGTCACCCAACAGGCCGTGTCCGGCCGCGTGCGAGCTGCGGAACTCGCCGTCGGTCAGCCGTTGGTGCGCCGTTCCGCCGCGGGGTCCGCGATGACCGATACCGGTCGGCTCCTTCTCGAATTGGGGCGGCCGGTCCTCGAAGCGTCGCGCAGGTTCGAGGCGGACGTGGCCGCGCTGGGCGATGCGCCCGGCTCGATCGTGGTGGCGGCGTCGCAGACCATAGCTGAGCTGTTGGCCCCGTCCTGGTTGCGAGAATTCCGGCGCCGCGCCCCTGACTGCACTGCACGTCTGTTGGCCGACAACTCGGCCACGGTCGTCGCGCTGGTCCGCTCCGGTGACGCCGACATCGGGTTCGTGGAGACCCCCTCGGCCCCATCGGGACTCTCGTCGACCGTGATCACCGAGGACGAACTGGTCGTCGTCGTCACCCCGGACCATCCATGGGCCATGGTGCCGAGCATCAGTGCCAGGGATCTGGCCGACACGGCGCTGCTGATGCGCGAGCCCGGGTCCGGGACGCGGGAGACCGTCGAGGCCTGGCTCGAGGCGTCCGAGTTGACGCTGGCCACTCCCGCAGCCGTGCTCGAGACGACGGCCATCGTCCGCTCAACCGCTCGAGCCGGCATCGCACCGGCGGCGATGAGCCGACGAACGGTCGAGACCGACCTCGCAGCGGGGACTCTCGTCCGCGTCGAGCTGGCAGGGCCACCCCTCGCCCGGTCCCTGCGCGCGATCTGGTCCGACGAGATGGGACGAGGGGTCTCGACCTTCCTGCGCGTGGCGAAAGAGACGCACTGAGCACGGGGCCCGTCGGGCTCGCACGAGGGCACGCCTGACCGCACCCGGGGGCCGAAGACCCCATGGGGCCTGTCGACCCGAACCGGCAGGCCCCATGGGGCGAGGTGCCGGCAGGCAGCACGAACCCGCATCGGCTGCGCCTGCCCGGCGCGGAGATCAACCTAGACGCAGAGGTCTGCCGACGGCAAATGTTGGATTGATGCCACTCAGCTGATTCTTATGAATCGCTTTTTCCCCGCTAAATCAAGCCTCGTCGACGGCCTGACCAGACCAACATGCGATATTTCCTTACTTTTCTGGTCGTAAATGTTACTGTTCACACACCAGCCCGGATCTTCTGGCATCTCCCCTCGGCATGAACGCTCTGCCGAGGGCAGGTGCTGCATCGGCGCGCCCGGCCGCCCGAAGGGTGCCTTCTGGCGCCCCCGAGGTCGTAGCGACCCTCCGCGCCCGCCTTCGCACACACCCGAAAAGGACAGATTCATCATGCAACCCGTACCAGCCCCTCTTCCCGATACCCGATCACGACGAGCCGTCATGCGCGCGGTCGCGATCGGGGCGGTCGCATTCACCGTGTTCCACATCTTCGCCTCGTTCCTGTGGATCTCACCCCCCACCGCGTTGAGGCAACTCGTTCCCGGCGACATCCTGCGCGCGTACATGCTCCCGTGGTTCGGCCAGAGCTGGAGTGTGTTCGCCCCGGAACCGATCAACGGTGACTACAAGCTCAAGGTGCGCGCCGTGCTCGCGACCAAGCAAGGACTCGTCACCACCAAATGGGTCGCCGCGAGCGACGTCGAGCAATCCCTGTCGCATCACAATCTGTTTCCTCCCCGTGCGGCAGGCCTCGCCGTCCAAGAGGCCAGTGCGCTGAAGGACACAGGCGACGCTCTGACCAGCGAGCAGAAGGACACCGCTGCGCTCAACTACTTCGCCGGCGACTCCTGGCTGGGTCGAGAGAGAGACGCGATGTTCGCCGAGGGGGACAACCGCTCAGCTGTCATCGACTTCATCGTCCAAGAGCGATACGCCGACGCCTACGCGACCCAAGTCGCCGAATCGACGTGGGGCGACGAGGTGGTTCGCGTGCAATACGAAGCGAGTCGCCAGAACGTCGTGCCCTACGCAGATCGCAACTCACCTCACGCTGAACGGCCGACGGTCCAGGTCTTCCGCACGGGATGGCGGGGCTTGATCACCCTGCCCGACCAAGACGGCACGTCGTTCCACGAGCTCTTCCCTACCGATCCCTCGACGGCCGACACAGGACGGGGGCGCACCGATGCGCACTGACACTCACACGATCACGACTATCGACGACACGAGCTCTCCGGGCGACCGCTTACCGCAGGCAGCGGAGAAACGCGTGTCAGGCGTAGGTGCCACCTCCCTCCGACGCATCGTGGAGTCGCTCCACGTGGCTGAGCAGTGGCTCCTTGCCGAGAAGCATGCCGTCTACGGGCTCGCCGTCGCTCGCATCCTCCTGGGGTTGACGATCATCGGGTTCACGCTGAGCAACTTCTCGACACGCGTGTACACGTTCGGCGCCGGAGCGGCCTGGACCGGCGAACTGGCCTATCCCAACAGCGACTTCGCCACCATCTGGCCGTTCAGCTTCGTGAACGGACTCGCGACCAACGACTCCGCCCTGACCCTGCTGATGCTCAGCATCCTCGTGACCGCGACCCTCTTCCTGGTCGGCTACAAGACCAGGCTCGTCACCGTGGTCCTCTTCGTGCAGTGGGTCGGGCTGCTCTCGATCAACACACTCGTCCAGGACCAGAGCGACAACCTGTCCCGCATCGCCCTGATCTCGCTGTTCTTCACCGCACCGTCCCAAGTGTGGTCGGTGGACGCTCGCAGGCGTGAGCGGGCTCGCCCGGCTCCCTCCACCACGATGGGGGCGTTGCGTGGCCGTGTTCGGTCCCTCCTGCCGCCGTGGGTACCGAATCTCTTCCACAACTTGAGTGTGATCGTCATCGGGGCTCAGCTGTGCATGGTCTACGCCTCAGGCGGGCTCTACAAGGCACAAGGCGAACCCTGGTACAGCGGCTATGCCATCTACGCGCCGATCACGACCCGGCAATTCGGCACCTGGCCCGAACTGAGCGAGCTCCTCACCGCTTGGGCCCCCCTGGTCGCCCTGGCGACGGTCCTCACCGTGCTCGTCCAGGTGAGCTTCCCCCTCATGCTCATGCGACGCCCCACCCGGATCGCCGCACTGCTGATCATCCTGATCTTCCACGTGAGCATCGCCGTGCTCATGGGCCTCCCCTGGTTCTCCCTGACGATGGTCGCCCTCGACGCGATCTTCATCCGCGACAAGACATACATGACCATCGCCAGAACTGTGCGAACCACCGTGGTCGAGCGGTGTCACCACCGCTTCTCGAATGCCACGTTGCGCGCGTTCCCCACACTCGGCAGACCCGGTGCCGAGAAGTGAGAGCCGTCTCGGAGGACGTCCGCTGAGCGGGAAACGCTTGGCTCGGTGGCGCGGACGAACGTGGGCCGACGTCGCGCGAGGACCCCCGTTGGCGAAGAGCTCGCAGCCCATCTACGACTCAGCAACTGCAACTAAAGGAACGCAATTCCTATGACACAAGTGACTTCGAACAATCGAATTGATAGCTCAGGACAAGGCTTGAGAGCAGATTCCCTCTTCAGGCGCACACGGCGTGGAATCACCATCGGGCTCGCGTGCACCGGTGTCGCGGCTCTGGCCCTTACGGGGGCGCAGTCCCCCGCGGTCGCCGACCCTGTGACGTCCGCAGCCCCGGCGGCCGCTATCCCTTTCCCGGATGATTCTCCGGCTGCATACGCCAGCACAACAGTATATATTAACGGCGCATCTGACGCGAAGACCCAGCTCTGGGAAACCGTACGGGACGACCAAGGTGCATTCGACTTCAAGGCGCGCGGAAATCCGGCCGAATACAACTACAACGCCTTGGCATTCCGCGCCAAGGATCGCATGATGTACGCACTCACACGCGGCGACAATCTGATCCAAATCGATGCTACCGGAGCAGAGACTGCCAATTTCGGCAAGCTTCTCGGGCCCCTGGACCAAGAGTCTCAGTACAACGGTGCGACGTTCGGTGAAGGTGAATATGCGGACACGATGTTCGTGCAGGCGCAAAATCCGCAGAACGTTATCTGGGCAGTGGATTTCGCCTCTGGGTCCCCCTCGGTCAGGACGATCCCACTCAGCGAGCCGATCTCGACGGCTGACTTGGCACCTGCAGGTGGATATCTGTGGGGTGTAACTGATGGCAAGTGGTATCGCGTTGACCCCAAGACCGGGAACGTCCGAGCCGGAAAAATCTCCGGGATGGGCGACAACGCTCATGCGATCGCGGCGTGGACCTACCCCAACGGCAACCTCGTGTTCGGTATGTCGCCATCTAGCACTGAGAAGCTCACGGTCTACCAGTACGACCTGCAAGATGCAGGGGGTGACCCGAAATTCACTCTTCTCGCGTCCCAGTCAGGTCCCAGCGCCGACGGGGCAGATGGCACCTATGTGCCGAATAACCCGTCCTTTGTCGACCTCTCCATCACGAAGACGGCGTCGGCGCGCGTCACGGCGGGTGATCGTATCGATTACACGATGACCGTGAAGAACGAGGCGTCTAAGGTCAACTCGTCTGGCGCAATCATCCAGGACAAGATCCCCGCGGGACTCTCCGACGTCGAGGTGACAGACCCGGGCTGTTCAGTGACGGGCGACATGGTGACGTGCTCGGTCAAGAGGCTTGCTCCGGGCGAGGAGCAGAGCTTCCAATTCAGTGCGGCGACCTCGACGGACACACCGCAGAAGGTGACCAACACGGCGAAGGTCCTCCCCAACGACACCGACAAAGTCGAGAAGAACAACACGTCGAGCGCCACGACCATCGTCGAGCCTGCACCGGACCCCGACGCGAACTCGAGCTCGAACTCGAACTCGAACTCCAACACGGCCGCGGACGCGGACGCGAACATGAACGCGTCCGCGTCCGCTGGTGCTGACTCCAACGCGAACCCCGCAGCCCAGGCCGCAGCACTGGCTGACGCCACCACCAACGCCTCGGCCGCGGCGGACAGCAAAGCCAACGCCGCAGCGAAGGCCGCAGCGACCCAGGATGCCTCGACCGACGCCTCCAAGGACGCCGGAGCATCCGCGGAAGCCGCCGCGAAGCAAGCCGCTCAAGCCAACGCCTCGGACCAGACCCAGACCAAGGCATCCGCCAAGGCCAACGGTGACGCATCCTCCGCAGCGAAAGCCGCCGCGATCGCCGACGCCTCGAAGGACGCCTCGGTGAACACGAACGCGGCAACGAACGCGAACGCGGCGAAGACCGCGAACGCGAACGCGGCCACGGACGCGACCGCGTCGGCCGGTACCGCAGCGAACGCGACCGCTAGCACCGCTACGAACGCGAGCGCCTCGGCCGCTGCGCAGGGCACGCAGGGAGCTGCGGACGGGCTCCACGTGGCCACTGGTGGCTATGTCGAACAGCACCCGCTGGCCTGGCCGTGGCTCGGTCTCGCCGCAGCGGGCGCTGCTGGGCTCGCGCTCCTGGTCGGCCTGTTCAGCCGCCGGCGTCGCGAAGAGGCTGACAGCGAATAACGCCTGACCCCTCCCTGGTGGGGCGCGAGCTCGGCTACGGCCGGGCTCGCGCCCCACCACACATCGCACAGAAGACCAGCTCAGCGACCGCTGGAGAGCTTTCTCCTGTGCGCCACACACACGTCCCTGTGGGGGCTCGGGCCGCCGTCCCCGAACACGAAAGGTTGTGCGAAGTGCGAGAACGATCAGCACGAGCGAGCGACAGCATGCCCGGATCGACCGGACGGCGCCGGAGAAGGTCGAGCCCGGTGGCTTTCATCATCAGCGCGGCCGTGGTGGTCGCCGTTCTCTTCGTGAGCGCAGCCGCCCTGATGCTGCAGATCGATTCCGCCCCCGACGCGGCTCCCGTCGACATGGGGGGAAACAGGGTCCATCTGGAGGATCCCCTTCCCGAGGGGCAAACCGCCAGTTCGCCCACGAGGGCGAGGTTCACCGTCGGCGCGGTCGGGCTCGACGTTCCACTCGACACTCTCGATGCGACCGACGGTGTCATCGAACCACCCGGTTTCACGTCCGCCTATTGGGTGGAGAACCGGGGTGTGTCTTTCGAGAATCCGGCCGACGGCACCGTCTTCGTCGCGATGCACTCGCTGCGGGGCGGAGGAGTCGCGCCGGGCAACTACCTCATCGATGTGCAGAACCGGCGATCGAAGGTGCAGCCGGGAGATGCCATCACCGTCGGCGCGTCCCGCTACACCGTCACCCAGGCCGGGCCCGTCCAGAAGACGGATATCGCCGACCGAAGCGACATCTGGGCCGACTCGCCCGGCAGGCTCGTCGTGATCACGTGCCTCCAGCGCCCCCAGGGCGGCCCCTCGGTGCAGAACATGGTCATCGAGGCGCAACTCCAACCCGATTCCGGCAAGTAGAGCCCAGAGTCACCGAGAAGTCCTGGTGACGAACAACTGGATCATCACCCATCACAGCGAGGGAGAAACATGGTTGACGCGATAGTCGTCGGATCAGGCCCCAACGGCCTGGCGGCAGCAGTGACCCTTGCTCGTGCCGGCCTCAGCGTCGAGGTCGTGGAGCGGGCAGCGCACCCGGGGGGCAGCACCCGCACGGAGGCTCTGACCGCCGACGGGTTCCTCCACGATGTGGGGTCGGCCGTTCACCCGCTCGCGCTCCAGTCCCCCTTCATGTCACGTTTCGAGATGCACAAGAGGGTCGACCTCGTCGTACCCGACGTGCAGTTCGCCCATCCGCTCGACGGTGGGAGGATCGGTCTGGCCTACCGCGACCTCGAGCGGACCGCTGAGTCCCTCGGTCGGGACGGCGTCGCCTACACCCGGCTGATGAAGCCTCTCGTCGACCACGTCGACGCCGTCGCCGAGCTCGCCACGGGACCACTACTCCGTCTTCCCCGCGACATGCCGACCTCCGTGCGCATGGGTCTCCGCGTCCTCGAGCAGGGAAGCGTCGCCTGGGGTGCTCGCTTCTCGGACGACATCGCGCCGGCCTTGCTCACCGGCGCGGCAGCGCACGGCAATCAGCCCCTGCCGTCGATCGGCGCAGCGGCGGTGGGGCTGGCCCTGACGAGTTACGCGCACGCCGGGGGCTGGCCGATCCCCGAAGGTGGCAGCCGCGTGATCACCGATGCCCTCGTGACGGACCTGGAGCGACACGGGGGCACGATCGAGCGAGGGCGGACCGTGACGCACTGGGATGACGTCGCCGATGCGAAGGCGGTCTTGTTCGACACGAGCATCCCCACTCTCTTGCAGGTCGCGGGCGTGAGGCTGCCGTGGTGGGTCCGGAGGTCGCTGAGGGGGTTCCGCTTCGGGAACGCGGTCGCGAAGGTCGACTTCGCCCTGACCGACCCCGTCCCGTGGACCCGGTCGGAGGCCGGCCGAGCCGGCACGGTGCACCTCGGCGGGACGAGGGCGCAGATCGCGGCGGCGGAACGGGCGGTGGCCAGAGGTCGATCGACCTCCTCGCCGTACGTGCTGGCGTCTCAACCCACGGTCGTCGATCCGAGCCGCGCCCCGGCCGGCAAGCATGTGCTGTGGTCTTACATGCACGTCCCGGCGGGCTCCGTGGAAGACCCGGTCGAGACGATCACCCGTCAGGTCGAGCGCTTCGCGCCCGGATTCCGCGACGTGATCCTGGCCACGCATGCGACGACCGCCACGGACATCGCGTCCGCGAACCCCGACTACGTCGGTGGCGACGTCTTCGGTGGCAGCACCCACCTGGGCCAGCTCGTGCGACGACCGATGCTGTCTCCCGACCCCTGGCGGATGGGCGAGGGCATCTACCTCTGCTCGCAATCCGCCGCCCCCGGTCCGGGTGTGCACGGGATGGCAGGCTGGCACGCCGCACGGTCCGCCCTGAGACGCACGTTCGGGCTGGACGCCGAGGTCGATCTCTCCGTCGGAGGCCCCTCGGGCACAGAGCGACGCGTCGCCGGCCGCCGGCCCGTCGACGAGCGCACCCGACGGTGACACCCGAGGAGGCGCGGTGCGGGCGGAACCGACACCGCGCCTCCTCGGGGTGGTCGCGCCCGAAGGTGCTGCGGGCGGGCTAGAGCTTCCGGCTCCGACGAGTTCGCCCGAGAACGAGGAAAGCCCCTGCGATGCAGGGGCTTTCACCGGCGGGCTGCTGACGAACACTCGCTGCACCGCGGAACGACAGGGCCCGGTTCTGGCCGAACCTCGGCTCATCCTCCCGGTGCAACCCCGAGATCCTCCGGCCGGAATCGAGCTCCCTCATCACCGATGCCCTGTGTTTGGCCTGGCCGCTTCAGCTCCCCCGAGATTGACTCGGCGTAGCCTTCTGCCGACGGTCATCTGGGCCGTCACAAAGGCCCGTGATCTGCAGCCTCAGGTACACCTGGCTTTCACAAACGCCATGAAGCCGCCCGGCCTCGCGGTCGATCACGCGAAGGAACGCATCAATCCGAGACGTGATCACGCGACCTAGCGTTCTGCCGGGCGACCGACTTCGGCTGCAATATCTTGCACGCGTCTCGCAATGACCTCGGGACTGTGCTGTCGAGCAAGGCGGGCTCCCGCTTCGACCATATTCGTGACATCTGCCCCGAGCCGAAGCGCTCGCACGCACGCCTCTGCGAGTTCCCCAGGAGTGTCCGCGATGAGGGCGTGTGTGCCGGGCCGCACCTCGAGGCCCTCCGCTCCTATGGTGGTGCTGACCACAGGGACCTCGCTGGCCATGGCCTCGAGTATCTTGATGCGACTGCCTCCGCCCACACGCAGCGGAACGACCACCGCTCGTGCCATCGAGAGCTCATCCTTCACGTCATCTACGGGCCCGGTGACCGTCACGTTCGGATTGCTATTGAGCGCGAACAATCGATCGTTGGCTCGCCCGACGATCCGGAATTCAGCGTCAGGGATGTGGTCTACGACGAGGGGCAGCACGGCCTGCACGAACCATCGGGCCGCATCGTCGTTTGGCGCGTACAAGTGCATTCCCACGAAGAGCAGGACGTTCCTACGTTCATGCAGGGGGACGCCGCCGGGTTCTGTGGTGGGGGGATAAGCGTTCGGGACGATGTCGGCGTTCGCCCCCGGGACTCGCCGGGCGTCTGCCGCGCTGACCACGAGTCGTCGCGCTCCCGATCGGGCCACGATCAGGTGTTGACGGCGCAGAAGAGCCGATCGTCGCCGCATACGCCCTGCCTCGAGTCGCCCGATGCTATCGCCGCGGTCGTTCTTGTTCACGTCGAGCCAGCGATCCAGAACGACCTCCGCGAAGTCGTCGACATCGACGATGGCAGGGCAGGAGAGCCTGCCGGCCGCAACGAACCAGCTCATTTCGCGCACGTAGAAGATCAAGGAATAATTGCGCCTCCCGTGCATCTTTCGAGCAAGCGGAAGGCATACGCGTCGGGCTGCGACAATCCGAGCCTGCTCCGCGCCGACTATGGCGGCTAGGACGCGCCGCAGGGGTGAACGGGGCCCAGGGTACATGGCCGACTGCAGCTCGCTAATCCCGGGGTAACTATCAAAACCCTGGGACGGATCCCCCAAGTCAGAGTGAGCGAGGACATCCACTTCCCCTAGGCGGGCAAGTCCGCTGAGGAGAACACCTACACGTTGCGGCGCACCGGTATTGTCCCGCCAAGGCCAGTAGGGCGTGACGACCAGAATTCTCATTTAGCCTCCTCATTCATCGACTGCACTGTCGCACTGACCCAGAAACCACGACACTATTTGGACGCAATGGCGTCGTGGCATGTCGCACCTGATGGGACAGGTTCGCCCACGGATGTCCCCCGCCGGGCATGGACGATTTGAGCGACTCCACGCACGTCACATGCCCGGTAAGTCGCACTAAAATCGATCCACCCGGTATCGCGGTGCCTCTACATTGGCACAGGTTCGGCAAGTAGCAGTTGATGTCAAACGCTTGACGCCTTGGTGAACACTTGGTTACGTTCGAGGACGCCACGGGAAAGCACTACTGGTTCCCCTGGCGCGAGAAGAATTGACGAGGGGGTCAAGGTCTTGACGAAAAGCTCGGGTCGAAGGCGACCGCTGCGCATCGCTAAAACGAACATCAACACATCTACGTCGGTGACGATGTGAATGATCAGAGAATCAAGCACGACGTTGCCGTACAGCGGGACGAGGCCCCTGGGCTTGACCCGGCCCAGCACCTGACGGGCTCAAGCAAGACGGTTCTTTTGACGTCTTGGGGCCGGGGCAACGGCCACATCACCAGACTCATTCGGATCGGGGAGGCTTTTGGCAATGCGGGTTGGAAACCGTACGTCTACGGCTACTCCAACTCACTGCACATGGAGCACGTCCAGGCTGCTGGCTGGCCCTCGAAGACGTACCCGCCCTGGGCCGAAGCCGTCGATCCCTGGTTGAGCTGGAGCGACCCCGATGTCCTGATGCGAGCGGTCGAGCTCGATCGGCAGACTCTGCGCGACGTTGCGCCGTCGATGGTGATCAACGATTGTCGAATTCCGATGGTGATCGCCGCCCTGGCAGAGGGAATCCAATTCGCTACCATCTGCCAAGACAACCAAGTACCCGGCTACTGCTACGACGGTTCCACGATTCCGGCAACGTGGACGCTGCCTGTGGATGCGATCAACAAGGTCCTGGCCTTGCTCGAGATTGACCCCATTGCGGATGACGCGCGGTGGCTTTTCGCCCGGGGCACAATGGCGGTTCCTAGCACAGCAGAACTCGAGCCGATCGTCGGCCCCTATGTCGAAGAACTGGACATCGTCCACACCGGCCTTCTGAACAAGCAGGCCAGCACTTCAGGCAGTCGAGCGGCTGATCTGCTGTTCTACAGGACGGCCGGATCTGCCGACGAGGAGTTTCTCGCCGCCTTCGCCGACTGGAACGGGAGCATCTATATCGCGACCGGAGAAACTATGGTCGGCGCGGCCCCGGGAGAACCTTCTCGTGGGCGCGTGCAGATCGGGACGCTCTGGGACCTCGACGCCATAGGGCCGGGCCTCCGCGCTGTGGTGCATCACGGAGGACATGGGACGACTCTGCGGTGCATCGCTGAGGGCATACCTGCCGTCGTCCTCCCTGGCCCGAACCCCGAACGAACCGCGAACGGGGAACGGGCCGAACGCTTGGGGCGGGCGATTGTGATGCATGCGGACGTCAATACCGGGCCCGTGTGGGGCCCTGCAGTCGACGTGACAGGCGATAGGCCTGCTTGGTCGGACGTGCGCGCCGCGCTCGACCACCTTCCACCGCGTCTTCACAGCCCCGCATCCCAGGACGCTGCCGACCAGAGCTCCCAGCAACTGGTTGATCTGCTGACGACGCCGTCAAGCATCAACCCCCACTCGACTTTCGCTTCCATCTAAAGGCACAAACCATGAACGCAAACAACCAGGCCCTGCAGACGATCATCAGTGGTTCATACCGCAAGCATTTCAACGAGATGATCGCACTGAAGCGCTCTCTCATCGCGGAAAACGTTGCAGTCACGGCGCCCGTCAGCGACATCGTCACCAATGTCGGGCAGGAATTCGCCCTGCTCGACGAAGACCCCATCGAGGACCCACGCGCACTACAAGACTCGATTTTCGCCATGATCCGTCGTTCGTCGTTCCTCGTTCTTGCCAATGTCGACGGGTACCTCGGAACGGCAGCGTCTATGGAAGTCGGGTACGCAATCGCGCAAGGCCTTCAAATCTTGACCCTCGAACCAATGACCGATCCCAACATTGCCGGCTACAGCCGAACCTTGGACGAGGTGTTTCCGCAGATAGGTCTTCGCTTCGATGACGAGCTCGGCACCATTCGTCGGCTTGTTCTCGACGAAGCCTTGACGAGCTAGGCCGACCGATCAGAGACGAGGCGTCGTTGACGAAGGCCACTATGAGAATGAGCGACTCTCATTTCCTGGATCTGGGTAGCCACAGCGTGAAGTTGTATCGACGGGTCGAAGGAGAACTGACGCTGGAACAGACTGTTACTTGGCAGGTGATGGAGAGTGCCTCGGGAGTGGACCAATTGGCGGCAGTCTTGGCCTCCGTGCTTACCGATGTTCCTGACATGCGCAGCGTCGAGGCCGTTGCTACTGCCGCCTTTCGGCAAGATCACGATCTTGGAGAAGCGCTCTCGTTCGCTTGTGATCGACTCGGACTCAGGGTCAAGATCATCGACCAAGAAGCCGAAGCGGAGTTGCTGCGTCTGGCGGTGTCGACCTCGAGCGACGCCAAGGGCACGGATGCCATCAACGTCGGCGGCGGCAGTATTCAAATCATTTCCCGTGACGGCAGGGAGCATCTTCTGCCCTTCGGAATATCAGACCTCAACAAGGAATTCGGCCTCACCGATGTGCCCGAGCGAAGGCAAATCGAGGCGTGTCAAACATTCGTTGCGCGACAACTACCTGAATGGCTCGGCCTGTTTTCATACACAGGTGGAGAGCGCACCTACCTTGAGCACTTCGGCGTACCGATGACCAATTCATGGTGCTCATACAGAGATTTCAAAGCCTTCGCGGATGATATGGCGGCTTGGGAGGAGAAACGACTCCACGCGAATTCACCGTATGATCCTCGCTGGATGGATGGGGCCGTGGCCTCGAATTGCATTGTTCTTGCTTGTCTCGAACAGAACGATCTGGACAGGTTCATGCCTGCCGACCTGAACATCGGGCATGGCGTCCACCAGTCGCTGACGCCACATTGATGACGCAACTCCGCCTTCTGAATCTGTGCGCGCGCTTCGCGGCGGGCCTGAATGCGAAATGACCTCGCCTACCCGTCACGTCTCGAGGACGTCACAACTCGGACAAGCCGTTACTCCGAAACCTCTCTCGGCGCGAGAGAACAGACGTCCGGCATGGTCAGCTTCCCGTGGATCGTGGTTCTGGATTCTGGTTCTCAAGCGCCAGGGATCTGTCGTGCCCACGGTTCAAGCGAGACAGTCGCACAAGTAGGCCCTCAGGTGAGCGCAAACGAGCCCAACACAGGAGGCAGAGAAACTGATACGAGCGGGCAACTACCCATGAGTACCTTGCAGAGCCTGCGCGCTCGAGCGATACATTTCAGCCCCTCGGTGCTGCTACTAGCCGCCTCAATTTTTAGCGGAATGACTTCCGTTGCGATACCGGTTCACCTCAATGCCGCGGGGCTCAGCAAGCTGGAGATCGTCTGCTACTTCATCGCCAGTGCAGTCATCGTTGTATCTTATAGTCTCGGGATCGTGCCACGCGTAGCTCGACGGGGGTACCCGGCCGGCCCTCTGCGACTGACGACCGCTTTGGTGCCGATCGGGACTTTGGTACTTCTTTTTGGTGCCAGTAAACCTTTTTATCTCTACCTTGGCGCGGCCGTGATGCTTCTGACAACGACGTCCTTGCCTCAGGTCTTCGGCAGGGTCGCTGCCGCGAATCCCGACAGCCAGGATGGAATCGTCTTTAAACTCCGTCAGACCATGGTGCTCGGCTTTATCCTCGGCCTCGGCCTTTATTCAGCCGCCGCCTTTGCGGGAATTCACCCGCTCGCCTTGAGCGCGGCTTGTGCTACTTGCTGCGCTCTGACCGCGTGGAGCCCGTACTTTTCGAGGTCCATTCCCGTTCGAGCTAGGGTGCAGCCCCAACCACGCACAGCCGAGAGACGCAAAGCAACGGCAACCCTTCTCGTTGCGGCGATTGCGGTTGTCGCGATGATGAAGGGCGTGGACACCCTCCGCGGCATTTACCTACCGCTTTTCGCTATCCAATCGGGTATGCCCAGCGAAGCCATCGCCCCCCTCTTTATTGTCACGGCAGTTGCAGAACTCGCCCTACTGCCCCTCATCGGTCGCTGCACATCCAAATGGGGGGAGCTCAGAACTCTGGCAGCAATCTGCGCCCTCGGCATCATTGCTTTCTGCATGCTGTTCGTGTTCCGCTGGTACGGCGGATTGCTGGCCTCGCAGGTGGTCTACGCAGCATTCGCCGCAGGCTTCCAAAGCATCGGCGTGGTGCTCTTGGCCCGGGTCACGGGGCGAGATGTCGGACAAGGCGCTGCCCTCTTCATGACCGTCATCCAAACAGGCTCCATCCTGGGTGCCGTCTTACCGCTTCTCGTTCCGGGCTATCAAGCCGGGATATTTCTCATCGCTGCCGCCCTCTGCCTGGTGAGCGTAGGGGTGTGCCTCGTCGCTCAACGCGTTGAGAAGTCGACTCGCTTCGCCTAGCCCGCGCAATCAATGCTGACGAGCAGGCTTGGCACGGTGCGACGGCTAGCCGGGCTCAGGGTTCGGAGGAGATGCCCTGCGGGCAGAGCCGGGTACTTCTCGAAGTCCCGAGACCACGTTCCATCGGGGACGGATTGACCACGCACCGTTTCCGGTCGCCGACGTCCAGTCGATGTAGTCGATGCGCTAGATGAGATCGCGCAGCAACAACTTGTCGGGGTGTCGACAAAGATGGTCTCAGTTCACGCACCCGACGGCGGCGCGCCTCCTCGTGGCCCGTCGCACGACGCGGTCGCCGAGGCCGCGACCGGTCGGCGCGACGCCGAGCATGGCGGCGCGCACCGAGCTGGAGACGATCTCCATGACGACGCAGAGCACGAAGATGACGAGCGCGTAGCCGAGAGCTGCGTCAGCCACGCCTCCACTTGCCGCTTGGTAACCGCGCCGACCGCGTAACCGCCCCACTCCGGGAGAACGTGGATGCGCCAAGCGCTTTCCACCGAGTGGTAGCTGCTCGCCGTGATCTTCGACCGGTGACGCTCCATCCACTGCCAGGTCCCGCTCATCCACATGGTCTTCGTGAGGCGACTCAAGCCGATCGCTACAGCTTCTGAGCATTGGGTAGACAATCGTGCTCGTCCAGCTGCTCTGACCCGTGCCCACGAACCACTCATGGACCGCATCCCCGACACATTGCCGAGCAAATGGAACGCTGCCCGTCATGGTCTGCGACGTATCCGCAGGGCAATGTAGGCGCAAACCTCGGGTCGAGGGTGCTTCCCTCGGGCGCTTTCGCTACTCCAAGCCCGGGCAGCTCCCACACCGGTTGCCACTGGCCCTGCCACGAGAAACCTCTCGTAAAGCTAAAAGTCGTGGGCGGACCGTAAAGCGGTGGCTTGCTACTCCCTCTCGAGGCGCACGGTCGTCGTGGTGCCCTGCCGAGGACGTCAACCGTCTCTGCCTCCCAAAGGGTGCAGTGCAACCCGAAAGGCGGCAGGCGAGAGCATTCCGGCGCGAAATAACGGAGCTTGCGACCGCGTGCCGAAAATCTCGGAGGAGCCGGTGGCGTAGCCACTTGAACGGAGACCCGGAGGTGGCTACGAGGGAGCGCAGCGACCGAGCCGCCGAAGGCTTCACGGCAAAAAGACGTGCCGGAAGGGCATTCAGCACCGAGCAGCGGCTCCCCGGGAGCGCGCAGCGGGCCGTGACCAGGGCCGGCACCGGACTCGAGAACGGCCCGCGCGCACGAAGAAGCCCCCGCCCGATTGGGGGGAGCCGGAATGCGGGGGCTGCTGCTGCCTAGCGGGTTAGGGACCGCCCGGCAGCTCTCGGCCAACTTGGGGGAAAGCTGACCGAAGCCAAGCTACGCGCGGCCCCTGGCGGCCCTCCCGGCCTCAGTAGGGAGCGACCGAAGTCACGATGCGATCCTCAGGGAGCGTGGCGCGCACCTGGTCGATCGCGTCGGCCGGCGTAGGCGCTGGTGTCGCCCTTGGGACGGTGCCTGACGAACCAGCTCAGGCCCGGGCGCTACCGCCGTCACGAGGGCCACTCGTCCGGCTCGGGGTGCAACCGGCCCGTCAGGGCCGACAGCTCGCGCTCGTGCTGGATCATCCACGCCACGGCACTGTTCAGGCTCTCGCTCCGGCGCAGCCACGGGCGGCCGCCGGCATCGTCTCGGCCGTGGGCGTAGCAGTGGTAGACGATGCCACCGAGGTCGTGGCGAGAGAGGACGTAGCCGAGGGGTGCGGAACGGTCCCGGCGGATTTGCCAGACACCGAACGTGCCAGGGGCCGGCGGCACCGCGAACGGATGCGTCGGGATCGGCCGGCGCAGAATGTTCGCCGCCGTCTCACCTGACCCTCGAACTCCCACGGCGGGAGCGTAAGGCGACCCTCCGTCACTACGAGACACCGTCGACACCCGCGGGTTGAGGACGTCTTGGCCGACGTCCCCGCGCAGCTGCTCTGATCCCTGGCGTAATCCCGGAGCATTTCTGCGGGGCGGTGACACGCCCGGAGATCCGCTCATCTCGGATGACGCAGAGCCAAAGAGCTCGCTCCTCAGCGGGCTCCACGGTCTCGTGCAAGCTCGCTGACCGGCGGAGGCGTTCTTAGCCCTTGCCGGCGTCCGGTAGCCGAACGATCGCGCGCACCAGATCCTCTCCTGCAGCCGCATGGCTCAAACCGTCTCGATAGGTCAGTCCGGAAAGGCTCCGGTAAGGGTCCTCTATCGGGACCAAAACCTAGCTAGAGTCGCAGTGGGGAGTGGTCTTTCAGCGAGGGCATCTTGATAAGCACCAAGCCAGGTCACTGCGATCATCTTTCGGAAGTGCGCAGCGACTGCAGCCCTGATCACCAGGCTGGCGAAGACGAAGACGGCTATGGCCTCGAGAATCGGAACAACCGTTAACCAGCCGGCGGGTCGCGCAATCGTATTGAGCAAGCTGAACGCGAACCCAAGGACAGACACCATGAGCGCGGTGACGGAGATGCCTACTTCCGCACCATTGGAGGCGTGGGCTCTAAGCACCCCGAGGACTGCGATTCTGGTGCCTGGTTCCGACGCCGTCTCGCGGCAAAACCTTTTGACGTCTGAGGCGGTAAGCCGGGCGTCGGGTCCGGCGGGGAGGTAACCGCGCGCGGCAGGGAGTACCGCGTCGGTGAGGTAAGGAACGAACTTGCTTGCCGCTAGCTGTCGTGACTTCTGCCGGCCCAGTTGGGACCGCTTGGTCACGGCGCTACTCCAGGGAGTTGCCCGGTTGCCCTAATGACCGCCAAAACCTCTGGCGTGAAGGGCGTGCTCTTGCTAACGGCGAGCGAGATGACTGCCCGTGTTTCGAATGCGGCCAACACGAGGCCCGCACCGGATGCGGAAGGAGCAAGCACTCCGCCGAGCCCAAGGAACCATGCAGCTTGGCCGATGGACTGACATGCTGTCCAGTCCTCATCGGCGATGTCCGCGGTCGTAAGACCGAGTCGATCGAGGTCGGCGGGGTCGGTGAGATCCAGGATGGGCAGGTCAGTGACCTCGACGGTATGCAGCACGTAGGGCACACGCAGCATGCGTTCCGGAGTGGAACCCTGCGAATCGGCGAGACGCTCGAGCTCACCCACTGTTGCGTTCAGCGGAGCTCCCAAATAGACGGTGGCGAAGATGTCGGGCGGGTTCCACCGGCCACCATTGAGGCGAGCACCCGCTCCGGAAAGTGGCTCCCGTCGTGCCGTGGTGTAACGGTACGTGGTGCCGGACCAGGCGGTGGCGCCGAGCTGGTCGATGCGCTGGACCAGTTCGTCGTCGAGCTGGGTCAAATTACGACGCCTTCCGCGATCGCCTCAATGAGGTTCAGGACGTCGCGGTACTCGCCGGAGTGAATTGTTTCAGCCGGGCTGTTGTGGCGCAGGAGACGGTTCGGGGTGAACATCCAGACATTTGCGTCATCAGCGGGAAGAATCTCCGTCACCGCTTGTGCCACGTATGCCAGCTCGAGAAGCCGTTGCTTGTTGAGCCGCTGGGGCACGACCTCGCCGACTGACCATCGAGCGACGGAGCGTGCCGACGCGTCAACGATCGTCCCGACTTCCTCCTGGGTAAGGCCTAGACCGTCGATGATGTCGGTCACCTTGTGCGCGAGTGCGCCGCGATCCACTGTTGCGCTCATGAGCGTGTCCTAGTTCTGTCGGTCATTCTGTCGCTAGTATGGCACCAAACCAAGGAAGGTGCGTCGACGATGGCTCTCGAGTTGCAACTGGATCACCAGGACCACAAAAAGGTCGAAGACTTCATCGCTCGCTCTCCCGAAGGGCTCAGCGCGATCACGCTGCACCCTAAAGCTGCGGCAAATCAGCTTGGCGCTGCAGAGGCAGCACGTGACGCCGGCTTGGAGGTGCTCTACGACCCTCGCACTGAGCGACTCGAGCACCACGGCTACACCTTGAAGGGCCTCCCGGGCTACACCGGGACGCCCTACGATCTCAGCCTCCTCGCCGCCAGCCTGGATCGGCGCCAGCAGCTCGTTGACGCGGTTCTTGAAGCGACACCCTCTGCGGTGACCATCGTCACTCCGCCTCACTTCCTCGCACGCGACTCTCGGACCAGTCATCTGAACCTCGCCCTTGCCGAAGCCACCAAGCTCAGCACCGACACTCGCGTTCGACCTGTTCTCATGCTGCGGGCTCGGTTCAACGCCGCCGACGCCACGAAACTAGCCGCCGAGTACGCCGCTGCTGGATTCGATGAAATTGAGCTGCGCTTCACACCCCTGGGCAGCGAGGACGACGGCATTCCGAAGATCCGCGCAACCTTTTCGATCGCGGATACGTTCCGAGCGGCCGGCCTCCGGGTCGTACTGGGACGATCCGGCAACGTCGGACAGACCGCGTTCGCCCTCGGCCATGTCGACGCTTACTCGATGGGCATTGGCCAGATGGAGCACGTCGATCACGCTGGTGACATCAGCCGCCAGAAGCAGAAACCGAAAGTTGATGAGGCCGGCAACAAGATCAAGGGCGGCGGCGTTTGGCAGGGCGTTTACATTCCGGGGCTCGCGGCGACGCTGAGCATGAAACGTGCTCGAGCTCTACTTGGACACAGCGACGTCCGCACGAAGCTGCTGTGCCGAATCGACCACTGCGCAAACTCGCTGATGGGCCCCGTCACGGACTACCGGAGCCACTACCTGCACTCGAGGGCCGCCGAAGCGGCTCGTCTTCTGGCGACACCGACTGCGTGGCGCGGAAAGGTCGAGACCGATCGGCTGCAACGCGCCCTCGAACTCCGGGACCTCGTCAACGCCAGGTACCGTGCCGACGCTGAACCGATACTGAAGACGAGAACGCTTCAGAGCCTTGTCGATGGCATCGAAGAAGAGCGCGCCGCGGTCGCCTGACAACGAATCCCTCCCACGCTTCGCGCCGCTAATCAGTCGTCTCGATAGGTCGGTCCGGATCACATCTCGACGAGGGGACGGTTGTTCGACACTCGCAGCAGCTCGACACACCCTTCCTGAGCAGCAATTGCCGATCGGAGTACGTGCTGGGGCGACGAATGACGCGTCGGAGCACGGCCACTTATCGCTGCGGTCCACACCGCCACTTGCCTTTAGCCGGTTGAGACGGACCCACAAAGGCGCCCCGGTGAACGATCGTCTATCGGGACGCCTCTGAGCTCTCAGGAGGGAGGCCGACCATGGCTTAAGGCACCGGGGTAAAGCGGCTTACAGCCTTGAGCGATGCTGATGCGGCCGTTTCAAATTGGCATTCGTGCTCCCACACGTGGCCTGCGTAGGGTGCGGAGCAGAACGGCTGCAGGAGGCCTTTCCTCTACGATCAGGGGCGAGGAAGGCAGAGGGCACACATGGACTTGAGCGGCTTTGACTTCGCCGGTTTAGCGGCCCTCTTAGGTGTCCCGGCACTAGTCATTACGGCCTTCCTGCCGCTCCGCGACCGCGCAGTCCTGCAACGACTTGAGCGGATCGACGCGCTACTTCGCGACACGGACTTGGACCAGGAACACACGATTTTGCTGCAGATCACTCGCCAGCACCTCGTGCGCCGAGTCGTCGTCGCTGAGATGTCGCCTGGATTCGGTGTCTGGGGCTGGACGGCAATAACTCTCGTAGCTGTTGGAGCGATTTCGTCCGGTATCCGCGCCTACCAGTCGTTTTGGGTCTGGGACTGGATCAACGGCACCATCTTCACCGTCGCTGCCGTTCTTGGGGTGGGCGCGTTCCTCTTCGGACTCGCCTTTGGACCGTCGGTTCAAAGAAAGCAGACCGACCGGCTCAAGGCCACCCTTCAAGGGCAGGAAGGCGTTGGTCAGCGCGAGCCCCAACCGTCTGTCGTAGAGCGCCGTGGGCTATTCGGCGGCTGGCGACTAATTCGACGTACCGGCCTCGGCCCATCTGGCCCCGAAATGCCCGAGTAGAGAGCCGCCGTCGCCATTCGTGGCCCTTCGACGAGGATCTGCCACCTAACTAGCGCCGACCTTTGTGGTCGCATCCGCTTGCCTGAATAGCGATCGGCTATTGAGACTTCTGTGAGCCGGGCACTCGTCAAGCAAGGTGCCGCAATGGGCTCAGCTTCCGATACCGTCCTTTCATGCCGCCCGGGTACTTCAACGATGACGACGATCGCGGATGGAGCGACGTCGACGGGACCATTTGCCTGTCGCATGTCGCCGATCCCTCCCTGCGGGCAGCCGTCGTGCCGGCTTCTGAGTACGCGTGCAGCATCTGTGGTCGAACGCGACAGCCCGAGGAGCCACCCTTCGCAGTGCCGCTGAACGACGTTCTGACGTCGTTCATGGAGGCGTTCTGGCGTGAATACACCCGCATGGATCAAGCGCCGTATTTCAACGGATCTTATGTGTTGACCACAGACACAGCCTGGGCTGTCTCCGAGCTTGCGTCCATAGCCTTCGAATCGACGCACTCTGATCGGCTTTCGGATCTCTTTAGTGCCGCGATCGACGATCCGGAAGTCGGTACTCTCGATGCACCCGTGGGCACGGACGAGATCAGCTTCGCGTGGAGCCGGTTCGAGGAGACCGTCAAGCATGAAAGCCGCTTCGTGTTCGCCGGTTCGACCGGACCGGGCCGAGAGGTCATCGAGTTTTTAGATCGCCTAGGACAACTGGCCTCCGACCACAGCGGCCTAATCAAGCACATGCCTACGCCCTCCGCTTTCGTCCGTGCACGTACGCTCCCTCACGATCTGGACTGGTATCACGACGCCGACCCGGGGCGCCAGCTCCCGGCAGATGCTCGCGCGCTCGGACCTGCACCCGCCCCTCAGGCGTCCGCAAACCGAATGTCGCCCGCCGGAATCCCCATGTTTTACGGCGCTGAGGACGAAGAAACAGCCCTCACCGAGGTAGCTGCGTACACGACCGACAACCACGCGGTTGTTGGAACTTTTCACCCCAGCCGGCCTCTTCGCATGCTGTCGCTGCACGCCAAAGCTCTGCTGCCGTCGCCCTTCGACGAGACACAACTCGAACTCCGTGTGCTGCTGATGTTCCTTGACGAATTCCAGCAGGTGGTCAGCCGGCCCATTCGGCCAGACGGCCGCCAACACGTCGAATACGTCCCCACACAGATCGTCGCGGAGTTCTTTCGACGAGCTGCCACCCCCAAGGTGGATGGCATCGTTTTTCCAAGCTCGCACACGGGGAGGTCGAACTACGTCGTCTTCGCCACGGCCGACGATATTGAGGACAAATCCGGCGAAGAGGTCCGCCAGCGGGCTCACCCTGGCATGGACCTACACGGGCCTGAGACCCCAAAGCTACTGCGACTCGACCCGACCTCTATTCGACTGCGCCGCCTGCGCCACCGGATCGACACCTCCGACGCAGGGACTTTCACCGGAAGGACGTGGTTGATGAACCCGGGAAACGATGACTGGTAAGGAAATTGCCGCACTGCTTGGTTCGCGTGTGCTCTACGTGCCGTGGAGTGCTGAGAGTGTCACCACCGCAGCTGAGCTCGCGCTCGAGCTCTGCGATAAGACGCACGCCCGCGGGCTCGTTGTCGTCGATCACATGACGGTGATTCCCGACGAACTTCGTGCGTGGCCGCATCGAACACTTAGAACACGGACCGCGATCACCGCTGACGACGTCGTGGCCATCATTCGGCCGAGCTATGACCTACTCGCACAGGTCCGAGTACCCGAGAACGGCTTCGCCGTCGTCGCGGAGGACCCTAGCGACCCGCTTGGTGGATGGGCACAGTTCACCGGTGCGCGGAACATGGTGACGGATGAAGTCCTCACCGCGGACGTCGACGACCCCACGCAAGACGCATTGGACGAGCTGGTCGACTCTGGCTACAAAGGCTGGACCGACGAACGGTCGAAAGCCCGTGCACGCAACGCGGCGGAGGAGCTGCGCGCACTCGGGCTATCCACGACGCAGGTCCTCGGCTATCTCCTCAGTGGGCCGACGTCTGGCCGCTACGACAGGCTCACGCCGTTCACCGCCCGCGACCTTGTGAGGTTCCGTACGCTGCTGTCGTGAGCGCTCATGGACGTTTTGGCCCTCGGCAAGGTCCTGTGGGGCGCTGATCGATCACCTATCGACTATCGGGCGCCCACGTCAGCTGCCACTACCTCACCCGCGCGGATTCAGCCCTGACCTATGAGCTTGCCAAAGCGTTCACGTAGGAGTGGAAACTCGCGTGGGTTCGTGTCGTGAGCGAGTGCCTCCTGGATATCCGCGGCGATGCGCCGCAGATCGGCATCGTCTAGGGCAATCACATAGCCATGCCCATCTGTCGCCGCGCTGCGACACCTCGCTTCCATCCGCGGCCTGTCAACGATTCTCCGTGTCACTAACAGCCCAAAGCGACCGCGATCAGGCGAAAATCGCATAGCGATCTGATCCAGTTCCGGGTTCGCCGGGTCGTCCTCATAGTTCTTGCACTCGACGACCACAATGGCCGAGGGATAGTGGAGTGACAGCCACCGGAAAAAACCATCACCGGCGACATTGTCGTAGGTGATGTCGACACGCTTCAGGCCCCCGTGTTGCACGCTCTCAAGCCGCTCGTTACCGAGACTTGCAGAAAAGGCTGCCGTCAAGAAGGCCGCAACAGAACGGTGGTAGGGCGTCGCCCCAGCTCTTCCTGAGGCGATCGCATTGACCGTATCGAGCAGTTCTCCAAAATCAGGCAGGACATCGTTCACTCGCTCAGCGAGCTGCGCGTTGTCGAGCGGCACGGTCGGCGTGCTCTTGTCAGCCCTGTAGTTCTTGATCGCCTCGGGAAAATCTTCGGCGTGCCGCGCGATGGCGGCCTTGGTCGTACCTACGTGATCTCCCAGGTCGGTCAAGTTGACCTTCATTCGGGCTCGCTTAGTCCCGGCTGCGATCAGTCGAACGAAGTCGGATGCAACGCCTCTGCTCAGTTCAGCCTGCTCATAGAACGGCCGAATGTACCCCTTGAAGAATTTGTCTTTGTCCAACTCGGGCCGAACACGCACGATGGATTTCGGTACGAGTAACAAGCTCCCGTCAGGACCGCGTGGCAGGTCGTGCTCAATCCCGGGCATCCAAGCTCGTGCCCTCGCGTCCCACGTCTGCTCCGCAAATTGCGGCTCTGTGGTCACTCCGTGGAAGCTGCATTGATTCTTCGTGTAGTCGATCAGGTGGGACCGAATGAGGCAGGTCGTAATGTCGCTCAAGATATCTATGCCGACACCGTCGACGAAGAGAATGCTCTCTTCCAGGTCGGTGAGCTGCCCGCTCTGAATTGCGCGGCTCCTTCGAAGCGCTGAGATGAGCTCTTGAGCCCGCTTTTCGCTTCCAAGGGATCTGCCGCTGGACTTCCCCTTGCTTTCGCCGAGATGCGTCTCATTCGGCTCCGTGAGTGGGCCAATCAGGTCTCGTAGATACGCTGCATCGTCGTTCCGGATGGCATCGAGAAGCGAATCGAAGTACGACGTAATCGAGTCCTGGCAAGCCTCGATCCAGGTTCCCTGCTGGGTACGAATTGCATGCGGATCGATGTAGACGGGCGAATCCTCGACGACATCAATGTTCACGAAGTCGAGAGAGGCCTGCGTGAGACCGAGATTAAAGTAGTTCGAGAAGCGCTGCATTCTCCGCCTTCGGCAACGAGCAACCTGAATAAAACTCGACCCTACTGGCACCGGGCCCTCGAATAGGGATCGTTCAGCAACATCGGCAAGCTAGAACGAAAACTGCCTGACGCAGTGGGTCAAGGAAGACTTGTGACGTGTCGCAAACCTCGGGGTGAAAGCGACCCGGCTTCCACCAGTGCACTGGCACGGTAGGAGACCGAGAGAAGTCATGTCTCCTATTGGGTCCCCGATGAACGACCGCCTATCGGGTACAGGTCATCCTGTCGTCGGCAGTGGCCGGGCTCAGATGCCGCGAAGCAGCCTGAGGTCGAACGCCGGTAGTCGCGTTGTTCGAGCCTGCTGCCCTTCAGACCCGTACGTCCCGGGAAAGCCCGCCAGCGTCACAGAGTCCTCTGCGACGGATGTAGGGCCGCCGGAACCCGTCACCATCCGCGCGCATCGGATCGCGCGAGGCCTGGGCCGGGACCGCCGCACTCCGACGGAACACGCCCGCTTGACGCTTCGGGACGCCTTCCGCAAGGCGGCTCTCCTCGCAGGCTGCACCACATACGCACCACCGGGCCTCGGGGAAAAGCGAAAACCCCTGGATGACCAGGGGTTTTCTGTGGCGGGTTGTTTGCACAACCCCTGAATCGCCGCGGAGTCGGGCCTTGGACACCCTAATGAAGCTGCATTTCCCCCGAGGGTCGCTGCGATTTCCCCTGCGGGCTCCCTCAACCCCGTAAGCGCACTGGACTTGCCGTGGCCGCGCCTGCGATCGGGCAAGCCTCCCCACGGCGCCAGATGGTTGACGAGTTGACCTGGGCGGTGGCGGGCCGCCCCGCGGCCCAGTGGGGGATCCTCGAGCATGAGCACCCCATGCGCGGACGCAGGGGGCGCGCCGAGGTCACCGCGCCGTGCGGCCTCTTGGACGCTTTCGCGTTCGAGAGTCGGGCCGTTCCCTTAACCTCGTCCCATGAGCAGCTCGACGATTCGGTCTCAACTCGAGCGGAAGCGCGCACAAAAGGCCGATGCCGAGAAGAAGGCGTCGGCGGCGCGAACGAAGGAGAACGCCAAGCGCGCCGATGCAACGAAGGCTCGGGCTGCGGCATCCAAGACGAGCAACGACTCGACGCGAAAGTCACGATCGCGGGACGCGGACAGGTACGAGCAGGACGCCAATGCCGCTGGCAAGGACGCCGCCGCTTGGCAGACCAAGGCGAGCAAGTACCTGGTTGAGGAAGTGGCTTTACAAAAGCAGCTGTCAGCCGCCGAGAGGTCGGAACAGAAGGCGTCGGAGCGGAAGCGTGAGCAGACCGACACAGCCCTAGAACGGCAACGAGCTCAGCAAGTGACGGCAGCCAGAGCTGAGACGGGCCGTCTGCGCGACGAGACGGCGATGCGCTTCGACGTGCACGAGAGAGCGATAGCCGAACTTCGACAGCCGAAGAAAGAGCGCCTCCGCATCCTCGTCCTCACCTCGTCAGGCCGAGATGACCTCCGTGTCGGACGCGAGCAAAAGCAAATCCAGGATGCAGTTCGGTTCGCGTCTGGTCGCGATCAGGTTCGGCTAGACGTCCGGCCGGCTGCGACGGGTGAGGACCTCTTGAACGGTCTCACGCAGGGCACCCCTCACGTCGTCCACTTCTCCGGCCACGGCAACGAGGACGTCATCGTCTTCGAAGAGGATGTCGACGCCCACAATGACGGCCGCGCGATGTCCGGCCGGCTACTTGGCCGTGCTCTACAAGCTGTCGACGAAACTCCCCTTCTCGTCGTCCTGAATGCGTGCAAGACCGCGGAACAGGCCCGTCGCCTCACAGAAGGCATTGCGGCCTTTGCTATCGGTCATTCCGATTCGATCGGAGATTCTGATGCGATCAACTACGCGGCGCGCTTCTATGCGTCCATCGCGGACGGACAGTCCATCGGCGCTTCGCACGATCTCGCCAAAACAGCTCTCGAGATGATGGGGCTGCCTGATCATGATCTCCTGACTATGGCAGCGTTATTGGGACCCACCAGGGCAATCTAAGCGGGACCCACTTCGGGTGTTTCGGGGTGTCTGGGGCAATCTAAGCCGGACCCA
>NZ_RKIC01000011.1:283017-487341 GCF_003755185.1 Frigoribacterium sp. PhB24 | reverse complement strand
GCGAGCCTGCTGAACCAGACCTTCAAGACCGACGCCGTCCAGGACGAGATGCTCGTCGGCGTCGCGAAGATCACCGTCGCCACCCAGTAACACCCCTCCCTGCCGACCCCCGGGTCGGCAGGCCCCGGGTCGTCTCCGTGGCGACGCACCGGCCCTCACGTCTCGTGACGAGCCGGTCATCCCGGTGGTCCCCCTCCCGCATCCGTGCGGGAGGGGGTTTCCCTTGCCCCGGCGGATTCTCCGCCCGACGAACGGAACCCCATGGTTCACCCCACCTCGCCCCTGACTCCCCCGATGCTCGTCGGGCACCTCCCGACGACTGCCGAGGCAGCTCCGGTCGAGGTGCACCTACCGCGCTCACGGTTCCCCGTGGCGATCAGCTTCGAGTCGTCGGACACCTGGTCGATCGCCGAGCGCTTCGGCGATCAGCTCGTCAGCCACGGACGGCTCGCGTACCGCGCGGGCTCGTTCGTCGTCCGCACCGCGGCCGGCACGACCCGTTACGGCCACTCGTGGCAAGCCGCCGTCACGGCCCACCTCCTCCGCCGCGGCTGACGGACCAACGACCCTGGCCCTGTTCGCCGCCCGCTCCGCTTTCAGAGCGTTTCCTTTCGACCACTTCAGCTGGGGCGACGACGGACACTCACGCCTTTCTCGGTGAGACGCAGCGCCTCCACGAGCGTGCCCACGATGTCGTCCCCGTTCACATGCCATTTCTCAGGGTCCAAGTGCCCGCTGATCTCCAACGCCGCGATGCCGTGCGCGGTGGACAGCAGCAAGGCACCATGTCGGAGCGCGTCCCCGGCCCCCACCATGTCCTGGACGACTGCGAGAAACGCTTCCTGGAGGCGGGACGCCGCGCGCGCAGTCTCGGAGTCGTCCGCCCGAGTGCTGAAAACCAACGAGTAGAGATGTGGCCGCTCGCGGGCCAGCCGGATGAGCGCGAGGAGCGCTTCCACGAGGCGGGCGTCGGGGGCGCCGCTCGCGGCCCGTATCCGCTCTACTTCGTCGGAAAGCGAGTCCCACGCCTCGACGACGAGCCACCTCAGGAGGTGTTCCTTATCGGAGAAGTGCCCGTACGGGGCGCCGCGCGAGACACCCGCCCGCGCCCCGACCGCTCGGAGTGTCACGGCGCCCGGCCCGCCCTCGTCGAGCAGCTCGGACGCGGCGCGGACGAGGGCGGCCCGGGTCGCTGCCGCGCCCTCGATTCTCGTCGTCATGGACCCACCGTAGTTGACAATGTCACACCAAGCACTCATGCTGCTCGGTATGACAACGTCACATCAAACTGAACTCATCGTCGTGAGCGGCGCATCCACAGGCATGGGCGCCGCCACCGCCCGAGAGCTCGCCCGACGTGGATTTCACGTCCTCGCGGGCGTGCGGCGCCCTGCTGACGGCGATGCACTGCGCGCCGATGGCATCGAACCGGTGATCCTCGACATCACCGAGCCCGGTCATGTCGAGGCCCTGGTCGAGCGGATCACCAGCGATCCCGACGCACGCCCCCTGCGCGCGCTCGTCAACAACGCAGGGGTCTCCGTGTACGCGCCGGTCGAGGCCTATCCGCTGGAAGAGTGGCGTGGACTGTTCGAGGTCAACCTCTTCGGGCACGTCGCCATGATCCAAGCTCTACTCCCCACCCTCATCGCCGGCGGGGGACGCATCGTGAACATCAGCTCGGTCGGCGGGAAGGGGGCGATGCCGACCTACGGGCCCTACGCTGCGACCAAGTTCGCGCTCGAGGCGGTCAGCGACGCACTCCGTCGAGAGCTTTCGCGGCACGGCGTGCAGGTCGTCGTCGTGGAGCCGGGCGCCGTCCGGAGTCAGATGGCGGACCGAGGCGCCACCGCGACCTCGGCCTTCGCGGCGCAGATGCGACCCGATCTCCAGCGGCGGTACGGCGACCTGATCACCGCCGCACTCGCCCAGACATCGGCACACATCGGCCGAGGACTGTCCGCGGACGCCGCCGGCAGCATCATCGCCGATGCCGCCACGATCCGTCGACCGCGTACGCGGTACACCGTCGGGCGCGATGCGTCGATGCTGGTCGCGTTGACTCGAGTGCTCCCCGACCGCCTGCTCGACCGGGTGATCGCTGCCGGCTTGCGACCCCACCTACCCGTCCACGCGACGACGCCGACGGCCGTCGGGTCAGCCTGACACGCAGCTCGCGCAGGCCGCCGTCGGCGGATCAGCGACGCATCTTGACTTTCCATGTCGGAAACACTTAGTGTTGCCGACATGGAAAGCCATTCGAACGACAACTCGTCCAAGCCCGTCGACCCCGTCGCCGCCCTCCGGGTCGCGAACGAGGCCCAGGCCCGCATGGCGGAACGCGTCCGGTCCCCCTGGTGGGTCCACGTCCTCCGCGGTGCCTTCGTGGCCGCTGCCGTCTACGGCCTCGGCGCCCCCGACAGCTCGGCGTGGATGTTGGTCGGCGTCCTCGGCCTCGTCGCCCTGTCCCGCCGCCGTGTCCGCGACGTCGGCGTCGCCCGGGCGAACCCTGAGCGGTGGAGGTTCCTCACTCTCGGCGCCCCGTGGGCGATCGTCGCCCTGGCCGTCAGCGTCGCAGCCATGGCCTTCGTCGTCGTCGCCCAGGACGAGCCCCTGTGGCAGGTCGGCGTGGCAGCCGGCGTCGCCGGGGTCGTCACCCTCGCCCTCGGCCCCGCCGCCGACGCGTCCGCCCGTCGCCGCCTCGGCAGCGTCCTCGCCGGCAGCCCCGCCCGGTGAGCGCCGACACCCCCGAGCCGGCCTTCGACGCCGTCGTCCACGCACCTCAGCGGCTGCAGATCTGCGCGATGCTCGCACGCGGCGGCGAGGTCGAGTTCGGTGTCCTCCGCGAGGGGCTCGACGTCTCCGACGCCACCCTCAGCAAGCACCTCCGCACCTTGACCGAGGCCGGCTACGTCGACCTCCGCCGCGTCCAGCGGGCGAGGGGCCAGGCGCGGACGTGGGTCACGCTCACGCCGACCGGCTCACAGGCACTGCGCGGGCACTTCGCGTTCCTGCAGAGCATCGCGCCCCAGTAGCGACCTCTCGAGCAGAGGGAGCGCGCACGAGCGCGAGTCCGGTCCGGCGACTCGCGCGAGTCCCGGCCGGACCGCGAGCCTCCGGCGTGTTCTCGCGACGGCGGGCGCCGGTCGTCGGCTGTCAGTCCAGACCGAGCGCGAGACCGCCCAGGGCCGCGACGGTGACGACGACCCAAGCCGGTGCCCGCCAGGCCGTCAGCAGCACGAAGCAGATCAACGCCAGGCAGAACGGGCCCGGACTGACGACATCGGTCGTGGCGCCGAGGTCGAGCAGCGCGGTGATGAGCAGCCCGACCACGGCAGCGTTGGCCCCGCGCATCCCCGCCCGCACGCCGATGTGAGACCCCCCGGTGTTCCAGAACGGTGCGACTCCGATCAGCAGCGGGAACCCAGGCGCGAAGATCGCGATCGTGGCGAGCAGCGACCCGAGCGCGCCTCCCGGGCCGAGATCGCTGACGGCACCGAGGTAGCTCGCGACCGTGAACAGGGGCCCGGGCACGGCCTGCGCGAGGCCGTACCCGGTGAGGAACACCTCGTCGCTCACGTACCCGGGCTCGACGAGGCCCGCGTGCAGCAGCGGCAGCACGACGTGACCCCCTCCGACAAGACCATCGGGCCATGGTGCCCCTGCGACCAGCTCCGGACGGTGACTGCGAGGTTGATTCTCGACCCCAGGGCCATGATCACCAGGCCCTCGAAAGGCAAGGCCCCAGGCCCCCACGAAAGCAACCTCCATCAGCCCCGCTCCCACCGTCGTGCAGGCCTGATCGAGGTCAGGGGGATGATCGGCCGTCGGGCACTGACGCAGGCCGAGGCTCGACACGCGTGTGACGGTCTCAGTCGTCATCCCACTCGTCGCGCATCTCTTTCGTGAGAACTGCGACCTGAACGGTCAGGGCCCCGAGGAGGTCTTCGCGGTTCAGCCTGTTCGTCGTTCGGTATGCCCACGTCGCCTCCCCCTCGGCATTCAGGGTCTTGACGAGTACGAACGCCTCGAAAAGCGTCCCGAGCGCGACGCTGTTCGCGCGCAGGTTGACCGAGTTATCCTCACGCGTGCGAACTCGTCGACTTCTGGCTTCCTCGGCCCTGCTCGTGGCCACCAGCGCAGCCGTGGCGGGGTGCACCTCGGCGTCGGGGATCGAACAGCAGTGGGGTGACGGTAAGGGATACGTCTCAGCCGATCAGCTCGTGACCGAGATCGCTCCCGAGGACCGCGGCGACCCCATCGAGTTCGACTCCGAGCTCAGCGACGGCACGAAGATCGCGGCGGCTGATTACCAGGGCAAGGTCGCCGTCCTCAACTTCTGGTTCGCCGGGTGCGTCCCGTGCCGAATGGAAGCGACAGATCTCCAAGCGGTGAGCGAGGACGTGGCCGACGATGCCGCTTTCCTGGGCGTCAACGTCAAGGACCAGCCCGACACCGCCGACGCCTTCACCCGGCGATTCGACGTCACCTACCCCACCGCGATCGACGCGAACACCGGAAGCGTGCAGCTCGCCTTCGCCGGCACGACGGCCCCCAACGCGACCCCGGCGACCTTCGTCCTGGACCCCGTGGGACGCGTGAGCGCACGAGTCCTGGGGCCCGTCGACCCCTCGATCCTGCGAGCACTCGTCGAGACGGCGGCCGCTACGCCCGAGGCTTCGCCCCGCGGTTGACGCAGCATCGGGGGGCTGCTGGCTTTCGACCGTGACGACCACCCCGGCACGGCCGGGTCTCGCCTGGCCGAGGGACGACGAAGGCTGGCTCCTCGTGCACCCGCTTTTCCTCGCGGCCTGGGCGCCCGTCGGCCCTCCGGTTCGGGCCTGGCCCGCTCTAGACACGGCAGGTCGACCTGTCACGCGCAGCATTCATACTCTGAGCCCCCGCGCGTGCCCGCAGGCGTCTCACGAGACGCATGAACGCCCCGACGATGACGGCAACGTCGGGCAGGACATCTCGCAGCGCGTTGGGTCGAGAGCTTGGCTCAGGAAGCCACCGCAGGGTCGAGGGCGAGGCGGAGCAGTTCTTTGGCGCGCTGATATCGGCTCCGTGCGGTCGATGCCGGGATGCCCATGACCTGGGCTGCGTCGGTGATGCTGAAACCGTCCCAGTGCACGAGTCGGATGAGCTCCGCCATGTCCGGCTCGAGACGTGAGATGGCGTCCCGGACTTCAAGGTGCTCATCTGCGGGCGGTGCTGTGGCCGGTGTGAGGGCGGCGTGCCCTCGGAGGCGATCAGACAACGCCCACCGCCGGTGTACGCCTCGAGCATGGTTGAGCAGGACCCCCCGGGCGATGCCGAAAAGCCACATCCGTGACCGCTCTGGTTCGTCGGGCAGATCCTCGAGACGGCGCCACGCGACGACGAAGGTCTCGCCCAGCAGATCAGGCGCCTCGTCGGAGTCGGTGCGACGCCGCAGGTAGGACAACAGATCGACCGAGCTGGCTTCTAGCGCAGACCGTAGGGCCCGCTTTCGGTTCCCGATCACGGGGCGACCTTCTCGCAGAGGATCGATTCTGCTCCGGTGTAGTCGTGGCCCCCGTCGAACGCGGCAGCCTCCACGTCGACGACGTCACGGACGGCGTTCGACACCGCTGCAGCGTAGATGTCGTCCTCAGTCGGACCAGACGCCGTCGCGTGAACATCCTCCAGCTGCCCATTCGGAAGGACCGCCACGTAGGAGACGCTCGTGTCGCGCTGGCGCACCTCCGTGATCGAGGCTTTCACGTCAGCTTGGTCGACGAGGTCGAGGTCTCGGATGTGGCGGGCAAAGTCACTGTCGTTCGCCGGATCGGATCGCGTGACGGCGCCGTTGCCGTCGATGCTCTCGATGTCGTAGACGGCGACCCGGGCCTCGCAGGCGCGACCACTCGGCAGGATGAACGGGTAAGCCAGGTCAGGGTCCTGGGCCCACGGAGCCCAGTCGAAGACCGAGGCTGCAACGGCTGTCCCGGCACCGCTGACGAGCAGCACTGCAAGGCCAGCGGTGGCGGCGACGCGGAGCGGCCGACGCCGGAGGCGCGAGGCAGTCTTGGCCTCGGCCGCCATCACGGCGAGGTCGTGGCGAAGCGCCGGGCTTGAGGTCGTCTCCGCGGGTGCGCTGTCGGCGAGGAGCACGTCGAGGTGATCGGGGGTTGCGGTCATCTTTCCTCCAGAGTGGGTTCACCCTGTACGTGTCCGGCACACGGGGAAATGTCCATGCTCGCGCCCCGATCGTCTGACGGATGCAGCGGCACGACTCTTCCAGGAAGTCGCTCTCATGGAGGATGTGCCCCGGGGGCCATGGTCTCTTGACTGGGTCGATGCGCCGCTTGTACACGTCCTGTCCCTTCCAGGGTTTGACTGGCGCCGCGCTCATCGCCGCGTCGGGAGCCCTGTTTCTCGGTGTCCGGCTGCTCTACGTCTACAAGGGCGCAACCTACAAGTGCGCCGTCGAGGGCCCGCATCTCGAACGTTCACAGATCGAGACACAGCTGGTCTCGGGTTCGTTCTCCGCCTGGCCGATCGCTCGCGAGTGCACGTACGTCACTGGGTCGGTCGTCGAGACCACGCGAGGAACAGATGACACATGGCTGCTCACCGGGTTCCTCTACGCCCCGGCGCTCCTTGGCCTACTACTGCTCGTCATCGCCATCGTGAGAACTGTCCGCAGCTCGCGCGCCCTGGCCATCTGAACCGGTGCATCATCGTGGCCGGGGCAGCGAACATCGCGTCCGGTTTGGCCCTGCGGCGCCACGTCTGGCGCAAGAAGTAGCCCGACCGTCCACTCCCCGATCCCCTATCGAGACGCCTCGAGATCCATCGCCATGCCCGCCCCGTCGGCTAGTCCGAGACCTGCGATCGGCTCTCTTCGAACTGCACATAAGCAATCTCCTTCAAGTGAAGAGAGAGCTTCAGCAAGAGCGCTGCGGCCGCCGCTCCTAAAACCGATCCGATGAACATCCACCAGAAGCCGAGGATCAGACCGGCCACGGTCACCAGGCCAGTGAGGGTCACGACCGAACTGAAGCAGATGTAGGCGATCTCGCGGGGCAACATCCCCCAGACTTTGATGTCCTCGAGCACATTCATCTTGTCTCCTCGTTCGCGTCCCCCAGGGGATTCGCTTCACTGTAGATGCGGCCAAACTTCCTGGCCCGTCAGCGGCTCCCCTATCGGGCGGCATCGACGTCGCGCAGAAACACGAGCTGAGCGTGTTGCGTTCAGGGCTCGGTAGCTGAAGCGATCTTGAGCAGGAGCCGATTGAGCTCGTTGCTCTCGTCCGTGCTGAGCGCCGCGTCATCGAGGTCGTTGGCGGCCAGCGCGATCACCCACGCTTGCGCGAGGACCTCGCGGCCAGCCTCCGTCATCCGCGCGGGGTTTCGTCGCCCCTTGCCACGATCACCGACACGACGAATCAAGTCCCGTGCTTCGAGCCCGTCCAGGAGCGGCGCGACGCTCTGTGGTCGCAACAGCACGGCCCGGGCGATCTCGGCCGTGGTCAGTTCGCCCTCTTTCTCGAGGAACGCGAGGACGCCGAACTGGATCGGGTTGAGGCCGAGGCCTGCGAGGCGGCCCGCGAGGCGGTTCCCGACGAACCGTGCGACCCGGACGACGTTCCAGGTCAAGACGTCGTCCAGGTCCCGCGCCGCTTCGGAATCCGGGAGAGAGGGCATGCCCTCATCCTTCCATCGCCCGCTTCGAGCGCGTACGCTCGCAGAAACAGATTTCTGTTACTCGATGAGGAGAAGGACATGCCCGACACCACCCCCACCCAGCACCACGTCGCCGAGCTCGTCAGCGACGCGAATGTCGCGATGTTGACCACGACGACCCCTGACGGCCGAAGCGTCAGCCGCCCGATGGCCCTGCAGGAGGCCGAGTTCGTCGGCGACCTGTGGTTCTTCGCCTACGACGATTCCGCGAAGGCGCGGCAGATCAGCGCACACGAGCAGGTCAACGTCGCCTTCGCGGACATGAAGGGGCACACCTGGACGTCGGTGGCGGGGCGAGCGACGATCGTCCACGACCGCACGAAGGCCGAGGACCTGTGGGCGAAGCCCCTCCAGGCCTGGTTCCCGGACGGGCTCGAGACGGACGGCCTCTGCCTCATCCGGGTCGAGGCAGACTCCGCCGAGTACTGGGAGGGCCCCAGCAGCACCGTCGCCTACGTCGCCCAGACCGTCCGGGCAGCCGTGACGAGGAACCCCGACCGCGATCCGATCGAGAACGATACGGTCCAGCTGTGACAGACGACGCGCTGCCCCTCGCCGATGCAACCGGGCTCCAGCGCCTCCTGGTCCTCGGCGCCAATGGCCCCACGGGCCGTGAGGTGGTCCAGCAGGCCCTGGACCGGGGGCACCGCGTCGACGCCCTCACCCGGCACCCCGAGAGCTTCCCCCTGCACCATCAGCGACTCCGGGTCGTCGCGGGCGATGCCACCGATCCGGCCGTGATCGACGCCGCGGTCGCCGCCACCGATGCCGTCATCTGCACCATCGGTGCCGCATTCACGCTGAAACCGGTCGAGGTCTATTCGGCAACGGCCAGAGGCGTCATCGTGGCGATGGAGAATCACCACCGGCGACGCTTGATCGTCGTCACGTCAGCAGGGGTCCGCCGATCCCACCATCAGAGCGGCATCGCCCAGGTCGTCGCCTACGGCCTCATGCGGCACGTGCTCGGGCGCACCGTCTACGACGACATGGTGAAGATGGAGTCTGTCGTCACAGCCAGCGCCCTCGACTGGACGATCGTGCACCCGCCCGGGCTCGTGAGCGTCCCCGGCCACGGCTACTCCGTCCGAGCGGACGAGATCGAGGGGAACCTCTGTGCCCGCGACGACCTCGCCCGACTCCTCATCGACCAGCTCGCCGACGACCACTTCCTCCGGGGCATCGCCGCCGTCGCCACCCCCGGACTCACCGTCGGCGCCGGCCACATGATTCGACACGAGATCCTCAAACGCTGATCACGAGGCGCTGGCCACTCTCTTGTCGACGCGTATGACGATCGTCTGTCGGGACGCCTCGAGCGAGCTCCGACCGTCGTTATTGCCACGAATCCCGACGCAGCCTGCTCGAGGCTGTACCGCCCAGCACCTTCACCCCGACTCTGCCGCGGTTCGAGAGAACATGGAAGTAGCCGCAGACAGCGACGCGTGGCGGGAGAGCGCTTCGGGCCGCGACGACCGAGATCATCAAGGAGTGCACGACCCCATGACCCGCGAGACGAGACCCACCATCATCACACTCGAACTGGTCGGCACGGAGGAACTCGACGGCCTCTGTCGCCGGCTGCAGGCAGCCTTTGCTGCCGGCATGGCCGCAGCTGGGCTACCGAATGAGGGTGAACCCATCCCAACCGACGCCGAGATATTGCACAACATTCGTGAGCCCGGCACCGAGGTCCTGCACGTGATCGGCGGCGGGAGGCACGTCGGCGGCGCGATCGTACGCATCGACCGGGCAGGTACCTCCGGCCACCTCGACTTCTTCTTCATCGACGAGGAGGAACAGGGCACCGGCATGGGAGCAGCGGCCTGGGCAGCGATCGAGGCCCGCCACCCAGCGGTCACCGTCTGGGAGACCATGACGCCGTACTTCGAACAGCGGAACATCCACTTCTACGTCAACCGCTGCGGCTTCCACATCGTCGAGTTCCACCATCCGGGGCATCCCGACCCGAACGGCGCTCACCACCACGAACACGGCGAACGCTCCGGAAGCGGACACCAGGGCGAGGACGACCCCGATCTGATGTTCCGCTTCCGAAAGGTGGTCAGCTGACGCCACCGCTGCGAGGGGTCGCAGACATGCCCTTTCGTCGACGCGCCGACGTCCCCGCCAGCGGCCTCGAGGCCGTTACAGATGCGCGTGGGCGAGGACCGTTCGGCCATCGAGATGCGGGACGTCGGACGACCTGGTGAGGGTGGTCAGTCGATCGTCTTGGTGGGAAGGTCGGTGTAGAAGCCGGTCTGGAGATCGTGGAGGAGCGTCGGGCCCGACGGCTCCCACGACATGAGGCGCCGGGTGGTGAGAGCAGAGGAAGGCTGGTCCCCGCTGAGGAGGGCACCGAAAACACCGAGCCGCTCGGGATCGACTGCGGTCGCGGGAAGGCCTGTCTTGGCCGCGACGACGTCGGCGACGTGACGCATGACGACGCCTTCTTCGCCGACGGCGTGCAGCACCGATCCCGCGGGTGCGCTCTCGAGGGCGAGGAAGAAGAGCCGTGCGGCATCGGAGATGTGGACAGCGGGCCACCGGTTCTGCCCGTCGCCCACGTATGCCGCAACGCCCAGCTGGCGGTCTAGAGCGACGAGCGCGGAGACGAGTCCGTTCTGGTCGCCCTCACCGTGCACCGACCGGGGCATGCGGACCAGCACGGAACGAATGCCCTTCGCCGAGAGAGCCAGGACCGCCGACGCAGTCCTGGCACGTGGGCCCGCGGGGCCCGCGGGATCGAGCACGTCTTCCTCGGTCGCGATGCGGCCGGGAAGAATCGGGGTGCCGGAGGCGGCGACGAACGCCTTGCCGGTTCCTTCGAGAGCAATTCCGAGCTTGGCGATCAGGTCCACCTCGTTGGCCACGGTCTCCTCGAATGCCGCGAAGTCGAGGGTGAAGGCGAGGTGCGCGACGGCATCCGCCTTCGTGGCTTCGGAGACGATCAGGTCGTGATCCTGCATGTCACCGCGGACCGCGGCACCACCCGCGGCGGTTATTTTCGCGGCGGACGCCTCGGATCGAGCCAGACCCGTGACGTCGTGCCCCGCTGCGACGAGCTCGGCGGTCAGGGCCGATCCGATCCATCCGGATGCTCCGGTGATGAAGACGCGCATGATGTCTCTCCGTTCTCGCGGACGAGTGGCTCGACCGCCACCGCGCCTCCTGATGTGACTTGGTAACGTCACGGTACACCTGACGTGACTCAGTTGCATCACTAGGATGGGAAGTATGGGTCGTTGGGAACCGGATGCGCGCGGCCGCCTCTTGCGAGCGGCGATCGAGTTGTTCTCCGAGCACGGCTACGACGCGACGACCTCCGCCCAGATCGCGGCTCATGCCGGGTTGACGAAGACGACCCTGTTCCGGCACTTCACCGACAAGCGCGAGATCCTGTTCCAGGGGCAGGACGCGCTCGTCGCGGCAGCCGTAGCCGGCATCGTCAACGCACCCGCCGATGTCTTCCCCGGCGAGCTCGTGCGGGCCGGGATCACGTCGCTCTGCGCCGCGCACTCCGACGACCTCCGAGACATGGGCCGACTACTCGACCCGCTCCTGGCCGCCACTCCTGAGCTTCGCGAACGGGCGACCTTCAAGCGATCTGCCATCACGGAAGCTCTGCAGGAGGCTCTCCGAGACCGCCTCGGGGATGTTCGCCAGGCCGGCCTTCTCGCCGACATGGGCGTGCGGGCCTACTACGAGGGCTATGCCTCGTGGATGCTCGGTGACGGAAGAGACACCCTGATCGACCGCGTCGACCACGAACTCATCGCCTACCAGGGGACTCTTGCGCACATGCACGAGGCCTTGAAGCAGGACCGCTCCTCCTGACAGCACCGTCCGCCCACCAGGAATCCCCTACCGGGCAGGAAGCGGGCGTGCCAGTCGGCTGTCGCCGTCAGAGAGCCCGTGTCATCGTGAGCTCGTCCCCGGAACCGGCTGCGACAGCGAATCCGCTCCTCTCATAGGTGCGCCGGGCGCGCTCGTTCTCGGCCATCACCGACAGCTCGAGGCGCGGTGCCCCCGAGGCGGCGGCCCACGTCACGACGGCATCGATGAGCAAGGTCGCCACCCCTCTGCCTCGAGCGGCAGGGGCCACCCACATCGAGATGAGTTCTGCGCCAGCACCGCGCCGTGCTGCCGGCGTACCAGTGACCATGCCGAGCGGACTGCCCGTTCCTGAGTCGCGGGCGACGAGGTCGATCGCTCCTGGGATGGAGAGGCGCTCGCGCCAACGGCTCTCATCAGCATCGATCCAGTCAGCCAACCGAGAGCCGAAAGCCTCCGGCGCCTCAGTCAGCGCCGCAAGCCTCATGGAGCGCCAGAATCTCCAGTCATCGGACGACAAGGTGATCAGCGTGACCGTCATTTGTTTACGGTAGCGACCGGAGCACGATCCGCTATCGGGACACCGCGTCTAGACGCTCGTCCCCTCGGCTATCGGGCATCCGCAGACCGGGCGATCACGGACCGGACCAACTCACCGATCGGAAGCTCGCGGTGCCTGTGGCCGTCGACCAGCAGTGCCCGCATCCCGGCTGCCCTGGCTCCGTCGACGTCCTTCACCAGATCGTCGCCGACGAACAGGCATGCCCCCGGCTCGACTCGGAGCTCAGAGGCGAGAACGGCGAAGGCCCTCACGTCGGGCTTCGCGAAACCGATGCGCTCAGACGTGCAGACGACATCGAACTCGACGAGGAGACCTGTCCGCCGGAGCTTGGCTAGCTGCTGAGCCTCGGTCCCGTTCGTCAGCAGTCCGATGCGATGACCGGACGCGCGCAGGCTCCGAAGAAGTGGAAGCGCATCGGGAAATGCCCGCCATGACGACTCGTAGGCCCGCAGGTAACCGCCGAACAGCTCGTCGACATCGACCTCACCCGCAGGGACATCGACCCCGAGCGGCGGGAGGACAGAGCGCAGCCGCTCACGGCGTTGCTGCGAGAAGCTGATCTCGCCCGACCGCCAACGCTCGAAGTGCTGCTCTTCGGCGGCGAACCAGCTATCAAGAATCGAGTCGGACGCGACCACACCTAGCGAGCCGAGGAAGTGGACCGCGGCGGATCGGGCTGAACCGCGGTGATCGAGCAGCGTCCCGTCGAGGTCGAAGCCGACTGCACCCACTCGCGTCACCGCGCCAGTCTAGAAGTGAACCGGTGGCCGATCGGCTATCGGGCACCGCACCTCATTCCGCGCAGACTTCAGACGGTATGGGCTCCATCAAGAGCTTTTCATGTCCTCGACGGGCCGTGCCGTAGCTACTCCTGGCGAAAGCGATCAACAGCGACGTGCAGCAGCCGAGTCGACTGAAAGCTCTTCCCTTGGTACACAGCCAGCGTCGGCTGAATGACCGCGAGGGAGACGCGACCGTCTCCGGTCATGACGTCGCTGATCTCCGCCAGAGACAATACGGATCGGCTTTCGCAACCAAGCTCTCGCCGAACCTCACCCCCATATGCTGGCATGCCCGAGTACAGCCTGAAAGCACTCCAGCGCGTCGCTAAGCGCTCCCCTATCGGGACACGTGAGGAGGCTGCCCACCTAGCCCGATGTTGTGAGGAACGAAGAGGCACCTCGAAGTCTCGTGGCGATGGCCCGTTGCGTCGCTTGAGAGTCGAGACGGACGTCCAACGGCCCTGGCATGGGTAGGAGCGCACGCTGTGCGGCTTGGATGCGAGTGGGATCGAGACCGTCTCGGAGTGTGATCAAGCGGCCGAGGTCGTATCGGCTCATGGCTTCTGGACCGGCGAGGTGATGCATGCCATTCCGTCTCGCGTGGGCCAGTTCGAGGAGCGCGCCCGCGAGGTCGGTGACGTGGACAGGGCAGCGAACATCGTCGGTGAAGAGGTGCCCGTCCCCCCGCGCAGCCGCATGTGCGAGCCGTTCATGCACGGACGACCCGTTGCTGCTGATTATCAGCGACGTACGCGCGATCGTGCAGGCGGGGGCAATGGCACGCACCGCCGTCTCTGCCGCTGCCTTGGCGGCGCCGTAGGGAGTCCGCGGGTCTGGCAAGGCCCGTTCGGAATACGGTGACTCGGCCCCAGAGAAAACGGCATCGCTCGAGACGAACACGAGGTGAGCGCCTGCTGACTTCGCCGCGATCGCGGCGTTGGCCGCACCATCCGCCGTCGAGGACCAATCGGACTGTCGATACGCGACGTTGATCACAACGTGGGCGCGAGTGGCTCGGACTAGCTCGATGGTTGCCTGCCGGTCGCGGAGGTCGAGCTGTCGCCAATGCTCTCCACCCGTAAGACCAGTGGAACGCGTGGAAGTGCCGATCGCGTCGATATGCAGAGCCCGCGCCTGGGACAACAGCTCACCCCCCAGAAGTCCGCTACCGCCGAGAACGAGCATCCGCATGTCACCACGTTAGGCGGAGCGTGTCATTCCGGTGGGCGATCCCTTTACGGACCCTTCGCGTTGCGGGCGGCTGTTCTGCGGACATGTCCTCGTGCGTGATGACGCATGGGCAATGGTTCCGTGACGGCCTCTGGAAGCATGACAGCGTGAAGATCTCAGCCCGACGGCGCGCCCACAACTTCTGCGCCGCCTTCGTCATCATCGTCACGGCAACCATGTCCGGATGCTCGACGAGCGACATCGACACGGGGGCGACCCCTCAGGGCATGACAGGGACCGCTGAGATCTTGGACCAGTTCGACGGGTACCTCAGCGTGGGACTCAAGGTCGAGAACACGGGTGACACGGCCCTGCTGTTCGAAGCTGACGACGACCTGGTGATCGACGGTGCTGGCGGACCCGACTGGTCACTTCCCTTCGGCCCCCGACCCGCGAGCGGCAAGATCGACGGGTACGCGCTCGAGGAAGAGTGGCCAACCGAACTCAGCCCCGGTGCTGTCGCGACGACCGCGTTCCTGATGGACGAGAACTACGAGGGGGCTGTACTCACCGTCTCCTCGATCAATGGCGGCTCGATCACCTTCTTCAACGACTGAAGCGCCCGCCGACCGATCGCCAGTCCGAGGGCGAAAGCACTCTGCGCAACGAGGGCCAGCTGCCGCATGCGGCCCTCGACCGTTCTCTCCATGGACGAAGACTAGGGCGCGGCCTCCGACCCCAGCCCCCCGAAAGCCTGGAATGACTTAACCTCATCGTGTGAAGGTCCGCTCCTGGCTCGTGACGCCCGTACTCGCCGGGGCCCTCGTGCTCTCTTCCGCTTCGTGCACGAGTACCTCAGTGCCACCGCCCGCCACTCCCGCGGCTGAGGTGACGCCGTCGAGCGCGGCTGTTCCGCTTTCCACGCCCATGCCCACGCCCACGCCCACGTCGACGCCGACCAGTGCGCCCATCGTCGATCTGGGCGAGCGGGAGGGTGCGGCCGGCGTCGTCCAGGAGAAACCGGACGGTGCCCTCGAGTACGTCGTCGTCGCCGGCGATGTCACCAGTGTCGTGTGTGATCGCTTCGGTCGACGCTGGTGGCAGGTGTCGAGACCCGCCACCGCCGGCCCTTTCGACTGCAACACAGCTGTCATGGTGGGCGACGTCCTGGTCCCGACCGACGAACCTCAAAACGGGCGCCCCGACTAGCGCCAGCCCACCGCAGTTGCTCCGGCCGGAGGACCCCGCCTGGGTGCTCGCCACCGAGATCGAATGGGACTCTACGATCGTGGCCGATTCTCGAGCGCACGTCGATTCGATCCTCGCCGCCAATCGGTTGGAGGCACACCCGGTCGACGAGGATGCCGACCTCCCCTGACACGTCGACGCCATCAACCGGTGCACAGGCTTAAGCCCGATATGACGATCCCCTATCGGGCCGCCGACATGACGCGTAACCGAGCCGGTGAAAACCCTGCACTACGGTTCGAGGATGGAGACCGTTCCCCTCGTCATGACCATCATCGGCGCTCTCATCGTCGTGGCAGGTTTTGCCTACGCCTTCAACCTCAGGAAGCGAGGCGGGGTCCGAGTAGGAAGTCGCCCGTTCCTTGCCATGACCATCACGATCGGACTTGGGACCGGAATCCTCGTAGCAGGCGTCATCGCTGCCCTGAGCTGACTCGCGGGCAGCCAGACCGAGGGCCCATGACCCGTGGCCCGTGGCCCGTGGCCGATCCCCTATCGGGCAGCTCGGCGTCTCTCACTAGCCTTGGATGATGAAAGCCCTCGACAACCGTGCGAGTACCGTGTCGCCTTTACGAACCGTCGCGTTCTGGGTGCTCGCATTATTGGGCTTGCCAGCGATGTCGCTGGGGTGGTTCTGGATATGGCTCGCATCGGATGAAGCTTCCAGGGGAACCGCAGGCTCAGGCTCTCTGGGCCCCTCCATTCCTTTCATGCTCGCACCTCTGGTCTTCGCACATCTCTCGGGCCTCGCACTACTTGCAGCGGTGATGAGCGGGGCCAGCACGCGACTGAGTGTGAGGGTGCTCTTGGTGCTATCTGTCGTCGTAGGAACATCTGCCGTCGGCCTGGTCGTGGCTCTGGCCCTCTCAGGCGGGCAACTCGTCGTGCCACATCCGAGGCAGCTCGCCCCCTGACTCCTTCACGGAACATCAAGGCCCGAGGCATGTTCGCGGATCTTCGTCCGCCTATCGATCGTCTATCGGGCAAGCAGCGGCGACTACGCGACGTGACCTGACGTGACACGATTGATCAGTGAGCAATGAACGCAGAAGCGTGGGATCTCCGATGAGCGTCGTCTTCTCAGCAATCGTGGGAATCGTCCTGCTTGGTGTCCCTCTTGCGTTCGTCGGCTGGTACGCCGTGGCCATCGGTTCCATGGCATTCGCCGCGTGTATCCCCCGCACGGGCAACTGCAACTACGCCCTCGGCGCCGGGACCCTTCGTGCTTACCCGTTCCTCGCGGGCCTACTCCTCTTGGCCTCATCAATCGGTATCTGGTTGCTTCGCGATCGAGCCAACCCACGAGGGATCGCCATCCTTGTTCTCGGTGCATTAGTCATGCTCGGCGCTCTCATTCTGCTCGCCTCCGCCCTAATGACTTATGCCGCGACAGCTTGATGGTGCCGTAGCCGGTGACGGGTCCGCCCCCTCGCGACATTGCCAATCGGCAGAACGCCCGCTCGTCGATCCCTCAACGGGACGATGCACCTGCCCTTGGAAATAGTCCCTTCAAGTGACGGCCGTCAGCGACGCATCTCAGCCATAACGCGAATGTTGAAGTAAAGGCCGATCGCGATGAGCGCCACGCCCAGAAGACTCAGCGCCTTGGGCAGGTCAATGAACACGTTGACAATGAACAGCGTGGCGCCGAGCGCGTAGAAGATCGTGGCCACACCCATGCGCTTTCGCCAGCGAGGCATCTTGGACGACATCAATCGCTCCTTGTCGATGAAAAAGAACAGCTTGCAAAGTTGCGAGAGTCGGCTTCGGAGTACATCACTCCCTATCTAGGTTGGCCTCGTCCGTGAGCCTAAGCACTCGGTCCTCGCGTCGCTTCTCGTACTGGGTTGCCGTGACCAAGACCGCGAGTAGGAGAACTGCTCCAAGCAAACCCCACCCCGGATAGCCAGCTGCGATCGCCAGCGCGGCCAGGATGAGAAACATAGCTAAAAGCGACGGCATCAGCGCGGTCGCACGACGCCGCTTACGGCGAATCAGGAAACGGACTAACTCCGCGCTCTCAGCTGTCACCGGTTCCCGTCCGAACATTTGTCGGACCAGGAGTCGTCGCCTGTCCGGGTCGAGCTGCGAGAAGGGATAGTCGGCACTGCTCCAATAGATGAACGGCATCAGAGCCTCGACGGACTTGGCTCTTCGCCACCCCAGGATCGCGGACACCACAGCAACAGCAGCAAGAGTCACGGACACGCCAAATGTGACGCCAGTGACACCGTCTCCCAAAGCTGCAAACGCGGCAAGAAGTCCGCCGAAAACGGAAAAGGGGATCATCATCACCTGCGAAGAGGGCCCCACGATCTTGCCACCCGTTGCATGCTCTTCCTTGGTCATCCACTGACCGTAAGCCGGCACCTCCCCCACGTACCGCCCGTAGGCGTGGAACCACCCGCGTGGCGAGGGCTTACGACGAAGAATCCACCTTGGCCGCTTCCCCGAGTCGGCCGTGGACCCGACGCATTCGTGCTCGACCACTCGACACCTTGGGTGAGCACGGCGATCAGCGTGAGAAGTGTCGCTAGCTCTCTCTTCATGTTCCGAGGCCTTTCGATCAATTCGGGCCCCTCGCACAAAACCGAGGGCGACGACTGAACTTCGTGCCGGCAGACGATCCCCTATCGGGCACTTGCGGCGCGAAATACACGTGCGCGCAATGAACGCCGATTCGTTGCACACTGAGCCATGCAAACTCCTGCGGCGCAGCGGCGGAAGCGGCTGGCCTCCGGGATCATTATTACGGCAGTCTTGCTTGTCATCGGTCCCCTCGTGGCCAACTTGGTCGCCCCTGATCTGCCCTGGCTACTTCGCCTGGCCGGCGCGCTGCCCGTGTTGGTCTTCACGATCGGGATTCAGGTCTGGCACCGAGCCGACAACGTCTTTGACCGCGGCTTCGAGCCTGAGGACGAAGACGACAAGCCCATGGACACGCCGAGTCAGTGAACAATCGGCTATCAGGCAGTCAAGAAGACTCGTATTCGCGCATGCGGTTCCGGCGGTCGGAGTCCGTGCCCAACGGTACGATCCGGATATGACGCTGACGACTCCTCGCTTTGCAGACCTCTACTTTGGGAAGAGCGACTCGAAGAACGAGCTGTCGGGCGGTCGTGACGATTTCGTCCGAAGTTTCGTGGATCTCAACCGGATCACAGATGCCGTCGTGTCCGGCGAAAAGACTTTGGTTCTCGGCCCGAAGGGCACCGGAAAATCTGCCCTCGCGTGGTACCTCCACGAGTCCCAGCATGGCAACAACTACCTCTGTGTCGTCCGCGACGCTTCTGAGTTGCCACTGGCGGACATTCCCCGCTTGGACACCGGCCAACCCGCCGGCACCGACCGGACGGTCTCCGCATGGAAGTTCATCCTGCTCTGCAACTACCTGTCCCTCCTACTCGAGGACCAGTCCTGCGACCTCCCGAACCGTGCGGAGGTCACCCGTGTCACTCGGCTGCTACGCCAGTACGGGCTTCTCGGCGACACGACCGGCCGGGCGATCCTGAATGTGTCGAACACCACCATCGAGATCCCAATCCCGAAGCTCGGCACGGTCTACCGCCGCGAGTCGAGATCAAAGCTGAACATTTTCTCGCTGCTGCCCTACCTCGAAGAGTGGGCGGCGAATGCCCGCTCCGGGAACCGGCACCTGCTCATGCTCGATGGCCTCGACTCCATCTTCCTTAACGACGAAAAGTACGACGAGAGCCTCGCATCACTAGTGCAAGCGGCTTACTCGATCAATCAGCGCCTCGCCAACACGGGCGCCACCGGCACAATTGTTTTACTTCTGCGGAACGATGTCTTCAACAGAGTGTCTCTGACCCTGCCCGACTCCCAGAAGATGCGCGACGACTTCTCCGTTGAGCTCGACTGGCGTGTCCTTTCCGGGGCAGCGGGCGCCAACGCTCCCCTCATTCGCCTGGTCAACGGGAAAGCGGCCAAAGCTCTGGAAGTCGAGCGAGTTGACGTCCTTGACTACTTCCCGAAAAACATCGAGCTGCACGGGAAGAGCCACCGCACCATCAACCGCCTGCAGTACCTCCTGAACTTCACCCGCCACACACCCCGGGATCTTCTCCGGCTGTTGGACGCGATCCGCGACGTCGAAGCGTCCCAGATTTTCCCAGCCAGCCAACACCAGCTCCGGCAAGACGTCATCCGAGAGGGGGTGTTGCAATACGCGACACGCTACTTCCCCGGTGCAATCCGTAACGAGTTCGCAGGCTATGAGTTCGGACCCGACGAAGCCAGCAAGGCCTTAGACACCCTTCAGACCCTCCAGCGCCAACGGTTCGACCGTGCAGCCTTTGCAAGCCAGCTCGAGACGCTCGGAGTTACTGAGGCGACCGTCGTCAACCGACTCCTCAAGTTGCTGTTCTTCGCTGGAGCGATCGGCAATGAAGTCCAGATTCGCGGTGGCAGCTACATGCAGTTTTATCATCGCCGAGACGACGCCCAGCTTTACCTACACGGAAGCTTCATCCTGCACAACGCCCTCTGCCACGCGTGGAACATCCCCTTTTCAGCATGAAGTCAGCGCAAGGTGCCAAGTTCCATCGCGCTCGTCGTAGCATCTTCGTGCGGTTGTGGCGCTTCAGACTCCGCAAGTCGCGCGTTGGCCGGTGCGCGATGGCCCAACGACGCACCGACACGCCTCCGGTGAAGCGCGACTCCATGACCATTCAGTCGGCCTAGGCCTCTCCTTATTGCCACAGACGACTCATCACGCTGTGAAGCGGATATATCCTCAGACTATGGCCCAGCTTGCGACCGCACTGTTCATCATGATCGCCTCTCCTGCCGACATCCCTACCGAGCGAGAGCAGGTTCACCAGGCCGTCACCCGCTGGAATGAAGCCAACACGGCAAATCGGAACATAGTCCTCGTCCCCCTTCGGTGGGAGACCAGTTCGGTCCCCATGCTCGGTAAGCACCCCCAGGCGCTCATCAACTCTCAGCTTGTGGAAAAATCGGACATCGTGGTGGCGTTGTTCGGCAGCCGACTCGGTGCCGTCACGGCTGAGTCCGTCTCGGGGACGGCCGAGGAGATCGAAGCGGCACAGGGATCTGGAAAACCCGTTCACCTCTACTTTTCGGAAGCTCCTCACCCGAACGACGTCGATCCCGATCAACTCAAAGCATTGGCGAAGTTTAAAAACGAGATGCAGCAACGTGGCCTGTACGGCTCGTTCCGGAGCCCTGAGGAACTAACAGCGCACGTCTGGCAAGCGATTGAGCACGACCTCGTCCAGTTGGACATAGCCGGAATCCCAGGCGGCACCACTGCGGAGAAAACAGCAGTCGATTTTCTTGCCCAGCCGGGCCAGGAGTCCATTCCCAAGACGGATAGCCGCGGGCGACTGAAGCATGAGACCCGTCGCTGGGTTGAACTTATCAACCGCGGAACCGTCGATGCCCAGAGCGTGACAGTCGAAGCCACATCACAGGGCGTTTTTCTAGCCGGCCCAGACGCCCCAACGACTGTCCACGCTGGGCAAGCACGCCGCTTTCCGTACATGCTCACAATGCAGTCAGATGACCCCGTCATCGTTGTTCGATGGGAGGAACAGGGCGAGAAACGAGAGAAGATCTTCTCGATCTAGTGCGGCCGCGGCTTTCTTTCCCGCGAATCATCACACTCCTGCACACTGGATGGCTCGGTAGACCGTCGAGCGGGCGACACCGAAGAGCTCCGCGATCTCGCTGGTCGTGTGGGCGCCGGTGCGGTGCAGCTGCACGAGGTGCTTTTCCTGCGAGGCAGTCAGCTTGGGTTTCCGGCCTCGGAGCTTGCCTGCGGCCTTGGCGATCGCCATGCCTTCCCGTGTTCGGGCACGGATCAAGTCGGCTTCGAACTCGGCCACTATGCCGAGGACGTTGAACAGGAGCCGGCCTACCGGGTCGGTCGGGTCATAGACCGCTCCCCCGAGATTCAAGGCCACGCCCTTTTTCGTCAGCTCGTCCGCGATGTCCGTCGCATCACGCAGCGATCGGGCGAGGCGGTCGAGCTTCGTCACGACCAGGACGTCGCCGGTACGACAGGCAGCGAGGGCCTCGCGGAGGCCAGGACGCGCTCGAGTCGTCCCCGACAGCCCGTGGTCAACATGGACGTGTTGATCGTCAACACCGAGTGCTGCAAGACCGTCGCGCTGTGCTGCGAGGTCCTGTCCCGAGGTCGACATGCGGGCGTATCCGATGAGCATCTGACGACTGTAGCGTTTAGACCCCCGTCACCGGGCATTTTTGCGGGACAGGCATACGCGAATCCGCAGGCCAGGCGCCACTTGACCTCAGCCGGCCGAGACAGGTCCGAGAAAGTGTCCCGATGAACGACCGCCCACCGGACGCCCCTTCCCGAGCGGCGCGCACGAAGGTCACCTCAACGTCAGTTGCCCGTCGGCCTCGAGCCACTTGAGGCCCTCGACGACGGCCTGAACCGAGGTGTAGCGCGGCGCGTAGCCGAGCAGGCGTCGTGCCTTGTCGATGCTCATGGAGTGACTGCGCGACGCATGCTGCCAGGACGCGTCGGCATGCTCCTCGGACGTCTGGTCTCGGAACTCGGCCCACGAGACGAACCGCAGCCGCGCCTCCTGACCGACGTGCCGGGCGATCGCCTCGGCGAGCCCGCGCAGCGTGATGGCCCGCTCGCTGACGATGTGGAACGCCTCGCCGACGACCTGCGAGTGCCGCTCGGCGGCGAGCTGGAACGCCTGCGCGACGTCGTCCGCGTGCACGTGGTGGACGGTCTCGAGGCCGAGGCCCGGCATCGCGATCTCGCGGCCGGCGGCAAGGGCCTCCCAGACGGACAGGTCGAGGTTGCCCACCGCGTTGATCATCGGCCAGCCCGGGCCGGTGATGTGCCCCGGATGCAACACGACGCTCTGCACCCCGCCGGGGCGCCGCGACTCACGCAACAACATCTCTTCGATCGCGGCCTTCTGGGTGCCGTACTCGCCGAAGGGGGTGCGCTCGGCCTCTTCGGTGATCGGAACTTCGCGTGACGGGCCGTGCACCCAGACCGTGCCGCAGTGCACCAACACGGTGCCCGTACCCTGCAGGGCGTCGACCATCTGTCGGGCCGACGCGACCGTGAAGCAGATCATGTCGATCACGACGTCGGCCCCGAGCCCGGCGATCTCGCTCGCGAACGTGCCGTCGGCGTCGCCCGCCTCGCGATCGAGCAGGAGGCGCGTGACGCGTGACCACGCCGCGTGCGGTCGGTACGGCTCGGAGGCCCCGCGACTGACGGCGACCACCTCGTGGCCGGCCTCGACCAGTCGAGGGACGAGGAAACCGCCCACGTGGCCGGTGGACCCGATGACGACGATCTTCACGACGCCACCCCGGAGACGATCGGGCGGGCCCGGAGCGGACGACGGGGACGAGGGGTGGCGGCGCTGCGCACGGCATCGGAGGACATTCCCCGACGCTACCCGGCGCCGCTCTCGACCGTGTACCCCGCATGGGGGTCATCGGGCGTCCCCCCAAGTGCCCACTGTGCTCGGGCCACGGATTCTTCAGACTTCCCATGAGGAGCACGGCGGCTCGTCGGATCACCGGGCACGGCCCGCGACGAGCCACCCGCTCCGCGCGTCCCGTCCCGGCACGCGCGACCCGACGAGGAGAACCATGACCTTCACCGACCCCCGCGCCCGCGGCACCCGCCGCCGCGTGACGACCGTCTGCCTCGCGGCGTCCCTGACCCTGGGACTCGTCGCCGTGGGCTCCGGAGCCGCCGTCGCCGCCCCTCCCGCGTCCGCACCGGCCGCACCCGGTGCACCGGCTGCACCGGGCAAGCCGGGCCCCGCCCCGACGCTGCCGGTCGTCGAGGGCCCGGTGATGAACTACGTCGTCAACGCGGCCAAGGCGAACCCGGGCGCGACCAAGCAGGTCGAACGCGCGGTCGCAGCGGCCGGCGGCAGCGTCATCGCCGCGTACGCCGACCTCGGCGTGATCGTAGCGCAGTCGAGCAACACGAACTTCGCGGCCTCGGTGCGCGGCGACAAGGCCGTGGCGTCGGCCGGTGCCACCCGCACCGCCGCCGTCGCCGAGACCGACCCGACCTACGGAGTCGGCACGACCACCCCTGGCCCGGGCAAGCCCGTCAGGCCCGGCCACCCGGGCGCTCCCGGCAAACCCGGCGGACCGGGACACCCCGGCGGGCCGAAGGCAGCGACCTCGCCCGAGCAGCGACTCGAGGAGGCCACGACCGTCGTCGCCGACCCCCTCGAGGCCCAGCAATGGGACCTCACCGCGATCAAGGCCGACCAGGCGCACCAGGTCACCGACGGCAGCCGCGACGTGCTCGTGGCCGTGCTCGACTCGGGCATCGAAGGCGACCACCCCGACCTGCAGCCCAACATCGACGTGGCCGCCTCGGCGAGCTGCCTGACCGGGACACCCGACTCGAACTACACCTCTTGGCAGCCCACGACGAGTGACCACGGCACCCACGTGGCCGGCACGATCGCGGCGGCCCGCAACGGCGTCGGCATCGTGGGCGTCGCCCCCGGTGTGACGATCTCGGCCGTCAAGGTCGTCAGCGACGACGGCTTCATCTACCCCGAAGCCGCCATCTGCGGTTTCATGCAGGCCGCCGCGACCGGTGCCGACATCACGAACAACAGCTACTACGTCGACCCTTGGCAGTTCTGGTGCGGCTCGGACCCCGACCAGGCGGCCGTGCTGACCGCCGTCGACCGCGCGGTGCAGTTCACCCAGAAGAAGGGCATCGTCAACGTGGCGGCGGCGGGCAACTCCTCGATCGACCTCGCGAACAAGACGGTCGACACCGACAGCCCGAACGACACCACGCCGGTCCCGCGACCGATCGACTCGCGCTGCCTGGACATCCCGACCGAGCTCGACGGCGTCGTGACCGTGTCGTCGACCACCTCGGCGGGGGCGAAGTCGGGCTTCTCGAACTACGGCGAGGGCGTCGTCGACGTCGCGGCCCCCGGCTCGGCGATCCTGTCGACCGTGACCGGCGGCGGCTACGGGACCAAGTCCGGCACCTCGATGGCCTCGCCTCACGTCGCGGGCGTGCTGGCCCTGCTGAAGTCGACCCACCCGCGTCTCACGGGCACGGCCCTCACCGGGTTGCTCGAACGGCAGGCGACCGACACCCCCTGCCCCACCGGCACCACGACGTGCACGGGTACGCCGGCCGACAACGGCTGGTTCGGCGAAGGGATCGTCGACGCCCTCGCGGCCGTCACGAAGTGACGGGTGCCGCGTGACGAGCGCCGCGTAGCGGGCGCCGCGTAGCGAGCGCCGCGTAGCGAGCACGGCCCCCGACGGGGCGTCCACCCGGCCCCGGCGGCCCGGCGGGCGCCCCGTCCCCGCGCGGACGGGGCGCCGGTTCGCCTCTAGGCTGAGCGAGTCCCAATCGGAGGTTCGATGCACACCTGGCCCGGCAACCCCTACCCCCTCGGCGCGACCTACGACGGCAGCGGCACCAACTTCGCGATCTTCAGCGAAGCCGCCAGCAAGGTCGAGTTGTGTCTCTTCGACGACGACGGCACCGAGACGAGGGTCGAGTTCACCGAGGTCGACGCCTACGTCTGGCACGCCTACCTGCCCACCGTGCAGCCCGGCCAGCGCTACGGCTACCGCGTGCACGGCGAGTACGACCCCGCGAAGGGCGTACGCGCCAACCCGAACAAGCTGCTGCTCGACCCCTACGCCAAGGCCACCTGCGGCGAGATCGACTGGGACGAGGCGCTCTTCGCTTACACCTTCGGCGACCCCGACTCACGCAACGACAAGGACAGCGGCCCGCACATGATGCTGGGCGTCGTCATCAACCCGTTCTTCGACTGGCAGGGCGACCGCGCCCCCAAGTACAGCTACGACGAGACCGTCATCTACGAGGCCCACGTCAAGGGCCTCACCGAGACGCACCCCGACATCCCCGAAGAAGAACGCGGCACCTACGCCGGTGTCGCCAACCCGGCCATCATCGACCACCTGAAGAAGCTCGGCATCACGACCCTCGAGCTGATGCCGGTGCACCAGTTCGTGCAAGACAACACGCTGCTCGAGAAGGGCCTCAGCAACTACTGGGGCTACAACACCATCGGCTTCTTCGCCCCGCACGCCGCCTACTCGGCCACCGGCGACATCGGCCAGCAGGTGCAGGAGTTCAAGACGATGGTGCGGGTGTTGCACGAGGCCGGCATCGAGGTCATCATCGACGTCGTCTACAACCACACCGCCGAGGGCAACCACCTGGGCCCGACCCTGTCGTTCAAGGGCATCGACAACGCGGCGTACTACCGGCTGATGGACAACGACCAGCAGCACTACATGGACTACACGGGCACCGGCAACAGCCTCAACGTGCGCCACCCGCACTCGCTGCAGCTGATCATGGACAGCCTGCGGTACTGGGTGACCGAGATGCACGTCGACGGTTTCCGCTTCGACCTCGCGGCCTCGCTCGCCCGGGAGTTCTACGAGGTCGACCGCCTCTCGACCTTCTTCGAGCTCGTGCAGCAAGATCCCATCGTCTCGCAGGTCAAGCTGATCGCCGAGCCGTGGGACGTCGGCCCCGGTGGCTACCAGGTCGGCAACTTCCCCCCGCAGTGGACCGAGTGGAACGGCAAGTACCGCGACACGGTGCGCGACTTCTGGCGCGGCGAGCCCTCGACCCTGGGCGAGTTCGCCAGCCGCATCACCGGCTCGGCCGACCTCTACGAGCGCGACGGCCGACGCCCGGTCGCGAGCATCAACTTCGTCACGGCGCACGACGGCTTCACGATGCGCGACCTGGTCAGCTACAACGAGAAGCGCAACGACGCCAACGGCGAGGACGGCAACGACGGCGAGAGCCACAACCGCTCGTGGAACTCCGGCGTCGAGGGCGAGACAGAGGACGGCGAGATCCGCGCCCTGCGCGAGCAGCGCCAACGCAGCTTCCTCGCGACCCTGCTGCTCAGCCAGGGCGTGCCGATGCTGCTGCACGGCGACGAGTTGGGCCGCACCCAGGGCGGCAACAACAACACCTACGCGCAGGACAACGCCATCAGCTGGGTCGACTGGCCGAACGCCGACCGCGACCTCATCGAGTTCGTCGCCGAGGTCATCAAGCTGCGACACGACCACCCGACCTTCCGCCGCCAGCGGTACTTCAACGGCCGTCCCGTGACCCGCGGCGAGGGCGAGCCCCTGCCCGACATCGTCTGGTTGACCACCGAGGGCGACGCCATGCAAGAGGGCGAGTGGAACGAGTCCTACGCCAAGGCGATCGGCATGTTCCTCAACGGCAACGGCATCCGGGGGCGCGACGCCCGAGGCGGCCGCATCACCGACGTCAACTTCGTCCTCTACTTCAACGCCAGCGCCGACACGGTCACGTTCGTCCTGCCGCCGGACGAGTACGCCCAGGGCTGGGAGGTCGTCGTCGACAGCACCGTGACCGCTCCCCCGCCGCCCGCGAGCGCCGCTCCGCGCACCCCGACGGCCACCCGTGCCGCCACCACCCCCCAACCGCCCTCGACCCCGCAGGCCCCCGCGGCCCTGCGGGCCGGCGACCGACTCCCCGTGGTGGGTCGCTCGCTCGTCGTCCTGCGTGCCACGGCCGAGGAAGAACTGTGACCCGACACGAACCGACCATGCACCCGCGCTCGACGTACCGCCTGCAGGTGCGCGCCTCCTTCGAACTGGACGCGGCCGCCGAACTGGTGCCGTACCTGCGCGACCTCGGCGCCGACTGGGTCTACCTGTCGCCGATCCTCGCCGCCGAGCCGGGCAGCGACCACGGTTACGACGTCGTCGACCACAGCCAGGTCGACCCCGAGCGTGGCGGTGCCGAGGGGCTCGACGAGCTCTCGACCCGAGCCCACGCCGAGGGCCTCGGCGTCCTGGTCGACATCGTGCCGAACCACGTCGGGGTGGCGACCCCGAAGGCGAGCGTCTGGTGGTGGGACCTCCTGACCCACGGCCGCGCGTCCCGCTACGCCGACGCGTTCGACGTCGACTGGGCCGCGGGCGGCGACAAGGTGCTGCTGCCGGTGCTCGGCGAGCCCGCCGCCGCGGACGGGTCGATCGAGGGCCTCACGGTCGACGGCGACGAACTGCACTACTACGACAACGTCTACCCGATCGCCCCGGGCACGAGCTCGCCCGGTGACGACGCCGCCACGGTGCACTCGCGCCAGCACTACGAGCTGGTGCACTGGAAGCGGGCCGACACCGACCTCAACTACCGCCGCTTCTTCGCCGTCAACACCCTCGCGGGCATCCGCGTCGAAGACGAAGGGGTCTTCGCCGAGTCGCACGCCGAGATCGGCCGCTGGTTCTCCGAGGGACTCGTCGACGGCCTGCGCGTCGACCACCCGGACGGCCTGGCCGACCCCAAGGGCTACCTCGACCTGCTCGCCGCCCTGACCGGTGACGCGCACGTCCTCGTGGAGAAGATCCTCGAAGGCGACGAACGCCTGCCCGAGGACTGGGCGACGGCCGGCACCACGGGGTACGACGCCCTCGCCGACCTCGACCGCCTCTTCGTCGACCCGAACGGGGCACCGGCCCTCGACGCCCTCGACGCGCGCCTGCGCCGAGCCCGTGGGGTCGACGCCGACGAGCGCGCCGCCGGGGCCGACGAGACCACCGGCGACGAGCCCGTCGACTGGCACGAGATGATCCTCGGCACGAAGCGCGGCATCGCCGACGGCATCCTGGGCAGCGAGATCAACCGCCTCGCCCGGCTGATCGCCGGCGGCGACACCGTCGACCCGTCCGTGGTCGACGCGCTGGCCGAGCTCACCGCGGCCTTCCCGGTGTACCGCAGCTACCTGCCGCAGGGCGCCGACGCGTTGTCCGAGGCCGCCGAGGTCGCCGCGGCCCACCGCCCCGACCTCGCCGACTCCGTCGAGCGCGTCGTCGCGGTCCTGCGCGACGCATCGCACCCGGCCTCGGTGCGCTTCCAGCAGACGAGCGGCATGGTCATGGCCAAGGGCGTCGAGGACACCGCCTTCTACCGCTACAGCCGCCTGGCGACGCTGACCGAGGTGGGCGCCGACCCGAGTGAGTTCTCGCTGACGCCCGACGAGTTCCACGCTCGTCAGCAGGTCCGCCTCGCCGAGCGTCCGTTCGGCATGACGACCCTGTCCACCCACGACACGAAGCGCAGCTCCGACGTCCGTGCCCGCATCTCGGTGCTGGCCGAGGTCGCCACCGAGTGGGCGGCGACCCTCGAGCGCCTGCGCGAGCTCGCCCCGGTCGGCGACGGCCCGTTCGAGAACATCCTCTGGCAGACGATCGTCGGCTCGTGGCCCGCATCGCGTGAGCGCCTGCACGCCTACGCCGAGAAGGCGTCCCGCGAGGCGAGCACGTCGACCACCTGGACGGACCGCACCGACGAGGCCGAGGCCTTCGAGGAGCGCCTGCACGCCGCGGTCGACGCCGCCTTCGACGACGACGAGGTGCGTCACGAGGTCGAGCGCATCGTCGACGTCCTCCGCGCGCCCGGCTACAGCAACTCGCTCGGCGTCGCGCTGATGCAGCTGACGGGCCCCGGCAGCCCCGACGTCTACCAGGGCGGCGAGCTGTGGGACTTCTCGCTCGTCGACCCCGACAACCGACGCGAGGTCGACTTCGAGCTCCGCCGGCGCCTCCTCGACGAGGTCCGCGGAGGCGCGACGCCCGCGATCGACGACACCGGTGCCGCCAAGCTCGTCGTCACGCATCACGCCCTGACGCTGCGCCGCGACCGCCCCGACCTGTTCACGCGGTACGCCGCGCTGCCGGTCTTCGGCGAGCAGGCCGCGTCGGCCGTCGCCGTCGACCGGGGCGGGGCACTCGCGATCGCGACCCGCCTGCCCGTCGCGCTCGAGCAGGCCGGCGGCTGGGACGACACCGTCGTCCTGACCGCAGGAGGCGCGTACCGCGACGTGCTCACCGGCCGTCGGCACGAGGGCGGTCGCCTCCGCCTGGCCGAGGTGCTCGACACGTACCCCGTCGCCCTGCTGATCCCCGCAGAGGACTGACCCCGCCGGGTCGCGCGTCGAAACGTCCGACTACCGTCGCCCCGAGCGAGCCGTCATGGCATGCCGCCCACCTCCACAGGTGGGCGGCAGGTCGTGACGTCCAGGCCACCCGACCACGAGAACCCGAGGAGACCGATGAGCGTCTACGACGTCTGGGCCCCGAAAGCGACCACCGTGCACCTGCACCTCGACGGCGAGCTGCTGCCGCTGGCGGCCGAGCCCGACACCGGCTGGTGGCGCGCCCCCGCCGACCTCGACCGGGGCCCGGGTCACCGCTACGGCTTCGTGCTCGACGGTGGCGACTCCCCCGCCGACGAGACCCCGTTGCCCGACCCTCGCTCGCGTCGGCAGCCCGACGGCGTGCACGGCCTCAGCGAGACCTACGACCCGGGCGCCTTCGCGTGGACCGACGACGGGTGGACCGGGCGCCAGCTGGCCGGCTCGGTCGTCTACGAGCTGCACGTCGGCACCTTCACGCCCGAGGGCACGCTCGACTCGGCGATCGAGAAGCTGCCCCACCTCGTCGGCCTCGGCGTCGACCTGGTCGAGCTGCTGCCGGTCAACGGCGTCAACGGCCGCTGGAACTGGGGCTACGACGGCGTCGACTGGTTCACCGTGACCGACAACTACGGCGGCCCCGAGGCCTACCAGCGCTTCGTGGACGCCGCGCACGCGTCCGGCCTCGGCGTCGTGCAGGACGTCGTCTACAACCACCTCGGCCCGTCGGGCAACTACCTGCCGCTGTTCGGCCCGTACCTGTCGAGCAAGCACGCCAACACGTGGGGCGACAACGTCAACCTCGACGACGACGGCGCCCACGAGGTGCGCGAGTTCATCCTCGACAACACGGCCATGTGGCTCGACGACTACCACGTCGACGGCCTGCGCCTCGACGCCGTCCACGCGCTCAAGGACGACAGCGACGTCCACCTGCTGCAGGAGCTCGCCGAGCGCACCGCGGCCCTCGGCAGCCACCTGCGCCGCCCGCTCTCGCTGATCGCCGAGAGCGACCTGAACGACCCGCGACTGATCACGCCGCGCGACGGCGGCGGCTTCGGCCCCGACCACCGCCAGGGCTACGGCCTCGACGCGCAGTGGAGCGACGACTTCCACCACGCCGTGCACGTCGCCCTGACCGGCGAGACGACCGGCTACTACGCCGACTTCGAGCCGCTCGGCGCCCTCGCCAAGGTGCTCACCAAGGGCTTCTTCCACGACGGCACCTGGTCGTCTTTCCGCGAGGCGACGCACGGGTACCCGGTCGATACCGAGCACATGCCGACCTGGCGCCTCGTCGTGGCCAACCAGAACCACGACCAGATCGGCAACCGTGCGATCGGCGACCGCCTGGCCGCGACCCTCGACGACGGGCAGCTGATCATCGCCGCGACGCTGACCCTGGCCGGCCCGTACACGCCGATGCTCTTCATGGGTGAGGAGTGGGGCGCCTCGACCCCGTGGCAGTTCTTCACCTCGCACCCCGAGCACGATCTCGGCGAGGCGACGGCGAAAGGCCGCATCGAGGAGTTCGCGAAGATGGGCTGGGACGAGTCGTCGGTGCCCGACCCGCAAGAGCCCTCGACGTTCGAGAACAGCAAGCTCGACTGGTCCGAGCTCGAGACCGGCCGTCACGCGGTGCTGCTCGACGCTTACCGTCGCCTCGGCGCCCTCAGGCGCAGCGAGCCCGCCCTGACCGACCCGCGCTTCGGCCGGACCGGCGTCGAGTACGACGGCGACGCCCGCTGGCTCGTGCTGACGCGTGGCGACCTGCGGATCGCGATCAACCTCGCCGACCAGGAGGCGCGGGTCGCGGTGGTCGCCGAGACCGTGCTGTTCGCGAGCCACGAGTCGATCGTCCCGGGTGCGAGCCTGCTCCTCCCGGCGCACTCCGTCGCGATCGTCCGCTGATCCGAGTGCCCGGCGGAGTTCTCGCCGGTGACGCGCGCCCGGGGCTGACCACTCCGGGCGCGCGCGTGCCGCCTGCCTGCTAGCGCGCGGACACGCCGCCCCGCACGGGCCCGACCCGGTGCGAGGTGGCGCGGACGCTCGGCAGGCGACGGCGTCGCACGACCAACTCGACGACGGCGCGGGACCGTCGGCGCAGACCCCACAGGGTCACCTTGGTCAGCGACTCCCTGACGATCGAGCCGCTCATCTTCGAGGCGCCGTGGATGCGCTCGGTGAACGTGATCGGAGTCTCGACGACCCGCAGGCCCGCCTGAAGCGCGCGCCAGAGCAGGTCGACCTGGAAGCAGTAGCCACGCGACTCGACGAGGTCGAGGTCGATCCGGCGCAACGCCGACGACCGGAACACCCGGAACCCGCCGGTCGTGTCGGCCACCCGGATGCCCAGGGCGCCGCGCGTGTACCAGCTCCCGCCCCGGCTCAGCAGCTTCCGGCGCAGCGGCCAGTTCTCGACGGCACCGCCGGGCACCCAGCGGGAGCCGAGCACCAGGTCGTTCTCGCGCAGCAGCTCGAGCATGCCGGGCAGGTACTCGGGGTGGTGCGAGCCGTCGGCGTCCATCTCGACCAGGGCGTCGTAGCCGCGCTCGAGCCCCCAGGCGAAGCCCGCCAGGTAGGCGGCGCCGAGGCCGGCCTTCTCGGTGCGGTGCATCACGTGGACGCGGGGGTCCCGGTCGGCGTAGGCGTCGGCGAGCTCGCCCGTGCCGTCGGGCGAGCCGTCGTCGACGACGAGCACGTCGACCGAGGCACCGGAGGCCAGGGTGCGGCCCACGATCCAGTCGAGGTTCTCGCGCTCGTTGAAGGTCGGGATGATGACGAGGGCGTCGTTCATGGTGGGGTCCTTTCCCGTCGGGTGGGAGTCGGAGCTGTCGCTGTCGGTCACGAGGTCACGAGGTCACGAGGTCACGAGGTCACGAGGTCACGAGGTCACGAGATCGGCGAACACGATGAGGTTGTCGACGTAGTGCCCGGTGGAGCGGTCGAAGGTGCCGTCACAGGTGATCAACCGGAGGCCGGGGGTCGGGCTGGCACCGTAGACGTCGCTCGTCGGGAACGTCGCCTTCGGGGTGCGCTCGCTGCCGGTGACGCGGAAGGTCTCGACCGAGCCGGTGGACAGCGTGACCTGCACCTCGTCGCCGGGCACGAGCTTCGCCAGGTCGACGAAGACCGCCGGGCCGGAGCCCGAGTCGACGTGCCCTGCGATGACGGCCGGTCCGACCGCGCCGGGGACGACGCCGTCCTGGTACCACCCGGCCGATTGCCACTCCTTCGGTGGGTCGAGCTCGCCCTGCGCCCCGAGCCCGAGGTCCTCGAGGCCCGAGTCGACCCCGATGGACGGGATCTGCACGCGGACGGGCGTCGCATCGGCCGGGGGTGCGGTGTACGACGGTGCCGCAGGGTCCTGGAAGGCCCCGGCCGAGCCGCTCGCGGGGTCCGGCGTCGCGGTGGCCGACGGTGTGGCCGCGGCCGAGGTGCCCGTGTCGTCGGGCTGGGCGGCGACCGCGGCAACGGTCACCCCGCCGGCGATGAGAACCAGGGCGGCGCCGGCGGCGAGGACGGCGGCACGATGGCCGGCCACGAAGGTCGCCAGGCTCATCCGGCCACCGCCAGGGGCGAGCACGCGCCGAGGCTCGTGCCCTCGAGCTGCAGGGCCGCCAGGGCGGCCCAGGCGGCACCGTAGTAGGTCGGGGTCGACTGCGAGAGGGCGTCGGCGGTCTTGAGGTCGGCGGCGGCCCGGTCGTGCTGACCGTCGCTGGCCTCGGCCGCCGCGCGGGCGGCGTAGGCGAGGGGGCTCTGGTCCGAGCCGACCGACTGACCGCCGAGGTCGAGCTGCATCGGCAACTCGTCGTACCGCTGCAGCACGGTGGCCATCGACGCGGCGAGGGCCACGTCGTCCGCTTGGCAGGATTCGGCGTAGCGCAGGGCGAGCCGACCGGCGTCGTAGCTGTACTGGACGCTGCCCGACGAGCCGTCGGCGCTCGGCAGCGGGACGGTCGTCCCGTCCTGACGCACCTGGGCCCAGTCGCTCGGCAGGGCCGTCGAGGCGAGGATGGTCGTGGTCACGGCTCGCGAGCCGGTCTCGAGCTCGGCCCATCGGGGATCGCCGCTGGCCTCGCCGAGCTGCGCGAAGGTGGCGGGCGACGCGTACGAGGGGTTGTACGACCAGGGGCCGGGGCCCATGGCCCACGGACCGGGCAACAGGATGCGGCCGACGTCGGTCGCGACCGTCATCTCGTCGAGCACGTCGGTGCCGAGGTCGACGCCGTCGGTCGTGAGGTCGGGGCGGTCGAACGTGGAGCCGGCGAGCACCAGGGCCCGCGCGGCGTCGACGTCGGCGTCGCTGGCCGGCATGTCGTCCACGACCGCGCCGTCCTTCCACTGCCAGGCGAGCAGGCCGTCGGGGCGGACGAGTTCGTCCTTCGTCCAGGTCCAGATGGCGTCGAACCGTTTCTCGTCGCCCACGGCGACCGCGACGAGCATGCCGTAGGCCTGTCCCTCGCTGACGGTGTCGTCGCCCTGGTCGCGTCGGACGACGCGACCGTCGTCGTCGACGTAGTCGGCGAGGAAGTCCTCTCCGATCTCGGTGGCGGTTCGGGGCTGGGGGGTCGCGGTGCCCGCGCCGGGGGTGCCGGTCGCGTCCGCGCCGCCTGCCTGGTCCGTCGACGGGCCGCTGGACCCTCCGACGACGAGGGAGGCGATGCCGGCGGTGACGGCGAGCGCCACCACGACGGCCGCTGCGAGCAGCGCCTTCGTCTTCTTCGTCATGTCGTTCTCTTCTCTCGCTCGACGGTGCCGAGCATCGGTCCTGCGGTGGGGCGGGGAGCCGAGGAGGCGCGGTGCGACGTGTCGCTCACCGCGCCTCCTCGCCCTGCCGGGGCGGTGCGGGGCGTCAGACCCCGAACCAGCCGAGCACGGTGGCCCAGAGGCCCTTGGCCTCGCTCTTCTGCGGGTGCTCGGCGAGGTAGCCGCCGCCCGTCTGGACACCGCCGACCGGCGCCTGCGCGGTCGCCGCGCTGTCGACCACCGGGACGATGGTGATGCCGCCGGTCGAGTTGTCGAGGACGAACAGGGTGTTGATGCTGCCGGCGGTGAGGTCGACGTCGCTGGTGCCGCGGACCTTCTGGCCGGTCAGGTCGAGCGTCCAGGGGCCGGCCGCGACCTGCGCGTAGCCGCTGGCGCTGCCGAAGGGCGCGTCCTCGGCGATCGTGGTGCCCGTGCTCGTCGCGACCGTCACGGTCTTGCTGACGTTCGCGGCCTGCACCAGGCGGACCTTCGCCTGGCCGTCGGCCGGAGCCGTCAGGTCGTCCGTGAAGACCTGCGTCTTCAGGTCGTCGTTCGGTCCGTAGGCGACGGCCGTGATCGGCTGGCCGCTGTCGACCGTGATGTTCGACGTGATGACCGGCTTGGCGCTGGCGGGTGCGTCCGCCGCGGTCATCGACACCACGTAGGTGCCGGCGGTCAGCGCCTGGTACGGGCTGACCTGACCGTAGGTGACGTCGTCGAGGTCCATGACGACCTGGCCGCCCTTGAGCGAGGTCAGGGTCACGTCGACGGCCTTCGTGTCGGGCGAGAGGTGGCCGACGCGCACCCAGCCGTCGCCGTCGGCGGCGTGGGCGGGCGAGACGCCGACGAGCGAACCGGCCAGGGCGACGCCGGCTGCGGCGGTGAGGGCGAGGACCGTCGCGAGGCGGCGACGCCGGACGGGAGGTGCGGCGGCGAGAGCGGCGGTGGTTCCGGTGGTGCGTGAGAGGGAAGCCATGAGGCTGGTCCTTTCCGGTCGGGTGCCCCACCCCGAGGGGGGTGGGACGCGGTGAGGAGGTGCCGGTGCCCGCCCGAGGGCGGACGCCGGCGTGGCGATCAGTTGGAGAGGACGCCGGTCGGAGCGACGGCCGAGAAGGTGACGCGCAGTCCGTCACCCGAGGGGGCGACCGACTCGGGGACGTAGACGCTGCCCAGGCCCTCGAGGGTCGTTCGTACCTCGTCGACGGACTGGCCGCCCTGCGGGGTGACGTCGAATTGTCGGAACAGCGCGTCCTGCTCGCCCGGCAGGGCCCCGGGGTCGGCGACCGAGATCGGCCCCTGGGCGGCGAGCTGGCCGAGCACGATGATCGCACGAGGGTCGACTCGACCGTCCGAGAGCGCCGTCGACAGGGTCGACGAGATCTGCAGGTTCGGGTTCTGGGCGAGTTCGGCACCGGCCTGCGAGCGGGCCGACGCGGCGTCATCCGCCTCGGTCTGCGCCTGCGCGGCCCCCTGGCTGTCGATCTGTCGGACGTTGACCTGCTGGTCGCCGTCGCCGAACGAGGCGATGACGGTCGAGTTCGCGAGGGCCTCGCGGATCTCGGGCGAGGTCGGCCCCGAGGTGCGGACCGACTCGGTCTCGAACAGGTAGTCCGAGTCGCGCCAGCCGTTCGGCGACTGAGCCTGGACGGCACCGTCGGTGTCGATCTTGTAGAACCAGATCACGTTTTCCCGGGCGAACCCGGCCTTGACCAGGTCGACCCACACGGCGTCGTCCACGAGCAGGCGGCTGTCTTTCGGCACGTTGGTCTCGACCCAGGTCTCGGCGTTCCGCATGGGCGCGTCGAGGTCGGCGTCGAGGAAGCCACGCAGCTGCACGGCCCAGAGCGGGACGACGGCGACCACGGCCGCGAGGGTCAGGGCCAACCAGGCGACCGAGCCGGTGCGGGTGGCCGCGGTCGTGAGGGCACCGGCCCGGCGGGCGCGGAACGCTCTGACGGCGTGGTCGGTGACGGCGGCGACGAGCAGCGCCGCGAACGGCAGCAGCATGATCACGTAGGGCACCGGCAGGTATCCACCGGGGCGGAACATGAAGGCGATCAGGAACACCATCATCACGCCGATCGGACGTACCTTCTTGACGAAGACCGCGACGATCGACGCCAGGGTCCCGAGCACGATCAGCACCTGGTCGAGCTGCCACCACTGCGACACGGTCGCGAAGAACAGGCTGCCGGTGTCGAAGACCGAGCCGCTGGCCTCGCGGGTCGCGAGCTGGAACTGGATGCCCTCGAGGAGGCTCACCCGGCCGGCACCCGGCAGCAACTCGCCCTTCACCGCGGCGAGCGCGACGTAGCCGAGACCGACGAGCACGAGCAGGCTGCCCGCGATCGAGAGGGTGTACCGGCGGGTCGACTTGTCGGCGCCCCGCCACATCATCCAGGCCAGGAAGGGCAGGGCGAGCAGGTACGTCTCCTTCGAGAGCACCGCGATGCCGAACGAGAGCGACGCCGCCGCGAAGCCGGCGAGCTGGTAGCGCTTGCTCAGGGCGAAGACGAACGCGGCGAGCAGCCACGGGGTGGCGACGTTGTCGAGGTAGACCGTGCGGTGGAACTGCAGGGCCAGCGGCGAGACCGCGAACACGAGACCGGCCACGGCGGCCGCGGGACGGCTGAGGCCGAGCTTGCGGCCGAGCAGCCAGACGAGCGCCACCGAGACGACCGTGAAGAACAGCATGGCTTCACGGGCGGCGAGCACGGCGACGTCGTAGCGCGAGAAGGCACCGGTCAGGGCCGTGTAGGCCGAGATCTGCAGCCAACCGACGGGCGGGTGGTCGTACCAGTAGGTGTAGTGGGTGATCTCACCGAGGTTCTGGATCGCCCAGGCCTGGGCGGCGTAGGTGCCCTCGTCGTCGATGCGCTGGGGCGAACCGTCCATGTTGAAGGCCATGACGACGGCGGCGATCGCGAGGACGGGCAGCAGCCACGCGAGGCTCGCACCGTGACGACGCAACCACGTCGCGGGCTTGGCGCCTCGCAGGTCCTTGGTGGGCACCACGGGGGTGCCGGGGCCGTTCGTCACGGTGGTGTCGGCCGCGCGGGGGCGGTTCAGCGTGCTGGTCATCGGTCACCTCCGGTCATGGCCAGGGCGGGCTCCTGCTGGGAGGCGCGGGGCGCCTCCTGCGGTTCGGTCGCGACCTCGTCGCGGTGCGCTCCGGTGTGCTCGGTCTTCTCCCACGCGTTGAGGCCGCGCAGCTGACGGAAGACCGCCCGCACCGCGGCGAGCGCGAGGAAGATCTGGTAGGGCAGCAGGCCCCAGACGAGACGGAAGTAGTCCCGGGCACGGACCTTCTGCCCGTAGACCCGGCCGAACTCGCGCAGGCCGGTGAACTCGACGGCCAGCAGCACGAGCGTGGGCGCCAGGGGCACGAACGACACGAGCGCGATGGCGGTCGGCACCTTGGTGGTCAGGATCAGGACGATCGAGACGGGAATCAGCAGGCCGGTGGCGGCCTGGATGAACGGCATCGTCAGCAGGTAGCGGGCCATGAGGCGCTGGCGCAGACGGGGCAGCTTCTTCCACTCGCCCTTGCCGTAGACCTGCATGAAGCCCTGGTTCCAGCGGGTGCGCTGCTTGAGCAGCGAGACGAAGGAGCCGGGCGTCTCCTCGCGGGTGACGACCTCGGGGCTGTAGGCCACGACGACCTTGGCCCCGGCGCTCGAGAGGCGGACCCCGAGTTCGCAGTCCTCGGCGAGGCACTCGGCGTCCCAGCCCTCGGACCAGTCGAGCCAGTCCTTGCGCACGAAGACCGTGTTGCCGCCGAGCGGGATGAACTTCTCCTTGGCGTGGAAGTGCAGGCGCGACCGGAACCAGAAGTAGTACTCGAGCACGTTGCGCAGACTCCACCAGCTGCTCTGGAAGTTCATCAGCTGCACACCGCCCTGCACCACGTCGGCGTCGGTCTCGGTGAACCGCGAGTCGACGAGGGTCAGGAGGCGCGGGTGCACCTCGTCCTCGGCGTCGAACACGCCGACGATCTCACCACGTGACGACTGCAGCGCCAGGTTGAGCGCCTTGGGCTTGTTCTTCGGCACGCTCGAGTCGACGACCACGCGGATCAGTTCGGGGTGACGGGCGGCCGCCTCGCGGGCGACCCGCTCGGTGCCGGGGTCGTCGTGGCCGACGATGGCGATGATCTCGAAGTCGGGGTGGTCCTGCTGGGCAAGACGGTCGAGGGTCTGGCCCATGACCTCCTCCTCGTGCCGGCCGGGGACGAGCAGGGTGAACGAGTGGGCGGCGTCGAGCGGGTCGTCGCTGAACTGGCTGTCGTCGAGGTTGTCCTTCGACCGCCAGGCGTGCAGCATCCACCAGAGGGTCGACACGGCGACCGCGGTGAGCAGGATCGTCACGACGATCAGCGACGAGTAGCCGATCCATTCGAGGGGCGACCAGTCGGGCAGCTGGAAACCGATCATCGACTCGGCGGTGCCGCTCGAGCCACGGTTCGGGACGAACTGCGACGGGTCGGCGGGAGCTTGCGGGGTGAGCAGCGGGGCGGGTTCGCCCGCTGCGAGACGTGATGTCGGGATCTGGGTCGGGTCAGTCGACACAGGATCACTCTCCAGTCAGTGGGTCGGGTGCAGGTGGGTCTGCGCGGTGTTCTGTCGGGTGGGGGCGTCGGTCGGCCTGGGGCGTGTGACGGTGGCGAGCGCGGTCGACGCGTCGGGGGTGTCGACCGGGGTGGTGACCGCAGGCGAGCCGCGGAAGACGAGATGGCGGTAGGCCATGTAGCGGAACGCCGTGCCGAGCACGAGGCCGACGCCGTTGGCCGCGACGTTGTCGGCGAGCTGGCTCGTGAAGCCCAGCAGGTAGTGCGAGACGAACAGGCACGCCGAGGCGATCAGCAGGCCGCCGACGTTGACGAGGCCGAAGGTGACGGCCTCGCGGACGACGGCCTGGTTGCGCCCCTCACGGAACGTCAGGTACCGGTTGCCGAGCCAGGCCACGGCCGTGGCGACGATCACCGAGATGACCTTGGCGCCGATCGGCTTGTCGTCGAGCAGGGTCGCACGCAGCAGGTTGTACAGGCCGACGTCGACGACGAAGGCGATCCCGCCCACGGCGCCGAAGGTCGCGAGTTCCTTCACCCGGGCGACGAGTCGCAGGGGTGGTGTCGGGTTCGTCGAGGTGGCACGGTCGGGACGCGCCCCCTGAACGGGGTACTCGGGTTCGGGCATGACACCGGTTCGGGGGGCGTCGGGGATTCGGTTTGGTCGGGGCCTCCCCGTCTCGGCCAATTGCCAGGTAGGCGACATCTGCCGTTCATCTCGTGGCGGTCGCGTCGATCCCGACGGGCCGTCCGTCGGGCGTCGGGACGCCCGACGCCGACGGGCCGACGGCTCTCGCCCGGCCGGTCGCGAGCTCCGTCCCGACCGCCGCCACGACGGCGGCGAAGCCGACCAGCCGGTCGGGCACCGAGCCGACGACGACGAGGAGGCGCTCCCGGCCCGTCGCCCGCCGCCCCTGTTCCGCGGCCGCCTCCGTCGTGGCCCCGACGTCCAGGAGCTGCGCCAGCACCCAGGGCAGCACGGGCACGAGCGCGAGCGCGATCATGAGGGTGGGGGCACCGACCAGCACGGTCGACAGGAGGGCCACGGTCGTGACGACGGTCACGGCCGCGTCGAGGAGCGGGTCGACGAGCACGCCGAGGGCACGTCGTCGCGCCTTCGGCCGGAGTCGACGCCAGTCCCGCTTGCCGAGCACCTGCAGGCAGCCGCGGACCCACGTCGCCCGGACGCGCATCAGTTCACGGAGTCCCCCCGGTGAGCGCTCGACCGTGGTCGTCTCGGCCGAGGTGGCGATGACGACGCGGGCCCCGGCCACCGTCATGCGGACGCCGAGGTCGAGGCCCGCCTCGACGCCGGTCGCGTCCCAGCCGCCCGACCAGGCCAGCCAGGAGTGACGGACGAAGAGCGTGCTGTCCGACAACGGCACGAAGCCGGCCCGGCCGTGGGAGCGGACGACCGACCGCGACCACCACCACCGGTCGACGGCCGACCGGGGCGCCCACCACGGCGTCGACTCGAGCGCCGGTCGGCTGGCGTGCTGGACCGCGTCGGCGTCCGTGCGGGTCAGGACCGAGTCGACGAGGGCGAAGAGCCGGGGGTGCGGGCGGTCGCCAGCCGAGAAGACACCGACCACGCCGTCACCGACCTCCGCGAGGCCGTCGGCGAGTGACGAGGCGGCCGTGGCGGGCCGCCCGCCGAGGGACCGGGTCTCGACGACCTGCACGCGCCCGGGGTGACGCCGCACGGCGGAGGTCGCGACGTCGAGGGTCAACGAGTCGTCCGCGTCCACGACCGCGAGGACGTGGACGTCGGGGTGCTGCTGCCGCGCCAGGAGGTCGAGGGTCACGGCCAGCCCGGCCGGACCACGCGCCGGCACGAGCGCGGTGAAGGTGTGCGCGGAGGGCAACACCGGGCCGTCGAGGTCGCGACGGCCGAGCTCCTCCTGCTCGCGGACGAGGTACAGCCTGTGCACGAGGCGACGGATCGAGACCACGAGGGTCAGGGCGACGAGCACGGCGAGCAGCACGAAGCCGGCCCACTGCACGCTCGACCAGTCGACCCAGGGCAGAGCTGCCGAGACGTGCTCGACCGGGACCGAGGGCACGCCGTCGCGGTTCGGCACGGGCGTCACGGGCGTGGCGGGCAACGTCGGGGTCAGGACGGGGCCGGGCGCCGCGAGGGTCGGGTCGGAGGTCACGGTGGTGCTCCAGTCGGGTCGGGTCAGCAGGAGCCTCGGACACCCGCCCCGGGTGGGACCGCGGCGTCCGACGGACCGTGTCCCCCAGGCGGGGGACATGATCTGATGAATCGTCACTGTACCGCGCGCGAGTCGGCCGCACACCCCTTCGCCGCCTCCACACCGACGCGTAGCGTGGGGTCATGGACTTCAGACACCTCGGCGACAGCGGACTCAAGATCTCGGAGATCACCTACGGCAACTGGCTGACGCACGCGTCCCAGGTCGAGAACGACGTGGCGACGCAGTGCGTCCGCGCGGCCCTCGACGCCGGCATCTCGACCTTCGACACCGCGGACGCCTACGCGAACACGGCGGCCGAGCAGGTCCTCGGCGACGCCCTCAAGGGTGAGCGTCGCGAGAGCCTCGAGATCTTCACGAAGGTCTACTGGCCCACCGGTCCCCGCGGCCACAACGACGTCGGCCTCAGCCGCAAGCACGTCCTCGAGTCCATCGACGGGTCGCTGCGGCGCCTGGGCACGGACTACGTCGACCTCTACCAGGCCCACCGCTACGACCACGAGACCCCTCTCGAAGAGACCATGCAGGCCTTCGCCGACGTGGTGCGGGCCGGCAAGGCGCTATACATCGGGGTCAGCGAGTGGACGGCCGAGCAGATCCGGGCCGGCCACGAGCTGGCCGTGAAGCACGGCGTGCAGTTGATCTCGAACCAGCCGCAGTACTCGATGCTCTGGCGCGTCATCGAATCCGACGTCGTGCCGGCCAGCAAGCGGCACGGCCTCGGCCAGATCGTCTGGTCGCCCGTCGCCCAGGGCGTCCTGACCGGCAAGTACAAGCCGGGTGCCGAACTGCCCGCGGGCAGCCGGGCGACCGACGACAAGGGAGGCGCCGACACGATCAAGCGCTTCCTCACCGACGAGGTGCTCGCCGGCGTCGCGAAGCTCGAGCCGATCGCGGCCGACCTCGGCCTCTCGATGGCCCAGCTCGCCATCGCGTGGGTGCTGCAGAACGACAACGTCGCATCCGCCATCATCGGCGCCTCGCGCCCCGAGCAGGTGGCCGACAACGTCAAGGCGGCCGGCGTCGCGCTGCCCACCGACGTCATGTCGCGCATCGACGAGGCGCTCGGCGACCTCGCCGAGAAGGACCCCGCGAAGACGGTCTCGCCCGAGCACCGACCGGCGTGAGCCTCGGCCGGCCCGACCTCGGTCCGGCCGGTCGACGCCCCCTCGACACCTTCCGGACATCCCGGGAATGTTGTCCGGCTGGATGCGCTTGCATATACTCGTACCAGCTTCGATGACATGTCATCGACCTCGACCTCACAGATTCAGGAGAACATCATGACCATCACCGCAGAGAAGATCCCCGCCGGCACCTGGAACCTCGACCCCACCCACAGCGAGGTCTCGTTCAGCGTCCGCCACCTGGCCATCAGCAAGGTCAAGGGCTCGTTCGAGTCCTTCGACGCCTCGCTCGTCACCGCCGAGGACCACACCGCCTCGAAGGTCACGGCCTCGATCGACGTGGCCTCGGTCAACACCAACCAGAAGGACCGCGACGGTCACCTGCAGACCGGCGACTTCTTCCTCGCCGAAGAGCACCCCAAGATGACCTTCGTGTCGACCAGCATCGAGGAGAAGGGCGACGACGCGTTCCTCGTGCACGGCGACCTGACCCTGCGCGGCGTCACCAAGCCCGTCACCCTGAAGAGCGAGTTCGGCGGCCTCGTCGTCGACGGCTACGGCCAGACCAAGCTCGGCTTCTCCGCGACGACCAAGATCGACCGCACCGAGTTCGGCGTCACCTGGAACGCCGCCCTCGAGGCCGGCGGCTTCACGCTCGGCAACGACGTCACCGTCACGCTCGAGATCCAGTTCACGCTCGCCGCGTAGGCACCGGCACCCGAAGGGCCCGCTCTCGCACCGCGAGGGCGGGCCCTTCCACGTCACCGCGCGAGGGCACGGCGCAGCACGGCGCGCTCCCCCAGCGTCCAGACCGCGCTCGTCACGAGGTAGAGACCGGCGGCCAGCGGGGCGAACGCCGCGAACAGCACGCTGACGAACGGCAGCCAGCGCACCAGACCCGCCGTGCCGGGGAGCGCCTCCTGCCCGCGCCCCGTCGTCGTGGCGGTCGGCGATCCGGTGAAGCGCAGGGTGGCGCGCCGGCTCAGTTCGACGACGATCGCGAGCAGCACCAGCAGCACGAGGTACGGCCAGACGGCCGTGAGACCCGTTCCGAGCGTGACGAACAGGTTGGCGCCGAGGGCGGCCCCGCCGAGCGTGTGGGTCAACAGCGTGTTGGCGTGACCGGCGATCTCGGAGTGCGCGAACAGCGAGTACACGGCCGTGAGCACGGGCGCCTGCGCCAGGGTCGGCAGGCAACCGGCGAGCGGCGACACCTTCTCGGACGCGTAGAGCGACATCAGCGCCTTGCTGCGCGCCGCGGGGTCGGTGACCCGACGGGTGAGGTCGGCGATCGCGGGGGCCAGACGGCGGCGGGCGATCTCGGCCCGCACCTGCGAGACACCGACGGGCACGAGCACCAGGCGGACGAGCAGGGTCAGCAGGACGACGCCGAGCGCGGGGGAGGACGTCCCGGCGACCGGTTCGACGAGCACGCCGAGGGTGGTGACGAGCGATTGCAGACCGCCGAGGACGACGGCGATCGGGGGAAAGGTGGACAGGTCCATGAGGACTCCTCGGTCAGAGAGACGGTGGGTGTCTTCTGGCCGCCGAGGGCGTCGGGACGACGCGGGCGAGGATGCGCTCAGGCGGCCGGGACGGCCCGTCCGGGAGCCCGTGACCGCACGTGCCCCCGGGCGTCGGGGTCGCGTCGCCAGACGAGGAGGCGCGTGCCGGCTTCTTCACGCAGGGTCACCTCGGGCACCGCCCCGGCCAGCCCGCAGAGTGTGAGCACGACACGGGCGACTCCGAGCACGACCACCGCGGTGGCGGCGCCGAGCAGGCCGACGAGCACGACCGCCGACAGCGGGGCCCCGCCCGACGAGAGCACGGCCTCGACGAACGCCACGAGGGGCGTCAGCGTCGACAGGCCGAGGGTCATGAGCCCAACCTACTCCGCACCGCGCCTCCCCTCGAGGTGTCGGCGGGTTCCCGTCACCCCGGGCGGGTCAGCGCCGACCCGCCCTGGACGACGGGAACCCGCCGACCTGGCGGGCAGCATCAGGAGCCCTCGGACGGGCACGGCCCCCGCACGAGCCTCAGGAACATCCTGGCGTCGCCCGCGGTTGACGCCGAGAGCGCCCGCCCCCGCCCCGAGAGGACTCCCCGATGACCGTCGACTGGATCACCCTGCAGAAGACCGCCCACGACGAGTTCGCCCGTCGTGTCGAGGCCGTGGCCGACTGGGACGCCCCGACGCCCGACACCGAGTGGAAGGTGCGCGACCTCGTGCGGCACGTCACGCGTGAGCAGCAGTGGGTGCCGCTGCTGCTCGAGGGCGGCGACCCCGCCGAGGCCGAGAACTCGATCGAGCCCCTCGGCGACGACCTCGTCGAGGCCTGGCACCGGTGGTCGAGCGCGGCCACGGCCGCCTGGAGCGAGGCCGACCCCCACGCCGAGGTTCGGTTGAGCGCCGACGTCGTGCCCGTGCACGAGTACCTCGCCGAGCAGGTCGCCGACGTCACGATCCACAGCTGGGACCTCGCCCGCGCCGTGGGCACGGACGAAGAGCTCGACGACGCGCTGGTCGAGGCCGTCTGGGGCGTCTTCGCGCCGCAGAAGGACGCGCTCGAGGCGTCGGGCCTCTTCGCCTCGCCCGTGCCCGTCGACGACGACGCCCCGTTGCGCGTCCGCCTGCTCGCCCTGACCGGGCGCGACGCCCGCTGAGCCGACCGGCGGCCGCGGCGGGCGTTCCCGAGGCCGCGGCCCGCGCCTCCCGGCGGTTCATCACCCGCCCCTGCCAGGGTGGAGGCATGACCGCCCCGATCGACCGCCCGTGGCTGCACAGCTACGCCCCCGACGTCCCCGCCGACATCGAGCCCGTCACGGGCAGCCTCGTCGACCTGATCGACGACGCCGTGTCGACGTACCGGCAGAAGCCGGCCCTCGAGTTCTTCGGCCGCGAGACCAGCTACCGCGACCTGGGCGACCAGGTCGCGCGCGCGGCAGAGGGCCTCAGGAGGCTCGGCGTGGGTCGCGGCGACCGGGTCGCGTTGATCTTGCCGAACAGCCCCCAGCACGTCGTGGCGTTCTACGCCGTGCTGCGCCTGGGCGCCGTCGTGGTGGAGCACAACCCGCTCTACACCGATCGTGAACTACGCCACCTCTTCGAGGACCACGGCGCCACGATCGCCATCGCCTGGGACAAGTTGGTCGACCGGCTGCGCGACCTGCCTGCCGACATCGGCTTCTCGACGGTCGTCTCGGTCGACGTCACGAAGGGCATGCCGCTCGCCACGCGCCTCGCGCTCAAGCTGCCGGTGCCCGCCGCCAAGAAGAGCCGCGCGGCCCTCACCGACGGCACCGAGGGCGACGTCACCTGGCAGGGCCTGCTGGCGGGCCGTCCCCTGCGCAAGAAGCACCCGCGCCCCGACGTCGACGACATCGCCCTGTTGCAGTACACCAGCGGCACGACCGGGTCGCCGAAGGGTGCGATCCTCACCCACCGCAACCTGCGCAGCAACGCCGCACAGGGCCGCGCCTGGGTGCCCGGCCTCGTCGACGGCGACGAGACCGTCTACGGCGTGCTGCCGTTCTTCCACGCCTACGGCCTGACCCTCTGCCTCACCTTCGCGATGAGCATCGGGGCGCGCCTCGTGCTGTTCCCGAAGTTCGACGTCGACCTCGTGCTCAAGGCCGCCAAGAAGCACCCGCCGACCTTCCTGCCGGCCGTGCCGCCCATCTACCAGCGACTGGCGGACGCGGCCCGTGAGCGCGGCGTCGACCTGTCGTCGGCCCGCTTCGCGATCTCGGGGGCGATGAACCTGCCGACGGCGGTCGTCCAGGCCTGGGAGGGCGTCACGGGCGGCATGCTCGTCGAGGGATTCGGCCTGACCGAGACCTCGCCGGTCGCACTCGGCAACCCGATCGGTCCGACGCGCCGCGTCGGCACCGTCGGCGTGCCGTTCCCCTCGACCGAGGCGATGGTCGTCGACCGTGACGACCCCGATCCCGACCGCCCGGTCGCGCCGGGCGCCGCGGGTGAGCTGCTGCTGCGCGGGCCGCAGGTGTTCCGCGGCTACTGGAACCGCCCCGACGAGACCGCCGAGGCCTTCCTCGAGGGCGGCTGGTTCCGGACCGGCGACATCGTCACGATGAGCGCCGACGGCTACGTCACGATCGTCGACCGCATCAAAGAGCTCATCGTCACGGGCGGCTTCAACGTCGCTCCTTCCGAGGTCGAGGAGGCCGTGCGCAACGCCCCCGGCGTGGCCGAGGTGGCCGTCGTCGGCCTGCCCCGGTCAGGCGGCGGCGAGGACGTCGTGGCGGCCGTCGTGCTCGAGCCGGGCGCCTCGTTCGACGCCGAGGCCATCCGCGACGCCTCGCGCGGCCAGTTGGCCGCCTACAAGGTGCCCCGTCGGGTCGTGCAGCTCGACGAGTTGCCGAAGTCGCTGATCGGCAAGGTGCTGCGCCGCGAGGTGCGCGACCGACTCATCGCCGCGGGCTGAGAGCCGAGGCGGGGGCGGGCCCGGTCGGTCCGCTCAGAGCCGCTGCCACCGCTCGACCGGCCAGCTGATGACGAATGCGCGCCCGATCACGTCGTCCAGGGGCACGAAGCCCGCATAGGGACCGGTCTGGTGTGCGCGCGAGTCCGCCGAGTGGTCGCGGTTGTCCCCGAGCACCCACAGCGCCCCCTCGGGCACGGTGACGTCGAAGTCGGTCGCCGAGGCCCGGGGGCCGCCGTCCGTCAGGGTCAGGTACGGCTCGTCGAGGGGTTCGCCGTCCACGAGCACGTGCCCGTCCGCGTCGCAGCAGCTGACGTGGTCGCCCGGCAGGCCGATGACGCGCTTGACCAGGTACTGTCCGGCGTCGTCCCCGTAGCCGAGCCACCCGCCCGGGTCCTCGAACACCACGACGTCGCCCCGGTGCAGCGGCATCGCGCCGGGGGCGAGCTCGTTCACGACGATCCGGTCGCCGATCATCAGCGTCTGCTCCATCGACCCCGACGGGATCGAGAAGCTGCGCACGAGGAACGTGCGCACGCCCCACGACAACACCAGCCCGACCAGCACGATCGCCAGCAGCTCGAGCAGCCACCGCGTCGTCGGCCGAGCCGAGGAGGCGCGGGTCGACGCGCCGTCGTCGGTCGCGTCGGCGAGGGGGCTGGCTTCGGGCACCGGCTCATCCTGCCAGCGGGTGCGCGCTCCCGCCCTCCCCGGTCAGGGGGGCCGGAAGGGGGCGCGACCCCGCCGGGGTCAGGCGGCCGTCCACCCGATGCGGTCGAGGCGGGCGAGGGCGTGCTCCTCGGCGACCGGCCGCTTGCCGAGGACTCCCCCGACGCCCGCGAGCATCGCCTGGGCCGGCCCCCGGGTCGGCAGGGCGACGGGCCCGACGTGCGGTGCGCGCAGCCCGAGCAGTTCGCGGAACCTCGGTTGCAACGTGCCGACCGCACCGTTGAACAGCACGGGGTACCCGACCTTGAGCGCCGGGAAGAGCGGCGGCCGCTTGATGAACCTCACGACGTCGTCGGTCCGGGCGGTGCGCTCGAGCACTCCCCGACGGTCGAAGTCCATCAGCTGGTGCTGCATCTCGGCGACGCTGCGGGGCGGGTTCGGCACGCCCATCAGTTCGCCGGCCGTCGCCCATTCGCGGACGTAGGCGTCGGGCCCGCCGGGGACGGGCTCGCGACCCCACTCGAGGTAGGCGGCCAGGAATGAGTCGGCGAACGCCATGTGCACCCAGCTGAGCAGCTCGGGGTCGTTGGCGGCGTAGTCGTGGCTCACGCCGTTCCGGTCGTCGTACGTGCCGACGACCTTGGTGTGCAGGCGCGTCACCCAGTTCGACGCGTGGGTGGCGGCCTCGCGACTGCCGTACGAGACGGTGTAGATCCATCGGATGGTGCCGGCCAGGCGCCCGAGTGGGTCCTCGCGGAAGCGCGAGTGGTCGTGCACCCCGGCGAGAGCCCCCGGGTGCAGCGCCTGGACCAGCAGGGCCCGCACGCCGGCCGGGATCGTCGACATCGCGCCGTGCACGGCCCACACCGCCGAACCCGGCAGGAAGAACCCCTCGTCGTCGCCCTTCTCCAGGTCGGTGACCCATTCGGGCGTGCCCGTGTACTGCCCGTTGAAGGTGTACTGCAGGCGGGCGCGGAGCGGTTCGGTCAGAGCGGGCATGACTCGATCATGCGCCGCCGTGGCTGGACGCCCGCGGCGGACACCGGGCGCGATCCGCGCCGGACGCACGCCGCGCCTCCTGCGTGCCGGGGAGGGGGCAGGAGGCGCGGCGTCGGTGACGGGCGGAAGCGTCAGTTCCCGTGGGCCTCGATCGAGACGGGCTGCCACTCGTTCCACGTCTCGAGGCGCGATTCGTAGTCCTTCGTGGCGATCTCGAGCGGCGCCTTGCCGAAGAAGATGCGCAGCGGCGGCTCGTCGGCGTCGACGACCTTCAGAATGGCCGAGCGGGTGGCCGTCGGGTCTCCCGGGTCGGCGGCCGAGGGGCGCTTCGAGGCGGCTTCGCGCACCTCGGCGTAGGCCTCGAGCTCGTCGCTGCGCGAGGCGGACGGGCCCGACCAGTCGGTCGAGAAGCCGCCGGGCTCGACGAGGGTCACCTTGATGCCGAAGCCCGCGACCTCTTGCGCCAGCGACTGGCTGAAGCCCTCGAGGGCCCACTTCGACGCGTGGTAGATGCCGACCGTCGGGAACGCGCTGATGCCGCCGATGCTCGAGACCTGGACGATGTGGCCCGAGCCCTGCTCGCGCATGATGGGCAGCGCGGCCTGCGACACCCAGAGGGCGCCGAACAGGTTCGTCTCGAGCTGGGCACGCGCCTCGTCCTCGGTGATCTCCTCGATCATGCCGAAGTGGCCGAAGCCGGCGTTGTTCACGACGACGTCCAGGCGTCCGAAGCGCTCCGCCGCCTGCTGCACCGCGGCGACGTCGGCCGCGCGGTCGTTCACGTCGAGCTGGATGGGCAGGAAGGAGTCGCCGTACGCGTCCACGAGGGGCGTGACGTCGTCGATCTTCCGTGCGGTGCCCGCGACCTTGTCGCCGCGTTCGAGGGCCGCCTCGGCCCACTCGCGGCCGAAGCCCTTGGATGCACCGGTGATGAACCAGACCTTGCTCACGATATGTCGTTCCTCTCTCCGTGATGTCGAGCACCATGCTGCGCCGCGCCTCCTCGTCCGCGGTCAGCTTGCCAGCCGGCATCGAGCCGACGGGGTACGCCCGGCGATCGATAGAGTGGCCCGGTGACCACCGACAGCGCTCGTCCCTGGCTCGACTCCTACGCACCCGGCGTGCCGCACGACCTCGAACCGGTCGACGGCTCACTGCTCGACCTGGTCGAGGCTTCTGCGGCGCGCTACCCGAAGGCGGTGGCGCTCGAGTTCTTCGGTGCGACGACGACGTACTCCGAGCTCGTCGACCAGATCTCGCGGGCCGCCGAGGGTCTGCGCAGGCTCGGCGTCGGGCACGGCGACACGGTCGCGATCGTGCTGCCGAACGGCCCGCAGCACGTCGTGGCGTTCTACGCGGTGCTCCGTCTCGGGGCGATCGTCGTCGAGCACAACCCGCTCTACACGCCGCGCGAGCTGCGTCACCAGTTCGAGGACCACGGCGCGAAGGTCGCCATCGCGTGGAACAAGGTCGTCGACACCATCCAGGCCTTCCCCGACGACGTCGCCGTGGACCACCTCGTCTCGGTCGACGTCACCCGGGCCATGCCGTTCGCCACCCGCGCCGCCCTGGCCCTGCCGATCAAGAAAGCCCGCCAGTCGCGCGAACGCCTGACGACCAGCGTGTCGGGCACCACCCCGTGGGAGAAGATCGTCGGCTCGTCCCGCATCAAGGCGAAGCACCCGCGACCGGCGACCGCCGACCTCGCCGTCATCCAGTACACGAGTGGCACGACGGGCACGCCGAAGGGCGCCCAGCTGACGCACCACAACCTGCTCTCGAACGCCGCCCAGGCCCAGGCCTGGGTGCCCACCATCGAGCGCGGCACCTGCGTGGTCTACGCCGTGCTGCCGATGTTCCACGCCTACGGCCTGACGCTCTGCCTCACGTTCGCCATGAGCATGGGTGCCCGGCTCGTGCTCTTCCCCGCCTTCGATCCGGCTCTGGTGCTCAAGGTGATGAAGAAGCACCCGCCGACCTTCCTGCCCGCGGTGCCGCCGATCTACGCCCGCCTGCAGAAGGCCGCACTCGACGCCGGCGTCCCGCTGAAGGGCGTCGACGTCGCCATCTCGGGCGCCATGCCGCTCTCGGCCGACGTCGTCGAACCGTGGGAGGCCGAGTCCGGTGGCTGGCTGGTCGAGGGCTACGGCCTGTCCGAGTGCTCGCCGGTGCTCATGGCCAACCCGGTCGGGCCGACGCGTCGCGCGGGCACGGTGGGGCTGCCCCTGCCGGGCACCGAGGTGCGGGTCGTCGACCCCGAGAACCCCACGGTCGACGTCCCCGCCGGCGAACGCGGTGAGCTCATCGTCCGGGGCCCGCAGGTCTTCAGCGGGTACTACCGCAAGCCGAAAGAGTCGGGCGAGGTCTTCGTCGACGGTGACTGGTTCCGCACCGGCGACATCGTCACGATCGACGACGACGGCTTCGTGCGCGTCGTCGACCGCATCAAAGAGCTGATCATCACCGGCGGGTTCAACGTCTCGCCGTCCGAGGTCGAAGAGGTGCTGACCCGGTTCGAGGGCGTGGCCGAGGCCGCCGTGGTCGGACTGCCGACGCCCGGCGGTGAGCAGGTGGCCGCCGCGATCGTCACGAAACCCGGTGCCCACGTCGACGTCGCCGCCCTCCGTGCGTTCGCCCGCAAGCACCTCACGCCGTACAAGGTGCCACGGCGCATCGTCGTCGTCGACGACCTGCCCAGGTCGCTCATCGGCAAGGTGCTGCGCCGCAAGGTGCGCGACTCGCTGGCCGAGCGCTGAGACCCGGCCCGCGCCTCCTCGACGCGGTGACCCTCAGGAGGCGCGGGTCAACTGGGCGAGACGCGGTCACGCACGCGTCCTTCGGCCAGCCAGGCGAGGCGCTGCAGCGCCTCTTTGTTGCGCCAGTGCAGCGGCGGGTCCATCACGGGCTTCGGCACGAGGCGGCCGGGGCCGGCGACGGCGTACTCGGTCATCGTGACGAAGCAGCCGCCCATGCGGTTGCGCACGTCGATCTCGACCCGGGCCTCACCCATCGGCCAGCCCTTGGCGTGGAACACGGCCCGGACCGGAGGGTCCCACTCGAGGATCGTCGTCACGTCGTCGATGACCAGGGGCCAGATGCCGAACGAGTGGTGGATGGTGGCCTCGACGCTCGGCCAGGTGAGGTCGACCTCGCGGATGCGCGCCGATCCGACGACCCAGCTGGGGAAGAGCCACCCGTCGCCCAACACGTCGAAGACGTCGTGGGGCGAGGCCTCGATGAAGCGGTGGGTTGTGCTCATGGGTAGATCCTCGCAGTGATCGGGTCGGGACGTGCCGATGTCGTGCCGGCGGTCAGGCGTCGACGCCCAGGTAGGGCAGCCGATCGATGCCGAATTCGTGCTTCAGGGCGCTGCGGGCCGCGTACGCCCCGCCGAGGCCGTGCACCGACGGCCCGGGCGGAGTCGACGACGAGCAGAGGTAGACGCCGGGCGTCGGCGTGCGCCACGGCTCGGTCGACAGCGTGGGTCGTGCCGCGAGCTGCCAGACGCTCGGTGCCCCGGACGCGATGTCGCCGCCGATGTAGTTCGGGTCGTGCCGCTCGAGGTCGACGGCCGTGCGGCTGTGCGTCGCGAGGATCGTGTCGCGGAACCCCGGGGCGAAGCGCTCGATGCCCGCGATGACGGTCTCGGTCTGGTCGACCGTCGAACCGCGCGGCACGTGCGTGTACGCCCAGAGCGCCTGCTGGCCGTCCGGCGCACGCGTGCCGTCGACCACGCCGGCCTGGGCGACCAGCACGTAGGGCGTGCGCGCGTGTCGGCCCGAGGCGACGTCGTGCTCGCCCGAGGCGATCTCGGCCCGCGTGCCCCCGAGGTGCAGGGTCGGGCTGCGGCGGGCCTCCTCGTTCGCCCAGGGCACGGGGCCGGACAGGGCGAAGTCGACCTTGGCCGCGGCGTTGCCGTAGCGGAAGCGGCGAAGGGCGCGCTCGTACCGGTCGGGCAGACGGCTGCCCGCGATGTCGGCCAGGGCACGGGCGCTCGTGTCGAAGATCGTGGCCCGCGCCGTGGGCAGTTCGTCGATCGACGTGACGTCCACGCCCGTCGTGATCGTGCCTCCGTGGGCCCGGACGTCGTCGGCCATGGCGTCGACGATCGACTGGCTGCCACCGGTCGGCACCGGCCAGCCCCGCGCGTGCGCGTGCACGGCCAGCACGAGTCCGGCGGCCGAGGTCGACAGGCTGGGCATCGGGCGGATGGCGTGGGCCATCACACCGGCCAGCATGGCGGGGGCCTCGACGCCCGAGAACCCGGCGTTCCACCACGGGCCGCTCTGCGACAGCGCGGCGAGACCGAAGCGGGCCATGGTGACCGGGTCGTCGGGTACGCGGACGAGCTCGCGCATCGTGAACCTCGCCATGCGCGGCTCGCGCTCGACGAGCCCCCTGAGGAGGCGTGTCCACGCCGCCCCGTCGGCGCCGAGCCCCTCGGCCGTCCGCTCGAGGTCGCGGTAGGCGATCCCGGCCCGTCCGCCGTCGAGCGGGTGCGCGTACGAGATCTCGGGCACCGTCAACTCGATGCGACGGTCGAGCTGGAACCGCTGGAAGAACCCCGAGGCGAGCGCCATCGGGTGGACGGCCGAACAGATGTCGTGTCGGAAACCGGGCAGGGTCACCTCGGCGGTCCGGGCTCCACCACCGATGGTGTCGGCACGTTCGACGACCTCGACTCGCAGGCCCGCCCGGGCGAGCACGACGGCCGCGGCGAGCCCGTTCGGGCCCGCGCCGACGACGACGGCGTCGACCTCGGGCACGGCGCTCATGCGCGACGTCCTCGGGTCACCCGGCCCACGACGGCGGCGGCGGCGGCCGCGGAGGCCCCGAGCGCGGCACCCACGGTCAGGGCACGATGACGGGTGTACCAGACCTGCGGGCTCGTGCTGCGGGCTCGGTCGCTGAAGATGCCCCGGGCACCCTGGTCGCCGGTCGTGGGCTCGTAGAGGTTGTCGGGCAGCATGGGTTCGCTCTTGTCGGGTGCCTGCTGACCCGAGTACCCGCTCTTGGCCAGGTAGACGTCGAGGAAGTTCGCCACGAAGCGGTTGCCCAGCACCGTCATGACGGTCGGCTCGCCGAGCCAGGTCCGACGACGCGGCTTGTCGGCGACGTCGGCGATCGCCCGGGCCCCGACCTCGGGCTCGAAGATGGGCGGCACCGGTTGGGGGTGGTCGGGAAGGGTCGACCGCACCCAGTTGAACTGGATCGTGTTGAGAGCCGGCATGTCGACCGTGCTGATGCGCACCGAGCTCTTGTTGTGGATGAGCTCGGTCGTCACGGACTCCGTGAAGCCCTGCACGGCGTGCTTCGCGCCGCAGTACGAGGCCTGGAGCGGGATGCCGCGATGGGCGAGGGCCGACCCGACCTGGATCACGTGCCCCCGGTCCCGGGGAACCATGCGTGACAGCGCCGCACGCGTCCCGTTGACGAAGCCGAAGTAGTTGACGGCCGTCGCCCGTTCGAAGTCGTCGGGATCGGTCTCGAGGAACTCACCGAAGACGCCGACCATGGCGTCGTTGACCCAGAGGTCGATGGGTCCGAGCTCGGCCTCGACGCGGTCGGCCGCGGTCTCGACCTGGACCCGGTCGGCCACGTCGGTCGCGATGCCGAGAGCTCGGCGCCCGGCGGCCTGGACGTCTCGCACGGCCCCGTCGAGCCCGTCCTGGCCTCGGGCGAGGACCGCGACGTCCCAGCCGCGGGCGGCGAGCTCTCGGACGGTGGCACGGCCGAGACCGGCCGACCCTCCGGTGACGACGGCGACTCTGGTGCTGGTCATGGTGCTCCCTGGGGCCTGACGGCGGGTGGTGGGCGGACCCTCGACGCTAGTCCGCGGCGAGGGGCCCGGCCCGGGTCGACGCTCAGGTCTCAGATGTCGAAGTCGCCGCCGCCGAAGTCGCCGAAACCGCCACCGAAGTCGCCTCCGCCGAAGTCGCCACCCGTGTCGGCACCGAAGTCGCCGCCGCCGTCACTCGCCGTCTCGGTCCCGCCGTCGGCACCCGCGTCCGCTTCCCCGTCGCCCTCGGTGCCCTGGTCGGCGCCGGGGTCGTCCCCCGCGCCTCCGTCCGCCGTCGCGCCCGCGTCGGGCAGGAACGCACTCATCAGGGTCGACCCGATGACGTAACCCGCGACCGTGCCCAGGATCGATCCGCCGATGATCGAGCCCATCCCGGGCCCCTGGCGCACGGGCTGGCCGTTCGGGCCGACCTGCTGCTGACCGGTCGCGCCGCCGCCGAGGGTGCGCTCGAGCGTGCCGGGCCGGCGCAACTCGGAGCGGGTCGCCGCTTGGGCGAGCGAACCGGCGTCGTCACCGCGGGGTGCCTCACCGGGGCTCGACTCGGCCGTCAACTGGTCGAAGACCAGGCGGCGCTGCTCGGGGCTGAGCTTCGCGAAGGCCTCGGCGTGCACCTGCTCGATGGTCTCGGGCGGGGCCGTCTTCAGCAGGTAGCGGTAGCGCTCGACGGCGATCTCGTCGTCGCTGCGGGCCGGACCAGCGGGGCGCCCGGACGCGGGCTGGACCGACGGCTGCTGGCCGTAGCCCTGCTGGTCGTAGCCCTGCTGGTCGTAGCCCTGCTGTGGGGCGGCGGGCTGCTCGTAGCTCTGCTGACCGTACCGGTAGCCCTGCGGAGCGGACTGCTGTTGAGGCTGGCCCTGCTGCGGCTCGCGGCCGAGGAGGCGGTCGAGGAATCCCATGGTGACGTCCTGTCGGGTCGTGTGCTCGGTGCCGCACGCGGGGCGCGGCGTCGGTCTGCCCACCACGCTACGGACCGGTCGAGCCTGCCGCCTGGGCAGCGACGGAGCGTCAGCCGCGAACGTCCTGATCGACGGCGTCGCGCGACGCGTCGTCGACACCGGCCCGTCGACGGCGCACCGACCGGACGACGAGGAACACCACGACGCCCGCGATCGCCGCGTAGACGGCGTAGTCGAGGTACTTGGCGTACTCGTCGATCAGCTCGTACTGGGTGCCGAGGGCGGCGCCCAGGCCGATCAGCAGGCCGTTCCACAGGCCGCTGCCCACGATGGTGAAGACCGAGAAGACCAGCAGGGGCATGCGCTCGGCGCCGGCGGGCAGCGAGATGAGGCTGCGGACGCCCGGGATGAACCGGCCGAAGAACACCGCCGACTTCCCGTGGCGGTCGAACCAGCCGGCAGCCTTCTCGAAGTCGTGGCGGTCGACGAGCGGCAGCTTGGCCAGCCAGCGGATGCTGCGGTCGAGGCCGAGCCCCGCCCCGAGTCCGTAGAGGACGAGGGCGCCGAGGTAGGCGCCGAGCGTGCTCAGCGCGATCAGCAGCACGATGTTCATCGACCCGGCGCCGGCCAGGAACCCGGCCAGCGGCAGGATGATCTCGCTCGGGATCGGAGGGAACACGGTCTCGACGAAGGTGAGCAGGGCGACGCCCCACTCGCCGAGGGCGTCGATGACGCGGGCGGCGAATCCGACGAGGCCGTCGAGGTCGGCGACGACGTCCTGGCTCGAGGACGAGGAGGCGCGGAGGACGGGGGCTGTCGAGGTCATGGGTCCCAGCTGGTCGGTCGGGCGCTCGGGGCGCAGCGGATCGGCAGCCCCGAGTATGGCGTCACAGCCTGCACGTCCGCCCACAACGTCCCCGCGGTGCTCGCCTGTCGGAGAACGCCTGATCGCAAGGTACATTGACCTGTGTCGGACTCGTCGCCGACGTCGGCCACCCTCACGAAACAGGACCCCAATGGGATCGCTCATCTACGGCACATCGGGCATCGAGGTCGAGTTCGAGGACCGCGTGCTCGAACACCTCCAGATCGTCATCGCCACCAAGCTGCGCCGACGCGAGTCGTTCTTCTTCTCGTGGCGCGACACGCAGAAGGTCGGCGACGGCCGCAGCAGCATCTGGCTGGACGCCGGTATCCCGCTCTACTTCAAGTACTCGGGCGGGCGGGTGCCGTCGATCAACCGTGACTGGCTCAACGAGTTGACGGCCTCGTCGAACAGTTCGTCCGGCCTCGTGCTCACCGACGAGCCCAGCCTCGACAACAGCGTCAAGCGACGGGGCTGACCCGGGTCGGGTGCCGCCGTGACCTCTAGCCTCGGGTACCGCGCACCCGTCGCACCAGGGCGACGACGGCCCGCCAGCCCACCAGGAACACACCGAGCACGACGATCGTCACGATCACGAAGCTGAGCTGCACGCCCTGTCCGGCGACCACCCGCAGCAACACCCCGATCACGGCGGTCGAGACCCAGACGACCGCGCCCGACCGGACCGTCGACAGGGGCCAGCGGACTCCTGCCACGCTCACCCAGCCGACGACCGCGCCGACGACGAACGGCCAGAGGGTGCCGAGCAGGCCGGTCAGGTCGAGCCCCTCCGCGTGACTGCGACGACCGATCACGACGAAGGCCACGACGGCGACGAGGTCGACGACGATCGGCCACCGCGCCGGGCCCACGTCTCGTCGCCGGGTCGTCGTGCTCGAGGTCGGGGTGGAGCGGGTCATCTCGGGGGTCCTCTCGTGACGTCGGCACCCGCGGCAGGTCGGGCGGTTCCGGTTCAGCGGGACCGCGGCTGCTCGAGCGCGCGCGACAACTCTGCCAGCAGTTCGTCGACCTGCGGCGCCACGAGACGGTCGATCGCCTCGGCGATCCGCGGACGGTGGTGCACGAGGGCGAGGCACAGGCTCGTGCCGACGGCCTCGGCGTGGTCGCCGGCCAGCGTGATCTCGCGTCGAAGCGCCGCCTTGGCCTCGTCCGAGTACTCGACCTCGTGCTCGGGCTCGTGCTCGTGCTCGTGCTCGTGTCGCGGAGCGGGTTCGGGCTGCGGTCCCGGCTCGGCCGCCGGGCCGGAACCGGGCGACCCGGGCGCGTCGGACGACGACGAGTCGGGCGCCAGCAGCCAGCCCTCGAGATCGTCGACGTCGGACGAGAAGGCGGGGAGGTCGACCTCGGTGCCGCTCCCCGAGGGTTCCGTCCCCCCGAGGGTGGGGTCGGGCGGGACGACCCCCTCGTCCGCGGGCATGCCCGCGAGACCGGCGAGCGTGAAGAGGAACGGCTGGCCCGGTTCGGGCTCGGGGTCGAGGTCGAGGCCCTGGAACTCGAGGTCGAGACCCTGGTCGGGTCGGTAGCCCCGCGCCTCCTGGGCCTCGGCGAGCCGGAGCTCGCGCGTGACGAGCGGCAGGTTGCGGGCCGTGTACTCGTCGACGTCGTCGTCGACGATCTGCCGCATCCGGTTCAGCAGCGCGTGCTGGACGGCGTGCGGCACGTCGTGGTCGAAGCCGGCCGCGGTGGCGACGGGAGAACCCAGGCAGACGCGACAGGGGCGCGTACGGCCCCGGGCGGTGCCGATGTGCCACCGGGGCAGCCAGCGGAGCCAGGCGTCGACGGCGGAACTGACGCGTCCCTCGATCTGCTCGGCCATGCCCTCGAACTTAGGGCGAAATGCCGCCCAGGTGCCGACACGCCCGGGCGATTCCCGGGGATCGGGGTCTCGGAGGCAATGGTCGGACCCGATATCGGCCCACGGCTCGAGGCGCACGCCGGCACCGACCCGTGCCTCCGCGAACGCCCGGGCTCAGCCGGACGTGACGAAATCGATGAGCTCCTCGACCCGTCCGAGCACCGACGGTTCGAGGTCGGCGTAGCTGCGCACCCGCGACAGGATGTGCTGCCAGGCCCGCGCGATGTCGGCCTGATCGTCGTGCGGCCAGCCCATCGCCTCGCAGACGCCGTGCTTCCACTCGACCGAGCGGGGCACGACGGGCCAGGCGTCGACGCCGAGTCGAGCCGGCTTCACGGCCTGCCACACGTCGACGAACGGGTGGCCGACGACGAGCACGTGGCGACCGAGCGGACTGCGGGCGATGCCCTCGGCCACACGACTCTCTTTCGAGCCCGGCACGAGGTGGTCGACGAGCACGCCGACCCGCCGCTCGGGCCCCGGCCGGAACTCGCGGAGCACGTCGGCCAGGTGGTCGACCCCCTCGAGGTACTCGACGACGACACCCTCGACCCGCAGGTCGGAGCCCCAGACCTTCTCGACCAGCTCGGCGTCGTGTCGCCCCTCGACGAAGATGCGGCTCTGCCGCGCGACCCGGGCCTTCGCGTCCTCGACGGCGAACGATCCGGACGCCGTACGCGCCCGACCCGGCGGGGCCGCCCGGGGTACGCGCAGGGCGACCGGGGCGTCGTCGATCAGGAACGACCCGGTCAGCGGGAAGGCCCGCACCCGCCCCTTCCAGTCCTCGAGTTCGACGGTGCCGGCCTCGACGCGGACGATCGCGCCGGTGAAGCCCGACCGGACCTCCTCGACCACGAGGTCTCGGACGGCGTCGGTGGGCGTCGGAGCAGGCCTTGACGATCGCTTCCAGTCGCCGGCGAGCACGTCGGCACCGTACCGGTCGTCATCCACGGGGGCCTCCGGAGCGGGGTCGAGGTTGGTAGGGACGGGGTGGGCCCTTGCGCGGGCCGTCGGCGGTCGGTGTCGCCGGGCGCCCGGGCACACGGCCCGGCCGTGGTGACGGCACAGGAGGCGCGGTGCCGGTTCTCGGCGTCCCGCTGACGGGGGCAGCGCCCGCCCGTTGCGGACGCGCCGCCGGAGCTGCCCGGGGGGTCTCGACGGCCGCGGCGGGCGGCCTCGACCGGACCCGCGCCTCCGGGGCCGACGCGACCCCGCGGGCCGCGACGCCCGCCGGGGTCGGCGCGAACCCGACGGTGAACACCCAGACCAGACCGCCCAGGACGAACAGCACGAAGGCGGCGGAGACGGCCGCCGGCAGCCACCACGCGGCGAGCGGGCCGCTCTGCGAGGCCATGGCCAGCACGAAGAGAGCCGAGAGGAACCACAAGGAGGCTCCGGTCGCCACGGCGAGGTACCGCGCGTACCGGCGCCTCATCTCGGCCCGGTTCGTCGGCTGCTTCCAGAAGGCGGCGTGCGGGACGAGCACGTGGCGCACGGGCGTCACGGCGAGGAACAGAGCCGAGACCAGCCAGGTCACGACGATGCCGACCACGAGGACGCCACCGAGCAGGACGAGGTCGTCTCGGCTGGCCGCGAACGCCGATCCGCCGGTCTCGCTGAGGTGGACCATCACGACACGGCCGGGCAGGACGCGCGAGGCGACCGCCAGGGTCACGAGGACGCCGACGAGCGCGACCGCCACGGGCACGGCGGGGCGCAGACGCGCGACGAGGTTCATCGTGCGCCGCACCCTGCCGCGGCCGTGGTCACGTCGGTCAGGCCTGCGCCCGCTCGAGCACCAGCTCGCGGACGCGGGCGGCGTCGGCCTGGCCCTTCATGGCCTTCATGACGGCGCCGATGACCGCTCCGGCGGCCTGGACCTTGCCGTCGCGGATCTTCGCGAGCACGTCGGGCTGGCTGGCGAGAGCCTCGTCGATCGCGGCGATCAGCGCGCCGTCGTCGGAGACGACCTTGAGACCGCGCGCCTCGACGACCTCGGACGGGCTGCCCTCGCCGGCGACGACACCCTCGAGCACCTGACGGGCGAGACGGTCGGTCAGCTCGCCGCTCTCGACCAGGGCGATGAGCTCGCTGACGTGCAGCGGAGACACGAGGCTCGACGCCTCGACGCCCCGGGCGTTGGCCAGGCGCGCGATCTCGCCCGTCCACCACTTGCGCGCCGCCTGAGGCGAAGCGCCCGCAGCGACGGTCTCGACGAGCTCGGTGAGCAGCCCCGAGTTCACCACGTCCTGGAACTCGAGGTCGGCGAAGCCCCAGTCGGACTTGAGCCGGCGGCGCTGGGCGACGGGCGCCTCGGGCAGGGCGAGACGCAGCTCGTCGACGAGCTCGCGCGGAGGCACGACGGGCAGCAGGTCGGGCTCGGGGAAGTACCGGTAGTCGTCGGCGTCGCTCTTCGGGCGACCCGCCGAGGTGCGACCGGTGTCTTCGTGCCAGTGGCGCGTCTCTTGCGTGATCGTCCCACCCGCGGCGAGGATCGCCGCCTGACGCTGGATCTCGTAGCGGACAGCCCGCTCGACCGAGCGGAACGAGTTGACGTTCTTCGTCTCGGTCCGGGTGCCGAGTTCTCGCTGCCCGTGCGGACGCAGCGAGACGTTGGCGTCGCAGCGCAGGTTGCCGCGTTCCATGCGGGCCTCGCTGACGCCCAGGGCCCGCACGATGTCGCGGATGGTGGAGACGTAGGCGGCGCCCAGCTCGGGGCCCTTCGCACCCGCGCCGATGATCGGCTTGGTGACGATCTCGACGAGCGGGATGCCCGCGCGGTTGTAGTCGACGAGCGAGTACTCGGCGCCCTGGATGCGACCGGTGGACCCGCCGACGTGCGTCAGCTTGCCGGCGTCCTCTTCCATGTGGGCACGCTCGATCGGGATGGCGAAGACCGTTCCGTCGGGCAGTTCGACCTCGACTTCTCCCTCGAACGCGATCGGCTCGTCGAACTGGCTGACCTGGTAGTTCTTGGGGTTGTCGGGGTAGAAGTAGTTCTTGCGAGCGAAGCGCGAGCTCTCGGCGATCGAGCAGCCGAGCGCGAGACCGAGACTGATCGAGTAACGCACCGCCTGCTCGTTGACCACCGGCAGCGAACCGGGCAGGCCCAGGTCGACCGGGGTGACGTTGGTGTTGGGCTCGCCGCCGAAGAAGTTCGGGGCGTCCGAGAACATCTTGGTCTTCGTGGCGAGTTCGACGTGCACCTCGAAGCCGAGGACGACCTCGAACTGCTCGAGGGCCTTCTCGTAGTCCATCAGGTCTGCCTTGGCCATCAGATGACTCCCTCGGTGGCGGCGGTCTGCTCGGTCGCGCTCAGGTCGGGCGCGCGCGAGATGAGCGTGTGGCCCCAGCCCTGCTCGAGCAGCTGCTCGAGGGCGGCGCCATAGGTGTAGAGGCGGGCGTCGCCGCGCGCGGGGGCCATGAACTGCAGCCCCGTCGGCAGCCCGTCCTCTTCGGCCAGACCCATCGGCACCGTGATGCCCGGGATGCCGGCCAGGTTGGCCGGGATCGTCGTGATGTCGTTGAGGTACATCGCCAGCGGGTCGTCGATCTTCTCGCCGAGCCGGAAGGCCGTCGTGGGCGCCGAGGGCGAGACGAGCACGTCGACCTGGTCGAACGCGGCCGCGAAGTCGCGCTGCACGAGGGTGCGCACCTTCTGCGCACTGCCGTAGTAGGCGTCGTAGTAACCGGCGCTCAGGGCGTAGGTGCCCAGGATGATGCGACGCTTCACCTCGGGGCCGAAGCCCGCCTCGCGGGTGGCGGCCATGACGTCCTCGACGGTGCCGCCGCCCTCGGGGACGACCCGCAGGCCGAAGCGCACCGAGTCGAACTTGGCGAGGTTGCTCGACGCCTCGGCGGGCAGGATCAGGTAATAGGCGCTGATCGCGTGCTCGAAGCTCGGGGCCGAGATGTCGACGATCTCGGCGCCGGCCGCGCTCATCAGCTCGAGGGCCTCGGCGAAACGTGCCTTGACCCCGGCCTGGAAGCCCTCGCCGTTGAGCTCGCGGACGACACCGACGCGGACCCCCTTCAGGGCGCCGCCGGCGAGACCGGTGCGGGCCGCCTCGGTGAACGAGGGCCAGGCGTCGCGCAACGAGGTGGAGTCGCGGGGGTCGTGCCCCGTGATGACGTCGTGGAGCATCGCACTGTCGAGCACCGTCCGGCTGACCGGACCGACCTGGTCGAGCGAGCTGGCCAGGGCGATCGCTCCGTAACGACTGACGGAGCCGTAGGTCGGCTTGACGCCGACGGTGCCGGTGACGGCGCCGGGCTGACGGATCGACCCGCCGGTGTCGCTGCCGAGGGCCAGTGGCGCCTCGAAGGCGGCCACGGCGGCCGCGGAGCCACCCCCCGACCCGCCGGGGATGCGGTCGAGCGACCAGGGGTTGTGCGTCGGCCCGTAGGCCGAGAACTCGGTCGACGAGCCCATCGCGAATTCGTCCATGTTGGTCTTGCCGAGCGGGACGAGGTCGGCCGAGCGCAGCTTGGCGACGACGGTCGCGTCGTACGGCGGCACCCAGCCCTCGAGGATCTTGCTGCCCGAGGTCGACGGCATGTCGATCGTGCAGAGCACGTCCTTGATGGCGATCGGGATGCCGGCGAGCGGACCGAGGGCTTCGCCCGCGGCTCGACGGCGGTCGACGTCGGCGGCCGTGTCGAGTGCGGCGGAGCTGACGTGGAGGAAGGCGTGGACGTCGCCGTCGACCGCCTCGATGCGGTCGAGGTGGGCACGCGTGACGTCGACCGACGACACGTCGCCGGCGGCGAGCCGCGTCGACAGCTCGGCGGCGGACAGGTGGACGAGCGAGGTGGTGTCGGTCATGGCTACTGCTCTTCTCCCAGGATCGCGCTCACCCGGAAGCGCGAGCCGTCGTGGTCGGGGGCGCCGGACAGCGCCTGCTCGGCCGTGAGCGTCTCGCCCACGACGTCGGGCCGGAACACGTTCTCGAGCGGGATCGGGTGGCTGGTCGCGGGGACGTCGTCGGTCGCGACCTCTCGGACCTTGGCGACGCTGTCGACGATGTGGCCGAGTTCGGCGGTCATCGTGTCGATCTCGGCCTCGGTGAGGGCGATGCGGGCGAGACCGGCGAGGTGCTGCACCTGCTCGCGCGTGATTTCGGACATGCTTCTCTCTCACGTGGTCGTGCGGGGGTACCGCGGCGGGGCTACCGCACGATTCTACGGGGCGGCACCGACGCCCGGGGGTCGCCCGGACGACGTCGTCGGCCTCTCAGTCACGGAAGTACACGTCCTGCGGGCGCACCAGCGTGAGGGCGGGAGCCTCAGGGCCTCCCCCGCCGGGGTCGCCGGCGCGACCGTCCACGAGGTCGCCGTGCCCCAGTCCAATCAGCGCGAGGCTGCGCATCGACTCGGTGCCGGCGCGGAAGTAGTCGTTGTGGCCCAGGGCCGCGTCGAGGGCGCGCCCCGTCACGGTGTCGGAGCCGCCGCCCATGTGCAGCACGACCGCACCGAAGGCGGCCGTCGCCGGGTCGGCCCCGAAGAACCCGCTGCCCGCCACCGGGTCGAAGCTCCCGGCCGCCGCGTAGACGTCGTCCCCCCGGACGGCGAGGTCGCCCGCCTCGGTGACGACGCTCCCGGGCGACCCCAGCAGCACGAGTGAGTCGACCGCGACGCGGCCCGACGACAGGGCGATCGTGGCCGTCGTCGACCCGTACGAGTGCGCCATGACCGACACGCGCGGTTCGTCCGCCGGCCGGGCCGCGTCGAGTCCGGCGAGGGCGTCCTCGAGGTGGTCGGCACCCCGGTGGGCGAGGCCGAGGTCGTAGAAGTTCGTCAGGTCGGGCGTCTGGTAGCCCATCCAGGCCACGACGGCGACGGTCGGCACGGGCCCCGGCCCGCCGCGACCGAGCAACGTCGCCCAGGTGGCCTGCTCGTCGTGCAGGGCGCCGGCGGTGTTGGTCCAGTCGACGAGCTGGTCCGAGACGGTGAAGAGCATGCCGGGCACGAGCACGCTGACGTCGTCGGCCGTGTCGAGGTCGCCGACGGTGACGGCCGCCCGGCCGGGCAGCGCCGTGTCGAGGGCGACGAGGTGGCGGTCCGCCGTCCCGGCGAAGGGCACGTCGTGCGTCGCGCCGTCGAGCGTCGCCCGCACCTGCTGGAGCATCGCGAGGCGCCGGGGATCGTCCGCTCGCTCGGCGTCGGAACCGATCCGGTCGGCCACCGCCGTGGTCGCGTACCGCAGGGACTGCCGATTGGCGGTGTCACGCACCGCGTACGGGAGGCCCTCGAGGTTGCCGACGACGCCCGGCAGCGCCTGCGCGAGGACGCGACGCCGTTCGTCTTCCAGGTCGGACCACCAGGTCGCCGTGACCTCGGGCGACACCTGCTCTCCGACCGCTGCCGCGAGAGACGTCGCGTCGTCGCCGTCGGCGTCGAGGGTCGCGGCGAACCGCTCGGCCCCGGACGAGGAGGCGCGGGCCAGCTGGTCGAGGCAGGCCTCCGCTGAGAACGTGCTCGCCCCGGCCCCGCGGCAACCGTCGAAATCGGGCTCGACCCGACCGTCGCGTATCGGCGGGGACACGGTGACGCCGTGCGGGGACGCCTCGACGTCGGCGGCGGACCGCCCCAGGTCACCCGTGGTGGCCGGCTCGGCGGTCAGAGCTGGAGCGCCGGCCACCCCGCCCAGGTGCACGGAGGCAAAGATGATCGCCGCAGCGAGGAACAGCACGTCGGGTCTTCTCCCTCGTCACGTGCCTGTACCCCGGCTCCCTACTGCTGGAGAACGACACGTCCTCACATCTTACGAAGAGAAAGTGCCGCCTGACCAGGGGAATCACGAATCTGCCGCCTCGTCGCCCCCCGTCTGGGGGTCAGCCAAGGCCGCCGGGCCCTCCTTAAGGAGGACCGCGAATTGCTCGGCGTCGATGATTCGTACCCCGAGTTGTTCGGCTTTTGTCAGCTTCGACCCGGCGCCTGGTCCGGCCGCGACGAAGTCGGTCTTCTTGCTCACGCTGCTCGCGGCCTTGCCGCCGGCCTCGACGATGGCCTCGAGGGCACCCTCGCGGGTGAAACCCTCGAGACTGCCGGTCGCCACGACGGTCACCCCGGTGAGCACACCGCCGGCCGCCTCGGCAGCACCCGGGCCAGGGTGACCGGGAGTCGCGAACTGCACGCCCGCGGCCGTCCACCGGTCGATGATCTCGACGTGCCAGTCGACCTCGAACCAGGCGAGCAACGCGTCGGCGATGATGCCGCCCACGCCGTCGACCGCGGCGAGTTCGTCGCGAGAAGCCGCCCTGATGGCGTCGAGCGAACCGAAGTGATTGGCGAGCGCCCGGGCCGCGACCGGGCCGACGTGACGGATGCTGAGGCCGACGAGGATGCGCCAGAGCGGACTGGTCTTCGCCTTCTCGAGGTTGGCGAGCATCTCGATCGCCGTCTTGGACGGCACCGAGGTCTCGTCGCCCGAGAACTCGGACGCCTGCGGATCGTGGTCGCCGTCACGCTTCGCCCGCTTGCGACGGAAGGGCGTGACGAGTTTCGGCTGCCCGTCGGCCTCGAGCTTCCGCATGCCGGTCTCGGCGTCACGGACGACGACCCGCACGGGGAAGATGTCGGCCATGGTGAGGCTGAACAGGCCGGCTTCGGTGCGCAGGGGCGGCGTGGCCGGCTCGACGGGCTGGGTCAGAGCCGCCGCGGCCACCTCGCCGAGGCCCTCGACGTCGAGGGAGCCACGTGAGGCGATGTGCTCGACTCGACCGCGCACCTGCGCCGGGCAGCTCTCGGCGTTGGGGCAGCGCAGGTCGATGTCGCCCTCTTTCGCGGGCTTGAGCGGGGTTCCGCACTCGGGGCAGTCGTCGGGCATGACGAACTCGCGCTCGGTGCCGTCACGCAGCTCGATCACCGGACCGAGCACCTCGGGGATGACGTCGCCCGCCTTGCGCAGCACCACGGTGTCGCCGATGAGCACGCCCTTGGCCTTGACCACCTGCTGGTTGTGCAGGGTCGCCTGACGCACCTCGCTGCCGGCGACCTCGACCTTCTCCATGACCGCGAACGGTGTGGCCCGGCCGGTGCGACCGACGCTGACGACGATGTCGAGCAGCGTCGTGTTGACCTCTTCGGGCGGGTACTTGAACGCCGTCGCCCACCGCGGGGCCCGGCTCGTGGCCCCGAGCTCGTCGTGCAGGGCGAGGTCGTCGACCTTGACGACGATGCCGTCGATCTGGTGCTCGACCGACGAGCGGCGCACCCCGTAGTCGTGGATGAACGCCTCGACCTCGTCGACCCTGTCGAAGACGCGGTGGTGCGTCGAGATGGGCAGGCCCCACCCGCCCAGCAGGTCGTAGACCTCGGACTGCGACCGCACCTCGGTCGCACGCTCGAGTTCGCGCACCGGCCAGGCACCGACCCCGTGCACGAGCATGCGCAGTCGACGCAGGCGCGCGTGCATCAACTCGCGTTTCTCGGGGCTCTTGCCCTCTTCTTTCTGACGGAGCGAGCCGGCGGCGGCGTTGCGGGGGTTCGCGAAGACGCGTTCACCGGCCTCGCGCTGCCTCGCGTTGAGCTCGTCGAACTCGCTGACCGGGAAGAAGATCTCGCCCCGCACCTCGACGAGCGGCGGGTGGCCGGTGCCCTCGAGACGCTCGGGGATCGTGCCCATCGCGAGCACGTTGCCGGTCACGTCTTCGCCCACGACGCCGTCGCCGCGCGTGGCGGCGGTGACGAGCACCCCGTCCTCGTAGCGCAGGTTGATCGCCAGGCCGTCGATCTTGAGCTCGGTGAGGAACCGCACACGCTCGGCCCCGGCGTCGCGCTGCACCTTGCCGGCCCATTCGGCCAACTCGTCGTCGCTGAAGACGTTGTCGAGGCTCAGCATGCGCTCGGCGTGCTCGACCGGGGCGAACTGGGTGGTCTCGGCCCGGCCACCGACCGTCTGTGTGGGGCTGTCGGGCTTCTGCAGCTCGGGGTGCGCTCGCTCGAGGGCGTCGAGGCGTCGCACGAGGCCGTCGTAGTCGGCGTCGGCGACGGTCGAGCCGTTGCCCTCGTAGTACTGGTCGCGCAGCTCGAGGATGCGGGTCGTCAACCGTTCGGCCTCGTCTCGTGCCACCGAGAGGTCGTCGGGAACGCTCTCGACCACGGACCCGGAGGGGGAAGCGGGGTCGATGCCGGTGTCGCTCATCGTCGGTCGCGTCAGGCGGTCGCGGCGACGGGAACCGGCACGGCGCTGACCGTGCGGTCGATGGTGCACTGCCCGAGGACGCGCGTGCCGACGTAGACGACGGCGGTCTGCCCGGGGGCGACGCCGTTGAGGGGTTCGCGAGGTGTGATCACGAGTTCTTTCTTACCCTCGACCACCGACACCCGCGCGACGGCCGGCACCGGGTCGGCGTGGGCACGGATCTGCACGTCGCAGTCGAACGCGACCGTCGGGTCGACCGGGGCGAGCCCGGCCCACGTGTACGAGCCACCGGCGATCTCGGCGATGTCGAGAGCCTCTTTCGGGCCGACGACGACCGTGTTGTCGACCGGCCGCACCTCGAGGACGAAGCGCGGTTTGCCGTCGTCCGACGGGAACCCGATGTTCAGGCCCTTGCGCTGACCGACCGTGAAGGCGTGCGCGCCCTCGTGCGAGCCGACCACGGCACCATTGCGGTCGAGGATCTCGCCCGTCTCGGCACCGACGCGTTCAGCGAGCCACCCGCGGGTGTCTCCGTCGGGGATGAAGCAGATGTCGTGGCTGTCGGGCTTCGACGCCACGCTGAAACCGCGCTCGGCCGCCTCGGCCCGCACCTCGGCCTTGGAGGGCGTCGCCCCGAGCGGGAACATCGAGTGCGCGAGCTGCTCGGCGGTGAGCACGCCCAGCACGTACGACTGGTCCTTCGCCCACGCGGAGGCGCGGTGCAGCTCACGGTTGCCCTGGTCGTCGGTGACGATGGTCGCGTAGTGCCCGGTGCAGACCGCGTCGAAGCCGAGCGCGAGCGCCTTCTCGAGGAGGGCGGCGAACTTGATGCGCTCGTTGCAGCGCATGCACGGGTTGGGTGTCCGGCCCGCGGTGTACTCGGCGACGAAGTCGTCGACGACATCGAGCTTGAACCGCTCGGAGAAGTCCCACACGTAGTACGGGATACCGATCTTGTTGGCGGCGCGCTGGGCGTCCATCGAGTCCTCGATGGTGCAGCAGCCACGGCTGCCGGTGCGGAGCGTGCCCGGCATCCGGCTCAGCGCCAGGTGCACCCCCACCACGTCGTGGCCGGCCTCGACCGCCCTCGCCGCGGCGACCGCCGAGTCGACTCCACCACTCATCGCTGCCAAGACCTTCATCCGACAAGTGTACGCAGCGGGCCTAGGGTGGCGAGCGACATGTCTTCCTCCTCCCCCGCCTTCAGCATGCGGTCGGTGGCCCTCGCGGCGTTCCTGCCCGCGGCTCTCTTCGCCATCGGCGAGGGCGCCATCATCCCGATCATCCCCGTCGTGGCGAGCGAACTCGGTGCCTCGCTCCCCTTCGCGGGCTTCGTCGCCGCGCTCATCCTGGTGGGCGAGCTGATCGGCGACATCCCCAGCGGCTGGCTCGTCGGCCGCATCGGCGAGCGCACCTCGATGATCGGGGCCTCGCTCGTCAGCATCGGTGGTCTCGTCACCTGTCTGCTGGCTCCGAACGAGATCGTCCTCGCCGTCGGCGTGCTCGTCATCGGTCTCGCGACCGCGGTGTTCGCCCTCGCGAGACACGCCTTCATGACGAGCTTCGTCCCCGTCGAGATCCGCGCCCGGGCGCTGTCGAGCCTGGGCGGCGTCTTCCGGCTCGGCTACTTCGTCGGCCCGTTCCTGTCGGCCGGGGTCATCGAGCTGACCGGGTCCGTCCAGTCGGCGTTCGTCGTGCACATCGTCGGCTGCCTCGGCGCGGCGATCGCGCTGCTCGTCCTGCGCGACCCGTCGGCGGCCTTCGGGGTCCGGCCGGGGCGTGGCGCGGAGGACGGCGCCGAGCTCGTGGCGAAGGAGTCCCACGGGCTGTTCGGCACCCTCTGGCGTCACCGCGGCGTCCTGGTGAAGCTCGGCAGCGGCGCGGCCCTGATCGGCGCGATGCGCTCCGGCCGCCAGGTGATGCTGCCACTCTGGGCCGTCAGCATCGGCCTCGGGGCATCGGAGACAGCGATCATCATCGGCGTCGCCGGGGCCGTGGACTTCGCCCTCTTCTACACGAGCGGCCAGATCATGGACCGCTTCGGGCGGCTGTGGAGCGCCGTCCCCTGCATGGTCGGTCTCGGACTCTCGTACCTGGCCCTGTCGGTCACGCACGACCTCGACGCGAACATCGGGTGGTTCGTCGCGGTCGCCGTCCTGATGTCGCTGGCCAACGGCATCGGCAGCGGCATCCTCATGACGCTCGGCGCCGACCTGGCCGACAAGGGCGACCCCGCACCCTTCCTCGGCGCGTGGCGCTTCACCGGGGACGCCGGCAGCGCAGCGGCCCCGCTCCTCATCTCCGGCGTGACCGCGCTCGTGTCGATCTCGCTCGCCAGCGGGGTGATGGGTGTGCTCGGGCTCGTGGGCGCGGCGATCCTCGTGCGCTACGTGCCCCGGTACTCACCGCACGTGCCCCGCTCGAAGCGCTAGCGCCTCCTCGTCCGCCGTTCCGGCACGGGGCCGTCGTCGGTACACTCGGTGCTGCCGCGGGAGTGGTGGAATTGGCAGACACGCAGGATTTAGGTTCCTGTGCTTTCGAGCGTGAGGGTTCAAGTCCCTTCTCCCGCACGACCGCCCGACGGGACGAGGGCCGATGTGCCCCTCCCGCACGGGTAGCCTGATCGAGACCGGCAGGCCGGCCACCTCGACCGGAGAACACCCGATGCTGCCCCTCGTCTCCATCCCCTGGCTCAACCCGGAGTACCTCCTCACGGCCTTCGGCCCGTGGGCCGTGCTGGGAGTCTGCCTGCTCGTCTTCGCCGAGACGGGTCTGCTCGTCGGCTTCCTCTTCCCGGGTGACACGCTGCTGATCATCACGGGCATCCTCGCCGCGACCAACCCCGGAGCCCTCGGCCTGCCGATCTGGCTGATCGCGATCTTCATCAGCATCGCCGCGTTCGCCGGCGGTGAGCTCGGCTACCTCATCGGCCACAAGGTCGGCCCGCGCATCTTCGAGCGGAAGGAGAGCGGGCTGTTCAGCGTGGCCAACGTCAACCGCACGAACGCGTTCTTCGAGCGCTTCGGCCCCACGGCCGTCATCATCGCCCGGTTCGTCCCGGTGATCCGCACCTTCGCGCCGATCATGGCCGGGGTCGGCCACATGAGCTACCGGCGCTATTCGCTGTTCAACGCGATCGGCGCCGTCGTCTGGGGCATGGGCATCACGCTGGCGGGCTTCGGCATCGGGCACATCCCGCCCGTCGCGAACTTCGTCAGCTCGTACATCGACCTGATCCTGCTCGGGGCCGTGCTCGCGACGGTGATCCCCATCGCGATCCACTACGTCCACGGCGTGCACCAGGCGAAGAAGGCCGAGCAGTCGGGCGAAGTCAAGATGCCCGACGTGTCGTCCGCCCCCCACGACGCCTGACCGCCGCGCCCGAGCCGGCGCCGTCGGGGCGCAGGGACCCGAGGAGGCGCGTGCGACTCAGTCGGCGAGCGCGGCCACCCGGGGTGCGATAGCCCGGAACGCCCGGGAGCGGTGGCTGACCGCGTTCTTCTCGTCCGCGGTGAGTTCGGCGGCGCTGCGGCTCTCGCCCTCGGGCCGGAACACGGGGTCGTAGCCGTGCCCGTTCGAGCCGACCCGCGCCTCCAGCACCTCTCCGTGCCATTCGCCGTACTCGACGTGCTCGACCCACTCGCTGCCCTCGGGCGGACCGTCGGGCCCCTCGGCCCCGGTGGGCGGCGGCACGACGAGCGCGGCCGCGCACGAGAACCAGGCCGAGCGGTCGTCGGCACCGCCGAGCTCGGTCAGCAGCTTGTCGATGTTGTCGTCCGCGTCGCGCGTCCCGGCGTAGCGGGCCGAGTGGATGCCCGGTGCCCCGCCGAGGGCCGCCGCCGAGATGCCGCTGTCGTCGGCGAGCGCGGGCAGTCCCGTGTGGCGTGCGGCCGCACGGGCCTTGATCAGGGCGTTGGCGGCGAAGGTGTCGCCGTCCTCGACCGGTTCGGGGCCGTCGTAGGCGACCAGCTCGACGCCGGGGGCCGTCTCGGCGAGCAGCAGCCGCAACTCGGCCACCTTGCCCGGGTTGTGCGTGGCGATGACGACACGGGTCATCGGCCGAGGGCCTCGCGCTGGAAGCGGCTCAGGTCGACGGCCCCGGCGACGGCGAGGTCGAGCAGCGAGTCGAGTTCGCGACGGTCGAAGGGCGCGCCCTCGGCCGTTCCCTGCACCTCGACGAACGATCCACTGCCGGTGACGACGACGTTCATGTCGGTCTCGGCACGGACGTCCTCGACGTAGGCGAGGTCGAGCATGGGCTCGCCGTCGATGATGCCCACCGAGACGGCCGAGACACTGTCGGTGAGAGGCGTGGCCTTCTGCCCGACGAACTTCTTCTCGCGGCCCCACTCGATCGCCTGGGCGAGGGCGACGTAGGCGCCGGTGATCGCGGCGGTGCGGGTGCCGCCGTCGGCCTGCAGGACGTCGCAGTCGAGCACGATCGTGTTCTCGCCGAGTGCCTTCGTGTCGACCACCGCCCGCAGGCTGCGGCCGATCAGACGCGAGATCTCGTGCGTGCGACCGCCGATCTTCCCCTTGACGCTCTCGCGGTCGTTGCGCGAGTTGGTGGCTCGGGGCAGCATCGCGTACTCGGCGGTGACCCACCCCTTGCCCTTGCCCGTCAACCAGCGGGGCACGCCGTTCGTGAAGGACGCCGTGCAGAGCACCTTCGTGCCGCCGAACGTGATCAGTGCGCTGCCCTCGGCGTGGGCGCTCCAGCCGGTCTCGATCGTGACGGGGCGCAGGTCGGTGGTGCTGCGCCCGTCGGCGCGGACGGTCGTGCTCGTGATGTCGGTCATGGTGCCTTCTCTCGGCGGTGGTGGACGGGTGGCGGGCGGGGTCGTCGACCCCTCGGGGAGCGCAGGAGGCGCGGGTCAGGTCCGTTCGACGGGGCGGAGGCCGGTGGGCAGCTCGATCGCGCCCGTCTCGAGGTGGCCGACGCGCGAGACCTCGGGCCCCAGGAACCGTCGGGCGAGGCGCAGGAACGCCGTGCCGTCGGGCCCGGTGGCCTCGAACTCGTGGTGCGGCTCGCCGCGGTCGGTTCGCTCGAGCCCGTGCTGGACGAGGGTGCGGTAGACGTCGGCCGCGGTCTCCTCCGCACTGGACACGAGACGGACGTCGGGGCCGACCACGTACTGCACGGCGGCGGACATGAGCGGGTAGTGGGTGCAGCCGAGGACGAGCGTGTCGATGCCCGCGTCGCGCAGGGGGGCGAGGTACCCCTCGGCGACGGCCCGCAGCTCGGGACTCGACGTGTCGCCCGCCTCGACGAACTCGACGAAGCGAGGGCACGCCTGCGTGAACAGCTCGAGGCCCGCGGCGGCCGCGAAGGCGTCCTCGTAGGCGCGCGAGTTGATCGTGCCCTCGGTGCCGATCACGCCGATGCGACCGTTGCGGGTCTGCTGCACCGCAGCGCGCACGGCCGGCTGGATCACCTCGACCACGGGGATGCCCGCGCCGATCGTGTACCGCTCGCGGGCGTCGCGCAGCACCGCGGACGACGCCGTGTTGCAGGCGATGACCAGCAGCTTGACGCCCTGCGCCACGAGGTCGTCCATCACGGCGAGGGCGTACTCGCGCACCTGGGCGATGGGCTTCGGCCCGTACGGCGAGTGGGCCGTGTCGCCCACGTACCGGATGGACTCGTGGGGCAGCTGGTCGATGATCGCCCGCGACACGGTCAGGCCGCCGACGCCGCTGTCGAAGACTCCGATGGGTGCGTCCGTCACGACCACGAAGCCTACCCGTCGCGAGCCGCCGCCCCCGGGACGACCGGGCGAGCCTAGGCTGGAGGCGTGACCAGCGCACTGTTGACCGACCGGTACGAGCTCACCATGGTGGAGGCCGCCCTCAAGGCGGGCACGGCCCACCGCGACAGCGTCTTCGAGGTGTTCGCCCGGCGCCTGCCCGAGGGCAGGCGCTACGGCATCGTCGCGGGCACCGGCCGATTCCTCGAGTTGCTCGCCGACTTCCGTTTCGGCGACGACGAGCTGCGTTGGCTGCGCGACGCCGGCGTGGTCGACGGGACGACGGCCGACTGGCTGGCCGACTACCGGTTCTCGGGTGACATCCGGGGCTATGCCGAGGGAGAGGTCTACCTGCCCGGGTCGCCGCTGCTGGTCATCGAGTCGACGTTCGCCGAGGCGGTGTTGCTCGAGACCCTCGCCCTGAGCGTCTTCAACTACGACTCGGCCGTGGCCAGCGCGGCAGCCCGCATGGTCTCGGCCGCCGACGGTCGCCCCCTCGCCGAGATGGGCTCGCGCCGCACGGGCGAACGCAGCGCCGTCGCCGCGGCCCGCGCCGCCTACATCGCCGGTTTCGGGGCCACGAGCAACCTCGAGGCCGGACGATCGTGGGGCGTACCGACGATGGGCACCGCGGCCCATGCGTTCACGTTGCTGCACGACACCGAAGAGGACGCCTTCCGTGCCCAGGTGGACACCCTCGGCCCGCGAACCACCCTGCTGGTCGACACCTACGACATCCCCGAGGCCGTGGCCACCGCCGTGCGGGTGGCGGGTCCGGGGCTCGGGGCCGTGCGCATCGACAGCGGCGACCTGCCGTCGCTGGTGGGGCAGGTCCGGGCCCAGCTCGACGACCTCGGGGCCTCCGCGGCGAAGATCACCGTGACGAACGACCTCGACGAGTACACGATCGCCGCCCTGCGCGCGGCCCCGGTCGATTCGTTCGGCGTGGGGACCTCCGTCGTCTCGGGCTCTGGCCATCCCGCCGCCGGGATGGTCTTCAAGCTGGTGGCCCGTCGAGGCGACGACGGCGCCTGGGTCGCGGTGGCGAAGAAGTCGGCAGACAAGGCCACCGTCGGGGGACGGAAGTCGCCGGTGCGCGTGATCGTCGACGGGGTCGCCACCCGAGAGCTGATCCGCGTCGGCTCGTCGGAGGTCGCGGACGGGGAGCGCCCGTTGCACGTGCCGCTCGTCACGGCAGGTGAGATCGACACCCGTCACACGGGGGCCGAGGGTGTGGCCCGCGCACGCCTCCACCGGGCCGCGGCCGTGGCGGAGCTGCCCGACCAGGCGTTGCGCCTCGGCCGCGGCGAGCCGGTCGTGCCGACCGTCTACGCCTGACCCCGGCCCGGGCTCACTCGCGCGTCATCTTCTCGTAGATCTCTTTGCAGGTCGGGCAGACCGGGAACTTCTCGGGGTCGCGTCCGGGAGTCCACTTCTTGCCACAGAGCGCCTTGACGGGCTTGCCGCTGAGGGCGGACTCCATGATCTTGTCCTTCTTGACGTAGTGCGAGAAGCGCTCGTGGTCGCCCGGGTCGATCGCTTCGTCGTTCAGGAGCTTCTCGAGCTCGCGGTCCATGACGTCGAGGCCGCCGCCCGTCTGCGTGTCAGTCATGGAGACATCGTACGTCGACCTCGGCTCAGCTGCGGAGGGCGAACGCCAGAAGCTCGGGGGCCCGTCTGGAGAAGACCCGGGCACCGAGGGCGACGCCGGCGACCAGCACGACGAGCCCGACGCCGACGCCGAGGACGAGTGCCCACGTGCCGCCCGTCGGGTACCCCGTGATCAGCCCACGACCGGCGAACCAGAGCGCGGGCGCCGTCGCCAGGACGGCACCCCCGATCATGACGGTCTGCGCCCACGCCGCCATGGCGCCGTTCGACTGCGGCTGCTGGAACGGATCGTCGTGAGGCCGGACGGTGGCGTACGGCATGAGGGCCGAGACCAGGCTCGACAGGCCCAGGCCGCTGAGCAGGAAGCCGGCGCTCACCCCCAGCTCGGACGGGAGCGCCTGCCAGTCGCCGAAGAGCCAGGTCGCCACGACCGAGCCGAGCACGACGAGCGGGACCCCGATCAGCAGAGGAGGGGCGAGTCGCCCCACGCGGTCCGCCAGACCCCGCGTGTCGGACGCCACGTGCATCCAGAGCGCGGTGCTGTCGTAGGCCACGTCGTTGTGCGGCAGGAACCCGAGGATGAGGCACATGATCGGCACGGGGACGAGCGCCAGCCAGTTCCAGCTGACCCCGGCGATCCCGAGCGGGACGACCAGGAGGGGCAGGAACGGGATGATGACGAGCGACATGCGGTAGCGCGCGTCGCGCATCCAGTAGGTGAGGCTGCGGCCGGCGACGGCACCCGTCGGCGAGGCGCGGACGTACTCGAACCAGCCGAGCCCGTCGTGGTCGTCGACCTCTTCGGGCTCGGGTCGGTCGACGAACGCACGGGCGACGAGGGCCCGCCACGCGAGCCAGAGGACGGCGAGCGTGACCGTGGCGATGAGGACGTCGGCCACGACGCGCCCGGTCTGGCCGGCCGCGACGTGACCGGGAAGCGCGAGGGCGGCCCCGAAAGGCGTCCAGGCGAGGGTGTCGGCGATGACGCCGGTGCCCGAACGGCCCGGCAGCGAGAGACGGACCAGGTCGACGATCACCGGCACGGCCAGCAGGACCACGAGCACGGCACCGACGAGCGCCAGCTCCCGCCCGCGCCGGGACGTCAGGACGACGCTGTTCAGCGTCGAGGCCACCAGGGCGAGCAACAGGGCGGTCACCCCGGCGACGAAGGCGGCCACGACGGCGACGGCCGCCACGCCGGTTCCTTCGCCCCACGCCCGGACGTAGCCGGTCGACAGGACGAGCAGGGCGAGGGTGGGCAGGCCGATGACGGTGCCGAGTGCCAGGCCGACGGCCGCACGCCCCTCGGGCACACCGAGGACCGCCAGGCGGCGAGGGTCGCTCCAGGCGGGACGGACGGTCGCGAAGGGCACGACGGCGAAGCCCACGAGCAGCAGGGCGCCCCCGCCGACCGCGAGAGCCCGGACGTCGTCGAGGGGCGCGTCACGCAAGCCGCTGACGAGGCTCGCGACCGCGATGGTGACGATGAGGACAGCGAGGACGGAAGCAACCGCGACGGCCAGGCGACGCGGTCCGAAGCGGACCGTGTTGCCGATCGTCTGCAGTCTCAGTCGGAGAAGTTCTGCAACCATTCCATGCCCTCCGTGACCGCGCGCCCGCCGGCGAGCTCGACGAACCGCTGCTCGAGGGAGCGCCCGGCCCGGACCTCGTCGACCGTGCCGCTGGCGAGGACGTGACCGTCGACGATGACCGCGACGCTGTCGCAGATGCGCTCGACCAGGTCCATGCTGTGACTCGAGAGCAGCACCGTCCCGCCCCCGGCCACGTAGCGCTGGAGGACGTCCGTCACCGTCGCGGCCGAGACGGGGTCGACCGACTCGAACGGCTCGTCGAGCACGAGGACCCGCGGGGAATGGATGATCGCGGCGGCCAGGGCGATCTTCTTCGTCATGCCCACGGAGTAGTCGCTGACGAGACGGCCGAGCGCGTCGTGCAGGCCGAACGCCGTGGCGAGGTCGGAGGACCGCTTGCGGGCCGTGACCCCGTCGAGCCCGCGCAGGGTCGCCGAGTAGTAGAGGAGTTGCGCTCCGGTCAGCCGATCGAAGAGACGCAGGCGGTCGGGGAGGACGCCGAGCGACCGCTTGGCCGCGGCCGGGTCGCGCCAGACGTCGGCGCCGAGGACGGTCACCGTGCCGGCGTCGGGCCGCAACAGACCGGTGACGATCGACAGCGTGGTGGTCTTGCCGGCCCCGTTCGGACCGACGATGCCGTAGAACGAGCCGGCCCGGACCTCGAGGTCGACGTTCTCGACCGCGACCGTGCCGCCGTAGCGCTTCATGAGTCCCGAGATGGCGAGGACCACGGGGGCCTCGGTGTCGACCGGGCGGCCGGGACGCGCGTGGCCCGGGTCGACGGCGGCAGGCTCGTCGGACGAGGCCTCGACGGCCGTCTCGTCGGCCGTCTCGTCGGCCGTCGTGGGGACGTCGTCGCCCGTTTCGGTCGGAGGGGCGACGACGGTGAGGGCCTCGTCGAGGGCCGCGGCCGATTCGTCCTCGGCGGCCAGGGCGTCGCCGAAGTAGTCGTCGGCCGAGACGGGGACGACCACGGTGCCGTCGGTCGTGACCCCCGCGTCGGCCAGCTCGACGACGAGTTCTTCTTCCGCGGCCTTCGCCGCGGCCTCGGCCCGGGCGCGCGCGTTGGCGGCACGCGTCGCCGCCGCCTTCTTGGCGGCGGCCGACCGGTCGGCCGCCGTCCGCTGCGATGGTTTACGGGGCGTCGCGGGCTTGCGCGGCGTCGCGGGCTTGCGGGGCGCCGCGGGCTTGCGGCCCGTCGACGTCGACGCGCCGGTCGACCCTGCGCCGGACGACCCTGCGTCGGCGGACCCTGCCCCGGTGGTCGGAGCCTCGTCACCCGTCACCGCCATCGCGCCGTCGGCCACGTCCCCCGTGGTCGTCGTGCCGTCGTCCACTGCGTTCTCCCCCTGGTCGGATGCGCCCACCGCTCCGACCGCGTCGTCACCCGGCGTCGAGTCGGGGGCGATCTCACCCACTTCGTCCTCGCGCCGTCCAGCCATCGCCCCACCGTACCAAGGCGACGACACCCGCCGGACGGCGGGAGGTGCATATCACGAAACGGACACGCTTCGGGCGCCGTCCCTGGCCGCCGAAGGCCCCATCGGGTAGTCTGCAACGGCACGACGACGTGTCCAGATCGATGCTCCGCGGTGAACACCGCTCGAACACGAGGCGAATCGCACCCAGAGACGGGTCCGGTCCGCACCGCCGGGGCCACCGCAGAGCCCGTCCCGCACGAGCTCGCCCCTTGTGAGGAGACCAGCGTGAGCAAGAACGACACGAACCACCGTCAGCAGGTCGTCATCCTGGCCGCCGGACTCGGCAGCCGGCTCGGCCGGTCGCTGCCCAAGGCACTGACCGAACTCAACGACGGCCGCACGATCATGCAGCAGCAGTTCGACAACATCCGTGACGCCTTCGGGCCCGACGCCCGGGTGACCGTCGTCGTCGGCTACAAGTTCGAGCACATCGTCGAAGCGTTCCCGTCGGCCTCGTTCGTCTACAACGAGATGTACGACCAGACCAACACCTCCAAGAGCCTGCTCCGCGCCCTCCGGGCCAGCGCCTCCGGCGGCGTCCTGTGGATGAACGGCGACGTCGTCTTCGACCCCACGGCCCTCACGCGTGCGGCTCGACTCGTCCGCGACGACCAGTCATTCGTCACCGTCAACACCTCGAAGGTGTCCGACGAAGAGGTCAAGTACACGACCGACGCCGAGGGCTACATCGCCGAGCTGTCCAAGCAGGTCAAGGGCGGTCTGGGCGAGGCCGTGGGCATCAACTACGTCTCGAAGGCCGACAAGGCCACGCTGATGCACCAGCTGTCCAAGGTCGACAACCAGGACTACTTCGAGCGCGGCATCGAACTGGCCATCGGCCAGGACGGGCTACGCTTTGAGCCCGTGGACATCTCCGACCTCTACGCCGTCGAGGTCGACTTCGCCGAAGACCTCGAGCGCGCGAACCTGTTCGTCTGAACCCGGCCGTCTTCCGACGGACGCGCACCAGTGGGTGATGTCCTGACCGCGAAGGACGTCCGTGAACACTGACCAGGCCGAACGGCCCCGTCGCAGCGGCTTCGCTCGATACCGTCAGACCCTGTGGCTGCTGACGAGTCGCGACCTCAAGGTCCGGTACTCGACGTCGAAGCTCGGGTACTTCTGGTCGATCCTCGATCCGCTCGTCATGTCGGGCATCTACTTCTTCGTCTTCTCCGTCGTGTTCAAGCGCTCGGTCGGCGACGAACCGTACATCGTCTTCCTGCTCTCGGGGCTCCTCCCTTGGATGTGGTTCAACGGAGCCGTCTCCGACAGCACCCGAGCCTTCATCCGCGAGGCGAAGCTCGTCCGATCGACCAAGATCCCCCGCACGATCTGGGTGTTCCGGCTGGTGGGCTCGAAGGGCATCGAATTCGCCCTCAGCCTGCCCGTCCTGGCCCTGTTCGCCGTCGCCGGAGGCGCCCACCTCCAGTGGCAGGTGGTGTTCTTCCCCCTCGCGATGATCCTGCAGACCGTCCTCGTCGCCGGGGTGGGGCTCATCGTCGCCCCGCTCGTCGTGTTCTTCCGCGACCTCGAACGCGCCACCAAGCTCGCGCTGCGGTTCACCTTCTACGCCTCGCCCATCATCTACGGCACCCGCGACCTGCCCGAGAGCCTGCACCTCCTGGCCGCAATCAACCCGCTCAGCGGAATCTTCGGCCTGTACCGCTCGGCGTTCTTCCCCGAGCAGTTCGACCTCACCGAGGTCCTCGTCGGCGGGGCCGTGTGCTTCGTGGTGCTGGCGATCGGACTGCTCGTCTTCCGGGCCAGCGAGCGTGCCGTCCTGAAGGAGATCTGATGCCCACCACCGGCCAGGGCCCCGTGATCCGCGTCGACGGCGTCGGCATCCGCTTCCGTCGCAACCGCCGCGGGCGACGGTCGTTCAAGGACCTCTTCGCCGACAGCAGCCGCCGGTCACGCCCCGGTGAGTTCTGGGCGCTCCGCGACGTCAGCTTCGAGGTGCAGCCCGGCGAGGCCATCGGCGTCGTGGGACGCAACGGCCAGGGCAAGTCGACGTTGCTCAAGCTGGTGGCCGAGGTGATCCTGCCCGACACGGGCACGGTCGAGGTCTCGGGCGGCGTCGCCCCCCTCATCGAGATCACCGGTGGCTTCGTGGCCGACCTGACGGTGCGCGAGAACGTCTACCTGACCGCCGGTCTGCACGGCATGCACCGCACCGAGATCGACGAGCGCTTCGACGAGATCATCGAGTTCGCCGAGATCGCCGACTTCGTCGACACCCCCTACAAGCACCTCTCGAGCGGCATGAAGGTCCGCATCGCCTTCGCCGTCATCTCGCGACTCGAGGAGCCCGTCGTGCTCGTCGACGAGGTGCTCGCGGTGGGCGACAAGGCCTTCCGCGAGAAGTGCTACGCCCGGATCGGCGAGATGTTGGCCGACGGTCGCACGCTCTTCCTCGTCTCGCACAACGAACGCGACCTCAAGCGGTTCTGCCGGCGGGGCCTCTACCTCGACAAGGGCGAACTGGTCTTCGACGGCCCGCTCGACGATGCTCTGGCCCGCTACGCCTCCGATCACCCTCCCCGCCCCTCGGCGTAGTGTCGAGCAGTGCCCGAACGTAGCCAGCCCCACAGCCCCGACCACGACGCATCGACGACGGACGGGCGACTGGTCGCCCGCGATGCGACGACCTCAGCCGAATACCACTACGAGACGACGTCGCCCGACCGCACCGACGATGCCGCCTGGGTGCGACGGCTCGACAAGTTGCTCGCGGTCCAGCGACCGGTCGTGGTCAAGCACGTCGCCGCGCTCCGGCGTCGCCACAAGAAGGCGACACCGCAGAAGCTGATCGCCGTCCTCGAGCGCGAGTACCTCGCGGCCGTGACCACGGGCGGAGCCGCCGTGGGTGCCAGCGCGGTGATCCCCGGCGTCGGCTGGGGTGTCTCGTTGGCACTCTCCGGCGTCGAGACCGCCGGCTTCCTCGAGGCGAGTGCCCTCTTCGCGCAGTCCGTGACCGAGGTGCACGGAATCGCCGTCTCGGACCCCGACCGCGCCCGAGCCCTGGTCATGGCGATGCTGCTCGGAGGCCCCGGCGCGAGCCTCGTCCGCCAGTTCGCCGGTGAGGCGATGGGCACGGCTCCGGCCCGGACCGCGTTCTGGGGCGAGCTCGTCACCTCGAAACTGCCGAAGGCGGCGATGAGCGGCCTGACCGACACGATCCGCAAGCAGTTCATCCGACGCTTCGCCGCCTCCCAAGGTGCCACGATCCTCGGCCGGGCCATCCCGTTCGGTATCGGTGCCGTCGTGGGCGGGACGGGCAACCATCTGCTGGGACGCAAGGTCGTCACGACCGCCCGCACCGCGTTCGGCGCGGCCCCGGCCGAGTTCCCGGCCGACCTGGACCTCTAGGCCCGGGGGCCGCGGCCGACCTGGTCCTCTGGGCCCGGACGCCGCGACAGATGGTCCTCGATAGGCGCGTCGGGGCCCGTTCACCCTCCGACGGTTCCTCCCCATCCACCCGTCGTCCACAAGAACACGCGACGACCCACGGCGGTCGATCCTAGGGTCCACGACATGACGTCCACGACCCTCGCCTACACCGTCCCCTTCACCCTCGATCGTTCCCGCGCGCCCCGCGTCTACCGGCTGGTCAACGATTCCGCCGAGGCCGTGACCGGCGTCCGCGTCACCCTCGTGGGCTCGGGGCTCCTCGTCCCCGTCGCGACCACCCGTCTCGAGCCCGGTGACTTCGTCGACCTCTGCGTCCTGGGCGTCGAACTGGCCCGCAACGGGATCGCGGTCGTGCGGTGGTTCCGGCCCGGCGGCGACGAATACCTCTGGCGCTTCAGCTTCTGATCGCCCGCGGCCGACGGGTCACGGCAGGGCCGATCGCGTCAGCTGCTGAGCCGAGCGCGTCTCTCTGCGACGTAGTCCGCCGCGGTGAAGGCTTCGAGGACCGGTGGCAGATGCTCGACCCCGAGGCCGGTCACGAGGACGGCCGGATCGACCCCCAGGACCACGGCGAGCCGGACGATCGTGTGCAGCACGGGATTGCCGATGCCACGCTCGATCTTGCCGTAGTTCGAGACGTTCATGCCCGCCAGGTGCGCCACTTCGTCCTGGCTCAGTCCGAGCCGCAGGCGCTCGTCTCGGATGCGTTCTCCGAAGAGACGGGCGGCGGCGGACATGGGCTCAGGCATGCCTCATGGATACGCTGCTCAGCGACTGAGATCCAGAGTCCACAGCACCGAGACATCAATGCCCTGACGTCAGATGCCTCCTCGGTAGGCAGGCGGAAGTCAGAGGTCGACGGCCTCCGCGTCCGCAGCGTCCTGGTCGGCGTCACCGGTCGCCCCCGTCGAACGCCGTTCGTCGAGGACGGGACGGCGCGCGGCGTAGTCGTCTCGCAGCCGGACCAGGTCCGCCACCGCGGTCTCGAACCGACGCGTGGCCGCACCGGGCGACGTGTCACCGAAGTGGTGACTCACCCAGTGCTCGAGACGGCCTCGTGCCTCCGGATCGTCGACGACGCCGTCGACGAGGGCGACGATGTCGTCCGCCCCCTCGGCGGTCAACCATTCGGCGTCGCCGAGGTAGCCCGACTCGTCGACGTCGGCCTCGGGGTCGACCGGGCGCGTCACGATGATCGGTCGCCCCGTGGCGAGCCGGTCGTAGACCATCGCCGAGATGTCGGTCACGGCGACGTCCGCCGAAGCCAGCTGCCAACCGAGTTCGGGCCCCTGGTCGTGGACGTGGTGGGCGGCGGGGTCACGCGTGTTCGCTTCGGCGAGGGCACGGATGATGGCTTCGTGAGCTCGCCGGTACTCGGGATCGAGCACGCCGCTACGGGGGTGCGCCCGGTAGACGACCCGGTGTCGGCCCGAGGCCAGCAAGGCCCGGACCAGGGCGAGGCCGTGCGTGGCGATCGAGCCGTAGGCGGCCGCGGGACGGTCGCCCTCCCAGGTGGGGGCGTACAGCACCACCAGACGGTCGTCGGCGGGGTAGGGAACCTCGCCCGAGAAGTGGTCGGCCTGTGGGCGGCCGATGGGTACGGCGCGCTTGTCGAGGTCGTAGTCCCAGAGCTTGGCGGCGAGGCGGTCGCGCGCGGCGTCACCGGCGACGAAGGCGTAGTCGTACGCCTTGAACTGGTTCGTCGTCATGTACATCTTGTCGCTCTCGCCGTGGTTGACGAAGACGTGCCACATGCGGCCGTACCGCATCATCTGGAAGTTCTTGGCGTTCTGGTTGACGTACAACGTCATGGCCAGGGGCTGGGCGACGACGAACTCCTCGAGATCGGTCACCTTGCGGGCGTACACGAGAGGCACCGGGCACTCGTCGAGCATGGTGACCATGGTGCCCGGCGACCGGACGACGACGGCGACGGGGAAGGTCTCGGCCAGGCGGGCGAGCGGCGCGTACCACTGACGGATCTGGTACATGTTCACGGCCGTGTCGGCGAAGTACACGGCGACTCGGACGGTGCCCGGAGCGGGCGTCACCGCGGCCCGCGGGTCTCGTTCGAGCCGACGTCGGCTGCTGCGCGAACGCACGGCCCGGCGGGCGAGGCTCCAGGCGAGCCCCAGGTCTCGGGTCAGCGGCACGTGCCCTCCTCGGGTGGTGTCCGTCGCCCCGATCGACGCCGGACCCCGGAAAGCCTAGAGGACCGGAGGTCGGCCCGCCCTGGACATGCGCAGGACCGTTACCCAACCGATGGACCGACGACCGCCCGGCGCCTCTCGCCACCCCTCGATCCAGCCCCCGAACCACGGCCGCAGCCGCTGCGGGGTCCGTGCCCAGCGCAGCAGTTGTACGGCCGTCCAGGACGCGACGTAGACCGGGACGAGGGGCCAGGGCAGATTGCGCTTGGCCAACCAGACCCGGTTGCGGGCGTTGAGGCGGTAGTACTCGGCGTGCCGAGCCGGGTCGATCGCCGGGTGGTTCGCCACGAGCGAGCCCTCGTACCAGGCCCGCCTGCCCTGGGCCCAGACACGCCACGCCAGCTCGATGCCCTCGTGCGCGTAGAAGTACGGTTCACCCCAGCCGGCGCAGGCGTCGAAGACGTCGCGGGGCAACAGGGTCGCGCCCTCCCAGACGGAGAAGACGTCGCTCGACCGCCGCGGGTCGCCCTTGCGCAGGCGTGGCGTCCACCGTCGTGGGTTGACGGCACCGTCCGGGTCCACGACCCGTGGCTGCACGAGTCCGATCTCGGGTCGGGCGCGCATCAACGCGACGGCGTCGGCGAGGAACCTCTCGGAGGGCAGGCTGGCGTCGTCGTCGAGGAAGAAGATCCAGTCGCCGGAGATCGCCTCGGCCCCCCGGTTGCGACCGGCGGGGATGCCCACGTTCTGGGGCAGTTCGAGCAGTCGGACCGCGGTCGGCACCTCGACCGCCGCGGTCTCCGCGTCGCGACCGTTGACGACGCAGACGACGTCCAGCTCGACGTCGCGCTGGGCCAGCAGCGAGGCCAACCCTCGACGCAGATCGTCGGGACGGCGCCCCTGGGTCAGGCTGACGACTCCGACCCGGGGAACGACCTCGTTCAGGAGCGCACCCGCTTCGAGGCCATGATCGCCACGAAGTGACCCACCAGCGCCAGCACCGAGAGGGGCAGCAGGGCGCCGAGCAGGACGCGGTCCGCGGTGACGCCGCCGACGACGACACCCACGATGGCGGCGACGAAGACGAGCATGGTCAGCTCGACGGAGTGGTAGAGCCGGTGGAACGGCACGAACCGCGCGGCGCTGCGCAGTCGGGACAGGAGGCGCCCACTCGGCTGCGTCGCGCCTCCTCGTTTGTCTTCGAGTCGGTCGAGGCCCGCGTTCGCGCGGGCGACGTGGACCATGTCGTTGAGCGCCTTGTTCAGCACGATCACGAGGGCCAGGGCGAAGCCCGCGGTCGTCCAGAGGAAGTCGTCCGGGGTCTCGAAGGGGAACCCGGCGGCACGGATGCCCAGCACGATCGGGATGAGGGCCTCGGTCGAGTAATGACCGACCTTGTCGAGGAAGACCCCGGCCGGCGAACTGGTGCCGCGCCACCGCGCGACCTCGCCGTCGCAGCAGTCGACGAGCATCTGCAGCTGACCCAGCACGAGGGCGAGAAGGGCACCGGTGATGCCCGGCACGAGCAGCGACAGGGCCGTGCACCAGCCGACGAGGATCATCAGCCCGGTCACACCGTTCGCCGAGACGCTCGTCTTGAGCAGCCACCAGGTCAGGTAGGGCGAGACGTCGCGCAGGTACAGCGACGCCGTCCAGTGCTCGGCGTTCGCACGGCTGCGCACCTCGGGCGGCTGGGCGACGCGTCGCAACTCGGCGATCGAGCTCGGTCTGGTGGGCAGCGCGGTCATCGGCGGCTACCTTCCGGTCTGGGCGGTGATGTTCTTCGTGAGGTCGAGGAAGCCGAGCACGAAGCCGACGCCCCACCCGAAGTGGATGGAAGGCAAGACTACGAGAAACCAGAGACGGGTGCGGAGGTCGTCGCCGCGGGCGGCGAGCACCGCGGCCGCGAGGACGAAGACGACGTAGACACCGGGCACGACGAGGGCGAGCGTCGCCCATCCGAGTGGGCTGCCGAGCGCGAGACCGACCACGCCGACCAGGCCGACGACCAGGCCGAGAGCCACCCCGAGCACCATGGCGGGCGGGACCAGGTACCTCAGCGTGTTCGCCTTCGGGAACCGTCGGGCCAGTTCTCCGCGCCACAGCCCGGTGGCGACGAACTGACGCGCCAGCTTGCGCAGGCTCGGGCGGGGCCGATAGGTGACCACGAGCCGCGGAGTGAACCAGACCGTCCCACCCGTCGCTCGGAGCCGCCGGTTGAGTTCCCAGTCCTGGCCGCGCTTGACACCCTCGTCGAAGAGCCCGACCTCGATCAGCCGGTGCCGCAGGAAGACACCGAGGTAAGCCGTGTCGGTCGGGCCCTCGGCGCCGCCGACGTGGTGGGGGGTGCCCCCGAGTCCGACCCGGCTGCCGTAGGCCCGCGCCACGGCCTTCTCGAAGGGGGTGCGCCCCACGGCGGCCATGATGCCGCCCACGTTGTCGGCACCGCTGCGCTCGAGCGTCTCGACGGCGATGCGCGTGTAGTCGCGCGGGAGCACCGAGTGGGCGTCGACGCGCACCGTGATCGGGTGGATCGAGGCGCGGATGGCCACGTTGAGCCCCGCGGGGGTCGAACCCACCGGGTTGGGGATGCTGCGGACCCGGGGATCGACCGCAGCCATCTCGGCGACGACCTCGTTCGTGCGGTCGACGCTCGGACCGAGCGCCAGGATCACCTCGAACGGGCCCTCGTAGTCCTGTGCGAGCAGGCTCTCGACCGCCGCCCGGATCTCGTGCTCCTCGTTGAGGACGGGCATGACGTACGAGACCCCGGGTCGGGTGGCGTCGCCTGCTTGCATGGATCGCGTTCCTCGGGCTCGTGAGCGCCGGGGAGGCGCGGGTCGGGACTGCGGACGGCCGCAGGGATCGTGGCGAGCTTAGCAACACGCGAACGGGGGTCGGGACGCCGTCGCGTCCCGACCCCCGCCGCACCGGCCGAGGCGAACCCTCAGCTGGTCAGGGTGTCGAGGGTGACGTTCGCCTTGTCGGTCTTACCGTCGCGGACGTAGGTGAGTTCGGCCGTCGCACCACCGGCGAGGAACCTGACCTGCGCGGTGAGGTCGGTCCGGTCGCTGATCGGCACGCCGTTGAACTCGGTCACGACGTCGCCCTGCCGCAAGCCGGCGTTCTGGGCCGCACCACCAGGGCTGAGCTGCACGATGAGGGCACCGACCCGGGTGGCGGCCGCATCGCTCGTGGCGTCGTTGACGCTGGCCCCGAGGAGGCCATGACTGGCCGACCCGTTCGCCATGATCTCTTTGGCCACGCGCTGCACGAGGTTCGACGGCACCGAGAACCCGACGCCGATGCTGCCGGACGACTCCCCGGAGCTCGCGATCGCGACGTTGAGGCCGATCAGCTCGCCCTGCGAGTTGAGCAGCGCGCCACCCGAGTTGCCCGGGTTGATCGACGCGTCGGTCTGGATGACCGGCAGCGAGATGACCGAACTGGCCTGGTTCTGTGAACTGCCGTCACCGTTGTTGAACGAGAAGGGCCCCTGACCGTTGTTGTCGTTCTGCTGGCCCTGGTCACTGCCGTCGCTCGGCGCGGCCGAGGACTGCACGGTGATGCTGCGGTTGAGGGTCGAGACGATGCCGTCGGTCACCGTGTTCGACAACCCGAGCGGGGCTCCGATGGCCACGGCCGTGTCGCCGACGTTCAGCTTCGACGAGTCGGCGAAGTCGATGGGCGTGAGCCCGGTCGCATCGACCTTCAACACCGCGAGGTCGACGGTCGGGTCGAGCCCCACGACCTCGGCCGGCAAGATGCTGCCGTCGCTCAGGGTGACCGAGATCGTCCCCGACGCGCTCGCCCCGTCGAGCGTGACGACGTGCGTGTTCGTGACGATGAACCCGTCGTCGCTCAGGATGACTCCCGAGCCGGTGCCGCCGGACTGGCCCGCCGACACGCTGATCGTGACGACCGATTTGGTCGCCTTCGCCGCCACCGCCGTGACGACCGTCGCGTCGTCGTAGTCGTTGACCGTCAGGTCGCGCGACTGACCGGTCACCGAGACCCCGGCCCCGGAGTCCCGGGAGAGCACCGCGGCGACTCCCCCGCCCGCGGCACCGCCCACGAGGACCCCCACCAGGAGGGCCGCGGCGACGGACCCGGCGCCCCGACGGTTCTTCTTGGGAGCCTGTGGCGGTGCCTGCCACCCGGCCGACGCGTACGAGTTCGTCGTGTCGTAGGCGAAAGCCGAGGGGTCGGACGTCGGCTGCTGATACGGATCGGTCCCGGCTTGGTGCTGCGAACCCGGCTGCTGGTACGAACCGGGCTGCTGATACGAGGACGGCTGCTGGTACGAGCCGGGTTGCTGGTACGAGCCGGGTTGCTGGTACGAGCCCTGCTGCTGGTACGACGGCGGCTGCTGGTACGAACCCGGCTGCGGGTAGGCGCCTGGCTGCTGGTACGTCGAGGGCTGCTGGTACGAACCGGGGTACGGCTGCGTCCGGTCGGGACCCTGTTCGTCGGAACCCGACCCGAACGCCCCGGCCTGCGGGGTGCTGCCGGGCAATGGTGGTGCACCGTAGGTGACGCCCTGATCGGCCGGGTACGACGGCGTGGGCCGGACCCCGTCGTGCGCGCCCCGGTCGTCGCCCGGGCCGCCCTGAGTGCCGTCGGCCGTGCCGTCGGGCGTGCGCGGGGTGCCGTCGGCCGTACCGTCGGGCGTGCGCGGGGCGCCGTCGTCGGTGCCGTCGTGGCGGGGGGTGTCGGTCATGGTGCTCCTTCCAAGCCCTGACAGCCTGGTCGCCCAAGCTGGGCGGATCATACGGCGAGCCTGTGAGCGGACTGCACTCACCTTATGCGCCGTCTGGACGCGACCGCCCCGGCGCGGGTCCGACGGAGATACGGTGACGGGATCATGACTCCTCCAGCACCCTGGCAGCGCGCGGCGAGCGGCGCCATGCTCCTCGACGCCGAGGGCCGCCTCGCCCCGACGATCTTCGCCGAGATGTCGGCCCTCGCCACCGCGACCGACAGCATCAACCTCGGCCAGGGCTTCCCCGACGAGGACGGCCCCGTCGAGGTCCTCGACGCCGCGCACGAGGCGATGCGCTCGGGTCTCAACCAGTACCCGCCGGGTCGGGGCATGCCGGTCCTGCTCGAGGCCGTCGCCGCGCATCAACGGCGGTTCTACGGCATCGACCTCGACCCACGGCGTGAGGTGCTCGTGACGGCGGGCGCGACCGAGGCGCTCGCGGCGACCATCCTGGCCTTCGTCGACCGGGGTGACGAGGTGGTGACGCTCGAGCCGTTCTACGACGCGTACGGCGCCGTGATCGGGCTCGCGGGCGGCGTCCACGTCACCGTCCCGCTACGGGGTCCCGACTCGACGGTCGACCCGGACGAGTTGCGCCGCGCCTTCGGGCCGCGTACCCGGCTCGTCGTGCTGAACGACCCGCACAATCCCACGGGTAGCGTCCTCGACGACGCGACCAAGCGCCTCCTGCTCGAGCTCGCCGTCGAGCACGATGCGCTCGTCGTCACCGACGAGGTCTACGAGCACCTGCTCTTCGACGGAGCGGACCATGTGCCGTTCGCGACCCTGCCGGGTGCCGCCGCTCGCACGATCAGCGTCTCGTCGGGCGGCAAGACCTTCAACACGACGGGGTGGAAGATCGGCTGGTTGACCGGTCCGGCGGATCTCGTCGACCGCGTCGTCGCCGTCAAGCAGTACCTGACGTTCGTGAACGGCTCGGTCTTCCAGCCGGCGATGGCCGTCGGGCTGGGCCTGCCGGACTCGTACTTCGACGGCCTGGCCCGCTCTCTGGCCCACAAGCGTGACGTACTGTCCGAGGGGTTGCGTCGTGCCGGCTTCGCGGTGCGCGCGAGCCACGGTTCGTACTTCGTGGTCGCCGACGCCGCCCCGCTGGGTTTCGACGACGCAGCCGACCTGTGCCGACGCCTTCCCGGGCTCGCCGGTGTCGTCGGGGTGCCGATCAGCGCCTTCTGCCACCCGGGGTTCGCCGCCGAGCAGTCCTCGCTCGTCCGTTTCGCCTTCTGCAAACGCATCGAGGTGCTCGAGCGCGCCTCGGCCCAGCTCGCGTCACTCTCGGTCTGAGCCGGCCGCCGCGGACGGACCACCGCGGGGGCGGCGCGGGACCACGTCGTACCGGCGGAGGGCCAGCGACGGGTTCGTCCGACGGACGGACGCGATGCGGTCGGACGAGACCCTGCCGAGCGCCATGACGTCCACCTCGTCGCCGACCGACGCGAGGGCCACACCCGTCGGATCGATGATCGTGCTGCAGCCCACACCGACGGGCGGCGCATGGTCCGCCGCGGCGACGTACACCGTGTTCTCGAGCGCTCGAGCCGTCAGCAGGGTGGTCCAATGGTGCTGCTTGAGCGGACCACGCACCCACTCGGCAGGCATGAGGACGACGTCGGTCCCGGCGTCGACTAGGGTCCGCGTGACCTCGGGGAACCTCAGGTCGTAGCAGGTCTGCAGACCGAAGACGAGCCCGTCGAGCTCGAAGGTCGCGGCGACGGCCAGTGGGCCCGGCACGATCCACCGGGACTCCTGCCCGCCGAACGCGTCGTAGAGGTGCTGCTTCGAGTAGGTGGCGACGACACCCCGGCCGGGCGCCACCGCCACGAGCAGGTTCTCGAACCGCGCCGGATCGGGCGAGACGGCGACCAGGCCTGCGACGATCACGAGACCGAGACGATCGGCCAGTGCTCCCAGATGGCGCACGAAGGGACCGTCCGTCGGTTCGGCGGCCTCGAGGTACGCGGGCCCCAGCTCCGCCGCGAAGAACGACGAGTACTCGGGGAAGACGGCGACCCTCGCGCCTCGGCGGGCTGCTTCCTCGGCGAGGTCCGTGATCGTGTGCCGGTTGCGGACGGGGTCGTCACCTGGCGCGGTCTGGACCACCGCCACGACGAGGTCGACGGTGCTGCCGGCGCTCATCGCGCCCACCGCCCGGCCACGAGCGCGGCAGCCTCGCCCAGCCAGTAGGAGGCGCGGGTCGTCGACTCGAGGACGTCGCCCGCCAGACGCGTGGTCGACACGACGTCGGTGAAGCCGTCGGTGGGGGCCTCGACGACACCGGCGACGAGCACGACCGGGACTCCGACCCGGTCGGCCATGCGCCGGACGACCGACACGGTCTTGCCCGCCTCGGTCTGACCGTCGAAGCGTCCTTCTCCGGTGACGACGACATCGGCGTCGCTGAGGGCCCCCGACAGGCGGACGGCCTCGGCGACGGCGACGGCCCCGGGCTCGAGCCGGGCACCCCAGGCGAGCAGACCGAACCCCGCTCCGCCCGCGGCCCCCGCGCCCGGGGTCGCGGGATCGACGTCCACGAGGCTCGCGAAGCACGCGAGACCTCGTTCGAGCGCGAGGACGTCGTCCGGCGAGGCGCCCTTCTGCGGGCCGAAGACCGCAGCGGCTCCCGCCGGCCCGAGCAGGGGACTGTCGACGTCGACCAACAGCGTGACCCCGCCGGCCGGCAGGGCGATCAGGCCCGAGAGATCGACCCGGGCGGCCGCGGTGAGCCCGTGGTTGCCGGCGACCACGGGCTCACCGAGGGAGTCGACGATGTGGGCGCCGAGAGCCGTCAAGGCTCCCGCTCCCCCGTCCGTCGATCCGCTGCCCCCGAGGCCGACGAGCAGCCGCACGGCACCGGAGTCGACGGCGGCACGGATGACGCCACCCAGGCCGCGGGTGTGCGCGTCGTGCGGCGCAGGTGTCCCCAGGAGGCCGAGACCGCAGGACGAGGCCAGTTCGACGACGGCCGTGCCGTCGGGCAGCGCGAGCCAGGGAGCTGCGACCGGACGACCGTCGGGGCCCTCGACGACGACCTCGTGGCGGATGCTCCCGGGAACGGCCCGCTCGAACGCGTCGAGGGTGCCTTCCCCGCCGTCGGCGAGCGGCACCGCGACGATCTCGTCGTCGGGTCGTGACCGTGACCACCCCGCGGCGAGGGCGGCCGTCACCTGTGACGCGCCGAGGCTTCCCTTGAACGAATCGGGCGCGAGGACCACCCGGAGTCTCGACATGCCTCAACCTTGGCATGCTCGACGGGCCGGGGCACGGGCCCGTCTCCGAGAAGGAGTCCGACGGACCGGATTGGGGCCGGTGGTAGCCCCAGCGTGGCAAGAGAAAAGCCCCGGTCTCTCGACCGGGGCTTTCGTCTTCTTGTTGCGGGGGCAGGATTTGAACCTACGACCTCTGGGTTATGAGCCCAGCGAGCTACCGAACTGCTCCACCCCGCGGCACAAGAAATGACTCTAGCACGCCGTTCGGGCGCCGTCCAATCGAGCCACCGTCGCCGCCCGTCGCCGCCGGGCCGCGACGCGACGAACCCCCTCCCGGCGAGCTGGGAAGGGGTTCGTCGGACTCACGGTCGAGGGCTACTGGCCGCTCGCAGCGACCGCGTCCTCGAGAGCGGTCTGGAGGCGCGCATCGGCTTCAGCCGCCTGGACGAGGTTGTTCTCGGCGTAGGCCGCGGCACGGTCGGTCAACGCCTGCTGCGCGTCGGCGAGGGCCTGGTCGAGCGCAGCGTTGTCGGTGCCCGTCCCGGTGTCACCGTCATCCGGAGCGGCCGTGCCGCCATCGGTCGCCTCGTCACCGGTGCCCGTGTCGGTGCCACCGGTCGCGTCACCCGTCGTCGGCACGCCGTTGTCACCTGCCGTGGCACCGGAGTTGCCACCGAACAGCGAGTCGAGGGCGCCGTCGAGGGTGTCCTCGAAGGCGATCTTGTCTCCGAACGACACCAGGATGCGCTGCAGCACCGGGTACGAGGTCTCGGAGTTCGACTTCACGTAGATCGGCTGCACGTACAGCAGACCACCACCGACCGGCAGCGTCAGCAGGTTGCCTCGGACGACACTCGTGTCACCGCGGGTGAGGAGCGCGAGCTGGTTCGCGACAGCCGTGTCGGTGTTGAAGTTGTTCTGCACCTGTCCGGGTCCGGGCAACGTGTCCGTGCGCGGCAGAGCCAGGAGCGTGAGCTTGCCGTAGTCCGACGAGATCTCGCCCGGCGTCGACCCCGCGTCCGCGTTGGCCGCCAGGTAGCCCGTCAGGACGTTGCGCGCGTTCTCACCCGACTGCTGCGGGATGTACGTCGAGTAGATGGAGAACGCCGGGTCCTGGTCGGGCAATTGCAGCGTCAGGTAGTACGGCGGCTGCAGCGGAGGGTTCTGGGCGTTACTCGTGGGCTCGTTGGGCGTGACCCAGGCGTCGTCGCTCGAGTAGAACGAGTCGGCGTCCGTCACGTGGTAGGTGCCGAGGATGGCGCGCTGCACCTTGAACATGTCCTGCGGGTAGCGCACGTGCTGGAGCAGCTCGGCGGACATGTCGCTCAGCGGCGACAACGTGGACGGGAAGATCTTGTCGTAGGTCTGCAGGATCGGGTCGCTCGTGTCCCACGCGTAGAGCTTGACCGAGCCGTCGTAGGCGTCGACGGTGGCCTTCACCGAGTTGCGGATGTAGTTGATGTTGTTCGACGCGTACACCGGGCGGTCGTTGTAGGTGTCGGCGATGGCGTCGGACAGCGCCTGCGGCTTGGAGTACGGGTACTCGTTCGTCGTGGTGTATCCGTCGACGATCCACACGACCTTTCCGTCGACCACCGACGGGTACGGGGCGCTGTCGATGGTGAGGTAAGGGGCCACCTTCTGCACGCGCTCGGTCGGGTCACGGTCGTAGAGGATCTGCGATTGGTCGTTCACCGCGTCGGACAAGAAGATCTGTTCGGACTGGAACTTGATGGCGTAGATGAGCTTCTTGAAGATGTTGTCGAGCTTGGGCCCGCCGTTGCCCTCGAAGGTCGTCGTCTCGTTCGTGCCGTTGTCGTTGCTGCCCGAGGGGTAGTCGAGCTCGATGTCGTTCTGACCGTCGCCCCCGACGATCGAGTAGGTCGGGGACTCCTGACCGAAGTAGATGCGCGGCTCGTAGTCCCCGGCGTCACCGAGGGCGCCCGTCACCGGGATGCCCGACTCGAGGAAGACGGGCTGGCCATCGGCCGACCGCTGGTTGCCGTACGCCGCGACGACGCCGTAGCCGTGCGTGTAGACGAACGTCGTGTTGTAGGGGGTCGCCGAGTTACCGAGCTGCGAGGTGTTCAGCTCGCGCACCGCGATGACGGTGTCCTGGACGTTACCGTCGATCGTGTAGCGGTCGACCGCGAGCTGCTCGGGGAAGCTGTAGTACTGGCGGTACTGCTGCAGCTGGGCGAACGCGTCGGTCACGAGTGCGGGGTCGATGATGCGGATGTTGGCGGTGGTGACGGCGTCACCGGCCAGGGCTCCGGCCTCGGCGTCGGACTTCGCGTCGTAGGTCTGCTCTTCGACGTCGGCCACGCCGTACGCGTCACGAGTCGCCTGGATGTTGCGTTCGATGTACGGCGACTCGACCGTCCGCTCGCTGGGCTCGACCGTGAAGCGCTGGACGATCCAGGGGTAGATGCCGCCGACGATGATGCTGATGATGATGAGCGCGGCCGTCCCGATGACGGGAAGGCGCCACCGGCCGACGATCGCGGTCACGATGAAGAGGACGGCCACGACCACCGCGATGCCGGCGAGGATCTGCTTGCCGGGGATGCCGGCGTTGACGTCGGTGTACGTGGCACCCGTGAGCAGCTTGTTGGTGCCGTCGGACAGGGTCGCGTACTGGTCGAGCCACAGGCTGACACCCTGGAGCAGCAGGTAGACGGCGGCGGTGATCGCGAGCTGAATGCGTGCGACCTTGGAGATGCGGACCTCGCGCCCCGTGAAGCGCAGGGCCCCGTACAGGTAGCTCGTCGCGACGGCGGCGATGCCGGCGATCAGCACGACGGCCGAGGCGAAGCCGACCGCTGCCTGGTACAGCGGCAGCTCGAAGACGTAGAAACCGATGTCGAGCCCGAACTGCGCGTCGGTCTGACCGAAGGGGGTGCGGTTGATCCACTCGAGGACGGTCTGCCACTGGGTCGACGTGGCGATCCCGGCGAAGAGACCGAGCACGGCGGGGACGCCGATCACGACGGCACGACGCAGCGGCTCGATGACCTGCTGGTATCGATCGAGCTGAGAGTTGAGCTTCGCGTAGACGGGGCGGAACCTGAAGGCCACCTCGATGCTGACGTAGACGGGTACGGCCATGGCGACGAATCCCACACCGAACATCACGAGGCGCGAGATCCATTGCGTCGTCAGCACACCCGTGAACCCGAGCTGCTCGTACCAGAGGTAGTCGGTGAGCAGCGACGAGAAGATGAAGAAGGCGATGACCAGGGCGGCGAGGACGGCCACCGTGACCAGGACGGGCAATCGGGGCGAGCGTCGTACGGTTCGCGACGATGCGGGTGACGTCAAGGGTGTGCTCCTGGCTGACGGGGACGTGGACCGCCATCCTACGGGTCGAGCCTGGTGGTCCCAGCGTCCCCTTCTCAGCTTTGCGCGAGCTGCACGAACCCTATCGACCGGCCGTGCAGGTGGGCAGCGACGCCGTGTCGCCGTCGTCCGCTACGGTCTCGAGAGCCGTGACCGCCTCGTCCAGGGTGGCGACGGAGTAGACGTCCAGCCCCGACGGCACGTTCCCGACGACGTCCAGGCAGTTGGACGCCGGCGCCAAGAAGACGGTCGCCCCGGCGTCGCGAGCGCCGTAGAGCTTCTGGCGGATGCCTCCGATGGCACCGACCTCACCCGAGGCCGTGATGGTCCCGGTGCCCGCGACCTTCTCTCCGCCGTTGAGCTCGCCCGGCGTCGTCTTGTCGATGATCCCGAGCGCGAACATCATGCCCGCGCTCGGCCCTCCGACCTGGTCGAGCTTGAGCGTGACGTCAAAGGGGTAGGTGTAGTCCACGCTGACCCCGACCCCGAGCAGGGGCGTGCCGGCGACCTCCTGCGGGGTGACCTCCTCGGTCACGGTCGTCCCCGCGCGGTCGATGACGACCTCGGCCGGCGTGGAGGCCCCGTTCGCCGCGACGAGACCGCGGAGGACGTCCACGTCGGCGTCCGTGGCGAGGCTCGTGCCGTTCACGCTGACCAGGACGTCGCCTTCGCGGAGGACGCCCTCGGCCGGGCTGCCCTCGGACACCTGGCTTACCGTGACGGCGCTCGGGATGGCGTAGCCCTCGTGGATGAGCGCCGCCGCGATCGCCGATTTCTGCGAGTTCTGCATGTCGACGGCGTTCTGCTCGTCGACCTGGTCGTTCGAGACCCCCGACGGGTACACGGCCTCGACCGGGATCACCGACCGACTGCGGTCCGCCCAGGCGCGGACGACGTCGACCCACCCCGGGCGGACGTCTTGATTGCCCTGCACGCTCACGGTGAGCAGGTCGAGGGTGCCGGCCGTGGGGTAGGTCTCGTGGCCGGACACCGTGATGAGGGGCTGCGCCTCCCCCTCGTAGTCGGCGCTTCCGAGGGTGTCGAAGACGGGCCCGGGCTGTTCGATCAGGTAGGGACCCGGCAGCAGGCTCAGGACGACCGCCGAGACGACGGCCACGCCCAAGAGGGGCCAGCCGGCCCGACTCGCACGACGGGCGGACGACGGCGCGGTGCGCGGGGGCGTGAAGAAGGCCACGGGGGTCCTTTCGGGATCGGCCGGGGAGGCGCGGGTCGCGTTCGCCACGAGCGCAGCGTCGGCCTCGGGGCGGCGGCCGAATCCCAGGATCTTCGTGCGGCCAGCAGCTAGCGTAGTCAGCATGACCGATGATTCGCCGCGCGGGCCTGAGGACGAGTTCCGTGACATGCTCCGGCAGTTCCTGTCCGGCGGTTCCGAGATCGATCCGTCGCAGTTGGCGGGTGCCGCGGGGCTGCCGGACGACCCGGCCTTCGTGGCGCGACTCATGAGCCAGTTGCAGAACGCCGTCAACAGCAGCGGCGACGGGATCGACTGGTCGATCGCGACCGAACAGGCGTCCGCCGTCGGCGCGCAGACGGCCGTCGCCCCGACGGCGGCCGAGACCGCCGCCCTCGAGCAGGCCTTCCACGTCGCCGCGCTGTGGCTCGACGACGTCACCTTCGTCGCCGAGCTCACGGCCGCCCCCCGCCTGGTGACACGGGCCGAGTGGGCCCGACTGTCCATGCCCGTGTGGAGCCAGCTCGCCGAGCCGGTGGCCACCTCGATCGCCGACTCGCTGACCGGGGTGCTCAGCGAACAAGCCCCCGAAGAGATGCGCTCGATGCTCGCCGGGGCCAGTCAGGTCATGCGGAGCGTCGGCGGCACCCTCTTCGCCATGCAGCTCGGTCAGGTCGTCGGTCAGCTCTCGACCGAGGTCGTGTCCGGCGGCGACGTCGGCATCCCGCTGCTCGACGAGCAGCAGGCCGCGCTGCTCCCCCAGAACGTCGCCGCATTCGGCGAGGGTCTCGACATCGAGACCGACCAGGTGCAGCTCTACCTGGCGGTCCGCGAACTCGCCCACGCCCGACTCTTCCGCCACGCGCGATGGCTGCGGCTGCACCTGATCTCGTCCATCCGCGAGTTCGCCCAGGGCATCCGCATCGACACGTCGCGACTCGAAGAGCTCGCCGTGGACTTCGATCCGTCGAACCCCGGCGAGCTCCAGGAAGCGATGAAGAGCGGTGCGCTCATCCCTCCGAAGACCGACGAGCAGCTCGCCGCGCTCGCCCGTCTCGAGACGACGCTGGCGTTGATCGAGGGCTGGGTCGACGTCGTGACCGCCCAGGCCACCGCGCGCCTCCCGAAGTCCGCGGCGATCGCCGAGACGGTGCGCCGTCGCCGAGCCGCCGGCGGGCCGGCCGAGTCGGCCTTCTCGACCCTGGTCGGCCTCGAGCTTCGACCACGGCGCCTTCGCGAGGCGGCCGCCCTCTGGCAGACCGTGTCCGACGCCGTCGGGGCCGAACGTCGCGACGATCTCTGGTCGCACCCGGACATCGTGCCGACCAGCGCCGACATCGACGACCCCCAGGCCCTGGTGGCTCGACTGACGTCGAACGAGCCCGCGTTCGACGACGTCGACCAGGCGATCCGAGACCTGCTGGACGACACGACCGACGACCGCCCACGCGAGGGCGAAGACGGTTCGGCGACCGAGCCCGGCGAATCGGGGCCCGATCCCGACGCACCCCGGGCCTGACACACCGGGTCCCGTCCCCGGGCGGCCGCCTGTGGACAACCTCCGATCCCCCCGGACCCCACGACATGATCGGACGATGCACCTCGTCCTCGACCCCCGCGCACCCGTCGTCTGGCGTGACCCGTCGACCCTCCAGGTCGGCGTCGACCGTCCGACACTCGTCCTGAACCCGGTCAGCAGACTCGACGAACGCGTGGTCGCCGCCGTCGCCGCGGGCCATGGTGCAGGGGGCCTGCCCACGCTGGTCGCGCACCTCGGGGCCGATCCCCTGGCGGTCGAGGCCTGCGTCGAGCGCTTGCGGCCCGCGCTGGCCGGTGAACGCCTCCCGAGCGGGCCGCCACCCCTCGTCGTCGTCGCCGGGCCGGGCCCCGTGGCCGATGCCGTCGCGCGCCTCCTGGGCTCGTGCGGTGCCGACGTCCGCCGGGCCGCCGGCGACCTGCCCCCGCCGAGGCACGCCACGGGCGTCCTCGTCGGCGGGCACGTCGTCGATCCGGGGGTGGTGCGCGAATGGGTGCGGGCCGACCTCACGCACCTCCTGGTGCGCGTGGGCGACCGTCACGCGCGGATCGGCCCGGTGACGGTGCCCGGCACGACGGCCTGCGCCCGGTGCCTCGACCTCCACGCCGGCGACGCCGACGGGGCCTGGCCCGCGATCGCCGGTCAGCTGAGTGTTCGGCCTCTCACCGCGCCTCCTCTGCTGTCGGTCCACGAGATCGCCACGAGAGCCGCCCGCCGCATGTGGTCACGGCTGGCCGGCGCGACCGGAACACCCGACGATGCCGAGGTCGAGTCGGTCTCGATCGCCGACGGTCTCGTCACTCGCGCGAGCGTGCCGTCCCACCCGGACTGCGGGTGCGCAGCTCTTCCACGAACCGGCTCACCCGCCGTTCGCCGCCGCGCCCCTGCCCCGACCGGCTCCACGACAGCCTCAGCCGCTCGCGTGCCCTCGTGACGCCGACGTAGAGCAGGCGGCGCTCCTCGTCGACCGCCGCATCGTCCTTGGCATAGCTGATCGGGACGAGCCCCTCGCTGAGACCGATCAGGTAGACGCTGCGCCACTCGAGTCCCTTGGCGGAGTGCAGGGTCGCCAGGGTGACCGCGGCCATGGTCGGCTCGTGCTGTCCTGCCTGCCGCGCGAAGAGCTCGTCGACGAACTGACGCAGGGTTGTCCCGGGGGCCGACGCCTCGGCCAGGCCCATGATCGTGTTCAAGGACTCCCAGCGGTCGCGGATCGCGCCTCTCTGGTCGGGAGCGTCCTGCGTCCAGCCGAGCGACCGCAGGACGTCGCTGACGGTCTTGAAGAGCGGCTCTCCCACGATGCTGACCGCGGCACCCTTCATCATCATCAGGGCCTCTTTCACCTCGCGCAGTTCGAAGAATCGCGTCGCGCCGTGGATGCGGGTCGACACGCCGACGTCGGCGAGCGCGCGCTCGATCGCCGCGGCCTGGACGTTGACCCGGTAGAGCACCGCGATCTCCTCGGGAGCCACGCCCGACCGGATCTCGTCTGCAATCGTCTCGGCGATGCCCCTGGCCTCGGCCGAATCGCTGGCGTATTCGGTCACCGGTGGCACGGGGCCCGTCGTCTCGACGGCCGGGTGGAGGTGCAACGCACCCGGTCGACCCCGCATGAGCTGGTTCGCGGTGTCGACGATCTGCCTCGACGAGCGGTAGTTCTGCTCGAGACGGACGACCGTGGCGTCGTCGTAGCGCGCGCCGAACCCGAGCAGGTAGTCCGACGAGGCGCCCGCGAACGAGTAGATGGTCTGACTGGCGTCGCCGACGACGCAGAGGTCGTTCCGGCCGCCCAGCCACAGGTCGAGCAGGTCTTGCTGGAGGGGCGAGACGTCCTGGTACTCGTCCACGACGAAGAAGCGGTACTGCTCGTGCACCTGCTGGGCCACACGCGGCTCGAGCTCGAGCATGCCGACGGTGGCGAGCAGCACGTCCTCGAAGTCGAGTTGACGCCGCTCGTCTTTGACGGCCTCGTAGGCACGGTGCAGATCGACGGCCTTCTCGATGCTGATCGACGGCGGCAACGATCTGCTCGGCAAGGCCTTCGCGTACTCCTCGAGTGTGAGGCGGGAGACCTTGCGCCACTCGATCTCGCCCGCCAGGTCTCGGAGGGCCGCCGTGTCGATCTTGAGCCTCAACGATTCGGCGGCGTGGGCGAGGGCCTTGGCCTTGCTGTCGAGGAGACGAGGCATCTGACCCCCCATCGTCTGCGGCCAGAAATACGACAGCTGGGACAGCGCCGACGCGTGGAAGGTGCGCGCCGAGACTCCCCCGGCGCCCAGGTGACGCAAGCGGCCCCGCAGTTCGGCGGCCGCCCGCGACGTGAAGGTGAGCGCCATGACGCGGTTCGGGGCGTAGACGCCCGTGGCGACCCCGTATGCGATCCGGTGGGTGATGGCGCGGGTCTTGCCCGTGCCGGCACCGGCGAGCAGGCACACGGGACCGAGCAGCTTCGACGCCGCCCGGCGCTGCTGCTCGTCGAGCCCCGCGATCAGGTCGGCGGCCTCGGTCACTGGTCGATCTCGCCGCCGAACCAGTCCTCGATGATCGCGCGGGCGATGGACGTCCGACCGGGCAGGACGATCTCGCCCAGGCCGGCGACGAGGTCGTCGCGGCTGAACCAGCGCAGGTCGAGGATCTCGGCCCCGTCGGGGGTGAGCGTGCCGGGGTCGTCGGCGTCGACCTCGGCTCGGAAGCCGAGCATGAGGCTCGCCGGGAACGGCCACGGCTGCGAACCGAGGTAGCGCGGCGACACGACGTTGATGCCGGACTCCTCGAAGATCTCGCGCTGCACGGCGTGCTCGAGGGACTCGCCGGGTTCGACGAAGCCGGCGAGCAGCGAGTAGCGGTTCTGCTCCCACAGAGCGTTCGAGCCGAGCAGGAGGCGGTCGGCGGCATCGGTCACGCCGACGATGATCGCGGGGTCGGTCCGTGGGAAGACCTCGTGGCCGTCGTCCGGGTCGCGACGGACCCAGCCCGCCTTCTCGGTCACCAGTCGACGGCCGGTGCGCGGCGAGAACCGGTGCGAGTCGTGCCAGTTCGCCACGGCCACGGCCTCGACGGCCAGGCCCGCGTCGCGGGCACTCAACGCCGTGCCCGACACCCGCGGGCTGCCCCAGGCCGAGTCGTCCGCCGCCAGCGCACGAGCACGGTCGTCGTCGAGCAGCGCCGCGAGGACGGGCGTCCCCACCGGCTCGGCGGCCGAGGGGTCCTTCGAGACGCCGAGGTAGACGTAGTCGTCGGCGGTCGGCACCGAGATGGCCGGCAACAGGGCGAGGGAGTCGGGCGACGCCATCAGCGTGCGCCCGCGCCACACCGGCAGCACACGGGTGGCGGCCGACGCGAGAAGCTCGTCGACGACTCCGTCACGCTCACGGGTGAGGTAGTCCCGGTCGACCTGGTGGCGGGACAGCGGGAGGCGGGACGTGAGAGGAGTGGACATCGGACGACCAATCATCGCGAGTTGACAGCGTGGCGCACGGCAGGGCACCGCGTGCAGCGGCCTACCCTGAGGGCATGGCCAGATCTCATCTCACTCTAGCCGCGCTGGCCACGGCCGCCGTCGCGGACCTGGACGTCACGCGTGCGTCACGCCACGGCAGCGAGACGGGTGGCGACTTCGACTCCGCGCTCGTCGACGGACGCGCCGGAGAGCACTGCATCGTCCGCGTCCCCCGCTCGCAACGAGCCGAGGCCGAGCAGTCGTCCGACCTCGTCGCCCTGCGCGCCCTGAGCGCGGGGGTCCGCGGGCGCCTCTCGTTCGACGTCCCCGCCTACCGTGGCCAAGCCCCGATCGGTCGCACCCGCGGAATCGTCTACGACGTCGTCCCGGGCAAGCACCTCTCGATCTCGCGACTCACCGCGACCAGCGATCTGCCGACGGCTCTCGGCCGCGCGGTGGCGGCGATCCACTCGCTGCCGACGAGTTTCGTGACCGACGCCGGCCTGACCAGCCACACGCCGTTCGAGGCCATGCGGTCCTCGGCGGCGCTGGTCGATCGCGCGGCCTCGACGCGCCTGCTGCCCGCTGCGCTGCTCGAGCGCTGGGAGGCCGCGATCCAGGACTCGGTGCTGTGGCAGTTCCAGCCCACGGTCGTCAACGGCTCCCTCGACGCCGGTTCGGTGCTCGTCCTCGGCGACACCGTCAGCGGCGTGATCGGCTGGCACGACCTGCAGGTCGGCGACCCGGCCCGCGACCTCGCCTGGTTGCTCGGCGCCCCGAGCCCCGAGGCGATCGACACGGCTTTCGAGGCGTACAACACCGCTCGCGGGACGAGCGATCACCAGCTACGACACCGGGCCACCCTGTACCGCGAACTCGACCTGGCGAAATGGCTGCTGCACGGCACGGGCACGAAGAACACATCGGTCGTCGACGACGCCGTCGAGATGATGACGAAGCTCGTCGACTCGTTGCCCGGTGGTCGCCGGGCCGGCATCGGATCGGGCTCGACCGCCGCCCTCGACGTCGACGGCGTCGAGGACCTGCTCGAGGCGACCGAACGCCGTCACGTCTGAGACGAGGTCTGCGCCTCGACCCGCTGCCAGAGCCCGACGAGTTCGCTGCGGTCGGCCACGTGCCGGGGGCGCAGCACCACGTCGTCCGCGACGAAGTAGAACACGGCGTCGATGCTCTCGGCGGGAATGCCCCTGAACCGTGCGTAGGCCTCACGGTAGAGGGCCAGCTGGAGCTGCTTGAGCTCGAGGTCGGCGTCGTCGGTCGGCGCCTTGCCGGTCTTCCAGTCGACGACCTCGAACCGACCGTCACGTGCGAACACGGCGTCGATCTTGCAGATGACGGTCCGACTGCCGAGCGGGAGGTGGATCTCGAGTTCGACGTCCTTCGGCTCGAGCGACGCCCAGGCGGACCGCTCGAAGGTCGCGACCAGCTGCGCGAACCTCCTCGCGTCGTCGGGATCGACCGGGCCCGTCCCGGGCGAGCCGACGCGTTCGTCGTCGAGATCGCTCTCGTCTCGCCAGGCGTCGAGGGTCTCGGCCCGCCCCGTCGGCCGGAAACGCTCCTCAACCCACTCGTGGAACAGCGTGCCGAGACGGGTGGCCCGGTAGGGCCTCTCCGGCAAGGGCCGACGCAGCGCGGCGGCGACCGCCGCCGGGTCGTCGACGTAGTCCTTGAAGCGTGAGGCGGGGATGCGCTGTGGCAGGGGCACCACCCCTGTCCCTGACCGGGCGGCGTCGCGTTCGAGCAGCAGCAGATCGATGTCGGCCGACCATCTCGACCGGGACGGCGGCTTCACCGTGTCGACGAGCTCGTCCCTCGAGCGTCGCTCGACTGCCGCGGAGACCCGGGCCGCGGCGTCCTCGACGACGGCGCGGCGCTGACCCAGCGGGTCGAGGGGCCAGCTGAGCTCGCGCGAGGCGGAGGCCAGGGGGTTCTCCTCGTCGTCGGGTCGCTCGGGCAGGTCACCGGGCGGGACGAGTCCCCTCTCGGCCAGCTCGACGACGAACCGGCTCGCCGGACGCGGGCGCACCGCGCTCGTCCAGAAGGAACCGCTGACGAGCAGGGCGTCACGGGCCCGGGTGAGCGCGACGTAGGCCAACCGCCGCTCTTCGGCCTGGTGGCGGACGACCAGCTCGTCCTTGAACGCCTTCAGCGCTTGGTCGAACTCCTTCTGGTCGGCCACGCCCTGCCAGCCGAGCACGGGCAGCTCGGCGGCGTCGCCGCGGAACTCGTACGGCAGCTCGCCGAAGCCGAGCCAGCCCACGCCCTCGCGGGAGGTGCCCGGCAGCTCGCCCTCGACCATCCGGGGTACCGCCACGACATCCCATTCGAGTCCCTTCGACCCGTGGATGGTCAGCAGCTGCACGGTGCCCCGCTCGGCCTGCTCGGACCGCGGCCCCATGTCGTCACGGCGCTCGGCCGCCTCGAGCCACGACAGGAAGCCCCCGAGCCCCGCGTTCTCGTCGGTGGCGACGTACCCTGCCAGCTCGTCTTCGAAGGCCTGCAGCCAGGCACCACCCGAAGGCGCCCCGGTGGCCGCCGCGACCTCGACGTCGAGGAGCATCTCGTGCTCGACCAGGGTGACCAGGTCGACGAGGTCGAGCCCCGTGCGGCCCCGGAGGAAGGCGAGCTGCGAGCCCAACCGCCTCAGGCGGGTGAGCCCCTCGTCGCTGAAGGCGGCGAGCTGCCGGTGGGTCACGGGCGCTGTGGCCACGAAGTCGAGGGCGTCGACGATCGAGCCGTGCTCGCCGACGGCGACCGATGCCCGGAACCCGGCGGCGACGTCGTCGTCGAGGCGCTGCTGGGCGTGGTCGTGCGAGAAGAGCCACGACGCGACGTCGCGCAGCCGCGCGATGTCGCGCACACCGATCCGCCAGCGGGCCCCGGCCATCAGGCGGATCGCCTCGGAACCGGCCGACGGGTCGTGCAGCACCCGGAGGCAGGACACGAGGTCGACGACCTCAGGTCGTTGCAACAGACCGCCGACGCCGAGGACGTGGTACTTCACCCCGCGTGCGGCGAGTGCCTCGACGAAGACGGGCATGGTCTTCTTGGACCGGAACAGCAACGCGGCCGTCCGGCGGGCGGGCTCGCCGTCGACGATCGTGGGGACGGCCAGCTCGCCCTGCAGCCAGGCCGCGACCTGGTCGGCCTCGCCCGGCAACGTCTGGTCGAAGAGCAACTCGACGCGCCCCTCGGGAGCGCCGGGCCGAGGACGCAGCTCACCCACGATGGCACCGGAGGTCCGAGCGAGCTCGGCCACGACGGTGTTCGCCGCGTCGAGCACGCGTGACGCGTTGCGCCAGCTCGTCGAGAGGCTGAACACGGCGTCGGGTCGAGCGCCGAAGTCGACCGGGAACCGTCCGAGGTTCGCGGCGCTGGCACCGCGAAACCCGTAGATCGACTGGTGGGGATCGCCGACCGCCATGACCCCGGTGCCCTCGAAGAGACGGGACAGCAGGGTGGTCTGGACGACGCTGGTGTCCTGGTACTCGTCGAGCAGCACGACACGGTACCGGTCGCGCAGCTCGGTCACGACACCGGGCGCGGTCTCGCAGACCTCGAGCGCCAGGGCCACCTGGTCCGAGTACTCGACGAGGCCGCGGCGAGCCTTCTCGTCGGCGAACGCCGCGGCGAGCTCGAGCAGCGGAGGCAGGGCCGACACCGCACCGACGGCGTCGACGACCGACTTGTAGGCGCTGCCCTTGGTCGACGGCAGGCTCGCGAGGTCGAGGAACCGGTCGGCCAGGCGCGCCACGGGCTCGGGCCCCGTGACGTTCTCGCTCAGAGCGTGGCTGAGACGGAGGACGGCCTCGGTGATGCCGTCGACGCTCCGACCGAGCCCGGCGAGGCGTTCGTCGTGGCTGCCCACGACGAGTGAGCGTGCCAGCTGCCAGGCGGACGCGTCGCCGAGCACCTGCGACTCGCTCTCGCGGCCCACCCGCAGGGCGTTGTCACGGAAGATCGCGTTGGCGAACGCGTTGTAGGTCGAGACGGTGGGCACGTCGAACGGATCGACCTCGTCGCCGAGCAGCCCGACGGCCGCGAGCTGCGCGATGCGCCGTTCGATGCGTTCGCCGAGCTCGCCGGCGGCCTTTCGGGTGAACGTGAGCCCCAACACCTGCGAGACGCCGACGAGACGGTTGGCCAGCAGCCAGACCACGCGGTTGGCCATCGTCTCGGTCTTGCCGCTGCCCGCGCCCGCCACCACGAGGGCGGGCTCGAGAGGCGCCTCGATGACGGCCTGCTGCTCGGGGGTCGGCGTCGGCAGCCCCAGCGCGTCGGCGATCTCGGCCGCGCCGAGAAGCGACGAGGAGGCGCGGGTCGCGTCGCCGAGGCCGCCCGTGTCCCGCACGCCCTCCACCCCGGTCACGAGCCGCTCACCTCGCCCACCACGTGGATGCGGCACGACCCGCCGTGCCGTCCTTCGCAGTGGTCGTCGAGGCGGCCGACGAACACCCGGCCCGCCATGTGTTCGGCGGCGTCGACGACCCGGGCGCGGAACGCGGCGAGCTGGTCGTCGTCGAACGCGCCCTGCGCCGGCTCGCGGTAGAGCTTGCCGCGCACCCCCGACGACACGATGACGAGCTTCGCCCCGCCGGGCGGCGTGCCCTCGGGCACGGCCTCGACCGCGCCGTCGGCGAGGGCGACCTGGTAGGTGCCGAGCTGCGGGTGCTCGGCCACGGACTGCGGCGACGTCGGGGCCGACCGCCCCGTCTTGAGGTCGACGATGACGGCGGCGCCGTCACGGGTGCGCTCCACCCGGTCGATCGAGCCTCGCAGGCGCGCCGGTCCGATGTCGAGCGTGAACGTCGACTCGGCTCCGAGCAGGCTGCCGCCCGACGCCTGGAAATCCCGGAGGTACGCGGAGAGGCTCTCGGTCATGGCGAGCGCCCGGCGCCTCTCGGACTCGGCGATCCAGGCCGACTCGAACTCGAGCTCGGGCCAACGCGCCTCGACCGCCCGCCAGAGCGAGTCGACGTCGGTGCCCTCGGCGTGCTCCATGACGTCGTGCAGCACCGTGCCCAGGCCCATGGCCGCGTTGGGCGGGGACCCGCCGAACCGGTCGACGAACCAGTGCAGCGGGCACTCTTCGAACGACCCGAGCTGCGACGGTGAGACCGGGACGCGGGCCTCGGGGTCGTCGAGGTCGATGAGCGGTTCGGTGGTGGTCGGGTCGAGCAGCCCGTACCAGTCGTCAGGCGACGCGCCGGCCACGCCCTCGCCGGCGAGGCGGGCCAGGGCGTCGACCGCGTCGTCCGCCCGGGGACCATGAGGCGACGACACGAGCACGTGCCGCAGGTGCCCGACGAGCCCCCTGAGCGACAGGGGATGACCTGCGGGGGCCTCGGGGCAGTCGGCGGGCAGCAGCCGGAAGAACGGCGAAGGACCCTCGTCGTCGTTCGAGGTGCACGAGAGCACGACCTGCCGCGTTGCCCGCGACACCGTGAGCGCGAACATGCGCAGCTCGTCGGACAGCACAGCGGCCCGGGCATCGGAGGGGACGTCCGGTTCGGCGTCCTGGTCGTCGACCTCGCCGGGCTGATCGGGCCGGGTCTCGAACAGGCCGCGTTCGGCCAGGGCCACGAGCTCGTCGGGCGCGAGGAGCCCGCCACGGACGCGGAGGTTCGGCCACACGCCGTCCTGCAGGCGGGCGGCGACGACGACGTCGACCTCGACGCCCACGGCATTGGACGGTGAGCAGACCAGCACCGTCTCGGCCGTCGCCTGCGGCGAGAGCGTGTCTTCGGGGACCTCGGCCCCGAGCAATGAGTCGAGGAAGGCACCAGCCGGTGCCTCGGGGGTGCGCTCGACGAACCGTTTGGCAGCGGTGAACAGTGCGACGACGCCGTCGAGGTGTCGGTCGGCCTCGGCGGCCACGATGCCACGGCCGTCGCTCTGCACCGACCATTCGGCCGCCAGCCCGCTGCGCTCCCACAGACCCCAGAGCACCTCTTCGATGCTGGCTCCGGTCGCGGCGGCACGACGGGCCGCGTCGAGGCTGGTCGAGAAACGCCCGGCTCGGGCCGCGAACCTCGAGTCGATCGTGACGAACCGGCCGGCGCCCTCGAGGGCTTCGACCAGCAGGTCGTCGGCCGAGCGGACTCCGCCCGCCTTGAGCTCGTCGGCTCGAAGCGCGAGCCTCAGCCGTCGCAGCGAGAGCGGGTCGAACCCGGCGAGGGGCCCCAGCAGCAACTCGGTCGCGAGCTCGACGGTGAGTTCGTCGCGTCCGACCGCCACGGAGGCGGCGAGCAGCAGATGGCGCGCGGCGTGCTCGTCGCGCACGGCGCGTCCGGCGACGGAGGTGCGGGTCGGCACCTCGGCGAGTTGCAGCCCCCGGGCGACGCCGTCCACCTGCCCACCGCTGCGGACGACGACCATCATGCGCGACCACGGCACCCGGCGGACGAGGTGGTGCTCGCGCAGCAGCCGTGCGACCGACGCCACTTCGTGGGTCGGGCTGTCGGCCCGGACGGTGACGATCGGGGGCACGGTGGAGTCGGTCGTGGCCCCGCCCTCGGAGGGCTCGGTGACCTGGGCCGCCGTCGCGGCGTGCTGGCGACCGGCGCCGGCCGTGCCGATCCTCGACGTGACGCGCTGCACGAGGTCACGGAGCGGTGGGTGATGCCGGTGGGCCGTGGAGAGGTACAGGGTCTCGACGTCCGACAGACCGAGTCGGGGGCCGAGCCGGCCGAGCACGTCGGGGGTGCCACCGCGGAACGCACTGGTCGAGAGGTCGGGGTCGCCGAACGCGACCACGGCGACACCCCGTCGGGTCAGGGCCCTCAGCAACGCCAAGGTCGACTCGGTCGCTTCTTGCGCGTCGTCGACGAGGACGACTCGCAGCCCCTCGACGACCGGAGAGGTCTCGCCGCGGTCGAGGGCGGCGACGGCGTGGTCGACGAGGTCGGCCGAGTCGAGGTGCCCGCCCCGGGCCGCGTCGAGCACGCTCAGGTACTCGTCACGGAAGTCCGCGACCGCGGCCCATTCGGGCCGGCCGGCCCGTTCGGCGGCTCGTCTCAGCCCGTCCGATCCGATGCGATGCTCGGTCGAGCGCATCAACACCTCGCGGAGCTCGGTGCGGAATCCGCGGAGCCGGCGCACGGACGGGCCCAGCCCATCGGGCCAGGACGGACCGGTGCCGTCGACCTCGTGCCCCTCGAGCAAGGAGCGGACGATGCTGTCCTGGTCGCCGCCGGTCAGCAGGGTCGGCGTCGGGAGGCCCACGAGTCGTGCCGCGTGTCCGACCACGTCGAACGCGAGGGACGAGACGGTGCGGGCCAGGGGGCCGGGGGTCGGCACGGTGAGCCTCGACGCGATCACGTCGCGCAGGGTCGTGGCGGTCGACCGCGTCGGGGCGAGCGCCATGACGGCGGTCGGGCCCCACCCGCGCACCTCGACTCGGTCGACCACGAACTCGACGAGCGTGCGGGTCTTGCCCGACCCCGGCGCACCCACGACCGCCGCCGACCGCCCGGCGGGCAGGTCGAGCACGGCCCGTTGTGAGTCGTCGAGGGCCGGCTGGACCGCGGGGCGTGTCGGGCCCGACACGGGCGGGGAGACGGTCGAGGCCATGCCCCGACGCTATCGGCTCGCACCGACATCGAGGTCGGACCGACGAGCCGGAGACCGGCGGCGGGCCGACGGATCGCCGCTTGTGCGCCGACAGTGAACGCGACGACGTGAGAGCGGCGCCGTCGGTTATCGTGACCACGTGGACATTCGCATCGGCATCACCAACAGCCCCCGTGAGATCAGCTTCGAGACGGCGCAGACCGCCGACGAGGTCGAGAAGGTCGTCGGCGACGCGCTCGACGGCGGCAAGTCGTACGTCACCCTCGCCGACTCCAAGGGCAAGACCTACCTGGTCCCCACCGCGTCGCTCGCCTACGTCGAGGTCGGCAGCGAAGAGAGCCGCAAGGTCGGGTTCGTCAGCTAGCCGTGGAACTCCTCTTCATCGTCCTGGGTGGCGCCGTCCTCGGCTTCGTCATCCACTACGCGCTACCCGACGCCGACACCCGTGGCGTGCTGCTCGCACCGGCCTTCGGTGCGGCGGTCGCCGCGATCGTGTGGGAGGCACTCACCTGGGCGGGTTGGCCGGCCGACGGTGGCTGGATCTGGGTGGCCGGACTCGTCGTCCCGGGCGTCGTCGCGATCGTGGTCTGCCGCGTCGCCGCCGTCCGCCGACGGGCGCGCGACAGCGAGCATTTCGCCCGGTTGCTCCGCTCCGCGTCCTGACACTGGATTCGGGGGTGGCCGCGGGGCCTGTCGAGGAGTCGTCAGGACTCGAACCCTGACGAGTCGTGCGGTGGGCAGGACGCCGTGACGGGTCAGGCGGTGAGCCCGAGCGCGTCCATGCGGCGGGTGTGGGCGGCGATCAACTCGGTGAAGACCGGTTCGAGGCGCTCGTCGTCCGCCGACACGTGCGAAGCGGCGACGGCGGCCCGCGCCACCAGCAGCGTGTCGCCCACGAGCCTGCGCCCCCAGAGGGCCAATCGGGATGCGAGCCGCGGGTCGGCCTCGATGGCCGCCGAGAGTTCTCGCACGACGAGCGGTGCGTCGTCGTGGGCCTCGAGCACCGAGACGATCCGCTTGTGGTGATCGGCGGGAAGCCCTGCCGCGAGTCGGACGAACACGTCGTTGAGCAGGCCGGCCGCGACGTAGTCGGCGAGGATCGCCTCGTACCAGTCGGTGCCCTCGGTACGGGCCCGGAACTCGTCGATGGCGGCGATGTGGGGCTCCATCGACCCGGTGGCGTCGTGGCCCGAGCGTTCGATCTCGGCCACCAGGCCACGGTGACGTGCGAGCGTCGTCTCGGCGATGCGCCCGGTGGTCTCTTTCGCGCGGACGTCGGGAGCGAAGGCCGACGAGCGACCCAGCGTCTCGAAGAGCGCCAGCTCGAGATAGGCCGCGTGCCCCAGGAAGACCAGCAGGTCGGGGGTGAACTGGTCGAGCTCGACCCGCGCCACGGGGGTCGGCTTCGCAGCGGGCCGCGGCCACTGCAGGGACGGGACGCCGCGTTTCGCACCTCGACCGGGCCAGGACACCACGCCCACATCTTACGGGGTCCGAGAGGGCGTCCGTCGCGACGGGCTAAACTCCTGGCATCCCCCTATATGAGACAGGGCAACACTTTGACATTCACTGACCTCGCGATCGACCCCGACATGGTCGACGCTCTGGCGTCGAAGGGGATCCTCGAACCTTTCCCCATCCAGACCCAGACCATCCCCCTCGCCCTCGCCGGCCAAGACATCATCGGCCAGGCCAAGACGGGCACCGGCAAGACCTTCGGTTTCGGCCTCCCGATCATCCAGCGCATCGGCCTCGACCCCGCTCCCGGCGTGAAGGTGCTCGTCGTCGTCCCCACCCGTGAACTCTGCGTCCAGGTGGCCGACGACCTCGAACTCGCCACGTCCAACCGTGCCACCAAGATCGTCAGCATCTACGGCGGCAAGGCCTACGAGGGCCAGGTCGAGCAGCTCAAGGCCGGCGCGCAGATCGTCGTGGGGACCCCCGGGCGCCTCCTCGACCTGGCGGGCCAGCGCCTCCTGAACCTCAAAGAGGTGCAAGAGGTCGTGCTCGACGAGGCCGACAAGATGCTCGACCTGGGCTTCCTCAGCGACATCGAGAAGATCTTCCAGCAGGTGCCGGCCACGCGTCACACCATGCTCTTCTCGGCGACGATGCCCGGACCGATCGTGGCTCTGGCCCGTCGCTTCATGACGAAGCCGATCCACATCCGCGCGACCGACCCCGACGAGGGCCTGACGCAGGCGAACATCAAGCACGTCGTCTACCGGGCGCACTCGCTCGACAAAGACGAAGTGATCGCCCGCATCCTGCAGGCCGAGGGCCGCGGCAAGACCGTCGTCTTCACCCGCACCAAGCGCGCGGCCGCCAAGCTGGTCGAAGAGTTGAACGACCGCGGCTTCAACGCGGCGGCCGTCCACGGCGACCTCAACCAAGAGCAGCGTGAGCGTGCCATGGCTGCTTTCAAAGCCGGCAAGAAAGACATCCTCATCGCGACCGACGTCGCGGCCCGGGGCATCGACGTGAACGACGTGACGCACGTGATCAACCACACCGTGCCCGACGACCACGACACCTACCTGCACCGTGCCGGCCGCACCGGCCGAGCGGGCAAGACCGGCATTGCCGTGACCTTCGTCGACTGGGACGACCTGCACAAGTGGGCCCTGATCAACCGGGCACTCGACATGGGTCAGCCCGAACCGGTCGAGACCTACTCGTCGAGCCCGCACCTCTTCGCCGACCTCGACATCCCGGCCGGCACCAAGGGACGCCTGCGTGCGACCTCGCTGTCGGCCGTCAAGGCGGGCTCGGCCGGCTCTCGCGAGCGCACCGGCGGCCCCCAGGGCGACCGGGACCGCGGTCGCGGGCGCGGCCGTGGCGACGCGCCCGTGCGTACCTCGGGCGAGCCGTCGGCCACGGGCCGCGGCGCCGCCCAGGCGACCGATGCCACGACGCCCTCGACCGACGGCACCGGCGACGCCCCGCGCAAGCGCAGCCGCAACCGACGCCGACGCCCCGCGGGCGACTCGTCGTCGCAGCCGCAGGGCTGACACCCGATCGTCACCGAGACCCCCTCGACCGTCCGCGGCGAGGGGGTCTCGTGCATGCGGCACGTCGCCGACCGGCGCATCGCCGACCGGGACGAGGAGGCGCGGGTCGACTCAGCCCCGGACGGGCGCCCACCCGGTCGCCGCGTCGACGATCCGGTCGAGCTGCTCGGGGGCCGTGGCGTTCTCGCCCAACCGGTTCGGCTTGCCGTCGCCGTGGTAGTCACTCGACCCGGTCACGATGAGGTCGTACCGCCGCGCGAGCTCGAGCAACCGGGCCTTGCCCGCGGTGGTGTTCTCGCGATGATCGATCTCGACGCCGAGCAGGCCGGCGTCGACGAGCGCCTCGAAGCCCTCGGTCGAGACGTTGGGCTCGCGGCCCCGTGTCGCCGGGTGGGCGATGACGGGGACTCCCCCGGCCTCGCGGATGAGTCGGACGCCGATCACGGGGCTCGGTGCCTCGTGCGGCTCGTAGTACCCGGACCGCCAGTGCAGGATGCCCGCGAAGGCGGCGCTCCGGTCGGGCGCGTACCCCTTGGAGACGAGGGCGTCGGCGATGTGCGGTCGGCCCAGGGTCGCCCCCGAGCTGGCCTGCGCGAGGACGTCGCCCCAGGTGAGGTCGTAGTCCGCTGCGATGCGTTCGACGATGCGCTCGGCGCGGTGCAGGCGGCTCTCGCGGAGGCGGGCGGTCTCGGCGACGAGTCCCGGGTGCGCGGGGTCGAAGAGGTAACCGAGCATGTGGACGCTGTTCAACCCCAGCCGAGTGCTGAGTTCCATGCCGGGGACGAGCGTGAGACCCGTCCCGGCGACGGCGGCCGAGGCCTCGGACCACCCGGCGGTGCTGTCGTGATCGGTCAGCGCGACGGTGTCGAGCCCCGCCCGCACGGCCGACGCGATCAGGGCGGCGGGCGTCTCGGTGCCGTCCGACACGCTCGAGTGAGTGTGCAGGTCGACCAGACGCGTGGGCATCCTCCCATCGTAGGCGGCACGCATCCGAGCCGTCCGTGCGGCGCCCGACGTGCGGTGAGGGGTTCCCCTAGGCTCCAGGAGCCATGATCCGTCGTCTCGTCGCCCTCGTCTTCGTCCTCGCCGTCGCCGCCGTGCTGTCGGTCGCCCTCTGGCCTCAGGCCGTCGGGCTGCAGCGCGTCTTCCCGGTCGGCCAGGTGGTGTCGTTCCGGCTCGCCGCCGCCGCCGTCGCGGTCGTCCTCATGGTGCTGCTGCTCGTGCTCGGGCTGGTCGCACGACCGATCCGGTCCTTGACGGCCAGCGCGGCCGTGCTGCTGCTCGTGTTCGGCGTCCTTTCGGCAGGCGTCGTGACGGCTCGAGGCCTCGGACGCACCGACTTCGTCGAGAAGACCCCGACCGACGTCACCGTCTTGTCGTGGAACACGCTCGGCGCGGCGACGGGGGCCGACGCCGTCGTCGCCCTCGCGACCGAGGTCGGCGCCGACGTGATCTCCTTGCCCGAGACCCGACAAGAGGTCGGTGTCGCCGTCGCCGAGGCCATGGGAGCCGCCGGCAAGCCCATGTGGGTGCACACGGTCGCCTACGACCAGATCGCGAGCGGTCGCTCGACGACCCTCCTGATCAGCGCCGCCCTCGGCGACTACCAGGTCGCGATCGGCGACGACGGCACGACCGACGCCCGCACGACACCTGTGCTCCCGACGGTCGTGGCGACGCCCGTCTCGGGCGAGGGGCCCACCATCGTCGCCGCGCACCCCGTGTCGCCGACGCCCGATCACATGGGGCAGTGGCGTGCCGGCCTCGGCTACCTCGCCGACGTCTGCCGGTCGGGTGACGTGATCATGGCGGGCGACTTCAACGCCACACTCGACCACATGGCCGGGCTGGGCTCCGACGGTGGGGCCCTCGGCGCCTGTCGCGACGCCGCCGAGGCGACCGCCAACGCCGGGGTCGGCACCTGGCCGACCGACGTCCCTCCCCTGCTCGGCGCCCCGATCGACCACGTGATGGCCACCGAACAGTGGCTGCCGACCGGCTTCCGGGTCGTGACCGAGCTCGACGAGGCCGGCAGCGACCACCGTCCCGTCGTCGCGCAGCTCAGTCGCACGGGGGCCTGACTCCGCCGACTGGGCGTCCGGCCCGTTTGGCGGGACAATGGTGGGCATGGCAGATCAGAAGGCGCCGCGCGCGACCACCAACCGCTCCACCACCCCCGGGTCGGACACGTTCAAGGACTACATCTCGTCGCAGTGGGCCGACCGCCCCGACGTCCTGCCCGAGCCGCGCGAGCAGGCGCCGTTCGCCGCCGACCGCCGCGCGCGGCTGTCCGCGCTGCACCCGGGCACCCGCCTGGTCGTGCCGGCCGGCTCCGCCAAGGTCCGGTCGAACGACTGCGACTACCCCTTCCGGGCCCACTCGGCGTTCTCGCACCTGACGGGCTGGGGTTCCGACACCGTGCCCGGTTCGGTGCTCGTGCTCGAGCCCACGACCGACGGCCACGACGCCACGCTGTACCTACGGGCGAGCGCCGGCCGCGACTCGGACGAGTTCTACGCCAACCCCGAGATCGGCGAGTTCTGGATCGGCCCGCGCCCGTCGTTGACGCAGGTCGCCGCCGACCTGGGGCTCGCGACGCGAGACCTGGCCGACTTCGAGGCCGTGGTCAGCTCGATCGACGCCGAGACCCTCGTCGTCCGCGAAGCCGACCCCGACCTGACGCGTCGTCTCGACGCCGTCGTCGAGGCCGCCGCCGAGCAGAGCCCCGCCTCGGCCGCCATCGCCGACGACACCCCCGCCCACGCGACCTCCGCCGACCTCGCCCGCGATCTGAGCGAGCTGCGGCTCGTGAAGGACGCCTACGAGGTCGCCCAGATGCGCCAGGCCGTCACGGTCACCGGCCGGGGCTTCACCGACGTGATCGCCGACTTCGACGACATCGTCGCCCACCCGCGCGGCGAGCGGCTCGTCGAGGGCACCTTCAACCGTCGCGCCCGGGCCGACGGCAACACGGTCGGCTACGACACGATCGCCGCCTCGGGCGACCACGCCTGCGTCCTGCACTGGACGCGCAACGACGGCGTCGTGCGCGACGGAGACCTGATCCTGATCGACGCCGGGATCGAGCTCGACAGCCTCTACACGGCCGACATCACCCGCACGCTCCCGGTCTCGGGTCGGTTCACCGACGTGCAGCGCCTCGTCTACGAGGCCGTGCTCGAGGCCGCCGACGCGGCGTTCGCGATCGTGCGCCCCGGCGTCGCGTTCCGCGAGATCCACGCGACGGCCATGAAGGTCATCGCCGAGCGCACGGCCGAGTGGGGCTTCCTGCCCGTCTCCGCCGACGAGTCGCTCGCGCCCGACCACCAGTACCACCGTCGTTACATGGTGCACGGCACGAGCCACCACCTCGGCATCGACGTGCACGACTGCGCCGCCGCGCGGCGCGACCTGTACCTCGACGGGGTGCTCGAGCCCGGCATGGTGTTCACCATCGAGCCCGGTCTGTACTTCCAGCCCGACGACCTCACCGTGCCCGAGGAGTTCCGCGGCATCGGCGTCCGCATCGAGGACGACATCCTCGTGACCGCCGACGGCGCCGAGAACCTCTCGGTGGGCATCCCCCGCACGGTCGCTGACGTCGAGGCGTGGATCGCGCGCGACTGAGGTCCGACGACGAAGGGCCCCGGGTGCGATGCGCCCGGGGCCCTTCGTCGGTCCACGTCTCGATCAGCGAGGCGCGCTCACCGCCCGTCGGACGGCTCGTCGGCGTCCGGGGCCGACGTGCCGTCGACCTCGGGATCGGCGGGCGTCGCGTCGCGGCGGCGGCCCGTGACGATCGCCACGACGACGCCGGCGGCGGCGAGGACGACGATCGCGACGGCGATCCCGATGACGAGACCCGTGTTCACCGCACCCGACCCGGGCTCCGTCGCGGTCGGCGACACGACGTCGTCACCCGGGTTCGCCATGGTCGTCACCTCGGGTTCGGGCGAGGCCGACGGCGAGAGCGAGGACGAGGCCGCATCGGTCTCGTCGTCGGTGGCGGCGCCGGAGTCGCCACCCGCGCCTCCTGCGCCGTCACAGCTCGGACGGGTCGGCGAGCCGGCCCCCTCGGCGGTGCCCGCGGCCGGGGCGTAGGTGAACGGGACGGCATCCGACACGGTGTGGCCGTCGGCCGAGACCGCCTGGTAGGTCATCGTGTAGGCGCCGGGCGCCCCGAGCGCGACGCCGGTCGTGAGGGTCGGGCCCGAGGTGGTCGAGCAACCGTCCTCGTAGTGCAGGCCGGCGGCGTCCGTCACCTCGAGCACGTTCGAACTGCCGGTGCCCGAGAGGTCGAGGATCACGTCGTTGAAGGTGATGGACGCCGTCGTCGGGGCCGAGTCGACGGTCGAGCCGGCGGCGGGCGTGCTGCTCACGACGTAGTCGTGCGCCGAGGCCGACCCCGCCGGGACGAGCGCGAGGGCACCGGTCGCGGCACCGAGGCCGGCGACCGCGAGCACACCGAGGAGGCGCGGTGCCCGCAGGCGCGCGGCCGTCACGCGTCCACCCGGCCGTTCTTCGAGGCGTCCGACGACGTCGCCCGGGGCCGACGGGTCAGCGCCACGACCGAGACGACGAGTGCCAGGGCGCCCAGGGCGAGGCCGCCGATGCCGAGTCCGATCGAGAGCGGTCCGACCGCGCCGTCGCCGGAACCCGACGCGGAGTCGGCGGAGGTGCTGAGACCCGCGGTCGTCGCGTCGTCGCCCGTGGTGTGTCCGGCGTGCTCGTCGGCCGGCGGCGCGTCGTTCACGTACAGGGTCGGTGCGGGGTGCTCGGGCTCTTCTCCCGAAGCCGGCGTCGCGTCGGCCCAGTCGACGACCGTGCCGTCCGAGTAGCGCTGGTGGGCCGGCAGGGCGATGGACCCGGTGTCGGGCACGGCACCGGCCGAGATGACGAACTGCTGGAACTGCCCCGGGGCGATCTGCGTGTCGCCCTCGGCCGTCCAGGTCACCTGGGTGGGCGCCTCGGTGACGGTCGTGCCGTCGATCTCGACCGGCTCGGGCAGCGTGCTGGTGGTGACCTCCGCCGTCCACCCCGGAAGGGGCTGGTACGACACCGAGGTGAACGGGGTGTCGGTGGGCAGGTCGACGACGAGCCCGACCGTGCCCGCGGTCGCCGACTCGTTCGGCACCTTGAAGGTGAGCGTGGCGTACGACCCGGCGTCGGCCTGTCCGGGCTCCACGTGCACGTGGGCCGACGCGGCGAGGGGCGCGGCCAGCGCGAGCAGGGCGGCGGCGCCGAGGGTCGCGGCCGAGCGGGCGGCGACGGCGGACGACCGTGGGCGGCGGGTCGTGGCGGATGCGGCGGTGGTGTTGCGGTTCATGGATCTGGTCCTCTCGATCGCGGATGCGATCGTTCTGCTGTGCATGACGATGGGCTCCGAGGGCACGGTGGACGCGCACGTCGGGACGACCGACGACGTGGGTCGCCGGCAGGTGGGGTCAGGCAGGGCAGGGCGGACCACGACGGGGCCGGGCCGTGAGGTGTCGTCGCCCGGGCGGACGCGGACGGACGCCGCCCGACGTCGGTGGGCGACGGACGACGGGTGCCTCGGGAAGGTGCCCCGCAGTCAGGAGGCGCGCGACGCCCAGACCACGGACGGCCAGTCGGACGAGGGCCCACGCGGCGCCCTCGCCCCTCCGCAGGGCGACGACGGTGATGACCGCCGCCAGGGCGTGGGCCAGCCACATGGCGGGGCCGCCCATGACCATGGCCGGGCCGACGCCGCCGGACACGGCCCCGTCGGCGATGGTCGAGATCACGAGCGCGGAGTGGTGCCCACCCGAGGCGGAGGCGCCGCCACCGTCCGAGGCGCCCAGGGAGAAGAGCAGGTGGAACGCCACCTGGCTGAGGGCGACCGCGACGGCCAGCCGTACGGTCGAGAGGTGGACGCCGGCGAGGGCGATCGACACCGGCACGGCCACGGCGAGCGCGAGCACCACGCCCAGTGCACCCGGCTGCATGCCGCCGCCGGCGACGTGCGAGAAGGCCGCGACCAGCGTCGACGCCCCGGCGATCACCCACCCCCGCGCGAAGCGCTCGGCACGGGTGGCCGTCGTGGAGGGGTCGCGGGGTGCCATGTCGACACCAGAGTACGTCAGCGACGTGGGGTCTCGGGACGGGCGAGGATCTCGTGGGCCCGGCCGGAGACCTCGGGGTCGACGACGATCTGGTAGTTCGACGCGAGGACCTGATGGGTCGACGTGAAGTCGCGGCGGCGTCGTGTGACGGCGAAACTGACGATGCCGTAGAGCATGCCGAAGCCCGCCCCGAGCAGGGCGGCCGCCCCGACGGTGGCCGCGGTGGCGGTCTCGGTCGCGAAGACCAGCATGACGAGGCCGAAGAAGACGCCGAGCCAGAGCCCCGTCACGGCCCCCGCCAGGGCCGCACGCCCGTAGCTCAGCCGTCCGGTCACCCGTTCGACCGTCTTGAGGTCGTTGCCGATGATTGCCACCCGCTTGATCGGGAACTCGGCCTGCGACAGCCGGTCGACCACGCGCTGGGCCTCGGGGTACGTGTCGTAGGTGCCGAGGACGTCGCCCCTCGGCAAGGTGGGCACCGTCGGCGAGCGTCGCCCCACGGGGCCCGGATTCGTCATCCCTGCATTAAACACGGTGCCCCTGCCGAGCCCCCGTCGGCGGGGACGGCGCGAGCGACTAAATTGGACGCGTGAGCGCAACCAGAGTCTTCGTCGCCCGGCTGGCCGGTTGCTCCGTCTTCGATCCCGCAGGCGACAAGGTCGGCAAGGTCCGCGACGTTCTCGTCGTCTACCGGCGGACGGGCGCGCCCCGCGTCGTGGGGCTCGTGGTCGAGGTCCCCGGCAAGCGCCGGGTCTTCGTGGGCATCGGCCGCGTCACGAGCATCGGTTCGGGCCAGATCATCACGAACGGCGTCATCACCCTCCGCCGCTTCGAGCAGCGGGGAGGCGAGACCCGGGTCATCGCTGACCTGCTCGGCCGACGGGTGTCGTTCCGACACGGGGGCGGGCACGCCTCCATCGAGGACGTGGCGATCGACGAAGTGAGCGAGGGCGACTGGGAGGTCGGCCAGCTCTTCCTGCGCAAGCCCAAGACGTCGCCGTCGCCCTTCGTCAAGGCACCCACCGCGTTCGCGGCGTGGGACGACGTCGTCGAAGAGGCCGGGCCGGGCGAGGCGCAGAGCGCCGAGCACCTGATCGCCGCGTATTCCGACCTCGTGCCCGCCGACCTCGCGAACACCCTGCTCGACCTGACACCCGAGCGGCGGCTCGAGGTCGCCGGCGAGCTGTCCGACGACCGTCTCGCGGACGTTCTCGAAGAGCTGCCCGAGGCCGAGCAGGTCGAGATCTTCACGGGTCTCGACGACCACCGCGCGGCGAGCGTCCTCGACCAGATGCAGCCCGACGACGCGGCCGACCTCATCGCCCAGCTGCCCGACGAGCGCACCGAGCAGCTGCTCACGCTGATGGAGCCCGACGAGGCCGACGACGTGCGCATGCTGCTCAGCTACGACTCCGACACCGCGGGCGGCCTCATGACGACCGAACCCGTCATCGTCTCGGCCGACGCGACCGTGGCCGAGGGCCTCGCGCTGATCCGGCGCCACGAGTTGGCCCCGGCGCTCGGCGCCGCCGTCTGTGTCGTCCTACCGCCCTACGAACCGCCCACCGGTCGGTTCCTCGGCATGGTGCACTTCCAGCGCATGCTCCGATACCCGCCGAACGAGCGCCTGGGCACCATCCTCGACCAGACCACCGAGCCGGTGCGCGTCGACGCCACGGCCCTCGAGGTCACGCGCGTCATGGCCACCTACAACCTCGTCTCGGTGCCCGTCGTCGATTCGGCGCACCGCCTGGTCGGCGTCGTCACCATCGACGACGTGCTCGACCACGTGCTGCCCGACGACTGGCGCAGTCAGGACCCCGACCAGCCCCTGACCCCGACCCGACCACGTGGTCGCACCCGCCGCCCGCCGGTCGGCCAGAGCACGAGGAGCGACGATGGCACGCGATAACCGCAACGACGTCCGCCTCGACGCCCCGAAGGGCATGCGCACCCGGGTGCTGCCCGGGCGCAAGCGGGTCAGCAGCGACCGCTTCGGGCGGGCGACCGAGTCCATCGCGCGGGGCATGGGCACGCCGTACTTCCTCATCGCCCTGACGCTCTTCTGCGTCGTCTGGATGATCTACAACACGGTCGCACCCGAGGGCATCCGCTTCGACAGCGCAGCCATCGGCTTCACCGCCCTGACGCTGATCCTGTCCCTGCAGGCCTCGTACGCCGCTCCCCTGATCCTGCTCGCGCAGAACCGACAGGACGACCGCGACCGTGTGCAGTTCGAACAGGACCGTCAGCGCGCCGAGCGCAACCTGGCCGACACCGAGTACCTGGCCCGCGAGGTGGTCGCCCTTCGCATCGCGATCCGCGACATGGCCAGCAAGGACTTCATCCGGGCCGAGTTGCGCTCGCTGCTCGACGAGCTCGACCGGCGCGACGACGACGAGACGCCCGGGGTCGAGGCGACCCGCCCCTCCTCGTCCTCGTCACGGCGCGAGACCCGCCACGACGGCCACCGTGGCTGAGCCGTCCGCCGCCTTCCGACCACCGGTGCCGACGCCGGACGACGTGCGCCGTGCGCTCGCCCGGGTGCTCGACCCCGAGATCCGCAAACCCGTCACCGAGCTCGACATGATCGGCGACGTCGTCGTCGACCCGGGAGGCGCGGCGACGGTGGTCGTCAAGCTCACCATCGTGGGCTGCCCGGCCGCAGACACGATCGAACGAGACGTCCGTGAGGCCACGGCCTTGGTGGCCGGCGTCACCGACGTCACCGTCGACGTGACCGTGATGACGAAGGACGAACGGCACGCCCTCACCCAGAAGCTGCAGGCCGGACGGGCGGCGCGGGGCATGCAGTTCGGGCCCGACACCCTGACCCGGGTCTACGCCGTGACGAGCGGCAAGGGCGGCGTCGGCAAGTCGACCGTCACCGCGAACCTCGCCGTCGCCCTCGCCGCCCGCGGTCTGGCGGTCGGCATCGTCGACGCCGACGTGTACGGCTTCAGCATCCCCGGGTTGCTCGGCCTGGTCGGCGCCGACGGCGCGTCCGTGAAGCCGACCCGCGTCGACGACATGATCCTGCCGCCTGTCGCCCACGGCGTGAAGGTCATCTCCATCGGCATGTTCGTCGAGGACGCCTCGACTGCCGTCGCCTGGCGCGGACCCATGCTGCACCGCACGATCCAGCAGTTCCTCACCGACGTGTACTTCGGTGACCTCGACGTGCTGCTGCTCGATCTTCCCCCCGGTACGGGCGACGTCGCCATCTCGGTGGGACAGCTGCTGCCCCACGCCGAGGTGCTGGTCGTCACGACCCCCCAGCCGGCCGCCGCCGACGTCGCCGAGCGCAGTGGGCTCGTCGCACGTCAGACGGGTCAGCGGCTGCTCGGCGTGGTCGAGAACATGGCCGGCCTGCCCCAGGCCGACGGCAGCGTGCTCGAGCTCTTCGGCTCGGGCGGTGGCGTCGAGACCGCGCGTCGCCTGTCGGCCGGACAAGAGGCCGAGGTTCCGCTGCTCGCGAGCGTGCCGCTCAGCCTGGGCCTCCGGCAGGGCGGCGACGAGGGCGTGCCGATCGTGCTCGCCTCCCCCGACGACCCCGCGGCCGCGGCCATCGACGGATTGGCGGGGCGACTGGCCGTCCGGGCCCGGGGGCTGGCGGGCCGCAAGCTCGGGCTCAGCGTCAACTGACCGGCCGACGAGCCCCGGACACGTAGAAAGGGCACCTCGCGCGGCGAGGTGCCCTTTCGTCACGGCGTCTCGCCCGGGGGCGGCGACGCGCTCGTGCCGCACCCCAGCACAGGGGCGACACACGCGATGACGGGGCGCTCAGGAGGGAGACGCGCCGACCACCGCGAAGACGACTACGACCAGCGGTTGTACGTCTTGGTCGGGATGGCGCGGAAACCGTCCCGGGCGACCGAGACGAGCGAGCCGGCGATTCCGACGGCGGCGGCGATGGCGAGGACGATGATTCCGGTGAGCATGGGGGACTCTTTTCTGGCGCGGTTCGACGCGCGGTTCTGCGTGGTGGGATGGATTCGCCACCGAGCCCGGGACCAGGTCGACCGGAGCTCGGGAGTGCTACGACGCGCTCCGGGGACTCCTCAATGATGCGCCTCATGAAGCGGTAGATCAATCTCACGCTTCTACCGAAACAGAGTAGATTTGCTACATGGACGTCAAGCGACTCGAACTGCTCCGCGAGCTGGCCGAACGGGGCAGTGTGGCCGCCGTCGCGCGAGCCACCCACCGCACCCCGAGTGCCGTCTCCCAGCAGCTCAAGGTGCTCGAGCGTGAAGCCGGCGTGGCTCTCACCGAACGCGTCGGACGAGGGATCGTGCTCACCGGCTCCGGACGCGTCCTGGCCCAGACGGCCACCGACGTCGCCGTCGCCCTCGAACGCGCCCAGGCGGTCTGGGACGACTTCGTCGCCACCCCCCAGGGAGAGGTCACGCTGGCCACGTTCCCGACGGGCGGGCAGATGCTGCTGCCGGGACTGCTGCGCACGGTGGCCGAGACCCCGGGCCTCGTGGTCGTCGCGAGCGACCACGACCCCTCGATCCGCGAGTTCCCCGAACTGGCCGCCGACCACGACGTCGTCGTCGCGCACTCGTCCGACGACAAGCCCTGGCCGGGCCGCGGTCTCGTCACCGTCCCGCTGCTGACCGAGCCCCTCGACATCGCCCTGCCTGCCGACCACCGCCTGGCCGGCCGGGCCTCGCTCGCACCCGGCGACCTCGAGGGCGAGAACTGGATCGGCGTGCCGCACGACTTCCCGTTCGAGTGGGTCTATCGCGAGATCGAGCGCGTGACGGGCAGCCCCGTGCGGGTCACCCAGCGCTTCAGCGACACCAAGGTGACGGAGTCCCTCGTCGGAGCCGGCCTCGGCATCGCCGTGCTGCCGCGTTTCACCGCCAAGGACGCCCGCGACGACATGGTCCTCGTGCCCCTCGAGAGCATCCGGGCCGTGCGCTGGGTGTCGGCCCTGCTGCGGCGGGACCGGGCCGAGCGCCCCTCCGTCCGGCGGGTCGTCGACGCGCTCCGCGCCGAGGCCTCCCGCGTCGCGGCCCTGCACGGCGGCGTCTGACCCGCCGGGTCCCGTCGTGAGGCACGCCTCGCGGCGACACGAGGGCTCAGGAGGCGCGGCGCGGGAGGCGCGTCAGGTCGCCTCGGAGTCGTACGGCGGCACCTCGCCCGCCGCGAGCGGCACGGCCTGGGCCGTGGACCGCCCACCGGGCAGCCCCGCGGAGACGGCCGCGGCGGCGGCACCGGCCGTCGCCATGCTCGGCGCCGACGGCTTGGGAGCCGCGTCGGAGCCGTCGAGCAACGCGTCGCGGATGATGCGCCGCGGATCGTACTGCCGGGGATCGAGCTTCTGCCACTCGACGTCGTCGAATTCGGGGCCCATCTCGTCACGCATGCGGGTCTTCGCCCCGTTGGCCATGTCGCGCACCGTCCTGACGAGTTGCGCCAGCTTCGAGGCGTAGCCGGGCAGGCGTTCGGGACCGAGCAGGAAGACCGCGAGCACACCGATGATGAGCAGCTTGTCGAACGTCAGACCGAACATGGACACGCATGCAGACTAACCGGTGACGACTCCGGGAACCCCCTAGAGTTGGCCTTTCGAGGAGTGGGTGTGTCGCAGATAGAGTCAAGTTGGAAGTTCGCGGAAGAACTCGTCACCGAGAGCGACGCCATCGCCGGGGCTCGACAGCACTCGCTCGAGGTCGGGGTCGAGGCCGTCTCGCCGGCGGTCGGCGCCCAGCTCGCCGTCGTGGCCGCCGCCTCGAACGCGTCGTCGATCATCGAGGTCGGCACGGGTCTGGGAGTCAGTGGCCTCTGGCTGCTCTCGGGCGCTCCCGGTGCGGTCCTGACGACCATCGACCGCGAGATCGAGCACCAGCAGGCCGCTCGCGACGCGTACCTCCAGGCGGGCGTCCCGGCCGCTCGCTTCCGCCTGATCGCCGGCCGCGCCACCGACGTGCTCCCCCGCATGAACGAGAACTCGTACGACATCGTCTTCGTGGACGCCGACCCCGGCTCGGTCATCGAGTACGTCGAACACGGCCTGCGACTCGCTCGTCCCGGCGGTCTCGTGCTCGTCGCTCACGCGCTCTGGCACGGGCGGGTGGCGAACCCGGCCGTCCGCGACAGCACCACCACCGGGTTCCGTACCCTGCTCACCGAGGTGTCGACGTCACCGGCCGTGATCAGTTCGCTCTCGACGGCGGGCGACGGTCTGCTCTCGCTCGTCAAACGCTGAGCCACCCCCGAGCGGTCGCAGGGCCGGAGGGCCGCGGCGAGGCCGCACGCACGAACGCCCGCCCGTCGCAGGTGCGACGGGCGGGCGTTCGTGGTTGATAAGGAGGTGGCCGACTACGCGCTGACGACGCCGGCGAGGGCGTCGTGCAACTCTTTGGCTTCGTCGTCGTTGACCGACACCACGAGGCGTCCCCCACCTTCGAGCGGAACGCGCACGATGATGAGACGGCCCTCCTTAACGGCTTCCATAGGCCCGTCGCCGGTCCTCGGCTTCATGGCTGCCATCAGATAGTCCCCTTTCGCAAGATGCTGGTCCTATTATCCGTGATTTCTTGCCCCCGACCTAAACGACGCCGTCCGGTCGCCGATCACGGCGGCGTCCAGTCGTACCCGTTCACCCACCAGCAGTAGTAGAGCCACACCCATTGAGCCGCCAGGAACACCGCCACGAGCATCGCCCGGTAGATCGTCGAGCGCGGCACCGCGAGCACGCCCAACACGGGGAAGAGCGGCATCAGGAGCCGCCAGGTGCTGGACTGCGGGAAGAACACGGCCAGCAGGTAGAGCGTGTAGGCGACGGCCCAGAGCCCCAGGTCGACGTCCGTGCGCCGTGCCCACGGCGACAGCATGAGGGCGGCGAAGGCGAGCAGGACGACGCCGAGCAGGACGATGCCGGAACCACCCGGAAACCACCAGTTCGCCCCGTCGACCCACGGGGTGAACGGCACGAGCGGCCCGTAGCCGATGTACGGCGCCCGCCACGCGAGCTCGGTCTCGGTGTAGGCGCCCGGCACGCCGGTCACCGCTCCGGCGACGACGAGCCATGCGACGCCGAAGACGGCCGTGACCGCGGCCGACACCCCCACGCGGACCCGGTCGCGCACCGGGAAGGGGTCGTCACGGCGATGCCACCAGCGCAGCAGCCCGTGCAGTCCGATCGCCAGGGCGAGCGGGAGGGCGCCGGGCCGCGTGAACGACAGGACGAGCACGACCGGCAGCATCGCCAGGTACTGCCGCCGGACCAGCATCAGCAAGCTCGCGCAGAGCAGGAACAGGAACATCGACTCGGCGTACGCCACCTGCAGCAGCGGTGACAAGGGCGCGACGCAGAACAACACGACCGCGAACAACGAGGTCGACTCGGACAGCGAGTGTCGCATCAGGCGGTAGAACAACAAGGCCGTCCCCGCGGCGCAGGCGACCGACACGGCGACGGCCAGCGTCGCGAAGGGGAGTCCCGTCAGGGTCATCAGCCCGCGGACGATGAACGGGTAGGCGGGCATGAACGCCCAGGCGTTCTCGCCCACGTGACCGTCGCCCGTGATCGGCAGGTCGCTCGGGTACCCCACGACGGCGATGATGTAGTACCAGTGGCCGTCCCAGATGGTCGCGAAGCTGCCGTAGTTGGGGCTCGCGAGGGTCCACGCGTTGGCCTGCTGGGCGCCCGCGAAGGTCAGCAACGCGATCGTGCTGACGACACGTGACAGCACGAAGACCACGAGCACGCGGGCCCACCACGGCGTCAGCCGGTACCGCACCAGGAGCCACCTCGACGGCGGGATCGGCCGTCGGAGGTCAGGACGCGAGAGCGGGGACGAGGAGGCGCGGCCCGCGTCGTCGACGGTCAGGCCGTCAGCCACGCCCGCAGTCCGCGCTCGTTGTCGAGGATCTGCTGCACGGGCACCCGCTCGTCGTCGTGGTGGGCCAGCATCGGGTCGCCGGGACCGTAGTTGACGGCGGGGACGCCGAGCGCCGAGAAGCGCGCGACGTCCGTCCAGCCGTACTTCGGCTTGGCCTCGCCGCCGACGGCGCGCAGGAACTCCTGCGCCAGCGGGGCGTCCAGACCGGGCCGGGCACCGGGTGCGAGGTCGACGATCGTGACGTCGAAGTCGTGGAAGAGCTCACGCACGTGGGCCACGGCCTCGTCGGCGCTGCGGCTCGGGGCGAAGCGGTAGTTGACGTGCACCATGCACTCGTCGGGGATCACGTTGCCGGCCACGCCCCCCGTGATGCCGACGGCGTTCAGGCCCTCGCGGTACACGAGACCGTCGACCTCGACCTCTCGTGCCTCGTAGGCCGCGAGCACGTCGAGGATCGGCGCGGCCTTGTGGATGGCGTTGTCGCCGACCCAGGACCGCGCGCTGTGCGAGCGGGCGCCGAAGGTGCGGATCTCGGCGCGGAGGTTGCCGTTGCAGCCCCCCTCGACCCCGCTGTTGCTCGGTTCGCCCAGCACGGCGAAGTCGCCCGCGAGCAGATCGGGCCGCACCCGCGCCAGGCGGCCCAGGCCGTTCAGCGCGTCGGACACCTCTTCGTGGTCGTACCAGACCCAGGTGACGTCGACGGCGGGGGCGGTCAACTCGACCGCGAGCCGGAGGTGGACGGCGCAGCCGGCCTTCATGTCGACGGTGCCGCGGCCCCAGAGGTAGTCGATGCCGCCCTCGGTCTCGAACCGCGTGGGCACGTTGTCGTTGATCGGCACGGTGTCGATGTGCCCGGCGATCACCACCCTCGAGGCCCGGCCCAGCTGTGTCCGGGCGACGATCGCGTCACCGTCTCGGAACAGTTCGAGGTGGTCGCACCCTTCGAGCGTGGCCCAGATCTCGTCGGCGACCCGGCGCTCGTCGCCCGACACGGAGCGGATGTCGCAGAGTTGCCTCGTGACGTCGACGGGCGAGACGGAGAGGTCGATCGGTGCCATGCGGGCGAGTTTACGGGCCGAGGGCACGGGTCACCTCCGAGCCGGGTCGTCGGCGGCTGCCGATACGCTCGGTCCATGACTTCCGACGCCACCGCCACCGCCCCGACCCACGCCTACGGGTACGGCCTCGCGACCGTCTCGCACGACGGCACCACGCTCGACACCTGGTTCCCGTCCCCCCGGCTCGGCACCCTGCCGGCCGACCGAGACCGCGAGATCGTCCCGGCCGAATTGACCGACGCGGCGGGCCCCGACGAGCGTCGGGCGGTGGACCTCGTCCCGGTGACCGTCGAGATCGACCTGAGCGCGCCTCCTGCGTCCACCCCCGACGCGTACCTGCGTCTGCACCTGCTCAGCCACCTCCTGGTCGAGCCCAACACGATCAACCTCGACGGGGTGTTCGCGCACCTGCCGATCGTGACCTGGACGAACGCCGGGCCCGTCCACCCCGACGACTTCGCGCGCCTGCGTCCGACGCTGCGACGCGCGGGCATCGTCGCGACCGGCATCGACAAGTTCCCGCGCATGCTCGACTACGTCTCACCCGACCGCGTCCGCATCGCCGACGCCTCGCGGGTGCGTCTCGGCGCTCACCTGGCACCCGGTACGACGGTCATGCACGAGGGCTTCGTCAACTTCAACGCGGGCACGCTCGGGTCGTCGATGGTCGAGGGGCGCATCTCGCAGGGGGTCGTCGTCGGCGACGGGTCCGACATCGGCGGCGGCGCCTCCATCATGGGCACGCTCTCGGGGGGCGGCACCCAGCGGGTGACCATCGGCGCCCGCGCCCTGCTCGGCGCCAACGCCGGCATCGGCATCGCGATCGGCGACGACACGGTCGTCGAGGCCGGGCTCTACGTGACGGCCGGCACCAAGGTCGTCGTCGTGGGCGGCACCCCGACCAACGACGGTTCGCCGCAGACCGTCAAGGCCGTCGAGCTCTCGGGTCAGCCCGGGTTGCTCTTCCGCCGCAACTCGCTGACCGGCGCCGTCGAGGTGCTCCCCCGCAAGGGTCACGGCATCACCCTGAACTCGCAGCTGCACGCGTAGGCACGGCCCATGTCGGCCGAAGTGGACCTGGCCGCCTTGCTGGCGGCGTCCGAAGCGAACGACCCGTTTCGCGACGATGGTGTCGTCGCCCGCGACGTCATCCGCTTGGAACAGCGTATCCGTCGTCGATTCGTGCGTGTCGCCGCGGGAGCAGTGGTTCTGTCTCTCCTGTCCATCGCCGGCTTGTGGTACGCGGGACTCATCAGTCGCATCAGCCCCGATCCGACCACGCCGCCGTCGATGCAGCCACCGGACTACTGGGACGTCGACCTGTCGCTCTCGTCGACGACCTGCTTGTCAACGCTGGCCGTCCTCGCGACCGTGATCGTGGCCCTGCAGGTGGCAGTCCGTCCGGGCACGTCGTTCGTGGACGGCATCCTCGCAGAGCAAGTCGCTCGCATTCGTGCTCTCGAGAGTCTCGCGCTCCTGGCCGGCCTCGCGGCAGTCGCGACCGGAGTGTTCGGGGCACTGCGTGTGGGGCTCGACTCAGCGTGGACGCACCCCCTGCATCTCTTCGGGCCCGTCGCCGTGGGGTCACTCCTTTGCGCCGTGGCGACCGACGCGTCCACGGCCAGCCAGAGCAGATACGGCCCGGTCGTGTCAGCGGAGTACTCGCGACAGACGTACGCACGGTACGAGACCGCCCGCGCCGAGCTGTCCCACCGCACGACCATCGCCACGCGTCCCGTATTCGGAGAGCTGGGCCAGGGGGTGGTCATCGCCGTCTGTGTCGCCGCGCTCAGCGTCACTCCCGCCCTCGCGTTCGACGACGGCAGGCCCTGGTGGCGCCTTGCGCTCGGAACGTTCTTGACGTTGGGGTTCGGGGTGGTGTCGACGGCTGCTGCGGCAGGTCTCGCCGGACATCACGCGAGGCTGCGTGAGCGATGGGCGACGGCCTTCTACCTCTTGGTCGGTCTGGTCTTCGGCATCGTGACCATCCTCGTGACGGGGCAGATCGCTCTGAACCACGTCCGGACCAACGCGGGAGCCGTCCAGGTCCTCGTCCTGCTCCTGCTCGATTGTCTGTTGCTGACCCTCGGCGCGGCCTTGACGAGCGGCCCACCACCCCCGTGGTCAGCTCCCGGGGTCTGCCGGCGCCTGAGCGAGAAGGCATACCTCAGAAAACTCGAATCCAGGATGACGTCGACGCCCCGCGACCCGAGCCGTGCCCGCTCTCCGCTCCTGACATCGATCGTTTCGGGGATCGGCGTGATTCTCAGCGCACTGGTCCCACCTCTGGGCCTGATCGTGGCAGGCCGGGTGATCGCCTCCGAGCCAAGGAGCGCCAAGCGGACCTGCGCCGTCGTGGCTGTCGTCCTCTCGCTGGCCATCACGATCGCCGCTGTCATCGTCGGCATGAGAGCCGAGGCGCTCTTTCCCACGCCCGCCGGCTGAACACCGAGAGACTCGTCGAGTCATCACAACAGAAGATGGGCACGACGCCAGGTCTACATCTGGCGTCGTGCCCATCTTCTGGCGTTCTGGCCGCCGTGCCGGCGGTCTAGCGCTGCGGCCAGTCGCGTTCGGTCGCGCCCAGGTACAACTGCTGTGGGCGGCCGATCTTGGTGGTCGGGTCGGTGTTCATCTCTCGCCAGTGGGCGATCCAGCCGGGCAGGCGCCCGATCGCGAAGAGCACGGTGAACATGCGGGGCGGGAACCCCATCGCCTTGTAGATGACGCCGGTGTAGAAGTCGACGTTCGGGTAGAGCTTGCGCTCGACGAAGTAGTCGTCGGCGAGGGCGATGCCCTCGAGTTCCATCGCGATGTCGAGGAGGTCGTCCTTCACGCCGAGGGACTCGAGCACCTCGGTGGCGCTCTCTTTGACCAGCTTGGCCCGCGGGTCGTAGTTCTTGTAGACGCGGTGGCCGAAGCCCATCAGCTTGACGCCGGCCTCTTTGTTCTTGACGCGCTCGACGAAACGCTCGACCCCCTGGCCGCTGTCGCGGATCTCGGCGAGCATCTTCAGCACGGCCTCGTTGGCACCGCCGTGCAGCGGCCCGTAGAGCGCGCTGATGCCGGCCGAGATCGACGAGAACATGTTCGCCTGGGTCGAACCGACGAGGCGGACGGTCGACGTCGACGCGTTCTGCTCGTGGTCCTCGTGGAGGATGAGCAGACGCTCGAGGGCCTTCGAGAGGACGGGGTTGACCTCGTACGGCTCGGCCATCGTGCCGAAGTTCAGCTTGAGGAAGTTGTCGACGAAGCTGAGCGAGTTGTCGGGGTAGAGGAACGCCTGGCCCAGGCTCTTCTTGTGAGCGTAGGCCGCGATGACGGGCAGCTTGGCCAGCAGTCGTACGGTCTGCAGCTCGACCTGCTCGGGGTCGTGCACGCTCATGCTGTCTTCGTAGAACGTCGACAGGGCTCCGACCGCGCTCGACAGCACCGACATCGGGTGCGCGTTGTGCGGCAGGGCGTCGAAGAAGCGGCGCAGGTCTTCGTGCAGCAGCGTGTGCCGCCGGATGCGCGCGTCGAAGTCGGCGAGCTGGTCGGGTGTGGGCAGTTCGCCGTAGATCAACAGCCAGGCCGTCTCGAGGTAGGTCGAGTTCTCGGCGACTTGTTCGATCGGGTAGCCCCGGTAGCGCAGGATGCCCTGATCACCGTCGATGTAGGTGATCGTGCTTCGGGCGTTGGAGGTGTTCACGAAACCCGTGTCGAGTGTCGTGTAACCGGTCTGCTTGGTGAACGTCGAGATGTCGATCGACGAGGCACCCTCGGTGCTCGCGACGATCGGGAACTCGGCTGTTCCCCCCGGGAACTGCAGCGTGGCCTTCTGGGCGTCGTTGGCAGTGTCAGTCACCCGGTCAGCCTAGCGGTCAGCCGCCGAGTCGCTCCACGGCGGCCTCGATGCGCTCGTCGGTCGTCGTGAGCGCGACGCGCACGTGGCGGCCACCCGACGGGCCGTAGAACGACCCCGGGGCGACCAGCACGCCGCGCTCGGCGAGCCAGCCCACGGTGGCCCAGGAGTCCTCGTCGCGCGTGGCCCAGAGGTAGAGCCCGGCCTCGCTGCGGTCGATGCGGAAGCCGGCCGCCTCGAGGGCGGGCAGGAGGCGCGCCCGGCGAGCCGCGTAGCGCGCCTTCTGCTCGACCACGTGCGCCTCGTCGGCCAACGCGACCACCATGGCCTGCTGCACCGGGGCCGGCGGCATGAGACCCGCGTGCTTGCGGACGGCGAGCAGCTGCCCGAGGACGTGGTCGCAGCCCGCCACGAAGCCCGCCCGGTAACCGGCGAGGTTCGACTGCTTGCTGAGGGAGTAGACCGAGACGACGCCGCGGAGGTCGTCACCGACGACGCGAGGGTCGAGGATGCACGGCGTGGGGCGGTCGGCCCACTCGCCCGTCCACCCGAGTTCGGCGTAGCACTCGTCGCCCGCGATCACGGCGCCGAGGTCGCGCGCGCGGGCGACGGCGACCCGGAGGGCCTCGATGTCGAGCACGGCGCCGTCGGGGTTGCCCGGGCTGTTCAGCCAGACGAGCTTCGTCGAGTCGGGCCATTCGGCGGGGTCGTCGGAGGCGAGTGCCGTGGCACCGACGAGGGCGGCACCGAGCGCGTAGGTCGGGTAGGCGTTCGTGGGGTACACCACGGTGTCGCCCGGGCCGATGCCGAGCCAGAGCGCCATGCCGGCGATGAGCTCTTTCGAGCCGATCGTCGGCAGCACGTTCTCGTCGCCGAGCCCGGACACACCGCGCCGCCGCTCGTACCATTCGCCGATCGCCGACCGCAGGGCCGGTGTGCCGGCCACCTGCGGGTACGAGTGCGCGTCGGTCGCGACGGCCAGTGCCTCGCGGACGACGTCGGGCGTCGGGTCGACGGGCGAGCCGACGCTGAGGTCGACGATGCCACCCGGGTGTCGCCGTGCGGTCGCCGCGTACGGCACGAGCGCGTCCCAGGGGAACTCGGGCAGGTCGAGCGCCACGGAGGCCGACCTACGCGCCGGCGCCCTGAGGGGGCAGCGCCGAGATCACGGGATGGTCCTTGGCGATGACGCCGACCTTCGCCGCGCCGCCGGGCGAGCCGATCTCGTCGAAGAACTCGACGTTGGCCTTGTAGTACTCGGCCCACTTGTCGGGCAGGTCGTCTTCGTAGTAGATGGCCTCGACCGGGCAGACGGGCTCGCACGCACCGCAGTCGACGCATTCGTCGGGGTGGATGTAGAGCGAGCGTTCGCCCTCGTAGATGCAGTCGACGGGGCACTCGTCGATGCAGGCACGGTCTTTGACATCGACACAGGGAAGTGCGATCACGTACGTCACGTCTGGGGGGTTCCCTTCGCGTCGGGCAGGGCGTCCAGCTTATCGCCTGCCGGCTGCGCCCCGACCGAGGAGGCACGGGTCGCGTCGCCGGGCGGCGTCGCGCCCCTGCCCGGAAGGCCCCGCAGCCGCGGCCACCCGAGCACCAGGGTGACGACCACGACCACCCCGACGAGCCAGACGTAGGCGGGCGTGTTGGCGGGCAGCAGCACGGACCCCCCGGGGCTCGCCTGCCACAGGACGACGAGCGCCCCGACCAGTCCGAGGGCGGCGGCGCCGGCCATGGCGCGCGAGCCGAAGACCGAACGCAGGCCCGCCAGGAGTGTCAGGCTCATCAGCAGCGCGAGCACGAGCCCCGACCAGACCGGCGAACCGGCGACGGTGATCGTCGACTGGTGCATCACGGTGCCGATGGTGCCGAAGACGGCCCCGGCCGCGAGCGCCAGCACGAGCGCGGCGACGCGGCCGCCCCTGGTCATCTGCGCCATCTCGGAGGCGCCCTCGGCCGCCGTCGGCTCGGGCACGAAGCGGAACGACTCGCGGACCGTCACGGGTTCGACGACCCCGTGGGGGAAGCGGATGCCGGCCCGGCCGCCCGGGAGGTCGACGACCTCGACCTGGCTGCGGTGGTCGCGGAGCGCGGCGAGCTTGCGGGGCGCGACGTGTCGGGTGTCCATCGTGAGCACGGTGTCGTCGGCCGCGAGGGCCTCGGCCTCGGGACCCTCGGCCGACTCGGCGTCGGCCACGATCGCGAAGAACGGCACGCCGACCAGCCGCGCGGCGCGCACGGCGACCCGGTTGGCCCGGACGTGGTCGGGGTGGTGGTAGCCACCGTCCTCGTCGTAACTGACGATCGCGGTGGGCCGCACGGACTGGACGACGGCCGACAGGTCGCTGACGACCTCACCGAACTCGGCGGCGCAGAACGCCGCGGGGTGCAGGTCGGGCGTCGGCCCGGCGACGCCGTCGGACCGCCACACCATGCCGCTGTCGCGGTAGGCCCGCTCGGCGAGGCCCGGGGTGCGGGCGCCGGGCGAGCCGAGGAACCGGTGGTCACCGACGCCGAGGTCGTGCATGGCCGAGGCGATCTCGCCCTCGCGGTGCACGGCCAAGGCGGCCTGGTCGTCTCGGAGGGACGAGAGGTCGTCGGGGATCACCTCGCCCAGTTCCCCTCGGGTGCACGTCACGACGGTGACGGCGGCGCCGGCCTCGACCAGCGCGGCGATCGTGCCGCCCGTGGTGATGGTCTCGTCGTCGGGGTGGGCGTGGACGAAGAGCACGCGCTCGAGCCGCGGGTCGCCGGCGGTCGAGGGCGACGCGGGCGTCGGCGAGGCGGAGGAGTTCATCACTGGACAGGATATGCCGCGCCGCACTACTGTCGGTCTGGCTCAGGGTGCCCTTAGTGAGGTTAGCCTAACCATACCGGCCCGTTCGGTCCCGTTCCGACGTTGTGTGCGCTCCGCCACCCGGATGCCGCTCCTGCTCGACGACGAGCTCCGCTCCCCCTCCCGAGAAAGCCGTACCCGTGCTCGCGAACTACCTCATCGGACTCCGAGAGGGCCTCGAGGCCGCTCTCGTGGTCGGCATCCTCGTCGCCTACGTCGTCAAGGTCGGACGCCGCGACGTCCTCCCCCGCCTCTGGCTGGGCGTGGGCGTGGCCGTCGCGCTCTCCCTCGGCATCGGCGCCGTCCTGACCTTCGGCACCTACGGCCTGACCTTCCAGGCACAGGAGATCATCGGCGGCGGGCTCTCGATCGTGGCGGTCGGGTTCGTCACGTGGATGGTCTTCTGGATGGCCCGCACCGCCCGGGGGCTCCGCGGCGAGCTCGAGTCGGGCCTCGAGCGCGCCCTCGCCGGCGGGGCCTGGGCGGTCGTCGCCCTGGCCTTCCTCTCGGTCGGACGGGAGGGCATCGAGACCGCCCTCTTCGTCTGGGCCACCGTGCAGTCCACCGGCGGCGGGACGACGCCCCTGATCGGCGCCGTGCTCGGCATCCTCACGGCGGTCGCGATCCAGCTCGCGATCTACCGGGGCGTGGTGCGCCTCGACGTCGCCCGGTTCTTCCGGGTGACCGGGTACTTCCTCGTCGTCGTCGCGGCGGGCGTCCTCGCCTACGGGGTGGGTGACCTGCAGGAGGCGTCCGTGCTCCCGGGCCGCGCCTCCCTGGCCTTCGACGTGAGCGCGGCCGTGCCGCCGACCAGCTGGTACGGCACCCTGCTCCAGGGACTCGTCAACTTCACGCCGACGCCGAGCTGGCTGCAGGTCGTCGTCTGGGTCGCATACCTCGCCGTCGTGGTCCCGCTCTTCGTGCGCGCGACCCGCCGCCGTCGCCCCGGCATCACGGACGGGACCGACGCGTCGGTGCCCCGTGGCGCGTCCGTCCCCTCGACCACCCCATCCCCCCGCACCGCAGGAGCATCCCGATGATCGCCAGCCCCCTCCGCCCCCTCGCCGTCGCCTCGGGCGTCGCCGTCCTCGCCCTGGCCCTGACCGGGTGCGTCGCGAACGCCCCCGCCGGCTCGTCCGCGGCCACCGCGGTGACCGTGGACGGCTCGGACGACTCGTGCTCGCTGTCGACGACCTCGGTGCCGAGCGGCCCGGTCACGTTCACGATGACGAACACCGGCAGCGACAACAGCGAGTTCGAACTGCTGGCCGAGGACGGCCTGCGCATCATCAGCGAGAAGGAGAACATCGGCCCGGGCACGTCCGGCTCGATGACCGTCTCGGTGCCGGCCGGCGAGTACTACACCGCCTGCGTCCCGGGGCTCGTCGGAGAAGGTGTGCGCGCCTCCTTCACGGTGACCGACTCGGGCACGGCCGTCGAGGCCACGGGCAGCGAGAAGCAGCAGATCGACGCCGCGGCGGCGGCCTACGTCGGCTACGTGAAGGACCAGACCGGGCAGCTCGTCACCGCCACCGACGAGTTCCTCACCGCGTACACGGCCGGCGACGACGAGAAGGCGCGATCCCTCTACCCGGCGGCCCGGGCGCACTACGAGCGCATCGAGCCGGTGGCCGAGTCGTTCGGCGACCTCGACCCGAAGATCGACTTCCGTGAGGCCGACGTCGAACCCGGCACCGACTGGACGGGCTGGCACCGCATCGAGAAGGACCTGTGGCAGCCGGCGGCCGCCGAGAACGGAGGCGCGGCGTACATCCCCCTGACGTCCGACCAGCGTGCGCACTACGCCGACCTGCTGACGAGCGACACGACGGACCTCTACGACGAGGTCACGGCGACCGACTTCACCGTGGGCATCGACACGATCGCCAACGGCGCGGTCGGCCTGATGGACGAGGTCGCCACCGGCAAGATCACCGGCGAGGAGGAGATCTGGTCGCACACGGACCTGTACGACTTCCAGGGCAACCTCGAGGGTGCGCGCGTCGCCTTCGACGGCGTGCGCGACGTCGTCGACCAGAAGGACCCCGAGCTGGCGACCTCGATCGACGCGCAGCTGACGAAGGTCGAGACGCTCCTCGCCGGCTACGGCAGCCTCGACGCGGGCTACCCCTCGTACACCGACCTGACCGACGCCGACAAGAAGAAGCTGTCGGACGCCGTCAACGCCCTCAGCGAGCCGCTCAGCATGCTGACCTCGGCGCTGGTCGCCTGACGGTGGCCGACGGAGGCGGCCTCTCGCGCCGCGGCCTGCTGGGCCTGGTCGGCACGGGCGTCGGCGCGGGGGTGCTGGGGGTCGGCGTCGGGATCGGCACCGACCGCGCGGTGCAGGCACACGCCACCGGGTCGTCCGGGGCGGCGGCGGCCTACCCGTTCTTCGGTCGCCACCAGTCGGGCATCGTCACCGCCGCGCAGGACCGCCTGCACTTCGCCTCGTTCGACGTCGCGGACGGGGTCTCCCGCGCCGAACTCGTCGAGCTGCTGAAGGACTGGAGCCACGCGGCCTCGAGGCTCACGGCCGGCCTCGACGTCAGCCCGACGGGTGCCACGGGCGGCAGCCTCCTCGCACCGCCGGACGACACCGGCGAGGCCACGGGCCTTGCCGCCGCCGGGTTGACCGTCACCATCGGCTTCGGTCCGACCCTGTTCACCGCGGTCGACGGGACGGATCGCTTCGGGCTCGCCTCGAAGCGACCTCCGGCCCTCGTCGACCTGCCGCACTTCTCGGGCGACCAGCTCGTGGCGGCCGCGAGCGGCGGCGACCTCTGCGTGCAGGCCTGCAGCGACGACCCGCAGGTCGCGGTGCACGCGATCCGCAACCTCTCGCGGATCGCCTTCGGCCGCGCCTCCTTGCGCTGGTCCCAGCTGGGCTTCGGTCGCACCTCGTCGACGACCCGGGGACAGACGACACCCCGCAACCTGTTCGGGTTCAAGGACGGGACGGCCAACGTCAGGGCCGAGGACGTCGATGCGGTCGCCGAGGGCGTCTGGGCGGCCGCCTCCGACGGCGCGGGGTGGATGGGCGGCGGGTCGTACCTCGTCGCCCGCAAGATCCGCATGACGATCGAGACCTGGGACCACGCCTCGCTCGGGGAGCAGCAGACGGTCGTGGGGCGGGACAAGGGCGAGGGCGCCCCGCTCTCGGGCGGGACCGAGTTCACGGCACCCGACTTCGCCGCCGCGGCCTCGACCGGTGGGGGGCCGGCCATCGCGCCCGACTCGCACGTCGCGCTCGCGCACCCCCAGAACAACGACGGGGCCACACTGCTGCGCCGCGGGTACAACTTCGTCGACGGCAACGACGACCTCGGGCGCCTGGACGCCGGACTGTTCTTCATCGCCTTCAACCGCGACCCACGCAGGCAGTACGTGCCGATCCAGCAGGCGCTCTCGCGGAACGACCGGATGAACGAGTACGTCAAGCACGTCGGATCGGCGATCTTCGCCGTGCCTCCCGGGGCCTCACCGGGCGGCTGGGTCGGCGAGACGCTCTTCGGCTGACCGGACGTCCGGCGGAGGAAGGCACGGACGCCCGTCTGAGCACGGCAGGCCCGCCGTGGCCGGATCAGACGGGCGTGACGACGTACGTGGCGATGGTCTGGCCGTCGCCGTCGGCGGAGACCGTGAGCACGACGCGGTGCGTGGCCCCGGTGAAGGTGCCGAATCCGCTGTCGGCATCGGTGTCGACCCCCGACGCCGTGAAGCCGGCGGTCTCGAGCTGCTGCTGAGCGACGGCGAACTGGTCGGCGCCCGAGACGGTGATCTGGGCGACCCAACCGGTGCCGTCGGGGCCGGCTCCCCCACCACGGGTCGTCCCGGCGACGAGCGGGACGTCGGCCGGGAAACTCGCCGGCAACGTGCCGTCGGTCGTGATGCCGGCCCCGTTCAGGGCCTCGCCGGCCGCATCCTCGATCGCCTTCTGGGCCGTGCCCTTGAGGCTCTCGATGCCGCTGTCGACCGCACCACCGACGATGTTGTCGACGGGCGAGCCCTCGCCGCAGGCGGTGAGACCGGTCACGAGGCCGAGGGCCAGCACGAGCGCGGCCGCGGAGCGGGTGAGGGTCTTCTTCTCGTTCAGCACCCCGCGAGGTTAACCGCCATCGCTGGGGGCGGGCGCAGAACGTGCCCACGATGCACGAAGGAGGCGGCCCGCGGTGGTGCGGACCGCCTCCTCGGCGGGTGGTGCGGTGCTGCGGTGCTGCCTACGCGTTCTGCTTCTTGAGGCGGGCGGTGCTGCGCTGGCGGGCCGACGCGTCGAGCTCGACCTTGCGGATGCGGATGGCGTCGGGGGTGACCTCGACGCACTCGTCGTCGCCCGCGAACTCGAGTGCCTCCTCGAGCGAGAGCACCTTCGAGGGCGTCATCGACTCGAAGTTGTCGGCCGTCGACTGACGCATGTTGGTCAGCTTCTTCTCTTTGGTGATGTTGACGTCCATGTCGTCGGCGCGCGAGTTCTCGCCCACGACCATGCCCTCGTAGACCTCTTCGGTCGGCTGCACGAAGAACGACATGCGCTCTTGCAGGTTGATGATCGCGAAGGGGGTGACGACGCCCGAGCGGTCGGCGATGATCGAGCCGTTGGTGCGGGTCGAGATCTCGCCGGCCCAGGGACCGTAGCCGTGGCTGATGCCGTTGGCGATGCCGGTGCCGCGCGTGTCGGTGAGGAACTGCGTGCGGAAGCCGATCAGGCCGCGCGAGGGGACGATGAACTCCATGCGCACCCAGCCCGAGCCGTGGTTCGCCATGTTCTCCATGCGGCCCTTGCGGGCGGCCATCAACTGCGTCACGGCGCCGAGGTACTCGTCGGGCACGTCGATGGTCATGTGCTCGAACGGCTCTTGCAGCTTGCCGTTCTCGTCACGACGGGTGACGACCTGGGGCTTGCCGACGGTGAGCTCGAAGCCCTCGCGGCGCATCTGCTCGACCAGGATGGCCAGCGCGAGCTCGCCGCGGCCCTGGACCTCCCACGCGTCGGGGCGTCCGATGTCGAGGACCTTGAGCGAGACGTTGCCGACCAGTTCGCGGTCGAGGCGGTCCTTCACCATGCGGGCGGTCAGCTTGTGGCCCTTGACCTTGCCGATGATCGGCGAGGTGTTCGTGCCGATGGTCATCGAGATGGCCGGGTCGTCGACCGTGATGGTCGGCAGCGGGCGCACGTCTTCGGGGTCGGACAGCGTCTCGCCGATGGTGATGCTGTCGAAGCCGGCGACGGCGACGATGTCACCGGGGCCCGCGCTCTCGGCCGGGTAGCGGCTCAGGGCCTTCGTGATCAGCAGCTCGGTGATGCGCGCGTTCTGAACCGTGCCGTCGGACTTGACCCAGGCGACCGTCTGGCCCTTCTGCAGGGTGCCGTGGAAGACACGGAGGAGCGCGAGACGACCCAGGAACGGCGAGGCGTCGAGGTTCGTGACGTGCGCCTGCAGCGGGTGCTCGTCGTCGTAACGCGGCGCGGGGACGTGAGTGAGGATCGCTTCGAAGAGCGGCTCGAGGTCGGGGTTGTCGGGCAGCGAGCCGTCGGCGGGCTTGTTCGTCGACGCGGCGCCGTTGCGGCCCGAGGCGTAGACGACGGGCACGTTGAGGATCGCGTCGAGGTCGAGGTCGTCGACCTCTTCGCTCAGGTCGCTGGCGAGGCCGAGGAGGAGGTCTTGGCTCTCGGCGACGACCTCGTCGATGCGCGCGTCGGGGCGGTCGGTCTTGTTGACCAGCAGGATGACGGGCAGCTTGGCCGCGAGGGCTTTGCGCAGAACGAAGCGCGTCTGGGGCAGCGGGCCCTCGGACGCGTCGACGAGCAGCACGACGCCGTCGACCATGGACAGGCCGCGCTCGACCTCGCCACCGAAGTCGGCGTGGCCGGGGGTGTCGATCACGTTGATGGTGATCGGGCCGTCGGTCGCGTGGACACCGTTGTAGAGCACCGAGGTGTTCTTCGCGAGGATCGTGATGCCCTTCTCGCGCTCGAGCTCGTTGCCGTCCATCATGCGGTCTTCGGTGTCGAAGTGCGCGTCGAACGAGTTGGTCTGCTTGAGCATGGCGTCGACGAGGGTCGTCTTGCCGTGGTCGACGTGGGCCACGATCGCCACGTTGCGCAGGTCGCTGCGGATGGCAGTCGCCATGGATGTATTCCTTACGAGAAGAGAGAGGGGGAAGTGGTCGGGTCAGAGCCCGGCGTACATAGTCTACGGCACGTGGTAAAGGGGCCCCTCCGCCGTGCTCTCGGCACGGCGCAGAGGCCCCCTCGACACCAGGAGGCGCGGGTCGGCTACCGGCCGAACTCGAAGTTCGCGCCGGGGATCGCCTCGAGCAACTCGCGTGTGTACTGCTGGGCCGGGTTGGCGAAGATGTCGTCGGTGGTGCCCGCCTCGACGACGCGTCCCTTCTGCATGACGCTGACGTTGTCCGCGATGAGGCGGACGACCGCGAGATCGTGCGTGATGAAGAGGTAGGTCAGGCCGAGCTCGGTCTGCAGATCGGTGAGCAGGTCGAGGATCTGCCCCTGGACGAGCACGTCCAAGGCCGAGACCGCTTCGTCGAGGACGATCACGTCGGGCTTGAGCGCCAACGCACGGGCCACGGCGATGCGCTGTCGCTGACCACCGGAGAGCTCGTTCGGGTACCGGTTGACCGTCGAGGCGGGCAACGACACCTGGTCGAGCAGCTCACGCACGCGGGCCTGACGACTGGACCGGTCGCCGATGCCGTGCGTGACGAGCGGCTCGGCGATCGTGTTGCCCACGCTGTACATCGGGTCGAGCGAGCCGTAGGGGTCTTGGAAGACCGGCTGCACACGACGACGGAAGTCGAAGAGCTCACGGCCCTTCAGCGCCCCGACGCTCTGACCGCCGACCGCGACGGTACCCGACGTGATCGACTCGAGTTGGAGCACGAGCTTGGCCACGGTCGACTTGCCCGAACCGGACTCGCCCACGAGCGCCATCGTCGTTCCGCGCGGGATCGAGAACGACACGTCGTCGACTGCCCGCAGGTCGGTGGTCTTGAACCCGCCCTGACGGATCTTGTAGACCTTGGACAGGTTCGTCACCGAGATGTACTCGGCGTCCTTCTTGCCGGCCTCTTCCCGCTGACGGGCGCGGGCGATGAGCTCGGCGTCGTCGGCCCCCTCGTCGGAGATCTCGAGCCCGTGGGAGTGCGTGGGCGCGATGCTCGACTGGATGCGCTGGCTCGCGAGGCTGGGCGCCGCGGCCACCAGACGCTGCGTGTACGGGTGCTGCGGGTTGGCCAGGATCTCTTTCGAGGGGCCCGACTCGACGACGCGACCCTTGTACATGACCACGAGCTTCTCGGCCCGCTCAGCGGCGAGGCCGAGGTCGTGCGTGATGAAGAGCACCGAGGTGCCGTAGTCGCGGGTCAGCGTCTCGAGGTGGTCGAGGATGCGCCGCTGCACGGTCACGTCGAGGGCCGAGGTCGGCTCGTCGGCGATCAGCAGCTTGGGCCGCGACGACAGACCGATGCCGATGAGGACCCGCTGGCGCATGCCGCCCGAGAACTGGTGCGGGAACTGCTTGAGACGGTCACCCGCGTCGTTCAGCCCGGCTTCTTTGAGGACGTCGACGGCACGCTGACGGATCGCGTTCTTGCCGGTCGCGACACCGTTGGCACGGATCGCCTCCTCGACCTGGAAGCCGATGCTCCAGACGGGGTTGAGGTTCGACATGGGGTCTTGAGGGACGTAACCGATGTCTCGACCCCGGATGGCCTGCATCTCGGAGGCGCTGACCTTCGTCAGGTCTTTTCCCTCGAAGAGGATCTGTCCACCGGTCACCTCACCGGTGCCGGGCAGCAGGTCGATGATCGAGGTGGCGGTCGTCGACTTGCCCGAACCGGACTCGCCCACGATCGCCAGGCTCTCGCCCTGACGGATCGTCAGGTCGACCCCGCGCACGGCGTCGACGTAGCCCGCCTGCGTCTTGAAGCCGATCTTCAGGCCCTTGATCTCGAGCAAGGGCGTCGACGACGACGCGGTGCCGGCCGTCTCGGGTCGGGTGGAGGTGTCGGTCATCGACGTGCCCTCGCCTTCGGGTCGAGGGCGTCGCGCACGACGTCGCCCATGAGGAGGAACGACAGCACCGTCACGGACAGCGCCGCGGCGGGCCAGAAGAGGGGCATCGGGGCGACACGCAGCGAGTTGCGTGCGGCGTTGATGTCGTTGCCCCAGGACATGGTGCTCGGCGGCAGCCCGATGCCGAGGAACGACAGGGTCGCCTCGGCGACGATGAACGTGCCCAACGAGACGGTCGCCACGACGATGACCGGGGTGATGGCGTTCGGGACGACGTGTCGGACCAGGATGCGGAAGCGGGACACGCCGAGCGCCGCGGAGGCCGTGACGTAGTCGGCGGCGCGGGCGCTGAGGACCGAACCGCGCATGACGCGCGCGATCTGGGGCCAGGCGAAGACCGACAGGACCAGGGCCACCGTGAGCGGCGTCCGCGTCGGCAGGATCGACATCAGGACGATGGCACCGAGGACGGTGGGGATCGCGAAGAAGATGTCGCCGAGACGGGAGACGATCGCGTCGAGCCAGCCGCCGTAGAACCCGGCCAGCGAGCCGATGACGATGCCGACCACCGTGACGATGATGGTCGCCAGCAGACCGACGGTCAGCGAGGCACGGGTGCCCCAGACGATGCGGGCGAACACGTCGGTGCCCTGGAACGTGAAGCCGAGCAGGTGCCCGGCCGACGGCCCCTCGTTGCTGCGGGGCAGGTCGGCGGCCGTCGGCGAGACGCTCGTGAACAGCCCGGGGAAGAGCGCCACCACGATGACGACGACGATGAGGAACGCCGCGATCCAGAACGTCGGGCGACGCTTCATGGCGTCCCAGGCGTCGTTCCAGCTGCTGCGGGGCTTCTCGGACTCGTCGATCGCGTCGACGGCCTTGACGGGCGTCTCGTCGAGATCGGCGACGAAGTGGTCGGCGGACAACGCCGACGAGTCGTTACTTGGCATAGCGGATCCTCGGGTCGAGAAGGGCGTACAGCAGGTCGACGAGGAGGTTGGCGATCATGAAGATGATCACCATCACCGCGACGAACGAGACGACGGTGGGGCCCTCGCCGAGCGTGATGGCCCGGTAGACGGTGCCGCCGACGCCCTGGATGTTGAAGATTCCCTCGGTCACGATGGCACCGACCATCAGCGAACCGATGTCGACGCCGAGGTAGGTGACCACGGGCACGAGCGAGTTGCGCAGGATGTGCACCGTGACGACGCGGCCGCGGGTGAGGCCCTTGGCCGACGCGGTGCGCACGAAGTCCGCGCTCGAGTTCTCGGACACGGAGGCGCGGGTCAGCCTGACGATGTAGGCGAACGACACCGAGGCGAGGACGATGGCCGGCAGCACCAGCTCGTCCCACGGTGCCTGCGAGCTGACCGTCGTGCGGAACAGGCCCAGCTGGATGCCGAAGACGTACTGCAGCAGGAAGCCGATGACGAAGGTCGGCACCGAGATGAGCAGCAGGCTGACGACGAGGGCGCTCGTGTCGAAGAGCTTGCCCTTGCGGAGACCGGCGATCAGGCCGACCACGATGCCGGCGACGGCCTCGAAGAGCAGGGCGAGCATCGCCAGTCGGAACGTGATGGGGAACGCCCGGACCAGCTCGTCGACCACGGGTCGACCGGAGAAGGTCGTACCGAGATCGCCGGTGAACAGGCCGCCGATGTACAGCAGGTACTGCACGATGAACGGCTGGTCGAGGTTGTACTCGGCGCGGATCGCCTCGATGACGGCGGGCGACGGGGTCTTGTCGCCGAACAGCGCCGCCACGGGGTCACCGGGCAGCGCGAAGACCATGAAGTAGATGAGGAACGTCGCCCCGAAGAAGACGGGGATCAGTTGGAGGAGCCGGCGTCCGGTGTACCAGAGCATCAGGCTTCCTCGGACGTCTGCGCGTGCATCGTTATCGCAATCGTGTGGAGGGGGAGGTGGGTGGGCCCGCCGAAGGGGCCCGGACAGTGTGAACACTGCCCGGACCCCGTCGAGCGTCGGTCGAGCGCGTGAGCGACGACCTTACTTGGTTACTTGGTGATGTTCTCGTAGATCGGCACGGAGTCCCACCCGTACTCGACGTTGCTCACCGTGTCGGCCCAGACGCCGTTCACGTTCGCGTACCAGAGCGGGATGATCGGCAGGTCCTTGAGCAGGACCTCCTGGGCCTTCTGGTACGAGGCGTTCGCGTCGTCGACGTCGCTCGCGGCGCTGCCCTCGGCGAGCAGGTCGTCGAACTCGGGGTTCGAGTACTTGCCGTCGTTCGAGCTGCCGTTGGTGGCCATCGTCGGGTACAGGAAGTTGTACAGCGAGGGGTAGTCGGCCTGCCAGCCCGAACGGAAGGCGCCGGTCATGGCACCACCCGAGGCGTCGGTGCGGAACTCGGCGAAGGTCGGGTAGGGCTTGCCCTCGGCCTTGATGCCCAGCGTCTTCGAGATGTTCGCGGTGACCGCGTCCACCCACTCCTGGTGTCCGCCGTCGGAGTTGTAGCCGATGGTGAACGTGGTGTCGCCGTAGGGCGAGATCGCGTCGGCCTGGTCCCAGAGGTCCTTGGCCTCGTCGGCGTCGAACGACAGGACGCTCTCACCCTCGAGCTTGTCGGTGTAGCCGGGGATGACGGGCGAGGTGAAGTCCTTGGCCGGCGTGCGCGTGCCCTGGAAGATGACCTTGGTCACGTCGTCGCGGTTGATCGACATCGAGATCGCCTGACGACGCAGCTGGCCCTCTTCGTCGTCACCGAAGTGCGCGAGGTACTGCGGGATCGTCATGCCCTGGAAGACCGCGGCGGGCTGGTTGACGTTCGTGTCGGGGAAGTCGCTCTGGTAGGTCTGGAACGCCGCCGGGCCGATCTGGTCGAGCACGTCGAGGTTGCCACCCTGCACGTCGGCGTAGGCCGAGTCGAGCGAGGTGTAGAAGTTGATGTCGAGCCCGCCGTTCTTCGGCTTGCGGTTGCCGTCGTAGTCGGGGTTCGTCTTGAGCTTGATGCCCTGGTTGTGCGTCCAGGCGCCTTCACCGTCGAGCATGTACGGGCCGTTGCCGACCGGGTTCTCGCCGAACGCGGCGGGGTCGGCGTAGAACGACTCGGGCAGCGGCGAGTAGGCCGAGTAGCCGAGGCGCAGGGGGAAGTCGGCCTCGGGCGTGTTGAGCGTGACCGTGAACTCGGTCGGGCTCTCGACGGTCAGGTCGAGGTCGCTCTGCTCGGTGTCGCTGTAGCCCTTGAAGTTCTCGAAGAACGAGCTGCCGGACGAGTTCGCGACGTTGTCGAAGCTGGCCGCCCAGTTCCAGGCCTTGGTGAACGACTCGCTCGTGACGTCGGTGCCGTCGGTGAACTTCCAGCCGTCCTTGAGCGTGACGGTCCACACGGTCGCGTCGTCGCTCTCGATGCTGTCGGCGACCTCGTTCTTGGTGGTGCCGTCGGCGTTGTAGCTGACCAGACCGGCGAAGATCGAGGTGACGATGCGGCCACCACCGGTCTCGGTCGTGTTCGACGGGACGAGCGGGTTCTCGGGCTCGGTTCCGTTCGTCTTGATGATCGCGGAAGCGTCACCGGACGACGAGTCGTCGTCCCCGCTGCCGCTGGCGCAACCGGTGAGGACGAGTGCTGCCGTCCCCACGACGGCGACGGCCGACAGGCCCATGCGCGTCTTCTTCAATGTTCCTCCTGATGCGGGAAAGGACGCAGCACTGTGCCCAGGGGCCGTGCCGCGTTGGATGAAGTCACCCTAGGCAACGGGTTCGGGCATCACCAAACCCCCACGGCAACGGTTACACGACGGAAACCAACTCGCCGGATCATTGCGTCGGCATGCGGTTCGTTGCGCGGAGTGCCTGAAGTTCGCATGAATCGGCTGCGAGAAATCCGCCACCTGGCAGGTATTGTTCGCCGTCGGCTTGGGAGGCGCGGGTCATCCCCCTCACGTCGGTCCCGTACCATCACCCCGTGAGCCGCCACCACGACCCCGCCCCCGATGCGACACCACCCGTGGCCCTCGCACCGCACCCGGCCCCGATGACCCGGGCGCGCCTCCGGGTCGAGATCGTGATCGTCCTGGGTCTCTCCCTGGGCGCGTCGGCCGTGTACTCGGTGCTGTCGATCGTCAACCGGCTCACGCAGCAGACCGCGCTCTCGCAGCAGACGGCCACGCTCAACTCGCCGCTGAGCAGTCGTGAGTTCTTCGACCTCGCGTACCAGGTGCTCGGCGTCGCGGTCGACCTCGTGCCGGTGCTGCTCGTGGCCTTCTTGCTCTGGCGCGAGGAGCGACCGCACCTGGGCCGCCTCGGCGTCGACTTCTCCCGCGCCGGGCGCGACACCCTGGGCGGCATCGGCCTCGCTCTGGCCATCGGCATCCCGGGCGTCGGCCTCTACCTGGCCGGAAAGGCCCTCGACCTCACCGTCACGGTGGTCCCGACGAACCTCGGCGAGCACTGGTGGACCGTCCCCGTGCTGCTGCTCTCGGCCCTGCGGGCCGGGGTGACCGAGGAGGTGATCGTCGTCGCCTACCTCTTCGCGCGCCTCCGCGACCTCGGCTGGCGGACCTGGTCGATCATCGTCACCGCGGCCCTCTTGCGGGGCAGCTACCACCTCTACCAGGGGTTCGGCGCGTTCGTCGGAAACGTCGTCATGGGCATCGCGTTCGGTTGGCTCTACCAGCGCTTCGGCCGGGTACTGCCCCTCGTCGCCGCCCACTTCTTGATGGACGCGGCCGTGTTCGTGGGTTACCCGTGGGCGGCCACGGCCTTCCCGGGCCTCTTCGGTCTGCCGTCCTGACGCCCCTCGGGCGGTCGAACCGGCGTGGCGAGCGCCTCACCTGGGCCACAGGCCTTGACACCCGTTCGGGGGGCGAGTCAGATGTACCCACGGGTCGTGACGATCCGGGCAAGCCGAACAGCGTGAGCTGTCCCCCGGGCGTCGATCGGGACGGTCGCCGCTACGTGAACGCCTTCCGCGACACTCGGCGGCCGACGTCCGGGGGGCCCAGAGGGAACCGCCAGCACTCGACGGGATCGGGTGCTGGCGGTTTCCCGTCTCGAGGACGGGCCGCTCGGGGCCGGTGTCAGGCGAAGGCCTCCGCCGGCGGGCAGTTGCAGAACAGGTTGCGGTCGCCGTAGGCCTGGTCGATGCGGCGCACCGGCGGCCAGTACTTGCCCCGGACGAGTGAGCGCACCGGGTACACGGCCTCCTCGCGGCCGTACTCGGCGGTCCACTCGCCGACGACGACCGACTCGGCCGTGTGCGGCGCACCGCGCAACGGGCTCGACTCGGCGGTGTACCGACCCGCGGCGACCTGGTCGGCCTCGCCCTTGATCGCGATCATCGCGTCGACGAAGCGGTCGATCTCGGCGAGGTCCTCGCTCTCGGTCGGCTCGACCATGAGCGTGCCCGCGACGGGGAACGACATCGTCGGGGCGTGGAATCCGTAGTCGATGAGGCGCTTGGCCACGTCGTCGACGGTGACCCCGGTCGCGTCGCGCAGGGGACGCAGGTCGAGGATGCACTCGTGCGCCACGAGACCGTCCTCACCCGCGTAGAGCACGGGGAAGTGGTCGCGCAGGCGGGCGGCGACGTAGTTGGCCGCGAGGACCGCCGCTCCGGTCGCACGGGTGAGACCCTCGGTGCCCATCATGCGCACGTAGGCCCAGCTGATGGGCAGGATGCTCGGCGACCCGTACGGCGCGCTCGACACCGGCACTCCGGCGTGCGCCAGACGGTCGCCGTCGACCGCGGGGGCGGCACCGGTGCGACGATCGGCCTGCTGCGCCATCGGGTGGCCGGGCAGGAAGGGCGCGAGGTGCGCCTTGGCCGCGACCGGACCGACACCAGGGCCGCCGCCGCCGTGCGGGATGCAGAAGGTCTTGTGCAGGTTGAGGTGCGAGACGTCGCCGCCGAAGTCGCCGAAGCGTGCGACACCGAGCAGGGCGTTGAGGTTGGCCCCGTCGACGTAGACCTGGCCACCGGCCGCGTGCACCGCGTCGGTGATGGCGACGATGTCGTGCTCGTAGACGCCGTGCGTCGACGGGTAGGTGATCATGAGCGCCGCGAGCTGGGCCGCGTGCTGCTCGACCTTGGCCCGCAGGTCGTCGAGGTCGACGTTGCCGCCCTCGTCGCAGGCGACCACGACGACGCGCATGCCCGCGAGCACCGCGCTGGCCGCGTTGGTGCCGTGCGCGCTCTGCGGGATCAAGCAGACCGTGCGCTCGGTGTCGCCCTTCGACAGGTGGTAGCCGCGGATCGCGAGCAGGCCGGCCAACTCGCCCTGGCTGCCGGCGTTGGGCTGCAACGAGACGGTGTCGTAGCCCGTCACCTCGGCCAGCCAGCCCTCGAGTTGGCCGATCAGTTCGAGGTACCCCGCCACGTCGTCGGCGGGTGCGAACGGGTGCACGCCGGCGAACTCGGGCCAGGTGACGGCGGCCATCTCGGTCGCCGCGTTGAGCTTCATCGTGCAGCTGCCGAGCGGGATCATGCCGCGGTCGAGCGCGTAGTCCTTGTCGGCCAGGTGCTTGAGGTAGCGCATCATGCTGGTCTCGCTGCGGTGGGTGCGGAAGACCGGGTGCGTGAGGTAGTCGCTCGTGCGGAGCAGCGCCTCCTGGAAGCCCGAGGGGGCGGCTGCGTCGAGCAGCTCGACGCCGAGCACCTCGGCGACGACACGGACGTCGTCACCCGTGGTGGTCTCGTCGAACGAGAGGCGGACGCAGTCGCCGTCGACGGCGTGCAGCAGGTAACCCCGGGCGTGTGCCGCGGTGACGATCTCAGCGGCCCGACCGGGCACGAACACCTGCAGCGTGTCGAAGAACGAGTCGTTCTCGAGCTCGAGCTCGCTCTCGGCGATCGCGGCCGCCAGGTCGGACGCATGGCCGTGCACGCGAGTCGCGATGTGCCGCAGCCCCCAGGGCCCGTGGTAGACGGCGTACATCGAGGCCATGACGGCCAGCAGCACCTGGGCGGTGCAGATGTTCGACGTGGCCTTCTCGCGGCGGATGTGCTGCTCGCGGGTCTGCAGGCTGAGCCGGTAGGCGGGCTGGCCGACGGCGTCTTGCGAGACACCGACCAGGCGGCCGGGCAGCTGACGCTCCAGGCCCGTGCGCACGGCCATGTAGCCCGCGTGCGGCCCGCCGAAGCCCATCGGCACGCCGAAACGCTGGCTGGTGCCGACGGCGACGTCGGCCCCGAACTCGCCGGGCGCCTCGATCAGCGTCAGCGCCAGCAGGTCGGCGGCGACGACGGCCAGGCCACCGTGGGCGTGGGCCGCCTCGACGACGGCACGGGGGCTCCAGACGGAGCCCGAGGCCGAGGGGTACTGCACGAAGACGCCGAACGACACGGGCAGCTCGGCGGGGTCGAGCACCGACAGGTCGAGTTCGACGAGTTCGATGCCGACGGCCTCGGCACGGCCGGCGAGCAGGGCCTTGGTCTGCGGGAAGGTGTCGCTGTCGACGACGAAGACGTCGGTCTTCGCCTTCGACGCGCGGCGGGCGAGCAGCATGCCCTCGACGACGGCCGTGCCCTCGTCGAGCATCGACGCGTTGGCGGTCGTGAGCCCGGTCAGCTCGGCCACCATCGTCTGGAAGTTGATCAGCGCCTCGAGTCGGCCCTGCGAGATCTCGGGCTGGTACGGCGTGTACGCGGTGTACCAGCTGGGGTTCTCGAGCACGTTGCGCTGGATGACGGCCGGCGTGACGGTGTCGTAGTATCCGAGGCCCAGGAGGCTGCGCGAGACGCGGTTGCGCCCCGCGAGGGCCCGCAGCTCGGCGAGCGCCTCTTCTTCGCCGATCGGGTCGGGCAGCACGCTGCCCTCGACGGCCGCGGCGTGGATCGCGTCCGGCACCGCGGCCGCGACGAGCGACTCGACGGTGTCGTGGCCCACGGCGGCGAGCATGGTCGCCTGGTCACCGGGGGTCGTGCCGACGTGGCGGTCGACGAAGCCCGTGGCGACCTGGTCGGACCAGCCGCCGAAGACGGAGCCGCCCGCCTGCTCCAGGCTCATTCGGCGGTCAGCGCGACGTACTCGTCACGCGAGAGCAGGCCCTGGCCGTCGGTCGACGACAGGGTGATCTTGATGAGCCAGCCGTCGCCGAACGGGTCGCTGTTGACCAGGTCGGGGCTGTCGACGACGGCCTGGTTGGCCTCGAGAACCGTGCCGAGCGCCGGGGCGAACAACTCGCCGACCGACTTGGTCGACTCGATCTCGCCGACGACCGTGCCGGTCTCGACCTCGGTCCCTTCGGCGGGCAGGTCGACGTAGACGACGTCGCCCAGCTTGTCGGCCGCGTAGTCGGTGATGCCCACGGTGGCGGTGTCGCCGTCGATCAGGAGCCACTCGTGCTCGGCGGTGTACTTCAGTGCGGTGAGATCGGTCATGGCCGGTCCTTTCGGGGGAGGGAGTGCCTAGGAGCGCTTGTAGAAGGGCAGCGGGACGACGGTCGCGGCGACGGCGGTGCCGCGGACGTCGACGACCAGCGCGGGGCCGCGGTCGACGACGTCGGGGTCGACGAAGGCCATGGCCACCGGGTGGCCGAGGGTCGGCGACAGCGCGCCGCTCGTGACCTCGCCGACCACGGTGCCGTCGTCCGTGACGACGGGGTAACCCGCTCGCGCGGCCCGCCGCCCGGTGAGCGTCAGCCCGACGAGGACGCGAGCGTCGGCGGCGGGCTCGACGCCCGAGCGCCCGACGAAGTCCTTCGAGGTGTCGACGACCCGGCCGAGCCCGGCCTGGTCGGGGCGCACGTCGAGGCCGAGCTCGTGCCCGTACAGCGGCATGCCGGCTTCGAGACGCAGGGTGTCGCGACTGGCCAGCCCCGCGGGGACGAGGCCTCGGGGCCCGCCGGCCTCGGCGATCGCGGCCCACACCGACGGTGCGGTCTCGGGGTCGACGTAGAGCTCGAAGCCGTCCTCGCCCGTGTAGCCGGTCCGCGCGATCAGCACGGGGGCGTCGTCGAAGGTGGCCTGCAGCACGCGGTAGTACCGCAGCGTCGACAGCGGGGCGTCGGGCTGGAGGCGATCGGCCGTGACGAGTTCGTCGAGCACGCCTTCGCTCTCGGGCCCCTGGACGGCGATCAGCGCGGTGTCGTCGCTCTCGTCGTCGACGGTGACGTCGAACCCGGAGGCGCGGGTCGCCAGGGCCGCGAACGCCGCCTCGCGGTTTCCCGCGTTGGCCACGACCAGGAAGTCGTGCTCGTCGAGACGGTAGACGACCAGGTCGTCGACGATTCCGCCCTCGGCGGCGAGGAGGAGCGAGTACTTCGCCCGCCCGACGGCGATCGTCGAGAGGGTGCCGGCCAGGGCGTGGTCGAGGAAAGTCCCGGCGTCGGGACCCACGACGGCGATCTCGGCCATGTGCGAGAGGTCGAAGAGTCCGGCCGCCGTCCGGACGGCATGGTGCTCGGCGAGGTCGGAGTCGTAGCGGACCGGCATCTGCCACCCGGCGAAGTCGGTGAACACGGCGCCGGCGGCGACGTGCACCTCGTGCAGGGGGCTGAACCGCTCGTCGGGGTCGTCGGCGCCGACCAGATCGTCGCCCGTGCCCGGGCCGGTGGCGATGCCCTCGGTGCCGTCGGTGCCGATGACGAGGTCACCGCTCGGATCGTCGCCCGGGTCGACGAGGTCGAGGTCGTCGTCGTCGGGCCCGGGGGCGGCGGGAAGGTTCGAGGCTGCGTCGGACATCGTGACTCCTGGAGGGACGGACCGGCCGCCAGGTGTCTCGGCCGGGAACGGTGTCGTGCGGTGGTGCACGACGGGGCAGCCCCGCCGGGCGCTGCGCCGGTCGGGGCTCCCCCTCTGTCATGGGCCTGAGAGCTTCACCGGCCGGGGCCGGTTTTCACCGTGGGCGAGGACCGGCGAGGGGTCTGTCGACCGCCTCGCGCCTCCTGCTTTTCAGAGTGGCCAGTCCGTCGCGGTACGCGTACCTGAGAGATTGGCGGGGAGCTTGCTCCTTCGGTGCCCGGTCGGCGCAGTCTCTGCGCACCGGAGCTCTCCCGCGACGTGTTCGTGGCCCGATGTTCGGTTGTGGCGTCAGCCTAGCGCCGTCGTGTGACACGCAGGTTTCGGGATCGCGCGCGACTCCGGTGGCCCGGGCGACGACCGACGCCCCGACCGGCATGCGGTCGGGGCGTCGGGGGGTCGTGCCGAGGAGAGGTCAGACGACGCGGGCGGGCTGTCCGGGCTCGGGCGAACCCGCGGCCTCGTGGTCGGCGACGAGCTGGCGGACGTCGTTCGCCAGCTGGGCCACACCCTCGGGCAGCATCTCGAAGCCCTCACGGTTGCCCGGGTTGACGACGAGACCGGTCTCGGCCGGGATGGCCTGCACGAGTTCGGCCGCCGGGAGCGTCGCCGAGAACTGAGCGACACCCTTGACCTGCTCGCCGATCATGTCGACGTGGGTGAAGGCAGCGAGCATCGGAACGCCCTCACGGTCGAAGAGGACGGGCTGCAGGTCGTTCAACGACTCCTGCGCGTCGGTGGCCGTGGCGACGACGACCTGGGCGTTGACGAATTCGGCGAGCACGCTGTTCATGTCGCCCTCACCCGCCTGACCCTTGCTGATGGCCTGCTCGAGTGCGGTCTTTTCGCGGTTGTCCGTTTCGGTCATCAGACCAGCCTGCCGGGCGAACCTCCGTGTCGGCTCCGCGTCCTGCGTGGTGTGCGTCCCCGGCCCTCGCTACCCTGTGCAACACACCGTCGCGCTGCACCGTCCTGAGGAGCCCTGTGCCCCGCCCCCACCACCCGACCCGTCGCGTGATCGCGCCCTCGGCCCTGACCGTCGCCGGCCTCGCCGTCGCTCTGCTCGTCACGGGCTGCGCGGACGGTGGGCCGAGCACGAACCCGTCGGCCTCCGAGCGCGTCACGCCCTCCCCCACGGCCTCGGACGACGCGACGGCACTGCCCGACGCCACCGCACTGCCGACGACCGAGCCGCCCGCCCCCGCCACGGCCCAGGCCCAGGAGGCGCCCCCCGCGTGGCACGCGTGCGTCACGGCGATCGGCGAACAGCACCCCGACCTGCCCCACCTCGACGACGTCCGGGCCTACGAGACCGACGACGTCCGCGACAGCACGACCGGAGCCGTGGCCACCGTCACCATGGGCCACCTCGCCGACGGACGCCCTGCCACCGAGTGGACCTGCCAGATCTCGGGCACCCCCGAGTCCCCCGTCGTCGACTCGGTCTCACCGGCCGACCGCTGAGCCACCGCCCCCACCGGACGACGTCACCGACTCCTCACCGCGCGACGGCGACGACGACCGTGCCGTCGATCTCGTCGTCGCGGACGATGCGGGCCCGGTGGCCCGCGGCGACCAGCGCCTCCTGCGTCTCGGCCGCCTGACGCTCGCTCGTCTCGAGGACGAGGGTGCCGCCCGGCGCCAGCCAGTCGCCGACCTCCGCCGCGATCCGCCGGTGGAGGTCGAGTCCGTCGGCCCCGCCGTCGAGGGCGAGCGGCGACTCGTGGAGGCGCGCCTCGGGGGGCATGGACGCGATCGCGTCGGTCGGGACGTACGGCGCGTTCGCCGCGATCAGCCTCACCCGACCGCGGAGCGAGGCGGGCAGGCCGTCGAACAGGTCACCCCGGACGACCGTCCCTCGCTCACCCAGGTTGCTGCGGGCGCAGTGAACTGCCACCGGGTCGAGGTCGGTGGCCCAGAGGTCGAGCCCGGGGTGCTCGGCGGCGAGCGTCGTCGCGACGGCGGCGGCACCGCAACACAGTTCGAGCACGGCGAGGGGACGGGACGCGACGCCGCCGGGTACGCCGGCCGCCTCGTCCGTGGTCGAGAGCACCGCCGAGGCCTGCCGCAGGACGAGCTCGGTCCGCCGGCGGGGCACGAAGACGCCCGGTTCGACGACGATGCGTCGCCCGGCGAAGGCCGCCCAGCCGAGGACCTGCTCGAGGGGCCGTCCCGCCACGCGGTCGGCGACCATCGCCTCGAGTCCGGGGCCGTCGCCGGCCTCGGCGAGCAGCAACCGCGCCTCGTCCTCGGCGAAGACGCAGCCCGCGGCCCGCAGCCGACGGGTGACGGTCCGCTCGCGGTCGTCGTCGGGGGTCGTCACGCGTCCACGCTAGACCGGCGCGTAGGCTGACGAGACCCGACGGCACGAGGGAGAACATGAAGCCGCTGACCGAGAACGACATCCGCGAGTCGTTCGTCAACGCCCTGCCGGGCGACCTCGACCGTCTGCCGATCCCCGGTCTGCACGAGATGCTGTGGGAGGAGCGCGAGTTCCTGGGCTGGCGTGATCCGCAGGCCCACCACCGGGGCTACATCGTGCACTGGATGGACGACCGGCCCGTCGGTCTCGTCGTCCGCTCGTCGAGCAGCTCGTTGCGCCCCGGCATCGCCGCCATGTGCTCGCTCTGCCACTCGCCCCAGCCGGCCACGCAGGTGCGACTCTTCACCGCCCCCAAAGCGGGCGAGGCCGGCCTGAACGGCAACACGCTCGGCACCTACATCTGCGAGGACCTCGCCTGCTCTTTGCTGATCCGGGTCGCTCCCCCACACCTCAACCCACCCGAGCAGATCGCTCGCCGCTCGGCCGGCCTCGCCGAGCGGGTCCAGGGGTTCACGGCCAACGTCATGAAGACCGCCTGACGCGCGGTCGTCCCCCGGGTCGTCACCGCACCTCCTCGTCCTCCGCCCCCCACCGAAAGGCACCGTCGTGTCCGTCGTCAAGATCAACGCCATCCACGTCCCCGAGGGCTCCGGCCCCGAGCTCGAGAAACGCTTCGCCGCGCGCAAGCACTCGGTCGACGGGGCGGAGGGGTTCGAGGGGTTCCAGCTGTTGCGTCCCGTCGCGGGCGACGACCGCTACTTCGTCGTGACGACCTGGCGCAGCGAAGAGGACTTCGCGGCCTGGTCGGCCGACGGCGCGCAGGCCGTCCACGCCCGCCCCACCGGGTCGGGCGACGCCCCGAGGGGTCCCGTCGCGACGGGTGCCGACCTGCTCGAGTTCGAGGTCGTCGAGCTCTGATACCCACGTCGCTCGACGTCGAGCGGACCTCGGCCGGAATGACAGCGATCTCCAGGCTTCGCGCGTAGTCTCCCGTCCAATCGCCGACCCGCTCGGGGCCCGGCGTGAGAGGTCGCGATCGTCATGAAGAAGTCCACCCGCTGGGCCACCGCCGCCGCCGTCCCCGTGGCCGTCGTCGCCGCGAGCATCGTGGTCCCCGCCGTCTCGGCCACGGCCGACGTCGACCTGCCCGACAAGACCCCGCAGCAGGTGCTGGCCCTGGCCGCCTCGAGCTCGGAGGCGTCCTACTCGGGCACGATCGAGCAGACCTCCGACCTCGGGCTGCCCGACGTGTCGGCGCAGGCCACGGGCGGCGGGTCGTCGTCCGACGCCGCCGGCGCCCTCGACCTGCTGACCGGCAGTCACACCGCCAAGGTGTACGCCGACGGCGCCACGAAGCAGAGGGTGCAGGTCATCGACGACCTCGCCGAGCGCAACGTGATCCGTGACGGGTCGAGCGTGTGGACCTACGACTCGAAGACGAAGGACGCGACGCACGCGACGCTGCCCGATCGGGGGGCCACCGAGAAGCCGAGCGCCCTGCCCGACGGCACCACCGTCCCGCAGACCCCGGCCGAACTGGCCGACCTGGTCCTGTCGTCGATCGAGCCCACGACGACCGTCACGGCCGATTCCGACGTCAGGGTGGCCGGACGCGACGCGTACCAGGTCGTCCTGACCCCGAAGGACTCCTCGACGCTCGTCGCGAGCGCGACACTCACCGTCGACGCCGAGACCGGCATCCCGCTCAAGGTCGTCGTCGCCGCGAAGGGGCAGAGCGACCCGGCCCTGTCGGCCGGGTTCACCTCGGTCGACTTCGGTGCCCCTGCGGCGTCCGTCTTCGCGTTCACTCCCCCGGCGGACGCGACCGTGACGGACGTGACCGTGCCGACCGGCGCCTCCGGACGGTCGGAAGGCGACGCGGCGCACGCCGAGAAGACCGTGATCGGCTCCGGCTGGAGCACGATCGTCGGGGTCACCCCGGCAGCGGGGTCGACCGACGGCACCTCGTCGGCCGACGCCGACAGCACGGGGTTGCTCGACCAGCTGACGACGAAGGTCGACGGGGGTCGCGTGCTCGAGACCTCGCTGGTCTCGGTCCTGCTCACCGACGACGGCCGGGTCTTCGCCGGGGCGGTCGACGCCTCGACGCTGCAGGCCGCCGTCGCCGGTCAGTGACCTCCGGCCGGTGAGCCACGACACCGCCACCGTCCCGGCGTCGACCGACGGCGACGCCTCCCGAGGGGCGTTCGCCGTCGAGACGACGGGTCTGACGAAGCAGTTCGGCCACCAGCGGGCCGTCGACGGTGTCGACCTCGCGGTGCCGCACGGCAGCGTCTACGGGTTCCTCGGCCCGAACGGCTCGGGCAAGACCAGCACGATCCGCATGCTGCTGGGGCTCACCTCGGCGTCGAGCGGCGACATCCGGGTGCTCGGCGGGTCCATGCCCGACGACCTGCGTCGCGTGCTGCCTCGTGTCGGCGCCCTGGTCGAGGGCCCGGCGTTCTACCCGTTCCTGTCGGGCCGGGCCAACCTGCACCGGCTCGACTCGGGCGACCGCTCCGCCCCGGCCTCCACGCGCCGCGCCCGTGTCGACGCCGCCCTCGACCGCGTCGGGCTCGGGCACGCCGCCGCGAAGAAGGCCCACGCGTACTCGCTCGGCATGAAGCAGCGCCTCGGCATCGCCAACGCCCTGCTCATGCCGCGGGACCTGCTGGTGCTCGACGAACCGAGCAACGGCCTCGACCCGCAAGGCACGCGCGAGGTCCGCACCCTGATCCGATCCCTCGCCGACGAGGGCACGACCGTCTTCGTCTCGAGCCACCTGCTCAGCGAGGTCGAGCAGATGTGCACCCACATCGGCGTGATGAGCGCCGGACGCCTGCTGACCCAGGGCACGCTCGACGACCTGCGCGCCCTCGGCACGCACCGGGTCCGCCTGCTCACGCCCGACCCGGACGCCGCCCGCGACGTCCTCGTGCGCCTGGGACTCGCCCCGGAGGCGCGGGTTCGGCCGGACGCGACGCCCGCGACTGCAGGCGGTTCGGTGAGCGTGGAGGCCGATCTCGCCGTCGAGGGGCTCTCGCCCGAGTCGATCGTGGTCGCCCTCGTCGCCGCGGACGTTCGCGTGCGCGGGTTCGAGGTGGCCGGAGCCAGCCTCGAGGACCGCTTCGTCGACCTGACAGGGGAGGGCTTCGATGTCGCCGGTTGACCCCCGGGACACGCGTCCCGACGCCGTCCTCCCGGCCGACCGTCCGCGGGGCGGGCTGGGTCTCGCCCTCCTGGGGAGCGAACTGGCGGTGCTCTTCCGCCGCGTCCGGACGATCGCTCTGCTCGCCGCGCTGGCCCTGATCCCGGTGCTGCTCGCCGTCGCCGTCCGGGTCACGTCGTCCGACGGCGACGGTGGTCGCGGACCGGCCTTCCTCGGTGACATCACGCAGAACGGCCTCTTCGTCTCGCTCACCGCCCTGACGGTGGCGATCCCGCTCTTCCTGCCGCTTACCGTGGGGGTCGTCGCCGGCGACACGATCGCCGGCGAGGCGAGCCTCGGCACCCTGCGGTACCTCGTGGTGACCCCGGTGGGCCGGGTGCGCCTCCTGCTCGTCAAGTACGCGGCCGCGGCGGCGTTCTGCCTCGCCGCCACGCTCGTCGTGGTCGTCTTCGGCGCGATCGCCGGTGCCGCGTTGTTCCCGGTCGGGCCGGTCACCCTGCTCTCGGGTCAGACGATCGGCCTGGGCGATTACGCGCTGAGGCTGCTGCTGATGGCCCTCTACGTGACCATGTCGCTGCTGGGCCTCACGGCGATCGGCCTCTTCGCCTCGACGCTCACGAGCGTGCCGGTCGGGGCCATGGCGGCGACGATCGTGCTGTCGACCGTGGCCCAGATCGTCGACGCCCTGCCGCAGTTGGACGTCCTGGACCCGTGGCTGTTCACGCACCACTGGCTCGGTTTCGCCGACCTGATGCGCGACCCGATCGCCTGGGACTCGTTCGGTGCCAACGCCTTGCTGCAGGCCGGCTACGTCGTCGTCTTCGGTGCGCTGGCCCTCGGCCGGTTCACCACCAAGGACATCCTGAGCTGACCCGTCGGCCCACCGGTGTCGGCGGTCGCGGTTACCGTGGATCGGTGCTTTCCTCCACCCGACCACCCTCCGCCCGCGCCCCCCGCCGCCGCCCGGCGACCACGGCGGCGCTCACCGCCGTGGCCCTGCTCGTCGTCGCCGGCTGCACGTCCACCTCGGTCGACGACGCCGACGGTCGCACCGCCCTCGTCACCCGCGAGCAGGAGGCGCGGGTCACCGTGGTCGGTGCCGCCACCGCCCCCGAGAGGGCCGTCGAGGCCAGCCGGGCGATGTTCGCCTCGAGTCCGGTGGCGGTCGTCGCCCCGGACGGGGACGCGGCAGGCCAGGCGGAGGCGGCCGACGAGGCGGAACGACTCGGCGTGCCGATGCTGCTCGCCCCGGCGGGGACCTCGACCGGGTCGCCGACCGGCGGCCCGTCGACCGGAGACGAGGCGACCGGAGACGAGGCGACCGGGCCGTCCGTCCTGGCGGCCGAGCTCGATCGGCTCGGTGTCGAGACCGTGTTGGCGGTGGGCGACGTGGGGGCGATCGAGGGGACGCGTGTCGAGGTGGCGACCAGCGCCTCCTCGGTCGACGTGCCCGACGCGGCGACGCCCCTCGACGACGTCCTCGCCGTCGCGGCGGGGGCCGACGACGTCGCGGCCACGGCCACCGCGCGGGCGGCTGGCGCCGAGGTGCAGGAGCTGCCCGACGGGGTCGTCGACCTGCAGGCCTCCGGCGACGTGATCGACGCCCTGCATGCCTCGCCGACGACCGACACGGTGCTGATCGGCGCGTCGTTCTCGACCGTGCGCGACCCCGGGTGGTCGGTCGCGGCCGCCCGGTCCGGTGCGCAGCTGCCCGGCGGCGGGCAGCGGTTCTTCCCCGACCGACGGTTCGTGGCGCTCTACGGGGCACCCGGTACCGGCGCCCTCGGGGTTCTGGGCGAGCAGGACGTCGCGGCGACCGTGCAGCGGGCCGCCGACGTCGCGGCGAGCTACGACGTGGCGAGCGACCGTCCCGTCGTGCCGATGCTCGAGGTCATCGCGACCGTCGCCGCCGGTGCCGCGGGGGACGACGGCGACTACTCGAACGAGCTGTCGGTCGAGAGCATCGAGCCCTACGTCGAGGCGGCCGCCGCCGCGGGTCAGTACGTGGTCATCGACCTGCAGCCCGGGCGCGCCGACTTCTTGAGCCAGGCGAAGCGCTACGAGTCGCTGCTCTCGAAGCCGAACGTCGGACTGGCCCTCGACCCCGAATGGCGCCTCGAGGCCGATCAGGTGCCGCTGCGACAGATCGGGGGCGTCGAGGCGAGCGAGGTGAACGCCGTGTCGACCTGGCTGGCCGACCTCGTGGCGTCGAAGGGCCTGCCGCCGAAGATGTTCGTCCTGCACCAGTTCCGGCTCGACATGCTGCGCGACCGGGCGTCGATCGACACGTCCCGCCCCGAGCTGGCCACGCTCATCCACGCCGACGGTCAGGGCTCGCAGCCCGACAAGCAGGCCACCTGGCGCACGCTGCACGACGGCGCCCCGGCCGGGGTCGCCTGGGGATGGAAGAACTTCTACGACGAGGACACCCCGATGCTCAGCCCCGAGCAGACCATGGCCGACGTGTCGCCGACGCCCGACCTGGTGACGTACCAGTAGCCGGCGGGTGAGCCCGTGTGGCCGATTCCCCGGCGGGTGGACGAAGATGAAGTGCACGACACGACCGATTGGAACGCACCACCGTGGCCACGAACGACGAAGTCGACCTGATCATCGACGCCTGGGCCCGCGAGCGCCCCGACATCGACTTCGCACCCCTCGACGTCTTCTCCCGCCTCCGCCGCCTGTCGCGTCGCCTCGACCGCATCCGCAGCGAGGCCTTCGCCCACGCCGGCCTCGAGATCTGGGAGTTCGACGTGCTCTCGGCCCTGCGTCGGGCCGGCGATCCCTTCCAGCTCAGCCCGAAGCACCTCGTCACGGCGACCATGGTGACGAGCGGCACGATGACCAACCGTCTCGACCGTCTGGTCGAGCGCGGGCTGGTCGAGCGCCGGGGCGACCCGAGCGACGGCCGCGGCGTGCTGGTGCGCGTGACCGAGGACGGCATCGCCCGGGTCGACGCCGCCATGCTCAGCCTGGTCGACGCCGAGAGCGCCAGGCTGCACTCCCTCTCGCCGGCCCAGCAGGCACAGCTGGCCGATCTGTTGCGCCTCGTCGGCGACGAGTTCAGCTAGGCACGTTCAGCGGGTCACCTTCAGCCGCCGTTCGCCTTCAGCCCGCGAACGCCGAGCTGGGCAGGTCCTTCTCACCGTCGGCGATGGCCCGCACGATCCGCTCGGCCACCGCGTCCGGGTCGAGGGCCGCACCGAACGTCGGGGCCTGCCCCGCCACGGCCCGGGTCGCGAGCCCGGTGTCGGTGTGCCCCGGGCGTGCGTCGAGCACGCGGATGCCGTCGCGCCGGTACTCTCGTCCGGCGGCCGACACGAAGGCCGCCAGGGCCGCCTTCGACGCCGAGTACGCGGCCATGCCGACCGTCGGCGCCTCGGACACGACCCCGCTGATGGTCACGACGAACGGCTTCCGGCCGGCCTCGGCGGACTGCGCGAGGGCGGCATGGGCGTCGCGCAGCAGACGGATCGGCCCGAGCGCGTTTGTCCCGACGAGTTCGTCGAGCGTGTCGTCGTCGAGGTCCTTCGCCGCTCCGAAGGCGACGACGCCCGCGGCGACCACGACGCCGTCGAGGCGTCCGTGCTCGTCGAGGGCCGAACGGACCAGCGCCGCGCCTCCTGACGGGTCGCGCAGGTCGGCGAGGTAGGCGCCCGGCCCCGACAGCGGGTCCGGGCGTCGCGCCGCGCGCACGACGACGGCCCCCTCGTCCTCGAGCATCGCGGCGACGCGCACGCCGAGTCCGCCGGACGCGCCGGCCACGAGCACCACGGCTCCGTCGAGATCGGTCATGTCGCCGACCCTACGCGCGTCGCTCAGCCCCCTCCGCAGAACATTCGCGAGGGGACGAGGCGTCGCGCCGTGACACGGTGTCCCGTCCGCTCCCGGGACCCACGCCCCGACACGAGGCATCCGGGCGAAGACCGGGTGAACCCGGGACGAGTGGTCGCGACCACCCCCGGAGACGGCTCATAGTGAGGCCATGCCGTCCTCTCTCCCGCCGCGCTCCCCCGTGTCCCGCCGCGCCGTGCTGCTCGCGGCAGGCGGCGTCGCCGTCCTCGGAGCGGCCGGCACGGGTGTGGCCCTCCGGAACGCGCGCCTGACCGAGGAGGCGCGGGTCACGCCGACCGCGCCTCCCCGCGCGGTCGACGCCCTGCGGGCCGCACGTCCCGCCACCGTCGCGCACCGCGGCGGGTCACGCGACTGGCCCGAGATGTCGCTGTTCGCCTACCGGCAGTCGGTCGCGGCCGGGGTCGACGGGCTCGAGATGTCGCTCGCCCGCACCTCGGACGGCGTGTGGTTCGGCCTGCACGACGAGACCCTCGACCGCACCTCGGGCACGTCCGGCTTCGTCGCCGCCGAGCACACCTGGAGCGAGGTGCAGCGGTACCGCATCTCGGCGGCCGAGACGAGCGACACCGGGCAGTCGGACCAGCCGTACGCACGCTTCGACGAGATCGTGCGCGAGTTCGGCCGCGAACACGCCCTCTTCGTCGACCCGAAGTACGTCGCCCCCCGCTTCTACCCCGAGCTGTTCGAGATCGCCCGGACCCGACTCGGCACGGCCGACCTGACGCAGACGCTCGTCGGCAAGGGCTACTGCACGCAGACCGACTGGGGCGACCTCGTCGCGGCCGAGGGGTGCGCGACCTGGGGGTACTACTACGCCGACGAGCTGGCGGAAGACCCCGAGCTGCTCACCCGGACCTCCGACAGCTGGAGCATGCTGGGCCTCGACTGGTCCGCCCCGGCCGCGACCTGGGCGACGATGACGGCCACCGGCAAGCCGGTCCTCGGCCACATCGTGTCCGACCTGGACGCCGCTCGCGCCGCACTCGACGGGGGTGCGTCCGGGCTCGTCGTCTCTGGCGTCGCCGAGGTCGTCCGGCAGCTGACGACCGAGGGCTGAGCCCGGTCACGCGCCGGCCCGGTCGCACGCCGGCCCGGCGCGGCCCGACGCGACCCGGCGCGGCCCCACGGCTCAGGCGGCGGTGACCGCCACGCGCTCGGGCCGCTCGGCGTCCGCCCCGAACACCAGCCGTCGGGTCGCGACCTTGTCGGCGAAGAACCGGTCGTGGCTGACCACGACGACCGCGCCGGGGAAGTGCTGCAGCGCGCGCTCCATGACCTGGGCGCTCGGCACGTCGAGGTGGTTGGTGGGCTCGTCGAGCAGCAGCACCGAGGCACCGGAGAGCAGGCACTGGGCCATCGCGACACGGGCCCGCTGACCACCCGAGAGCGCCCCGATGCGTTTCTTGAGGTCGGCCTCGCTGAACTGGAACATCGCGAGGAACCGCCCGACCGACTTGCGCGTCGCCGTCAAGGCGAGGCTGTCGGGCATGGCGTTGACCGAGTGCGTGACGGTGTCGTCGTCGTCGAGCTCGGCGAGCACCTGGTCGTACGAGACCACCTTGACCCCGCCGGCCCACGCGGCCCGACCGGCGTCGGCGCGTTCCTCGCCGGTCAGCACGCGCAGCAGGGTGCTCTTGCCGCTGCCGTTCGCGCCCGTGACCACCAGGCGGTCGCCGCGGCGCAGCTCGAAGGTGAGGTCGTCGAAGAGCGTGCGGTCGTCGCGGGCCTTGCCGAGGCCGTCGACCCGGCAGAGGACGTCCTTGACGTGCAGCCCCGAGTAGATCTCGGTGATGATCTGGTCGACCGGACGCGGAGCCCGCGACTTCTTGACCTTGGCCAGCTGTTTCAGCAGGTCGCCACCGTCCTGCCGCTTGGCGGCCTTCGCGGCGTCGCGGCGGTCCGAGATGCCCTCGGCCTCGAACGCGAGCAGCTCGGACTCGTGCACGAACTGCTGCTCGAGGCTCTTCAACCGGAACTGCTTCTGCACGACGTACTCGGCGAAGTCGCCCGGGTAGTCGTGCAGGTGGAAGTTCTCGACCTCGACGATGCGGGTGACCACCGCGTCGAGGAAGCTGCGGTCGTGCGACACGACGACGGCCGCGCCGTGGAAGTCGCGGAACCAGGACTCGAGCCACTCGACGCCGACCACGTCGAGGAAGTTCGTGGGCTCGTCGAGCAGCAGCACGTCGGGGTCCTCGAGGACGATCTTCGCCAGGGCCGCCCGGTTGCGCCAGCCGCCGCTGAGGTCGTCGATCGGGCTCGTGCGGTGCGCGTCGCTGAACCCGAGGACGCTCAGGGCGGTGTCGATGCGGCGCGGGTACTCCCAGCCGTCGACCCGGTCCATCTCGGCGAACAACTCGGACTGCCGGTGGATGAGCTGGTCGAGGGCTGCCCCGCCGTCGGGGTCCATGGCGACCACGGCGATGTCGGCGTCGATCTGCGCCAGGTCGGCCTCGACCTGGCGCTCGTGGGCGAAGAGCCCGGTCAGCACCTCGACGATCGTCTGCGTGCCGTCCAGCTCGGAGAACTGCGAGAAGTACCCCACCCGCACGCCCTGCTCGAGCGTGACCGTGCCCTCGTCGGGCTGCACCTGGTCGAGCATCAGCTTGAGCAGCGTGGACTTGCCACTGCCGTTGCGACCGACGATCCCCACGCGCTCCTTCTCGTCGAGGCGGAAGAACGCCTCGCGCACCACCGGGGTGCCGTCGAAGCGGACGGTCACGTCGTTCAGTCGGATCAGGCTCATGCGTCGATCCTCGCAGGCCGACGGAACACCCGGCGCCGCCCGGTTGTTGTCGTGAGAGGCATCGACGCGACCGCGGGCACCCGACCCCATCCGATCAGACCGACGCCGACGAACAGGAGGCATCATGTCGAACCAGTACCGGAAAGACCCCGAGGCGGTCGCCCGCCTCACGTCGACCCAGCGCCGCGTGACCCAGGGCGGCGGAACCGAACCCGCGTTCCGCAACGAGTTCTGGGACTCGAAGGACGCGGGCATCTACGTCGACCTGGTCTCGGGCGAGCCCCTGTTCGCCTCGGTCGACAAGTTCGACAGCCGCACGGGCTGGCCGAGCTTCACGCGCCCGATCGACGCCGAACACGTCGTCGAGAGGCGCGAGGGGTTGTTCTTCAAGCGCACCGAGGTGCGCTCCACCGCCGGGGACAGCCACCTCGGCCACGTCTTCCGGGACGGCCCCACCGCCACCGGGGGGCTGCGCTACTGCATCAACTCGGCGGCTCTCCGCTTCGTCCCCTACGCCTCACTCGAAACCGAAGGATACGGTGCCTACATGACGCTCTTCTCCCCCGAATCCACCCCCGCACCCAGCGGCACGACCGAGACCGCGATCCTCGCCGGCGGCTGCTTCTGGGGTGCCCAGCAGCTGCTGCGCCGTCGACCGGGCATCGTCTCGACCCGTGTCGGCTACTCGGGCGGCAGCGTGCCGAACGCCACCTACCGCAACCATCGCGGTCACGCCGAGGCGGTCGAGATCGTGTTCGACCCGGGCCTGACCTCGTACCGCGAGATCCTCGAGTTCTTCTTCCAGATCCACGACCCGTCGACGAAGGACCGTCAGGGCAACGACGTCGGTGACAGCTACCGCTCGGCGATCTTCTACACGAACGACGAGCAGCGTGCCACGGCCCTCGACACCATCGCCGACGTCGACGCCTCGGGCATCTGGCCCGGGAAGGTCGTCACCGAGGTCACCGCCGCGGGCGACTTCTGGGAGGCCGAGGAAGAGCACCAGGACTACCTCGAGAAGGACCCCTTCGGATACACCTGCCACTTCGTCCGTCCGGGCTGGGTGCTGCCGAAGCGCGACGAGCAGGTCGCCGCGGGCTGACGCCCGCGAGGCCTGCAGGAGGCGCGGTGCCGGTACCGACCGGCACCGCGCCTCCTGCGCTTAGCCTGTGGGCATGCGCATCGACGACCACGGCCCTCATCGCGTCCTGCACGTCGACCCGGTCGGGCCCCGCTTGTCGACCGAGGCGGACGCCGTCGACCTCGTCGGAGAAGCGTTCGGCGCCGACGCGTCGGCCGTCGTCGTGCCGGTCGGCCGTCTCGATCCGGCCTTCTTCGACCTGAGCACCCGCCGCGCGGGTGACTTCGCCCAGAAGCTCGTGAACTACCGCGTGCAGTTGGTCGTCCTGGGCGACGTCGGCCGGCACGAGGCGGCGAGCGCAGCCTTCCGCGACTGGGTTCGCGAATCCAACCGCGGCCGGCACGTCTGGTTCGTCCCCGACGAGGGCACCCTGGCCGCACGTCTCGCCGCGACCGGCCCCCGAGGGTGACCGTGGGTCCTGACGTCGACGCCGTCCTGCTCGCCGGGGGTCGCGCCTCCCGGGTGGACGGCGCCGACAAGACCGCGTTCACGAGCGGCGACGCGACACTGCTCGACCGGGCCGTCGACGCGTCGACCGGGGCCCGCACCCTCGTCGTGGTCGGCCTGCGCGAGGGACGGGTGCCGCCCGCCGGCGCGCTGCTGACCCGCGAGGAGCCCGCCTGGTCGGGGCCGGTGGCGGCCCTCGCGGCCGGTCTCGACGCCGTCGGGGACGCGGCCCCCTGGACCCTCGTGCTGGCCTGCGACCTGCCCCGAGCGCCCGAGGCCGTGCAGGCCCTGCTCTCCGGCGGGGACGTGGCCGGCGACGATCGCCGTGACGGCCTGCTGGCGGTCGACTCGGGCGGGCGACGACAACCGCTGCTCGGCCTCTACCGGACCGGCGCCCTCGAGACCCGACTCGCGACCCTGCGGGCCGACGGCCCCCTCGCCGATCTCTCACTGCGTCGCCTGCTCGACGGGCTCGACCTGCTCGAGGTGTCCCTTCCCGACGAGTTCTGCGCCGACGTCGACACCGTCGCCGACGCCGACCGCCTGGGTGTCGTCCGGCACGAGCCCGATGCGACTGGTTGAGTGTCGACCATGACCGACACACCTGCCGAACTCGACGTCTGGGCCGCACGACTCGTCCAGGCCCTGGGCCTGCCCGCCGACTTCGTGGTCGACGTCCCCGTGGTGCTCGACCTCGCCCGCGACGCGGCGCACGGGGTCGCCCGCCCGGCCGCGCCGCTGACGACCTTCCTCGTCGGCTACGCCGCGGGCCTCGCCGGTGGCTCGCAGGTCGAACTCGACCGGGCCGTGGCGACCGCCACCGCGCTGGCCACGGCCGACCCCGAGTGACGGTCCGGCGGGCCGACTGGCGGGTCGCCCGCGCCGAGGCCGCCGACGCCGCCCGGGCCCTGCCCCGCGCCCTCGAGACCGTGGGGCTCGCCGACGCGGTCGGTCGCACGCTCGCCCACGACGTCACGAGCCTCGCACGCGTGCCCGGTTCCGACGTCTCGGCGATGGACGGCTGGGCGGTCGCCGGCGAGGGGCCGTGGCGCCTCGGCACGTCGATCGTCGCGGGCCCGGTCTCCGAGGACGCCGCCCTGCTGCCGCCAGGGGTCGCCCGACCGGTGACCACGGGGGCCGTCGTGCCGACCGGGACCGACCGCGTGCTCCGCTCGGAGTCCGGGCACCTGTCCGACGGCGTCGTGACGGCCGACGACGATCCCCGCCGCCCGTCGCACGTCCGTCGGGCCGGCGAGGAGATCGACGTCGGTGACGCCCTCGTCGCCGCGGGCACGACGCTCACCCCGCCCCGCGTCGCCGTGCTGGCCCTCGGCGGGCACGACTCCGTACCGGTCGTCGCACGCCCGACGGTCGCCCTGGTCGTGCTCGGCGACGAGGTCGTGGCCGAGGGCGTGCCCGGACCCGGCACGGTCCGCGACGTGTTCTCGGTGCCGGTGCCGCGCCTCCTCGACTCTCTCGGCGCCGCGCCGGCGACGACGACGCGGGTGTCCGACGACCTCGACGCGACGGTCGCCGCGCTGGACCGCCCCGACCGCCGCCTCGTGGTGACGACCGGCGGCACCGCGCACGGCCCGACCGACCACGTCCGGGCCGCCCTCGAACGGTCGGGCGCCGAGCTGGTGGTCGACGGTCTCGCGATGCGTCCCGGGCAGCCCCTGGTGGTCGCGCGGCGGGGCGGGACGCTGTACCTGTGCCTGCCGGGCAACCCGATGGCCGCCTACGTCGGGCTCGTGGTCGTGGGGACCGCGGTGGTGGACGGCCTCCTCGGCAGGCGACCCGCGCCTCCCGGGTCCGTCACGCTCGCGGTCGACGTCGCCCACCCCCGGGCCGGATCGCTCGTGCAGGCGTACCGGGTGACGCCGGACGGCGCCGTGCCGACCGAGCGGCAGTCGTCCGCGATGCTGCGCGGCCTGGCCGACGCCGACGGGCTGCTGATCGTGCCCGAGGGCGGGGCGCGGGCCGGCGACGTCGTCCCGGCGCTCGGGCTGCCGTGGTGAGACGCGAGCCCCGCCGGCTTTCGGATTCCGGGTTCGAGGGGTAGACCTGACCCATGGCACGCATCACGTCCCGCAAGCCGGTGACCCGCATCACGGTCGGCGACGACGGCTCGGCGGGAGTCCGCAGGACGATGGACACCCTCGCCGTCGAGGAGCCCCTCGAGATCCGCGTCGGCGGCACGTCGCTCGCCATCACCATGCGCACGCCCGGGCACGACTTCGACCTCGCCGCGGGGTTCCTCGTGTCGGAGGCCGTCATCTCGACCGGTGACGAGTTCTTCGCGGCCCGCTACTGCGCCGGCGCCACGGCCGAGGGGCTCAACACCTACAACGTGCTCGACGTCACGCTCGCGCCCGGGGTGCCCGCGCCCGACCCCAGCCTCGAGCGGGCGTTCTACACGACGAGCTCGTGCGGACTCTGCGGCAAGGCCTCGATCGACGCCGTGCGCACGACGTCGCGACACGAGGTGCTGCACGACCCCCTCGTCGTCGACCCCGCGCTGCTCGCGACCTTCCCCGACCGTCTGCGCGAGGGGCAGGACGTCTTCGAGAAGACCGGCGGACTGCACGCCGCGGCCCTGTTCGACGGCCGGACCGGCGAGCTGCTCGTGCTGCGCGAGGACGTCGGGCGACACAACGCCGTCGACAAGGTCGTCGGCTGGGCCGTCAAGGAGGCGCGGCTGCCGTTGACCGGGACCGTCCTGATGGTCTCGGGTCGCGCCTCGTTCGAGCTCACCCAGAAAGCCTCGATGGCCGGCATCCCGGTGCTCGCCGCCGTGTCGGCTCCGTCGTCGCTCGCCGTCGACCTCGCGACCGAGCTCGGCGTCACGATCGTCGGGTTCCTCCGCGGTCGGTCGATGGTCGTCTACTCACGGCCCGACCGGCTGGGCGAGCCCGACGGGACCGAGCCGGCCGCCCACGCGAGCGTCCCCGGCGACGCGGCCCGCGCCTCCTCGTCCTCCGACTCCCCCGACACCCCCGGTGGCGCGACGCGCGCCTCCTCGCCCGTCCCTTTGACGATCGGAATCAGACCGTGACCGAGAAACCGCCCGTCTCCGACGTGACCGACGCCGACATCGAGGTCGGCCCTCCGCGCGAGTGGGCCGCCGGCGTGCCCGGCGTGCTGCACTCGATGGACCCGGCGATCAAGCAGCTCGGGCTGGCCCGCACCGTCAAGCTCATGACGTCGCTGAACCAGAAGGACGGCTTCGACTGCATGAGCTGCGCCTGGCCCGACCCGAACCACCGCAAGGTGGCCGAGTTCTGCGAGAACGGCGCCAAGGCGGTCACCTGGGAGGCCAACCCGGTGCTCGTGCCCGACACGTTCTGGGCCGAGCACTCGATCACCGACCTGCTCGACAAGACCGAGTACTGGCTCGGCATGCAGGGCCGCCTCACCAAGCCCGTGCACAAGCCGGCCGGGAGCGACCACTACCGCGAGGTGTCGTGGGCCGAGGCGTTCCGCATCGTCGGCGACAAGCTGAGGTCGCTCGACAGCCCGGACGAGGCGTCGTTCTACACCTCGGGCCGCACCTCGAACGAGGCCGCTTTCGCCTACCAGCTCTTCGTGCGCGCGTTCGGCACGAACAACCTGCCCGACTGCTCGAACATGTGCCACGAGTCGACGAGCCTCGCCATGGCCGAGGTGGTCGGCATCGGCAAGTCGACGATCGCGTACGACGACTTCGAGCAGGCCGACCTGATCATCATCCTGGGGCAGAACCCGGGCACCAACCACCCGCGCATGCTGACGGCCCTCGAGGACGCCAAGTTCAAGGGCGCGAAGATCGTCGCGGTCAACCCGCTGCCCGAGGCCGGCCTGCGTCGGTACAAGAACCCGCAGCTGCCGCGCGGCGTCGCGGGACGCGGCACCGAGATCGCCGACCAGTTCTTGCAGATCCGGCTCGGCGGCGACATGGCCCTGCTGCAGGCGGTCGCCAAGCGCGTCCTCGAGGCCGAGGACGCCGCGCCCGGCACGGTGCTCGACCACGAGTTCCTGGCCGAGCACACCGTCGGGCTCGAGGCCTTCCGCGAGCACATCGCGCAGGTCGACGACGACGAGGTGCTGCTGGCGACCGGCCTCGACCGGGCCGAGATCGACGAGCTCGCCGACCGCTACCTGGCCTCGGACCGCGTGATCATCACCTGGGCGATGGGCATCACGCAGCACCGCAAGGCCGTCGACACCATCAAGGAGATCATCAACCTGCTGCTGTTGCGCGGCAACATCGGCAAGCCGGGTGCCGGCGCCTCGCCGATCCGCGGGCACAGCAACGTGCAGGGCGACCGCACCATGGGCATCTGGGAGCAGGTCTCGGACGAGTTCCTCGACGCGCTGCAGAAGGAGTTCCGCTTCGACCCGCCCCGCGAGCACGGCGTCGACGCCCTCAAGGGCATCACGGCCATGCAGGAGGGGCGGATCAAGTTCTGGATGGGCATGGGCGGCAACCTCGTGGCCGCGATCTCGGACACCCAGCTCGCCGAGGCCGCGATGCGCGGCACCGACATGACCGTGCAGGTGTCGACGAAGCTCAACCGCTCGCACGCCGTCGTCGGCGCCGAGGCGCTCATCCTGCCGACGCTCGGCCGCACCGAGATCGACGTCCAAGAGGCGGGGCCGCAGTTCGTCTCGGTCGAGGACACCGTGTGCTCGGTGCACGGCAGCCACGGCCAGGTGCCGCCCGTCGCGCCCGACCTGCTCAGCGAGGTCGCCATCGTCAGCCGCCTGGCCCGGGCCACGCTCGGCGACCGGGCCGACCTCGAGATCGACTGGAAGTCGTTCGAGGACGACTACGACACGCTGCGCGACCACATCAGCCGTGTCGTGCCCGGCTTCGAGCGGTACAGCGAGCGGGTGCGCAGTCGTGACGGGTTCGTCCTGCCGAACGGGCCGCGTGACTCGCGGACGTTCCCGACGACGGTCGGCAAGGCGATGATCACCGTCAACGACCTCGAGCACGTCGAACGCCCCGAGGGCACGCTGCTCTTGCAGACCCTGCGCTCGCACGACCAGTACAACACCACGATCTACAGCCTCAACGACCGCTACCGCGGCATCAAGAAGGGTCGGCACGTGGTGTTCGTCAACCCGCTCGACCTCGACGACCTCGGGCTGACCGACGGCCAGAAGGTCGACGTCTCGACGGTCTGGACCGACGACGTCGAGCGGGTGCTGCGCGACTACCGCGTGGTCGCCTACCCGACGGCCCGGGGGTGCGCCGCGGCCTACTTCCCCGAGGCGAACGTGCTCGTGCCGCTCGACAGCGCGGCCATCGGCAGCAACACCCCGGTGTCGAAGGCCGTGCTGGTGCGGGTCACGCCGGCGGCGGTGCCGGTAGGGGTCTGAGCCCGAGCCCGAGCGTCAGGCGGGCGGCTCGCTAGCCGACCGGCGCGTGCGGGTACGAGGAGGCGCGGTGCTGGAAGGCGAGGATCGCCTCGTTCTCGACCCGCCCCTCCGCGATCTCGATGGCGCGGCGGATCGTGTCGGACGCCGCCCATGAGGTCGGCCCCTCCATGACGGTGCGCAGGAACGGCAGGAGCGCCTCGCTGATCTCCCACGTCGTGGAGTTCCAGAGCAGCGACGGGCTGTGGTCCACGGCGTAGTAGTTCGTGGTCGCACCGACCGTGACGAGGGGCTCGGCGAAGGTCGTGGCCCGGGCCCAGTCGAAGCCCATGCCCTCGTCGACCGAGACGTCGACGATCAGGCTGCCGGGGCGGAAGGCGTCGAGGTCGGTCTCGCGCAGGTAGGTGAGCGGCGCGTTCGGGTCTTGCAGGGTGCAGTTGACGACGATGTCTGCCGCGGCGAGGAACGGCGCGAGGGCGACCGGCCCGTCGGGGGTGTTGACCGTGCTGGCGCCGGGCGTCTCGGCGTCGTGCTCGAACTGGAAGATGTCGACCGACGGGATCGGTGAGCCGACGGCGGCGATGTTGCGGTTCGTCAGGACGCGGACGTCGTGGATGCCGTGGGCGTTGAGGGCCGTGACGGCGCCGCGGGCGGTGGCGCCGAAGCCGATCACGACGGCGCTGAGGCGACGGCCGTAGTCGCCGGTCGAGCCGCAGAGCTGGAGGGCGTGCAGCACCGAGCAGTAGCCGGCGAGCTCGTTGTTCTTGTGGAAGACGTGGAGGCCGTAGCCGCCGTCGGACTGCCAGTGGTTCATGGCCTCCCAGGCGATCAGGGTGAGGCGCTTGTCGATGGCGAGCTGGGTGATCTCGCGGTCCTGGACGCAGTGGGGCCAGCCCCAGAGGGTCTGACCGTCGCGCAGGCCCTCGAGGTCGGCGGCCTGGGGCTTGGGCAACAGGACGACGTCGCTGTCGGCGACGATCTGCTCACGGTCGGCCAGGGCGACGAGCGGCTCGAGGTCGGCGTCGGGGGTGCCGAAGCGCAGGCCGTAGCCACGCTCGAAGGTCATGTTCGCCCGCAGATCGGCGTCGATGCGGTCGAGGTGGGCGGGGTGGATCGGCAGGCGCCGCTCGTCGGGCTTGCGCGAGGTGGCCAGGACGCCGAGGCGCAGCAGTGCGGGGGTGGGCGTGTTTTGGCTCATGCCTGACCTTAGACGGGTGGCCGGGTCATCTTCGCAACACGTCGGGCACCTGGGCGCCGAGGCGCAGGCCGTCTCGATCGATCCAGTAGCGACGTTGGAGCCGGAGGCCGGTGACGCTCTGGATGGACCGGACCCACGGCAGCGCACCGAGGTCGTCGCGGATGAACGTCGCGAGGTCGACCGGTCCCCGGAACACACCGGAGAGGCTGATCGGCGCCGACCCGGTCACCGTGGACAGCAGCCGGACGCTCGGATGCGTGGCGACCTGTTCGAGGGTGCGCGAGACGTCCCGGGGCTGCACGTCGATCGTCACGATCGCGTGCAGCGGGTAGCCCAGCAGGTCGGACTGCACCTCGACACGGGGCGAGACGGCCCCGGTCTGCAGCAGGAGCCGGATGGCGCGCGCCGCCGTCGAGGACGACACGCCGAGGGTCCGCCCGACCTCGGCCGCCGTGACCCGCGCGTTGGCGCCGAGCAACCGCATCGTCTCGAACTCGAGGTCGCTCAACTGGTCGAGATCGTGGAGCGGAGGCTGCCCGGCCACGGCCGCGTGCTGCTCGAGGCGCGCGACGCGCTCGTCGTCGAGCCGGTGGTACCGCCAGGCCAGGCCGACCTTGGCGGGTTCGAGGATCATGCGGCTGTCGACGGCGCGGACGCCCGGGATCGACGGGATCACGCTGCCGAGCAGCTCCTCCTGGTCGGAACCCCGGAGCGGGAAGAGGTTCGCGTAGAGGTCCGCCGGACCACTGGTCTGCAGGACGAACTGGACGTCGGGGATGCGCAGGAGCTCGGCCAGCACGGCCCTCGACCGCCCGGGGGCCGAGGTGATCCACAGTTCGTACGGGTTGCTCGAGGTGATGAGCTCCCAGGCGTAACGGCCGACGACCCGCAGGAGGCGCTCCTCTTGCAATCGGACGAGACGGCGACTCAGCGTGCTCACGGGCAACCCGAGGATCTCGGCGAGGGCGGCGGTGGGGACCCGAGGTGCGACGTGCATGGCGGCGACGATGTCGAGGTCGGTCTCGTCGAGGAGGGGCTGACCGGCGGGAGGCACGAGACGTGGCACGGCATCAGGATACGGCGCGCAGGTCGACGCCGAGCTGGCTCGGATCGGACACCGTGATTCATCCAACCGTTTCAGGGTGGAAATGCGATCGAAACACCCATTTGGGTTGAGTCTGCTTGTATTTCTTTCTACAGTGACCTACGTCGATGACATCGAGGTCACCGACGACGCCGGGAGGAACCGCATGGACGACCAGCAACCGTGGCAGTGGACCGAGAGCGAGTGGCGAGGGCACGTCGAGTTCGTGCGGGCCGGTCGGACGCTCGTCGACGACGAGCCGGCGTCACGCTGGCCCGGGGGTGCCCGCGTCGCCGTCGCGATCTCGTTCGACTCCGACCACGAGACCCCGGCCCTGCGGGACGGCGAGACCTCGCCCGGCCGCATGGCCCAAGGCGAGTTCGGTGCGCGTCACGCCGTGCCCCGCATCCTCGACCTGCTCGCCCGGCACGAGGTGCCGGCGTCGTTCTTCATGCCGGCCGTCTGCGCCCTGCTCCGCCCCGACGAGGCTCCCGGCTACGCGGCAGCCGGACACGAGGTCGCCGTGCACGGCTGGATCCACGAGCGCAACACCGCTCTCGGTCACGACGACGAGCTCGAGCTCACCTCACGGGCGCTCGAGGTCTTCCAGCAGCAGTTGGGCCGTCGCCCGGTCGGCATCCGCACCCCCTCGTGGGACTTCTCGGGGTCGACGCTCGCCGTCATCCGCGAGCTCGGGTTCGTCTACGACTCGTCCCTGATGGCCGACACCGAGCCGTACGAGTTGCTCGAACGCGGCGAGCGCACCGGCGTCGTCGAGATCCCCGTCGAGTGGGTCCGCGACGACGCCCCCTACCTGATGATGGATCGCTTCGGCGGCCTCCGACCCCACATGCCGCCGCGCGACCTGCTGCAGATCTGGGTCGACGAGTTCGACGCCGCCCGCGCCGAGGGCGGGCTGTTCCAGCTCACGCTGCACCCGCACATCATCGGCCACCGGTCACGGCTCCGCGTGCTCGACGAACTGCTCGCCCACATCCGCTCGGTCGACGACGCGTGGTTCGGCACGCACGCCGAGCTCGCGGCGCACGTCCGCCGCCTCCTGTGATGCGCCTCCCGACCCGCGCCGCCCCTCCTGCCCTCGCACCACTCACGTCCACCTCGAGAGAGTCAGCACATGAGCACAACCGCCCCTGAGACCGTCCACGACACAAAACTCAGCAGCAAGGGCCGCAAGGCCATCGTCGCCGGCAGCATCGGCAACGCCGTCGAGTTCGTCGACTGGGCGTTGTACTCGACGTTCTCGTCGATCTTCGCCCACCACTTCTTCCCGCCGGGCGACGACGTCGCCGCCCTCCTGTCGACCCTCGCGATCTTCGCCGTCGGTTTCGTGATGCGGCCCGTGGGCGCCGCCGTCATGGGCAGCTACGCCGACCGGCACGGACGCAAGAAGGGCCTGCTGCTCACCATCACCCTGATGGCGGTGGCGACCCTCGTGATCGGCATCTCGCCGACCTTCCAGCAGGTCGGCTACCTCGCGCCGGTGATCCTCGTGCTCGCGCGCCTCGTCCAGGGCTTCGCGGCCGGTGGCGAGTTCGGCTCCGCGTCCGCCTTCCTCGTGGAGTCCGCCGCCCCCCGACGCCGTGCCTTCGCCGGTTCGTGGCAGCAGGTCTCCGTCGCCGCCGGCGTGCTCATCGCCTCCGCCCTCGGGTTCGTCATCACGACGGCCCTGCCCGAGGACGCGGTCGACAGCTGGGGCTGGCGCGCGGCCTTCGTCTTCGCGGCCTCGCTCGGCTTCATCGGGCTGTGGCTCCGGCGCTCGGTCGAAGAGACGACGTCGTTCGCCACGGGCCAGGACCGTGTCGAGAACTCCGACCTCGCCACCCGGCGCAACGCGTTCGTCCGGATGGTCAAGGACCACCCGAAGGCGACGCTGCGGGTCTTCGGCATCACCATCGCCGGCACCCTGCTGTACTACCTGTGGGTCAACTTCATGCCCACCTACGCGGCCGTGACGACGGGCATCCCGCTCAACCAGGCCCTGCTCGCCAACGTCATCGCGATGGTCGTGTTCATCTGCCTGCTGCCGTTCGGCGGCATCCTCTCGGACACCATCGGTCGTAAACCGACCATGGCGGCCTTCGCCGGTGGGTTCCTGCTCTTCGCCTGGCCCGCCTTCACGTTGCTGAACGGCAACTTCTGGACGCTGCTCGCCATCGAACTCGTCGGTATCGTCCTGCTCGTCGGCTACTCGGCGAACTGCGCCGTCATCATGGCCGAGCAGTTCCCGCCCGAGGTGCGGGCGACCGGCATCGGTCTGCCCTACGCCCTCGCGGTCGCCGTCTTCGGTGGCACCGCGCCGTACATCACCACGTGGATGAACACGAACGGGCACGGCGGCTGGGTCTGGGCCTACGCCGCGGGTGCCGCCGCGATCGGGCTCGTGGTCTACCTCACGATGCCCGAGACCAAGGGCAAGGTGCTCGACTGATGCGGCACGTGCTCGTGACCGGGGCAGGTTCCGGCATCGGCCGGGAGGTCGCCCTCACCTTCGCCCGGGCGGGCGACGCGCTCACCGTCGCCGACCTGAACGCCGAGCCGCTCGCGCGGACGGCCGAGCTCGCTCTCGAGGCCGGTGCCCGCTCGTGCGTGACGGCGACGAGCGACCTGCGACGTGACGACGCCCACGAGATCCTCCTGGACACGGCGTGGCAGTCGGCACCCGTCGACGTGCTGGTGTCCAGTGCCGGGGTCTACCCGGCGACACCGTTCCTCGACCTCGACGCGACGACCTGGGACTTCGTGCTCGACGTCAACACCCGGGCTCCGGTCCTGCTCACGGTCGCCCTCGCCCGTCGCGCCATCGCCGCAGGGCGTGGCGCGAGCGTCGTCAACATCTCGTCGGGGGCGGCCCTGCGGGCTCGCCCCGGCGCGGCGCCCTACTCGACGTCGAAGGCCGCCCTCGAGGCCGCGACCCGCGCCTCCGCTCTCGAGCTCGGTCGCCACGGCATCCGCGTCAACGCCGTGGCGCCCGGCTTCGTCACCGTCGACTCGGCCGTCAACCCGGTCACCGACGAGTACGCGGACGCCGTGGGCGACAACCCGCTGGGCCGCCGGGGCAGCCCGGCGGACGTCGCCCGCGCCGTCGCCTGGCTCGCCGGCGACGAGGCCGAGTGGATCACGGGCGAGGTGCTGCGCGTGGACGGCGGCTCGTCGACGGGCGCCTGGAACCTTCCCCCGCACTGGACCGCCACGACGACCGCCGACATCGACGGCCCCACCGCCTGACGAATGGAGAACCACATGATCCCGACCTACACCGTCGTGGGCGCCGGCGCGATCGGCGGCACGCTCGCCGCGCACCTCCACCTCGCCGGCGTCGACGTGCACCTGGTCGACACCGACCCCGAGCACGTGGCCGCCATCCGCGAGAACGGCCTGCGGATCGAACACCCGGATGGCGAACTCACCGCCCGCCTGCCCATCTCGACCCCCGACGAGGCACCCGGGCAGCTCGGCGCGGTCCTCCTCGCGGTGAAGGCGCAGGCGACCGACGGCGTCGCCGCGTGGATCGCGCCCCGCCTCGCCGGCGACGGCTGGGTGGTCTCGATGCAGAACGGCCTGAACGAGCCGACCATCGCGCACCACGTCGGCGCCGAGCGCACGGTCGCGGCGTTCGTCGACCTGTTCGCCGACGTCGTCGCGCCCGGCGTGGTCAAGGACGGGGGCATCGGCGACATCGCCCTCGGCGAGTTCGCGGGCGGCACGAGCGACCGCGTCCGGACCCTCGCCGACGACCTGCGGCACTGGGGTCGACCGGTCGTGTCGGACAACGTGCAGGGCTTCCTCTGGTCGAAGCTCGGCTTCGGCGCGATGCTCGTCGCGTCGGCCCTGGCCGACGACGACATGGGCGACCTGATCGATCGGCACCGGGTGGGCATGCACGCCCTGGTCCGCGAGGTGCTGACCGTCGCCCGGGCCGAGGGCGTCGCGCTCGAGGGCTTCGACGCCTTCACGCCGGGCGCCTACCTGAGCGCGGAGGCAGGCGGGGTCGACGGCCCGGACGCGGTGACCGGCAGGGCCGACGGCCCGGACGAGGCGACCGACGCGCTCGTCGCCTGGCTCGGACGTCAGACGAAGAAGCGCTCGGGCATCTGGCGTGACATCGCCGTCCGGGGGCGCCGCACCGAGGTGCCGACGCAGTACGCGCCGGTGCTGGCCGCCGCCGAGCGACACGGTGTGCCGGTGCCGTTGACGCGCTGGTTGGTCGAGTCGATCGTCCGACTCGAGACGGGGCGGATCGCCATGAGCGAGGACCACCTGGTCGAGCTCGACCGACGGGCCGCCGCGTGAACCCGCTCGTCGAGGCCGCCGAGGCCCGTCGGCCCCAGCTCGTCGCCGACCTGACCGCCTACGTGCAGCTCGAGACGCCGTCCGACGACCGCGCGGCCCTGGCCGCGGGTCTGACCTGGGTGCGCTCGTACCTCGGCGAACACCTCGGGGCTCCCGACTCCGAGTCCACGGTCGACGGCGCCCCGCACGGTGACGTCGCCGTGCTGGACTGGGACGCCGTCCACGAAGGCACCGGCAGCGTCGCGATCCTCTGCCACTACGACACGGTCTGGCCGCTCGGCACCCTCGCCGACTGGCCGGTCACCATCGACGGCGACCGGCTGACCGGCCCGGGCGCCTTCGACATGAAGGCGGGCCTCGTGCAGGTCGTGCACGCCCTCACCATCGCGAGGGAGCGCGGCCTGCCCCTGCCATCCGTGCGCTTCGTGCTCAACGGCGACGAAGAGATCGGTTCGCCCGCGTCGCGCCCCGTCATCGAGGCGGCGGTCGCCGGCCGGGACGCCGTCCTCGTGTTCGAAGCGAGCGCAGGAGGCGCGCTCAAGACCGCGAGGAAGGGCGTCGGTCTCTTCACGGTCACCACACGCGGCGTCGAGGGCCACGCCGGGCTCGACCCCGAGAACGGTGTGAGCGCCATCGACGAGATGGCCCGGGTGATCGTCGCCCTGCACGACTCCGCCGACCTGGCCGCCGGGACGAGCGTCAACGTCGGCACGATGACCGGTGGTTCGAGGGCGAACGTCACGGCCGGGAGCGCGGAGGCGCTCGTCGACGTGCGGGTGACGGACGTCGACGAGATGCGTCGGATGGATGCGGCCTTCGCGGGCCTGGCACCTCACCGTGAGGCCGCCGAGATCGCGGTCGACGGCGGCTGGAACCGCCCTGTCATGGTGCGCGGCGCCGGGACGGCGGCCCTGTTCGCGGTCACCCGGGAGGTCGCCCTCGAACAAGGTGTCGTCGTCGAGGAGACCTCGGTCGGCGGTGCCAGCGACGGCAACTTCGCGGCCGCCCTGGGGTTGCCCGTCCTCGACGGGCTGGGCGCCGTCGGCGACGGTGCCCACGCCCGCCACGAGTGGATCTCGATCGACGGCATGGTCGAGCGGACGGCCGTCGCGGCGGGCCTGCTGACGAGGCTCGGCGGCGGCGCCTGACGGTTGCCGCCGGGCCGCAGGCCACCGCGCTCGACGCCGAGCATGCGAGAAGGAGAACGACGCTGGTGTCGACGGTCGGATGGGCCCTCCCCACGATCCAAGTCCATCCCGTTCCCCCCAGCCTCGGGCACCCTCGTGCATGCCGCAGCATCGGGTCGCCAGGATCGACCCCATGGAAATCAGATACAGCGCCTGCCCGGTAGCACCCGAACATCTCGAGCTGGCTCGCGCCGACCCGCTCGCGTACATGAACGATCACTGTCCCGACGCGCCGTGGGACGATCCGTCGTGGGCCCATTCCTGGCTCGATCTCGACAAATCGTGGCGTGATCTGCAAAAACTCTTTGTCATGCCGGATCAGATACCGGCCGAAATGGGTCTCGACCTCGTGAGAGGAGACGTCCGGTATCCCCGGGGCGAAATCCACGGGTACGAATGCCACTACGAGGTGCTCGATCCGAACCGGGTCGAGGTGGTGGCGAGACAGATCGCGCGATACGACAAGGCTGACGTCCTGGCCCTCAACATCGCCAGCGGCCGCACCGACGACGGGCTGAGGAGCGACGTCAACTACGTCGGGCACTACCTCGCGACCGCACAAGAATTCACGGCCCGGCAGGCGCGAGCCGGCAAGGGGCTGGTCTACCGGATCGGCTGAATCCCACTGATCTCACGCCTGCAGCACTCCCGAGGGGGCTCCACAATCGATCACGGGCGCACCTTTTTTGCGATCGCACGACGTCGGCGTTGGGGACGCCAACCAGCGCGCGCCCAATAGGGACGCTCAGCAACGTCGTTCGTCCGGTCGCAAGCGTGGAGACCTGCGTGCCGATGCCACCCCCGAGGCGCTCTACATCTTCACACCGATGCTCGCAGCGAATCATCTCAAACGCACGTCGCGTGTTGTCAGCAACGGCGGGTCCACCATTCCGCTCTGAGTGGCTAAACCTTCGCGACGCGACTGTCCCCGGGGCCTAACTTGAAATACCTACTCGGAGCAAAAGACGCGCAACCGAACGCCACATTGCTGAGTCGAGCTCCACGCTCCGCTGAGGAGGGCATGCACTTGAAGCGATGCTGGACTTGGACGTTCTTTCTTCAGTTCTTGCATGAGTGCGGACTTAGAAAGACAGGCGCCGAGGACGAGCCAGACTTCGCGTGTGGAGGAGTGCGCTTGAATCACCCCGTTGATGGCTTGCCAGTGCTTCGCTCCACTTTCCTGCGCCTGCCCTCGGCGGAGGCGAGTCGCCGGCCCAAGACTCTCCGTCCTGGGTTTCGTTTTCTTAATTTCCCAGTCGTTGCCCCAATAATCCGTCTGGGGTTGATCAGTGTTACCGAGTGTAAGGAACCGCAGGCTCTTCAACGCCTGAGCGACCACCTCGTGTAGAGCGGACGCGGAAACTTTTGACGGGTTGTCGGCGGACTTGCTCTTCGCGTGAGCGAAGACGACCTTTCCCGCGTCGAACCCGATGAAGTCGGCGATTTCGCTTCCAAGGTCCGTACACAGAATGGTCGCATCCGGCCCGAGCGAGTTCGGAAGAAGGTCTCGCTCGAGTACGCCGAACACCGTGCTCGTGGGCCAGGGACTCAGCCCCTTGGTGTCCCCCTTCTCTCCACGTACATTCGAAAGATCCGCGCACGTGGTCAGGACGGACATCAGCCCCTTCTCGGACGCAGCGTCATGAAGGTCCAGTCGCCAGAAATTCCGGTTGGTGTAGACCAGCCCTTCCTTGGTGGCTACTCTCATCAACTGCCCCCGGTTGATGTGCTGCCAGAAATCCAAACCACGGTCGTTGACCGCACGATAGGGCACGTTCGCCGCTGATCCGACGAAAAACCTTCCCTCCCGCGGCTCCCAGCGAATCTCGGCTTCAATTTCCTCTTTGTTGAGCGTGACGTTGAACTTCCCATCCACGACGGCGCTACCACGCCAATCGACGATGAGCGGGCCGTCACCATCGTCTTCGGGCACAAAGCTCTCTGGGCCCACATCAAGGAGGACGTGAGCAGCGACTGGCACGTTTTCGGGGGTGGTCGGGAGACCGTAACGGCTAATTGCCACTGCTGGAACGCTCGCAGTTTGCAATGCCACTTCCAGTTCACCGAACCATTCGTAAAGTTCGTCGTAGAGCCCTCTGGACGGCCGGTAGTCGGTCACGCGCCCGTGCTTGACGCCGGTGTAGCGACGTACAGCCTCACCTTCGATGCTCAGATACCCGGATGCCGTCGAGTACCCGAAGGTCGAGTCCCCGACTTCAGCCGCAATCTGCCCGAGATCTCGGGCATGAAGCGATCGTGATCGGACGGCCCAGTCACTCAGGTCACTGTTGGTCAGGGACATCGCGGTGATGGTGGATGCGTCGGGCAGCAGCCCGACTAGAAGGCCGGCAGGCAACGGCTTAGTCCTCTTCCGTACGTGGTCGGTGAGCCCGTCCGACGACGAAACGAACAAATGGGAACCGTTCCAATGAAGGACCACATATCCGAGGGACATCTCGACAAAGGCTGCGTCATGCAGGATCGGGGAGTTTCGGATCGACGTATACAAGAGAACGCGAACATCGCTACTGGGCTGGTACTCCGCCAAGATCTGACGCCCTGATGATTCGAGATCCCTCGTGACCTCCGCAGCGAAGTCAACGAGAGCGAAATTGTCGTCCGGTCGGCGGATATTGGTACTCAAGCGATAGCGGATCGCATCCCACGCACCGTCTGCCGCAAAATTCGGTTTTTCCCTAAAACGGCGATCCCAGTAGAAAATATCGGGCTGCGCGGCTAATAACCCGCCAATTCCTGCAGGATCGACCGCGACAGACCTCTGGCCTATCGACCGATCGAATGCGAGGTATCGATTCCACGACGCACCCATCTGGCCGTCGGAGGAGAACACCACCGCACGCTCGCCAGCCTCCCTACTCGGGTTTCGCAGGACACGACCAACCTGTTGGACTCGAGCTCGGTCATTCCCAAACCCGCCATGGACCGCCAACACTCGGACGGACGGGTCGTCGAAGCCTTCTGTGAGTTTGTGCTGATGCACCATATACTCAGCGTCCGGACGATCTGCTGGCAACGGAATCCTCGTGAGCAGGTGAGGCTTCTTCGCATCGTGGGAAAATGTTTCGTGGATGCCAATGGCCTTGCGCCCTCTCGCTATCAGGGCGTCCGTAACAGCCCGGACATCAGTACTGTTACCACAACGAATTATTACCCGTTCATGTGATTCCTTAGCCTTCCGGTCGGCGATCTTCTTGAGCAAGAGATCAACGTAGGTGGTGATCGATGACTGGGGTTCGAGAACCTCAAAGTCGGGCTCGCGCAACACGTATTCGGCAACGGCTGCTTCATGTGAGTATCGGAACTGTGCCGACGGGTCGATATTAAACATTCTATTATCATTGCGAAAGGGCGTCGCTGAAAATAAGCAGATCGGAAGCCCCATAGCGCGCACTGCTCGAGACCAGCCCGGCGCTGGCTCGTAGTGACATTCATCGACAACGACGGTTGCGAATTGACGAAACAATGCCTTCATCGCAGCCTCATCAAAGCTCACTGTCTTGAATATCTCGAGAGCCATCGATAGCGTGGCTACGTAAATTGCCGGTGCCTCCTCGCCCTTGTTCACGCGTTGCACGAAATGCTTGGCTTGGGAGACAAAACGCACCTCCGGAAGCCCTTCGGGCCTCGTCACTTCCACACGCGACCAAGTCCGAGTGCCAATGTCTTCCATAAGTTGGCGCGCCAATCCCCGCCAGGGTGTCAAGACGAGTGCGCTCTTGTTCTTCCCTCCGACACGCGGGCCGGCCATCAGAGACGAAATGACCGCGGACTTGCCAGTCCCGGTGGGCATCGTTATCAGCGCAGCACCAGTGCGAGCGCCAGGTCGCTGAAGATAATCATTCAGCGTCGCCACCGCTTTGACTTGGTGAGGCCACAATGCCATGACAACGAGTCCTTTCGTAGTTGTTCCCCGCACCATACAGGGCCATCCGAATCGGATGTGGCGGGCCACCCATGGCCAAAGATCTGGCTCTCGCCCCCCTCTGATCTGCACTTGTCGTGACCTGCCACGCCGTGAGGGGCTGGGGCTACAGCCACATCGTCACAGCCTGCAGCTTGGCGTCGGCCTCGTCGCAAGACGTCTCGTCTTCCATGAGGCGGCACGTGACAAAGTCGGCTTCCTCGCGGCGTGATCATTCCCGCCACGGCTGTCGGAAGTCGCACAGCTATGTGAACGTCGGCGGCGGGTGGTCCTCGGCTGCGCGCTGCCGGTGCACCTGCATCCGCGTGAGAGGGGCCAACCCATTTCGGCGCGACGGAAGTCTCCGGTGGGCTCTCACCGCCTCAGTGTCGGAAGAGTCCAGGAGTACCCGTTGACGACTCGCAGGATGCCTCCCTTTGATGGCGGTGCGTCAGTCGTGGGGAGAAGGGTGTCCCTTGTCCGGCTCGAAGAGATAGCGAGCCATGATGGCCACGATTCCGAGGATCTCGACCACGGTTCCACTGATCGACGCGGAATAACGCTCGCTTCGATACGGCCCCACTGGGAGATGAGATACAGCATGACCATCACGACGTTGGCGCCGAGAACCAAGCTGGTCGTCCACAATGCCCACCGGAAGAGCTTGGTCCGCAAGCGCCGCTTTTGCTTGTCGGTCTTGAGGACAGCCCGAACTGCCTTCGAGCCATCAGACGCCGAAATGCTATTACTCGGCTCGTTCTTGAGCTCGTCGACCGAGAGGCCGTCCCAGATCGTCACGGAAGCTGATGCCCAGTCACCATCCTTGGCGCCGTGGCGCTCGCCGTCAGACACGGCTAGAACGGCGAAGCCTCCGTGAGGCGTCGCAGTCGCACGTCCATCGCCGGCACTGAGACGTTGAAGTAACGTGCCAACTCAGCCGCAGAGGCGCCGATGGGTGACTGCAGAAGCCGGTGCACCTCGTTTTCTGGCATGAGCAGGTTGCCTGCGAATTCGTTTGCGTAGAACTCGTGGGCGTCCGACTTCGAGGTCCTCTTGTCGACGAATGCAAATGTCGACATGCCCTGCTTCGAGGTGAGTACGCGCTCGGCGTAGTGGCCGAGCTCGTGGGCACATGTGAATGATTGACGCAGGGGAGTGTGAGTGTGGTCAACGAGAATGGTGGCCTCTACGGTGCCGGCCTCATCGACGCTGTTTGCCACAACCATGCCACTCACGCCTTCCTGGAGCGCTACCCGGTAGGAAGCGATGCCCATGCGACGTGCAACCTCGAAGGGGTCGACAGGGAAGCGGTCCTCGTGCCAGTAGGCCCGGAGGACCTCTCCAGCAGCCTTGCGAGCGGCATCCTAAATCAGCATGGGTCTAGACCTCCTGGCCGTTCAGTGAAGCAGACATCTGCGCCGGAGATTACGGGCGCGCTCGGGTCAACAGTCCGCAACGACCTGTGATTCCGACTACCAGCCGCTGGTGGGTGCGTAGCCTCGGCACCCTGAGCAGCACCGTCGCGTGGATGCTGCAGCACGAGCCCGAGATCCGCAAGCCCATCGCCGGGTGGGCTCGAATCGTAACCGTTCGCATCCTTGCGCCTGGTCGAGCGGTACCGACGTTGCTTCAAGCGGGTCGTGCAGGCACCAGACGGCCTCATGAGGATGCTGTCGCAGCACATCGCCCTGAGGGGTTTGCAGGGGCATCCGGGGCGTGGCTGTTCCCGGGCGAGAACGAGATGTCGGCGCACCCGAACACGGCCGCCCACGAGTGGCGAAGTCCAAGAAGGCAGCCAAGCTGCACGACGATCTCGTGCTCCACGATCTGCGCCGCTACTTCGCCTTGGCCTCATTGCCGCGGGCTGCTCAATCGCTACGGTCCAGACCGCGCATGGGCACACGTCGCCGAGCGTCAACTTGAACTTGTACACGCACCTCTGGTTGAAAGAGGAAGACCGCACCGGACGGGCTGCTCGAGGCCTCGTGGATGCGGTCTCTAGATCTGCTGACGGATTAGTGACGAGCGAACGGGCCAGTTTGGCGTAAATTCGGGGTTCACGCGGCCCATTAGTTGTTGAAGCGGAACTCCACCACGTCGCCGTCTTGCATGACGTACTCCTTGCCCTCGATGCGGGCCTTGCCGGCCGAGCGCGCCTCCGCGATGGAGCCGGTCTCGACCAGGTCGTCGAACGAGATGACCTCGGCCTTGATGAAGCCCTTCTCGAAGTCGGTGTGGATGACCCCGGCGGCCTGCGGGGCCTTCCAGCCCTTGCCGATCGTCCAGGCGCGAGTCTCTTTCGGGCCCGCCGTCAGGTAGGTCTGCAGCCCCAACGTCTCGAAACCGATGCGGGCGAGCTGGTCGAGACCCGATTCGTCCTGCCCGAGCGACGCGAGCAGCTCGGCGGCGTCCTCGTCGTCGAGGCCGATCAGCTCGGACTCGACCTGCGCGTCGAGGAAGATCGCCTCGGCCGGAGAGACCAGGGCCTGCAGCTCGGCCTTGCGCGCCTCGTCGGTGAGGACGGCCTCGTCGACGTTGAAGACGTAGATGAAGGGCTTCGCGGTGAGCAGGCCCAGCTCGCGGATCGGCTCGAGGTCGATGCTCGTGGCCGAGAGCGCCTCGCCGCGCTGCAGGGCGTCGCGGGCGGCGACGGCCGTCTCGTGCACGATCGGCTCGACGCGCTTCAGCCGCAGTTCTTTCTCGTACCGGACGAGAGCCTTCTCGACGGTCTCGAGGTCGGCGAGGATCAGCTCGGTGTTGATCGTGCCCATGTCGCTCTCGGGGTCGACCTTGCCGTCGACGTGCACGACGTCGGGGTCGTCGAAGCCGCGCACGACCTCGGCGATGGCGTCGGCCTCACGGATGTTCGCCAGGAACTTGTTGCCGAGCCCCTCGCCCTCGCTCGCACCCTTCACGATGCCGGCGATGTCGACGAACGACACCGGTGCAGGCAGGATCTTCTCGCTGCCGAAGAGACCGGCCAACACCTGGAGGCGCGGGTCGGGCAGGTTGACGATGCCCACGTTGGGTTCGATGGTCGCGAACGGATAGTTCGCCGCCAGCACCTGGTTCTTGGTCAGGGCGTTGAACAGGGTGGACTTGCCGACGTTGGGCAGTCCGACGATCGCGATAGTGAGAGCCACGAGGATCAAGCGTACCGGGCATGTCGAGCCGTGCCGTCGGATCGACGTTCGCTGTGGAGGGATCGGTGCCCCGCCGTGCCTGTGGAGGCGGTGTCGGAGGCGCGTGAGAGCATGAGTCAATGCCCATCGACTTCACCGCGATCGACTTCGAGACCGCGAACTCGAGCAGCGCCAGTGCCTGCTCCGTCGGCCTCGTCAAGGTCCGCGACGGGGTCGTCGTCGACAAGGTGGGCTGGTTGATCCAACCGCCCGCGGGGCACGACGAGTTCTCCGAATGGAACACCCGCATTCACGGCATCGTCGCGAGCGACGTCGTCGGCGCGTTCGGCTGGGCCGAGCAGTTCGAACTGCTCGCCGACTTCGCCGGCGACGACGTCTTCGTCGCCCACAACGCCGGCTTCGACATGGGCGTCATCAAGGCCGCCTGCGCGGCGACCGGGCTCACCCCTCCCCCGTGGTCGTACCTCTGCAGCCTGCAGGTCGCCCGCAAGACCTACTCCCTCGACTCGTACCGTCTGCCGGTCGCCGCGACGGCCGCCGGGTTCGACGCCTTCTCGCACCACGACGCCCTCGCCGACGCCGAGGCCTGCGCGGCCATCGTCGCCCACGCCGCCCTGTTCCACGGTGCCTCCGACCTGGGCGAGCTCGCGGCCGTCGCGTCGGTCAAGGTGAAGGTCCTGCAGCCGTCCGGGGCGCCGGCGGCACCCGCCGTCCCTCGCGCCGACCGACGCCCGATGGCCTTCGGCTGAGCCCTTCCGCGCCCACCACCGGGCGGTGTCGGTGGCCGCTGCCACACTGCCGTCATGCCCCTCCCGCTCGCCCTGTTCCTCGCCCTGCTGCTCGGCCTCGTGCTCGGCGTCGCCGTCGGCGCGCTCGCCACCCGCACCCGTGCGGTCGAGGCGACGGCGCGCCTGTCCTCCGACCTGGCCGCCGCCCGCGCCGTGGCCGACGCCACTCGTGAGCGCCTCGACGGCCAGGACGACCAGTACCGGCGCCAGATCGCCCAGCAAGAAGACCGCCTCCAAGAGTTCCAGGACCGCCTCCGCGACGTCCGCATCGCCGAGGCCGAGAGGGCGCGCACCGACGGTCAGGTGCTCGTCGCGCTCAGCCCGGTGGCCGAGAGCCTGCAGGCAGTCCGGCAGAAGGTGGCCGAGCTCGAGGCCGAACGCACCCTCCAGTACGGCGCCCTCAGCGAGCAGCTCCGCACCGCCGCCGAATCGGGTGAGCGGCTCCGGGGGACGGCCGAGTCGCTCGCCTCGGCACTGAAGTCGAACAGCACACGCGGTGTGTGGGGCGAGACCCAGCTGCGCAACGTCGTCCAGGCCGCGGGCCTCGTCGAACGCGTCGACTTCGACGTCCAGACGTCGATCTCGTCGGACGCGGGCGCCGGCCGACCCGACATGGTGGTGCACCTCCCCGGGGGCAAGAACATCGCGGTCGACGCCAAGGTGCCGTTCTCGGCCTACCTCGAAGCCAGCGCCATCCCCGCGTCCGCCACCGGCGACGAGGGCGCGCGACGCGATCAGCTCGTCCGGCAGCACGTCAAAGCGCTGCGGGCCCACGTCGACGCCCTGGCGGGCAAGACCTACTGGGCCGGGCTCGACTCCTCGCCCGAACTCGTCATCGCGTTCATCCCGAGCGAGTCGCTCGTATCGTCCGCCCTCGAGGCCGACCCCGCCCTGATGGACTACGCGTTCCAGAAACGCGTCGCCCTGGCGTCACCCGTGACGCTCTGGTCGGTGCTCAAGACCGTCGCGTTCAGCTGGCAGCAGGACGTCGTCACCGCCGAGGCTAAAGAGCTGTTCGACCTGAGCCGCGAGCTCTACGGCCGCCTCTCGACCATGGCGGGCCACGTCGACAAGCTCGGCCGGTCGTTGCGCGCCGGAGTGACCGATTACAACCGGTTCGTCGGGTCGCTCGAGCGGACGGTGCTCCCCTCGGCCCGCCGGCTCAACATGCTCGACGAATCCAAGGTCCTCGCGACCCCGACGACCGTCGAGGAGTCACCCCGCGAACTCACCGCTCCCGAGCTCGCCGCGGCACTCGACGACAGCGGCCGCGACCACGGCTGACCCCCGACGCCGCGACTGAGACCAGACACGACGAACGCCCGACCGAGGCCGGGCGTTCGTCGTGTCGTGGGGGCGTCGGGCGGTCAGGCCTGCTCGCCGTACCACTTCGAGACGAGGTGGTCGGCCTCGACCCGGCGGATGGTGCCCGAGTGCGAGCGCAGCACGATGCTCGACGTGCGGATCATGCCCTGCTTGCGCGTGACGCCCGCGACGAGCGCGCCGTCGGTGACTCCGGTGGCGACGAAGTAGGCGTTGTCACCCGTGACGAGGTCGTCCTGGTCGAGGACGCGGTCGAGGTCGTGACCGGCGTCGATGGCCTTCTGACGCTCGGCGTCGTCCTTGGGCGCCAGGCGGGCCAGGATCAGGCCGTCGAGGGCCTTGACCGCGCAGGCCGTGATGATGCCCTCGGGGGTGCCGCCGACACCGACGCACATGTCGATGCGCGAATCGGGGCGGGCCGCGTTGATGCCGCCGGCGACGTCACCGTCGAGCAGCAGCCGGGTCGAGGCGCCCACGGCCCGGATCTCGGCGATCAGGTCCGCGTGACGAGGGCGGTCGAGGACCGCGATCTGCATGTCCTCGACGGCGATGCCCTTGGCCGCGGCGAGGGCGGTGATGTTCTCGCCGATGGGACGGTCGAGGTCGATGATGCCCTTGCCCTCGGGCCCGGTCACGATCTTGTCCATGTAGAACACGGCGCTGGGGTCGTACATGCTGCCCCGGTCGCTGACCGCGATGACCGACAGGGCGTTCATGCGACCCGCGGCGGTGAGGCTCGTGCCGTCGATCGGGTCGACGGCGATGTCGCAGGCCGGACCGAAGCCGTTGCCGACGTGCTCGCCGTTGAACAGCATCGGGGCTTCGTCCTTCTCGCCCTCGCCGATCACGACGACGCCGTCGAACGCGACCGTCCCGAGGAACTTGCGCATGGCGTCGACCGCGGCCTTGTCGGCGGCGTTCTTGTCGCCCTTGCCGATGAACGGCGCCGAACGGATCGCGGCCGCCTCGGTGGCCCGGACCAGCTCCATCCCCAAGTTGCGGTCGGGGTGCGAGTAGAGGGTTCCGGAGCCGTTATCAACCATGAGTCGACTCTAGTCCGCTTCGCCCACGAATTGCTTTCCACAGCGCCCCGTTGATATTCCCCATAGACATGCCGCATACGCTAACTTGAGGCATAAATACCCTCCGTTGAAAGGCACGCATGCTCCTTCACATCCCCAGGCGTTCCGGCGCCGCGGTGGCGCTGGTCGCCACCGCCTGTCTGCTCACCGGCCCCCTGCCCGCACGGGCAGAACCCGCGGCGACGAACGGCTCCCCCGCCGGTCCCGCCGCGTCGAGCACGGACGCCCCGGCGAGTCGCTCGGTCGGCGGCGAGGGCGACGGGGCGGACACGGCACCGTCCGACGCACCCGACGCCACGACGCCCGATGCGTCCCCGCCGGGGACGTCTACCGGCGTCACCGACACCGGGCCGGGCCCCACCGCCCCGACGCCCGCGCCCCACGCGGCGACGTCATCGGCCCTCGAACTGCAGATCGCCTCGACCGAAGACGGTCACGGTCCGTTCACGACCGAGGACGCACCGGGCGGAGACACGTCGGCGCGCAACGGTCGCGTCCGCACGGCGGACGCCGTCACGTGGTCGGTCTCGGTCACCTCCCGCTCGGGCGATGTCGGCGACGCCGTCCTCGACCTGCGTTCCGTCGACGGCGCGACCTTCGGCGACATGCCCGATCGGTGCGAGAAGGGTTCGACGGTCTCGGCGAACCAGCTCAGCTGCGCGTTGGGCGATCTCGACAACGGCACGACGATCATCCCGGTCGTGACGAGCGTGCCCCAGACGGCCGCCGACGGCTCCCCGGTGCGCATCCGCGGCGCCGTGCGGGGCTCGGGGTCGACCGCGTCCGAGGCGACGTCCGACACCCTCCTGGTCTCCGCAGCTCCCCGGTGGGATCTCGCGGCCAAGACGTCGGTCCCGGCGTTCCACCCCGCCGAGGGCCCCGACGGTTCGACGCCCGGCTACCGCATCGTCTACCCCGTCCTCGTCCACGGCAACAGCCTCGACCCGAGCCAGGGCACCCTCGGGCTCGAAGCCCTGCAGGGCGACCTCTCGTTCGTCGACGACGTGTCCCGCATGCACGGCGACGAGCCCAGCCAGGCCGTCCTCTTCTCGCAAGACGGGGCGCCTGCCTGTGGCATCAACACCGGCCAGCTCGCCAACACGCCCGGTGGCCGTGGCGGCGGGGCGAACGCGGTGGCCGATTCCGGCACCTTCACCTGCGAGCAGGCCGGCCCGGGTCAGCCCGTCACGGTGACCATCCACGGCATCGATTCGTCTCTGGCGACCGTCCCCTCGAAGTCCGTCACGGGGGCCGGCCTCACCGGCGGGGTCAAGCCCTACATCGTCTCGGGCTACATCACGCTCTGGGTGCCCAGCCCGCCCACGAACGAGTCCTTCACGGCCCGGAACGTCTACCGCGACCTCGTCGCCCCCTCGCTTTCCGGCCAGGCCAACTACCCCGACGGCAACGAACCGACGGGCAACAACGTCGTCGACCGGAACATCGGTGAGTTCGCCGGTGTGGTGGGTTCGACGCACTACCGCGGCACCGATCAGGGGACGACCAAGGAACGGCGCGCCTCCGGCAAGGACGACCAGCCGTACGTCACACCAGGACAAGACCTGCTCACCCGGGCCAACCTCGGCAACTACGGCACGACGACGTGGCGGGGCACCCAGGTCTGCACGGTCTTCGATCGTTCGGTGCAGACCCTGCGCCGAGTCGACGGCAAGTGGGCGTTCTCGTCCAGACCCCGAACGACGGGCGCACCGATGTACGCCGCGTTCGGGTCCTCCGATCCGGCAGCGTTGAGGGACGCGACCTGTGGCGACGACGAGACCTGGTACGACGACCCCACGAAGGTCCCCGGGGGTCCAGCGGCCGTCGGCAAGGTGCGATGGACCTACGACCACCCCGGCGACTCGACGTTGACGTTCGTCGCCTTGCTGCAGGCGCACGCCGACCTGGCCGACTACACCCGGCTGCGCCACTACACCAGCGTCCGCCGGACGGCCACGACGGGCTGGCGGCACGACGTCAACCCCGCGGACGAAGCGAACGGCAACTGGGCGGACTTCCTCACAGCGACCGCCGATCTCGCCCGCGTCACGACGAAGATGGTCGACCCCGGCTACACGGCGGAAGACACCCCGGATCGGGGCCACTACGTCAAGGCCGGTGACACCGCGACCTTCGCGATCTACCCGACGGTGACCAACGCCACCGGTGGCGGTCAGCCGGGCGACCTCGTCGTCACCGACCTCGTGCCCGCAGGGTCGTGGTACGTCGACGGCAGCGCCTCGCTGGCGCCCGAGTCCGTCGACGAGATCACCGATGAGCACGGAGTCACGCGTCAGCGCCTCACATGGCGCATTCCCGCAGTACGCGCCAACGACGACGTGCCTCCGCTCACCTTCGACCTCCAGATGGGTGCGGTCACCGGCCCGGTCTTGTCCGAGGCCGCCGTGATCTGGGATCGCGACATCTCGGAGGCACCGCGCAAGAAGGCGTCGAGGGGCTTGCACGTCCTGGCGGGCTCCGGGTTCTCCCTCCGCGAGACCGCCGACGCACGTGTTCACGTCGTCGGCGACGAGATCGTCTTCACGCTGCAGCAGCAGAACAACGGGTCGACCCGTCTGCCCTCGTCCCGACTCGTCGCCGTCCTGCCCTATGACGGCGACGGCCGGGGCACGAAGACCGGCGGACGTGTCGTCTTGAGGGGCCCCGTCACGGTGTCTCCGGGCGAGACGGTCCGCTACACCTCGGCCGCGCCCACGAGCGTGCCCCGTGATCCCGACGCGACCGGGCCCACGTGGTGCACCGAGGCCGAGTTCGGGGCCGCCGGATGCCCGCGCACGCTGGCCGACGCCACAGCCGTTCGCCTGGACCGCACCCCCGAGATGGCCCCGGGCACCACCGTCACGCACACCCTTCCGGTCACGGTGCAGAACGGTCGACCCGATGCCCGTCTCGCGCTGGACTTCACGTTCAGAGCCCTCGGGTTCCCTGCCGCTGTGACGTCGCGGACAGCGGCGAGCGACATCGTCTCGGGCTCGGTCGGCGGCCGCATCTGGCTCGATGGCGATCGCGACGGTATCCAGGGCAGCGACGAACCCGGCCTGTCCGACGTCGACGTCGTCCTCACGGGGACGAACGACCTCGGGGACCAGATCGACGTCAGCACGGTCTCCGACGCGGACGGGCACTACGCCTTCGACGGCCTGCGGCCCGGTCGGTACCGATTCGACGCCGGGCCGGCCGAGCACGGCTGGACCACGCCTCACCGCGGTGACGACCCCCGCCGTGACTCCGACGTCGATTCCGACGGCCTGGCCGACGTTCGACTGGTCCGTCTGACCACCCCGGGTGGTGCGCTCATCGGCGTGACACGAACCGGCGAGATCGACGCGGGAGCCCTTCCGGGCCCCGAACCGACGCCCGATCCCACGCCGACGCCGACGCCCGATCCCACGCCGACGCCGACGCCGACGCCGACGCCCGACCCCATGCCGGGCCCTGCCCCCACCCCATCGACGGACACGCCCACGGACGACGCGACCGCCCACCCGGTCGTGCCGTCGGCGCAGGACGACGACCCCCGGGGCGGTCCGGCAGCCCACCCGCGAGCGCTGGCCTTCACCGGCACGAACGTCGCCCTCGCCGGCCTCGTCCTGGCCTTGATGGCGATCGGGACGGGCGCGATCGGGGTACGTCGCCGTCGGCAGGAGGACTGACCCGGCGCACCGACAACCGTGGGGCGGGGCACTCTCATGGAGCACCCCGCCCCACGGGGTCCCGCCGATCCCAGCCGTGCCCCGTCCCCTCATCCGCTCCGTCGGTAAGCTGGCGGACGGAGCCTCGCCCGGACCACGGTCCCGATCAAAGGAGAACGCATGCCCGTCGCAACCCCCGAGCAGTACGCCGAGATGCTGGACAAGGCGAAGAACAAGGGCTTCGCCTACCCCGCCATCAACGTCTCGTCGTCGCAGACGATCAACTCGGTGCTGCAGGGCCTCACCGAAGCGGGCAGCGACGGCATCATCCAGGTGACCACCGGCGGCGCCGACTACTTCGCCGGCCACACGGTCAAGAACCGTGCCGCGGGTGCCATCGCCTTCGCGAAGTTCGCGACCGAGGTCGCGAAGAACTACCCGGTGACCGTGGCCCTGCACACCGACCACTGCCCCAAGGACGCCCTCGACGGCTTCGTGCTGCCCCTCATCGCCGCCTCCGAAGAAGAAGTCCGGGCCGGCCGCAACCCGCTGTTCCAGTCGCACATGTGGGACGGCTCGGCCGTCCCCCTCGACGAGAACATCTCGATCGCCCAGGACATGCTGAAGCGCACCAAGGCCATCAACGCCATCCTCGAGGTCGAGATCGGCGTCGTCGGCGGCGAAGAAGACGGAGTCCAGCACGAGGGCACCAACGACGCGCTCTACACCACGGTGGGCGACGTCACCCGCGTGGTCGAGGCGCTCGGCCTCGGCGAGCACGGCCGCTACATCGCCGCGCTCACCTTCGGCAACGTGCACGGCGTCTACAAGCCCGGCAACGTCAAGCTGCGTCCCGAGCTGCTGGGCGAGATCCAGCAGGGCATCCAAGAGCGGTTCGGCACCGCCGACAAGCCCCTCGAGCTCGTCTTCCACGGCGGGTCGGGGTCGTCCGACGCCGAGATCGCCGAGGCCGTCTCGAACGGCGTCGTCAAGATGAACCTCGACACCGACACGCAGTACGCCTTCAGCCGCTCCATCGCCGACACGGTGCTGAAGAACTACGACGGTTTCCTCAAGATCGACGGCGAGGTCGGTAACAAGAAGCAGTACGACCCCCGCGCCTGGGGCAAGGTCGCCGAGACGGCGATGGCCGCCCGCGTCGTCGAGGCGACGAAGCAACTCGGGTCGTTCGGTCAGTCGGCCAGCTGACCCGCGCCTCCTCGTGTCACGACGAAGCCCCCGAGCGAGTGCTCGGGGGCTTCGTCATGATGCCGTGCGTCTGGCCTCAGTTCGAGCCCGACGAGAAGTAGTCGTTCGTGAAGCTCTGCATCGCTTCGGCGAAGGCCGGGTCACCCATCAAGATGGCCGCCGCCCCGAAGCCCTGGATCAGACCGAAGACCACACCGGCGACGAGGGGCACGACGAAGCCGAGGCGCCCTGCGCGCAACCGACGGAGGGTCCACCAGGTCGAGACGGAGAACAGCGTGACGGCCACGACGGCCATGACCGTTCCGAAGGTCTGCAGCGCGGCCGACGAGCCGAAGCCCGACAGGTCGAGACCGAACGTCTCGAACTGGGCGAGTTGCGTGGTCGCGTAGCCGGGCACGCGGGCGATCGCCTGGATCGCACCGAAGGCTCCCAACCCGATCAGAGCGAACGTCGCCACCCGGTCGACACGTCGCCCGGTCGTGAGCGCAGGAGGCGCGGTGCGGGTCTCGTCGCCGGCGCGGACGTCGGTCGAGAGTGCCGGCCGCGCGTCCTGTTCGGCGACCCGCGCCTCCTCGGCGGTGTCGTCGGCTGCCGTGACGGGATTCACCCAGCCCTCGGGCGCGTACTCGCCGTAGCGGGGCTTCGGACGCTCGTCGGTCATCGAGTGCGACCGCCGAGGCCACGTGCGTCGACCTGGCCCGTGGCATCCTTGCGGAGCTCTTTCGGGAGGGAGAACATGAGGTCCTCCTCGGCCGTGACGACCTCGTGGACGTCGACGTAACCGGCGTCGGACAGGTCGGCCAGCACCTCGTCGACGAGCACCTCGGGCACCGACGCACCGGAGGTGACGCCGACCGTCTCGACGCCGTCGAGCCACTCCTGCTTGATCTCGTTGGTGTAGTCGACGCGGTAGGCGGCCTTGGCGCCGTGCTCGAGGGCGACCTCGACGAGACGCACGCTGTTCGAGCTGTTCGCCGAACCGACCACGATGACGAGATCGGCACCCTGCGCGACCTTCTTGATCGCGACCTGGCGGTTCTGCGTGGCGTAGCAGATGTCGTCGCTCGGGGGGTTCTGGATGCTCGGGAACCGCTCGCGCAGACGGCGCACGGTCTCCATCGTCTCGTCGACGCTGAGGGTGGTCTGCGACAACCAGACGAGGTTCTCGGGGTCGGCCACGACCAGGTCGTCGACCTCGCCCGGGTTCTGCACGAGGGTGGTGCGGTCGGCCGCGTGGCCCATCGTGCCCTCGACCTCTTCGTGCCCGGCGTGGCCGATCAGGATGATGTGACGGCCCTGGTCGCCGAAGCGCACGGCCTCGCGGTGCACCTTCGTGACGAGCGGACAGGTCGCGTCGATGGCCTGCAGCTCGCGGTCGGCGGCACCCTTCACGACGGCCGGCGAGACGCCGTGCGCACTGAAGACGATGTGCGACCCCTGGGGCACCTCGTCGACCTCGTCGACGAAGATCGCCCCCTGGCTCTCGAGGGTCGCGACGACGTGCACGTTGTGGACGATCTGTTTGCGGACGTAGACCGGCGCGCCGTAGTGCTCGAGCGCCTTCTCGACGGCGATCACGGCACGGTCGACACCGGCGCAGTACCCGCGGGGTGCCGCGAGCAGCACCCGCTTGCGTCCGTTGACGGGGGTATCCTTTAGCCTGTTCCGCACCGCAGGAACACGCGGTGTCGGCAGGTCGATGGCGAGGGCGCCGTTGGAGATGTGGCTCACCCGACGAGTCTAGGTGTGACGGACTGGTCGCGTACTGGGAGCCACCGCGCGATCGGTCGATCGCCCCGAGCCGCCGCTCGTCCTGTCGGTGACGACCACCCTCGAACGGAGCTCCATGACGATCGTTCCCCCTCCCCCCACCGCCGAGTCCCCCTGGCCGGTCGGGCTGCTCGCCAGCAAGGTGCGCGACTGGATCGACCGCCTCGGCACGGCCTGGGTCGAGGGCGAGATCACGCAGTGGAACGTCTCCGGGGGCAACGTCTACGGCAAGCTCCGCGACCTCGAACAGGACGCCACCGTGTCGTTCTCGATCTGGTCCAGCGTCAAGTCGCGCGTCCCGGCCGACCTCAAGCAGGGCGACCGGGTGATCGCCGCCGTCAAGCCGAACTACTGGGTCAAGGGCGGCAGCCTCACGATGCAGGTGTTCGACATGCGCCACGTCGGGCTGGGCGACCTGCTCGAACGTCTCGAGCGTCTCCGTCGCCAGCTCACGGCCGAGGGGCTCTTCTCCCCCGAACGCAAGCGGGCACTGCCGTTCCTGCCCGGCTGCATCGGCCTCGTGACCGGCAAAGACAGCGACGCCGAGAAAGACGTGCTGCGCAACGCGCAGCTGCGGTGGCCCTCCGTGTCGTTCCGCGTGGCCCACGCCGCGGTGCAGGGCGACCGCATGGTCGGCGAGGTCACGGCGGCGATCCAGCGACTCGACGCCGATAACGAGGTCGACGTCATCATCGTCGCCCGAGGCGGTGGCGACTTCCAGAACCTCCTCGGCTTCAGCGACGAGGGTCTCGTCCGAGCCGTCGCGGCGTGCACCACTCCCGTCGTCAGCGCGATCGGGCACGAGGCCGACCGGCCGCTGCTCGACGACGTCGCCGACCTGCGGGCGTCCACGCCGACCGACGCCGCCAAACGGGTCGTCCCCGACGTGACCGAAGAACTGTCGCGCGTCCAGCAGGCGCGCACCCGTATCGGTGTGCGTCTGACCTCGTTGGTCGCCTCCGAGATCGACCGACTCGAACAGATCCGCAGCCGCCCCGTGCTGGCCTCACCCCAGACCCTCGTCGACGTCCGGGCCGACGAGGTCGTCCGTGCGGTCGCGCGGGGCGAAGAGCTCGTGGCCCGTGCCGTCGAGAGGGCCCACACCCGGGTGTCCGAGCTCACGGCTCAGCTGCGCGCCCTGTCGCCGCAGGGCACACTGCGCCGGGGCTACGCGATCGTGCAACTGCCGTCGGGCAACGTGCTCCGAGACCCCGACGAGGCCCCCGCCGAGACGCGCCTCCTCGTGACCACCGACGGAGGCGCGGTGGGGGCCGTCAGCACCGGCGCCTCCTCCCCAGGCTCCGACGCGTCCGACTCGTCCTCAGCCGTGGCCACCGCCGCGACGCCCGTCAGCACCCCTCGTTAGGATCGTCTCGTGGACACCACCCCGACCAGCACCCCGCCCGACGTCGCCTCGCTCAGCTACGAGCAGGCCCGCGACGAGCTCGTGTCCGTCGTGTCCGAGCTCGAGCAGGGCGCGTCGACCCTCGAACGCTCGCTGGCCCTCTGGGAACGCGGCGAGGCACTCGCGCGGCGCTGCGAAGAATGGCTGATGGGCGCCCGTGAACGCCTCGAAGCGGCCCGCCGACAGGTGTCCGCCGAATGACCTCCCCCTCCGACGGCGGCCCGCGAGGCGCACGACGTCCGCGCGAACCCCGCGTCGTCGCCGAACTCGGCCGACCCGAGACCCCCGACGAGACCGCGGCCCGCAAGGCCGAGAACACCCGCAAGCACTACGCGAACCAGACGGCGATCAACCTGACCCTGTCGATCGTCGCCTCGCTCGGCATCGTGCTCTTCCTCGTGCTCGTCGTCGTGCGTCCGAGCGGCACCGTGAACCGCCAAGAGATCGACTACGTCCAGGTCGCGGCGCAGGCCCAGGCGAGCGTCGACGCCCCCCTCGCCGCGCCTCCCCTGCCCGACGGATGGTCCTCGAACGCGGCCGAGGTCCGGTCGTCCACCCGAGACGACGTGCCTACCTGGTACGTCGGGCTCATCACGCCCGCCCAGCAGTTCATCGGGCTCGAACAGGGCATCGACGCCAACCCGACCTGGGTGAGCCTGCAGGTGCAGAACGCGGCGGCGACGTCGACCCGCTCGATCGGTGGTCTCACCTGGGACGTCTACGACCGACGCGACGCCGACGACCCGGGCAACTACGCCTACGCCCTGACCACGACCGTCGACCGCAGCTCGTACGTGCTCTACGGCACAGCCGACGACTCCGAGTTCGACGTCCTGGCCAGCTCCCTGGCCCAACAGATCGCCAGCCAAGAAAGCGAGTGACGTGACCCGACACGACTCAGCCGCCGACGCTCCCGCCGACGCAGCTCCGACCACCGTCCCCTCCGCCTCCGTGTCGGCCGCGGCGTCCGCCTCGGTACCCGTTTCGACGGGTGAGGCGACGACCGACCCCGCCGAGAGCTCCGCTCCCGGCACCGCGTGGACCCGCATGGTCGAGGGCAACCACCGCTTCGTCGACGGAGCACCGCGGCACCCGCACCAAGACAGTGATCGGCGATCCTCGCTCGCGGCCGGCCAAGAACCCGTGGCGGCCCTCTTCGGGTGCGCCGACTCGCGGCTCGCCGCCGAGATCATCTTCGACGTCGGCCTCGGCGACCTCTTCGTCGTGCGCAACGCCGGCCAGGTGGTCGGTGACACGGTCATCGCCTCGCTCGAGTACGCCGTGTCGGTGCTGCACGTCCCCCTGATCGTGGTGCTCGGCCACGACAGTTGCGGGGCCGTCGCCACGGCCATCGACTCGATCGGTTCCGACTCGGCCCCCGGGTCGGCGTTCCTCGGCGGTCTGATCGACATGATCATGCCGTCCGTCGAGCGCGCCCAACTCGACCTCGAGACAGGCGCCGACCTCGACCCCCGTGCGGTCGGGCACTTGCACATCGAGGCTTCCGTGCGCACGCTCGTCGACCGGTCCGCCCTCATCTCGTCCGCCGTCGCGGACGGTAGGTTGGCCGTGGTCGGCGCGAACTACGACCTCGCCAACGGGCGGGTCGATCCTTCGGTCGTCGTCGGCCGACTCTGAACCGAGTCGGGGCGCACGCTCCGACGCCCCGCGCCCTCGACGGGCGCAGCAGCCCGGCAGGGCCCGAGGAAAGGACCACGACGTCGTGACCACATCCGAGACCGACTACCGCATCGAGCACGACACCATGGGCGAGGTGCGAGTGCCCACATCGGCGCTCTACCGTGCGCAGACGCAGCGTGCCGTCGAGAACTTCCCCATCAGCGGGGCCGGGCTCGAACCCGCGCAGATCGTGGCACTGGCACGCATCAAGCGGGCCGCCGCCCTGGTGAACGGCGAGATGGGCATCATCGACCAGCCCGTCGCCGACGCGATCGTCTCGGCCGCCGACCAGATCATCGGCGGCCGCCACCACGACCAGTTCCCGGTCGACGTCTACCAGACCGGCAGCGGCACCTCGTCGAACATGAACATGAACGAGGTGCTCGCCACCCTCGCCGGCACCGTCGACGGCACCGCGGTCCACCCCAACGACCACGTCAACGCCTCCCAGTCGTCGAACGACGTCTTCCCGACCTCCGTCCACGTCGCCGTCACGGGTGCGCTCCTGCACGACCTGATCCCCGCGCTCGAGCACCTGGCGCTCTCCCTCGAGACGAAGGCCTCGGCCTGGTCCGACGTCGTGAAGGCGGGCCGCACCCACCTCATGGACGCCACACCGGTCACGCTCGGTCAAGAGTTCGGCGGCTACGCACGGCAGATCCGACTGGCGATCGAGCGCGTGCAGAGCGCCCTGCCCCGCGTGGCCGAGGTCCCGCTGGGCGGAACGGCCACGGGCACCGGCATCAACACTCCCCTGGGCTTCCCCCAGCGGGTCATCACGGCTCTCGCGGACGACAGCGGCCTGCCCGTCACCGAAGCCCTCGACCACTTCGAGGCGCAAGGGGCCCGCGATGCCCTGGTCGAGGCCTCCGGCGCCCTCCGGGTGCTCGCCGTGAGCCTGACCAAGATCAACAACGACATCCGGTGGATGGGCTCGGGGCCCAACGCCGGGCTCGGAGAACTGCACATCCCCGACCTGCAGCCGGGCTCGTCGATCATGCCCGGCAAGGTCAACCCGGTCATCCCCGAGGCCGTGCTCATGGTCTCGGCGCGGGTGATCGGCAACGATGCCACGATCGCCTGGGCAGGCGCGTCCGGAGCGTTCGAGCTCAACGTCGCGATCCCCGTGATGGGCACGGCGTTGCTCGAGTCGATCCGGCTGCTCTCGAACGCCACGCGGGCCCTCGCCGACAAGACGATCGACGGGCTCGAGGCGAACGTCGAGCATGCCCGCGCCCTGGCCGAGTCGTCTCCCTCGATCGTGACGCCGCTCAACCGGGTCATCGGCTACGAAGCGGCGGCCAAGGTCGCCAAGCACGCGGTCGCCCAGAAGCTGACCGTCCGCGAGGCCGTCGTCGACCTCGGGTTCGTCGAGCGAGGCGAGGTCACCGAGCAGCAGCTCGACACCGCGCTCGACGTCCTCAGCATGACCCACCCGGGCTGAGCCCTCATCGCGCCCCCGGCACGGGGGCGTCGTGATCGCGATAACCCGAGGAGGCGCGCGTCCGTCATCGACCGGAGCGTGCCTCCTCGGCGTCTCGACACCTTGTGGTCTGGCCGACTCGTGGTCTGGCCGACTCGTGGTCTGGACGACCGGTGGTCTGGCCGACTCGTGGTCTGGCCGACTCGTGGTCTCGACACCTCGCCCTGGGGCGATGGGACCCCAGCGCTGACGTCACCGCGCCACCAGGACGGCGTCGAAGCCGACGAAGGCCGGGCGGCTCACCACGACCCACCAGAACGCAGCCAGCAGGCACGGCCCGAACGGCACGTCTCGAACAGACGGTCGCGGGCCTGACGGTCGCGGGCCTGACGGTCGCGGGCCTGACGGTCGAGGGTCTGAAGGTCGAGGTGACAGCTCCCGTCTCGAGTGGAACGACCGGACACCGGCCATCCCGACCGCCAGCGTGCCGGCGAGACCCCAGAAGACGAGCAGCGCCATCGGTCCGGTCGGTGACACGACACCGCTCAGCACGGCGCCGAGTTTGACGTCCCCCATGCCCAGGCCCCCGATCAGCGCGGCCACCAGACCGACCACGGCGACGGCCAACGAGGTGGCCAGGCTCGTCGCCGCCGCCTCCGGGTCGCCCCCGATAACGAGCAGAGCAGTCGACACGCCCCATGCACCTGCGGCGACCGCGACGAGGACGTTCGGCAGACGGCGTTCGGTGATGTCGATGCGCACGAGAGCCGGCGTCACCACCGCCACTCCGAGACATCCGACGAGCGTCCTCGCGCCCTCGTTCGCACCCGCGAGCGGGCCGGCCTGGGGGATGAGATCGACACCGGCAGCCGTAGCGGCCGCTGCGATCGTCACCGCCGCCAGTGCGGCCACTCCGACGGCCTCGCGGGCCTGGGCGCGCTCGGAAACTGGCCTGACGTGGTCTCGAGATGCCGCCCCACCGGACGGTCCTGCTCCGTCCGCCGAGCCCACCCCGATCGCCGAGCCGACTCCGACCGCGCCGATCGCGCCGTCCGCTCCGTTCGCGCCCTTCGCCCCGTCCGCTCCGACCGCGTCGATCGCGCCGTCCGCTCCGACCGCCCCGTCCGCCGAGCCCAGTCCCGGCTCGATGCGGCCCGGCTCGATGCGGCCCGGCTCGATCACGATGCTCCCGGCGGAACCAGGCCGGCAGCGTGTCCGGGGGCCGGACGAACCAGATGCCACGGGCGTCGGCCACGGGTGTGCCGGACACCGGGATGCTGAGCACGACCGCTCGGTACGAGCAGGGGGCGCCGGGGTCGCCGGGCTTCCTCGAGCACCGCTTGGACGGCCTCGACGACGAGCGGTCGATGATCACGCACCATCTCGTAGCTGGCGCGAAGGGCGGTCCGTCCCCGGATCGTGATCGCGAGGTCCTTCATCCGATCAGCATCGAACGTGTCGGCGTGCGAGCTGCGCCCGTCGAGTTCGAGTGCGACGACCTCGTCCACGACGACGTCGACGCGGCGACGGTCACCCGGGCCGACCCTCACCTGGGACTCGACACGGTGCCCCAGGCCGACGAACGTCGCCCGAGTGACGCTCTCGATGAAGCTCTCGCTCAGCGGATCGGCCCAATCGACGACACCCCTCACGTCCGACGGAGCCGCTACGAAGGCCGCGTGCAGTCCAGCGAGCGAGAAGTTCCCGCTGGACAGTGCCCAGTCCAACAGGGCCACCGCCTCGTCGAGTGGTGCTGCCACGACGGCGTCCACGAGAGCGGTGCGCAGAGGCACGGCCCAGGCCGCCCGCCGTGCGTCCTCGACAGCGTGCTCGTCGTCGTCGGGTTGGCGCAGGACCGGCTGGTGGAGCGTCCGCGGCGGCACTCGGCCGTCGGCCCGCCAGCGAACCGTCGCACCACGCCTCGGACGCAGACGTGAGGCTCCCGGCGGCACCACGACGGTGACGGTGGGAGTGGTCGTCCACATCCACGCCCCGAGCAAGGCCAGGAGTGACGCTCCGGTCAACCTGCCTCCGATGCGCACCGCTTCGTGCCTCGCGTCCCCCGGCGGGAAGGTCGTGTACCAGCCACGACGGGCCCGGTGGACGCGCCCGGACCTCACGGCGGCGGTGAGCATCCGGTCGGATGCGCCGAGGGCGACGAGGTCCTGTTTGTGGAGGACCCCACCGGCTTGTCTGACGTGCGTCGCGATCTGCTGCATGCCGACAGGTTGACGCGGCCCGCGCCTCCTCGGCGGTGCGCGAACGCCACCCGGTGGACGGTGACCGGCCCGCGCCAGGTGGGGACGGGACGTTCCGATCCGCCGTGGACGGACGACACGTCCGCGCCCGCGCCTGCCCGTCTGGATGCGCCTGACGCCGCGCGCGTGCCCGGCGCCCGTCGGCGAGTCCGGAGAACGCCACCCACGCAGCCCCGTGCGTCGACGGACCGTGCCGAACCAAGGAGTTGCCGCCCGACGGATGATGTCCGACGGCGCGCCGCTCGTGCCGTGACGTGGTCGGGTGACGAGCCCCTGGTCGCGACGTGCCCGAGGACGTGCCGCCAACTCCGGAGAACGGCGATCAGCGGCGTCCTGAATCGACAGGACCGTGCCGATCTCCTGAGTTGCCGACGACGCGAGGGGCCGACGACGTCCAGCACGACGGGCGGGCAGGAGGCGCGGGCCGGGTGACCGGCGCCTCCTGCGACCCTGCTACATCAGGTCGTTGGACTCGAGCATCTCGGTGACGAGGGCCGCGATGGCCGAGCGCTCGGAGCGGGTCAACGTGACGTGACCGAACAGCGGGTGGCCCTTGAGCGTCTCGATGACCGAGGCGACACCGTCGTGACGACCGACGCGCAGGTTGTCCCGCTGCGCCACGTCGTGCGTCAGGACCACGCGCGAGTTCTGGCCGATGCGGCTGAGCACGGTCAACAGCACGTTGCGCTCGAGGGACTGGGCCTCGTCGACGATCACGAACGCGTCGTGCAACGAGCGACCTCGGATGTGCGTCAGCGGCAGCACCTCGAGGATGCCCCGCTCGACCACCTCGTCGAGGACGTTCTGCGACACGATCGCGCCCAGGGTGTCGAAGACGGCCTGCGCCCAGGGGTTCATCTTCTCTCCGGCGTCACCGGGCAGGAAGCCGAGGTCTTGCCCGCCCACGGCGTAGAGCGGCCGGAACACCATGATCTTCTTGTGCTGCTGTTTCTCGAGCACGGCCTCGAGCCCGGCGCAGAGAGCCAGAGCCGACTTGCCCGTGCCGGCGCTTCCACCCAGCGACACGATGCCCACCTCGGGGTCGAGCAGCAGGTCGATGGCCAGACGCTGCTCGGCCGAACGACCGTGCAGCCCGAAGACGTCACGGTCGCCACGGACCAGGCGTGCCTCGCCACGGGAGACCACCCGCCCCAACGCCGAGCCACGGTCGGAGTGGACGACCACCCCCGTGTTGACGGGGACGTCGCCGAGGGCACGGCTCGAGATCTTCTCGGACTCGTAGAACGACGCCATCTGCTCACTCGAGACGTCGATCGAGGTCTGCCCCGTGTAGCCGCTGTCGACCACCTGCTCGGCCCGGTACTCTTCCGCGGCGAGACCGATGGACGCGGCCTTGACCCGAAGCGGCAGGTCTTTCGAGACGACGGTGACGGCCAGCCCGTCGGCGGCCAGGTTCGAGGCGACGGCCAGGATGCGGGAATCCGCGTCGTTCAGCTGCAGACCCGAGGGCAGCACCGACATGTTCGAATGGTTCAATTCGACACGCAGCGAACCTCCGTCACCGACGGCCACCGGGAAGTCGAGACGGTCGTGCTTCACGCGGAGGTCGTCGAGCAGGCGGAGGGCCTGCCGGGCGAAGTAGCCCAGCTCGGGGTCGTGACGTTTGCCCTCGAGTTCGCTGACCACGACGACGGGCAGCACGACGTCGTGTTCCGCGAAGCGGAAGAGCGCCTGGGGATCGGACAGCAGCACCGACGTGTCGAGCACGTAGGTGCGCTGGGCGACCGCCTGCTCACCCCTCGTGCTCGCTGCGGTGTTGCGTTCGGTTGAGGTGATGTTCGACGCGGTCACGACCACTCCGTCCTCGGGCGGCTGGGCACCCGGGTACCTTCGGCAGAGACGGCCGCGGAGCAGTTGCGAGGCGAACTTTCGTGGCCGTCTCGATCGGACTCCTTGCCCGATGAGACGAACCTACGACGCCCGTCCGACGTCCGCATCGTGGGCGTGACCGTGTCGTGTGACGATCAGGTGAACGACCCTCATGTGCCGGTCGAGGGTCGAGGGTCGCGGGTCGCGGGGCGCCGGGCGTCGGTCGCCGGTCGCGGGTCGCCGGTCGCCGGGCGCCGGTCGCCGGGCACTGGTCGCGGGGCGCGGGGCGCCGGGCGTCGGGCACCGGGCGTCGGTCGCCGGGCACTGGGTCGCGGGGCACCGGTCGCGGGGCGCCCCACGCCGCCTAGTAGAAGACGCTCGTGCCGAACGAGGTGAACGCGCCGCGCAGCATCTCGAACGAGTCGTCGCCCGTCGACACGTGCACGCTCAACCGGACGGTCGTGTCGCGCACCGTCGCGGTGACCCCGTGGTTGATGAGCGCGGCCGTCAGCGTCGTCATCTGGTCGAGGGCTGGCTCGAGCACGACGATCCCGGCACGTTCCGCCTCGTCGCGGGGCGACACCACCGGCACGGCGAACTCGTCGGCCAGGTCGATCACGCGGGTGGCCCGCTCGGCCACGGCTCGCGAGACGGCGGCCACTCCCACGTCCGCGAGGTCCTCGAGCGCCGTCGCGAACCGGGCCTGGGCGATGGGATCGGGGTTGGTCACCTGGAACGCGGCCGCGCCCGGGAGGGTCGGCTGCGGGTCGTGGTACCAGCCGCCGAGGGCGAGGTCGCTGCCGGCGACGCCGCTGAACACCGGGGTCAGGGCGGACAGTGCGCGGTCGCTCAACGCCAGGAAACCCGTGCCCCAGCCCGCGCGGACCCACTTCTGCCCGCCGGAGGCGACCACGTCGGCCACGGCGTAGGGGGCATCGACCACGCCGAAGCCCTGGATCGCGTCGACGATCAGCAACCGGTCGCCGATGACCTGGCGGATTCCTTCGAGATCCACGAGGTACCCCGTGCGGTAGTCCACGAGGCTGACGGCGACCGCCGCGACCTCATCGGTCAGGTGACGCTGCACCACGGCCGGCGTCACGACGTCGTGGTCGAGGTCCATCCACACCGGCTCGAGCACGCGCAACGCCTCGGCCGAGCGGGTCGCTGCGATCGGCATGCTCGGGTAGTCCCGCGGCGACATCAGCACCTGCCCGGTCAGACCGAACATCGCGTGCGTGAGACCCGCGCTCGTGTTCGGCTGGAAGACGACGTGGTCGGGCGCGAAGCCGACGAGCGACGAGATCGCCCGGCCGACACGCCCCGCCTGCTCGGTCAAGGCGATCTCGGACCCGAAGCGCGCCCGCGCCTGCACCTCGACCAGCGAGCGCTGCTCGTCCGCGACGGAGCTCGATATGGGGCCCCACTTCGCGAAGTCGAAGTATCCGGGCTCGTCGGTGAACCCCGAGGCAAGGTCGTCGATGGTCTTCACGGTGTTCTCCTAGGCGGCGGTGACTGGTCCACCGTAGTGCGGTCCGGGGTTCGCCGACCCGCGCCTCCTCGTCCGGTCCTCGACCCAGGTGCGTGCGCGGTCCTCGATCGAGCCACCGGCAACTCAGGAGAACGGCACACCCGACCCCCGCCAGGAGGCGCGGCACCGCCGACCTCCGGAGTCACCGACACCAGCGCGCTCCCCCAATCCAGCCGGCCACCGGCAACTCAGGAGAACGGCACACCCGACCCCCGTGAGGAGGCGCGGCACCGCCGACCTCCGGAGTCACCGACACCAGCGCGCTCCCCCAATCCAGCCGGCCACCGGCAACTCAGGAGAACGGCACACCCGA
>NZ_RKIC01000011.1:0-283008 GCF_003755185.1 Frigoribacterium sp. PhB24 | reverse complement strand
AGGAGGCGCGGCACCGCCGACCTCCGGAGTCACCGACACCAGCGCGCTCCCCCAATCCAGCCGGCCACCGGCAACTCAGGAGAACGGCACACCCGACCCCCGCCAGGAGGCGCGGCACCGCCGACCTCCGGAGTCACCGACACCAGCGCGGCACCGAGACGGCGACCGCGCCCGCGTCAGCTGCCGTAGCGGCGGTGCCGGAGCGCGAAGTCGCGCACCGCGCGGAGGAAGTCGACCTCGCGCAGGTCGGGGTAGAAGGCCTCGACGAAGTAGAACTCGCTGTGGGCGCTCTGCCACAGCATGAAGTCGCTCAGGCGCTGTTCACCCGAGGTGCGGATGACGAGGTCGGGGTCGGGCTGCCCGCCCGTGTAGAGGTGGTCGGCGATCAGTTCGGGGGTGAGCACCTCGGCCAGGGCGTCGAGCGTGCCCCCGGCGGCGTCGTGCGCCCGCACGATGCTGCGCATGGCATCGGCTATCTCACGGCGCCCGCCGTAGCCGACGGCGAGGTTCACGTGCAGCCCGGTCTTGTCGGCCGTCCGGGCCTGGGCGTCGCGCAGGGCAGAGCAGAGCGTCGGCGGCAGGTCGTCGGTCGCTCCGACGTGCTGCACGCGCCAGTCGCGCTGGTGCGAGAGCTCGTCGGCGACGTCGCCGATGATGCCGAAGAGCTCGGTCAGTTCGTCCGAGTGGCGGTTGCCCAGGTTGTCGGCCGAGAGCAGGTAGAGGGTGACGACCCTGATGCCCAGGTCGTCGCACCAGCCGAGGAACTCGCTGATCTTCGCGGCACCCGCACGGTGCCCGTGCGCGGCCGTCTCGAGCATGCGCTGTTTGGCCCACCGCCGGTTGCCGTCGACGATCATGGCGACGTGGTGGGGCAGCTCTTGACCATCGAGGCTGCGGCGGATGCGGTTCTGGTACAGGCCGTACAGGACTCCCCTGGCGAGGGGAGAGGGACGGCGCTTTTTCACAGGGCTACGGTAGCCCACGGCGGGCCCTCCGCAGAGCCGACAATTCTCAGCCCGCCTTCTCGGACGCTCCCCTAGGCTCGGCCCCATGAGCAGCCCCGCCGACGGTGACCGTGCGACCCTGCGGGCCGACGAGCCCGACATCCCGAACCTGCCGCTGCTCGACGACGTCCTCGCCTACGCCTCGATCGAGCGCAAGCCGACCTGGCGTGGCTGGATCCACGCGGCGACGTTCCCGGTCGCGATCGCGACGGGCATCGTCCTCGTCGTCCTCGCCCAGGGCGTGGCGGCGACCTGGGCCTGCGCCGTCTTCATGACGACGTCGATGCTGCTCTTCGGCATCTCGGCGACGTACCACCGCTTCCCGTGGAGCCCGAACGCCAAACGCTTCCTCAAGCGCCTCGACCACGCCAACATCTTCCTGTTGATCGCCGGCACCTACACCCCGATCGCGGTGATCGCCCTCCCGCCGTCGAAGGGGGTGACCCTGCTCGTGCTCGTCTGGACGGGTGCGGTGCTGGGCATCCTCTTCCGGGTGTTCTTCCTGAACGCGCCACGCTGGTTGTACGTGCCGCTGTACGTCCTGCTAGGAGTCGGCGCGCTGGGGTTCGTCGTCGACCTGCTCGACGCGAACGTCGCCATGATGGTGCTCGTGCTCGTCGGTGGCGCCCTTTATATCGCGGGCGCCGTGTTCTACGGCATCAAGAAGCCGAACCCCGTGCCGGGGCATTTCGGGTTCCACGAGCTCTTCCACACGATGACGGTGCTGGCGTACCTCTGCCACTGGACGGGCATCCTGCTCGTGGCCCTGAACCCGCCGACTTTCTAAGGTGAGGCCACCCGAGCCGAGGAGGCGCGGGTCGCCACCTCGACGCCGGTCGCGCCGGTCACGAGTCGCGCTCGCGCCTCCTGCGGTCGCCGTCGTCGTCGAGGTCGCCCTCGACGGAACGGGCAGGCCGGTCGGCGTCGCCGGGCAGTGCTTCGTCGTCGAGCGCCGCAGCGGCCAGGGTCGCCTCGTCTCGCTCGGCCTGGATACGTTCACGCACCTCGCCGCGGTAGCGGGTGCGGCGCACCCGACGGGTCATGTCGACGACGATCAGCACCGTCGCGACCGCGACGAAGGCGATGGCGACGAAGCCCCAGACCCCAGGCGTGACCGCCTCGTCGGGGATGGTCGACGGCGGCAGGGTCGGGTCGGGCGTCTGCGGCTGGGCCAGCAGACGGGTCGTCACCGTGAGCACCGAGTCGGTGAGCGCGCTCATCTCCGCACCCCCGCGAGGCCGGTGTCGGGGTCGACGACCCCGGCGAAGAGGTCGTCCTCGGGCAGGTCGGACTCGACGTTCGACTCGACCAGTTGGAAGTCCTCGGTGGGCCACGCGGCGACCTGCAGCTCGTGCGGCCAGAAGAAGAACGCGCTGTCGAGCGGTACCTGGCTGGCGTGGGACCGCAGGGCGGCATCGCGCACGGGGAAGAAGTCGGAGACCGGCACACGCGTCGTGGCCAGGTCGGGGCGGTCGCTGAATCGGGCGAGCATCTCGGTCAGGGAGTCGATGAGGGGCGACTCGGGGTCGCTCTCGCGCAGGTGCGTGATCATCGCGCCGATGCGGCCGGCACTGAACATGCGGTCGTAGTAGACCTTGTCGATCTGCCAGGCGTCGCCGGTGGTCGGGTAGCGCGCAGGGTCGGAGGCGGCACGGTAGGCGGCCATCGAGATCTCGTGCGTACGGATGTGATCGGGGTGCGGGTACCCGCCGTTCTCGTCGTAGGTGACCAGCACCTGCGGCTTGAAGCGGCGGATGACGGCGACGAGCGGCTCGGCACTGATCTCGAGCGGGATCGTCGAGAACGAGTTCACGGCGACCGACTCGCCCTCGGCGGGCAGCCCCGAGTCGGCGTAACCCAGCCACAGGTGGTCGATGCCCATGGCCGCCTGGGCCGCGGCCATCTCGTGCACGCGGAGGCCCGCGATGTCGCGTTCGGCGTGGCTTCGCGCCTCGAGCTGCTCGTTGAGGATCGAGCCCTGCTCGCCGCCGGTGCAGCTGACGACGAGCACGTCGACGCCGAGACTGCGGTAGTAGGCGTAGGTCGCCGAGCCCTTGCTGGACTCGTCGTCGGGGTGGGCGTGGATCGCCAGCAGGCGCAGGGTCAATTCTTCCTCGCAATGTGTGCCGGGCAGACGTTGCTACCCTGGGGACAGCTTAATCGGACGGAGATCCGCGTGACGTCCACGCCCCGTGTCACACCACCCTCGTCGCGCCTCGACGCCCGCTACGGGCGCTCCCCGCAGGGTCGGCGTCGGCGTCTCGTCGTGGGGCTGTCGGTGGCCGTCGCCTTCGTCGTCGTCTTCGCCGCCTGGGTGGTCTTCGCCGCGTTCGACGGCACCTCGTCCCAGCTCGAGTCCGCCGACGTGGGCTACCAGGTGACCTCCGACCGGGCCGTCGACGTCCAGTACACCGTCACGGCGGACACGGGCGAGGCGGTCGACTGCGCGGTCGAGGCCCAGAACAGCGGCTTCGCGGTGGTGGGCTGGAAGATCGTGCACCTACCCGCGTCCGAGCAGCGGTCGGTGACGTACACGACCTCGCTCGCGACGTCCGAACGGGCGGTCACGGGCTTGATCTACCGGTGCTGGCTTCCCTAGACTGCTCGAAATCGCACGACGAGACCGGCCACTCGGCCGGTCTCCTTTTTTCGGTGGGCGACCTCGCCCCGGTTCCCGGCACCGCGCCTCCTCGGCTCGACCTGCCCGTCCGGGTTCGGCCGCCGCACGAAACGGAGACACCATGAGCACTGACAACGAGACCACCTGGCTCACGACGGACGCCCGCGACCGTCTGCAGGCCGAGCTCGACACCCTCAGCGGCGAGGGGCGTCGAGAGATCGCGTCACGCATCGAGGCAGCCCGCGAAGAGGGCGACCTGAAGGAGAACGGCGGCTACCACGCCGCGAAGGACGAGCAGGGCAAGATGGAGGCACGCATCCGCACGCTGATCAATCTGCTGAAGCACGCCACGGTCGGCGACTCGACGGCCGCCGACGGCATCGTCGGGCCCGGCACCGTCGTCACGGCGACCATCGCCGGCGACGAGAGCACGTTCCTGCTCGGGAACCGCGAGATCATCGCGGCCGGCAGCGACCTCTCGGTCTACAGCGAGGCCAGCCCGCTCGGTCAGGCCATCAACGGCCTCAAGGTCGGCACGACCACCAGCTACACCGCACCGAACGGCAAGGACATCTCGGTGTCGATCACCAACGTCGAGACCTACCAGCCGTAGGTCAGCCGGCGATGAAGGCCCCTGCTCGACGAGCGGGGGCCTTCGTCGTCCCCGCCACGCCCTGACGCCTGCCGGCATCGGCATCGGCGTAGGCATCGGCAACGGCATCGGCAACGGCAACGGCAACGGCAACTCAGGAGAACGACGGTCGAACCTTCCGTCCAGCACTCCCCCGTCGTCGTTCTCCTGATTTGCCGCCCCGGGCGCTCACCAGGAGGCGCGGGTCACGCCCGGAGGCGCGGGTCACGTCAGGAGGCGCAGGTCACGCCCGGACACGCAGGTCACGTCAGGAGGCGCAGGTCACGCCCGGACACGCAGGTCACGACACAAGGCGCAGGTCACGCCCGGAGGCGCAGGTCACGGCAGGAGGCGCGGTCGCGCCCTGGGAGGCGGCTCAGAAGTCGACGTTGGGCTGGTACCCCGCGTCGCGCAGCCGCTGCAGGACCTCTTCGACATGGTCGGGCCCGCGCGTCTCGACGCTGAGCTCGAGCTCGACCTCACTGATCTGCAGACCTCGTCCGTGGCGGGTGTGCAGCACCTCGACCACGTTGGCGTTGGCGTCGGACAGCACTTCGCTGACCCGGGTCAGCTGGCCCGGGCGGTCGGGCATGCCGATGCGCAGTTTGACGTAACGGGCGGCGGCGGCGAGGCCACGACCGATGACGCGCTCCATCATCAGCGGATCGATGTTGCCGCCGCTGAGGATCACCACGGTCGTGCCGAGGTCGCGGACCTGCTCGGTGAGGATCGCCGCGATGCCGACGGCGCCCGCGGCCTCGACGACGAGCTTGGCGCGCTCGAGGAGCACCAGCATCGCTCGAGCCGTGTCGTCGTCACTGACCGTGACGATCTCGTCGACCGTGTCGCGGATGATCTCGAAGTTGAGCACGCCGGGTTTGGCCACGGCGATGCCGTCGGCGATCGTGGGCTGGGCGTCGATGTCGGTCCGGACGCCGAGTTTCATCGAGACGGCGTAGGGCGCGGCGTTGGCCGCCTGCACGCCGATGATGCGGACGTCACGCCCGGTGAGCGCCGCGCTCTGCTTGAGGGCGCTGGCCACGCCGGCCGCGAGGCCGCCCCCGCCGACGGGCACGATCACCGTGTCGACGTCGGGCACCTGCTCGAGGATCTCGAGCCCCAGGGTGCCCTGACCGGCGACGACGTCGGCGTGATCGAACGGGGGGATGAACACGGAGCCGGTCGTGTCGGCGAACTCTTGCGCGGCTCGGAGCGACTGCTCGACCGTGTGCCCCCGGAGCACGACGTCGGCACCGTAGTGCCTCGTCGCCTGCAACTTGGGCAGCGCGACGCCCACGGGCATGAAGATCGTGGCGGCGATGCCCAGCTCTCGGGCGGCCAAGGCGACACCCTGCGCGTGGTTGCCGGCCGACGCGGCGACGACCCCCCGCGCCTTCTCGTCGTCCGTCAGCTGCGTCAGCCTGTTATAGGCGCCGCGGATCTTGTACGACCCCGTGCGCTGCAGGTTCTCGCACTTGAGGTGCACGCGGGAGCCCAGGACGTCCGCGAGATACTGCGAGGTCTCCATCGGGGTGACGCGGACGACCCGTGAGACCCGCTCTCGCGCCTCCTCGATCTCGACGAGGGTGGGACCGGCCAGGGTGCGTTCAGACATCGGTGAGACCTCCGGCTTGAGTGACGTCGTGTTCGAGGGGCCGCGGCTCGCCGCGCCACGTGCCCCTCGCGACATAGGTGATCATGACGTTGAGCACGGCCACGAACGGAACGGCGAAGAGGGCCCCGGGGATGCCTGCGACCAGGGTGCCGCCCGCGACGGCGAAGACGACGGCCAAAGGGTGCACCTTGACGGCGCTGCCCATGACGAACGGCTGCAGGAGGTGGCCCTCGATCTGCTGCACGAGGATCACGACGGCGAGCATCAGCAGGGCGACGACCCAACCGTTGTAGACGAGCGCGATCACGACGGCGACGGCTCCGGTCGCCACGGCGCCGACGACGGGCACGAACGACCCGAGGAACACCGCGATCGCGATGGGCGCCACCAGCGGCAGACCGAGGAAGAACGCGCCGAGGCCGATGCCCACGGCGTCGACGAACGCGACGAAGATCTGCACCTTGACGAAGTTCGTCAGGGTGAGCCACCCCGCCCGGCCCGCACCGTCGATCGCCGGACGCGAGGCCCGGGGGAAGAGGCGGACGACCCACCGCCAGATCTCGGACCCGCCCACGAGCACGAAGATCGTCGCGAAGAGACCGAGCACGAGCCCGGCCCCCACGTGACCCGCGGTCGATCCGACCGAGAGGGCACCGCGCACGAGTGGTTGGCTGTCCTGCTGGACGGCCGCGATCGCGTCGGACACGTACCCGTTGATCTGGGCCTCGGTGAGATGCAACGGCGACGTGAGCAGGAAGTCCTTGAAGTCGCCGTAGGAGGCGATGGACCGATCACGCAACGTGGGCCAGCCGTCGACGATCTGCAGGACGACGAGCACGACGAGGCCGGAGACCACCACGAGGAACCCCACCAGAACCGACACGACGGCCAGCCACTTGGGCCAGCGATGTCGCTGCAGCCACCCCGAGAGCGGAACGAGCAGGGCGGAGATCAGCAGCGCCACCAGGAAGGGGATGACGATGACCCGCAGCTGGGTGACCAGCCAGACGAAGACACCGGCCACGGCCACGAGCAGCAGGATGCGCCACGACCAGGCCCCCGCGATGACCATGCCCCGGGGCACCGACGGATCGGCGACGGCACCGGCCGTCTGCCCGCTCACCGCGTCGCCCTGCGTCTCGTCGCCGCGCGTGGGGCGGTTCCGCCAGATCATCGCGTCAGTTTATGGCCACGCGGAGCCGGTCACCTACCCGTCCACATGCCGCCGGGCGCATGTGTCGACGGGGACGAGGCGACGTCAGGAGGCGCGGTGCGTGTCGGTGGCCGTCGCTACAGTCGTCCGCGTGCCCCGTCAGCAGCTCTCCCCCGCCCAGGCCCGACGTGTCGCCCTCGCGGCCCAGGGCTTCGGCAACCCCGTCGACGGCCCCGTGCGCCCGGGTACGCGCCAGCTGAACGGCCTCGTCGACCGCCTCGGCCTGTTGCAGATCGACTCGGTCAACGTGTTCGAGCGCAGCCATTACCTGCCTGCGTTCGCCCGCCTCGGCTCGTACGACCGCGCGACCCTCGACCGCCTCACCTTCACCCCCGGCGGCCGGTACGTCGAGTACTGGGCCCACGAGGCGGCCGTCATCCCGGTGTCGACGTGGCCCCTGCTGCGCTGGCGCATGCGCGACTACGACGCGAAATGGCGAGGGGACGACTCGTCGTGGTTGTCGACGAGCCCCCGGATGGAACGCTGGTTGCTCCACGAGATCCGTGACAAGGGGCCGCTGCCGGCCAGCCTGGTCGAGGGCGACGCCGCCGTCTTCCCGCAGCCCGACCGCACCGGCCCGTGGTGGGGGTGGGGCGACGTCAAACGCGGCCTCGAATCACTGTTCCGGACCGGAGCCCTGGTCAGCGCGGGTCGACGACGGTTCGAGCGGGTCTACGCCCTCCCCGAGCAGGTGCTCTCGGCCGAGGTGCTGGCCGTCGACGTCGACCGCCACGAAGCCCACCGTCGCCTCGTCGCCCACGCGGCCCGCGCCTCCGGAGTGGCCACGGCCTCCGACCTCGCCGACTATTTCCGGCTCAAGGCCGTCGACGTCGGGCCCGCCCTGCGCGAACTGCACGACGAGGGTGTCGTCGAGCCCGTGGTCGTGCCGGGCTGGGATTCGACCGCGTGGCTGCACCGGGACGCTCGCGTGCCACGTCGACTCCGGTCGGACGCCGTCCTGTCACCGTTCGACCCCGTGGTCTGGCACCGCCCCCGGGCGGAACGACTCTTCGGCTTCCGCTACCGCATCGAGATCTACACCCCCCGCGAGAAGCGCGTGCACGGTTACTACGTGCTGCCCGTCCTGCAGGACGATCAACTCGTGGGGCGGGTCGATCTGAAGAGCGACCGTCAGGCGGGCGTCCTGCGGGTGCAGTCGGCTTGGCGCGAGCGCGACCTGCCGATCGACGTCGAACGGCTGGCGACGACCCTGCGCCGCGCCGCGGCCTGGCAAGGGTTGGGCACGATCGAGGTCGCCGACCGCGGTGACCTGGCGGGTGCCTTGCGAGCGACCGTGGCCGGTCGCGCGGATGCGGAGGTCGTGACCGACGACGTCGACTAGAAGGTGTCCGCGTTCTGCCGCAGCCGCCGGACGCGGTCGGCGAGCGGAGGGTGCGTGCTGAAGAGCCGGTCCATGACGCCCGGCTTCATCGGATCACTGATCCACAGGTGCGACATCGAGGTGTTCTGCTGGCGCATGGGCCGACCGGACGAACCGAGCTTCTCGAGGGCCCGGGCCAAGCCCTCGGGGTGTCGCGTCGTCAAGGCCCCTGTGGCATCGGCCAGGTACTCGCGCTGGCGCGAGACGGCCGCCTGGACGCCTGCGGCGGCGAGCGGGGCGATGATCATGGCCGCCAGACCGAGCACGAGGAACACGGGGTTTCCCCCGCCCCCGCCGTTGTTGCCGTTCGAGTTGCGGTTGCCCCCGGTCAACGCGCTGAAGAACGACATGCGCAGCAGGATGTCCGCGAGGAACCCCACGGCCACGACGAGGCCGAACACCATCGTCGACACCCGGATGTCGTAGTTCTTGACGTGGCCGAGCTCGTGGGCCATGACACCCTGCAGCTCGGCGTCGTCCATGATCTCGAGCAACCCCGTGGTGGCGGCGACGACGGCGTGGTCGGGATCACGCCCCGTGGCGAACGCGTTCGGGGCCGGATCGACCACCACGTAGACCTTGGGCATCGGCATGCCCATGGTGATGCTGAGGTTCTCGACGGTGCGGTAGAGGCGCGGAGCCGTCGTGCCGTCGACCTGCTGGGCGTTGCTCATCGACAACGCCTGCCCGCTGGCGGCGAAGTACTGGATCAACGCGTAGACCGCGGCGCCGCCGAGGACGAGGAATCCGATCGACCCGTTGTTCCAGATGGCGCTCGCGGCGAAGCCCAACGCCCCGACGATCACGAGGAAGATCAGGACGATGAAGACCGTGTTGCGCTTGTTGCGCGAGATCGCGGAGTACATGGTCTCGAAAGGGAGGCGGGCAGGGTCAGAACTGGACGCGCGGCGGCTCGGCGATGGCCGACGGTTCGGACACCTCGAAGAAGTCCCGCTCGGTGAAGCCGAGACGCTTGGCGAAGAGCGAGTTGGGGAACACGCGGTTCTTGGTGTTGAACTCGCGCACGCCACCGTTGTAGAAGCGACGCGCGGCCTGGATCTTGTCCTCGGTGTCGACCAACTCGGACTGCAACTGCAAGAAGTTCTGGCTCGCCTGCAACTGCGGATAAGCCTCTGCCACGGCGAAGATGCTCTTCAGCGCGGTCTGCATGTGCCCCTCGGCGGCGGACGCCTCGGCCGGCGTGCCGGCCCCGATCGTCTCGGCACGGGCCGCCGTCACGTTCTGGAACACCGACGACTCGTGCGAGGCGTATCCCTTGACCGCCTCGATGATGTTGGGGATCAGATCGGCTCGACGTTTGAGCTGGATCGTGATGTCGCTCCACGCCTCGTCGACGCGCACCTTCAGGGTCACCAACGAGTTGTAGGTGGCCCAGAAATAGATGCCGATGATGACCGCGAGCAGGACGATGATGCCTGCCGCTACCAGGATGCCGATCGTGGCCGGTTGCATGACGTGTCACTCCTTGATGGTGGACCGATGACGGCGGGCGCCGGGTGGTCGCCCGTGACCTGGATCGGGTCGTCGGGAGTCCGATGCACACTATAAATGCGCTGCATGTGGGGTCCCTGCCCACAGGGTGATCTCGGAGCAGAACCCCGACGAGCGGCCGCGGGGGCGACTCCCCCGCGCAACGGATTGACTTGTACCCCGAGAACGTGCTGAATGGGTGACAGTGTTCGAGTCGCCGACCCTGGATCCCACGCGCCCGCCGACGCCCGTCGCCGGACGACGCGTGGTCGCGCCACGACGTGCGCGCCGTGCCCGGCGTGCGTCGTCGACGCTCGTTGCCGTCGTGCTCGGTCTCTCGCTCGCGCTGTCGGTCGGTGTCGGGGCCCGCGCCGCGGGCGACCCCGCGCGCACCCCCACCCCCGCACCGTCGATCGGCCAACCAGGCGCCGACCCGGTCGCGCCCACCATCCGCGACGTCGGCGACCGAGACGTCAACGCCGTCGTGGTCGCCGGTACGGGGTCGGCCGGGGCCACCGTGAGGGTGCTCGACCCCCGCGTGCCCAGCCGCGCCCTCTGTGAGGTGACCCTGCCCTCCGACGAACCGGGCAGCGCCTCCTGGTCGTGCCCCGTGGTGCTCGAGAACGGCGCCGACCAGACGCTGACGGTCCGGGACGTCACGAACTCGGCCGTGGTGGACGACGCGGTCAGCGCTCCGTTCTCGGTGCTCGGCCCGCCGACCGTCCAGGGCGGCCCCGCCGTCGGCGGCAAGCTCGCGGGCACCGCCTTCCCCGGTGCCCGGGTCACCGTCGGTGGAGGCGCGGCACCGGTCTCCGCGACGGCCGACGGCACCGGCGCGTGGTCGGCCCTGCTGCCGTCCTCGACGTGGCCGACGGGCAGGTACACGGTGACGGCGTCGCAGTCCTCGGACTCGGTTCCCGCCGTGCCCCGGTCGGCGACCTCGACCGGGGTCGTCGTCACGATCGACCGGGACGCCCCCGCCGCGCCCGTCGTCACCGCGCCCCGGGCGGGTGAACGCGTCACCACGCAACCGATCATCTTCTCGGGGTCGGGAGAGGACGGCGCCACGGTCACCGCGTACGTCGACAGCACCCCGGTCTGCCAGGCCACGGTTTCCGGTGGCGCGTGGCGCTGCACGTCGTCCGACGCCGCCCTCCCCGAGGGAGGACACGTCGTCCAGGCCGCCCAGATCGACGCTGCGGTGAACGTCGGGCCGCCCAGCGCGGGCATCTCGATCACGGTGGCGTCGACGGCCGCCGCGACCGCGCCTCCTTCTGCCTCTGCAGCACCGACCCCGGGTCCGGGGGCGACCGGTGACCCGGCCGTTCCGGCCGAGCCGCCCGTCGGGGCGTCCGCAGCCCCCGTGCCCGGTGACGGCTCCGGCGGCACACCGGGCGACGAGGGCGGCGGTCCGACCGGCGCGACCACACCGGCGACCGGAAGCTGGGCGGCGGCGACGACCTTCGGTCGCGACCTGCCCACCGTCGGCCAGGCGATGACCGGCACGGGATGGCTTCTCGCCCTCGGCCTCGCGGCCGCGTTCGTCGTGCTCGTCGTCGCACCGACACGTCTGTTGGCCACGGCGTTGACAGGCCGACTGACTCCTCGTGGACCCCGACTCACGGGGCGGAACCGCCGCCGAGAACTCCCGACCTCGTTCTCGACCGCCACCCTCGACCCCCGCGTCGCCGCCGCGCTGACCGTCGCCGCCGGAGCCGCCGTGGTCGGGCTCGCCGCCGGCCTCGACGACGAGGTCCGCTACGCGCGCCTCCTCGCCGGGATCGCGATCGGCGTCGCTCTCGTCAACGTGCTCGCGATCGTGGTCCCCACCCTGCTGGTGGCGCGATCCCGAGGGCGCGGGGCACGCGTCCGCATGTCACCGCGCCTCCTTCTCGTCGCCGTGGTCGCCTGCGCGGTCACTCGGCTGTTCGGCCTCGATCCGCCGCTCGTGCTCGGGGTGGTGCTCGTCGGGAGTCTCGTGACGCCTGGATCGACGGCGCCCCGACGCCGGCCCGGCGAGTCGGACGATCGCGAGGCGGGGATGCCGGCACTTGTCCAGGTCGCCGTTCTGGCGGTCGTGTCGGCCGGCGCCTGGGCCGTCCACGGGGCCCTGCCTGCCACCGGGGGCTTCGTCACCGAACTGGCCCTCGAGACGAGCGCGACGGTCTGCTTGACCGGCCTCGGATCACTCGTGCTCGCGCTCGTTCCGGTGGGCTCGCTGCCGGGTCGCCGCATCTGGGCCTGGTCGCGACCGCTGCACGTCGCGCTCACCGTGGTCGGCGTGGCGGCGGCCGCGGCGGTGCTCACGGGCGGACCGTCGTCGTTCCCCGTCGAAGGGGCCGTCGCCGCCGCCACCGTCACCGCCGGCCTGTGCGTCGCGGTGTGGCTCTGGACGTCGTTCGTCGAGAGGGACACGGACGGCGCCTGACCCGCTCGACAGCGGGCCCCGGCTCGACGCGTGCCCCGGCACAACGCCTGCCCCGGCACGACGCCTGCCCCGGCACGACGTCTGCCCCGGGGACGACAGCTGCCGTCGAGCGCCGTCTCGCCGGGGATGCCTCTGCCGCGGGCTCCTCTGCCGCGGGCTCCTCTGCCGCGATGCCGTACTACCCGCCGGCAACTCAGGAGAACGACCGACGGACGCGCCTCTCAGAGGGCCGTCCGCGTCGATCTCCTGAGTTGCCGACCCGGCGCGTCCGGCGGCCCCGGCGGTCCCGGCGGTCGGACCGGACGCCGGCGCAGGCGGCAACTCAGGAGAACGACCGAACCCTGGGGCGTATCACCCCCGCAACGCGCTGATCTCCTGAGTTGCCGACCCGGCACGGGACGTGACGGGGGGACGTGGCACACCCGACGGCCCGGCGCGCGAAAGCCTCGGGTGAGGCGGCGCGGCCAGGAGGCGCAGCCGCGGTCAGGAGGCGCAGCCGCGGCCAGGAGGCGCGGCCGCGGTCGACCACGCGAGGCTGCGTCCTGCACGTCGTCGCGAACGCCGCCGGGTCGACACGACTCCGAGTCCGGTGTCCGCGCGCCCACGCCGGTGGGAGGTGCCCCCGCAGGGACTCGAACCCTGACTGAAGCGATTTTAAGTCGCCTGCCTCTGCCGATTGGGCTACGGGGGCCCGGACGACCAGCCTACGAGAACACGGACGCCCGCCACGCTGCTCGGCAGCGGGCGGGCGTCACGGACGTGCTCGGGGATCACTCGGAGGCGGGCACCGTGTCTGTCGCGGCAGTCGGGCCGGCGGCCGTCTTCTTCGCGGCGGGCTTGCGGGCCGGAGCCTTGCGCGGAGCCTCGGCAGCTGCCTCGCCCCCTTCGGCCGTGCCCTTCTTTGCCGTTCCGTCGTCTTCGACCGGGTTCGCGTACGCGGGCCCGGCCTCACCGACGGGCTGACCCGCACCCACGGACGCGGGAGCGCTCGCCTCGGCGGGCGTCTCGACGGCGGGCTTCGGACGCGAGGCGAACTCCTCGAAGGCCGCACGGGGACGCTCGCGGTTGTCGAGCGAGACGATGTCGCGCCCCAGCCACAAGTTGTTCCACCAGCCGCCGACGACGCGGAACTTGCGCTCGAAGGAAGGCATCGCCATGCCGTGGTACCCGCGGTGGGCGGCCCAGGCCGGGAAGCCCTTCATGGCGAACTTGCCGCTCTGGAACACCCCGACGTTGAGGCCGAGGCCGGCGACGGCCCCGAGGTTCTCGTGCTTGTAGTCGACGAGCCCTTCGCCGCGGAGCGACGCGACGACGTTCTTCGCGAGGCGCTTGCCCATGCGGACGGCGTGCTGGGCGTTCGGCACGCAGAATCCGCCCACGCCCTTGCCGGTCAGGTCGGGGGTGGCCGCGACGTCGCCGCAGGCCCAGGCGTCGGGGACGACGGTGTCGCCGTCGACGATGCGCAGGTCGGCCTTCACGGTGATGCGACCGCGCTGCTCGAGCGGGAAGTCGGTTCCGCGGACCATCGGGTTGGCCATGACGCCGGCCGTCCAGACGATGAGGTCGGACTCGAACGACTCACCGGTCGAGAGCTCGATCTTGCCCCCGACCGCGGACTGCAGCTGGGTGTCGAGGTGGACGGTGGCGGCGCGTTCCGCGAGGTTCTTCAGCACCCAGTGGCTCGTCTTGAGCGACACCTCGGGCATGATGCGGCCCATGGCCTCGACGAGGTGGAAGTGGGTGTCGTCGATGGTGAGGTCGGGGTAGTTCTTCAGCAGGTCGCTGGCGAAGCTGCGCAGTTCGGCGAACACCTCGATTCCGGCGAAGCCGCCGCCGATGACGACGACCGTGAGGAGCCGGTCGCGCTCGGGACCGGCCGGCAGGTTGGCGGCCTTCTGGAAGTTCGTGAGCACCTTGTCGCGGATCGCGGCGGCCTCTTCGATGGTCTTCAGGCCGATCGCCTCGTCGGCCACGCCCGGGATCGGGAAGGTGCGCGACACGGCACCGGCCGTCATGACGATCTGGTCGTACTGCATCGTCCAGGCGTCGCCCACCTCGGGCGTGATGGTGGCGGTCCTCGAGGCGTGGTCGACACCGGTCACCTTGGCCGTGACGACGTTCGTCTTCTTGAGGTGGCGTCGGAGGGCGACGACCGCGTGGCGCGGCTCGATCGAGCCGGCGGCCACCTCGGGCAGGAACGGCTGGTACGTCATGTAGGGCAACGGGTCGACGATCGTGACCTCGGCCTCACCCGCGCGCAGCCACTTCTCGAGCTTCCAGGCGGTGTAGAAACCGGCGTAGCCGCCGCCGACGATGAGGATTTTGGGCACGGCGAATGTCTCCTTGAGATGGGGGTGTCGCAGACGACCTTACCCCGAGCGCCGCGCGCGCCTGAACTGGCGGACGGCTCCGACGGCGACGAGGACGGCGGCTCCGCCGAAGACCGTGAAGACGATCAACGGGATGCCCGTGGACCGCATGGTCTCGACGGTGGGCAGGAGGACCGCCAACGGCTGCCCCGGATCGGGCACGGGCGTCGGGACGGGGGCCTCGTCCGTGGGGTTGGTCGCCGGGGCCGACGGCGCCGGCACGTCGGCACGTCGGTGCACGCGGATCCACTCGGCCAGGTCGCCCATCGGGTTCGCGGCGACCGCGGGCACCGAGGCGTTCACGGCCGCCGCGGCGTCGACGAGCCCGTAGCCGTACAGAGGGTCCGGCGTCGAGGAGCCCTTGGGGGTCGCCGTCGACACGACGCGGTTGATGACGTCGGCCGCGCCGAGCTCGGGATGGGCGCTGCGCACGAGCGCGACGATGCCCGCGACGAGGGGCGTGGCCCCGCTCGTGCCGCTCCAGCTGTAGTGGACGTCGCCCGGACCGACGCCGACGAGGTCCTCGCTCGGGGCGGCCACGCCGATCGTGATGCCCTGACTCGACGCGTCGAAACTCGCCGTGCCCTGCCGGTCCACCCCGGCGACGGTGAGCACGCCCGGCATCGTCGCCGGGGCGCCCACTTCGGTCGTGCCGCTGCCACGGTTGCCGGCCGCCGCGACGACGACGACGTCGTGCTCCATGGCGTAGAGGAAGGCGTCGTCCCAGCTGGTCGGCCAGTCGAGCGTGTTGCGGGTCAACGACATGTTGATGACGTCGGCCCCCGCGTCGACCGACCACCGCACCGCCCGGGCGATCTGGTCGTCGGAGTCCACGGCCGATGATCCGAAGCCCACCGACACCGAGAGGAGGTCGGCCTCGGGCGCGACGCCGATCACACCGTCGCCCGGACCGGTGCCGCGGCCGGCGACCATCGACCCCACCAAGGTGCCGTGGTTCGGGTCGTCGCCGACCGGAGTCTGACCGTCGGCCGAGCCGAGCCCCGAGACGTCGGTGCCGCCGACGACGACGCCCTGCAGCTCGCGGACGGAGGAGTCGACGCCCGTGTCGATCACGGCGACGGTGGTCCCTGCGCCCCGCGTGGTCTGCCACGCCCGCTGGACGCCGTAGTCGGCGAGCCAGTACTCGGCGTCACGGACCTGGTCGGCCGTCGCGGCCGAGGCCGGCACGACGGCCGCGACGAGGGCCCCCAGCACGATCGCCACCACGAACCCACCGGAACGGCGCACGCGCGTCAGGCTCCCCCGCCGAGCGCAGGAGCGTCGACGAAGGCGCTGTCGTCGGCCAGGTAGTCGGGGCACCGGCACACGTCGGGGCTCCACGCCGCCCGCTCGAGGGCGAGGTCGCCGAACGGATTGACGCCCGGCCCGGCGGCCAGTGCGTGGCCGACCAGGGCGTGCAGGCACTTGATCCGCTCGGGCATACCGCCCGCCGTCACGTGGTCGATCTCGTCGACGTGCTCGATGCCCTCGCGGTCGGCGAGGTAGGCCTCGTGCGCGGCCTGGTACCGGGCCCGCAACTCGGGGTCCGATTCGAGCAGGCCGGTGAACTCGACCATCACGCCGGTGGCTTCGAGGGTCGACACGGCGGCCGTGGCACCGGGGTGGCACAGGTAGTAGAGCGTCGGGAACGGCGTGCCGTCGCCCAGGCGCGGTTTCGTCGCCACGACGGTGGGTGCACCGCAGACGCACCGAGCGGCGATGCCGATCACGTCGCGCGCGGGACGCCCGAGCTGAGCCGTCACGACGCGGACGTCGTCATCGGTCACGGGATCGAAGGGGGGCGTGGTCACGGCGTGCCACCTGTCTGCTCGGAGGTCGGGGCGGGCACCTGGCTGCCGCTGATGTCGGGGGCGACGAGTTCGGTCGCGGGTTCGTCGCTCAGGCCGGCGTCGAGGACCGAGGCAGTCATGGCCGCCACCCAGTCGACCTGGGGCGTCTGCAACGAGTCGCTGATCGTCGTTCCGGTGCCCGGAGCCGTGCCCGAGATCGGAGCCGCGTCGTCGCCCATGACCAGGTAGCTGTACTCGCCGGGGTAGACGTAGAGCAGGCGGTCCCGGGCCTGCGCCTCGATGTACGCCGGGTCGCTCCACCGCGCCACGTCTTCTTTCAACTCGTCGACGGACTCTTCTTGCTGACGGACGTCGTCCTGGAGGGCCGCGATCTGTTGTTGCTGCTGGATCAACGTGCGCAACGAGGGCGCGAGGATGACGACGAACATGACGAGGATCACCAGCATGAGCACGCTGAAGCCCGAGAACCGGATCGTGCGCAGCCAGTGGCCCGTCGGCGTCTCGCCGGCCGGCAGGGTCACCGGCACACGGCGGTTCGAGGTCTCACGGGGCATGCGACGAGCCTAAACGACGTCACTGGGGAACGACGGAGGCCCGCCCCGCACGAGCAGGACGGGCCCCGAGGAGGCGCGGATCGCGTCAGGCGGAGAAGCGCGGGAAGGCGCCGTACCCGGCGTAGACCGCGGCGTCGCCGAGTTCTTCCTCGATGCGGAGGAGCTGGTTGTACTTCGCGACGCGCTCGCTGCGGGCGGGTGCGCCGGTCTTGATCTGGCCCGCGTCGGTCGCGACGGCGAGGTCGGCGATCGTGGTGTCCTCGGTCTCGCCGGAGCGGTGCGAGAGAACCGTCGTGTAGCCGCTGCGCTGGGCGAGCGCCACGGCGTCGAGCGATTCGGTCAGCGTGCCGATCTGGTTGACCTTGACGAGGATCGAGTTGGCGGCGCCGGCCTTGATGCCCTTGGCGAGGCGCTCGGGGTTCGTGACGAACAGGTCGTCGCCCACGATCTGCGTCTTCGAGCCGATCTCGCTCGTGAGGTGGGCCCAGCCCTCCCAGTCGTCTTCGTCGAGCGGGTCCTCGATGGTGACGAGGGGGTACGACGCGACGAGGTCGGCGTAGTAGTTCGCGAGGAAGGCCGAGTCGCGCTTCTCGCCCTCGAAGGTGTAGCTGCCGTCGGCGTAGAACTCGCTCGACGCCACGTCGAGGCCGAGGGCGAGGTCTTTGCCGGGGGTGAAGCCCGCCTTGGTGATCGCCTCGACGAGCAGGTCGAGCGCGGCACGGTTGCTCTCGAGGTTCGGCGCGAAGCCGCCCTCGTCGCCCAGACCGGTCGAGAGACCCTTGGCCTTGAGCTCGCTCTTGAGGGCGTGGTACGTCTCGGCACCCCACTGGAGCGCCTCGGCGAACGAGGAGGCCCCGACCGGCAGGATCATGAACTCCTGGATGTCGACGTTGCTGTCGGCGTGCGAACCGCCGTTGATCACGTTGAGCATGGGGACGGGCAGCGTGTGCGCGTTCGGCCCGCCGAGGTAACGGAACAAGGGCAGGTCGGCCGAGTCGGCCGCCGCGCGGGCCACGGCCAGCGAGACGCCGAGGATGGCGTTCGCGCCGAGGCGCTTCTTGTTGTCGGTGCCGTCGAGCTCGATCATGGCCTGGTCGATGAGGCGCTGGTCGGTGGCGTCGAGACCCTCGACCTCGGGGCCGATCTCGTCGATGACGGCGGCGACGGCCTTGAGCACGCCCTTGCCCAGGTAACGGCTCTCGTCACCGTCACGCAGCTCGTAGGCCTCGAAGGCCCCGGTCGATGCGCCCGAGGGAACGGCCGCACGCGACACCGTCCCGTCCTCGAGCAAGACCTCGACCTCGACGGTGGGGTTGCCCCGCGAGTCGAGGATTTCGCGGGCGCCTACGGCGTCGATTGCTGCCACTGGAGAGCTCCTTAGTAGTCGTTCGTCTGGGGACGCGAGGTCCGCGGCCCAGCTTAGCCGCGCCTCCTGCCCTGGTTCGTGGCGAGGAGCCGTCGGCCACGGTCAACCGATCGTGCGGACCTCGAGGTCGGCGGCCGACTCGCCCCCGCGCACGGTGACGAAACGGGTGAACCCCGCCGCCGCGAGGCCGTCGAGCTGGTTGGTGAAGTTCTTGGCCTTCTTCTCGAGGCGCACACGCCGCTCACCGCCCGCCAACAGTTCACGCTGGAGGGCGAGCAACTCGACCGGTTCGACCTTCTTGTCGTAGACCAGCGCCAGCCCCTCGTCGTCGTCGGTCGCGAGCGTCACCAGGTCGACGAGACGTTCGAACCCCAGCGAGAAACCGGCCGCGGGCACCTCGCTGCCGAGGAAGCGACCGATCATGCCGTCGTAGCGACCACCTCCGCCGAGCGAGTAGGGCACGTCGGGGTGGGCGATCTCGAAGATCGTCCCCGTGTAGTAGCCCATGCCACGGACGAGCGTCGGATCGAACCGCAGGGTCGCACCCGGCAACGCGTCGCGCAGCGCGACCAGGTCGGCGAACGCGGCCCGGTCGAGCCAGGGAGCGTCGTCGCCCTCGCCGGTGGCCCACGAGGCGTCGGCCAGCTGCGCCAGCGCGTCGTCGAGGCCGGGAGTCGTGACGCCGAGGTCGACCAGCTCGGCCACGACGCCGTCGACGCCGACCTTGTCGAGCTTGTCGACGACGATCAGGGCCTGGTCGGTGAGCGCCTCGGGCACGGACCAGTGGGCGAGCATCGCCAGCAGGATGCGTCGGTCGTTCACCCGGATCGTCGTCCCGGTGAGGCCCAGGGCCTCGAGCACGGCGGTGGTGGCCTGGATCAGTTCGATCTCGGCCAGGGGCCCGGCCTCGCCAAGGACGTCGATGTCGCACTGGACGAACTGTCGGTAGCGCCCCTTCTGCGGCCGCTCGGCCCGCCACACCGGGGCGATCTGGACGGAGCGGAAGACCGTCGGCAGCTCGGCCCGGTGCGACGCGTAGAAGCGGGCGAGCGGCACCGTCAGGTCGAAACGGAGCCCCAGGTCGGCCAGACCGAGGACGCTCTCGGCCGACCGCAGGTCGTCGAGGTCGAGGCCCCGTCGGAGGACCGCGAAGACCTGCTTCTCGTTGTCGCCCCCGAGACCCGAATGGAGGCGCGAGCTCTCTTCGACCACGGGCGTCTCGATCTCGTCGAAGCCGTAGGAGCGGTAGACGCCTCGGATGACCGAGAGGACACCCTCGCGGCGCCTCTTGTCGGCGGGCAGGTGGTCGCGCATGCCGCGCGGCGGGTTGACGGGGGTCGGCATGAAGACATCATCCCAGAGCCGCCGACGGTGGACGCCGATTTGCGGACATGTGACATTCCACGCTACGATCCTCACGAGTGATCGGCGCAAATCGGGTTGCGTGCCGATCACACCTCGAGGCCCTCCCTTCCCTGCGGTGAGGGCCCCGGGCCGGGTCGGGCGTTCTGCGCTCGGCCCGGCTCCGCCACTCCCGTCACCCCGGGCGCCCTCCGGACGCGCACCCGTCGCGACACCCTTAACAGCGGGGTCGGCAGCCGGGCAGGGTCAGCAGCAGGGCAGGGTCGGCGTCAGGACAGTGACGCCGCCAGGGCAGGGACGGTGCTGCGGACGGGTCAGCGCTGCGGAGGGCGTGCGACGAGGGTCTCGACCGCCTGCTTATAGGCCGCTGACGCCCGGCGTCCGTCACCCGAGACGATGGCGTCGTACTGCAGGCCGAAGAGCGCGTCGACGAAGACCCGAGCGGAGACCTTGGCCTCGGCCGGCGTGACGCCGTTCGCCGAGACCCAGGCGGCGACGTGGTCGACCCATCGGCCGACCGTCGCACGGGCGGTTCCGTCCGCTTCGCCCGCGACGGTCTCGAGCAGGGCGGCCTCGAGCTCGAGACGGTGCAGATCACGGCCACGCTCGGTGGACACGTCGTGCCAGACCTTCGCGAGGTGCTTCTCGAACGCCTCCCGGTCGAGCTCGGCGACCGCAACGGCGAGTAGCCCGTCGTTGCGAGCGACGACCGCGCGGACGATCTCGGCGATGAGCTCGGCCCGATTGCCGAAGTGGTACACGAAGACGTAGGTGCTGACCCCGAGGGCCTCGGCCAAGGTACGGAACGACACGGTGGCGAGGGAACGACCGCGGAGGTGCTCGAGGATCTGCCCCAGCAACTCGGGCTTGCGAGTGGGATCAGGCTTGCGAGGCATTCTGCCGCTCCTTCGTGCCGACGAGTCGTACTCGCCCTGCGCGGCCGCCGTCGTCGTCGTCGTCGTCGTAGTGGACCATAACAGACGTCTGCCCTGGCCGACCGGCCGGTCGATCGAGGCCTCTGCGGACCGTTCGACACCCCGGCGAGCACGAGATCGACCGACATGTCGGTTTTTGACATGTCAACACTCATCCTCTACATTGAGGACACCACTCGGTCACCGCCGGGCCGGTGCCTTCGGGCCAGCCCCTGGTGCTCGAGCGACGGCCTCGCCGCTCATTCGGGTTGAGCAGGCGACGCCGGGGTGCCCCCTCATTCGGGTTGAGGGGGCACCTGCTCGACACCGTCTCTCGTCGTCGGGCCGGTCTCGTCCCGGCGGAGCAGCGCCTCGCGCTCGCGGACGGCGGCCCGGAGGGCACGCTCGGCGTCGATGCCCCGATCGGTGGCCTCGTCGACCCTGGCGAGCAGCGCCCTGCCCCAGGCGAGCTCGGTCGACGGCGCGTGGGCCTCTGTCTCGCCCGGACCTGACGACACGGTCGACGGCCCGTCCGCCGCGGGCCGGGCGGAGCCCGCCGCGGCCCGACGCGAATCGAGCTTCTGCGCCCTGGCGAGCGCCGGTTGCCCGACGGGGACACCGTCGTAGACGCTCGTCCGGCGCGACTTCTCGTCGGCCTTCGCCGCCGACCAGAGCCGGACGATGTCGTCGACCCCGTCGGCGCGCTCGGCCCCGAACACGTGCGGGTGCCTCCGGACGGTCTTCTCGGCGACGTCGCGGACGACGTCGGCGAGGTCGAACGCCCCCGTGGAGGCGCGCGCGGCCAGGGCGCTGTGCAAGACCACCTGGTAGAGCACGTCCCCGAGCTCTTCCCGGAGGTCGTCCGAGGTGCCGTGCTCGATCGCCTCGACGAGCTCGTAGGCCTCCTCGACCAGATAGGTCACGAGGGACCGAGGAGTCTGTGCGCGGTTCCAGGCGCACCCGCCCTCGTCGGCGAGGAGGGCGTCGACCACGCCGACGAGCTCGCCGAGCCGGGCGCCCGCCCCGGGCTCGTAGCCGCCCCGCGCCTCCTGGTCTCGAGGGCCCTGAGCCCGCCCGGCCGACACGGTCAGCTCGCCGCGGCCGCGTCGGCCGCCGGGCGGGCGACCGGGGCGGAGTAGATCGCCGACAACAGCTGCTCGACCCAGACGATGAGCTCGTCGTCGGTTGGCGCCTGACCGTGGGCACGTGGCAACGGCACGCTGACGGCGTTCGCCTGAGCGAACCAGCGGGCCCCCGGGTACATGCGCTGCAGACGGACCTGCATGCTGTCGGGCAGGTCGATGCCCGCGACCCTCAGGTTGCTGCCCATGACGACGACCTCGCTGAGACCCGCCTTCTGGGCCGCGCGACGCAGGCGGGAGACCTCGATCAATGCCAGCACGGGTGCGGGCGGCTCGCCATAGCGGTCGGTGAGCTCGTCGAGCACCGAGTCGATCTGGTCGTCGGTCGACGTGGGCGCACTCGCCGTCGAGAGCTTCTGGTACGCCTCGAGGCGCAGGCGCTCGCTCTCGACGTACTCTTCGGGCACGTGGGCGTCGACGGGCAGTTCGAGCCGCAGCTCGGTCTGCCCCTCGGCGACGTCCCCGCGGAACGAACTGACGGCCTCGCCGATCATGCGCAGGTACAGGTCGAAGCCGACGCCCGCGATGTGCCCGGACTGTTCACCACCCAGGAGGTTGCCGGCCCCGCGGATCTCGAGGTCTTTCAGGGCGACCTGCATGCCCGCCCCGAGCTCGTTGTTCGCGGCGATCGTCTCGAGCCGGTCTTGTGCGGTCTCGCTGAGCGGCTTGTCGGCGTCGTAGAGGAAGTACGCGTACCCGCGTTCACGGCCGCGGCCCACTCGACCGCGCAACTGGTGCAGCTGGCTGAGACCGTACTTGTCGGCCCGATCGATGATCAACGTGTTGGCGTTGGCGATGTCGAGGCCGGTCTCGATGATCGTGGTCGAGACGAGGACGTCGAACTTGCGCTCCCAGAAGTCGACCATGACCTGCTCGAGGGTCGACTCGGCCATCTGCCCGTGGGCGACCGCGACGCGGGCCTCGGGTACGAGCTCGGCGATCTGGGCCGCGACGCGGTTGATGCTCGCCACGCGGTTGTGCACGTAGAACACCTGCCCCTCGCGCAGCAGTTCTCGCCGGATCGCGGCTGCCTTCTGACGATCGCTCTCGGGGCCGACGAAGGTGAGGATCGGGTGGCGGTCCTCAGGTGGGGTGGCCAGGGTGGACATCTCGCGGATGCCGGTGACGGCCATCTCGAGCGATCGCGGGATCGGGGTCGCCGACATCGCCAGGATGTCGACGTTCGTCTTGAGCTTCTTGAGGGCGTCCTTGTGCTCGACGCCGAAGCGTTGCTCTTCGTCGATGATCACGAGGCCGACGTCCTTGTACGAGAGGCTTTCGCTCAGCAGTCGGTGGGTGCCGATGACCATGTCGACCGTGCCGTCGGCGAGCCCGGCCATCGTCTCTTTGGACTCTTTGGCCGTCTGGAACCGGCTGAGGCTGCGCAGGTGGACGGGGAACCCGGCGAAACGGTCGCTGAACGTGTCGAAGTGCTGCTTCACGAGCAGCGTCGTCGGCACGAGCATCACGACCTGTTTTCCGTCTTGGATGGCCTTGAACGCCGCCCGGACGGCGACCTCGGTCTTGCCGTAGCCCACGTCGCCGGAGAGCAGGCGGTCCATCGGGATCGGACGCTCCATGTCGGCCTTGATCTCGTCGATGGTCGTGAGCTGGTCGGGGGTCTCGGCGAAGGGGAACGCCTCTTCGAGCTCGCGCTGCCACGGGGTGTCGGGCGGGAACGCGTGGCCCTTGCTCGCCATGCGGGCCGAGTACAACTTGACGAGCTCGACGGCGATGTCGCGGACGGCCCGGCGCGCCTTGCCCTTGGCGGCCGCCCAGTCGCCGCCGCCCATCTTGCTGAGCGACGGGGCCTCGCCGCCCACGTACCGGCTGAGCAGATCGAGCTGGTCGGTCGGCACGTAGAGCTTGTCGCCGGGGTAACCGCGCTTCGAGGGCGCGTACTCGAGCACGAGGTACTCGCGGGAGTGCTTGACGGCGTTCTTCCCGCCGCTCGACACCTCGCGACTGGTCAGTTCGAGGAACTTGCCGATGCCGTGGGTCGAGTGCACGACGACGTCGCCCGGTTTGAGCTGCAGCGGATCGACGACGTTCTTGCGCCGGGTGGCGAGCTTCTTGACCTGACGCGAGTCGTAGTTGGCCGAACGCCCGTAGAAGTCGGACTCGCCGAGAACGGCGATCTTGGACTCCATCAGCTCGAAGCCGGCCTCGACCCCACCGGCCACGAGGTGGACGACGCCCGGTTCGAGGGTCTCGGGCAGGGCCTCTTCGAGGCGCGCCGCCACCTCGCGTTCGGCGAGGACGTCGCGAGCCCGCTCGACGAGGCCGATGCCCCGCGCCGTGACGACGACCGCCCAGCCGTCGCGCACGCGCTCGACGACGTGCTCGAGCGCCCCCTCGGCGTGTCCGCTGAAGCTCGGCACGACGGCGGCGTCGACCCGCACGTAGTCGCCCGCCGACGCGACGGCCTCGTCGTCGGAGAGGACCTCGCCGGAGTCGAAGCCGCTCATCGTGAACCAGGCCCGGTCACCGGCCGCCTCGCGCAGGTCGCGCAGGCTGAGGAAGTCACCCGAGTCGAGGTCGATCGGGGCCTCGGCACCGGCGGTGGCGGCGTTCCAGGCGGCGGACAGGAACTCGCGGTTCGTCTCGGCCAGGCTCTGCGCTCGCGACACCACCCGCTCGGGCGAGAGCACGGCGATGGAGGCGCCGGCCGGCAGGTAGTGCGTCACCGGCACCAGCCGGTGCACGAGCGCGGGAGCCAGGCTCTCCATGCCCTCGACCGGGATGCCCTCGGCGATCTTGGCCAGCATCTGGGAGAGGCTGGGGAACTCGTGCTGCATCTCACGCGCACGTTGACGGACGGCCTCCGTGAGCAGCATCTCACGGCTCGGCGGCAATTCGACCGACGTGACCTCGCCGTCGAGGCTGCGCTGGTCGGCCACCGAGAAGCGACGGATCTGGTCGACCTCGTCGCCGAAGAAGTCGACTCGGACGGGGTGCTCGGACGTGGGCGGGAACACGTCGAGGATGCCGCCACGGACGGCGAACTCGCCCCGTCGGGTGACCATGTCGACCCGGGCGTATGCCAGGTCGACGAGATGGACGGCGATGCCCGAGAGATCGTGCCCTCGCTCGCCGACGGTGAGCCGCACGGGGTCGAGCTCGACGAGGTTGTCGCTGAGCGGCTGCAGAGCCGCGCGCACGCCGGCGACGACCACGATCGGTCGCACGGTGCCCGGCGCCTCGGCGGCCTCACGCTGCCAGGTGGCGAGACGCCGCAGGGCGTGGATGCGCTTGCCGACCGTCTCGGCGCTGGGGCTGAGCCGTTCGTGCGGCAGGGTCTCCCACGCCGGGAACTCGATGACCTCGGCCTCGGGCAGGTAGCTGGCGAGCGACCCCCGGACGGCCTCGGATTCGCGGCCCGTCGCCGTCACGACCAGCATCGCCTGCGGGCCCTCGCGACGGTCGAGCAGACCGGCCAGCAACGGGACGCGAAGGCCGTCGACGACGGAGAAGTCGGTGCTGCGTGCGGCCCGGTCGAGGGCGGCAGAGAACGTGGAGGCGCGCGAGAGCGCCTGGATCAAGCCCGCGAGTATCACCCGGACGATGTTACGCGGCACCACCGACACCGCGGCCGGGGTTCGCTGTGGGCGACACCCGTGGCACGCCTGGGCCGTCAGCCCTCGGCGGGACGGGTCAACTCTTCGCCGTGTGGAACCTGAGCTGCGCCGCGGTCAGCCCGTCGGTCGCGATCATCTCGACGGCGTCAGCCGCGTCACCGAGCAGGAACGGCAGCTCTTTGCGCTCGGTGGAGGAGAAGTCCTTGAGGACGAAATCGGCGGCGGGTTGACGGCCGGGCGGACGACCGATGCCCACGCGCACGCGGGTGAACTCGTTCGAACCCGTGGCGGCGATGATGTCGCGGAGGCCGTTGTGACCACCGTGGCCACCGCCGTGTTTGAGCCGCACGACGTCGAAGTCGATGTCGAGCTCGTCGTGGACGACGATCAGACGCGACACGTCGAGATCGTAGTAGCGCAGCAACGCCTGCGTCGGACCGCCCGAGACGTTCATGTACGTCGCGGGCCGGGCCAGCACGAAGCGAGGGCCGCCGGGAGCCGTGCGCCCCTCGGCGACCGTCGCGTTCGTGCGGTGGTTCTTGAAGCCGGCGGACAGACGGTCGGCCAGTTCGGCCAGCACCATCTGCCCGACGTTGTGCCTGTTGCCGGCGTAGCCGGGCCCGGGGTTGCCGAGCCCGACCACGAGCCACTGGTCGTCGAGTGCCATCGTCGTGGTCGTCGTTCTCTCAGTGGGTCTGCGCCGGCAGGGTGTTCGGGTGCGCCGTGTTACTCGGAGCGCTCTTCGTCCTCGATGGACTCGACGTCGCCCTCGGCTTCGGCGGCCTCGCCGTCCTCGTCCGAGACGGCGTCGGTCGTGAGGTCGAGCTGGGGCACCGAGACGGCGAGCACGAGGGTCTCGGGCTCGCTGACCAGGGTGGCGCCCTTCGGCAGCACGAGGTCGGCGGCCGAGACCTGGGCGCCCTCTTCGAGGCCCTCGATCGAGACGACGACGTTCTGCGGGATGTGCGTGGCCTCGACCTCGAGCTCGACGGCGTTGAGCTCGACGACGTGGATCGTGCCGGGAGCCGACTCGCCCTCGACGTGCACGGGCACCTCGACGGTGACCTTCTCGCCCTGACGGACGACGATGAGGTCGATGTGCTCGATGGTCTGCTTGACCGGGTCGCGCTGGATGTCCTTCACCAGGGCGAGCTGGTTCGTGCCCTCGATGTCGAGCGTGATGACGGCGTTGGCGCGACGGGTGATGAGCATCGTCTCGTGACCGGGCAGCGTGACGTGCTGGGGGTCGGTGCCGTGGCCGTAGATCACGGCGGGGATCTGGTCCTTCGCGCGGATCTTGCGGGCCGCGCCCTTGCCGAAGCTGGTGCGCACGAGGGCGCTGAGGGTGTTCTGGTCGGACATGTCGTCTCCTTGCAGGGGCCCGCGAGGGCCCGGGGGTGTGTGGTCGGTGTCAACTCGAACGCGCATCGCGTGAGGAAGGACCCGCAACCCGAGGGGCGTCGCCCGAGGGACGATCACCGCTGCACGAGTGGTGCCTGAGCACCGAGCGCCTGCCTACCGCGTCGATCACGGGTGCCGGAGCACCCCTCGCCGAGGTTCAAATGCCAAGGTTACACGTCGGCCGGGCGTGTCGCCAACCCGCGCCTCCTCGGCTCGGACGCCCGCGAGGGCGCCGGGTCAGTGCCCGAGCTCGCCGTCCCGCACCGCTCGGAGGTGGGCCACGACGGCCGCCACGACGTCGTCGGGCCCGGGGCGCACGTCGACCTCGAATCCGGCCTCGTCGTCGGTCAGCGGCTCGAGGGTGGCGAACTGCGACTCCATCAGGCCGGCCGGCATGAAGTGACCCTTGCGCTCTCGCTGCCGACGCGCGACGAGCTCGCGCACGCCCGTCAGGTGGACGAACCGGAGGCGCGGGTCACCCTCGCGCAGGACGTCGCGGTACGCCTTCTTCAACGACGAGCAGGCCACGACGACCGAGTCGTCGCCCGCCTCGGCGATGCGGTCGGCGACGATGCGCAACCACGGCCAGCGGTCGTCGTCGTCGAGCGGGTGCCCCTCGGCCATCTTGAGCCGGTTGGCCTCGGGGTGCAGGTCGTCGGCGTCGACGAACGGGGTGCCCAGTGTCTCGGCTAGCAACTCGCCCACGGTGGACTTGCCTGATCCGGAGACCCCCATCACGACGACGGGCGGGAAGGGAGCTGCTTCGGTCACGGTGTCCTCGGGGTCGTCTCGGCGGCGGGCGCCGGATCGCGGCACGTGCCCCGCGAGCCTACCCACGACCTCCGGCGCGGCACCTGGACGGCAGCCCGGCCGAGCGGCATATGGTCGGTCCGTTCCCTACCGACAAGGAGGCACCGTGGCTGAACACGGAGGACCACAGGCAAACATCGGAGTCGTCGGCCTGGCCGTCATGGGCTCGAACCTGGCGCGCAACCTCGCCAGCCGCGAGGGCAACACGGTGGCGGTCTACAACCGCTCTCCCGAGCGCACCGACACCCTGATGGACGAGCACGGCGACGCGGGGTTCATCCCCTCGAAGTCGATCGAGGACTTCGCGGCCTCCCTGCAGAAGCCGCGCACCGCCATCATCATGGTGCAGGCCGGTCGCGGCACCGACGCCGTCATCGACCAGCTCGCCGACGCGTTCGACGAGGGCGACATCATCGTCGACGGCGGCAACGCGAACTTCCAGGACACGCGACGTCGCGAGGCCGCCTTGAAGGAGCGCGGACTCAACTTCGTCGGCGCCGGCATCTCGGGTGGCGAGGAAGGCGCCTTGAAGGGACCGTCGATCATGCCCGGCGGCTCGAAGGAGGCCTACGAGACGCTCGGTCCGATCCTGGCGTCGATCGCGGCCGTGGCCGAGGGCGAACCCTGTGTCACCCACGTCGGCGCCGACGGCGCGGGCCACTTCGTCAAGATGATCCACAACGGCATCGAGTACGCCGACATGCAGCTCATCGCCGAGTCCTACGACCTGCTGCGACGCGTCGGCGGCCACGAGCCCGCCGCCATCGCCTCGGTCTTCGAGGAGTGGAACAAGGGCGAGCTCGAGTCGTACCTGATCGAGATCACGGCCGAGGTGCTGCGCCAGACGGACGCCAAGACCGACGGCCCGCTCGTCGACTCGATCGTCGACCAGGCCGGTTCGAAGGGCACGGGCGTCTGGACGGTGCAGAACAGCGTCGGGTTGGGCGTGCCGGTCGGCGGCATCGCCGAGGCCGTCTTCGCCCGCGCCGTGTCGTCGAAGCCGACCCAGCGAGCCGCCGTGCAGAAGACCCTGCAGGGTCGACCCGTGGTCCAGGAGGCCGGCGACGGTTTCGAGGACGACGTGCAGAAGGCGCTCTACGCCTCGAAGATCGTCGCCTACGCGCAAGGCTTCGACGCCATCATCGCCGGCGCCGACGAATACGGCTGGGACATCGACAAGGGCGCCATCGCCAAGATCTGGCGCGGAGGCTGCATCATCCGCGCGCAGTTCCTCAACCGGATCGTCGACGCCTACGAGAAGGACGCGTCGATCGCGACCCTGCTCGAGGACGACTACTTCGCCGCAGCCGTCCGCGACGGCGAGGAGGCCTGGCGCCGCATCGTCGCCAAAGCCGCCCTCTCGGGCATCCCCGTACCCGGGTTCGCGTCGGCACTGTCGTACTACGACTCGCTCGCGTCCGAACGCCTGCCCGCCTCGCTCATCCAGGGGCAGCGCGACTTCTTCGGGGCGCACACCTACCAGCGCGTCGACGAGGAGGGCACGTTCCACACCCTCTGGTCCGGCGACCGGTCCGAGATCGAGACGGAGCCGTCGACCCACTGAGAGCTCGCCCGGGGACGCCCACTGCGCCACCCGGGCTCTGACGGGCCTGCCCGTCGATGCGGTGCCGTTGCGGCGGCCGGCGGCGACGGGCAGGCCCGTCTCGCGTCCGGTCGCAGCTCGTCGCATCCGCTCGACGCCCCTGCATCGGCAACTCAGCAGAACAGCCGACCGGACGGCCCGCAGGAGGCGCGGTGCAACAGAACTCCCGAGTTGCCGACCACGAGGGCGAGCCCGGCACGTGCCACATCCGGCCCGCACGACCCGCACCGACAACTCAGCAGAACAGCCGACCGGACGGCCCGCAGGAGGCGCGGTGCAACAGAACTCCCGAGTTGCCGACCACGAGGGCGAGCCCGGCGGACCGGGTTCAGGTGCGCGAGGCGGGCCCGCGCGGGCGGAAACGCAGGAGGCGCGCGGCGAACGAGAACGCGGGAGGCGCGGCGGACGAGAACGCGGGAGGTGCGGCGGGCGGGAACGGGGGGTGCTGCGGCCGTGGGCTGGTGCGCGGTGTGGCCTGCGGGTCAGGCGGCGCCGTCGAACATCGAGGTGACCGAGCCGTTGTCGAAGACCTCGTGGATGGCGCGGGCGATCAGCGGCGCGATGGGCAGGATCTCGAGCTTGTCGAACTTCTGGTGCTCGGTGAGCGGCAGGGTGTCGGTGACGACGACCGAATCGATGAACTCGCTGTTGAGGATCTCGGGGGCCGGGTCGCTGAAGACCGCGTGGGTCGCGGCGACCACGACGCCGATCGCGCCGTTGGCCTTGAGCGCCTCGGCGGCCTTGACGATGGTGCGACCGGTGTCGATCAGGTCGTCGACCAACAGGCAGACGCGGCCCGAGACGTCGCCGACGATCTCGTGGACGGTGACCTGGTTCGGCACCAGCGGGTCGCGCCGTTTGTGGATGATCGCGAGGGGCGCGTCGAGCTTCTCGCTCCAGATGTCGGCGACCCGGACGCGGCCCATGTCGGGCGACACCACGGTCAGCGTCGTGTTGTCGAGCTTGGCGCGGAAGTGCTCGAGCAGCACGGGCATGGCGAAGAGGTGGTCGACGGGGCCGTCGAAGAAGCCCTGGATCTGCGGGGCGTGCAGGTCGACGCTCATGATGCGGTGCGCGCCGGCAGCCTTGAAGAGGTCGGCGACGAGACGAGCCGAGATCGGCTCGCGACCACGCCCCTTCTTGTCTTGGCGGGCGTACGGGTAGAACGGCGCCACGACGGTGATGCGCTTGGCCGAAGCCCGCTTCAGCGCGTCGACCATGATCAGCTGTTCCATCAGCCATTCGTTGATCGGGGCCGAGTGGGACTGGATGACGAAGGCGTCCGATCCACGGACGCTCTCGTCGAAGCGGGCGTAGAGCTCGCCGTTGGCGAAGGTGCGGGCGTCGGTCGGGATCAGCTCGCTGCCGAGCTCGGCGGCGATCTGGTTGGCCAGTTCGGGGTGCGCACGCCCCGAGATCAGAACGAGTCGATTCTCGCCGGTGATCTTGATTCCGGACACGTCACTCGCTCTCCGGCCCCGAGGGGCCAACCCGACCGGGTTCAGTCGGTCGTTCGTTCGGCACGAGCGGCGGCCTCGGCAGCCGCCGAGCCGGGGCGGTTCGCCTCGACCCATCCGCTCGCATTGCGCTGTGGAGCGATGCTCAAGGCCAGGGCACCGGCCGGTACGTCTTTGCGGACGATCGTTCCGGCGCCTGTGTACGCTCCGTCGCCAATCCTAACGGGGGCGACGAAGACGTTGTGCGACCCGGTTCGGACGTGCGACCCGACCTCGGTGCGGTGCTTGTTCACGCCGTCGTAGTTGGCCGTGATGGTGCCGGCGCCGATGTTGGACCCCTCGCCCACCTCGGTGTCGCCCACGTAGCTGAGGTGCGGCACCTTCGACCCCGCGCCGATCTGCACGTTCTTCGTCTCGACGAACGTGCCGATCTTGCCGTCGGCCGACAGAAGAGTGTTGGGCCGCAGGTACGCGAACGGACCCACGGAGGCGCGGGCACCGATGACCGCGAGGGTCGCGTCGGTGCGCTTCACCGTCGCCCCCTCGCCCACCTCGGTGTCGACGAGGGTGGTGTCGGGGCCGACGACAGCGCCCGGGGCGATGTAGGTCGCGCCGCGCAGCTGGGTGCCCGGCAGCAGCTCGACGTCGGGGCTGAGCGAGACGTCGCGGTCGATCCACGTGGTCTGCGGGTCGACGATCGAGACGCCCTCGCGCTGCCAGTGCTCGACGATGCGGTCGTTCAGGCGACGCGCCGCGGCGGCGAGCTGCACGCGGTCGTTGATGCCCTCGAGGCGCCAGGTCTCGTCGATCGCCCGGGCGGCGACGACCTCACCGGCACCGGTGAGCAGGCCGACCATGTCGGTGACGTACTTCTCGTTCTGCGCGTTCGCCGAGCCGATGCGGGGCAGGTGGGTGCGCAGGGCGGCGACCGTGAAGACGTAGGTGCCCGAGTTGATCTCGCGCACGGCACGCTCGTCGTCGGTGGCGTCCTTGTGCTCGACGATGCGGTCGACGTCGCCCGAGTCGCGACGGACGACCCGCCCGTAGCCGGTGGCGTCGGGCAGCACGGCGCTCAGCAACGTGGCCGAGGCGGAGGCGGCGCGGTGCTGGTCGAGCAGGGCCGTGAGCGTCGCGTGGTCGAGGAAGGGCACGTCGGCGCTGACGACCACGACGTCGCCGGTGAACTCGGCGGGCAGCGCCTCCACGGCTTGTTCGACGGCACGACCGGTGCCGGGCACGTCGTCTTGATCGACCACGAGGGCGTGCGGGGCGGTGTCGAGCACGCTCGCGACGACGAGGTCGCGCTCGTGCCGCACGACGGCGACGAGGTGGTCGGGCTGCAGGGCGCCGGCGCTCTCGAGCACGTGCTGGATCAACGGCAACCCGGCCAGGCGGTGCAGGACCTTCGGGGTCGAGGACTTCATGCGCGTGCCCTGCCCTGCGGCGAGGACGACGACGGCGAGCTGGCGTTCGGGCATGGTGCTCCTTGGTGAGGGGTGGCGCGTGATCTCCGTCGATCCTCCCATGGCAGTCGTCCCGGTCACGGGACGCCCGCCCGGTGTGGGGACGCCGGAGGGCGGGCGGCCGGGTGGGGACGAGTCGAGTCAGCTCGACCGGACGACGGCGACCGAGCCCGAGACGGCGACGGCGTCCTCGACGAGGGCGACGACGACGTCGGGGACGCCGGTCGTCTCGACGACGGCCTTCCGTGCCCGGTAGAAGAGCCAGCTGCCGACGAGGGCGCCGACCGCCCCGGCGAGGGCTGCCTGGACAGGGGTGCCTCGACGGCCGGTGCCGGCCATCGCGATCCCCGCGACGGCGCCGGAGACCGCCCGTCCGAACAGCGGCCCGGCACCGACCCGACTCGGCGTGGCCGGGAGCTTGTCACCGACGAGTTCACCGACGCCGGCGGCCACCAGGGCACCGCGACCGATCGGCGAGCGGAACAGGCGCCAGCGCTGCCACCGGCCCCGCGCCTCCTGGGCGTCGTGGTTCAGGGCGAGGACGGCGAGCGGCGTCGCCGAGCGTGATCCGCTGAGGACGCCGAGCAGGGCGGCACGGAGGAGGGGCGGCACGGAGCTGGTCTTCGACACGGCGGGGTCCTCGTCGTCGGGGCGGACGCCGGGGCGCCCACGGTCAGGGCGGGGCGGGCCCGACGAGTGAACCGCGACCTGCGGCGCTCGGGGGCTCCGCCACCAGGATTCGAACCTAGACCTCACAGCTCCGAAGGCTGCCGTGCTGTCGTGGCGGACCGGGCCTGCGGGCAGGAGAAGGTCGAGTGCTGCAGAGAACGACTCGGGCCCCGGTGCTCAGACTGGTGACGATCTCTGGGACGTCCCCCGTCCGAGGTCAACCGGTCGTCGAGCCAGCTGACGACCGCTCGAAGCTCTGCACAGTCGCTTCACCGGGGTGTCCGCGCGCCGCGGGCATACGAGACGGTCAATGCCACGAGACCGGTACTGAAAAGGAAGTAACCCCCGGCTCCGAAGGGAGGTGCGGCCAGGCGCATCGTAGGAAACGCACCGAGGAGAATGAGGACGTTGGCCGCCAAGAGAATGATCCACAGCATGCTAGACGCGAGCAGGCGCGGGTCGTCGTCTCGCGTCCGCCAGCCCATTCGGACGAAGACCCAGCTGGCCAGTGCAGCCACGGCCACGAGGAAAACGGCGACCGAGACGCCAGATAGTGCTGCGACGGCGACGACCCATCCTTCGGCCGCGGGGGCGATCACAGCGGAAAACGATTCCTGGCCGCTCGAGCCGAAAGCCGGGGCCTGGAGCCAGACACGCTGCCAACCCCGCAACTCCCAGCGTTCGGAGAGATCACCGAATCGGCCAGGCGTGAAGAATCCGACGAGTGTGCCGAATCGATAGCTGCTCGTGACCAGCAGCGAAAGCGTCACGACATAGGCGAGCGCGATGACGATCGTTCGGTACGGCTTGTCTCGTCGACACACTTGCCAGAGAAATCCCGCCACGAACGTCACGGCCACGTTTCCCAAGGTCACCAAGTGATCGTCTGGAAACAGGGTCAGGATGGCGAACGCACAGGTGGCGACACACGACCCCAACCATCCCGGTCGGAACCTCCCGAGTGCGACGAGAAGCGCCACGGGAGTCATGTAAGCAAGCGTCGGTGTCTCCAGCAGCGCACCATGGTGTCGAAAAATGGACTGCACTGCACCGAGAACGGGACTTGCGAGCAGCACGAGGTGCAGACACTTCATGCCGGCCGGCCCGCCCAGGGCGGCCAGCGCGATCAAGCCGGCACCTGCACCGCAGACACCGGCCGTTCGTACCCACTCAGCGGGACTCGGAGTCTGATCGGACAGGTACACCTGTGCGAATTGCAGAAAGACGGAGACAGCCACGAGCAGGAAGACCGAACTCGTACCGACCAGGACCATCCGGTGCGACAAGCCGACGATGGTCGCGCCGGACACGCGGCGCGGACCACGACTGACGAAGGCCACCGCGCGTGATGCGCCATGATCACCGGCCGGACGCTGAGAGGGGGACCGCACGTTCGTGGCCCGTCGCAACGGCCCCGTCGCGGCGAACACGACACCCACCGCGGTGAGGATCGTCTGGACCACTACGAGGATCGTGTCGAACATGGCACCCTCTGGCTAGGTCACGTTTTGCTCACTCTAGGACCAGGGTCGACCGAGGCACCAGACGAGAAGAGACCATTGGCGGCCGTGACCATCCCTCGAAGCCAGGGCACGGGGTGCTCGGGGGCTCCGCCACCAGGATTCGAACCTAGACCTAACAGCTCCAAAGGCTGTCGTGCTGCCGTTACACCATGGCGGACCGCGCGTGCGCGCCGGACCATTCTGCCAGACCGCGGCTCGACCGGGGTGACCGCGAGGGGTGACGTGCCCGCCGGGCCGCACCGCGCCTCCCGCGTCCCGCGTCCCGCGTCCCGCGTCCGACGACGGCCTCGGGCATGATGGGCGGATGCCCGAGCAGGACGAGGTCGACCGGATCGTCGAGGCGTGGCGCCACGAGCGACCCGACCTCGACTTCGCGCCGCTGCACGTGCTCTCGCGCGTGGGCCGCCTGTCGAAGCATCTCGACCGTGCCCGACGTGAGGCGTTCCACGCCAGTGACCTCGAGTCGTGGGAGTTCGACGTGCTCTCGGCGTTGCGCCGTGCGGGCGAGCCCTACCAGCTGAGCCCGAAGACGCTGCTGCAACAGACCCTCGTGTCGAGCGGCGCCATGACCAACCGCATCGACCGGCTCGTGGCCCGCGGCCTGGTGGAACGGCGCACCGACCCCAACGACGGCCGGGGCATCCTCGTCACGATGACCCGCGAGGGGCGACGGGCCGTCGATGCCGCGATCGAACGACTCGTCACGGCCGAGGACGCCCTGCTCAGCGACCTCAGCGACGACGACCGACAGCGGCTGACCGATCTGCTGCGCACGCTCAGCCTGACGCTCGGCGGCTGAGTCGACCGAACCGGCCGAACCGGCTGGACCGGGCGGGTAGGTCGGCCGACCGGCCGCACCAGGCCCTACGCCAGCAGCTCGCTCAGCTCGAGCCAGCGCACCTCGAGTTCGCCCGTCTTGTGGTCGAGCGCCGTCAGCTTGGCCTGCAGCGCGGCGAGACCGTCGAAGTCGGACTGGTCGAAGGAGGCGAACTGCGCCAGCAGGGCCTCGCGTTCGCCGGATGCCTTGGCGAGCTTGCGGTCGATCGACCCGAGCTCTTTCTCGGCGTTGCGCTTCTCGGCACCGGACAGGCCCGACGCGGCGGCCGAGGCCGCGACCGACGCCGAGGCCCCCTGGACGGCCGTCGGGCGGTCGGTCGCGCCTCCTTGGTTCTGGGTCGCCTCGCGACGCAGCTGCAGGTACTGGTCGACCCCGCCGGGTAGGTGGCGGAAGCGGCCCTCGAGCACGGCGTACTGCTGGTCGGTGACGCGTTCGAGCAGGTACCGGTCGTGCGACACGACGAGCAGGGTGCCGGGCCAGCCGTCGAGGAGGTCCTCCATCGCGGCGAGCATGTCGGTGTCGAGGTCGTTGGTGGGCTCGTCGAGGATCAGCACGTTCGGCTCGTTGAGCAGGATGAGCAAGAACTGCAGACGACGCTTCTGCCCACCGGACAGGTCTTTGATCGGGGTCTGCAGCTGGGCGCTCGTGAAGCCGAGGCGCTCGAGCAACTGCCCCGGCGTCATCTCTTTGCCGCCCGTGACGTACGAGGTGCGCTGGCGACCGATGACGTCGTTGACCCGCTCGTGCGCGACCTCGTGCAGGTCGGCGAGCTGCTGGTCGAGGATCGCGAACTTGACCGTCTTGCCCTGCTTGACACGGCCTTCGGTGGGCGCGATGGCCCCGGTGACGACCTTGAGCAGCGTGGACTTGCCCGCGCCGTTGACGCCGAGCACGCCGGTGCGCTCCCCCGGGGCGATGCGCCACTCGACGCCCTGCAGCACCCGCTTGTCGCCGAACGAGACGCCGACCTCGACGAGGTCGACGACGTCCTTGCCGAGCCGCGCGGTCGCCATCTGCGACAGCTGGACGGCGTCGCGCACGGGCGGCTCGTCGGCGATCAGCTCGTTGGCGGCGTCGATGCGGAACTTCGGCTTGGTCGACCGTGCCGGGGCGCCACGACGCAGCCAGGCGAGCTCTTTGCGCATGAGGTTCTGGCGCTTGGCCTCGGAGGCCGACGCCATGCGGTCGCGCTCGACGCGCTGCAGCACGTAGGCCGCGTAGCCGCCCTCGAAGGGTTCGACGATGCCGTCGTGGACCTCCCACGTGTCGGTCGAGACCTCGTCGAGGAACCACCGGTCGTGGGTCACGACGACGAGGGCGCCCGAGTTCGTCGACCACCGACGCGAGAGGTGCTGCGCGAGCCAGGCGACACCCTCGACGTCGAGGTGGTTGGTGGGCTCGTCGAGGAACAGGACGTCCCAGTCGCCGACCAGCAGGGTTGCGAGGGCCACGCGTCGACGTTGTCCACCCGAGAGGTCCTCGACCCGGGCCTCCCACGGGATGTCGGTGGCGAGCCCCGAGATGACGTCGCGGATGCGCGCGTCGCCGGCCCACTCGTGCTCGTCGCGGTCGCCGACGATGAGGCTGCCGACCGTGGCGCCCTCGGGCAGCACGTCGCGCTGGTCGAGCATGCCGATGGTCAGGCCGCGACGGGTCGTCACGCGGCCGTCGTCGGGTTCGAGCCGACCGGCGAGCACCGACATGAGGGTCGACTTGCCGTCGCCGTTGCGGCCGACGACGCCGATGCGGGAGCCCTCGTCGATGCCGAGGGTCACCCCGTCGAGGACGACCTTGGTCGGGAATTCGAGACGGAGGTTTTCTGCGCCGAGTAGATGAGCCACCACAGAAGCGTAGACGGCCCGGGCTGGGCGGCCGACTCGGCGGTGCACAGCCGGTGTCAGCCCAGCGACGCCACCCACTCGTCCGAGCCGTCGGTGAACTCCTGGCGTTTCCAGATGGGGGTGCGGGCCTTGACCTCGTCGACCAGGGCGGCGCAGGCCGCGAAGGCCTCGGCGCGGTGGGCCGACGCCACGGCGCAGGCCAGCGCGACGTCGCCCACGACGAGGTCGCCGTAGCGGTGCTCGACGGCGATCGCGACCTCGGGGTGCGCCTCGGCCACGGCCAGCGCGACCTCGCGGATGACCTCGGTCGCGGTCGGGTGCGCCTCGTAGTGCAAGGCCTCGACGCCGCGTCCCTCGTCGTGGTCGCGGACGACCCCCTCGAAGGTCACGACCGCCCCGGAGGCGCGGCTCGTCACGAGCGCGGAGCACTCGGCCACCGACACGGTCACGTCGACGACGCGCGCCAGCAGCACGCGGTCCGCCGCGGGTGCGGTGCCGCCGGCGGTGGCCGGAGCGGGGTCGTGCCCTCCGCCGGGCAGGAGGGTCGGGTCGTCGTCGGTCATGCTGCCCCCTCGGGACTCGGGTGGCGGTTCTGGGCGTGGTCGACCCCGTGCAGCTGGTCGACCACGTGGTCGAGCACGTCGTCGAGCACGGCGAGCCCGTCGCGCACCCCGCCGCGTGAGCCGGGCAGGTTGACGACGAAGGTGCCGCCGGCCACGCCCGCGAGCCCCCGCGAGAGCACGGCCAGCGGCGTCGAGGCCGCACCGCGACGGCGCAGCTCTTCGGCGATGCCGGGCAGTTCGCGATCGAGCAGCGGCGAGGTCATCTCGGGAGTCGCGTCGGTCGGCGAGACGCCCGTGCCCCCGGTGGTGACGACGGCGTCGACGCCCCACTCGAGCGCGGCCTCGAGCACCGCTCCGACGGGTTCGCCGTCGGCGACGACGACCGGCCCCTCGACCTGCCAGCCGCGCCCGACGAACCAGTCGCGGATCACCGGGCCGGTCGTGTCGTCGGCGGTGCCGGCGGCGGCGCGCGTCGAGGCGACGACCACGACGGCACGCCGGGGCACGAGTTCGGGTGAGGCGCCGCTCATCGCGACCAGTCCCCCGACTTGCCGCCCTGCTTCTCGAGCACCTTGATCTCGCCGATCACGGCGAGCGCGTCGACCGCCTTGATCATGTCGAAGAGGGTCAGGGCGGCGACCGAGGCGGCGGTCAGGGCTTCCATCTCGACCCCGGTGACGCCCCGGGTCGAGACGCGCGCGATCACGGTGACCTGCGCCTCCGTGGTCTCGAAGTCGACGGTGATCGCACCGAGCGGCAGCGGGTGGCAGAGCGGGATCAGCGTCGGCGTCTGCTTGGCGGCCAGGATGCCGGCGATGCGGGCGGTGCCGAGGGCCTCGCCCTTGGGCAGTGTGCCGTCGACCAACCGCGCGACGACGTCGGGCCGGGTGGTCAGCACGGCCTGCGCGGTGGCGATGCGCTTCGTCTCGGACTTGCCCGTCACGTCGACCATGTGGGCGGTGCCGTCGTCGCGGACGTGCGAGAGCGGGGTGTCGGTCATCGGTCGGCCTTCTCGTGGGGGGCGGGGTCGTCGAGCGCCCAGACCTCGACCCGGTCGCCCTCGTCGACGCGGTCGACGCCGACGGGGATCGAGACGAGCACGGTGGCCTCGGCGTGGGCGGCGAGCAGGTGCGAGCTCGACCCGCCGACGAGGTGCGCGCGCCCGTCGACGTCGACGCGTCCGCGGCGAAGCTGATGCTTGCCGACGGGAGAGTCGACGGGGTGCGCCAGGGGAACGGTCCACCGCCGCCGGGGCTGCCCCACGCCCGTGACGTCGTGCAGGGCGGGGCGCAGGAAGGCCTCGAACGACACGAGCGAGCTGACCGGGTTGCCCGGGAAGCAGACGACGGGCAGCTCGCGGTCGTGCACGCGGACGGTGCCCCAGCCCTGCGGACCGCCGGGCTGCATCGCGACCGAGCCGAACGTGACGCCCGAGCCCTCGAACGCGTCGCGCACCACCTCGTAGGCGCCGGCGCTCACTCCACCGCTCGTCAGCACGAGGTCGGTCTCGGCAGCGTGCCGGGCGACCACGGTGAGCAGGGCGGTCGCGTCGTCGGTCACCCGGGCGACCGTGACCTCGACCCCGACCTCGGCGAGCGCCGCGGCGAGCGTGACACCGTTGGCGTCGTGGATCTGGCCGGGCCCGAGCGGGGCACCGGGCGCGGCGAGCTCTTCACCGGTCGAGACCAGCAGGAGGCGCGGGCGGCTGCGCACCTCGACCGCGTCGATCCCGGAGGCGGCGAGCACACCCCACCGGGCGGGCGTCAGTCGAGTCCCTGCCGAGAAGAGCACGGTGCCGGCGGCGACGTCGCTGCCGGCGGCACGGACGAAGGCCCCGGCGACGACGCCGGCCGGCACCTCGACGACCGAGTCGACCCCGACGGGCGGGAACACGTCGGGCGCGACCTTCTCGATCGGCACGATCGCGTCGGCACCGGCGGGGACGGCCGCGCCGGTCATGATCGGGGCGGCCGTGCCGACCACGAGGTCGGGGGCGGCGCGCCCTGCAGGGATGCGCTCGGCGACCCGGAGGGTCGTGGGCCCGGCCGGGTCGAGGCCCGGGGTCGAGACGGCATAGCCGTCCATCTGCGAGTTGGCGAAGGGCGGAAGGTCGATCGGGGCGACGACGTCGACGGCGAGCTCGCGGTCGCGGTACCGGGCGGACCGCGAGACCAGCGCCTCGGGGGTGACGACGAGGGCGTCGACCGGTCGGGACCGCAGGGCGCCCTCGACGAGCGCCGTGACCTCGGCGAGGTGGGTCTCGATGGTGCGCACTCGGTTCCTCTCGGGCGATCGTCAGTAGCGTATCCGGGGTGACCGACCCCGCGACCGAGACCGACGTCCCCCAGCCCACCCGTGCCTCCTCGGGGCCGCCGCCCGTCGACGTGGCCGTCATCGGCGGATCGGGGTTGTACTCCCTGTTCGCCGAGGGCCGGGCCACCCGGCACGTGGTCGAGACGCCCTACGGCCCGACCTCGAGCGAGGTGACGATCGGCGAGCTGGGCGGCAAGCGTGTGGCCTTCCTCACCCGGCACGGCGCGGGCCACGCGGTCGCGCCGCACCTGATCGACTACCGGGCGAACGTGTGGGCCCTCGCGTCGCTCGGCGCCCGGGCCATCGTGTCGTCCTCGGCGGTCGGCGGGGTCAGCCCCGACGTCGCCCCGGGCACCATGGTCGTCACCGACCAGTTCATCGACCGCACCTGGGGACGACGCGACACGTTCTTCGACGTCGAAGGTCAGGTGCAGCACCTCATCGCCGCCGACCCCTTCGATCCCGTCCTGCGGGCGGCCGCGATCGAGGCCCTCGAGACGCAGGGCCAGCCGTTCGCCCCGACGGGCACCTGCGTGGTGATCCAGGGTCCGCGCTTCTCGACCCGGGCCGAGTCGCTCTGGTTCCGTGCCGCGGGGGCGCACACGGTCAACATGACGATGTACCCCGAGATCCCGCTCACCCTCGAACTGGGCATGGGAGCCGTGAACATCTCGTACGTGACCGACAGCGACGCCGGCCTCGCCCCGGCCGAGGGCGACGCCCCGGACGCCGACGCCGTCAGCGCCTCGCTCGTCTTCGAACGGCTCGCGGCCGCCCAGCCACGCATCGTCGCGGCCATCGAGTCCATCGTCGCCGCGATGCCGGACGACTACTCGCCGCGTGAGCTGATGCCGCCCGGGGCGGTGGCCGAGGTGCTCGCGCGGCCCGTCTCGGGACGGAAGGCAGCGCTGTGAACGCGACGCGCGCCTCCTCGTCCGATGCGCTCGACGCGCTCGACGCGTCCGACGCGCCCGACGCGCTCGACGCGCCCGACGCCACCGTCGGACCGGGACTGTTGCTCGTCACCGGCGGGGCCGGCTTCATCGGGTCGGCCGTCGTCGACCTCGCGCTCGACCGGGGCTGGCGGGTGCGCGTGCTCGACTCGCTGCGACCCGACGTCCACGGCGGCGAACCGACGGTCGACCCGCGCGTCGACTTCGTGCACGGCGACGTGCGCGACGCGGACACCGTCGACCGGGCACTCGTGGGTGTCGACGCGGTCTGCCACCAGGCGGCCAAGGTCGGGCTCGGCGTGGACTTCCAGGACGCGCCCGACTACGTGTCGTCGAACGAGCTCGGCACGGCCGTCCTGCTTGCGGCCATGGACCGCGCCGGCGTCGACCGCCTCGTCGTGGCGTCGTCGATGGTCGTCTACGGCGAGGGCAGCTACCGCACCTCGACCGGTGCGACCGAACGCCCGGCACCCCGCCGCATCGCCGATCTCGACGCCGGCGTCTTCGACCCGCGTGACGAGGCGGGCGAGCTGCTCGAGCCTCAGCTGATCGGTGAGGAGGCCCCGCTCGACCCGCGCAACGTCTACGCCATCACCAAGCTCACGCAAGAGCACCTGTCGACCTCGTGGGCGCGCAGCACCGGCGGCAGGGCCGCGGCCCTGCGCTACCACAACGTCTACGGCCCGGGCATGCCCCAGAACACGCCCTACGCCGGCGTGGCCTCGCTCTTCCGTTCGGCCCTCGAACGCGGCGAGGCACCGCGCGTCTTCGAGGACGGCGCCCAGCGTCGCGACTTCGTGCACGTCCGCGACATCGCCTCGGCCAACCTCGCGGCCCTCGACTGGACGGCCGCGCAGCCGGCCGACGCCTTCCGCGCGTTCAACGTCGGCAGCGGCTCGGTGCACACCATCGGCGAGATGGCGGAGGCGCTGGCCCGCGAGGCCGGCGGACCGATGCCCGTCGTCACCGGCGAGTACCGCGCGGGAGACGTGCGGCACGTCACGGCATCGTCGGCCCGGTTGCAGGGCGAGTTGGGCTGGCAACCGAGCGTGACCTTCGAGCAGGGCATGCACGAGTTCGCCACGGCCCCGCTGCGCGCCGCGGTCGTCCGCTAGGCGAAGGCGGGCACCTCGCGGTCACCCGGCCCAGGGGTCGACGAGCTCGAGACCGAGGCCCTCGAAGTCCTTCGTGTTGCGCGTGGCGAGGGAGGCACCGCGGACGAGGGCGTGTGCCGCGATCGTGGCGTCGGCCGTCGCGATCGGACGGCCGGCGGTCCGACGCCGCAGCAGCACCGACGCGTACTCGATCGCCGCGTGCGCGTCGAACGCCAGCACGCGACCGTCGAACTGGTGCTCGAGGATGTCGATCACGCAGTCCTCGACACGGTCACGGCGATGCCCCTCGGGCATGGCCAGGAGCCCGGCCAACATCTCGGCGCCGGTCACGACGCTGAGGTAGAGGCCGTCGAGCGGTTGCCGCTCGAACCAGCCCAGCACCTCGGGGCAGGGACGGGGACGGGCGAGTTCGGACACCACGTTCGTGTCGACGACGATCATCCGAGGTCGACCGATCTCGCCGGGGCCTGCGCCCGCCGATCGCGCTCGAGCCCCTCGACGAACTCGTCGTCGAGGTAGGAGCCCCTCTCGGCCAACCGGCGACGGAAGGCGTGGACCCAGTTCTCGGGCGCCGGTGCCGTCCCGACGGCCGCCGGAGCGTCGACCGGCGCCTCGGCCCCCTGGGCGAGTCGTGTCACCATCAGCCGCACCTCGGCCTCCATCGACCGCCCGTGGCTCGCACTGAGGGCCTTCAGCCCCTCGATCACCTCGGGGTCGAGACCTCGCACCGTCAACGTCGCCACCGGGACCACCTCCGGTCGCCGATGCTAGCAGGATGACAGCACGCCCCCCGTTCGGGGCGCGCACCGCCCGCTCCCATCACCTTCATGGGATCACGTCCGTAGAGTCGAGAGGATGAGCATCCCCCGAGTCGACGTCGTGCTTCCCTGTCTCGACGAAGAAGGCGCGTTGCCCTGGGTGCTCGGCCGTCTGCCCGAGGGCTGGCACGCGATCGTCGTCGACAACGGGTCGACCGACGATTCCGCCCGCGTCGCCGCCGAGCACGGCGCGACGGTGGTGCAGGAGGCGCGGCGCGGTTTCGGTAGCGCGGCCCACGCCGGCCTCGAGGCCGCCACCGCCGACTACGTCGCGTTCTGCGACGCCGACGCCTCGATGGACCCTTCCGACCTCGTCGCCCTCGCGGCCCCCGTGATGGCCGGAGACGCCGACCTCGTCCTCGGTCGGCGTCGCCCGACCACCCGGGGCGCCTGGCCGCTGCACGCGCGCCTCGCCAACCTCGCCCTCTCGCACCTCATGCGACGGGCCAGCGGCGTCGCCCTGCACGACCTCGGTCCGATGCGCGTCGCCCGACGTCGGGCGCTGCTCGACCTCGACCTGAAGGACCGTCGCAGCGGCTACCCGCTCGAGATGGTGCTCCGCGCCAGCGAGGCCGGCTGGCGCATCGTCGAACAGGACGCGCCCTACTCGCCCCGGGTCGGCCGCAGCAAGGTGACCGGCACCCTCCGCGGCACCTCGGTGGCGATCAAGGACATGTCCCGGCTCCTCAGGGAGGTGGGCCGATGACGACCCTCGTGGTGATCGCCAAAGAGACGATCCCGGGCAAGGTCAAGACCCGACTCCACCCCCCGCTCAGCCTCGGACAGGCCGCCGACGTGGCGGCCGCCGCGATCCAGGACACCCTGGACGTCGCCCGCCGGCTGCCGGCCACGCGGCGCGTGTTGCTGTTCGACGGCAACCGCAGGCCCGTCGGCTCCGAAGACTTCGATGTGATCCCTCAGATCGGTGGCGACCTCGACGCACGCCTCGGCGCCCTCTTCGACGAGGTCGACGGGAAGACCGTGCTGATCGGCATGGACACCCCCCAGGTGACGGTCGAGGCGCTCGCCCCGGTCTTCGACGCCTGGACCGACGACGTCGACGCGTGGTTCGGCCCGGCGAACGACGGCGGGTTCTGGGCCCTGGGCCTCGCCCGGCCCACCGGCGACCTCCTGCGCGGCGTCCCGATGTCGCAGGACGACACGGGTGCTCACCAGCTCCGTCGACTCGCCGACGCCGGCCTCACCGTGCGCATGCTGCCCGAGCTCGTCGACGTCGACACCATCGAGGACGCCCGCCTCGTCGCGGCCACCGCGCCCGACAGCCGGTTCGCCGCCGCCCTGCGGCACGCCGAAGCAGCCAACACCCCCACCACCACGAACGGCGTCGCCCGCACGACCGATCCCGCCACAGAAGGGGTCACCCCGTGACCATCGCCCCCGAACAGCCCGCCACCTTCGGATCAGGAGGCGCGGAGCCGTACGCACGCGCCCTGCGTCACGAGGGCCAGCTGCAGCTCGTCCGCGTGGCCGGTGCCACCGATCGGCCCGCGTCGCCCCCCTCGACCGGCGACGGCGACGGGCCCTTCGACGTGGCGCGCTGGAGCGCCGACGCCGACACCGCCGACCTCACGACCCTGGACGACGAGACCGGGCCGGTACTCGACATCGGCTGCGGACCGGCGCGCATGGTGCGTGCCGCCGTCGACCGCGGGCTCACCGTGCTCGGGCTCGACGTCGCACCGACGGCCGTCGCGATGGCCCTCGAGGCCGGCCTGCCCGTGGCCGAGGGCTCGGTGTTCGACCCCCTGCCCCGCGAGGGCGAGTGGAACCTCGCCCTGCTGCTCGACGGCAACGTCGGCATCGGCGGCGACCCGACCGCGCTGCTGACCCGTTGTGCCGAGATCCTCACGCCGAGCGGCTCGATCGTCGTCGAGACCGCCCCCGAGGCCTCGCTCGACGACAGCTACGAGGCCCACGTCGTCGACGACCAGGGTCACGCGAGCGCGACCTTCCCCTGGGCCGAGGTCGGCCGGGAAGGCCTGCAACGCCACGCCCGACGTGCGGGCCTGTGGGTCGCTCAGACCTGGTCGGTCGACGGACGCACCTTCTGCCGCCTGCGCGCCAGGTAGAGCGCGACCAGACCGGCGGTCAGCGCCGCGATCACGAGCCAGAGCACGGCCAGACGCAGACCGTAGTCGAAGGGCAGCACGGTGTCGTTCTTCGGCCCCTTCGCCTTCGCGACGATCTCGGGCACGACGACCAGCGAGAAGATCGCCCCGACGACGACGGCGCCCTGCACGATCCAGAGGACCGCCGGACGGACGCGGCGCCCGGTCCGCCGGACGATCAGCGAGACCACGGCCACCACGGGAGCCAGCACGGCGTCGTGCACGACGACCGATCCGACCAGCCAGAGCAGCAGCCCGCCGTACCGGTTCGGGTTCACCGTGTCGGTGAGCACCCAGCCGCCGAGGCCGATGAGGGCGACTCCGAGCGCGATCAGCACCCCGCGCACGACGCGGACGGTGCGCGACGTGCCCGCGCCTCCTGGGCTCGACACGGCCGACGGCACCCGCGCGGTCACGAGAGCACCTCGATCGAGCTGAGCCACTTGGTCTGCAGCACCCCGGGCCGGCCCGGGGCGATCATGCGCGCCGGGAAGCCGTGGTCGATGCTGAGCGGCTCGCCGTTCAGCTCGAGGGCGACGAGGGTGCGCGGGTCGGAGGCGTACTCGGGGCCCATCTCGGTCACGCGGTAGCCGCCCTTCTTCTCGAGGCTGGTCAGCCGCAGGCGGCGGTCGGCCGGGGCTCCGGCGGCCGCCAACAGGTCGACGAGGCGAACCCCGCGCCAGGCGCCGGTCTGGCTCCAGCCCTCGACACAGGCGATCGGCAGGCGCTCGTCGGCGCCGTCGAACCCGCGCAGCGAATCGAGCGTGAACGAGGTGGCGACACCGCGGACCACGACGTCGAGCCGCCAGTCGGGGTCCATCGCCGTCTCGAGCACCTGGGCCGCGGCGGCCGTGCGGTTGATCGGCAGGTCGTTCGGGCCCAGCCCGCGCTGACGCGGCGCGAAAGCGTTGAGAGGCGAGAGCGGGGCGAACGACTGCCCGGCGGTGAGCGCGACGACTCCCCCGGTGGCGACACCGGCGGCGGTGAAGAAGCCACGCCGCGACACGCGGGCCCGGCCCGGTTCGCGGTCGACCTCGTGCGCGGAGTCGATCCAGCGCATGGCGCGACCGGTGAGCCCGCGGGCCGGAGCAGGAGGCGCGGCGTGCGGGTCGCGGTCACGTCGCGTGACGTCGGCGTCGCGCACCGCACGGAACCGGGCGAGCTCGGCGGTCGCCTCGGACTCGCCGACGAACGCGGCGCGGGCCTCGTCGAGCTCGGCCGACGGCTCGACGACGCGCCCGTCGGCGTCGTAGCTGTCGCGCGCCCGCCAGTAGCGGGTGATCAGCGGCAACTTCACCGCGATGTGGATCGCGAGCGAGCCGATGATCACGAACGACAGCGCGAAGTGCACCTGCTTGAACGGGAACGGCCACGGGTAGTACTGGTACGTGTTGAGCAGCCCGGTGACCAGCTGCAGGATCGTCGTCGCGACGAACAGGGCGATGGAGGCGCGTTCGAGCACGTCGACGGGGTGCTTGATCGGCGGGTACTGGAAGAGCTGCGGGAACACCGAGTGCAGCTTCGCCAGCAGCAGGGGGACGCAGGCGATGCCGGCGGTGATGTGGACGCCCTGGCTCACCTGGTAGAGCCAGACGGGACTCGTCGGGAACCGCATCCCGTCGAGCGGCTCCTGCAGGAAGTGGCTGTACAGGCCGGTCAGCAGGCAGACGACGAACGCGGCGCCGAGGAGGCGACCGAAGACGGTCGCCGACCGGGCGTTGCGGTTCGGCGACGAGGCCGCGCGGCGCGCCTCGTACAGCAGTCGCCTCATGGTGTCGGTCGTCTCATGTGGCTCATCATCTCCGATGCGCACGACTCGGACGGACTCCCAGGGCCGATTCGGCCAGACTGGGGGCGTGCGTACTGTGTTCGCGGCCGTTGCCGTCCTCGGATTGGCCGGGGCGATCGCCTGGGGTGTCGTGAACGTCGGGTTCCTGATGAAAGAGCTGCGCACCGACTTCGTCGTCTGGACCGCCGTCTGCTGGGCGCTCTTCGCCCTGGCGGTCGTGCTGCTGCGTCGGGTGCCCGTGCGACACGTCACGGCCCTCGTGATCGCGGGCACGGCACTGGTCGGCGGCGCGGGCCTGACCGGCGTGCCCAACACGAGCACCGACCCGGCCCGCTACGCCTGGGACGGCATCGTGCAGACCGCCGGCGTCTCGCCGTACGAGTACACGCCCGACGCGGGCGAGCTGCGCGACCTGCGACCCGCGTGGATCTTCCCCGAGTCGACGCCGTTCACCCGCGACGACGGCACGATCGGCGAACGCTGCGGCGAGCCCGACCGACAGGTGCACCGCGCCTACGACAGCCAGACCGGCGACGTCGTCTGCACGCTGATCAACCGGCCCGACGTCCCGACGATCTACCCGCCGACGGCCGAGCTGTACTTCTGGGCGGTGTCGGCCGTGGTCGGCCCCGACGCCGGGTTCTTCCCGCTCCAGGCCATGGGCTTCGTCCTCGTGCTGGGGACGACCCTCGCCCTGCTGGCCACCCTGCGTCGCCGGGGTCTCGACCCCCGCTGGGCGGCGCTGTGGGGTTGGTGCCCGCTCGTGGTCGGCGAGGGCATCACCAACTCCCACGTCGACCTGCTCGGCGCCGTGCTCGTGGTCGCCGCGTCGTTGCTCGTCGCCACCGGTCGGCGCTTCCGCGGCGGCATCGCGCTCGGGGCCGCGATCGCGACCAAGCTCATCCCGGTGATCGCGGCACCCGCCCTGCTGCGCGGGCAGCCCTGGAAGGTGATCAGCGCCTCCGTCGTCACCTTCGCCGTGCTCTACGTGCCCTACGTCGCGATGACCGGGTGGGGCGTGCTCGGGTACCTGCCGGGCTACCTGACCGAAGAGGGCTACGAGGACGGCTCGCGGTTCGTGTTCCTGTCGGCCTTCATGCCCGATGCGTGGACGACCCCGGTCGCCGTGCTGATCGTCGGCGCCACGGCCGTGCTCGTGTGGGTGAAGACACCGGCGCACGACCCGTGGCTCGGGCAGCTCGTGATGATCGGCGTGACGCTCGTCACGGTCAGTCCGCGCTACCCCTGGTACGCCCTGCTGCTCGTCCCGTTCATCGCGCTGACCGGGCGGGTCGAGTGGTTGGCGGTCCCGCTCGCGTTGCTCGTGCGCCAACTCGAGCCGGGCATGGCACTGCAGCGCTCGTCGCTCGCCGCGGCCGTGCTCGTCATCCTGCTCGTGACCCTCCGGCGGGCCGGGCCCGGGTTCGCCGACCGGCTGCTCGACGGGGTCGCGGGCGACGTCGCGCGGGTGCGTCGGGTCGTCGGACGCCGGCCGGTCGGCTCCGGGTCGGGCCCGAGGCCTGCTCAGACGAGGTAGGCGACGGCGTCCCCGGCGTCGAACGAGAACCGGACCGCCGTACCCGGCACGAGGTCGAGCGTGGCGACCGTGCCCGGCAGGACGTCGGCCGACAGGTCGCCGGCGCGGACCCGGACGACGTCGCCGCGGGGTTCGAGATCGGTGACGACGAGGTCGAGGACGTTCTCGGACGGCGTCGCGCCCGACGGAGCCCCGGTCGTCACGCGCACGGCGCTCGGCCGGACCGCCACCGCCGCGGCCGCACCCGACGGGAGCCCGTCGGCGGAGCGGGCGACCAGCACGGTGCCCTCGTCGAGCCGCACACCGCCGTCGGCCGTCGCCGTGCCGGTCAGCAGGTCGAGACCTGCGAGCCCGGCGGCGAACGGCGTGGTCGGCCGTTCGAGCACGCCGCGCGTGGGGCCGGAGTCGACGACGCGGCCGCCCCCGAGCACGACCACCCGGTCGGCCAGGGTGAAGGCGTCGAGGACGTCGTGCGTGACCACGACGGCGGTGCGGCCCGCCAGGACGTCGCGCAGCGTCCGTCGCAGGGCGGGCGCGACCGACACGTCCAGCGCGGCCATCGGCTCGTCGAGCAGCAGCAGGTCGGGTCCCGTCGCCAGGGCGCGCGCGACGGCGACGCGCTGCGCCTGCCCGCCTGAGAGCTGCGCGGGCCGGCGGTCGGCGAGTCCCGTCGCGTCGACCCGGGCGAGCCAGTCGGCCGCGCGACGTGTCGCCTCGTGGCGCGACACCCCGGCGCTCCGTGGGCCGAACGCGACGTTCTCGAGGGCGGTGAGGTGAGGGAAGAGCAGGGCGTCCTGGGCGAGCAGCGAGACGCCACGCTCGTGCGGGCGGAGCGCGGACCCGCGCCCGCGACCGTCGACGTCGAACAGCACCCGGTCGCCCAGACGGGCCGTACCGTGGTCGGGCCGCAGCAGGCCCGCCATCAGCGCCAGCAGCGTCGACTTGCCCGCGCCGTTGGGGCCGAGGACGGCCACCGTCTCGCCCTCGGCGACGGTGAGCTCGACGTCGAAGCCGCGGGACTCGACGACCGCGGCGAATTCGAGCGTCACGACCCGCGCCTCCTCGTGGCGAGACCGGACGACCGGCCAGCCTGGTGCGCGAGGGCGACGACGACGACCGCGACGACGACGAGCACGAGCGACAGCGCCACAGCGGCGTCGGGGTCGGTCTCGCGCTGCAGGTAGATCTCGAGCGGCAGGGTGCGCGTGACGCCCTGCAGCGACCCCGCGAAGGTCAGCGTGGCGCCGAACTCGCCGAGAGCCCGGGCGAACGACAGCACGGCACCCGAGACGAGAGCGGGCAGCACGAGCGGCAGGGTGACACGCCGCAGCACGGTCGTCGGCCGCGCGCCGAGGGTCGCGGCGACGGCCTCGTAACGCGTGCCCACCGTGCGCAGGGCACCCTCGAGGCTCAGCACCAGGAAGGGCAGGGCGACGAACGTCTGGGCCAGCACGACCGCCGTGGTCGAGAAGGCGATGGTCACGCCGAGCGCGTCGAAGGCCTGACCGAGCAGTCCGCGCCGCCCGAAGGTGTAGAGCAACGCGATGCCGCCGACGACGGGCGGCAACACGAGCGGCAGCAGCACGAGCGACCGCAGCACCTTCTGGCCCCAGAACTCGGTCCGGGCGAGCACCACCGCCATGGGCACGCCGAGCACCACGCAGATCAGGGTCGCGACGACCGAGGTGCGCAGGCTGAGCCAGAACGCGGCGACCGACGACCCGGACGTGACCAGCGGCACGAACTCGGCCCAGTCGACCCTCGAGACCATGGCGACGAGGGGCAGCAGCACGAAGGCGGCACCGAGCGCCGCGACGACCGCGACCCAGGCCGGGACCGACCTCACGGTGTGCCGAAGCCTGCGTCCCGGAACACGCCCCGCCCGACCTCCCCGGTGACGAAGGCGACGAACGCCCGCGCGACCTCGGGGTTCGCCGTGTCGACCACGGGGGCGATCGGATACGTGTTGACGGCCTGGTCCGCCTCGGGGAACTCGATGCCCTCGACGCCGTCGCCCGCCGCCGCCACGTCGGTCACGTAGACCAGGCCGGCGTCGGCTTCGCCCGACGTGACCTTGCCGAGCACGTCCGTCACCGACGATTCTTCGCTGACCGGCGAGATCGTCACCCCGGTGGCCTGCTCGACCGCGACGGTCGCGGCGCCGCAGGGCACCTGGGCCGCGCAGGTCACGGTCTTCACGCCGGGCTTCGCGAGATCGGCGAAGTCGGTGACGCCGGCCGGGTTCGACGGCGGCACCGCGATGGTGAGGACGTTGGTCGCGAAGTCCACGGGGGCCGACGGTTCGACGAGGCCGGCGTCGGTCAGCTTGGCCATGTTCTTCTCGTCGGCCGAGGCGAAGACGTCCGCGGGAGCGCCCTCGGTGATCTGCGTGACGAGGTCGGACGAGCCCGCGAAGGTCAGCTCGACCGTCGTGCCGGGGTGGGCCTTCTCGAACTCGTCGGCCAGCTCGGTGAACGTCGTCGTGAGCGACGCGGCGGCGTAGACCGTGATCGAGCCCTCGAGGGCGTCGGTCGACGTGGTCGGGGCCGCACTCGTGGGCGTGTCGCCGGCCGAGCCGGAGCAGCCGGTCAGGGCGAGGGCCGCGGCGAGCACCGTCGCACCGGCCAGGACGGCGACGGTCTTCGGGGTTCGTGTCATGGGTCAGGCCCTCGCGCCGGGGGTCTCGATGATGACCGTCGTGGCCTTCACGACGGCGACGGCGACCGATCCGGGTTCGAGGCCCAGCTCGCGGACGGCCTCGCTGCTCATCAGCGAGACGATGCGGTGCGGACCGCACTGCAGCTCGACCTGAGCCATGACCCGGTCGGCGGTGATCTCGGTGACGACGCCCACCAGGCGGTTGCGGGCCGAGCGCCCCACCTCGGACGGATCGGCGGGCAGCACGGCGTTCTTGCGGGCCAGCGTCGCGAGAGCGAGTCCGTCGACCACGCCGCGCCCGGCGTCGTCCTTGACGCTCTCGAGCAGCCCGAGGTCGATCCAGCGACGGACGGTGTCGTCGCTCACTCCGAGGAACGCCGCGGCGTCCTTGATCCGTATCTGCGACATGAGAGCCACCTTAGTTCCGAAGGCGCGGAGGCGCTCGTCGGATGGCCGTCTCGGGATGCCTCGTGGCGCACGCCGGAGAACGAACGGAGGCGCGGGTCATGAAAGCCGGACACCGCGCGTTCGGCCCCGCGGGCCTAACCTCGACGGATGACCGTCTCGCTCGGACTGCCCACCATGCCCGGCCGGGCCTCCGCCGACGCCCTGCTGCCCCCGCGGCCGACGAACGACGTGGCACCGGGACTGCTCGACCGCTTCGGTCGGACCGCGACCGACCTGCGGGTCTCGCTGACCGACAAGTGCAACCTGCGCTGTACCTACTGCATGCCGGCCGAGGGCCTGCCGGCGCTCCCCCGTGAGCAGGCGCTCGACGCCGACGAGATCGTGCGGCTGGTCGGCATCGGCGTGCGGGACCTCGGCATCCGCCAGGTGCGGTTCACCGGCGGCGAGCCCCTGCTGCGCGCGGACCTGATCGACATCGTGCGACGGGTCGCCGCCATCGAGCCGCGGCCCGAGGTCTCGCTGACCACGAACGCCATCGGCCTGGCGCACCGCGCCCAGGCCCTCGCCGACGCCGGGCTCGACCGGGTCAACGTGTCGCTCGACTCGCTGCACGCCGAGACCTTCATGAAGGTCTCGCGTCGCCCGTTCCTCGACAAGGTGCTCGCCGGCGTCGACGCCGCGGCCGCTGCCGGCCTCACGCCGGTCAAGATCAACGCGGTGCTCCTGCCCGGGGTCAACGACCACGAGGCCCCCGACCTGCTCGCCTGGGCGCTGCGCGGCGGCCACGAGCTGCGCTTCATCGAACAGATGCCGTTGGACGCCGACCGCAGCTGGGACCGCGCCTCCTTCGTCACGTCACGCGACATCCACTCGTTGATCGCCACCCGGTTCGACCTCAGCCCTGCCGACGTCCTCCGCGACGGCGCGCCCGCCGAGCTGTTCGACGCCGTCGGGCGGGGTGACGACGCCGACCTGACCGGCCGGGTCGGCATCATCGCCTCGGTCAGCGAGCCGTTCTGCGCCGACTGCCGCCGGACCCGCATGACGGCCGAGGGCGGCATCCGCAGTTGCCTGTTCAGCGGCGGCGAGACCGGCCTGCGCGATCTGCTGCGCAGCGGGGCGAGCGACCTCGAACTGGCCGACGCCTGGCGCGGCGCCATGTGGGCCAAACCCTCGGGCCACGGCATCGACGACCCCGACTTCGTGCAGCCCGAACGCACCATGAGCGCCATCGGAGGCTGAGATGACGACGACCCACCCCGACACCACCGTCGACGAGGGCGCGTCGGCCCCTGTCTCGGCGACGCTGCGCTTCTTCGCAGCCGCCCGCACCGCCGTGGGCCGCGACGAACAGCGCGTCGACGTCCCCGCCGGCGAACGCCCCACGATCGGGCGCCTCCTGACCGAGGTCCGCCCCGTCGAAGGCGTGTCGGCCGCGGACTTCCGCGACGTGCTGCTGCGCTGCTCGTTCCTCGTCGACGGCCTCACCACACGTGACCGCGAGCAGCTCGTGCCCGACGGCACGGTGATCGACGTCATGCCACCCTTCGCCGGCGGCTGAGGCCTGCCCGCCTAAGGTCGCGTGGGCGTCCCCTGGGCGAGCTGCCACCCGAGCATGCCGCCGTGCAGGACCGACACGTCGAACCCGTCGCCCGCCAGCAGGTCGGCGGCGGCCCGGGCACGCGGGCCCCGGGCGCAGTAGACGACCACCCGGTGCCCCGGATCGAGCTCGGGCCGCTGACGGGTGCGCGTGCCGTAGCCGGGAGCCTGCACGTCACCCGTGATGTGGGCGAAGTCGTGCTCGTCGACCTCTCGCACGTCGAGCAGGGTGAAGGTGGCGTCACCGGCCGCGCGCGCCTCCAGCAGGGTCGACAGCTCGTCGGCGTCGACGTCGGGGCCGACGCCGCGTCCGCGCGACGGCCCCCCGGCGGTGGCCGCCGACGCACCGGCAGCCGAGGACGAGGAGGCGCGGCGCGCGGCGTTCACCGTGGCCCGGGCCTCGACCCGGTGCGCGGCCCGCGCCAGCCGACTCTCGCGCCAGGTGCCGCCCAGGGCGTCGACGGTCACGACCCGGCCGAGCAGGGGCTCCCCGAGCCCCGTGAGCAGCTTCACGACCTCGCCGGCCATGCCCGCGCCCACCGTTCCGCACAGCGGTCCGAGGACGCCGACGTCGGCACAGGACTCGTCCCAGCCCGACGCGGGCGGGGCGGGGTGCAGGTCACGGTAGTCGACCGCCCGGCCGTCGGGGGCGTCGTCCCAGAAGACGCTGAACTGGCCGTCCCACCGGTTGACGCTGCCCCAGACGACCGGCAGGCCCCGCGCGGCCGCCGCGTCCGCCACGAGATAGCAGGTGTCGAAGGAGTCGCTGCCGTCGACCACCAGGTCGTAGTCGTCCAGCAGGTCGGCGGTGCGCTCGCTCAGCCGGACGGGGTGGGCGACGACGGTCACGTCGGGGTTGGCGGCGCGCACCCAGTCGGCGGCGGCGCGAGCCTTGGGGAAGCCCACCTGGTCAGGGCGGAACAGTACCTGGCGTTGTAGGTTCGACAGATCGACGGCGTCGTCGTCGACGATTCCCAGGGTTCCCACACCCGAGGCTGCGAGATATTGGATCACCGGCGCGCCCAGCCCGCCGGCCCCGACCACCAGCACCCTCGACGCCACCAGGCGCCCCTGGGAGCCCAGACCGAACCCCGGCAGACGGACGCTCCGCGAGTAGCGTTCGCCCTCGGCGGGGTCGCCGCCGTGTCCACCGTCGCGCACGTCGGCACCGTGCGCGCCACCGTCGCGCACGGCCGCCCCGGGCGCGTCACCACCGTGTCGCGCCCGAGATCCGCCGAGAGGGGGAAGAGACGACATGACGAACCTCCTGCATCCGGCCGACGGTCGATCGACCGCGCCCACTGTACCCACGACGTCCGACGCCGTGCGGGGCACGACCCTCGCGCGCCTCCGGCACCGGCGTCATCTGGACGCCCTGCTGATCGGCGTGCTGGCGGCCGTCATCTCAGGCGCCTTCCTCTGGGTGCCGTCCGTCTGGTACGACGAGGCCGCGACGGTGATCTCGGCCACGCGCAGCTGGGGTCAGCTCTGGCAGATGATCCAGACCGTCGACCTCGTGCACGCGACCTACTACGCGTTCATGCACCTGTGGTTCGACGTCTTCCCGTACTCGCCGATCTCGCTCCGGGTGCCCAGCACGATCGTCACGGGGCTCGCGGCCGCGCTCACGGTCGTGCTGGCGCGCACCCTGGCCGACCGCCGGACGGCCGTGGTCGCCGGCCTGCTGTTCTGCCTGATCCCCCGCGTGACCTGGATGGGCGGCGAGGGCCGTTCGTACGCCTTCTCGGCGCTGTTCGCCGTCGCCCTGACCCTCGTGCTCGTCACCGCCTCGCGCCGCACCGCCCAGGTGGGCGAGACCCGGACCCGCGCTTCGGCGGTGCGCTGGTGGGTCGCCTACGCCGTGCTCGCCGTCGTCTCGGTGCTGTTCTTCCTGTACGTCGCCTTCGTCGTGGTGGGGCACGGCGTGACCATGCTGGTGCAGTGGCGACGCGAGCGACGCCTCCGCGCCTCCGCCGGGTCGGTGGCGGGGGCGCGTGACGCCCCGGCCCCGGCCCCGGCCCCGCTCGTCGGCGGACCGCACGGTGCGCGCGGCTCGTTCGTCGGCTGGTTCGCCGGTGCCGCCGTCGCCGCTCTCGCGAGCCTGCCCGTCGTGTACTTCACGTCCGAGCAGAGCGGCCAGGTCGGCTGGCTCGACCGACTGAGCTTCGCCACGATCAACCAGGTGCTGACGACGCAGTGGTTCTACCAGAACGACCGTTTCGCCGTGTTCGGCTGGATGCTGGTCGTCGCCAGCCTGGTCGTCGTGGTCGCCGGTCTCGTGCCCCGCGCCCGAGGCCTCGTCGCGGTCGTCCTGCCGTGGATGATCGTCCCCACCGTCGGTCTCGTGGGCGTCTCGCTCGTGACCGAGCCGCTCTACTCGCCGCGCTACCTCACCTTCGGCACCCCGGCCGTCGCGATCATGATGGCCGTCGCGGTCGCCGCCATCCCCTGGCGGCGTGTGATCGCGCTCGTGCTGCTGCTCGCCGTGGTGCTCACCGCCCCGACCTGGGAGCGCCAGCGGCAGCCCGAGGCCAAGGACTCCGCCGCGTGGAACCAGGTGGCCGACCTCGTCCGCGAGCAACGGGCGCTCGAACCCGCCGGCACGGACGAGGGCGTCGTCTTCGGCCCCGTACGTCGGCATCCGAAGGCCACGTCGCGCATCATCGAGAACACCTACCCCGCGGCGTTCGAAGGCATGTCGGACTTCACGCTCGAGACCCCTGCGGCCGAGACGGGCGGCCTGTGGGAGGTCCAGTACCCGCTCGAGGACGTCATCGACCGCACGGACGACCTCGACGTGGTCTGGCTGATCACGAGCGACAAGCAGGACTGGCGCCCCCGCGTCACCGCCGACCTCGCCGCGAAGGGTTTCCACGTCGCCGACGAGTGGCACCTCACCCGCACGAACGTGCTCAAGTACGAGCGCTGAACCCCGCCATGCTGCGGGCCCGAGGCGTCAGTCGGTGACGACGCGGGCGCCGTGCACGGGACCCGTGGCCCGCACGACCGTGAGGCGGGCGGCGCTCAGCGCGATCTGCAGCTCGAGCGCGCCGTCGAGATCGGGTGCGAGGAACGCCACGGTCGGGCCGGAGCCCGACACGATGCCTGCCAGGGCGCCGTTGCCCTCACCGAGCTCGAGGACGTCGGCCAGGCCCGGTTGAAGGTGCAGTGCGGGCGCCTGCAGGTCGTTGTGCATGGTGTCGGCCAGCATGCCCGCATCGCCCGCCCGGAGGGCCTGGAGGACGCCGGCGTCGACGACGGGGTGCCGCACGGACCGGATCTCGCTCTGGTGTCGCAGCCGGTGGGCATCGAGTTCGTCGTAGACGCGGGGAGTCGAGAGGCCGACGTCGGCGACGGCGAGCACCCACTGGAACTGCCCCTTGGCCAGGGCCGGACTGAGTTCGTCACCGCGCCCGGTGCCGATCGCGGTACCACCCGCGAACGCGAACGGGACGTCGGCACCGAGTCGGGCCGAGAGCCGCAGCAGTTCGTCGCGACCGACGCCGGTGCCCCAGAGGGTGTCGCAGGCGAGCAGCGTCGCGGCCGCGTCGGCCGAACCGCCCCCCATGCCGCCGGCGACCGGCACGGCCTTGTCGACGCTCAGCGCGACTCCGCCGGTGTAGCCGGTCGTCTCGGCCAGCAGGCGCGCGGCCTTGATCGCGAGGTTGGACCCGTCGGTCGGCACACCCGACACGTCGATCGACGGACCGCCCGTGACGTCGATGGTGAACCCGTCGGCATGGCGGGCGCGGACGTCTTCGTAGAGGGAGACGGCCTGGTAGGCGGTCGCGAGGTCGTGGTACCCGTCGTCCTGCAGATCACCGACGGCGAGGAAGACGTTGATCTTGCCGGGAGCACGCGTGTGGACCACGATCGGGGCGGCCACGGACGTCATGGTTCCAACCTAGTCAGTTCTGGCGATCGGTCATGACGCCGAACGCTCGCGTCAACCCCTCTTTCACGGGCTGGACGCGTTCGGGCAGCCGGAGGTCGCCCTGCGTCAACGAGACCGAGCACTTCGGCCCCTCGGTCGGCACCACCCGCAGGCGCAGGGACTCGCCGTGCGCGAGGGCCCAGTCGGCGGTCGGCTGGGCGCCCGACCGGGCCACGACGGCGGGCCCTCCACCCGCGTAGCGCGCGAACCGGTCGACCGCGAGGTCGAGCAGCTCGAGCGGGGCGCCCCGCAGACTGCGTCCGACGGTGACCGCGTACGTCCCGTCGGGCTGACGCCCCGGCGGCTCGACGCCGCGTTCTTGCTCGTACCGCACCGTGACGCCCTCGGCCCACCAGGGCGCGACCTCGAACTCGTCGACCAGGAGGCGCGAGATCTGTTCGTGGGACAGGCGCGTCGCCCCGGCGGCGTCGAGCCGTGCGAACCACTCGGCCGCGCTGCGCCCGGTACCCGAGCCGAGTCGCGCGTCGCTGAGCCGCTGCTCGCCGCGTCCGCGATCACTCGCGCCCGAACCGGCGGGCGCGCCGCCGGAGCCGCGCTTGCGTCGAGGCACGACTCAGTCGGCTCCACCCTCGTCGGCGTGCAGCACGGCGGAGACGGACGCCCCGGCGAGGGCCTCGAGGTCGCTGCCTCGTGCCACGGCCAGGAAGTCGTCGACGGTGAGCTGCTCACCCCGCTGCGTCGGAGCGAGGCCGGCGCGTTCGAGAGCCTCGGACGCCGCGGCGGACGACCCGTAGAGCGAGGACAGCGACTGGCGCAGCATCTTGCGTCGCTGCTGGAACGCGGCGTCGACGAGGGCGAACGTCGCCCGACGTTCGAGCTCGTCGCCTCGGGCCGGCTTGCGGTCGAAGGCGACGAGGATGCTGTCGACGTTGGGAACCGGCCAGAACACCTGACGGCTGACCTGACCGGCGGCACGGAACTCGCCGTACCACGCAGCCTTGATGCTCGGGCCGCCGTAGACCTTCGAGCCGGGCTCGGCGGCGAGCCGCAGACCGACCTCGGCCTGCACCATGACCAACCCGTGCTCGAGGCCCCCGAAATGCTCGAGGAAGTGCAGGAGCACCGGCACGCTGACGTTGTACGGCAGGTTCGCGACGAGGTGGGTGGGGTCGTCGGGCAGGGTCGTCACGCGCAGGGCGTCGTCGACGACGACGGTGAGGTCGGCGGCGGGTTGCAGCTGCGCGACGGTCTTCGGCAACTGCTCGGCGAGGCGTTTGTCGATCTCGACGGCCACCACCTTGGCACCCGCCTCGAGCAGGCCCAGGGTGAGCGAACCGAGCCCGGGGCCGATCTCGACGACGGTCATGCCGGCCGAGACGCCCGACGCGGCGACGATGCGACGCACCGTGTTGGCGTCGTGGACGAAGTTCTGACCGAGCTTCTTCGTCGGCTGCACGCCGAGCAGGTCGGCGAGGTCGCGGATCTCGGCGGGGCCGAGCAGCGTGGCGCGCGACATCAGGCCTCGACCGTCACGGGCTCGCTGTCCCAGGTGCCGTAGACCAGCTCGGTCGTGGACGAGATCTGGGCGGCGAGCATCGACACGTCGGTGCCGATCGTCTCGGCCATCGACCGGAGCGTGAAGGGGATCAGGTACGGCGCGTTGGGACGGCCTCGGTAGGGCACCGGCGTCAGGTAGGGGGCGTCGGTCTCGACCATGATCAGGTTGCGTGGCAGCTGCACGAGCGCGTCGCGCAGGGGTTGGGCGTTCTTGAACGTCACCGTCCCGGCGAACGACGCGTACCAGCCGTTCTCGGCCAGGATGCTCGCCAACTCGGGCCCACCGCTGAAGCAGTGGAAGACGGTGCGCTCGGGCGCACCCACCTCGAGCAGCAGGTCGACCACGTCGTCGTGGGCGTCGCGGTCGTGGATCTGCAGGGCGAGGCCGTGACGCTTCGCGATCTCGATGTGGCCGCGGAAGGCCTCGAGCTGGGCCGCGCGACCGTCGGCGCCGGTTCGGAAGAAGTCGAGGCCGGTCTCGCCGACGGCACGCACCCGCGGCCGGGCCGCGAGCCCGTCGAGCTCGGACAGGGCCTCGTCGAGGGTGCCCGCGGCGGCCAGGGCGGGGGCTTCGTTCGGGTGGATCGCGACGGCGGCGAGCACCCGGGGCTCACGACTGGCGATCTCGGCCGACCAGCGGGACGTCTCGAGGTCGGTGCCGACCTGCACGACACCACGCACGCCGACGGCCGAGGCGCGGTCGAGGTGCTCGCGGTAGTCGAGGGGGCCGTCGCCGTCGTCACCGACGCCGTCGGCGATCTCGAGGTGCGTGTGGTTGTCGTAGACCGGCACGACGAGCGGCTGGGGAGGCGCGGGGTAGGTCAGGTCGCGCTTCTGGCCGTCCGCGCCGGACGAGCGGTGTCGGACGTGCGTCGCCGGGTCGCCGACGACGCCACCGACCGTGTCGTCGCTCATGCCGCGGGCTCGGGCTGTTCGATGCGCGGGAAGAGCCCGGCGGCGAGCGGCTGGACCTCGGGCGCGCTGGACCACTCGGCCGCCCGGTCGACGGGCTGGCTGGTCAACTCGCCCTGCCCGATCGACTGCCACAGGGTGTGCGTGGCCGTCGGGATGAACGGCGACAGCAGCACGGTGAGGGTGCCGAGGCCCCGCAGGGCCGTGGCGAGAACGGTGCCGAGGCGTTCACGCTGCGACGCGTCCTTCGCGATGGCCCAGGGCTCTTGCTCGGTGATGTAGCCGTTCAGCTGGTCGACCAACTGCCAGATGGAGGCCAACGCCTCGTTGATCGCGAAACGGTCGATGGCCGCGTCGGCCTCGGCGGTCACGCGCAGCTCGGTCTCGCGCACGGCGAGGTCGGCGTCGGTCAGGTCGCCGGCGACGGGAACGGTGCCGTCGAAGTACCGGGTGATCATGGCCACGACGCGCGACGCGAGGTTGCCGAACCCGTTGGCCAACTCGGCCTGGTAGCGGGCCGCGATGTCCTCCCAGCTGAAGTTGCCGTCCTGGCCGAAGGTGATGGCGCGCATGAAGTAGTACCGGAACGCGTCGGCGCCGAAGACGTCGGTGATCTGCTGCGGGGCGATGCCCGTCAGCTTCGACTTCGACATCTTCTCGCCGCCCACCAGCAGCCAGCCGTGGCCGAAGACGTTCTTCGGCACCGGCAGCCCGGCGGCCATGAGCATGGCGGGCCAGATGACGGCGTGGAAGCGGACGATGTCTTTTCCGACGAGCTGCACGGCCGGCCAGCGGCGCTGGAACTCGTCGTCGTCGACGCCGTAGCCGATGGCCGTGACGTAGTTCAGCAGGGCGTCGAACCACACGTAGACGACGTGCTTCTCGTCCCACGGCACCTTGACGCCCCAGTCGAAGCTCTGCCGCGAGATCGAGAGGTCTCGCAGGCCCTGCTTGACGAACGAGACGACCTCGTTGCGCACCGAGTCGGGCTGCACGAAGTCGGGCTGGGACTCGTACAGGTCGAGCAGGCGCTGCTCGAAGTCGCTCATGCGGAAGAAGTAGTTGCTCTCTTGCAGCACCTCGACCGGGATGCTGTGGATCGCGCAGACCTGCTCGCCCTCGTACGCGCCGGTGCCGGGCACCAGGTCACTCGGCTGCTTGTACTCTTCGCAGCCGACGCAGTAGAAGCCCTCGAACTCGCCCTGGTAGATGAAGCCGTCGTCGTAGAGCTTCTGCAGGAACTTCTGCACGCCGGCCTCGTGCCGGGCGTCGGTGGTGCGGATGAAGTCGTCGTTGGCGATGTCGACCGTCTGCAGCAGGGGCTTCCAGGCCTCGGTGACGAGCTTGTCGGCCCACTCTTGCGGGGTGACGCCGTGGCTCGTGGCCGTGCGCAGGATCTTCTGACCGTGCTCGTCGGTGCCGGTCAGCAGCCAGGCGTCGTCGCCCCGCTGACGGTGCCACCGAGCGAGCACGTCGGCTGCGACCTCGGTGTAGGCGTGACCGATGTGCGGCACGTCGTTGACGTAGAAGATGGGCGTTGCGATGAAGAAGGAGTCGCCGGCGGGCATGGGGACCATCTTAGGTGGGGGCACCGACGTGATGACGCGACCCGCGCCTCCTACGGTCGTCGTCGAGGGCGAGGAGGCGCGGGTCGCGTCGACCGGTCAGGTCGCGTCGTTCTCTTCGGTGCGGTCGTCGGAGCCCGCCCGCTCGCCCGCGTGCTCGCCCGGGTACTCGACGACGTCCATGCCGAGCACGTACTTGCCGCGGGCGTGGCCGTCCTCGAGGTCGCGGTAGGCGTCCTTGACCTCGTCGAGGGGGAAGATGCCGTCGATCGGCACCATGATCTTGTTCGTCGAGATCAGCTCGAGCAGCTCGGACAGGACCGCCTGGCTCGTGGCCTGGGCGCTGCCCTCGGCCTTGACGCCGTGCTCCTCGGCCGCGGCGAAGTCGATGATCGTGTCGATGCGCTGCGGCGCGACACCGAGTTCGAGCGCGTACCCGACGTTGCCGTGGCCGAAGCAGTCGACGTAGGAGTCGACGCCCTGCGGGGCCGCCTCACGGATGCGGTCGACGACGCCGTCGCCGTACTCGACTGGCGTCACGCCGAGCTGCCGCAAGAAGTCGTGGTTGCGCTCGCTCGCGGTGCCGATCACGGTCAGGCCGCCGAGGACGGCGAGCTGCGAGACCATCACGCCGACGCCGCCGGCCGCGGCCGAGACGACGAGCGTGTCGCCCTCGGTCGCCTGCACGGCGCGCAGGGCGGCGTACGCGGTGGGGCCGGTCACGCTGATGCTGCCCGCGACCTCCCACGGAACGTTCTCGGGCTTGGCGACGAGCGCGTCGTGGTCGACGACGACGAACTCGGCGTGCGACGACCGGTTCGCCCATCCGACGACCTCGTCGCCGACCGACCACTCGTCGACGCCCGCGCCGACCTCGTCCACGACGCCGGCGAAGTCGGTCCCCTGCCCCGACGGGAACGCCGCCGGGAACGCGTCGTGCATCAGTCCGGCGCGGATCGCGGCCTCACCCGGGTTCAGGCCCGCCGCCTTGACGGCGACCACGACCTGGCCGACACCCGCCTCGGGCTTCGCCACCTGTTCGACCTTCAGCTCGTCGATGTCGCCGTACTGCTCGAAACGGACCGCCTTCATGCCGTGCCTCCTGCTCGTGGTGGGCCGCGCCTCCTGCGGGCACGTGCCTCCGTCGAGCTTGCACCCGCCGCGCTGCGAGGGGTACGCGACGCCGGTCCGGTCACCTGGCTGTCGGCGGGTTCCTGTCATCGTCGGCGGGTCAGCGCTGACCCGCCGACGATGACGCGAACCCGCCGACATCGATTCTCCTTGCGAGGGGCGCGGCTCGTCCACGAACCGAGGAGGCGCGCGACCATCCACAGGCCGGGTCTCCTCGAAGCAGCGCACGACGCGCCACCGGCCACCGTGGCCGGATGAACCCCTTCGACGTGTCCCTCTCGACGACGGCGCAGCTCAGCCGCAGGGGTGTCGACCGCAACGCGCAGCACCGCCTGACCACCGCCGGTGTCCTGGTGCGGATCACCCCTGGCGTGTACGTCGACGCTTCGGACTGGGCTCTGCTCGACGACCGGGAACGGTTCGTCACCCGGGTGCGGGGTGTCGCCCTGAGCAGACCGACACCGCTGCTGATCAGCCATCGCACCGCGGCGGTACTCCACGGCCTGCCCCTCGTGGGTGGGCTCCCCTCCCGAGTCGACAGCCTTCGAAGCACGGTGAACGGCGGGCGGTCCGAAACGACGATCAGCGCTCACCGGACGTCGCACCTGCCGCAGGTCGGACAGGTGAACGACCTTCGAGTGACGACTGTCAGCAGGACCGTCGTCGACGTCGCCTTGTCGAGTCCGCTCGTCGTCTCGGTCCCGATGGCGGACCACGCGCTGCGCCTGGGCCAGACCACGCACCAGACCCTGCACCACGAGCTCGACGCCCGTCAGCACCACCCCGGCGCACGACGGGCGGCGGCCGCCCTGGGCCTGAGCACACCCGAGTCGCAGTCGCCCTTGGAGTCCATCACCCAGGTACGACTGCACGAAGGCGGCTGGCAGCGGCCACGGCAGCAGGTGCGCCTCCCGCTGCTGCGTGGGGGCGCCGCCCACGTCGACTGCTTCTGGGCCGACATCGACCTCGTCCTCGAGGCGGACGGCCGCTACAAGTACGGTCCGGTCACCGGGTTGCTGAGCGGGGAGGAGTTGTGGGCCGAGAAACGCCGCGAGGACGACCTGCGCGAACAGGGCTTCGACTTCAGGCGCCCCACGTGGGACCGCGTCTGGCGACGGACCGAATTCGAGGCGATGATGCGCGGCACGAGGGTGCCGCGGGCGGCCCGGGGATGAACTCGGGTCGGCGGGTTCCCGTCGGCGTGGGCGGGGCAGCGCTGACCCACCGACACCGACGGAAACCCGCCCCACCTGCGGGATGCGCTCACCATGCAGGGCAGGGGAGCGCAGAGGAAGGCGGGCGACGCCCTACGCGCGGGGCGGGCGCGCCGCGAGGGCGGCCTGATACAGGTCGCGCCTCGACAGGCCCGTGGCGGCGGCCACGTCGGCCGTCGCCTCTTTCAACCGGGTGCCGTCGGCGACGAGACCCTGCACCTGGGCGAGCCCGGCGGCCAGGTCGACGACGCGCTCGGGGGCACCCTCGACCACAATGCAGATCTCGCCGCGGACGCCCTCGGCCGCCCACGCGGCGAGCTCGGCCGCGCTGCCGCGGCGCACCTCTTCGTGCAGCTTGGTCAGCTCGCGGCAGACGACGACGCGCCGCACCGCACCGAGGGCCGTCACGAGGTCACCCAGCGAATCGGCCAGGCGGTGCGGGGACTCGAAGAACACCATCGTGCGGCGCTCGTCGGCGAGCGCCCCCAGGACGCGCAGCCGGTCGCCCTGCTTGCGGGGCAGGAAACCCTCGAAGCTGAAGCGGTCCGTGGGCAGCCCCGACACCGCGAGAGCGGTGAGCACGGCCGACGGGCCCGGGATCGCCGTGACGGTGACGCCTGCGGCCGCCGCGGCCTCGACGAGCGGGAACCCGGGGTCGCTGATGGCGGGCATGCCGGCGTCGGTGAGGACGACGACGTCGGAGGCGCGGGCCAGCTCGACGATCTCGCCCGCCTTCTCGCGCTCGTTGTGCTCGTGCAGGGCGATCAGGCGGGGCCGGTTCTCGACGCCCAGGGCCCGCATCAGGTGGATGGCCGTGCGGGTGTCCTCGGCGGCGACGACCTCGGCGTTCGACAGCGTCTCGATCAAGCGGCGGCTGGCGTCGCCGAGGTTTCCGATGGGGGTGGCGGCGAGCACGATCACCCGCCCATTGTCCCCCGGCCCGGGACCGCACAATTACGATGGCCCGATGACGACCGGGCCCGAGCGCGAATTCGACGCGCTCGTCGACACCGACACCGCGCCTCCTGCCCGGCCGACGGTGATGGACACGGCCGTCGTCCCCGCGCGCGAGGCTCTGCCGACCCGGCTCGACGCCTGGTGGGGACGGGTGCTGCGCACTCCCACCAGGAGGCGCGTCTGGGCCTGGGCCGGCCCCCTCGCGGTCACGCTGCTGGCGGCGGCGCTGCGACTGTGGCACCTGAACTCGCCCGCGACGCTCGTGTTCGACGAGACCTACTACGTCAAGGACGCCTGGTCGTTGTTCAACCTGGGCTACGAGGGGTCGTGGCCGGCCGACTTCGACCCGACCTTCGCCGCCGGTGGGGTCGACGGGTTCCTCGCCGCACCGTCGTTCGTCGCGCACCCGCCCCTCGGCAAGTGGTTGATCGGCCTCGGCATGGCGGCGGTCGGCCCCGAGAACCCGGCGAGCTGGCGGATCAGTACGGCGGTCGTGGGCATCCTCGCGGTCGCCCTTGTCGCGGTCATCGGGTCGCTGTTGCTGCGGTCGACCCTGCTCGGCACGCTGGCGGGGTTCTTCCTCGCGATCGACGGGCACGCGATCGTCATGTCGCGGGTGGCCCTGCTCGACAACTTCGTCATGTTCTTCGGCCTGGCGGCGTTCGGGGCGGTGCTGCTCGACCGCCGGCAGAGCGCCCGGCGGCTCGAGGCCTGGCGGACGAGGAGGCGCGGTGCCGGTCGCGACGTCGCCTGGGGTCCTGCCCTCTGGGCGCGTCCCTGGCTGGTGACGGCCGGGCTGATGTGCGGTCTGGCGACGGCCGTCAAGTGGAACGGCCTGTACTTCCTGGCGTTCTTCGCGGTCTACACGGTCGTGGTCGACGTGCTGGCCCGCCGCCGGGCCGGGGTCGAGTTCTGGCTCTCGGGAACGCTGTTCAAGCAGGCGCCGGTGAGCTTCCTGCTCACCGTGCCGATCGCGGGGGTCGCCTACCTCGCGAGCTGGGCCGGCTGGTTCGTGACCTCGGGCGGCTACTACCGCAGCTGGGTCGAGGACGGCGGCGCGCGGTGGACGGGCGCCCTGGCGTGGGTGCCCGACGTGGTGCAGAACTTCTGGCACTACCAGGCGGGCGTCTACGGGTTCAACGTCGGACTGCACACCCCGCACGCCTACCAGGCGAACCCGCTGACCTGGCTGCTGATGCTGCGGCCGACGAGCATGTACTACCAGGGGTTCGACGAGGGCCAGGGCGGCTGCGACGTGGCCCGGTGCGGCGAGGCCATCACCTCGATCGCCAACCCGCTGATCTGGTACGCGGCGGTCGCGGCCTGCCTCTACCTCGTCTACCGCGTGATCCGGTACCGCGAACGGCGGTACGGGGCGATCCTCGTCGGCGTCGCGGCGGCCTACCTGCCCTGGCTCGCGTTCACCGATCGCACGGTGTTCCAGTTCTACACGATCGCCTTCGAGCCCTACCTCGTACTCGGCCTCGCCGCGGCGCTCGGCATCGTCCTCGGTGGACGCACCGACGACAGGTCCCGTCGACTGAGCGGCATCGGCGTCACGACGATCGTGGTCGTGGTCGCCGTCGCGGTCACGGTCTTCTTCTACCCCCTCTGGACGGCGCAGCTCGAGGACTGGGAGTTCATCCGGTTGCACTACTGGATCCCCAGCTGGAAGTGAGCAGCCGGCCCGCGCCTCGGCGCCTCCTCCCCCGCAGGAGGCGCGGGCCGGCTCTGTTCCGCCGTGTGACGCCCCGGGTCCCCGTGTGACGCCCAGCGGCTAGCGTGGAGTCATGGCAGATCGTGAGTACGGCTTCCGCACGCGGGCGATCCACGCGGGCAACATCCCCGACGCGGCGACGGGGGCGCGGGCGCTGCCCATCTATCAGACGAGCGCCTTCGTGTTCGACGACACCGACGACGCCGCGGCACGTTTCGCCCTGCAGAAGTACGGCAACATCTACAGCCGCCTGGCCAACCCGACCACCGCCTCCTTCGAGGAACGCGTCGCCAGCCTCGAGGGCGGCCTCGGCGCCGTCGCGACGGCGAGCGGGCTGAGCGCCCAGTTCGTCACCTTCGCCTCTCTCGCGGGCGCGGGCGACCACATCGTCGCCAGCGCCAACCTGTACGGCGGGTCGATCACCCAGCTCGACGTCACCCTTCGTCGCTTCGGCGTCGAGACGACCTTCGTGCAGTCCTCCGACCCGGCGGACTACGCCGCCGCGATCCGGCCCGAGACGAAGGTGCTGTTCGTCGAGACCGTCGCCAACCCGTCCGGCGAGGTCGCCGACCTCGAGGGCCTCGCCGACGTCGCCCACGCGCACGGCCTGCCGCTGATCGTCGACTCGACCATCGCCACCCCCTACCTCAACCGGCCGATCGAGTGGGGTGCCGACGTCGTCGTGCACTCGGCCACGAAGTTCCTCGGCGGGCACGGCACCACGCTCGGCGGCGTCGTCGTCGAGTCCGGCCGGTTCGAGTGGGACGGCGAGCGGTTCCCGCTCTTCGACCAGCCCGTTCCGAGCTACGGCGGGCTGAACTGGTCCGGCAACTTCGGCGAGTACGCCTTCCTCACCCGACTGCGGGCCGAGCAGTTGCGCGACATCGGCCCGGCCCTCGCTCCCCACTCCGCCTTCCTGCTCGCCCAGGGCGTCGAGACCCTGCCGTTCCGCATGCAGGCGCACGTCGACAACGCCCGCCAGGTCGCCGAGTGGCTCGACGCCGACCCCCGCATCGAGCGCGTGCGCTGGGCCGGGCTCCCCGGGCACCCGCACCACGAGCGTGCGGCGAAGTACCTGCCGAAGGGCCCCGGATCGGTCTTCACCTTCGAGCTGAAGGGCGGCCGTCCGGCAGGCAAGACCTTCATCGAGTCGGTCGAGCTCGCGAGCCACCTCGCCAACATCGGCGACGCGAAGACGCTCGTCATCCACCCGGGCTCGACCACCCACGCCCAGCTCAGCGAGCAGCAGCTCGTCGACGCGGGCGTGCTGCCCGGCTCGGTGCGCATCAGCGTCGGCATCGAAGACCCCGACGACATCATCCACGACCTCGACCAGGCACTGGCCGCGGCGATGAAAGGCGAGTGACCCGACGTGACCGACACCGTCACCACGCAGCTGACCAACGGGCTGACCTGCGAACTGCCCGCGTCGTCGCCCCTGGCCAAGCTCCTCAGGTCGCAGCGCACGTGGGTGGGACCGTCGGCCCGCGAGCGCCAGGCCATCCTGCGGTCGGCGAAGAGCGTCGCCGTCGTCGGCGCCTCGCCGAACCCGAGCCGGTCGAGCTCGTTCGTCGGCACGTATCTGCAGCAGTCGACCGACCTCCGCGTCTACTTCGTCAACCCCCGCGCCGACACGATCCTCGGCCAGAAGGCTTACCCCGACCTGGCCTCGCTGCCCGAGGTGCCCGACGTCGTCGACGTGTTCCGCAAGGCCTCCGACATCCGGTCGGTCGTCGACGACGTGCTCGCGATCGGCGCGAAGACCATCTGGGTGCAGCTCGGCATCTACGACGAAGAAGCGGCCCGCTACGGCGAGGAGAAGGGGCTCACCGTCGTCATGGACCGCTGCATGAAGGTCGAGCACGCCCGCTTCAACGGCGGGCTGAACCTGATGGGCTTCGACACCGGTGTGATCACCGCGAAGAAGGCCGGTCGCTGAGACGACCGACGGGGGCCGTCCCGGTGTTGCGGGGCGTCTCACGGCAGTTCCTGTGACGCTTCGTTGCGGGCTCACCGGGCGATGTCACCGGACGGCGTTAGCGTGGCCCGCATGGCACCCGTCCTCACCTCACCCGTCGTCTCGGCGCAGTGGTTGGCCGATCACCTCGGCGCCGACGACCTGACGGTCGTCGACGCCACGGTGCTCGTCGACCTCGGTCTCGACGGTGACACGGGCCGCACGTCGGTCGCCTACGCCACCGGTCGTGACGGGTTCGAGCGCGACGGTCACGTGCCTGGCGCCGTCCTGGCCGACCTGCTCGTCGACTTCAGCGACCCGGGGTCCGGTCTGCCGTTCACGCGCCCCGGCGTCGAGCGCTTCCAGGCCGCGGCCGCCGCGCTGGGCGTCTCGAACGACAGCACGGTCGTCGTGTACGACACCGTCGACGGCCGCTGGGCGTCCCGCCTGTGGTGGTTGTTCCGCGCCTACGGGCACGACGCCGTGGCGGTGCTCGACGGCGGCTGGTCGCAGTGGCTCGCGCAGGGCAAGCCGTACGACCTCGGCGACGTCCTGCCGACGCCCGCACGGTTCGTCGCGACCGAACGCCCCGGCCACTGGGTCGACAAGGCATTCGTCGAGTCCGTCGTCGCGGGCGACGAACGAGCCGCCCTCGTCAGCGGTTCGCCCCCCGACGAGTTCGACGGCAGCTCGAGCCCGCTGGCCCGCGCCGGGCACATCCCGGGCAGCGTCAACGTCCCGGCCGAGACCCTGATGGCCGACGACGGCACCCTCGTCCGTGACCCCGTGCTGCGCGACCGCCTCGCCGTCGTGCCCGACGAACCGCGCACCGTCGTGTACTGCGCCTCGGGCGTCTCCGCCAGCGTCGACGCGCTCGCCCTCGCCGTCCTCGGCCGCCCCCACGTCTCGGTGTACGACGGCTCGCTCGCCGAGTGGGTGGCCGACCCGGCGGCACCGCTCGTGCCCGCCGCCGCCTGAGGCGAGCGGGCGACCTCCGTCCGGTGGGCCTTGCGAGACGTCGACGCCCGCCGCGGTCGGGCCGTCAGTCCTCGAGCAGCAGCCCGTCGAGCTCGTCGACGGTCGTGACCGGCAGCCGGCAGACGAAGTCGCGGCACAGGTACGCGGTGGGCACGCGCCCGGGGGCCGATCGACCCGCGAACAACTCGAAGCCCGCGTGCTCGAACGCGACCAGCGCCTCCTCGTTCAGCACGGCGACGACGCTGCCGGGGCGGACGAGCCCCCGCGCGCGTCGCGCCAGGCCGTCGTCTCGGCCGGCGCGATCGACCGCCGACGGCTCGACGACGACGAGTTGGGTCAGCGGGGCCTCGAGCTCGACCATCAGCCCGAAGGCGGCGCCGTACGCGAGCGGATTGTCGAGGGCCGAGCCGGCCACCCCGGCGACGAGCCGCTCGGCGGCCGACCGGTAGCGCGCCTCCCCCGTGAGCTGGTGCAGCGTGAGCGCCGCCGCCGCGACCGCGCTGTGCCCCGACGGGTACGCCCCCTCACTCGGGTCGCTCGACAGGGCCACGCCCTGCGAGACGAGCACCGGGTCGCCGCCCGAAGGAGCCGCGACGATCCTCGGGTCGGCGTCGTCGAGCAGGCAGGCGTCGACGAACGACCGGGCGGCGATCGCGTACCCGGCCTCGCCCGTCGCCAGCGACAGGGCCAGCAGGCCGGAGGCGAACAGGCCGTGGTCCTCAAGGGTCGCCACGGCGGTCGAGACGGTCGACCCCACGGAGGCGCGTAACAGTCGACCGTCGGAGGTCACGTGGCGCTCGAGCAGCAGGTCGGCCGCACCCCGCGCGGTCTCGACCCAGTCGCGGCGGTCGTGCCGCGCGCCCGCCTCGGCGAGGGCCGCGATCGCGAGGCCGTTCCAGCCGGTGAGCACCTTGTCGTCGACGGGCGGCGGGTCGAGGGCCGCCCGGCCCGCCGCGTCCCGCCGGTAGTAGCCGCCCTCGTCGCGGACGCCGTCGATCGTGCTCTCGCTGTCCTGCGCCGAGCCGAAGGCCCCGTCGGCCGTGCGCAGTCGCGAACTCAGGAAATCGGCGACCCCGGTGGCCACCCGGGCCGGATCCGAGCTGATCTCCTGAGTTGCCGACGTCGGCACGGGGCCCGGACCGGCCGCGGGGCCCGGGGTGGTGGCGGACCCCAGATCGGCAGCCGGGACCGGGTCGAGCGCCGAGAGTCGCGAGTAGGCCAGCAGCAGCTGCGCGTTGTCGTAGAGCATGCGCTCGTAGTGCGGCTCGGACCAGTCGCGTCGCACCGCGTACCGGAAGAACCCGCCCTCGACCGGGTCGCGCAGAGGCGACGCGGCCATGCGGGTGAGCGTCCGCGAGACGAGTTCGAGGGCTCCGTCGTCTCCCCCGGCACCGAGGGCGAGCAGTGCCAGCTGGGCCGGTGCGGTGGGGAACTTCGGGGCCCCGCCGAAGCCCCCGTGCTCGCGGTCCTCGTGGGCGGCGAGCCGGGCGACGGCGTGCGCGAGCTCGGGCCGCCCCGGCAGGGCGACCCCGGCACCCTGACCAGGAGGCGCGGTGCCGGTGACCGACGCGGGCGCCGCGGCCAGCGCCTCCTGCACCGCCGACGCGGTCGCGTCGACCTCGGTCCGCCTGGTCGTCCAGGCGTCGGTGACGGCGTCGAGCACCTGGCGGAACGACGGCCGACCCTGCACGGGCACCGGCGGGAAGTACGTGCCGGCGTAGAACGGCCGCCCCTCGGGCGTGACGAAGACGGTCAAGGGCCAGCCGAGCCCCTCGGTGAAGGCCGAGGCGGCGGCCAGGTAGCTGGAGTCGACGTCGGGATGCTCCTCGCGGTCGACCTTGACCGACACGAACCCGGCCGTGAGCTGTGCCGCGACCTCGGGGTCGGAGAAGCTCTCCCGGGCCATGACGTGGCACCAGTGGCAGGTCGAGTAGCCGATCGAGACCATCACGGGCACGTCCCGCTCGACCGCCTCGGCGAACGGCCCCGGACCCCAGGCCCGCCACTCGACGGGGTTGTCGGCGTGTGACCTGAGATAGGGGCTGACGGCGTCTCGCAGCTGGTTCGGCATGCGGGCCACGGTAGGCGTCAGCGCGCGGGGACGTCCCTCAGGGGCGCACCGTCGTACTCGCTCAACGGGCGGATCAACGAGTTGGCCTCGCGCTGCTCGATGACGTGGGCGCTCCAGCCGAGCACCCTCGACGCGACGAACAGCGGCGTGAAGACCGGCGTCTCGAAGCCCATCAGGTGGTACGCCAGCCCGGACGGGTAGTCGACGTTGGGCTTCAGTCCTTTGCGTTCGAACACCGTCGCGGCCACGACGTCGTAGGTCTCCTTGAGCCCGTCGACGCGGTCGTCGCCCTGCTCGCGGGCCCGGTCGACGAGGCGGCCGAGGGCGTCCTCCATCGTGGGCACCCGGCTGTCGCCGTTCTTGTAGACCCGGTGGCCGAAGCCCATGATCTTCTCCTTGCGGGCGAACGCGTCGTCGAGCCAGGCCACGGCCCCCTCGGCCGGGCCGACGCGGTCGAGCAGCTCGAGCGCGGCCTCGTTGGCGCCGCCGTGCAGCGGGCCCTTGAGGGCGCCGATCGCCCCGACGATCGACGAGTGCAGGTCGGACAACGTCGAGGCGATCACACGCGCCGTGAAGGTCGAGGCGTTGAAGGAGTGCTCGGCGTAGAGGGTCATCGAGGTGTCGAACGCGTCGACGTCGAGCGCGTCGGGCTCGCGGTCGAACACCTGGTGCAGGAAGTCGGCGCTGTAGTCGAGGTCGTCGCGCGGCGGCACCGGCGGCAGGTCGTGGCGACGCCGTTGGTCGTACGCGATCACGGCGGGCAGCACGGCGAACAGGTGCGTGGCGAGTCGACGCGTGTCGTCGACGTCGTAGGCGCCCGCGCCCGTGGTCGGCTCGGGCCGGGCCGCGCCGATCGCGCTCACCGCGGTGCGGACGACGTCCATCGGGTGGGCCGAGGTCGGGATCAGGTCGATGAGGTGCTGCAGCCCGGGGGCGAGCGAGCGGTGCGCCCGCAGTTCGGCGTCGAAGTCGCGCCGCTCGGCGGCGGTCGGCAACTCGCCGTGCAACAGCAGCCAGGCGACGTCCTCGACGTCCCGCTCGGCGGCGAGCTGCTGGACCGGGTAGCCGCGGTAGAGCAGCGAATTGCTGGCCGCGTCGACCTTCGAGACCGCCGTCCGGTCGACCGTGACGCCGGCCAGGCCCTTGTGGATCTCGGGGCCGTCGGAGGCGGCCGGGGCGGGTGCGGTGATGGTGTCGCTCATGTCACTCCTTCGTGATGAGGCGGGCCCGCCGGGGCGAGCCGGTCGTGCGGGGCCGGGGCCCGCGACACGATCGTCGAGGCTCCACTCTAGGTGGCGACGGCCCCGCGGCGGGAGGGCCTCGACGACGGACCGCCACCGTGCCCGCCGTGCCCGGGAGGGGCGCGGCGGGCACGATGGCGGTCATCGTGCGACGTCGGCGTCGGAACGCGTCAGCGGCGTGCCGGCTCGGAGCAGTAGTTGAGCGTCGCGGCGTTCTCGGAGACGGCGGCCGGTCCACCGATGGTGACGACCCGCTCGGACGCCAGGCCCGAGATGAGGTCGGCGGCGAAGAAGTTCGTGCACCCGGGCGGCGTGAGCAGCACCGGCGACTTCTCGGCTCCGGCCACGGCCGCGATGGACAGGGCGTCCGGGAAGTTCTGGCCGGACGCCAGGTAGACGGTGCCCGAGTCGTCGGTGCGAGGGGTGTCACCCGTGGCATCGCTGAAGGCGAAGAACGACACGAAGGCCGAGGTCTCGTAGCGGTCCTCGCCGGCGAGCAGCGCGACCTGGTCCGGGAACTGCGCGTCGAGGTCGCGGAGGATGCCGTCCGAGACGGCGGCGGGGCCACCGACGACGGCGACGGTCTCGACGCCGAGGGAGTCGAGCAGCGTCGACGTGGCGTCGTCGACCCCGGAGGCCAGGCCCGGGACGAGCACGACCGCGTCCGGCGCACCGGTCGAGTCGGTGCTGCCGGCACCGGCGGCGGCGCTGGCGCTGATGGCGTCCGGGAAGTTCTGGCCCGAGGTGACGAAGGCACGGTAGACGCCGGTGTCGGCGAAGAAGGCGTCGACGACGGCCCGTGAGGTCGCGTAGCGGTCGGCGCCCTGGACGCGCTCGACGGTCGCACCGGTGATGCGGCCGATCTCAGAGGCGACGGCGGGCGACACGGCGTTGACACCGCCGACGACGACGACGTTCCGCGGCTTGAGGGCGACGAGGCGCTTGGCGACCGACGACGGCAGCGCGGTCGGAGCCGTCAGGAGGAGGGGAGCCTTGATCTTCGCGGCGGCCGGAGCGGCGCTCAGGGCGTCGGGGAACTGCACCCCGTTGGCGATGATGACCGTGCCGGAACCGCCCGGGTAGGCCCGGCCCGCGATGTCGGCGGACGTCGCGAAGCGATCGGACCCCTGGTAGCGGTCGAGGACCGGAGCGGAGGCGACCGCGGCGGCGGCGCCGTCGAACGACCCGGTGGCGGGTTCGGCGGTCGCGGCCGTGACGCCGGCCAGGCTGAGGGCGACGATGCCGCCGACGGCGGCGGTCACGCCGAGGGCTCGGGCGATGTGAGGGTTCACGGGGGTCCTGTCGGATCGGGCTGAGGTTCTGCTGTGAGGCTAGGAGTCCGATCCCGCCTCTGGCAGCCCCCGTCCGGGCAGCCCCCGTCCTGGTGATCCCCGTCCGGGGGGCGTCCCCGGACCTCGCTCAGCGGGCCGTCGCGGCCGCCTCGTCGGCGCCGGTGGTGACCGCCGAGAAGCGGTCGACGAGCTCGCGCTTGAGCACCTTGCCGCTGGGGCCGAGCGGCAGGACGTCGAGGACGTGCACGACGCGGGGGAACTTGTAGGCCGCTATCTCGTCGGCGACGAACGCGACCAGCTCGTCGGGCGTCGCCGTCGCCCCGTCACGGAGGACGACGGCCGCCTCGATCTCTTGCCCGTGCAGCTCGTGCGGCACGCCGAAGACGGCGGCCATCGTGACGTCGGGGTGCTGCGCGAGCACCTCCTCGACCTGGCGTGGGTACACGTTGTAGCCGTTGCGGATGATCATGTCCTTCGTGCGGTCGACGATGGTGAGGTAGCCGTCGTCGTCCTTCGTGCCGAGGTCGCCGGTGCGGAACCAGCCGTCGACGATCGCCGCGGCCGTGTCGTCGGGGCGGTCGAGATAGCCGTTCATCAGGTTGTGGCCCCGGATCACGAGCTCGCCGATCTCGCCGTGCGGCAGCAACACGATCGAGTCCGCGACGTGCTGGTCGGCGATCTCGACGTCGACACCCCAGATCGGCGTGCCGATGGTGCCGGGTCGGGGTGGCACGCCCACGTGGTTGAAGGTCGCGACGGGCGAGGTCTCGGTCAGCCCGTAGCCCTCGTGGATCGGGGCGTGGTAGACCTGCTGGAACTTCTCGAGCACCGCGAGGGGCAGCGACGCCCCGCCCGAGACGGCGTAGCGCAGCGGCGGACGCGCCTCGCTGCGGGTGGCGGCGGCGATGAGGGCCATGTACATCGTGGGCACGCCCATGAACACCTCGCAGCCGTGCTCGACCATGGCGGCGAGCGCGGCGTCGCCGTCGAACTTCGGCAGCATGACGATGGTCGCGCCGACCCGGAACCCGGTGTTCATCGTGCAGGTCTGCCCGAAGGTGTGGAACAGCGGCAGCGCGCCGAGCAGCACGTCGCCCCGGTGCATGTCGAACGTCGTCATCAGGTTGGTGTTGACCTGTTCGATGAGCGCGAGGTGGGACCCTTCGGCACCCTTCGGCTGGCCCGTGGTGCCGCTCGTGTAGAGGATCGTGGCGGTGTCGAACGGGTCGCGGGGCACGTAGGTGTCGAGCGGCTCGGCGTCCGCGGAGAGGTCTTCGAGGCGGTCGGGCGAGGCGGCGGCGTCTGGCGCCGCGCCGTCGGGCGCGTCGCCGGCAGGAGGCGCGAGCACGGTGAGGACGTCGACCCCGGCCAGCTGCGCTCCCGCGCCTCCTTCGCCGAGCAGCGGCGCGGCGCAGACGAGCAGACGGGAGCCGCTGTCGCGCAGCACGTATTCGATCTCGTGCCGCTTGAGGAGGGCGTGCACCGGCACGGCGACCGCCCCGAGGGCGAGCGTGGCGTAGTAGACGCGGGGGAAGTCGGCGACGTTCGGTACGAGCATGGCGACCCGGTCGCCGGGGCCGACGCCGCGGGCGCGGAGGGCACCGGCGTAGGCCAGGGTCTGTCGCCAGAGTTCGGCGTACGTGGTCGAGGTCGGCCCGACGATCACCGCGACGTCGTCGGGGTACCGCGCGGCCGACTCGGCCAGGATGGCCGCGACCGACGCGGTGGCGTGCCCTCGGGGGCTGGGTGCTGATGACATCGTGTCTTCTCCGTCTCCGTCGACGTGCAGTCTGCCGCGATCCTACGACGCGACACCCGGCAGAGCTGGTCGCGTGTGCGAGGCGAGAGGCGTGTCGGCATGAGGCGACGATGACGCCTGACCGACCCGTGTCTCCGTGTCCCCCGGCAAGCCTGTGCACCACGGCCGGAGGGACCTCACCGGGGGCGACACGACGTGCGCGCACCGCCCCGGGCCGGGCGGCTTACGATGGAGGGCTCATGATCCCCACCATCACGTATCCCGCCGAGCTGCCGGTCAGCCAGAGGCGCGACGACATCGCCGCGGCGATCCGTGACAACCAGGTCGTCATCGTCGCGGGCGCCACGGGCTCGGGCAAGACCACCCAGCTGCCGAAGATCTGCCTCGAGCTCGGACGCACCAAGATCGGGCACACCCAACCCCGACGCATCGCGGCCCGCACGATCAGCGAACGCATCGCCGAAGAGCTCGGGGACGAGGTCGGCGGTGTGGTCGGCTACCAGGTGCGGTTCACCGACAAGGTGGGTGCCGACACGCAGATCAAGTTGATGACCGACGGCATCCTGCTCAACGAGATCCACTTCGACCGTGAGCTCGAGCGCTACGACACGATCATCATCGACGAGGCCCACGAGCGCAGCCTCACCATCGATTTCCTGCTCGGCTACCTCAAGCAACTGCTGCCGCGCCGCCCCGACCTCAAGCTGATCATCACCAGCGCCACGATCGACCCCGAGTCGTTCTCGAAGCACTTCGGCGACGCCCCCATCGTCGAGGTCTCCGGCCGCACCTACCCGGTCGAGGTGCGTTACCGGCCGCTCGTCGCCGACGACTCCACGAGCGACGACGACGGCGACCTCGACGACGACGACCGCCCCGCGGGTCGACAGGGCGACCGGCAGGAGGCGCGGGGCGGCGACCGCAGGCAGCGCGCCGACGACAAGGACTACCTCCAGGGCATCAACGAGGCCCTGGACGAGCTCGCGCGCGAGTCGAGCGGCGACGTCCTCGTCTTCCTCAGCGGCGAGAACGAGATCCGCGACGCGGAAGAGAGCATCCGTGGCCGCAACCTGCCGCACACCGAGGTGTTGCCGCTCTACGGACGGCTGAGCGCGGCCGACCAGCACCGGGTCTTCCAGCCCAGCACGACCGCCGGCACGCGGAGGCGCATCGTCCTCGCGACCAACGTCGCCGAGACCAGCCTGACCGTGCCCGGCATCAAGTACGTGATCGACGCCGGCACCGCGCGCATCAGCCGCTACTCGACCCGGGCCAAGGTGCAGCGTCTGCCGATCGAGGCCATCTCGCAGGCGAGCGCCAACCAGCGGTCCGGTCGCTCGGGTCGGACGAGCAGCGGCATCGCGATCCGCCTCTACAGCGAGACCGACTTCGAGAAACGTCCCGAGTTCACCGAGCCCGAGATCCTGCGGACCAACCTCGCTGCGGTCATCCTGCAGATGATCTCGCTGAACCTCGGCGACATCGCCGCCTTCCCCTTCCTCCAGCCGCCCGACTCCCGCGGCATCAAGGACGGCCTCGACCTGCTCCGCGAGCTCGGCGCCGTCACCCAGGGCGGCCAGATCACGCGCGTCGGCAAGCAGCTCACGCGACTGCCGATCGATCCGCGCCTCGCCCGCATGGTCGTCGAGTCGAAGACGCAGGGCACGACGCGCGAGGTGCTCGCCATCGTGTCGGCGCTGAGCATCCAGGACCCCCGTGAGCGCCCCCTCGAGCGACGCGCGCAGGCCGACGAGAAGCACTCGCGTTTCCGCGACCCCAAGGGTGACTTCCTCACCCTGCTCAACCTGTTCGAGTACCTCGAGGACAAGCAGAAGGAGCTCAGCGGCAACGCCTTCAAACGCCTGTGCCGTGACGAGTTCCTCAACTACCTGCGCATCCGCGAGTGGCAGGACGTCTACCGCCAGCTCAGCCGCGCGGCCAGGCCGCTCGGCCTGCACATCGGCGAACGCAGCGCGAACCCCGACGGCGTGCACCGCAGCCTGCTGGCCGGCCTGCTCAGCCAGATCGGCCTGTTCGACCCGCAGAAGAAGGACTTCGTCGGCGCCCGCCAGACGAGGTTCCTGATCTTCCCGGGCAGCAGCCTCGCGAAGAAGCCGCCGGCGGCCGTGATGACCGCCGAACTCGTCGAGACCAGCCGCCTGTTCGCCCGGGTGGCCGGCTCGATCGACCCGGCCTGGGCCGAGCCGCTCGCGCCCGACCTGGTGAAGCGCAGCTACGGCGAGCCGCACTGGGAGAAGAAGCAGGGCGCCGTCGTCGCGTACGAGCGCGTCACGCTCTACGGCGTGCCGATCGTCGAGCGACGGCGCATCCAGTTCTCGCGCATCGACCCCGCCTACGCCCGCGAGCTGTTCATCCGGCACGCGCTCGTCGAGGGCGACTGGGAGTCGCACCAGGCCTTCGAGCAGAAGAACCGGCAGCTGATCCGTGAGCTGACCGAGGTCGAGGAGCGCAGGCGCCGTCGCGACATCCTGGTCGACGGCGACGCCGCGTTCGAGTTCTTCCAACGGCGCATCCCGGCCGACGTCGCCAGCATGCGCGACTTCGAGGGGTGGTGGCGCAAGGCGAAGGTCGACACGCCCGACCTGCTCACCATGACCGCCGCCGACCTGCTCGGGGACGACGAACCCGACGTCGACGAACAGGGCTTCCCGAGCACGTGGCAGCAGGGCGACCAGACGTTGACCCTGCGCTACAAGTTCGAGCCGGGCGCCGACGACGACGGCGTGACCGTGATCGTCCCCCTGCCGCTGTTGCCGCGCCTCCGTCCGGTCGGGTTCGACTGGCAGGTGCCGGGGTTGCGCGACGAACTGGTCACGTCGCTGATCAAATCGTTGCCGAAGCAGATCCGCAAGAACGTGGTGCCCGCCGCCGACTGGGCGTCGAAGATCACCGACGAGCTGCCCGACGCACCGCCCGTCGACGTCGACGAGCCGTTCACGGCGACCGTGGCCGCGGCCATCAAGAAGCTCACCTACGCGCCCGTCTCGACCGACGACTTCGACCTGCACCGTGTTCCCGCGCACCTGCGGGTCACGTACGCGGTGGTCGACGAACGGGGCCGCACGGTCGGCGCCGACAAAGACCTGGACGCCCTGCAGCACCGCCTCCGCGACGCGACGCGGGACAGCGTCGCCCGCGTCACGCAGGGCGGCGGACGCGACGAGCGCGGCCGTGGCCGGGGTCGCGGACGAGGAGGCGCGGGTGGCGACACCACGCCCGTCGCGCCTCGCCCCACGAGCTCGATCGAGCGCGAGGGCCTGACGTCGTGGGACTTCGACGAGCTCCCCGCCGTCGTCGACACGCGCCACGGTGACACGGTGATCCGCGCCTACCCGGCGTTGGTCGACCACGGCGACTCGGTGTCGATCACCCTGATGGCCACGCCGGCCGACCAGGCCCTCGCGACGCCGAAGGGCGTGCGGCGCCTGCTGATGCTGGCGACCCCGTCGCCCGTGGCCTACGTGCAGCAGCACCTGACGAGCGCCGAGAAGCTGATCCTCGCGACCAGTCCGTACCAGAACACGTCGGCGCTCTTCGCGGACTGCCTCGTGGCGGTCGTCGACGACGTGCTGTTCCGCGTGAAGCCCGACGGCATGGTGATGACCAAGAAGGAGTTCCTCTCGACCCGTGACCGGGTCTCGGGGGCCGTGATGGACCAGATGTTCCAGACGGTGTCGCTCGTCGCCCGCACCCTCACCGCGGCCCGCGACGCCGACAAGGCACTCAAGGGCGCGACCTCGATGACCCTGCTCGCGGCGTTGACCGACATGCGGCAGCAACGCGACCGGCTGATCCGTCCGGGCTTCGTGTCGCAGACAGGGCTCCAGCAGCTGCAACGCGTGCCGGTGTACCTCGTCGGCATCACGAAGCGCACGGCGAAACTGCTCGAGAACCCCGGGCGCGACCGCGTCTGGCTGAGCGAGGTGCAGCAGGCGACCGAGCGGTACGAGGCCGCGGGCGGGACGTTCCCGCCGACCGACACCGCGCCTCCTTCGCTCGTCCGCGCCCGCTGGATGCTCGAGGAGTTCCGGCTCAGCCTGTTCGCGCAAGACCTGCGACCGAGCGAGAGCGTATCGCTGCAGCGCATCGTCAAGGTGCTCGCCTCCGCCTGAACGCCGGCCACCACTAGCCTGAACGCATGCGCGCGACCGTGAAGGACGTGGCGGCACTCGCCAGGGTGTCGCCCAAGACCGTCTCGAACGTGATCAACGGCGTCGTGTTCGTGCGGCCCGACACCCGGCACCGGGTCGAGAACGCGCTCGCCGAGCTCGACTACGTGCCGAACCTCAGTGCGCGCGGTCTGCGCACCGGGCGCACCGGGTCGATCGCGTTGGCCTTCCCCGACCTGAGCACCCCGTACAGCGCCGAGATGACGCACTGGTTCGTCGAGCAGGCTCACGAGCGCGGTTGGTCGATCCAGCTCGAGCAGACCGGTTCACGGCCGGAGCGCGAGGGCGAACTGCTCTCGCGGGGCAAGGAGCACCTCGTCGACGGCCTGGTGCTCAACCCGATCACGCTCGACGCCAGCGCCCTGTCGTCCGCCGGCACCGGGGCGGCCGCCGACTCGCTGCCGCCCGTCGTCGTGATCGGTGAGGTCGAACAGACCCTCGTCGACCAGGTACGGGTCGACAGCGTCGCCGCCGCCCGTGACATGACGGCCCACCTCATCGCCGCAGGGCACAGCCGCATCGCGACCCTCGGCGACTCGGCCGGCGAGTTCGACACGGCCACGGCCCGCGCCCGCACCCGCGGCTTCGAGCAGGCCATGGCCGAGGCCGGCCTGCCCCTCGACCGCGCCCTGCAGTACTCGTGCCCCGAATGGACCTCGGCCGACGCCTTCTCGGTCGTCCGGGCAGCCGTCGATCGGGGCGACCGGCCCGACGCGATCTTCTGCTTCACCGACTCCCTCGCCATCGGAGCCGTCAGCGCCCTGACGTCGGCCGGCCTCCGGGTGCCCGGCGACGTCGCCGTCGCCGGCTTCGACGACATCGTCGACGGCAGGTTCTCCGTGCCGCCGCTGACGACCGTCACCTTCGACAAGCGCCTGTTCGTCGACCGCACCCTCGAGCTGCTCGCGGCCCGCATCGCCGACCGGCACGGTGCCGCCGAGCTCGTCCTGATCCCCCACGAGATCGTCGTCCGAGCCAGCAGCGGCTCCCGCGGCTGACACCACGAGACGGGCACGACGCCACGGGAGAGCCTGGCGCCGTGCCCGTGTCCTGACGGTGTGCCGTATGCCCCTTGCGCATCCGTTACAACGATGGAATAGTCGCTCTCGTCACGCATCACAAAGGAGTGAAGATGACCGAGAACGATCGCACGACCCCGGCACCACGATCGGGCACCACCCGGAGCACCATCACCCCCCGAGGCCTCAGCCGCCGCAGCATGTTGCTCGGCTCGGCGGCGCTCGTCGGCGGGGCGTTCGTCGCCACGGGCCTCTCGGGCTGCGCCCCCGGCGCCGTCACCGGCTCGGGCACGGACGTCGCGCAGCTGAAGTTCTGGCACCTGCTGAGCGGCGGCGACGGCATCAAGATGTCGGCGCTGATCGACCAGGCCAACGAGCAGAACCCCGAGTTCCACGCGACGCAGACCGTCCTCGCCTGGGGCACGCCGTACTACACGAAGCTCGCGATGGCCTCGGCCGGCGGCCGCGCCCCCGACGTCGCGATCATGCACGCGTCCCGCGTGCCCGGCTACGCTCCCGGCGGCCTGCTCGACCCGTGGGACGTCGAGAAGCTCGCGTCGTACGGCGTCCGCGAGCAGGACTTCGCCGAGGCGGTCTGGCAGAAGGGTTTCAGCGGCGACGACCTCTACTCGGTCGCTCTCGACTCGCACCCGTTCATCCTGTTGTACAACACCGACGTCGCCGCCCAGGCGGGTGCCCTCGGCCCCGACGGCAAGCTCGTCGAGATCACCAGCCCCGAGCAGTTCCTCGAGGTCGCGAACGCCATGCAGCAGGTCACCGGCAAGCACGGCGCCTCGTGGGGCTACCTCAACGACGGCGCCCAGCTCTGGCGCATGTTCTACACCTTCTACAAGCAGCAAGGCGCCGACATGGTGCTGAAAGAGGGCGGCACGGTCGAGTACGACGAGCAGGCCGCCGTCACCGCGCTCGAGTTCATGCAACAGCTCACCGACGGCACGGCGATGGCCACGGCGAGCGACATCCAGTCGGGCATCGCCGAGTTCGTCAGCGGCGAGAGCGGCATGCTCTTCACCGGCGTGTGGGAGGTCCCGAGCGCCGAGAACGCGGGCATCCCGTTCGACGGCAGCATCATCCCGACGCTGTTCGGCACGCCGGCCGTCTACGCCGACTCGCACGCGTTCGTGCTGCCCCGGCAGAGCGAGGTCGACGTCGTCGCGCGCGAGGACGTCTACAAGATGGTCTCGACCATCCTCAAGGACTCCATCTCGTGGGCGGCCGCCGGCCACATCCCCGCCTACCTGCCGATCGTCGAGAGCCCCGAGTACGCCGAACTCCGCCCGCAGGCGAACTACGCCGAGGCGGCCGACTACCTCAACTACGATCCGCCCGCCTGGTTCACCGGCTCGGGCTCGGACTTCCAGACGTACTTCCTCGACTCGATCCAGTCGGTGATCCTCGCCAAGGACGACGCGGCCGACGGCATGCGGCGGTTCGTCGCGCGCGTGAACACCCAGCTGTCGCGCCCGGCCCCGGTGTGACGGCCATGGGACGCCCCCGCGCCTCCGGCCGACCCCGCCACCCCGCACGCCCGACACCTCTCTCCTCCCCCTCCGCACGACCCGACCATCACGACGACGAAGGAGTCGATCTGTGACCTCCACCACGGTCAAGGCCCCCCGGGCCACCGCCGACCGCGCGCGGTCCGACGCCCGCGCGACGGACGGCAGCCGCGCCTCCCGCAAGCGGACCGGCCCGTCCGACAACCGCATCGGTTGGGGCTTCGCCGCCCCGTTCACCGCGCTCTTCGCGGTGTTCCTGGTCTGGCCGCTGCTGCACGGCTTCTACCTCAGCTTCACCGGCCAGAGCCTCACCGGCCAGGGCGGCGAGCTGATCGGTGTCGCGAACTACGCCGAGGCCTTCGCCGACGGCGACATGTGGCGTTCGATGCTCAACACCCTGTGGTTCACGGTGCTCAGCACGATCCCGCTCGTCGTCGTCGCCCTCGTGCTCGCCATCCTCGTCAACACCGGGCTGCCGGGTCAGTGGCTCTGGCGGCTGAGCTTCTTCCTGCCGTACCTGCTCGCCTCGACGGTCGTCTCGCTGTTCTGGATCCAGCTGTACAGCCCGACCCTCGGCCCGATCAACAACGTCCTCGGCTCGCTCGGGTTGCCACAGCCCGCCTGGCTGCAGGACCCCGACACCGCCATGATCGCCGTGGTCGCGACCACCGTCTGGTGGACGGTCGGCTTCAACTTCCTGTTGTACCTCGCCGCACTGCAGAACATCCCCGACCAGCAGTACGAGGCCGCGTCGCTCGACGGCGCCGGGCGCTGGCGCTCGCTGCTGTCGATCACCATCCCGCAACTCGGGCCGACCACCGGCCTGATCGTCATCTTGCAGGTGCTCGCGTCGCTCAAGGTCTTCGACCAGATCTACCAGATGACCACCGGAGGCCCGGCGGGCAGCACACGCTCGGCCGTGCAGTACATCTTCGACACCGGGTTCACCGGCTACCGATTCGGCTACTCGTCGGCCATCTCGTACATCTTCTTCGCGGTCATCGTCGTGATCTCGATCGCCCAGTTCAGCATCACGGCCCGCAACCGCAAGGGAGCCCAGAAATGACCGCCCCCGCCATCGCCCCCACATCCGACCTGCGCGCACCCACCGCCGCCCGTGGCCGGAAGGGCCACAAGCCCGGCCAGAAGCCGTTCGGCCCGATGGCCGTCCTCAGCGTGGCCATCCTGGTCGTGCTCGCCGCCCTCTGGCTCGTGCCGTTCCTCTGGTCGCTCGCGACCTCGTTCAAGAGCGAGGCCGACGCCGCGGCGACACCGCAGACCTGGATCCCCGCCGGCGGCTTCACCCTCGACGCCTACCGCGGGGTGCTCGAGCAGGGCAACATCCCGGTCTGGCTGTTCAACAGCCTGTTCACGTCGGTCGTCATCACGCTGATCGTCGTGGCGACCTCGGCCCTCGTCGCCTACGCCTTCTCACGCCTGGACTTCCGCGGCAAGAAGTGGCTGTACGTGGCGACGATCGCGTCGATCATCATCCCGCCGCAGGTGTTGATCGTGCCGTTGTTCTACCAGATGCTCGCGTTCGACATGGTCGACACGTACTGGGGCATCATCCTGCCGCAGGCGATCGCACCGGCCATGGTGTTCGTGTTGAAGAAGTTCTTCGACCAGGTGCCGATCGAGCTCGAGGACGCCGCCCGCGTCGACGGAGCCGGACGCATCCGGGTGTTCTTCACCATCCTGCTGCCGCTGTCGCGTCCCATCCTCGGTGCGGTGTCGATCTTCGTGTTCATCGGAGCATGGAACAACTTCCTCTGGCCCTTCATCGTGACGAACGACGCGTCGTTGCTGACGCTGCCGGTCGGCCTGCAGACCATCGAGAGCGCCTACGGCATCCAGTACGCGCAGAACATGGCCGCCGCCGTCCTCGCGGCCCTGCCGCTGATCCTCGTGTTCCTGTTCTTCCAGCGGCAGATCATCAAGGGCATCTCGACCACCGGTTTCGGGGGGCAGTGACCCGATCCGACCGCCCTGCCGCACCGCGCCTCCTCGTCCCCGTTCCGACCACACGCACGCCGTTCCCCTCAGCTAGGAGATCCATGTCCACCGCCCGCATCACCGTCGACCGCGAGTTCACCATCGGCCCGGTCCCTCGCCGCCTGTTCGGCTCGTTCGTCGAGCACATGGGCCGCTGCGTCTACACCGGCATCTACGAGCCCGGTCACCCCACCGCCGACGAGAACGGCTTCCGCCAGGACGTCCTCGACCTGACCAAGGAGCTCGGCGCGACCGTCATCCGCTACCCCGGCGGCAACTTCGTCTCCGGGTACAACTGGGAGGACGGCGTCGGCCCGGTCGACCAGCGCCCGCGTCGCCTCGACGGCGCCTGGCACACCGTCGAGACCAACGCCTTCGGCCTGCACGAGTTCGTCGCCTGGTCGAAGCTCGCCGGCACCGAGGTCATGGAGGCCGTCAACCTCGGCACCCGCGGCGTCGACGCCGCCCGTGAGCTGGTCGAGTACGCCAACCACCCCGGCGGCACCGCGCTCAGCGACCGCCGCATCGCCAACGGGGCGAAGGACCCGTTCGACATCAAGCTCTGGTGCCTCGGCAACGAGCTCGACGGTCCGTGGCAGATCGGCCACAAGACCGCCACCGAGTACGGACGCCTCGCACAAGAGGCCGCGAAGGCCATGAAGTTCGTCGACGACTCGATCGAGCTCGTCGCGGTCGGCAGCTCGGGCCGCGGCATGCCGACCTTCGGCACCTGGGAGCACGAGGTGCTCACGCACGCCTACGACGAGGTCGACTACGTGTCGATGCACGCCTACTACCAGGAGCACGACGGCGACGCGAAGAGCTTCCTCGCGACGGCCGTCGACATGGACGCGTTCATCGAGGAGGTCGTCTCGACGATCGACGGCGTCAAGGCCGCCGGCAAGCACACGAAGCAGGTCGACATCTCGTTCGACGAGTGGAACGTCTGGTACCAGACCGGCCTCGACAGCGACGACCAGCCGCACAACGTGTCGAAGGGCTGGCGCGAGCACCCACGCCTGATCGAGGACCAGTACAACGTCACCGACGCGGTCGTGGTCGGCACGTTCCTCAACTCGCTGCTGCGCCACGGCGACCGGGTCAAGATCGCCAACCAGGCACAGCTCGTCAACGTCATCGCACCGATCCGCAGCGAGGCCGGCGGGCCCGCCTGGCGTCAGTCGATCTTCTGGCCGTTCGCCCGCATGGCGGCGCTCGCGACCGGACAGATCCTGCGCACTCTCGTCACGAGCGACAAGGTCGACACCGAGAAGTACGGCGACGCCGACCTGGTCGACGTCAGCGCCACCTACGACGAGGAGGCCGGCACGGTCGCGTTCTTCCTCGCCAACCGTGGTCTCGACGAGGCCGCCGACGTCGAGGTCGCCCTGCGCGGCTTCAGCGGAGGACGCGTCACCCGCGCCGAGGTGCTGGCCGTGCCCGAGGGCGGCGACCGGTTCTCGTCCAACACCGAGAACGCGCAGGACACGGTGGGACTCGTCCCGCTGACCGGCGTCACGGTCGACGGAGGCACCGCGCGCCTGCGCCTACCCGCCCTGTCGTGGGCCGTCGTCGAACTCGAGGTCGGCAAGGCCTGACCCACGGGCGACCTTCGGGAGGCGCGGTGCCGGTGTCGACCGGTACCGCGCCTCCTGCGTGCGGGCTCAGCGCCGGGGCTTGAAGAGACGAGCGATGCTGTCGCGCACCGACTCCTCGATGGTGTCGGTGAAGCTGTTCGAGAAGCCCAGGGCGTCGTTCGGAGCCGACGAGGCGGTCATCGACTCGACGACCCGCTGGCCGTGGTGGGCGCGCGCCTCACGCACCGAGTCGAAGCCGAGGCCGAGGTCGGCGGCGGCCCGGGCGAGCAACGCCTCGCGGTCGTCGTCGGTGGTGGTCAGCGCCTCGGCGAGCGCGCGCACCGACGGGTCGTCGACGCCGTCGGCCACCCACCGGGCGGCTCGTCCCGGCAGCACCCCGGACGGCAACAGGCCGAGCCGACGCTGAGCCTCGCTGTCGCGGATGCCGGCGTGCGCGACGGACGGGTCACGGTGCGTCGGGTCGAGAGTCACGACGACCACGATACCCGTGGGCATCCTGAGCGGCTGCCCCGCCTTCGGGTCGCGCCTCAGCTGAACAGTCGCGTCGGGGTCGAGACGTCGAGCCCGCTCGCGCGCAGGTCGCCCATCGACAGGTGGTCGTCCGCTCCCCCGTCGTCCAGGCTCCGCTCGATGCGCTCCTTCTCGGCGATGCTCGACCGGATCAGGGGCAGGCCGCGCTGGATCGCGTGGCGGATGCGCTCCTGCAGCAGGGGCGCCGTGACCGCGTACTTCTCCGCGCCTCCGGTCGCCGTGAAGTCGGTCGTGTGCGCGTACACGCCGAGCGGCAGCGTCAGGGCCTGGAAGAACCCGAACAGCGGTCGCAGCGAGTGCTCGATGATCAGCGCGTGCCGTTCGCTGCCACCCGTCGCGGCGAGCAGCACGGGCACGTCGACGAGCGCGTACTGCTCGACGAAGTCGAACAGGTGCTTGAAGAGCCCGGTGAAGGAGGCGCGGTACACGGGCGAGGCGGCGATCAGCAGGTCGGCGGTCTCGATCGCGACCAGTTCGCGCTCGACCCGCTCGTCGAGCTGGTCCCGGGTGAGCGCGCCGGCGAGGAGCGGGCCGAGTTCGCTGACCCGGATGACGTGCGCCTCGACGGGCAGGACGTCGCCCAGCGCCGTCACGATCTCGTGCACGAGGGCATCGGTCTTGGACGGCGTGCTGAGGGTGCCCGACACGGCGACGACCCGCAGGGGCCGGACCGGTCGCGCGGTCGAGGAGGTCGGAGGCAGCGAAGAAGTCATCCCGTCCATGCTGCGCCCGAGACGGACGTAACACGGGGTGTGTGACGCACCGTGACGTGCGACAGTGCTCCGGTGACACATCATCCGACCCACGAGGGGTTCGACCCGACCGCCCACGGCTTCGACCCCGCACGTCCCGATTCCGACCTCGCCGCCTCGTTCGGGCTGGCCGCCGACGTCTACGAGAGGGGGCGCCCGTCGTATCCCCTCGAAGCCGTCGACTGGCTGCTGCCCGAGGGCGCCTGTCACGTGGTCGACCTGGGCGCCGGTACGGGCAAGCTCACCCGCCTGCTGCTCGACCGCGCTCCGTCGGTCACGGCCGTCGAACCCTCGCCCGGCATGCGCACCACCCTCGAGCAGGTCGTCCCCGGGGCGACGTCGGTCGCGGGGTCCGCCGAGAGCATCCCCCTCGGCGACGACTCGGTCGACGCCGTCCTCGTCGCGCAGGCGTGGCACTGGGTCGACCCCGACCGCGCCGTACCCGAGATCGCCCGCGTGCTGCGGCCCGGCGGCACCCTCGGCCTGATCTGGAACATCCGCGACGAGTCGGCGCCGTGGGTGGCCGAGCTCAGCCGGGTGATGCATCAGCCGCGCGAGCGCGACATGGGGTCGGACGCACCCGTCGTGGGTGCGCCGTTCGGCGTCGTCGAGCGACACGACGTCGCGTGGACGCACGAGCTGGGGCGGGACGAGTTCCTCGCGATGATCGCGTCGCGCAGCTACGTCATCACGCTCACGCCCGACGACCGCGCGGCGCTGCTGGGCGACGTCGAGCGGCTGCTCGACACGCACCCGGACACCCGCGGGGTCGACCTGATCCGTCTGCCCTACGTCGCGCGCTGCTCGCGAGTCGTCCTGCCCGGCTAGGTCGCGCCTCCTCGGTTCCTCCCCCGGGCCGCGGGCCCGCCTCGTCGTCCCCGGACGCGGGCGGGCCTGCAGGGCTCCGGCAGCACGCACGAATAGGGTCGGGGTCATGGATCAGGAGGCGCGGCTCGTCACGGTCGACCACGCCTGGTCGGGCCGGTGGTCCGGTCGCAGCGTGTTGCGGCTCGACTCCCACGGCGTCGTCTTCGCCGGGCCGGCCGACGCGCACGACGCCGACACCCCGGCCGGGGCCGGACTGCCGCACGTACCGGGCACCGTGCTCGCGCCCTTCACCGACTCGCACGTCCACCTCGGGCTGATCGACGCGGCACGCCTGCCGGTCGGCGGTATCTCGCGCGTCGTCGACCTCGGCTGGGACCCCGCGGTGGCCCGCGGTTGGCTCGGTCGGTCGGGCCGTGACGGGTGGCCGGAGGTATCCGTCGCCGGCGGCCTGATCACGGCGCCGGGCGGCTACCCGAGCCGGTCGGGCTGGGCGCCGCCCCGCGCCTCCCTCGCGGTCGGCGGCCTGCGCGCCTCGACCCGGCTGCGCCGAGCGGCCCGGCTCGTCGAACAGCAGCACGCCCTCGGCGCATCGGTCGTCAAGGTCACCCTGAACACCGACGCCGGGCCCGTGCTCGACGACGCGACGTTGCGGGCCGTGGTCGACGCGGCACACGGGCTCGACCTGCCCGTCGTCGCGCACGCCCAGGGGGTCGGCCAGGCCGCGCGCGCGGCCGACGCCGGTGTCGACCGGTTCGCGCACACCCCCTTCAGCGAACGGCTCGACGACGACCTGATCGCCCGGCTGGCCGCGTCGACGACGTGGGTGAGCACGCTCGACATCCACGGGCGCGGTGGAGCTCAGGGGGTCGCGAAGCGACCCGCGACCCCAGCGCCGAGGGAGCCTGCGACCGAGGGCCAAGGTCGGTCCGCATTCCTGACGGCCGTCGACAACCTCTCGCGGTTCCGTGCCGCCGGTGGCCGGGTGCTCTACGGCACCGACCTCGGCAACGGCGACCTACCGCTCGGGGTGAACGAGCGCGAGCTGCGCGCGCTGGGTCGGGCCGGCCTCGGGCTGGCGGGGCTGCTCGACGCCCTCGCGCCCGACGTCGCCGAGCCGGCCGACGGTGCGCGGCTGCCCTTCACCCGCGTGACCTGGATCGCGGACGCGCCCCGCGCCTCCGCGTCCTCCGACGAACGGGCGGCCTGGCTCGCCCGCGCGACAGCACTGACCGCCGACGAGCTGCTCGCCGTCGCCCTCGAGGAGAAGACCAGATGACCGATCCGCTCGCCTACCCCGTCGACGCCACCGACCCCGACGAGCAGGCCTCGGCGCATCCCGCCGGGCCGCTCGACGCCGCCGACCCGCTGGCGTCGTTCGTCGACCGGTTCGTGCCGGCCGTCGACGTGGTCTCGTACCTCGACGGCAACTCCCTCGGGCGGCCCGTGGGCGCCACGCTGTCGCGACTGTCCGAGTTCGTCGAGGGCGCGTGGGGCACGCGCCTGATCCGCTCGTGGGACGAGAGCTGGATGTCCCTGCCGACCGAGCTCGGCGACCGCATCGCCGCGGCCTGCCTCGGGGCCGCCCCGGGTCAGACGGTCGTCGCCGACTCGACCACCGTGCTGCTCTACAAGGCGATCCGGGCGGCGTTGCGCGCCCGCCCGGACCGCCACGAGATCGTCATCGACGACGACCAGTTCCCGACCGACCGCTTCGTCGTCGAGGGCATCGCGCGCGAGCACGGGGCCACCATCCGCTGGATCACCGTCGACAAGGCCACCGGCGTGACCGTGTCGCAGGTGCGCGACGTCGTGGGGCCCGACACGGCGCTGCTGCTGGTGAACCACGTGTCCTACCGATCGGGGTGGCTGGTCGACCTGCCCGCGATCACGGCGCTCGTGCACGAGGCCGGCGGTCTCGTGCTGGCCGACCTCTGCCACAGTGTCGGCGTCGTGCCGATGCGGCTCGACGAGTGGGGCGTCGACCTCGCCGTCGGCTGCACGTACAAGTACCTCAACGGCGGCCCGGGCGCTCCCGCCTTCGTCTACGTCCGCGCCTCTCTGCTGCCCGAGCTCGACCAGCCGATCCAGGGCTGGATGGGCGCGGCCGACGTGTTCGCGATGGCCGACGGGTACCAGCCGGCGTCAGGCATCCGGCGGTTCATCAGCGGGACTCCCCCGGTGCTCGGCATGCTCGCGATGCACGACATGCTCGACCTGATCGACGAGGCCGGCATCGACGCGATCCGGTCGAAGTCGCTCGCCCTGACCGACTACGCCTTCGATCTCGTCGACGCCTGGCTCGTCCCGCTCGGCGTGACCGTCGCGACGCCGCGGCTCGCGGCGGAACGCGGCAGCCACGTCACGATCACGCACGAGTCGTTCCGCGCGATCGTCGCCCGGCTCTGGGACGCCGGTGTCGTGCCCGACTTCCGCAACCCGGACGCCCTACGCATCGGGCTGTCGCCGCTCAGCACCTCGTTCGCCGAGGTGCGCGTCGGCATCGCCGCGATCCGGGCGGCGCTGCTCGACGGCTGAGTACGCACCCCCGACCCGACCCGAGAGGCCCCATGCCCCACGACACAGCTCCCTCCAGTACCCGTTTCGTCGTCGGCCCGAAGGACTTCGAACTCGACGGACGCCCGCACCGCGTGATCGCCGGCGCGCTGCACTACTTCCGGGTGCACCCCGACCAGTGGGCCGACCGCATCCACAAGGCCCGGCTGATGGGCCTCAACACCATCGAGACCTACGTCGCCTGGAACGCCCATTCGCCCCGTCGCGGCACCTTCGACACGGGCGCCGGGCTCGACCTCGGCCGCTTCCTCGACCTGGTGGCCGCCGAGGGCATGCACGCGATCGTCCGCCCGGGCCCCTACATCTGCGCCGAGTGGGACGGCGGAGGACTACCCGGGTGGCTGTTCGACGACCCGGCCGTGGGCGTGCGACGCAGCGAGCCACGGTACCTCACGGCGGTCGACGAGTTCCTCCGCACCGTCTACGAGATCGTGGTCCCCCGGCAGATCGATCACGGCGGGCCCGTCGTGATCGTGCAGATCGAGAACGAGTACGGCGCATACGGTGACGACGCCGGGTACCTGAGGCACCTCGTCGACCTGACCCGCGCCTCCGGAGTGATCGTGCCGTTGACCACGGTCGACCAGCCGACCGACGAGATGCTCGCGCGGGGCAGCCTGCCCGAGCTGCACAGGACGGGCAGCTTCGGCTCGCGGGCCACCGAACGACTGACGACCCTGCGACGGCACCAACCGACCGGGCCGCTCATGTGCTCGGAGTTCTGGGACGGCTGGTTCGACCACTGGGGTGAGCACCACCACACGACGCCGGTCGACGACGCCGCGCGCGAGCTCGACGAGCTGCTCGCGGCGGGGGCGTCGGTGAACGTCTACATGTTCCACGGCGGCACGAACTTCGGGTTCACGAACGGCGCCAACCACAAGGGCACCTACCACTCGCACGTCACCTCGTACGACTACGACGCCCCGCTCGACGAGGCCGGCTGGCCGACGGACAAGTTCTTCGCGTTCCGCGACGTCATCGCCCGGCACGCCCCGGTGCCCGACGAGGTGCCGGAGCGCCGCCGCCCCGCCCCGGTGTTGACGACCACGTTCGACCTGGCGGTCCCGCTCGAAGTCCTGCTCGGGTACGACCGCGATCGACTGCTCGGTCCGACCGACCCCGGGTGGGTCCGCACGGGCGGCGTCCCGAGCATGGACGAGCTCGGCACCTACCGCGGGTTCACGCTGCACCGGGTCGCGCTGCCCGCGGGTGCCGAAACCCGCGTCCTGTCGTTCGGCGGCGTGCGCGACCGGGCGATCGTGTCGGTGGACGGCCGCCGGGTGGGTGTCCTGCAGCGCGACCAGCACGAGCGGTCGATCACGGTGCCACCGGGTCACGTGCTCGAGGTGCTCGTCGAAGATCTGGGTCGCGTGAACTACGGCAGCCACATCGGCGAAGCGAAGGGCCTGATCGGCCCGGCGCTGCTCGACGGCCTCGAGCTGACCGGGTGGGAGTCGAGCGTGCTCGGGCCGGACGACCTGCTGGCGCTCGTGGGTCACCTCTCGTCGCTCGCGACCCCCGACGAGGACGCCTGGTCGGGACACGGTGGGGCGCCCATGCCCCCGACCGTCTCGTCGCTCGACGGGCCGGTGTTCGCCCACGCGACGGTGACGCTCGACGCACCGGCCGACCTGTACCTCGACACGCGCTCGTGGGGCAAGGGCGTCGCCTTCGTGAACGGCTTCGCCCTCGGCCGTTACTGGACGCGCGGCCCGCAGCACACGCTCTACGTGCCCGGTGAGCAGCTTCGCGCGGGCGACAACGACCTCGTGGTGTTCGAGACGGGCGCGGCCGGTGCGCCCGTGGTGTCGTTCGTGGCCGAACCCGACCTGGGGCACCTCGAGGAGTAGCCCCGCGCGCGGGCTCGTCTTGTCTGGCTACTACCCCCGAACCAACGCCACACCCGCAGCACCAGGGGTGTAGCGCTTGTTCGGGGGTGTTCCGGCTTCCCCGTTCCACCCTTACAGCACTGGTCGTCACAAAGAAGGAGCGGTGCTGGCTCGCACCAGCACCGCTCGTCCGTGACCGATCCGACCCTGCGGCCGGGGCGCACTTACTTCTTCTTGCCTGACCGGTCGACCAGCGGACTGGCTAGAAGTCCCAGTCCTCGTCTTCGGTGTTGACGGCCTTGCCGATGACGTACGACGAGCCCGACCCCGAGAAGAAGTCGTGGTTCTCGTCGGCGTTCGGCGAGAGGGCCGAGAGGATCGCCGGGTTCACGTCGGTCGCCTCTTTGGGGAACATCGGCTCGTAGCCGAGGTTCATCAGTGCCTTGTTGGCGTTGTAGTGCAAGAACTTCTTGACGTCCTCGCTGAGGCCCACGCCGTCGTAGAGGTCTTGCGTGTACTGGATCTCGTTCTCGTACAGCTCGAAGAGCAGATTGAACGTGTAGTCCTTGATCTCTTGCTTGCGCTCGTCCGAGGCGCCCTCGAGACCCTTCTGGAACTTGTAGCCGATGTAGTACCCGTGCACGGCCTCGTCGCGGATGATGAGGCGGATCAGGTCGGCCGTGTTGGTCAGCTTGGCGCGCGAGGACCAGTACATCGGCAGATAGAAGCCGCTGTAGAACAGGAACGACTCGAGCAGCGTCGAGGCGACCTTGCGCTTCAGCGGGTCGTCGCCCGTGTAGTAGTCGAGGACGATCTGGGCCTTCTTCTGCAGGTTGACGTTCTCGGTCGACCAGCGGAAGGCGTCGTCGATCTCGGGCGTCGACGCGAGGGTCGAGAAGATCGACGAGTAGCTCTTGGCGTGCACCGACTCCATGAACGCGATGTTCGTGTAGACGGCTTCTTCGTGCGGGGTGATCGCGTCGGGGATCAGGCTGATCGCGCCGACGGTGCCCTGGATCGTGTCGAGCAACGTCAAGCCGGTGAAGACCCGCATGGTCATCTGCTGCTCTTCGGGCGTGAGGGTGTTCCACGACTGGACGTCGTTCGACAGCGGGATCTTCTCGGGCAGCCAGAAGTTGTTGACCAGTCGGTTCCAGACCTCGACGTCTTTGTCGTCGTGGATGCGGTTCCAGTTGATCGCGCTGACCGACGTGATCAGCGGGACCGACTTGCCGGTGGCGTGGACCGGATCGGTGAGGGTCATGACGTGCCTTTCAGAAGGGAAGAGTGTGAATTCAGGAGGCGCGGGCCGGGTCTCGAGGCCGGCCCGCGCCGGGTGGCCACAGGGCCTAGAGCATGCAGCTGACGCAGCCGTCGACCTCGGTGCCCTCGAGCGCCAGCTGGCGGAGACGGATGTAGTAGATCGTCTTGATGCCCTTGCGCCATGCGTAGATCTGCGCCTTGTTGATGTCGCGGGTGCTCGCCGTGTCTTTGAAGAAGAGCGTGAGCGACAGACCCTGGTCGACGTGCTGCGTCGCCGCGGCGTAGGTGTCGATGATCTTCTCTGGCCCGATCTCGTACGCGTCGGTGTAGTACTCGAGGTTGTCGTTCGTCATGAACGGCGCCGGGTAGTAGACGCGGCCGAGCTTGCCCTCCTTGCGGATCTCGATCTTCGACGCGATCGGGTGGATCGACGACGTCGAGTGGTTGATGTACGAGATCGAGCCGGTCGGCGGGACGGCCTGCAGGTTCTGGTTGTAGATGCCGTGCTGCATGATGCTGGCCTTGAGCGCACGCCAGTCGTCCTGCGTGGGGATGGCGACGCCCGCGTCGGCGAACAGTGCGGCCGCCCGCTCGGTCTCGGGCTTCCACTCGGTCTCGGTGTACTTGTCGAAGAAGGTGCCCGACGCGTATGTGGAGTCCTCGAAGCCGCCGAAGGTGACGCCCCGCTCGATCGCGATGGTGTTCGAGGCACGCAGGGCGTGGAACAGCACCGTGTAGAAGTAGATGTTCGTGAAGTCGATCGCCTCGGGCGTGCCGTAGTGCACACGCTCGCGGGCCAGGTAGCCGTGCAGGTTCATCTGGCCGAGGCCGATGGCGTGCGACTGGTCGTTGCCGACCTCGATCGAGCGCACCGAGGTGATGTGGCTCATGTCGCTGACCGCGCTGAGACCGCGGATCGCGGTCTCGACGGTCTTGCCGAGGTCGGGGGCGTCCATCGAGAGGGCGATGTTCATCGAGCCGAGGTTGCAGCTGATGTCTTTGCCGATCTCGTTGTACGAGAGGTCTTCGTTGAACGTGGTGGGCGTGTTGACCTGCAGGATCTCGGAGCACAGGTTCGACATGTTGATGCGGCCCTTGATCGGGTTCGCCTTGTTGACCGTGTCTTCGAACACGATGTAGGGGTAGCCCGATTCGAACTGGATCTCGGCGATCGTCTGGAAGAAGTCGCGAGCCTTGATCTTGGTCTTCTTGATGCGCGAGTCGGCGACCATCTCGCGGTACTTCTCGCTGATCGCGACGTCGCCGAAGGGGACGCCGTAGACCTTCTCGACGTCGTACGGCGAGAAGAGGTACATGTCTTCGTTGTTCTTGGCGAGCTCGAACGTGATGTCGGGCACGACGACGCCGAGCGACAGCGTCTTGATGCGGATCTTCTCGTCGGCGTTCTCGCGCTTGGTGTCGAGGAACCGCATGATGTCGGGGTGGTGCGCGCTGAGGTACACCGCCCCGGCACCCTGACGGGCACCGAGCTGGTTGGCGTAGCTGAAGCTGTCTTCGAGCAGCTTCATGACGGGGATGATGCCCGACGACTGGTTCTCGATCTGCTTGATCGGCGCGCCGGCCTCACGGATGTTCGAGAGGGACAGGGCGACGCCGCCGCCGCGCTTCGACAGCTGCAGCGACGAGTTGATGCCGCGCGAGATCGACTCCATGTTGTCTTCGATGCGCAGCAGGAAGCAGCTGACGAGTTCGCCGCGCTGGGCCTTCGCCGTGTTGAGGAAGGTCGGCGTGGCCGGCTGGAAGCGGCCCGCGATGATCTCTTCGACCAGGTCGACGGCGAGCTTCTCGTCGCCCCGGGCGAGGCCGAGGGCGGTCATGACGACGCGGTCTTCGAAGCGCTCGAGGTAGCGCTTGCCGTCGAACGTCTTGAGCGTGTACGAGGTGTAGTACTTGAACGCGCCGAGGAAGGTCTGGAAGCGGAACTTCTTCGAGTAGGCGAGGTCGTTCAGCTTCTCGATGAAGGCGAAGTCGTACCGCTCGATGGTCGCGGCCTCGTAGTACTCGTTCTCGACGAGGTAGTCGAGACGCTCGCGCAGGTTGTGGAAGAAGACCGTGTTCTGGTTGACGTGCTGCAGGAAGTACTGCTTGGCCGCCTCGCGGTCCTTCTCGAACTGGATCTCGCCGGACGGGCCGTAGAGGTTGAGCATCGCGTTCAGGGAGTGGTAGTCCATCCCCGAGCTGAGACCCTGTCCCGGTGCGGCGATCACTTCGAGGTCATCGACTGCTGCGTCCAAAATTCTTCCAATCCTGTGTGTACGGCTTGTACGTCGTCTGGTGTTCCGAAGACTTCGAAACGGTAGAGAAGGGGAACGTCGCACTTGGCCGCGACGATGTCGCCGGCCAAGCAGTAGCCCTCTCCGAAGTTGGTGTTGCCCGCCGCGATCACGCCTCGGATGAGGCGTCGGTTGCCCTCGTCGTTGAGGAACCGGATGACCTGCTTCGGGACGGCGCCTCGGCCCTCGCCGCCGCCGTAGGTCGGCAGGACGAGGACGTAGGGGTCACGGACGTGGAGCGGTGGCTCGGACGGGAACAGCGGGATGCGCCGAGCCGGCAGACCGAGCTTCGTGACGAAGCGGTCGGTATTGCCCGAGACGCTCGAGAAGTAGACGAGTTCATTCGTCACGACGAGACCTCGCCTTCGACGTGGTGGTGGGCCGGACCCCGGGCACGGCCCAAGTGGTCGATCGCAAGCGGTCGGGCGCGGGGCGCCCGGTCGACTAGTCGACCTTGGCGGCCAGCGCGGCGATCTTGTCGGGGCGGAAGCCGCTCCAGTGGTCGTCGTCGGCGATGACGACGGGGGCCTGCATGTAGCCGAGGGCGCGGACCTTCTCGAGGGCCGCGTCGTCGGCGGTCACGTCGAGCACGTCGTACTCGATGCCCTTGTTGTCGAGTGCCCGGTAGGTGGCCGTGCACTGGACGCAGGACGGCTTGGTGTAGACGGTGATGGCCATGGGATCCCCTGTGTTCTGGCCGGCCCCTGAGGCCGGATCGGTGGTTCGTGAGCCTGCGGGGCGTAGTGCCCGTGGCGACTCCTCGATACTACATCTTGTGGCCGACACCGGGGGGCACAACTAGATGCGGTGTTACACGCCTGTAATTATCCACAGGCCCATGCACAGGTTGTGAACAGATCGGGGCCGGTTCTCCCCCGTTTATGGCGGGGTTGTGCACATCCTTCTCCCCACCCCCGACATTCCACGCCCCTGTACCCAATTCGGGCCCCCGGCGTGTCGCGGGGGTCGGTCGCGCTCGTAGACTTGACCCCTCGTGAGCACCTATTCGACCCTGCTGAAGACGCCTGGCGTCTCGCGCATCATCGCGGCCCAGCTGACCGCGCGCTTTCCGTTCGGCATGCTGTCGCTCGCGTTCCTGCTGCACGTCGAGCACGTCCACCACTCGTACGCCGCGGCCGGCCTGGTGCTCGCCGCGACGAGCATCGGCCAGGCGATCTCGGGCCCGCTCACCAGCCGCTGGATGGGCCGCTGGGCGATGCGCCCGGTGCTCACCTTGACCCTGGTGGTCTGCCTGATCACGATGGTCACCTTCACCCTGTACGACTTCTCGGTGCCGGTGTTCATGGCCCTCGGCTTCGTCACGGGCCTCAGCGTGCCCCCGGTGCAGCCGGCCGTGCGCACCATCTACCCCAAGATGGTGACCTCGAACCAGCTCACTCCCCTCTTCTCGCTCGACGCGTCCGCACAAGAGATCATCTGGGTGGCCGGTCCGGTCATCACGACCTTCGTCGGCACACAGGTCGGCACGAGAGAGGCGATCTGGCTCGCCGCGGCGTTCCTCGTCGGCGGCGGCATCTGGTTCATCGCGTCGCCCGAGGTCGGGCGCGTCCGCATCCCCCGCAGCAAGCGGGCCTTCGGCAAGGTGCTCGCCCGGCCGACGGTGTTGCTCGCGACCGTGGCCGGGTTCCTGCTCATCGGTGCCTGCGCCGCGGTCGAGGCGGGCGTCGTGGCGCTCTTCGGCGAGGGCAGCGCCGATTCGGGCATCGCCCTGGCGATCTTCGCCGCGGGGTCGCTGGTCGGCGGCCTCGCCCTCGGTCACGTCCCCGTCGGCCCCTGGGCCCTCGCTCGCCGCATCGCGATCGTCTTCGTGGGCATGACCCTCGCGGTCTTCGCGACGGGTCTCTGGCCCATCAGCATCACGCTGCTGATCGCCGGCGTCGGCATCGCTCCCGCCCTCGCCGTCATGTTCGCGGTCGTCTCGTCGAGCGTGAAGTTCAGCGACACGGCCGAGGCCTACGGCTGGGCCGGAACCGGCCAGCTGATCGGCTCGGCCCTGGGCTCGGCGATCGCCGGCTTCGCGATCGACCACATCGGCGGCCAGGGCGGCCTCGTCGTGGCCGCCTGCTTCGCCTTCGTCGGCATGATCGTGGGCGCCGTCTTCCACAAGGGCTTGCCCGACCTGCGCGGTCGCGACGCGAGCCCCCTGCCCGACACCGAACCGGTACCGGTCCAGACCAGCTGACCCGCGCCTCCGCGTCGGACGGCCGGCCGGCCGGCCAGGCACGCGCCGTTCAGCCGACCGTCACCCGGGCCGTGCGACACGTGTCGGTCTGCCGCTGGCAGAGTGGGGGCATGCCCTCCATCGACGTGCCCCAGATCACCCTCAACGACGGCCGCACGATCCCGCAACTCGGCCTCGGCGTCTACAAGGTCGCCGACGACGAGGCCGAACGCGTCGTCGAGACCGCCCTCGCCGAGGGCTACCGCCACCTCGACACGGCCGAGTTCTACGCCAACGAACGGGGCGTCGGCCGCGCCCTGCGCACCTCGGGCGTGCCCCGGGACGAGGTGTTCCTCACGACCAAGGTCTGGAACACCGCGCAGGGCTACGACGAGACGCTCCGCTCGTTCGACGAGAGCCTGACGAAGCTCGGTACCGACCATGTCGACCTCTACCTGATCCACTGGCCTGCCCCGAAGCAGGACAAGTACGTCGAGACCTACCGGGCCCTCGAGACGATCCGGGCCGAGGGCCGCGCTCTCTCGATCGGCGTGAGCAACTTCCAGGTGGCGCACCTCGAGCGCCTGATGGCCGAGACCGACGTCGTGCCGGCGATCAACCAGGTCGAGGCCCACCCGTGGTTGCAGCAGCACGAGCTGCGCGCCTTCGACGCCGCGCACGGCATCGTGACCGAGGCCTGGTCGCCGCTGGCCCGAGGGCGCATCCTGGACAACGCGGCGCTGGTGCGCATCGGTGCGAAACACGGGGTCACCCCGGCCCAGGTGACGATCCGCTGGCACCTGCAGCAGGGCCTCGTCGTGATCCCGAAGTCGGTCACGCCGTCGCGCATCCGGGCCAACCTCGACGTCTTCGGCTTCGAGCTCGACCCCGGCGACCTCGCCGCCATCGCGGGCATCGAGACCGGCGAGCGCACCGGCTCGCACCCCGACCACAACGGCTGACCCGGTCGGGTGCGGCCCCGACGCGCGGGGATGCGACACCCGGGACGCGATGCCCCCGCAGGAGGCGCGGGTCCGGTCGGGCGCGCCCGGCACGTTACCGTGGACCGGCACCCCGTCGACGCAAGGAGCACCCCGCATGACCATCACCGCCGCAGCAGACGGATCGGCCCTCGGCAACCCCGGCCCGGCCGGATGGGCCTGGTACGTCGACGACGAGCGGTGGGCGGCCGGTGGCTGGCCACGCGCCACGAACAACCAGGGCGAGTTGACGGCCGTGCTCGAGCTGCTGCGCGCCACGGCCGGCACCGACGACGACCTGCACATCCTGTGCGACAGCCAGTACACGATCAAGGCCTGCACCGAGTGGATGCCCGGCTGGAAGCGCAAGGGGTGGCGGAAGGCCGACGGCAAGCCCGTGCTCAACGTCGAGATCCTGAAAGAGCTCGACGCCGCGTTGGCCGGGCGGAAGGTGCGCTTCGAGTGGGTCCGGGGTCACGTCGGCCACGAGATGAACGAGGCGGCGGACGTGCGGGCCCGGGGCGCGGCCACGGCGTTCCAGAACCGCACCGAGGTGCCGTCCGGGCCCGGGTGGCCCGGGGCACCGGTCGCGACGACCGACCCGATCACGGCGCAGGCGACCCCGCCCGCGCCTCCTGCGACGCTGTTCTGATCCCGCAGCGACCGCACGGCACCGCGTGTCGTGCACCGCACCTGATCTAGACGCGGTGCCGTGCACGACACGCGGTGCCGCGCCGTGCCGCGCCGCGCCGCGCCGCGCCGCGCCGCGCCGTGCCGCTACATCGAGGGGTGCGTGCTCGACAGGCCGCCGTCGACGACGAACTGCGCGCCGGTCGAGAAGGCCGAGTCGTCGCTCGCGAGGTGCAGGGCGAGCCCGGCGACCTCGTCGGGCTTGGCCAAGCGGCCCCGCGGGCTCATCGCCCGGAAGGCCTCGAGCACCTGCGGCTGGGCCTCGACCTGGCGGCGGAACAGCGCGGTGTCGGTCGGACCGGGGTGCAGCGAGTTGATGCGGATGTTCCAGCCCTCTTGGGCGGCGTGCGCAGCGCTCGACCGGGTCAGACCGACCAGGGCGTGCTTGCTCGCGGTGTACGCCGCGTCGTCACCGAAGCCGAGGAACGACGTCGCCGGGGCCAGGTTGATGATCGATCCGCCCTCGCCGTCGGGATTCGCGCGCATCTGCTCGATGGCGAAGCGCGTGCCGAGCATGACGCCCGTGACGTTGACGGCGAAGACGCGGTTCCAGCTCTCGAGCTGGGTGACGTCGATCGACTGGCCCGAGACGATGCCGGCGTTGTTGACGAGCACGTCGAGTCGCCCGTAGTGGTCGGCGATGCGGTCCATGACGCGCTTCCAGTCGCCGCCGTTGGCGACGTCGTGCTGCACGAACTCGGCCCCCGTCTCGGCCGCGACGGCCGACCCGTCGACGATGTCGGTCGCGACGACCCGGGCACCCTCGTCGGCGAACCGGCGGACGATCGCCTCGCCGATGCCCGAGGCGGCCCCGGTGACGATGGCGACTTTGCCGGACAGACGAGACATGGCGACCTCTTCGTGGTGGAACGCGGGCGGAGCTGGTCGGCTGCCGGGGTGTGGCACGACCCTACGAGATTACCCCTCGAGGGGTGACGGCCGGCTCCGCTCGGAGGCCGGGCCCACGGCCGTCACGGTCACGACGGCCTCGCCGCGCTCGTCACTCGAGGCCAGGTCGACGACGGCGGAGATGCCGAAGTCGTGGTCGCCCTCGGGGTCGGCCAGGATCTGCCGCACACGCCACACCGTGGGCAGGTGCTCGACCTGCAGCATCTGCGGCCCCCGGGCCTCGGCGTCGGTGCCGATCGAGTCGTACTCGTCGTAGTAGCGGTCGAGCGCCTCGCCCCACCGGTCGGCGTCCCAGCCCGAGCCCGCGTCGAGGGCGCCGAGCGCGTCGGCGTCGTCACGGGCCGCCAGCTCGACGCGACGGAACAGCTCGTTGCGCACCATGATGCGGAAGGCCCGCGCGTTGGCGGTGAGGTTGCGCAGCGTCGGCGGCACGATCTCGTCGTGGGCCTCGACCTCGCGCGGGTTGACCATCTCCTCCCACTCGTCGAGCAGGCTCGAGTCGACCTGCCGGACGAGCTCGCCGAGCCACTCGATCACGTCCACCAGCTCGTCGGTCTTCGCCTCGTCGGGTACGGTCTGCCGCAGGGCACGGAAGGCGTCCGACAGGTAGCGCAGCACGAGTCCCTCGGACCGCGCCAACCCGTAGAAGTTCACGAAGTCGCCGAACGTCATCGCACGTTCGTAGAGGTCGCGCACGACCGACTTGGGGCTGAGCGCGAAGTCGCCGATCCAGGGTTGCGACGCCGCGTAGGTCTCGAACAGGGCGGTGAGCAGCTCGTCGAGCGGCTTGGGCCAGGTGACCTCCTCGAGCAGCTCCATGCGCTGGTCGTACTCGATGCCCTCGGACTTCATCGCGGCGACCGCCTCGCCGCGGGCCTTGAACTGCTGCTGCGACAGGATCGGCCGGGGGTCGTCGAGGGTCGCCTCGACCACCGAGACCATGTCGAGCGCGTAGGTGGGCGACTCGACGTCGAGCACGTCGAAGGTCGCCAGGGCGAAGGGCGACAGCGGCTGGTTGAGGGCGAAGTTCGCCTGCAGGTCGACCGTCAGACGGATCGTCGGGGCGCCGCCGTCGGGTGAGGGCTCTTGCACGACGACCTCGGCGGTGCGCAGCGTGCGGTAGATCGAGACGGCCTGCCGGGCCATGGCGTACTGCTTGGCGAGCGGCTCGTGGTTGTCGAAGACCAACGAGCGCACGTTCGCGAAGACGTCGCCGCCCCGACCGATGACGTTAAGCAGCATCGCGTGGGTCACCTGCATGTGCGAGGTGAGAGCCTCGGGCTCGGCCGCGATCAGCTTGGTGAAGCTGGGCTCGCCCCACGACACGAACCCGTCGGGCGCCTTCTTGCGGACGATCTTGCGCTTCTTCTTCGGGTCGTCACCGGCCCGCTCGATCTGCTTGAGGTTGTCGATCTCGTGCTCGGGGGCCTGCAGCGTGACCGTACCCGAGGTGTCGTAGCCCGCGCGGCCGGCCCGCCCGGCGATCTGGTGGAACTCGCGCGCGCTCAGCTGACGCATGCGGGTGCCGTCGAACTTGGTCAGTGCCGTGAGCAGCACCGTGCGGATCGGGACGTTGATGCCGACGCCGAGCGTGTCGGTGCCGCAGATGACCCGCAGTAACCCCCGCTGCGCGAGTTGTTCGACGAGGCGTCGGTACTTGGGCAGCATGCCCGCGTGGTGCACGCCGATGCCGGAACGCACGAGGCGGTTGAGCGTCTTGCCGAAACCGGTGCTGAACCGGAAGCCACCGATCAGCTCGGCGATCTCGTCGCGTTGCTCCCGGCTGGCGACCTTGATGCTCGAGAGCGCCTGCGCCCGCTCGAGGGCCGCGGCCTGCGAGAAGTGCACGACGTAGACGGGAGCCTCACCGGTCGCGAGCAGCTCTTCGACCGTCTCTTGCACGGGTGTCTGCGCGTAGAAGTAGTGCAGCGGCACGGGACGCTCGACGCCGGTGACCCGTGCGACGGGCCGACCCGTGCGCCGTGCGAGATCGTCGGTGATGCGCGTGACGTCGCCGAGGGTCGCCGACATGAGCAGGAACTGCGCCCGCGGGAGCAACAGCAACGGCACCTGCCAGGCCCAACCGCGCGACTGGTCGCCGTAGAAGTGGAACTCGTCCATGACGACCTGGTCGACGTCCGCGTCGGCCCCGTGCCGCAAGGCCAGGTTCGCGAGGATCTCGGCGGTGCAGCAGATGATGGGCGCGTCGGCGTTCACCGACGAGTCGCCGGTCACCATGCCGACGTTCTCGGGCCCGAAGAGCTCGACCAGGGCGAAGAACTTCTCGCTGACGAGAGCCTTGATCGGGGCCGTGTAGTACGACCGTCCCCCCTGGCTGAGGGCGACGAAGTGGGCACCGGCGGCGACGAGCGACTTGCCGGTGCCGGTCGGCGTGCTGAGGATCACCGACGCTCCGCCGACGAGCTCCATCATGGCTTCGTCCTGCGCCGGGTAGAGCGGCAGACCGCGCGACTCGGCCCACTCGGCGAAGGCCGTGTAGGCGGTGTCGGCGTCGTACGAGTCGGCCCCGGGCGTCGAGGGGAGCAGGGCGGCCAGGGGTGCGGCGGGGGCGGGCGACATGATGAGTCAACCCTGCACCATCGACCGGGTCGCGGGCGACGCCGGATGTCGGGTCGTCGGCCGCGGAGACGACATGGCGCCCCCGCGGCCGACCCCCTGCCTCGTACCCTGAACCTTCACGAGGTGAGAGGACCTCAAGTAAATCACGAGGAGGCGCGGCACGCGACCCCGGGGAGGCGCGGTGGACGACGGGGACGAGAAGAGGGCACGCCCCGGTCGACGAGCAGTGCTCGGACCAGGGCGTACCCACCGGGCCCACGGCCGTGGACCTCACGAAGTCGGATCAGGAGACCACGCTGGGTTCGACAGCCGCTTGTCGGGAACGGGCGCCCCGGTAACCAGCCGGTGAGCGCACTACACCGTACCTCGCCCAGCACCCGCCGTGGTGGGTGACTTGCAGGTGATTGGAAGAACGCGTAATCCGGATGAAACACCTGACGGCTAGCGTCGCGATGAACCACCTGGTTCACATCTCTCGACGGGAGCCCCATGACCCGCACCACATCGCTCGCCCCGGCCGGCCGCTCCGTGTTCGCCGCCTTCCCGAGCGGTGTCGCCGCCCTCGCCGCCTCGGGCGGCGACGGCCCCGACGGCATGGTCGTCTCGAGCTTCACGGTCGGGGCGTCGTTCGACCCGCCGATGGTGACCTTCGCCGCTCGGCAGGACTCGGCGACGTGGGCCCGCCTGCGTGAGGCGCCGAGCCTCGGGGTGTCGGTGCTCGCCGCCGGCCAGGGCCTGCTCTGCCGCCGGCTCTCGTCACGCGACCGCGCCTCCCGGTTCACCGACGTCGACCACGTCGTCACCGGCGACGGCGCCGTCCTGGTGTCGGGAGCCCCACTACGGCTCGAGTGCGTCGTCCACCGCGAGGTCCCCGCCGGCGACCACGTCGTCGTGATCTTGCAGGTGCTCGGAGCCGAGGTCGACGACACGACGGCACCGCTCGTGTATCACGGCGCGACCTTCCACTCGTTGCAGCCGATCGGCTGACACGACGCCGAGCCGGGACCCGGGCTCAGGCGATGCGGCCCGGGCCGCCGAGCAGACCGTCGACCTGGTCGACGGCCCCTTCGACCGCGGCCTCGTCGGCCGGCGACTCGCCGTGCAGCTCGACGGGCTCGGGGCTGTCGCCGTGCACGGCAGCCGGGTCGGTGCGCTCGTCGGCGTCGTGGTTCGCAGGGTTCGTGGGCGTGCTCATGGGTGCCTCTCTCAGGGGGCCGACGCTCGACCCCGGTCAGCCCGAAGCTACCCGGCACGTCCGACACGGCTCCCAGCGGATCAGGACCGGCACCGCGCCTCCCGGGGGTCGGCACGGAGTCGACCGAGCCACCCGCCCGCGTCCGACCACGGACGGCCGCCGACTAGTAGACACGAGGGAGGCGCGCAGCCCGATCCGTGCACCTCCAGACCCGCCGGACTCCCGGCAGAAAGGGCCGACGATGTCGTCTCCCCGCACCCCCACCACCCGAGTCGCCGTCACCGGCGGCAGCGGCAAGCTCGGCCGCGCCGTCGTGCGCGACCTCGCCGAGCACGGCTACGAGGTCGTCCTGCTCGACCGGGTGCCCAGCCCCGACCCCGTCGAGGGCGTCGTGTTCGTCAAGGTCGACCTGACCGACTACGGGCAGGTCGCCCAGGCATTGACCAGCGTCGACGACCGGTACGACCACATCGACGCCGTCGTGCACCTCGGGGCGATCCCGGCTCCAGGCCTGGTGCCGAACGCCGCCCTCTTCACCAACAACGTCACCTCGAGCTACAACGTGTTCGCCGCGGCCCGGGCCGCCAAGATCCGCAACGTCGTGTGGGCCTCGAGCGAGACCCTGCTGGGCATCCCCTTCGACATCGACCCGCCCTACCTGCCGCTCGACGAGGAGTACCCGGTGCGGCCCGAGTCGTCGTACTCGCTCGGCAAGGCCGTCGAGGAGGAGATGGCGCGGCACTTCACCCGGTGGGACCGCCAGCTCAAGCTGATCGGCCTGCGCTTCTCGAACGTGATGGACGACGGCGACTACTCGGAGTACCCCTTCGACGAGACGCCCGAGAAGCGCACCTTCAACCTGTTCTCGTACATCGACGCCCGCGACGGAGCGCAGGCCGTGCGCCGGGCGCTCGAGAGCGACCTCGTCGGCTTCGAGGCGTTCATCATCGCGGCCTCCGACACCGTGATGAACACCCCGACCGCCGTCCTCGCCGAGCAGTACTGGCCGCAGGTCGAGAAGCGCCGGGCCGTCGAGGGCGTCGAGCCGCTGCTCAGCAGCGACAAGGCCCGGGACCTGCTCGGCTTCGTGCCCGAGTACTCCTGGCGCGAGTGGGGCGAGCGCACCGGCAACCACCGCGGCTGACGCGCGACCCTCCGACCGACGACCCGCGCCTCCTGATCCGTCGGACCAGGAGGCGCGGGTCGCATCACGAGGCGCGCCTCACCCCCGATCACCACCGGCGCTAGCCTGGCCGCATGGCACAACGGGGTTCGTACGCGAAGGGTGTCGCCAAGCGCACCGAGATCCTCGACACGGCGCTCGAGGTGGTCGCCCGCAACGGCTTCCGGGGCACATCGGTCAGAGAGCTCGCCGAGTCCGTCGACTTGAGCCAGGCCGGGTTGCTGCACTACTTCGACAGCAAGGACGAACTCTTCACGGCCATCCTCCGCCGACGCGACGAGGTCGACTACGCCCTCGCCGACCCGCACGTCGACATCGTCGAGCAGCTGATCGCGGTCATCCGACACAACGCCGACGTCCCGGGACTCGTCCAACTCTTCGCGAGCATGTCGACGGCCGCGACGAGCGACCCGAGCCACGCGGCCCACGCGTACTTCGTCGAGCGTTACGCCTCGATCCGCGCCCGGGTGGCCGACGCGATCGGCGACCGGCAGGAGCGGGGCGAGGTCCCCGCCGGCCTCGACCCCACCCGCCTCGCGACCGTGCTGCTCGCGGTCAGCGACGGCATGCAGATCCAGTGGATGCTCGACCCCGGGACCGACATGGCCGAGCACGTCGAGCTCGTCTGGCGTCTGGCGCTGTCCGCGGTGGCGACTCCCGCCTGACGCCACCGGGCTCAGGCGCGCAACATGCCCGTCGTCACGAGCTCTCGCACCTGCGGCAGCAGCTCGGCCCGCAGCTCTCGCTCGTCCACTCCGAGCAGCTGGGCGAGCGCGGCGACGATCGCGCCGACGCTCAACTCGCCGTCGCAGGCACCCACCAGCGCCGACAGGGCCGTACCCGAGTCGACCGTCCGGGCGAAGCCGCCGCCCTGCCGCAGCGAGATCACCGTGGGGTCGTCGTTGCCCGGCCAGTAGTGCCGCTCTTCGGTGACGTCGCCCGCGACGACCAGCCGTCGCGCGGCCAGCTGCTCGTCGTCGAGGCCGCGCACCAGGTCGATCGCGTCGAGCGTCCCGAGCAGGTGCGCGCCGAGTCCGACGTCGTTCTGGCCGAGGCCACCGAGGAGGCGCTCCGTGCGCACCACGGGTGGCCTCGTGTCGTCGACGGGCCGACGCACGGTCAGGTACCCGAAGCCGACCTCGACGACGCCGCGGGCCTCGAAGTCACCGAGCCAGGCCTCGTACAGACGCTCGAAGTCGGAGGTGCCGGGTCGGGTGCCGCCGTCCCTGATCCAGGTCTCGGCGTACGCGGTGGGATCTTGAACCTCGCGCTCGACGACCCAGACGTCGACGGGAACGTCGCCCCGGGCCGCCCAGTCGGCGACCGAGTAGGCGCCCTTCTTGCCGGTGACCGCGGCCGCGCCTCCGGACTCCCAGTTGCCCAGCAGTTGACCGACGCCGCCCGGAGCGAGATGACGGCCGAGGCCCTCGACGACCGAGGCGACGAGGTCGTCGCCCACCATGCCGCCGTCGCGGTACTCGTACTCGGGGACGCCCTCGGCCCGAGGCGTGATGACGAACGGCGGGTTCGAGACGATGTGGTCGAAGGTCTCGCCGGCGACGGGCTCGAAGAGGCTGCCCAGGCGCAGCTCGATGCCGTCGACGAGGTTGAGAGCGGCGTTGAACGCGGCGAAGTCGAGGGCCCGTCGAGAGATGTCGGTGGCGACGACGTGCCGGGCGTGCCGGGCCGCGTGCAGCGCCTGGATGCCGCAGCCCGTGCCGAGGTCGAGCGCTCGGTCGACCTGGCGGGAGATCATCAGGCCGGCGAGGGTGGCCGAGGCTCCCCCGACGCCGAGGACGTGGTCCTCGCGCAGCGCACCCTCGACGACGAGCTCGCCGAGGTCGGAGGCGATCCACCAGCCGGCCTCGCCCGAGGCGTCGACGAACGCGTAGGGGCGCAGGTCGATCAGCGCGCGGACCGTGTCGGCCTCTCTCGCGACGAGCCCGAGGGTGACCGCGCCGTCGACGCCCAGGGTCGGCAGCGCCTCGGCGACCGCGTCGACGGTCTGCGAGTAGCCCAGCACGAACGTCAGCGCGAGCGTGGCCGCAGGACGCACCGACGCGTCCCGGGCGGCGCTGCGGGCCAGCGCTCGGCGGGCGGCGACCCGTTCACCACGGAACAGGGCGGCTCCGGCGCGCGACCCCCAGGCGTCGGCACCTTGCAGCCGCTCGACCGTGAACCCGGACGACGCCAGGTCGGCCCTCAGGCGTGCGAGCAGCTCGGGGTCGGTCGAGAGGTGGGGCGTCGAGGGGTCGGTCGGGGTCGTCTGAGGCACCCGTCCATCATGGTGCAGGAGGCGCGGCGGCGGTCACCGAGGACACGTCGCGGGAGGTGCTCGACCGGCGGCCGCGCACCCTGGCGGGGGTCAGGCGGGCAGCACCGAGATCTCGAACTCGCCGTACATGTGGGCGGCGTCACGCAGGTGGTGCAGCGCCTCCTCGGCGTCGAGACGCGAATGGTACGGACCCCGGGCCGGCGCTCCGGGCAGCGAGCGTGCATAGGAGTACTGCAGATACCAGACCGGGTGATCATGTTCGTCGTGCTGCACGATGCTGACTGCGAGTGACATGCCCGGATGCTACGACCGCCGCACCCCGTCCGCCCCCGCTCACAGCGGATCCATCAGCTCGTCCCCGCCGCAGACGCGGCTCGGGCGATGGCCGGCACAACGGTGGCCGGCACAGCGATGGTCGGCACAGCGATGGCCGGCACAGCGGTGGCCGGCACGCGGAAGGCCCGGGTCGTGGTCGACCCGGGCCTTCTCTGGTGGAGCTAAGGGGATTCGAACCCCTGACCTTCTCATTGCGAACGAGACGCGCTACCAACTGCGCCATAGCCCCGGAAACTGCTCTGCCACGATAGCACCTCGACGACGCCCGGATGACCTGAGGCCCCGGGCGCGAGGGTCAGACGGCGCGACGGCGCTGCAGCGCCTCGTCGAGCGAGAAGTCCGACTGCGGCAGATCGTCGATGATGCCCATCCGGGCGAAGCGACTCGGGGGGCGGGGCGGCGCGACCGGCTCGACCCGCGCCTCCTCGGCGGGGACCGCGGCGCCCGCGGGCACGGCGGCGGCGGCAGGAGGCGCGGCGGCGGCCACCTGTGCGTGTCGCGTCGACTGCAGCGCGGCCTCGGCCCGGGCGGCCTCGCGCAGGGCGTCGTGCTGGGCCGAGCGCAGGGACTCGACCGAGCGGCGGGAGTCCTGCTGCAGCTCCGCCGCCGCGGCGTCCGCCGACGATGCCGCAGCGGGACGCTGACGTCCCCGCCGCAGGTAGAGGGGCTTCGGGACGGGCACGGGCGTCCACTGCCGCGACTCCGACGAGGCCTCGTCGTCGCGGAGGACGACACCCTGGCCGAAGACCTGCGAGAAGTCCTTGAGGGGTTGGGCCACGGGAGCGACCACCGCTCGGCGGGCCCGTGCCCGCGACACGGCGGCCAACTGCGTGAGCATCGCGATCGCCCCCGTACCGAAGACGAGACCGGCGACGACGAGCACCCAGGACGACGTCAGGCCCGCGGCGACACCTCCGACCACCGCGACCACGCTCAGCGCGAGCACGACGGTCGAGACCAGGCGGGAGCGTCGCAGCCGGCGCGCGGCGAGGGCGGGGTCGCGGTCGGCGGCCCGCAACACGGGGGCGGCCGCGGCGAGCTCGCGGGTGACGGCGCGCTGACGCGCCGCCTCGTGGGCCCTCCTGAGGGCCTCGCGCCGCGCCTCCTCGTGTCGCAGGATCTTCTGCGCGTCGGCGACCGAGCGGGCGTTCGCCTCGACGCGCACCTCGTCGGGCACCTCGGCGGTCTGGGCGAGGATGCGGAGGGTCTGCTGCAGCCGGACGGCGTTCCGTTCGGTCGCGAGGTACTCGCGTCGCCGCTGCCAGGTGGGCACGAGGTAGACGAGCCAGAGCGCGGCGACGAGAGCGAGGACGACGCCTCCACCCCACGACTCGATGTTCATGGTGACCAAGGTATGAGCGGGCGGGCCCCGGAGGCCGCTGATCGACAGGTGTGTCCGCGTGTCGTGGGACGGATCCGCGCGGAGGACGGACGGACGGCCCCGTGCGGGCCGAGTCGTGAGGGCCGAGCCGTCAGAGCGGCAGCGTGCGTCCGGCTTCGGCCAGAGCCTCGGCCGGGACGCTGCCCTGCCCTGCCGGCACCGTGCCCGTGGTCCAGCGGCGCAGGACTCCCTCGGGCACCTCCTCGGCGACCAGGGCGAAGCAGAAGTGGTCGCGCCACGACCCGTTGATGTGGATGTAGCGACGTCGCAGGCCCTCGTAGCGGAAGCCCAGCTTCTCGACGACACGCAGGCTGGGGGCGTTCTCGGGCCGGATGCAGATCTCCATGCGATGCAGGCCCAGGGCGCGGAAGCAGTGGTCGGTCGCGAGCGCCACCGCGATGGGCGTCGCGTTGTGGCCCGCCGCGCCCTGGGTGACCCAGTAGCCGATGGTCGCCGAACCGAGCGAGCCGTAGGTGATGCCCGAGACGTTCAGCTGGCCGACGAACCGGCCGTCGAGCTCGATGGCGAACGGCAGGCCGAGACCTGCCCGGGCGTTGGTCTGCAGCGAGCGGATGCTGCCGCGCACGTCGTGGCTGGTGAAGCCGTTCGGGTTGGTGGCCTCCCACTGCCGGAGCCAGGACCGGTTCTCCATCAGGGCCTGGTCGAGGTCGCGGGTGTCACGAAGGCGGAGGGCGCGGATGGTCACCGCCCCCTCCGTCAGCGTGGGGATGTTCGTCACGGAACGTGTCGCCTGCTTACTTCTCGAGCCCGGCGGTGAACTCCTTCAACCACGGGCGCAGTTCGCCACCGATGTCGTCCCGGTCGGAGGCGAGCTGCACGATGGCCTTGATGTAGTCGAGTTTGTCACCGGTGTCGTACCGACGACCACGGAACACGACGCCGTACACGCCGCCGGTCCACTCTTCGGCGCCGGCCATCTTCATCAGCGCGTCGGTCAGCTGGATCTCGCCGCCCTTGCCCGGCTCCTGCTTCTCGAGGACGTCGAAGACCTCGGGACGGATCACGTAGCGGCCGATGATCGCCAGGTTCGAGGGCGACTCGCCCTGCGCCGGCTTCTCGACGAGGCCGGTGACCTTGACGACGTCCTCCTCGTCGGTCTTCTCGACCGTGGCGATGCCGTACAGGTGCGTCTGCGAGGGGTCGACCTCGAGCAGGGCGATCACGGTCGCGTTCTTCTGACCCTGCACCTCGACCATGCGCGTCAGCAACGGGTCGCGGGCGTCGATGATGTCGTCACCGAGCAGGACGGCGAAGGGTTCACGTCCGACGTGCATCTTGGCGCGGAGCACCGCGTGACCGAGGCCGAGCGGGTCGCCCTGTCGCACGTAGTGCATGTCGGCCAGGTCGGTCGACTGGTTGACCTTGGCGAGCTTGTCGTGGTCGCCCTTCTTCTTCAGCGTCTCCTCGAGCTCGCTGACGTGGTCGAAGTGGTTCTCGAGCGCGTTCTTGTTGCGGCCCGTGATCATCAGCACGTCGGTCAGGCCCGCGTTGACGGCCTCTTCGACGACGTACTGGATCGCCGGCTTGTCGACGACCGGCAGCATCTCCTTCGGCATTGCTTTCGTGGCGGGCAGGAACCGTGTCCCCAGGCCCGCGGCGGGAATGACTGCTTTAGAAATCGTGAAGCCCATGCGGGTCAGCGTATCCATCCCCGACGTTTCGCGGAGGTTAATAGTCGGACGGTTAAGCTCGTCCTCATGACTGACGACGTCGGCAACGCCAAACGCGCCCTGCGAGCCGAGATCCGCCAGAAGCGCCGCACCCTCGGCGCACACGAGAGGGACCAGACCACCGAGGGCATCACCCGGCACCTCACCGAGTTGGCCACGGCCCTGTCGGTGCGCTCGATCGCCGCCTATCTCTCGACCGACGTCGAGCCCGACACCCGACCGTTCCTCAACTGGGCCTTCGCCCACGACATCCGCGTGCTGTTCCCGATCACCCGCGCCGACGGCCTGCTCGACTGGGCCGTCGGCGACGGCGAGCACGAGACCCGCGGCCTGTTCGACCTGCCGGAGCCCGTCGGCGAGGTGCTCAGCCCGATGGCGATCAACGACGTCGACCTGATCGTCGTGCCCGCCGCGTCCGTCGACCAGGGGGGCATGCGCATGGGCTGGGGTCGGGGCTACTTCGACAAGACCCTCGGCTCGATGGAGCGCCGCCCGCCCGTCTATGCTGTGGTGTTCGACCCCGAGTACGTCGAGTCGGTGCCCCGTGAACGGCACGACCAACCCGTCGACGGCGTCGTCACCCCCTCCGGCATCCACGAGTTCTAGACTCGCCTTCCCTCAGGAGCGCCTCCGTGCCCACCTACTCGTACCGCTGCACCGAGTGCGACAACGCCTTCGACATCGTGCAGTCGTTCACCGACGACACCCTCACGGTCTGCCCGGTCTGCGAGGGCAAGCTCCGCAAGGTCTTCAGCCCCGTGGGCGTGACCTTCAACGGGTCAGGCTTCTACCGCACCGACTCGCGGTCGAAGGGCACGTCGGCCTCGGGGTCGTCCGGCTCGGGCGACAAGGGGTCGTCGTCCGGCTCGTCGGAGAAGAGCTCAGGAGGCGCGAGCGGCTCCGCCACGTCCGGCGCCTCGGGCAGCGGATCGGGTTCGTCCTCGTCCGGCAGCGGCTCGTCGGGCTCGTCGGGCTCCGGCTCGAGCTCGTCGGGCTCGAGCTCGTCGGGCTCTTCCTCCAGCTCGTCCTGACCCGGTCGAGGCGACCGACGGGATCACCCGGGTGCGCCTCCGTGGTTGGCTGTACGTCGAGAATCCCCTCTCGTCGGATCAGAAGGAGTCGCCCATGAAGGGTTTCAAAGAGTTCATCCTGCGCGGCAACGTCATCGACCTCGCCGTCGCGGTCGTCATCGGAGCGGCCTTCACGGCCATCGTGACGTCGCTCGTGTCGAACGTGTTCAACCCGCTCATCGGTGCCGCGTTCAACGCGAGCATGCTGGACGACGCCCTCGTCGTGACGATCCCGACGATCAGTGGCGGCAGCGCGAAGCTGATGTTCGGTGCCGTGATCGGGTCCGCCATCCAGTTCCTGATCATCGCCGCGGTCGTGTACTTCGTGCTCGTCCTGCCGGTGAACAACCTGCTGAAGCGCACCTTCGCCAAGCAGAGGGCCGAGGAGACCCCGGCCGACGTGCCGCCGACCGACGTCGAACTGCTCAGCGAGATCAGGGACCTGCTGCGCGCCCAGGCCGTGCCGGCCCCGGGTTCCGGCTCGCACGCGGCCCCGGTGCTCGAGTCGCGCGACCCGCACAGCGAGAACGGTCCGCTCGGCAGCCGCTGACACCCGGGCGCCCGCTGCCCCATCACCCCGGATGCGAAGACGAACCCCGACGAAACGGGGCTCGTCTTCGCATCCGTGGTTCGTCGCCGCTGAGGCCTTCGGCGGCTCAGCCCCAGTGGGGCGGCACGTCGGCACGCAGTCGCTGGTCGTTCTCGCTCGATCCCTGCCGACCGGGTTCGGGCGCGGGTGTCGGGTCGCTGCCCGGCACCGGGTCGGTGGTCACACGACGCCCGGCCCTCCGTCGGACCACGAGAGGGCGCTGCTCGACCGCCTCGAGGGCGCCACGGGCGTCGCCGTCGGACGCCGCGCCTCCTGACGTCATCGACGGTTGACGTGCTGGCTCGCCGACACGGCCGGCACCTCGTGCGTGTGCGAATCGCCGATCCCGAGCACCTCGGCGACGCGCTCGGCGACGGCGTCGGGATCGGTGAAGAGCTGGAACGCGTGCACGCGGATGTAGTGCCAGCCGAGCCGTCGCAACACCTCGGGTCGCGAGCGCAGCGACTCGCGCAGGCTCGTGCGCGAGAGCGTCGTGTCGGTCTCGATCGTGACGCAGACGCCGTCGTGAGCGGCGACGAGGCCGAGCTTGCCCCGGTGACCGAGGGCGACGGGGATGCCCTTGATCTCGAGCCGGCGGGCCAGGTCGACGAGCATGGGCTCGCTGTCGTCCGGGACGTGTTCGGCCGACGTCCGGGCCTGGACCTCGGTGAGGATCTCGCTGAGCGCGACCGTTCCGTGGCCCATGCGACTCGAGTCGATGTCGCCCGGTTGGAAGCAGGTGACGATGACCATCGACCGGCGCGCACGGGTCATGGCGACCGCGAGCAAGCGCTCGCCGCCCGGCTGGCCGAGCGGACCGAAGTCGCTGAGCACGCGGCCGTGCGGGGTCCGGCCGTAGCCGATCGAGAAGACGACGTGGTCACGGCTCTGCGCGACGCTCTGTTCGAGCGTGGCGACCATGAACGGCTCGCTGCGATCGCCCACCACGAACTCGGTCAGGTTTTTGTGGCCCGAGACCGCGGTGAGCACGGCCTGTTGCACGCGGACGGCGTGCTTGGCCGAGGCCGTCAGCACCATCAGCGACTCACTCGGACGCGTGCGGGCGTGCTCGAGGACGAGGGACACGACGCGGTCGACCTCGGCATCGACGCTCTCGACGGCGCCCGACTCGGGATCGGGGACCGCCGTGCCGCCCGAGACGTAGTCGAGCGCGATGCTGCCGTGGCCGAGGAAGCTGCCCGCCCAGGGCAGGGACTCGATGCGGCCGCCGTAGAAGCGGCGGTTGACCAACTCGGCGAGGTCTTCTCCGCCGGCGCGATAGCTGCGCGTGAGCGAGAGCGTGGGCAGCAGGGTCGCCAGGCGCGCGAGCGCACTCTCGGAGTGGGACGCGGCCAGGGCTTCTTCGTCGGTGTCGACCGGCGGCTTGCCCGGCACGACTCCGATGTCGAACTCGGAGGGCGTCTGGGTCACCGGGTCGCCGAACGCGACCGTCTGTTTTCCGCGACGGATCGCCCCGACGTTCTCGGCCAGGGTCGTGGCCCCTGCGTCGACGAGCACGACCGTGTCGAAGGGAACCGTGTCGGCGATGGTGTGCACCTCGTACGGCGACGCGACCCAGACGGGTGCGATCGCCCGCGACAGGTGCGGGGCCGCGTCGTGCAGCAGACGCGCGGTCAGGTGCCCTTGCCGCAGCAGTCCCTTGAGGGCCGAGGCCTCGTCGGGCCAGTCGACCAACCCGATCTTCCAGTTCTCGGCCAGCAGCCAGGCGAGCAGCTGCGCGCTGCCCGCGGCATGGGCCTCGTCGACGAGGCGGAAGTCTGCTTCGAGCCGGTCGAGCATCGCGGTGTTGGCGCCGAGCAGGGCGCGGTCGGCCTCGAGCAGCGACTCGAGTGCCGAGCGCCACCAGGCGAGCTCGAGTTCGGCGGCGACCTGGTGCTCGGGCACGTGACGGTTGGCCAGGTCGGTGATGAGCGGGGTGAGTTCGAGGTCGCGCAGGGTCGTCATGAGCTCGGTGCGCTCCTGCAGGTTCTGCAGCACGTCGCTCTCGGCGGCGAGGGCCTCGAGCCGCTGCTGCAGCTCGACGACGCCGATCTCGGTCAGCCCGTCGACGCCATCGAGCCCGAGGGGGCCGTCGAGTCGTTCGAGGTCCTGGGACACCTGCTGGTGCAGCACGTGCGTGTCGGCGATGCCCGTCGGCACCTCGGGTGGGGTGCCGGCCGACACGTAGCGCTGCCAGACGACACGTTGCTGTTGGATGCGCTGCAGGGCACCGTGCAGGTCGGCGATGTGCACGCCGGGTCGCACGTACTCGCGAGCGAGCTTCTTGAGGCGTCGGCGGTTGGCGCTCGACATGTCGGGCGCCTCGCGCTTGGGTGCCGTCGCGGCGACCAGTTCGGCGACCGAGCGGTCGAAGACCACGGGCATGAACTTGTCGAGGGTGTCGCGGATCTCGGTGAGCAGGCGCAGGTAGACGCCGAGCTCGGAGACGGTCTCGAACGGGCGCATGCGGGTGCTGCCGATGACGTCCTCGGCCCGCTCGAGGAGGCGGGGAAGGTCGCGGTGGTGCAGGTTCTTGGCGAGCTGGTGGGCGTCTCCGGCCCCGACGCTCTCGGTGAAGCGGGCGCCGTACCAGGGCGAGTCCCCCGGGCCGTACTTGAACTCACCCAGGTTGGCGGCGCCGACCATCGTCTCGGCCACGCGGCCGCGGCCGTCGACCATGGCGGCGATGCTGCGTCGACTGAGCCGGGCGGTGGTCGCCGGGGCGGCAGGCAACAGGGCGAGCCTCGAGAGCTCGGTGAGGCAGTCGAGCACCGAGACGCCGAGTTCGGGGTCACGACGACTGAGGGCGCCGCGGTAGTCGACGAGCACCTTGCGGAGGCGCACGAGGGCGTCGTCGACTTCTCCCATGTGCGGGTGGGTGGCCTTCTCGTTGCGCGAGATGGACCGGATCACGTCACGGCGCAGCGTGGTCGGGCTGACGGCGACGCCCGGCAGGCCGATGTCGGCGAGACGGCTCGTGATGCCCCGCAAGGTCGCCCGGCGGGCGCTGACCACGAGGACGCGCTTGTTCTGCGACACCAGACGACCGACCGCGTTGACGATGGTCTGCGTGCCACCGGTGCCGGGCAGGGTCTTGACGACGACAGAGTTACCGGCGGCGATCTGCGCCACGACGTTCTCTTGTTCGGGGTCGGCGTCGAGGAGCAGGGTGTCGGTCTCGGGACTGCGCTCGTCCTGCGGCGTGGCGGTCGCCGGTCGATGGGCCTCTTCGACCTGGCGGATGGCCATGGGGTTGCCTGCGAGCGCGTCGAGCACCGGGTGGCCCAGCTCGCGGGCGTCGAGGGCCATCTCGGTCGAGACCTCGGCGAACGTCGAGACCACGAGTCGCGGTTGGACCGTGAACCACTCGAGGTGGGCGGTCAGCCCGCGCAGGCGGTCGATGACCGGGTTGGGCGTGAACGATCCCTCGCGACTGGCGAGGGAGACGAAGGACTCGGCGTCGAGCGTGATGCCGAACTGGTCGTGCAGGGCGTCGACCAGCGCCGGGTTGAGGAAGGGCTCGCCGAGCAGCTTGACCTCGAAGTCACGCCCGTGTCGACGGATCGCCAACGGGCGAAGCAGCACGGGGGCCCGGAAGTCTTCTCCGGCGAAGGACCAGGCGGCGACGCCGATGGCCAGGTGCACGGCGTCGATGCCGCGGACCGTGCTCAGTTCGAGCCCCTTCGCGGCGATCTCCCCGGCCGCCGCGCGGGCCGTGCGCAGGGCCAGGTCGTCGCGGATGAGGCTGGAGAGCAGGGTCGTCTTGCCCGTGATGAACTGGGCGAGACCACCCGGGTGGGTCGTGCTCAGCTCGATGCGGGACCGCTGCGAGTCGCCGAAGTGCAGCAGGGTGGACGGGCCGCCGACCCGTCGGAGGGACTCGCGCCAGGTGTTCCACACGGGTTCGGCCACGTTGCCCAGGGACTGCCCCGGGTGACCGAGGCTGACGGCGTGGGGGGAGATCACGCCCGAGGGCGCGCCGGTCGGGACGGCGACGGAGTCGTTCTCGTCGTCATCGTTGCCATGTTGTCTGTCGGCTCGCCACACCCTGACACCTTAAGCGGTCCGCCTCGACAACTGCCGGAGGACGGGCGGTTCCGCCGCGAGTCGCCGAGGCCGGGCCACCCGCACGCCGGTGGACCACTCGGCGACACCTGACGCCCATCGACCGGCGTGTTACAGGGTTCGTCATCATGCGCGACACGATCGGTTACGTGAGTCGTCGTCATAGCCGTGCGCCGACACGTCAACGTACAGTACGGTCATCACGGGGGCTATTCAATGAGCTGACACGACATCGTGTCTCGACATCAGGAGCACACATGCCTTTCGAACAGAAGTACAGCGACGAGACGCGCGAGAAGTCGCTCGCCCGGGTGCTCGAGCGTCGCGAGGCCGAGCCCGGCAACCGGGCCATCATCCGCGAGACCGCGTCCGAGTTCGAGGTGGGCGAGCAGTCCCTCCGTGGGTGGATCCGAGCCCACGAGCGCTCGATCGCCCCCGCGCCGGCACCCGACGACGAGGTCGAGCGAGAACTCGACGCCACCTCGGACGACGACGACGCGGCCGTTCCCGCGACGACGGCCACGCCGCGTCGGGGCCGCCCCCCGGGTTCGGGGTCGGCCGCCACGGCCGAACGAGTCGCCGAACTCGAGGCCGAGGTCGCCAAGTTGCGCCGGGACCGCGAGGCCCTCAAGGGCGCCATGGCCGTCCTGCTGGCCGACTGACGCCGACGGCCACCGGCCCGGGGGTCGGGGCGCGGCCCTATGCTGTCGCCACGCAGAGCGCGCGCACCACTTCGTGCAAGGGGACCCACATGGCAGGCAAGTTCGTCGTCACCCAGGACGCCTCGGGCGAATACCGCTTCGCGCTGACGACCGGCACCGGCGACGTCATCGCCTCGTCCGAGTCCTACAAGCAGAAGGGCTCCGCGATGAACGGCATCGACGCCGTGCGTCGCACCGCCGTCGACGCGGTGGTGGACGACCGCACGACCGCCCCCGTGCCGGGACACGCCGACTGATCGCGGCCCTGGGCCCGCGTCCCCCGCGTCACCCGGGGCGGTCCCCGGTGGCGACGGGCCGCGAGGCGTCGTTCGACCAGGCGCTCCACGACCCGGCGAACAGCACGGGGTCGAACCCGGCGATCGTCGCGGCCAACGCGTTGTGGGTCGCCGTGATGCCCGACCCGCAGTAGAGGGCGACCGGCGTGGCGGGCGTGACCCCCGCCTCCTCGAAGCGGGATCGCAGCACCGCGGCGTCGGCGAACCGGCCGGTGGAGTCGAGGTTGCCCGACGTGGGCAGGTTGACGGCGCCCGGGACGTGATCGGCCCGGGGGTCGACCGGCTCGACGTCGCCGCGGTAGCGCTCGGCGGCTCGGCCGTCGACCAGCACACCGGTCGACGGCCAGGCGGCTGCCGCGTCGGCGTCGATGACGGGCCAGGGGGTGTCGCTCAGGGTGACGTCGCCGGGCACGACGGCCGAGTCGCCCCGTTCGAGCGGCAGCCCCGCCTCGGCCCAGGCCGCGAGACCGCCGTCGAGCAGACGCACGTCGGTGACGCCCGAGGCCCGCAACAGCCACCAGGCGCGTGCCGCCGACTGCCCGCCGAGGTCGTCGTAGACGACGACGGCGTCACCGTCGCGGAGTCCCCACCGCCGGGCGGCGGCCTGCAGCTCGCCACGGTCGGGCAGCGGGTGACGTCCCTCGACGGGCTCGCCGTGCCGGGCGAGCTCGGAGTCGAGGTCGACGTAGACCGCGCCGGGCAGGTGCCCCTCGCGGTACGCAGGGCGACCGTCCGGCCGGTCGAGCCACCACCGGACGTCGAGCAGGCGCACCACACCCCCGCCGGTCACGGTCGCGTCGAGCTCGGCTGCGGTCACGAGGGGATGGGTCATGCCCACGAGGCTAACGGGACGCCCGCCGACCGGACGGGGGTGTGAGCCACGGTCGCGGCCGCGGTCACCCGAGGAGGCGCGAGTCCACCGGACCCCGCCGGTCACGACACACACCTGAGGACTTCTCGATGTCGAGGGACCGCGCGGACGGGGACCGGTCGGTCCCCTAGCGTGAGGTCATGACCGCGGCGCGCTCCCCGTACGAAGCCGCGATGGGTGACGAGCTCGACCGACTGCACCCGCGCCTCCGGACCTACTTCTCGGCCGTGCCGGCGGGCTCGGTCGGCCGCGGGCGGGGCACGTTCGCCGTCGTCGGCACGCCCCGACGGTGGCTCTGGCCCGTGCTCTGGGTGCTCGGTCGCCAGGGCGTGCTGTTCCCCGTCGACCGACGCGACGTGCCGTTCCGCGTCACCAACCGGGGCGTGACCGACGCCACCGGGGCGGTCGCGGTCCACGCCGTGCGCAGCTTCGACTTCGCCGACGGATCGCGTCGCATGGTCGACGCGATCACCGCCCGGGGCGACGGCCTCGAGGACCGCCTCGGCCACCGGCGCCGCTGGTCGGCCCGACTACGCGCCACGGTCGCCGACGGGGCCCTGACGATGACGTCGACGGGAACGGCGCTTCGCGTGGGGCGGGTGCACGTGCCCCTGCCACGCGCCGTCGCCCCGCGGGTGACGCTGCACGAGAGCTTCGACGAGTCGGTCGGCCGCCAGCGGGTGTCGGTCGTGCTCGACTCCCCCGCGCTCGGCCGACTGTACGAATACACCGGTCACTTCGACTACGAGGTCGTCGCCGACGACCGGCCGGGCGGCCGCCACACCGACACCGACCTCCACTCCGACCCCGACCCCGACCCCGACCCCCGACGAGGACCACGCCCATGACCGACCACATCGTCCTCGCCGGAGCCAGCGGCTTCATCGGGCAGCACCTCGCGGCCGCGTTCCGCGCCGAGGGCGCCCGGGTCAGCCTGATCGGGCGGCACGGGCCCGACGCCTCGTGGGGCGACACCGCCGGCATCACCGCCCTGCTCGACGGGGCCGACCTGCTCGTCAACCTCGCCGGCAAGAGCGTGAACTGCCGCTACGGCCCCGAGAACCGTGCCGAGATCGTGCGGTCGCGCGTCGAGACGACCCATGAACTGAAGGAGGCGGTGCTCGCGTGCACCGCGCCTCCTCGGGTCTGGATGAACTCGTCGACGGCGACCATCTACCGCCACGCCGAGGACCGCCCGATGACCGAGTCGGGCGGCGAGATCGGCTCGGGCTTCTCGGTCGACGTCGCCACGGCGTGGGAGGCCGAGTTCTTCGCCGGCGAGCTGCCCGCCACCCGCCGCGTCGCCCTGCGCATGGCCATCGTGCTGGGTGACGGCAGCGCTCTCGTCCCCCTGATGAACCTCGTGCGGGCGGGACTCGGCGGGCCGCAGCTCGACGGCCCCTGGCCCGCCACCCGGGCCCGGCTCGCCGCGGGCACGTACCACCACGAGGGTCGGGGCGGTGGGCGGCAGAAGTTCAGCTGGATTCACGTCGACGACGTGCTCGGGGCGATCCGGTTCGCCCGCGACGACGAGTCGGTCGACGGTGTGCTCAACCTGTCGTCCCCGAACCCGAGCGACAACCGCACCATGATGCGCACGCTCCGTCGCGTGCTCGGTGTGCCGTTCGGTCTGCCCGCCTGGCGCTGGATGCTCGAACTCGGCACGGCCGTGCTGCGCACCGAGACCGAGCTCGTGCTCAAGAGCCGGTGGGTGCTGCCCGAACGCCTCGTCGACGGCGGGTACGAGTTCGTCCACCCACATCTCGACGAGGCCCTGAAGAGCATCGTCGCCGGGAGGCGCGGCGCGGCCTAGCGGCGGACGTCGCGGACCGGGTGCACCGGGTCAGCGCAGCACGGAGCTGAGCAGCAGGCTGGTCTCGCTGTTGACCACGCCCTCGACGCTGCGGATGCGGGCCAGCACGCGGTCGAACTCGCCGAGCGACGACGTGCGCAGCTCGGCGACGAGGTCCCAGCCGCCGTTGGTCGTGTGCAGGGACGCCACCTCGGGGAAGCCCCGCAGCTGGCGGATGACGTGGTCGGTCGAGCGTCCCTCGATCTCGATGAAGCCGATGGCGCGGATCAGGTCGGGATCGTCGGCCTCGCGCACCCGCACGGTGTAGCCGAGGACCGTTCCCGACGCCTCGAGCCGGTCGAGCCGTGAGGTGACCGTCGCCCGGGTCACGCCCAGCCGCCGGGCGAGGCTCGCCGCCGTTTCGCGCGCGTCGACCCGCAGGGCGGCCAGGAGGCGCCGGTCCAGTTCGTCAAGATCCGCCATGCACGAAACGTACAGCACGACCGCGCAGATCACCGGTTCGAGCGTGCGTAATGACGCTCCCTGGTGATTGTGGCTGCACATCGCCCAGTCCTAGCGTGGTGTCACCCGGACGCGACGACCGAGCCGGGCCGAGCAGGAGGAGGTCGCCGTGGTGCGCTTCGTGGACGTGCAGAACATGATCCGATGGGTCACCGACCGCGGCGTCGGCCCGATCACCAGCGGCATGGTGACCGCCCTCGAGCGCGACTTCGCCCGGTGGCCCGCCTTCGACAAGTCGCCCCGCGTCGCCTCGCACAGCCCGATCGGCGTCATCGAGCTGATGCCCGCCAGCGACAGCGAGACCTACGGCTTCAAATACGTGAACGGCCACCCGTCGAACCCCGGCCGCGGCTACCAGACCGTGACCGCGTTCGGCGTGCTCGCCGACGTCGACACGGGCTACCCGACCTTCCTCGCCGAGATGACGATCCTCACCGCGCTGCGCACCGCGGCCACGAGCGCCATGGCCGCCACGCGCCTCGCGCGGGCCGACTCGCGCGTGCTCGCCCTGATCGGTGCCGGCTCGCAGGCCGAGTTCCAGGCGCTGGCGATGCGGGCCGCCCTGGGGCTCGAGACGGTCCGCGTGTTCGACGTCGACCCCCGCGCCACCGCGAAGTTCGTCCGCAACCTCGAGCCGCTCGGCTTCGACATCACGGTGTGCGCGAGCCCCGGCGACGCGGCCGACGGCGCCGACGTGATCACGACCTGCACGGCCGACAAGCAGAACGCCGTCGTGCTGCCCGACGAGGCCGTGCGCCCCGGCGTGCACGTCAACGCGATCGGCGGCGACTGCCCCGGCAAGACCGAGCTCGACCCGGCGACGCTGCGCCGGGCCGACGTCTTCGTCGAGTACCCCGAGCAGACCCGCGTCGAGGGCGAGATCCAGCACCAGGCCGCCGACTTCGCCGTGACCGAACTGTGGCAGGTCGTCGCGGGGCAGCGCCCCGGCCGCACGAGCGACGAGCAGATCACGATCTTCGACTCGGTCGGCTTCGCCATCGAGGACGTCTGCGCCCTGAAGTACCTGCGCGAGGACGTCGTCGGCACCGACTACGCCGTCGAGATCGACCTCGTCGCCGACCCCGACGACCCGAAGGACCTCTTCGGGCTCGTCGCCGCCCGTCGGCCCGTCGGCGTCTGAGTCGTCGGACCCCGGCCCCGCACCCGCCCCCGACGCCGCGCCGAGACCGTCGTGACGATCCTCGACCACCCACCCCGCGCCTCCTCGTCCCCGACGTCGGCACCCCGCGCACTCCGCGCCTCCTCGCGCACCCGAAGCGCCGACGAGGAGGCGCGGCCGACCACGCAGTCCCCCGCCGCGGTCGTGATGGTGCGACCGCACCACTTCACGCCGAACCCTCTGACCGCGGCCGACAACGCGTTCCAGACCGATCCGGCCGAGGTCGACGCGACCCGGACCGAGCTCGCGGCGCGCGCGTTCGACGAGGTGACCCGGGCCGCCGACGCCCTGCGCGCGGCGGGCGTCACGGTGCACCTCGTCGACGACGAGCGGACCGATCGGCCCGACGGGGTGTTCCCCAACAACTGGTTCTCGACGCACGCCGACGGCCGGGTGGTGCTGTACCCGATGCACTCACCGAACCGCCGGGGTGAACGCCGCGCCGACGTCGTCGACCTGCTGCGCGAGCGGTACCTCGTGACCGAGGTGCTCGACCGCTCACCCCTCGAACGGCGAGGGATCGTCGCCGAGGGCACCGGGGCACTCGTCCTCGACCACGTCGAGCGCGTCGCCTACGTCGCGCTCTCGCATCGGGCCGACGAGGCGGCCGTCGCCCTCGTCTGCGACGACCTCGGCTACGAGCCCCTGACCTTCACCGCGACCGACGCCACGGGGGTGCCGATCTACCACACGAACGTCATGATGAGCGTGGCGTCCCGGTTCGCCCTGGTCGGTCTCGAGTCGATCGCCTCACCGGGCGAACGGAGGCGCGTGGTCGAGCGCCTGTCGACGTCGGGACGCGAGGTGGTCGCCCTGACCCGTGCCCAGCTCGGCGAGTTCGCCGGCAACGCGCTCGAGCTGCAGGGGGCCCACGGGCCCGTGCTGGCCGTCTCGGCACGCGGCTGGGCAGCGCTCACACCGTCGCAACGCCGCACGATCTCGCGTCACGCCCGCCCCCTGCCGCTGGAGGTGCCGACGATCGAACTCGCCGGGGGGTCGGTGCGCTGCATGCTGGCCGGAGTGCACCTGCCCGATCTGCCGGGCCTGCCACCGACGCCGCCTCGCTGACGAGGTCGCGACCCTTGCACGCACTGCAGCTTCTCAGCACTGTCACGGTCGCTTGAGGGCACGCCCCCAGCGGACACCCACGTACCGTCTTCTCAGGAGCCTTCTCCGCTGTCCGGCCGCTCGCGCCGCGCAGTTCGACCCGCCTCATCAGCCCGACCCACCCGGAGCACCCCCGTGGACGTCACACTGACCACCTGGCTCATCACCATCGCCGTCACCATCGCGTTCTTCGTGTTCGAGTTCTTCACCCACGTGCGCAAGCCGCACGAGCCCACGATCGGCGAGTCCGCCCGCTGGTCGGCGTTCTACATCGGGCTCGCGCTGCTCTTCGGCGTCGGCATCGGGTTCACGAGCGGCTGGGGCTTCGGTGGCGAGTACTTCGCCGGCTACCTCACCGAGAAGGCGTTGTCCATCGACAACCTGTTCGTCTTCCTGCTGATCATGACCGGCTTCGCCGTGCCGCGCATGTACCAGCAGAAGGTGCTGATGATCGGCATCGTCATCGCACTGATCATGCGCGCCGGCTTCATCGCCGCCGGAGCCGCGCTGATCGAGAACTTCTCGTGGGTCTTCTACCTCTTCGGTGCCCTGCTCTTCGTGCTGGCCTACCAGCAGATCAAGGGCGACCACGGCGGCAACGCCGCCGACAACGCGTTCGTCAAGATCGCCCGCCGCGTGCTGCCCGTCGACGACGAGTTCCACGAGGACAAGTTCACCGTCAAGAAGGGCGGCAAGCGCTTCGTCACGCCGCTGCTGCTCTGCGTGATCGCGATCGGTTTCGTCGACCTGGTCTTCGCCCTCGACTCGATCCCGGCGATCTACGGCCTGACCAACGAGGCGTACATCGTGTTCACGGCCAACGCCTTCGCCCTCATGGGTCTGCGCCAGCTGTACTTCCTGATCGGCGGTCTGCTCGAGCGCCTGGTGTACCTGTCGCAGGGTCTCGCGATCATCCTCGCGTTCATCGGCGTCAAGCTGGTCTTCCACGCCCTGCACGTCAACGAGGTGCCGTTCATCAACGGTGGCGAACCGCTGCTCTGGGTGCCCGAGATCCCGATCTGGTTCTCGCTGCTCTTCATCGGCGCGACGATCACGGTCGCCACGGTGGCCAGCCTCGCCAAGACCCGCGGCGACGCCCAGAAGGCCAAGCGCGACGAGATCGACGGCGAGAAGGTCACGGTCGCCAAGGACTCGGACGACCCGACGCGCCACTAGGCGTCGGCGTCGGCCCGGCCCGGCCCGGCCCGGCCCGGCCCGGCCCGACGACGCACCGCACCGCACCGCACCGCACCGCGTTTCGTGCACGGCACCTCGACTAGTCCGGGTGCGGTGCACGAAACGCGGTGCGGTGTCTTGTGAGGGGCTCCGCGTCCCCACGACGCGGAGCCCCGGGCCCGTCACCCGCTGATCACGGGCGGCGGGAGTCGTCGGCCGCCTCGAGCCGGGCGCGCAGGGCGGCCAGCTCGTGGCGCAGCGCGTCCGGCAGGGTCGACCCGAACCGGTCGAAGAACTCGGCGGTGAGGTCGCACTCGGCGAGCCAGGCGTCCGTGGGCACCGCGAACGACTCGGCCAGCGCCTCCTCGCTGAGGTCGAGGCCGTCGAGGTCGAGGGCTCCGGGTGCGGGGGCGAGGCCGAGCGGCGTCTCGACGGCGTCGGCGGTCCCCGCCAGGCGACCGGCGATCCACGCGATCACCCGCGAGTTCTCGCCGAAGCCGGGCCAGAGGAACGAGCCGTCGCCTCCCTTGCGGAACCAGTTGACCTGGAACACCTGCGGCGCCCGGTCGCCGAGCCCCGCCCCGAGCCGCAGCCAGTGCGCGAAGTAGTCGCCCATGTCGTACCCGCAGAACGGCAGCATCGCGAACGGGTCGCGTCGCAGCTCACCGACGACGCCCTCGGCCGCGGCGGTCTGCTCGGACGCCACCGTCGCGCCGACGAACACGCCGTGTCGCCAGGACCGTGCCTGGGTGACGAGCGGCACGTTGGTCGCGCGACGCCCGCCGAACACGATCGCGTCGAGCGGCACGCCGTCGAACGCGTCCCAGTCGGGGCTGAGCGACGGGCACTGCTCGGCCGGCGCCGTGAAGCGCGAGTTGGGGTGGGCGGCCGGGGACGAGGAGGCGGGGGTCCAGTCGTTCCCCTGCCAGTCGGTCAGGTGCGCCGGCGCTTCGGCGGTCAGCCCCTCCCACCAGACGTCGCCGTCGTCGGTCAGCGCCACGTTCGTGAAGATCGTGTTCGCGTGCAGGGTGCGGACGGCGATCGGGTTCGACGTTTCACCCGTGCCGGGGGCGACCCCGAAGAAGCCGGTCTCGGGATTCATCGCCCACAGTCGACCGTCGGGGCCGGGTTTCATCCAGGTGATGTCGTCCCCGAGCGTCTCGACCTGCCAGCCCGGCAGGGTCGGCCGCATCATCGCGAGGTTGGTCTTGCCGCAGGCCGACGGGAACGCGGCGGCGACGTGGAAGGCCCGCCCCTCGGGGCTCGTGACCCTGATCAGCAGCATGTGCTCGGCGAGCCAGCCCTCGTCGCGTCCCATCGTCGACGCGATGCGCAGTGCGAAGCACTTCTTGGCCAGGAGCGCGTTGCCGCCGTACCCCGAGCCGAACGACCAGATCTCGCGCGTCTCGGGGAACTGGGTGATGTACTTCGTCTCGTTGCACGGCCAGGTCACGTCGTCGCGAGTCCTGGCGTCGACGTCGCGCAAGGGGAAGCCGACGCTGTGCACGCCGCGCACGAAGGGCACGTCTCCGTCGGCGCCCCCGAACGCGGCCAGCGGCTCGGAGCCGACGCGCGCCATGATGCGCAGGTTGAGCACGGCGTAGGCGGAGTCGGTGAGCTGGACGCCGAGCTGCGACAGGGGGCCACCGACCGGGCCCATGCTGAACGGCACGACGAAGAGCGTGCGACCCCTCATCGAGCCGGCGAAGAACGGGCGGAGTTCGCGCTTCATGGCCCCGGCCTCGCGCCAATTGTTGGTCGGTCCGGCGCCCGTCGGGTCGGTCGTGCAGATGAAGGTGCGGTCCTCGACGCGGGCGACGTCGCCGGGGTCGGTCCGGGCCAGGAAGCTGCCCGGGCGCAGGTCGGGGTCCAGAGCGATCAACGCACCGCTTGCGACGAGGTCGGTGGTCAGCCGCTCGGCCTCGGCGTCCGAACCGTCGATCCATCGGACGGCGTCGGGGTCGAGCAGGTCGACCTGCTCGGCGACCCACGCGACGAGCGTGCGGGGAGCCCACGACGGAGCGGGCACGTGGCGGCGGCGCGCGGTGCGCGCCCAGTCGGTGGGCGGGGCCGCGGGCGAGGTCGAGGAGGCGCGGGTCGTGTCGCCGGGGACGCCGGGGTCGAGGGGGCGGGTGGTGATCATCGTGTGGCCTCCAGGGTCAGGTCGAGCAGGTCGTCGTCCGAACGGGACGTGGTGCGGGCGGGGCGTGGCAGGGACGGAGGCGTGCCTCCGGCGAGGTGCTCGAGCAGGCGGACGACCTGGCAGCTGTAGCCGAACTCGTTGTCGTACCAGACGTAGAGCACGACCCGTCGGTCCGAGCCGTCGCCGGACACCACCGTGGCGAGCCCGTCGACGACGCCCGCGTGGCGCGAACCGACGAAGTCCGTCGACGCGACCTCGGGCGACTCGACGTAGTCGATCTGTCGCCGCAGGGGCGAGTCGAGCGAGACCCGACGCAGGTGCGCGTTGAGCTCGTCGCGGTCGACGGCCGTCCCCAGCCGCAGGTTCAGCACCGCGACCGAGACGTCGGCCGTCGGCACCCGGATCGCGCTGCCGGTCAGCCGCCCGGCCAGTCGCGGCAGCGCCTTGGCGACGGCCTTCGCCGCCCCCGTCTCGGTCAGCACCATGTTGAGCGAGGCCGAACGCCCGCGTCGGTCACCGGGGTGGAAGTTGTCGGTCAGGTTCTGGTCGTTCGTCACCGCGTGGACGGTCTCGACGTGCCCGGACTCGACGCCCCAGCGGTCGTCGAGCGCGGCGAGCACCGGCGTGATCGCGTTCGTCGTGCAGGACGCGGCGGCGACCACGACGTCGTCACCCAGCGTCTCGTGGTTGACGCCGAACACGACGTTCGGGATAGCGCCTCCGCCGGGGGCGGTGAGCAGGACGCGCGACGCGCCCCGCGCCTCCAGGTGTCGTCGCAGCGACGGCTCGTCGCGCCACCGACCGGTGTTGTCGACGACGATCGCGTCGCGGATGCCGTACCGCTCGTAGTCGACCGTCGCGGGGTCGTCCGAGTAGATCACCTGGATCGTCGTGCCGTTCGCCACGATCGTGTCGGCGCTCTCGTCGACGACGATGGTGCCGGAGAACGGGCCGTGGATCGAGTCGCGGCGCAGCAGGCTGGCCCGTTTGACGAGATCGTCGGTCGAGCCCCGACGCACGACGACCGCGCGGAGCCGGGCGCCGCCACGCTCGCCGGCGTGCTCGATCAGCAGCCGTGCCACGAGTCGACCGATGCGACCGAAGCCGTAGAGCACGACGTCACGGGGCGCCGGGCCGCCGCCACCGCGACGTCCGACCACCTCGGCGAGCTCGGCGCGCACGACGTCGGCGAGCGACCGGGCGGGCTGCTCACCACGGGCGATCCGGTGCCGGGCGCTCAGCCGGGCGAGGTCGATCGACGCCGGCCCGAGCTCGAGGCCGTCGAGCACCCGCAGCACCGACAGGGTCTGCGCGGGGTCGAGCTCGTGGTCGTCGAGTCGACGGGCGAACCGGTGCAGCTTGAGCACGCCGACGGGCGACCGGTCGAGCAGGCTGCGCCCGTGGATCGACACCACCACGCCGTCACGGCGCCAGAGCCGACCGATCACCGGGATCATCGCCTCGGCGAGGGCGATGCGCTCGGCCCAGGCGGCCTGGCGGGCGTCGTACCGGGCGGCGCCGTCGTCGAGCGACTCCGGGGTCGCGGTGGAGGTCGATGGCATCGTCTCTTCTCTCGTCGTCGAAAGCGGTCTTTCTCCACGATGAAGGCCCGAGACCTTGATCCACGGACGACGGATGCGTAAAGATCGGATGTTCTTTCGCCGCCGTCAAAGAAGACCCTCCGGAAGGGGTGCCCCGTGGTCGATGCCGACCCCCTGCTGCTCGGCCAGGCCGTCCGACACGCCCGCACGGCCCGTGGCCTGACCCTCGACCAGCTCGCCGCACGGGTCGAGGTCAGCGCCAGCCAGCTCTCGCTGGTCGAGACCGGCCGCCGCGAGCCCAGGGTGGGGTTGGTCCGGGCCCTCGCGGCCGCCCTCGACGTGCCGCTCGCGACACTGCTGGCGGCCGAGCCGCCGAGCGAGCGGGCGGCGCTCGAGATCGAACTGGCCCAGGCGCAGCGGGGATCGCTGTACCGCTCTCTCGGCCTGCCCGAGGTGAAGGCGAACAAGGGCATGAGCACGCCGGTGCTGCAGACGATCCTCGGGCTGCACCGCGAGCTCGCCCGTCGGCACAGCGAGGCCAGCGCGACCCCCGAGGAGGCGCGGCGGGCGAACACCGAGCTGCGGCTCTGGATGCGCGGGCACGACTCCCACCTGCCCTACGTCGAGGAGGCGGCGGCCGACCTGCTCCGCACCGTGGGCCACACCTCGGGCGCCCTGTCGCACAGCGGCGTGAGCCGCATGGCTCGCAGCCTGGGACTCGAGATCATGCACGTCGCCGACCTGCCGCACTCGGCCCGGTCGGTGATCGACCTGGCCAACGGGCGCATCTACCTGCCGCCCGCCTCGATCCCGGGCGGTCACGGCCTACGAGCACTGGCCCTCCAGGCGATGGCGCACCGCCTGCTCGGCCACGAACGGCCGTCGACCTACGCCGAGTTCCTGAAGCAGCGGCTCGAGATCAACTACTTCTCGTCCGCCTGCCTCATGCCCCTCGAGGCGGCGGTGGACTCGCTGCAGAAGGCCAAGGCGCAGCGCGACCTCTCGGTCGAGGACTTCCGCGACGGCTTCGGGGTCACCCACGAGGCGGCGGCGATGCGCATGAGCAACCTGCTGACGTCGCACCTCGGCATCCGGATGCACTTCTTGCGGGTCACCGGCGACGGCGCGATCGCCAAGGCGGCCGAGAACGACGGACTGCCCCTGCCGACCGACGTCACCGGAGCGGTCGAGGGGCAGCTGGTCTGTCGGCACTGGGCCGCGCGCACGGCCTTCGCCCGGACGAACCGCACCACCGAGCACTACCAGTACGACGACACCCCGGCCGGCACCTTCTGGTCGGCCTCGCAGACCGGCACGACGGAGCACGACGAGTTCTCGATCACGGTGGGCGTGCCGTTCGCCGACGCGAAGTGGTTCCGCGGACGCGACACCGAACGCCGCGAGGCCTCGACCTGCCCCGACGAGTCGTGCTGCCGTCGTCCGCCGGCCGAGCTGACGGCGAGGTGGCGCGACGCGGCGTGGCCGAGCGCCCGCCTGCACGCCCACGTGTTGGCCCCGTTGCCGTCCGGCACCTTCCCCGGAGTCGAGGACACCGAGGTCTACGAGTTCCTCGACCGGCATGCCGGCTGAGACGCTCGCGCTCCTGCTCGGCCGGTGGGCCGTCACGCGCGAGATCGACGACCACCGCACGGGCGAGCGCGCCCGGTTCGACGGGACGGCGACGATCGAGGAGGCGCGCGCGGACTCCGACCTCGTGGCGACCTACGACGAGGCCGGCGAGCTCGTCGTAGGTGGTCGACGGACGCCCGCCACCCGGCGGCTCGGCTACGCGCCCCGGGGCGACGGCTCGCTCGACGTGCGCTTCGTCGACGGCCGGCACTTCGTCGACCTCGACCTGCGGACGGGCACCTGGGAGGCGCACCACCCGTGCGCCCCGGACCACTACCGGGTCGAGACCCGGGTGCTGTCGCCCACGTCGTTCGACGAACGGTGGACGGTGCGCGGCCCGGCGAAGTCGTACGACGCGCTCACGACCTACGATCGCCTGCCGGCCTAGAGCTTGGCGGCGAGCTCGGCGTCGGTCGGCTCGACCAGGTGGCTGCCGTCGGGGAAGACCACGACGGGGATCTGCGTGCGACCGCTGACCGCGTAGGCGCGGTCGGCACCGTCGGCGACGGCCTCGAGGTCGACGTAGTCGTACGCGACGCCTTCACGGTCGAGGAGCGCCTTCGAGCGGCGGCAGTCACGGCACCATTCGGCGCCGAACATCAGGATGCGGTCGGGGGCGGTGTCGGTGCTCATGGCGACCAGGGTACGCGCGGTGGCGGGCTCCCGGCTCGCGAGGAGCGAACGACGTTCGGTTTTTCGTTCGGGGGCCTTGCGGGCCACGGGGGGTGGCATGTCAGACTGGATGAGCGCCCTCGTCGTGGAGTGGCAATCCCCCAATCCACCCGCCAGCAGCATGGCCCGCGACGAGTGTGCTGCATCGTGCAGATCCGGGGCCGACCACGAGTCGGCCGCCGGCCCCCACGATGCCCCCGACGAGATCATCGTCGTGCGCACGCGCCACGGGCCCGGAGGCAATCCCGTGACCGACACCCTTCAGCGACCGCCCGAGACCTCGAACACGCCCGCCGTGCGCACGCCCGTCGCCGCGCCTCCCACGCGCTCGTCGACCGGGCACCCACGCGACACCCGCCCCACGCCGCAACCGCACCGCCTGACCGCCTCGGGCGTCGTCGGCATCGCCGTGCTCGGCCTGGCGACCTTCTTCGCGATCACCACCGAACTGAGCCCGGTCGGACTCCTCTCGACCATGAGCACGGACCTCGGCGTGAGCGAGGCGCGCATGGGCGTCGTCGTGACGGTCTACGCCGTCGCCGTCGCCGCGCTCGCCCTGCCGCTCACCTGGGCCACCGCGCGCTTCCCCCGCAAGGCCGTGCTCGTCACCACCCTGGTCGGCTACACCGCCTCGAACCTCATGGTGGCGCTCGCGCCGAGCTTCGGGGTGCTGCTGACCGGCCGCGTGGTCGGCGGAATCGCCCACGCGCTGTTCTTCTCGGTGGCCTCGGCCTACGCGACGCGCATCGTGCCGCCGCGCCTGGCGGGCCGCGCGATCGCGTTCGTCTACTCGGGCAGTTCGTTGGGCTTCGTCGTCGGGGTGCCGCTCGCGACGACGGTCGGCGACCAGCTCGGCTGGCGTCCCGCCGTGGGGGCCGTCGCGGTCGCCACGGCCGTGCTCGCCGTCGTCGCCGCCGTCTTCCTGCCGCACGTCCAGGGTGAGTCGTCGCCGCACGTCGGCTCGGTCCGCTCGTGGGCACACTCGGGACTGCTGGCCGTGGTCGTCGCCGACCTCATGCTCTTCGCCGGTCACTACGTCGTCTACACGTTCATCGGCCCGTACCTGACGGGCGCCGGCCTCGGCGAGGACCTCGTCGGCGGCGCCCTGCTCGTCCTGGGCGGCACGGGCGTGGTCGGACTGCTCGCGGCCGGCGCGTTCGTCGACCGCGCACCGCGGCAGACGCTGATCGTCGCCGTCGCGGTGATGATCGGCGCTCTCGCCGCCCTGCCGTTCGTCCACGGGTCGCTCGTCGGCACCTTCGTCGTCGCCGGCCTGTGGATGGCGGCCAACGGCACGACCGGCACCCTCTTCATGGCCGCGGCGATCCGCACCGGCGGGGTGAGCCCCGACATCGCGGGCGCGCTGATCAACGCCGGGTCGAACGTCGGCATCGCGGCCGGTGCCGCGATCGGCGGGCAGGTCTACGGGATGTCCGGCCTCGCCACCGTACCGTTCGCGGCGGCGGCCATCGTCGCGATCAGCCTCGTCGTGATCGTCGCAGGGCGACGCGGGTTCCCGGCGACCGGCCACGCGCAGGCCACGCTCTCGACCTCGTCCCTCGCGGTGATCACCACGTCCGTGGCGGTCGTCACGACGTCGATCCCGACGGTCGGCGCCGGACGCCGCGGGCCTCGCGGGCGCCGCCCCCGTCGCTGAGCACCCGAGGGGGCGCGCGTCGCGTCGACCCCTCGTCCACCTCGCTCAGGAGGCGCGGGTCCCGTCGTCCCCGCGGCCGGCGGCCTTCAGGCGCGGACTGTCGGGATTCATCAGCGAGTGCCGACGTCCGTAGCCGAAGTAGAGGGCGAGCCCCACGGCGAGCCAGATCACGAAGCGCAGCCAGGTCTCCCAGTGCAGCTGCGAGATCAGGAACCCGCTCGCGAGCACGCCGAAGGCGGGCACGAAGGGCATGAACGGCAACCTGAAGGTGCGGGGCGCCTCGGGCTTCTTGTACCGGAACACGATGACGGCGACGCAGACCACGACGAACGCCGCGAGGATGCCGATGTTCGTCAGGTCGGCGACCTCGCGGATCGGGAAGACCCCGGCGAGCAGAGCCGAGGCGACGCCGGCGATCCAGGTCACCCGCTGCGGGACGCCGCGTCGGTCGGTCCGCGCGAACCAGCCGGGAAGCAGGCCGTCGCGGCTCATCGAGAACCAGACGCGCGTGACCCCCAGCAGGAAGGTCAGCATGACCGTGAGGATCGAGATCACGGCGAAGACCGAGATGATCGTGGCGACCATCGGCAGCCCGACGCTCTGGAACGCCGAGGCGAATCCGGCCGCCGGGTCGATCTCGCGGTAGTCCTGCATGCCGGTCAGCACGAGCGTGGCGAGCACGTAGAGCACCATGGCGACGATCAACGACAGGATGATCGCCTTGGGCATGTGCTTCTTCCCGTCGACGCTCTCCTCCGCCGCGGTGCTCATGGCGTCGTAGCCGAAGACGGCGAAGAACACCGTCGCCGCCCCCGTGAACACCGGGCCGAAGCCGTTCGGCACGAACGGTGACCAGTTCTGGGTGTCGATGTGGAACAGTCCGAGCCCGATGATGAAGAGGACCAGCAGCACCTTGAGGCCGACGGCGACGATCTCGAACCGGCCGAAGGCCTTCGACCCCCGACTGAGGATGAACGTCACGAGCAGGCAGACCACGATGGCGGGCACGTTCACGACGCCGCCCTGCCCTTCGTCGGGCGTCGAGGTCATCCAGGTGGGCAGATGCACGCCGAGGCCCGAGAGGAACGCGTCGAAGTACCCCGAGATGCCGATGGCCACGACGGCGACGATCGCGACGTACTCGAGCAGGAGGTCCCAGCCGATGAACCACCCCACGATCTCGCCCAGCGCCACGTACCCGTAGGTGTAGGCCGAGCCGGCCCGCGGCACCATGCCCGCGAACTCGGCGTACGAGAGGGCTGCGGCGGCGGAGGCCAGTCCCGCGATCAGGAACGAGAAGAGCACGGCCGGACCGACGCCCGGGTTCGCGTCGTCGCCGTGCGCGACGAGCCCTGCCAGCGAGAAGATGCCGACGCCGATGATGCCGCCGACGCCGATCGCCGTGAGCTGCCACAGACCGAGGCTCTTGAACAGCCCGCTGCCTCCGACTTCGTCCTCGATCTCGACGATGGGCTTCTTGCGCAACACGGAGCGCGATCCGTCATTGGATGCCATGCGACGAGGGTAGACCTGGGCTTCGCATCCGCACGTCCCCCACAAGGCGGACATCGATGACCCCCGCTCTGGGGACTCCGCTCGACAAGCGAGAAGCTTTATTGTCGAAACATCCACTTCCGTGGAGCCCCCGTACCCGTGGGGGCGACACGCGGGCGCCTGAACCCCCGCGTGTCGAGCAGGACCGACGTCCGGCCGGATCCGACCCGGCCGGACGCCCCCACCCGAGGACACCACCACTCCATGTCGCTTCTCCGCGCCCCCGCGCGCCCCCGCCGTCGCGCCCTCTCGTTCGCTGCCTTCGCCACCGCCTCCCTGCTGGCGGCCGTCGCCGTCACGCAAGCCGTCTCGCCGACGCCGGCGCAGGCCGCCGACTCGCTGTCGTGCGACCAGAACACCCTCTACGCCACGGGGAACGACGGCCAGTTCGTGTCCATCGACGCGACGACCGGTGCGGCGACCCCGGTCCTCGCGGGCACCAACCCGCTCGCGCCCGCCAACAACGCGCTCGGCATCAGCCGGAACGGCATCGACGCCTACGCGATGCAGAACGGTGGGAGCACGCTCGCCCGCTACTCGACCACCTCGGGCATGGTCACCAAGGTGACGGGCGTCGACTCGGCGCAGACCCTGATCCGAGGCGCGGTCAACCCCGCCACGGGCATCTACTACTACGGCAGCAACGGGGCCAGCGCGTCCCTCGGCGCGTACGACCCTGCCGGCACCGGCACGAAGATCGGGCGCGTCGGCACCATCGGTGGGCTGATCGGCGACCGGAACGGCGACTTCGCCTTCAGCACGCGCGGCCTGCTCTTCGTCGTGACCGGCGACCAGGTGCGACGGGTCGACGAGACCACGATCCCCACCAAGAAGGAGGCCGCAGGCGCCCCCGCCCTGGCGACGTCGCTCGTGGCGACCCTGCCCACCAGGACGAACAGCCCCGGCATCGCCTTCACCTCGGACGGCTACCTCTACGTCTCGAGTGACAAGTCGATCATCAAGCTCGACCCGGCCTCGGGTCAGCAGGTGGGGCAGACGATCCCGACGACCGCCGGGTTCGACCTGACCGACCTCTCGAGCTGCAACTACGCCAACACACTCACCGGCGCGGCCGACGTGTCGTCCCGCTGGAAGAGCGGCGACCAGTTCGCCCTCGCCGTCTCGGGCGGCGGCATCGACGAGAGCAACCCCGGCAACCGGACGACCACGACCGGCAAGAAGACGGGTGTCCAGGACCAGGTCGCGGGTGCCGCCCTGACGATCCCCCAGCGCCAGTACACCGTGACGCAGTCCGCGGCGGGCACCACACGCCTCGCGGACTACCGCACGACCTGGTCCTGCGTGAACGTGAACAAGGACTCGGCCACCGACAAGAGCGCGCTCGTCGCCCATGGCGACGGCGACGTCGCCCGGTTCACCTTCCCGTCCGCGACCACCGCCGACGGCACCGACGTCGTCTGCACCTTCACGAACACGGTCGTCGCGACCTCGGCCGCAGCCTCCGACGACACCGGGACCACCGCCTCCGGAACCACCCTGACGGTCGCGGCGCCGGGCGTCCTCTCCGACGACACCGGCACGGACCTCACCGTCACCTCGAACACCCGTCCCGCGAACGGCGAGGCCACCGTGGCGGCCGACGGCTCGTACGTCTACACGCCGGCCACGGGCTTCTCGGGCACCGACACCTTCCGGTACACGACGACCGACGGAGGCGGTGGCACGTCGACCTCGACGGTCACGGTCACCGTCACCCCCACCGGCAGCGACGACGTCGCGACCGCTCGCGCCGGACAGGCCCTCGTGGTCGACGCCGCCTCGGGCGTGCTGGCGAACGACTCGGGCACCGGCCTGACCGCCGCGGTCGCGACCGGCACGAACCACGGCCAGCTCGTGCTCGGCACGGACGGCTCGTACCGGTACGTGCCCGACGCCGGGTTCTCGGGCACCGACTCGTTCACCTACACGGCGACGGACGTCGAGGGCGAGAGCACCACGAGCACGGTGACCATCACCGTGCTGCCCACCGCCGTCGACGACACCGCGAGCGCGGTCGCGGGCACCCCGACGACCATCGTCGGCAGCGCCCTCACCGCGAACGACGACGGCACCGACACGAAGGTCACCGCCGTCTCGACGCCGGGCCACGGCACCGCGTCGGTCACCCCCGCGGGCGACGTGCGCTACACACCGGCGGACGACTTCTCCGGCACCGACACCGTCGACTACACCGTCACCGACGGCCGAGGCGGTACCGACACCGGCACGATCACCGTGACCGTCGCGCCGCGCGCCTCGGCCGACACCGCCGACGCCATCGCGGGCTCGTCCCTCGACGTGCCCGCCGGGCGTGGACTGCTCGCCAACGACGGGGGCAGCGGCCCCCTCGAGGCCACGCTCGCCACGGCTCCCACGAACGGCACCGTCGTCGTCAACCCCGACGGTTCGTACGTCTACACGCCGACGAAGGCCTTCTCGGGCACCGACACCTTCACCTACACCCTGACCGACGCGAACGGCGTCACGAGCACCGGCACGGTCACCGTCGCCGTCGCCCCGAAGGCCGTCGACGACGCCGTCGACGTCCTCGCGGGCGGCGACGCCCACCTCGACGGACCCGGCGTGCTCGGCAACGACCTCGGCACCGGCCTCGGCGCCGCGATCGTGACCGGACCGCAGCACGGCACCGCGACGATCGCCCCGGACGGCGTGTTCGACTACACGCCGACGCCCGGCTTCTCGGGCACCGACACGGTGACCTACCAGGTCACCGACGCCGCGGGCGGCACCTCGACCGCGACGGTGACGATCACCGTGACACCCGTCGCCGTCGACGACGCGGCGACCACGCCGAACGGCACCACGGTGACCACGCCCGCCTCGGCCGGGCTGCTCGGCAACGACCGCGGCACCGGGCTGCGCGTGACGGACCACGGCACGCCCTCGCACGGCACCGTGGCGGTCGACGCCGACGGCACCTGGAGCTACACACCCGACGCCGGCACCTCGGGCACCGACTCGTTCGAGTACCAGGTGACCGATTCGGCCGGGCAGACCGCGACGGCCCGTGCCTGGATCATCGTCGGCGACCTCGCCGTCGAGGACCGCGGCACCGTGACCGCCGGTCGCGACCTGCCCGTCGGCGCGAAGGACGGCCTGCTGTCGAACGACAGCGGCACCGGCCTCACGGCGACGCTCGACGGGACCCCGCGCCACGGCGACGTGACCGTCGCGAAGGACGGCTCGTACGTCTACACCCCGGCGAAGGGCTTCTCGGGCACCGACAGCTTCACCTACACCGCGACCGACGCCGAGAAGCAGACGAGCACGGGCATCGTGACGATCGTCGTGCTCCCCGACGCCGTCGACGACGTCACGTCGACGAAGGCCGGGACGACGGTCACCGTCACCGCCCCGGGCATACTCGGCAACGACCTCGGCACCGACCTGCGCGCCGAGATCGTCGACGCCCCGGCCCACGGCACGGCCACGATCACGGCCGGCGGCACCATCAGCTACACGCCCGTCGTCGGCTTCTCGGGCACCGACCGGCTGACCTACCGCGCCACCGACGGGTCCGACGGCTCGGACGTCGCCACGGTCACGATCCACGTCGGGCCGATGGTGGTCGACGACTCGCCCGTCGGCGGCACCGTCGCCGACCAGCCCCTCGTCGTGGACGCCGCACACGGCGTGCTCACGAACGACACGGGCACCGACCTGACGGCGAAGGCCACCGACCAGCCGAAGGCCGGCACCGTGACGATGGGTCCTGACGGCTCGTACACCTACACGCCGGCGCCCGGCACCTCGGGCAAGGACACCTTCGGCTACGAGGTCACGGACGGCAACGGCCAGAAGGGCGCGGGCACCGTGACCATCGTGGTCGCCCCGAAGGCCCTCGACGACGTCGCCATGGTCGTGGCCGGCGGCCGAGTGACGGTGGCCACACCGGGCGTGGTCGGCAACGACCTCGGCACCGGCCTGACGGTCACCGCGTTCACCCCGGCACCGCACGGCACCGTGACGATCGCTCCGGACGGAACGTTCGACTACACGCCGGCACCCGGGTTCTCGGGCGACGACATCGTGGTCTACACGGTCACCGACCGCGACGGCGGCACCGACACCGCGACGGTCACCGTCACCGTGGCGCCCCGGGCGATCGACGACCGCTACACGACGCCCGCCGCGACCACGCTCACCGTGCCGGCCGCCGGCCTGCTCGGGAACGACCTCGGCACCGGCCTGACCGTGACGGGCGTCGGCACCCCGGCGCACGGCACGATCGCCACCCGCCCGGACGGCTCGTTCGTCTACACCCCGGACGCGGGCTTCTCTGGCACCGACCGGGTCGAGTACACCGCGACCGACGCGTCGGGCCACGCCACGAAGGCCACCGCCACGATCGTCGTCGGTGCCCTCGCCGTGGACGACGCCGGCAGCACCCGCGCCGGCACCGCGCTGACCGTCGACACGGCGCACGGCGTGCTCTCGAACGACTCGGGCAGCTCGTTGACCGCGACGCTCGACGCCGCGCCGACGCGCGGCACGGTCGAGCTCGCTCCCGACGGTTCGTACGTCTACACGCCGACGGCCGGCTTCTCGGGCACCGACTCGTTCACCTACACGGCGACCGACGGTGAGGGACAGACCCGCACGGGAGCCGTGACCATCACGGTGCTGCCGACGGCCGTCGACGACAAGGCCGCGACGCCCGCCGACACGACGCTGACCGTGGACGCCCCGGGCGTGCTGGGCAACGACCTCGGCACCGGCCTGCGGGTCACCACGACGGGCGCCGCGGCTCACGGCACGGTCACGATCGACGCCGGCGGCCGCCTGGTCTACACGCCGACGGCCGGGTACTCCGGTCCGGACGCCGTGTCCTACGGGGTCGCCGACCGCGACGGCGGCACCGCGACCGCCACGGTCACCATCACCGTCGGCGTCAAGGCCGTGGACGACTCGGGCACGACGATCGCCGGAAAGCGACTCGTCTCGGGCACGATCGGCGGCGTCATGCGCAACGACGACGGTTCGGCCCTCTGGGTCGCCCTGGCGTCCGGGCCGGCGCACGGCACCGTGACGCTCGACCGTGACGGTTCGTACGAGTACCTGCCGAACGCCGGGTTCGTCGGGGTCGACTCGTTCGACTACACGGCGACCGATGCCGACGGGCAGACCGCCCGCGCCACCGTCACGATCACGGTGTGGGGAGCGGCCGTCGCGGTCGACGACCAGCAGCGCGGCACGACCGACCACGCGGTCACCGTCGACGTCACGGCGAACGACGCCCCCACCGAGGGTGCGACCTTCGACCGCGGCACCGTCGTGATCGTCGATCCGGCCACCGGTGACGGCGTCAGCACGCTCAGCGTCCCCGACCAGGGCACCTGGACGGTGGCCGACGTGAACGTCGTCTTCACCCCCGCGAAGGGCTTCGACTCGAAGGCCTCGGTGCAGTACCGCGTGACCGACACGGCGGGCGAGACGGTCCAGGCCGTCGTCACGGTGTCGTTCCCGATGATCCTGTCGGCGACGCAGCTCGCCTTCACCGGCAGCGCCTCGGTGCTCGGCATCGCCGCCATGGCCCTGCTCGGGGTCGCCCTCGGCCTGGCGCTGTCGCGTCGCGGTCGTCGCGTGACCGGCCCGATCCGCGGCCGCCGCGCCGAGTAGTCCACCGACGCACGGATGTCCCCGTCCGCTCGCCCCTCGTCCCGAGGCGGCGGACGGGCGGGGACGTCCGTCGTCCAGGAGGCGCGGCGGCGGTCCCCCGGACGGCGACCGGAACAGCCGCGCATTCGCCCGAGTGATCGGCGTACTCATGCGTGGTGGCCCATGGGCCTTGCTCTCGGGCTTCGCTCTCGGGATCTCTGTGGACTCAGCCTGCGAAGCTCATCGCATGAATGCCCTGAACCATAGGCGGTAAGAGAAGCAGAGCTCGGGACCGGGCGCGCCAGAAGCGTTAGCGAAAGCACTTGCTCCACAATGCGTCCGCCTCGGCACCGGAGGGGAGGAAAGTCAGCTCGAAGTCCCGCTGCGCCTCCAGTACTTCGTCTGGATCGGTGGTCGTCAGCAGCACCTCTAGCTCGTGCCCCAGCCGCTCCCCCGGGACAGCTGCGAGGAGGTCGAAAGACGTACGACGCACGAGACGCCTGCTCACGAGAAGTACGACGAAAGCCCCCGCCACGGGCCCCCGGTTTGCTATGCCGACGGAGAAACCAGACCGAAGAGCCTGCAGCTCACCTTGGGACAGCTTGGCGGACCGGGTCCGGACCTCATCCCAGGAGAACAGCTCGGCTTGCTTGCTCAAGCGCATCCGCGAGTGGCGACGACGGCGGTACATCTCAGACGCAGCAAGAAGTATCAGCCCGGCTCCAAGAGCAAGGGCGATGGAAGGCCAATCTGCGTCGCTCATGTGAGGGGCTCCTGAAGGTTTCGTTTCCCGTTCGGTGTTGCGGGTTCAGGCCACTTTCGGGGTGGGCATGACGACCATCCTTCCGTCACAACCGAAACCCTCACAGCGCAGAAGTCAACCGAACCAATGGCAGCCCCCAGACGTGGGTCCAGCCGCTCGGGCATCTGCTGAGGATCTACTTCTTCTGGAACGCCTGCAATGCCTCTTCGGCGCGAGCCGCTCGTCGAGTGACGTTGCGAGTGAAGCCGACACTGCCTCTGAACGCAGAGGACTTGCGTATTCCTTCTGCGTCGTGCTGGAGCTCAATCACTTTCAGGCAGCGACTGCTGCCATCCAGATCGGCATCGTTCAACAGACCTGAATACGGAGCGACTCCCACGCTCACAACGTCCTTGGTCGAAAAACGGCGCGAGATGAACCAAGACCGGACGATCGTTTCTGAGCTGCCGATGACCAGACCCGATGTCAGGCTGCGCCCCGCCAAGAGGAGGGCCAGGAGCACTGCTGCCACGGCAAACGTCACATTCGCTGGTCCGGCGAGTTCACCTGTGGACAACTGCAGAACCACCAACGCCAGCGTCAGGAAGCCGATGGGTAGGGCGAGCATGCGCCCGCCCGCTCCTATTCCTCGAATGCGAACCGCGTTCGACGATTTATCACGCATGATGCCGACGCCTTCCCCGAGCAGGTGCTCGCCACGACGCAAAGACGCCATACCGTCCCTCGCACTTCATGGGCTCTTGAACGCTGGCCGCCAAATCTCCCACAAGGGACAGCCTCTGCATTTCCAGAGATCCGTGCAGCAGCCCCCCGCTCACCTTCGCTTGTTGATCGCCCCTCGCAGCGTCCTCGCTAGGACGACAAGCCTTTGCGGGCGAATGCGCTTGATCAAAAATTCGCTGGATTCCAGAAGGAGCAGATCGAAGACGCGCCCAGCTACTTTGACGCGCAGGACGGGAGCGGGCAAGTGTTCACTCGAAGATGAGCCGTAGAGGTCTTGGATCTCCCTCGTTTCAAGTGATGCAACCACGTGAAGCTTTCGAAACCCCTGCCAGAAGTCGATGCGCTCCCCCCTGACGACGACTACATACGTTCTGATCGAGAAACCGTGGTCGCGCCCCAGTGCCCCCCGGAAGCTTTTCGCGTCCCAGATTCCCTCGAAGATCTCAACTGCGTCACCCGATGTCGCAGTGATTCTCTTCATGCGCCCCGAGCGCAAGGAGCCGTAGACATAGATTCCGCCAATGATCACTGTTGCGCCGAACAGGCGGAGCAAGAGCGTACGGGCCACGTCAGAGCGATCTTCGGTCGGCCCGAATAGCTCTGGGAGCAGGGCAAGGGTTGGAGCCAAACCGATGAGGATCACGCCGTACGTAAGCGCTGAACCAAAGACAGAAGGTGCGGGGGGATTGTCTCTGTCCTGAAGAGGTGCAGGCCACTCCGGGTGCGTCATCTTCGTCTTGTCCAATCAACTCCGGTCCACATCCCACTTACGACGAGTCCAGCCACGGCGCCTATGCGGCCTGGGAACATATTCGTAGCCGCTCCCGTGATGCCTTCGGCCTTGCATCGAGGTGACCAACGCGAACCGATGCAACTAAACAGTGCGGACCCGAGCCCGGTGACGGCTGCCGTTATCCCTAGACCGGCACCAAGATACGGGACCGCTCTCAGGGGAAGGTACGACGCGGTTGCCCATGTCGAGATAGTTCCGAGCCGGCGTCCCGACTTCTTGAAATTAGCTCGTCTCTTTGCGGCGCTGATAGGGGTGAAACACCGCCCTCTGGCGCCCTGAGTCATTCCTGCAGGGCAGGTCGGTTTTTTGTAAGCCCGGGTTTTGGGTCGCGAGCACGACCTTCGGAAGCAGGGCCTGGCCTGACCACTCAAGTCGTAATCGTTGAGAGGGTCAGCGACATACCCGTAGTCGTTGTCGACGCCGCCTTCGACCGGGTCGACTTCGAGGAACCGTCCGAGACCGGCGACGTATGGCCGCGCGCCCATCTCGATGGTGGCGAGGGTGCTGAGGTGCTCGCTGAGCTTCTGGTGTCGGCCGAGCCAGCCGTAGTCGGCGTCACCGGGCTCGTTGTCGGGCCCTGCTTGGTTCGCCGACACCGTACCCAACGCACCCGTCACCGGATCCATGGTCTGGCCGAACGGGTCGTACACGGCAAGCCCAGCAGACCGGGTGCCGGCCTGGTCAGCCGTGACGATGACGTCACCGTGGATGTTCGGGTACGACCACGACTGCGAGCCCACCCCCATCGACACCAACACCGAACCGGGCAGCGAGACCACGGCCGATTGGCTGGCAGCAGCGGAGTGGGGTAATGGCCTCCTGCGGATCGCGGCACGATTAGTCGACTCGAGCAACCGCCAGCAGCGACCGTTTTACAGTGCATCAGGGGCGGGCACGAGCTTTTTGATGGTACGCGCGATGCGCGCACCCCAGTCTCCCGGTATCCAAAACGAGTCTGTCCCCGAGAGATTCACCGCAACCCCATACAAATCTTCAGCTACCGCATCGCTAGGACGTCCATGCTCGAGGGCCACACGGAGGCTGTTCCAATCACGGACAGCACGCCGCGCAACGGGCGACAGTGCTAGCTGGGAGCCATTTCCGACCACATGCCACAAGTCGTCAACAAGCTCCAATGCCCGATCCGGACTGTCGCGTATGCGCAAAATGGCTCTCAGCACTGACAAATCCTCGTCAGAAAAGACATATGACGCGGCATTATTGGGGCACGCTACCGTCATTGTCGAGGGCAACGTGGGCCACATGTTGCCTCCACTGAAAAGTGCGTCGACAATCCAGGCTTCCCCGGATGTCAGGTTCGCGCGGATAGATTCGTCAGAGAAGTCGGGAACGCCGTCAAGCCATATCGGCTTCGGGCCCCATAGCTCATCGAGGAAGTAATCGGGGCCGAAGAGCAGCCGAGTGATTTCGTCGGAATCCCGAGGAGGAGGAACTTTCCAGTCCCTGCGAAGCTCCCTGCGACTCGTGATTGGATCTACCCACAGCATACGACTGTGAAAGAAGTCCCATGGTAGCCATGATGGCCTGAGACCCGGCGAATCGGTCAAAACGTCATCCCGCGCGGAATCAGGCAACATACCAAGAAAAGTCGAACTACCTCGTGCCGAAGAAAAGGCCACACGGGCCTCGGTGAAAGGACGACGACGTTCGCGCCGATCTGCGTTAGTAGTGAAAAACATGAACCGCCCGGCTCCGCCCCTCGGCACCGAAGCAAGAAATGGTAGTCAATTCGCCTTTCAGCTAGCTATCTATTTTCGAAGTCCGCCAAAACGTCGGCACGAAGCCTTGATAATTTTGACAGGCGTAGTCTTATGTCCACCAAGACCCAGACTGCTATCACGGCGAAGGCGACCCCTCCGACAACGTAGCTAAGCATGCTCGCCCCAGCATCCAACCCGAGCATGAAACTGCCGACGGCTAGCCCAACCATTATTACTGAAGACAAGAAGGCAGAACTTATGAGCCTAACGCGCTCAAAGGCGAGAGTCTTTACACACGCATCCTTGTCATAGCCTGCGAGACCCCGATCAAGAATTATAGCATAATGTAGTTCAGAATATGTGACGCAACCCGATCCTTCGCGACGCCGCAGTATTTCATTTTTAATCCACGAGCCTAGAGCAGCGCCCGCAAAACCACTTGTAACGCCAGCTACGGATGTGAGCCCAAGAGAATCGAAGTACAGGGAGGCTACAACGGCACCTGTAATAAAGAATAAAATACCGGCAGCCGTAATCGCAGCCGGACCCGAGAGTCCATGTTTCATTCTACACCCGACATTAACCACAAGTTTCATTTTCGGCGCCCATGCCCTCGTAGCTTCCGCGCCATTGTCACAGCACCTCGATGAGCGAATTTTCCCGTCGATACAAAATATTTAGTCTTCATGGGTTTCATCGCATGCCGCCCTACACCTGTTAGTCCCAGCATGCGCACCTGATCAAGGCCCGCACGTCGCGCTAGGCTACCCAGAGATCCCCCTACTAGGCCGATCTTGGCCCCCTGAGATGCGCCAGAAATTACATGCTTGCTGAACTTCTCCCTTCGGTGATTTGCTGCCCAGTTCGCAGCACCTAGTGCGGCTCCAGTGGCGGCACCGACTACGACGCAACCTACAAGAGTTGCGCACAATGCTGCCGTAGCCAAACCAATTGCAAAGCCTCGTGCCACAGGGCTATCGAGAAGCTTTTTGCCTACTCGACCTGCTGACGACCAGAAGTTTCCCCATTTCGATTCACCTGTAAGGTCAAAATCGTTGACGGGGTCTGTCGGGTAGACGTAGTCGTTGTCGACGCCGCCTTCGACCGGGTCGACTTCGAGGAACCGCCCGAGACCGGCGACGTATGGCCGCGCACCCATCTCGATGATGGCGAGGGTGCCGAGGTGCTCGCTGAGCTTCTGGTGTCGGCCGAGCCAGCCGTAGTCGGCGTCACCGGGCTCGTTGTCGGGCCCTGCTTGGTTCGCCGGAACCGTGCCCAACGCACCCGTCACCGGATCCATGGTCTGGCCGAACGGGTCGTACACGGCAAGCCCAGCAGACCGGGTGCCGGTCTGGTCGGCCGTGACGATGACGTCCCCGTGGATGTTCGGGTACGACCACGACTGCGAGCCCACCCCCATCGACACCAACACCGAACCGGGCAGCGAGACCACGGACGAGGTCACGGCGCCCCGGTCATCGAGTTCCAGATCCGGGCTGTCCCCACCCCCGGAGAAGGAATACGTCGTCGACGTGGACACCCCCGCCTTCGTGGTCTGCGTTCGCTTCACGATCCGATCGGTGGCGTCACGCTGATAGACGACCTTGCTGCCGTCATCCAACACCGTGGTCAGGTGCCGATCAGCACTGTCGTAGGTCATGACCTGATCGGCGAGACGTGTGGTGTTCCCGTGAGCGTCGTAGGTGATCTTCGCTGCCGGTATCGTCTGCACCGTCGGCGTCGCACCCGCCGGAGGCGCGGTCACGGTGGTCGACAAGAGCCGGTCCGAGGTGTCGTAGCACGACGTCGTGACCGACGCCGCGCCTCCGTCCTGGGCGTCCGTCGAGGAGGTCCGGTTGCCGTTCCGCCCGGCCGCTGCGGCACCACAGGTGGCGCTGGCGAAGGAGTACGTCAGCTGGTGCCTCGGGATCGATGCCGTGATCAGCCGGCCAGCGGCGTCGTACCCGTAGGACGACACGTTCGATACAGCCCCCGAGGTCGCGGTGTCGGTCAGGATGCGTCCTGACTGGGACCGGACGACCTGATCGGTCACCGATGGCTGCCCGTTCGGGAACGCCCACGTCAGCCCGGTGAGGGCACCAGCAGCGTTCTTCTGGATGGACTGCAGCACGGACCCGTTGCCGAAGTTCCCTGCACCGGCCGGGTATGACACCGAGACGAGCTCGCCCCGGTCGTAGACCGGGAGCGCCAGGACGGCACCGTCGTAGGTGACCTCCGTGATCCGGCTGTCCGCGTCGTACTCGAACGCCTGCCTGTGAGGCGCCCCCTCGGCGGCCCTGGTGGTGGTCGACCTGACCTTGCCCGTGGGGTCGTAGGCGGTGGTGGTGACGGTGTCCCAGACGTCCCTGTAGCTCACGACCTGGCCGAGCAGATCGATCTCTGTCGTGATGGTGCTGTTCTCGTTGGAACCTGCGACGGAGCCGTCGGAGACGCTCGACTTCAGGGGGTCACCGCCGACGGCGAAGTTCGTTTCGGTCGTTCTGGCGGGGCTGTCTTTCGTAGCGGTGGTCACCGCTGTGGTGGTACGTCCGCGGTCGTCGTAGGTGATGCACGCCCAGCCGGTGTCACCTGTGCGCTGGGTACCGACGACTCGACCGAGGACGTCGTAGACCATGGTGGTCACCATCCCTGCGGCCTGTGTGACGGTCTTGACCGCACCGTACTGGGGCGTTCCGGCAGGCACCTCACAGACATCCGCGAGCGTCTTGTCCCCGTCGTCGTAATACTCGGTTTTCGTCTGTCCAGCCGCGGCCTGAGCCGGCAGCGTGCGTGTCAGGCGGCGGAGGTGACCCTTTCCGCCGACGCTTTCGTAGGTCGTCGCGCTCTTCAGGGCCAGCCCTGCCGGGTCCTCGACGGTCGCGGTCGGCTGGCCGAGCCACGGGTTGGCGTACTCGGTCGTGCTCGTCTGCGACGGCACCTGAGCGCTCGAGATCCCTGCCACACCGGCCGGGGCCGCGTCGTCGGTCGTGCTCGAGGTCGCCAGACCGTAGTCCGGGGTGAGCGCGGTTCCGGGGACGACGGCCTTGGCGGTGCCGGGTCCCGTCCAGAAGAGACCGAGGGTCGCGTTCGCGGTCTTGTCGAGGTAGTGGATGCGGATGCGGGCCTGCTGGTTCGCCGCCGTCGTGGTGATCGTGACACCCGGGGCGTCGTGCACGGCGCCCGGTGCCGGGTCGGCCGGGGACGGGATGTCATCGATCCACACCTGGCTGGCGTCATCGGCGCGGGTGTTCACCGTCCAGGTGCCCGCGGTCGGGAACGTGATCAGCCCCGTCATGCGCAGCGACCAGTCGTCGGCCGGGATGCCCGTCATCGGGGAGTCCATCACCCAGTCCTTGTCGATCGACCCGTCGGTGACACCCGGCAGGCCGAGACTGTAGGCCTTGGGGGCGCCGGCGAAACGGTTGTTGTCGTACCAGACCGCGTTCAGACCCTGGAGACCTCGGTCGTATGCCGTCAACGAGTGTGCCGGCGTGACGGGGCAGGACGGGACCGGTTTCCGATCGCTGCCGAAGCAGGACGCGGGGGCGGGCCCGTAGGTGTCGGTGGGGCGGTCCTGGGCGTTGTAGATCGTGGTGGACATGCGGCCTTGCGCGTCGGTGGAGGACAGTTGCATGTCCTTGCCGTTCCACACCTGACTGCTGGTCAGCCCCGACGGGCTGGTGGAGGTCAGCTGCCGCCACGCATCGTCGTAGGTGACGGTCATCGCGTGGGCACCGGCCGGGACGGTCAGGCCGACGACGTCGACCGTCGCGGTGCCGGCACCGGTGACGGGGCCGTACGCGTAGGTCTTCTGCGGGCGGGTGTCATCGGTCACACCGTCCGGGGCCGGGAGGGTGACGCTCGTCGCGCGCCCCTTGTCGTCGTAGGCGATCTGGGTCTTCACCGTGGGTGCGTCGACCCGACCCGTGTTCGGCACGGCCAGCCAGTCGTTGGCCAGGGAATCCCGCAGCGTGGTGAGCCTGCCGTCCTCGTAGCCGAAGTCGGTGATCTCGTCGCCGGGATCGACGATCCGGGCGAGGTTGCCCTTGGCGTCGTAGAACAGGTCGGTCACCGTGGCGTCCGGGTAGCTGATCTTGCACAGCATCCCCGACGGCGCAGCAGCCAACCCGGACGGAGGCGCGGTGCAGGGGGTACCTGCGGAAGCCCCGTAGGCGAAGGTCACCTGCCGCGTGTACGTCTTCGACGCGGTGTCGTACGAGAGCGGGTCGGACAGGGACTGGATCATCCCGGTCCCACCGACGTAGGCGGCGATCGGGGTGGCACGCTTGACGGCGTCGCCGGGACCGGTGACGGTCTCGACCCGGCCCGAGGCACCGAACACGGTGACCGTGCCGTCGTCCTCGGTGACCGTGACCTTTCCCGTGGCATCCAGAGCGACGACGCCGTACTCGCCCTCGGGCGCTTTGTACCCGGTGGACGCACCCGCGCCACCGGTCTTGGTGTACGTGTGCGCCGTCCCGGTGGTGTCGGTCAGGATCGCGGCGCTGTCGGTCACCTGGACGCTCGACCAATCGCCGGCGTCACCGTTCAACGCGGTCGACGCCGACCAGCCCGCGGGCAGGGTCTCCACCTGGCGGGAGAACCACGAGGAAGGAACGACGTAGGCATCGCCCTTGTCGTTCTTGACCCAGAGCTCGATCCCTGCGGCACCGGTGGCTTCGAAGTAGTCCATCAGGAACGGTGCCGGCTCGGTCGTCAGATCGAGTGTGGAACCCCACTGCGTGGTCTCGCTTCGAGATCCGCGCGTCCAGCCGGAGTCGTAGGCCTTGGTGCCGTTGATCGTGACGCGGGCGCCGTCGTCGCGGTTGACCCCGAAGGTGTACTTCCCGGCCGTGGGCACCTTGATGAAGCCCTTCCAGCGAGCAAGGAAGTGATCGTTCGGGACGGCAGGGCCTGGCGACCCCAGCGCCCAGTCGAACGACACGGCCGGGTCCGTGCGGACGAGCACAGGCGTCTTGCCGGTGAAATCGAATGAAGGCATCTCGCCGGCGGCCGGCGTGACGTCGTAGTACGACCCCGTCAGGCCGCCGACCGTGGGCTTGAGGCTGTTGTAGCTGAACGCCATGCCCATGCTGCCGCCCACGGTCGACACCGTCGGGGACTCGAATCGCAGGCCGACGTTGCCGTTGGCGAGGTTCACCGTCACCGGGCCTGCGGTGTCGACCGGTGCGGGCCCGGACTCACCGATCCGCTGGTTCACCACGAGGGCGTTCCGCCACGACGGCTGCGGCATGTCGTAGCCGTCGTTCGTCCGCACCGACCAGGTGTACCGGCCGCCGTCCTGCAACGTGTTCTCCGGCACCACCCAGGACGGCGATGCCAGCCACCCGGACGACACCACAGCCCCTGTGACACCATCCGTCCCGGTCGCGACCGTGAACTGGTACTGGATAGGGTCACCGTTGGCATCCGTCGACGTCCCCGTCGACAGCGTCGGCGTCAGAGCGGTGATCACGGTCCCATCCGCGATCGACGCACTCGATTGCGGAGGCGTCGGGGCCGGGGTGTTCGTCGAGAACGACCAGGTGGTCGAACCGCGCACGGTGGACGTGCCGAACTGGCCGTCGTACCCGTCACGGACGTACCCCTTCCAGTAGTACGTCTTACCCGGCTGCAGCACGCCCGCCGGAACGGTGGCCTTCGAGGCCCCCTGCCACCCGGAGAGCCACACCGGCGACACGTCCGGGTTCGGGTTCTCACCGATGCGGTACAGGTACTGCAGACCGGTCCGCTCGGGATCGAACGCGTCGATCTTCAGCGTGGGAGTCAGAGACGCCCGGCCACCGTTCGCCGGGGCCGGCGCAAGGGCCCCGCCCGTCTCGGGAAAACTCTTGTAGACGACATGGAGGGCTGAGTTGACGGGCTTGTACGAGTACACCTTCGCGGCCTCATGACCGCGGAGCATGAAGTAGGTACCGCGAGATTTCGCGTTCACCAACGAAGCGATCAGCTGGGTGAGACGGTCATCGTCCACCCCACCCGTGCCGTTGCCCAGATACCAGCTCCCGAGATGGCTGCCGACACCCGTGTAGCTGAAGGCCGTGGCGGCGTGAAGCGTGTTGAGGTACGTCGCCGGCGACCCACCGCCGGGGTAGGCGGTGTCGAGGTAGGCGTCGAGGATCTGCTTGCCGAAGAACTGCTCGTAGTCGTAGTGCTGCACCGTGCGCCAGAACTTGTCGCCACCGTCCCGGGAGTTGCCCACACGGGAGAGCCCGTCGACGCGGCTGACACCGTCGCTCCGGTAGGAGTGGATGTCGTGCATGTACCCACCAGCAGTGGTCGGGTCCACATGCACCGGGTAGACGCGGGCGTCGTCGGTCAACCAGGCGCGTTCCGGCGCGAGGGTGAGGGCCCACCCGGCGGTCGTCTTCTTCAGCGTCAGCGGGACCATCGCCTCGGCGTCGGTCTTCTCCCCCTCGACGCCCGAGGAGTCGTACATCATCGGCGCCGGGATGCCGAACACCGTCGCACCGCTGGCATCGGTGAAGATCACGGCACCGTTGTCGTCGATGCTCGCGTCGAGGCCGGGAGCGCTGATGTTCCACGTCCACGAACCGTTCTTCGCCGAGGGGACCTTCGACAACACGAGCTCTTCTTTGACCGTCCCGCTCGTCACCTGATAGGTCAGGTCGATGCCCGGGAACACGTCCGGGTAGCGCACGAGATCCGCCGGGGTACTCGACCAGGGGAACACCTTGCGGATGGCCCTGGTGTCCGCGGCCCCCACGAGTTGCATGCCCATCGTGTGGCCGTCGCGGGTCACGGTGACGACCGGCCCGTCAGCAGCGGTGTCGGCGAACACCGGTGCGAGGGGATGCGCGCCAGGCTGGATGTCGCCGTCGCGACGCTTGACCAGCGTCGTCTCGACCGGCTCGAACGAACCATCAGCCTGCTCGACGTTCACCGGCTCGGGGCTGATGACCGCCATCTTCGTCCCGTCGTCGCTCTCGTAGACGTCCTGGAACTCCGACTGGTCGACCAACGTCGCCGACTCGATGTCGAAAGCCTCGTCACCCTTCGGCGTGCCCTCCGTCACAGCCTTCGGCGCCTGCCCGATGCGCTGGGGAGCGGTCTCGAAGTCCTCGCCCACCGCCGGGACCGAGTCCCCCTCGGGAACCCTCGGCACAGCCGGGTCGACCGCGTCGGACGAGATCGGCGGAACCGACCCGTGATCCGGTGTCGGCTCGGCCGCCACCGCGGGAACCGCGACCAGCAACTCCGCCAGCAACGCGAACACCGCGACCGAACCCACCACGGCGCCCCGGCGCCCCCGACCAGACAACATCTGCAACCCCAACTCGCACGAGCCTCCGTGACCCATGTCACAACGAGAATAAACGTGACACACGAATGAGAAATACCCATATCGGAGAGGGTCACGCGGAGTCACGTGGGCTGGGGTACATGGGGCGCATCCTTCATGCCGAGAGTTCGGGAACCACAGCCCGTGAGCGACCGCCGGCAGGGGTACACGCCCGAGCAAGCAGTTACAGGACCGTTACCCGCCCGGGTGTCCGAGACGGTCTCGCCGGGAGACGGCGGCAGGCGTGGCCGTCACGAGACGTGGCCGCCGCGAGGGCTGGCGGTCGGGGCCGTTCCGTCGCACACTGGTGCCCAGCGAACGAGAGGACTCGTCATGGCCGACAGCGTGGTCGATCAGTACATCGCGGGGTTCCCGCCCGAGAAGCGCGAAGCCCTCGAGCGGGTGAGACAGGCGATCCATGCGGGGTGCGCCGGCGGTGTCGAGAGCCTGCGCTATGGGATGCCCGCGATCCGATTCGACGGCGGGCCGACGCTGTACTTCGCGGCCTGGAGCCGCCACCTCGGCATCTACCCCGTGCCCCGGTTCGACGAAGCCCTCGAGGGCGACGTGTCCCCGCACCGACGCGCCAAGGACACCGTCGCCTTCGGCTGGGGCCGTCCCGTGCCGGACCAACTGGTCGAGCGGATCAGCCGCGCGATCGCCTGCGGCTCGGCGACGACGGTGGACGCGCCTCCCCCGGCGTTCGCCGTCACGCACTGACGGCTCGGCGCGCGCACCGCGACCGATCCGGCCATGACGATCACCGGGTTTCTCGACGAGCAAGCCGATCACGCGGCCCTCGCGGCCCGAAAGTGGCTAGTTTCGACGAGAAAACCTCACCCCCGATCCCGAGGAGACCCGACATGAGCGACGCCACCCCCTACCCCGGCACCACCGGCCCCGCCACGACCACCAAGAAGACGATGGGCATCCTGTCGCTCGTCTTCGGCATCATCAGCATCGTCTTCTGCCTGTTCCTGCCCGTGCTGTGGATCCTCTTCGCCATCGCGGCCGTGGTGCTCGGCTTCCTGTCGCGCAAGCGCGAGCCCGCCGCGCGCACCCTGGCGACCGTCGGCATCGTGCTGGGCTTCATCGGCATCCTGGCCAACATCGGCTCGATGATCGCCGGCGCGCTGATCATGACGCAGAACTTCTAGCCCCACGTCACGCACGTCGTCGAGTGGTCCCGAACAGTCCTCCGCTGCCGAGCGGACGACTGTTCGGGACCACTCGTTCGTCGTGAGGCCGGGAGGCCGGGAGGCCAGGAGGCCAGACGTCAGGCGAGGCCGAGCTGCTGCAGGATGCCGAGGACGTCCGTCGACCCCCACCGATCGCTGGCCTTCCCGTCGCGGTAGCCGATCACCTGCACGTTGCGCACGGTGAAGCGCCTCCCGGTCGGCGCGTGGCCCATGAACTCGCCGGTGTGCGTGCCCGAGACGTCGCTGATCGTGACGAACTTCGTCGGCGTCGCGATCGTCTCGAGCACGGTGCGGTCCACGTCGCCGAAGGACTCCCCGAACTGCTCCCAGAACCAGGCGATGCCGCCGCCGCCCTCGGGTTGCCCGTCGGCGGGGTCGTGGTCGGTGAAGTCGTCGGTGAAGCGTTCGCCGAGCGGACGCTCCTGGTCGCGCATGCGCTCGACGGCGTCGAGCGTGGCCTGCCCGCCCTCGGTGATCTCGGTCGCCATGGTCGTGTCTCCGTTCCGGCCGCGAGGGTCGCGGCACCCGTCTTGCCTACGCCCGCTCGCCTGCCACTGCCACTGCCACTGCCACTGCCACTGCCGCGGGGTACGCCCCGGAGCCCGCCCGGCGTAGCGTCCAGGGCACCCGCGAACCAGAGAGGACCCCGCATGACCCGCGACCAGTACACCTTCGCCGACCCGCGCTCGCTCTACCCGACGATCAGCCCCGAGGTGCAGCACCAGGACGAGCCCGGCCTGCAGTCGCAGATGACGCCCGTGCCCGACCTCGGCGAGGAGACCTACCGCGGCACGGGACGCCTGACCGGCCGCAGGGCCCTGATCACCGGGGCCGACTCCGGCATCGGTGCCGCCGTCGCGATCGCCTACGCCCGAGAAGGCGCCGACGTCGCCCTGAACTACCTGCCGAGCGAGCAGTCCGACGCCGACCACGTGATCGCGCTGATCGAGGCCGCGGGCCAGAAGGCCGTGGCGATCCCCGGCGACCTGACCAGCGCCTCCTTCTGTCGTGAACTCGTCGAGAAGGCGGTCGACGGACTCGGCGGCCTCGACGCCGTCGTCAATGTCGCCGGCAAGCAGGTCTGGCACGAGGACATCGCCGACATCACCGACGAGCAGTTCGACCTGACCTTCCGCACCAACGTCTACGCGCCGTTCTGGATCGTCAAGGCCGCGGTGCCGCACCTCGCCCCCGGCTCGACGATCATCAACACCGCCTCGGCCGAGGCCCACACGCCCGCCCCCGACCGTCTCGACTACGCGGCGACCAAGGGTGCGATCAACAACCTGTCGAAGGGCATGTCCCAACAGCTCATCTCGAAGGGCATCCGCGTCAACGTCGTCGCGCCCGGCCCGACCTGGACCGTGCTGCAAGTGACCGACGGCGTCGACCCCGAGTCGCTGCCCGAGTTCGGCTCGAGCGAGGCCCCGCTCGGCCGTGCCGGCCAGCCCGCCGAGCAGGCCCCCGCCTACGTGTTCCTCGCCTCGGCCGAGTCGAGCTTCGTCGCGGGCGAGACGCTCAACGTGAACGGCGGCATGGTCTCGCCGTAGGGCTCGTCGAGAGGTCTCGGCAGACGAGAGGACCGAGGAGGCGCGGGTCGACCGGCCCGCGCCTCCTCGGTTCTCGACGCCTCAACCCGGCAGCGCCGTGGCGAGGTACGGCGCCGTGCGGCTGCCGGCCGCCCCGGCCACCTGCTCGGGCGTGCCGACGGCGAGCACGCGACCGCCGGCGTCCCCTCCGCCGGGACCGAGGTCGATCACGTGGTCGGCAGCCGCCACGACGCCCATGTGGTGCTCGACCACGACGACGGTGTTGCCCGCGTCGACCAACAGCTGCAGCTGCACCACGAGAAGTTCGACGTCGGCCGGGTGCAGCCCCGTGGTCGGTTCGTCGAGCAGGTAGAGCGTGTGACCCGTGCGCGCCCGCTGCAGCTCGGTCGCCAACTTGATGCGCTGCGCCTCGCCGCCCGAGAGCTCGGTGGCCGGCTGGCCCAGTCGCAGGTACCCGAGCCCGACCTGCCGCAGCGTCTCGAGCGCCCGGGAGGCGCTTGTCACCTCGCCGAGGAACGTCGCCGCCTCGTCGACGGTCATCGCGAGCACGTCCGCCACGGTCGCGCCGTGCCAGGTGACCTCGAGCGTCTCGTCGTTGTAGCGGGCCCCGTGGCACTCGGGGCACGGTGAGTAGCTGCCCGGCAGGAAGAGCAGCTCGACCGAGACGAACCCCTCGCCCTGGCAGACCTCGCAGCGGCCTCCGGCGACGTTGAACGAGAACCGTCCGGCACCGTAGCCCCGGGCCCTGGCCTCGTCGGTCGCGGCGAAGGCCTGACGCACCGCGTCGAACAGCCCCGTGTAGGTCGCGAGGTTCGAGCGCGGCGTCCGTCCGATGGGCTTCTGATCGACCTGCACGACGCGGTCGACCCGCTCGTGCCCGGTCGCGGTCTCGGCCAGCACGCCGCCGACGAGCGTGGACTTGCCCGAGCCCGACACCCCCGTGACCGCGGTGAGCACCCCGAGCGGCAGGTCGACGTCGACGCCGTCGAGGTTGTTCCGAGTGACGCCGCGCAGCTCGAGGGTGGCGACCGGTTCGCGGCGGACGCGCGGCTCGCCTGGGGCGCGACCGGCGACGGGTGGCTCGAGGAAACGTCGCGTGACCGAGTCCTCGACCCCGGCGAGCCCCGCGACGGGCCCGCTGTAGAGCACCGCGCCTCCTTGGCTGCCGGCGCCGGGACCGACGTCGACGACCCAGTCGGCACGACGCACGATGCTCATGTCGTGCTCGACGACGAAGACCGAGTTGCCGCTCGCCCGCAGCCGCTCGAGCACCTCGACGAGGGACTCGGCGTCGGCGGGGTGCAGGCCGGCGCTCGGCTCGTCGAGCACGTAGACGACGCCGAACAGGCCGGAGCGCAGCTGCGTCGCGATGCGCAGCCGCTGCATCTCGCCCGGCGACAGGGTGGGCGTCGCACGGCCGAGGCTGAGGTAGCCGAGCCCGAGGTCGTCGAGCACGGTCGTGCGGGCCAGCAGGTCGGCGGCGATGCGGACGGCGACCTCGGTGACCTCGCCCGAGGACGCGTTCGACACCGCGGCCGACGCGCTCGTCAGGGTCGCCGTCGGTCGCAGGACGTCGCCCAGCTCGGCGATCGGCAGGGCGTTCAGCTCGGCGATCGTGTGCCCCGCGAAGGTCACGGCGAGCGCCGCCCGGGTCAGGCCGCTGCCACCGCAGAGCGAGCACGGCCCGCTCTCGACGTACCGCAGCACCTTGGTGCGCTGGGTCTCGCTCTGCGAGTCGGCGAGGGTGTGCAGGACGAAGGCGCGGGCGCTCCAGAAGCGGCCCTTGTACGGCTTGGCGACGCGGTCGCGCTGGGGCGTCACCTCGACCACGGGCTGCTCGTCGGTGTAGAGCAGCCAGTCGCGGTCGGTCTGCGGCAGGTCGCGCCAGGGGCGGTCGATGTCGTAGCCGAGCACGCTCGTGACGTCGCGGAGGTTCTTGCCCTGCCAGGCTCCCGGCCAGGCGGTGATCGCCCCGTCGCGGATGCTCAGGCCGGGGTCGTGGACGGCCGACGCCTCGGTCACCTCGTGGGCGACGCCGAGCCCGTGGCAGCGCGGGCAGGCCCCGGCGACGGTGTTCGGCGAGAACGAGTCCGACTCGAGGCGGTCGGCCCCGGCAGGGTAGCTGCCGGCCCGGGAGTAGAGCATCCGCATCGAGTTCGACAGGGTGGTCAGGGTGCCGACGGTCGACCGCGAGCTCGGGGCTCCGCGACGCTGCTGGAGCGCGACGGCCGGGGGCAGGCCCGTGATCTCGTCGACGTGCGGGGAACCACCCTGGGCGATCAGACGGCGCGCGTAGGGGGCGACCGACTCGAAGAAGCGGCGCTGCGCCTCGGCGAAGATCGTGCCGAAGGCCAGCGACGACTTGCCCGATCCCGAGACGCCGGTGAAGGCGACGATGCTGTCGCGCGGGACGTCGACGTCGACCGCGCGCAGGTTGTTCTCGCGGGCGCCGCGGACGCGGACGAAGCCGCGGCCGAGGACGTCGGCGGGGGTGCCGGCGGGGGTGGGCACGTCGGGAGGTGCGATGTCGGGAGGTGCGATGTCGGGCATCCGGTCGATGCTACGGGTGCGCGACGGAGTGGGCCCGCGCCTCCTCGCCCCGACGGGGTGTCGGCGGGTTCCCGTCCTCCGGGGCGGGTCGGCGCTGACCCGCCGGAGAGGACGGGAACCCGCCGACCTGCCACGGGCGGCGAGCCTGAGTGTCGGTGGCCCGTCGTACCGTGTGCGCGTGCCCGAGCCGATCGCCGCCTGGTGGGCGCGACGTCAGACGTCGCGCGGCCTCGCCGTGCCCTACCCCGTGGGCAGCTACCGCGAGGCCTGGGCGTCGTACCCGGTGCTCGTGCGCCAGTACCGCCCCGAGCACAACTCCGGCGTCGTGCTCAGCCAGATCCCGCCCGCGGCCGACGTGTGGCTGTGCTGGCTGTGCGACGCGGGCCACGTGTTCGTCGCCACTCCGGACGAGCAGCGGCATCGGCCCGGGCGCGAGCGACGGCGGTCGTCGTGGTGCCCCGACTGCAGCGAGCTGGCGAAGCCGCGCGCGCTGCCGATGCGTCCCCCGATGGCGCCGGCTGCGGTCGTCCGGGCGCAGGCCGCAGCCGTGCCGGGGCAGACCGCCTGGTCCGATGTCGCCGACGACCGGAGCACAGGAGGTGCGGTGCCGGCAGCCACGACACCCCTGCCCCGGCGTCGCCGCTCCTCGAGCACGGGCCTGCCGTCGACGACGCCCCGGGTGGACGCGCCCCCGGCTTCCGGGCCCGCCGGCGAGGCCCGGCCGACCCGCGCCTCCCGGCCGACCCGCGCCTCCCGGCCGGTGTGCGACAAGACGCCGATGCTGACGACTGGCACCCCGTTCGTCAGCACGTGTGCGCCGAAGCCGGCGTCGGCGGTCGAGGCCGAGCTGCGCGCCGAGCTGAGCGCACGACTCGAGTTCGAGCCCGGGCTCAACGCCGTCCGTGTCGGGCGGCCGTTCTTCGACCACGTCGAGGTGTGGCCCGACATCGTGCTGAGCGAGCTGCGGGTCGCGATCGAGTACGACTCGACCGGGCGACACGGGCTCGAACACGTCGGGCATCGCGAGACCGCCGACCGCCGCAAGGACGCAGCCCTTCGTGCCGCCGGATGGCAGGTGGTGCGGCTGCGCACCGGCAAGCTGCCCTCGCTCGGGCCGCACGACCTGCAGCTCTCGGGGCTGACGCGGCAGACGGTGCCCCGGCTGCTCGACGAGCTGCGTGCCATCCGCGGCCCCCTGCTCGTCGACGCGTACCTCCGCCGCTGACCCTCGCCCGTCCCGGTGTCGCGGCAGGCCGCAGGCGGCGGGCGCCAGGCCGCAGGCGGCGGGCGCCAGGCCGCAGGCCGCAGGCGTCAGCCGGGTCAGCCGCGCAGGGCGAGCGCCTCGCTGCGCCAGCGGGCGTAGCGCTGCCACGGGTCGTCGACGCCTGCGGCCAGCGCCGCCACGTGGGCGTCGAGCTCGGCGCTCTGCGCGAACCACTCGGTGCGCCCGAACCTCGTCGCCGAGAACTGCCCGTGCCGCCGCCGTTCGACCAGGCGGTCGCCGCGCTCGAAGGCGAGCAGCTCGTCGTGCCAGAGCGTGCCCAGTCGCTGCCGGGGGTTCGACGACGTGCCGATCTTGATGCGGTCGTCGAACCGGATGTAGTAGACGACGTCGACCCGCACGACCCCGAGCTCGCCGTCGGGCACGTCGCCCTGGCGCCACTCGCAGACGGCGCAGAGCCACCCCGACGGCCAGTGCACGCCGAGCCGCGACCCGCACGCCAGGCAAGGAGATGGCAGCAGGTCGGTCACTCCCTCGCCGGGACCCTCGAGCGTGGCCACCCAGTCGGCGGCGATGGCGAGGTGGCGGTCGCAGAGCGGCACGGGTGACGCGGGAGCGACCGGACGACCGCAGGCGGCCTCGTCGTGTCGACCCGCGCCTCCTCGGCAGCCGTCGGGTCGGGATGTCGGGCGGGTCATCCCCGCAGGCTAGGTGCGGCCACCGACACCCGGTCTGCCTGTCGAGATGTCACGGCTTGCCGCTCATCTCTGGAGGTGAGCGGCACGTCGTGACACCTCGCCACGACCGGAGATGGGCCGGGTGGGCCCTAATCCTGCTCGTGGTCGATGCGCAGCCCGAGCGGGTGCGGCCCGAGCAGCAGCCAGACCGCGCCGGCGCCGAGCGGGAAGAGGACGGCCGCGACCGTCCAGACCGTGCGCTCGAGTTGCGTCGTGTCGGCCCGACGCCGCACCGCCCGCACGATGCTGACGACGATCACGAGGTACACCACCGCCACGACGATCGCCACCACCGCCGGACCCCAGTCGCCCCATGCACTCATCCGCCCAGCCTAGGGCGCTGCCCCCAGCCCGGCCTCAGTGCCCGCTCAACAGCGCGAGCACCGCGTCGTACCGCCCCTCGGCCTCAGCGTTGCGCAGGAACTTGACGCGCTCGACCAGGATCTCGTGGGCGTCGGGCTGCGCTTCGAGCAATGCCATCGTCTCGTCGAGGTACTCCTCGAGCGGCATGGCCGACGGGTCGTCCTGCTGGCCGAGCAAGGTGGTCTGCACGGCCGGCGGTACGAGCTCGACGACCTGCACGCTCGTGTCGGCGAGCTGCACACGGATGCCCTCGCTGAAGGAGTGGATGGCGGCTTTGGTCGCGTTGTAGGTCGGCGTGATCGGCAGCGGCACGCTCGCGAGCCCCGACGACACGGTCACGAACGAGGCGGCGGGCTGCGTCTGCAGGAACGACGTCCATGCGGCGATGAGGCGGATCGGACCGAGCAAGTTGGTCGTGACCGTCGACTCGGCGGTGGCGAGGAAGTCGCCGGTCGTGACGTCCTCGGTCTGCATGATGCCGGCCATCGCGACGACGACGTTGGTCTCGGGCCAGCGGCGCTGCACCTCGGCCGAGACGTCCACGACGGCCTGCGGGTCGGTCATGTCGAGCTCGACGGCCTCGAGGCCCGGGTGGTCGCGGACGATCTCGTCGAGCAGCGCCCGGCGTCGGCCTGCCACGACGACGGTGTTACCGGCGGCCTGCAGGCGCAGCGCGAGGCCCAGGCCGATGCCGGACGTGGCTCCGGGGATGAACACGGTGTTGCCGCTGATCTTCACGGTTGCTCCTTCGGGTGTGCCGCGCGGGGCGCGGCCGGTGGTGGTCGTCGCGCCGACGGTGGTCGGGGTGACGACCACCACTCTGACCCGCGGAGGCGCGGTGCGGCAGAGAGCGCTCGTCCAGGGATCGGTGCTCCCTGGCTGGCGCGTGCCGCGGCTGACAGCATGGAGCCATGGACCGCGCCGAACTCGCCGACTTCCTCCGCCACCGCCGCGAGACGCTGCGGCCGTCCGACGTGGGGCTGCCCGAGGGTGTGCGGCGACGCACCGCCGGGCTCCGTCGTGAAGAGGTGGCAGGGCTCGTCGGCATGTCGACCGACTACTACGCGCGGCTCGAGCAGCAGCGCGGCCCCCAGCCGTCCGAGCAGATGCTCGTGGCTCTCACCCGGGCGCTGCGGTTGAGCCTCGACGAACGCGACCACCTCTACCGCCTGACCGGTCACCATCCGCCACGCCGGACGCGTGGTGGCGACCACGTGAGTCCTGCCCTGCTGCGGGTGCTCGACCGCCTGGTCGACACCCCCGCGCTCGTCCTCAGCGACCTGGCCGAGACGCTCGCACAGAACCGGCTCGCGGTCGCCCTGCTCGGCGACCAGATGCGGTACGAGGGGTTGGACCGCAGCGCGTTCTACCGATGGTTCATCGACCCGGCCGAGCGCGCCTCCTACCCAGTCGAGGACCACCCTCACCAACTCGAGTTGCAGGCATCGGGGCTGCGCGCGGCGCTCAGCCTGGCGGGCGGCGGCGGGCGATCACGCGAGCTGGTGGAGGCGCTGCTCGCGTCGAGCGAGGAGTTCGCGACGATCTGGAGCAAGCACACGGTGCACCAACGCTTCGACGACCGCAAGACGCTGCTCCACCCGGAGCTCGGTCGCATCGAGGTCGACTGCCAGGCGCTCTTCACCGAAGACCAGTCGCAGACGCTGCTCGTGCTGACGGCGACGCCCGGGTCCGACGACGACGCCAAGCTGCGGTTGCTCGACGTGATCGGTGCAGGACGGTTCGCCGAGCAGGGCTGACTCGTCGGCGCACGCGCACCCGCACCAGCACCCGCACCAGCACCCGCACCCGCACGCACACCCGCGAAGATGGACGCACGCACGACGACGTGACCCCGAGGAGACCGCATGGCCACGCAGACCCCGAGCACCCCGAGCACCCCGAGCTTCCCCGCCGCGACGGCCGTCCCGTTGCGGGGCGGTCCGACCCTGCGCTGGGGCGTGATCGGCCCGGGCGAGATCGCCGGCGACTTCACCGACGCCCTGCACGCGCACACCGACCAGCGCGTGGTCGCCGTGGCCTCCCGCAGCTTGAACCGGGCCGAGGCGTTCGCCCGCGCCCACGGCGTCGACACGGCGTACCGAGAGAACGAGGCGCTGGCCGCCTCCCCGGACGTCGACGTCGTCTACGTGGCCACGCCCCACACCCGCCACCTGCCGGACGCCCTGACCGCGATCCGGGCCGGCAAGCACGTCCTGATCGAGAAGCCCATGGCGACCAGCACGGCAGAGGCCGACGAGATCGCCACCGCGGCGAGCGCCGCCGGGGTCCTCGCCATGGAGGCGCTCTGGACGCGCTACCTGCCGCACACCACCGTCATCGCCGAGTTGCTCGCCGCGGGCGCGATCGGCGACGTGCGGCTCGCGACCGCTGACGTCGCGTGGGCCAACGACCTTTCGGCCGGCGGACGCATGACCGACCCGGCGCTCGGCGGCGGTGCGCTGCTCGACATCGGCGTCTACGCGTTCTGGTTCACCCAGTTCGCGACCGGTCACCCCGTCGAGTGGCACGCCACCGGCTCGACCCGGGCCGACGGCGTCGACCTCGACGCGGCCGTCGTCACCCGCACGGCCGACGGTGTGCTCGCGACCGCGGCGACAAGCCTGCTCACGACGTCACCCGGGCTCGGCACGATCGCGGGCACGACCGGGTCCCTCCGCACCCTGCAGAACCTCGTCTTCCCGGCGACGTTCGAACTGACCACGGGCAGCGGGTCGGCCGTCTGGAGCGACCCGACCGTGCCGACCGGTCGTCAGGGGCTCGCCTACCAGGCGACCGCCCTCGCGTCCTACGTGGCCGCCGGGCTGCGCGACTCGCCCCTGCACTCCCTGGCCGACTCGAGGTCGTTGCTGGCGACGATCGAGGCGACCCGCGCCTCCTTGACCGTCGTCTGAGCCCGCCGAGATGTCACGACTCGCCGCTCACGTCCAGAGGCGAGCGGCACGTCGTGACATCTCGGCGGACGAGAGCCGGAGGCGCGGGTCAGCACGGCAGGATGGCGCGGCTCAGCTCGCGACCGGAGGCACCGACGCGACGGCGATGTCGTGGCCGTCCGCCGCACGGATCTCGACCGATGCGACCTCGGACCGCAGCACGGCGGCGTTCAACCGACAGTCGACGCGCACGTCCGACCCGAGGAACGCACCGGACTCGTACTCGCGCCCGTCGCCGCCGACCACCACGACCGTGAACGCCGAGCCCCTCGGGAGGCCGTCGACGCTGAGGACGGTCTCGGTTCCCCACGTGTGGGCGACGAGATCTCCGTCGAGGTCCACCCCGGCGGGCTGACCGACGAAGTCCACGTGCTCGACGGCGCCGAGGGTGCCGGCGGGACCGGCCACCACCGTGTCGCGGGGCGTCGCGAGCAGGGCCCCACCCCCGGCACCGACCGCCAGGCACGCGGCGGCGGCGACCGCGATCAGCAGCGGGCGTCGGCCCCGCCCCGAGCGTGCCGCGGCGACGTGGGGTCCGATGTGCGTGACCGGCACACCGTCGGGCGCGGTGCCGGCGTCGAGAGGGACGTCGGTGCCGCGAGGGGCCGGGGCCTCGGCGACGTGTCCGATGGCGTCGACGTGCTCGCGCAGCCGGTCGCTCGGGGCCACGTCGTCCCAGCGACCGAAGTCCGACAGTCCCACGACCACGACCCCGAACGACGTCAGCTCGGCGTCGATCGACGGGTCGGCAGCCCGCAGCTCGTCGAACTCCACGCGTTCGCTCGGCGAGAGGTCGTCCGCGAGCGCCGCGGCCACCAACTCGTCGCGACGGGCGTCACCGTCACCGGCCCCCATCCCTGGCGTGCGGTCAGTCATCGGTCGTCTCCTGGTCGTCGAGGTGGGTGCGAAGGGCGCGCAGCGCGTGGAACACGCGGGTGCGGAGCGTCGCGACGGGGACGCCCGTGCGGTCGGACACCTCGCGGTAACTCAGGCCCTCGAGGTGGACGGCCACGACGGCGGCCCGGTGGTCGTCGCTCAGGCGGGCGAGCCCCTCGGCCATGCCCAGCCGTTCGAGGGGGTCACGCACGCTCGCGACGGGGTCGGGGGCGTGCTCGAGCGGCACCACCGACGGTGTGCGCGTGCGTGCCCGGTACACGTCGAGCACGACGCGGCGCTCGATCGCGAACAGCCAGGTGCGGACGCTGCCGCGGTCGGCGTCGAACGAGTCGCGGGCACGCCAGGCGCGCACGAAGGTCTCTTGCACGCAGTCCTCGGCCAGCGCCCGGTCGCGGAGGGCGTTGACGGCGAAACCGAGCAGCGACGAGCCGTGCTCGACGAACGCGGCGCGGACGTCGAGGTCGGACGACCCCTCGCTCATCGGGCTCCGATCTGCCACGCGGACCGGGACGGGCCCCGCGCGACCCATGACGGCGATCATCCGCCTGCCCTCCAGCCTATCCGCGCCGGTCGCGGATGCCGACGGGGTGTACGTCCGCCGCGCCTCCCGCGTTCATCGGACCGGGCACGAACTTTCTCGTGACGGTCGTGAACGGATCGGCCCGGCCCGACGTAGGCCCTGTCGAGCGGCACCCGCCCGGGTGCCGCCCCGTCGAGAGGACCCGGAGCATGCCGAAGATGACGCGCACGACCAAGAAGACCGCCATCCGTACCCTGACGATCGGTGGTGCCGCCGCGACCGCCGTCACCCTGTTCGGCGTGACGCCCGCGTTCGCCGAGACCGAGGTGCCCGAGCCGTCGACCTTCACGAGCGCCTACACGGTGATGGCGACGCCCGACCAGGTGATCAACAACGACGGGGTCGCCACCCCGGGCGAGCCCGGTGCGACCGGCACGTTCGACTTCCGCGTCAACAGCGACACCGAGGTCATCTGCTACGACATCACCCTGCGCGGCGTGACCGGCGACTACCAGAGCCCGGCCAAGACGGCGACGCACATCCACGAAGCGGCGCAGGGCCAGGCCGGCCCGCCGCGGATCGCGTTCCCGAACCCGGTCGACCGAGGTGACGGCACGCGCACGAGCAGCGGCTGCCTGCAGGGCCCCTTCACCACGGGTGTGATGAGCGCCGCCGGTGCCGACACGGGCGCCGGTTTCAGCCTGAAACAGCTCGAGGCGAACCCGGCCGGCTTCACGGGCGACTCGCACACGGCCTCGTTCGCGGCCGGCGTCGTCCGCGGCCAGCTGACGCAGGTGCCCGTCGGCGGCGTCGACACCGGACTCGGAGGCGCGGCCGGCGAGAGCGCGTCGGCCGGCGGTCTCGGCCTCGCGGCCGGCGGCGTCGGGGCGCTGGCCCTGCTCGGTGCCGGCGCCTACGTCCTGACCCGTCGTCACCGCTCGACGCAGGCCTGACGTGGGACGCTCCTTGCTCCCGGTGGTCGTCGTCGCCGTCGTCCTTGCCCTGACCGGGTGCGCGTCACCCGGGACGGTCGCACCGACGACGGCGCCGACCCCGGGGGCGGGGGCGACCACCCCGACGACCGGGGCTCCGACGGCGACCGACACCGCGCCTCCTGCAGTCGGGGAGGGCGTCGGGGAGGGCGTCGGGGAGGGCGTCGCCCCGGCCGCCGTCTCGGTGCCCGCGATCGGGCTCGACGCCCCGTTGGTCGACCTCGGCATCGCCGACGACGGCGCCATGGAGGTGCCGGTCGACGCGGACGACGTCGGCTGGTTCACCGGTGGCGGCAAGCCCGGCGGGCGCGGGCCGACCGTCATCGCGGCACACGTCGACTCGGCCTCGGGTCCGGCGGTGTTCGCCCGGCTCGACGAGGTCGTGCCCGGTGACCGCGTCGACGTGACGACGATCGACGGGGGCGTCGTCGGCTACGTCGTGACCGACGTGGTCGACGTGCCCAAGGCCGAGTTCCCGACCACGCGCGTCTTCGGCGCCCAACCGACCGACCAGCTGCGGTTGATCACCTGCGGCGGCGTCTTCGACCGTGCGTCGGGCCACTATGACCAGAACCGGGTCGTGTTCGCCGAGCCGGTCGCCTGACAGTCGTCCCAGGTCGCGAGGCCACTCTCGGACCCACGATTTCCGTACGTTCGAGAGAGGGCCGATCCGTGGCCGACCAGAAGAAGCTCAAGAAGTCCGCCGCCAAGGCCTACGACAAGGCCGAGGACGCCGTCACCGACGCCCGGGCCGCCGTCGCCGAGGCCAAGCGTCGGGCGAAGAAGCTCGCCAAGAAGTCGCGCCCGTCGGTGAAGCCGCTCGAGAACGCCCTCGACGACGCCGCGTCCGGGCTGAAGGACGCGAAGAAGACGGCCAAGGGGGCCGGGCAGGCCACGAAGAGCTCGACGACGACCACGCCGGCCGAGCCGCGCTCGATCTACACCCCGCCGCTGCCCGACATCGACGAGACCAGCGTGCAGCTGCCCGACGGGCACGACGCCCACGTCGACCTGCACGCGCAGACCCTCGTCGCCCTGCGCGCCCTCGCCCGCACCAAGGGCGTCACGAACGTCTCGCGGTACACCAAAGCCGCCCTGATCGAGAAGATCGAGCAGGCCTGACCCCGGGGGCGCCGGCCCCCGACCCTGTTCGCTCCTGGCCGGCTCGTCAGACGGGGTGCTCCCACATGACGAGGGCAGCCAGACGGCGCGACGCGGCGCAGAGAGCGTCGTCGCCCTGGCCCGCAGCCTCACTAGGGTGAGGACATGACGCGCGCTCAACTGATGGTCCCGTACCGGTTCGTGTTCGCGGCACTCGCGCTCGCGGCGGTTGGTGCGCAGTTCGCCGTGCATCTCGAGAACCACTTCAGCGTCGTCAACTTCTTCTCGTACTTCACGAACCTCAGCAACCTGTTCGCCGTCGTCGTGTTCGTCGTCGGCGGCGTCCGGACGCTGCGGCGCCGCCCCGGCAGCCGCGCCTGGGACACCGTGCGGCTCATCTCGGTCGTCGACATGGTCTTCGTCGGGATCGTCTTCAACGCCCTGCTGACCGAGGTCAGCGGTGCCGTGCTGCCCTGGGTGAACGTGATCGTGCACATGGTGATGCCGATCGCCGTGCTGGTCGACTGGCTGGTGCTGCCGGTCGGGCGACGCCTCCCCTGGGGCGCAGCGGCGATCGGCCTCGTCGTGCCCGTCGTCTACAGCGTCTACTCGCTCGTCCGCGGTCCGCTCACGTCGTTCTACCCGTACCCCTTCTACGACCCGGAGGCGCTGGGCGGTTACGGCCCCCTGGCGGTCTACATGGTCGTGCTGCTCGTCGCCCTCGCCGTGTTGTCGGTCGCGCTGGTGGGTCTCGCGCGGGTGGCCGGCCGCTTCTGGAGACGACGCTCGCGTCGCTGACGTGACCCGCGCCTCCTGGGCTCGGCTCAGCGGTAGTGCTGCTCGCCCCGGGCGGCCGCGGCGACCACGTCGCGGACACGCGCCGCACGGGTCTCGGGTCGCTTGAGCGCGGCCAATCGGAAGTACACCCGGAACCGCTCGGTCTTCGTCAGTGACGCGAAGTGCGCGGCCGCCGCCGGATCGGCGTCGAGCGCGGCCTGCAGGTCGTCGGGCGGCACGGCGTCCTTCTGCCGGTAGGCGGCGTCCCAGCGACCGTCGGCCTTGGCCCGGTCGACCTCCGCCTGCCCCGCGGGGGTCATGCGGCCCTCGGCGACCAGGCGTGCCACGTGGTCACGGTTCACCTGCGACCACGGGCTGTCCTTCCGCCTCGGCTGGAAGGCCGTGAGCGTGAAGTCGTCGTCGAGCCGGCTCGTCTGGCCGTCGATCCACCCGTGGCAAAGGGCCACGTCGAGCGCCTCGGGCCAGGTCATGCCCGGCACCGTCGACCGCACCTTCCGGAGCGTCAGTCGCACACCACCCCCGTCGGGGTCGCCCTCGAGGTACTCGCGCCACTGCTCGACCGTCACGTCGAGCACGGGTTTGTCGGCGAAGCTGACCATGCCGCGACCCTACCGACTCGCGACGGACGCGACCCCGTCTCCGGGACCGACCCGCCTGGCGTCCCCCGGCCGACGCCCCCTCAGCAGCGCTCCCCTAGCCTGGCGGGATGGACATCATCGGGTGGATCACCGACGTCGGCTCGTCGCTGCCGACCCCGCTCGTCTGGGCCTTGGGTGCGCTGTTCTCGTTCACCGAGTCGGGGCTCGGCCTCGGCGTCTTCGTGCCGGGCGAGACGATCGTGCTGCTGCTCGCCGCGACCTTCGACAGCCCGTGGCCGGCGGTCGCCTTCTTCGTCTCCGTGGCGATCGGCGGCTCGCTCGGCGACCACGTCGGCTACCTGCTGGGTCGCCGCTTCGGCACGGGGTTCCGTGACACGCGCGTGATCCGCAAGATCGGCGTGGACAGCTGGGACCGCGCCGTCGCCGTCCTCGAGCGACGAGGGGCCGCCGCGGTCTTCCTCACTCGCCTGGTGCCCGTGGTCCGTACCCTCACGCCCGCGGCGGCCGGGGTCGCGAAGGTGCCCTATCGCTCGTTCCTGCCCGCGTCCTTCGGCGGGGCACTGACCTGGGCCGCCGTCTACGTCGGCATCGGGTTCCTGCTGCGGTCGTCGCTCGAGGCGGCGCAACGGTACCTCGGGCAGTTCTCGTCGTGGGCGTTGGTCGGGGCGGCCGTCATCGTGGCGATCGTCTTCGTCGTGCGTCTCGTGCGTCGTCGCCGGGCCGCGGCGGCCGACGGCGTGGCGGGCGCGTCGACCGGCGCCGTCGACGAGACCGTCGCGGCCGACGACAGGGCGGCCCGCGCCGACGAGGCGCAGGCCGAGACATCGGACGAGGAGGCGCGAGCCGACGACCGCGGGCCCGTCTCGTCCGTCGTCCACGCGGCCGGGCACGCCGTGGCCGATCCCGTCGTCGCGGGAGCGTCCGCCTCGGGCGAGTTCATCACTGGGCACCTGTCGTCCCGCCGACTCGGCGCCCTCCGCCACCGCCTCTTCGAGGTGGACGACTGGCGGACCGTGCCGAACGCGATCACGGCCGCGCGCCTCCTGCTGTTGCCGGTGTTCGCCGGCCTGCTCGTCGCCGAGCTCTGGTGGCCGGCCCTCGTCGTGATCGGGGTCGTGTTCGCGACCGACTGGCTCGACGGGTTCGTGGCCCGGCGCACCGACTCGGTCTCGGTGCTGGGGTCGTGGCTCGACCCCGTGGCCGACCGGCTGACCGTCGTGGTGGTGGCCGTGGCGTTCGCGACCGCCGACGTCTTCGGCTGGCAGGAGGCCGTGCTGCTGCTCGTGCCCGACGTGCTGCTCGCGGTCGGTGCCGTCCTGGCGTTCCGCGGCGATCCCGCCGTGCCGGTGTGGTGGGCGGGCCGCCTCCGCACGGGCCTCTGCTTCGTCGGTCTCGCGGTGCTGCTGCTCGGCGTGGCACTCGCCGGGCCCGAGTGGACGAGCGTGATCGGCGTGGGCTACCTGGTCTTCCTGGTCGGCCTCGTCTTCCATTACGTCTCGGCGGTGCACTACGCGCGTGTGATGCTCGTCCGCTGGCAGCGCGCGATCGCCGAGCGCCCGGCCTGACGCCGGCGGGGCCGACCGCGACCGACCACGGGCCTCAGATGCCCGTGAGCAGCCGCAATCCGAGGGCGACCATCACGACGGCGATGACCGCGTCGAGCACGCGCCAGGCGCCCGGCTTCGCGAACATTGGACGCAGGAGGCGCGCGCCGAACCCCAGCGCCGAGAACCACACGAAGCTGCCCGTGATCGCCCCCGCGGCGAACCACCAGCGCAGCTCGGGTGATTGGTGGTTCGCGACCGAACCGAGGAAGACGACGGTGTCGAGGTAGGTGTGCGGGTTCAGCCAGGTGAACGCGAGGGCGCCGAGCACGGCCGGGACGGTCCGGGCGGGTGCCGTCGGAGACGAGCCGTCGACGTCGACCGTCAGTGCGCCCGTCGGCCGGATCGCCCGCTTCGCGGCGAGGGCGCCGTAGACCAGCAGGAATCCCGCGCCGACGAGCTGCACCACGAGCACTGCCTGCGGGGCCGCCTCGACCAGGGCTCCGACCCCGGCCACCCCGGCGCTGATCAGCACGGCGTCACTCACGGCGCAGACCACGACGACCGGCAGGACGGCACGGGTCACCGCCTGCAGCCCGACGCGCAGCACGTAGGCGTTCTGAGCGCCGATCGCGACGATCAGGGCGAGGCTCGTGCCGAAGCCGAAGAGGACGGCGGGCAGCACGGTCACGACGGTCATGCCGCCACGCTAGGACCATCCCGCGTCATCGCGCCAACTCATGTTCTCGATGCTGCATAAGCTCTGCTCATGACCCGGTTCGCACTCGATCAGCTCGACACCTTGCGCGCGATCGTCGACGAGGGCACCTTCGAGGCGGCCGCACGACGCCTGCACGTGACGCAGTCCGCGGTGTCGCAACGCATCAAACAGCTCGAACGTGCGGCCGGGCAGGTGCTGTTGCGTCGCTCGACCCCGGTCGAGACCACCGCGGCCGGCGACGTCCTGTTGCGCCATGCCCGGCAGATCGACCTGCTCACCTCGGACGCCCTCGCCCGGCTCGGCACCGGCCGTCGCGACGGGAACGACGCCGCGTCGGACGACCCCGCGCCCACGACCCTGCCGATCGCGGTCAACGCCGACTCGACCGCGACCTGGTTCCTCGACGCGCTGGCCGCCGTCCCGCCGACCGTTCCGGTGGTCTTCGACCTGCGCAGGGCCGACCAGCAGCACACGGCCGAGCTGCTGCGGTCGGGGGATGTGCTCGCCGCGGTCACCGCGACCCGGGAGCCCGTGCAGGGCTGCAGCTCCGAGCCGCTCGGCGTCATGCGGTACCGAGCCGTGGCGAGCCCTGGTCTCGTCGAACGCTGGCTGGCAGGCGGGCCCCGCGGCCCGGAGGAACCCGGTCTCGGCAGGCTCGACCTCGCACCCCTCGACCGGGCCCCGATGGTCGTCTTCGACCGTACCGACGCCTTGCAGCACGACTTCGTCAGGCGCCTCACCGGTCACGAACCGCTCTCGCCCCGACACCACGTGCCCGCGTCGGCCGACTTCGCCCGGGCCGTCGTCCTGGGCCTCGGCTGGGGCATGCTGCCCGAGGCCCAGGCCACCCCCGAGCTCGACGCCGGTCGCCTGGTCGAACTGGCCCCCGACGACCCCGTCGACGTGCCGCTCTTCTGGCAGCGTTGGACCCTCGCCTCACCGCTGCTCGACGCCGTCACCGTGGCCGTCCGCACCACCGCCCGCCGCGCCCTGCACCCCTGACGCCGACCCGCTCCGTCCGCCCTGCACAGGGCGCCGAGTGGGCGGAAGATCTTGCTCGACGGCCCGCGAGGAGCATCTCTCGCCCACTCGACCCCGACGGTGGCACCCGGGCCCGCCACCGGACCGGGGCCCGCAGACGACAGGAGGCGCGGTGCCAGCCGGCACCGCGCCTCCTGCTCTCGAGGGCTTCGCGCCCTACAGCGTCGCGAGCGCCTCGTTGAGCGTGTGCGACGGGCGCATCACGGCCTCGGTCTTCGCGGCGTCGGGGTGGTAGTAGCCCCCGATGTCGACGGCGGTGCCCTGGGGCTCGATCAGCTCGGCGACGATCGTCTCTTCGGCCCCGCCGAGGGTGGCGGCCAGCCCGGCGAAAGCGGCGGCGAGTTCGGCGTCGTCGGTCTGGGCGGCGAGCTCGTCGGCCCAGTACTTGGCCAGGTAGAAGTGGCTGCCGCGGTTGTCGATCGAGCCGAGCTTGCGGCCCGGCGACTTGTTCTCGTCGAGGAACGTGCCGGTGGCGCGGTCGAGCGTGTCGGCGAGGATCTGTGCCCGCGCGTTGCCCGTCTGCGTCGCCAGGTGCTCGAAGCTGACGGCGAGGGCGAGGAACTCACCCAGGCTGTCCCAGCGCAGGTAGTCCTGCTCGACGAGCTGCGAGACGTGCTTCGGAGCCGAACCGCCGGCGCCGGTCTCGAACAGGCCACCACCGTTGATCAGCGGCACGACCGAGAGCATCTTGGCCGACGTGCCGAGCTCCATGATGGGGAACAGGTCGGTCAGGTAGTCGCGCAGCACGTTGCCGGTGACCGAGATGGTGTCGTCGCCACGGCGGATGCGCTCGAGCGAGAACGCCATCGCGTCGACCGGCGACATGATCTCGATCTGCAGGCCCTCGGTGTCGTGCTCGGCGAGGTAGGTGCGGACGAGCCCGATCAGGGTGGCGTCGTGGGCGCGGGTCTCGTCGAGCCAGAACACGGCGGGCGTCTGGCTGGCGCGCGCCCGCGTGACGGCGAGCTTGACCCAGTCGCGGATCGGGACGTCCTTCGTCTGGCAGGCGCGCCAGATGTCGCCCGTGGCGACCTCGTGCTCGATCAGCGTCTCACCCGCCTGGTTCACGACGCGGACGAGTCCGTCGCCGGGCACCTCGAAGGTCTTGTCGTGCGAGCCGTACTCTTCGGCGGCCTGGGCCATCAGGCCGACGTTCGGCACCGAGCCCATGGTCGCGGGGTCGAAGGCGCCGTTCGCGCGGCAGTCGTCGAGCACGGCCTGGTAGATGCCGGCGTAGCTCGAGTCGGGGATGACCGCGAGGGTGTCGTGCTCGTCGCCGTCGGGGCCCCACATGTGACCCGAGGTGCGGATCATGGCGGGCATCGAGGCGTCGACGATGACGTCGCTCGGCACGTGAAGGTTGGTGACACCCTTGTCGGAGTCGACCATGGCCAGGTCGGGGCCGTCGGCGATCCCCTGGTCGAAGGCGGCCTTGATCTCGTCACCGTTCGGCAACGTCGCGAGGCCCTGCAGGATGCCGTTGAGACCGTTGGCCGGGTCGAGTCCGGCGGCCTTCAGGTCGGCGCCGAACCGCTCGAACACCCGCGGGAAGAACGCGCGGATCACGTGGCCGAACAGGATGGGGTCGCTGATCTTCATCATCGTGGCCTTGAGGTGCACCGAGAACAGCACGCCCTCGGCCTCGGCCCGGGCGATCTGCGCGGCGAGGAACTCGTGCAGCGCGGCGACGTGCAGCACGGTGCCGTCGACGACCTCGCCGGCGAGCACGGGGATCGACTGGCGCAGCACCTGCGCCTGACCGTCGGCGCCCACGAACTCGATGCGCAAGGTGTCGTCGGCCGGGACGACGACGGTCTTCTCGTTCGATCGGAAGTCGTCGACACCCATGGTGGCGACGTTCGTCTTCGAGTCGGCCGTCCAGGCACCCATGCGGTGCGGGTGCTTGCGGGCGTAGTTCTTGACCGAGAGCGGGGCGCGGCGGTCGCTGTTGCCCTCGCGCAGCACGGGGTTGACCGCGCTGCCCTTGACCTTGTCGTACCGGGCCTTGACGTCGCGCTCGGCGTCGGTCGACGGCGAGTCGGGGTACTCGGGCAGGTCGTAGCCGTGCGACTGCAGTTCTTTGACCGCGGCCTTGAGCTGCGGCATCGACGCCGAGATGTTCGGCAGCTTGATGATGTTGGCCTCGGGCGTCTTCGCCAGTGCCCCCAACTCGGCCAGGGCGTCGCCCTGGCGCTGCTCGTCGGTGAGGCGCTCGGGGAACTGGCTGATGATGCGGGCCGCCAGCGAGATGTCGCGGGTCTCGACGTCGACCCCCGCGGTCTTGGCGTAGGCCTGGATGATGGGCAGGAACGAGTAGGTCGCCAGCATGGGCGCCTCGTCGGTCAGCGTGTAGATGATCTTCGCCATGCGGCAGGTGCTCCCTCGTTGTCGGGCATGCGTGTGCTCGGTGGTGCTGCTCCTACGCTACCGCGCAGAAGTCTCTCGACATGAAGATACATGCCCGGTCTGGACGACCCCTCCGGGCCCGCACCCGGGGAAGACCCGTCGAGGCGTCTCGACGGCCCCGGAGGTCAGGAGGCGCGGGTCGGCGCGGTAACCGGGCGTCACGTTCGTTGAGGGTGGGGCGCCCCGGGTGACAGGCTGCACGGCACCGCGGCTCCGACCCGCGACGAGGAGGCACCCGTGACCCACACCGCACCGTCCGAGTCGACGCGGCCCGGACCCGCCGGCTTCACCACCCGCCAGGTGCACGCGGGGGCGACGCCCGACGGCGCGCACGGGGCCCGGGTCACGCCGATCCACCTCAGCGCCGGCTTCGTCTTCGACAGCTTCGAGCACGCCCGCGAGCGGTTCGCGGGCGACGACGAGGGCTACCTCTACACGCGCAACGGCAACCCGACCACCGACGAGGTCGAGCGTCGGCTCGCCGACCTCGAGGGCGGCGCCGAGGCGATCCTCGTCGCGAGCGGCCAGGCGGCGACGACGTCCGCCCTGCTCGGTATCGTGCAAGCGGGCGACCGGGTCCTGTCGTCGCGCAGCATCTACGAGGGCAACCGCGGGCTGCTGCTGCAGAACTTCGGCCGCCTGGGAATCGGCGTGGACTTCGTCGACGACGCCGCCGACCTCTCCGAGTGGGAGCGTCGCATCGGCCCCGACACGCGCGTGCTCTTCGGCGAGCCGATCCCGAACCCGAAGAACGACCTGATCGACGTCGCCGGACTCGCCGAGGTCGCCCACCGCCACGGCCTGCCGCTCGTGGTCGACAACACCCTCGCGACCCCGTACCTGCTTCGCCCGATCGAACACGGCGCCGACGTCGTCGTGCACTCGACGAGCAAGTTCCTGGCCGGGCACGGCACGGCACTCGGCGGGGTGGTCGTCGACGCGGGCACCTTCGACTGGGCGGCTCGCCCCGGACTCTTCCCGCACCTCAACCAGCCCGAGCGCTCGCTCGGCGGCCGCAGCTGGGCCGAGCGGCTCGGTCGTCGCGCCTTCGTGTCGTACACCCGCGAGATCGTGGTCTCGCGGTTCGGCCCGACGCCGTCGCCGCTCAACGCCTTCCTGCTGCGGCAGGGCATCGAGACGTTGTCGCTGCGGGTCGAACGCCACTCGAGCAACGCGCTCGCGATCGCCCGCTGGCTCGAGGCACGCGCCGAGGTGTCGAGCGTCGACTACTCCGGGCTCGAATCGAGCCCCTCGTACGCCCTCGCGCAGCGCCAACTGCCCCGCGGCCAGGGCTCGGTCTTCTCGTTCACCCTGGCGGGCGGCGAGGCGGACGCCGCGGCCTTCGTCGACGCCGTCGAGCTCTTCAGCCGGATGACGCACCTCGGCGACGTCCGCTCGCTCGTGCTGCACCCGGCCTCCACCACGCACGCGGGCCGCACCCCGGCCGAGCGCGACGCCGCCGGCATCTGGCCAGGCCTGCTGCGCCTCTCGGTCGGCATCGAGGACCTGCCCGACCTGCTGCGCGACCTCGAGCGCGGGTTCGCCGCGGTCCGCGAGCAGGCCGCGGCACGGGCCACGGACGCAGGAGGCGCGGGTCGCCGAGCGCGCCTCCTCGGTTCCGATCCCGGCGACGACGTCGCCGAGGCGGACAGCCGCACGGCCCGCCCGCGCGTGGACGCCTGAGATGGCCCGCCGGCAGCACCTCGGCTGGTTCTTCTCGCGCGGTTTCGGCCCGCAGGGCTGGGGCCACCCGTACCGCGAGTGGAACCACGACTGGACGCGGCCCGAGATCTACCAGCAGTCCGCCCGTGAGCTCGAGCAGGCCGGCTTCGAGCTGATCGTGATGGAGGACGCGGTCTCGCTCGGCTCGCCCGACACCCTCGACCTGCGCGTGCGCAGCGCCTACGGCGGACCGAAGCACGACCCGCTGCTGCTCGCCCCGTACCTCTTCGCGGCCACCTCGCGCATCGGGCTGGCGCCAACCGTCAACGCGGGCATCACTCCCCCGTACCTCGCCGCGCGCCAGGCGGCCACCCTGGCGCACCTCAGCTCGGACCGCTTCGGCATCAACCTCGTGACCGACGTCGGCAGCGCCCGGCACGTCGGGCTCGAGCCGCTGCCGCACGACGCCGCCTACGACCGTGCCGACGAGTGGATGGCCGTCGTCCGTCGCCTGTGGCACAGCTGGGGCGAGGGCGCGCTCGTCGCCGATCCGGCCACGGGGCGCTACGCGGACGGCACGAGGATCGACGCGTTCCGACACCGGGGTGAGCACTTCGCCGTCGACGGGCCGCTCAACGCGGTCCCGTTCGAGCGCGGCGACCCGCTGGTCGTCTCGCCCGGCGGCTCGGCCCGCGGGCTGGCGTTCGCGGGCACGCAGTCCGACGTGCAGCTCGCGCTCGCCCCACTGCAGGCGCAGGCCGTGCTCGACTACCGGGCGAAGGTGCTCGCGGCGGCGACCGAGCACGGGCGCGGCCCCGACGACGTGCGCGTCCTGTTCGTCGTGAAGCCCGAGATCGTGTCGAGCCACGACGAAGCGGACCGGGTCGTCGAGGCCTCACGGCACCCGGCCGACGACGTCCTCGCTCAGGTGGCCCTCGGGTGGTCGAGCGACCTGGAGACCGACCTGACCGGGCTCGACCTCGACCGCGCGGTCGACCGCGGGGTGTTCGGCGAGCACGTGTCGCACGGCAGCATCGCGGGCTTCTACGGCGGCACCGACGACGCCCCGCTGCGCGAGCTGCTCACCCGCAAGGCGCGCAAGGGACTCGTCGCCGACCGGGCCGGGTTCGTGGGCACGGCCGACGAGTTCGCGGACTTCGTCGAGGAACTCGGCGACGACGGCGACAACGACGGGCTGCTGTTCTCGGGCGACCTGCACCCCGTGACGCTGCACCGCATGCTCGACGACCTCGTCCCCGTGCTGCGGCGCCGTGGCGTGCTGCGCGACGAACTCGCCCCGGGCGGGACGCGCGCCAACCTGTTCGGCTGACCCGCCCCTCCTCGTGGAGTCGGCGGGTCGCCGTCCCGCTCGGCGGGTCCGCGCTGACCCGCCGCCGACGACGGGAACGCGCCGACGACCAGGAGGCGCGGGTCGACACCCGGCGTCACCGGGCGACACGGGGCGTCACAGCCCTCGACGCGGTGGCCGGGCCGCTCGTAGTGTCACTGCCACCCGGGCGACGACGGACGGCCGACGGCCCGATCCGCGACCGTATCCAGGACAGGAGCAGACGTGCCGACCTTCTCGTTCGAGATGTACCCGCCCCGCACCCCGGCGAACGCCGACGCCCTGCACGCGTCGCTGCGCCAGCTGGCCGCGACCGGACCGGAGTTCATCTCGGTGACCTACGGGGCGTCGGGGTCGTCGCGGTCCGAGTCGCTCGCCGTGCTGACCGAGGTACTGCGCGACACCGACGTGCAGGCGATGGCGCACCTGACCTGCGTGGGCTCGTCGTACGCCGAGGCGTCGCGGCTGATCCGCGAGTTCCTCGACGCGGGGGTCACGGCGTTCCTCGCCCTGCGCGGCGACCCGCCGGCGGGGCTGACCGAGGCGGACGCCTTCCTCGGCGACCTCGGCAGCGCCGGCGAGCTCGTGCAGCTGATCCACCGGGTGCAGGCCGAGCGCGTGCCGTTCGTCGAGAACGCCGTGCCCGGCAACCCGTTCGCCTCGCGCCTCAGCAGCGGCCCCAAGACGACGGTCGCGGTCGCGGCGTTCCCGAACGGGCACCCCCGATCGCGGTCGTCCCGGCAGGACATCGACACGCTGCTCGCCAAGCAGGCCGCGGGTGCCACGCTCGCCATCACGCAGCTCTTCTTCGAGGCCGACGACTACCTCGTCTTCGTCGACCGGGCACGCGAGGCCGGCGTGACGATGCGCATCCTGCCGGGGCTGATGCCGATCCTCGGGGCGGGGCAGCTGCGCCGCATCGTCGAGCTGACCGGAGATACGCTGCCCGCCGACCTGCTGCGTCGCCTCGAGACGGCCGACCAGCCGACCGTCGTCGGCGTCGACCACGCCGTGCACATCGGTCGCCGCCTCCTCGCGGGCGGGGCCCCCGGACTGCACCTGTACACCTTCAACCGTCACGAGGCGCCGCTCGCCGTGCTGCGCGGCTGCGGGCTGCTCGACCACTGTGTGCCGTCGACGCCGACGACTCCGGTCGACACCCTCCTCCGGGCGACGCCCGTCCTCGAGACGGCGTCGCCTTCGTCGTCCTGACCGCGCCGCGCCTCCTGTCCCCGATCGATCCACCGTCCCGCACCCCCCGCCACCCCGCACAGAGAGAACCGTCCACATGACCATTTCCTCCTTCCCCGCCGGCACCGTCCTGGGCTACCCGCGCATCGGTGCGAACCGCGAGCTGAAGCGCGCCGTCGAGTCGCACTGGCGCGGCGACACGACGGTCGACGAGCTCGAGGCGACCGCGGCGTCGCTGCGTGCCACGACGCGCGCCCGCCTGGTCGAGCTGGGCCTCGGCCGGGACGACTCGTCGGTGCCCGAGTCGTTCTCGTATTACGACCAGGTGCTCGACGCCGCCGTGACGGTCGGCGCCGTGCCCACCCGGTTCGCCGACCTCGTCGACGCCGACGGGCGGCTCGACCTCGACGGCTACTTCGCGCTCGCCCGCGGTGACGCCGAGCGCGCCCCGCTCGAGATGACCAAGTGGTTCGACACGAACTACCACTACCTGGTGCCCGAGATCGGCCCCTCGACGGCCTTCCGCCTGGCGGGCGACCGCCTGGTGCGCGAGGTCGAGGAGGCGCGCGCGGCCGGGTATCGCACCCGCCCGGTGGTCGTCGGCCCGGTGACGCTGCTCGCCCTCGCCAAGGCCGAGGAGGGCGCATCCCAGGGCTTCGTACCCCTCGACCGCCTGGCCGACCTCGTGCCGGTCTACCGCGAGCTGCTCGCCCGCCTGGCCGAGGCCGGCGCCGACTGGGTGCAGCTCGACGAGCCCGCCCTCGTCAGCGAGTCGCTCGACGTCGACGCCGCGACCATGCGGGCCGCGGCGTCATCGGCCTACGCGACGCTCGGTGCCGACCGCCCCCTGGCGATCCTCGTCGCGGCACCCTACGGTGACCTCGGCGAGACCCTGCCCGTGTTGCTCGAGGCCCCGATCGACGGCATCGCGCTCGACCTCGTCAAGGGCGCGGTGCCGACCGGCGTCACGACCGACAAGGTGCTGGTCGGTGGAGTCGTCGACGGGCACAACATCTGGCGCGGCGACCTGTCCGCCGGGCTCGAGAAGCTCGAGGCGCTGCGGTCGGTGTCGCCGACCGTCTCGGCCGGCACCTCGACCGACCTCTTCCACGTGCCGCACGACGTCGAGGTCGAGCAGCAGCTCGACGCCCGGCTGCGCAGCTGGCTCGCCTTCGCCGACCAGAAGGTCGGGCAGGTGGCCGTGCTCGCGCGTGGACTGGAGCAGGGGCGCGAGGCCGTCCTCGACGAGCTGACCCGCGCCTCCTCGGCTCTCGCCGACCGACTCGCGGCGCCCGGCGTCCGCGACGGTGCCGTGCGCGCCCGGGCCGCCGCCCTGACGCCGGCGGACTACGTCCGCGGGGACGAGGAGGCGCGGGTCACCGAACAGGAGGCCGCCCTCTCGCTGCCCGCCCTGCCGACCACGACGATCGGGTCGTTCCCCCAGACCGGCGACATCCGCGTCGCCCGGGCCCGGCACGCTCGCGGCGATATCGACGACGCCGCCTACCGCGACTTCCTGCGGGGCGAGATCCGCCGCGTGGTGGCCCTGCAGGAGGAGATCGGCCTCGACGTGCTGGTCCACGGCGAGCCCGAGCGCAACGACATGGTGCAGTACTTCGCCGAGAACCTCGACGGCTTCGCGGTGACCCGGCACGGCTGGGTGCAGTCGTACGGCTCGCGGGCGACGCGGCCGTCGATCCTCTGGGGCGACGTGTCGCGGCCGGCGCCGATCACGGTCGAGTGGTCGACGTTCACGCGGTCGCTGACGACCAAGCCGGTGAAGGGCATGCTGACCGGGCCGGTGACGATCCTCGCGTGGTCGTTCGTCCGCGACGACCAGCCGCTCGGCGAGACGGCGGACCAGGTGGCGTTGGCGCTGCGCGACGAGATCGCCGACCTCGAGGCGGCGGGCATCCCCATCGTGCAGGTCGACGAGCCGGCGTTGCGCGAACTGCTGCCGCTGAAGACGGCGGACCAGGCGGCGTACCTCGACTGGTCGGTGGGGTCGTTCCGGCTGGCGACGGCCGGGGTCGCTCCGCGGACGCAGATCCACACGCACCTCTGTTACTCGGAGTTCGGCGTCGTCATCGAGGCGATCGACGCGCTGGACGCCGACGTCACCTCGATCGAGGCCGCGCGCTCGCGCATGGAGGTCGTGGCCGAGGTCCGCGACGGCGGCTTCTCGCGCGGCGTCGGACCGGGCGTCTACGACATCCACTCGCCGCGGGTGCCGAGCGTCGACGAGGTCTCCGAGCTGCTCACCACGGCGCTCGACGCGCTGCCGGCGCGGCAGCTCTGGGTGAACCCCGACTGCGGCCTGAAGACCCGCGGCTACGCCGAGACCGTCGCGGCGCTCGAGAACCTCGTGGCCGCGACGCGTGCCGCGCGCGAGCGGGTCGCCGCGGTGCCCGCACCCGCCGCCGTGTAATGCGGGTGGGGGTGGGGGTGGGGGTGCGGGTGGGGGTGCGGGTGGGCCCGGGTGCCGGCCCGGACCGAGGTCGCACCACCGTCGTGGCATCGAACCACGCTTGTGGGTGGTTCGACACCACATCGGTGGTGCGACCCGCGACGGCCCCGGGGCCGGGTCTCACGCAGGTTCGGTAGCCGTCCGGGCCGGGCACCGTGTCGCTCGGGCGCCCTCTCGCTCCCCCTCGAACCACCGTCCGTCAACCCCTCGGCGAGGGCCGGTCCGCCGGGACGTGACGGTGGTTGAGTCGCCGGGCGACCGCGGGTGCCTCCACCCGTGCCAGGAGGCATCATGAGTACGTCCGTCCACCGCGACGACCACCCGTCCACGCCGGAGGCGAACGGCTCGAAGCTGAAGCAGGCGATCACCGGCCCGCTGCTCTACCTGTTCATCCTCGGCGACGTTCTCGGGGCGGGCATCTACGCCCTGATGGGTACGCTCTCGGCCGAGGTCGGCGGCGCCCTGTGGGCCCCGCTCGTCCTGGCCCTCTTGCTCGCCCTGCTGACAGCCGGCTCGTACGCCGAGCTCGTCACGAAGTACCCCAAGGCAGGAGGCGCGGCGATCTTCGCCGAGAGGGCGTTCCGTCAGCCCCTGGTCTCGTTCCTGGTCGGGTTCAGCATGCTCGCCGCGGGCGTGACGAGTGCGGCGGGCCTGTCGCTGGCCTTCGCCGGAGACTACCTCGGCACCTTCGTCGACCTGCCGCCGGTGCCGACGGCCATAGCGTTCCTGGCGCTCGTCGGCCTGCTCAACGCCCGGGGCATCAGCGAGTCGCTGAAGGGAAACGTCGTCATGACCGTGATCGAGGTGAGCGGCCTGGTGATCGTGATCGTCGTCGTCGCCGTGATGCTCGGCCGCGGGGGCGGCGACGTGTCGCGCGTCGGCGAGTTCCCCGTCGACGCGAACCCGGCGCTGGCCACGCTCGGTGCCGCGATCATCGCGTACTACTCGTTCGTCGGCTTCGAGACGAGTGCGAACGTCGCCGAGGAGGTGCGCGAGCCCAGTCGGGTCTACCCCCGCGCCCTGTTCGGCGCGTTGGCCACGGCGGGCGTGGTCTACGTGCTCGTCGGACTCGCGAGTGCCGTGGCGTTGCCACCCGCCGAGCTCGCGGACTCGACCGGCCCCCTGCTGGCCGTCGTCGCCGCGACCGGCATCGGCGTGCCGACCTGGGTGTTCAGCCTCATCGCGCTCGTGGCCGTCGCCAACGGAGCCCTGCTGACGATGATCATGGCGAGCCGCGTGACCTTCGGCATGGCGGAACAAGGACTGCTGCCGCGTTCGCTCGGAGCGGTCCTCCCCCGGCGCAGGACGCCCTGGGCCGCGATCGCGGTGACCACGGCCGTCGCCATGGCGCTGACCACCGTCGGCGACATCAGCGTCCTCGCCGAGACGGTGGTCCTCTTGCTGCTGATCGTGTTCATCAGCACGAACGTGGCCGTGCTGGTGCTGCGCCGAGACCGCGTCGACCACGCGCACTTCCGGGTCTGGACCGCCGTCCCGGTGGCCGGAGTGGCCTCGTGCCTGCTGCTGATGACGCAGCAGAGCGGACAGGTCTGGTTGTTCGGGGCCGCCTTGCTCGCGGCGGGCACGGTGTTGTATCTCGTCGCCCGGGCGCGGAACCGCGCCACGGCGGGACGATGAGGCCCTGACGACCGGCGACCGAGGCCCGGTGACTCAGTCGAGCCCGTGCCCCGGCTGACGGAGCGCCGTCACGAATCCGGCGAGCGCCTCGGCGAGCTGGCGCCGCGTGGCCTCCGTGAGGTCTGCGGTCATCCTGTCCTCGACCCCGCGGACGGCGGCACTCGCCACGGCCAGCTGTCGTCGCCCCGCCGCCGTCAACTCGGTCGGCAAGGCCCGCCCCGTCGGTGCCCGGTCGGCCCGTCGCACGAGGCCTTCGCGCTCGAGCGCCTGCAGCAACACGTTCATCGACTGACGGGTGACGAACGCGCCGCGGGCGAGCTCGGAGTTCGACAGCCCGGGCCGTTGCGCCAGCAGCTCGAGGCACGAGTAGTGGGTGATGGTCATGCCGAGCGGGCGCAGCTCGGCCTCCATGGCGGTGCGCAGGGCGCTCGACGCCTCTTTGAGCAGGTAGCCCACCGAGGTCTCGAGGTCGATGGACGATCCGACTTGACTCATGTCAGTAGTCTGACATAGGTTGACTGATGTCAGCTAACTGACAAACAATCCCGACACGAGAGCAGGCGCACCATGACCGCCACCGGCCCCGACTTCATCTCACTCCAGGTCCGCGACGTCGAGCGCTCGGCCGCCTTCTACGAAGAGCACCTCGGCCTCACCCGGCAGGACGGCCCGCCGCACGCCGTCGTCTTCGCCACGAAGCCGATCGCCTTCGCCGTGCGCGGCGCGCTGCCCGGCGTCGACCTCGACGCGGCCCCGCTCGGTCGTGGCGTCGGCCTGTGGCTGCTCGCCCCCGACGCACAGGCCATCCACGACGCGTTGCTCGCCGCCGGCGTCGAGATCGCCACGGCACCCGTCGACGGCCCCTTCGGCCGCACCTTCACCTTCGTCGACCCCGACGGCTACCAGGTCACCCTGCACGACCGCGCCTGACCCGCGCGTTGATCGTGGCCCCTCGCCGCCGCGCGGCGCCTCAGGCGACCACGTTGCGCGCGGGGTGCCCGCGGAGCACCCGGGCGACGTCCTCGGCCACGGCGACGCCCATGGCCGCGTTGGCCACGTCCGTGAACGCGCCGATGTGCGGGGTGAGCAGCACGTTCGGTGCGGTGACGAGCGGATCGTCGGCCCCGGGCGGCTCGTGGGCGAAGGCGTCGAGCGCGGCACCGGCGAGACGGCCGTCGCGCAGGGCGGCGACCAGCGCCTCCTCGTCCACGAGCCCACCACGGGCCGCGTTGACGAAGTACGCGCCGGGGCGCATGGCCTCGATCAGACGGGCGTCGACGAGTGGTGGCTCGCCGGGCGTGCCGGGCAGGTGCAGGCTGACGAAGTCCGAGCCCGTGACGACCTCCTCGAGGGAGGCGCGGCGGACCCCGGCGGCGTCCGACACCTCGGTCGGCACGAACGGGTCGAAGGCCACGACGTCCATGTCGAACCCGGAGGCGCGGCGTGCGACCGCCTGCCCGATGCGCCCGAAGCCGACGAGGCCGAGCGTCCGGCCCGTCAACTCCACGCCGGGGAAGCGATCCCACCGCCCGGCGATCATCGAGGCGTGAGCGGGCACCAGCTGCCGGGCGAGGGCGAGCATCGCCCCGAGGGCGAGGTCGGCGACCGCCCCCGAGTTGCTGCCGGGGGCGTTGACCACGACGACCCCGGCCGCGCGTGCGGCGTCCAGGTCGATGTTGTCGACGCCGACGCCATGCTTGGCGACGACACGCAGAGCCGGTGCGGCGGCGAAGACCGACGCGTCGACGGCGTCGAGCCCGACGACGACCGCCTCGGCACCGGTCCGGGCCAGCTCTGCCGCGAGGTCGGGGGCCGAGAGCGGGTGCGTGCCCTCGGGGAGGCAGGCCTCCAGACCGGCGGCGACCAGCGCCTCCCACGGTCTCGGCGACTGCTGTCCGAAGCTCGGCGTCGTCACGAGCACACGGGGCGCCCCCGTCGACCCGGCCCGCTCGGGACGCGTGGTCTCGAGCCCGCTCACGAGAACTCCACGCCGACGACGGTGAGCACCGTGTAGACGCCGACCGCGGCGACCGCGATGCTGCTGAAGGTGAGGGCGATCGTCCAGAAGGCCGACCGTCGGAACCGACGAGGCACCGAGCGTCGCAACTTCCAGACGGCGATCACCACCGCGAGCAGGAACACGCCCCCGGCCACCCCGCCGATCTGGACCATCAGCACGGGCGACTTGATCACGAGGAAGCTCGCAGCCCAGATGATCGGCATGACGACGGTGAGAACCCGGATGATCCGGAGGCGCGTCGTGACGTCCTCCCAGCGGTAGAAGCCCAGGATCGCGAGCGTGTTCGACCACAGCCGGGGCACGGACGCCGTCGAGGCGACGAGGGTCGAGAAGAGCACGAAGAACGCTCCGACCAGGAACACCCAGTAGCCGGCCGTGCCGAGCGTGTCGGAGTACATCCGCGACAGGGTCACGATCATCTGGTTGCCCTCGGGGACCAGCCCCTGAGGGTTCAGCACGGCCGCGCCGATGACGTAGAACGACAGGGTGCAGAGCGTGCAGATCACCCACGAGACGAGCACGTCGAGGCGCATGACCTTGATCCAGCCCTCGGCACGACGAGCACGCTCCTCGGTGCCGTCATCCGGCCCGGTCCAGCGGGCGTATCCCTTCTCGAGGCACCAGTAGGTGTAGGTCGTCATCTCGTCGGCACCGACGCCGGTGATGCCGAACATGGCGATGGCGAAGCCGATCGCACCGGCCGGGAGCGCGAACGTGAGGCCGGTCGCGAGGTCACCACCGTCGTAGCCGAAGGGGGTGAGGGGCAAGCCGACCGCGAGAGCCACCGTGATGAGCGTGAAGAGCACCACCGACACCAGCGAGACCCGTTCGACCATGCCGTACCGCCCGGAGAGCATCAGCGTGACCGCGGCCACGAGCACGACGATCGTCCAGAACCAGAGCGACGGGGTGCTGAGCGGCTCGCCCGCCACCGGCACCATGATCGACAGACATGCCACGGCACCACCGATGATGCCGCCGCGTTGGAGCACCTTGGCGAAGTCCATCAAGATCCACAAGAAGTTGATCCAGCCGCCCCGGCCGGTGCGGGGGCCCACCTCGCTGAAGCCCTGCAACGCGGTCTTGCCGTGCAGGATCGCCCATTGCGCGAGCTCCATCTGCACCCAGACCTTGACGCCGGTGCTGACGATGACGAGCCAGAGCAGGACGAAGCCGGCCTTGGAACCCAGCGCCGTCGTCGTGATGAGCTCGCCCGAACCCACGACGGCGGCCGAGAGGATCAGGCCCGGGCCGAGGTAGCGGAACCTCTGCAGGAACGTGCCCGGTGCCGCGGCCGCGTCGCCGGGCCGGAGGGCGTACGGGTCACGTACCTCGCTCGACCGTGTGGGTCGCGTGGTCGGATCGGCGGCGGCCGCCGGGGCCACATCGGTCGTCGGCGGGCCGTTCTGGCTCGTGTTCACGGTGTCTCCCTTGACAGTCGGAATCGATCGAGCATGTCATGCCCTGCGCGGTACGCGCAAATACTCGTGCGTGATCTGCGCGATCGCGTCGTCGTGGGACGAGCAGGGCACGTCCCGGCCGTGCATCGTCACACCGCGCGGCGTGTCACCTAGGCTCGAGCAGCGACACCTGTCGCGCACCGCTCGACCACCCTGCCGCCGCCACCCGGAAGGTCCTCCATGGCGTTCTCGATCACCCTCCTCGTCCTCGGGCTCGTCGGAATCGTCGGTGGCGTCCTGATCGTCCGCCGGCGGGACGACGGCAGCGCCGTGCCGGGCGTGGTGATCATCGCGCTGGGAGCGGTGGCGACCCTCCTCGCCGTCGCGCTCCTGACCTTCCCGGGCGTCCCGGCCTAGCGCCTTCTCCTTCGGGAGCCCGGCCGGCGCGGGGCGCGACGAGCGCCGGCGAGAAGTGCCCCTGGAGGGGACGGCGCGCCAGCGACGTCGGGCCGCGGGGTTCGAGGCCCGACGGGGCGCGACGAGCGCCAGCGAGAAGTGCCCCTGGAGGGGACGGCGCGCCAGCGACGTCGGGCCGCGGGGTTCGAGGCCCGACGGGGCGCGGCGAGCGCCAGCGAGAAGTGCCCCTGGAGGGGACGGCGCGCCAGCGACGTCGGGCCGCGGGGTTCGAGGCCCGACGGGGCGCGACGAGCGCCAGCGAGAAGTGCCCCTGCCAGCGAGAAGTGCCCCTGGAGGGGACGGCGCGCCAGCGACGTCGGGCCGCGGGGTTCGAGGCCCGACGGGGCGCGACGAGCGCCAGCGAGAAGTGCCCCTGGAGGGACTCGAACCCCCAACCCTTTCCTTAGGACGGAACTGCTCTTCCATTGAGCTACAGAGGCTGACCGTCCGAGTCTACCGAACCCGCGCCTCCTGCCGTCCGGCCCGCAGGACCACTGCACCGCGTTTCGTGCACCGCACCCCGACTAGTCGCGGTGCGGTGCACGAAATGCGGTGCGAACGGCCCGCCAGCCCGCCAGCGCGCACGGCGCGCACGCTCACGCGGCGGCGAGGTACTCGTCCCAGTCCGCCTGCGTCCGCTCCATGCCGCGCACGACCCAGCCGACCCCGTGTGGCGGCTTGGGCGTGACGAGCAGCTCCCAGCCCATCTCGTGCGGGGTGCGGTCGCTCTTGAGGTTGTTGCACTTGAGGCAGCACGCGACGAGGTTCTCCCAGCTGTCCGCCCCGCCCCGCGACCGCGGCTGCACGTGGTCGATCGTCGTCGCCGACCGCCCGCAATACGCGCAGCGGTGCGAGTCGCGCCGCATGACGCCGCGCCTCGAGACGGGGATCTGCCGTGTGTGCGGGATGCGCACGTACCGTGTCAGCACGATCACGGACGGGCGATCCCAGGACATCACCGCCCCGAGCACGGGGTGTTCCGCATCGGCGGCGACGACGGTCGCCTTCTGGCTCATGACGAGGACGAGGGCCCGCCGGTCGGACACCACGGCGAGGGGCTCGTAACCGGCGTTCAGGACGAGAGTGCGCATGCTTTCCCTTTCGAAGCACCCTGGACGGCTTCCAGGGATTCGATCTCTCGGGGCTGCGCAGGACCGACGGGCCCACCGATACGAAAAAAGCACCGTCACGGGGACGGTGCTCTGTCACATGGCGGGGTGTCGTATGTGCTCGTGCGACAGCGCACCCATGGTGCGGGTGGCGGTCGAACGATTCATGTGACGCTCCTGGTCTCAGCGGAACTCCGAGAGCGCCAGGCTAACCCCGGAAGAGCCGCGCTGCCTAGGGGCAACACGACTCTTCACAGGGTGTTCAGGCGCAGGAGGCGCGGGTCGCCTACGCCCCGTAGCGCACGTAGTGCACCGCGCTGGTCCAGAGCGGCCGCACACTAACCGACCCGCCGGGCTTGGGCGCGTCGAGGATCATGCCGTTGCCCGCGTAGAAGCCGTCGTGCGACCCGTCGTTGAAGATCACGACGTCTCCGGGCTGCGCCTCGGCCGCCGAGATCGGCGTGCCCATCGCGCCCTGACGCGTCACCGAGTGCGGCAGCGAGATGCCGTACTGCGAGTAGACGTACATCACGAAGCCCGAGCAGTCGAAGCCGGCCGGGGTCGCTCCGCCGAAGACGTAGGGCGTGCCGACGTACTGCAGTGCGGTGTTGTAGACGGCGCTGAGGCTGAACGCACCGGGCGTCGCCACGGTGCCGGTCGTCGAACTCGCCGAGCTCGCGGCGGCGGCGACGTTGTCGGCGGCCGTCGGGCCCGTGTAGCTGGCGTAGCTCGCGGCCAGGGCGGCACGCTCGGCTTCGCGCTGGGTGGCCAGGGCCGCCGCGTTGAGGTCCGCCTGCGACGTCGCCGTGTAGCCGTCGCGGGTGGCGTCGGCGAGGGCGACGTCGTCGCCGACGGCGACGCTCTGCGCGTGACCGGTCGAGGCGCTCGTCGACGAGGCGCCCACGCTCGGGCCGTTCGCCGCGGCGGGGTTGGACGCGAAAGCCGGGAGGGCCATCGTGCCGATGAGACCGGCGGTGAGGGTCATGACGGTCACCGACACCACGCTGCGCTTGACCGAGGGCCGGCCCGAGCGGGCGGGTGCGGCAGCCGCAGCAGCTTGCGCGCGCCGCAGCGACGAGCGGGTCGGCAGATCGGCGGGGGTCCGGGTGGCGACGGTGCGGTTCGGGCGCACGTCGGGGTCGTTCTCTGAGCCGGGAAGCGTCAAGGGGATGGGTCTCCTGCGTCTCGACAGCTCTAGGGAAGCTGTCCCGTCCGTTCGTTCGTATCGCGACGACACACGGCAGGAGACGGGCGTGAGAGACGTCCTGCCACGGGTCCGGCGGCCGGTTCAGCGGCCTGGGGACTCAGCGACTGTAGCCCAGGGACCCGTGTGAAATCATCCTCGCGGGGGACATTTGTAACGAATCGGTAAAGGACTGCGTGATCCGGCACGGATCGCAGGAGGCGCGGCGCCCGCACGCAAGAATCGAGCGTGCCCCGTCGGTGCGGTCAGAGCCCGACGTAGATGTGCTGTGCGACCTCGGTCGGTAGTTCGAGACCTTCGTCGTACCCCTCGACCTTGACGAAGACGTACGAGCCCGCCGAGCGGACGGTCGCGAGGCCACCGGGCAGCACACCCGCGCCCTGGAGCTGCTGCAGCAGCTCGGGCTCGAACTGGACCGGCTCGGCGAGGCGGCGGATGGGACGCGTGACGCCGTCGGGGTTCTCGGCGAGCACGGCCACCAGGTTGACGACGCCGTCGAGGAACCGCCCCGCCGGCGAGTCGCCGAGTTCGTCGAGCCCGGGGATGGGGTTGCCGTAGGGGGACTCGGTCGGGTGGTCGAGCATGTCGAGGAGGCGACGTTCGACCTGCTCGCTCATCACGTGCTCCCACCGGCAGGCCTCGTCGTGGACGTAGGCCCAGTCCAGGCCGATGACATCGGCCAGCAGGCGCTCGGCGAGGCGGTGTTTGCGCATGACGTGCGTCGCCTTCGTGCGCCCGTCGTGCGTGAGCTCGAGGTGTCGGTCGCCGGACACGACGACGAGACCGTCGCGTTCCATGCGCGCGATGGTCTGCGACACGGTCGGACCGGAGTGGCCGAGACGCTCGGAGATGCGCGCACGCAACGGCACGATGTTCTCTTCTTCGAGGTCGAGGATCGTGCGCAGGTACATCTCTGTGGTGTCGACGAGATCGGTCAACAGGGGCCTCCCGGTGGAACACGTGGACTACCCCGCCAGCCTACCGGCTGCATGCTGGGCCCCGCGCCGCGTCACTAGGATCGAGCCCATGGCGGACATCCGGATTCCCACTGACCTCTTGCCCACCGACGGCCGCTTCGGCTGCGGCCCCTCGAAGGTGCGGGCCGCCCAGCTCGAGCACCTCGTCACGGCCGGGGCGACGATCCTCGGCACCTCGCACCGCCAGGCCCCCGTGAAGGACCTCGTCGGCCGCGTCCGCGCCGAACTGGGCGAGCTCTTCCGGCTGCCAGAGGGCTACGAGGTCGTGCTCGGCAACGGCGGCTCGACGGCCTTCTGGGACGCTGCGGCGTTCGGCCTGGTCGAGAAGCGCGCCGAGAACCTCTCGTTCGGCGAGTTCGGCTCCAAATTCGCCAAGGCCAACGCGGCCCCGTGGCTCGAGGCCCCGCACGTGATCACCGCCGAGGGCGGGTCGCTCGCCGAGGTCGAGGTGCTCGAGGGCGTCGACGTCTACGCCTGGCCGCACAACGAGACCTCGACGGGAGTCATGGCCCCGGTCACGCGGGTCGCCGGCGACCCCGGCGCCCTGACCGTCGTCGACGCGACGAGCGCCGCGGGCGGCGTCGACTTCGACGCCTCGCAGGCCGACGTCTACTACTTCGCCCCGCAGAAGAACTTCGCGAGCGACGGCGGCCTGTGGTTCGCGCTCTTCTCGCCCGCCGCCCTCGAACGCGTCGAGCGCATCGCGGCGAGCGGTCGCTACGTGCCCGAGTTCCTCAGCCTCAAGAACGCCGTCGACAACTCGCGGCTCGACCAGACGCTCAACACCCCCGCCCTCAGCACCCTGCTCCTGCTCGAGGACCAGACCCGCTGGATGCTCGACGCCGGCGGCCTCGCCTGGGCCGACGCCCGCACGCGCGAGTCGTCGTCCGCGCTGTACGACTGGGCCACCGCCTCCGACTACGCCACCCCGTTCGTCGTCGACCCGTCGCACCGTTCGCAGGTCGTCGCGACCATCGACTTCGCCGAGTCGATCGACGCGTCCGCCATCGCGAAGACGCTTCGTGCCAACGGCATCGTCGACACCGAGCCATACCGCAAGCTCGGCCGCAACCAGCTGCGCGTCGCGACGTTCACGGCCATCGAGCCCGACGACGTGCGCCAGTTGATCCGTTCGATCGAGTACGTCGTCGACGCCCTCTGATCGATCGCGCGCACGACGAAGGCCCCGACACGATCGTGTCGGGGCCTTCGTCGTGCCCGACCCGGACGCAGGAGGCGCGGGTCGAGCTCCGTCGACTACTTCCGTCGCCTGCTCAGGGGGTCTTCGTCCTCGCCGTCCCAGTCGTCGTCGTGCGAGTCGTCGTCGAGGTCGGCCTCGGGGTGCGCGCCGGGGACGACGGGTGCGTCCGCCTGATCGGAGTCGTCGTCGTCACCGTCCGTGTCGTCGACGAGGTCGTCGATGTCGACGCCGTCCACGTCGCCGCCGTGCACGATCGAACCGTGCACGCCGTCGGAGTCGTCCGACTCGTCCTCGTCCTCGTCGTCGGAATCGTCGTCGTAGGAGTCGTCGTCGTCGGACTCGTCGTCCTCGGACTCGTCGCCGTCCTCGTCGCCGTCGTGCGCCTCCTGGGCCTTCATCTCGGCGAGGCGATCGGCCCACGGCACCCAGTCCGGGGCCAGCAGGGCACCGTCGCCGGGCATCAGCTCGGCCTCGAGCACCGAGGGCTCTTCACCGTCGAGGTGGGCGACGCTGACCGTCCAGTGCCAGCCCGGGTAGCCGGGCAGCAGCGTGGCGAAGCGCACCGAGGTGACGCCGGCCTCGTCGTCGACCGGCTCGACCTCGGCACCGATGGTCTCGTCCGGCGTGATCTCGGTGAGGGCGCGGCGGGCGAGTTCGGACCAGGGCGTGCGCGTGGCGGCCTCAGGCATCGAACGAGTCCGCGACGGTGCGGAGCAGGACCGCGATGCGGGCGCCGTTCTGCGGGTAGCGGCCGTGACGCAGGTCGCCACCGGCCTTGTCGAGCACCTTGACCAGGTCTTCGACGATGACGGCCATGTCGTCGGCGGAGCGACGGTTCATCTTCGCCAGGCTCGGAGCGGCCTCGAGCACGCGGACCGACAGGGCCTGCGCGCCGCGCTTGCCGTCGGCGATGCCGTACTCGAGGCGGGTTCCCGCCTTGACACCCACGGTGCCGGCGGGCAGGGCCGACGCGTGGAGGAAGACCTCTTGGCCGTCATCGCTGCTGATGAAGCCGAAGCCCTTCTCGTCGTCGTAGAACTTGACCTTGCCGGTGGGCATGACTGGACCTCTCGTGAAGACGGGTGACCCTGGGGGTGGGTCGCCCCAGCTTAGATCGCCGGGTAGGGCCGCACCGCACTATCGTTGACCCGTGGCCAAGAAGATCGAACCGAGTGCGCCCTCTGCCGTCAATCGTACAGAGCGCGTCCTCCTCTTCATGATCCTCGCCATCGTCGTCGTCTCGGTCCTCGCGTTCTTCACGAGGCTCGTCGGCACGGCGACGGGTGTCACCGACTTCACCGCGGGCGTCTGGCCCGCTCTCACGATCCTGCCCCTCATCGGGCTCCCGATCGCCTTCGCGATGCTCCTCGCATTCGTGGTGGCGAGCGCCGTGCGTCGCAGCCGCGACTCACGGGGCACCAGACGGTAACCGCAGACCCGGGCTGCACGACGGCTGGAGGCCCCCACCATGGCTAGTGCACTCGACCTCGCGGGCGTCCTGCGCTCCGTCGGCGACGACGACCTCCTGCGGCGCCTCGCGCGGCGGCAGGTCCGGGCGTCGAGCGTCCACGACGCGTTCGACCTCGCGGACGTCCTGCTCGAGCCGGCCAGCGTGCGCGACGCCCTCGCCCACCTCGATCGCGTCGCGCTGATCGTCCTGCAGGTCGTCCGGGTGCCGGGCGACGTCGACGCCGTGCACGAGCGCATCGAGGCCGCCTTCGAGGTCGACCGCGAGACGGTGGCGGCCGCGCTCGACCGCGTCGACGAGGCGTTCCTCGTCGTGCGTCGCGGCGACTCCGTCGCGACCCTCGACGCCGTGGGCGAGCGCCTCGACGACGACCCCGCCCTGACCCTCGAGGTGCTGACCTCCGAGCGACCGCCGGTGGTGCTCGAGACCGTCCTCGACCAGGCCCGCGACGACGCCGACGCCCGATCGGCCGAACGGCTGTACGCCGTGGTCATCGAGGTGGCCGAGATCCTCCGGGCCCTCGAGCAGTCGCCGGCGCGCGAGCTCGCGAAGGGCGGCCTGGCGCTGCCCGAGACGAGGCGGCTCGCCGAGGCCGCCCGCATCGACGTCGACGACGTGGCCACGGTGCTCGCCATCGCCGTGCGGGCCGGGCTGGCAGCCCCGAGCCCCGACGGCTGGGTCGTGGCCGCCGACGCGACCGACTGGCTCCGCGCCTCCTGGCCCGACCGGTGGCAGACGCTGACACGGGCCTGGCTGAGCTCGCTGCCGGCCGAGATCCTCACGGTGCTCGAGCAACGCGTCGACACGTCGTGGGGGCTGCCGCTGCGCGAGTTCTCCGAGTGGTCGTACCCGGCAGGGGGCAGCTGGATCACCGATCGCATCTCCGCGTTCTCGCGCAGTGCCGAGGTGCTGGGCCTGACCTCGGACGACACACCCACCTCGGCCGCCGTGGCCCTGTTCCGCGAGGGGCCCGCGGCCGCCCGCACCCGCGTCGCCGCCCTGCTGCCGGACGCCGTCGAGCAGGTCTACCTGCAGCACGACCTCAGCGTCGTGTCGCCCGGGCCCCTGTCGCCGGCCATCGACGCCCGGCTCCGCGTCATCGCGGTGGTCGAGAGCGCCGGCCTGGCGGCCACCTACCGCATCACCGAGGGCGGGCTGCAACGCGCCCTCAGCGAGGGCGAATCGGCCGAGACGCTGCGCGAGTTCCTCGGGGGCATCTCGTCGACGGGCATCCCCCAGCCGCTCGACTACCTGATCCAGCAGAGCGCCGAGCGGCACGGCCGCTACCGCGTGAGCGCCGTGACGCCGGGCAGCGCCCCGGCCGGTGCGCCGGGCGACGCCCTGTCGATCGTCGTCGCCGACGACCGCGCGAGCCTCGACACCCTCGAGGTCGACCAGTCGCTCTCGCCACTCGCCCTGACCCGGATCGATGCGACGACCGTCGCGAGTCGATTCGAACGCGACACCGTCTTCTGGTCGCTGAACGACGAGCGGTATCCCGTCGTCGTCGTCGACGCCGACGGTGCCGAGGTCGTCCCGCCGTCCCGCCGCCGACCGCGGCGTCCGGCCCCGGTCGAGACGCGCGACCCGTTGCGCGAACTGGTCCGGCGGCTGCACAGCGACGAGGGTTCCGGTGACGAGTCGACCGACCGCGCCTGGATCGCCCGCCAGCTGGACGCCGCCGTGAAGGGCCGGTTGACGGTCACGGTGACCGTCGCGATGCCCGACGGCAGCACGACCACGCTCGACATGGAGCCGACGGGCATCGGCGGGGGACGCGTCCGCGGACGCGACAAGAAGTCGGACGTCGAACGCACCTTGCCGTTGAAGAACGTGGTGGCGGTCGCGAGTCGCGACTGAGGCGCGCGGCCCTCGTCGGCCGACCCGCGCCTCCTCGTCCGGAGGCGGCCCCCACCCGGCTGTGAGAGGCGGCAGGAGGCGCGCCTAGACTCGTCCCTCATGACCGGACCCCTGATCGTGCAGAGCGATCGCACCGTCCTGCTCGAGGTCGCCCACGAGCAGGCGGAGGACGCGCGACACGACCTCAGCGTCTTCGCCGAGCTCGAGCGCGCCCCCGAGCACGTGCACACCTACCGCATCACCCGGCTCGGGTTGTGGAACGCACGGGCGGCCGGGCACACCGCCGACGACATGCTCGGCACCCTCGAGAAGTACAGCAAGTTCCCGGTGCCGCAGAGCGTCAGCGTCGACATCGCCGAGACGGTCGCGCGCTACGGTCGCATCGTCATCGAGCGCGACGGCGACCAGTTGCTGCTCCGCGGCACCGACAGCTCGGTGCTGAGCGAGGTGACCCGTGCCAAGAAGGTCGGTGAGCTGCTCGGCGTCAAGCGGGCGGACGATCTGTGGGAGCTCCTGCCCTGGGCGCGCGGCGAGGTGAAGCAGCAGCTCGTCAAGCTCGGCTGGCCCGCCGAGGACCACGCCGGTTACACGCCCGGCACCCCTCACGCCATCGACCTCGACGAGAGCGACTGGCACCTGCGTGACTACCAGCAGAAGGCGATCGACAACTTCTTCGAGGGCGGCTCCGGCGTCGTCGTGCTGCCCTGCGGTGCCGGCAAGACGCTGGTCGGCGCCGGGGCCATGGCGGCCGCCGGCACCACCACGCTCATCCTCGTCACGAACACGGTCTCGGCGCGTCAGTGGCGCGACGAGCTGCTCAGGCGCACCTCGCTCACCGAGGACGAGATCGGCGAGTACTCGGGCTCGGTGAAAGAGGTCAAGCCGGTGACCATCGCGACCTACCAGATCCTCACGGCCCGCCGCGGGGGCAAGTACACCCACCTCTCGCTGCTGGACGCGCTCGACTGGGGTCTCGTGGTCTACGACGAGGTGCACCTGCTGCCGGCGCCGGTCTTCAAGCTGACCGCCGAGTTGCAGGCCCGTCGCCGCCTCGGCCTCACCGCGACGCTCGTGCGCGAGGACGGCCGCGAGAGCGACGTCTTCAGCCTGATCGGCCCCAAGCGGTTCGACGCCCCCTGGAAAGAGATCGAGGCCCAGGGCTTCATCTCGCCGGCCTCGTGCTACGAGGTGCGGGTCGACCTGCCCCAGGAGGCGCGGCTCGAGTACGCGGCGTCCCCCGACGACGAGCGCTACCGCATGGCCGCGACGGCCCCGGCCAAGCTCGACGTGGTCAAGCACCTCGTGGCCCGACACGACGGCGAGCAGATCCTCGTCATCGGCCAGTACCTCGACCAGCTGGACGAGCTCGCCGCCGTGCTCGACGCCCCGACCCTCACCGGCAGCACGCCCGTCGACGAACGGGAACGCCTCTACCAGCGGTTCCGCGACGGCGACCTCAAAGTGCTCGTCGTCTCGAAGGTGGCCAATTTCTCGGTCGACCTGCCCGAGGCGACCGTGGCGATCCAGGTCAGCGGTTCGTACGGGTCGCGTCAAGAAGAGGCGCAGCGCCTCGGCCGCCTGCTGCGACCGAAGAAGTCGGGCCTGCCGGCCTCGTTCTACACGCTCGTCAGCCGCGACACCGTCGACCAGGACTTCGCCCAGAACCGCCAGCGCTTCCTGGCCGAGCAGGGCTACAGCTACACGATCCTCGACTCGCCGGTGGTCGCCGCATGAGCGACGAGCGGGGCGCCGACCTGCCGTTGGGCGACGACGAGCTCTGGCGTGACAGCCTCCGCCGGGTGTTCGCCGCGGACCAGGCCCCGTTCGCGACCTTCGGGCCGCTCGTGGCCTCGCTCGACCACGACGCGATGGAGTTCCGCGGCCAGAGTGCGCGATTCGCCGAGTGGGACCCGTCGGTGGTCGTGTCGGTCGCACGCACCTACGAGGTGCAGGGAGGCCTGCACGCGGGTGCGACCCTGAGCATCGTGACGTGGAGCCCCGACCCCGAGGTCATCGAACGCAGCGACCTGCTCGCCGGGTCGCCCGTCAAGGACCACCTGTTCGCCGGCCTCACCGCGATCGGTGCCACCGACGACGCCTCCGAGGCCCAGGTCGTCGCGGCCTCGGTCGAGGAGTTCCCCGGCTGGCAGATCACCCGCGCCTCCGGCTACACCGCGGTGCTCGAGCGACGCGAGGGCGTGGACTTCACCCTGGCCGTGCCCGACGAGTTGCTCGAGCTCACCACGCGCATCGCGCTCGTGCCGAACGTGGAGTGGTCCGACCCGACGGCCTGACGGCGGACCGTCCGGCGTCCTGAGGGCTGACGCTCCGTCGACGTGCGGGGGGCTCGCCTCTCGCTCACAGGAAACGCCGAGGAGGCGCGCAGATACTTGGGCGCATGAGTGACGGCCCCAAGATCCTGATCGTCGACGACGAACCGAACATCCGCGACCTGTTGACCACCAGCCTGCGTTTCGCGGGCTTCGCCGTCCGTGCGGTCGGCAACGGTGCACAGGCGATCTCGGCCGTCCTCGAAGAAGAACCCGACCTGATCATCCTCGACGTGATGCTGCCCGACATGAACGGCTTCGGCGTCACCAAACGACTTCGCTCGTCGGGCTACACCTCTCCGATCCTCTTCCTGACGGCCAAGGACGACACCGAGGACAAGATCACGGGCCTCACCGTCGGCGGCGACGACTACGTCACCAAGCCGTTCAGCCTCGACGAGATCGTCGCGCGCATCAAGGCGATCCTGCGTCGCACGATGAACGAGGACGAAGACGCGATCATCCGCGCGGGCGAGCTCACGATGGACCAGGACACCCACGAGGTCACGATCGGCGAGACCGCCATCGAGCTCAGCCCCACCGAATTCAAGCTCTTGCGCTACCTCATGCTCAACCCGAACCGGGTGCTGTCGAAGGCGCAGATCCTCGACCACGTCTGGGAGTACGACTTCAACGGCGACGCCGGCATCGTCGAGAGCTACATCTCGTACCTGCGTCGCAAGCTCGACCAGTTCTCGACCGAGCCGATCATCCAGACCAAACGCGGGTTCGGCTACATGCTCAAGGCCTCCAAGGCCTGATCCCACGTCACCGCACGACGACGCCCGACCGTTCCGCACGGTCGGGCGTCGTCATGCGCCCTGCGACCGGCGGGGCGCGCCCAGCCGGCTCCGATAACGTCTGACCTCATGCACGCTCGCCTCTCGCAGTGGTGGAACGAGATCTCCATCCGCACCAAGATCACCGGTATCACGGTGACCCTGGTCACCCTCGGCCTCGTCGTCGCCGGTCTCGGCACGATGACGGTCCTCAGTACGTACCTCATGGGGCAGGTCGACACGTCGCTGCGGAACTCGGCGACGAACTTCACCAGCGCGTCCTTCGACCAGGCCGACTCGCGATCGTGCACCGTCAACTTCGCCGGCCTGACCAGCAGCTACGTGGCGATCCTCGACGACGAGGGCGATCTCATCTGCGATACCCGCTCCCAGTTGTCGAGCGCCACCGACGCCCCCGACCTCTCGGGCGTCGGCATCGCCGGCGCTCCCCTCGACGAGGCGTTCAACCGGTACAACGCGTCCCGCGACAACGAATGGCGACTCTTCGCCCACGCGGCCAACCTGCGTTCGACGGACGCCCAGGGCAGCGTGACGACCGTCCCGGCCGTCATCGTGGCCGGCACCAACCTGGCGGGGACGAACGCGACCATCGGGCGCTTCGGCGGCATCTTCCTGGGCTTCGGTCTCTCGGTCGTCGTGCTCGGGGCCGCGCTCACCCGTCTGCTGGTCACCTCGACCTTCGCGCCCCTGCGCGACGTCGAGGCCACCGCGGCTCGATTCGCCGACGGCGACTTCACCCAGCGACTCGACTCGACGACGCCGAACACCGAGGTCGGGCGGCTCAACCGGTCGCTCAACACGATGCTCAATCGGATCGACAGCGCGTTCGACGACCGCGCCAAGACCATCGACCAGATGCGGCGCTTCGTCGGCGACGCCAGTCACGAACTGCGCACCCCGCTCGTGTCGTTGCGCGGTTACGCCGAGCTGTACCGCATGGGCGCCCTGACCAAGCCCGAGGACGTCGCCCAGGCGATGGACCGCATCGAGAAGGAGGCCATCCGCATGGGCGTGCTGGTCCAGGACCTGCTCGCGCTGGCCCGCCTCGACGAGTCCAAGCCCCTCGAGCTCGGTCCCGTGGACCTCGTCCAGCTCGCCCGCGACTCCGCACTCGACACGATGGCGTCGAACCCCGACCGTGACATCGACGTGATCGTCCTCGAACCGGTCGCCCCGACGTTCGACGCGCCGGTCGAGGGTGACGAGGCGGCCACCGACGGTCGCCTCCCCCCGACCGCTCCCCCGGCCGCGACCACACCCCCCGTGCCGGGCACGCCACTCGGGGGTGCCGTGCCCGGGGCGACGGGGCCGATCTCGTTCGCGGGCGCGACCCTCGCGCGCCTCCGCAGTCTGCGGGCCCGGGCCGTGCGCAACGGCGACACGGCCACCGCCGCGCAGCTGCAGGACGAGGTGCAGCGGTTCGAGGCCCCGGCCATCGTGCACGGCGAAGAGAACAAGATCCGTCAGGTCATCACCAACCTGATGGGCAACGCCATGCGGTTCACCGAGCACGACAGCCCGATCGAGCTCGTGGTGCAGTCCGACCCCGGGCGCGGCGTCGCCACGGTCGCCATCGTCGATCACGGCGAAGGCATCCCGCCGCAGATCCGCGAGAAGATCTTCCAGCGCTTCTGGCGTGCCGACTCGTCGCGCACCCGCGACACGGGCGGCAGCGGGCTGGGCCTGGCCATCGTGTCAGGCATCGTGGCGGCTCACGGTGGCTCGGTCGACGTCGACGACACCCCCGGCGGTGGTGCGACCTTCCGGGTCGCCCTCCCCCTGATGCCGGCCGACGCGGCCACTCCGGTCGAACCCGCCGCCACCGCCTAGCCCGACCGGCCCCGGCGCCCGGCGCCCGGCGCCCGGCGCCGCGCGTTACCGTCCCGCAACGCCAGGAGATGGACACCGCACCACGTTTTCTCGTGGTGCGGTGTCCATTTCCTGGTGTCGTCAGGAGCCGACGCCGAAGGGCGGCTCCCCCGGAGGGGAACCGCCCTTGAGCGTGTGCCCGGCGTGAGCCGAGCCGCTGCGGACTAGAAGTCCATGCCACCCGAGGGGTCGCCGGCCGGGGCCGGGTTCTTCTCGGGCTTGTCGGCGACGACGGCCTCGGTCGTGAGGAACAGACCGGCGATCGACGCGGCGTTCTGCAGAGCCGAACGCGTGACCTTGGCGGGGTCGATGATGCCGGCGGCCAGCATGTCGACGTACTCGCCGGTCGCGGCGTTGAGGCCCCAGCCGATGTCGAGCCCGCGGACCTTGTCGGCCACGACGCCGGGCTCCATGCCGGCGTTGAAGGCGATCTGCTTCAGCGGAGCGTCGATCGCGACGCGGACGATGTTCGCACCCGTCGCCTCGTCGCCCTCGAGCTGCAGGTTCGCCAGAGCGGTCTTGCCGGCCTGGATGAGGGCGACGCCACCACCGGCGACGATGCCCTCTTCGACGGCTGCCTTCGCGTTGCGGACGGCGTCCTCGATGCGGTGCTTGCGCTCTTTCAGCTCGACCTCGGTCGCGGCACCCGCCTTGATGACGGCGACGCCACCGGCGAGCTTCGCGAGGCGCTCCTGGAGCTTCTCGCGGTCGTAGTCGCTGTCGGTCGCCTCGATCTCGCTGCGGATCTGACGGACGCGGCCGGCGATCTGCTCGTCGTCGCCGGCACCCTCGACGATGGTCGTCTCGTCCTTGGTGATGATGACCTTGCGGGCACGACCGAGCAGGTCGAGCGTGGCGTTCTCGAGCTTGAGGCCGACCTCTTCGGCGATGACCTGACCACCGGTGAGGATCGCGATGTCCTGCAGCTGCGCCTTGCGACGGTCACCGAAGCCGGGGGCCTTGACGGCGACCGACTTGAAGATGCCACGGATCTTGTTCACGACGAGCGTGGCCAGGGCCTCGCCGTCGACGTCCTCGGCGATGATGAGCAGCTGCTTGCCCGACTGGATGACCTTGTCGACGATCGGCAGCAGGTCTTTGATGTTCGAGATCTTCGAGTTGACGATGAGCACGTAGGCGTCTTCGAAGACGGCCTCTTGACGCTCGGGGTCGGTGACGAAGTACTGCGACAGGTAACCCTTGTCGAAGCGCATGCCCTCGGTGAGCTCGAGCTCGGTGCCGAAGGTGTTGCTCTCTTCGACGGTGACGACGCCCTCTTTGCCGACCTTGTCGATCGCCTCGGCGATGAGCGCACCGATGGTGGGGTCGGCAGCCGAGATCGAGGCCGTGGCAGCGATCTGCTCTTTGGTCTCGATGTCCTTCGCGTCGGCGAGCAGCTGGTCGGAGACGGCCTGAGCGGCCTTCTCGATGCCGCGCTTCAGCGAGATGGGGTCGGCACCGGCCGCGACGTTGCGCAGACCTTCGCGGACGAGGGCCTGGGCCAGCACCGTCGCGGTGGTCGTGCCGTCACCGGCGACGTCGTCGGTCTTCTTCGCGACCTCTTTGACGAGCTCGGCACCGATCTTCTCGAAGGGGTCGTCGAGCTCGATCTCTTTGGCGATGGAGACGCCGTCGTTCGTGATGGTGGGGGCGCCCCACTTCTTCTCGAGCACGACGTTGCGACCACGCGGGCCGAGCGTGACCTTCACCGCGTCGGCCAGGATGTTCAGGCCACGCTCGAGGCCACGACGGGCCTCTTCGTCAAAAGCAATGATCTTAGCCATGTGTGTTTTTCGTCCCTCCCGGACGTCATGAAGCAGAAGCATTGGCACTCACGTGTCGCGAGTGCCAGCAACGATTCTGGCACTCGCCCGATGAGAGTGCAAGTGACGTGACGGGGCCCGGACGCACGAGCACGCCGCCACGGCGGACCGTGGCGGCGTGCGGCGAGAGCGTCGGCGCGTGGAGGCGCACCGACGGGCGTCAGGCGAGTCGGACGGACTCCGCCTGCGGCCCCTTGTCGCCCGTGCCCACCTCGAACACGACGGCCTGGCCCTCTTCCAGGACCTTGTACCCGCTCATGTCGATGGCCGAGTAGTGCACGAAGACGTCCTGGCCGTCTCCCTCGACGGTGATGAAGCCGTAGCCCTTCTCCGCGTTGAACCATTTCACGGTCCCGTTTGCCATGGTGTCGCTCCCCTTGTGTCGCTGTGGTGGTACGGCGCGTGCGGTGGTGCCGAGCCGGGTCGTCGACGCAGTGACCTGCGCGCCCGGACGGGGCAGCGTCACTCGTGCAGAACACCAGGTCGGCGAGCCGTGAGGGGCGACCAATTCCAGATCGTAGCCACGGCGAAAGCCCGGAACGACACCTCGTCCGAGAAACACCCGCTGAAGACGAGGATTTAACCGGTAATTAGACCTGGGCGTAACACAGGAGGCGCGGAGAGGCCGTCAGAGGCTGTAGTCGGCCCCGAGGACGATCGTGACCGCGGCACCCGGGAAGGCGTCGCTCGATTCGACGTCGGTGATGCCGAGTCGCTGCGCGAGGCCGAGCGCCGCGGCCTCGTCGTCGGCCGCCGAATAGTAGACGGTCGACGTCGCGACGCGCTCACTGGCGTTGCCCTGGGTCCCGACGACCCAGCCGACGGCCTCGAGCCGGTCGGAGGCCGAACCGGCGAGCCCGGCCGTGGCCGTGCCGTTCAGCACGGTGATGGTCGTGACCGAGGGGTCGATCTGCGACGGGTCGGTCAGCGGCGTGACGGACGGAGTCGGAGCCGGGGCCGTCGTCTCGGTCTCGGGGGCCTCGGCCGCGGCCGTGCTGGACGACGACGGGTTGACGAACTGGAAGCTGTTGTTCGCGACCCCGAGGTAGACGACGCCGGCACCGACCAGCACACCGACGGCGAGGGCCGCCCAGGCGAAGGCGATCCAGCCGCTGCCGGGGCGCTTCTCGGCCCGGTGGGCCCCGACGCGGTCGAGGTCGGCGGGAACGTCGTCGAACCGGTCTCGGTCGAATTTCGGCATGCGTGGTCTCTCGTGGATCAGCGGGTCGGACCGAACGAACGGGTCGCTCGGGCGTCTCGGCGGGCGGCTCGTAGGCGCTGGAGGCGGCCGACGAGCATGGGTGCGTACGCCAGTGCAGCGGGTCGGTCTATGAGCGAGTTGAGCAACTGCTGATAACGAACGACCCCGAGGCCGAACTCGCGACGGATGGCGGCCTCCCGGGCACCCGGGGCGGCGGGGGCACGCTGCTCGAAGTCGAGCACGGCACGGTCGCGTTCGGACAACGCGCTCGTGCGCACGTCGTCGCTCGTCGCCTTGTCGTCCATCGTCGCGGCCCTCCCCTGGTCCCGGGTCATCCTACGGGCGGGGTTCCGGGCGATCGCGGAGGCCACGGGCGTGGTCCGACATCGCGTCGGCCCGCCCGGGACGTCGGCGGCCAGAGGGGCCACGGGTCGCATCGCCGTCACGCCGTGAGGTGCAGACGCGTGCCGTGCGCGTCCCCCACGCCGAGCACCCGTCCGTCGAGGGCGAGTGCGGCGAACGAGTCGTCGGCGGACACTCCTGGCGGCACCTCGGCGACCACGTCCGTCAGGAGGTCGCGGCGTTCGTACGAGATCCACCGCGCGCCGAGCCGGCCGACCTCGTCGACGAAGGCCTGGCGCCGCCGACCCGGCAGGTAGACCAGCGTCCCCGTCGAGACGACGACCAGGGTCGCGTCCGACGGAGCCTCGGCCGCGAGTGCGGCGAGCCCGTCGACGGCGTCCGCCGTGACGAGCCGAGGAGGCGCGGTGCGGGCGAGCGCGACCGCCCGCCTCGACAGCGCGAGCCGGTCGCCGCGCTCCGGTGGCAGCAACGTCTCGAGCCACGCCACCTGGTCGCGGTCACGGACGTCGACCGGGTCGAGGTCGATCCCCGCGCGCCAGGTGACCTCGGGCAGCGGCCCCGTCGGCAGCTCCGGTCGAGGCCGGGTCCCGCCCACGACCGCGGTGGCGACGTCGATGCGCACCTGCACCGTGCTCGACGGGTCACCCCAGGTGCGGTCGCCCGAGCGGTAGCCGTACCGGTCCACACCGAGGCAGAGTCCGGCCGAGGCGCCGACCTCGAGCAGGGCGACCGGGCCCGGCACGCGGGCCAGGGCGACCGAGAGCGGGGCGCACCGTCGTACGTCGTTGGTCTGGGTGAGCCGGCGGGCGAGTTCGGCCACGACGTCGTCGGAGCGGGCGAGCAGCCAGGGCCGCAGCGCCGACCAGGGCCCGAGCGGCGCGCCCAGCCACCGGCAGACCGCGAGGACGAGGACGGGCTGACGCCGCGCCTCCTCGGCTCGGTCGACGACGGCCACCGCGGTCGCGTCACCCGCGATGCCTCGAGCGAGTTCGGCCTGCGAGGGCGAGCCCTCGCGGTCGAAGGCGAGGGCCGCGGCCAGGAACCGGTCGGAGGTGCTCACACGCAGGAGTCTGGCAGCCCGGTGGGGGCCGGGGAATCGTGCGCCGGTCGACCGTGTTGAATGAGGAGTCCCGACAAGCGAGGAGATCATCGTGGCGTACAAGATCGAGAAGACCGACGAGCAGTGGCGCGAGGAGCTCGACGCCGACCAGTACTCCGTCCTGCGTGAGGCCGCCACCGAGCGCCCGTGGACCGGCGAGCTGCTCGACGAGAGCCGTGCCGGCACCTACGCCTGTGCCGCCTGCGGCGCCGAGCTGTTCAAGAGCGGCACCAAGTTCGACAGCGGCTGCGGCTGGCCCAGCTTCTACGAGTCGGTGAACCCCGACGCCGTGCAGCTCATCGACGACAACAGCCTCGGCATGACCCGCACCGAGGTGCGTTGCGCGAACTGCGGCTCGCACCTGGGCCACGTGTTCCCCGACGGTTTCGGCACGCCCACCGGCGACCGCTACTGCATGAACAGCATCTCGCTCGACTTCACGGCCGCCGAGTAGTGAGCACGGTCGCCGACGCCGCCCGCCGACGCCGGTCGCGGTCGAAGGTCACCGACGTCGCGCCGACGCACGAGCAGTTGCTCGACGCGGTGCGCTCGGCGGCGACGGTGGCCGACCACTCCGAGTTGCGCCCGTGGCGGCTGATCGAGTTCCGCGGAGACGACCGCCTGATCGTCGGCCGGTCGCTGGCCGACGCGGGCGGGGCCGAGGGCCACGCCCGCGACAAGTTGACGCAGAAGGCGTTCCGGGCGCCGCTGATCGTCGCGGTCGTCGTCTCGCCGCGCGAGAGCCGCAAGGTGCCCTACTGGGAGCAAGAATCCGTTGCCTCGGGGGTCGCGCACCTGCTGTCGCTCGTCCTCGACGACGAGGGCTGGGGCGTCTTCTGGCGCACCGGCGTCCTGACCCGGGCACCCGAGGTGGCGGCGGCGCACGGCCTGCGTGAGGGTGAACAGCTGTTGGGCTGGCTGTACGTCGGCGGGCGCGAGGGGGATGATCCCAAGCCGCGCAAGCTGCTCGACCCCGAGCAGTTCGTCAGCACGCCGTAGTCCGTCGGCGCCCCGGGATAGGGCGCCGACGGGGTCACCAGGTCTTGTGGCTGTTGCCGATCACCGTGATGGGCAGCCAGAACGACCCCGTCATCAGGACGATGCCGGCGAAGAAGATGACGGCGTTGGGCTCGCCGGTGCCGAACGAGTAGGCGAACAGGGCGAAGCTGACGAAGAGCAGGGCGAGCGAACCGATCGCGGTCAAGATCGTGGACAAGGGGGCTCCTCTTGGTCGATGCGTCTGGCGGGCGCGGTGCGCTCGCTCTACTTCACCACTTCTCGGCCTCGGAGCGCCAATCCTGCACCGACCGCAGGCTTGACGCCGGGTGAGGAGGCGCGGGCTGGGTAAGATGGGCATGCCTCGCCGGCCTGGCGCAATTGGTAGCGCATCCGACTTGTAATCGGAAGGTTACGGGTTCAAGTCCCGTGGCCGGCTCTCTTCCACCCCTGCTCCCCGGGGCGGCTGCCGTTCAGCCCTCGAGGGCGACGAGCAGGTGACGCAGGCCGTCCGCGACGGCCTCCCGCGCCTCCTCGGGCAGGGCGGCGAGCATCGCCCGCTCGTCGGCGAGCTGCACCTCGAGCACCCGGTCGATCAGGCGACCGCCGGCTTCCGTCGGGGCGACGAAGTAGCCGCGGTGGTCGGTGGGGTTCGCCGACCGATGGACGAGGCCCGCCACGAGCAGGCCCTTGACTCGTTTGGTGACGGCCGGCGGCGAGAGCAGCGTCTCGTCGGCCAACTGCGTCGGACTCATCGGGCCGTCGCGTCGGGTCAGGGCCGCGAGCAGGTCGAAGTCCGCCCGTCCCAGGCCGAACTGGGCCAGCAGATCGTCGCTGCGCCGCTGCACGATGCGTGCCAGACGGTTCACCCGGCCGATGACGGGCACGGCCGAGACGTCGAGGTCGGGCCGCAGTTCGCGCCACCGGTCGTGGACGTCGTCCATCACGTCGCGGGGGCCGGTATCGGTCATGCCCTTGAGACTACCGATGGTTCACGGGTAAAGTGACTGTCAGATCATTCACCCGTGAAGCAGTTCGACGACGAGCGCCCACGCCGCGTCGACCAGAGGACCGCCCCATCACGACCACGACCCCCGCCCACCGCCTGCTGCCGCACCCGCGCGACCTGCTCCGCTTCGGCCCGCACGACGGCGCCCACCGTCCGGCGGCCCGAGTCGCCGCCTCCGTGCTCGTGCCGATGGTCGTTCTGGCCCTGATCGGTCACGTGGAGTGGACGCCCTACGCGGTGTTCGGGGCCTTCGCCTCGGCGTTCGGGCGCGGCCTGCCCCGATTCCAGCGACTCGAGATGCAGCTCGAGGCCGGGCTCGCACTCGTCTCCTGCGTGGTGCTGGGCACCGCACTGGCCGCCTCGTCAGCCCCGGTCTGGGTGCTGGTCGTGACGATCGGTCTGGTCGCCGGCGTCACCTCGGCCACCTCCGACCTGCGCCGCTGGAGTCCGCCCGGCCCGCTCTTCTTCGTCTTCGGCCTCGGCGTCTCGGCATTCGTGCCCGCGACCGCGTCGACCGTCGCCGTGGCAGCGGTCGTCGCGCCGGCGAGTCTCGCGCTCGCCCTGCTCGCGTCGTTCGCCGGCGTGCTGCTGCCGGGCGGCCGTCGGGCGCTCGCCACCGTCGACGGACGCCGCTGGAGGCGCGGACCGCGACCGCTGGACGGTCGACGGACGGTCGTCCACGCCGCCGTCTGCCTGGTGGCCTCGATCGCGGCCGGGCTGCTCAGCCTGGGTCTCGGTGTCGAGAGCCCGTACTGGGCGATGGTGTCGGCCGTGGTGCCCGTGGTGGGGAGCGCGACGGCGGGCCAGCTCGTGCGAGCCGGCCACCGCCTCCTCGGCACCCTCGTCGGGGTGGCCCTCGCCGCCTTGCTGCTGGCCTGGCACCCCGGGGTCGCCGCCTTGATCGTCGCCTTCGGCGTCCTGCAGTTCGCGACCGAACTGCTGATCGTGCGCAACTACGGGCTCGCCCTGGTGTTCATCACGCCCATGGCGCTCGGCATGCGGGCGCTCGGGGGCGAACCCGTCGACGTGGGCGCCCTCGTGGCGACCCGGACGGCCGACACCGCGATCGGCGTGGGCGTCGTGGTCGTCGTGCTGCTCGCGACCCACCGACTGCGGCGCCCCCGCGCCGAGGTGGCCACCTGAGCCCAGGACCGGGCAGCCCTCGCGCTCGGGTCAGACCTGGCGCGCCCTCGCCCGGCGGCCGTCCTTGCTCCACCAGACCAGGTCGGCGACACCCTGCGCGATCAGCAACACCGCCACGATCAGGATGATCACGGTCAGCGCCTGGACCGGCACACCCGAGGCGATGTTGAGCACCTGAACGACGAGACCGAACAGGCCGATCAGCACCTCGAACACGGCAGGCACCACGGCGCCGGTCTTCGTCAGGGTGAACCAGGGTCGCCGCAGGTCGCTCATGAACCCGAGGGTACAAGGTGCGCGGGCTACGATCGCCGGGACCCCGATCCGCCGAGGAGGCACCGTGCGACGACGCGACGTCCACGTCGACCCCGACGTGCCGAACTGGCTGCTGACCAGACGCGGCGGCATCGCCCTGCCCCTGGTGACGACGTTCTGCGCGCTCGTCGTGATCGCGAGCATCGTCGCCGCCCTGACGGTCGGCGGGGGCAGCGTCACCGTCGTCACCGTGGTCGTGGTCGCCGCCGGCCTGGGAGCCGTCACCTGGGCCGTCGCAGACCTCGTCTGGTGGTCTCGTGACGACCGACGTCGCATCGTCCGGCTGCCCCGCGACCCTTCGGCCTGACGCCGGCACTCCCCGCCACATGCCGTTCGCGGCATGGACGTGCCCCGTCAACCTGGCAACCACCCAGCGTCCGCCGCCGTAAACTGGCGGACGCACCGAACCGGTGCCCACGACGTTCGGCTCCGCTCGCGACCCCGCGCGCGCGTGCAGCCCCACCCCGCCACAACTCGACAGGGAGTTCCGTTGAACGGAAACGCTACGACCCGGCACAGCAACGTCGCGTTGCTGTCGGTCACCAGCACCATGGCCGATCGGGTCACCACCTCCGAGAGCATCGACGAGAAGCTCAGCCCCGTGCTCAAGCGCCTGAAGCTGCCCACGGGCCTGCTCCAGCGCGTCGCGGGCGTGTACGAGCGCCGCAACTGGAGCACCGAGCAGAGCTTCGACGCAGCGGCGATCGACGCAGGCAAGCGCGCCTTGGCCGAGGCCGGCGTCCGCCCCGACCAGGTCGGCCTGTTGATCAACACCTCGGTGACCCGCCCGCACCTCGAACCCTCGGTCGCCGTGCGCCTGCACCACGGTCTCGGCCTGCCCTCGTCGGCCACGAACTTCGACATCGCCAACGCCTGTCTCGGCTTCGTCAACGGCATGACCCTCGCCGCCCAGCTGATCGACGCAGGCCAGATCGACTACGCCGTCATCATCGACGGCGAGGACGCCGACGACGTCCAGGTCAACACCATCGACCGCCTGCTGACCAAGGGCTACGGCCGCGACGACTTCATGAGCGAGTTCGCCAGCCTGACCCTGGGCTCGGGTGCCGCCGCCGCCGTCATCGGCCGGGCCGACCTGCACCCCGAGGGCCACCGCATCGTCGGCGGGGTCACCCGCGCCGCCACCGAGAACTACGACCTGTGCGTCGGAAGCGTCGACGGCATGTTCACCGACGCCAAGGCGCTGCTCAAGCGCGGCATGGAACTCGTCGTCTCGGCCTGGAAAGAAGCCAAGCGCGACTGGAACTGGCAGCGCATGGACCGCTACATCATGCACCAGGTCAGCGACGTGCACACCGGCGCCTTCGTCAAAGCCGCCGGCATCGACAAGAAGCTCGTCCCGTTGACCTACCCGACCCTCGGCAACGTGGGCCCGGCCTCGATCCCCATCACCCTCGTCGAAGAGAGCAAGACCCTCAGCAAGGGCGACCGCGTGCTGCTGATGGGCGTCGGCTCGGGCATCAACACCGCGATGATGGAACTCGCCTGGTGAGTCGGCTCCCGCGGTCCGCCTCCGCCACGGCGCCGGCGTCACGTCCCCCCGCGGGTCTCGACGGGCTCGACCCGTCGTGGTCGCGTCTCGTCGATGTGCCCTACGGGCTGGGTTCGCACCGCGCCTCCCGCACCTGGCACGTCCTCGACAACGGCGACCGACTGACGGCCCTCGGCGTCGAACCCGTCGGCACCATCCTCTGCGTGCACGGCAACCCGACCTGGTCGTACCTGTGGCGCCGCCTCGTCGCGCGCACGGTCGAGACGGCCGCCGCCGGAGGCCCCGCCTGGCGCGTCGTCGCCGTCGACCAGCTCGACATGGGCTTCTCCGAACGCACCGGCTCGCCGCAGACGCTGGCCCGCCGCGTCGCCGACCTGGGCGACCTGACCGAGGCCCTCGAGATCGCCGGCCCCGTCGTCACCCTCGGCCACGACTGGGGCGGCGTCGTCTCGATGGGCTGGGCGGTCGACCACCCCGACCAGCTCGTCGGGCTCATGCTGCTCAACACGGCGATCCACCAGCCAGAGGACGAGAAGATCCCGGCCCCCCTCCGCCTCACCCTCGCCCGCGGCGTCCTGGGCCGGGCGACCGTCGGCACGACCGGGTTCCTCGACGTGACCCTCGGCCTCGCCCACCCGCCGCTCTCGGCCGCGGTCAAGGACGGCTTCCGTGCCCCCTACCGCCAGGCCGACCGCCGTGGTGGCATCGGCGGGTTCGTCGCCGACATCCCGGTCGACGCCGAGCACGTCAGCAGCCCCGAGCTCGACCGCATCGCCGAAGGCCTGCGCGAGCTCACGGTGCCGGCGCTGATGCTCTGGGGCCCGCGCGACCCGATCTTCTCGGACCGGTACCTCGACGATCTGATCGACCGCCTGCCGCACGCCGACGTCCACCGCTACGAGGGCGCGGGCCACCTCGTCGCCGAGGACGTCGACTACGCCGGGGCCGTGCTCACCTGGCTGGGCGATCGACTGCCCGACGGCGCGGCCACGGTCGACGCCCCGGCCGGAGCCGCCGCCGTCGCCGTCGCCGAGGAGGCGCGGGTCGCCTCCCCGCAGGACCGCCCGCTCTGGTCGTACCTCGAGTCCCTGGCCGACAGCCCGGCCACCGCGCTGGTCGAGATGGCCCCCGCGGGTGCCGACGGCCCCCGTTCGGTCAGCTGGAGCCTGCTGGCCCGCCGCGTGCACGAGATCGCCCTCGGCCTGCGCAAGCACGGTGTGCGGCCAAGGGACCGGGTGTCGCTGCTCGTGCAGCCGGGTGCCGACTTGACCGCCGTGCTCTACGCGTGCGTCCGCCTCGGTGCTGTCGTGGTCGTGGCCGACGCCGGTCTCGGCGTGCGCGGCCTGACCCGCGCCGTCCGGGGGGCCTGGCCCGAACACGTGATCGGCCAGCTGCCCGGGCTCACCGCCGCGACCGCCCTCGGTTGGCCCGGCCGCAAGATCTCGACCACGACGTTGGCACCGATCGCCGCCCGCGCGCTCGGCGTCGAGGCCTCGCTGCCCGAGATCGCCGAACTCGGGCGCCGCGCCCACGAGGCCCTCGCCGAACTGCCCGAGGCTCCCGCGGCCGACGCCGAGGCCGCGATCCTCTTCACCTCGGGCTCGACCGGTCCCGCGAAGGGCGTCGTCTACCGCCACGGCCAGCTGACCGCCCTGCGCGACGCCCTGGCCGAGCAGTACGGCGTCGGCCCCGGCACCGGCCTGGTCGCCGGCTTCGCCCCGTTCGCCCTGCTCGGGCCCGCCCTGGGCGCGACCAGCGTCACGCCCGACATGGACGTCACGAAACCCCGCACGTTGACGGCCCGCGCCGTCGCGGCCGCCACGGCCGCGGTCGACGCCACCGTGGTGTTCCTCTCCCCCGCCGCGCTCACCAACGTGGTCGCGACGTCCGACGAACTCGATGCCGCCGGCCATCGCGCGCTGTCGGGCGTCGAGACCTTCCTGTCGGCGGGCGCACCGGTCTCCGAGTCGCTGCTCGCCGCGGCCGGCGACCTGATGCCGAACGCCACGCCCCACACGCCCTACGGCATGACCGAGGGCCTGCTGATGACCGACGTCACGCTCGACGGTGTGCGCTCCGCGGCGACCGACCGCGAGGCCGCCGTCGCCGAGGGCGCGCCCGACGCCGGCGGCGTCTGCGTGGGGCTGCCCGGCGCGACCACGACGGTGCGGATCGCTCCTCTCGACGACGCGGGCCGCGCCTCCTCGGCGTTCACCGACGACGCCGGGGTGACCGGCGAGATCGTCGTCTCGGCGCCGCACGTCGAGGACCACTACGACCGCCTCTGGCTCACGCATCGGACCAGCCGCCTCGGCTCGACCGCCGAGACGCGGTGGCACCGCACCGGCGACGTCGGGCACCTCGACGCGCAGGGCCGCCTCTGGGTCGAGGGCCGCCTGCCCCACGTGATCACGACGGCGACGGGCGTGCTGACACCGGTGGCGTCCGAACAGGCCGTGGAGGCGCGGGCCGGCATCGCCCGCGCCGCCGTCGTGGGCGTCGGCCCGGCCGGCACGCAGCAGGTCGTCGTCGTGGCCGAGACCGTCCCTCCGGCTCGTCGCCCGGGGCTGGCGTCCGCGACCCTGGCGGCCTCGGTGCGCTCGGCCGTGGCCTCGGCGTCGGGTCGACCGGTGGCGGCCGTGCTCGTCGTGCCGCGGCTGCCGACCGACGTGCGCCACAACAGCAAGATCGACCGCAGCGGCCTCGCCGCCTGGGCGGCCTCGGTGCTCTCCGGCGGCCGGATGCGCCGACCGTGAGGGTGCTGGTCACCGGGGCGAGCGGGCTGCTCGGCGGCGCCGTCGCCCGGGCCGTCGCCGACGCCGGGCATGAGGTCACGACGTTCCAACGCCGCCCCTCGGGCGTCCCGGGTGCCCGCGACGTGCTCGGGTCGATCACGAACCCCCGGGCCGTCGCGGCCGCCGTCCGCGACCAGGACGCCGTCGTCCACCTCGCCGCGAAGGTGTCGCTCACGGGTGACGCCGCCGACTTCGAGGCCGTCAACGTCGGGGGCACGCGCTCCCTCGTCGAGGCGATGCGCGCCTCCTCGGTGTCGCGACTGGTCTTCGTGTCGTCGCCGTCCGTGGCTCACTCCGGGGCATCCATCGTCGGCGACGACGCGCTGCCGGCGTCGCCCGGGCACGCTCGCGGCGACTACGCCCGCACCAAGGCCGCGGCCGAGCGCGTCGCCCTCGGGACGGCCGACGCCGACCTGCGGGTCGTGGCCGTGCGCCCGCACCTCGTCTGGGGCCCGGGTGACACGCAGCTCGTCGAGCGCATCGTCGACCGTGCCCGCTCCGGACGCCTGCCCCTGCTCGATCACGGCGCCGCCCTGATCGACTCCACCTACGTGGACAACGCGGCGTCCGGCATCGCCGCGGCCCTCGACCGCGTCGACGACGTCAGCGGTGGGGCGTACGTGATCAGCAACGGCGAGCCCCGCACCGTCGCCGACCTGATGGCCGGCATCTGCGCGGCCGCCGGGGTGCCCGCCCCTCGCCTGCGGGTGCCGGCCGTCGTCGCCCGCGCCGCGGGCTCACTGGTCGAGCGTGTCTGGGCCGTGCGACCGGGCACCGACGAACCACCCATGACGAGGTTCCTCGCCGAGCAGCTGTCCACCGCGCACTGGTTCGACCAGCGGCGCACGCAGCACGACCTCCGCTGGACGCCCGCGGTGAGCGTCGACGAAGGCCTGCGCCGGCTCGCCGCCTGGTACGCCGCGGGGCAGCCCGCCGTCTGAGGCCGCCTCGCGCGAGATGTCACGACGTGCCGCTCACGTTCGAAGGTGAGCGGCACGTCGTGACATCTCGACGGCCGGGACCGGCCCGGACGGCCGGGCGCGGCCTACCGTCACCCGGATAGCGGGAGCAGCCGGTGGCAGCAGCCCGCGGCGGCCGGCGGAGACCCGGCACCCCACTCGACGGAAGGACCATCCATGAAGGCAGTCGTCTGGCACGGCATCGGCGACATCCGACTCGACGAGGTCGCCGACCCCACCATCGTCGACCCGACCGATGCGGTCGTCCGCATCACCCGCAGCGCGATCTGCGGCACCGACCTGCACTTCGTGCGCGGCACGATGGCCCCCATGGCCGAGGGCACGATCCTCGGCCACGAGGCGGTCGGCGTCGTGACCGCGGTCGGTGACGACGTCCGCGGCTTCAGCGCCGGCGACCGGGTCGTCATCAACTCGACGGTGTCGTGCGGCACCTGCCGCTACTGCCGCCAGGGCCAGACGGCCCAGTGCGACGTGGCGAACCCCAACGGCCCGGACGCCGGCACCTGCTTCTTCGGCGGCCCGGCCTCGACCGGCCCGGTCAACGGCCTGCAGGCCGAGCAGGTGCGCGTGCCGTTCGCGCAGAACACCATGCACCGCCTGCCCGACACGGTCAGCGACGAGCAGGCGATCCTGCTGAGCGACATCTTCCCGACCGGCTGGTTCGGAGCCGAGCTCGCGGGGGTCACCCGCGGCGACGTGGTCGCCGTCTTCGGTGCCGGCGTGGTCGGCCAGTTCGCGATCGCCTCGGCCTTCAAGCAGGGCGCCAGCCGCGTGATCGTGGTCGACCGAGAAGAGACGCGCCTCGCCCAGGCCCTCGCCCAGAACGCCGAGATCGTGAACTTCGACGACGAGGACCCCGTCGAGACGATCAAGCGCCTCACCGGCGGTGCGGGCGTGGACGCCGTCATCGACGCGGTCGGCGTCGACGCCCAGCACGCGAGCCACGGCCCGGCCGCCCCCGACGCCGACACGGCCGCCGAGTTCGCGGCCGAGGTCGAGCAGGTCGCCCCCGACGCGAACCCGCAGGGCGACCAGTGGGTTCCCGGCAACGCGCCGACCCAGGCTCTGCGCTGGGCCGTCGAGGTCGTCGCGAAGTACGGCCGCATCGGCGTCATCGGCGTGTACTCGCCGACCGTCACGTCGTTCCCGTTCGGCGAGGCGATGCTGAAGAACCTCACCATCCGCATGGGCAACTGCGACCACCACTCGGTGACCCCGCCGCTGATCGACCTCGTCGCCTCGGGCCAGTTCGACCCGACGGCGTTCATCACCGAGCACGAGGGCATCGGTTCGGCGATCGAGGCCTACGAGGCGTTCGACCGCCGCGAGCCCGGCTGGACCAAGGTCGAGGTCGTCGCCGGCTGACGGCACCGCATCACACGACACCGCGTTCCGTGCTCTGCTCCCTGTCTCGACGGGGTGTGCCGCACGGAACGCGGTGCCATGACGCGGGTCGTCGCCGGATCAGATGACGGCGGCGCTCCAGTCGTCGGGGTTGCCGAAGCGGTGCGCCGTGATGGCGACGGCCTGCTCGCGGAGGAACGGCAGCAGCTCGAGGCGCCCGGTCGGCGTGACGGGGGCCGCGAACACGGCCACCGCCGGGTCGCCGCCGAGGGCGTCCGACAGAGCCGAGGAGGCGCCGGCCACGCCGCCCGCGTCCGTCACCAACCGCACGCGCTCGGTCGACAGGCGACCCGCACGCACCCGGTCATGCCACGCCGCGTCGTCCTCGCGCACGACGTCGGAGGCCGCGAGGCCGAGCGCCCGGACGAGAGCGCCGGGCAGCTCGACCGACGACGACACCGTGAGCGGCGCGCCGGCACGCAGACCGGCGAGCAGCACCCGGACCACGTCGACCGGAGCCGCGCCGTCGGCGGCGCGGACCGTGACGGGCAACGCGCGGTAGCGCAGCAGGTCGCGCTCGAGGCCGAGGTCGCCCACGTCGCGGGCGACGCCGAACTCGGTGGCCCAGAAGTGCTCGTCGCTGGCGGCGGCGGCTCGCAGGTCGTCGGAGGCCGACGCACCCGACGCCCCGAGCAGCGGCGACGCGGCCTCGAGGACGGCCAGGGCCTCGCGACCCGGGCGCGCCTCCTGCGGTTCGGTCAGCGCCGTCGGCCGCCACGAGCCGAGGTGCACGAGGTAGTTCGGTCCACCGGCCTTGGCCCCGGCACCGACCGAGGACTTCTTCCAGCCGCCGAACGGCTGGCGCCGCACGATGGCGCCCGTGATGCCGCGGTTGACGTAGAGGTTGCCCGCCTCGACGCGGTCGAGCCAGGTCGACAGCTCGGCGGGGTCGAGGGTGTGCAGACCCGCGGTGAGGCCGTAGTCGGTCGCGTTCTGCAGCTCGATCGCCTCGTCGAGCGTCTTCGCGGTCATGATGCCGAGCACCGGGCCGAAGTACTCGGTGAGGTGGAACTCGCTGCCCGCGGCGACGCCGGCGCGCACCCCGGGCGACCAGAGGCGCCCGGAGTCGTCGAGCTGCTTCGGCTCGACCAGCCAGGTCTCACCCGCACCGAGCGTGGTCAACGCCCGCTCGAGCTTGCCGTGGGCCGGCTCGACGATCGGGCCCATCTGCGTGGTGGGGTCGGAGGGCAGGCCGACGCGCAGGGTGGACGCGGCGTCGACGAGCTGTCGGCGGAAGCGCTCGGAGGTGGCGACCGAGCCGACCAGGATCACCAGGCTCGCCGCCGAGCACTTCTGGCCCGCGTGGCCGAAGGCCGACTTGATGACGTCGGACGCGGCCAGGTCGAGGTCGGCACTGGGGGTGACGATGAGGGCGTTCTTGCCGCTGGTCTCGGCGAGCAGGGGCAGGTCGGTGCGCCAGCTCGTGAACAGGGCCGCGGTCTCGAAGGCGCCGGTGAGGATGACGCGGTCGACCGACGGGTGCGACACCAGGTGACGACCGAGGTCGCCCTCGTCGACGTCGACCAGCTTGAGCACCTCTCGGGGCACGCCGGCGTCCCAGAGGGCCTGCACCATCACGGCACCGCTGCGTTTCGCCTGCCCGGCCGGCTTGATCACGACGCTGCTGCCCGCCGCGAGCGCGGCCAGGGTCGAACCGGCGGGGATCGCGAGGGGGAAGTTCCACGGCGGGGTGATCAGGGTCAGCCGCTCGGGCATGAAGGTGGCCCCGTCGACCTGGTCGAGTTCTTCGGCGAGATGGGCGTACCAGTTGGCGAAGTCGATCGCCTCGCTGACCTCGACGTCGCCCTCGGCGACGGTCTTGCCGGTCTCGCTCGCCGCGACCTCCATCAGGTCGGCGCGGCGGGCCGACAGCGTCGCCGCGGCCTCGCGCAGGACCGCGGCCCGACCCGCGCCTCCGCGGGCCGCCCAGTCGGCGGACGCGGCGACGGCGTCGGCCACGATCGCGTCGAGGGTGGCCTCGTCGGTCACCCGGGCGGACTCGATCAGCTCGACGCCCAGGCGCGAGTCGGCCGAGCGGGCGGCGATCTCACGACCCCAGGCGCGGTTGTCGGCCAGGGCGGGGTCGGTGTCGGGCTCGTTGTCGAAGCCGCTGCCGGCCGCGCGGGGCTGTAGCGCCTGGGCGGCGTCGAGGCGGCTCTGCACGCGGTGTGATGCCGGGGTGTCGCCGTCGACCTCGGCGAGCGAGGCGAGGAACCGACCCTTCTCGCGCTCGAACATGGCTTCGTTCGAGGCGAGTTCGAAGACGGCGGACATGAAGTTCTCGCTCGAGGCGTTCTCTTCGAGGCGGCGGATCAGGTAGCTGATGGCGACGTCGAACTCGCGGGGGTGCACGACGGGCGTGTACAGCAGCAGTCCGCCGACGTCGGCCTTGACCAGCTCGGCCTGCCCCTCGGCCATGCCGAGCAGCATCTCGAACTCGACCCGATCGCTCACGCCGCGGGCCTCGGCCAGCAGGTGGGCGAAGGCGATGTCGAACAGGTTGTGGCCGGCGACGCCGATGCGCACGGAGCGGGTGCGCTCGGGAGTGAAGGCCCAGGTGAGCACGCGCTTGTAGTTCGTGTCGCTGTCCTGCTTGGTGCCGTAGGTCGCGAGCGGCCACTCGTGCACGGTGGCGTCGACGGTCTCCATCGCGAGGTTCGCGCCCTTGACGATGCGCACCTTGATCGCGGCCCCGCCGGCGTCGACCCGCTCGGTCGCCCAGGTGGTGAGGTGCTGCAGGGCGCCGAGGGCGTCGGGCAGGTAGGTCTGCAGGACGATGCCGGCCTCGAGGCCCTTCAGCTGCGGCTGGTCGAGGAGGCGCGTGAAGACCGCGATCGTCAGGTCGAGGTCGCGGTACTCCTCCATGTCGAGGTTGATGAACTTCGGCCTCGGCGACCGGGCGGCGAGCTCGTACAGCGGGGTGAGCTTCTCGACGACGCGCTCGACGGTCTCGTCGAAGGCCCACATCGAGAGCTGGCTGACGATGGACGAGACCTTGATCGACACGTAGTCGACGTCGTCGCGGGCGAGCAGCGCCCGGGTGCCCGCGAGGCGGTGCTCGGCCTCGGTGTCGCCCAGGACGGCCTCGCCGAGCAGGTTGAGGTTGAGCCGCGTGTCGTCCTTCTTGATCTTCGCGATGGCGGCGCCGAGCTTGGCGGGGCGGGCGTCGGCGACGAGGTGGCCGACCATGCCGCGCAGGACGCGACGGGCGATCGGCACGACCACGCCCGGCAGCACGGGCGCCATGACGCCGCCGAGGCGCACGGCGGAGCGCATGTGCCACGGCAGGAAGGCGGGTGCCTGCTTCGCCAGGGTCGACAGGTTGCGGGCGGCGACGCCGAGGTCTTCCGGCCGGACGACCCGGTCGACGAACCCGATCGTGAAGGCGAGTCCCGACTCGTCCTTCAGGACCTGGGCGAGCAGGTGGGCCGAGCCGGTGCTCGGGGCGCCGGACGCCTCGTGCGCCCAGCGACGGGCGAGGGCGACGGCGTCGTCGCCGATGCCGACGGGCAGGAGCTGTTCAGCGGTGGACGGCCCCGCCGTCTCGTCGATGGTGGTCATGGGATGAATGTAGGGCGGAACTTGCCACCTGGCAAGGTTTGACACGAGACCGTGACGTGCGCCGCGCCTCCTTCTCGACAGGGGGCCGATCGGCACTGGCGGCGGAGGCCGGACAGCGCTACCTTGGGCGCGTCCAGGCGGTGCACGGCGGCCGCCGAGACCGACCCGTCTGCGGACGGACGGGTCCCACGTACCGGGAGCACCCATGGCGATGATCGAGGCCCGCGGCCTCACGAAGACCTACCGGTCGAAGTCCGGCCCGGTCCACGCCCTGACCGGGCTCGACCTGATCGTGCCCGAGGGCACCGTCAAGGCGCTGCTCGGGCCGAACGGTGCCGGCAAGACGACCGGCGTCAAGATGCTCACCACCCTCGAACGGCCGGACTCCGGCACGGCCACGATCGCCGGGCTCGACGTCGTCGCGGACGCCCAGGCGGTGCGCCGCTCGATCGGCGTCTCGGGGCAGTACGCCGCGGTCGACGAGAACCTCACCGGCTTCGAGAACCTCGACATGATCGGACGGCTTTACCACCTGGGCAGCCGCGTCAGCAGGGACCGGGCCCGAGAGCTGATCGACGTCTTCGACCTGTCGGCCGCGGGCGACCGTCCGGTGAAGGGCTTCTCGGGCGGCATGCGCCGACGCATCGACCTCGCCGGGGCGCTCGTGACGAACCCGCGCGTGCTGTTCCTCGACGAGCCGACGACGGGCCTCGACCCCCGCAGCCGCCTCGCCCTGTGGGACATCATCACCGGCCTCGTCGACGGCGGCACGACGGTGCTGCTGACCACGCAGTACCTCGAGGAGGCCGACCGCCTGGCCGACGACATCTCGGTCATCGACGGTGGAGCCGTCATCGCCGAGGGAACGGCCGACCAGCTCAAGGCCCAGGTCGGCGGGCACCGTCTCGTCGTCGCCCTCGTCGACGAGGCGCGGGCCGATCAGGCGGTCGAGGTGCTCCGGCGGCACGGCGACTCCGAGCCGACCGTCGGGGCCGACGGCCGTCAACTCGAGGTCGCGGTCACCGACGGCCCGACCGCCCTGCAGCGAACGCTCGCCGACCTCGGTGCGGCCGGCATCGAGCTGCACGACGCCGGCATGCGGCGCCCCACCCTCGACGACGTGTTCCTGCAGCTCACGGGCCACCGCACGGCCGACGACGACACGGACGACGACCCCGGCTCCCCCGACGACGACCCGGCCGGCGGTCGGGGTCGTGCTCGGCGCGGTGCGAAGAAGAGAGAGGCACGGGCATGACCACCACCGGCACCACCTCCGCCCTCGCGCAGACGCTCGTCCCGTCGACCGACACGGGTGTCGGCACCTGGGCCTCGGACGGCTGGACCGTCACCAAGCGCAACCTGACCAAGGTGAAGCGCTCACCCGACATGCTGATCTTCGCCGTGCTGCAGCCGATCATGTTCGTCCTGCTGTTCAGCCAGGTCTACGGCGGTGCCATCGCCGTCCAGGGCACCGACTACACGCAGTTCCTGATGGCGGGCATCTTCGCGCAGACCGTGGTCTTCGGCTCGACCTTCTCGGGTGCCGCGATGGCCCAAGACCTGAAAGAGGGCATCATCGACCGGTTCCGCACCCTGCCGATGAGCTCGTCGGCCGTGCTGATCGGTCGCACCAACAGCGACCTCGTCCTCAACACGATCTCGATGGTCATCATGATGCTCACCGGGCTCGCGGTCGGCTGGCGGGTCGACGCCTCGCCGGCCTCGTTCGTCGGCGGGGTGGCGCTGCTGCTGCTCTTCAGCTACTCGTTCAGCTGGGTGATGGCCCTGCTCGGCATGAGCGTCAAGACGCCCGAGACGATCAACAACGCGTCCTTCATGATCCTGTTCCCGTTGACGTTCGTCTCCAACGCGTTCGTCCCCAGCGACACGCTGCCCACCGTGCTGCGGGTCTTCGCCGAGTGGAACCCGGTGTCGTCGCTCGTGCAGGCGGCCCGCACCTCGTTCGGCAACCTGGGAGACACCCCGGTGCCCGACATCTGGACGATGCAGCATCCCTACGCCACCGTCCTGCTCGGCATCGCCGTGATGCTCGTGGTCTTCGTGCCGCTCTGCATCCGGAAGTTCCAGCGCATCAGCGCGAAGTAGCGGGCGCCTGCCCGCAGGCGGCAACCGAGGAGGCGCGGGTCAGCCCGCGCGCCCGGCCGCCTCGCGCACGGCGGCGTCGAGTTCGCTCGTCGGCACCGTGAGGACGCTCCCGATCACGAGGCGCATCAGGGCCGGGACGTCCACGGCGTCGCGCTCGTACAGCCACTGCAGCTGCAGCCCGTCCTGCACGGCCAGCACGACGCGGGCCGCGGACTCGGCGGTGTAGCCGTCGCGCAACCAGCCGCGGGCCTGGGCGAGTCCGAGGTAGGCCGAGGTCGACGAGACGATGCGCTCGTAGTAGTCGGCGTAGTACTGGTGCGCCGGGTGGTCGGGCGAGGTGGCCTCGGCCGACGCGGTGATGAACAGCGAGATGACCACGGGCACGTCGACGTTGTACTCGGCGAGCGCGACGAGCTCGTCGACCCTCATGCCCCCGTCGTCGTCGAAGTGTCGTCGGAGGCGCTCGTCGCGCCGACGGAGCACGGCCATCAGCAGCTCGTCCTTCGTCGGGAAGTAGTGCATCAGCGACTGGTGCGAGACGCCGCACCGCCGTGCGATCTCGCGCAGGGTGGCGCCGTGGAACCCGACCTTGCCGAACACCGGCAGGGCCGCGTCCAGGATGGCCTCGCGTTTGGCGATGCCCTTGCGGTACCGACCGGGTTCGCGCACCACGCCGAGCGGCGTGGCGTCGGTGACGTCGGCGCGGGTCGTGTCGGGCTCGGGGGCGTCCATCGGGGCCAGCCTAGGTCGTCCTCCGCCGAGATGACGACGCCTCAGGACGCGGCGGCCGTACACGGTGCGTCGGCATAGAGTTCAGCGGTGCCGTGGTCGCTGCTGAGAACGCCTGCCTTCCGGGCCCTCTGGGTCGGGCGCCTGTTCTCGTGGGTGGGCAGCGGCTTCGCGCCCCTGGCCATCGTCTTCGCGGCCATCGATCTGGGGGCCGACGCCGTCGACCTGGGGCTCGTCGTCGTCGCCCGGTCGGTGCCGAACATCGCCCTGGTGCTGGTCGGCGGTGCCCTCGCCGACCGGTTCTCGAAGCGCACCGTCGCGATCGCGTCGTCGTGGCTGTCGGCGGCGTCGCTCGTCGCGGCGGCCGCCTTGATGATGACGGGGACCGAGACCTTGCCCACCCTCGCGGCGGTCGGCGCGGTCAATGGCGCCGCGGCCGCCTTCTTCGGCCCCGCCACCAGCGCCCTGCTGCGGGAGACCGTGACCGACGACCAGCTACGGGACGCGACGGTGCTCAGCCGCGTCGGGATGAACGTCGGACTCGTGATCGGCACGGCGGTGGGCGGTGCCGTGGTCGCGACCGCCGGGTCGGGCGTGGCCCTGGCCGCCGGGGCGGCCGTCTTCGTGGTCGCGGCCGTGGTGTTCGTGGGGTTGCCTCGTGACGGAGCCCGCGCCTCCGGAGGGACGTCGGTGCTCGAGGATCTCGGCAGCGGGCTCGGCTTCGTCTGGCGCACCCGCTGGCTCGTCGCGACCGCCGCCCTGGCGTTCACGTTCCAGCTCGCCTTCGCCGGCGGGGTGCAGGTGGTCGGCCCGCTGGTCGCCGACCAGTCGTTCGGGCGTCTGCTCTGGGGCTTCGCCGGAGCGGTGCAGACGCTCGGATTGATCGCGGGCGCGTTCTGGGCGGGGGCGTTGAGAGGGCGGCTCCGCCTCTGGGCGGCCTGTCTCGGTGCCGCAGCGCTCGCCCTGCCGCTCGTGCTGCTGTCGTTCGCCTACGGCACCGACCCGGTCGTGTTCGACCCGCTGCACTGGTTCTTCTGGATCAGCCTCGGCCTCTTCGCGGCGAGCGTCGGGCTCGAGGTCTTCACGGTGCCGCTGGACGTCGTCGTGCAACGGCAGGTGCCGGGGGTCTACCTGGGTCGCGTCTTCTCCTGCTTGACGTTGGCGTCGCTGGCAGGGGTGCCGGTCGGCGAGGTCGTCGTCGGACCCCTGACCGAACTGATCGGCACCCCGGCGACTCTCGCCGCCCTGGCGGGCCTCGTGGTCACCGTCGCGGTTGCCGTGGCGCTCAGCTCACGGGTGCGACGGGTCGACGCCGGCCAGGAGGCACGGCTCAGCTGAAGTCGCCGCGCTCGATCGCCTCGGCGTACTTGCGGACGTCCGGGCCGGGCTCGTAGTCGATGAAGCGGTTCTTGACGGCGTCGTTGATCGCCTTGAAGGACTCCTCCCACGACTCGCCCGAATGGGCGGCCGCGGCGTCGCGGACGGCGTCGCGCAGCACGTTGTCGGCGTCGGTCAGGATCTTGTCGCGCGCTTCGTCGTTCCAGCGCACGTCGTTCAGGTCGGCCATGGTCTTCTCCTCATGGGGTGGGGTGGGGCGGGGCGGTGGTGGGTGTGGTGCGGCTGGTGCTACTTCTTCTTCTTGGGGCTCAGCGACGAGCCCTTGTGGGCGGCCTTCGCCCCGCTCTTGTCGCTCTCGACGACGAAGTAGGGCTCGTCGTCCGAGGCCTTGAACTTCTGTCCGTCGAGCTGGAACTCCTTGACGCGCTTCTCCACGACCGTGCCGTGGGTCTCGCCCTGAGGGGTGTTCCAGGTGACGTGGTCTCCCGTGCTGAACGACATCGCGCCTCCTTGGTGTGTCGATCCGTCCGCCGCCGGCCGGTGCCGCGCGGTGGTGGCGTGGACGGTACCCCGCAGGCGTCGACCCGCCACCCAGCGACGCGGGGTACAGGGTGCGGCGATCTCGGGTCGGACGCCCTCAGACCGAGAAGCCGCCGTCGGCCTTGATCAGCTGGCCCGAGATCCAGCGCCCCTCGGGCGACAGCAGGAAGCGCACGACCCGACCGATGTCCGCGGGCGTGCCGAGGTGCCCGGTCGGCTGCCGCTCGGTGCCGCTCGCCCGGATCTCGTCGTCCATCCACCCCGTGTCGATCGGACCGGGGTTCAGCGCGTTGGACGAGACGCCCAAGTGTCCGAGCTCACGCGCCGCCGCGATCACGAGCCGGTCGAGGGCCCCCTTGCTCGACCCGTAGGGCAGGTTGTGCACGACGTGGTCGCTCGTCAGGGCGACGACGCGGGCGCCGTCGTGGAGCAGCTCGACCGGGGGCAGCTGCTCGGCGAACGCCTTGATCGCCAGCCAGGCCGCCCGCACGTTGACGGCGTAGTGGGCGTCCCAGCTCTCGAGCGTCGTGTCGAGGATCGACGAGTCGACGCTGTGCGAGTGGGACAGCACGAGCGCGGTGACCGGCCCCAGGTCGGCGTTGACCGCCCCGAGGAGGCGCGCGGGAGTCCCCGGGTCCGCCAGATCCGCCGGGTACACGGTCACGCGCGCCCCCACGGCCTCGAGCTCGGAGACGAGCGCGTCCACGTCGACGGCCGTCAGACCCCAGGGCATGGAGGCGTCGTAACCGTCCCAGGTGGTCAGGGCGAGGTCCCACCCGTCGGCGGCGAGCTCGTGGGCGATGCCGTTCGCGATCGAGTTCGCCCGGCCGGCACCGGTGAGCAGACAGATCTTCCTCGACATGCGGGTCTCCTTCGACATCCGCTCAGCTTGTCAGACGCCCCTGCCGCGCCCTGCCGCCGACTCGCCAGGGCTGGGGTGCCGCGTGGGCTCGGCGCGAGCGGGTCAGCGCCCGCGGCGAGGCCGACTGCGGCCGGTGCCGCGTTGCGGCCCCCGACCCTTGGGCGGCGTGCGCTTCGGCTTGGCTCCGCGCGGGTCGGGAGTCGACCCCTTGCGGGCCGTGGCGGCCTGCTCGGGCTCGTCGCGCCTCCTCGATCGCGAGCTGCGGGCCGTGCGACCCCGGACGACGCCGATGAAGTCGTCGAGGTCGTCGGTGAGCTCGCCGTCGGGCCAGACCAGCGCGATCGTGGTCGGCGGCAGGTCGGCGACGTAGCGGTAGGTGACCTCTTTCCGGGCGTGCAGTCGGGCGAGGGACTGCGGCACGACCGCGACGCCCGCACCGGTCGCGACGACTGCGACGGCCTCGGCGACCGAGAGCGACGGGTCGAGGTCGTGCCGGTGCTCGTCGGCGAACGCGGCGGCGTCGACCTCGTCCTCGGCGCCGGCCGAGGCGACGGCGTGGTCCTTCGGCACGACGACGACGGCTCGCTCGTCGTAGAGCCGGATGACCGACAATCCCTCGGCCTCGATCGGCAGGCGGGCCAGCACCATGTCGACCCGGTCGTCGCCCCGGGCGTCGTCGAGGGCGGGCACGGCCTCGGCGTCGGCGAGCGGCACGAAGGCCAACGGGGTCTCGGGGCGACGCTCCTCCCACAGCCTCGACCACTTCGACAGGGTCACGCCGGGCACGACCCCGATGCGGAACGGGGCGCGGGTGGGCTCGGTCGTCATGGGTCGAGGGTATCGGCCCGGTACCCTGGACAGATGACCTCCGACGCGCCGTCCGGCAAGCAGCCGCAGACCCTCAAGCCCTTCACGGCCGCCAAGAAGCTCGGCGTGTACCTGCCGGCCACGCCCGCCGAGTTCCAGGCCGCCCCCGTCACGCGCGAGGCCTTCGCCGAACTCAGCACGAACCCGCCCGAGTGGCTGTCCGAGCTGCGCCGCACCGGCCCGCACCCGAGGCCCGTCGTCGCCCAGAAGCTCGGCATCTCGACCTCCGGCCTCGCCCGCGCGGGCGTCGACGACGTCATGACCACCGACGAGATCCACGCCCTGCTCGACGAGATGCCCGACTGGCTGCGCACCGAACGCGGCATCCACGCCGACGTGCGCGAAGAAGAGCTCCGCGTGAAAGAGCGCAATGCCGGCCGCGAGGTCCTCCGCAAAGAGCGCGAGGCGAAAGAGGCCGCCGAAGGGCACTGACGCCCGCCCTGCGCTACCGTCGGCGTCATGTCCTTCAACGACGACGCGCGCCTCGACGGCAGCAGGGTCAAGCGACGCGGCCGCGGTCGCACGGTGGGTGTCGCCGGCGGCGGCATCGGCATCGTCGGCCTGATCGCCGTCTTCCTCATCAGCCAGGCCACCGGGGTCAACGTGTCGGGGCTGCTCGGCGGCGGAACGGGCTCGGGGGCCGCACAGCCCCTCGACGGCGGCGACCTCTCGTCCGAGTGCACGACGGGCGCCCAGGCCAACGAGAGCATCGACTGCCGCATGGTGGGCGCCGCGACGTCGCTCAACACGTACTGGGGCACCGAGGCCCCGGCACTCGGTGTCACCGACTACCGCACCCCCGACTTCTTCCTCTTCAGCGGGTCGACCGACACCGGCTGCGGTGGGGCGACGAGCGCCACCGGGCCGTTCTACTGCCCGCCCGACGAGGCCCTCTTCGTCGACACGGACTTCTTCGAGCAGCTGCGGTCGCAGTTCGGGGCCAGCGGCGGCCCCCTCGCCCAGATGTACGTCGTCGGCCACGAGTGGGGTCACCACATCCAGCAGCTGACCGGCGCCTTCGACCGCGCCGACCGCAGCGACACCGGGCCGGGCTCCGACACCATCCGGCTCGAGGTCCAGGCCGACTGCTACGCCGGCGCCTGGGTCGGCTCGGCCTCGACCATCCAGGACGCCGACGGCGTCACGTTCCTCGAACCGGTCACCGAGCAGCAGGTCGCCGACGCGCTCGACGCTGCGGCCGCCGTCGGAGACGACCGCATCCAGTCCGCGAGCGGCGGCCAGGTCGACCCCGACACCTGGACGCACGGCTCGGCCGAGCAGCGCCAGAAGTGGTTCGAGACCGGCCGCAGCCAGGGCGCGACGGCCTGCGACACGTTCTCGGTGCCGACCGACCGGCTCTGACGGCGAGGCCGACCCGCGCCTCCTGACCCTCGTCCCGCGCCCAGGCAACTCGAAGAGTGCCCCACGGTCGGCGGCCACGCGGAAGGCGCACACTTCAGTGACCTCGCGACGGCACAGGCGCCACCGCGACGACAGCAGTGGAGGCGCGTCATGGCACGACCGGGCAAGGCCATCGAATTCGACGGGTACGGAGACGTCGCCCAGCTGCACTTCGTCGAGCAGCCGCTGCCGACACCGGCCGACGACGAGGTCGTCGTCGAGGTGATCTGCGCCGGACTGAACCACATCGAGAACTTCATCCGCCAGGGCGACTTCGTCGAACGGCTGCCGCTCGACTTCCCGGCCCGCGAGGGGTCGTGCTTCGCAGGCATCGTCAAGAAGCGCGGGGCCGCCGTGCGCAACTTCTCGGTCGGTGCCGAGGTCATCGGTCACGCGGTCGGCGGCGGGGCGCACGCCACCTACGTCGCCGTCCCGGCGAGCGCCGTCGTGCCGAAGCCGCAGCACGTCCCGTGGGAGGTCGCCGGAGGGTTGTACCTCGCCGGGGCGACCGCGTACGACACGGTCCGCAGCCTGCACCTCGGACCGGATGACGTCGTGGTCATCACAGCCGCCGCGGGCGGTGTCGGCCACATCGAGTGCCAGCTCGCCCTGCAGCTCGGCGCCAAGGTGATCGGCACCTGCAGCCCGGGCAACCACGACTACCTGCGCTCGATCGGCGTCGTGCCCGTCGACTACGGCGAGGGTCTGCGCGAGCGGATCGACGAGGCCGCGGGCACCGACCGCCACGTCACCGCCTTCATCGACAACTTCGGCGGCGACAACCCCTCGCTGAGCCACGATCTCGGCGTGCTCCCGGCGCGGTTCAGCTCGAGCGAGGACCGCCTCGAACGCGAGATCCGCTTCATCGGCGCCGAACGCGACGACACCGAACCCGCGATGATCCTCTCGGCCCTCGCGAAGCTCATCGCCGAGAACAAGCTGCGCGTCCTCGTCTCGGGGTTCTACCCCTTCGACTACATCGCCCAGGCGTTCGAGGACCTCGCCGAGCAACACTCGCGCGGCAAGGTCGTCGTGGGCATGCAACCGGTCGAGACCGGCGCGCGGTCGCACTGGTACCTCTCGGGCAAGGCCCGGGCGGTCGCCGAGTCGCTCGACTGAGTCTCACCGACGCCCCGCGAACACACCGCCGAGTGGACAGGACACCGCCCCATTTCGCGGCGTCCTGTCCACTCGGCGGTGTTCCCGGCAGGGCAGAGCGCAGGAGGCGCGGGTCGGCGGACCCCGTCGGCGTCAGCGGGGCAGCCGCAGCAGCGCCCCCGGAGCCCTGACCGTCGCCGCCGCGACGTCCATCGCCCGGTCGAGTGCCGCCGACCAGTCGACCGAGCCGGGCTCGCGCCGCTCGGCGAGCAGCGAGGCGACGATCGACGCGAAGGTCGCGTCGCCCGCGCCCATCGTGTCGACGACCTCGCCTTCGGCCGACGAGATCCCGCGCGTCACGTCGTGGCGGTCGGTGCCCTCCGCCGACCTCGCCAGCACCAGGCTCGCCCCGGCCGAGCCGCGCGTGGCGAGGACTCCCCCGGTGCCCGCCGCGAGGAGCGCCTCCTGCCAGTCGTCGAGCGACCGCCCGGCGACGAGTTCGGCGTCGTCGTCGCCGATCTTGACGAGCAGGGTCGACGCCGCCACCCGCTCGAAGCCGGCGGCGAAGTCGGCGATCTGCGCGGCGCCTCCGGGCAGGAACCCGGGCCGCGGGTTCGGGTCGACGACGAGCCGCACCGGGTCGCCGCCGACGACCCGCAGCAGCCGGTCGGTGAGGGCGGGGTCGTCGAACGGGTACGAGCTGACGGCGACCACGGGCGCGGCCCCGAGCACCGCGAGCTGCTCGGACGAGAAGTCGAGGCCCCGCGCGACGGCGGCGTCGGTGAAGACGTAGGTCGGCTCGCCGTCGACCCGCAGCGAGACGGCGCGACCCGTGCCGAGCGGGTTGATCGTGGCCACCAGCTCGACGTCGTACTCGGCGAGGAAAGCCCGGATCGACTCGCCGTCGGCGTCGTCACCGATCGACGCGAGCAGGGTCGTGGCCACGCCGAGGCGACTGAGCCCGACGGCGACGTTGAGGCCGGCCCCGCCGACGTGGTCGGTCGAGCCCTCGTCGGTGCGGATCTCGTCGATGAGGGCGTCGCCGAGAACGGCGACCCGACCGTCGGTGCTGTGCATGGGGTGCCTTTCGTGAGCGTGCCGGGAGCCACCCTATTCCGGGTCGCGGTGGGGTCGCGCTCCCCCGCTACGCTGGCCGACGTGACCGATTATGCACTGGCCGTCGACGTGGGCGGAACGAAGGTCGAGGCGGCCCTGGTCGCCTCCGACGGATCATTGCTCGACGGCAGTCGCGACCGACGCCCGACCGGCGCCGGGTCGACGTCCGACGAACTCGCCGAGGCGGTCCGCGCGGTCGTCGCGCACGCCCTCGACTCCCTGCCCGACGGTGACGCGCTCGTCGGGGCGGGCATCGGCAGCGCCGGGCCGGTCGACCTCGTGCACGGCACGGTGTCGCCGATCAACCTGCGTGCCTGGCGCGGCTACCCGCTGCGCGAGCAGGTGGCGGCCCTCGCCGCCTCGACCCTGCCCGACGCCGCCCCGGTCACCCTGCGGCTCGACGGCGTCAGCCTCGCCCTCGCCGAGCACTGGGTGGGCGCCACCCAGGGTGCCGACAACGCCCTCGCGATCACCGTCTCGACCGGCGTCGGCGGCGGCCTGATCGTCAACGGCCGGCTGCTCTCGGGCGGCACCGGCAACGCCGGTCACATCGGCCAGATCCAGATCGCCGACCGCCCCGCGGGCGAGAACGCGTGGGCCGCCACCCTCGAGGTCATCGCCTCGGGCCCGAACGTCGTCGCCTGGGCCCGCGAACAGGGCTGGCCGGGCGAGCGAGGCGAAGACCTGGCGGCCGGCTACGTCTCGGGTGACGAGATCGCGGTCGCCGCCGTCCACCGCTCGGCGAACGCCGTCGGCGAGGCCGTCTCGTCGGTCACCACGCTGCTCGACCTCGACGTCGTCGCGATCGGCGGCGGGTTCTCCCGCGTCAGCGACGACTACCTCGACCTCGTCCGGGCCACGGTCCAGGAGGCGCCGGTCAACGAGTACGCCCGTCGCGTCCGCGTCGTCCGCTCCGGGTTGAGCGACGAGAGCCCCTTGATCGGGGCCGCCGCGCTCGTCTGGCGGGCCGAGCTGCTCGGCTGAGCCGCGCCTCCTGCGGTCGACCCGCCCCTCGTGCGCCTGCCGCTTCGCTGGGAACGGATGTCAGAGGCCCGGCCTAGGCTCAGTTGCATCCCACAACGTCGTCGGAGTCCGTCGCGCCCTCGGGGCGCGCACCACCACCGCACCACCACTCGCAGAGAGGTCATCTCATGCCCACCACCGTCCCCGTCCTGCTCACGCCGTCCGCCGGCGCCCCCTTCGAGCACTCCACCGTCGAGCTGCGCGACGTCGGCCCGAACGACGTCCAGATCGACATCGCGTTCGCCGGCATCTGCCACAGCGACATCCACCAGGCCCGCGAAGAGTGGGGCAAGGCCATCTTCCCGATGGTTCCCGGCCACGAGATCGCCGGCATCGTCACCGAGATCGGCTCCGACGTCACGAAGCACAAGGTCGGCGACCGCGTCGGCATCGGCTGCTTCGTCGACAGCTGCCGTGAGTGCGAGAACTGCCTCGCCGGCGAGCAGCAGTTCTGCGTCAAGGGCAACGTCGCGACCTACAACGGCCGCCAGTACTCGGGTGAGCCCACCTACGGCGGCTACGCCAAGCAGATCGTCGCCGACGAGAACTACGTGCTGTCGATCCCCGAAGGCATCTCGCTCGACGAGGCCGCGCCGCTGCTCTGCGCCGGCATCACCACCTACTCGCCGCTCAAGCACTGGGGTGCCGGCCCCGGCAAGAAGGTCGCCGTCGTCGGCATGGGCGGGCTCGGCCACATGGCCGTGAAGATCGCGCACGCCCTGGGTGCCGAGGTGACCGTCATCAGCCAGACGCTGTCCAAGCGAGAGGACGGCCTGAAGCTCGGTGCCGACCACTACTACGCCTCGAGCGACCCCGAGACGTTCAAGAAGCTCCGCAGCTCGTTCGACCTGATCATCAACACGATCTCGGCCGACATGGACATCGACGCCTACGCCCGCACGCTGCGCCTCAACGGCACCATGGTGTTCGTCGGTCTGCCCGAGAACCCGCAGTCGTTCGGCGCCGGGTCGCTGATCGGCGGCCGTCGCAGCCTCGCCGGCTCGAACATCGGCGGCATCCCCGAGACGCAAGAGATGCTCGACTTCTGCGCCGAGCACCACATCGGCGCCGAGATCGAGACGATCGGCGCGGACGAGGTCGACGAGGCCTACGAGCGCGTCGTCGCCAGCAAGGTCCGCTACCGCTTCGTGATCGACACCGCGACGATCTAGCACCTGCCCGAACGCACGAAGGCCCCCTCCCGTCACGGGAGGGGGCCTTCGCCGTCGGACGCGGGCCGCTCAGCCGACCCAGAACGTCTGGTTCGACGCCGTGGGCCTGATGGTCACCGGCAGATACCGGTACCCCACCTGACGATTGCCCACGTAGCACTCGAGGTTCAGGGTGAGCGTGTTCGCCGTCCCCAACCGGACCTGCGGGTACACGATGTCGTCGCCACGGTCCCAGTTCAACGACCATCCGATGGTGGCGTTCTGCACCTGGATGCCCTTGACGGTGGTGGCGGTCGAACCGCACGCGGTGCCGCGCACGACGACGTAGACGTATCCGTTCGAGGCGGCGTTGGCCGGCAGGGCGACACCGCCGACCGTGAGCGCGAGGCCGGCGGTCGCGATGGCGGCCAGGCGGGTGAGTTTCTTCATGATGCTCCTTCGTCTGTCGGGTAGAACAAAGGTCGCGACGCGAGGTCGCGGTCCGCCTCCGGCTTCGGGGGTCGAAGAGGGACGTCATCGTGGGGCGGATGCCCGAGTGATGGTCAGCGCGCTCACAGTAGCGCTCCGAGGTCGTCGCGCGGAAGACCCGCAGCATCGGCCACCACGACCCACCCGGGGCTGGCCGGGCCTACCCGGCGGGGGTGTTGAACCGGCGCAGCCAGCCGGCGAACTCGGCGAGCTCGTCGTCGGTCCAGCCCTCGACGTGCGTACGGAACACGGCGCGGTTCTCGTGCCTCACCTCGAGCATGCGGCTCTCGGCGCGCTCGGTGCTGTGGAGCGTCATGACGCGTCCGTCGGCGGTGTCGGGCACCATGTCGACGAAACCGGCCTCGCGCAGCAGGGTGACCTGCCGGCTGACCGCGCTCTTGTCCATGGCCATCGCCTTCACGATGTCGCCGGCGCTGCACGGCTGGTGCTTCATCACGTACCGCAGCACGTAGAACGCCGTCGGGGGCACGTCCGGGTCGAAGCGCGACGCCGCCGCGGCGATCGTGCGCTTGGCCTCGACCATCATCGACCCGATCTCGTCGACGACGCCGGCCATCAGCCCCTCGCGGCCTTCGTCGTCGGCCCCCGGGAGGCGCGGTGCGGCCCGGCCGGGAGCGGCGACTCCCGCAGGGCGCGGCGCGTCGAGCACCGCGCCCTCGGGCTGGCCGTCAACGGTCGGCTGCGACATCTTTCTCCTCGACCAGGGACGAGAACACCGGGCTCTCGGCCAGTTCGTCGGCGGGCACCGGGTGACCCGCCACCTCGGCAGCACCCGTCGCGATGATCGTGTCGATGGTACCGGTGGCGGTCGTCGTGTGGTTGTGGTGACGGCGCTGCACGTCGGCGGCGGCGTCGCCTTCGTCGATGGGCGAGACCGGGGCCGGCGAACCCGACAGGCCCGTCGCCGCGACCGGGGCGGGCGTGGACTCCGTCGCCGGAGCGCTCGACACCGCGGGGGCCAGCCCGGCCGTGGCCGCGACTCCCTTGGCGGCCGGGGACGCGGCATTGGCGTCGACCGGAGCCGCGCCTCCTTCGCTGTCGTCCGAGCCCGTCGCCGCCGACGAACCGGCCGCGGGGCCGTCCGTCGTCGCCGCGGCACGCTGGATGCCGGTCTTGGTACCGAGCTCGACGTTCGGCAGCAGGCAGACGAACACGATGGTGATGATCGCGAGCGGGGCCGCGATCAGGAAGACGTCGGCGACGCCCTGCCCGTAGGCCGACTCGATGATGGTGCGGATCGGGCCGGGCACGGCACTGAGGTCGGGGATGCTCGTCGAGCCACCGCTGCCGAGCGCGCTGGGGTCGACCCCGGCGTCGGTGAGGCCGTCGGTGATGTAGCCCGAGACCTTGGTGCCGAGGACGGCGCCCATGACCGAGACGCCGATGGTGCCACCCAGGCTGCGGAAGAACGCGACGCTCGACGAGGCGGCACCCACGACGCTGACGTCGACCGAGTTCTGCACGACGAGCACGAGGTTCTGCATCACCATGCCGATGCCGAGACCCATCATGGCCATGAAGACCGAGACGATGAAGAAGTTCGTGTCGTACTCGATGGTCGACATGAGGAAGAGGCCGGCGGCGAGCAGGATCGACCCGACGATCATGTAGGGCTTCCACTTGCCGTACTTCGAGATGAGCGCGCCGGCCACCATCGACGAGATGAGCAGGCCGAGCACCATCGGCAGGGTCAGGATGCCCGCCATGGTGGGCGACTGGCCGCGAGCCAGCTGCATGTACTGGCCGAGGAACACGCTGGTGCCGAACATCGCGACACCGACGCTGAGCGAGGCGATCACCGCGAAGGTGAAGGTGCGGTTCGTGAACAGCGTCAAGGGGATGATCGGCTCCTTCGAGCGGAACTCCACGACGACGGCCAGCGCGAGCAGCACGGCCGCGCCCACACCCATCAGCCAACTGGTGGTCGAGGCCCATTCGAACTGCTTGCCGCCGAGTGACACCCAGACGAGCAGCAGCGAGACGCCGCCGGCGATCAGCCCGGCGCCCCAGTAGTCGACGACGACGGCCTTCTTGGGCTTGGGGGGCAGGTGCAGCGTGCGCTGGATGACGATGAGCGCCGCGACGCCGACGGGCACGCCGACGAAGAAGTTCCAGCGCCAGCCGATCGAGTCGGTGAGGACGCCGCCGAGCAGCGGGCCGCCGATGGTGCCGACGCTCATCACGGCGCCGAGGTAGCCCATGTACCGGCCACGCTCACGCGGGCTGATGATGTCGCTCATGACGACCTGCACCAAGGCGGTGAGACCGCCGGCGCCGAGCCCCTGGAAGACGCGGAACGTGATCAGCGTCGCGGTGTTCTGCGAGAAACCGGCCGCGACCGACGCGAGGACGAACAGCACGAGCGCCACCTGCAGCAGCACCTTGCGGTTCGTCAGGTCGCTGAACTTGCCCCACAGAGGGGTGCTGACCGTGGTGGCCAGCAGCGTGGCGGTGATGACCCAGGTGTACGAGGTCTGGCTGCCGTTGAGGTCGCTGACGATGCGCGGCAGCGAGGTCGACACGACGGTCGACGACAGGATCGCCACGAGCATGCCCATCAGCAGACCCGACAGGGCCGTGAGGACCTCACGGTGGCTCATGCCGGGCGCCTCGCCCGGTTCGTGGGGTGCCGCGGGCTTCGTGCCCGCGGCGGTCGTGGTCTGCGACAAGGTGCGCTCCGGTGGTTCGAGATGGTGAGGGACCGAACGCCGTTGGCCGTGCCCGATGGTTGCAGAACGTCAACCATACGCTTTCGTTGACGAAATGCAACCATTTGCCTGCAGTCGCTGCATCTTTTTCTCACGACCGCGGCCACGGGCCCGGTCACGGACCCGGAGAACGCAGGAGGCGCGGTGCGAGAAGTCCCCGCACCGCGCCTCCTGAAGGCCCTCCGTCTGACTCCGGAAGGTCAGCGGACCTCTTCTGGTCGCTTCTGCCGGAACATCTCGGCCGGCTCGTGGTCGCCGTTCCAGACCTGGGTGATGCCCCACACGACGGCCATGAGCGGCACGGCGATGACCGCGCCGACGACTCCGCCGAGGATCGTGCCGGCGGTCAGGGCGACGAGGATCACGAGGCCGTGCAGCTGCAACGTGCGCCCCATGAGCACCGGCTGCAGGAGGTTGCCCTCGAGCTGGTTGACGAGCACCACGATGCCGACGACGATCAGCGCCTGCACCGGACCGAGCGCGACGAGTGCCACCAGGGCGGCCAGGATGCCCGCCGCCGTGGCGCCCACGAGGGGGATGAACGCCGTCAGGAAGACGATGACGGCGAGCGGGAGCGCGAGCGGGACTCCGACGATCCAGAGGCCGACGCCGATGCCGATGGCGTCGACGGCGGCGACCGTCGCGGTGCCGCGGACGTAGCCGCCGAGGGTGGTGACCGTCTTGTCGCCGATGCGGCGGGCCCGGGCGTAGTTCTCGCCCTTGAACGGACGCAGCAGGAACTCCCAGATGGCCGGGCCGTCCTTGAGGAAGAAGAACAGCACGACGATCATCAGGACGAGGCCGGTGGCGAAGCTGCCGACGGCCGAGGCCCCGGCGAGAGCACCCGAGCCGAACTGCGAGCTCGTCACGAAGTCGACGGCTGCGTTGCGGACGTCGTCGATCTGCTGGTCGCTGATCGAGAACGGCAGGGTCGTGATCCAGTCCTGCAGCTTGTTGAAGCCCGAGGTGGCCGAGTCGACCAGCGAGCTGGCCTGGTTCTCGACGGCCCAGACGATCAGCCAAGCGACCAGGCCCAGGATGATCAGCACGGCGAAGAGGCAGATCAGGGTCGCGAGCACCGAGGGCACCTTGTGGCGACGCAGGAACGCCACGACCGGCAGCATGGCCGACGCGAAGATCAGCGCGAGCAGCACCGGCAGGGTGACCAGGCTCAGGCTGAGGAAGACGTAGATGACGCCGATGGCGACGATCAGCACGGCGATGATCTGCACGGCACGCGTCGCGAGCGTGCCGAAGGCGTCGGCCCAGAGGGAGTGCCGGACGGCGGCGTCCTCGCGGGCCACCTCGGATTCTTGGCTGCGGAAGAGTCCCACGGTGTCGTCCTCGTTTCTGGTGGTGCGGGGGTCGAGAGGGGTGCCGGGCGAGGCGCGGTCGGATGCGGCCGGTTGCCGGTGGGCTGGCAGAAGTGTCGGGGGTGATCGGCCCGACTAGGACAGCCAACCCCGTCACGAGAATATCGGGCCGGATCGGTGCCCCGGTGGCTCGACGCGCGCCTAGCGTGGGAGCCATGCCGACCTCCGTCCTCGTCGTGTCCGACACCCACGTCCCACAGAAGGCCAAGGCCGTGCCGGGGGTCGTGTGGGCCGCGGTCGAGCGGGCCGACGTGGTCGTCCACGCGGGCGACTGGACCGGCGAACCCCTGCTGGACGAGTTCGAGGACCGTGCGCGCCTCCTGGTCGGGGTCTGGGGCAACAACGACGGCGACGGGCTGCGCGCCCGCCTGCCCGAAGTGGCCCGCACGACGATCGACGGCGTGCGTCTCGCCGTGGTGCACGAGACCGGGGGCAAGGAGGCGCGCGAGCGTCGCATGGACCGCCTCTTCCCCGAGACGGACCTGCTGCTCTTCGGGCACAGCCACATCCCGTGGGACACGACGACGCCCGCGGGCCTCCGGCTGCTGAACCCGGGGTCGCCCACGGACCGGCGGCGCCAGCCGCACGCCACCTACCTCACGCTGACGCTCGACGCGGGCGAGGTGCGCGACGTGGTGCTGCACGAACTGCCCGTCGCCGCCCGCGACCGCACGGGGGTGCTGCCACACCCCCGCAGGACGACCTAGCCGGCGGGCGTCTCGGCCGGGGCCGACTCGGTGGGCGTCGGCGACGGACTGGCCGTGCCCGACTCGGTGTAGGTGTTGCCGGCAGCCGTGACCACGAAGCTGCGGAACTCCTGCACGGTGAACGGTCGGCTGCCGTCGTACTGCTGGCCGTTCACGAGCACCGTCGGGGTGCCCGTGAGGGCGTCGAGGCCGCTGTTCGGCAGGGGACCGTCGATGGCCCGCTGCGTCGACGCCGTCACCCACGAGCCGAACTCGTCGTCGTCGATGCATCTGGTGATGTCGCTCGCCTTGGTCACCCCGTCGATGCCGGTGGCGATGTCGGAGAGCTGGGAATCGTCGAGACCGCGGGTACCCTCGTCGGGTTGTTGGTCGAAGAGGGCGGTGTTGAAGTCGAAGAACGAGTTCGGCGAGTAGTTCGCGACGCAGGCCGCCGCGTTGGCCGCGCGGTTGCTGTACTTCGTGCCGAGGGACTGGTTCGTCAGGATGGCCACCGGGTGGTACTCGACCGTCGCCGCCCCCGACTCGACGAGTCCGCTGATGTAGGCGTTGTTGGCCTGCTCGAACTCACCGCAGATCGGGCAGAGGTAGTCGAGGTAGATCACGATGTCGACCGTGTCGCTCGACGCCGTGGTGGCCGAGGCCGTCGGCTCGTCGTCGGGGCCGAGGGCCCCGGTCTGCACGGCTTCGAAGCCCTGACCGATCTTGATGCCGTCGCTCGCCATGTTGGCGGGGCCGGGGCCGGCCGGACGGATGCTGTTCGTGATGACCAGGACGACGCCGACGACGATGGCGATCACCACGAGGGCGAGGCCGCCCTGCAGCGCCCACTTGCCGGCGCGCTGGCGCCGCTTCTGCTTCTGGCGGGCGAGCTGCGCCTTCTGGCGGGCCGCCGCGCGCCGCTGGTTCTTGGTCAACGACGGGTCGTCGGGGTTCAGGTCAGTCATGGGGCTCCGGTGCGCGACGGCCTCGCATGGTCGCGTCGAGCGGGTGGTGGGGACGGTCGCCACGAGTCGTGGCCACGAAACATGGTACGAGGCGAGCCTGGCAGAAGTCCGCAGGCGCGGGCGGTGCGGGGGTGGAGAAGGGGGGTGCCCGTGGCGATCCGAGGGATTTTCATGGCATGCTGAGCGGTGGTGGTCACCGCGGACCTCTGAGGTTGATCACCGTCCATTCACAACGGATCGTCCGGCACGTACCTGCCGGTGAAGGAGAAGATCATGGCGTCAGTCACGTTCAGCAAGGCAACTCGTCTCTACCCCGGCTCCACGCGCGCCGCGGTCGACGGCATCGACCTCGAGGTCGCCGACGGCGAGTTCCTCGTGCTCGTCGGCCCCTCGGGTTGCGGCAAGTCGACCACCCTGCGCATGCTCGCGGGCCTCGAAGAGGTCAACTCGGGCGACATCTACATCGGCGACCGCAACGTCACCGACGTCCCGCCGAAGGACCGCGACATCGCGATGGTGTTCCAGAACTACGCGCTGTACCCGCACATGACGGTGGCCGAGAACATGGGCTTCGCCCTGAAGATCGCCGGTGTCGGCAAAGAGGAGCGCGCCACCCGCGTCCTCGAGGCCGCCAAGCTGCTCGACCTCGAGCCCTACCTCTCGCGCAAGCCCAAGGCCCTCTCCGGTGGCCAGCGTCAGCGCGTCGCCATGGGCCGCGCCATCGTGCGCCAGCCCCAGGTGTTCCTCATGGACGAGCCGCTGTCCAACCTCGACGCCAAGCTGCGCGTGCAGACGCGTACGCAGATCGCCTCGCTGCAGCGCCGCCTGGGCGTCACCACGGTCTACGTGACGCACGACCAGACCGAGGCCCTCACCATGGGTGACCGCATCGCCGTGCTGAAGGACGGCGTCCTGCAGCAGGTCGGCACGCCGCGCGACCTGTACGAGAAGCCGCAGAACGTCTTCGTCGCCGGCTTCATCGGCTCGCCCGCCATGAACCTGCTGCCCGCCGACGTGGTCGACGGCGGCATCCAGTTCGGCACCGCCGTGACCGCCGTCGACCGCGACACCGTCGGCCAGGCCAACGGCAAGAGCGTCACCGTGGGCGTGCGCCCCGAGGACGTCGTGGTCAACACGACCGGCGAGGGCCTCGCGGTCACCGTCGACGTCGTCGAAGAGCTCGGCGCCGACGGGTACCTCTACGGCCACACCGAGGTCGACGGCAACCGCGTCGACGTCGTCGTCCGCGTCGACGGCCGCAACCACCCCAAGCTGGGCGAGACGATCTACGTCACCCCGCAGGCGCACCACGTGCACGTCTTCGACACCGAGAGCGGCGAGCGCCTCGGTGACAAGGCCGTCGTCAGCGCGTAGCACCCCCTCGCGTCGGCCCGTCGAGTCCGCTCGGAGCACTCCTCCGATCGACCCGGCGGGCCGTCCCGCGTTCCGGCCCCGCGCCTCCTGACCTCCCCCGCCGCCTCGCCTCAGGCGTCGCATCACCGCACGAGAGGCCCCCATGCCCGACTCCCTCAACATCACCTCGGCCACCGCCGACCCCGCCCTGCTCGACCTGCCGTGGTCGCTGCCGCTCGACGAGTGGCCCGACGAGGCCATCGCGACGCTGCCGAAGGGCATCTCGCGGCACCTCGTGCGGTTCGCGCACCTCAGCGGTTTCGTCATCGCGATCAAGGAGACGTCGGGCGAGATGGCCCGGGGCGAGTACGAGATGCTCCGGACGCTGCAGCGCATGGACATCCCGTGCGTCGACCCGCTGGCCGTCATCACGAACCGCAACGATGCGGACGGGTCGCCGCTCAACCCGGTGCTCGTGACGCGGCACCTGAAGTTCTCGCTCCCCTACCGCGCGCTCTACTCGCAGACGCTGCGCCCCGACACGGCCCGTCGCCTGGTCGACGCCCTGGCCCTGCTACTGGTTCGGTTGCACATCATCGGGTTCTACTGGGGCGACGTCTCGCTCTCGAACACGCTCTTCCGTCGTGACGCCGGCGCCTTCGCCGCGTACCTGGTCGATGCCGAGACCGGCAAGCTCTACCCCGGCGGCCTCTCGAACGGGCAACGCGAGAACGACCTCGAGGTGGCCCGCGTCAACATCGCCGGAGAACTGCTCGACCTTGAGGCCGGCGGTCGCCTCGACGACAACCTCGACCCGGTCGACGTGAGCAACGGCATCGTCGCGAAGTACCGCAGCCTCTGGACCGAGCTGACCGGTGCCGAGACCTTCGACAGTTCGGAGCGCTGGCGCATCAACGATCGCGTCGAGCGTCTCAACGACCTCGGCTTCGACATCGAAGAGCTGGCGATCAAGACGGCCGAAGGCGGCAGCCAGGTCAAGATCCAGCCCAAGGTCGTCGACGCCGGCCACCACTCACGCCGTCTGCTGCGCCTGACCGGCCTCGACGTCGAGGAGAACCAGGCCCGGCGCCTGCTCAACGACCTCGACGCGTACCGCATGCGCACCGACCAGTCCGACGTCGACGAGGAGATGATCGCGCACGAGTGGGCCTCACGCGTCTTCGAACCCGTCGTGCGCTCGATCCCCCGCGACCTGCGCGGTCGACTCGAACCGGCCGAGGTGTTCCACCAGCTGCTCGAGCACCGCTGGTACCAGTCGCAGGCCGAGAACCGCGACGTGCCCATCGCCGAGGCGCTGACCTCGTACATCAACGACGTGCTGCGCCACCGCCGCGACGAGCAGATGGTGATCGAGCCCGCGACCGAGTCGATCACGCTGCCCGAGGCCGCCCTGCTCGAGGCCGACGAGGCCGACGCCGACGAGGACTGGCGCTCGAAGGTCTGACCGCAGGTCCGGCACCGCGCCGCCCCGCCGCCGATCGCCGCTCCACCCTCCGCGGGCCCTGTTCCGCTCCCTCGCCACCCGCGAACCCGGTTTCGAACCATGAACCCCGTTCTTTCTGGGTTCATGGTTCGAACCCGGGTTCATCGGTGATCCGGTACGTACCGGATCACGCCCGCGGCGCGGTCGGCCGGCCTCCTCACCGGTGATCCGGTACGTGCCGGATCAATCCCTTGGCGAGACCGCCCTGCCTCGCGCGCCGCGAACCGCGCACGACGCACGACGCACAGGAGGCGCGGGTCGGCAACCAGCCGACCCGCGCCTCCTCGACGCCCGCCCCTCGCGAGGGGCCGTGACCTACCTCTTCTTGCGCTCGGCTCGCAGCTTCGAGATCTCGTAGAGCGTGACCGACGCGGCGATCCCGGCGTTGAGCGATTCGACGGCACCGGTGATCGGCACCGACACGATGGCGTCGCAGGTCTCGGCGACGATGCGCGAGAGCCCCTTGCCCTCGCTGCCGACGACGACCACGATCGGGCGGTCGGCGAGCTCGAGACCGGGCAGCATGACGTCGCCGTCACCGTCGAGGCCCACGACGAACACGCCCTGCTCTTTGAACGACTTGAGGGTCTGCGTCAGGTTCGAGGCCATGGCGACCGGGATGCGCGCCGCGGCCCCGGCCGAGGTCTTCCAGGCCGATGCCGTCAGGCCGACCGATCGACGCTGCGGGACGATGACGCCCTGTCCGCCGAACGCGGCGACCGACCGGATGATCGCGCCGAGGTTGCGCGGGTCGGTGATGCCGTCGAGCGCGACGAAGAGCGGCTTCTGCTGACGCTTGACCGCGGCCTCGAGCATGTCGACGGGGTGCGCGTACTCGTACGGCGGCACCTTGAGGGCGACGCCCTGGTGCACGGAGTCGTGGCCGGTGATGCGATCGAGCTCGGGACGCATGACCTCGAGGATCGGCAGGCCCCGACGGGTGGCGAGCTGCAGGATCTCTTTGGTGCGCTCGTCCATCTCGATGCGTGCGGCGATGTAGAGGGTCGTCGCGGGGATGCGCGTCCGGAGGGCCTCGACGACCGAGTTGCGACCGGTGACCATCTCGTGGTCGTCGGCCGACTTCGGGCGGCGTCGGGGTGCGTCCGGCCCACCGCGGCCGGCGATCGGTGACCCGGCTCGAGGGCCGGCCCCGCCACGACCACGCGCGGCCTCGAGCCGCTCGCGTGCCGCCTTGGCCTTGCCCGCGGGGTGGTAAGGGCGGTCCTCGGCCGCGGGAGTGGGCTTCTTGCCCTCGAGCGCCTGGCGCCCCTGCCCGCCGCTGCCGACCTGCTTGCCCTTGCTGCCCTGACGCACGGCACTGCTGCCGGGACGGCCCTTGCGTGCTCCGCTGGTGTTCTTCACTGTTCGAGGCTCCAATGCGACCCGCTGGGGGTGTCTTCGATGGTGATGCCGGCGCCCGTCAGGACGCCTCTGATCTCGTCGGCCCGCGAGAAGTCGCGATCGGCCCGGGCTTGCTGGCGTTCGGCCAAGAGTACGTCGACCACCGTGCCGAGCGCGCGGTGCGCGTCACCTTCGTCGCCGGCCCGCCACTCGGGCGCCGACGGGTCGATGCCGAGGACGGCCACCATGGCGGCCACGTGCTGCCAGGCGTGCGCGGCGGTGTCGAGGTCGCCGTCGTCGAGGGCGACGTTGCCGGCTCGCACGGTGTCGTGCAGCACGGCCATCGCCTGGGGGACGTTGAGGTCGTCGTCCATCGCCTCGGCGAACTCGTCGGGCACGACCCGCGCACCCACCGCGGCGAAGCGGGTGTCGGCGAGGCGTCGCTGCGCCCGCCCGAGGAACGTCTCGATGCGGTCGAGGGCGGCTTCGGCCTCGAGCAACGCGCCCTCGTGGTAATCGATGGTCGAGCGGTAGTGGGCGGCGCTGAAGAAGTACCGCACGACGACGGGGCGGGCCTGAGCCAGGAAGTCGGCGGCGAAGATCGAGTTGCCGAGGGACTTCGACATCTTCTGGCCCTCGACGGCGACGAGGCCGTTGTGCATCCAGTACGAGGCGAACCCCATGCCGGCCGCGGTCGACTGGGCCAACTCGTTCTCGTGGTGGGGGAACCGCAGGTCGAGCCCGCCGCCGTGGATGTCGAACGCCTCGCCGAGGTACCGCGCCGACATCGCCGAGCACTCGATGTGCCAGCCGGGCCGACCCTCGCCCCAGGGCGAGGCCCACGAGGCGGACTCGGGCTCGTCGGCCTTGTGACCCTTCCACAGGGCGAAGTCGCGGGGGTCGCGTTTGCCCCGTGGGTCGGCGTCGGTGGCGGGTGCCATGTCGTCGGTCGACTGGTTGGTCAGGGCACCGTAGGTCGACCAGCTCGCGGTGTCGAAGTAGACGTCGCCCGATCCGTCGGGGGCGGCGTAGGCGTGCCCCTTCTCGATCAGCGTCGTGATGATCTGTTGCATCTCGCTGACACTGGCGGTCGCCCGGGGTTCGTAGGTCGGCGGCAGGATGCCCAGGGCCTGGTAGCCGGCGGTGAACTCGAGCTCGTAGCGATAGGCGCGCGCCCACCATTCTTCGGTCGTGTCGGCCGCCAGCGCGAGGATCTTGTCGTCGATGTCGGTGACGTTGCGCACGAGCGTGACGTCGAGTCCGCGATAGGTGAACCACCGGCGCCAGAGGTCGTAGACCAGGGCCGAGCGCAGGTGCCCGATGTGGGGCGACGACTGCACGGTGGGCCCGCAGAGGTAGAGCCCGACCTGGCCGGGAACGAGCGGGACGAAGTCGACGAGCGCCTGCTGACGGGAGTCGTAGAGCCTGATGGTCACGTGATCAGCCTATTTGACGCAGCTTCCGCGGCGTGGCCCGCGGAGGACTCGTCGCGCGTGACGAGTGCCGTCGCGATCACGGCGACGCCCTCGCCCCGGCCGGTGAACCCCAGCCCGTCGGTCGTCGTGGCCGAGACGCTGACCGGAGCGCCGACCACGCGGGTCAACCCGTCCTGCATCTCGACGCGGCGGGACGACAACCGGGGACGGTTGCCGATCACCTGGACGGCGACGTTGGCGGGCGCGGCCCCCGCCGCCGCGAGCAACTCGAGGGTCGCGGTGAGGAAGACGTCGCCGGACGCCCCGGCGAAGCGGGGGTCGTCGGTGCCGAAGCTCGACCCGATGTCGCCGAGGCCCGCCGCCGAGAGCAACGCGTCGACGATCGCGTGCGCGACCGCGTCGCCGTCGCTGTGGCCCGCGAGGCCCGCCTCGCCGGGGAAGTGCAGCAGCCCGAGGTGCATCGGCTGGGTCGCGTCCACCGCGTGGACGTCGGTGCCGACCCCGGTCAGGAGGCGCGGGCCCGGTCGACCGGCGCGGTCGCGCCCCGGCCCGGTCGCCTCGCTCTCGGCGACGATCGTCTCGGCTCGACGCAAGTCCCACGGGGTGGTGATCTTGAAGGCCACGGGGTCACCTGCCACGACGCGGACGCGGTGGCCGGCGGCGGCGAACAGCGCGGCGTCGTCGGTGTGCTCGACGGAGGCCTCGGCGTAGGCGAGGTCGAGGGCCGCGCGGGGGAAGCCCTGGGGCGTCTGCATGGCGACGAGCTCGCTGCGGTCGACAGTGTCGACGACGAAGACGGCGTCGGCGTCGACGCGCTTGATCGTGTCGGTCACCGGCAGCCCGGGCACGACGCCGTCGCCGGTCGCCTCGACCTGACCGGCGACCAGGTCGAACTGGGCGGTGGGGGTGAACGGCCGGGCGCAGTCATGGACGAGCACGGTCTCGACGTCCGGGCCGAGGGCCGTCAGACCGACCGCGACGGACTGTTGACGCGTGGCGCCGCCCGCGACGACGGACGCGTAGCCCCGGGCCGGTCCGGCGATTGCGGCGACGAGGGAGCGGGACTCGTCGACGAGGGGCCCGGGCACGACGACGACGACCTGCGTCGGCACGGCCGAGGCGAAGACGGCGTCGAGCGACCGCTCGAGGATGCTGCGCCCCGCGACCTCGACGAACGCCTTGGGCCGGCCGAGCGCGAGGCGCGTGCCGCTGCCGGCCGCAACGACGACGACCGCCCGACCGGCGCCGGACGGGGTGTGGACCCCACCGTCGTCGACCGAGCGGTCGTCGGGAGTGCTAGGACGCAAGGACCTCGTCGAGGACGCTCGACGCCTTCTCTTCGTCGGTCTTCTCGGCGAGCGCGAGCTCGCTGATCAGGATCTGACGAGCCTTGGCGAGCATTCGCTTCTCACCGGCCGAGAGGCCGCGGTCCTGGTCGCGACGCCAGAGGTCGCGGACGACCTCGGACACCTTGATGACGTCACCGCTGGCGAGCTTCTCGAGGTTCGCCTTGTAGCGGCGCGACCAGTTGGTCGGCTCTTCGGTGAAGGGAGCGCGGAGCACGTCGAAGACGCGGTCCAGCCCCTCTTTGCCGATGACGTCTCGCACGCCGACCAGGTCGACGTTGTCTGCGGGTACTTCGATGGTCAGATCACCCTGGGTGACGCGAAGCTTGAGGTACAGCTTCTCTTCGCCCTTGATGATCCGCTTCTTGACTTCTGAGATTGTCGCTGCCCCGTGATGCGGGTATACAACGGTCTCGCCGACCTCGAACTGCATGAATCAGGCTCCATTCTGCGACACCCAGGATACCATAAGCCGACGTTGGTAAGGCTGCCCTAAGGAACCGACCCCTGCGGGCGCGGATAAGCTGGCCGACGTACGTTTGTCGTGACGCTGATCCTGGAGGACACCTGTGCGAGCCCCAACCTTGAAGTCGCGTGGACTGACGACGCGACTCGTCTCGGCCGCAGCCGTCGGTGCCGCGGTCGTCCTGACCGCCGCCGGGTGCAACTTCATCAGCCCCCAGGCCACGACCAAGCAGTACGACGCGAGCGACGGCACGAGCGTGAACGTGGGCGACATCCAGGTCCGCAACGCCATCGCCCTGACCGCCACCGAGGGCGACGGCGGCACCGCCAGCCTCAGCATGGTCGTGCTCAACACGAGCGACGAGGCCGCCGAGGTCTCGTTCGAGTACCCCACCACCTCGGGCAAGAAGACCCAGACCGTCGAGGTCGACGGCTCGTCGCAGATCTCGCTGGGCACCGAGCCCGGGCAGGACCAGTTCATCATGGAGTCGCTCGACTCCGACCCGGGCTCCCTCGTGACGATCTTCGTCCAGTACGGCACCGAGACCGGCAAGTCCTTCGTCGTCCCCGTGCTCACCGGCGCTCTGGCCGAGTACGCCACCCTGCTGCCCTCCCCCACCGCGCCGTCCGAGGCCACGCCCTCGTCGACGCCGCTGCCCGAGGCGACCCAGCAGGCGCCGTCCTCGTCGCCGACGCCGTAGCGCGCCTCCTCCGTCAGCCGAGAGGCCCGGCCCGCCGTGTGCGGTGCCGGGCCTCTCGCGTGTGACGCGCGCCGCGCCTCCTCGGCTCTCGACACGGTCGGGCAGGGCCGGGCCCGCCCGCGGTCAGGCCTCGATGCGGTAGCCCAGGCCACGCACCGTGACGAGCGCCTTCGGCTCGGACGGGACGGCCTCGATCTTCGAGCGGATGCGCTTGATGTGGACGTCGAGGGTCTTGGTGTCGCCGAAGTAGTCCGAGCCCCAGACCCGGTCGATCAGCTGGCCTCGCGTGAGCACCCGGCCGGCGTTGCGCATCAGCAGCTCGAGCAGCTCGAACTCTTTCAGGGGCATGGCGATGTCGGCGCCGCGGACCGAGACGACGTGACGCTCGACGTCCATGCGGATGTCGCCGGCCTCGAGCATCGAGTCGGACAGGTCGTCGGGGTCGACCCGGCGGCGCAGCACGGCACGGATGCGGGCGAGCAGCTCGCGGGTCGAGTAGGGCTTGGTGACGTAGTCGTCGGCACCCAGCTCGAGACCGACCACGATGTCGACCTCGCTGTCCTTCGCGGTGAGCATGACGATGGGCACCTGAGACCTGGTCCGGATCACCCGGCAGACCTCGGTGCCCGGGATGCCCGGCAGCATGAGGTCGAGCAGCACGAGGTCGGCGCCGGTCTTGTCGAAGGCGGCGACGGCGCCGGGGCCGTCCTCGGCCACCGTCACCTGGTAGCCCTCGCGCTGCAGGATGAAGGCGAGCGGTTCACTGAGGGACTCTTCGTCCTCGACGATCAAGATGTGGGTCATCGGGTCTCCTTGGTCATCGTGTCTCTTTGGTCATCGTGTCTCCTGGTGCTCCGGCGCCGAGGCGGCCGTGGTCGGGATGGATCGGGTGACGGGTTCGACGTCCGCCGCCGGCAGACGCAGGGTGAAGGTCGAGCCCTTGCCGACCTGGGACCAGACACGCACGTCGCCACCGTGGTTCTGCACCACGTGCTTGACGATCGCGAGCCCGAGGCCGGTGCCCCCGGTGCGACGCGACCGCGCGGGGTCGACGCGGTAGAACCGCTCGAAGACGCGGTCGAGCTCGTCGTCGGGGATGCCGTAGCCCTGGTCGGTCACGGCGATCTCGACGATGCCGGCCTGGTCGACCGTGGCGCCGATGCCCACGCGCGACCCGTCGGGCGAGTAGTTGATCGCGTTCGCGACGAGGTTGTCGACGGCCGTGACCAGCATGGTCTGGTCGCCGATCACGTGCGCGTGCTTACCACCCCGGACGACGAGGTCGATGCCCCTCGCCTCGGCTCCCACGCGGTTGCGGTCGACGGCCGTGTCGACCACGTCGCGGACGTCGACCGAGTCGCTGGTCTCGAGCGCGTCGGTCGCCTGCAGACGCGACAGCTCGATGATGTCCTGGGTGAGGCGACCGAGCCGGCCGGCCTCGCGGGTCAGGCGGGCGGCGAAGTGCCGCACCTGCTCGGGATCGTCCGACGCGGACTCGATCGCCTCGGCGAGCAGGCCGACGGCACCGATCGGCGTCTTGAGCTCGTGGCTGATGTTGGCGACGAAGTCACGACGCATGTCGTCGAGCCGGCGCCCCTCGGTGCGGTCCTCGGCCAGCAGCAGCACGAATCGTCCGCCGAGCGCCGCGGCCCGGACGTGCACCGCGATGGTGGCCTCGCTACCGGGCAGTCGCGGCAACGTGAGCTCCTCGACGACGGGGTCGCCGTGCCGGCGCACGTCGCCGACGATCGCCTCGAGCTCGGGGTGCACGAGGTGCTGCTGGGCCGAGACCAGGCCGAGCTGGCGGGCGGCGGCCGAGGCCTTCAGCACGTTGCCCGACGGGTCGACCACGAGGCCGGCGGACTCGAGCGCGTCGAGCACGGCGTCGATGCCGTCGGGCAGGGCGATGTCGACGAGCGCCGCTGCACGCACGGCTCGTCGGTGGGCCGAGACGACGACCACCACGATCGCGGCGCCGACGACGACCCCGAAGGCCAGCGACAACGGCACCAGCCAGGCGGATTCCATGCTGTTCAGAGTAGTGACACCCCAGCAGGTCGATGAACGGGAGGCCGTCGCATCCGCTGTACTTTGGTCAGAGTTCAGGCGGCGATCACCGGTCGTTAACCTTCACCGGAGAGCATCGTCAGGACTGTGCGGGCGACTCTGCCCCCACGTCACGAGCCGAACGTGCGCCCCGCACGTCGCTCACAGCCACCGTGCTCCCAGGGCCACCGAGCCCCCACGACGAGAGGGTCGAACACGACATGCGCGAGGTATTCCAGCAGGAACTCCTGGAGGTGCAGGAGCGTCTCGTCGAGATCGCCGGCCTCGTCGCCGTCTCGATCGCGAACGCGACCACGGCCTTCAACGAGTCGAACGTCTCGTTGGCCGAACAGGTCATCGCCGACGACGACAAGATCGACGAGCGCGCCATCGCCCTCGACGAGCTGGCCATCGACATCCTGGCCCGCCAGAACCCGGTCGCCCGCGACCTGCGCATCGTGGTCAGCGCGCTGCGCATCAGCGCGTCGCTCGAGCGCATGGGCGACATGGCTGAGCACATCGCCCAGCTCGCCCGCTACCGGTTCCCCGAGAAGGTCGTGCCGAAGTCGCTGCGCCCCACCTTCAAAGAGCTCGGCGAACTCGACGTCGCCATCGCCAAGAAGCTGACCGAGCTGCTGACCACCGAGGACGTCCGCCTCGCCGAAGAGATCCGCAACGACGACGACCGCATCGACGAGCTGCACCTCAGCGTCTTCGACAAGGTGCTCGGCGAGACCTGGAAGGGCGCGGCCGTCGACACGGTCGACTCGACCCTCGCGTCGCGATACCACGAACGCTTCGCCGACCACGCGGTCTCGATCGCGAAGAAGGTCCAGTACCTCGCCACCGGCGACTGGGTCGCACCCGAGGTCTGATCGCCCGACGACCTCGAGGAGGCGCGGTGTCCGTTCGACGGGCACCGCGCCTCCTGCGTTCGGTCAGGACCGTCGCCGTCCGAGATGATGGGGGCATGGCTTCAGTCGCGATCCTCGTCAACGGTCTGCCCGGATCGGGCAAGACCACCCTCTCGGCCACGCTCGCGGGCGTGCTCGGGTGCCCGCTGCTCGCGAAGGACCCGATCACGGAGGCGCTGGTCGACCTGGCCGGGCCGATGATCGCCCCCGAGGCCCTCGGCGACATCGCGATGGACACCGTCTGGGCGATGGCGGGCGAGGTCGAGGCCGGCGTGGTCGTCGACGCGTCCTGGCACCACGGGCGCGACCTCGAGTCGGCGCGGGCCGGTGTCGAGCGTGCCGGATCGCCTCGCACCGTCGAGGTGTGGTGCGACGTCGACCCCGAGGTCGCCCTGCAGCGCGTGGTCGACCGGCTCGCGGCCGGCGGCCGCCACCCGGCGCACGGCACCGTCGAGACGGCCCGGGCCGCGTGGCCGACCTGGGTCGCCGGTGCCGAACCTCTGGGGCCGTGGCCCGTCATCCGCGTCGACACGAGCGCGCCCGTCGACATGGACGACCTGGTGATGCAGATCAGCGCGCAGTTCGTCTGACCGCAGCCCTCGAACCGTGTCGCACCGAAGGAGGCGCTACTTCTTGCCCTGGTTGGCGACGGCCGCGGCACCGGCGGCGGCGGCCTCGGGGTCGAGGTAACGCGCGGGGCCGGTCGGCACGAAGTCGTCGTCGAGCTCGTAGACGAGCGGGATGCCCGTCGGGATGTTCAGCTCGGCGATCTCGTCGTCGCTGATGCCGTCGAGGTGCTTGACCAGGGCGCGCAGAGAGTTGCCGTGCGCGACGACGAGGGTGACGTCACCGGCTGCCAGGCTCTCGGTGATGTCGCTGTGCCAGTACGGCAGCATGCGGTCGATGACCAGGGCGAGCGACTCGGTGCGCGGGGCGTCGATGCCGAGCTCGGCGTACCGCTTGTCGTGCGCCTGCGAGAACTCGCTGTCGTCGTCGAGCGGGGGCGGCGGCACGTCGAACGAGCGACGCCAGGTCTGGAACTGCTCGGGGCCGTACTGCTCGAGCGTCTGCGCCTTGTCTTTGCCCTGCAGGGCGCCGTAGTGACGTTCGTTGAGGCGCCACGAGCGCTTGACGTCGATCCAGAGGCGGTCGGCTTCTTCGAGGGCGATGTCGGCGGTCTGGATCGCCCGGGTCAGGCGCGACGTGTAGAGGATGTCGGGCAGCAGGTCGGCCTCGCGCAGCAGCTCGCCGGCACGCTTGGCCTCTCGGCGCCCCTGCTCGGTGAGCCGCACGTCGACCCATCCGGTGAAGAGGTTCTTCGCGTTCCATTCGCTGTTGCCGTGACGCAGGAGGATGAGGGTCGAAGTCATGCGGCCAGCGTATCGCGACGGCCCGATGGCAGACTTGGCGCATGCCCATCGGTTCCGTCACGCGCGGCACGACCGGCACCAACCGTCTGCGCCGCGTCGACCGCTGGATCGCCGCGCACCCGTCGTTCCGACGGGCCGACGACCCGCTCGTCGTCGACCTGGGGTACGGAGCGAGCGCGACGACTCCCCTCGAACTGCACCAGCGCCTCCTGAAGGTGCGCGACGACGTCGAGGTCGTGGGCATCGAGATCGAGCCCGAGCGCGTCCGGCTGGCGAGCCTGTCGGCGCGTCCCGGCGTGAGCTTCCGGCGGGGCGGTTTCGAGGTGCCGCTCGACGGCGACCGCCGACCGGCGGTGATCCGGGCGTTCAACGTGCTGCGACAGTACGACGAGTCGCAGGTCGCCGGCGCCTGGGCGCTCATGACGGCACGTCTGCAGCCCGGTGGCGTGCTCGTCGAGGGCACCTGCAACGAGGTGGGACGCGTCGCGAGCTGGGTCGACGTGACGCCCGCGGGGCCCGAGACGTTCACGATCTCGCTCCGGCTCGCCGCGCTCGAGCTGCCCTCGATCGTGGCCGAACGGTTGCCCAAGGCCCTCATCCACCGCAACGTTCCCGGCGAGCTCGTGCACGACCTGCTCGTCGACCTCGACCGGCAGTGGGCGGTGGCGGCACCGCTCTCGGTCTACGGCCCGGTCCAGCGATGGCTCGCGACGGTACAGGGGCTGCGCGACGCGGGATGGCCGGTGCGGGGCGGGCGGTCACGCTGGCGGCTCGGCGAGCTCTCGCTGCCCTGGGCCGCCGTCGCCCCGCGCGACTGACCCGGGCCGGGCGGGAGCCGGCCGGGCGGGAGCGGAGCGCCTCAGACGCGGGCGAGACGGGCGCGGGCGTCGTCGTGGTCCAGGCCGGTGGCCATCAGCAGGTCGACCAGCATCGGGCGCATCATCAGCACGACCATCGCCTCGGTCACGGGCGCACCGGGTAGCACGACCGTCGGGTCGAGCCGGCGTGCGACGGCCGACAGCGCCTCGCGGGCGACCGGCCTCTGCTCGACGTCGTGCACCGATCGGCCGAGCACGGCGACGGCCCGCGCGGTCGAGTCGAGCAGGTCGGCGAGCGCCGACCGGTCGACACCGTCCCCGAGCTGCGTGTCGAGCCGCCTCGCGACGACCCGCAGGTTGCGCACGGCGAGGTCGACGTACCGCCGCACCGTCGCCTGCTGCACCAGATCGGGCAGGCGCGACCGCAGGAACGGCGAGAGTCGCGCGATCGACTGGGCCGACTCGAGGGTGGACGACCAGTCGTCGAGCACCGGTTGGGTCGACCGCAGTCGCTCAAGCGCGTCGTCGGCCCGCGGAGCGTCGTCGGTTCTGAGGGCGCCGACGAGCGCCCCGAAGGCCCGGTCGACCTCGTCGAACAGGCGCCGGGCGTCGTACCGGGCCAACCCGACCGGGTCTCGGGGGACGACCGCGGTGACGAGCAACGCCACGGCTCCCCCGACGGCGCCGTCGATGCTGCGGACGAACGCCCCACCGTCCGGGTCCGGCAGCAGCATGACGAGCATCGACTGGGTCGCGGCCGCGGCGGCGAACGCGCTGCTCGGCGAGAAGAACCGGGCGACCAGCAGCGTGACGAAGAGCACGAGGGCGATCTGCCACAGCCCCTTGCCGACCACCATCAACAACACCTCGCTGAGCGCGATGCCGATCAACACGCCGACCGCGTTCTCGAGCACGCGTCGCGGGCGGGCGTCGCGCGCCAGGCCCAGCGACGAGATCGTGATGGTCACGGCCAACAGAGGGATCGCGTGGCCGAGGCCGTAGTGCGTGATCGCGTACGCCCCCGCCACGGCCAGCACGATCTGCACGACGGCCGGGCCGGACGCGATCGTGCGCGCCGTCGCGCCCCGCAGGTCGAACGACGAGGAGGCGCGGCGCCAGCCCCGCCGCAGACCGCCGCCGCGCGTCGGCCCGGTCACGACCGGGCCCGGGTGCTCTGCCTCACCGGGCCGTCAGCGGCGGACGGCGCCGAGGCGCGGCAGCCGGGGAACGCCCGCGGCCGCACCGGCCGAGGCGGGCACGACGATCTCTTGGGCGGCGGCGATCGTCAGGTCGCCGACGAGGACCGCGAGCGGGGCGGCCTCGTCGGTGCCCCGCTTGACCACCGCGAGGGCGACCGGACCGAGCTCGTGGTGCAGGGCGACGCTCGTGACGTGACCGACGGACTTGGGCGAGGCGGCCCCGGGGACGGGCGCCGCGCCTCCTGCGGGGTCGGTGTCGGTCTCGGTGTCGGTCTCGGCGGCGGGGCTGCCCGTGACCGGGGCCAGCACGACCTCGGCACCACGCTCGGGCAGCACGCCGTCGCTGCCGTCGAGGTGCAGCATGACCAGCCGGCGAGGGGGGTGACCGATGTTGTGGACCTTGGCGACCGTCTCTTGCCCGCGATAGCAGCCCTTGGTGAGGTGCACCGCGCTGCGCATCCAGTCGAGCTCGTGCGGGATCGTCCGTTCGTCGACCTCGGTCGAGAGGCGAGGGCGCCAGGCCTCGATGCGCAGGGCCTCGAGGGCGAGGGTGCCCGCCACGGCGAGCCGGTCGGCCGGGAAGGACGCGAGCGCGTCGAGGTCGGAGCGCCGGACGAGGCTCTCGCGGTAGGTCCAGTCGTGGCCCGGGTGACGATCGGAGTCGGCGTAGCTGTGGCCGCCGGCGGTCACCTCGTGCCAGGGGTCGACCCAGACCAGCACGGTGTCGTTCGACGTCATGACCGGGACGAGCGGTTCGGTGCCGTCGCCCCCGCCGAGCAGGTCGTGCATCGAGCCGATCGTCGCGACGTCGCCCGTGCGATCGGCGACCTCGACGCGCAGCATGAAGCGCATCCGGTCGAGCCAGGTGCCGAGCGGGCCGACCTCGTGGCGGTCGACGAGCAACCAGGCGGTCTCGCCGTCGTCGAGGACGCGGGCGGCGTGCTCGAGTCGGCCGTTGGCGTCGAGCAGCAAGGTCTCGGTCGAGACACCCGGCGCGAGCCCGACGAGCGCCTGGCTCGTCAGGGAGTTCAGCCAGCTGAGCCGGTCCGGTCCCGTGACGGTCAGCACCCCGCGGTCGGAGAGGTCGACGATCGCCCCGCCGCGGGCGAGGAGGCGCTGCTCGCCGAGCGGGTTGCCGTAGTGCGCCGCCACGCCCGAGCCGTCGTCGACGAAGCCGTCACGCGACGAGAAGGGCGAGACCCCGACGGCCTCGGAAGTGGGCCCGTCGCCGTCAGTCAACGCGCGCCAGCTGCCCCGACGCGTGCGAACGCAGCTCTTGGCCGAGCGCGGCGATGTCCCACGCCCAGAACAGCTTGCCCTCGACGAGGCCGTACATGCGGGTGGCCGCCGAATATTCTTTGGCGTTGCTCGACCGGACGACGGCATCGGTGGCGAGGTCGATGCGCGGCCCCTTGACCCGACCGAGGTAGAGCTCGTTCACACCGGTCGGGTGGGCGATCTGCACCTCGAGGCCGAAGCCGTCGTCGGGTGTGCGAAGGATCTCGACCGCACGGGCCGAGGTGAAGGGCTGGACGCCGACGCCCGGCAGCATGCCCGGGCCACGGTCGCCCGGCTCGGCCGGTCGCTCGAGTCGCCAATAGCCGGTCTCGCTCGTCAGCGGCGTGTGCTCGTCGTCGAGCAGCCAGGTGAACGAGCTGTAGTTCAAGAAGGGCAGACCGTCGTGGCTGAAGCTGATGCGCTGCCCGAACTCGTGGGTGCGCCGTTCGACGCCGGGCTCGAGGTCGGGATCGCCCTCGCCGATCTTGTAGTCGACGACGCCGGTGCCCTGCCAGACGCCGATCAGCCACGAGAGGGGGACGAGCTCGGACGGCAGGTCGGTGGGGATGTCGATCATGGAGCGGTCAGCGCTGACCCTTGAACAACTTGAGCAGGACGACGACCGAGACGAAGCCGATGGCGAGGGTGGCGAGGCCGAGGAGCCCGATGTAGAACACCTCGAGTGCGAGCAGGGAATCCATGACGTCGAGCCTACCCGGCGACCACCGACGTGCCCAGCACCTCTGGGCGTCCGTTCAGACGAGCGCGAGGACGCCGGTCACGACGGCGAGGATGACCAGGCTTCCGCACGTGCTGAGCATGGTGCGCGAGACGAGGCCGTCCTTCTGGCTGGTCGCCAGCTGCAACACGAAGGTCAGGACGATCGCACCGCCGAGCGCGAGGACGACGTGGTCCCAGTACTCGGAGGCGGGCGAGCGCAGGCCGATCAGCACGGCGACGACCAGCGTGGCCACCCAGACCGGGACGACCGTGATCGGCTTGAGTCGTGCCGTCGTCGCGTCGACGTCTCGTTCGCCTGTCTGCACCGTTCGTCCCTCGTTCGTGTCCGCCGTTCTACCGACCTGCCCTAGCATCGGATGGTCGGAGTGGCGGGGTCTCATGTTTTAGACTGCTCGACAGTACATTCACTGGAGGTCGTGTGGCGCAGCTCTTGGTACTGACCTCCGCGGGTGGCCCCGACGTCCTGCCGTCGCTCGCCCTGCTCAGCCACCGTACCCGGCAGATCCCGGCCGAACCCGCGCAGCTGGTGAACGCTCCCTCGAGCGACCTGATCTTCGTCGACGCCCGCGCCGACCTCGCCAGCGCCAAGTCGCTCTGCAAGATCTTGCGCACCACCGGCGTCACGGTGCCCCTCGTCCTGGTCCTCACCGAGGGCGGGCTGACGGCCGTCAACAGCGAGTGGGGCGTCGACGACGTCATCCTCGAGACGGCCGGTCCCGCCGAGATCGACGCTCGCATCCGACTGGTGACCGGGCGTCTCGCCCAGTCGCAGAACGGCTCGAAGATCCACGCGTCCGGTGTCGTCATCGACGAGGCCAGCTACTCGGCCAAGGTGCACGGCCGCCCCCTCGACCTCACCTTCAAAGAATTCGAGTTGCTGCGCTTCTTCGCCACGCACCCGTCCCGGGTCTTCACGCGCGAGCAACTGCTCAGCGAGGTCTGGGGCTACGACTACTTCGGCGGGACGCGCACGGTCGACGTGCACGTCCGCCGCCTCCGGGCCAAGCTCGGCGACCTCGAGTCGTTGATCGGAACGGTGCGCAACGTCGGTTACCGGTTCAACGTGTACGACGACGACGCCCAGGCCGTGGTCTCGTGAGCACGGTCTCGCGGTGACCGACTCGACCCGCGCCTCCTTCGTGCCGGCACTCGCCCGCGCGGCGACGGAGGCCGACGGCAGCCCGCCCTTCTCCGACCAGTCCCTGGTCGACGTCCGGTCGGGCGTCGCGACCGTCGTCGGCGACCCGCACGCCGCGGCGGTGCTGCGCGACGGCGAGGCCGAGCTGGTCGTGCACCCCGACGACCGCCGCCAGGGTCGCGGCGCCGAACTGCTGCAGCGCCTCGTCGACGAGACCCTGGGGCCGCTGCTGCTCTGGGCCCACGGCGACCACCCCGGCTCGCGGGTGCTCGCCGCGCGCTTCGGCCTGGCCGAGACGCGCCGTCTCCTGCAACAGCGCGCCCCCGTCGCCGCCGAGCCCCGTGAGCCCCGTCTCCGTGACGGCGACCGGGTCGCCTCGTTCCGACCGGGCGTCGACGACCGGGCCTGGCTCGACCTCAACTCGTCGGCGTTCGCCGACCACCCCGAGCAGGGCTCCCTCGTCCAGGCCGATCTCGACGCCCGACGAGCCGAGCCGTGGTTCGACGCCGACGACTTCGTCCTGCTCTGGCGAGGCGACGAGCTGCTCGCGTTCTGCTGGTTGAAGCTCGACGAGGGCCAGCCCGGCGAGTTCTACGCGGTCGGCGTCTCGCCCGACCACCAGGGCGAAGGCCTCGGAGGCGCGGTGGTCGACGCCGGGTTCGCACGCCTCGCCGAGCGCGGGGCCGGCACCGCCGCCCTCTACGTCGAAGGCGACAACACGGCCGCCCTGAGGCTCTACGCCGCCCGCGGTTTCACGGACCACGCGATCGACGTGCAGTACACCCTCACGCGCTGAGCCGAGGGGTACAACCGGGGTACAGAATCGGCTCGTCGGGGCCTACTCCTGGGGTCCCTGCCGACTTGCCATCGCGCTCACAGCGCCGGGGAGTGGATTGAGGCACCGCGTACGGCACGCACCCCATCGTCAGGAGAACACCATGAACCCCGTCAAGTTCCTTTCCGATCTCGGCCTCCAGAGCAAGCACGCCTACTGGGGCGGTTTCGCCTCGATCGTCATCGCCCTCGTGGCCTGGATCGCCTCACAGGGCAAGGACTCGTCCGACAAGGCCCAGTCCGACCGCTGGGGCATCTTCATCGGCCACTGGGCCCCGACGTTCTTCGCCCTCGGTCTCGCCCTGAAGAACGAAGAGAAGTAGGCACGACCCGCATCGTGCGACGACGCCCCCGCCGACCAGGCGGGGGCGTCGTCGCACGCAAGGGCCCTCCTCCCCCGCCCCGGGCGGATCCACACGTCATCTCGCGTTTACCCGGGACGACGCTGCGAGGTCGTCGGGGGTGGCACGATGGTGCGATGGACAGCAGCGAACCCCGCGTCGACGGTGCCGGCGTCACCCCCGACTTCCTCGACGACTTCGACGAGATCGTCAGCTTCGAAGACGGCACCCTGCCGGCCGAGCGCTACCTCGACCGAGAGCTGAGCTGGCTCGCCTTCAACCAGCGCGTGCTCGAGCTCGCCGAGGACCCCACCACCCCGCTGCTCGAACGCGCGAACTTCCTGGCGATCTTCGCCAGCAACCTCGACGAGTTCTTCATGGTGCGCGTCGCGGGTCTCAAGCGCCGGATCGCGACCGGTCTCGCCGTCCCGACCAACGTGGGGCGCGGGCCGAACGAGGTGCTGGCCGACATCAGCAAGAAGGCCCACGAGCTGCAAGAGCGACACGCGCGGGCGTTCCTCGATCTGGTCAAGCCCGACCTCGACGACGCGGGCATCCACATCGAGAACTGGTCCGACCTCGAAGAAGCCGACCGGGTCCGCATGCGCGAGATCTTCACCGAGCAGATCTTCCCGGTCCTCATGCCGCTGGCGGTCGACCCGGCCCACCCCTTCCCCTACATCTCGGGGCTGTCGCTGAACCTGTCCATCCGCGTGCGCAACCCCAAGACGATGCGGCAGGAGTTCGCGCGCCTCAAGGTGCCGCAGATGCTGCCGCGCTTCGTGCAGCTGCCCGACAACGACAGCGGCCGCGTGCGGTTCATCCCCCTCGAGGACCTCATCGCCAACCACCTGCAAGACCTCTTCCCCGGCATGGAGGTCGTCGAGCACCACGTGTTCCGCGTCACCCGGAACGAAGACGTCGAGGTCGACGAGGACGAGAGCGAGAACCTCATCCAGGCCCTCGAACGCGAACTGCTGCGTCGACGCTTCGGACCGCCGATCCGCCTCGAGATCACCGACGACATGGACCCGGTCACCCTCGAGCTGCTCGTGCGCGAACTCGACGTGACCGATCAAGAGGTCTACAAGCTGCCGGCCCCGCTCGACCTCGCCGGCCTCTTCGAGATCACCAAGATGCCGCGGGCCGACCTCAAGTACCCCAAGCACCTGCCCACCACGGCCGTGCAGCTGCAGCCGACCGAGCCCAACATGAAGCCCGACATGTTCGCCAGCATCGCCCGGCAGGACATCCTCGTGCACCACCCGTACGAGTCCTTCGCGACCAGCGTGCAGGCGTTCCTCGAACAGGCCGCGGCCGACCCCAACGTCCTGGCCATCAAACAGACCCTCTACCGCACGAGCGGCGACAGCCCCATCATCGAGGCGCTCATCGACGCCGCCGAGGCGGGCAAGCAGGTGCTCGCACTCGTCGAGGTCAAGGCACGGTTCGACGAGCAGAACAACATCACCTGGGCCCGCAAGCTCGAGAAGGCCGGCGTGCACGTCGTCTACGGCCTCGTCGGGCTCAAGACCCACTGCAAGCTCGCCCTGGTCATCCGTCAGGAGAAGGGCACGCTCAAGCACTACACGCACATCGGCACGGGCAACTACAACCCGAAGACGAGCCGCATCTACGAAGACATGGGGCTGTTCACGGCCGACGACCAGGTCGGCAAAGACCTGACGCGGCTGTTCAACGAGCTCTCGGGCTACGCCATCGAGAAGAAGTTCAAGCGTCTGCTCGTCGCCCCTCGCTACCTTCGCCGCGGCCTGCTCAAACAGATCCAGAACGAGATCGAGAACGCCCAGGCAGGCAGGCCCGCCGGCATCCGCATCAAGATCAACTCGATCGTCGACGAGCAGATCATCGACGCCCTCTACAAGGCGAGCCAGGCCGGGGTCCCCGTCGACGTCTGGGTGCGGGGCATCTGCACGATCAAGCCGGGTGAGCCGGGCCTGAGCGACAACATCCGCGTGCGGTCGATCCTCGGGCGCTACCTCGAGCACAGCCGTCTGTTCTGGTTCGCCAACGACGGCGATCCGCAGCTGTTCATCGGCAGCGCCGACATGATGCACCGCAACCTCGATCGCCGCGTCGAGGCCCTCGTGCGACTGACGCAGGCCGACCACCTCGCCGAGGTCGCCGACCTGTTCGAGCAGGCGATGTCCGACGACACCGCCTCGTGGTGGCTCGAGGCCGACGGCACCTGGACCCGTCACGCCCGCGACGCCGACGGCCGATCACTGACCGACCTGCAGAACTCCCAGATGAAGGCCATCACCCAGCGGAAGCGATCCAAGCGATGACGATCACCTCGACGACCGTCGTCGCCGCGGGTGCCGTCCTCTGGCGCATGGTCGACGGCAAGGTGCGGGTGCTGCTGATCCATCGTGACCACCACGGGGACGTCTCGTTGCCCAAGGGCAAGGTCGACCCGGGCGAGGCGACGCCGCAGACGGCCGTGCGCGAGATCCACGAAGAGACCGGGTACCGCGTCACGCTCGGCGCCCCCCTCGGCACGGCCGACTACCTGCTGCCCGGCGGCCGCGACAAGGTCGTGCACTACTGGTCCGCCGAGGTGACCGACGAGTCCTACGCCGAGGCGGGCACGTTCGCGCCCAACCACGAGGTGGCCGCCATCGAGTGGGTCGGCATCGAGAAGGCGAAGGCGATGTTGACCTACGCCCGCGACGCCGACGTGCTGCAGCGCTTCGCCGACCGCGTCACGACGGGCCGGGCACGCACCTTCCCGATCGTCGCGCTCCGTCACGCCAAGACGACCTCGCCGTCCGACTGGCACGGTTCGGACGCCACGCGCCCCCTGCTCCCCCAAGGGCGTCGACAGGCCAAGTCGATCGCTCCCGTCATCGCGGCCTGGGCACCGGCCCGCATCGTCAGCAGCACGGCGGCCCGCTGCCTGGCGACGCTCGAGCCCCTGTCCGAGCTGACCAGGGTGGGCGTCCGGCAGACCGACGCGATCAGCCAGGACGCCTTCGAGCAGGGCACGGACGACGTCGCCGGAATCGTCAAGAAGCGACTCAAGAAGAAGGTCGCCGCCGTCATCTGCAGTCACGGTCCCGTGCTGCCCGAGGTCATCCGACAGGTCTCGCTGGGCACCAAGGGCGGCGACCGCATCGACCTGCGCCGTGCCTCGTCGCTCGGTACGGCCGAGTTCACGGTGCTGCACGTCTCGGTCGACGACACGGCGCTCGTCGCGATCGAGACGCACGGCCCGGCCGCCTGACCCGCGCCTCCTCGGCTCCCCCGGCCGCGCGATCCTCGACCCGCCGCCCGCGACCGGCGGCGGGTCGACCGCTGTCGGGACGCGCTTGTCCCGGCCGATGTTCCCCCCTCGTTCACCTTCCGTTCACCGGGGCAGGCGACCGTGGTTAACCGATCGCCATAGCGTCTCGCACGGGTCGGCACCTGGCCCACAGCACCCAGCCAACACATCCCGAAAAGGACCCCCCTGTGAACTTCAAGCGCACCGGCAGCATCGTCGCGATCGCCGCGGTCGGAACCATGCTCCTCGCGTCCTGCGCCAGCAACGAAGGCGGCGCCACGCCTTCGGGCGGCGCCTCGGCCAGCGACATCTCGGGCACCATCAAGGGCGTCGGCGCCTCGTCGCAGCAGGCCGCCCAAGAGGCATGGGTCGCGGCCTTCCAGACCGCCAACCCCGACGCGAACATCGGCTACGAGCCCTCGGGCTCCGGCAGCGGCCGTGAGAGCTTCATCTCGGGTGCGGCGGACTTCGCCGGTTCCGACCGCGCGTTCAAGACCGACGAGATCTCGTCGAGCACCTTCGCCGGCTGCACGCCCGACACCGGCCTCGTCGAGCTGCCCGCCTACGTCTCGCCCATCGCGGTCGTCTTCAACCTCGACGGCGTGAAAGAACTGAACCTCACGCCCGCCACCCTCGCCGGCATCTTCAGCGGCAAGATCACGACCTGGGACGCCTCGGAGATCAAGGCGGACAACCCCGACGCGAAGCTGCCCAGCACGGGCATCACCGCCGTCCACCGTTCGGACGACTCGGGCACCACCGAGAACTTCACCGACTACCTCCACGCCACCGCCGGCGACACCTGGACGGAAGAGGCCGACGGCACCTGGCCCACCGCGTTCGGCGGCGAAGGAGCCTCGGGCACCACGGGCGTCATCGACGCCGTCACCAACGGCACCGGCACCATCGGCTACGCCGACGCCTCGCGCGCCGGCGAGCTCGGCACCGTCAAGGTCAAGGTCGGCGACGACTTCGTCGGCTACTCGGCCGAGGCCGCCGCGGCCATCGTCGACGAGTCGCCCGAAGAAGAGGGTCGTACCGACGGCGACATCGCCATCGCGCTCGACCGCACCTCGACCGCCTCGGGCGTCTACCCGATCGTCCTGGTCAGCTACCTGATCGCGTGCGAGTCCTACGAGGACGCCGCCAAGGGCGAGCTCGTGAAGGCGTACCTCTCGTACGTCACCAGCGAAGACGGCCAGAAGGTCGCGGCCGACGCCGCCGGCTCGGCCCCGATCTCGAGCACCCTCTCGGGTCAGGTCGCCGACGCCATCGCGCTGATCAAGTAACACGGCACCACCCCGGGGCCCGGGAACGCACCGCGTGCGTTCCCGGGCCATCGGCCTGACAGGCACCACGCACCGCCGCTCCACCCCGAACCCCACCCGAGCCTCCGGAGGACCCCGTCCGATGACCGCCCCCGCCACGACCTCGGCCCCCGCCGTCGTCCCGAAGCCCACGCGACGCCCCGCCGACCGCATCTTCTCGGGCAGCACGGTCGTCGCAGGTGGTCTCATCCTCGCGATCCTGGCCGCCGTCGCGCTCTTCCTCATCGTGCAGAGCATCCCGGCCCTCACCGCGGGCCCGGGCGAGGTCTCGCTCTCGGGCTACCCCGGGACCTTCGTGCAGTACGTCGGCCCGCTGGCCTTCGGCACGGTCTACGCGGCCGCCCTCGCCCTGTTGATGGCCCTGCCCGTCGCCATCGGCATCGCGCTCTTCATCTCGCACTACGCGCCCCGCAAGCTCGCGCAGGGCCTGGGGTACGTCATCGACCTGCTCGCCGCGGTGCCGTCGGTCGTCTTCGGCCTGTGGGGCAGCATCGTGCTCGCCCCGGCCATCCAGCCCTTCTACGACTGGCTCGTGAGCACCTTCGGCTGGTTCCCGCTCTTCGCCGGGCCCGTCTCGGGCACCGGGCGCACGCTGCTCACCGCGTCGATCGTGCTCGCGGTGATGATCCTGCCGATCATCACGGCCCTGAGCCGCGAGGTCTTCCTGCAGACTCCCGTGCTGCACGAAGAGGCCGCGCTGGCCCTCGGCGCCACCCGGTGGGAGATGATCCAGATCGCCGTGCTGCCGTTCGGCCGCCCCGGCGTCATCTCGGCCGCGATGCTCGGCCTCGGTCGCGCGCTCGGCGAGACGATGGCCGTGGCCCTGGTGCTCTCGCCGGCCCTCGTCATCAACCCGGCGATCCTGACCTCGACGAACTCGTCCACCATCGCGGCGAACATCGCCCTGAGGTTCCCCGAAGCACACGACATCGGGATCAACACCCTGATCGCGACCGGCCTCGTGCTGTTCGTGATCACGCTGATCGTCAACTCGATCGCCCGCTACGTCATCAACCGCCGCAAGGCCTTCTCGGGAGCGAACTGATGGCCACCACCACCGCCGGCGTGCGCCGGCCCAGCCGTTCGGTCAACGCCCTCACGACGGGCCGCCTGCCCAAGGCCGCGCCGCTGGTGATCCTGCTCGGCAGCTGGATCGTCATGGGCGTCGTCTTCGCCCTGCTGAACGCGGCCGGCGTCACCGAGTCGTTCAACTGGGTCGGGGCGATCGTCCTCGGCACGGTGCTCTACGCCGTGCTCGTCTTCGTCGTCGCGATGCAGGTCGAAGGCATCCGCCGCGCGAAGGACCGCGTCGTCACCACCCTCGTGAGCGCCGCGTTCATCATCGCGCTCCTCCCGCTGGTGTCGCTGCTCTTCACGGTCGTCACCTCGGGGGCGAACCGGTTCGACGGCGACTTCTTCTCGATGTCGATGCGCAACATCGTCGGCGCCGGCGGTGGCGGGCTGCACGCCATGACGGGCACCCTGCTGATCACCGCCCTCGCCGCCCTCATCTCGGTGCCGATCGGCCTGCTCACGGCGATCTACCTCGTCGAGTACGGCCAGGGCCGCCTCGCCCGAGCCATCACGTTCTTCGTCGACGTCATGACGGGCATCCCGTCGATCGTCGCCGGCCTCTTCGCCTACGCCCTCTTCGTGATCTTCTTCGGAGCCGGCGTCCGCATGGGCGCCGCGGGCTCGGTGGCGTTGGCCGTGCTGATGATCCCGGTCGTCGTACGCAGCACCGAGGAGATGCTCAAGCTGGTGCCCAACGAGCTGCGAGAGGCGTCCTACGCCCTCGGTGTGCCCAAGTGGCTGACGATCCTCAAGGTGGTCATCCCGACGTCGGTGGCCGGGATCACGACCGGCGTGATGCTCGCGATCGCCCGCGTCATCGGCGAGACGGCACCGCTCCTGATCACCGCCGGATTCACGGCGAACATGAACTACAACCTCTTCGGCGGCGCCATGCAGTCGCTCCCGGTCTTCGCCTACAGCTCGTACGTCAGCCAGGGCACCGACGCAGCGGCCTTCATCGACCGGGCCTGGACCTCGGCGCTCACCCTGATCCTCATGGTGATGGCACTCAACCTGCTCGCCCGTCTGATCGCCCGGCTGTTCGCCCCCAAGCTCGGCCGCTGACCCGGCCGCCCCGACCCACACCCCGTCCCGGCTCCCGCCCGGCTCCCACCCCGAAGGAATCACCGTGTCCAAGCGCATCGAGGTCAACGACCTCAACGTCTACTACGGCAAGTTCAAGGCCGTCGAAGACGTCAACATCACCATCGAGCCCCGCACGGTCACCGCCTTCATCGGCCCGTCCGGTTGTGGCAAATCGACCTTCCTGCGCACGCTCAACCGTATGCACGAGGTCATCCCCGGCGCCTACGTCGAGGGCGAGGTGCTGATCGACGGCAACGACCTGTACAGCCCCGGCGTCGACCCGGTGCTCGTCCGCCGGCAGGTCGGCATGGTGTTCCAGCGTCCCAACCCGTTCCCGACGATGAGCATCCGCGACAACGTGCTCGCCGGCGTCAAGCTCAACAACCGGCGCATGTCGAAGAGCGACCAGGACGGCCTCGTCGAGTCGTCGTTGCAGGGCGCGAACCTCTGGAACGAGGTCAAGGACCGTCTCGACAAGCCCGGTTCGGGCCTCTCGGGCGGCCAGCAGCAGCGCCTCTGCATCGCGCGTGCCATCGCGGTCTCACCCGACGTCGTGCTGATGGACGAGCCCTGCTCGGCCCTCGACCCCATCTCGACCCTGGCCATCGAGGACCTCATCGAAGAGCTCAAGCAGCAGTACACGATCGTCATCGTGACCCACAACATGCAGCAGGCCAGTCGTGTCAGCGACAAGACGGCGTTCTTCAACATCGCGGGTACCGGCAAGCCCGGCAAGCTGATCGAGTACGACGACACCGCGAAGATGTTCTCGAACCCGAGCGTGCAGGCGACGGAAGACTACGTGTCGGGTCGCTTCGGCTGATCGGGCACCGCGCCTCCTCGGGGTGAGGCGGGCCCACCCGCCGCACGACGGCGGGGCGGACACGAGAAGAGGCGGTCCACCGGATGGTGGACCGCCTCTCGCACGTGGTGCCGACCCAGGGCCGTACCGAGGGTGCCGGGTCAGGCGCTGGGGATGGCGACGACCGGATCGCTGGTCGGCGCCGACGACCCACCCGAGGGCTCGACCGTGATGCCGATCGTGTCGCCGGGGGCCATCTCGCCCTTGAGGAGGTGTGTCTCCGGTGCGCTCGACGAGGCGTCGAAGGTGCCCGCGGGCACGGCACCGTCGGCATTGATGTACCAGAGCTCGTAGGTCTGGTCGCCGGGCAGTGAGGTCATGCCGTCCACGACGACGGCCGAACGACCGAGCTCGTCGGACCAGATGAGCGTCGCCTTGCCGCCCGTGCTGACGTCGGCCACCGAACGCTGGAAGTCGCTCGCGGCGTAGATCTCGTCGATGCCGGACGCCTGCTGTTCTTGCTGCTGGCCGCTCTGGCCGAGTCCCTCGACGAGGGCACCGCCGCCGAAGAAGAGCGCAGCGGCCGCGGCGGCCGCACCGAGGATGGCGACCGGACGCGTGAACCAGCGCCGGTGCGCGGCACCGGAGGGGACGAGCACACGAGCACCCTCGGACTCGCTCGGCTCCATCTCGGGGGCCGGGGCGCGCTCGACGTGACGCTCGTGGTCGTCGTCACCCGCGCCTCCTGCGGTCGTCGCGATGTCGTGGTCTGCCGTCGCCGTGAGCGGCGCGAGCTGCGGCGTCGACGCGATGAGGTCGAGCACGCTGGCACGGAGCCCGGCCGAGGGGGTGACGGGCCGAGCCGCGTGGGCGAGCAATAGTGCGGTCTCTCTCAATTCGGCCACCTCCGTCCTGATGTCGTCGTGCTGGTCTGATGTGTCGTCGAGGAAGGCCTCGAACGCCTGTCGTTCGTCGTCGCTCACTGCGTTGAGCACGTAGGCACCGGACAGGTTGTCGGTGTCGACGCCCGTGGTGCCCGCGTCGTCCGCGTGGCGGCCGCGCGTGGGCTCGTCGTGATCGGTCACGATGCCACCCCCATCTCGTCGCGCAGGCGGATCATCCCGTCGCGCAGTCTGGTCTTGACCGTGCCGATCGGCACGTCCAACAGTTTCGCGACCTCGCTGTGGCTGAGGCCGCCGTAGTAGGCGAGCTTCACCGCCTGCCGCTGCAGTTCGGTGAGGCGCCCGAGGGCCCGCTCGACCCGCTCGTGCTCGATGCGGATCTCGACGGACTCGGTGACCGAGTCGTAGTCGGTCTCGAGGTCGCGCACGCCGATCTTGAGGTCGCGGTCACGACCTGCCTGGGAGGCGCGGATGCGGTCGACGGCGCGGCGGTGCGCCATCGTGAGCATCCAGCTGGCGGCGCTGCCCCGTGTGGAATCGAAGCGCGTGGCGTTCTGCCAGATCTCGAGGAAGACCTCTTGGGTCACCTCTTCGGACTGGGCGTGGTCCTTGAGGAGCCGCTTCACCAGGCCGAGCACGCGGGGCGCCGTCTGGTCGTACAGCTCGGCGAAGGCGGTCTGGTCGCCCTGTGCGACTCGCGGCAGCAGTTCGTCGGGAGTCGACAGGGTGAGCCCGGTGTCGGGCGTCTCTGTCTCTCGGGTCACGAGTTCGAGCATGTCAGGGTTCACCTCCGGTCGCACTGTTCGTCGGTTCGTGGCTCATGATCCGGAGCGGATCGTGATGTGGGGCGGTGTTCGTGGTGCCGTGTTCGTGGTGCGGACGGGACCCCCTGCGATGCAGCCGTCTGGGATGGCGTTCAGGCCCGGTGCATCGCAGGGAGACCAGCCCGCCGACGCCCGAAACATAGGGAGGACGGGTGTCGGCGGGGGATCGTGGATCCCTCACGTGAATGGTTCGGCACCGGCAGCCGGGTGGATTGGACGAACATTCGCGAGCGGTCGTGCCGGCCGATCGGGGCTCCGGGCCGAACCCGACCGCTTGCGGATCGAGATGCGTGCAGAACCCGACCGCCAGGGCCCGACGCGCCGCTCACTTTCGCCTCGCGGGCGACTGACGCGGCGTCGGTGTCGCGATGTGCACACGCAGCGGGCCGAGGAGGGGCGGGATTCGTCGCGGGGAGGGGCGGGATTCGTCGCGGGGGGGGCGGCGGCCGCTCGTCACGCCGGCTTCTCGACCGAGAGCATCTCGGGAGGCAGGAAGGCGGGGGGAAGAGGTGCCGGACCGCAGAAACGCCTCTCGGCGCGAGGCCGCTCGAAGCGGCTAAATTTGGAGCCCGGGGTTACTGCGGCCCGACCAGAGAGACTTTACCCGCCTCGCGCCGGGCGGTCCGACGAGTTCGCGTCGTGCGAACGTGACGGGGGTTCGCGCGTGTCGAGCCCCCGTGGTCGGAGGCGGCCAGGCTCGGGCCTCGGCCGCACGGGAGCGTCGCTCAGTCGAGGCTGTCGTCGCGCCACAGGTGCGCACAGGCGACCAGGTCGACCCCGAGTTCGCTGAAGCGCAGCGCGCGGCGGGTGAGTTCGCCGGCACGGTCGGACCCGACGGCGTCCTGGTCGTCGGCGACCGAGGTGGCGCCGGCGGCGGCCAGGCGGCAGAACGCGGCACCCCGCTCGAGGGCGATCGCGAAGTCACCGACGAAGACGCCACGGAGGATCAGGTCGGCGAGCTCGAGGATCTCTTCGGGGCTGGCCGGCGCCGGGGCACCCGCGACGACGGGGTCGATCGTGGTGGCGACCTCGACCCCGCGCTCGAAGAGCTGCGTGACCTCGACCGGGTTCTGCCGGATGACGGCCCGGACGAGGTAGATGCGCCAGAGGGCGCCGGGCAGGCTGTGGGGGCTCGCCCGCGCCCAGAGTTCGGCGACCGCGTCGATGCCGTGCTGGTCGGTGAAGGTGACGAGCCGGTCGAGGATCTCGGGGCTCGGGTCGTGCTTCACGCGGGCGACGAGGGCCGAGGCCGACTCGTGGGCGACGCGGTTCATCGTCGCGGGGTCGTCTCCGCCCTGGAAGGCTTCGAACTCGGACCCCGAGAACTGGGTCGGGCGGTGGAAAGGTCTCGGCACCGGCCCCACGATAGGCGCGCCCACCGACACCGAGCCGAACGTTCGCCCACGGCATCACCGCCGGCACCCGACGGTGCCCGCTGGCACCCGACGACACCGAGGAGGCGCGGGTCGGCCTGGCGACCAAGAGGCGCGGCATCCCGTAAAGTGGACGCGCACGGGCCTCTAGCTCAGTTGGTAGAGCATCGGACTTTTAATCCGCGGGTCGTGGGTTCGAGCCCCACGGGGCCCACCTGTATCCGTCGAAGATCTCGAGGTCGTCGACGCCGTCCGGCCTCCCAGCCAGCGATTTCGCGATTGCACGGCCCGCACGCCGCGGCCCGGGAAGGCGGGGCCGACATCGCACCCGAATGCGGCGGCCCCACCACGAGAGACGTGACCCGAATCCTGTCCCCCGATTCCAGACGGGACCAACCCGCCTGTTAAGGGCAGAACATACGCTCCCTCGGCGTCGGCCTGTCAGCCGATCTGTCGACGGCGAGAGAAAGCGCCCCTCCGGTTCGGGCCGGGAGGGGCGCTCGGCCTCCTCGCGACACGTGTCGGGCAAGCCGACCGGGTCGTTACGGGGTACGCCAGGGCTTCGGGACCATGGGGAGACAGCAGTGAACGGTACGCGCGTGGCGACGCGAGGCTCCCAGGGTCGCGCATTCTGGACAACGACCCCCGCGAGGCGCGTCGACGACGACGGTCGCTACGCGGTCACCGCCCGGTACCGCACGCCCCAGCGCCCCGTCCAGGACTCACCCGCGTCGAGCCAGCGCAGGCCCTCCCCCGAGGCCAACGCGTTGGCCGGTGCGGTCATCGGCTCCGCTGCCACCGCCAGCCCCGTCACCCCGTCGCGAGGGAAGTTGCGGGGTGTGAACACCTGCACGTACTCGAACGACGGATCTTGCCAGAGCTCGGTCGCCGAGCCGTCGGGCGCCGTGAGCGTCGTCGTGCGGATGCCGTCGGCGTCGGGCGCGACGTCGCGGTACCCCGTGTCGAGGTCGAGGTCGCCCAGGCGCAGTCCGTGCGAGAGGTCGAAGGCGGTACCGGCCACCGGCGACGTGCCGACCGGGATGCTGGCCTCGTCCGTCTCGTACCGGGTCGACGCCGCGAGCGTGACGGTCAGCGTCGCCGGATCGTGGTCGCCCACCCGGAGGAACGGGTGCGACCCGACGGCGAAGGGCGCGCGGTCGGGGCCGACGTTCGTGACCGTGTGCGTGACGACCATTCCGTCGGCGACGAGTTCGTGCCGCACGGTCGTGTCGAGCTGGAACGGGTACCCGTGCTGCGGGAACACCGTCGCCCCGAGCGTCACGGCGTGCGGCTCGCGGTCGACCACCCGGTAGGCCGTGTAGCGCAGCAGCCCATGGCTGGCGTTGCCCTTGGCCGGCTCGGTGAGGTCGAGCTGCTGCTCGCGCCCGTCGAGCGTCCACCGGCCCCCGGCGACGCGGTTCGGCCAGGGCACGAGCGTGATGCCGCACGCCGAGGGCGGGGCCTCGTCGGCGCCGAAGGTCTCGGTCAGGGCGACGCCGTCGACGGCCAGCGCCCGGATGCCTGCCGCCACCTGCGTGACGACACCCGTCACGCGGCGCCCCTCGTGCTCGAGGGTGAGGTCGTACTGTTCTCCGGTCGGGTTGCTCGTCGTCATCGTTCCAGTCTCGCTCTCGGGTGCCGGTTGCGTCCGGGATCTCGTGCGGCCCCGGTGGTCGGGAGCCGAGCGCTCAGGGACGCGAGGGGGCAGGGTCGCGAGGAGGCGCGTCGACCTCGCCCGCGCCTCCTGCGGTCACGACGGCGAGGCCGGCCCGACGCAGCTCGGCGACGCGTGCGTCGTCGGCGCCGGCCGTGACGAGGCCCTCGAAGGTGTCGAGCGGCCCGATGACGCCCAGGTGGGCCTCGCCGAGCTTGCTGCCGTCGGCCACGATGTACGACCGGCGTGCGGTCTGGGTCATGAGGCGCTTGAGGTCGGTCTCGGGCAGGTTGACGTTCGTGACGCCGTGCGTCGCGTGGACGCCCGTGCAGCCGATGAACGCCAGGTCGGCGGTGACGCTCGCGAACACGCTCGTCGCCAACGGGTTGACCAGCGAGTGCTGCAGGGGTCGGAGCGTGCCACCCGACACGATCACCGTGAACCGTGGCACCGCCTGCTCGAGCGCCAGCGCGATGGTGAGACCGTTCGTCACGACCACGACCCCCTCGAGGTCGTGGCGTTCGAGCAGGGCCAGAGCGATCTGCGTGGTCGTCGTCCCGACGTCGAGCACGACGCAGTCACCAGAACGCACGAGCGAGGCGGCCTCGACCCCGATGGCGCGCTTGGCCTCGGTCGAGACCGAGCTCTCTTCTTCGAACGGACGCTCGGCGGGCCGGTCGACCGACAGCGCACCGCCGTGCACGCGGGACAGTAGGCCGTCGGCCGCCAGGCTCTCGAGGTCGGTGCGGATCGTCACCTCGGACAACCGGAACTCACGCGCCAGCTCGGCCGTCCGCACGAACCCGCGGCGCCCGACGAGGTCGGCGATGCGGTCGCGACGCCGCTCGCCCGGCAGCGGCGCGGGCCGCGGCACCGGAGGCGGGGTCGAGTTGCCGTTCACCCGGCCAGTTTCGTATGCTTTCACGTACTTTCGCAACTGCAAGTCGTGGTCGCGAGTGCCCCGAACAGAAGGAGGCGCGATGTCGTCCATCACGAAGCGCACGACGGTCCTGGCCGACGGCCGCGAACTCATCTACTTCGACGACGCCGACACGACGCTCACGGCCGAACGCCGCGTCGACGCCCGCACGCTCGACCCACGGCCCGACACCGCGACCATGAGGCAGGACGTCCTCACCGGCGAGTGGGTTTCCATCGCCGCCTCCCGCCAGAACCGCGTGTTCCTGCCTCCGGCCGAGCTCGACCCGCTGGCACCGGCCAGCGAGACCAACCCGTCCGAGATCCCCGACGTCTACGACGTCGCCGTGTTCGAGAACCGCTCGCCGTCGTTCGGGCCGCTGCTCGAGAGCGACGACGCACCCGACGGGCTCGCCGACTTGACCCGCATCGGCCTCGAGCGCACCCTCCGCAGCGTCGGCCGCTGCGAGGTCGTCTGCTTCAGCCCCGAGACCCACGGGTCGTTCGCCGACCTGAGCGAGTCGCGCGCCCGCACGGTGGTCGAGGCGTGGGCGGACCGCACGGCCGCCCTGTCGGCCCTGCCCGGCATCCAGCAGGTGTTCCCGTTCGAGAACCGCGGGCAGGCGATCGGCGTCACCCTGCACCACCCGCACGGCCAGATCTACGCCTACCCCTACGTCACGCCGCGCACCACCCGTCTGCTCGACAGCATCGAGACCTACGGGCCGACCCTGTTCGCCGACCTGCTCGACCGCGAACGCTCCGGACCGCGCGTCGTCCTGGCCGGCGAGCACTTCACGGCCTTCGTCCCGTTCGCCGCACGCTGGCCGATCGAGATCCACCTCCTGCCGCACCGCCACGCCCCCGACTTCGCGGCGCTGACCGACGACGAACGCGACGAACTCGCGGTGATGTACCGGCGCCTCCTGCGCGGGGTGGACGGCCTCTACGACGACCCGACGCCCTACATCGCGGCCTGGCACCAGGCCCCGGTCGGGGTCGGCCGCGACACCGTCCGCCTGATGCTGCAGATCACCTCGCCGCGCCGGGCCGAGAGCAAGTTGAAGTTCCTGGCAGGCTCCGAGGCGGCGATGGGAGCCTGGGTGGGCGACCTCGTCCCCGAGGTCCAGGCCGACCGAATCCGAGAGGCGATCGAGCGATCATGACCGACACCACCACTCCCCAGGGCTTCAGCGAGGTCTTCGACACGGAGGTCGCCGGGCGCTGGTCCGCCCCGGGCCGCGTGAACCTCATCGGCGAGCACACCGACTACAACGACGGGTTCGTGTTGCCCTTCGCCATCGATCGTCGCACCACCGTCACGGTCGGCCGCCGCGACGACCGCCTGCTGCGCGTCGCGTCGTCGTTCGAGGCCGGCGTGCACGAGATCTCGCTCGACGACCTCGACCCGCACTCGATGTCGGGTTGGTCGGCGTACGTGTTCGGCATCGCCTGGGCGTTGTCCGTCGCGCACGACCGGGCCGACTCACCCTCGTTCGCCGCCGCCGGGGGCGACCTCTCGACCATCGACCTGTCGGGCGTGGGCGGCCTCGACCTCTTCGTCGAGTCCGAGGTGCCGGTCGGCGCCGGGCTCTCGTCGTCCGCCGCGCTCGAGTGCTCGGTGGCCGTGGCCCTCGCCGAACTCTGGTCGCTCGACGTCAACCGCTCGGCTCTCGCCGCCGTCGGCCAGCTGTCCGAGAACGAGGCCGTCGGCGCACCGACCGGCATCATGGACCAGTCGGCGTCACTGCTCGGTCGGGCCGACTCCGGGGTGTTCCTCGACTGTCGGAGTCTCGACGCCGACGTCATCGACCTCGGCTTCGCCGCCGCCGGCCTCGAAGTGCTCGTCGTCGACACCCACGTCGAACACGCCCACGCCACCGGGGGCTACGTCGAGCGCCGCGCCTCGTGCGAGAAGGGGGCTGCCGCCCTCGGCGTCGACTCCCTGCGCGACCTCGACGCCGACGACCTCGGCCGAGCAGAAGAGGTCCTCGACGACGAGACCCTCCGACGCGTCCGCCACGTCGTCACCGAGAACCAGCGCGTCCTCGACACCGTCCGCACGCTGCGCACCGACGGCCCGCGGGCGATCGGTCACCTGCTCGACGCCTCGCACGTCTCGATGCGTGACGACTTCGAGATCTCGGTGCCCGAACTCGACCTCGCCGTCGCCACCGCCCAAGCCTCCGGCGCCGTCGGCGCCCGCATGACCGGTGGCGGCTTCGGCGGATCGGCCATCGCGCTGGTCCCGACCGAGGCGCGCCACGACGTCGAAGCGGCGATCGTCGCCGCCTTCGCCGAGGCCGGCCACACGGCTCCGACGGTGTTCACCGTGCACGCCGCCGAGGGCGCCCGCCGCGACGCCTGACACCGGGCTGACCCGCGCCCGCCCCGGGCACGGCACGGCACAGCACCACGAGATGGGCACAGCACCAGGAGAAAACCTGGCGCTGTGCCCATCTTCTGGCGTGCTGGGTGCCGCGACAGCACAGCCCGCCACGAGGTGAACACGCCGCCACGTCATTGCGTGGCGGCGTGTTTAGTTCATGGCGGGACGAGGGTACGACCCCGGCGTAGGACCACGGGTATGGCCACCCCACCACGAGACGGGCACAGCACCACGAGACCGCCACAGCACCACGAGACCGCCACAGCACCACGAGATGGGCACAGCACCAGGAGAAAACATGGCGCTGTGCCCATCTTCTGGCGTGGTGGGTGACGCGGGGGCGTCAGGGACGCTCGGCGGCCTCGACCACGTTCTTCAGCAGCATGGCCCGGGTCATCGGCCCGACCCCGCCCGGCACGGGCGACTGGAAGCCTGCGACGGCGGCGACCGCGGGGTCGACGTCCCCGCGCAGCGTGTACTTGCCCGTCTCGCCGTTCAGCACGCGGGTGATGCCGACGTCGATCACGGCGGCTCCGGGCTTCACCCAGTCCGGCTTGACCAGCCCCGCGACGCCGGCGGCTGCCACGACGATGTCGGCCCGACGCACCTCGGCGGCCACGTCGACCGTGCGCGAATGCGTCAGCGTCGCCGTCGCCTCGAGCCGCGTCAGCAGCAACCCGAGGGGGCGTCCGACGGTCAGACCCTGCCCGATGATCGTGACGTGTGTGCCCGCGATCGGGATGTCGTAGGCGTGCAGCATCTCGACGATGCCACGGGGCGTGCACGGCAGGGGCGTGTCGATCGAGCCCTTGCCGCCGGGCACCGCGAGGACGAGCTCGCCGAGGTTGACCGGGTGCAGGCCGTCGGCGTCCTTGGCCGGGTCCATCAGCTCGAGCATCGCCGTGGGGTCGATCCCGGCGGGCAACGGCAGCTGGATGATGAACGCCGTGACCGCGGGGTCGGCGTTCATCGTCTCGATCGCCCGACGGATCTCGGCCTCGGACGCCGTGTCGGGCAGGTCGATGCGGATCGACTCGATGCCGACCTCGGCGCAGTCACGATGCTTGCCCGCGACGTACGACAACGAGCCGGGGTTCGCCCCGACCAGGATCGTGCCGAGCCCCGGGGCGATGCCGCGGGCCTTGAGGGCGTCCACCCGGAGGCGCAGGTCGTCCTTGACGGCGGCGGCCAGGGCCGTGCCGTCGATCTTCACCGCGGACGAGTCGTCGCCGGGGACGAAATGGGTGCGCTCGACGCGCACCGCGCCTCCGGACGACGCCCCGCCGGGGACGCCCGACGAACGCTCGACGCCCGCCGGAGTGCCGGCCGTGACGTCAGCGCTCACGCGTAGAGCGGGAACGCGTCGGTCAGCGCCTTGACGCGGGCCGCGAGGGCCTCGATGTCGGGCGACGGCATCAGCGTGAGCGCGATGATGTCGGCGACCTCGGCGAACTCGTCGTCCGAGAAACCACGGGTGGCGAGCGCCGACGTGCCGATGCGAACGCCCGAGGTGACCATGGGCGGACGAGGGTCCCACGGCACCGAGTTGCGGTTCACCGTGATGCCGACGTCGTGCAGCAGGTTCTCGGCCTGCTTGCCGTCGACCTCGCTGGCACGCAGGTCGACGAGCACCAGGTGCACGTCGGTGCCCCCGGTGAGCACGTCGACTCCGGCGGCCTTCGCGTCGTCGGCCGTGAGGCGGGCGGCGAGGGCCTGGGCGCCGCGGATGGTACGCTCTTGACGGTCCTTGAACTCGGGCTCCGCGGCGAGCTTGAACGCCGTCGCCTTGGCCGCGATGACGTGCATCAGCGGGCCGCCCTGCTGGCCGGGGAACACGGCCGAGTTCAGCTTCTTGAACAGCGGCTCGTGGTTCGAGAGGATCACGCCCGAGCGGGGGCCCGCGAGGGTCTTGTGCACGGTCGACGAGACGACGTGCGCGTGGGGCAGGGGCGACGGGTGCAGACCGGCGGCGACGAGGCCGGCGAAGTGCGCCATGTCGACCCAGAGATAGGCGCCCACCTCGTCGGCGATGGCGCGGAACGCCGCGAAGTCGAGCTGACGCGGGTAGGCCGACCAGCCGGCGATGATGACCTTGGGCTGGTGCTCGATCGCCTGGCGACGGACGACGTCCATGTCGATCAGGTAGGTCTCGGGGTCGACCTCGTAGGCCACGGCCTTGTACATCTTGCCCGAGAAGTTGAGCTTCATGCCGTGGGTCAGGTGACCGCCGTGCGACAACTCGAGACCGAGGATGGTGTCGCCGATGTCGGCGATCGCGGCGAGCACGGCGGCGTTCGCCTGGGCGCCCGAGTGCGGCTGCACGTTGGCGAACTCGGCGCCGAACAGCGACTTGGCACGGTCGATGGCGAGGTTCTCGGCGACGTCGACGAACTCGCAGCCGCCGTAGTACCGACGCCCGGGGTAGCCCTCGGCGTACTTGTTGGTGAGCACCGAGCCCTGCGACTCGAGCACGGCCCGCGGCACGAAGTTCTCGGACGCGATCATCTCGAGGTAGTCGCGCTGACGGCCGAGCTCTTGCTCGAGGACGGCCGCGATCTCGGGGTCGACGACCGAGAGCGGCTGGTTGAAGGTCGACGGCTGGCGGTCGGTCGAGCCGGCGGCGGTCGAGCCGGAGGTCTGGGCGCTGGTCTGGTCGGAGATGGTCACGGAGGACTCCTTGGCACACGGGACGGACGGAGGTCGGATGTCGTGGCCCAGGCGTACGGCCACGCACGTGTGTCAGTCGCTCCCCGATGGTGACCATCTGAACGCCAGTCGCGACCGGCCCAGCATAACAACCGGGGCTCACTGTCGGAAGCCGTGTGACACCCTGGACGGGTGAGCCTCACCCTCGACGACACCCGCACGGGAACGGAGGCCGACCCGCGCCTCCTGACCTCGCCCGACACCCCCTGGGTGACGCTGGTCTGGGACGACCCGGTCAACCTGATGACGTACGTCACCCACGTCTTCGAGAGCTACTTCGGCTTCGGGCGGGCCGAGGCGAAGCGCCTGATGATGCGCGTGCACACCGAGGGCCGCGCGGTCGTCGCGACGGGCAACCGCGAAGAGATGGAGCGCCACGTCGAGGCCATGCACGACTACGGCCTCTGGGCGACCCTCTCGAAAGAGGACGAGGCGTGACGCTCGTGCCGTTCGTCCGTCCGCGGGGCGGCGACGAGATCCGCGTGCGGCTCGACGCCGACGAGCGCGGGCTGCTGACCGACCTGGTCGGGCAACTGGTGTCGCTGCTCGAGAACGGGGACGAGGGCGATCCGGCCCTGGCGCGCCTCCTGCCTGCGGCGTACCGTGACGACGCCGAGGCGGCCGCCGAGTTCCGCCGGTTCACGGCCGACGACCTGACCCGGCGCAAGGTCGAGAACGGCCGAGCGGTGCTGGCGGTGCTGGGCGAACCGGGCACGACGCTCGACCGTGCGGCACAGCAGTCGTGGCTGCGCACCCTGAACGACCTGCGACTCACCCTCGGCGAGCGACTCGGGGTCACGGGTGACGGCGTCCCCACGAGCGACGACACGCAACTGCAGGCGATGGGGCACGTGTTCGACTGGCTGGGCTACCTGCAGGAGGCGCTGCTGCGGTCCCTGCCCAAGGGCTGACCCGGCGACCCGCGACCCGCGACCCGGCCTAGCGGTTCTCTTTCGGGAACACGACCCAGAGCACGAGGTACACGAGCACCTGCGGGCCGGGAAGGATGATCGACAGCACGAAGATCAGCCGTACCAGGAAGGCGCTGATGCCGAAGCGGTTCGCGAGGGCGGCGCAGACTCCGGCGATGATCTTGCCGCGGCGGGGACGAGTGAGGGAGGCCATGCCTCCGAGCATGCCAGCCTCGCCTGGAGGGTGCCCGCCGCCGCCGCCCGGTCCCCGTCCGGCGACCCCACCCGCGCCCGCCCGCCCACGCCACCCGCGCCGCGCCTCCTCGGTGCGCGAGAATGGCCGGATGAGCGCTTCACTCGTGGCCAAGGGCCTGGCCGGCGGCCACGGGCACCGCACCCTCTTCGACGACCTCGACCTGACCGTCGCCCCGGGCGACGTCGTGGGCGTGGTGGGCGTGAACGGGGCCGGCAAGTCGACGTTGCTGCGCCTCCTCGCGGGCGTCGACGAGCCGCAGGCCGGCACGATCACGCTCAACCCCGGCGACGCCTTCGTCGGCTGGCTGCCGCAGGAGCACGAGCGCGTGCCCGGCGAGACCGTCGCCGACTACATCGGTCGCCGCACCGGCAGCACGCAGGCCACCGCCGAGATGGACGCGGCCGCCGCGGCCCTCGGCGACCCCGACCCGGCCCCGCGCCCCGACGGCCTCGACCCGGCCGACGTCTACTCGACCGCCCTCGACCGGTGGCTCGCCAGCGGCGCCGCCGACCTCGACGACCGTCTGCCGCAGGTGCTCGCCGACCTCGGCCTCGACCGTGACGGCGACGGAGCCGTCGGCCCCGACAGCCCCATGACCGGCCTCAGCGGGGGCCAGGCCGCCCGCGTCGGCCTCGCCGCCCTGCTGCTCAGCCGCTTCGACATCGCCCTGCTCGACGAACCCACCAACGACCTCGACCTCGACGGCCTCGAACGACTCGAGCGTTTCGTGCTGGGCCAGCGGGGCGGCATCGTCCTCGTCAGCCACGACCGGGAGTTCCTGGCGCGGTGCGTCACCAAGGTGCTCGAACTCGACCTCGCGCAGTCGTCGAACCGCGTCTTCGGTGGTGGCTACGACGCCTACCTGGACGAGCGCGAGACGGCCCGCCGTCACGCCCGTGAGGCCTACGACGAGTTCGCCGATAAGAAGGCCGACCTCGTCGGCCGGGCCCGGACGCAGCGCGAGTGGTCGAGCCAGGGCGTCCGCAACGCCATGAAGAAGGCGCCCGACAACGACAAGATCCGCCGCAAGGCATCGGCCGAGTCGAGTGAGAAGCAGGCCCAGAAGGTCCGCCAGATGGAGAGCCGCATCGCCCGCCTCGACGAGGTCGACGAACCCCGCAAAGAATGGCAGCTCGAGTTCACCATCGGCTCGGCCGCCCGGTCGAGCGCGGTCGTCTCGACCCTCAGCGGCGCGGTGTTCCGCCAGGGCGACCCCGCCACGGGCGAGTTCGTGCTCGGCCCGGTCTCGCTGCAGGTGGACGGCGGCGACCGCATCGGCATCACCGGCCCGAACGGCGCCGGCAAGTCGACCCTGCTGCGCGGCCTGCTCGGCCGCCAGGCCCCGAGCGAAGGAGGCGCGAGTCGCGGAGCCAGCATCGCCGTCGGTGAGATCGACCAGGCCCGCGCGCTCCTCGCCGGCGACGTGCCGTTGGCCGACGCGTTCGAGGCGCTCGTGCCCGACTGGCCCCAGGCCGAGGTGCGCACGTTGCTCGCCAAGTTCGGGCTCAAGGCCGACCACGTCTCGCGGCCGGTCGACGAGCTCTCGCCCGGCGAGCGCACCCGTGCCGGCCTCGCCCTGTTGCAGGCCCGTGGTGTCAACGTGCTCGTGCTCGACGAACCCACGAACCACCTCGACCTCGCCGCCATCGAGCAGCTCGAGCAGGCCCTCGAGTCGTACGACGGGACGCTGCTGCTCGTCACCCACGATCGACGGATGCTCGAGACGGTCCGGCTCGACCGCCACTGGCGCGTCGAGAGCGGTACCGTCACCGAGTCGTGAGCGTGCCGACGCCGCGGCCGGTGAACGACTCCCCCGCGCCACGACTACCGTCGTCTCCATGACCCGTACCACCCGAATGGTCGCGGTCGCCGCTGCCCTCGCCCTGCTCACGGGCTGCACGGCGAACCCGACCGGACCGAGCGAGCCCACGGGCGGCGCCTCCGCGAGCGGGACCTCGTCGGCCCAGCCGGCCCGCGCCTCCTCGGAGCTCGCCGACTGGGCGCAAGCCCTCGACGACCGCGACGACTACCCGGCCCGCTGGGTCGCCGTCGGCGACTCGATCCCCGAGGGCATGGGCGCCTCGACCGTGGACTCCCGCTGGATCGACCTGACCCTCGACGGCCTGCGCGAGCGCTACCCGACCGACGACGTGCCGGGCGGGGTCGGCTACCGGCCGGCCGCCTTCGCCGTCGCTCCCCCCGCGTCGACCTGGGCGCGCTGGGCCACGGGCAACGAGGGGTCGGTGTCGGCCTCGTCCCGCACCGCCGACCTCGGCTACCGCTCGGTCACCCTCGGCGCGGGCGCGACCACGACGTACCCGTTCACCGGCACCGACCTCGACCTCTGGTGGTCGAGCGGCGGCGGCACCTTCAGCTACGTCGTCGACGACGGCGACGCGGTCGACGTCGACACCCGTGACTCGATGGCTACCAGCGGCATCACCTCGGTCTCCGGGCTCGAGGCCGGCGCCCACACCGTGACGATCCACGCCCACACGCCGGTCGACATCGAAGGCCTCACCGCCTTCGACGGTGATCGCGACCGCGGCATCTCGCTCTTCGACTCGTCCCGTTCGGGCGCCACGGCCCGCACCTTCACGGCCGACCTGCCCGGGTTCCTCGACTCGATCGCCGCGACGAAGCCCGATCTCGTCACGATCACGCTCGGTGCCAACGACGCCTTCACCCGGACGCCGGCCGAGTTCGAGGACGACTACCGCACCCTGATCGACGGGCTGCAGAGCCTCGACGACCCGCCATCGATCCTCCTCATGGGCGAGTTCGTGCCCGGCACCAACCTCACGCAGGGGCTCGCCGCGGACGCCGGCGACTACGACGCGGTCGTCCGGCGCCTCGCGGACGAGACCGGCAGTGCCTACGTCGACCTCGCCGACGCCCTGCCGGACGACGGGGTCGTCTCTCTGCTCTCCGCCGACGGCGTCCACCCGAACGACGCCGGGCAGCGCGTCATCGCGGACTTCGTGCTCGAGCAGCTCAGCGTCGGCTGAGCTGCGACCGCGTTCCCGGCGGCAGCCGCTGCCGAGTGGGCAGGAGATGTCGCTCGTAGCCGGACGGAGCGCATCTTCTGCCCACTCGAGCGAGGTGTCAGCAGACGAGTGGGCGGTCGGGGCGGAGTCGGGGCGGAGTCGGGACCAGCAGGCGCGGGGCGCGTCGTGAGGACGACGCCCGCCCCGGCGCGGCTCAGTCGAAGAGGCCGTAGGCGGCGTCGAGGGTCTCGTCGGTGCTGAGCGGGGCGGCGTCGCCCGCACCTGTCGCCGTGACGGCGATCAGACCGTGCGGCGAGAGGATGGTGCTGGCCGAGGCCGTGATGCCCTGCTGCGTCACCGTCTGCGAGAACGCCTGGCCGCCGAAGGCCCCGACGCGCGAGTCGTCGACGGTCTCGACGCCCTCGGTGCCCTCGATCTGCGAGGTCTGGGCACTGATGTCGTCGGCGCTGAAGTCCTGGCGCTGGGCGAGGACGACGATCGCCGTCACGTCCGCGGCGTCCGTCGCCTCGGTCGTGGGCGTCGCCCACTGGCAGTTGGCCTGATCGCCGGAGAACGTGCTGTCGTCGCGCAGCTCGAGACCCTCCACGACTCCGCCGAGGGCCGAGCCGACGTCGTCGCAGCTGGCGAGGTCGTCGAAGGTGCCCTCGCCGGAAGCCGTCGACCCCGAGCCGCCCGAGCCGCCGGACGACCCACCGGAACCGGCGCCGTCCCCGCCGCCCGCGCCTCCTGAGGTGCAGCCGGCGAGCAGCAGGCCGAGGGCGAGCACGCCCGTGGTGGTGGCCGTCGCGGCCGTTCTGCGCATGGTCGTGGTCATCGGGGACTCCCTCGTGATCTGCCCCGGGCTCCCTGCGCCCGGCGCTTCCGTCACCCTAACGAGGGGCACCTCCGAGGACGCACCACCGTCGTGTCGTCGCACCGCCCCGGACGAGGGTTCGACGACGCGGACGTGGTGCGACCTCCGGCGGCGGGGCCGGGCCGGGCACCGGCTCACCAGGTCGTGCGGGTGCGCTCCTGCTCGACGACGGCCTCGCGGTCGGACAACCCGCGCAGCCCGGCGAACTGTTGGCCCATGCGCGGGTTGCCCGAGAGCACCGGCTCGACGCGGTCGAGGAACGCCCAGTACCCGGCGGTCACCGGGCAGGCGTCCTCGCCGAGCCGCTTCTTCGGGTCGAAACGGCACGAGCCGCAGTGGTCCGTCATGCGGTTGACGTAGGCGCCGCCCGACGCGTACGGCTTGGTGGCGACGATGCCGCCGTCGGCGTGCTGCGACATGCCCACGACGTTGGCGGGCATCACCCACGGGGTGCCGTCCACGTACATGTCGACGAACCACTGGTTGAGCGCGGCCGGGTCGACGCCGCGCTGCAGGGCCCAGTTGCCGAGGATCATCAGGCGCTGGATGTGGTGGTTCCAGCCGTGCCGACGCAGCCCGTCGAGCGTGTCGCTGAGGCATTCGGCCTCGACGGCCTCGGCGTCGAGCCCGGCGAACACCTCGGGCAGGGGCTGCGTCGCGCCGAGGTGGTTGCTCGTCGTGGCGAAGTCCTCGCCGAGGTGCCAGTAGAGGTGCCAGACCCAGTCGCGCCAGCCGACGATCTGCCGGGTGAACCCCTCGACGCTGCGCAGGGGCGCGTCGCCGGCCTGGTACGACGAGATCGCGGCCTCGACGACCTCGCGCGGGTCGAGCAGCCCGAGGTTCATCGGGGCGCTGAGCAACGAGTGCGCCATCGTCCAGTCGCCCGACAACGTGGCGTCCTCGAACGGGCCGAAGTCGGGCAGCCGCACCTCGACGAAGTCCGCCAGCGCCGCCGTCGCCTCGGCCCGGGTGGCCGCGAACCGTCGGGGCGCGTCGTCGCCGACCAGCGTGACGACACCCTCGCGCTCCCAGCGGTCGAGGTCGGCCCGCACCTCGGCGTCGATGTCGTCCTCGACGGGCCACTCCTGCGGGGGGAGGCCGAGCGTCGCGGCACCCTTCGGCGGCTTCTCGCGGTTGTCGTGGTCGTAGTTCCACTGGCCGCCCACGGGCTGCGGGCCCTCCATCAACAGGCCGGTCCGCTGGCGCACGGCCCGGTACCAGTCCTCCATCAGGAGGCGCGGTGCCGGTCGACCGCCGGACGCGCCGGTCGGTCGACCCGCGCCTCCTCGTCGGGCGTCGTCGGCGTCGGTCGCCGCGCCTCCCGCCCGGCTCGAGCCGCGACCCCCCTGCCGGCCGGCAGCCCAGTCGGCGAACTCGGCCTCGCTCGAGACGAAGCCGCGGCTCGGCAGCACCTCGGCCCCGACCGACCGCACGAGGCGTCGGGCCCGGTACGAGGTGGGGTCGACGACCTGCAGGTCGTCGCGACCCTCGAGGGCCTCGGAGTAGTGCTCGACCTGACGGAAGTCGACGCGGTCGCCCAGCTCGGCGGCCCGGTGTCGGACGGCCGACAGGATCAGCTGCAGCTTGGCCCGGTGCAGGGTGCGGCCCCGCCACGACGAGCGACTCTCGACGAGCAGCATCGGGTCGCCGTCGTCGAAGTGCGGGCCGAGCTGGTCGAGGAAGATCCACCGGGTGCGCTGCATGCCCCGACAGTAGACGCGGGCACTCAGCGGGTTGCCAGCATGTTCACCGTGACGAACCCGGCGGGCACGGCGTCTCATTGACGTGCAGCCCGGGTCGCCCCGGCCCGACGGGCACGGCCCGGTCGGATCACGGCCCGGTCGGGTCACGGCCCGGTCGGGTCACGGCCCGGTCGGGTCACGGCCCGATCGGGTCACGGCCCGATCGCACGACGACCACGGCACGACCACCAGCACGACTCCCCCAGCCGAAAGAGGACCCGAGATGTCGAACACCGCCACCCCCACCCCCGCCACCACCGTCAGCACCGGCTCCCGCGTCGACGGCGCCTCGCGCGTCGACGGCGCCTCGACCGTGTCGTCCGACGCGGCCGGCACGACGCGGATCGCCGACGGCGTCGTCGCGAAGGTCGCGGGCATCGCCGCCCGCCAAGTGCCGGGCGTCCACTCGATCGGTGGCGGAGCCTCGCGTGCCGTGGGTGCGCTGCGCACCGCCGTCGGCCAGCAGGACCACGGCCAGGGCGTCAAGGTCGAGGTCGGCGAGACCCAGGCCGCGGCGGACATCAGCATCGTCGTCGACTACCCGTTGTCGGTGCAGCAGGTCGCGGACGACGTCCGCCAGGCCGTCAGCGACGCCATCACGCAACTCGTGGGGCTGCAGGTCGTCGAGATCAACATCGAGGTCAGCGACATCTTCATCGCCGGCCAGGACGACGACGACAAGGACAAGGCCGACTCGCAGCGGGTCCAGTAGGCGGCGAGTCCAGCAGACACCGAGTTCAGTAGGACCTGCGGCGGTCACCCCGACGTGACCGTCTCCCGCACCCCCCGCGGGCCGCACCTCACCGAGCCGACCGGCTCGACCGCACGACCCGTGCACCACCGCCCAGGAGGCACCACCATGGCATCACTGCTCCGACGCTTCGCTCCGCTCATCGTGGGCTTCGTCATCAAGAAGATCATGAACAAGCGCGGCGGCGGCACCGGCCAGGCCGGCGGCTACCAGCAGCCCGGGCGGCGCCGCTGACCCGGCCGCACGACACCCCGTAGCGCCTCGAACGCAGGAGGCGCGACTCACGCGAGTCGCGCCTCCTGCGTTCTTCGTCGTCCCCGACGCAGCGGCTCAGGCGGCGGGGCGGGCAGAGCGGCGAGCGAGCAGACGGTCGCTCGCGAGCACGGCGACCAGCACGATCGCCGCCACCGCGATGTAGAGCACCGGCAGCGAGTCGAGCCCCGACCCGTCGAGCACGAGGGCGCCGATCAGGGCGCCGCCACCGATGCCGGCGTTGAAGCCGGTCGTGTAGAACGCGCTCGCCAGGTCGCGCATGCGTTCGGGGGCGACCTGCAGCATGCGCGTCTGGAACAGCGGCGGCAGCGCCCCGAACGTCACGCCCCACAGGACGAACGCCACGAGCGACGGCACGAGCATCCCCTCGAACACCAGCATGCCCGTCACGGCGAGACCGACCACGGCCACCCCGATCGGGATGCTCACCCGCGGCCGTGCGCCGAGGAACCAGCCGACCATGCCGAGCCCCACGGCCCCGGCGATGCCGAACGCGAAGAGCCAGCCGGCCAGGCCCTGCTCGGGCACCCCCGTCGACCGCACGAGGTACGGCGTGATGTAGGTGAAGAACGAGTAGTGCCCGATCATGAAGACCGCCGTGATGACGCAGCTCAGCACGACGCCGAGCACGCTCGGCCTCGGCAGCGCGCGACGACGACGCACCGCGGCAGCCGCAGGAGGCGCGGTGCCGTCGACCAGCGTCGGGACCGCGTCGGTCACCGGCTCCGGAGTCGACTCGTGGGCCGTGCCACGACCGACCGGCGGCAGGAACTTGTAGACGAAGACCGCACCGAGCGCCATGAGCCCGGCGAGGATGCCGAACGCCTCACGCCACCCGAGGGCCTGGCCGAGCGCGGTGCCGAGCGGGACGCCCAGCACGAACGCGAGGGTACCGCCGCTCATCGCGACCGCGAGCGCACGGCCGACCTGGGCCCGCGGCACGAGGTGTCCGGCGTAGGCGCCGCCGATCGCCCAGAACATGCCGTGAGCGAGACCACCGAGCACGCGGCTCGCGAGCACGAGCTCGTAGGTCGGTGCGATCGCGGTGAGCCCGGCGCTGATCGCGAGGACGACGATCAGGCCGACGACGATCAGGTGCCGGGGCAGACGCCGGGTGAGGTGGGTCAGGCCCGTGCTGGTCAGGACGACCGTGAAGGCGAAGACGCTGACGAGCAGGCCGATGCTCGACTCGGTGACGCCGAGGTCGGCGCTCATCTCGGGCAGCAGGCCGGTCGGCAGCATCTCGCCCGAGATCGAGAGGAACGTGGCGACGGCGATGGCGATCAGGCCGGCCCACGGGAAGCGGGCGGACGGGGTGGACGAGGGCGCCGTGGGGCGCGGGGGTGCGAGTGTCATGGAACCTGGGGTGGTCGGCGGGCGCCGTTCTCTCGACCCGATGGCGGCCACGGGCCGGCTAGTCGTCTCGACCCGAGGGTCGAGCAGGCCTGTCGGCGGCACGGCCCCCGCGACTCGTGCCGCTGGTGACCGTGGGTGGCTCGGGGAGGATGGTGATCCCGACTGCGCGCTGTCGTGCACGCCCGGGGCCGGGAGTACCGCCCGACCGAGGTCGAGTCTAGCCGCTGCCGTCCGACCTGGCCAGGGGCCCGGTGTGCCGCACCGCACCGCGCTTCGTGCACCACACACGATCCAGACGGGGTGTGGTGCACGAACCGCGGTGTGGTGCGGTCAGGAGGCGCGGGTCCGGTCCGCAGCGGAGGGCGACCTGCGCCTCCCCGGGAACGCTCACCGCGCCTCCCGCGTTGACTGTCGGCATGAGCGCCGCGACCCCCGACCCCAAGACCTGCCGATCGTGCGGACGCACCATCGAGTGGCGCAAGAAGTGGGCGTCGAACTGGGACGAGGTCGCGTACTGCAGCGACGCGTGCCGCAAGCGCAAGGTGACGGCTCAGGACCGCGAGCTCGAACAGCGCATCCGCGACCTGCTGGCGGCCCGGGCGGCGACGTCGTCGATCTGCCCGTCGGACGTCGCGCGGTCGCTGCACCCCGACGACGAGGACGCCTGGCGCGGCCTCATGGAGCCCGTGCGGCGCGCGGCCCGGCGCCTCGTCGCCGCGGGCGAGGTCGACATCACGCAGGGCGGGTCGGTGGTCGATCCGTCGACGGCGAAGGGTCCGATCCGCATCCGCCGGCACCGGTCGTGAGCCGGGCGCCGGAGGCCCGACGAGACCAGGGCCGCGCCTCCCGCGTCGCCCGCACCTCGCACGACGCCCGACCGTTCGGGCCGCGCTTCGTCGTGCCCCTGCTCTTCGGGCCGCTGCTCAACCCGATCAACACGACGATGATCGCGGTGGCCCTCGCCCCGATCTCGACCGACCTCGGCATCGGGGCCGACCAGGCGATCTGGCTCGTCGCCGCGCTCTACCTGGCCAGCGCCATCGGCCAGCCCACGATGGGCAAGCTCGCCGACCGCATCGGACCGAAGAAGGTCTTCGTCAGCGGCATGGTGGTCGTGATGCTCGCCGGCGTGCTGCCCGAGCTGCTGCCGTCGTTCGGCGGGGCCGTCACGGCACGGGTGCTGATCGGCATCGGCACCTCGGCTGCCTACCCCGCGGCGATGACGGCGATCCGCAACCAGTCGGACCGCTTCGGCGTCGCGACTCCCCCGCTCGTGCTCGGTGGCCTGTCGATCTCGTCGCTCGCGTCGGCGGCGGCCGGGCCCGCCCTCGCCGGCGCGCTCATCGGCCTGTTCGGCTGGCATTCGATCTTCCTCGTCAACGTGCCGCTCGCCGGCGTCGGACTCGTGCTCTCGCTGCTCTGGATGCCGAGCGACTCGCTGCGCCCGCCCCGCGACACCCCCGCCGCCCGGCTCTCGTTCGCCCGCGCCGTCGACCTGCCCGGGCTCGCCCTCTTCGCCGTGACGATCGCCGCCCTGCTGGTCTTCCTGCTCGACCTGCGGCAGGGCTGGTGGTGGCTGCTCGGCATCGCCGTCGCCGCCCTGGCCGGCCTGGTCGCGTGGGAGCTGCGCGCCGTCGCCCCGTTCATCGACGTGCGCGTGCTCGCGAGCAACGGACCGCTCACCCGCACCTACCTGCGGCTCTTCCTCGTCTATGGCATCGCCTACACGGTGACCTACGGCTTCTCGCAGTGGGTGCAGCAGGTCGGGGGCATCGGCAGCGCGCAGGCCGGGCTCATCCAGCTGCCCGGTGCGATCGTGGCGGGGGTCGTGTCGTTCGTCTTCGCCCGGCGGTCGGGCGTGCGGCTGCCGTTGATCGTGGCGGCGACCGTCCCGATCGCAGGAGGCGCGCTGCTGCTGACCACCGCCTCCGGGTCGCCCGTCTGGTCGCTGGTGCTCGTGCCGGCCCTGTTCGGCCTCCCGCAGGGTCTCGCCTCGGTCTCGAACCAGGCCGCGCTCTACCGCCAGGTGCCGTCGTCGATGATCGGCACGGCCGCCGGGCTCTCGCGCACCGCGATCTACGTCGGCGCGATCGGTGCGTCCAGCCTGATCGGCGGTGTCTACGGGGACGCCCCGACCACGATCGGGCTGCACACGCTCGCCGGGGTCGTGATCGGGCTCGCGGTCGTGGCGACGGCGCTGACCGTGTTCGACCGGTCGTTGCGGGCACCTGCCCGGGGCTGACGTCGTCGCGGTGCCGGGGTCGGGGACGGGGACGGGGTCGGGGTCGGGGTCGGGAGTCGGGGTCGGGAGTCGGGGTCGCACCGGCGGATGTACATCGCACCGTCGAGATGGGCGGTGCGGTGTTCATTCGGCGGTGCGACAGCGGGGGATCGGGGTGGGGGTGCGGGGGAGACCTCAGCGCGGCGGGCGGTCGGTGCCGGGGGCGGGCCGCTCGCGCCGCGACGGCGTGAAGCGCCGGCCCGAGAGCGGAGCGTAGGCGTACCAGCCACCGCCCGGGTGGCTCGCGGCGATCTCACGTGCCTCGGCCTCGACCTGCTCGGCGCGGGCGTTCAGCACTCGGGCGGCCCGTGGGTTCGTCGGGGGTTCCGACGACCGGCGGACCTCGCGGCCCGCGAAGACGAGGTGCACCTCGAACCCGACGCCGAGCTCGTCCGCCAGACGCTCGGCGAGGGCGGCGCCGGTCCGCGCGAAGGTGCGCTCGTCGGCCTCGGCGTGCGCACCGAGGTCGGGGTCGAGTCGTGTCCGGTGGTAGGCGTCCCACGCGTCCAGGTCGGCCACGAGCCCCGACGACAGATGGGCACGGGCGTGGTCGAGCGCATCGCCGAGCCACAGGACGCTGCCCGAGAGACCAGCGAACATGCGGACGATGACGCGACCTTCTTCGGACCGGACGGGCATGGCGGGAGCCTAACCGCGCCTCCTCGGGTCGTCGACCCCGGCGGCCTGCCGGTCGTCCGGCACCGTGGCCGCGGCCGCCGGCGCCGCCACCGCCGCCGGCGCCGGGAGGTCGCACCACCGTCGTGGGGGGGGGCCCCCCCCCCCGGGGGGGGGGGGGCCCCCCGCGGGGGGGGCCCCCCCCCCCCCGCGGCCGGGGGGGGGGGGGGGCGCCCCCCCCCCCGGCCCCGCCCCCCCCCCCCGGGGTTCCTCTCGGCTATTATGCCCCACCCCCCCCCCCCGGGGTTGGGGGCCCCCCCGGGGTGGGGCCCCCCCCCCCCCGGGGGGGGGGGGGGGGGCCGCCGCCCCCCCCCCCGCGCCTCCTGCGGGGGGTCAGGACCGTCGCCGTCC
>NZ_RKIC01000010.1 GCF_003755185.1 Frigoribacterium sp. PhB24 | reverse complement strand
CCGGGGGGGGGCCCCCCCGGGGTTGTGGTCCCTTTGGTCCCCGGGGGGGGGGGGGGGGGGCCGCCGGGGGGGGGGGGGGGGGCCCCCCCCCGGGGGGGGGGGGGGGCGGGCCCGGGGCCCCGCCCCCGCGCCTCCCGCGTTCGAGGGCGGTCAGTAGACGTGCGGCTCCTGGTCGCGGGCCGAGGTGGCGGCGACGACGGACGGCACGAGCAGCAGGGCCACGACCGCGACGGCCGGCACGATGAGCGCGAGGCCGATGGTCGGGTTCGCGAAGACGCCCTGCAGGCTGCCGACGCCGACGGCGAACTGGAGGACCTGCCAGACGATCGCCGCCCCTCTGATCCACGCCCGGCCGCGCAGGGCGCCGAGCACGATCGACCCGAGCCACGCGGTCGCCAGCAGGGTCAGGACGACGATCGCGACGGCCGAGGGGTACGAGTCCGGGCGGGCGACGAGCAGCTCGATGAGCAGGAACACGGCCGTTCCGGCGACGAGCAGGAACTCACCCGCGAGCAGGACGATCACGACCCAGAGCAGGGCGGGTCGAGAGGTCTCGGCAGACCGACCGGTCTCGTCTCGGGGGCCGTCTGGGCCTGCTGTCGTCACGTGTGAGCCTCCGAAAAATCCTTGATTTGGCCGTACCAGTATGCGACCATATTCGAGGTCGAAGTGACGCGCACATTGCGGTGCGCGCCTCCCGAATTCTTTTCTTTCCCCACCACGAACCAGGCGCCTCGACGTGCCTGGTTCTGCACTTTTAAGGAGTACCCATCGATGGATTGGCGTGACAAAGCCGCTTGCCTGCAGGCTGACCCGGAGCTCTTCTTCCCCGTCGGCAACACGGGTCCCGCCGTCGACCAGATCGACAAGGCGAAGGCCGTGTGCGGGCGCTGCACCGTCACCGAGACCTGCCTGCAGTACGCGCTCGAGACGTCACAGGACTCCGGCGTCTGGGGCGGCCTGAGCGAAGACGAGCGTCGTGCGCTCAAGCGTCGCGCCGCTCGCGCCCGTCGCGCCAGCTGATCCCCCGTCGGTCGCCCCTGGGCGGCCGACCTCCGGCCCTCGTGGCCGATGACGAAGCCCGGCACCTGATCGCAGGTGCCGGGCTTCGTCGTGCCCTGGGTCGGTGGTCCCATGGCGCGCGGGTGGGATCAGGGCTGGGTGAGCCAGCGGAACGGGATCTCGATGGTGACCTCGGTGCCGTTGCCGACGAGGGTGTGCCAGTCGATGGTGCCCCCGAGTTCTCCCTGGATCAGCGTGCGGACGATCTGCGTGCCGAGACCCGAACCGACCTTGCCCTCGGGCAACCCGACGCCGTTGTCGCGCACCTTGACCGTGAGTTCTTCGGCCCGGCGGTCGGCGACGATCTCGACCTCGCCGTCACGGCCGTCGAGTCCGTGCTCAACGGCGTTCGTCACGAGCTCGGTCAGGGCGAGGGCCAGGGGCGTCGCGTACTCGCTCGGCAGGGCTCCGAAGCTTCCCGTCATGGTGGGCCGGACCGTCGTGTTGTGACTCGACGCGACCTCGGCGATGAGCATGAGCACGCGGTCGAAGACGGTGTCGAAGTCGACGTTCTGGCTGAGGCCCTCGGACAACGTGTCGTGCACGACGGCGATCGACTGCACGCGACGCATGGCTTGGGTGAGCGCCTCGCGGGCGACGTCTGTGCGGGTGCGTCGTGCCTGGATGCGCAGGAGCGACGCGACGGTCTGCAGGTTGTTCTTGACCCGGTGGTGGATCTCGCGGATCGTGGCGTCCTTGGTGATCAGCTCGCGTTCTTGGTGGCGCAGTTCGGTCACGTCGCGACAGAGCACGATCGCTCCGACGCGCTCACCGCGGTCGCGCAGCGGGATCGCCCGCAGCGACACCGTGACCCCTCGTGCCTCGATGTCGGTGCGCCAGGGCGCTCGTCCGGTGACGACCAGGGGCAGGGACTCGTCGATGACGAGCTTGCCCGCGAGCAATCCGGTGGTGACCTCGGCCAACGACTCGCCCTCGAGTTCTCCGGCGAACCCCATGCGGTTGAACGCCGACAGGCCGTTGGGGCTCGCGAAGGTCACCATGCCGTCGACGTCGAGACGGAGCAGCCCGTCGGAGGCGCGGGGTGCGCCCCGCCGCGGACCCGTCGGCGCCCCGAGGTCGGGGAAGTCCCCGGCGGCGATCATCGCGAAGAGATCGTTGGAGCACTGGTTGAAGGTCAGCTCTTGCCGGCTCGGCGTGCGGGCCTCGCTGAGGTTCGTGTGCCTCGTGATGATGGCGATGGGCGCATCGGTGACGTCGGGCCGACTGGCTCCGAGGCGGCGGAGGACGGGTACGGCGCGGACGCGTGTGGGAGTCTCTTCGTACCAGTCGGGAGCTGCCGAGTCGACGATGCGGGTCGTCGTGAACGCCTGCTCGATCTGCTCACGCCATTCGGGGCGTACCTCTTGTCCGACGAAGTCGCGGTAGAACAGCGTGGCCGAGCTCGAGGGCCGGGCGTGGGCGACGGCCACGAAACTACCGGCCTGGGTGGGGACCCAGAGGACGATGTCGGCGAACGCGAGGTCGGCGAGCAGCTGCCAGTCCCCCACCAGCAGGTGCAACCACTCGACATCCACCTCGCTCGAGAGGCCCTGGGCGAGAACGAGATCACTGAGCGTCGACACCCGCCCAGTCTAGGTCGACGGTCCGACGGGCGACGTCCGTCGCCCCGCAGCACGGCCCCACCGTGACGGTTGTCCACAGACCGTCGCGTACACCTGGTCAGACAATTTTACATGTCTTATCTTCTAGTCATGCCCGGTCGAACGTGAACAGGAAGACGGCCCATGCCCTCGAACACCTCCGCCCTCGCCCTCGCCGAGCCCCAGGGGCAGCCGGCACCGGCTCGGCCGCATCTGCGACCAGTCCCTCCTCTGGCGGCTCCGAGCACGACCGCGACGGACCCCACCCCCGAAGCCACGCGGCCCGGTACCAGACCCGACATCCGGCCCGTCCCACCCGCCGGGCAGCCACGCCCGACGCTGTTCCCCGACGATCCGGACCTGCTCGTCGAGAACCTGGTGCGCTGCGTCGTCGAGATCCTGGCCGGGGCACGTGAACTCGACCAGGTCTCACGATGGGTGACCGAGGACGTCTACCGGACGCTGCACACTCGCGTGGTCCTGGCGGCCCGGGCACGCTCGGCTCACGGCACCCGAGCCCGACGACCGGTGTTCACGATCGGCAGCATCCGGTCGAGCTCGCCGGCCGCCGGGGTCATCGAGTCCGTCGTCGTCCTGCACGGGCGCGGTCGCAGCCGAGCCGTCGCCGTGAGGCTCGAGACCTACGACAACCGCTGGCGCGCCACCGCCGTCCACGTGCTCTGACGGGCCCCGCGGTCGTCGACCGACGACGACGCGCCCCCGAGCCTGGCTCGGGGGCGCGTCGTCGTTCGTCGGACGAGGCGGTCAGCGCGTCTTCTTGCCGGCCGCCCGACGGTCGGCCCGGTTCACGGGGACCTCGCCGCCACCGGTCTTCTGACCGAAGGCGCCGACCTTGCCGTCGTCGGCCTGCCGCGCAGCCGGACCACCGGCCGCCCGCGCCGCGGCGATCTCGGGCGATTCGGAGCGCTCGGCCTCGTCCTGCGCCTTCTGCGCCTTGGCGGTCGCGCCCTTCTCGAGCTGACCACGCTGATTGCGCACCTCGACCTCGCCGTCGATGTTCGGAGCCGAGTACGCCAGCTGCGCCTGCGGCTGCTTCTCGGCCTCGAGCCCCTTGGCGGCGATGACCGGCGCCTCGGCCGCACCGACCTGACCCTGCACCTCGACCTCGAGGTTGAAGAGGAAGCCCACGGTCTCTTCGCGGATCTGGCCCATCATGCTCTGGAACAGCGCGTAACCCTCGCGCTGGTACTCGACGAGCGGATCGCGCTGGGCCATGGCCCGCAGGCCGATTCCGTCCTTCAGGTAGTCCATCTCGTAGAGGTGGTCGCGCCACCGGCGGTCGATGACCGAAAGGACGACCCGACGCTCCAGCTCACGCATCGCGGGCTCGCCGAGGGTCTCGGTGCGGGTCTCGTAGGCGACCTTGGCGTCGGAGAGGATCTCCTGACCCAGGAACGCACGGGTCGCCTTGCCCTTCGAGCCGGCCTCGGTGATGACCTCGTCGATGGTGATCGAGATCGGGTAGAGCGTGCCGAGCTCGGTCCAGAGGGCGTCGAGGTCCCAGTCGTCGGGGCTGCCGTCGCCCGTGTGCTGGTCGATGACCTCGTTGACCACGTCCTCGAGGAACTTCTGGCTGCGGTCCTTCAGGTCGTCGCCCTCGAGGATGTGCCGACGGTCGCCGTAGATGGCCTCGCGCTGACGGTTGAGGACGTCGTCGTACTTGAGCACGTTCTTGCGGATCTCGGCGTTGCGCGACTCGACCTGCGACTGGGCCGAGCGGATGGCCCGGCCGACGATCTTGTTCTCGATGGCGAGGTCGTCCGGCACGTTGCCTCGTCCCATGAGCGACTCGGCGGCTCCCGAGTTGAACAGGCGCATCAGGTCGTCGGTCAGCGAGAGGTAGAAGCGGCTCTCACCGGGGTCGCCCTGCCGGCCCGAGCGCCCGCGGAGCTGGTTGTCGATGCGTCGGGATTCGTGACGCTCGGTGCCGAGCACGTACAGCCCGCCGGCCTCGATGACCTTCTCCGCCTCTTCTTGCACGGCGGCCTTCTGGGCGGCGAAGACGTCGTCCCACGCGGCCTCGTACTCGTCGGGGGTGTCGACCGGGCTGAGCCCCTTGCCGTTCATCTCGGCGACGGCGAGGAACTCGGCGTTGCCACCGAGCATGATGTCGGTCCCGCGACCGGCCATGTTCGTGGCGACGGTCACGGCGCCGGCACGGCCCGCCTGGGCGACGATGGCAGCCTCACGAGCGTGGTTCTTCGCGTTGAGCACCTCGTGCTTGACGCCCTTCTTCGCGAGCAGTCGCGAGAGGTACTCGCTCTTCTCGACGCTGGTCGTGCCGACCAGCACGGGCTGGCCCTTCTCGTGCCGTTCGACGATGTCTTCGACGACCTGGTCGAACTTGCTCGTCTCGTTCTTGTAGACGAGGTCGGTCTGGTCGATGCGCTGCATCGGACGGTTGGTCGGGATGGGCACGACGCCGAGCTTGTAGGTGCTCATGAACTCGGCGGCCTCGGTCTCGGCCGTACCGGTCATGCCGGAGAGCTTCTTGTAGAGGCGGAAGTAGTTCTGCAGGGTGACCGTCGCGAGGGTCTGGTTCTCGGCCTTGACCGACACGCCCTCTTTGGCCTCGATGGCCTGGTGGATGCCCTCGTTGTACCGACGGCCGCTGAGGATGCGACCCGTGTGCTCGTCGACGATCAGCACCTCGCCGTTGATGACGACGTAGTCCTTGTCGCGCTTGAACAGGGCGTCGGCCTTGATGGCGTTGTTCAGGAACGAGATGAGCGGGGTGTTGGCCGACTCGTACAGGTTGTCGATGCCGAGGTAGTCCTCGACCTTCTCGATGCCGGGCTCGAGGACGCCCACGGTGCGCTTCTTCTCGTCGACCTCGTAGTCGGTGCCCGCGACCAGCCGCCGCGCGATGGTGGCGAACTCGGTGAACCACCGATTGGCCTCGCCGGACGACGGACCCGAGATGATGAGCGGCGTGCGGGCCTCGTCGATCAGGATCGAGTCGACCTCGTCGACGATCGCGAAGAAGTGGCCACGCTGCACCATGTCTTGCGCCTGCCAGGCCATGTTGTCGCGGAGGTAGTCGAAGCCGAACTCGTTGTTCGTGCCGTAGGTGATGTCCGCGGCGTACATCTCGCGACGCTCGGCCGGGGTCTGACCCGACAGGATGCAGCCGGTCGTCATGCCGAGGGCACGGAAGACGCGCCCCATCAGCTCGGACTGGTAGCTCGCGAGGAAGTCGTTGACCGTGATGACGTGGACGCCGCGGGAGGCGATGGCGTTGAGGTACGCCGCGGTGGTCGCCACGAGGGTCTTGCCCTCGCCGGTCTTCATCTCGGCGATGTTGCCGAGGTGCAGCGCCGCGCCGCCCATCAGCTGGACGTCGAAGTGCCGCAGACCCAGGGTGCGCTTGGACGCTTCGCGGACGGCGGCGAAGGCCTCGGGCAAGAGGTCGTCGAGCGACTCGCCCGACGCGTAGCGCTCACGCAGCTCGACGGTCTCGTTGCGCAGCTCGTCGTCGGTGAGGGTCGTGAAGTCGTCCTCGAGCTCGTTGACCGCCTTGGCGTAGGCCTTCAGCTTGCGCAGCGTGCGGCCCTCGCCGACGCGGAGGACCTTCTCGAGGACGTTGGCCACTGGTGTGCTCCCATGTGTTCGGTCGAACCCGCGGAACGCTCCGCGGTCTCGCTGAGGTGATCCGCATCGGAGCACCGGGGTGTCGCCGGTCCGTCCTGGACCGGCCCACGATCTTAGCAAGCGTAGTGGCCGACCCCCTGGGAGGCGACAGGGACGTGCCCGCGCCTCCCCGGGGTGTCGGCCACCGGACGGTTCAGCGGATCAGCTGGCCAGACCCGCCCGCAGGGCCGTCGCCGTCTCTTGGAGGTCGGGCGAGTTCTGGTCGAGCCCGATGACGCCGTAGTCCCACCCCTTGCGCCGGTACACGACGCTCGGACGCTCGGTCTCGGCGTCGATGAAGAGGTAGAAGTCGTGGCCGACGAGCTCCATGTAGTAGAGCGCGTCGTCGACGGTCATGGGCGTCGAGGCGAAAACCTTCTCGCGGATGACGACGGGGCAGTACTCCTCGTCGGCCTCGTCGGCGGGGGCCTCGTCGCCCACCACCGTCACGGCCCCGGTACGGACCTGGTCGAGCGTCTCGGCCGCGGCGGGGGTGACGCCGACGCCGCTGAAGTCGGCCGTGGCCGCCTCGCGCAGTGACGTCGGTCGGTGCTGCCCGCGATGGATCTTCTGCCGGTCCTTCGCCCGGCGCACCCGTTCGAGGAGGCGACCGATCGCCAGGTCGAACGCCGCGTACTTGTCGGCGGCCGTGGACTCGGCCCGCACGAGGGGGCCGGGGCCGATCAGGGTGATCTCGACCCGGTCGTCGCCCGCCTGCCCGCCGGACTTCTCGTGGTGCCGCGACACCTTGACCTCGAGGGCCAGTGCCTTCGTGGCCAGTGCGGCGACCTTGTCTGCCTTCTCGGTGGCGTACTCGCGGAAACGATCGGTGATGCCGACGTTTCGACCCGTGACGGAAATTTCCATGACGACCTCCTGTGGCTATCGACGTGCCGCCTGTCAGCCAGGCGGATGTCCTTTCACGCCTTTCGCCCCACCGTAGCCACCCGGACACCCCCGTGTCACGCACCGTTCACCGTTCGCTCAGGAGCGGCCGGTGGCCGACCGCAGCGGGGTGGCGGCGAGACAGGCCGCGCCGACCACGATCGCGCCCCGCGCCGTCACCGCACGCCGCGCCTCCTGCAGGGTGGCACCCGTCGTCACGACGTCGTCGACGAGGACGACGAGCGACCCCCGGAGGTCTCGGACGGCGCGCAGGCTGCCCTCGCGTCCGCGGAGGCGCTGCTGCCGGTCACGGCCCTTCTGGCCGAGCCCTGCCCGCGCCGTCGCGACGAGCACGCGCCTGCCGACCAGGAGGCCGAGGCGGCGCAGCACGACCTCGACCGGGTCGTAGCCCCGCCGACGCCGCCCCCGTCGGGACGCCGGCACCGGGACGACCAGCAGCGACCCGACGTCCGAGCACCCCTCGACGACCGACGCACCCTCCGCCGCGTGGCCGGCGCAGGACTCGAGCGCGGCCGCGAGGGCCGGGGCGAGCGTCTCGGCCAGCCGCACCCGCCCGCCGTTCTTGAACGCCAGCACGACACCTCGCACCTCGAACTCGTAGACGAGTCCGGCGAAGACCGGCAGGCCGCCTGGCAGATCGACCCGGACGACCTCGGGGACGAGCCGGCGTCGGCAGCCGTCGCAGAGGGCCACGTCGGGATCGCCGCACCCTGCGCACGAGACCGGTGACACGACCGAGAGGGCCTCTCGCGCGGCCGCCGCGAGAGCGTCCCGTGCCGAGGGGGTCGGACGAGGGCGCGAGGACCGTGGCATCTCGACAGCGTGGCCCGCCCCCGGTGCAGGTGCCGCGCCTCCGTCGCCTGAAGGGGACGGTCGGCCGGGCCCCCGACCTGGGGAGGGGCCGACCCCCAGGCGGTCAGCGCTGGGTCGCCACGAGATCGGCGGTCAGTCCCGTGGCCTGCCAGCTGCTGCCCCGGGGCTCGAGCACGTCACCGTCGGCTCCCAGCAGGAGGAGGCGGTCGAACCCGTTTCCCCCGACGACGGCGACCGCCTCGCCCGACGGACGCCCGGCGCTCGACGAGTCTCCGCCGACCTCGGACATCGTCACCCGGGACGATTCGCCCACGGCCGTGAGGACCGCCACGGTCAGCTGGTCGGCCCAGGTCGCGTCGACGGGGGCGCCGTCCGGGGCGGACAGCTCGAGGGGCGACCCCAGCCGGAGCGGGACACCGTCGGCATCCCTCACGACGGCCGCGACGAGGAGGCGCGACGCGCCCTGGTCGTCGAGCAGCATCAGGGCGCGGGTGCCGTCGCGCGAGATGCGGAACGACGTGACGCTCGGCCCCGCCGGGAGCGACGTCACCACCGGGTGGGGCGTGCCGTCGAGGGCGTACGCGATGAGGCTCGAGGGGTCGTCGGCGACGAGTGACCAGACGAAGCCCGCGTCGTCGAGCGAGGGCGCCGCCCGTCCCGTCCGGGTGTCGACCAGCCGGGCTCCACCCGAGGCCGTGACGGCGTACGTGCCCGACGAGGTGCCGACGGCGGCGGTCGTCTGGTCGGCCGACAGTTCGACCGACCGGGGGCGGAGGGCCTCGACCGCGTCCGAGAGCCCGGGGAGCTGACTCGTGGCGCTCGTGGTGGCGAATCCCAGCACGCCGTCCGAGAGGACGAGGGGCCGGGCGTCGACCGCGGGGTCGCGCACCGGCACGGGCTGCTGCATCGCGGGCACCGTCAGGGGGGCGCCCTCGACGCTGAGCTCGACGGCGGTCACGGTCGCGAGGGTGGAGAAGCTCGCCAGCAGCTGCGCCTGCATCCTGGCCCGGGCGTCGGGCGTCGCCTCGAGGGCGTCGGCGGTCAGGTCGACGCGAGCCGTCCCGTCGTCGACCGTGATGGCCGTCAACGACAGCTGGGTGCCCTCGGGGAAGGCCGAGACGACAGCGCCCTGCAACCAGTTCGACGGCCCCTCGAGCAACGCCGTCGCGAGACGCGTGCTGGTCGACGAGCGGGCGAGGAACCACCGTTCGTCGGGGACGAGGTAGGTGAAGGTGGGGTCGTAGAAGTAGGCGGCGTGCGACCGGAAGACCGAGTCGAAGGTGGCCGGTGAGAGGACGATGCCGTCCGGGGCGTCGCTGATGCGCCACTCGCCGCCCTCGCGGACGAACGAGAAGGCCAGGGACGTCGTCGTGGAGGACGTGGCCGGGGTGTAGTGCCCCGCCGTGTCGACCGTCGCCGAACTCACGAACGCGTAGTCGAGCGTGGACTCCCCCACGCGAGAGGTCGACCCGACACCGGGGCGGATGGTGACGCTCGCCCGGGGCTCCCACTCACCGGCGAAGCCGGCGCTCAGGAACTGACGGGCCACCCCGTAGTTGTCCTGGGACCCGGTGCCCGCCGACAGGAAATCACGCAGCAGCCGTTCTTGCGAGCTTCCGGCGACCGGGCCGTTGGGTCGGAACACGAAGTCGCTCACCACGTCGTCGCTCACGGTGTCACCCCGTTGCACCTGGCCGCTGTCGGGGATTCCCACGCACCCGGTCACGGCGAGCGCGGCGGTCACGAGGATCGCCAGGCGGGCCGGCCGGGCACGCACCCGGCTGTTCCGTCGCCGTTCAGACATCGTCGGCTCCCTTCGGCGCAGAGGATCGGATCGGCCCGGTCGGCACTCCCGATGCGTCAGCAGGAGGGACCGAACCCGACCACGGTTCTCCGGTCACCGGGACGGTCGTCTCTCCCCGACGGTCCGGTGGCACGACCGGCAGGGGCGATCCCTCGATGCGACCGCCGGCCACCCGGGGCAGGGTGACGACGAAGCGACTGCCCGAGCCCGGCTCGGACCAGACCTCGAGCCGGCCGCCGTGCAGCGCTGCGTCCTCGAGACTGATCGCCAGCCCCAGGCCGGTGCCCCCGATCGTGCGCTTTCGCGAGGGGTCGGCCCGCCAGAACCGGTCGAACACCCGCGCGACGTCGGCCGGGCTCATGCCCACGCCGTTGTCACGCACGGCCACCGCGACGGCCGTGGCGTCGCTGTCGACCTCGACCTCGATCGGGCGCCCCTCGCCGTGCTCGATGGCGTTGCCCAGCAGGTTGCGCAGGATGCGGCGCAGCCGCCGTGGGTCGATCTCGGCCTCGAAGTACCCACCCCGGGCGACGACCGACACGACGCTTCCGGATTCGGCCGCCAACGGACCGAACTCGTCGACGCCGTCCTCGACGAGACGCACGACCGTGACGGGCTCGGTCTCGAGCTCGACGGCCCCGGCGTCGAACCGCGAGATCTCGAGCAGGTCGGCGAGCAGCAGCTCGAACCGGTCGACCTGGGTGTGCAACAGCTCGGCCGTCCGGGCGGCCGAGGGCGTGAACGAGGTGCGCTGGTCGTAGAGCACGTCACCGGCCAGCCGGATCGTGGTCAACGGCGTGCGCAGCTCGTGCGAGACGTCGCTCACGAACCGCTGTTGGACGCGCGACAGCTCGGCCAGTTGCGAGATCTGGCGTTGCATGGCGTCGGCCATCCCGTTGAACGAGCGACCGAGCGTGGCCACCACGTCCTGCCCCTTCTCGGGGATGCGTTCTTCGAGGTGGCCGGCCGCGATCTTCTGGCTGGTCTCGGCCGCCGTGCGGATGGGCCCGACGACGAGGCGGACGACGAGGTAGGTGATCGCGCCGATCAACAGCACGAGCGCGAGCGACCCGATGCCGAGGGTGCGCTGCATCAGGTCGAGCGTCGCCTGCGCGTCGCTCAGGTCGTAGACGAGGTAGAGCTCGTACTGACCCGCGGTGGGCACCTGCAGGGTCGAGCCGACGGCGATGCCGGGCGAGCCGCCGCCCTGCGACGTCGGGGGCAGTGCCACAGACTGCATGGACAGACGGCCGTCGTCCGTCGCGACCGCCTCGCGGAGCGCCGGGGAGATCACGGAGTCGGGGAAGTCGGGGCTGGCGATGTTCTGGATCGTCTGGGGGCTGTTCTGCCCCGGAGTCCGGAGGATCGCGATGCTCGTACCGCCCGGGCTCGAGGTCGAACCGAGGATGGCGGTCTGCGCCTCGTTCTGCAGCGCGTCGAGCTCGACCTGGTTGGCGTCCTCGGTGGCGGTGGCCGAGTCGAAGATGTTCTGCGCCAGCAACGTCGCCCGGACGCTCTCGGCCTCGACCTGCTCCCGACGCTGGTCGTACAGGCTCGTGCCGATCGTCACGGAGATCAGCGTCCCGATCACGGTCACGGCGACGGTCGACAGAACCACCGTGAGCGCGACGGTGCGGAACGACAGAGACGACCGCCAGAAGCCGACCACCCGCGTCGGCCACGTGCGCCACGCCGGCGCCCGCCACGACGACGGGCCGCGCGACCGGACGGGCCCGCCCGGGTCGGACCCCGCGATCGCGGACACGAGCGCCATCCGGCCGGGCTACGAACCCGCGCCGGCGCGGTAACCGACGCCGCGCACGGTCGTGACGATGCGAGGTGCGTCGGGGTCGTGTTCGACCTTCGCCCTCAGTCGCTGCACGTGGACGTTCACGAGACGGGTGTCGGCCTTGTAGTGGTAACCCCAGACCTGCTCGAGCAGCATCTCGCGCGTGAAGACCTGCTGCGGCTTCGAGGCGAGGGCGAGGAGCAGCTCGAACTCGAGCGGGGTCAGGGCGATCGGCGTGTCACCGCGACGCACCTCGTGCGCCGCGACGTCGAGGCGCAGGTCGCCCACCGTCAGCACGTCGTTGGTCGGCTCGGTGGCCGGGCGCAACCGGGTGCGGATGCGAGCGACCAGCTCTTTGGGATTGAACGGCTTGACCACGTAGTCGTCGGCACCGCTCTCGAGACCGCGGACCACGTCGGCCGTGTCGCCTTTGGCGGTCAGCATGATGATCGGAACGCCGCTCTCGGCGCGGATGAGGCGACAGACCTCGATGCCGTCGAGACCGGGCAGCATGAGGTCGAGCAGGACGAGGTCGGGCGAGGCCTCGTGGAAGGCGTCGAGGGCGCTGCTGCCGTCTGCACAGAAGTGGGGGTCGAACTCGTCGGCGCGAAGGACGATGCCGATCATCTCGGCGAGCGCCGGGTCGTCGTCGACCACGAGGATGCGCGGGTTCATGTTCTCCGTCTGGGCTGGGCCGCTCGGGAGGCGGCACGTCAGGACAGATTAGTGCAGGAGGCGCGCATCGGCTGGCAGCGTCCGTTCCGGTGTGGAAACATGAACACACCCGTGAGGACGACCTCACGGTCAGGACGGCCAGGAGGACCATGAGCGATCCGAACGGTTGGAGCGCACCGGGCGGCGACGCGTCGCCCCCACGCTGGGGCGAGCGCGTCGACCCGCCCACCGCCGGCTCCGTCCCCGTCGGGCCCGGGCAGGTGACGTCCCCGGCAGGCTCCCCGTCGCCGGCTCCCGGCTGGGTCCCGCCCCCGAAACCCGGCCTCGTGCCGCTGCGTCCCCTGACCTTCGGCGAGATCCTGGGTGCATCGTTCCAGGTCTTCCGCCGCAACCCGCGCACGACGTTCGGCACGGCCCTGCTCTCGCAGGTCGTCCTGCTCGTGGTGACCGTGGCGATCACCGGCGGCAGCGCCTTCCTCGCGTTCGGGCGGGTCGAGCAGGCCCTCCCCCGTGACCGCGACGCGGTGCTCGCGGGCGCCGTCGCCATCGTGGCGGCATCGGCCCTCGTGCCGATCGCCCTCCAGGTGATCGTCACGGCACTGCTCCAGGGGCTCTTCGTCCTCGAGACCGCTCGTCAGACCCTCGGCGAGAAGCTGCGACTCGGCGGCCTCTGGGCCCTGGCCAAGGGACGCCTCGGCACGCTCGTCGGCTGGTCAGCCCTGCTCACCGCCGCCTACGTCGTGGCGCTGGCGCTCGTGGCCGGGGTCGTCGTCGTCGGCGTGGCCGTCGGCTCCGGGCCGAGCATCGCCGTCGGCATCGGAGTCGCCGTCCTGCTCGGGCTGGGCCTGCTCGTGCTGGGCGTCTGGCTGACGGTGAAGACGTGCCTCGTCCCGAGCGCGATCATGCTCGAGCGCATGACGCTCGGTGCGGCGGTGAGGCGGTCGTGGTCGTTGACCCGCGCCTCCTTCTGGCGCACCTTCGGCGTCATCGCGTTGGTGTTCCTGATGATCCAGGTGGCGTCGCAGGTCGTCGCGACGCCTTTCTCCGTGCTGTTCAGCGTCCTGACCGGCACGCTCGCTCCCACGGGCGACGTGACCGACCCGACCTTCCTCGCCCTGACGGCGGGCACCTACGCGGTGACCCTGGGCATCACGGCGGTCATCGGCGCCATCGGGTCGGTGCTGCAGGCCGCCTCCGCGGGGCTGGTCTACATCGACCGACGCATCCGCACCGAGGGTCTCGACCTCGACCTCGTGAGGTACGTCGAGCGCGGCGGACGGTCCGTCGACGGGCAGCCCGACCCGTTCCGCACGCCCGAGGCCCCTGTCGCCCCGACGACCCACCAGGGAGCGCCCCGCTGGTGACCCCCGTGCCCCTCGCCGCCGGGCCCCCGCTGAACCCCGACGCCGACGACGCTCGGCGCGAGGTCCTGCGCGAACTCACGAAGCCCGAGTACGTGGCGGCCCAGCCGTCCTGGCTCGACCGCGCGGCGCAGGCGTTCTGGGACTGGCTCGGCTCGATCCGGTTCGGGGGCACGGAGGGGGCGCCGGCGGTCGCCCTGATCGTGTTGCTCGCGGTCGTCGCGATCGTCGTCGTGGTCGTGCTGCTGGTCTACGGGGTACCCCGGCTCAACCGTCGGTCCGGGCGCGATGTCGTCCTCTTCGGCGAGGACGACGCCCGAGACAGCGAGGCCATGCGAGCCGCCGCCCGGGCAGCCGCCTCCCAGGGCGACCTGACGCTCGCCGTCGCCGAGGCCTTCCGCGCGATCGCCCGCGCGCTCGCCGAACGGGGCGACGTCGCGGTCTCCCCCGGCACCACGGCACGCGACGTGGCCCGGAGGGCGGGTGACGTCTTCCCCGACCTCCGAGCCGAGTTCGCCGACGCGGCGTCGGCCTTCGACGGCGTCCGCTACCTCGACCGCGACGGCACCGACGAGGCGTACCGGGCCGTCGCGGACCTCGACCGGCGCATGACGTCGACCCGGCGGGTGGACGCATGACCGTCACGGCGCCCCGGGACGCGCCGGGCACGGTCTCGACCCCGACCCTCCGGACGTCGCTGCGCCGTGCCCGGTTCTGGGTCGGTCTCGCCCTCGTCCTGGCCCTCGGGGTGGCGGCGGCTCTGGTCATCGGTTCGGGGTCGGGTGAGGGCAGGGCTCTCGGCCCGGCGAACGCCGCTCCCGGTGGGGCGAAGGCACTCGTCGAGGTGCTCGGTCGGCAGGGTGTCGACGTGACCGTGACGACCAGCCTCGACGCGACCCTCGACCGACTCGGGCGGGGCGGCGACGGCACGCTGCTCGTCGACGACGCCGACGGGTTCCTGGTCGCCGACCAGTGGGGTCGCTTGTCGACGGCGGCCTCCCACCTCGTGCTCCTCTCGCCCGGGCCGACCGCGCTGGCCGGTGTGGCTCCAGGCGTCGAGGCGACCGCCCAGGTGGCGGACGGCACGGCCTCGCCCTCCTGCTCGTCGCCGGCCCTCCGGCAGGCGACCCGGGTCGACGTCACGGGAGTCGCCTACGACGTCGACGCCCCGGGCGCCGTCCGCTGCCTGCCGACCGACGACGGTTACGGGCTCGTCGAGCTCGACGACGGCGACATGAGGGTGTCCGTCCTGGGCGCGACCGGTGCCCTCACCAACGGCGCGATCGCCACGGACGACGACGCGGCCTTCGCGCTCGCCCTGCTCGGCGGGTCCACCGAGCTCGTCTGGTACCTGCCGTCGGCCGGCGACCTGCCCGAGGGCCAGGGCACGCTCGCGACGCTGACGCCTCCGTGGGTGACACCGTCGTTGGTGGTGCTGTTCCTGGCCGGAGTGGCCGCCATGGTGTGGCGCGGACGACGCCTCGGCGCCCTCGTCGTCGAACGACTGCCGGTCACCGTCAAGGCGTCGGAGACCACTGAGGGTCGCGCGCGACTCTACGAGCGGTCCGGGCAGCGCCGACACGCTCTCGACCAGCTCCGGATCGGCACCCTCGGGCGTCTCGCGCGAGCGACCGGGCTCTCGACGACCGCCTCGGTCGACGAGGTCGTCGCCCGGGTCGCCGAAGTCACCTCGGCCGACCCACGGGGTCTCCGGCACGTCCTCGTGGACGCGGACCCGGCCGACGACCGCGAGCTCGTCTCGCTGAGCGACAGCCTGCTCGACCTCGAACGCGCGGTCCGCCGGGCGGTGGCTCCGTCGTGATCCGACCCGCGCCTCCTGCCCGTCGTCCGTCCGCCCCCGCACCGCCCCCCACCCCGGAGAAGACCACCAGATGAGCTCAGAACTGCAGCAGACCTTCGCCCGAGTCCGCACCGAGGTGGGCAAGGCCGTCGTGGCCCAGGACGGTGCCGTGACCGGCCTCATCGTCACCCTGCTGGCGCAGGGGCACGCCCTGCTCGAGGGTGTCCCGGGCGTCGCCAAGACCCTGCTCGTCCGGGCTCTCAGCCACTCGTTGTCACTCGAGACCGCCCGCGTGCAGTTCACACCCGACCTGATGCCCGGTGACATCACCGGCTCGCTCGTGTACGACGCGAAGTCGGGCGAGTTCGAGTTCCGGGCAGGGCCCGTGTTCACCAACGTCCTGCTCGCCGACGAGATCAACCGGACGCCGCCCAAGACGCAGTCGGCGCTGCTCGAGGCCATGGAGGAGCGGCAGGTGTCGGTCGACGGCGTCTCGCGCCCGCTGCCCCGACCGTTCCTCGTCGCGGCGACGATGAACCCCGTCGAGTACGAGGGGACCTACACGCTGCCCGAGGCCCAACTCGACCGCTTCCTGATGAAGCTCACCCTCGACCTGCCGCCGCGGGACGCCGAGGTCGAGGTGCTGAGTCGCCATGCTGCGGGCTTCTCGCCTCGCGACCTGCGGGCCGCCGGGGTCACCCCGGTGCTGGGGCCGGACGACCTCGCTCGCGCCCAGGCCGAGGTGGCTCGCGTCGGCGCCTCCTCGGACGTACTCGCCTACATGGTCGACCTGGCCCGGGCCACGCGCGAGAGCCCGTCGGTCAAGATCGGCGCGAGTCCCCGCGGGTCGACGGCCCTGCTCTCCGCCTCGAAGGCCTGGGCGTGGCTGACCGGCTTCGACCACGTCACACCCGACCACGTCCAGGCCATGGCCCTGCCCGTCCTCAGGCACCGACTGCAGCTGCGCCCCGAGGCCGAGCTCGAGGGCGTCGACGCCGACGGCATCGTCCGCTCGGTGCTGCAGCAGGTCCGGGTTCCGCTCTAGCCATGGTGATCACCGGGTGGTTCGTGGCACTCGTCGCCCTCGGCGTCGTCCCCGTCGTCGTGACCGGCAGCGGATGGGCGATCCTGGGCTGGCTCGGTGTCGTCGCCGCGCTGACCGTGCTCGACGTGGCCCTCGCGGCCTCGCCCCGGTCGCTCACGCTCCGGCGCGAGCTGCCCGGGGCCATCCGCCTCGGCGAGAGCGCGCCCGCCCGGCTGACCGTCGTCAACGACGGGCGACGGACCCTTCGCGGGCTGGTGCGCGACGCGTGGCCCCCGTCGGCCGGTGCGACCGCCACCCGCCGTCGGCTGTCCCTGCGACCGGGACGGGCCGCGACCCTCACCGTCACGCTGACCCCCTTCCGGCGGGGCGAGCGCCGCGCCGACGGGGTCACCGTCCGCACGATCGGACCGCTGCGGCTCGCCGGGCGTCAGGCGACGCACGACCTGCCGGGTGCGGTGCGGGTGCTGCCGCGGTTCTCGTCACGTAAGCACCTGCCCTCCCGTCTGGCCCGGTTGCGCGAGCTCGACGGGCGCACGAGCGTGATGATCCGTGGACAGGGCACCGAGTTCGACAGCCTGCGCGACTACGTACGGGGGGACGACGTCCGCTCCATCGACTGGCGGGCGACCGCGCGCCGCGACGACCTCGTCGTGCGCACCTGGCGACCCGAGCGCGATCGTCGGGTGGTCGTCGTGGTCGACACGGGGCGCACGTCGGCGGCCCGGATCGACGACGAGCCCCGACTCGACACGGCCTTCGAATCGGCCCTGCTGCTCGGGGCGTTGGCCTCGCGAGCTGGTGACCGGGTCGACGTCGTCCTCTTCGACCGCCGCGTCCGCGGCCGCGTCCAGGGCGCGACCGGGCCCGCCCTGCTCTCGTCGATGGTCGAGACGATGGCTCCCGTCGAGCCCGAGCTCGTCGAGACCGACTGGGCCGCCGTGCCCGCCCTGGTCCGCTCGGTCACCTCACGACGGGCGCTGGTCGTGCTCGCGACGACGGTCGACAGTCCCGGCGCCTCCCGGTCGCTGCTCGCGGCGATCCCCCAACTCACGCGCCGGCACGTCGTGGTCGTGGCGTCGGTCACCAATCCGGCCCTCGACGAGACGATCCTGCGACGCGGCACCCGGGACGAGGTCTACCGGGCGGCGTCCGCCGAGCGGGCCCGACTCGACCAGGGTCGTGTCGCCGCCGCCCTGCGTCAGGTCGGAGCGGACGTCGTGACGGGTGCTCCGGCCGACCTGCCCCCGGCCCTCGCCGACCGCTACCTCGCGCTCAAGGCGGCCGGCCGCCTCTGAAGGAGGCGCGGGGCGCCCACGGTGGATCAGTCGGCGACCAGCTGGGTCGCCCCCGCCTCGAACTCGTCGAGGTCTCCGGTCTGCCCCGCCCGGTGGGCCCGCCCGCCCAGCAGCCACTGGTAGGCGAGGAAACCGACGAGGGCCACGGTGCCGATGCCGATCTTGACGGGCCACGGCCAGGCCTGCCGGGTGACGAACCCCTCGATCACACCCGAGACGAGCAGCGAGAGCATCAACCCGACGGCGATGGTCACGAGCGCGCGCCCGTCCTGTGCCAGGGCCTGCGCCCTGGTCCGGGCCCCGGGCGCCACCCACGACCAGAAGATCATCAGCCCGGCAGCCCCCGCGACGAAGATGCTGTACAGCTCGAGCTGACCGTGCGGTGCGATGTACAGGAAGAACTGGTCGAGCCGCCCCTGGTCGGCCATCAACCCGGCCGAGATGCCGACGTTCATGGCGTTGCTGAGGATCGCGTACGGCACCCAGACGCCGGTGATGCCGAAGGCCACGCACTGGGCCGCGATGTAGGCGTTGTTCGTCCACACCTGGCCGGTGAACGAGGTCGAGGCGCTCTCGGAGTAGTAGTTCACGAAGTCCTGTTCGGCGAACTGACGTCGGAACTCCTCGCTGCCGAAGGAGGCCAGCAGCGCCGGAGTGTTCGCCGCCCAGGTCGCGAAGACCGCCGCGACGACGACCGTGACGACCGTCAGCACGAGCGACAGCAGACGCACCCGGTAGAGGGCCGCCGGCAACTGCGCGACGAAGAAGGTCGGCAGCTGGCTGAACAGGTTGCGGCCGGCCCCCGTGAACCGGAGGCGTGCCCGCGACAGGGACATCGAGAGCCGGTCGGCCGCCACCGAGTCGCCGGTCGCGGTCTTGAGCGCCGACAGCTGCCCTGCCCCGGACTGGTAGAGGCGCACGAGCTCGTCGGCTTCGGACCCGCTGAGGCGGCGCCGTCGGGCGAGGCGGTCGAGCTCGGCCCAGTCGTGACCGTGGGCGGCGGCGTAGGCGTCGATGTCCATTCTGCTTAGATACTAGGCATGTCCCGCACGAAGGCACGAGGCGCCTCCCCCGTGGTGCTTCGCCCCGACCAGGTCGAGGCGTTCACGGCGGGCGGTGACGAGCTCGTCACGGGCGAGGCGGTGGCCCTCGACCTCCGGCCGACGAGCTTCGTGCTCCGGGCCGCCGGCGTGCTGATCGACTACCTGGCCTACACGCTGCTGCTGATCGGTGCCTTGCTGCTGGTGTCGCTGCTGAACGAGGGCGGGGTGCTCGACGACGCCCTGTCGCAGGCGTTCCTCGTCGCCTCGATCGCGATCTGCTTCATCGTCGTCCCGACGGTGGTCGAGACGGCCAGCCACGGGCGATCCCTGGGCAAGCTGGCCGTCGGCGCCCGTGTGGTCCGCGCCGACGGAGGCGCGATCGGCTTGCGTCACGCCCTCACCCGCGCCCTGGTGGGGCTGCTCGAGATCGTCTTCACGAGTGGCGGCCTGGCCGTCGTCATCGCCCTGCTGAACGGGTCGTCGCGCCGTCTCGGCGACCTCATGGCCGGCACCTACAGTCGCAACGAGCGCGTCCCGAAGGCCACACACGTGATCTACGGTGTGCCGGCGCACCTGCAGGGGTGGGCCGAGGTCGCCGACGTCGCGCGCCTCCCCGACGGCCTGGCCCGTCGCATCGCTTCGTTCTTGCAGCAAGCGCCCCAGCTGTCTCCCGCCAGTCGCCGACGGGTCGCCGACGAGTTGGCGGCCGAGACGGCCCCGTACGTCTCGCCCGTGCCGCACGGCGAACCCGAGTTCCTCCTGGCGGGCGTATCGGCCCTGCGTCGCCAGCGCGAGGCCGCCGCGCTCGCTCGCGAATCCGCTCTGCTCGACCGTCTCACCCCGGCCCTCACCGAGACCGTGCCGGGCTTCCCCCGGCGTTGAACCGCTGCGGCACCGACGACCCGCGACGCGGCGAGGCGCGTCACGACCGGACGAGCCTCGCGATCGCAGCAGAGGCCTCGCGCACCTTGGCGTCCGCCACGTCGCCCCCCTCACGGGCGGCCTGGGCCACGCAGTGCGCCAGGTGGTCCTCGAGCAACTGGAGGGCCACGGTCTCGAGGGCCCGGGTCGCCGCGCTGACCTGGGTCAACACGTCGATGCAGTACGTGTCGTCCTCGACCATGCGCTGGATGCCCCGCACCTGCCCCTCGGCCCGGCGCAGCCGCTTGACGATCTGCTCCTTGTCGCCGCTGTAGCCGACGTTCGTCGTCGTCGCGTGTCCTCCGTGGTGCGCCACCCGCGCCTCCTGCCTGTGTCGTCCCGACTCACAAGGATACCCCCAGGGGGTAACGCGGCGGAGAAGCCCGGACCGGTGTGCCGGCCGACCGACGGGCTCGCCCGTCGGTCGGCCGGACGCTCAGCCGCGGATCAGGCCGAGGACGTCGTCGCGGACGCGCTCCATACCGCCGGGCGTGGCCGCCTCGGCGTTCAGGCGCAGCAGCGGTTCGGTGTTCGACGGCCGCACGTTGAACCACCAGAACCCGTCCTCGGACGAGCCGCTGACCGTGAGGCCGTCGAGCTCGTCGAAGTCACCGACGCCGGCGTAGGCCTCGACGATCCGCGCGTACGCCGCCGGCACGTCGGTGACCGTCGAGTTGATCTCGCCGCTCGCCGTGTACGGCGTGTAGCGGTCCGTCAGGGTCGAGAGGGGTTCGGACTGCGCCCCGAACTCGGCCAGGACGTGCATCGCGGCCAGCATGCCGTTGTCGGCGCTCCAGAAGTCGCGGAAGTAATAGTGCGCCGAGTGCTCGCCGCCGAAGATCGCGCCGGTGGCCCGCATCTCGTCCTTGATCAACGAGTGGCCCACGCGCGTCCGCACCGGCGTCGCACCGGCGGCGTCGATGGCCTCGGGAACGGCGCGCGAGGTGATCAGGTTGTGGATCACCGAGATCTCGGCGTCGGGCTCGGCGGCGCGGACACGGGCGATCTCGCGGACGGCGACGATCGCGGCCACGGCCGACGGGGTGACGGCGTCACCCTTCTCGTCGACGACGAAGCAGCGGTCGGCGTCGCCGTCGAACGCGAGCCCCAGGTCGGCCCCGTGCTCGAGGACGGCCTTCTGCAGGTCGACCAGGTTGGCCGGGTCGAGGGGGTTGGCCTCGTGGTTGGGGAAGGTGCCGTCGAGTTCGAAGTACAACGGGACGATCTCGATCGGCAGCGTCGACAGGCCCGCGGCCTCGCCCAGCACCGCCGGGACGGTGAGCCCGCCCATGCCGTTGCCCGCGTCGACGACCACCTTGATCGGCCGGATGCCGGACAGGTCGACGAGGCCCCGCAGGTAGGCGGCGTAGTCGGGCAGCGCATCGTGCTCGCGCGAGGCGCCGGGCTCGGCGACGGCGTCGATGCCGTCGGCCAGGAACGAGGAGGCGCGATCACGGATCGAGGACAGGCCGGTGTCGAGGCTGATGCCCTGGGCACCGGCCCGGCTCATCTTGATGCCGTTGTAGGTGGCCGGGTTGTGGCTGGCGGTGAACATCGCAGCCGGGGCGTCCAACGAGCCCGAGGCGAAGTACGACTCGTCGGTCGAGCACAGGCCGAGGGCGACGACGTTCGCACCGCGGGCACGGGCGCCGCGGGCGAAGGCGTCGGCGAAGCCCGGCGAGGAGTCACGCATGTCGTGTCCGACGACCAGGTCGCGGCCGGCACCGTCGATCTCGTCGGCGAAGGCCGCGCCGAACGCCTCGACCACCTCGTCGGTGAGCTGACTGCCGACCAGCCCACGGACGTCGTACGTCTTGACGAAGGCGGTCAGGTCGACGGGAGTGTTCTCAGAGGTCATGGCCCAAAACTACCTGCCGCAGCACCTGCCAGCCCTGCGGGACGGACAACGAACCCGCGTGGCGGGCGCAGAGGTCGTAGCCGTGGGGCTCGACACGGTCGCTCAGCGGTCCGACGACGACCATCGAGTCGGCATACACGTACGTCAGCGTCGCGACGGCCTCGTCATGGCACGTCACCTTGCTGCAGGGGCGACCGTTCATCTGCCGGACAGACTATCGCCAGGTCCCCCGGGGGCCGACCCGCGCCTCCTCGGCGGCCTACGATGGGCGGATGAGCAGGGCCCGCCGCGCACGCGTCACCGACCGGTCCCGTCGGCGTGACCGCCACGGGCGTGGGCTGCGCTCGTCCGCCGCCGGCCCCCACCTGCCCTTCCTTCGCACGCGGGTCGACCTCTTCGACGACATCGTCGCCGCGACCGCGGACTACCTCCGCGAGGCCTGGCCCGACGAACTCGCCGACACGTCGTTCGAGGTCGCCGGCCTCCCCGCCGAACCCGACCGAACCCGCGTCGAGCGCTGGTCCGTCGACCGGACCGCCGGCCGGGTCGTCCTGTACCGCCTGCCGATCGAGCGGCTCGCACCGTCGCAGGACCGACGCGGTGCCGCCGAGGACGAGTGGAACCACCGTGTGCTCGTCGAGGGCTACGTGTTCCGTGCCGTGGCCGACTTGCTCGGCAAGGACCCGTGGGAACTCGCGCCGGACCGCTGGCGCGACGGCTGAGCCGGGCTCGTCGACGGTGGCCGGGACGCCGTGGGTGGCCGGGACATCGTCAGGGGCCGTGCGTCAGGGGTAGACCGTGACGGGCGTCGATGCCGGGAACGGCGACGTCACCGGCCAGGCGGCGATGGCCGCGGGCGCCGAGAAACTGATGCCCGCCCGCAGGTCGTCTGCGTCCTCGATCCGGACGGCGTCGCCCGGTGCGACGTCGACGCCGACCGTCGACCCGCCGGCCACGAGGACGTCCTGCTCGTCCCCGTCACCGATCGTGAGCTTCGCCGACACGGCGTCCTGGCCCGGGTTGGCGAGCCAGAGACGACCACCCTCACCGGTGGGTACCACGGCCTCGGTGCCGCCCGAGAGGCGGGGTGACGAGGCCGCCCAGCTGAGGTCGACCCCTGCCGCGTCGGCGGCGACCGTGGAGGTGCGGGCCGACACGGCCACGGGCGTGGACGACCGCACGGTGGCCGTGTAGACGCCGTCCTCGAGCCCGTCGATGGGGACGTCGGTGACGCGACCGCCCTCGACCCGGGTCTCGAACGTCGTCCCGGTGCCGTCGTCGGTGGCCAACGAGACGCTGAGCTGCGAGGCGTCCTGGCCCGGCACGAGGACGCGCAGCACCGACTGGAGGTCGGAGGACGACGGGTCGGCCAGAGCCCCCTCGAGGTTGCCGGAGTCACGCACGACGATCCCCGTGACGACCGACTCGCGCGCGGGCGCCGCGGAGCCGGTCACGATGTCCACCCCACCGGGCTCGAGGGTGCGGACGACGCTCTGCTGCAGGGTGGCGACGATCTGCCCGCCACGACTCGTCACGTGCACAGCGGGCGAGACGAGCCCGGTCGCGAAGCCCGAGAGCGGCACCACCTTCTGGCTGCGCGGGGCGACGACGATCCCGTCGATGCCGGGGCCCTGCACCTCGCCCGTCTCGGAGCGGATGTCGAGGTCGACGGTGGCGTTCACGTCGCTGGGGTTCACGAGGCTGATCAGCGAGACACGACCCGTCTCGGTCGAACCGCCGATCAACCACGTCGAACTGGTGGGCTCGGTGCAGGGCGCCGAGGCGAAGCCACGCAGATCGCCGTCGTCGACGGATTGGCTCTGCGCGGCTGCGACGAGCGGCACGTCGGAGTCCTCGACGGGCGCCGTGACCACGGACGGCCGCGAATCGCCCCCGTCGGCACCGGCGAGCACGTCGACGTCGACGTCACCCTCGCTGGACTGCCGGACCACGTCGGCCCGGCCGACCGAGCTCGCGGTCGTGGCCTGTTGCCCCTCGGCGTCCGAGAGCTGCAGAAGGGCACCGCTGCAGACCCGTTGCTGATCGACGGGCACCGGGGTCACGAGTTGACCCGCCGGCACCGTCTCGAACGAGGGCAGGGGCACGAACGCGGCGCCCCCGACGACCGCGGCGGCCACGGCGAGGCCGACGACACCGACCGCGACGCGTCCCGTCGTGGAGAAGACCGATCGCTTATTCATCTCGCTCCTCGTCGAAGGTCGTGGCGGGCTGCTCGGCCTCGGGTGTCCCGGCCCGCGAGCGACGTCGGCGGGGCGACGTCGGAATCGCGAGCAGCAGGGCGGAGCCGAAGACGAGTCCCCAGCTGATCAGGACGATCGGGCGCAACGGCCCGGCGGCCGGGCGCGCCTCACGCTCGTCGTCCGCCTCGACGTATCGCCAGAGGAGACCGTTGGACGTGTCGCCGACGGGAAGGAACTCGGCATCGGCGTCGAGCGCCTCGCCCGCGCGCTGGCCGAGCCGGTCGGCATCGCCGTCGTCGTCGGTCGCCGTCAGCAACACGAACCCTACGCCGAGGCGACGCAGGTCGTCCGTCGGGTCGAAGCCGCTGCGGCTCACGAGGTTGCCGGCCAGGACGGTGAGGTCCTCGTTGACCGACGTCAGTCGTTGCGCGGTCGAGTCGAGCGTCGACTGGTCGTCGAGCGTCGCTCCCTGACCGTGTTCGAGCGAGACGGCCAGCGAGCCGTCCGGCTGGGGCGTGAGCACGAGCGTCCCGACGTCGGGTGTCGCCTCGGCCTCGGCCGTGACGTAGGCCGACAGGATGCGGCCCGAACTCGGGCGGACGTCGGCCACGGGGCCGAACGACGCGGCCATGGTGGGAACCGCGGCCGCCACCGCCAGCACGGCGACCAGGGCACCTGCCGGAGGTGCGACGCGCGGCAACCGGTCGAGGGTCACGGCCGCGGCGCCGACGAGTCCCAGCAGGTAGAGGCTCAATCCGCTGCCGGCCCAGATCGTGGTCGTGTCGCTGCCGACGCCCGTGACGGACACGTGGGTGGCGGCGACGGCGGTCAGGTAGCCGAGCAGGGCGAGCGCGAGGGCGGGGACCGCGCGGCGTTGTGAACCGACGAACGGCGAGGCCACGGCGAGCAGCGCCAGCGGGGCGATCGCGACGGCGACCAGCACGGCGAGCGTGGCGGACGAGAACCCCGTCCCGGCGATCAGTGCCGTCCAGCCGTTCAACCCGGTCTCAGGCGACGTCAGGAGCAGCTGCAACGGCGACGCCGGGTCCGATCTCGTCGGGACGCCGGGATCGGCGAACACGGCCCACCAGGTGCCGCGCTGCAGGTGGGCGACGACGAGCGGGGCGAAGAGCGCCAGTGCGGGCAGCGGCACCGCCACCAGGCGGTGGGTGCCCCGGGGACGACTGACGATCGACCCGAGCCAGCCCACCAGCAGGGCCGGGACGAGCGACGGCGCGGCCGCCGCGACGACGGCGAACAAGAGGGAGGCGGTGGCCCCGGCCGTCCAGGACCGCGCCGCCCCGATCATGGCCCAGACCAGGAACGGCAGCGCCAGATGGGCCAGGACGGCGCCGAGGTGACCGGACTGCAGCCCGGACAGCAACGGGGACGACAGCGCGTAGAGCGCGGCGGCGACCGCGGGCACCCAGGTGCGACGCGTGACGCGTCGTGTCGCGAACCAGGCTCCGAGCGCCGAGAGCGGCAGTGCCACGACGTACACGCCGACGACGGAGGTCGACGGCGACCAGAAGGTCAGGGTTCCGAGGACCGCGACGAGCGCGGCGAACGGGTCGGAGGGCCCGAGGAACCCCGTGCCGATCTCGCGCCAGCCGAAGCCGACCGACGACCACAACTGGCCCACCGAGGTGCTCAGGGGAAGGAGCCCGCCACCCGTGACGGCCGGATTGCCGAGCAGGGGCAGGAACGCGACCACCCCGACGACGGCCGCGACCAGCACGACCCAGAGACCACCCGAGTGGACGAAGCTGGCCTTCGGATCGGGGGCGTCCTCGACGACGGCGACCTGTGCGTCCCGTTCGGTGACCCGGCGTTCGTGCAAGAGGGCCCGCGACGCACGCAGCGGTTCGACCGAGCTCCAGCCGACGCTCTTGTTCCGGGCGAGGACCCGACGGGCCGACCGTACGTGCGAGCCGCCGAAGGCGGCCTGGAACGCGGTGGCGAATTCGCCCACCACGGCCCCGGGGTTCTTGGTGAGCAGGTGCCAGACGCTCCGCAGCACGGCCAGGGGCACGAGGCTCAGCCAGTGCACCGGCAGCAGGGCCGCTGCCGAGTAGACCAGGCGCCGGTGCAGCTGGGCGGCGCGGTGCAGGCGAGCTCGACGAGCGTGCCCGACGGGCCCTTGGCCGAACTCCTCGGGCGGACCGGCGCTGTCGACCTTCGCATCGGGCACGACCACGACGCGGTGGCCCGCGAGGCGGGCACGGATCGAGAAGTCGAGCGCGGCGTCGACGTGTGGCAGGGCCGGATCGAATCCCCCGAGGGCGTTCCAGACGGTGCGACGGACGAGCATGCCACCGGCCGCGACGCCCAGGACGTCGTCGGTGACGTCGTGCTGGCCCTGATCGAGCTCGTTCTCGACGCGGGCGAGCGAGGCGCCGTACCGGGTGATGGTCTCGCCGAACTCGGCGATGACGCCGGGCTGGCCCCAGCGCATCAGCTTGGGGCCGGCGACCGCCACGGAGGGCGACACCTCGACGGTGGTCATGAGGTGCTCGAGTGCCTCGGGCGCGGGCGCGTTGTCGTGCCCGAGCAGCCAGACCCACTCGTCGGGGTCGCCGACGCCCGGGTCGGAGAGCCGGACGCCGTACGCGGCGGCGGCCCCGAAGCTCTTCGCCTCGGGCAGCGTGGCCAGCTGGGCGGCGCCGCTGAGCGACAGCCTGCCCGCGGCCGAGTCCTTGCCGCCCGTGTCGACCACCACCAGCGCCTCCGGGGGCCGCGTCTGGCGCGACAGCCCGTCGAGGGTTCGGTCGAGGTAGGTCGCTCCACCAGGGGCGACGAGGATCGCTGTGACTCTCGGCTGCATGACTCGTGAAGCCTAGGTCGCACCGGCGCAGGCACCGGCTCGGCGCGCCGACGTGACGAGCGAGACGGGACGACCCGCGCCTCCTCGTGCCGTCCGCCTCGGTCCGAGACGACGGAACGGCACCGACCCTGGGGGTCGATGCCGTCGGAAGCCGAGGAGGCGCGGGTCAGGCCCGCTTGCGGAGCTTGCGCCGCTCGCGCTCGGACAGTCCGCCCCAGATGCCGAAGCGCTCGTCGTTCTGGAGGGCGTACTCGAGGCACTGCGCCCGGACGTCGCAGGAGGCGCAGATCTTCTTGGCGTCCCGGGTGGAGCCGCCCTTCTCGGGGAAGAAGGCCTCGGGGTCGGTCTGTGCGCAGAGCGAGTCCGCCTGCCAGGCCAGCTGGTTCTCGTCGTCGGCGGTGGTCGTGCGCGACGCCGACGATCCGACGCCGGGAACGCCCAGCTGGATCGGGTCGACGTGCCAGTCGTCCGGGACCCCGGCGCGGTTCTCGTGGATGCCCACAGCGCATCTCCCCTCGTGTCGATCGCCCGTGAATGTACGCGACAAGGTAATTACACCGGTGTCATTACCCATCCGTCAAGTCGAGGGCCAATAAACCCTCCACCCCCCGATCAGGGGCAAGGTGGCCTCGGCGTGTCGGGGGACGTTTCTCACGGAACGGGTGACCTTCCGCGTCCGCGGCCCCTCAGGCCCTGGGGGCGGCCTGCCAGGCGCTCGTGACCATCTCGAGCAGCGTGTGCCGCATCTCCCAGTCGAGGTCACGGGCCGCCAGGCTGCCGTCCGCGACGATGCGGTCGGGGTCGCCGGGGCGACGCGGAGCGATCTCGGGCGTGAAGTCGACGCCCGTCCCTTCGCGCATCGCGGCCATGATCTCGGCGACCGAGACGCCCCCGCCCGAACCGAGGTTGTAGGCCGGCTCTACCGGTTCACCGGCGTCCAGTCGGCGAGCCGCGGCGACGTGCGAGACCGCCAGGTCGGCGACGTGGACGTAGTCGCGGACGCAGGTGCCGTCGGGGGTGTCGTAGTCGTCACCGTTGATGCGCGGGACGCGCCCCTCGACCAGCGCCGCGAACACGAGCGGGAAGAGGTTGTGCGGACTGGCGTCCCAGAGGTCGGGTCGGCCGGAGCCCACGACGTTGAAGTACCGCAGGCTCGTGTGGCGCAGGCCCTCGGCCACGGCCTGGTCGCGCAACAACCATTCACCGATCAGCTTGCTCTCGCCGTAGGGCGACGCGGGGGCCTTGGGGGTGTCCTCGGTGACGAGCTCGGTCGGCGGGGTGCCGTAGACGGCGGCGCTCGACGAGAAGACGATGCGGTCGACGCCCCGGCTCGACATGGCCTCGAGGAGGCGGGCGGTCCCCGTGACGTTCTGGTCGTAGGTGTGCAGCGGGCGCTGCACCGAGACCCCCGCGTACTTGTAGCCCGCGACGTGGACGACACCCGTGACGCCGTGCCGGTCGATCGTCCGCTCGATGAGCTCGCGGTCGAGTATCGAGCCCCGGACGAACGGCACGTCGTCGGGGACGAACCCCTCGAGGCCGGACGACAGGTCGTCCAGCACCACCGCGTCGATGCCCGCCCCCGTGAACTCGCGGACGACATGAGAACCGATGTACCCGGCACCGCCGGTGACCAACCATGACATGGGGCCAACCTATCGGTGCCCGGCGGGCGACGGGGGGCTCGCGGCGTCCTGCCGTCGGCGGCGGTCGGCGAACGCGGCTCAGGCCGGCGTGGCCACGTACGCGGTGCCGCCGCCCGTCATCGCCAGACGGACCTCGTCGGGCGTCACGAACGCGGACTCCCCACGACCGAGGCGGATGGTGCCGTCCTGGCCCTTGACGTGGACCTCGCCGTCGGTGACCAGGACGATGCTCGGACCGCCGATCTCGACGACGGCCCCCGAGCCCGCCGCGTCGACCCGCAGCAGGGCGAAGCCCGTGCCGACCGGGGCGAAGCGCTCGACGCCGCGGGCGACCGTGGTGGGCTCGAGGCGGGGCACGGGCAGCGGTTCGAAATCGAGGACCTTCAGCAACTCGGGGACGTCGACGTGCTTCGGCGTCAGCCCGCCGCGCAACACGTTGTCGGAGGGGGCCATGAGCTCGACGCCGAAGCCGCCCAGGTACGCGTGCACGTTGCCGGCGGGCAGGAACAGTGCCTCGCCGGCACGCAGCGTCACACGGTTGAGCAGCAGCGAGAGGACCACCCCGGGGTCGCCCGGGTAGCGCTCGGCGAGGTCGACGACCGTGGCGATGCCCGCACCGTCGGACCGGTGGGCGGCGGCGAGTTCGCTGACCGCCGCGATGGTCGCGGCCGACTCGTCGTCGGCCCGGAAGAGGAAGGCGAGGGTCGACCGCAAGGACTCGGCCAGATGAGCGCGGAGCCCGTCGAGTCGCCCCGAGCCGTCGTCGAGGAGGTCGACGTCGGCCAGGGTCTCGGCCGCCTCACGGAACCCGCAGAGGGCGTCGAAGGTGTCGCTCAGGGCCACGATGATCTCGGGCTTGGCGGACGCGTCCTTGTAGTTGCGCTCCGGGGCGTCGATCGGGATGCCGGCGTCGTCCTCGCGCGCGAACCCCTCGCGGGCCTGCTCGGGCGTCGGGTGCGCCTGGATGGACAGCGGGCCGTCGGCCGCGAGCAACTTCAGCAGGAACGGCAGGTGGTCCCGGTCGCGACCGAGCGCCCGGGACGGCTCGGCGGCGAACCAGTCGGCGAGGGTGTCGGCACCGCCCACCACCGCCGGGGCCACGACGACGCTCGGCGAGCCCGGGTGCGCGCCGAGCCAGAGCTCGGCCTCGGGGCGGCCGCTCGGTCGACGACCGAGCAGGTCGGCGATGGCCGTCGTCGAGCCCCAGGCATAGTCGCGGGGCGTGTTGGTGATGGCGAGGAACATTGCTTTACCTGCTTGTCGGAGGTCGTGCTTGGTCGCCCCCTACAAAGCCGTGCGGTCGACGACGCCGGGGTGTTGATCAAAGCTACCAACCCCTTGGTGACGGTCGGGCTGCTGCCTAGGCTCCTGTCGTCCCGACACGAAGCAATGGAGCACGGATGTCATCAGCGACCCTCACCTCGTTCACCTCTCTCGTCAGCGACTTCTACGGTTACGAAGACCTGCTCTCCGACCGCGAGAAGGGTGTCCTGGCCGATCTGCGCCGATACCTCGAGACCGAGGTCAAGCCCGGCGTGAACCGCCATTGGGCCGACGCGACCTTCCCGCACGAGATCGTCAAGGGCCTGGCCGGCCTCGGCCTCTTCGGCATGCCCTGGGAAGAGACGCGCCCGTTCGAGAACTCCGCGGTCTTCCGCGGCTGGGTCGCCCTCGAGCTCGCCCGCGTCGACGCGTCCGTCGCGACCTTCGTCGGGGTGCAGAACGGCCTGGCCATGGGCTCGATCGGCGTCGGCGGTTCACCTGAGCAGCGAGCCGAGTGGCTGCCCCGCATGGCGAGCGGCGACCTGGTGGGGGCCTTCGGCCTGACCGAGCCGTTGTCCGGGTCCGACTCCGCCCAGGGTCTCCGGACGATCGCCACCCGCGACGGCGACGACTGGGTGCTGAACGGGTCGAAGCGCTGGATCGGTAACGCGACCTTCAGCGACATCACGATCATCTGGGCCAAGAGCGCCGAAGACGGACAGGTCAAGGGTTTCATCGTCCCGACCGACACCGAGGGCTACACGGCGACGAAGATCGAGGACAAGCAGAGCCTGCGCATCGTCCAGAACGCCGACATCACACTCGAGAACGTCCGCGTTCCCGAGAGCCACCGGCTGCAGCAGGCCGATTCGTTCCGCAGCACGGCAGCCGTGCTGCGCCTGACCCGGGCCGAGGTCGCCTGGGCGGCCGTCGGCAACTCGATCGGCGCCTACGAGGCCGCCCTGGCCTACGCCAACGAGCGGGTGCAGTTCGGCAAGCCGATCGCGAAGCACCAGCTGATCCAAGACCTGCTGGTCAAGTGCATCGGCAACATCACCGCCTCCATCGGCATGGTCGTGCGGTGCTCACAGATGCTCGACGAGGGCACCCAGCGTGACGAGCACGCCTCGCTCGCGAAGGCGTTCACCACGGCCCGCATGCGCGAGACGGTCGGGTACGCCCGCGAGGTCATGGGCGGCAACGGCATCGTGCTCGACTACGACGTGGCCCGCTTCTTCGCCGACGCCGAGGCCCTGTACAGCTACGAGGGCACGCGAGAGATGAACACCCTCATCGTCGGTCGGAGCATCACCGGTCAGGCCGCCTTCGTCTGAGCCCGCCGGCGGGGCCGTCCCCGGGACGCCCCGCCGCGCCTCCCCCGTCGTCTAGCCTGGTGCCCATGACCTCGACGTTGCCCGCCCGGCCTGCCCGAACGGTGCCGGTCCGCGGGGCCACGACGTTCGCGACGCTGGCGTTCCTCGTGCTCTTCGGCGGCGACGTCCTGCGCAACGGCACCGGCTGGTGGGGCTGGGGGGCGGCCTGCGTGGCGATGGTCGTCGCAGCGGTCGTGCTCGTGGTGCGGCATCCGCCCCGGGTACGGACCCTCCCGCGCCTCCTCGCCCTCTTCCTGGGGTTCGCGGTCGCGTCGATCGCCTGGTCGCAGTACCCGGCCGGCTCGGCCGTCGGCATCGTCACCACCCTGATGACGAGCGTGGGCGCGTTGGCGATCACCGTCGTCGCCCCCTGGCCCGCTATCGTGGCCGCGCTGGGCCGGGCCCTGCGCATCCACGTCGTGGCCTCCCTGCTGTTCGAGGTCGTCGTGGGGCTGTTCGTGCGTCAGCCGGTCTGTCCGGTCTACCTCGACTGCACGGGGCAGCCGGCCGCGTTCTTCTGGTCACGCGACGTGCTGTTCGAGGGCGGACGCATCCAGGGGCTCCAGGGCAACAGCAACATCCTGGCGATCATCGCCCTCCTCGCCCTGATCGTCACGGCCGTCGAGGCGGCGGACCGGTCGATCACCCGAGGGTCCGCGGTCGTCGGGCTCGCGACCGCGCTGCTGGCGCTCGCGCTGACCCGGTCGGCGACGGTCGTCGTGGTCGCCGTCGCCGTCGCCCTCGTGCTGTCGTTGGTGCTGGCGACCCGTCGGCGCGAGCCCGGTCACCGAGCCCCCGTCTTCGGCGTGGCCGCGGTCGTCGTGGCCGCAGGCGTCGCCGTCGCCGCCCTCGCCCGAGGCCCCCTGCTCGCCCTGCTCGGCAAGAGCGGCGACCTCACCGGTCGCACCGACATCTGGTCGGCCGTCTACGACCTCGGTGTCCAGCATCCCGTCGTGGGCTGGGGCTGGGTCGGGTACTGGTTCCCGTTCGTCGCGCCGTTCACCGACCTCGCCGAACGCAACGGCGTCGTCTACCTCCAGGCCCACGACGCGTACCTCGACGTCTGGTTCCAGCTGGGCTGGATCGGCCTGGCGCTCTTCGGACTCACGATCGTCGGTGTCGCCCTGAGGTCGTGGTGGTGGGCCGTCGACCGCCGCATGCTCTCGCGCGACGTCGCGGCCCCGTGGTCGGCGCTCGACCTGCTACCGCTGCTGCTCGTGACCGCGCTGCTCGTCCACGGGCTGACCGAGTCCCGGCTGATCGTCGAGTGGGGCTGGGCCACGTTCGTGGTCGTCGTGCTCGTGACGCGCCGTGACCCCTTCGGCTGGACGGGTCACGACCGGTGACCTCCGGCTACGGCCACGGGCTCGACCGCGACCGCGACCCCCTGCGCCGGTACCTGTCGGCCTGGATCGGCTTCTCGGCCGGCGGGCACTTCTCGCAGGCCCTGTCGGTGGCGATCGTGCTCTACGCGTTCTCGACCCAGTCCGTGCGGGCCCTGATGGGGTGGCCGGGCTCGCTCGCCGTCCTGGGCACGCTCGTCGTGCTCGCGACGCTCTCACTGGTCGGCGGCCGACACCACATCGAGTGGCACGGCATCCTGCCGGTCTCGCTCATCGCCCTGTTCGGGTTCATGGGCCTGAGCGTCTTCTGGAGCGAGTACACCTGGGCGACCGTCGGCGGCGTCGCCTACGCCGTGGGGTTCGGTGCGTTGGGGATCTACCTGGCCCTGGGACGCGACCTCGTGCAGGTGGTCCGGGCCTTCGGCGACGCCCTGCGCATCCTGCTCGTCGTCTCGCTGTCTCTCGAGGTGCTGAGCGGCCTGCTCATCGACCAGCCGATCGCGTTCCTCGGCATCCAGGGCAACCTCGCCGAGGGCGGGCCGATCCAGGGCATCTCGGGAACCCGGAACTACCTGGGGTTCCTGGCGACGCTCGCCGTCATCACCTTCGCCGTCGAGTTCCTCACCCGGTCCGTCCCTCGGCGACAGGCCGTGGCCTCCGGTGCGCTCGCCCTGACGGCCCTCGTGTTCGCCCGCTCCCCCGCGACGGCGATCGCGGTCATCGTCCTAATCGTGGCAGGCGTGGCGCTCAACGCCTTGCGGAGGGCCCCCGAATCGAGACGGTCGCTGATGCAGTCGGTCTTCGCGGTGATCGTCGTGCTGGGGGGTGCCCTGGCCTACGCGGGCCGCTCGCGCCTCCTCGATGCCGTCGACGCGACGAACGACCTGTCGGTGCGGTCCCTGCTGTGGGCCCGCATCCGCGAGCTGGCCGCTGTGCACGACATCGTCGGCTGGGGTTTCGTCGGGCAGTGGCCCACCGAGATCTTCCCGTACTCGACGATCATCGCCCCGAGTGGTCGGCCGCACGAGACGGGCCTCAACGCGTTCTTCGACATCTGGCTGCAGCTGGGCCTGGTCGGCGGGCTCTTGCTCGTCGTGGCCGGCACCCTCGCCTTCGTGCGCAGCTGGATCACCGCGTCCGGCCACCCGATCGTGGCCTACGTGTGGCCGGCCCTCGTGCTGGTGCTGATCGGGGTGACGGCCGTCGCCGAGAGCTTCGTGCTGTTCGAGGGCACCCTGATGACCTTCGTCGCCATCGCGACCATCGCCGCCCGCAAGCGGTCGTGGCGGTCACGGTTGCCTCAGGCGGCCGGCCGGTAGGAGGCGCGGGTCGGGTCCGATCACCGTGGCCGACGTCCGCCGGCCCTCGAGCTCGGACGCCCGGCGTCAGTCCTCGACGACCCAGCGGGGCCCGGGGCGCCTGCCGAGCAGGGTCTGGAGCCTGCGCCGGAATCCCCACTGCGTGACGCGGAGCATGGCCTCGACCACGATCGCCTGGCTCATCTTCGACTCGCCGAGCTCGCGCTCGCGGAACTCGATGGGCACTTCGACGACCGTTCCGCCGCCGTCGAGGACACGGAGCGTCATGTCGACCTGGAAGCAGTACCCCTTCGAGTCGATGCCCGTGAGGTCCATCGCTTCGAGCGCCTGGCGGGTGTAGGCACGGAATCCGGCCGTGACGTCCTTGAGCTGCAGACCGAGCGCGAGGCGCGCGTAGAGGTTGCCCCCGCGGCTGAGGATCTGTCGAGACACGGGCCAGTTGACGACGGAACCACCGGGCACCCACCGCGAGCCGATGGCGAGGCTCGGGGCCGCGGGGCCGGACGCGCTGACGAGGGCGATCATCTCGGGCAGCTTCTCGGGCGGGTGCGAGCCGTCGGCGTCCATCTCGATCACGACGTCGTACCCGCGCTCGAGCCCCCAGCCGAAGCCGGTCACGTAAGCGGACCCCAGGCCGAGCTTGCCCGTGCGGTGCATCACGTGGATCCTCGGGTCCGTGGCGGCCATCGTCTCGGCCAGGTCACCGGTGCCGTCGGGGCTGCCGTCGTCGACCACGAGCACGTCGATCTCGGGGGCAGCGCTGAACAGGCGCCCCAGGATGATCGGGAGGTTCTCGCATTCGTTGTACGTGGGGACGACGACGAGAGCGCCTGCGCCGGTGTGGGGGGAGGTCATGCGGCGAGATTCCGTTCCGTGATGCTGGGCCGCCCCGTCTGCTCTATCGGGACGTACAGACTCTAGCGGTGTCCCCGCGCGACGCGACCGCCCGGGGCGCCCCGGGCGGACGTCGCGACCGCCGTGCGAACCCGTTCCGCCCCTGCCGTCGCCACCCGATCGAGGGCTCGAGGGGAAGGGGACGGACCTGTACGCTCCAGGGACGGGGGGCCGTTCGTCGACGATCGAGCCCTGCAGATCACACATCATCAGGGAGACGTGCGTGACGCGTAGAACGAAGACCTCGGCAGCTCTCGCTGCCCTGCTCGTGGCAGTGACCTGGAGCGCGGGGACGACGACGGCCACGGCTGCGTCCGACCCTCGGTCCTCACCGGCCCCGACGGCATCGGCGACGGCTCCACCGTCGGCCCCACCGACGGAGCGACCCGAGCCGGAATCGCCCGGAACGGCGGCCGCCGAGTCGTCCACCGGCCCGGGGGACGCCGGGTACCTGTCCACCGCCGACCCGAGCCTCGACGAGATGACGGCGGCCGGTGACCACACCATGGGCTCGACCGTGCGCGAGCTCGACCCCACCGTCGCGGCGCCGTCCGGCTCCGACGGGGCAACGGCGCAGCGACGGTCCACCGCGGAGGCGCAAGCTCCCGAAGCGACCGGATCGACGTCGCGGGTTGCAGCCGCCACGCCGCCGGGAATCCCCGGCCTGGACGTCAGCGCCTGGCAGGAGAACGTCGACTGGGCCGCCGTCTACAACCAGGGGGCTCGATTCGCCTACGTGAAGGCCACCGAGGGCCTCACGTACAAGAGCAGCCGCTTCGCGTCGCAATACGGAGGCGCCTACGACGTGGGCATGATCCGCGGCGCGTACCACTTCGCCGTGCCCAACCGATCGTCGGCCACGGCACAGGCCGACTACTTCGTCGCCAATGGTGGCGGTTGGGCGGGTGACAGCCGGACCCTTCCCCCGCTGCTCGACATCGAGTACAACCCCTATGCAGCCAGCGACGGGACCGACGTCTGCTATGGCCTGAGCCAAGGCGCCATGGTCTCCTGGATCGCCGAGTTCTCTCAGCGCATCCAGAGCCTGACGGGCGCGCGTCCCGCGATCTACACGACGACCGACTGGTGGACGCGCTGCACCGGCAACAACGCGGGCTTCAGCCTCAATCCGTTGTTCGTCGCGCGCTACCCCGCCAACCTCGCGTCGGGAGCCGGGACCCTCCCGTCCGGCTGGTCCGCGTACACGATGTGGCAGTACTCGAGCACCGGTCCGTTCCCCGGGGACTCTGACGTCTTCAACGGAACCATGGCCGGCCTGCAACAGCTGGCCCTGACCGGTGTCCCCCTCACGCGGTCCGTCGTCGGGAACGGCGACCTCAACGGCGACGGGCGGCCCGATCTGGTCGCCCGCAAGCCGGACGGGACGCTCTGGTTCTACGCGACGGACGGCCCGAAGGGGGCGGGCGTCGGCTTCGCCAGTGGGACGCGCATCGGGACCGGGTGGGGTGTCTTCAACCAGATCGTCCTCACGGGCGACCTGAACGGCGACGACAAGGACGACATCGTCGCCCGCCGCTCGGACGGCACGCTGTGGCTGTACCCGGGCACCGGTGCCAGCCCCACGACCGGCGCGGGCCTGGGCAAGGGCATCCAGATCGGTTCGGGCTGGTCGATCTTCACGGACGTCATCGCGGCCGGCGACACCGACGGCGACGGACGGACCGACCTCGTCGCCCGCAAGTCGGACGGCACCCTGTGGCTCTACGCCGGGACCGGCCGCGCGGGTTCCGGGCAGGAGACGTTCCGGGCCGGCACGCAGATCGGCTCGGGCTGGAACGCGTTCGCGCAGGTCGTCGGTGTCGGCGACATGGACGGTGACGGACGGGACGATCTCGTGGCGAAGCGAGCGACCGGCGCCCTGGCGCTCTACCGCGGTCAGGGGACCTCCTACGTCGGCGGGGACGCACTGCCGAACGCGGGCATGTCCGCCTCGGACCTCCTCGTGGCGGGTGGCGACGCCGACCAGGACGGACGGGTCGACCTGTTCACCAAGACCCAGACCGGCGCGCTGAACTTCTTCGCCGGCACGAGCGTGCAGTTGGACGCGTTCGGCGGTGGTCAACGCGTGGGTACCGGCTGGGACACCTTCCGCCTCGTCATCGGAGCAGGTGACGTGACGGCGGACGGGTCGGCGGACGTCGTGGCCATCGGCCGGGACGGGCGACTGTGGTCCTACCCCGGCAAAGGCAACGGGGGCGGGACCAACCGCGGATACTCGGCCGGCTCGGTCATCGGGTCGGGCTGGGAGGGTTTCCAGACCGTGGCCGCGGCCGACCTCACGGGTGACGGCAAGAGCGACCTCATCGGCAAACGCACCGATGGATCGGTGTGGATCTATCCGGGCACCGGTACGGGTTCGAGAGTGTCCTACGGGGCCCCCACCCGTGTCACGGGCATCGACGGGGCCGCCATCCGTCAGCTCCGTGTCGCGGAACTGACCGGGGACTCCCGGGCGGACCTGCTCGTCACGCTGAACGACGGCGGCAACGTCGTCCTACCCGGCCTCCAGCGGGCCGCGGGATCGACGGTGTGGTTCGGGTCCTCCGTCACCGTGCCGGTCCTCAACAGGGGCCAGCACACTCCGGTCTCGACGGGCGACCGCACCGGGGACGGCCGAGCCGACGTGCTCGCCACGAAGCCCGACGGCTCGCTCGTGGCCTTCAGGGGGACGGGATCCTCGTCCGGTGCCGCACGCGTCGCCGACTCGCCCCTCACGGTGGGCAGCGGATGGACGACCTTCCCCGTCGTGGGTGGGACAGGCGACACGGTCGCCGGCCGGGGCGGCGACGTCCTCGCCGTCCGCAACGACGGCACGCTCTGGTACTACCCGGCCACGGGACGGACGGGCACCGCCAAATCCGGACTGGCGGCCTACGCCGTCGTCGGGTCCGGCTGGAACGTCTTCGACTGAGCCGGTCCGCCGACAGGACGAGACGGCGCCGACGGACCCTGTCCGTCGGCGCCGTCTTCTTCGTACCCTGCCGACCTCAGGGCAAGGGGGCGTCCGCGTCGTCGAGGCCGTCGCAATCGACCGTCGTGCCCCAGCCTCCGGGAGCGGCGTCGATGCGCGCCTCGTCGGCTCCTGCCTCGCACTCGACGACGGCCCCGATGACACCGTCGTCCCATTCGGGCCCTGCCGACCGAACCGTGTTGAACGGGACGAACCAGATCAGTTGCGTGACCACGACCGCGACCAGGACGACCCAGCCCGGCACCCGCAGGATGGCCCGGGTCGACGCGATGAGGCGGTCGCAGCCCAGGGTCAGCACCGCGAGCAAGAACATGGACGGAACCACGGCGTAGCGCAGGTAGCCCACCTGGGCGACGATGCTCGGCCCCCTGGTGCCGAAGTCGATCAGGTCGGTGCGGTTCAGGGTGACGTCGAGCGTCCACACGAGGACCGACCCCAGGGCCAGCGTGACGACGAGGACGCTCCGGGCTCGCCAGCGGGTGGCGAGGGCGACCGCCAGGGCGATGACGAAGGGAACGAAGGCGGCGATCGCGAGAGGCACCCCGCCGTGGAAGACCATGAGTGCCGCGTTCGTGTCGGGAACGGGCGCCCAGGTGCCCAGGACGGGCTGGGTCAGGTATCCGACGGCGACGTCGACCGGATCGGAGGCGGGCAGGTCCGGGCGGACGCGGGGGTTCGTGAGGCTCGTCACGACCTGGACCGCCAGACCCCCTGCGAAGGCGAACATGCCCGGCCACGAGCGGCGGTGCCGCAGGGCGAGGAGGACGAGCGGCGCGAACACGACCGCCTGGATCTCGGAGAGGGCGACGACGCCGAGGAGCACCGCCACGGCTGCACTGCCCTTCCCCGTCCGAGGACGCCAGAGCAGCGCGAAAGGCGCCAGGTAGAGCAGGTACCAGTGCAGGTTCGCGAGGTTTCCCGAGACCTCGATCGGCCCGAGGGGCACCAGGGCCGGGATGAAGGCGAGGACGACCCGGCTGGCCGAGGACGCGACCACACCCCGGGTGAAGAAGAACACGAGGGCTGACGCGCCTCCCACCACCGCGCAGGCGAGTGCCGTCAGCACGAGGGCGTAGTCGTCCGCCGGTGCGAGCACCGCGACGTCGGTGAGCAGACGCGCGAGGAGATGCTGGTACCCGTCGTACTGCGTGCCGAGGGTGGTCCACGGTCCGAGGTCGAGTCGCTGCTGGAGGAAGAGCGCGGCGTCTTCCGCCCACAGCGTGCCCCGCGTCGTGGCCGGCAGCCGGAACCAGGACACGAGGGCTGCGCCGACGAGGACCGCGACGGTGACGGCGATCTCGAGTCGAGCCCGGGGGCGGACGTCCGAGGGCCGTTCTCCGGGGACGTCACCCGTGTCGCGCTCGACGCGCGTGCGGACGGGCTGATCCGCGCCCGGCGTCATCGCGCCACCACCACGGTCGAGCACGAGAGGAGCGCGTTGGCTCCGCCGCGCGTGTCGATGGCGTAGACGCAGACGTCGTGCGAGCCCGGCTGCGCGGCCACGACCGCCTCGTATCCCTGGTCGTTGCCGGCGCCGGGCCATGCCCGTGCCACGTCAGGACGTGGTCGACCGGTCCGCAACGCCGTACCGACGCCGTCGACGTACACGTGGACGGGGACGACTTCCGTCGGCGCCTGGGGGTGGAGCGCCCAGCCGCCGAGTTGCACTCCGCCGGCCGTGCCTCGGACGACGTCACTCGACCCGACGGGCGTCGTGGCCGTCACGGACACGGTGCGGCACCCCAGGGGCGACGTGGCCCCTGGCCCGACGTTGATCGCGTAGACACACACCTGGTGATCACCGGGGGCCGCGTCCAACTGGACCGAGAACCCGTGGCCCGACCCGAAGGCCGGGAACGCTCGAGCGATGTCGCCACGAGCACGGTCGGCCGTCACCGCGCGTCCGACCCCGTCGACGTAGACGTGCACGGGGATCGCCCCCGCGGAGTCGGGGTCGAGGGTCCAACCCGACACGGTGAGCGACCGGCTGCCTCCGCTCACCGAATCGAGACTGCCCACGGGGTCCGACCCCAGGGCCTGGACGGTCCGACAGCCGAGCGCCCTGGTGGCGCCGGCCCCGACGTTGATGGCGTAGGCGCAGACCTGCTGCGGTCCCGGCGACGCCGAGACGGTCGTCGAGAACCCGTGTGCCGCGCCCGAGGCCGGGTAGGCCCGTGCGATGTCGGGTCGGCTCGCCTCGGCCCGCACGGCACGTCCGACACCGCCGACGTAGACGTGCACCGAGATGGGATCGGCCGTCTCGGGGTCGAGGGCCCAGCCCGCCACCTGCACGCCGCCCGGCCCGGAACGGACGACGTCGAGCGAGCCGACGGGTGAAGGATCGAGGACGGTGACCGTGGAGCACGACACGAGGTCACTCGATCGCACGCCGATGGCGTACACGCAGACGTCGTGCGACCCTGGGGCGGCCGAGACGGTCGTCGAGAACCCGTGCAGCGGCCCGGCCGCGGGATAGTGCCTCGCGACGTCCGGACGCGACGACGACGCGGTGACGGCGCTCCCCTTGTCGCCGACGTAGACGTGGACGGGGATCGAGGTGCTGGTGGTCTTGTCGAGGGCCCATCCGGAGACCGTGACGGAGCCGAAGCCACCCGTCGCCACGTCCACGTTCCCGACCGTCTGGCCGACGGGCTTCGTCGACCCGAACCAGGTCGTGAAGTAGACCCAGAAGTTGCGGTTGCCGTAGGCGGAGCACGAATCCCCGGCACCGTTCAGCGTGGACAGTGCGGCGGCGTTCGGGGTGTAGGGCGTGTAGTAGTAGAGGGCTGCGGTGGCCTGGTTGGCGATCGTCACGCGCTTGGTCCCGCAGCTGACGTTGGGGTTGTACTGGATGTCCACGGTCTTGCCCGGCGCGAACCAGGTGAAGTAGGCCGACGTCCCGGCCGGGTTCGAGTACCGCTTGAACTGCCAAGCCGACTTGTAGAGCTGGTTGTAGACGCCGGCGAAGGACGGGTCGCAGCCGCCCTGCGCGGTGTCGGGACACGCGTAGCCCGTGGCACGGTCCAAGCGGGCGGCGGACGGTGCCCGCGCCGTCGTCCCCTCGACGAGGCTCTGCTCTTTCTGCAGGGTCACGAGCAGCACCTGAGGATTGATCCCACACGCCTGGGAGACCTTGACGATGACGCGGGACACGGGCTCCTGCCCGGCTCCCTGGTACGACCGGCACACCGCGTCGGCGGGGCGGGAGGCGGTGTCTACCTTCTTGACGTTGAGACAGGCGCCGTTCGAGCAGGCGCCGACCTTCTGGTCGAGGAACGTCTGGACCTGGTTCTCCGTCATGGCCGAGGCGTTGTAGTAGACCTCGTCGCTGATGATGTTGCCGGCGTCGAAGTCGGCCCCGGAGACGGCCACGGCCGGTGTGCCGGGGAAGAATGAGACCAACCCGACGAGGAGGGTCGTCACCACGGCGAGTACGGCCGCGGTCGAGAACGGTGAGCGGGTCACGGGGCCTCCTGGAGCCGGGTGCGAGGACGTGGTGGGTCGACAGCCTTGCCCGTCGAAGGGCCGCACCCGCGTCGGGACAGACTAACGCGGTGCAGGACCGGCACGAGGCATCCCGGCACCCCCCGGTCGGGCCGCGCTCGGACCTGACGCCACTCGCGGGTCGGGTCGAGGCTACCGAGAGAGGAAAGCCGCTTCGAGCGTCCTGCGCTCCCGCTCGGACACACCACTCGCCCTGCGTCGACGGGCGGACGCCCACAGCGCACGGGGCAGCCACCGAGCGATGCGCCGCCACGCCGAGAGCGGGAGGTGCGCCCGAGCCGGTCGGACGGCGTCACGGACGAACCGCCCTGCCGTCCGTCCCACGACCCGGACGAGCATGCGCCTGCTGCCGTTGGCCGCCACGACCACGAGCCTGTTGCGCATGCTCTGTTCGCGCACCAGCACGCTCGAACTGGACGAGCTGCCACCGTGCCGGTGGGTCACGCGGGCCCCTCCGGCGTAACCGATACGGTCCCCCGCCAGGCGCAGACGCCAGCAGAGGTCGAGGTCCTCGTAGTACATGAAGATCGTCTCGTCGAACCCACCGACGGCCTCGAGGCGATCCCTCCGGACGAATGCGGCCCCGCCCGAGAATCCGAACGGGTCGTCGGCGTGCTCCTCGAGTTCGGCCACCGGACGGAGCCAGTCGCGGTCCTGGCCGTTCCCATCCCTCGTCAGGAGGGTCCCCGTGCCGTTCACGAGTTCGACGCCGCCGCCGGGGGCCCGACGCCAGCGGGTGCCGTCGACGGCGACGGCGTCGTCCTCCGACGGGGCGCCCGTGGCCCGGACGAACCGGCCTTCGAGCTGGACGCGGGCGGCGACGCCGGCCAGACCCGCGCCTCCTCGTTCGAGACAGGCCAGTCCGGTCTCGAGGAAGTCCTCGTCCACCGTCGCGTCGTTGTTGACGAGGACGACGACCTCACCGTCGGCGGCCCGCAGCCCCCGGTTGACCCCTCCGGCGAAGCCCGCGTTGTGAGCGACCTCGACGACGGCCACCGAGGGGAACTCCTCGTGCCAGCGCCGACCCGCGCCCTGGTCCGCCTCGTTCTCGACGAGGACGATCTCGTACGACCTCGTGGTCCGCTGAGCGAGCAGGCTCCGGAGGCACGCGGCGGTCAGGTCGGGACGTCGCCAGTTGACGACGACGACGGAGGCATCCATCACGCCATCTAAGCAGTCTCACGATCCTGCCCCGGAACGCCGCGGCTATAGTTGGATCGCCCGGAGAGGGCTCGCCCCCGTGTTTCCGACGTCTTGGAGTCCGTGTCTTGCCAGTTTCTTCGTCCAGTGTCGTCTCGGTCGTCATCGTCAACTTCAGAGGAACCGACGACACGCTCGAGTGCGTGGCCCGCCTCAACGACGTCGAGTGGCCGAGCGCCCAGCTCGAGATCATCGTCGTCGAGAACGGCTCGGGTGACGACAGCCCCGAGCGCCTCAAGGCCGCGCTGGGCGGACAATCGAACGTGACGATCGTCCTGTCCAAGGAGAACCTCGGGTTCACCGGCGGCAGCAACCTCGGCGCGTCCCGCGCCAAGGGCGAGTACGTCGCGTTCCTGAACAACGACGCCAAGCCCGGACCGCAGTGGATCTCGAAGGCGCTCGAACAGTTCAACGTGAGCCCGCGGGTGGCTGCCGTCGGCAGCAAGGTCCTCGACTGGGACGGACGGGCCATCGACTTCGTCCAGGGCAGCCTCACCTGGTTCGGCATGGGCTACAAGGACCGCGTCACCGAGATCGACGACGGGTCCTTCGGAACGCCGAAGGACCTCCTCTTCGGCACGGGATCGGCGTTGTTCGTCCGGAAGTCGGTCTTCGACGAGGTCGGCGGCTTCGACGAGCGCCTCTTCATGTTCTACGACGACGTCGACCTCGGCTGGCGCCTCAACATCCTCGGCTACCGCGTGCGGTTCGCGCCCGAGTCGATCGTCTACCACAAGCACCACGGCTCGATGAAGAGCTTCGGCGAGTACCGCGAGATGTACCTCCTCGAGCGCAACGCCCTGATGCTGCTCTTCAAGAACCTCTCCGACGAGAGCCTCTCGAAGTTCCTGCCCGGCGCGCTCGCGCTGTTGGCCCGCCGGGCCGTGGCCAAGAGCGGGCTCGACTCCGAGATGTTCGACATCCGTCGCTTCGTCGGGGCCGACGACGAATTCGACCCCGAGACCCCGGTCTCGAAAGACACCGTGGCCGGCCTCTTCGCGCTCGACCAGTTCGTCAAAGAGCTGCCCGACCTCCAGACGACCAGGGACGACCTGCAGGCCCGACGCACGAAGACCGACGCGGACGTCTTCCGCCTCTTCGGCGACATCTTCAAGCCCCTGTTCGGTGACCCCTACTACCTCGAGGGCTTCCGGTCGATCGTCGACGCCTTCGACATCCGCGAGCACACCGAGCGTTCGAAGGTGCTCGTCATCACGGGTGACGCCATCGGCGACAAGATGGCCGGCCCCGCGATGCGGGCCTGGAAGATCAGCGAGGCGCTCTCGGAGCACAGCGACGTCCGTCTCATCACCTGGAACGTGGCCAATCGCCGCTCCGACGCCTTCGAGGTGACGCGGGTCCGGCTGCAGAACGAACACGAGATGAAGCAGCACGAAGAGTGGGCCGACGTCATCGTGTTCCAGGGTCACGCCCTGCACCACTTCACGACCTTGAAGAAGTCGCAGAAGATCATGGTCGCCGACCTGTACGACCCCATGCACCTCGAGCAACTCGAGCAGGGTCGCGAGTGGGGCCTCGCCCAGTGGAAGAACCAGGTCGCCTCCGCGACGGACGTCCTCAACGAGCAGTTGCTCCGAGCCGACTTCTTCCTCTGCGCCTCCGAGCGCCAACGGCTGTTCTGGCTCGGGCAGCTCGCCGGCCTCGGTCGGATCAACCCCGAGAACTACGCCGCCGACGAGAACCTCGAGAAGCTCATCGCGATCGCCCCCTTCGGCATGGACAGCGCGCCACCCCAGCACGTCCGCAAGGCCATCCGCGGGGTCGTCCCGGGTATCTCGGACGACGACAAGGTGGTCATCTGGGGCGGTGGCATCTATAACTGGTTCGACACGATGACCCTCATCCGTGCCGTCGCCCGTCTCGCCGAGACCCGACCCGACGTGAGGCTGTTCTTCCTCGGCGTGGCCCACCCCAACCCCGACGTGCCCGAGATGGCCATCGTCGCGAAGACCCGGCAGCTGGCCGCAGAGCTCGGCGTGGCCGGCAAGAACGTCTTCTTCAACGAGCAGTGGGTCGCCCTCGACGACCGGGCGAACTATCTCCTCGAGGCGGACGCCGGCGTCAGCACCCACTACGACCACATCGAGACGACTTTCTCGTTCCGCACGCGCATCCTCGACTACATGTGGGCCAACCTGCCGATCGTCACGACCCGCGGCGACAGCTTCGGTGACCTCGTGGGGGCCGAGGGCATGGGCGTCGCCGTCCCCGAGCGCGACGTCGAGGCCCTCGCCGACGCGCTCGAGCTCGTCCTCTACGACGACGAGGCCGCCGCCGCGGCTCGCGCGTCGGTGGCCCGGGTGCGTGAGGACTTCACCTGGGAGAAGGCTCTCGCTCCCCTGGTCGAGTTCTGCCGCGACCCGCACGTCGCCCCCGACCGGGCGCTCGACAGCACCCCCGTCACCCGCATCAAGACCATGAAGGGCAAGGTCGCCAAGAGCAGCGAGGAGAAGTTCCACGAGATCGCCAACCGACGGCACGGCCTCGGTCGGGATCTCGCGCTCGCGAAGCACTACGTCACGGACGGTGGAGGCATCGAGGTGCTCCGCAGCAAGGTGCGCAACCGTCTGGCGACCGTACGGGCGAGCAAAAACGGCCTGTGATCCGTTCCGTGCCCCGCCGGGTGTCCACACGCGGCGGGGTAGAGTGCTTCAGTTCTGACGTAGAAGGGGTCTCGACCCATGGCAACGACCACACCCAGCACGACCCCCGGCGAGAGGTTCGCTCGACTCGACCGTGAACCCATGGTGGTGGCCGGGCAGCCTTCCAAGGTCTTCGGCGGCACCTTCGGCATCGTCCGTGAGATCTTCGCCCATCGCCAGCTGCTCGATCTCCTGATCCGCCGCGACCTGAAGTCACGGTACAAAGACAGTGCGCTCGGCTTCGTCTGGACGCTCATCCGTCCGATCACCCAGCTGATCATCTACTACTTCGTGATGGGGCAGATCCTCGGTGCCGCGCGGAGCATCCCCGAGTTCGCGGTCTACATCTTCTCGGGCCTCACGATCTACGGTCTGTTCAGCGAGATGATCGCGGGGTCGACGTCGTCCATCGTCAGCAACGGCGGCCTGATCAAGAAGGTCTACACGCCACGCGAGATCTACCCGCTCGCGAGCATCGGCTCGGCACTGTTCAACTTCGGCATCCAGCTCGTCGTCCTGGTCGGTGCGACCATCGTGACCGGGGCCATCCCTTGGCACTGGGACATCCTCTACTTCTTCCCGTCCGTCGTGCTCGTCCTGATCTACGGCATGGCCTTCGGCCTCTTGCTCGCCGCGCTCAACGTGTACCTGCGAGACATGCAGTACCTCGTCGAAGTCCTGCTGATGCTGGCCATGTGGGCGTCCCCCATCGTCTACTCCTGGAGCATGGTGTCCGACCGCCTGGCCGCCAGCCACGGCTGGTTGCTTCAGCTCTACACCGACAACCCGATCACGCTCGCCGTCCTCGGCTTCCACCGCGCCTTCTGGATCGGCGGCGCCGACACCCCGTACCCCGACGAGCTCCTGCTCCGCATGGGCGTCGCGATGCTCATCGGACTCGTGCTCGTCTACGCCTTCCACCGCGTCTTCGCGAGGTTGCAGGGCAACTTCGCCCAGGAACTCTAGAGACACAGGACGCCACACCATGAGCATCACGCAAGACAACGCCCCGGGCCGACTCGACGGCACGGACACCCGACCGACCGTCGTGTCGATCTCGAACGTGTCCAAGAAGTTCGTCATCAGGAAGGACAACTCGCTCAAGGAGCGTCTGGTGACACTCGGTCGAGCCGGACGTCGACACAGCGAAGAGTTCTGGGCCCTCAAAGACGTCTCGCTCGACATCCCTGCCGGTTCCACGATCGGTCTCCTCGGCCCCAACGGCTCCGGCAAGAGCACGTTGCTGAAAGCCATCGGCGGGATCATCGAGCCCACGAAGGGCACCATCACCCGAAGGGGCCGGCTGGCGGCCCTGCTCGAGCTGGGCGCGGGCTTCCACCCCGACCTCACCGGACGGGAGAACGTCTTCCTGAACGCCTCGATCCTCGGCCTGTCACAGGCGGAGACCGAGGACAAGTTCGACGACATCCTGACGTTCTCGGGAATCGGCGACTTCATCGACACCCAGGTCAAGTTCTATTCGTCGGGCATGTACGTCCGTCTCGCCTTCGCCGTCGCCATCCACACCGATCCCGACGTCCTGCTCGTCGACGAGGTGCTCGCGGTCGGCGACGAGGCCTTCCAACGCAAGTGCCTCGACAAGATCCGAGAGTTCCAGCAACAGGGCCGCACCATCATCCTCGTGAGCCACTCCCTCGGACAGGTGCAAGAGCTGTGCGATCAGGCCGTGGTGTTGTCCCGTGGCGAAGTGAAGTTCCAGGGGTCCGCCGCCGACGCCGTCAAGAACTTCCGCGACATCCTCGAGGGGCGGCGCATCGCCGAAGCCGAAGCCGCCGAGCCGGAAGAGGACGCGAATCCCGGCGCCGTGACCAAGACCGAGGTGATCGTCGAGGGGCGTGAGCCCGGGGCCGAGGTCCAGCCCGGCGACACGCTCCTCGTCCGCATCGAGTTCAGCCACACCACTTCTCTCGACCGGTGGCACAGCGGTTTCAAGATCGAGACGAACCTCGGAACCCAGGTCTACGGCACCGACAGCAGGATGCTCGGGCTCGTCCACGAGCCCCTCCGGGGAACGGCGTCCGTCGAGTATCGTCTGACCGACGTCCAGCTCGGCGGGGGGCCGTACTTCGTCCACAGCTTCCTCGCTCAGTCCAACGGATCGCACATCGCGATCCAGCGACAAGCGGCGCGATTCGTCGTCGCCGACGACGACGAGGCAAGCGGTGTCATCCGCATCAAGGCGGCGGCGCGATCCCTTCCCGCCTGATGGTGCCGACGCGCGCGCCCGTCCTGCTGGACGCCACATCGCTCCCCCCCAACAAAGGAGGGGTCGCGCGGTACATCGCCGGATTGCTCCGCGGCCTCACGGACCAGGGGACCAGCATCGACGTCGTCGTCAAGGCCTCGGACCTCCCGTGGTTGTCCGCTCAGGCGCCTCACCATCACTACGTGGCGGCACCGCGACTGGTCGACGTTCGTCCCCTGCGCCTCCTCTGGGAGCAGATCGGCCTCCCTCTCGTCGCGCGACGTCGGCGGGTGCAGGTGATCCACTCGCCCCACTACACGTTCTCCGTACTCGCAGCGGGACGCAGCCTCGTGACGGTGCACGACGCCACCTTCTTCAGTTCGCCCCACGAGCACTCGCTGCTGAAGCGGACCTTCTTCACGACCTGGATCCGGTTGGGGCGGCGCCTGGCCGCCGGCACCGTGGCCCCCAGCAGGGCCACCGCCTCGGAGATCGCCCGCTTCAGCGGGTCGGCGTCCGGCCCCGTGACCATCGCCCTGCACGGCGTCGATCCGACCGTCTTCGCCCCGCCCACCGACGAGGCGACGGCAGCCTTCGCCCGCGACCACGGACTCGACCCCGAGCTCGGCTGGATAGCGTTCCTCGGCACGGTCGAGCCCCGCAAGAGCATCCCCGCGCTCATCGAGGCCCACCAGCGACTCAGGGCGGATTCCCCGGACGTCCCTCCGCTCCTCATCGCAGGAGGTCTCGGATGGGACGCCGAGGCTCGAGGGCAGCTGGAGGCCGCCGGCGACGTCGCGGGCGCGCCTCTTCGGCACCTCGGCTACCTTCCCCTGGACCACCTGTCGGCATTTCTGGGGGGTTCCACACTGGTGGTGTACCCCAGCACCGGCGAGGGATTCGGTCTACCCGTCCTCGAGGCCATGTCGTGCAGGGCGACCGTCCTCACGACACGGCGGCTCGCCCTGCCCGAGGTCGGCGGTGACGCCGTGGGCTACTGCGAACCCGAGGTCGACAGCATCGCCGACGTCCTGGGTCGACTGCTCGACGATCCTGACGAGCGTGCTGCCCTCGCGCTGGCGGCCGAACGACGGGCACGCGAGTTCACGTGGGGCCACTGCGCGGAGACCCATCTGAGCGCTTACGCGGACGTCTCGGGAGTCAGCCGGCGTTGACCGCCGGCCGCGTCCATTCGTCGTCCTGATCGGACGCATCGTCCCTGCCATGGCCCCGCTCGTCTCCAGGCCTCGGCACGTCTCGCTCGGTGGCCCGTTCGAGCACTGCGGCGAGAGCGACGAGACACAGCGTGAACGCCGCTGATCCGGCCACCCACACGAGCGAAGGCGACGGGGCCGCAGGCCACCACCATTCCAGGCCGGAGTCGAGGTTCCATCCGTCGACGTCGAGCCCGGTGACGTACCGTCGCATGTTGCCGTGCAAGGCGAGCGCGTTGGCCAGGCTCAGTCCCGCGATCACGAAGACCATCTGCCCCCGACGGAGCCGCGGCCGTCCGGTCCGGGTCGCGACCAGGGTGAGTCCCAGCAGGATCACGGCGATCGGGAGCACGTAGCGGGGCTGTACCTGTGATCCCGCGAGTGCCCTGGTCTGTACGAGCAGCACCGTGGGGACCAGCCAGAGCGCCGCGAAGGCGGCGACGACGACGACGGTCTTCCGTCGGTCGAGGACGCCGACGCCGACGAAACCGAGGGCGAAGAAGATGCTGAGACCGAGGACCCACGTCGCGGCGGGCACCGGGGTGTCGAGCCATCCGAGGTTCGCACCGTTGCCGAAGATGCCGGCGAACAAGGACGGCACCTGTTGGAGGTTCTCACCGATCAAGAACCGCAGACCGCGCTGGTCGCCATCCGCGTTGGGCAGGCCGCTGCCCACCTGTGACCCCTGACGCCCCGAGAGGAAGAACAACCCGGCGACGACGGTCAGGGCGACCGGCAGGATGGTCGAGATCAGGAACCTCTTGGACCGCTCGGCGGAGAGGATGACGACCGCCACCATGGCCAGGACCGCGAAGAGCGCGGCGTCCGAGCGAGCGCCTCCGCCCATGACCACCGCGAGGGTGGCGAGTATCCCCGACACGACACGTCTCCGACCGGTGGACGCGTACCAGGTCATGAGGGCCGGCCAGAGCGTGGCCGCCGAGATGACAGCCCAACTGCTGGGATTGGTGGACGGGATGATGAAGACGGCCAGAGGAACCGCTGTGCCCACGACTCCCAGGACCGCGGGCATCCGGAGCCGTCGCGGCGCCACGACGACCACGGCCGTCATCAGCCCGACCATCAGCAACGAGTTGACCGCTCTGATCACGAGGACCGACGTCTCGAGGTTGTCGCCCGCGAACAGCGACATCGTGCCGTAGAAGACCGGCGGGTAGAGCCCCGCGAAGTTGCCGCGCTCGGAATCGATGAGCGGGGCTTGGACGTCGCTCAGGTCTCCGGGTTGGCAGGCGGCGCTGGCATCCGGGTAGAAGGCGAAGCAGACGTGCGATCTGAGCAGCTTCTCGGAGATCTCCCGGTTCTCCGCCGTCGGGGACGGCTCGCACGTCCGGACCTCGTCGCCGGCGGCGCACCAGATGCTGGCGAGGTGGAAGTCGTCGTCGGGACTCGATGCGACGGGGCTCGAGAGCCCCCACGACATCAGAGCGACGAAGGCGAGGAGCGGGGCGACGATCGCGAGGGCCACCCCGGTGGCGCGACCTCCTCGGCGCCCGGCCGCTGCTCTCACGCGACGTCCTCGTGCGGGCCGAACGGGTGCGCGTCCGGGGTGTCAGGACTCGCCTGGATGTCGAGTTGCAACGCGCTGATCAACAGCTGCGTGCCGATCATGAGAGGCAACGCCGCGAGCATCACGGTCGCCGCCGTCGCGATCACCGACGTGACCGACAGGAACACGATCCAGATGCTGATGGCGACGCCGAAGCCGAGGAGGACGACGCCGAGGACGAGGAGCAGGGCGATCGGGCTGAACGACCACAACACGTAGCGATACCAGATCCGGCGCAGGAAACCCTTGCCCAGGAGGTTGACGAGCTCGGGGACGACCTTGCTCAGCTTGATGCTGGACACCTCGTCGCCGTAGACGGCGGGGATCGGGACGTCGACGGCCGGGACCTGGAGGATGTTGAGATGGATCAGCAGATCGTTCTCGAACGAATAGCGTCTGGCGACGTTCTGCAGCGGCAGTCGCCTCAGGACGCTCGTCCGGATGGCGGTGTAGCCGTTCTGAGGATCGAACAGGTGCCAGTACCCCGACGCGAGCTTGGTCATGAAGGACAACCCGATGTTGCCGAGGACGCGATAGCGCGGCATGCCCTCGAAGGACTCGGGTGAGAAGAATCGGTTGGCCTTCGCGAACCCGTAGCCACCGTCCGTGACCTTGTCGAGGAGGTCCGGCAAGAACGCCGGGTCCATCTGGGCGTCTCCGGCCATGATGACGTTGACGTCGGCGCCGAGGTCCATGGCCCGGGTGTGACCGGTGATGATGGCTCCGCCCACCCCCTGGTTGATCTCGTGACGGATCAGGTCGACCCGAGGATCGGACGAGGCGCGGACGACCTCACTCGTGCGGTCGGGACTGCAATCGTCGACGATCACGATGTGGTCGACGTAGTCGGGCATGGTCTCGATGACCCGTTCGATCATCGCTTCTTCTTTGTAGGCGGGGACGACAGCGGCCACCACGGCACCTCGGAACATCAGTGGGCCTCCTCATGGCCGTCGAGGGCTCGGTGCCCGTTGGTCGGGGTCGCGAAGACCCAGTGCTTGTAGGCGAAGAAGTTCCACACCGTCGTGACCGCGGTCGTCAGGACCTTCGCCGCGACCCAGCCGACGGCCGGCGACGCCACCGAGACCAGGGCTGCCGTCACGACGGTGTTCGCCCCGACGAGCAGGGTGTACCGCAGGAGGGCGCTCCCGTGCGGGAGTTTCGAGCCGAAGGCCAGTCGTTGCAGCGTGTAGGTGTAGACGAAGCTCAGCAGGAAGGCCGAACCGGTCGCGATCCAGAGAGTCCATCCGAGCGCTTCGTGGAAGAGCGCCAGCAGCCCCAGATCGACGAGGAACGCGGACCCCCCGACGGCGAGGTACCGTACGACCGGTGACGACCGGACTCGGTCCCAGATCCCCGGCGAGGGATCGGGCGCGCTGTCGGTCCCGAGCTCGGCGTCCGACGCCACCGTCACCCGAGCCCGCCGGAGATGACCTGGTCGACGACGACGTGCGCCGGCAGGACGGAGGCGCGCTCCGCGGCTGCATCCCCCTGGCCGGCCACGAGGGACAGGAACTTCTCGAACTGAGCCGTGAGCGGCTCTTGTGAGGTCAACATCTCGGGGATCTCGATGACCGTCTGTTGCCGGTAACCACGCCCCTCGCCGTCCGCGGAGTTCTCGGACACGTGACGATACACGGTGACGTCGCGGCGGAGGAGGTCGACCTCGACGAGTCGATCCAGCTCGTAGATGGACAACTGCCGGATCTTCCGCTGACCGACCCGGCTCGCCGAGACGTGGGCCACTCCCCCGTTCTCGTAACCGAGGACCGCCTCGGCGACGTCCTCGGAGTCGGGCCCGGAGGTCGGGTGGAAGTGCCCGAGCGACGATCGGACGCGCGTGGGTTCGTCACCGAGGAACCGGAGGGCGAGGTCGACGTCGTGGACGAGGAGGTCCCAGCCGACCCCCGTCCGGATGCGGGGAGCGTAAGGCGAGTGCCTCACGGCCGTGAGGTGGACGGGCGCCTCGACGATGGAGGCCGCCGTCAACACCGCGGGGTTGAACCTCTCGAGGAACCCGCACATCAGCGGGATGTCGCGACCGTCGGCGACCGCGAGGATCTCGCGGGTGACGCCGAGGTCGGCGGCGACGGGCTTCTCGATGAGCAACGGCGTGCCGGATTCGAGGACGTCGAGGGCGATCCGCCGGTGGTATTCGGTCGGGGCGGCGACGACGACCCCGTCGACGTCGTCGAGGTCGGGGAGCTCCGGAGTCCATCGTGCGCCGTACCGCTCGGCCACGAGCCGTCCCGTGTCGGGCGAAGGATCGACGAGGGCCACGAGGTCGGCCGACGGTGACTGCGAGATGACCCGGGCGTGGTGGCTGCCCATGACCCCGGCGCCGACGAGGGCGATGCGTTGACGGGTCATCGGCGGGCACCGCTCGAGACGACGGCGGACACGGCGGCGGCGATCGTGTCGATGCCCTCTGTTCCGACGTTGGGGTGGACCGGCAGCGACAGGACCTCGCCCACGATGCGGGCGGCGACCGGCGTCTCGTCGTGCTGCGCGACCCTCGGGTGGTCTCGGTAGGCGTCGTAGTCCCCGAGGAGAGCGGGGTAGTACACCCCGGAACCCACCCCGGCGTCGGTCAGGCCGGCGGCCATCTCGTCACGCGAGACGCCTGCCTCGGGAGTCACACGGACGGTGTACTGGTGCCACACGTGACGACGCCCGGCCAGCTCACGAGGGACGACGACGCCGGGGACGTTCTCGAGACGCTCCGACAGCAGGGCGGCGTTGGCCTGCCGGGCACGGACGACCTCGTCGTAGCGGAGGAGCTGCGGCAGCCCCACGGCCGCCTGCAGATCGGTGAGGCGGTAGTTGTTGCCGGGGAACTCGTACTGATATCGAGCACGCATGCCCTGGTTGCGCAGGACACGGAGACGATCGGCCACGCGGTCGTCGGACGTCGTGATCATGCCGCCCTCACCCGTGGCGATGTTCTTGGTCGCGTAGAACGAGAACGTGCCGATGCCGAAGGTCCCCGCGAAGGAATCACCCACCTTCGCCCCGTGCGACTGGGCCGAGTCCTCGACGAGGGCCAACCCGTGACGTGTGGCGATGTCGGAGATCGCGACCATGTCGGCCATCTGCCCGTAGAGGTGGACCGGCATGATGGCGCGGGTCCGGTCGGTGACGAGCGCCTCGACGGACGACGGGTCGAGGTTGAAGTCGTCCTCGCGGATGTCGGCGAAACGCGCCGTCGCCCCGGTCGCGAGGATCGCGTTGAGGGTGGCGACGAACGTGAAGGGCGTCGTGATGACCTCGTCGCCGGGGCCGAGGTCGAGGACCTCGAGGGCCGCGACGAGAGCGGTCGTCCCGTTGTTCACGGCCACGGCGTGCCGAGCTCCGAACCGCTCCGCGAAGGCGGCCTCGAACTCGGCCACCTTCGGCCCCTGCGCGATCATTCCCGACCGGAGCACGGCGAGGACGGACTCCTCGATCTCGGTTCCGAAGTCGACGCTCGTGATGGGGATCATGGGATGGGGCTTCCTCTGAGACGTGTAAGGGTGGTCGTGCGTGCACACCGCCGTCCAACATAGCTTGGACTTAGTCTGTTCGCAGACGACGAGCCGCCCCTCGATTCCGTCTCCGACCGTGAAACCGACAGGACTCCGTGAGCGACATACACCCCACCGCCGTGATCCGCGGCGACGTGACGATCGGCTCGCGGACGACGATCGGTCCCTTCGTGGTCCTCACGGGCCCCGTCCGGATCGGTGACGACAGCTGGCTCGGTGCCGGGGTCGTGATCGGCGCTCCTCCCGAGGTGCGCTCCTGGACGCACCCGCGGACGGACGACGACCCCGCGGGCGGAGGCGTCGTCATCGGCGATCGGGTCGTCCTGCGGGAGGGGGCCCAGGTGCATCACGGCTGGAAATCCGTGACGCAGGTGGACGACGACGCCTTCATCATGAACCAGTCGTACGTGGCCCACGACTGTCACGTGGGGTCGCGAGCGACGCTGGCCTCCAGCGTGCTGCTCGCCGGCCACGTCCAGGTCGAGCCCGACGCGAACCTCGGCATGGCCACCACCGTCCACCAGGGGCGTCGCATCGGCCGGGGCGCGATGGTGGGGATGTCCTCCGTCGTGACCCGCGACGTGCCACCGTTCGCGAAGGCGTACGGGTCCCCGGCGAGCCTGCACGGCGCCAACGTCGTGGGCATGCAGCGACAGGGCTACGACCCCGACGCAGTCGAACTCGTCACGCGGGCCTACGCGTCTCCCCGTCCCCTGCTCGACGAGCTCGTCCGCGACGACCGCCTGACCGACGCGTTCCGGTCCTGGTCGTCGTAGTCGGTCGGCTCGCGTCCGCGTGCCAGACTGGTGCCCCGAGTCGTCACTCCGGCCAGGCGTCGTCCCGGCGGACACGAGACGCCATCGACCCTCAGAGAAACCATGCCTAACGACCCCAGCCTCCCTTCAGCGCCGACCGTCGCGGTCGTCACGGTCAGCTACAACTCGGGTCGGTTCCTCGGCGAGTTCCTCGCCTCCGTGCCCGCGGCGACCGCGCACCCGGACGTCGTCCTGACGGTCGTCGCCGACAACGCATCCGCCGATCCCGACGCGGCTCGGCTCACCACCGAACGCGCCGGTGCGCGCTTCGTCGAGGTCGGACGAAACGCAGGTTACGGAGGCGCGGTGAACGTCGCCGTGGACGGTCTGCCGCCCAGCGTCCGGTACGTGCTCGTCTCCAACCCCGACGTGGTGTTGACCCCGGGGGCCCTCGACGTCCTCGTGGCGACGGCAGAGGCCGACCCGCGAATCGGCGCGGTCGGACCCGCGATCTGGGAGCCCACCGGCGAGTCCTATCCCTCGGCCCGCTCCCTGCCCTCCCTCCGCACCGGTCTCGGCCATGCCGTCTTCGCGGACGTCTGGCCCGGCAATCCCTGGACCCGTCGGTACCACGGTCCGGGCCCCGACCAGGGCGACCAGACCGTCGGGTGGCTCTCGGGCGCGTGTCTACTCGTCCGACGCGACGCCTTCGACCGACTCGGGGGTTTCGACACCTCGTTCTTCATGTACTTCGAGGACGTCGACCTCGGCTGGCGACTCGGCAGGGCCGGGCTCCGCAACGTGTACCAGCCGCGAGCCGACGTCACGCACGTCGGCGCCCACTCCACGCGGAACGAGTCGGTCGCGATGCGCCGTGAGCACCACCGCAGCGCTTATCGGTTCCTCTCGCGGAAGTACTCGGCCTGGTGGCTCTGGCCACTGCGGCTCGCCCTTCGCGTCGGGTTGAGCCTCCGCGCCCTTGTTCAGAGATGATGTCGGACGACCCGAACCGTCCCACGCCCGAGGAGACAGCATGAAACTGGCCGTGACCGCCATGGTCCGCGACGAGGCGGACGTCATCACCCAATGGGTCGAGTACCACCTGGCCCAGGGCGTGGACGTCATCATCGTGACCGACAACGCCTCGACGGACGGGACGACGGAGATCCTCGAGGCGTACGAGGCCGCCGGCTCGGTCGTGCTGCATCACGACCCCCGGCACGAGAAGCAACAGGGCGAGGTCGTCACGCGGATGGCTCGTGAGGCAGCCGCCGAACACGGGGCCGACTGGGTCGTGAACGCCGACGCCGACGAATTCGTCGTGCCCGTCGATCGTTCCCGGTCGCTGAAGGACGTCTTCTCGCTCATCGACCCCGGACTCGGGTCGTTCGGCGTGCGCGTCGTCAACCTCATCGGCCCCGTGGCCGAGTCGGGTGCCGGTTTCGAACGACTCGTCTGGCGCGACGAACGGACGAACGACGAACTCCGCACGGTGGGGGTGCTGGCGCAACCGACGACGAATGCCGTGCACGTCGGGGCCCCGGACGTCACGGTCGTCCAGGGCAACCACCTCGTGAGCATCGCCAGCCACGGTGCGCCGCCGCCGGAGCTGGCCCTCGAGGTCCTGCACCTCCCGTGGCGGTCCTGGCGGCAGTTCGAGCACAAGGTCGAGATGGCCGGCGCCGGCTACGAGGCCAGCCCGCACCTCCGTCCGAGTCCCAACCACCACGGCATGCGTGACTACGCGCGGCTCAAGAAGGGTGTGCTGCTGCCGTTCTACGCGGCTCGTCACCCCGTTCGGGACGAACTCGACGACGGCCCGTTCACGCTCGACCGGACCCTGCCCCAGTTCTTCGCGACCCACGGGATCTCAATCGGCGAGCCCGACGTCGAGTTCGGCGTCGAGCGTGCCCGTGAACTCGCGTCGTTCGGACGCCAGCAGGCGGAGAACACGGCCGAACTCGACAGGATGCGCGCCGAGATCGACCGGGTCACGACCGAGGCCGAGGCACGGGAGGCGGCCCTCCTCGCCCATCAGACAGACCTCACGGCCGAGATACGTCGTCTGCAGTCCACCCTGGACGCCACGAAGGCCCGGAAGGTCGTCCGTCTCACCGATGCCGTCGCGAGTCGACTGCGGCCGCGAGCGTGACCAGCCGTTCCCCCGCGTTCGGACCGGCCCGGGCCTCCGTGCGTCGGATCGTCCGGGGCCTGCGGCTCGAGGGGGTGTACGACCGTTCACTCGCCGGCGCCCGCCGGGTCAAGGCCATCCCTCGAGAACGTGCGTGGCAGCGCGTCGTCGGTCGATTCCTCACCGAGGGCATCGGGGTCGTCGGCACGGCCGAGTGGGCCAGGCCCGACGACGATGCGATTCCTGTCGTGGTCTGCCTCTGGAACAGGCCGGACCGCGCCGCCGAGGTGGCTCGGATGCTTCGTGCGCAGGCGACGACCCGTCCGATCCGCCTCCTGTTCTGGAACAACAACCCGGAGGACGCCGACACGTACCGTGCCGTGGCGCGAGACGGTGCGGGTGACAGCCTCGCGAGCATCGATCTGTACGACAGCCCGGTCAACATCGGTGGGCTCGCGCGATTCGTGGCCGCACGCCTGGCCGTGAACGGCGGCTATCGGGGTCCGATCGTCATGTTGGACGACGACCAGGACGTGTCGGTCGACTTCATCGACGAGCTCCTGGCCGATTACGGGCCCCGATCGATCGTGGCGTGGTGGGCCTTCAGCCAGCACGGTTCGTACTGGCGTCGAGCCGAGATCGAACCCGGCACAGCCGCCGATCACGCGGGAACAGGCGGAACGGTCTATGACTCCGAGCTCGTGACGGACGACCGGTTCTTCGCCCGGCTACCGCGACGCTTCGCGTTCCTCGAGGACCAATGGATGTCGTTCGTGGCACACCAGAAGTCCTGGCGGGTCGTCAAGGCCTCGACACACATCGAACTCGTGTCCGAAGAGCTCAACCAATACCACGGCTTGAAGCCCCTCAAGGACGAGTTCTTCCACGAGCAACGACGGCAGGGACGTGCATCCCTCTGGGGCCCACCCCGTGTCCGGGCGAGCTGGAGACGTGGTCGCATCCGCGACATCTGACGCACCGCAGCGGTGCCGACGTCAGGGGGGAACGGACTCAGGCCTGGAGCAACGCCTTGAGGTAGACGCCGTAGCCACTCTTGGCGAGCGGTGCCGCCAAGGCGGCCAGGTGCTCGTCGTCGATCCAGCCGTTGCGCCAGGCGATCTCTTCGATGCAGCCGATCTTGTGCCCTTGGCGGTCCTCGATGACACGGACGTACTCGGACGCCTGCATCATCGACTCGAACGTGCCGGTGTCGAGCCAGGCGGTGCCACGATCGAGCACCTGGACCTGCAGGTCGCCGGCTTCGAGGTAGCGCTCGTTGACGGTCGAGATCTCGAGCTCGCCGCGAGGGCTGGGCTCGATGGTCTTGGCGATCTCGACGATGCGGTTGTCATAGAAGTAGAGCCCCGGGACGGCGTAGTTGCTCTTGGGCACCGCGGGCTTCTCTTCGATGGAGACCGCCCTGAAGGCTTCGTCGAACTCGACCACGCCGTAGGCCTTGGGGTCCGAGACGTGGTACGCGAAGATGGTCGCGCCCTCGACGTCGGCGTTCTTCTTGAGGTTCGACCCGAGCCCCACGCCGTGGAAGATGTTGTCTCCGAGGACGAGCGCGACCGAGTCGTCGCCGATGAAGTCCTCACCGATGATGAAAGCCTGGGCGAGACCGTCCGGTGACGGCTGGACGGCGTACGCGATGCTCATGCCGAGTTGTGAGCCGTCGCCGAGCAGGGCGCGGAACTGGTCGTTGTACTCGGGGGTCGTGATGACCAGGACCTCGCGGATGCCCGCCATCATCAACGTCGACAAGGGGTAGTAGACCATCGGCTTGTCGTAGATCGGCATGAGCTGCTTCGAGATGCCCTTGGTGATGGGCCACAGGCGCGTGCCCGAACCCCCGGCGAGGATGATGCCCTTCACGTCAGACCGCCTTTCCGTCGAGGGACGCGTAGTACGTCCGCATGTCGTCCCACGTGGGGAGGAGCCCTGCCGACGCCGCCTCGGCGAGCGAGGGGGCCTCGGTGTCCTTCGGCGAGAGGAGCGGCTCGCCCGCCTCGGCCGGGAAGACGAGACCGATCTCGCCGTCCAGGGGGTCGATGCCGTGCTCACGCTCGGCGTTGAAGGTGTCGGTGACGAGATAACTCACGGTCGCGTCGTCCGTGAGGGCGACGAACGCGTGCCCCAGCCCCTCGGCGATGTAGATGGCACGACGGTCGGTGTCGTCGAGGAGGACGGTGTCCCACTGGCCGTAGGTCGGCGACCCCACACGGATGTCGATCACGTAGTCGAGCACGGCCCCGTGCGTCGCCGTGACGTACTTGGCCTGGCCGAGAGGCACGTCGGCGAAGTGGATGCCGCGGACGACGCCCCGCTTGGAGACCGACGTGTTCGCCTGTCGCAGGTCGATGGAATGCCCCACGACCTCGGCGAGCTTGTCGAAGCGGTACCACTCGAGGAACACCCCCCGGTCGTCACCGAACTGCTTCGGCGTGATCTCGTAGCTGTCTGGGATCTTCAGTTCGCGGATCTGCACCCGGGCATCCTACCGGCCCACCCGGTTCCGCACGTCTCCGAGCGGACACGGGCACGTCTCGGGCCAGCGGAGGCCGGAGGTGCCCTCCGCTACGATTGACCGACCGCCTGCGATCGACCCCAAGGGAACACTGTGAAAATCCTCGTCACCGGCGGAGCCGGCTTCATCGGCTCCAACTTCGTCCGCCGCACGCTCGAAGACGCCTACCCGGGCCTCGAAGGGGCCGAGGTCGTCGTCCTCGACGCGCTGACCTACTCGGGCAACGAGGCCAACCTGGCGAGCGTCGCCGGCTCCCCCCGTTACACGTTCGTCAAGGGCGACATCCGTGACGGCGCCCTGCTCGACACGCTCTTCCCCGAGGTCGACGCCGTCGTCCACTTCGCTGCGGAGTCGCACGTCGACCGCTCGGTCCGCGACGCGTCGATCTTCGTCGAGACCAACGTGCTCGGCACCCAGCAGCTGCTCGACGCCGCCCTCCGCAACGACCTGAAGCGTTTCGTGCACGTCTCGACCGACGAGGTCTACGGCTCGATCGCCGAGGGCTCGTGGGCCGAGGACCGCCCGCTCGAGCCGAACTCGCCCTACTCGGCCTCCAAGGCCGGCAGCGACCTGCTCGCCCGCAGCTACCACCGCACCCACGGCCTGAACGTGTCGATCACCCGCTGCAGCAACAACTACGGCCCGTACCATTTCCCCGAGAAGGTCATCCCGCTCTTCGTCACCAACCTGATCGACGACGTGCACGTCCCCCTCTACGGCGAGGGTGACAACATCCGTGACTGGCTGCACGTCGACGACCACACCCGCGGCATCGCCATGGTCCTCGTCGACGGGCGGGCGGGCGAGATCTACAACATCGGCGGCGGCACCGAACTCACCAACAAAGAGCTCACCGAGATGCTCCTCGAGGCCACCGGCAAGGACTGGTCGTACGTCGACCGCGTCCAGGACCGCCTCGGCCACGACCTGCGGTACTCCGTCGACATCTCGAAGATCCGTGACGAACTCGGCTACGAGCCCCAGGTCCCCTTCGAGGAGGGCCTCGCCGACGTGGTGCAGTGGTACCGCGACAACCGCGAATGGTGGCAGCCCCTCAAAGAGCGCGCCGCCCTCTGATGACCACCCCCCAGAACACCAAGTACCTGGTCACCGGGGCCCGGGGCATGCTCGGGACCGACCTGCTCGAAGCGCTCTTCGGGCGTGACGTCACGGTGCTCGGCCGTGCCGACCTCGACGTGACCGACCGGGACGCCGTTCTCGCCGCCGTCCAGGGACACGACGTCGTCATCAACGCGGCCGCGTACACCGCCGTCGACGCGGCCGAGTCCGACGAAGAGGCCGCACTGGCCGTGAACGGGACCGCAGCCGGTCTGCTGGCCGAAGCCACCGCCTCCGTCGGGGCGAAGCTCGTCCAGGTATCGACCGACTACGTCTTCGACGGCGACGCCACCGAGCCCTACCCCGAGGACGCCCCCATCGCCCCGGTGAGCGCCTACGGCCGCACCAAGGCTGAAGGCGAGCGGCTGGCCCTGGCGGCGAACCCGGCGGGCACCTACGTCGTGCGCACGGCCTGGCTCTACGGAGCGCACGGGGGCAATTTCGCGAAGACCATGGTCAAGCTCGCCGCCTCGCACGACACGGTGAAGGTGGTCGACGACCAACTCGGCCAGCCGACCTGGACGGCCGACCTCGCGACGCAGATCGTCGCGCTCCTCGACTCCGACGCCCCGGCGGGTGTGTACCACGGCACGAACTCGGGCAGCGCGAGCTGGTTCGAGTTCGCCCAGGCCGTCTTCGAGGAGGCCGGACTCGACGCTGCTAGGGTCGAGCCGACCGACAGCTCGTCGTTCGTGCGCCCTGCGCCTCGACCGAGCTACAGCGTCCTCGGCCACGACGCGTGGGGGCGAGCCGGATTGGTGCCCATGCGTCCGTGGAGAGAAGCGCTGGCCGAGGCCGCGAGCAGGGGAGTGTTGCAGAGCGATGACCACGCTGCGAGTAGTCGTTGACCAGATCCTCGCTCCCATCCCCGGGGGCATCGGGCGGTACACCGAAGAACTGACCCGCGCCCTCGTCGAGACCGCTCCGCGGGGGTGCGAGGTCGAGGGGGTCGTGGCGGCGCACCCGCAGTCCGACTACGACCGCCTGACGGACGCGCTGCCGGGCCTGTCACGTGTCGCCAAGTCGCCCCTCGGTCGTCGCGAGCTCGCCCTGGCGTGGCAAGGCGGCGTCCTCGGACTGCCCGGCCGTGGCATGGTCCACGCGACCAGCCTCTTCGCCCCGCTCTACCGCCACGACCGAGCACTCGACCCGGGTACGCAGACCGTGGTCACCATCCATGACACCGTCCCGTGGACCCACCCCGAGACCCTCACCCCTCGCGGTGTCCGCTGGCACAAGGCCATGACCAAGCGCGCCTTCAGGCACGCCGACGGCGTGGTGGTGCCGACCCACAGCGTGGCCCGCGAACTCGCCGACCTCTTCCCCTTCGGTGACCGCCTCCGCGTCATCGGCGGGGCCGTGAGCCCGAAGCTCGCCGTGCCCGCGGACGCCGACGAGGTCGCCGACTCCCTCGACCTGCCCGAGCGGTACGCGCTCAGCGTCGGCACGCTCGAGCCGCGCAAGGGACTCGAGCCGCTCATCCGGGCTCTCGCACACCCGGACGCCCCCGACCTGCCCTTGCTGATCGTCGGGCCCGAGGGGTGGGGAGACATCAAGGTGTCCGATCTGGTGGCCGCCGCCGGCCTGCCCGCCGACAAGGTCCGCACCATGGGCTTCGTGTCGGACGAACAGCTGGCGGTGCTGCTGCAGCGGGCGTCGGTCTTCGTGTTCCCCAGTCTCGCCGAGGGCTTCGGCCTTCCCGTCGTCGAGGCCTTCAGCCTGGGCACGCCGACCATCGTGTCGGACGCCCCGGCCCTCCTCGAGGTCGCTGCCGACGCGGCCGTCAGCGTCGCTCGTGACGACGCCGCCGGCTATCCCGAACGCCTTGCCCAGGCCATGTTCCAGGTCGTCACCGACGTCGAGCTGTCGACACGGCTCGGCATCGCCGGCATCGACCGTGCGCGGGCCTTCAGCTGGCGGGATTCGGCCGACAAGGTCTGGCAGCTGCACGCCGACCTCTGAGTCACCGGTCGCACCCTTCGGCGACGTGACGTCGCCGGAGAACCGAGCCGTGCCCCCTCGTCCTGCCGGCGGACACCGCCGTCGGCGGACCGCGCCACGGAGCCCGTGGCCGGTCGTCAGGGCGCGGTGGCCGACGTCGTGGCCTGGGCCACGGCGGCCCGCATCGCGTCGTAGTCGGGGTAGACGTTGTCGTAGGTCGGCGGAACGAGCTCGAGGCTCGTGATCTGCTGCGACTTGGCCTTCGCGGCCAGATCGACGAAGGCGGCCAGGGCCCCCTGCGGGATGTCGGTGTCGACGGTCTGCACGCCGGCCGCCGCGACGGCCTGGAACTTCGACAACACCGTCGCCGGCTGGAACTGCGAGAGCAACGCCTGCTGCACCTCGCGTTGGCGAGCCATGCGGTCGTAGTCGCTGGTGCCGTGCCGGGCCCTCGCGTACCAGAGGGCGTGGTAGCCGTCGAGCTTCTGCTCGCCGGGCTCGATCCAGCCGTCGACGTTGATCGGTTGCCCGTTACGGTCGACCCCCCCGTTGATCGGGATGCGCTGCTGCACGTCCGCCTGGATGCCACCGAGGGCGTCGATGAGGTCGACGAATCCCTGCATGTCGATCAGGGCGTAGTACTGCACCGTCAGGCCCGTGATGCCCTCGACGGCGTCACGCATGGCCTCGACCCCGGGGTTGCTGCCCTTCGACTCGGCGTCCGGGTAGAGGTCGGGGTGCTCTTCGCCGTAGGTGTACAGGAAGCTCACGAGACAGTCGTCGCCGCAGTCGTAGCCGTCGGGATAGTCGCCGTACAGGGGTGATCCCACGACGAAGGGAGCGTCGTAGAGGTTGCGCGGGATGCCCACGATCGTGGTCGCGCCGGTCTCGGCGTCGATGCTCGCCACCGAGATGCTGTCGGGGCGCAGCCCCGTGCGGTCGGCACCGGCGTCGCCGCCGAGCAACATGATGTTGTAGCGACCGTCGACAGGAGGCGCGGCGTCGGCACGCGAGGTGAACAGACTGTTGAGCAGACCGTGCTGCACGCCGGCGAGGTAGGCCCCGTAGGCGGCGGGCCCGACGGTCACCACCATCAGAAGCACCAGGGCTCCGGCGAGGAGACCCCGGGCCGAGGGGGCCGCCCGGACGATCCGGGCCAGCCGCAGCGTGTCGACCGTCAACACCACCCACAGCACCGCGTAGTAGGCGAGGAAGATCTGGACCACGGTCAGGGCGACGACGTTGGTCGCGATCTCGATCAGTGGCGAGCGGAAGGTGAACGCCAGGACGATGACGACGACCGCGACCGCCCAGAAGACGAGGGTGGAGGCGAGGCCCCACCGGCCGAGTCGCCGGCTACCGGCGAGCACCTGGGCCGACCCCGGCACGATCACGTTGAGCAGGACGAGCACCCAGGCACGCTTCGTCATGAAGGGCTCGGAGGTGACGTCCGGGTGACGGACGGGCAGCGAGGTGCTCACAGCGATCGACGCAGGTCGGCGTTCTTCTGTTCGACCAGCTCGGCGAGGGACTCGGCGTGGCGGGCCAACCGCTCGGCGATCACCGGGTCGTGCGCTCCGATGATGCGGGCCGCGAGCAGACCGGCGTTGACGGCGCCGCCGATCGAGACCGTGGCGACGGGGATGCCGGCCGGCATCTGCACGATCGAGAGCAACGAGTCCAGGCCGTCGAGCTTCGCCAGGGCGACCGGCACACCGACCACGGGGAGGGTCGTGACCGACGCGATCATGCCGGGCAGATGCGCCGCTCCCCCGGCCCCGGCGATGACGACCGACAGCCCGCGACCGGCGGCCTCGCGACCGAAGGCGATCATCTTGTCGGGCGTCCGGTGGGCCGAGACGACCTCGACCTCGTGCGGGATGCCCAGCTCGGACAGGATGGTCGACGCACCCTGCATGGTGGGCCAGTCGCTGTCGGAGCCCATGACGATGGCGACCTTCGCGGGTACGGCGGGGTCGTTCGGGCGCACGTCGGTGCTCTTCGGGTCGGACACGGACTAGAGGATAGCTGTCAGTCGCTGAAGAACTCGACAGCGGCGCGCGCCCGGAAGACGGCCTCGTCGAGGTCGTCACCGACCACCGTGACGTGCCCGACCTTGCGACCCGGCCGGGGGTCCTTGCCGTAGTCGTGCACCTTGACCGCCGGCTGGTCGGCCATGAGAGCGGGGAGGCGGTCGGCCATCGACCCCGTCGCCGGCCCGCCGAGCACGTTCAGCATGACGCTCCAGGGACGGTGGCAGTCCGTGTCGCCGAGGGGCAGGTCGAGCACGGCCCGGAGGTGCTGCTCGAACTGGCTCGTCGTGGAGCCGTCGATCGTCCAGTGCCCGGTGTTGTGGGGCCGCATCGCGAGTTCGTTGATCAGCAGGCGCTCGTCGGTCGTCTCGAAGAGCTCGACGGCGAGGACACCGGTGACGCCGAGGCGTTCGGCGACCGTCCGGGCGATCTCGTCGGCCGCGTCCGCCAGACGACCGGCGCTCGACGGCGCCGGGGCGAAGACCTCGGAGCACACCCCGTCCCGTTGGACGGTCTCGACGAGGGGCCAGGGGACGATGTCGCCGCTCGGCCGCCGGGCCACGAGCTGCGACAGTTCGCGCCGGAACGAGACGAGCTCTTCGACGAGGAGCGCGCCTCCGTTGCCGTCCTCGGCCAGGGCACCGAACCAGTCGTCGGCGTCGTGGGCCGCCGAGACCACCCGCACGCCCTTGCCGTCGTAGCCCCCACGCGCCGTCTTGACGACCGCGCGACCACCGTGATCGGCCAGGAAGGCCTCGAGCTCGGCGGTGTCACGGACGGCGGCCCAGTCGGGAACGGGCAGACCGAGCTCGGAGAGCTTCTGACGCATCACGATCTTGTCCTGCGCGACGGCCAGCGCGGACGGCCCGGGGTGCACGCGCACGCCTGCGTCGACGAGGGCGGCGAGGACGTGCTGGGGAACGTGCTCGTGGTCGAAGGTGACCACGTCGACCGTGCGGGCGAAGTCGAGGACGACGTCGACGTCGTGGTAGTCGCCCACCCGGGTCGCGGCCAACCGGGCCGAACTGCCCTCGGCCTCGGCGAGGACGCTGATCTCGATGCCGAGGTGGACGGCGGGCGGGATCATCATGCGGGCGAGCTGGCCACCACCGACCACGCCGACGCGAAGAGCCGTCATCGGACGACCGTCCCGCTCAGCTGCGGCGAGTCGGGAGTACCACCGACTGCGCACCGGTAGGTGACGTTGGCGACACCGACGTCGCCGCCGGTGTAGAGCCCGGCGACGTCGATCGTGCGCCCCCCGGAGCCCTGGACGAGGATCTGCGACGAGCGGTCGTTCCAGGTGTAATCCGCACCCTGCGACCTCGCGGCCTCGTTCCGGCAGGCGTCGTAGGCACGGGTGTCGGTCCAGCCGTCGGCTTGGTCGGCCGGGACGGGGACCGGGGTCTCGACGGTGCCGACAGGGTCGTCGGCCGACTCGGTGGGGGCCATGGGGGTGGTGGGGGCGGTCGCCCCGGCCCCCGTGTCGGGCGCCGGGGGCGACGCGGTCGACGTCGGGCTGAAGCTCGACACCGTCGGCGACGGATCGTCGTCGCCGCTCGTGCACGCGGAGAGGGTGAGGGCGAGGACCCCGGCGGTGAGCACGGTGATGAGAGCCCGGTTCGTCATGCGGTCATCGTATCGGTGACGCTCGCTCGATCGACCCGGACGTGCCGAAGGAGGCGCGCCCCGGCCACCCGGCGTCCGCGTCGGCGGGTCGTCCGCCTACGGCCGCCCCAGCGCCCGGAACTCGAAGCCCGCCTCGCGCCACTCGGCGGGGTCGAACACGTTGCGGGCGTCGATGATCCGCCGCTCGGAGACCAGCTCGGCGACGTCGGCCGGACGGAGCGCCTTGAACTGCTTCCACTCGGTGAGGACGAGCACGAGGTCGGCGTCACGGAGGGCCGTCGGGACGTCGTCGACGTAGGTGAGGTCGGGCGCCAGTCGAGAGGCGGTCTCGTTGGCCTCGGGGTCGTGCACCACCACGTCGGCTCCGGCGGCGCGCAGTCGGCGCGCGACGTCCAGTGCGGGCGAGTCACGGACGTCGTCGCTGTCGGGCTTGAACGCCACACCCAGCACGGCGACACGCGCCCCGCGCACCTCGCCGAGCATCTCGCCCGCGAGGTCGACGACACGATCACGGCGGCGCAGGTTGACGGCGTCGACGTCGGCGAGGAAGTCGAGGGATTCGAGGCCCAACTCGCGCGAGCGAGCCCGGAAGGCCCTGATGTCTTTCGGCAGGCAGCCGCCGCCGAAGCCCAGGCCGGCGTTGAGGAACCGCCGACCGATGCGGGCGTCGTGCCCGATGGCGTCGGCGAGCTGCGTCACGTCGGCGCCGGTCGCCTCGGCGATCTCGGCCATCGCGTTGATGAACGAGATCTTCGTGGCGAGGAACGCGTTGGCCGAGACCTTCACCAGTTCGGCCGTCGCGTAGCCGGTCACGAGGCGGGGCGTACCCGTGGCGAGCGCGGTCGCGTAGACCTCGTCGAGGACGGCCGTCGCCTTGTCGCCGGCGTCGCCGGACGGCACGCCGTAGACGAAACGGTCGGGCGCGACGGTGTCGGCCACGGCGAATCCCTCGCGCAGGAACTCGGGGTTCCAGGCGAGGTCGGCCCCGGAGGAGGCGCGGACCAGGTCGGCGAGTCGACCCGCGGTGCCGACCGGCACGGTGGACTTGCCCACCACGAGGTCGCCGTCGGCGAGGTGGGGCAGCAGACCCTGGACCGCCGCGTCGACGTAGGTCAGGTCGGCCGCGTCGCTGCCCGCGGTCTGGGGGGTGCCCACGGCGACGAAGTGCACCTGCGACCCCGCGGCGTCGGCCGGATCGGTCGAGAACCGCAGTCGCCCCGAGTCGAGGGCCCGACGGAGCGCCTCGGGCAGACCGGGTTCGAAGAACGGCGCGTGACCCGACGAGAGCATCGCGATCTTGCGCGGATCGACGTCGATGCCGACCACCTCGTGCCCGAGGTCGGCCATGCACGCGGCGTGCACGGCTCCGAGGTAACCGCAACCGATGACAGAGATTCGCATTGTAATATCCTATATCACGCGCGCCGGGTCAGACGACCCGGTCGTCGCCCCATGAGGTGGTGTCGGCGTGTCCGACGGACTGCTCGTGCTGGCGACGCTGCGCCACGCTGTTGAGATTCGACTCCATCAGATCGTGCAGGGTCGATTGGACGAGATCGGCCGTCGGGACGTCCCAGAGGACGAGTGGGCGGTCGAGACCGGTGTTGATGAGGACGTCGCCGCTGCGGAACGCGCTCTGGATCGAGTTCTTGCGCACCGTCAGGTCGTAGCCGCGGCTGTGCAGCAGTTCTTGGCGGGTGCGGACGAACAGCCCCCTGCGGACGACGAGGCGCCGCGAGGTGACGACGTAGCGCTTGCCGAGCCAGGACAGGACGGGGATCAGCCAGAGCAGCACGATCAGGGCCACGGCCGCCCCCAGCACGACGTAGTTCTGCCAGTCCACGTCGAAGCGACCACCGAAGTACCCGGTCGCCGCGCAGATGCCGACGAGGGCGAGGGACGGCCAGAACAGGACGCGGGCGTGAGGACGCAAGCGCGCGACGACGTACTCGGTCGGCTGCGGTCCATCGGTGCTCACAGGCTCATTCATACCGCAGATGCGTGACGTCACCCGAAGCCACGGCTGTCAGCCCGCCCGTCGACGCCGAACGGACCACCAGCCGACCCGCCTCGTCGACGTCCACCGCCTCGCCGACCAGGGCCGCGCCTCCGGGGAGTTCGACGCGGACGTCGCGGCCGAGGGTCGCGCAGTCCGCCCGGACCAGGGCCAGGGCACCACTCGCCGCCGCGTCGCCCCCGGCGCCGGTGAGGTCCCGGACGAGCCGGGCCAGGCCCGAGACCCAGGACGACGACACGGAGTCGGCGAGCTCGAGCGCCGTACCTCGCGCGCCGTGCAGGCCGAGCGACGTCGAGGTCGAGGTGGGCAGGTCGTCGACGGGCACCGTCAGGTTGACCCCGGCGCCGACGACCACGGCACTCGCGTCGGACCGCAGCTCGGCGAGCAGGCCGCAGACCTTGTCGCCGTCGACCTGGACGTCGTTGGGCCACTTCAGCGTGACGTCACCGCTCTCGACCACGCCCCGGACGGAGGCGCGCATCGCGACCCCGGCGAGGAGCGGTACCCAGCCCAGGGAGTCGACCGGCAGGTCGCCGCGGTGCAGGAGAACGCTCACCGCGAGGGACCGACCGGGCGCGGTCACCCACCGTCTGTCGAGTCGTCCCCGACCGGCGGACTGGTCGAGCGTGAGCCAGGTGGCCAGGTGCGGCTCGTCGACGGCGGCCAGCAGGTCGGCGTTGGTCGACCCCGTGGACTCGAGCACCGCGACACGGGGGCTGACGGCCGAGGTCAAGGGGAAGTCCATCGGCCCAGCCTAGGGGCCGAGTTGACGAGTCCTACGACGTCCGAGGTCGTCCACGCGTGGAAACCTCCAACGGCGGGCCGCGGGCCGGTCAGTAGAGTGAAGCGCGTGACTCCTGACTCCGCGCCCCTCACCGACGCCGCGCCCGACCTGCACACCACCGCGGGCAAGCTCGCCGACCTCAAGGCCCGCTATCACGAGGCCGTCACGGCCAGCGGCGAGGCCGCGATCGCCAAGCAGCACGCCAAGGGCAAGAAGACGGCCCGCGAGCGCATCGACGAGCTCCTCGACCCGGGCTCGTTCGTCGAGCTCGACGAGTTCGTGCGCCACCGCACGCACGCCTTCGGCATGGAGGCCAAACGTCCCTACGGTGACGCGGTCGTCACCGGCACGGGCACGATCCACGGCCGTCAGGTGGCCGTCTACTCGCAGGACTTCACGATCTTCGGGGGCTCGCTCGGCGAGGTCGCCGGCGAGAAGATCATCAAGGTCATGGAGCTCGCACTGAGGACCGGGGTGCCCATCATCGGCATCCTCGACTCGGGTGGTGCCCGCATCCAGGAAGGCGTCGTCGCCCTCGGCAAGTACGGCGAGATCTTCCGGCTGAACACGGCCGCCTCGGGTGTCATCCCCCAGATCTCACTGATCATGGGACCGGCGGCCGGAGGCGCGGTGTACTCCCCCGCGCTGACCGACTTCGTGATCATGGTCGACAAGACGAGCCACATGTTCGTCACCGGACCGGACGTCATCAAGACCGTCACGGGCGAGGACGTCGGCTTCGAGGAACTCGGCGGGGCCCTGACCCACAACAAGGTCTCGGGCGTCTCGCACTACCTGGCGAGCGACGAGGACGACGCCCTCGACTACGCCCGCACGCTGCTGTCGTACCTGCCCGACAACAACCTCGCCGACCCGCACGTCTTCGACGTCCCGGTCGAACTCGAGACCACCGACCACGACCGCCAGCTGAACACCCTGATCCCCGACAGCCCGAATCAGCCCTACGACGTGATGACGGTCATCGAGCACGTCGTCGACGACGGAGACTTCCTCGAGGTCCAGCCGCTCTTCGCGCCCAACATCGTCGTGGGCTTCGGCCGGGTCGAGGGTCGGCCGGTCGGCGTCATCGCCAACCAACCGTCGGCCATGGCCGGCACGCTGAACATCGAGGCCGGCGAGAAGGCCAGCCGTTTCGTGCGTTTCTGCGACGCGTTCAACATCCCGATCCTCACGCTCGTCGACGTGCCCGGCTACCTGCCCGGTACCGACCAGGAGTGGACGGGCGTCATCCGTCGCGGCGCCAAGCTGCTGTACGCCTACGCCGAGGCAACCGTCCCGCTCGTGACGGTCATCACGCGCAAGGCCTACGGCGGCGCCTACATCGTCATGGGGTCCAAGCAGCTGGGTGCCGACATCAACCTCGCCTGGCCGACGGCCGAGATCGCCGTCATGGGCGGTCAGGGCGCCGTCAACATCCTCTACCGCAACGAGATCAAGGCGGCTGCGGAGGCCGGCGAGGACGTCGCAGCCGTTCGCACGCGACTCGCGAACGAGTACACGTACAACGTCGCGAGCCCCTTCCTCGCCGCCGAACGCGGTGAACTCGACGGTGTCATCGAACCCGCGGCGACCCGGGTCGCCGTGATCAAGGCACTCCGCGCCCTGAAGACGAAACGGGCGACGTTGCCGCCGAAGAAGCACGGGAACATCCCCCTGTGAGCGGGCGCCACGCAGCCGCGTCATCCGACGCGACGGACGCTCCCCACGACATGGTCGAACCGACGGCCGCTCCCTTGTTGCGGGTCGTCGCGGGAGCCCCGACCTCCGACGAGCTGGCGGCGGTGACGGCGCTGCTCGCCGCGGTCGAGGCGGGCCGTGCCGAGTCGGCAGGGACGACGTCCCGCCCCACCTCGTCGGCCTGGACCCGTTCGGCCCGAGCACCTCGTCCGATGGTCGTCGCGGGAGACGGCCAGTGGCGCGGTTTCGCAGGCTGACGCGCCTCGAACAGGGGTAGACGAGGTGATCCTCCCCCGCCTGTCCCCCTAAATGACGACTGCACGCACGTCGTCGACGAGTCATAGTTGCTGATGCTAGGTGTCTCTCTCAGAGTCACACCACCGCGCAGGAGCCGACTAGGGTAAGCGGGCTCTTGCCGGGGGGAGTCAGGGCGACATTCGGGTTGCCGCCCTGACTCAGGGTCTGGAAAGGGCCGGACGATCGTCCGGCCCTTTCTCCGTTCCTGCCGGGCTCGTCGGCTCCGACGCTCCTACGAGCCCTCAGGGCGCCGAGCGCGGGATCTGCAACCAGAGCTGGACTTCGTCGTCGTCCTCGTCCTCGTCCGCGTCGGCCGAGACACCTCGGCCGAGTGCACTCGACGACAGGTCGGCCGAGCCGAGCCCGACGACCGTGACCGCGTCGTCACCGCCGCCCTGGACCGTGCGGATGACGATGCGGTCGGCTACCGAGCCACGCAGGGCTGCCGCCAGCACGGCGTGGACCCGGCGCAGGTCCGCCGGCCCGAGGTCGTCGATGCCTCCCTCGTCGAGCAGGCTGACCACGGCTCCGCGCCGGCGCGCGGCCATGACCTCGTGACGCACGTCGTCGTCGAGGAGGCGGCGCCCCCGGATCTCGTCTCGGATCGCACCCTCGAGGTTCAGGCACTCTTGTCGTTCGGCCGAGGTCAGGTCGCCGTGCCGCCGGACGATGGTCTGCAACATCGGGCGCGCCGTCCGACCCGTCTGCAGCAGGCGGTACTGACGCTCGTTCACGTGGGCTTCCTGGGCGGCCTGCCAGTCCGCCGCCTCGTGCTCGGCGAGGATGAACTCACGCGTCTCGCGCCCGGCGCGGGTGAGGGTGCTCGACATGGCGTGGCTGAAGGCCACCCAGACCACGCTCCCGACGATGCCGAGGTCGGCGATCTCGGCGGGGCCGGCCCACACGAGGCCGTGCACCGCCATGAATCCGACACCGAGCCAGGCGAACCCCTGTCGCCGACGCGTCGACACGATGACCATCAGCGTGCCCACCGCCGCGACGTACCAGGTCGCGTAGCCGTTCTTGACCGAGGGATCGAGCTGCGAGGTGACGACGAGAGGGATGACGATGCTGACCGCCAACGCGAACGAGGCCATCCAGACGGGCATGATGACGTGGCCACCGGGCCACAGCACCGTGACGGTGGCGGCCGAGTAGAGCACCATGCAGGCGACGACGGGCATCGGGTCGGCGAAGCGGTCAAGGGACGCGGCCGCCAGGACCAGGTGGTAGGCCGAGAAGACCGCGGCCAGCGAGACGATCAGCCATCGAGGCACGGAGACCCTCATGCGGAGCCCTCCGGAGCACCCGTCTCGCCGGCGGGGCCGGGCGAGAGGTCGGCCCTCGGGTCTGCATCCGGGAGAACGTCGACGGGCCACCGCAGGCGCACCACGGTGCCGCTCCCCGGAGCCGAGTCGATGGTCGCCAACCCCCCGGCGTTGTTGAGTCTCTCGTGGATCGACACGCGGACCCCGAGGCGCTCCGTCGGTACGGACGCCGGCTCGAACCCCCTGCCCGTGTCACCGACCTCGACGGTCGTCATGCCCCCGGCGTCACGGACGATGGCGACCCACCGCTCGACACCGGGCCCGTCGCCCGCGTGCTGTGAACTGTTGACGAGAGCCTGCACCGTCGCCGAGTAGAGCGCCTCGGCGGCGTTGGACGGGATGCCCTCGCCCTCGATCGGTCCCCGCCGCACCGCCACCACGACCCCCAGGTCGGCCACGGCGGCCTCGATGCGGTCCACCACGCTCACGAGCGTGGTGTCCGACTCGTCGAACGGCGTGGTGCTCGCCGCGGCCGAGAGGTGGGACATCGCGTTCCGGGCCATGTTGGTCGAGAGCTCGCGTTCGTCGGGCGACCACGCCCGGGCCGCCTGGATGAAGGTCGTGAGGACGCTGTCGTGGACGATGGCGTCGACCTCGACCCGCTCGAGCTCGGTGGCGTGCTCGCGGATGGCCTCGGAGTACCGTGCGACGGCGGTCGCCTGGGCCTGATCGACGTTCGCGGCCGCCTGGCGCAGGATCACCACGAGGATCAACACGGCGCCGCCGAGCAGGATCGCGTACACCGAGTCGAGGGTCGCGCGCTGCGGCGAGACCGCGCCGCCCGACGGTGTCAGACGGATGAAGCCGTAGACGGCGGGCGCGACGAAGAGGTACCCGGTGGCGATCCAGGTGGAGAACGCCGAGGCCGCGGACGCCGTGGCGACCGTGCACAGGTACCACAGCCACGGAACGCTCGACTGGACCTGGCTCGGGTCGTCGACGGCGAGAGGCCAGGTGACCAGGGCGATCAGGTACGCGATCGCGACGAACGACTCGACCGTCGTCACGCCTCGCTGCACGAGGCTCGCCACGGCGAGCGCGAAGAACCCGCCGAACATCGCCACGCCGATGACCCAGGCCCAGGCGAGCTGCATGCTGCCGACCTGGCCGATCATGCCCGGGAGCGCTTGCAGGCCGAAGACCAGCCCGGCCGCCGCGATGATGCGCCCCAGCACCTTGTCGAGCAGGGCGCGGCTGATCGGGTTGCGCGGGGGCCGGAGCGCCGCGAGGGGGTTCGGGGGGCTCAGCCGACCCTCACCGGCCATCGCCGCCGTCCGCGTCGAGACCCGGGAGGATGCCGTCCTCGACGGCACGACGCAGCAGGTCGACCTTGGTGGGTGCCGGACGGCCGACCTCGACGTACTTGACACGGATCCGGTCGAGATACTCGCGAGCCGTCGAGTAACCGATGCCGAGCTGCTGGGCCGCGAGCTTCAACGGCAGGCCGGAGGCGTAGAGGTGCAGGATCTCGCGTTCACGTCGGCCGAGTTGGGCCTTGGCGAAGTCGCGGTCGGCGTCGATCGCGCTCGCCCATTCGAGGTTGTTGAGCACGTCCCCCCGCGCGACCGTGGCGACGGCGGCCATGACGGTCTTGGTGGCGGAGGATTTCGGGATGACCCCGGCCGCCCCCGCGGCGAGCGCCTCGCGCACCGACGCCACCCGGTCGGCGATGCTGTGGACGAGGACCGCCGACCCCGTCGCCTGGACGCGCTTGACGTTCTCGGTGACGGTCGATCCGTCGCCGAGCGACAGGTCGAGCACGACGACGTCGACCTCGCGGCCGGCGAGGTTCTCGACGAACTCCTGCACGCCGGCCGCGGTGAGGATCACCTCGAAGCCCTCGTTCTGGCAGGCGGCCTGGATGCCGAGCCGCACCGACTCGTGGTCGTCGACGACGGCGACCCGCACGGGCGCGGTCGGGCGGGCGGGAGTGGGGGTCTCGGTCGTGAGGTCTGACACGGTGATCCTTCGGTCGGCGTGTGCCCTGGTCCCTGAACCCCGGGCGTGCACGGGGTACATCGTAACCGGCCTGCGGCTCAGGCAGGCAGCAGGCGCACGACCGTCTCGACGTGGTGCGTGTGGGGGAAGAGATCGTACGCCTGCAGGGCGTCGAGCGCGTACCCGCGTTCGGCGAAGAGAGCGATGTCGCGGGCCAGGGCGACCGGGTCGCACGCGACGTAGACGACCTGGGCGGGGCGGAGCGCCGCGATCTCGGTCACCACGTCACGACCGGCTCCCGAGCGGGGCGGATCGAGCACGATCGTCGCGGCGGCGAGCCGCTCGCGCTCGGAGTCGCTCGCCTGTGACGAGGTCTGCCTCAGCCACCGCTCGACGCGTCCGGTCACGGCCGACGCGCCGATCCACTCCGCCAGGTTCTCGGAGGCGTGCTCCGTGGCCCGCTCGTCGCTCTCGACGCTCGTGATGCGCGTCCCGGCGCCGAACCGGTCCCCCACGGCGGCGGCGAGCAGACCGACCCCGCCGTAGAGGTCGAGGTTGGCGGCCTTGGGGTCGAACCGATCCGGGTCGATCATGGTCTGCACGGCCGTGGTGAGCGTGGCGGCGGCCTCGCGGTGCACCTGCCAGAACCCGCCGTCGTCGAGGCGGAACTCGCGGTCGCCGACGACCTCGGTGATGGTCGATCGGGCCTGTCGCCCGATGATCAGACGGGCGCCCCCCACGCTCGGGGCGACGACGTCGACGTGTTCCTCGCCCGGGAAGGCGTCGCCCAGCGGGGCCACCTCGGCGACCTCGGGGGACGCGAGCGGCAGGTCGGGCACGTGCACGACCCGGTGCGACCGGGCCGCGTACTGCCCGGGACGCCCCTCGGCGTCGAGGTGGAGGCGCAGGCGCGTCCGCCACCCGATGCCGCCGCGCTCGTCGTCGCCGGGGAGGGCCTCGACCGTGACCCTGCCCTCGGCGTCGGTGACACCGCCCATCCGAGTGAGCGCGTCGACCACCACGCGGCGCTTCAGTTCGCGCTGGTGGGCGAGCTCGACGTGCCCGAACTCGGCCCCGCCGGCACGGTCGGCCGGATCGAACTCGAGGGCGGCCGCGCCCCACACGTGCGGTCGCCGGTGCTCGCTCGCCTCGAGGACGCTCACCGTGTCGGCCCGCCAGAACGACTTCTTGCGGTCCTCGGCGATGCGCGCCACGACCTTCTCGCCGGGCAGGGTGTCGGTGACGAACACCACCCTCCCGTCGAGCCGGGCCACCGAGATGCCCCCGTGTGCGATGCCCGTCACGTCCAGTTCGACCTCGCGGCCCAGCATGTCTCCCATGCGTCGAGTCTGACAGGCTGGGCGGCATGACCGTCCCGCTCTACCTGGCCAGCACCTCCCCCGCCCGACTCGCCCTGCTGCGCGCCGCCGGCATCGAGCCGGTGCTGATCAGTCCCGGCGTCGACGAGGAGGCCGCGGTCCGGGTCGAGGAGGACCGTCTCGGCCGCGACCTCACGGCGGCCGAGACGGTGCAGCACCTCGCCCGCCTCAAGGCCGAGGCCGTGCTCGACACCCTGGTCGACGGCCACCCCCTCGACGGATTGGTGCTCGGCGGCGACAGCGCATTCGAGTTCGACGGCGAGGTGCACGGCAAACCGCACGAGCCCGCGCTGGCGCTGGACCGGTGGCGCCGGATGGCCGAGATCGGTCACGGCACCCTCTGGTCGGGCCATTGGCTGGTGGACCACCGCGGCGGTGCTCGGCGCGCCACGACCGAGAACCCGTCAGGAGGCGCCGGCCGGGTCGCGAGCGCGTCCCTCACCTTCGCCGACGACCTCGACCCGCGCGAGCTCACGGCCTACGTCGAGACGGGCGAGCCGCTCGAGGTCGCCGGCGCCTTCACGATCGACGGCCGGGCATCCGCGTTCATCACCCACATCGAGGGCACTCCGAGCGCCGTCGTGGGGCTCTCGGTACCCGTGCTGCGGTCGCTCGTGCGGGGCTTCGGTGTGCCGTGGCACGAACTGTGGACCTCACCGACCGCGAGGGCTTTGTAGGTTCCGCCTCGCACCTCCAGGTCCTTTTTGTGCACGTCAGCCAAAGGCAGTGGCGAGGCGCGCAATAGGGTGGGGAACTATGCCGCGTATCAGCAAGGTCCTCATCGCCAACCGTGGAGAGATCGCCGTCCGCGTGATCCGGGCCGCGCGTGACGCCGGAATCGGCTCGGTGGCGGTCTACGCCGACCAGGACCGCGACGCCCAGCACGCCCGCCTCGCCGACGAGGCCTACGCCCTGGGCGGGACCACGAGCGCCGAGACCTACCTCGTCATCGACAAGATCCTCTCGGTCGCCCGCCGCTCGGGGGCCGACGCCGTGCACCCCGGCTACGGGTTCCTCGCCGAGAACGCCGATTTCGCCCGCGCCGTGACCGCCGCGGGGCTCGTCTGGATCGGCCCCTCCCCCGAGGCGATCGAGCAGCTCGGCGACAAGGTCAGCGCCCGGCACATCGCCGAGCGCGTCGGCGCACCGCTCGCACCCGGCACCCTCAACCCCGTCTCGGGTGCCGACGAGGTGCTCGACTTCGTCGACCAGCACGGCCTGCCCGTCGCCATCAAAGCGGCCTTCGGCGGCGGCGGACGCGGCCTCAAGGTCGCCCGCACCCGCGACGAGGTGCCCGAGATGTTCGATTCGGCCGTCCGCGAGGCCGTCGCAGCCTTCGGCCGCGGCGAGTGCTTCGTCGAGAAGTACCTCGACCAGCCCCGCCACGTCGAGACGCAGTGTCTCGCCGACGCGCACGGCAACGTCGTCGTCGTGTCGACGCGCGACTGCTCGCTGCAACGCCGTCACCAGAAGCTCGTCGAGGAGGCGCCCGCCCCGTTCCTGACGGAGGCGCAGACCACCGCGCTCTACGAGTCGTCCAAGGCCATCCTCCGCGAGGTCGGCTACGTCGGCGCGGGCACCTGCGAGTTCCTGATCGGCAAGGACGGCACGGTGTCGTTCCTCGAGGTCAACACCCGCCTCCAGGTCGAGCACCCCGTCTCCGAGGAGGTCACCGGCATCGACCTCGTGCGCGAGCAGTTCCGCCTCGCCGAGGGCGGCGTGCTCGAGTACGACGACCCCGAGGCCCGCGGCCACTCGTTCGAGTTCCGCATCAACGGCGAGGACGCCGGTCGCGGTTTCATGCCCGCCCCCGGGCCGATCCACGTCTTCAAGGCCCCAGGTGGTCCCGGTGTCCGCGTCGACAGCGGCGTCCAGGCCGGCGACGAGATCAGTGGGTCGTTCGACTCCCTGCTCGCCAAGCTGATCGTGACGGGCTCGTCGCGCGAGGACGCCCTCGAGCGCTCACGCCGCGCCCTCGCCGAGTTCGAGGTCGCCGGTCTGCCGACCGTGCTGCCCTTCCACCGCGCTATCGTCGACGACCCGGCTTTCGCACCGGACGGCGGCGAGCCGTTCTCGATCTACACCCGCTGGATCGAGACCGAGTTCGACAACACCATCCCCGCGTGGAGCGGCGAGGCCGAGGCCCCCCGCCCGGCCGACGAACGCGACACCGTCGTGGTCGAGGTGGGAGGGAAGCGACTCGAGGTCTCGCTGCCGGCCGGTCTCGGGTCGCGCACCGCGCCTCCTGCGATCGCCCCGAAGCGCCGCGGCGCCTCCCGGTCGTCGGTCGTGACCGCGACCGGCGCCGAGGTCAAGGCGCCGATGCAGGCGACCGTCGTCAAACTCGCCGTCGAGGCCGGCCAGCAGGTCGTCAAGGGCGACCTGGTGCTCGTGCTCGAGGCCATGAAGATGGAACAACCCGTCGCGGCCCACCGTGACGGCATCGTCTCGGGCATCGCGGCCGTCGTCGGCGAGACCGTGTCGTCGGGTCACGTCCTGCTCAGCATCGGCTGACCCGCGCGCCGGGCCCCGGCGCAACCGGGGTGGCGGGTCGGCAGACCATAGAGTGGACGCCATGTCTGAGACCACCACGCACCCGCTCGACGACCGCGCGGCCGACCCCTTCGAGGTCGCCCGCACCGCCGCCGCCGAGATCGCCGAGAAGACCGGCGTCGCCCGGCACGACATCGCCCTGACCCTGGGCAGCGGCTGGGCCAAGGCCGCCGACCTGATCGGCGAGACCGTCGCCGAGGTCCCGGCGACCGAGATCACCGGTTTCGCGGCGTCGGCCGTCGTCGGCCACACGAGCTCGATCCGGAGCATCGCCCTGCCCTCGGGCAAGCACGCCCTGGTCATGGGTGCCCGCACGCACTACTACGAGGGCCACGGCGTGCGCCGGGTCGTGCACGGCGTCCGCACGGCCGCCGCGACGGGTGCCACCACGATGATCCTGACGAACGGTGCCGGCGGCATCAGGGAGACCTGGAAACCCGGCACACCCGTCTTGATCAGCGACCACATCAACCTCACGGCGGACTCGCCGCTCGAGGGCGCCACGTTCATCGACCTGACCGACCTCTACTCGGCTCGCCTGCGCGACCTCGCGCGCGGCATCGACCCGTCCCTCGACGAGGGCGTGTACACCCAGTTCCGCGGGCCCCACTACGAGACGCCCGCCGAGGTGCAGATGGCCAAGGCGATCGGCGGACACATCGTCGGCATGTCGACGGCCCTCGAGGCCATCGCCGCCCGCCAGTCCGGCATGGAGGTGCTGGGCATGTCCCTGATCACGAACCTCGCCGCGGGCATCCAGAAGACCCCGCTCAGCCACGCCGAGGTGCTCGAGGCCGGGCGCGACGCCGAGGCGAAGATCAGCGACCTGCTCGCTCGCATCGTGGCGGCGCTGTGAGCGACGACGTGACGGGGGCCGGCACCGCCGGCGCCTCGGCACCGGCGGACCTCGAACGGCTCCTCGCGACGGCCACGGCCTGGCGCGACCAGGACCCCGACGACGAGACGCGCGACGAGCTCGACCGCCTGCTGACCCGGGCCGGGGCCGACGACTCCGACGCCCTGGATGAACTCACCGACCGGTTCGCCGGTCGCCTGCAGTTCGGCACCGCCGGCCTGCGCGGCGCCCTGGGCTCGGGGTCGAACCGCATGAACCGCGTGCTCGTGGCGCAGGCCGCGGCCGGCTTCGCGGCGTTCTTGCGGGGCCGCGAAGCCCACCCCTCGATCGTCATCGGCTACGACGGGCGCAAGAACTCCGACGTCTTCGCACGTGACACCGCCGAGATCATGGCGGCGGCCGGCGTCGCCGCGACGATCCTGCCCCGCGCCCTGCCGACCCCGGTGCTGGCCTTCGCCGTGCGTCAGCTCGACGTCAGCGCCGGCGTCATGGTCACCGCGAGCCACAACCCGCCGCAGGACAACGGCTACAAGGTCTACCTCGGCGGCGTCGACGCCGGGTCGCAGATCGTGTCACCCGTCGACGGAGAGATCGCGGCCGAGATCGAGAATGCGGCGCAGTCCCCCGTCACCGATCTACCGCGCTCCGACGACTACCGCGAGGCCGGCGACGACCTCGTCCTGGAGTACGTCCGTCGCACCGCCGCCGTGGCCGGCACGGCGGCCACGGGTCGCCAGCCCCGCGTCGTCTACACCGCCATGCACGGCGTCGGGTGGGAGGTCGCCCGCCGCGTCTTCGCCACGGCGGGCTTCGCCGAACCGATCCCGGTCAGCGAGCAGAGCGCACCCGACCCGGCGTTCCCGACCGTGGCCTTCCCCAACCCCGAAGAGCCCGGCGCCATGGACCTCTCGTACGCCACGGCCGACCGCGTCGGGGCCGACCTGGTCATCGCCAACGACCCCGACGCCGACCGGCTCGCGGTCGCGATCCCCGTCGACGGCGGCTGGCGTCGCCTCAGCGGCAACGAGGTCGGCTCGCTGCTCGGCTGGCGTGCCGCCGAGCGCGCGCGTCGGGACGACCGAGACGGCACCCTCGCCGCGAGCATCGTCTCCTCCCCCGCCCTGCGCGAGATCGCGCGGGTGCACGGGTTGGACTACGTCGACACCCTGACCGGATTCAAGTGGGTCTCCCGCGTCGGTGGGCTGCTTTACGGCTACGAGGAGGCGCTCGGCTACCTCGTCGACCCCGACGTCGTGCGTGACAAGGACGGCATCTCGGCCGCGGTCGACCTGCTCGCCCTCGCGACCGAGCTGCACACCGCCGGCTCGAGCCTGGCCGAGCACCTCGTCGCCTTCGACGAGCGGTTCGGGGCCTACGCCTCGTCGCAGATCTCGATCAGGGTCGACGACCTCGCCACGATCACGGCCCTCACGACCCGCCTTCGGCAGCGCCCGCCCTCGACCATCGGCTCACACCGCGTCGACCGGATCGACGATTTCCGGGACGGGTTCGGGTCGTTCCCGGCGGGAGACGTGCTGCGCTACTGGCTGACCGACGGCTCTCGGGTCATCGTCCGCCCGAGCGGCACCGAGCCGAAGCTCAAGGTCTACATCGACGCGTCCAGCACCGAGGGCGACGCCGTCGCCCGTCGGACCGCTGCCGAGGCGGCCGTGGCCGACCTCGACGCAGGCATGCGCGCCCTGCTGGCCTGAGCAGCGGCCGGACCGCGCCGGGCGGGTGACCGCCTCGACGACGACGGAGGCCCCGGAGGCGCGACCAGCTCCTCCGGGGCCTCTCGCGTACCGAGGGCACCGCCTGCGCCTCGCGGGCAGGCCCCGCGCTCAGCCGAGCGACTTCTGCAGCTTCTCGGTGAGCTCGGCCTGGTCGAAGTGGTTCTGGATGACGATGACGTCGGCGAACGTCGAGCCGATCGCCTCGACGAACTCGGCCGACGTCAGGATGACCTGCGCGTCGTCGCCGACCGAGGCGATCGAGCCGATGTCGGCCGCGACCACGTCGGCCTCGATGTCGAGCCTGGCCAGCACCCGCTCGGCGTTGACCTTGAGGATTCCGCTGCTGCCGATGCCGGCGCCGCAGATGGTGACGATCTTCATGGGGGCTGTCTCGATCTGTCGAGGGATGGTCAGGCGGAGACGCCCATCAACCGACGCACCTCGTCGACCGAGGTGGCGGCCGCGAGGGCGGGGATGACGGAGGCCTCGTTGAACACGTTGGCGAGGTCGGCGATCGACTCGAGGTGGCCGCCGACCGTGACGATGGCGAGACCGAGGACCACGCTGACGGGATCGTTGTGCGGGTGTCCGAACGGCACCGGCTCGGCCAACGTGACCACGGCCAGGCCGTCGCGGACGACGTCGTCACCCGGGCGGGCATGGGCGAGCACGAGGCCGGGCGCGATGACCACGTAGGGGCCGTGCTCGTCGATCATGCGCACCATCTCGTCGCCGTAGCCCTCGCGGGCCACACCGGAGTCCACCAGCGCGTGACCGGCGAGTCGCACGGCCTCGCGCCAGTCGGCGACCCGGGCTCCGATGACGACCGCCTCGTCGGGCAGCGGGGGAAGCGCCATGCTCAGACCCCCTCGAAGCCGGCGGTGATGCGATCGGCCAACGCCTCGCGATCCTCGAGCGGCAGGAAGCACGACGCGGCGGCGTTGAGCTGGAACGTCTCGTGGTCGTCGAGGTCGTAGTCGAAGGCCTGGCCGAGCAGGGCGAGCTCTTTGCAGAGGCTCGTGTCGCTCATCAGACGGTTGTCGGTGTTGACCGTCACGCTGTACCCGAGTTGGTACAGGAGGTCGAAGGGGTGGTCGTCGAGGTCTCGGCCCCAGGCGGCGACGGCGCCGGTCTGCAGGTTCGACTGCGGCGACAACTCGAGAGGGATCTCGCGGTCACGCACCCATGAGGCGATCGGCCCGATCTCGACCGTGGAGGTCGAGCCCTTGCTGGCGACGACGCGGATGTCCTCTGCGATGCGCACGCCGTGGCCGAGGCGGAGGGCCCGCCCGTCGATCAACGCACCACGGATGCTGTCGAGGCCGTCCGCCTCGCCCGCGTGCACCGTGACGGGCATGAACTCGCGGGCCAACAGGTCGAAGGCGACCCTGTGATCGGCGGCCGGGTACCCCGCCTCGGGCCCGGCGATGTCGAACGCGAGCACGCCGTTCTCTCGGTGCCGGACGGCGAGCTGCGCGATCTCGAGCGATCGTTCGCCCTGGCGCAGCGCGCTGAGGATCTGCCCGACCGAGATCTCGTACCCGTCGGCGGCGAGCGACCGAACGGCCGACGCGAAGCCGGACTGCACCGCCTCGACCGCCTCGTCCAACGTGAGTCCGAGTCGCTGGTGCTGCTCGGGTGCCCAGCGCACCTCGGCATGGACGACGCCGTCGGCGGCCAGGTCGAGGACGAACTCGTGGGCGACGCGGGTCAAGTGGTCGGCGGTCTGCATGACCGCGACCGTCAGGTCGAAGGTCGCGAGGTAGTCGACGAGGTTGCCCGAGTCGGCGTTCTCGACGAACCAGCGACGGAGCGCCTCGGGCTCGGTGGCGGGGAGGTCGACCCCGGCCTCGATCGCCAACTCGACGACGGTCTCGGGTCGCAGGCCACCGTCGAGGTGGTCGTGCAGCGAGACCTTCGGCAGCGCCGCGAAGCGCGGGCCCCCGTTCGGCAGCCGGTAGTCCTTGTCGGGAGCGCTCATGCCCTCAATCTACTAGCGGTCCGGGTGACGACTCTGGACGCGCGCCACGAGAGAGGTGGGCCCGTCACGAGAACCGGCACCGCGCCTCCTGAACGGAAGCGCGGCGCCGGACGGACGTTCGTCGGGCGGGACCCGGTCAGCCGATCCGCTCCGCGACGATGGTGCGTGCCGCCGGGGCCTCGTCGCCGATCGTCCAGGCGCCCTCGACGGCCTCCAGCGCCCGCTCGAACCGGCCGGGCTCGTCGGTGTGCAGCGTGAACAGGGGTTGCCCCTGGGTCACCCGGTCACCCGGCTTCGCGTGCAGCTCGATGCCGGCGGCGGCCTGGACGGGGTCCTGCTTGCGGGCGCGACCGGCGCCGAGGCGCCAGGCGCCGATGCCGAAGGGCAGCGCGTGCTGCTCGGTCAGGTAGCCCGTGCCGCCGGCGGTGACGACGTGCGTCTCGCGGGCGGTCGGCAGCGCGGCGTCGGGGTCGCCGCCCTGGGCTCGGATCATGCGCTTCCAGGCGTCCATCGCGCGGCCGTCGTCGAGGGCGGCCTCGACGTCGGCATCGGGCCGACCCGCCAGGGTCAGCATCTCGCGGGCGAGGGCGACGGTGAGCTCGCGGATGTCGGCCGGCCCCCCTCCGGCGAGGGTCTCGACCGACTCGCGCACCTCGAGGGCGTTGCCGATGGTCAGGCCGAGCGGCACGTTCATGTCGGTGAGCAGAGCCGTGGTCGCGACGCCGGCGTCGGTGCCGAGGTCGACCATGGTGCGAGCCAGCTCGCGCGACCTCTCGATGTCCTGGATGAACGCGCCCGAACCGAACTTGACGTCGAGGACCAACGCCGCGGTCCCCTCGGCGATCTTCTTGCTCATGATCGACGACGCGATCAACGGGATGGCCTCGACGGTGCCCGTGATGTCGCGGAGCGCGTAGAGCTTGCCGTCAGCCGGGGCCAGGCCCGAACCGGCGGCGCAGACCACGGCACCGCTGTCGGCCATGATCTCGCGCATGCGCTCGTTCGAGATGGACGCCTGCCAGCCCGGGATCGACTCGAGCTTGTCGAGCGTGCCCCCGGTGTGGCCGAGGCCCCGACCCGAGAGCTGGGGCACCGCGACGCCGAACGACGCGACCAGAGGGGCCAGCGGCAGGGTGATCTTGTCGCCGACACCGCCGGTGGAGTGCTTGTCGACGGTCGTCTTGCCGAGTCCGGCGAAGTCCATCGTCTCGCCCGACCGGATCATGGCCATGGTCATGTCACGGATCTCGCGACGCTCCATGCCGTTGAGGAAGATGGCCATGGTCAACGCCGACATCTGCTCGTCCGCGACGTAGCCGCGCGTGTACGCGTCGATCAACCAGTCGATCTGCTCGGTGCTGAGGGCGTCGCCGCCCCGTTTGACGCGGATGAGGTCGACGGTGTCGAACGGTTCGACGGCGTTCTGGGTCACGGTGGGGCTCCTAGCGGTGGTGCGGTGGGTGTGGTGCGGCGACGCGGACGTCGCGATCGGGACGGACGAGGAGGCGCGGGTCAGCTCTGCGAGGCCCGGTACTGCTCGAGTTGGCGCGGCCCGAACGCGTCGGGGATCACCTCGTCGATGGTCTTGAAGCCCGAGACGGTGTCGAGCACCATGGCCTCGTCGGAGTGTTCGTAGAGCAGCTGCCGGCAGCGACCGCACGGCATGAGGACCCCGCCGTTGCCGTCGACGCAGGCGAACGCGACCAGCCGTCCGCCGCCCGTCATCACGAGGTCGGACACGAGCGAACACTCGGCGCAGAGGGTGATGCCGTACGAGGCGTTCTCGACGTTGCACCCCGAGACCACCCGGCCGTCGTCGGTGAGGGCGGCTGCCCCCACCGGGAACCTCGAGTACGGCACGTACGCCTTGCGCATGGCGTCGCGGGCGGCCTCACGGAGCGCGTCCCAGTCGGTCTCGGCGACGACCGACTCGCTGCTGCGGGCCGTCACGACTTGATGTAGGGCTTGCCCGAGGCCGCGGGGCCCCGGGACTGCCCGACCAGGCCGGCGACCGCGAAGATCGTCACGACGTACGGCAACATGAGCATGAACTCGCTGGGCACCGGCGAGCCGATGGCACCGAGCACGTTCTGCAGGTTGCTCGCGAAACCGAAGAGGAGTGCCGCGAGCGTGGCCCGGATCGGGTCCCAGCGACCGAAGATGACCGCCGCCAGGGCGATGAAGCCCGCGCCCGCCGTCATCTCTTTCTGGAAGTTGCCCAGTGAGCCGAGCGTGAAGTAGGCCCCGCCGAGACCGGCGATGGCACCCGCGAGGGAGACGTTCCAGAAACGGGTGGCGTTGACCTTGATGCCCACGGTGTCGGCCGCCTGCGGGTGCTCGCCCACCGATCGGAGGCGCAGCCCCCACCGGGTGCGGAACAAACCGTAGAAGACGACCGCGATCGCGATGTACATCAGGTAGACGATGATCGTCTGGCGGAAGAAGACCGGCCCGACGATCGGGATCTGGCTGAGCACCGGGATGTCGAGCTGCGGAAAGCGCACCCCGCGGTTCAGCGACTCGGACTTCGAGAGCACCTGCGAGTACAGGAAGCTGGTGAGGCCCGTGACGAGCACGTTGAGCACGACGCCGACGATCACCTGGTCGACGATGTAGCGGATGCTGAAGACCGCGAGCACCATCGACACGAGCACGCCCGCGATCATCGCCCCGATCAGGCCGACGTAGGCCGAACCGGTCGCCGAGGCGACCATCGCGGAGACGAAGGCGCCGGCGAGCAGCTGCCCCTCGATCGCGACGTTGACGACGCCGACCCGCTCGCTGATGACGCCCCCGAGGGCACCGAAGATCAGCGGGGTGCTGAGCGCGAGAGCGCCGAGCAGCAGACCGGGCACCGGGATGGTCTGACCGGCGCTCGCCCAGGTGAGGAAGCCGAGCAGGAACAGGACGCCGAACACGGCGACCAGCCAGATCGGCACCTTCTCGAAGCGGATCGCGCGGAGCGCGGCGATCACGGTGACGACGGCCAACAGGACCGTGAGCACGATGCCGGTGCCGGCGGCCGGCAGGACGGCGTCGGGCAGGGCGAAGAAGTCCGTCGCGGTCGACAGGCGGAACGTGCTCTCGCCGTCGCGGGCCAGGCCGAGGAACAACACGGCGGCCACGACGGTGAAGATCGCGAAGGCGATCGGAGCCTTGAGGCTGCGGGTCGTGGCCCGGGCCAGGTCGGGCGACGGGGCGGCGGGGACCGCGGTGTCGGGGGTGAGCGTGCTCACTTGGTGACCACCGCCTCCTTGTTCGAGGCCTTGCGCACCGGGCGGAGGCCCGGGGCCGGCAGACGGAAGATCGCTCGGACCAGCGGGGGCGCGGCCACGAACAACACGATGAGGGACTGCACGACGAGCACGATGTCGATCGGCACGCCGTTGGCGGCCTGCATGGAGTACCCGCCCGCCTTGAGCGCCCCGAACAGGACGCCGGCGCCGAACACGCCCCACGGCCGCGAGCGACCGAGCAGCGCGACGGTGATCGCGTCGAACCCGATGCCCGCGTCGATGCCCGAGGTGAAGCCGCTGGTCAGCGTGCCGAGCACCTGCGTCGAGCCGGCCACGCCCGCGAGGGCGCCCGAGATGAGCATCGCGTAGAGGTAGATGTTCTTGACGTTCATGCCGGCCGTGCGGGCCGCGTGCGGGTTCTCGCCCACGGCACGGAACCGGAAACCGAGCGTCGACCGGTTGATCAACCACCAGACGACCGCCGTGATGACGATGACCAGCACGAAGCCCCAGTTGAGGTTGTAGCGGGCGCCGAACAGGTCGGGCAGGATCGCCGTGTCGAGCGTCGCGGGCGACTTCGGGTTCGCGCTGCCCGGAGCCTGGAGCAACCCCTGCGTGCGCAGCATGAAGGCCAGCAGGTAGAAGGCGATGTAGTTGAGCATGATCGTCAGGATCACCTCGTGTGCGCCGGTCCGGGCCTTCAGCAAACCTACGATGCCTCCCCAGAGCGCACCCGCCGCGATGCCGGCGGCGAGGGCGAGGGGAAGGTGCACGGCGAGCGGCAGGTGGAACGAGAAGCCCACCCAGCCCGCGGCTGCCGAGGCCATCAGCATCTGCCCGCGGGCACCGATGTTGAACAGTCCCACCCGGAACGCCACCGCGACGCCGAGGCCCGCGGCGATGAGCGGCACGGCGTAGTTCAAGGTCTCGGTCAGCGGACGGATGCCCGCCGCGAAACCGTCGACCCGGAAGTTGTAGATCGCGCCCTGGAACAGCGACGAGTACGACCCGCCGACCGCGGCCCAGAACGCCTGGAAGAAGTCGGCCGGACGGGAGAAGAAGTACCCCAGCGTGCCCTGCACGGTGGTGTCGGTGAACCCGATCAGGAGGCCCGAGACGACGAGTGCCAGCACGACGGCGAGCACGGAGATGAGCGCGTTGCCGGTCGTGATCTCTCGCAGGAGGCGCGAGCCGCGCCCCTCTGTGGACTCCGGTGACGACGGGGCGGGTGGTGTACCCGGCCCCTGCGTGGTGGTCGTGGCGTCGCTCACGCTGCCTGCTCCGTTCCCTGCGGCATCTCGCCGGCCATCATGAGCCCCAGCACGTCGCGAGGGGTGTCCGCCGGCACGATGCCGACGATGGTGCCGCGGTACATCACGGCGATGCGGTCGGCCAGGGCGGCGACCTCGTCGAGCTCGGTCGAGACGACGATGACGGGCACGCCCTGGTCGCGGGTCTCGACGATGCGCTTGTGCACGAACTCGATCGAGCCGACGTCGATGCCGCGGGTGGGCTGAGCGGCGACGAAGAGCCGCAGGTCGCGGCTGAGCTCGCGCGCCAGCACGACTTTCTGCTGGTTGCCGCCCGAGAGGCGGCCCGCGGGCGTGGCGATGCCCTGGGTGCGGATGTCGAACTCCTTCACCTTGGCGACGGCGAAGGCCGCGAGGTCGGCGAGCTTCAGGGAGCCACGCTTCACGAAGGGGCCGGACTGCGAGCGATCGAGCATGAGGTTCTCGGCGACGGTGAACTCACCGACGAGGCCGTCCTGGTTGCGGTCCTCGGGGACGAAACCGACACCGGCGTCGAGCACCTGGCGCACGCTGCGGCCCGTGATGTCGCGCCCGTCGAGCGAGACCCGACCCTCGACACGGGGCTGCAGGCCGAGGATCGCCTCGGTGAGCTCGGTCTGGCCGTTGCCCTGGACGCCGGCGATGGCGAGGATCTCGCCACGACGGACCTCGAACGAGACGTCGTCCACGACGACCTGCCCGATCGGGTCGACGACCCGGAGGTTCTCGACCACCAGGGCGGGCTCACCGGCCTCGGCCGGGGCCTTCTGGACGGTGAGCTCGACGGCGCGCCCGACCATGAGCGAGGCGAGCTCGGCGTTCGAGGCGGTCGGTTCGGCCTCGCCGACGACCTTGCCCAGGCGGATGACGGTGATGCGGGTGGCGACCTCGCGCACCTCGCGCAGCTTGTGGGTGATGAAGACGATGGCGGTGCCGGCGTCGCGGAGCTGACGCATGATCACCATGAGTTCGTCGGTCTCTTGCGGCGTCAGCACGGCGGTGGGCTCGTCGAACACGAGCACCTTCGCGTCGCGGGACAGGGCCTTGATGATCTCGACGCGCTGCTGCACGCCGACGGGCAGCTCTTCGACCAGGGCGTCGGGGTCGATGTCGAAACCGAACCGACTGCTGATCTCGCGCACCTTCGCTCGGGCCGCGGACAGGTCGAGACGGCCGCCGGACTTGGTCTCTTCGTGGCCGAGCATGACGTTCTCGGCGACGGTGAAGACGGGGACGAGCATGAAGTGCTGGTGCACCATGCCGATGCCGGCACCCATGGCGTCGCCCGGGCCCGAGAAGTGCTGCACGGCGTCGTCGAGCAGGATCTCGCCCTCGTCGGCCTGGTACAGGCCGTAGAGGACGTTCATCAGCGTGGACTTGCCGGCGCCGTTCTCGCCGAGCAGGCAGTGGATCTCGCCGGGCTCGACGGTCAGGCTGATGTGGTCGTTGGCGGTCAGAGCGCCGAATCGCTTGGTGATGCCCCGCAGTTCGAGCTTCATCTCAGGTGGCTACCTCGGGTCTAGGCATTCGGGTGGGTGACGGACGGCACCGGGTCGGCGGTCCGCCCACGGGCGTTGAGAGGGCCGGGAGCGACGGGGTGACCGTCGCTCCCGGCCCTGGGTCAGTCGATGCTAATCGATGACGGGAGGTGCTTTCGTCAGCTGGTGAGAGCCGAGGGCGACTCGACCTCGATCGAGCCGTCGATGATGCCGGCCTTGATCGTGTCGAGCTCGTCCTGCAGACCGGAGTCGACCTTGTCGGCGTAGTCGTGGAACGACGCGATGCCGACGCCGTCGTTCTCGAGCGTGCCCACGTAGGGCGTGCTCGAGAACTTGTCCTCGCTGGCCTGGGTCACGACCGCGTCGGTCGCCTGCTTGATGCCCTTGAGCACCGACGTGAGGAACAGGTCGCTGTTCGCGCTGTCGGTCTCGTAGGTGTCGCTGTCGGCACCGACCAGGACGACGTCCTTGCCGGAGTCGCGGATCGCCTCGGCGGCGCTCTGGTAGATCGGGCCGCCGACCGGCAGGATCACGTCGGCGTTCTGGTCGATCAGCGTCTGAGCGCTCTGCTTGGCCGTGGTCCCGGCCTCGAAGCCACCGGTGAAGCTGCCGGTCTGCGAGTCGACGTCCCAGCCGACGACCTTGACGTCCTTGCTCTTCTGCTCGTTGAAGTACTTCACGCCGTCGGCGAAGCCGTCCATGAAGATCGTGACGGTCGGGAACTGCATGCCGCCGAAGGTGCCGACGACGCCGGTCTTCGAGTAGCTCGCTGCCGCGTACCCCGCGAGGAAAGCGGCCTCGGAGGTGTTGAAGGTGATCGGCTGCACGTTGTCGGCCGTGATCGAGGCGTCGTCGATGGTGGCGTAGTTGATGTTCGAGTTCGCCTCGGCCGCCGCCTTGGTGGCGTCGGCGAGCGCGAAGCCGACCGTGACGATCAGGTTGCAGCCCTGGTCGGCGAGGTTCGACAGGTTGGCGTCGTAGACCGTCTCGTCGGCCGACTCGACCGTCTTCGGGGTCGATCCGATGGTCTCGGCGGCCTCGGTGAGGCCCTCGTAGCCGAGCTGGTTGAACGACTTGTCGTCGAAGCCGCCGGCGTCGGAGACCATGCAAGGGACGAAGTCGCTCGAGGCGCCGTTGGTCGAGCCAGAGCCGCTCTCGGGGGCCGAGGCACAGCCGGCCAGGATGACGGCGGTGCTCGCCAGGGCGAGGCCGCTGAGCACGGCCTTGCGCGCAGTTGTAGTCAAGTTGTCCTCCAGGGTGCAGCCCGGCACGAGGCGCGCCGGGTGGGTATGGCTGACAGGTTACCTACTGTGACGAGCGCCGCCGACCGTCGGGTGGTAGTGATGCCGAGGCGTTACACAGTCGCGACCACGACGTAACGAACACGAAACCTGCACGGCCCTCGAGTGGGTCAGAGGACGTCGCTGCGCCCGCTCAGCTTGAGGGCGTCCACGACGCTCTTGACGCGTTGCGCGTTGGCGGTCGTCGTGACGAGCAGGGCGTCGGGGGTGTCGACCACGATGATGTCGTTGACGCCGATCAGCGAGATCAGTCGGCCGCTGTTGCCGACGACGATGCCGCTCGAGCTGTCGGCCAGCACGCGGGCGTTCTCGCCGAGGATGGCCAGGTCGCTCTTGCGGCCGCCGGCGTGCAGCTTGGCGATGGACGCGAAGTCGCCGACGTCGTCCCAGTCGAAGTCGCCGGGCACGACGGCCAGGCGGCCCGCCGCGGCCGCGGGCTCGGCGACGGTGTAGTCGATGGCGATCTTCTCGAGGCCGGGCCACACCTTGTCGACGACGGCGCCGCGCCTCGGGGTGTCCCATGCGGCCGCGAGCTCTTCGATGCCCTCGAGCAGGTCGGGACGGGTCTCGCCCAGCTGCTCGAGCAGCCGGTCGGCGCGCGAGATGAACATGCCGCCGTTCCAGAGGTAGTCGCCGCCGGAGACGTATCGTTCGGCCGTCTCGAGGTCGGGTTTCTCGACGAACGACTCGACCGTCCGGGCGCTCGGGGCGCCCTCGATGTCGAGGGGCGCCCCGACGTGGATGTAGCCGAACCCGATCGCGGGCTCGGTCGGGGTGATGCCGATCGTGGCGATGTAGCCCTCGTCGGCGGCGACGATGGCCTCGCGGACGGCGCGGCCGAAGCCGCGGGTGTCGGCGATGACGTGGTCGGCGGCGAACGAGCCGATGATGACGTCCGGCTCGCGACGACGGAGCACGGCGGCGGCGAGACCGATGGCTGCGGTGCTGTCTTTCGGCTCGCTCTCGAGGACGACGTTGTGGTCGGCGAGGCCGGGCAGCTGCGACTCCACCGCCGCACGGTGCGCCCGCCCGGTGACGACCATGATGCGTTGGTCGCCGTTGAGCGGGGCGAGGCGGTCCCAGGTGCCGCGCAGCAGGGTCGTACCGCTGCCGGTGAGGTCGTGGAGGAACTTGGGCGCGTCGGCCCGACTGAGCGGCCAGAGACGGGACCCGATGCCGCCCGCCGGGATGATGCTGTAGAACCGGTCGAGGCTTTCCTGGATCGTCATGCGTTCACCTTATCGACGCTCCTCCTCCATGCCTCCGATCCCCTCCCGCCACCGTCACCGGTGAGGCTCGCGGCACGAGCAGTCCGAGGAGGACCGATGCGAGTCGTGATCGTGACCGAGAGCTTCCTGCCCACCGTCAACGGGGTCACCACGAGCGTGCTGCGCGTGCTCGACCACCTGGCCCGACGCGGGCACGAGGCCCTGGTCATCGCGCCGGCGGGTCGCGGCACCACGAGCTACGCCGGCTTCCCGGTCCACCGGGTGCCGTCGGTGGCCTACCGCCAGTTCCCGGTCGGTCTGCCGAACCCGCAGGTCGCGGCCGCCATCGCCGGCTTCCGACCCGACGTCGTGCACGTCGCCTCGCCGTTCCTGCTCGGCGCCCAGGCCATCGCCGCGGCGGCACGCCTGGGCGTGCCCTCGGTCGCCGTCTTCCAGACCGACGTCGCCCGGTACGCGGGGACGAACGGGCTCGGGCTCGGCTCGGCCGTCGCCTGGCGGCTCGTGCGCCGCATCCACGACCAGGCCACGACGACGCTGGTCCCCTCGCGCGCCTCCGTGAGGGACCTCGAGACGGCCGGCGTCCGGCGGCTCGCGACCTGGGGGCGCGGGGTCGACTCGACCCTGTTCCACCCGAACCGGAAGTCGGGCGACGCGGTGCGTGCCCTGCGCGAGTCGTGGGGCGCCCCGGAGCGCACGCTCGTCGGCTACGTGGGCCGTCTGGCCCCCGAGAAGCAGGTCGAACGCCTCGCGACCCTGAGGCCCCTGCGCGAGGCGCGACTCGTCGTCGTCGGCGGCGGCCCCTCGCTGCCCGCCCTGCGGCGTCGCCTGCGGCATCTCGACCCGGTCTTCACCGGCCCCCTCCACGGCGAGCACCTCGCCGACGCCTACGCGGCCCTCGACGTCTTCGTGCACACGGGCTCGACCGAGACCTTCGGTCAGACCGTGCAGGAGGCCCACGCGAGCGGGCTGCCGGTCGTCGCCCCGGCCGCCGGCGGTCCGCTCGACCTCGTGCGGCACGGCGTCGACGGGTTCCTCTTCGATCCCCGCCACGACCACTCGCTCCGCCGGAGCGTGCGCACCCTGGTCGGTTCGGACGAGCTGCGGGCCCGGTTCGGCGAAGCGGGGAGGCGCGTGGTCGTCTCGCGGACGTGGGAGACCCTCGGCGACGAGCTCGTCGAGCACTACCGACGCGCGATGGCGAGCGTCCGCGGTGGGGCCGAGCGCGCCTCCGTCCGCTGATGGCGGCCCGACCGGACGGATCGGTCTTGTCTCGACGTCGAACGACTTCGGTGGGGCGAGGCGACGGCCCCGCTCGGCGGGACCGTAGACTGGACGGGTTCTGAGAACATCACCAGCGGACACGGCTGTCCTCACACCGACCGAGTGAGAGCGTCGTCCGCCCCATCCGCGAGGAGAAGTGCTCATGGCCGAGCAGTCGACGGGAACGGTCGCATCACCGTCAGGCAGACCTGGTGCGCCGAAGATCAGGGCGCCCAAGGCGCCCGGGAAGATCGCCGGCACCCTGTACCGGGGCCGTGAGGGCATGTGGTCGTGGGTGCTGCACCGCATCACCGGCGTGAGCATCTACTTCTTCCTCCTGGTGCACATCCTCGACACCGCCCTCGTGCGGATCAGTCCCGAGGCCTACAACGCGGTGATCGGCACCTACAAGAACCCGATCATGGGGCTCGGTGAAACCGGTCTGGTCGCGGCGATCCTGTTCCACGCCCTGAACGGCCTGCGCATCATCCTGATCGACTTCTGGGGCCCGGGCACCAAGTACCAGCGAGTCATGTTCTGGATCGTCATCGGCGTCGCCGTGGTCCTGTTCGCCGGCTTCGCGCCGCGCCACCTGATGAACGTCTTCTCGGAGTAGAGCCATGACCACCCAGACCGTCGAAGCCCCGCGCTCGGCCCGTGCGGCCCAGCGCTCCACCAACTACGAGAAGTGGGGCTGGATCTACATGCGCGCCAGCGGCCTGCTGCTCGTCGTGCTCGTGTTCGGCCACCTCTTCATCAACCTGCTCGCGAGCGAGGGCGGCGTCAAGGCCATCGACTTCGCCTTCGTGGCCGGCAAGTGGGCGAGCCCCTTCTGGCAGGTCTACGACACCCTGCTGCTCTGGCTCGCGTTGATCCACGGCACGAACGGTATGCGCACGATCGTGAACGACTACGTGTCCAAGCCCATGGTGCGCAAGGTGCTGCTCGTCACGCTGCTCGTGTCGACGGTGGTCCTGCTCGTCCTCGGCACGCTCGTGATCTACACGTTCGACCCGTGCCCCGCGAACGCCCCGGCCGACCTGCTGCCGTCGTTCTGCACCACCGGCTAGGCACCCGGCCCACCGTCCACTCCGGCCCCCGGCCGCACGTCCACCACCGGAAAGAACCGTGACCACACCCTCCCCCGCACCCACCAGCACCGTCGTCGACGGCGTCCACTACCACCAGCACGACATCGTCATCGTCGGGGCCGGGGGTGCGGGCATGAGGGCGGCCATCGAGGCCGGCCCGAACGCCAGCACCGCGGTGATCTCGAAGCTCTACCCGACCCGTTCGCACACCGGTGCCGCCCAGGGCGGCATGGCCGCCGCCCTCGCCAACGTCGAGGACGACAACTGGGAGTGGCACACCTTCGACACCGTCAAGGGCGGGGACTATCTCGTCGACCAGGACGCCGCCGAGATCCTGGCCAAAGAGGCCATCGACGCGGTCCTCGACCTCGAGAACATGGGCCTGCCGTTCAACCGCACGCCCGAGGGCAAGATCGACCAGCGTCGCTTCGGCGGCCACACGGCCGAACACGGCAAGAACCCCGTCCGCCGCGCCTGCTACGCCGCCGACCGCACCGGGCACATGATCTTGCAGACGCTGTACCAGAACTGCGTCAAGCACGGCATCAACTTCTTCAACGAGTTCTACGTGCTCGACCTCATCATGGGAGAGATCGACGGCGAAGAGCGCCCCGCGGGCGTCATCGCGTACGAGCTCTCGACCGGCGACCTGCACGTCTTCCAGGGCAAGGCCGTCATCTTCGCCACCGGTGGCTTCGGCAAGATCTACAAGACCACCTCGAACGCACACACCCTCACGGGTGACGGCGTGGGCATCATCTGGCGCAAGGGCCTGCCGCTCGAGGACATGGAGTTCTTCCAGTTCCACCCGACCGGCCTCGCCGGTCTCGGCATCCTGCTGAGCGAGGCCGCCCGCGGCGAGGGCGCGATCCTGCGCAACAGCGAAGGCGAGCGCTTCATGGAGCGCTACGCCCCCACCATCAAAGACCTCGCGCCCCGCGACATCGTGGCGCGCTGCATGGCGACCGAGATCCGCGAGGGCCGAGGGGCCGGACCGCACAAGGACTACGTCTACCTCGACATCACGCACCTCGACCCGGCCGTGATCGACGCCAAGCTGCCCGACATCACCGAGTTCGCCCGCACCTACCTGGGTGTCGAGCCCTACACCGAGCCCGTGCCCGTGCTGCCGACGGCCCACTACGCCATGGGCGGCATCCCCACCAACGTCAAGGCCGAGGTGCTGCGCGACAACACGACGGTCGTTCCGGGCCTCTACGCCGCCGGCGAGTGCGCCTGCGTCAGCGTGCACGGCTCGAACCGTCTGGGCACGAACTCGCTGCTCGACATCAACGTGTTCGGCAAGCGGGCCGGCAACAACGCGGTCGAGTTCGTCAAGGACGCCCCGTTCGTGCCGCTGCCGGCCGACCCGGCCGCCTTCGTCCGTGGTCTCGTCGAGGACGTCCGCAACGCGACCGGCACCGAGCGCATCGCGACGCTGCGCAAAGAGCTGCAGGACAGCATGGACCGGAACGCCCAGGTGTTCCGTACCGAAGAGACGCTCGACGAGGTCACGCACGTGATCGCCGACCTGCGCGAGCGGTTCAAGAACATCTCGGTGCAGGACAAGGGCAAGCGCTTCAACACCGACCTGCTCGAGGCGATCGAGTTGGGATTCCTGCTCGACCTCGCCGAGGTCGTCGTGTACTCGGCGCGCTCGCGTCAAGAGAGCCGCGGTGGTCACTTCCGCGAGGACTACCCCACGCGCGACGACGAGAATTGGCTCGTCCACACGATGGCGTACCTCACCGGTGACGCGCATTCGTCGCTGGCGGGCGACCACATCCGCCTCGACACCAAGCCCGTCGTGATCACGAACTACCAGCCGATGGAACGGAAGTACTGACATGAGCACCGCAGTCCTCGAGAACAAGCCCCAGGGCGCCGACGCCGTCCCCACGTTCACGGCGACGCTGATCATCCGTCGGTACGACCCCGAGGTCGACGACGAGCCCCGCTGGCAGGACTTCGACGTGCAGGTGCTGCCGACCGACCGCGTGCTCGACGCCCTGCACCAGATCAAATGGGAGCAGGACGGTTCGCTGACGTTCCGTCGCTCGTGCGCCCACGGCGTCTGCGGGTCGGACGCGATGCGCATCAACGGTCGCAACCGGCTGGCCTGCAAGACCCTGATCAAGGACCTCGACATCTCGCAGCCGATCTACGTCGAGGCCATCAAGGGCCTCCCGCTCGAGAAGGACCTCGTCGTCGACATGGAGCCCTTCTTCCAGTCGTACCGCGAGATCCAGCCGTTCCTCATGGCGTCGTCGAAGCCCGACAAGGAGCGCCTGCAGAGCGCCACGCAGCGCGAGCGCTTCGACGACACGACCAAGTGCATCCTCTGCGCCGCGTGCACGTCGAGCTGCCCGGTCTTCTGGACCGACGGCCAGTACTTCGGCCCGGCCGCGATCGTGAACGCGCACCGTTTCATCTTCGACTCCCGGGACGAGGGTGCCCAGGTCCGCCTCGACATCCTCAACGACAAAGAGGGCGTGTGGCGTTGCCGCACCACCTTCAACTGCACCGAGGCGTGCCCGCGCGGCATCCAGGTCACCCAGGCCATCGCCGAGGTGAAGCAGGCCGTGCTGCGCGGCCGGGCCTGAGGCCCGGCCACAGACCCGAATGAGGGCCCGACCACCTTGTGGTCGGGCCCTCATCCGTGTCGCAGGTCGCTGCTTTGGATCGTCGCCGCGTCAGTCGTCCTCGACGATGCACGCGGCCTCCAGGCCGAGCGCCAGCCGGAGAGCGACCGAGACACCGGTCTCGCCCTCGTCGCCCAGCGGGGCGACGGCGTCGATCCAGAAGACCGGGAGGCGCACCGAAGGCGGATCGGGCAGCAGTCGGTCGAGCTCGTCCACCTCGGTCACCTCGGCCGCCTGGTACACCGTGAGAAGGGCCACGCCACCCGCCGCGAACACCTGGAGGGCGTCTCCACCGTCGATCTCACGCACGCCGAGCGAACCGTCGACCGCGTGGGCCGCGGTGGCGAGATCGAGCTGGTCGTACACGTGCGGACTCAGGATGGTGATGTCGCGGGGCATCAGGCCTCGTCCTCGGCGGGGCGCTCGGCCTCGATCGAGCTCTCGTGCAGCAGGTCCAGTTCGTGCAGGTCTTCCTCCCAGGCCTGCAGCAGCGGGCTGGCGACGAGTTGGGCGAGACGCTCGGGGCCGACGGCTTCGAGGGTGCGGTGCAGAGCGTTCCACCCCGAGGTGGCCGCGTCACCCAGGGGGACGACGTAGGCCGGCAGACGAGGCCGGCCGACGACCACGACGGGTCGTTCGGCGTCGAGCGCCGAGCGCTCGAGGCCCAGCCGTCGGACGGACGGCGCCCCGATCAAGAGGGCGACCGGGTTCGGCGGCGGGTACGTCACCGCGCGGACGCACCGGTCGGACTCGCCCTCGCGGGCGATGACCAGGGCGAAGGTCGGCAGCGACGATTCGGCGATGTGGCCGAGGGCGTCGGTCAGTCGTTCGATCGCGTCGTCGAGCGACCCGTCGGTCACGTCGACCGTCAACGCCGTGGTCTCTTCGATGCCGTGGTCGGTGACCCGCGCGGTGATCGTCGCCGAGAGGTGCGGCCCCTCGACGACGACCCGGACGGTCTCGGGAGCCTGGTGACGGGCGTGCTGGGTGAGAACCCAGCGATCCCAGATGTGCCCGAGGGGCTCGGTCGTCCCCCATCGGGCCGGGACGGAGCCCGAGGCGGCCGCTCCGAGGATCTCGACCGCGCCTCCCAGGCTCGTGTCGTGGGACGCCCGGTGCAGCACCGTCAGGTCGACGCTGAGCTGGCAGGTGGTGTCGACGGCGTCGGCGATGACCGGCAGCCGCTCGGCGGCGGGGACCGCGGCGGACTCGGCGTCCGGTTCGGCCGCCGCGTGGTCGACGTCGTCGTAGGGCACACCTGCGAGGCCGTCGCGCAGGCGGCCGTGGTCGTCGTGAACCGCCCAGACTCCCCCGGCGGCGACGAGCGCGGCCCGGAGTCCGACCGTCAGCCGTGACCGCTCGCTGGTGACGAGCACGACACGTCGACTCGTCGCGGGTCGACCGAGGAGGTCCGCGAGCGGACGACTGAGTCGGACGACGCGGGCCCTGCTGTCGACCCGGACGGCGCGCGACGTGATCGCGTCGACCAACGGGTGTCGAATTGGGATGCCCACTCGTCGAGTCTGCTCCGTGCGGGACGGCCGTGACCGGATGCACGGCGGACTCGGAACAGCGCGGCCCGGGACGGCCTGCGCGGCCTAGGCTGGGTCACCGTCATCGCCACCGACCCTCGAGAGGCACGCCATGCACGACGTCCGACGTCTCGACCGCCGGCCCCGCCGGTCGTCCCCGCGAGCGATCGCGTGAGGCGACGCCCGTACCGCAACGGCGAACGCCCCGGCGACCAGCGGGAACGCCGTCGCGCCTTCTCCGCAGCCGTCAGGACGAGACCGCCCCTGCGACCCACCGCCGACCGCGAGCTCGGCCGGGCCCTCGCCCGCCTCGACGAGCTCGTCGAGAGAGCCCTGCTCTCGGGCGACCACGACCGCCTGCTGGACGAGACCCGTGTGTCGGTCTGGCCGCGTGAACTGGACGCCGTCGTCTCGGTCGTGGTGGACCGCCTCGATCCGACTCCGTCGGTGGACCGCGCAGCGGTGGCCGCCGCCGTCGCGGACAACGTGGAGGCGCGGTTCGGCCTCCGCCCCGGAGCCTCTCCCACCGAGAGGTCCGTCGTCCTCTGGCAATCGGTGGCGGGTGCCGATTCACGCCTCGCCGAGAACGGGTGGGAGCGCGACGTCCTGTCGGACGACCGGGAGGCGCTGGCCGAGTTCTTCGCCTCGGACGGCGACCCGGTCCGCGCTCGCCTGACACGGTCGTCGGGCCGGCTGCACCTCGAGTTGCGGGGCACGAACGCCCCTGTAGGCGACCGATCGTCGTCGTACGCCGTGTTGTCACGCTCGAGCGCGCTCGTCCTCGTCGACGACCCCCGAGGGCTCGTCTCGGTGCTCGACGAGAGCACCGCGGGTGCCCTCCGCGACGTGGTCGTCGCCTGGGGCGAGCTCGCCGACCACCTCGACGACCGCCGCGCGGAGATCAGCGGGCGCTGAGGCCCACGTGACACCGGGGCGCCACAGGCCCGGCGCCGCGACACCGGCTCACGGCGCCGCCGGAGCACCGCGCCGCCGGGTCAGGCGGTGACGGGTCAGGCGGTGACGGCTTCGGCGGCCTCTCGTGCGCCGGCTGCGGTGGTCGCGGCGACGGCGGCGGCCGCGAGGGCACGAGCCTGCTCGAGGGAGTACCGCGAGAGCTCGAGACGCACGTCGGCCAGCGCGGCCGGCGTCATCGAGAGCGTGGTGGCACCGAGACCGACGAGCACCACGGCCAGGAGCGGGTCGGCCGCGGCCTCGCCACAGATGCCCACCGGTTTGCCCGCCGCCGCACCGGCATCACCGAGCGACTTGACCAGGCGCAGCACGGCCGGGTGCCACGGGTCCTGGTAGGCGGCCACCGAGCCGAGCATACGGTCGGCCGCCATCGTGTACTGCGTCAGGTCGTTGGTGCCCACGCTGACGAAGTCGGCGCTGGCGAAGATCTGGTCGGCGAGCACGGCGAGCGAGGGGACCTCGGCCATCACGCCGACGGTCTTCAGGCCGAGCTCGCGGCCCAGGGTGACGAAGTACTCGGTCTCTTCCGCGTCGCTGACCATGGGCGCCATGACCCAGAGGTCGGCGGTGGTCGCGGCCTGCGCCTCGGCGAGCGCGGTCAGCTGGTCACGCAGGATGTCTTCTTTGACCCGCAGCGCGCGGAGGCCGCGCAGACCGAGCGCGGGGTTCTCTTCGTGGGCGTCGTTCAGGAAGCTGAGGGGCTTGTCGGCGCCCGCGTCGAGCGCACGGACCACGACCTTCTTGCCCGGGAAGGCCTCGAGCAGAGCGGTGTAGCTCGCGGTCTGGCTCTCGACGGTGGGCGCGGAGGAGTTGCCCAGGAACAGGAACTCGGTGCGGAACAGGCCCACGCCCTCGGCACCGAGCTCGATCGCGCCCGCCGCCTCACCCGGCGCACCGAGGTTGGCGAGCAACGGGACGGCGTGGCCGTCGGCCAGCGCACCGTCGGTGAGAGGGGCGGCGGCTGCGGCGGCACGGTCGGCGATGCGCTTCTCGGCATCGGCGATCTCGTCGGCGGAGGGGTCGACCGTCACCACGCCGGTCGCGGCGTCAGCCACGACGACGGTCCCGTCGGCCAGGTCGAGCGCGCCGGTCACCCCGACGATGGCGGGGATCGACTTCGACCGCGCGAGGATGGCCGTGTGCGACGTGGGACCGCCGTCACGGGTGACGAGCGCGAGCACCTTGTCGAGGTCGAGCAGCGCGGTGTCGGCGGGGGCGAGGTCGGGCGCGACGAGCACGAAGGGGGTGTCGCTCTCGGGCACGCCCGGAGCGGGGACCCCGCGCAGCGAGGCGATGACGCGCTGTGCGACGTCGCCGAGGTCGGTGGCGCGCTCGGCCATGTAGCCGCCCATGCCGACCAGCAGCTCTTGGAAGGCCGCGAAGGCCTCGTGGACGGCGCGTTCGCCGGTGCGACCGTCGTCGATGCGCGCCTTCACGTCGTCGGTGAGGGTCGGGTCCTGCGCCATCAGCGACTGGGCGTCGAGGACGTCCTTCGCCTCCCCACCGGCCTTCTCGCCCCGCGCCGTGAGGTCGGCGGCGACGGCGGACAGGGCCGTGAGCACGGCGTCGTACTCGATGGCCGCGTCCGCCGTGCGAGGGTCGGTGCCCGGCTCGGGCAGCGGATCGGGCATCTTCTTGACGGGGCCGACGGCCACTCCACGTCCGACGCCAACGCCCTGTAGTGCCACGGTGAACCTCTTCGAGTCTCGATGGTGGGGACGTGCGGCAGAATGCCGGGCACGCCCACGGTCGGTCCATCGTAGACGGAACGCCCGGACGTCCGGCCAGCGTCGATCCAGGTGCCGATCCCGGTGGCCCGGACCGCCTCGCCCGACCACCCCTACCCTGGACGCATGCGTGCGCCGTGGACCCGAGAACCGACGCCCGACCCGGTCGAGGCGACCCGCGCCTCCTCGGTCGGCGGCCCGTCCACGCGGGCGCGGCGAGCCGGCTCGCTCGTCGCGGGATCACGCCCCACCCGCGTGCTGGCACGGCACGTCACCGCGAAGGGGCCGTTGCTCGCGGCGGGACTGACCTACCAGGCGTTGTTCGCCCTGTTCGCGGCCCTCTGGGTGGGTTTCTCGGTCGCGGGCTTCGTCGTCTCGGGTGACCGACTGCTGCGGGACGAACTGATCGTGTTCATCCGCTCGGCCGTGCCCGGGCTGATCCAGGACGCCGACGGCACGGGCGTCGTCGACCCCGAGCTGCTGCTCGACGCGTCGGTCTTCGGGTGGACCGGGGCCGTCGCCCTGCTCGGTCTGCTCGTGTCGTCCGTCACGCTGCTCGGCAGCATGCGCGACTGCGTGCGGATCGTGTTCCGGGCGCCACAGGCCGTCACGCCCCTGGGCCGGCTGATCGTGCGGGACCTCGGCCTGGCACTGGCGTTCGGCGCCGCGGTCGTCGTCTCGGCGACGCTGTCGCTGGTCAGCACCACGGCGGTGTCGGGCCTGCTGTCCGGCGTCGGCGTCTCGACCCGGTCGATCGTCGGCGAGACGACCCTCCGTGTGGTCGGCGTCGTCCTGGTGTTCGTCTTCGAGACCGCGGTGCTCGCCGTCCTGTTCCGCGTGTTGGCAGGCCTGCACATCCCCTTCCGCCGCCTGCTCTCGGGGGCGATGATCGGTGCGGCCGGGTTCGTCTCGTTGACGGTCGTCGGCGGCGTCGTGCTGCGTGCCACGGGCTCGAACCCCCTGGTCGCCTCGTTCGCGGCGATCGTCGGACTGCTGATCGTGATCAACCTGCTCTGCCAGGTGCTGCTGCTCAGCGCCGGCTGGATCGCCGTCGGCATGGACGACCTCGGCGTCCTCGCCGACCCGCATCAGGAGGCGGCCCGCCTGCGGCGCCTCGAGGAGGAACGACGAGCCCAGGAGGCGCGGGCCCGGTCGCGCGGCGGTCGTCTCGTCGACGGCGCCCGTGGCCTGCTCTCGCGGTCGCTGCGTGGCGTACGCCGCGGCGGCCCGTCCGACGTCCCGCCCACGGGCCCCCCGGACGGCACCCGTGACGGTGCCCGCCGCTAGTCTGGAGCCCATGTCCACGCGCCTCCGTCTCGCCACCGTCAACGTCAACGGCGTCCGCGCCGCCTTCCGCAAGGGCATGGGCGACTGGCTCTCGGAGCGCGACGTCGACGTCCTCACGCTGCAAGAGGTGCGCGCCTCGACCGACGATCTCGAGGGGCTGCTCGGCCCCGAGTGGAACGTCGTCCACGACCCGGCGACCGCGAAGGGCCGGGCCGGGGTCGCCATCGCCAGCAGGGGCAAGGCCCACGTGCACCGCGTCGAGCTCGGGCCCGACGACTTCGACAGTGCCGGCCGCTGGCTCGAGGCGGACTACGAGATCGACGGCACCGTCGTGACCGTGGTCAGCACGTACGTCCACTCGGGCGAGGTCGGCACCCCCAAGCAGGACGAGAAATGGAAGTTCCTCGACGCCATGTCGGCGCGGCTCCCCGAGCTCGCCGCCCACAACGAGCTCTCGGTGGTCACGGGCGACCTCAACGTGGGGCACCGCGAGCTCGACATCAAGAACTGGAAAGGCAACGTCAAGCGCGCCGGCTTCCTCCCCCGTGAGCGGTCGTACTTCGACCGCTTCCTCGGGCCGGCGGGCGAGCAGGTCGCGACGGTCGACGGCACCGGCGGGGAAGGCCTCGGCTGGGTCGACGTGGGTCGTCGCTTCGCTGGCGAGGTCGAGGGGCCCTACTCGTGGTGGTCCTGGCGCGGTCAGGCCTTCGACAACGACACCGGCTGGCGCATCGACTACCAGTTGGCCACCCCGGCGTTGGCCGACACCGTCGAGCACTACGTGGTCGACCGAGCGGCCGCCTACGACCAGCGGTGGTCGGACCACGCTCCGGTCGTCGTCGACTACCGGCTCTGACCCCGCGCCCCACCCACCGCCCTTCTTTCTCGCACGACACCGACCGAGGACCTCATGACCAAGCCCCGTCTCTTCTCCGGCATGCAGCCGTCCGCCGACTCGCTCCACGTCGGCAACTACATCGGCGCCCTGCAGCAATGGAAGTCGCTGCAGACGACGCACGACGCCCTGTTCTGCGTCGTCGACCTGCACGCCATCACCGTCCCGCAAGACCCGGACGCGTTGCGCGCCCAGATCCGTGGCACCGCCGCGCAGTACATCGCGGCGGGCATCGACCCCGCGCGGTCGACCCTGTTCATCCAGTCGCACGTCCCGGCCCACACGCAGTTGGCCTGGGTGCTCAACACCCTGACCGGGTTCGGCGAGGCCAGGCGGATGACGCAGTTCAAGGACAAGGCGGCGAAGCAGGGGGCCGACGCGGCCTCGCTCGGCCTGTTCGCCTACCCGACGCTGATGGCCGCCGACATCCTGCTGTACCAGGCCGAGACGGTTCCGGTGGGTGACGACCAGCGTCAGCACGTCGAGCTCACCCGCGACCTCGCCACCCGGTTCAACTCACGCTTCGGCGAGACGTTCGTCGTGCCCGAGGCGACGATCCAGAAAGAGTCCGCTCGCATCTACGACCTGCAGTCGCCCGAGTCCAAGATGAGCAAGTCGGCGGCCACCGACTCGGGCGTCGTGTGGATGCTCGACGAGCCGAGCCGCACCGCCAAGAAGATCAAGTCGGCGGTCACCGACGCCGAGCGCGAGATCCGCTTCGACCGAGGGGCCAAGGCCGGTGTCTCGAACCTGCTGACCATCCTGTCGTCGTTCTCGGGCGAGAGCGTGGCCGACCTCGAAGAGCGGTACGCGGGCCGCGGGTACGGCGATCTCAAGAAGGACGTGGCCGAGGTCGTCGTCGAGACCTTCGCTCCCGTCCGCACCCGCGCCCTCGAACTGATCGCCGACCCGGCCGAGCTCGACCGCATCCTCGCGGTCAACGCCGACCGGGCGAACGAGATCGCCCAGGCCACGATCGACACCGTGTACGACCGCATCGGCTTCGTCCGCAAGGCCTGATCGTGCTGCCGTTCGTGCTCGCGTCACCGACCCTCGAGTTGCTGGTGCCGAGCGCGGCCGACGTCCCGGCCATCGTCGACGCCTGCCGGGACGAGACGCTGCAGCGGTTCACCACGGTGCCCGTGCCCTACGACCGGTCCGACGCCGAGTTCTTCCTCCGGCGCATCGTCGACGACGGCTGGGCGACCGGGCGCGAGTTCACCTGGGGGCTCCGTCGCCCCGGCTCCGGCCTGCTCGAGGGGATCATCAGCGTGCGGCTCCGGTCGTCAGACGTCGGCTTCTGGACGGCCCCGGCCTCCCGTGGTCACGGCCTGATGACCGAGGCCCTCGGCCTGGTGGCCGACTGGGCCTTCGGCGTCGGAAGGTTGCGCGAGCTCTTCTGGGAGGGCTACGTCGGCAACGACGCCTCGGCCGCCGTCGCCCGTCGTGCGGGGTTCACCTACCAGGGTGTCGGCCCGGGGCTGCACCCCGACCGCGACGGGGGCCACCCTCTCTGCTGGAAGGCCCGCCTGCGACCGGGCGACACACGGGTGGCCCGACCGGGCTGGCCCGACCTGGGGCATCCCCCGACGAGCCTCGGTCACCCGGCGGAATACCCCGTGGCCGACGGCGTTGACTCCCTCACCGATGCCGTCGACGGCGTCGTCCGATCGTCCCCCACCGCGCACGCTCCGGCGCGCGACCGTTCTCTTCCGGAGGCCCCGTGAGCATCGCCGCGAACGACCACGACCTCCTCGAGCGCACCATGCGCCGGGCCGTCGCCCTCGCCGGACGCGGACCCGCCCGCGGAGTGAACCCCCAGGTCGGTTGCGTCCTCCTGCGCCCCGACGGCAGCACGGCGGCCGAGGGGTGGCACCGCGGTGCCGGCACCCCGCATGCCGAGGTCGACGCCCTCTCGCACCTCTCCCCCGGCGAGGCGCGGGGCATGACGGCCGTCGTGACGCTCGAACCCTGTGACCACGTGGGCCGCACCGGGCCGTGCAGCGTCGCCCTGATCGACGCGGGCGTCTCCCGCGTCGTCCATGCCGTCCCCGATCCCGGTGCGTCCTCGGGCGGCGGGGCCGAACGGCTGCGGCGCGCCGGCGTCGAGGTGGTCGACGGTGTGCTCGCCGACGAGGCCGCCGAGATGGCTCGCCGCTGGTTGGTGACCGCCCGGACGGGTCGACCCTTCGTGACGCTCAAGTGGGCCTCGAGCCTGGACGGGCGCACTGCCGCGTCCGACGGCAGCAGTCGGTGGATCACCGGCACGGCGGCACGGCAGCACGTGCACGAGCAGCGGGCGGCCCACGACGCCATCTTGGTCGGCACGGGCACCGTGCTGGCCGACGACCCGAGCCTGACCGCCCGGGGCGACGGCGGCGAACTGCTCCCCGACCAGCCCCTGCCCGTCGTCGTCGGCACGCGACCCGTGCCGACCGACGCCGCCCTACGCCGACACCCCCGCGAGGTCGTCGAGACGGGCACGCACGACCTCGAGGCCGTGCTCGACGACCTCGGACGCCGCGGGGTCCGCAGCGTGTTCGTCGAGGGCGGCCCCACCGTCGCGAGCGCGTTCGTCCGGCTCGGGCTCGTCGACGACTACCTCGTCTACCTCGCGCCCACGCTGCTCGGCGGCCCGCGGACCGCCCTCGACGACCTCGGTGTCGAGCACATCGACCGACAGCGACGACTGCGCGTCACCGATGCGCACACCCTCGGCGACGACCTGGTGGTCGTCGCCCGCGACACCCCCAGGAGACACGTATGACCACCACCCCCGCCGCATCGTCCCAGGTGTCGTTCGAGGTCGAGACCACGGTCCCCACCAGCCACGGTACGTTCCGCATGAGGGCCTACCGCGACACCGTCACCGGGGCCGACCACGTGGCGATCATCGCGAGCGACCCGACGGGCCTTCCCCCGGCCGACGACGCACTCGTGCGCGTGCACTCCGAGTGCCTGACCGGCGAGGCGTTCGGCTCGCTGAAGTGCGAGTGCGGCCCGCAGCTGGACGCCGCACTCGACACCATCCGGGACCACGGCGGGGTCGTGGTCTACCTGCGCGGCCACGAAGGGCGCGGCATCGGCCTGGTCAACAAGCTACGTGCCTACCGCCTGCAAGAAGACGGCCTCGACACGCTCGACGCCAACCTCGCCCTCGGGCTGCCTGCCGACGCGCGCGACTACGGTGCGGCCGCCGACGTGCTGCGCGACCTCGGCCTCGCCCGTGTCCGCCTGCTCAGCAACAATCCCGAGAAACGGCGACAGCTCGGCCAGCACGGCATCGAGGTCACCGAACTGGTGCCCCTCGTCGTCGGCGTCGGAGCGTTCAACGAGGGGTACCTCGACACCAAGCGCGACCGCATGGGTCACGAGCTGCCCGGCCATCTCGGCTCCGACGACTGAGCCCGCGGCCCGACGCCCCGGTCCGTCCCGCGTCCCGGTCCGTCCCGCGTCGGGGTCCGACGTTCGTGCCCGGGCCCGTGCGGGAGTAACATCGGGGGCGGCTGTCACGAGCGGCCATCATCTCTCCCGGCCGAGCGATCCGCAGATCCCTGCACCGCGCCTCCGTCCGACCCGCTGCGCCGCATCACGCGCTCGGTCGTCGACGTCCGCCGGCCCTCGCCCCCTCCCCTCGGAGTGCCCCCGTGTCTGCCCCCACCGTCGACTCGTCGACGTCGCCCACCCCAGCCACCAACAAGCGTTCACGCGTCATCGTCGCGAGCCTCATCGGCACCTCGATCGAGTTCTACGACTTCTACGTCTACGCGACCGCCGCTGTGCTCGTCTTCCCGACGATCTTCTTCGCCAACGACGATCCCGCCGTCGCGCGGCTCGCCTCGTTCGCCGTCTTCGGCGTCGCGTTCATCGCCCGGCCCGTCGGCTCGATCGTCTTCGGGCACTTCGGCGACCGCATCGGCCGAAAAGGCACCCTCGTGGCATCGCTGCTGACCATGGGCATCGCGACGGTGCTGATCGGCTGCATCCCGGCCGGCACCACGCCCGGCTGGGCGGTCGCCGGCCCGGCCTGCCTCGTCGTGTTGCGCTTCTGCCAGGGCCTCGGCCTCGGCGGCGAATGGAGCGGTGCCGCCCTGCTCGCGACCGAGAACGCCCCCGCGAACCGCCGCGCGATCTACGGCACGTTCCCCCAGCTGGGCGCGCCCATCGGCTTCATCATCGCCAACCTCCTCTTCGTGCTGCTGAACACGACCCTCACCGAGGAACAATTCCTGGCCTGGGGCTGGCGCCTGCCGTTCCTGGCGAGCGCGGTGCTCGTGATCATCGGCCTCTACGTGCGGTTCAAGCTCATCGAGACCCCGGCGTTCCAGAGGGTCGTCGACTCGGGGAACGTCGCCACCCTGCCGCTGGCCCGCGTGTTCCGGTCGAGCTGGCGCCCCCTGCTGCTCGGCACGTTCATCATGCTCGCGACCTACACGCTCTTCTACCTGATGACGACGTTCACGCTGACGTTCGGGACGGCCGACGCCGCGGGCACCCCGGCGGGTCTGGGCATCCCCCGGACGCAGTTCCTCTGGATGCTGATCCTCGGCGTGGTGTTCTTCGGCATCTTCACCCTGGTCTCGGGGCCGCTCGCCGAGAAGTTCGGGCGCCGCGCCATGCTCATCTGCGTGACGGCGGGCATCCTCGTCTTCGGCTTCACGTTCGCCCCGCTGTTCGCGGCCGGGGCCCTCGGGGCGCAGGCGCTGCTGATCATCGGCTTCGTCCTGATGGGGCTCACCTTCGGGCCCATGGGGGCCGTGTTGCCCGAGCTGTTCCCCACGAGCGTCCGCTACACCGGCTCGGCGATCAGCTACAACGTGGCGAGCATCCTGGGAGCCGCCGTGGCCCCGTTCATCGCCGTGGCGCTCTGGACGGCGGCGGGTGGCAGCACCTGGCTCGTGGGCCTCTACCTGTCGTCGATGGCGGTCCTGACGCTGATCGCGCTCGTGCTCAGCCGGGAGACCCGGGACGTCGACTACGACACGGCCGGCTGACCGGAGGCGCCGTGCGCTGCCGACCGGCCCGCGCCTCCTGACCGGAGGCGCGGGCCGGTCTCGTGACGCAGGTGGCAGTCACCGGGACGAAGTACGGTCTTAGTCGGCGGTGGCACCGCCCGCGACTCCCGACCGCCGCACCCCGCGACGCCGGTCACCAGGCACGAGAGGCATCATGAGCTCCGACACACGCGCGCGCACGACGACGTCCGAGGGGAAGGAGGCGCGGGTCGACCCGCCCGCCGCGCCCCGGCCGCGCTGGGGTCGCCGCTCCCAGCCCGAGGGCCCCCGCGCCACGTTCCGCCAGTTGCTGCCCTACCTGTTCGAGCACAAGAAGGTCATGGCCTTCATCATCGTGCTCAGCGTGCTCGGGGCCGCGGCGTCGCTCGGCCAGCCACTGCTCGTGCAGCAGGTCATCTCGGCCGTGCAGCAGGGCGTGACGCTCGGGCCCCTCGTCTGGGCGCTGGTCGCGCTGGTCGTGGTGGCCGGCCTGATCAGCGGGTTCCAGCACTACCTCCTGCAGCGGACCGGCGAGGGCGTCGTGCTCTCGAGCCGCCGTCGACTCGTGGGACGCATGCTCCGTCTGCCGATCAGTGAGTTCGACACGCGCCGGACGGGTGACCTCGTGTCGCGCGTCGGGTCCGACACCACCCTCCTCCGAGCCGTGCTCACGCAAGGGCTCGTCGAGGCGATCGGCGGCAGCCTGACCTTCGTCGGCGCGCTGGTGGGGATGTTCTTGATCGATCCCGTGCTGCTCGGGCTGACCGTGCTCGTGGTCGCCGTGTCGGTGGTGGTCGTCGTGTTGCTCTCCGGCCGCATCCGCGTCGCGAGCCGCCAGGCGCAGGAGAAGGTCGGCGACCTGACCGCCGCCGTCGAGCGGGCGATCAGCTCGGTGCGCACGATCCGGGCCTCGGGAGCCACCGACCGCGAGATCGTCGGCGTCGAACGCGATGCCGAGGGCGCGTACCAGCGCGGACTGCAGGTGGCACGGATCTCGGCCCTGGTCGTGCCGATCTCGTCGGTCGCCCTGCAGGCGTCGTTCCTCGTCGTGCTCGGCGTCGGCGGTTACCGGGTGGCCAGCGGTGCCATCGAGATCGCCTCGCTCGTCTCGTTCGTGCTCTTCCTCTTCCTCATGATCATGCCGCTCGGCCAGGCTCTCGGCGCCGTGCTGAGCGTCAACCAGGCCCTCGGCGCGCTGGGGCGCATCCAAGAGATCCTCGACCTGCCGAGCGAGACCGACGGGGACGAGCGCCTCGCGGCCGAGGTCGCGACCCGTGAGGTCGGTGTCGGCGGCGATCCCGACGCGGGGGACGACATCGCCGTCCGCTTCGACGACGTGCACTTCCGCTACCCCGACTCGCCCGTTCCCGCCGGAACGGGGACGGGCGGCCCACGGGTCTCCGGCGAGCCGGGCCACGACTCGGGCATGCGCCCTGTCGACGACGACCTCACGGTGCTGCGTGGCGTGAGCTTCTCGGTGCCCGTCGGCAAGCGCACGGCCCTGGTCGGCCCCTCGGGAGCCGGGAAGAGCACCATCCTGTCGCTCATCGAGCGCTTCTACGACCCGACCTCGGGCGCCGTGCGCGTGGGCGGAGCCGACGTCCGCACCCTCGACCGACGCGACCTGCGGTCACGCATCGGCTACGTCGAACAGGACGCCCCGGTGCTCGCGGGGACGATCCGCGACAACCTCACCCTGGGCTCTCCCGAGGCGACCGACGAGGACTGCCGTCGGGTGCTCGAGGCCGTGAACCTCACCGCGGTGCTCGACCGTGGCGACCAGGGTCTCGACGCCCAGGTCGGCGAGGACGGCGTGATGCTCTCCGGTGGTGAACGACAGCGCCTGGCGATCGCCCGCACGCTGCTGAACGCGCCGCCGATCCTGCTGCTCGACGAGTCGACCTCGAGCCTCGACGGCCTGAACGAGCAGCGCCTCCGCGAGGCGATCGACGCGGTGGCCGAGAACCGTACGCTCATCGTCATCGCCCACCGACTGTCGACCGTGGTCGACTCCGACCAGATCGTCGTCGTCGAGGACGGTCGCGTGGTAGGCGTGGGCACCCACTCGGACCTGGTGCGGACGACCCCGCTCTACAGGGATCTCGCGAAGCACCAGCTGCTCGTCTGACACCGAGGTCGCGTGGCCGTCGGGGCCCGGGCACGGTGCCGTGGGACGATGGCCGGATGAACGACGTCGTTCCCACCGTCCTGACCCACGTCGACCGCGGGGTCGGTGTCGTCACCCTCAACCGTCCACGGAAGATCAACGCGGTGACGATCGAGATGCTCGGCCTCGTCGAGCAGGCCCTCGACACCTGGGAGGACGACCCCGCCGTCTCGTCGGTGCTGTTGCGGGGCGCCGGTGAACGGGGCTTCTGCGCCGGAGGCGACATCGCCTGGATCCACGCCAACGCCACGACGGACCCGCGACGCAGCGTCGACATGTGGCGCCGCGAGTACCGGGGCACGCTGCGCCTGTCGCGGTGGTCCAAGCCGATCGTGTCGCTGCTCGACGGCATCGCGATGGGTGCCGGCATCGGGCTCGGTGGTCACGTCACGCTGCGCATCGTCACCGAGCGCAGCTCGCTGGGCATGCCCGAGACCCGCATCGGCCTCTCCCCCGACGCGGGCGGTAGTTTCCTGCTGTCGCGGGCTCCGGGAGAGCTCGGCACCCACCTCGCCCTGACCGGTCGCGCGATGACGGCCGCCGACGCCCTGCACACGGGCTTCGCCGACCTCTTCGTGCCGTCGACCGACCTGACGCAGGTGCTGCCCGCACTCGCGGAGGGGGGACCCGACGCCGTGCGGGCACTGGGGACGGACGCGGGACCGTCCGATCTCGCCGCTGCCGCCGCCTGGATCGACGACGCCTACCGCGGCGACGACGCCGTCACGATCGTGCGGAGGCTCCGCCGCCTGGCGGAATCGGGACCGGCCGAGGCCGGAGCCGTGGCCGACGACCTCGAGGCGGCCTCGCCCACGTCGGTCGTCCTGACCCTCGCGGCCCGGCGACGGGCTGCTCGACTGCCCGACCTCGAGGCCGTCCTGGGGCAGGAACTGGGCATCGTCACCTCGCTCGCCGCCTCCCCGGACCTCGCCGAAGGCATCCGGGCACGCGTAATCGACAAAGATCGTCGACCCCGGTGGTCGCCGTCGACCCTCGCCGAGGTGGACGTCCCGGCGGTCCTCGCGACGGTGGACTGGACGACGAGGCTCTGAGCGGAGCGCGACCCGCGGCCGGCCGCCGGTCGACGAGCGGTCAGAGGCGGATCACCCGTCCCTCGTCCGCCGAACGACGCGCGGCCTCGATCACCTCGAGTGCCCGGACGGCGTCCCAGGGGTCCACCGGCAGCTCGCCCTGACCCCGCAGGGCACGGGCCAGCTGCGAGTAGAACTCGGGGTACCGACCCCGATCGGTGGGCTCGTCCCGGCGTGAGCCGCCCGTCGTCACGGCGCCACGACGATCGCCCGGGTCGACGCCGTAGGCGGGGTCGGACGGTCGCAGTCCGGACGTCAGCTGGGACTCTTGCGGGTCGAGGCCGTGCACCTCGTACGCCCCGGCCGAACCCAGGACGCGGAACCTCGGCCCGGGGAGGGCGGCGACGTGGCTCATGACCAGCCTCGACCGCCGACCCCCGTCGTGCTCGAGCGACAGGAACACGTCGTCGTCGGCCGAACCGGACGGGCGGCGGGTCGCGATCTCGGCATGGACCGCCCGGACCGGACCCACGAGCCGAAGCACCTGGTCGACGAGGTGCGGCCCCAGGTCGAACAGGATGCCCCCGCCGTCGGCCGAGGTCGCCCGACGCTTCCAGCCGGCGCGGTTCTCGAGCTTCCAGGGTTCGAAGCGCGATTCGACGGTGTGCACGTCGCCCAGTTCGCCCGACCCCGCCAGGCGCGCCGCCGTCAGGAAGTCGCCGTCCCAGCGTCGGTTCTGGTAGACGGTCAGCGGCCGACCGAGTGAGTCGGCGAGCTCGACGAGCCGTCGGGCGTCGGCCGCCGAGGTCGCGAGCGGTTTGTCGACGACCACGGCCGCCCCTGCCCTCAGGGCGCGTGTCGCGGTCTCGACGTGGGTGTCGTTGGGGGTGGCCACGACCACGAGGTCGAGCCCACGGCGCACGAGCTCGTCGAGGTCGGCCACGATCTCGGCCCCGGGGTGCGCCGCGGCGGCCTGGGCGGCACGGTCGGGGTCGCGCGTGACGACGGCGTCGACCCGCCACGCCGGGTCGGCGGACAGCAGCGAGCCGTGGAACACCCGGCCCGCGAGCCCGTAACCCACGATGCCGACACGCAGCGGCTCGACGGCGCTCATGCGGCGGCGAACGGGTCGGGGGTCAGCACGTACACCGTCTCGAGGTACTCGTGGATGCCCTCGGCACCGCCCTCGCGGCCGAGGCCCGACGACTTGACGCCGCCGAACGGCGCCGAGGCGTTCGACACCACGCCGACGTTCAGCCCGAGCATGCCGGTCTGCAGCCGTTCGGCGAGCCGTTGCCCTCGGGTGAGGTCGCGTGTGAATGCGTACGCCACGAGCCCGAACTCGGTGTCGTTCGCGAGGCGGACTCCGTCGGCCTCGTCCCGAAAGGTCGAGATCGCCAGCACCGGGCCGAAGATCTCGGTGGTCAGGATCTCGCTGCCGGGGGCGACGCCCGACACGACGGTGGGCTCGAAGAACGTGCCCGGCCCGTCGACGGGGTGGCCACCGGTCTCGACCACTGCTCCGCGCTCGACGGCGTCGCGGACGAGCCGGTCCGCCTTGTCGACGGCCCGGTCGTCGATCAACGGCCCCACGGTGACCCCGTCGTCGGTCCCCGCGCCCACCCGGAGTCCGCGCACGCGCTCGACCACCCTGGCCGTGAACTCGTCGGCGATCGACTCGTGCACGATGAACCGGTTGGCGGCAGTGCAGGCCTGGCCCACGTTGCGGAACTTCGCCTGCATCGCTCCCTCGACCGCGGCGTCGAGGTCGGCGTCGTCGAAGACCACGAAGGGGGCGTTGCCCCCGAGCTCCATCGACGTGCGCAGCACCTGCTCGGAGGCCTGCGTCAGCAGGGTCGAACCTACCGGCGTCGACCCCGTGAAGCTCAGCTTCCGGAGGCGCGCGTCGCGGATCAGGGGCTCGCACACGTCGTTCGCCGCCAGGGTCGTCACGACGTTCACCACCCCGTCGGGCACTCCGGCCTCGGTGAGCAGCGCGGCGAAGGCGAGCGTGGTGAGCGGCGTCAGCTCGGCCGGCTTGACGACCACCGTGCACCCCGCCGCCAGGGCGGGCGCGATCTTGCGGGTCGCCATCGCCAGGGGGAAGTTCCACGGCGTGATCAACAGGCAGGGGCCCACCGGCCGGTGCAGCACCGTCGTGCGGCCGGTGCCCTCGGGGTTGGTGCCGTAGCGGCCCGAGACGCGCACGGCCTCCTCGGAGAACCAGCGCAGGAACTCGCCACCGTACGTGACCTCGCCGAGCGACTCGTCGAGCGGCTTGCCCATCTCGAGCGTCATCAGCAGGGCGAAGTCCTCACGCCGTTGCATCAGCAGGTCGAAGGCACGGCGGAGCACCTCGCTGCGGTGTCGCGGCGACGTCGCCGCCCACGCGTCCTGTGCGGCGACCGCGGCGTCGAGGGCCCGCAGGCCGTCGGCGGGAGTGGCGTCGGCCACCGCGACGAGGACGTCGCCCGTGGCCGGGTCGACGACGTCGATGGTGCCGCCCGAGGACGACGGACCCCAGGTGCCCCCGACGAGGAGGCCGGTGGGCACGGCGTCGAGCACGCGGCGGCGATCGGCGGCGGTCACGCCCCGGCCGCTCATGCCCGGCCCCCGGGTGAGTCGGTGCCGGCACCGGACGACGGCACGGTGGTGACGCCGACCGCCCGCAGTTCGGCCAGTGCGGCAGCGCTCGGGGCCGCGGCCACGCCCGCCACGAGGTCGGTCAGCACGGTCACCGTGAGACCGGCGGCGACGGCGTCGAGTGCCGAGGCGCGGACGCAGTGGTCGGTCGCGAGACCGACGACGTCGACCTCGTCGACACCCCCGGCGGCGAGGACCTCGCCGAACGGTCGACCGTCGGCGACGAACCCGTCGAACAGCGAGTAGGCCGGTCGACCGTCGCCCTTGAGCACGTGCACGTCGACGAGGGAGGCGTCGAGGTCGGGATGGTACTCGGCGCCGGGCGAGCCCTGCACGCAGTGCGTCGGCCACGAGTCGACGAAGTCGGGCTCGGGGCTGAAGTGGCCGCCGTTGTCGCCGTCGGGCGAGTGCCAGTCACGGCTGGCCACGACGAGGTCGTAGCGGTCGCGACGGGCTCGGAGGTGGTCGGTGACCGCCTTCGCGACGTGGGCGCCGCCGGTGACTCCGAGCGCGCCTCCTTCGGTGAAGTCGTTCTGGACGTCGATGACGAAGAGTGCTCTGGTCATGCGACCATTCTCGCGCGCCGCACCGACATCGGCCTGCCTCAGCTGTTGGCCAGGTTGTCTCCGCAGCTGTAGACCGCCGTCGTCAGGGTGTCGAGGGCGGCCCGCGCGTTGTCCTGCACGGAACCGATCGCGTAGAAGGCGAAGGTGAGCTTGGTGCCGTCCGCCGCGTCGACGGTGCCGGCGAGCGTGTAGGCCGTGTCGATCCAGCCGGTCTTGGCATGCACGGCACCGCGGGCCACGGCGTTCGAGCCCGTGAAGCGCGAGGCGAGCGTGCCCGTCTTGCCCGACACGGGAAGGGCGTCGTAGACCACGCCGAGTCCGTGCTCACGGTTCAGCACCTGGATCATCAGGCGCGCGACGAACGTCGAGGGCACGGCGTCGTTCTCGCTCAGGCCGGACCCGTCGATGATCGTGAGCGACGACGTGTCGAGACCGTAGGTCGACGACAGGACCGACTTGTAGAGCGCGGTGAGCGACGCGGCCGACCCATCGGCGCCGGACTCCTTCGACGAGACGCGTGCGAGCATCTCGGCGAGGGTGTTGTCGGAGGTCGGCAGCAGCTGCGAGATCAGGCGGCTGACCGGTTGGGAGGACACCTGGGCGATCACGGTGCCGCTGGTGGCCGTACCCTGGCTCATCGTGGCGGAGTCGGCGCCGACCACCCCGGCGGTGACGAGCGCGGAACGGAAGGCGTCGCCGGCACGGGCGACGGGATCGGTGCTGCGGGGACTCGTCTGGGCCGCGGGGTTCGCCCGGTCGCCGTCGACCATGAGCGCCGTGACCTCGGAGTGGTAGCCGATGGTCTGCTCGGTGCGCTTCCAGGACGGGTCCCACTTGTCGGCAGGGTTCCAGTAGGTGGCGTCGAGCGTGATCTGCGTGAGCGGCTGGTCGCCGAGGGACGCCTTGACCTGGGTCGCGAGGTCGGCGACCGTGGGAGCCCCCGCGTACACGCTCGACCCCGTGGCGCTGAGCGTGGCGTCACCCCCGCCGACCAGGGCCACGGCGCCCGTGCCGGGATCACCGGTCACCCGTGTCGTGAGACGGGTGTCGGGCCCGAGGACCGACAGCGCCACCGCGCTCGTCAGGGTCTTCAGCACGCTGCCCGTGCGAGCCGGGGTCGAGCCGTTGCGGTCGAAGAGCACCTCACCCGTGGCGGCGTTGACGACGCTGCCCTCGAACTGGGCCAGGCGGGCGTCGGAGGCGGCACCGGCGACCGAGCAGGTCCGCAATCGCGTGGCACCCGGGACGACGTCGGGCACCGACCGTGTCGGATCGACCGTGGGGGTGGCGGTCGGTGTGACCGTGACGACCGGTCGGGGCGACGAGGCGCCCGCCCGGGCCGTCGCGGCGCCGGGAGCGGTGGCCGCGCCGGCGGCGACGGCGCCGCCGCCGAGCAGCGCGAAGACGAGGACGCCGGCCGCCACGAGCACCCCTCGCGGCCGTGAGGAGACCCAGCGCCATACCGAGCCGGCCCGCCCCGTGGCCTCGACCGGGGCCCCGTCGACGGGGTCGGCGCCTCGTGGGGTCGCTTCAGGTCGGTCGTGTCGTGGCTCACCCTGATCGCTCATCGAGGACATCATACGGAGCCGAGCACCGACGTCAGCCCTCGGACGGGTACCGCACACCGATCTGCCGCCGGACCTCGTCCATCGTGCGCATGACGCCCACGCCGTCCGCGGCCGTCAGCAACGGGCTCTCGTGCTGACCCGCCGCCACGACCCGTTCGAGCTCGAGTGCCTGGTGGTGCATGCCCCGCAGGCCGCCCTCGTCGGCGTCGAATCGCTCGACCACGGTGTCGTCCGAGTCGCGCACGGTGAACCCGCCCGGCGCGTAGAACGTGTCGTCGACGTCGATGCGTCCCGCGGTGCCGAGCAGGGTCGCCGTGTTGCGGCCCGAGGTGTCGAGCGCGGCGTAGAGCTGGGCCGTGGCCCCCGACGCGTGGCCGAGCTGGATCGCGACGCGCGCGTCGACGCCCTGGGCGCTGAGCGTGGCGGCGGCCGAGACGGTGGAGGGCTCGCCGAGCAGGTCGTCCGCGAACGACACGGGATAGACCCCGAGGTCGAGCAGCGCCCCACCGCCGAGGGCCGGGTCGTTGATGCGGTGACGGGGGTCGGTGGGCAACGACTGGACGTGCACCGCGGTCAGGAGGCGCACCTCGCCGATGACGCCGGACCGCACGACCTCGCGGAGTCGGGCGCTCTGCGGCGTGTACCGCGTCCACATCGCCTCGAGGACGACCACGCCGGCATCGCGGGCGGCCGCGTAGACCTTCTCGGCCTCGGCGGCGTTCACGGTGAAGGCCTTCTCGACGAGGACGTGCTTGCCCGCGGCGATCGCGAGCAGGGCGTTCTCGGCGTGGAACGGGTGCGGCGTGGCCACGTAGACCACGTCGACCTCGGGATCGGCCACGAGTTCGTCGTAGCTGCCGTGTGCACCGGCAACCCCGGCTCGGTCGGCGAACTCTCGGGCCTTGGTCAGGTCGCGCGACCCGACCGCCGAGACGGTCAACCCCGCACCCTGCAGGTCGGAGGTGAAGGTGGCGGCGATTCCGCCCGCGCCGAGGATTCCCCATCGAAGTGTCATGCGGACTGTCTACCAGCCACCGGCGACGTCGACCGTGGGGCGGCCCGGGCACGGTCTCGGTGCACGTCGGTCAGCAGGCGAACCAGCGGCTGGCCGAACGGACGAAGTCCGGGCTGTCGTCCGGCAGTCCCCCGTGCACCGAGGCGAACCCGACGCAGGCGTGTGCGAGGTCCCCACGGAAGTCCGGTCGGTAGACGGCCGCCCGGTGCGGTGCCGAGGCCCACCACTTGGCGGCGGCGACGTCCCCGGTCGTGCCGGTCCCCCCGGCGAGGTTGCCGTCGCAGCCGACCGGCGGCACCCCGTCGCTGCGGACCACCTCGCCCTTGTGCCCCCAGGCGCTCAACGGATCGGGGCTCGGGTCGCCGGCGACCCAGAAGAGGTACTGCTCGAGGCACGGGTCGTGGCGTACGTTCGCGGCGGGGAGCGCACCCAGGCACGCCGCCTCCCGCTGGTCCTCGTAGGCCGTCCGGAACGCGTGGAGGTCGGCGCCGGTGGTGCCCGTCGCGCCGCTCGCGGCGTCCGCGTCACCCCTGGGCGTCGACGGGACGTCGGCCCCGGGCTGCGCGGGCGAGCGGACGGAGGCGCCGGCGACGTCGGCGACGCAGCCCGCGCCTCCTGCACCCTCGGCCTCGAGTACGGGATCGCCTCTCGGGGCGAGCACCGCGGCGCGCCCGTCGGCCACGCCGGCCGTCGCGAGCGCCGAAGAATCTCCCCCGGCCCAGACGACGACGAGGACTCCCGCCAGGACCGCGGCGAGCAGCGCGGTGCAGATCAGTCGGAGGGGCATGCGAGCCACCTCCTTCCGGCAACCGGTGGGCGTCGCAGAACGACCGTACGGCGGTGGACGACGCCCGATCAGCCGTTCGGGGTACAAGTCGTCGACGCCCTCACCACTACTGGGGGCGGAGGGACCGGAACGGACGTCACGACGGCAGGCCGACGGTACGACGGCAGGCCGACGGTACGACGGCACGACGGCACGACGAGAACAGCCCCGGATCGTCGTGACCCGGGGCCGTGGTGGAGCCGCTTATCAGAATCGAACTGATGACCTTCTCATTACGAGAGCGACCACCGTCTCGGGCGTGAACGGGTCGGGCCGGGTGTGGGCGGATAGTTCCGCGGAATCTAGGCGGTGCGTCCGGGTGTGACCAGGCGCATCCGGGGCGTTGCATGGCGGCCGTTGCCCTCCGGTTGCCCTCCGCCAGGGCGACTCAGAGCCGACAGGACGTGCGCGTTCGGCGTCTCCGCGAGGTGGGCGTACCGCATCGTCGTGGTCCATGACTTGTGCCCGAGGAGCTTTCCGACGTCGGCCAGACTCACCCCTGCCTGCAGGAGCCACGACGCGTAGGTGTGACGCAGGTCGTGGATGCGGACGTGCCCGACGGCAGCGCGCTCAACGGCGGGGTTCCAGGTGTTCTTCCGCCAGCCGTCGATGTCGAGCATCTTCCCCGGCTGCGAGAACACGAGCGCCGTGCGTGACGGCGTCGACGGGATGAGGACCCAGTCGGGTAGGGGCACCTCGCGGCGCTCCTTGCCCTTCGGGTACGGCTTCACAGCGTCCATCTTCGAGTCCCACGTCTCGACGATCGCGACGATGCCGCGGCCGTCGTCGACGCGGTGCGCGTGGAGGCCAGCCATTTCGCCCCAGCGGGCGCCGGTGCCGACGAGGAAGTCGGCGATCGCGCGGTCCTCGGGCTCGAGCTGCGCGGCGACGGCGGCGTACTCGTCACGGGTGAGGAAGCGATCGCCACCGGGCGCGGCGCTGGGGAGTCGAACGCCGGCGGCGGGATTGGCCTTGAGGATCTCGGCGTCAACGGCTGCGGTGAGCGAGGCGGAGAACAGAGCGACGATGCGGCGGACGGACGCGCCTGAGAGCGTCAGCTTCGTCGTGCCGGTCGGAGTCTTCGCGGTGCGGCCAGACTCCGTGCGGAGCAGATCGGCGACCCAGGCGTTCACGTCGTGCCGGGTGATGTCGGCCAGGGGGACGCTGTCCCACCGGGGCCTGATATGGACCTTCAGCGGCGAGAGGTCGCGCGCGAGCGTGCCGGCGGCCACGGTGCGCGTGGGCCACCAGGCGGTGCACCAAGAGCCCCACGTCTCGAGCGATGCGGTGGGGTCGCGCCAGCCGATCTTGCGGGACTCGTCCTCGGCGGTCGCGGCGGCGCGCATGGCCTCGGGCTTGCGTCGGAAGGTGCCGACGCTGCGGCGCTTGCCCTGGGGGTCGCGGTAGAGGCCTTGCCAGTTGCCGGACGGTTTCTTCTCGGTCCAGGCCATCAGCCGACCGCCTGCTCGGTGCGGCGAAGTTGTGAGACGCGAGCCTCGAGCAGGTCGGCGGTGACGCTGAGCTCGACGGCCCATCGGCCGGGGTCGGTAGTCCAGCGCATGAGGTCGAGCAGCTCGTCCTCGTCGATGAGGCGGAGCGACGCGACACGGTCGGCGTTGCGTTCCATGCGGAGGTCGAGGAGGGGAACGCCGGTCGCGCACTCGTGGCGCTCGGCGTGGACAAGTTCATGGGCGATGACGGATCGCTCGAGGGCGGCACGCATGCGGGGCTTGATGAGGATGGCGCCGAGCTGGGGGACGTACCGGCCGAAGTCCGCGCGGAGCGGGTAGTCGATGATCGGAACCCCCAGGTCCGCTGCGTGCTGTCGCGGTACGTAATGGCTCACGGTGTGTGTTCGTCCTCCTCGACTTCACGGGCGTCGCTCTTGGCGGCGTTGGGCAGTGACTCAATGTCATCTTGTGCGGAGCCACCGACAGCGGCCCATGCGGGGTGGTCGACGTCGACCGGCTGCTCGAGGACGGCGCCCTCTCCACGGTCGACACGGCGGAGCATCTCCTGGGCGAGCTCGAGCTCGGTGTAGTCGGCGATGGCCAGGGCGCGCGGCACCTCGACCTCACCCTCGACTTCGGCCTGCTCGAGGTAGCCCGCGGCGACGAGCGCGTGGAGCGGGCTCACCTCGTAGGCGCGCGCGACACCGATGACCTGCTCCGCTTTCGGACGGCTGTCCCCGGACACCCACCTACTGACGGTCGCGGTCGATACGCCGGCGACGCGAGCGATCTCGGACTGGTTCGACGTGGGGGCGTTGGGTCCCGCGACTGCGGTGAGGAAGTCGGCCCAGGTCTTTGCGTTCACGGGTGACGACGCTACTCAGAATGATGCACGCGCGCAACATATTTCCGCCCGCGCAGACCCGGAAAACCAGGCCTACACCTCGACACGCCGGGTTTCACCCGCGTAAACCTGTTGCGTGCACGCAAACGGGGGGTAGTGTTCCTCGCATGAAGAACCTCTCCACCAACGCAACACAGGCCCCGGCGGGCCAGCTGGTGCTGAACGTCGACAAGCTCAACGAGCTGCGCCGGGCTCACGAGCTGACGTCGGACTCGGACCTCGCCCGCACTCTCGGCGTCGACCGCACGACCCTCTACCGCGTCACCTCCGGCGGGTTCCCGTCCAACGCGTTCATGGCTCGCGTGAAGCTCGCCTTCCCCTCGGTCCCCCTCGACGACCTGTTCACCGTCGACCGCCTCGTACCGACGCTGCACCAGGTGGCGTCGTGAGCGCCCGTCTCACGGTCAAGGAGGCGGCCGCGCTTGCGCGGAAGCACCCCGACACCGTGCTGAAGGCGTGCCAGGTCGGCGACCTGTTCGCCACCCAGCGCGTCAAGGGTGGCTCGTGGTCGATCCGTGAGGACTCGATCGACCACTGGCTCGACGGCACACCGGACCCGGCCCGCGAGGCCGTGCAGCAGTTCGCCAAGACGGCGTAGCTCTCCCCCACCACACCATCCCGGCCCCCGCGGTTCCGACTCCGCGGCCTGGCCTTCACCCACTAGGGGCATCCCATGCAGCAACGCATCAAGAGCGAAGTGCGCTCAAAAACGGCTGTCGTCACCGAGGATCTGGGCCGTTCGGCCGAGACGATCCAGGGCCGCGGCGGCCAGCGACTGATCCCGGCCGAGTACGCGGACACCTTGCGGTCGACGAACCGTGCGGTCGACGCGATCGTGGCCGAGGTCTACTGGCCGGCGGTGGCCTCGTGAGCCGCCTCGAGCTGGTCGCGCTGGTCTTCGGGCTCGCGGCCATCGTGGCTGGCCTGTTCCGTCTCCTCGTCGGCGTCACCCACGGCGACGGGCTCCTGGCCCTGGTGTGGGTGTTCGGCCTCGCCGCGGTGTGGGCGCTCTGGCGCGACGCCCTCGCGGAGACGCACAGGGGCGACCGATGACCCCCGCCGAGAGGAAGCGCGCCCAGCTCGCGGCCGCGCTCGAACGCTCCAAGATCGCTCACCTCGACTTCGCGTACACGCCTCAGTGCGAGTCCATCCTCAGGCTCTACACGGGCCCGAACGACCGCGAGCAGTGCGTGTTCGCGGCCACGGTCGCGATGGTGTGCCGCACCTGCAGCCTCGCGTCGTACTGCTGCTCGCGTTGCGCCGACGGTTGGCAGCGGAACTCGAAGATCCAGACGTGCGTCCGATGCGGGCACCGCGGCCTCATCGCAGCGTCGTGGTCCTGGGTGCAGATCGACGCGCGCTCGTGATCGTCGTCGGGATCGACCCGTCGCTGTCGTGCACGGGTGTCGTGATCGCTGACAACTGGGGCGGCATCGTCACGAACCGGGCGAAGACCACGAAGCCGTCGACGTCCACGCTGCGGGCCCGGCGGCGCCGTGCACGCCTGGCCCTGTCGCGCATCCTCGCGACGCTGCCCGAGCAGGTGGACCTGTTCGTCATCGAGTCCCCGTCGGCGCGATCGCAGTACGGGAGCCACAACGACCGAGTCGGCCTCTATTGGTTCGTCGTCGACCAGCTGCTCGCCCGGGCCGACGTCGCCGAGGTCGGCCCGAAGACCCGCGCGAAGTACGCCACCGGCAACGGGAACGCCGACAAGGCCGCCGTGAAGACGGCGATGAAATCGGCCTTCCCCCACGTACCCATCCCCGACGACAACGTCGCGGATGCCCTGGCGCTCGTCCTCATGGGCCTGCGCCACCTCGACTCGCCGATCGACGGCGAGATCACGAAGAAGCAGACCGAGGCCATGGACGCCGTGTCCTGGCCGACCGACGAAGGAGCAACAGCATGAGTGTGCAACGCAACAACGGCAAGGTGAAGGACGAGTACAACGGCCTCGACGCGGTCGAGCACGAGCTGCTCGGCTTCACGGACGCGGACCGCATGACCGCGATCGTCACGTTCAAGGTGACGAAGAAGACGCAGGACATGGAGTCCGGCGAGGACTACCCCGTCGTCAAGATGACGCACATCGAGCCGATCCTGTCGCCGGAGGCGCTCGAGCAGGCGAGGGGTCTGCAGCAGTCGGCGTACCAGGTGCGAACGGGCGAGACGGCTCTCGACCTGCCTGACGTCGAGGACGAGGCGGCCCACGCATGAGCGTCCAGTCCCGCATCCGCAGCCTCGAGCTGGCTGTCGCCCTGAGCGGCACCCGGGTCGAGCAGGGTCACAACCCTTCTGCCTCCGACGTCGTCGAGGCGGCCGCGACGTTCAACTCGTTCATCACCAGCAACAACGAGCGCCCGAAGATCACGCGCGATCAGGTCGTCAACGTCTTCGAGTCGTACGGCGACAAGTGGGACGAGGAAACGGTCAGCGACCTCGTGACACTGGCGAACAACGGGGTCTCAGCATGAGCGCCGCGGTGGACGTGCTGAACGACCTCGAGGCGCGTGCCGGGGCGTCGGACCAGGACCGGACCCAGTGGCTGCTCGCTCGGGCGCGGGGTGTCACAGCGACGGAGGTGCGCGATCTGTGGCTCCGCCGTCGCAGCGTCTCCTCGCTGATCGCCGAGAAGCTCACCTTCCTGAACGCGAAGACGCCGGACGAGCTCGAGGCGGCCGCGCAGGCGACGTTCGTCGACTCGAAGTACACGGCCTGGGGTCGCACCCGGGAGCCGGTGCTCGCCGCGGTGGTGCAGAGCATCTACCCGTACCTGGCGCCGGAGTCGCGGGTCTTCCGGTCGATCGAGAACGAGCGCTGGCTCGGCTCCCCGGACGGCACCGGCGTCGACTCGCAGGGGCAGCTCGTCGTGTCCGAGATCAAGACGTCGAAACACGACGTGCGCCTCGGGAGCGACTCCTACGCCCGGGCGGGCTACTTCGTCCAGATGACGTGGATCATGCGCGTCACGGGTGCTCGCCGCTGCTTGTACGTCTCGGAGCAGCACGACTCGGACTGGCAGGACCGCGGGGGCGAGCACTGGGAGCCGACGCCGGTTGGCCTGGTCCCCGTCATGGAGTGGGTCGAGTACAACTCCGAGCTGGCGCGCGACCTCGAGCTGATCGCTTCAGAATTCCTGGCCGCCCTCGACGCGGCGATGGCGGGCGAGGTCGTGCAGTACGACGACGAGCTCGACACCCTCGCCGTCAACTTGCTGCGGTTCCGCGAGGAGGAGTCGTCGGCGAAGAAGGCGAAGGAGCAGACGTGGAAGGAGCTGCAGGTGAAGCTGCGCTCCGAGCACGACGAGCTGTCGCAGGAGTCGCCGCTGGCGCGGATCACGTGGCGCGCTGCTGGCACGGCTGACGTCGCCGGCGATCCGGTGTCGGAGGTCGACGAGGCGTCGCTGCGTGCCGACCACCCCGACATCGCTCGCGAGCTCGACGAGTCCGAGAAGCACGTCCGCGCGGCCGTCGAACGCTCCGAGGCGGCCTGGGCTGCCTGGCACGCGGCCGCCGACAAGTACACGACCACGGCACCGGGCGAGGTCCGCCAGGTGCCGGTGAAGGAGTCCCTGACGGTCACGGCCGTCAAGAACAAGGAGATGAAGGCATGACCGCACTGAAGACCAGGAAGCCGACCGGCCTCCCGTCGTGGCCGATGGTGCTCCTCGCGGGTCGCGAGGGTGCCGGCAAGAGCTGGGCCGCGGCCATGGCGTCCGCGTCCGAGCTCGTCGGCCGCACCCTGTGGATCGGCATCGGCGAGGACGACCCCGACGAGTACGGCGTCATCCCCGGCGCCCGGTTCGAGATCGTCGAGCACGACGGGTCGTACCAGGGCATCCTCGCCGCGGTGCGTGCCGCTGCGGCCGAGCCGATGGACGACCGGCCGACGCTGCTCGTCGTCGACTCCATGACGCGGCTGTGGAACCAGCTCACCGACAACGCGCAGGCCGTCGCGAACCGACGGGCGAAGGGCCGGAAGAACTCGAACGGCGACTACACCGTGTCGGCCGACTTGTGGAACGTGGCCGCGCAGCAGTGGAAGGACGTCATGGACGCCGTCCGCTCGCACCGAGGCCCGGCGATCCTAACCGCGCGCCTCGAGCAGGTCATGGTCATGGAGAACGGCCAGCCGACCAACGAGAAGGTCTGGAAGGTCCAGGGCCACAAGTCGCTGCCGTTCGACGTGGGCGTGCTGATCGAGATGCACGAGCGCGGGCACTTCCTGATGACGAAGGCGAAGTCGGCGCGAATCCAGATCGAGAAGCCGACGCCGGCGCCGGGCTTCACGGTGGAGACGCTGTGGGACCGGCTCGGGATCTCGACGCAGGCGCAGCTCGGCATCCGAACGCACGCCGACGTCGTGGTCGACAAGGAGGCCGCGCCGGATGCCGAGGCCCAAGCCGCGGCGGTGCCCTCGGGGCGCGACTGGCTGGCCGAGGCCGGGCAGGCGACGTCGAAGGACGGCCTGAACGCGCTGTGGGGCCAGATCCCCGTGCACGAGAGGAGCCAGAAGCTGCGCGATCGGATGGGTGAGCTGGCGATCGCGTTCGAGCAGCGTGCGGCTGAGCCGTCGCCGGAGCCGGAGAAGGCGTGGGCGTCGCCCGATGCTGGGCCGGCTTCGGACTGGCCGGTGGCGCCGATCCCGCAGGGCGAGGAGGTGCGTCCGGGCGAGGAGGAGACTCCGCCGCTCGAGGGCATGGAGCCCGAGGCGCCGCTGACGGGTGGTGACGACCGTGGCTGAGCTCGACCTCGACGCAGTCACCACCAACCAGGCGAGCGTCGTCACCATGCGCGAAAGGTGGGCCGACCGCGTTGGCCCGTCGCACCACGTTGCGGCCGACTTGCAGCAGGCACTCGTGCGATCGCAGCGGGACGTGCCCGCGCTCGTCGCCGAGGTACGCCGCCTGCGTGAGGAACTGGCCCAGTTCGACTCGGAGGCAGAGTACGGGCTGTTAGTGGCCGGCTCAGTGCTGGTCGTGAGCCCCGAGGTTGCTGACGCGGAAGAAATGCTGCAGCACATCCCCGGCAGCATCCTTGTCCGTCGGAAGCTGCACGTCCGCGGGTGGCAGCCCTACGACCCCGAGTCGGAATCGTGAACGGCGTCGACGTGGCCATGGGCGAGGTCGTCGAAGGGGGCGGACTCGATCCCCGGATCGCTCACGTGCTCCGAACGGTCGGTATCCACCACCCGTCGAGGGAAGACGCCTTGCACGTGGCTCTCGTCGACGCCGTCTTCCGGACTCTCGGCAAGTCGTACGGGGCGCAGCTCGTCGCGATGCGGTTCGAGGTCGCTCAGGCACTGCGGCAGGCGGGCGAGGACTACGCGAAGGCGAAGCACCAGACGGAGCGCATCCTCGCCCGCGAGACGGTCCGGCTCGTCGCCGGCCCCGACAAGGTCACGCGGGCCCTGGCTCAGCAGATGGCTGAGGCGTCCGACGAGTACGACACGGCACGGCTGAACGAGCTCGTGCAGGAGAAGCGGGAGCAGTGGCTGCGGAAGCTGCTCGACACCTTCGCCGCGGCGATGGACAACCACCGCACTGACCGCGCGGACGACCGCGCGGCATCACGTTTCGGAGCTTCGGGCCACGTGCCCGAGGAGAGGTAGGGGCACGATGCCCACTGGATACACCGCCGACTTGCATGACGGCAAAGATCAGACATTCGCCGAGTTCGCGATGAGTTGCGCGCGCGGCTTCGGAGCTCTCGTCGAGATGCGAGACGCTGGCCCCGACGCCGTCGTGCCCGAGCGTTTCGAGCCGGACCAGTACGCGAAGGAGCGGCTCGAACGCGCCAGGGCCGATCTCGCTGAGGCTGAGGCTCGCCCGATGGACGAGTGGGCCGCTCTGCTCACGAAGAACAACGAGGAAATGGCGGAGGCGTCACAGCGGGCGCGAGAGCGGTCCCGGGCCCTACGTGTCCGCTACGAGGCAATGCTCGAGGCCGTCGACTGCTGGGTTCCGCCGTCGACAGAACACGAGCAGCTCCAGTCGTTCATGCGGGACCAGCTCGAGGGGTCGATCAAGTTCGACTGCTCGGCCGCGGACGACTTCTTCCTGCCCCGCGTGATGACGCCGGGCGCCTTCCGCGACGATCAGATCGGCCGCGCGAAGGCTGAGCTCACGCGGGCGACGAAGGGCTGGGGCGACGCGGTGGCGCGAGCGAACCAGCGCACCTGGTGGGTGCGCCAACTGCGCGAGTCGCTGGCGGGTGCCTGATGGGCGACCGCAGAGAGACGTTCGCCGGTTCGCTGTCGGGCGACCAGCTCGGGAAGACGATCACGGTCCCGAACACCGAGGGCGACCTGGTCGGGGGTGTGCTGCAGGTGCTCGTGCACCAGCAGCCGGGCGCGGTGGGTCTGTTCTTCGAAGGCGCGCACCTGCCTGAGATGGTGTCGGCCGACGCGATCGCGGTCGTGTCGTGAGCGGCGCAGACCTGTTCGAGGACGGGTTCCCTCACGGGACGCCGGCGGGCTACGAGCGCGGCTGCAAGGGCGGGGCGTGCCCGGCGAAGGTCGAGACGGGGCAGTCGTGCCGGGACGCGAACGTGCGCGTCGCATCGGACTACGGCTACCGCCGTCTGGCGCTCTCTGGTGCGTCAGTGGAGGTCCTGGCGCAGCCCGCGACGCCCGTCGTCGCCACGGTGCCGGAGAAGGTGAAGCCGAAGGTGCGTCGTGGGGCCGATCTGCTCATGGCACCGCTCGGGCAGCACAAGCCGAAGCCCAAGCCCACCCCGGCGGCGCCGGCCCCGGTCGTCGCCGAGCCGGAGCCGATCGTCGAGCCTGAACCGGCGCCCGTGCCCGAGCCGGTCGCCGAGGCTGATCCCGTCGAGGTCGCGCCCTACCCCCATGGCACGCCCCAGGGCTACCGCCGAGGCTGCCGAGACGACTGCCCCGGCGGGCCCGACGGGCGCTCCTGCCGTCAGGCGATCGTGGACTACCAGCGGGACCGCAAGGCCGCCCGTGAAGCCGCGGGGAAGCAGGCACCCGTCAAGCAGCTCGGCGACGTCGCCCCCACCCCGGAGCCCGAGGCGCCGGCACCGGTGGCCGAGCCCGAGACCCCCGGGCCCGACGTCGAGGCGGCACCCGCGCTCGAGCACGACGAGCCCACCCCGGCCGAGCCGTCCGAGAACGTCGGCGGCACGACCAGGTCGATCGACCGAGAAGCGATCGCGGACGCCCTGAACGCGTTCGCGTTCGCCTTCGAGCAACTGAGCAAGGCCCTGCGTCGCGATGGTCGCGACCAGGTGAGCGAAGGAGAGAACCATGTCTGAGTCCATCGAGCGTGTCGACCCGTCGACGCTCATCATCGCGGCCAACGTCCGCACCGAGACGAAGATCTCGAAGGAGTTCGTCGCGAGCATCAAGCAGCACGGCGTGAAGGTGCCGATCACGGTTCAGCGCGTCGACGAGGGCCTGGCGGTCATCGACGGCCAGCGCCGCACCCTGGCGGCCGTCGACGCCGGCGTGGTCGACGTGCCGGTGTTCGTCGTCGAGCCACTGTCGGACGAGAAGGTCCGCATCGTCGACCAGCTGATCGTGAACGACCAGCGCGAGAGCCTCGGGGTGTCGGAGTCCGTCGCAGCGGTGAAGCAGCTCGAGCTGTTCGGCATGAGCGCCGCGGCGATCGCCAAGAAGACCGGCTATCAGCGCAAGGTCGTCGACGTCGCGCTGCAGGTCGGCGGGAACGACGTCGCCGCGGCCGCTGTCGCCGAGCACGACCTGACTCTCGACCAAGCTGCCGTGCTGCTCGAGTTCGACGGGCGCCCCGCGATCGTCGCCGACCTCATCGTGGCGGCGACGCAGGGGCGTGGGTTCGAGCACACGGCGCAGCGACACCGCGATGACCTCGAGCGGGAAGCCAAGCTCGCAGCCGTCGCCGATGAGATCCGCGAGAAGGGGCTCGCGCTGATCGACAGCGCACCGGCCTACGAGGACAAGACGATGTACGCCCTCGAGCACGTCTACGCCAGCGAAAAGGGCCACAAGCCCCTCACTCTCGAGATGGTCCTCGAGCAGGCACCGCAGGACTTGTTCGCCTACCCCGTGCGCCGTTCCGGCGCCTGGACGATGGAGGGTGGGCGGGAGCCGGATACGTACGGCATCGGCTACGCCGTGACGCACGTCGCTGAGAACGGCTGGTGGGTCTACGGGATGGGCGAGACGAAGGTCCCGCTGACCGACGAGGAGAAGGCCGCGAAGAAGGCCGAGCGCGAGACGACGAAGGACTGGACCGCCGCGTCGACGGTCCGCCGCTCATGGCTGCATGAACTGCTGCAGCGCAAGACGCTGCCCAAGGGCTGGGAGCTGCTCGTCGCGGCGCACGTCATCGAGACGAGCATGGCGTCGTACGCCGGCGGCCACTGGATGGCGATCGCCGAGCTGCTCGACCTCGAGCAGAAGGACACCTGGTCGATGCGCAGTGTGGCGACGCCTTACCTGCAGCAGCACCCGGCCCGCGCCCCGCAGATCCTCCTCGGGCTCGCGCTCGGCGGCATCGAGGGCGGGTTCGACTTCTACAAGAAGGGCTGGCAGTCGCCGGACACGGCCCGCCCGTACCTGGTGACGCTGCAGGCATGGGGCTACGAGCTCAGCGACGTCGAGGCGCGCGTCGCCGGCATCGAGGAGGCCGCGGCCGCGTGAGCAGCCCGACACCGCGAGGGCTCCTGGCCGTGCTCGAGCAGCGCGACGGGCGCCGATGCGCCTGGACCGGCCAGGAGTCCGACCGGCTCGTCCCCCAGCACCGTCAAGGCGGCGCCGGCGGCCGGAAGAACAAGCACCGCCCGTCGAACGTCGTCTGGCTCGACAGCATCCTGAACGGCCGCATCGAGGCCGAGGCGGACCTGCAGGCCGAGGCGCTGCGGCGGGGCATCAAGATCTCGGGCTTCGCAGACCCGACAGCGACACCGATCCAGCACGCCGTGCACGGCCTCGTCCTCCTGGACGACGACGGCCGGTGGGCACCAGCACCGAAGGAGACAACACCATGGCGATGACCGACAGTGGCACGCCAGACACCCCCGGCTTCGCGGCCGTCCCGAACTGGATGATCCGCGACACCACGATCAGTCCCTACGCGATCGCCGTCTACGCGGCCCTCGCCTCCCACAGCGGCCGCGGCGGCATCTACCCCTCGCACGAGACGCTCGCGGCCGAGGCGAGGTGCAGCGCGCGGAAGGTGCAGCACGCCCTCGACGAGCTGCGGGCCCTCGGGGTCGTCGCGTCGGTGCGGCGGAACGGCCGCGGGGGCCGGACGAGCAACAGCTACACGCTGCACCCGAACGGCGGCGAGGTAACAGCACACGGTGCCGTTACCCAACTGAGCCCAACGGCACGGGGAGACGCAGGTAACGGCACCACGTGCCGTCAGGTAACGGCACCACGTGCCGAGGAAGAAGAACCCAGTGAAGAAGAACCCAAGAAGAAGATCCCCCTACCCCCTGCGGGGGCGGGCCGGGACGAGGTGGTCGTGAGCGGCGCTGGGTCGTTCGAGTCCTTCTACGCGGCCTACCCGCGACACGTGGGTCGGGCGGCGGCCGAGAAGGCGTTCGCGAAGGCCGTCAGGGTCGCGACGGCCGAGGTCATCATCGCCGGCGCGAAGCGGTTCGCCGCCGACCCGAATCTCCCGCCGAAGGAGGAGGCGCGGTTCATCCCGCACCCGGCGTCGTGGCTGAACGCGGGCCGGTGGGACGACGACGCGCTGCCCCCTCGTGGTGGCGGCCGCGGGCAAGAGCAGCAGCAGCAGGGCCTGGCCCTGATCGAGAAGTACCGACGAGAGGGACAGGGGCATGGAGAAGTTCGAGACGGCGCAGCTGGTGCTGTGGATGCAGGGCGTCGACGGCCGAGTGATGAACGAGCTCTCGGTCGAGGTCTGGCATGACCTCGTCGGCCACCTCGACTACGAGGCGGCACTCGGCGCGGTCCGTGAGCACTACCGCGAGGAGCACCGAAAGGTGATGCCGTCGGACGTCCTCGAGCGTGTTCAGGCGCACCGGGAGCTGGGCGTGCTGCCGAGCGCGACGGACGAGCTGCTCGCCGAGCAGAAGGCCGAGTGGTGCGAGGCGCACGGCGTCACGGTCCAGGAGTACGACGAGAACCAGCACAGCTATGAGTGGGTCCTGGCGGTGTCCCGTGGCTGAGCAGGTTGTGGGCCCGCAGCACGACGTCGGCGCGGAGCAGTACGTCGTCGGCTCGATGATGCTCTCCCCCGCCGCTGTGTGGGAGGTCCTCGATGGGCTCGTGCCTTCGGACTTCTACGTGCCGAAGCACGAGGTCATCGTGACCGCGGCCGCCCGCCTCGCGCATCAGAACCAGCCGATCGACCCGATCACCCTCATGGACGAGCTCGGCCGCGCCGGGGAGCTGAGCAAGGCCGGTGGTGTCGAGTACCTCCACGTCCTGCAGGGCGCGCCGACGACTGCTGCAAACGTGGGCTACTACGTCGACATCGTGAAGGACCGGGCGCTGCGCCGGCGCCTGCAGTCGGCGGGTCTGCGAGTCGCGCAGATGGGCCAGTCGACCGAGGGCGACGCGTTCGAGCTCGCCGACCAGGCCCGCACTGAGGTCGAGGCCGTCGCTGCCGGTGCCCGGGTCGACGTGCACGCAGTTGGATCCACCATCGATGCGCTGATCGACCGTCTCGACGAGAAGCCCGAGTACGTGCCGACGCCGTGGCCGTCGCTCGACAAGCTGATCGGCGGGCTCGCGGCGGGGAACCTCATCATCGTCGGTGCCCGGCCCGGTGAGGGGAAGACGATTGTCGGGCTGCAGTGCGCGACGCGGCTCGCTCACGAGGGCCTGGTGGCGTTCATCAGCCTCGAGATGGGCGAGGACGAGCTGCAGATCCGTCTGATCGCGCAGTACGGCGAGGTCCACATGAAGTCGCTGCGGAACCGGTCGCTGAACGAGGAGCAGTGGGGCCGGGTGAAGATCGCCCGCCAGCGGTTCCAGGAGGCCCCGATCTACATCGGCGATGACATCTCGACGCTGACGCAGATCCGTTCGTTCGTGCGGTCGGTGGCGCGGAAAGGGAAGCTCGCCGGCGTCGTCATCGACTACCTGCAGCTCATCGAGGGCGGCGGGAAGGAGAACCGGCAACAGGACGTGGCCGAGTTCAGCCGGGGTCTGAAGAAGCTCGCGAAGCAGCTGCAGGTGCCGGTGATCGCCCTGTCGCAGCTGTCGCGGCCGCCGCAGGGCCGGACGTCGCGGACGCCGCAGCTGACGGACCTGCGGGAGTCGGGCGCGATCGAGCAGGACGCCGACGTGGTGCTGCTGCTCTCGTACGACCGGGCGAAGAAGCCGGGCGACCTCGAGGTCGTCGTGGCGAAGAACCGGCACGGCGAGATGGGGACCGTGGTCCTCGACTGGCAGGGGCAGTTCGCGCGGCTGAGGGACAAGACGTGGGACCCGTTCGGGTCCACCCAACTGGACATCTGAGAGGACGACATGACTGACAGCAACGTGACCAAGATCCCGACGCGCTACGGCGGCGAGTCCGACAACCCGTCGGCAGCCCTCGTCGGCACGTGCGACTTCGGCGGCGGCATGGAGTGCGACGAGGAGACGCTCGCCGTGGTTCGCAACTTCGACACCGGAGAGCCTGCCTGGATCTCGATGTGCGCCAGGCACGCCATCGAGTCGCTTGGCGGCTACACGCAGGGCGACGTCGAGAGCTGGGCCGACTGATGGGCATTACACGGACCCGCGACGTCGAGATCGCGGACGCCTGGGGCGACGACGACGGAGGCGTGACCGTCACGGTCGACGGCGGCCGTCAGTCCCTCTCGATCGACGAGGCCGAGGAGTACGGGCGGGCACTGTTCGCCGCGGCCCTCGACGCCCGCGAGACGCTGCGAGCGCAGGGCATCGCGGCCGACCACCAGCACGACAACGACACCACCGAACCGGCTCTCTGAGCCAGGAAGCAGACCACCATGAGTAACCCGAACATCACCATCAACGGCCGCCTGTCGAAGGACCCCGAGGGCCGCACCGCGAACGGCAAGAGCGTCGCCGAGATCACCGTCCCGCAGCAGCGGTCCCGCAAGAAGGACGGCGGCGGCTACGAGAACGTCGGCGGCACGTCGTGGATCACGGCCACGTTCTGGGAGGGCGACGCCGACGCGGTCATGGCGTCTCTGGCGAAGGGCAGCGAGGTCATCCTCACCGGCCAGCTCGCGACGCAGGAGTACCAGACCCGCGAGGGCGAGCAGCGGACGAAGCTCGTCGTCGATTTCCCGAAGGTCGCTGTCGTGCTGAAGGCCGGCCAGTCGGTCGGCGGCCGCCCGGCGCAGGGCGTCGAGGCACCGAGCGAGCCGTGGGCGAACCCTGCACCGGCGACGGACGCCTGGTCCACGCCGCCGTCGGCCGGCGGGACGACCTACAACGACGAGACGCCGTTCTAAGCCATGAAGCCTCTCGACCGGGCCGCCCTCGTGGCGTGGCTCCGCACCCGTTCCAACCACCGCACCCCGCTCGTGGCCTCGATCTACGACGGGCTGGCCGCCCGCCTCGAGCGCGGCGACTTCGACACCACAGAGGAGGACCGCTGATGGACGAGCGGAAGATCACCAAGACCGAGCAGCACCAGCGCATCGTGATGACGTTGTTCGTGACCGTCGGGCAGGAGACCCTGACCCGCGCGTTCAATTCGCCTTGGACTGTCCCGGGTGAGCCCACCGTCGATCCGAACCACATGCACCGTCAGGTCGAGACCACCTTCCGCGACCTCTGCCAGACGTGGGGGCTCACGAAGGCCGAGGGTCTCATCGTGTCTCATGACGAGGTGCGCGCCGTCGAGTACGTCACTGAGACGACCTTCGCCCAGAAGGAGCGAGTCCGCAACAAGGTCATCTACGACCAGGCAGCAGAAGAGGAGGCCCGGCGATGACCGAGCTCGACACCCTGACCGAACCCACCGCCGAGGACCTGCTGCAGCTCGCCGCCGCCCGCGCCCGCCGCCGACTGCTCGAGGCCCCCGCCCTCGTCGGCTACGTCCGCGCCCTCATGGTCCCGGGCCTCGGCGGAGCCCAGGACGGTATGCCCCGAGCCGCGTCCAAGACGGCCCCACTCCCGATGCGGGCCGACGCCGTCGACGACACCGACGACGTCTTCGCCCGCCTCACGTACTGGGTGAACTACTGGGCCGCCGTCTACAAGGTGCAGCCCCCGTCGGCCGTCCTCGTGCACTGGGCCCGCGAGGGCGAGGCCGCAGGGTTTCGCGCCGAGACGACGTCGGCCGGCGCCACCGGGCTGCTCGAGCAGGTGACCACGTGGCTGCTCATCCGGCACGACCTCATCACGCACCACGAGGCCGGCGAGGTCTACTTCGACGACGTCAACGGGATGCTGCGCGACCTGTGGGCGAAGTACCCCACCGCACCCCGCGCACCCCGCGGGGTCCTCGACCGGGCGTGCCCGATCTGTGACCGGTTCACCTTCGGCGCCCACTGGCCCGACGACGCCGACGTGGATCAGTTCGTGCTGTCGTGCTCGTTCTGCGGCCACACCGAGGAGGCAGCCGCGTTCATCAAGGCGGGCCGTGTGCGCGAGCTGATGCACGAGCTGCGCGAGGAGCACGCCGACCCGAAGTCCGAATGGTGGACGAAACGGAAGGCCGTCGTCGAGCTCGACATGACGATGCGGACCCTCGACAACTACGTCCGCGACGGCCTCGCCACATACACCGTCGACGGCAGCGTGTACGTCCACGTCGACGACCTGCTGACCATGTGGAGGGAGAAGCGCCTCAAGCGGAAGGGCACATTCGCCACGCCGCGATCCGCATAGTTGCGCGTCTTTCTCAAATGCCAGTAGCATGGCGCCAGCGAACCCGACCGCCCGAGCCACTAGGCCCGGGCGGTTTGGCGTTAAGTCCTCCCTCTGTCGCCCCTAGCGCGAGGAGCGGTCAGGCCCACCGGCTGTCGGAAGCGACCGGGCCCCTGCGAGGCCGTGCACCTACCCGTGCACGGCCTCGCCCAGTCTTCGGTGCCGCACCACCCACACGCACAACCACGGCGCCCTCTCCTGCTGAACCCGGTGTGACGACCGGACGGTGGCCGCGAGGGACGCACACCCCCTGCCGGGGTGCAGTGCGCGCACCGATCCCACTTCGAGCGGGCCCGTCAACGGCTGCAGCCACCGTCTCCGAAGGGCGCCCACGAAGCCGTGTCTCTCTCGGCTAGGCGTACCTGCGGGCCCGCTCGAACTAGCCCGTGACGATGAGCGTCACGACCGCCACTGCCAGAGCCGCGACGCTTGCCACCGTGCTGACCACTGACAGCACGAAGCTGCGCCGGGAGAGCTTGTCGGCTGCAGCAGTGAATCGCTCGCGGGATCGCCGCTCGAGTTCGTCAGCCCAGTAGCTGATCCCAACGACCGTGTGCTCTGCGTGCTGGTCGTAGTGCTGTTCGATCTCAGCGTCGGTCATTGCGTGCAGCTTCCGCAGGGGCAGGCTCATGCGGGTCACTGTATCGAGGAGGACAGAATGAGTGACACCACGAAGGCAGCCCTCGACGATGCGATCGCCGCCCACTTCGCCGACGAGCAGGACGGCGCCCTCGTCACCGGGTACGTGCTGCAGGTACAGGGCCAGGGCTTCGCGGTCGCGGCCGACGATGAGCAGACGCGCATGCTTCGCTCGATCGCTGAGCAGCAGAGCATCATCACCACCCTCGGCCTGGTGGACTGGCTGCGCTTGCAGACCCAGGGCTACGTCCTCGAGCCCGACGACTGATGCCGGTGTGCACCGAGCACGGTTGCCCCGTCATCGTCGACAGGTCAGGCCGATGCACGGCCCACGCCCGGGCCAAGGCCAGGACCCGGGGGTCTCGCCAGGACCGGGGGTACGACAGGGGGCATGACCGGGAGCGGGCACGCTGGGCGCCCGTCGTCGCGCGAGGCACAGTCGCCTGCGCCAAGTGCAGCCGCCTGATCGAGGCAGGGCAGGAGTGGGACCTCGGGCACACCGACGACCGCACCACCTGGACCGGACCCGAGCACCAGCGGTGCAACCGGCAGGCAGCAGGCAGGAATGCACACACGTGACCAGCTACCTGACAGCAGCGCAGGCACGGATGCTCGGCCTCGACCCGAGCCGACCAGCGATAGCGCAGCTCGAAGCCAGGCCGAACCGAGGGACGACCGTCGTCAAGGCGACACCCCCACAGCCCAGCCCCATGGGTGAGGGCCACGCACACAGCTGACACCAGCACCAGCCACCCCACCCACCCAGCCTCAGGCCACGCCCAAGGCACCCACACACACCCAGGACGACACCCTGTCGACCACCCCCGACCCACCCCGATATACCGATATATCCGGCGCCCCTAGGGGTGGGGGAGGCCCCCCTCCGACCCCGACCCCCAGGACCGCCGGGGATGGCTCTCAGAAGTAGGCGGGGTTCAAACATTCGCGGCCCCTCCCCTGGTGGGGCCTCCCTGACGCGGTCCGTGGCCGCTGAGGACGTGATCTTGCATGGGCTCTGGAGGCTCTCGAAACCGGTCTGGACCCCAGGCTGACCCGGACTCGCTGACCAGTGAGCGTCGGGGCCTGACGTACAAGCTGCTGCCCCGTGAGGGCTTCACCGGCCGTGTGCCGGCGTGGCCGTTGCCGACGGCGACACCGCGGGAGAAGGCCCTGTGGAAGGTGCTGTGGCGGACTCCGCAGGCGGCGATGTGGAACGCCGAGCGGTGGCGTGTCTACGCCGTGGGCCAGTACACGCGGTGGGCGGTGCGCGCGGAGGATCTTGAGGCCTCGGCGTCGACCCTGGCGCAGGTGCACCGGCTCGCGGACCAGATCGGGATGACCCCGGCCGGGCTGAAGGAGAACGGCTGGCGTCTGGCGATGGACGAGCTCGGCGCAATTCGCTCCGAGCCGACGGCGACCCCGACGTCGAGCAAGTCGTCGGGCGGCACGGCTCCGGTGCGACGTCTGCGGGCGGCGCAGTGAGCGAGTACCTGGTCGACTTCCCGACGCTGGGCGACATTCAGGACGCGTGGCTCGCGCAGCACGCTCGGGTGCCGAACGGTTTCCAGCGTGGCCGGTCATTCGTGCAGGCCGACTGGCAGTTCTGGTGCACGGCGAACCACTACCGGGTCCGTGACGACGCGCAGTGGGTGCCTGAGGCGCCGCTGCTGAACCAGGCGTTCCATTACCGCCGGTCGCAGATCGTCGGCCCGCAGAAGCTCGGCAAGGGCCCCTGGTCGGCCGGCGGTGTCTCGCTCGAGGCTGTCGGGCCGACGATCTTCGGCGGCTGGGCTGGCAAAGGTGATGGCTACGCGTGCTCGGACCACGGCTGCGGCTGCGGGTGGGAGTACGAGTACCTCAAGAACGAGCCCATGGGCATTCGTCACCCGTCGCCGCTGATCCAGATGACGGCCATCTCCGAGGAGCAGGTGAACAACGTGTGGCGGCCGCTGCGCGCGATGATCTCGCTCGGTCCGCTGTCGGACCTGCTGCTCCCCCGGGGCAACTTCATCAAGATCGCGGGCCAGAACGACGACCCCGAGCTCGACCGCATCGACCGCGTCACGGCCTCGGCCCAGTCGCGAGTCGGCAACCCGATCAGCTTCGCGCTGCAGGACGAGTCGGGCCTGGCGACGGCCGAGAACAAGATGGTCGAGGTCTACGAGGGCCAGCGGCGGAACGCTGCCGGTATCGGTGGCCGCACGATGGAGACGACGAACGCGTGGAACCCGGCGCAGAACAGCGTCGCGCAGCGGACCTACGAGTCCGCCGCGGAGGACGTGTTCAAGTTCTGGCGGAAGCCGCCGGCGAACCTGTCGTACCGCGACAAGCGCGAGCGGCGCCGCATCCACGCGTTCGTCTACGAGGGCTCACCGTGGGTGAACGTCGACTCGATCGAGGCTGAGGCGTCCGAGCTGCTCGAGCGCGATCCGGCGCAGGCCGAGCGCTTCTTCGGCAACCGCGTCGTGACCGGCACGGGCGCCTGGCTCGCTGACACGGCTCTGGCCGCATGGGATGCGAAGCTCACGGTCCGGGACCGACCCCTGTCGGAGCCGGTGTGCCTCGGGTTCGACGGCTCGGACGTCGACGACTGGACGGCGATCCGGCTCGAGACGTTCGACTTCCACCAGTTCACTCCGGTGAACGCGGTGGGCCAGCCGACGATCTGGAACCCGGCCGAGTACGACGGGCGTATCCCGCGCGATGACGTCATGGCGGCGTTCGACCACATCTTCGCCAGCTACGACGTCGTGCGCGCGTACCTCGATCCTCCGGGGTGGGAGTCGCAGGTGTCGGCGCTGCAGGGCAAGTACGGCGACAAGCGCGTCATCGAGTGGGCGACGTACCGCATCAAGCCGATGCACGAGTCGCTCGAACGGTTGCGGAACGACATCGTCGACCCGAAGTCGGGGCTGACTCACGATGCCGACCAGGCCGTCGACACCCACCTGCGGAACGCGGTCATGCGGGGCCGGACGGGGAAGACCTACATCCTCGGCAAGGCGTCGCCCACCCAGAAGATCGACATCACCATGGCGTCGACGCTGGCGCACGAAGCGGTGAACGACGCGATCGCGGGCGACGACCTCGCGAAGCGCAAGCGGCCGGCCGTCTCGACGACGTTCTACGGCTTCAACTGAGAGGAGCCCCTGTGGCGATCATGACCGAGGCTGTCGCGCGCGACCGGCTCGACCTCGGCCGGTCCGAGCTCGCGGGACGGCAGAAGCAGGTGAAGCGCCGTGAGCAGTACGTGCACGGCGATCAGGACCTGCCGTTCGCGCCCTACGGGGTAAACGCCGAGTACGACGATCTGCGGCACCAGGCTCCGGCGAACTTCCTCGGCATCGCCGTGGGGGCGCCGACGCAGCGAATGCGGGCGGACTCGATCAAGACGAGCTTGAGCGACGAGGATGAGTCGAAGCTCTGGACGGGCGCCTGGCAGGCGAACAAGTTCGACACACGCCAGGACCTCATCTACCGCTCGATGATGACCCACGGGCGCGGCATCGCCTCAGTGTGGGTGAACAAGGCCGACAGGGCACGCCCGATCGTGCGCCCGGAGTCGTACGAGCGCGTGCACGTGCAGATGGACCCGGACGACCCGTTCACGCCGGAGTACGCGGTGAAGATCTACACGGTCACCGACCGGGCGTCGAACGGGCTCATCCTGCCCGCCTCGGTCACCCGGCAGCGCGAGGTCGGCATCGTCTACGACGCCGAGTCGATGGTCCGGTTCGAGCGCGGGGCGAACGGCGGCGAGTGGAAGAAGACGGCGGAGAGCACGCACCCGATGCGCCGTGTGCCCTTCGCGCTTTACGACCTGCACCCCGACTCCGACGGCAACCCCTGGTCGGCGGTCGACCCGCTGATGCCCCAGCAGGACTCGCTGAACACGATCCGTTTCAACACGCTGCTGGCGATGCAGTTCGCGGCGTTCCGGCAGAAGATCGTCGTCGGGTTCGACCCTCGTGTGGTCGACAAGGACGGGAACGTTCTCTACAAGACAAACCCCGACGGCACGCCGGACCTCGACGGGAACGGGCTCATGCAGCCCCTCATCTCGTCGCCCGGCCGTGCTGGCGTCGACCGCATCATGGCGTTCCCTGGGGCCGACACGAAGGTGTTCGACCTGGCGGAGTCCAACCTCGAGCGGTACGTGGCCGTGTACGACTCCTTCCTGACGACGTTCTTCAGCACGGCGCAGATCCCGCCGCAGTACCAGCTCGGCCAGATGGTGAACCTTTCCGGTGACGCGCTCACCGCGGCGGAGTCCACGCTGGCGTCGCTGGTGAAGGAGCTGCAGCTCGCGGCCGGCGAGGGCCACGAGGACATGCTCGAGCTGGCCTACTACGCGTCGGGCGGGACGGAGACGTTCGAGCCGACGGCGGAGATCGAGTGGCTCGACGCCGAGGCGCGGTCCTTCGGGCAGGTCGTCGACGGCATTACGAAACTCATCACGCAGGGGTTCCCCCGGCGTGCGGCGTTCGAGATGCTGCCCGGCGCGACGAAGACGAAGCTCGACGGCTGGATGGACGAGATCGAGAACGAGCAGCTGTCGACGCGTCTCGCGCAGATCCAGCGCGGGTTCGTCGACGTGACGCCGGCACCGACCGAGCTCGAGGCGGGAGTCGACAATGGCACTCCCCTCGGCGGCGGTTAACCACTACCGGGACCAGCAGGACATCGCGGCGGCCGCAGTCGGCGACGTCAGCGATCTGTGGGCGACGATGGGCGAGAACTTCGACCTGTCGTGGACCACGATCGGCGGCGACGTCTTCGCGGCCGTCGTGCAGGCCCAGGGCCTCGCCGCGGCGTCGGGCGTGCAGTACGTGCCCGACGTGCTCGACGAGCAAGGCATCGACGCATCGTCGGTGGCTCGGGTTAACCCGGCACGGTTCCAAGGCGGGACGCGCGACGGGCGCCCGGCCGAGACGCTGCTGCACGGCGCGGTCTACAAGGCGAAGCAGGAGATGCTGGCCGGCGTCGGCACGCAGGCGGCTCTCGCGACCGCGGGTGCCTGGCTGAACGAGGTCGTGCTCGACGTCGTCCGGGACGCTGACCGCCAGGCTGTCGGCGCTGCGATGACGACCACCCCGACGGCTCAGGGCTGGGTGCGGATGCTGAACCCGCCATCGTGCAAGTTCTGCATCACGCTCGCGGGCAAGTTCTACCGGTGGAACCAGGGCTTCCAGTCGCACCCCGAGTGCGACTGCCGGCACGTGCCCTCCCAGGAGGCGATCGCGGGCGACATCACCGTCGACCCGTACGCCTACTTCCACGGCCTCCCGACGGCCGAGCAGGACCGCCTGTTCGGGAAGGCCGACGCGCAGGCCCTCCGCGACGGGGCCGACATCTACCGCGTCGTCAACACCCGCAGCCGCGGCCTGTCCGACGACGCCTTGAAGTCGTCGGGCGCGCGTCGCGGGTGGCAGTCGCGACGGTGGGATAGCCCCTCCAAGATGACCGTCGACGACGTCTACCAGGCGGCCGGTGGGAACCGCTCACGGGCCGTGCGGCTGCTCGAGGAGAACGGGTTCATCACCGGCGACCAGGTCGCGGGCGGCAACCTGATCGGCAACCAGGGCGGCGGCCTGTTCGGCGACTTCTCGGCCGGCGCCCTCGGCCGAGGTGGCGTCAACCGGGGCGCGACGCGCGCGTACCGGCAGGCCGTCGCCTCTGGTGTCCGCGACCCGCTCGAGCCCGCCACCCAGACGGCGGCCGAGCGGCGACTTCATTCGGCGGTCCTGCGGAAGCGAGCCGCCGACCGCGGTAGCAACCCGTTCGCCGCGAACAGCCAGCGCAACCCGCTGACCCCCGAGATCCGGGCACTGGTCGAGGCCGACTTCCAACGGCAGCTCAAGCGTGCTCTCGACGAGAAGAACAACGTCGGGGAACGGGGGCAGCTCGCCACCCTTGGGCGCCTTCTCGGCGTTCTTTGACTCACCCCGCCGGCGCCCCGCCGAGCGGTCACATCGACGCCCCCGGCGTCACCTCCCAAGGAGATCAGCATGACCATCTGCACCCACCCAACGGCCCTCGGCAAGCTCCCGGCCCACCTCGACCCTTTCGGCGTGCTCACCGGCCGCCAGCGGACGCCTCTGCGGCTCCGCTTCGCGAACGAGGGCGACGACGGCACCGGCGCTGGCGGCGCTGGCAGCACCGGCGGCGACGGCACGGACGGCACCGGCTCGGGCGACGGTTCGGGCGACGGCGACGACCCCGACAAGCTCGGCGACGCCGGCGTGCGCGCGTTCGAGCGCACGAAGACCGAGCTGCGCGACCGCAAGGGCGAGCTGAAGGCGTTCACCGACCTCGGCCTCGCTCCCGACGACATCAAGGCCCTGCGCGACGGCAAGAACGGAGCCGACGGCGTCGACGTCGCTGGCATCGAGCAGCGCGTGCGCGACTCCCTGCAGACCCAGTTCGACGAGCAGCGAGCCACCGACGCCCGTGCCTCTGCCGTCCGTGAGCTGGCCGCGACGAGCGGGTTCGTGAACCCGAAGCAGGCGCTGCGCCTCATCGACGACGCCGAGCTCGCGAAGGTCACGGTCAAGGACGGTGCCGCCGACGAGGCGGGCGTGAAGAAGCTGCTCGACGACCTGGCGAAGGACTCCCCGTACCTCATCGCCTCCCCAGACTCCATCGCCGATCACCGCGCTGCGGGCATCGGCGCTGGTGGCTCCGGCGCCCAGCCGGAGTCGAAGCCCGGAACCGACCGCGTGCGATCCGCGTACGCGTCGACCGGCACCAAGTAGCTCTCCCGCACCCCGCGCCGAGGCTGACCAAGAAGGGAGGGCCTGATGGCTCTCACACTCGCTCAGGCAGCTCTGCTCTCGCAGAACCAGCTGCAGCGCGGGGTCCAGGAGATCTTCGTGCAGGAGTCGTCGGTCCTCGACCGCATCCCCCTGCTGACGATCCAGGGCAACGCGTACGCCTACAACAAGGAGGCGTCGCTGCCCGGCGTCGCGTTCCGATCGGTGAACGAGGCCTACACCGAGTCGACCGGCACCGTGGTGCAGGCGACGGAGTCCCTCGTCATCCTCGGTGGCGACGCCGACGTCGACCGGTTCATCGTGCAGACGCGCGGTGACCTGAACGACCAGCGCGCCATCCAGACGCGACTCAAGGTCAAGAGCGCCTCCTACAAGTTCCAGGACGCGTTCTTCAACGGCGACATCACGGTCGACCCGAAGGGCTTCGACGGTCTGAAGAAGCGCCTCATCGGCGCGCAGGTCCTCGACGCAGGCACGAACGGCATCCCGGTGCTGGGCAACGGCGGCACGGACGCTCACGCGTTCTACGACGCCCTCGACCAGCTCGTCGCCGCGGTCCCCGGCCTCACGCCGGAGAACGGCGCGATCTACGCGAACCGTGCCCTGCAGGCCAAGATCCGCAGCGCCGGCCGCCGCCTCGGCGGCGTCGAGGTCGTCCGCGAGGACACCACGGGCAAGCGCGTCCTGCAGTGGAACGGCGTCCCCGTCCTCGACCCCGGCCAGAACCTCGCCGGCGCCGAGATCCTCGGCCTCAACGAGACGCAGGGGTCGGCCACGACCGCGTCGTCGGTCTACGCCGTGAAGTTCGGCTCCGACGAGACGGAGCAGGGCGTCACGGGCCTCACCAACGGCGGGGTGCAGGTCGACGACCTGGGCCAGCTGCAGGAGAAGCCCGCCTACCGCACCCGCATCGAGTTCTACTGCGGCCTGGCGACGTTCGGTGGCAAGGCCGCCGCTCGCCTCCGCGGTGTCCTGAACGCCTGACCGAAGGGAAGCAGCACATGGCAACGAGCAGCACGAAAGCCACGACCGAGAAGACCGACGACAAGGCGGCCACCGTCGAGTCGCCGGCGATCCCCGACGAGACGAAGCTCGACAGTTCCGTCGAGAAGCCGTCGACCACGGCGCCCGGTGACGGGCCCGCGGACACGACCGACCCGACGGAGACGGCTTCGTCCGTCACGCCGAGCCCCGACGCGACGGCTCTCGCCGTCGGCACCGTGAACGCGGTCGTGCCGACGACGAAGCCGGCCGCGAAGGCGTCGAAGGCGAAGGCGCGCACCGAGCGGTACAAGGCCACGAAGCCGGACGGTTCCGAGGTCATGGTGCAGCGCAACATCGACACCGGCGCGACCGAAGTCGTCGACTGACGGGAGGGGGACGCTCGTGGAGAACCCCGCAGCAGTTGAGGACGTCGAGGCCTCGTTCGAGCGTCCCCTGACCGTCGACGAGAAGCGTGTCGTCCCCGCCTGGCTCGGGACCGCGTGGCGCACCCTGAACCGCGAGGTTCGCGGTGTCGCCGCGCGGCTCGACCTTGAGGAGGACGTCGCCGGCCACCTCCCCGTCGACGACGTCAAGGACATCGTCGTGGCGATGGTCGAGCGCAAGCTCCGCAACCCGGACGGCTACCGCACCTGGGGCGGGGACACGGAGTCGAGCACGATCGACAACGCCCTGTCGTCGGGGAAGATTTATGTCACCGACGAGGAGCGCCGGAGTCTGGCGCCGGCCGACGTCGGGGCGGGCGCGCTGAACGGCATGTACTCGATCCCGCTCGGGAGGCCGTGATGGTGTCGGCTACCCGTGCGGCGGCTGCCCGTCGTCGTGCTGAGCTGCGGCTGACGGACACGTGCATGATCGGCAACGAGGTGAAGGCGCCCCGCCCTAACCCCGCGACCGGCAAGCACGACGTCGACCTGGTCGAGGTCTACTCGGGCCCGTGCGAGTTCGTCGCCGCGAACACGGCGGTCCGTGAGGTCACCTCGCAGGGCCGCGACGTGGTCGAGCAGGGTGCCGTGCTGAAGATCCCCGTCGACGCCCCCGGCTCGGCGGGCACGCACGGTGGGCAGGTCGCCGTCGTGCACCTGGCGCTCGATCCGGACGCGGCCCCGCTGCGAGTCCGGATCACGGGCGGCCACCACCAGACGTTCGCCGCGACCAGGCGGCTACCCGTGGAGGTGATCGCGAGTGGCTAGTGCGATCACCGTCGACACGTCCGAACTCGATCGACTCGTCGTCGACCTGCGCGACTTCCCCGACGTCGCGGCCAAGGAGGTCGACCAGGCGCTCGAGGTGAACGCCCGCAACATCAAGGACTCCTGGCGGGGCAAGGTCGAGGGCAACGAGCATGCCCCGCTCGCTCCGTACTCGATCGACTACGAGCGCACGGCCGTGGCGACCTTCGCCGGGTCCAGCGTCGACTACGAGATCGGCGCCCGGAAGGGCATCGGCAAGCAAGGTGGTGTCGTGCTGCTCCTCGAGTTCGGCGCCCCCGCGAAGCGTCTCGGCGCGCGTGGCTTCGGCCTCGCGGCCCTGTCCGAGAACGTCGAGGATCTCGAGCAGGGCGTGGGCAAGGCGCTCGACGTCGCTGGCCGGAAGACGAACCTGTGACGGCGGCCGAGACGCGCGCGTTCCGCGAGCTGCTCGAGGCTGATCCGCGGCTGCAGGTGTTCGTCACGTCGGCCGGCGACCTGCCCACGGTCGAGGAGCCTCACCCGCCCCTGCCCGAGCTGCCGTACGTCCTGATCCACCCCGAGCGCGACCAGGACGAGCAGCAGCGCGCGACCGGCCCCCGGGTGCACCGGAACCCGTCCTGGGCGGTGCACGCGGTCGCGGAGAGCGCCGAGGCGGCAGAGATGGTCATGGGATGGGTGGACGACCAGCTGCGTCCGCCGCCGAACCGCTGGGGCATCGCGCCTGTCGTCGTGGGCCAGGAGACGAAGCGTCTAAAGCGCAACGCACTTACCGGCGTTCTCGTCGACGAGAGCTCGCTACCCGCCGTCTGCTACGTCGTGGCGTCGTACTCGCACGAGTCGTCGCCCGCCTAATCCACCCACTCTGAGCCCCCGGTGCCCCCGGGGGCTTTCTCATGCCGAGGAGGCACTCATGCAGGACCCCGTGAAGGTCGTCGCGAACGACCTCGTGTTCGAGGTCGATCGAGCCACGCACGAACGCTGGCCCGACGACTTCCCGCTCGCCGAGACGAAGACCGGCAAGCCGACCGCCGCCGCGAAGCGCGCGAAGCCCGCCGAGGTGACAAGCGTCGAGCCGGTCACCACCAAGACCGCCGCGGGCCTCTCCGCTGGCGCCACAGACTCCGGCGAATCCGCCGGTGACGCCAACCAGGAAGGAGCCGACTGATGGCCGGCGACCGCACCACAGCACTCATCCCCGACAACGTCGACTCCGACGGCACGCTGCTGCTGCTCGCGGCTCCGCGCGCAGCGATCACGACGTGGCCGCCGAAGCTGAGCGACGTCCTCGCGTCGACGACGAAGGACATCACGTACTCGCTGACCACCGATGGGTGGAACCACGGCAAGACGCAGGACACGAACACCGACGAGCGGCTCACGCTGCGCGAGGTGCTCGGCACGCCCGGTCGGGTCACGCACGACGTGTCGCTGAAGTACTTCTACGGCCTGACCGCGACCGACGTCGTCGATCCGCTGTTCATCGAGAACTCGGACATCGTCATCTTCGCCCGCTACGCCACGGACTACGAAGCACCCTCCACCGCCACCGACCAGTGGGACATCTTCCAGCTGCGCTGCGGCACAAAGGTCCGTGACACGCCCACGTCGGGCGGCAAGTGGACCAAGACGCAGGCGCTGTTCCCGAGGGCGAAGGTCCTCGAGGACGTGAAGCTCGCCTCGGCCTAGTCCTCCCTCTCGTGCGGGCAGGCGTCCTCCCGGAGCGCCTGCCCGCACTTCTCTGCATCCATCCGGGAACGATCCGGGAAGGTCACCATGTCCAAGAGCAAGATCAGCAGCGCCCGCGAGGGATACAAGCCCCGCACGGCCACCGTCACGGTGTGCCTCGACAGCGCCGTCTCCGACGAGCGCGACAAGCTCATGGCCGCCCTGGCTGAGGCGGAGAAGAAGAAGACCAAGGCCGACGGGCGGCTGACGCAGAAGTCCGAGGCGACGAAGCTGCGCGAGCAGCTCGCAGAGCTCGAGGACCGCGAGCGGGAGCACATGCACACGATCCAGCTCACGAAGCTGGAAGGTCTCGCCTGGGCCGAGCTCACCGCGCAGTACCCCGCTCGAGACAACAGCGCGCTGGACCAGGACCTCGGCTACAACCACCACGCCGCGGCCATCCACGCCGCGAGATCGAACGGCGTCGAACTCATCGACGGCGAGACGCGCGAGATGGACGACGACGACTGGGACACCATCCTCGAGATCGCCTCCGGGTGGGACGTCGAGAACATCGTCACCGTCGAGCTGCGCCTGAACGTGATGATCGCGGCGAACCGGGTCGCCCGACTGAAAAAAGACTGACCGGCGACCCGGGTCTGCGGCGATCACTCGAGCAGTCCCGGGCCGTCGGCATCTCCCTTTCGCGGCTGCAGGGCCGGGAGCCGGCCGAGCACACCGAGTACCACTACGACGCCGTGGGGCGCCTGGTGAGCGCGACGACGACGCGCGAGCCCGAGTTCGGCCCGACCGATCTCGACTGGCTGACCGCTCTTGCCGAGCTTGAGGCGGAGGAGGGGCCGCACGGGTTCACGATGACCGACGCGACGTCGCCGGACGCGGACCCCTCGGACCACGACAGCGTCTGGAAGTTCGTCGCCGGCGTCCCGGTCGTGTCGCCGGAGGGGCACCGCCTCCGGGCGCCCGTCGTCGACTTCGCAGAGAAGGCCCGCCTCGACTTCCTCGACCGGCTGCACAAGCGCGACCCCGACCCGACGAACGGCGTCATCGTCCCCGTCTTCCGGGTGCCACGAGCGAAGCGGAAGCACCGGCCGCAGCCGGGAACAACTCCACAGCAGCAGTAGCTACGCCCACGCGGGCCCGACGAATCGAGGTCACGCATGGCGGAACGCAGCGTCAAGGTCAACGTCGGGGCGAACCTCTCTGGGCTGGTGTCCGAGTTCCAGAAGGGCCGCAAGGCCGCGACGGACTTCTCGCAGGGCCTCACGAAGGAGCTGACCCGCAACCAGGCCGACTTCGAGCAGGTCGGTAAGGGCTTCGCCGTCGCGGGCGCTGCCGGCGTCCTGGCGCTGGGCGCGATCGTGTCGAAGTCGTCTGAGTTCGACCAGGCGATGTCGTTCGTGCAGGCAGGCACGCACGAGACGACTGCGAACATGGGTCTGCTGCGCGCCGCGGCGATCGACGCCGGTGCGTCGACCGTGTTCAGCGCGACGGAGTCGGCGAACGCGATCGAGGAGCTCGGCAAGTCAGGCCTGTCGACGAAGGACATCCTCGCGGGTGGCCTCTCCGGTTCGCTCGACCTCGCCGCGGCGGGTGGCCTCGGCGTCGCGCGGGCGGCCGAGATCGCGTCGACGACGCTGCAGCAGTTCAAGCTCGACGGCTCCCAGGCGGGCCGCGTGGCCGACACTCTCGCAGCTGGCGCGGGCAAGGCCATGGGCTCCGTCGAGGACCTGGCGCAGGGCCTCAAGTTCGTCGGGCCCGTCGCGCAGTCGATGGGTGTCAGCCTCGAGGAGACGACCGGCACCCTGGCGCTGTTCGCTCAGGCTGGCATCCTCGGCGAGCAGGGCGGCACCTCGCTCCGTGGCGTCCTGTCATCCCTGACCGCACCGTCGGGCGCCGCCGCCGAGGAGATCAAGCGCCTCGGCCTGAACCTCTACGACGCGAACGGCAAGTTCCTCGGCCTCAGCAACGCGGCCGGGCAGCTCGCGGGCGCGTACCGGGGCATGGACGACGAGTCCCGGAACGCCTCGCTTGGCATCATCTTCGGCCGCGAGACGATCACCGCGGCGACGGCGCTGTACCAGGCCGGCTCCGAGGGTGTCGACCAGTGGACGAAGTCCGTCACCGACAGCGGCTACGCGACCGAGACGGCCGCGATCCGGCTCGACAACCTACGGGGCGACGTCGAGGCCCTGGGGGGCGCTTTCGACACTGCGCTGATCCAGACCGGAGAGAACGCCGACGGCGCCCTCCGTGGGCTGGTGCAGACCGGCACGAACCTGATCGACGTCTACAACGGTGCGCCCGAGGTGCTCAAGGGGACGACGTTCAACCTGCTCGCTGTCGGGACGGCGGCAGCGATCGCCGGGACCGCGTTCTTCATCGGTGCGCCGAAGCTCGTCGAGTACCGCAACGCCATCTCGACGCTCAAGACCGAGGCGCCCCTGGCGACCAAGGCGATCGGCGCTTTTGGGAAGGGGTTCGCGGCCCTCGCGGTCATCTCGGTCGCCATCCCTCTGCTGAACGAGGCAAACAAGCAGATCAACGGCCTGCAGTCCTCGTCTGACGAGCTGACGAACACGCTCAAGACTCAGAAGATCGGCGACGCGCTGAAGGAGAGTGTCGGCGACGTCGACGGTGTCTTCTCGAAGGGGTTCTTCGGCGAGCAGACCAACGCGCTCAAGGACTTCGGCGCGACCCTCGACGCCGTCTCGTCGTCGGCTGACACCCGCTCGTTCGGCGTCTTCGGTGACGTCTTCACCGGCAAGGCCGGGTCGGGCGTCAACGAGGTGCGGAACCGCCTCGAGGCGCTGGGATCGTCCCTGTCGGGCCTGCCCCTCGATGAGGCGCAGGCGAAGGTCTCGAAGCTGCAGAAGGAGTACAAGCTCACCGACGACCAGCTGTTCTCGTTCATCGACAACAGCGGCGAGTTCAAGAACAGCCTGGTCGCTCAGGCGACCGAGCTCGGCCTCACGGCTGACAAGGCGACTCTGCTGAAGCTGGCGACCGGTGAGATGTCCGGCGCGACAGAGGAGCAGACGCAGGCCCTCTCGGAGCTGTCCGGGTCGGCACAGGACGCCTCGGTCGACATCGACGACCTCAAGGCCACCATCGAGGGCTTCGGGTCGGCTCAGCTGAACGTGAACTCGGCGACGCGCGACTTCGAGGCGGCCGTCGACGACCTGTCAGCGTCCGTGACCGAGAACGGGTCGACACTCGACGTGTCGACGGCCAAGGGCCGTGCGAACCAGGCGGCGCTCGATGACATCGCGAAGTCGACGCTCGGGCTGTCGTCTGCGACTTTGACCCAGACCGGGTCGCAGCAGCAGGCGTCGGCGGCGCTCGCAACCGGGCGGCAGCGGCTGATCGAGGCGTTGGCCCAGTTCGGCATCACGGGTGCCGCGGCTGAGCAATACGCCGACAAGCTGGGTCTGATCCCGTCGAACATCTCGACGGCTGCCCGGTTGACGGGTGTGGCTGCAGCGGAGGCTCAGATCACTCAGCTCGCTCGTGACCGGGCGGTGTCACTGAACATTCGTGTGAACGAGTCGATCAGTGCGGCGAACCGGGCGGGCGGCGCGAAGTCCACGGTGGGCGGCGTGCCGTTCGCTGAGGGTGGCCCCGTCCGTGGGCCTGGCACGGGCACGTCGGACTCGATCCGAGCCTGGCTGTCCAATGGCGAGCACGTCTGGACGGCTCGTGAGGTCGCCGCGGCTGGTGGTCACGGCAGCGTCATGGCGCTTCGTCGCGAGATCCTCGCCAGCCGGCGCGCTCCTGGCTTCGCTGGAGGCGGGCCGGTCGGCTCCTCGGTCGCCCCTCGTTACGCCCCTCCGACGTTCGCGCCTCGCGTGAGCGTCGCTGCGGCACCGGTCAGCATCGACGCCCCGATCGTCGCGGACGGCACTCTTCTCGGGTTCGTCCGTGGGGTGGCTGGCCAGGAGATCCAGTTCGCTCTGGCAACGGAGGAGCAGCGCATGAATCAGCGATGGAGGAAGACGTGAGCTACGCCCCTGTGCTGACACCGGACGTCGACGACACAAGCGTCGGCGTCCGGTTCAGCACCGTCGACCCGAAGACCCAGACGATGACCGTCGTCGCCATCACGGAGGAGGGCAGCTACCCGGTACGGCAGGCAGACCGCGCGTACGCGGTTGGCGGGTTCCAGGTCGTGGACCACGAAGCCCCTCTCGGGGTCGTCGTGACGTACCGGGGGCAGATGTTCAGCGCTGACGGTGCCGACCTCGGCTACACGGATTCGGCGTCGACACAGCTCGACATCGACCCGTCGCTCGTGGTGTTCTCGGACCCGCTGGTTCCGTCGAACCGGGTGATCCTCGAGGCGAAGGGCGACTTCGGGACGAAACGAGTGCGCCGCCGCCCGGGCAACACCTTCCGTGTCGGCTCGCGCACCATCGGCCTGTTCGCGCCCCTTGGTCTACTTGAGGCCGTCGGCCTCGCGGTGCAGACGTGGACAGCCGACGAAGCGGCCACGCTGAATGCCGTGCTCGAGGCGATGCCTGTCCTCGTCAGGTCGATGCCGCCAGCACGCATCCCTCGGCAGCTCTACGTGGCGATCGACCAGCCCGAAGTCGAGGACATCGACGTTCAGTACGGCGGCGGGTGGAGCATCTACCCGCTGCAGGGCGCTGAGGTGTCCCGTTCCGTGACCGACATCGTCGTGCCGATCGTCACCTGGCAGACCTACATGGACGTCTACCCGACCTGGGCGGAGTTCAACGCTGCGTACGCCACCTGGCTTGACGCGATGGAGAACCCGCCAGACCCGGATGCGCCACCGATCGTGCGTGGCGGCATGACGGAGACGCCGGCGGGGTCGGGGCGCTACACACCCGGCAACCTCGCGCCCGCCTCGAGCACCGCCTACTCGACGAACGGCCTCGCACCCGTCAGCGGGAGGCCAACCGCCTACCAAGTCGCCACCTAGGAGTCCACCGTGCTGCCGATCTCGGACGAAGCCCGCAAGGCCCTCGAGGACAACCACACCCCCTCGTACCGTGCCCGAGCGTTCTACGGGGCCGACCTCACCGTCGACGACGTCCCACTCGACGTCGACGGGTCGCTGTCCTTCAGCGGCGACGCCACGCCTTCGGCGACAGGGTCGGTGTACGTCCGCAAGCAGGACGGTCGCTCGCTGGTCCCGCGCACGGACACGGACCCGCTCGCGCCGACGGGACAGGAGATCTCGATCGCGCGGGTCGTCCGAGTGGGGCAAACCGAGTGGGAGATCCCCATGGGCCGTTACCGCATCGAGGAAGTGCCCGACATGCGCGAGTACTTCCGGCTGTTCCCGTCCATGAAGGAGGTCGTCGGGTGGGAGTGCCAGCTGAAGCTCGTCGACCGGTTCGACATCATCGACGCGGACGACTTTCTCGTGCCGGAGTCACCGAAGCCGGGCAACTCGACGTGGGCCGAGATCCAGCGGCTCTCACCCCTCCCGATCGTGCGGAGCCTGCCGGACCGTTCAGTACCGCCGTCGCTGGCGTACAAGAGCCGCCTCGAAGCGATCGAAGACCTCATGTCGAACATCGGCGGTATCCCGCACCTCACGCGTGAGGGGACGCTGACAGCCCGGAAGAAGGACGCCTGGCTGACCGAGACGGTCCCAGTGTTCACGATCGACGGTGTGATCGACGTCGGCGGAGGCATGTCGAACAAGCGCTACAACGCGGTGTCGGTGCGTTCCTCGACTGGCAGCAACGACATCGTGAGCGTTCGGGAGATCAACGATCCGAGCAACCCGCTGTCAGTCACGGGGCCGCTGCGCCGGCGCACGTACAAGCACTCGTCACCGCTGATCGAGCGGCAGGCTCAGGCGGACGCCGAGTCGACGACGATCCTGCGGCGGGTGTCGAGCAAGCAGTCTCGGTCGATCACGTTCTCGTGTCTTCCCCGGCCAGACATCGAGGTCGGCGATTTCGGCAAGGTCATCGACCGCAACGCCCGTCGGGTGTTCCTCGGGGAGGTGTCCGACATGCGTTTCTCGATGGACCCCAACGCGGACATGACCGGCACGATGATCGTCTCCGAGGAGCTGAGCTACGAAGCCGAGGCGGACCAGTGAGCGTCGGCCGTAAGGCCGGCGAGACCACTGCGACCCTCGGCGCACAGCTCGCGGGTCGAGAACGTGGCACCTGCCTGGCGATCGACTGGCCGACAGGGCTCGTAACCGTGAACATCGGCGGTGGGCAGCAAGCGATGCCCATGACGGGCATCGCGCCGGCAGTTGGCGACCAGGTATGGGTCGGGTACCTCGCGGGCGAGCCCTTGTGCCTCGGGCCTCTCGCGAAGTCTGCACAGGGCACGATCACGTCGGCGCCGGCCGGTGGGAAGGTCGGCGTCCGAGGCGATGACGGGGGCACCTACTCGCTGCCGTTCAACTTCGACCACACGGAGTTCGCCACGAACCAGCGCGTCGCGATCGACTGGCAGTCCGGTTCTGTGGCCTACCGGCTCTCGTCGGACAGCACGATCGTTGATCCCGTAGCGCCGCCGCCGGTTGCAGCGCAGAGGCAGACGCGGGAGTTCGTTCCGATCGGGTCAGGGTCGTTCTACGAGTCCTCAGGCACATGGACGAAGAACGATGTCTGGTGTTCGGACACCCTGCTCGGCTGCTACTTCTACGGCACGCAGATCGCCGACACGATCCCCGACACCGCGCGCATTGTCAGCGTGACGCTGAGCGTCATCGAGACGACGAACCGGTTCCCCTCGGCCCTCGCAACGATCGGCACCCATGGCCTTGCCGGCCGGACCGGTGCACCCACCATCGCGAACGCTGTCGCGGTGCCGAACGGGTCTGGTGGCAAGACCCTGCCAACTGCGTTTGGGGACCGCCTCAAGACGGGCGAGCAGCTCGGCATCGGCACCAACCACGGCGGGCTACACGTCTACGCCGTCGCGCCCGACAGCGGCCGACTCATCATCACCTACGACCTCTAGGAGCGTTATGCCAACGAGCAAGGGCATCAGAACGGTCGCGAACACCGCGGCCATGCAGGGGCCTGCACAGATCACCGCCGTCGCGGAAGACGTCGACAGCCTCATCCCCGACGCGGTCGCCGCGGTCGCTGACCTGGCGAAGGTCGCGCCGCTGTGGCCGGGCCGTCTCATGTCGGTCAACGCCGACAAGACCGTGTGGAGGAACATCGACGGAACCGCCACGGGGTGGAAGCGCATCGCTGGCGGCCACGAGCTCAGCCCGTGGGGCACGACAACTCCCGAGACGGTCGATCAGCCGCTGTTCAAGGCGCGGTCCGCGACCGGCACGACGAACGCCGGCGGTGTCCTCGGGCACACGTTCTCGACGCCGTTCCCCACGGCGTGCGACCACCTCTCGCTGACGCTCGGTAACCAGTCCGGTGTTGGTACAGCTGCGCCGGTGGTCGTGGATGGATCGGTGACCAGGACGGGCTTTCAGACGTTCTGGGCGGGCCGCGGCGCGTCGCCCGTGGGTGTCTTCTATCTCGCGGTGGGGCACTGATGGCTAACGGCGTGCTGAACGACGACATCGTCTTCGTCCACTCGAGCTCGACCCTCGATGTCCGCGGCACTCAGCGCATCCACCGCGACGTCCTGCCCTACCTCATCGAAGCCGCCGGACGCTTCTACGCCCGCACCGGTCAACGCCTCGTCCTCGCCGAGGGCTGGCGCTCGATCGAGACACAGGAGTCCTACTTCCGTGACCGGTACCGGCAGGTCAAGGTCGGCGGGGCCATCTACTGGGCTTCGGCCTGGTGGGTGAAGAGGGCCGGCAAGGCGGCCGCCGCGAAGCCCGGCGAGAGCAACCACGGCGACGGCGTCGCCGGTGACCTCTGGTCTGGCATCGACGCGTCCTTCAAGTCGGCCGAGCACAAGGCGTTCGCCGAGATCGCGGCTGACCTCGGCTGGTACTGCGAGGGGGCCAACTTTGGCGAGCCCTGGCACTGGAAGTGGGAACGCGCCCGCGTCCGCACTCGCATCAATGTCGCAAGCAGCGACTACACCCCCATCCCCGAGCTCGAGCGAGCTCTGACGAAAGAAGTCGACACCGTGATCATCCTTCACAGCTCCGACGGCCAGGGCGCACTCGTCCCCGACGCAGGCCACGTCGCTTTCGCCCCCGGCGAGGAGGGCAGCATGAAGGTCTTGCAGGGCGCGGCCCCGCTGGTCCTTGAGATCCCCGCCTCGCTCCATCGCCGTATCCTCCTGCAGGTCGCGCTCCGCAGTGGGTCGCGTGTGCTCTTCCTCGTCGATGGCGGCGGCTACGCCCTCCTCGAGGACCGCAAGCTCTCGGTCGTAACGGACATGAACACCGTCAACGCGCTCACAGAGGCTCAGGTCGCCACCGTGCCGATCTCGGGGGCGCAGTTCGATGCCCTGGCGAAGGACTTCGCGTGATCGCCACCGATCCGAAGCTGAACGAGCGGCGGCTCCGGTGGGAACGCACGATCTGGATCATCGACCTCGTCGCCTACGCGGTGATGGCGATCAACGGCGCCTCGGCGCTCTGGTTCACCTCCCCGTTCGTACAAGACGAGATCCGTCTTCCCGGCGTCATCATCCTGTGGGGCGCGCTCATGCTCGCCGGTGGCCTCGGCGGGTTCGTCGGCCGCCTCGTCGGCTGGTGGGCGCTTGAGGTGCTCCTCAACGTCTCGGCCTGGTCCGGTGCCGTCTGCTACGCGATCATCGTTCTCTCAGCCGTCGTCGGCGGCACGTCGCTTGTGCTGCTCGGGATGGTGGTGCTCGCGTTCCTTGGCATGTTCCGCCGCTACTGCGAGCTGCAGATCTTCACCAGCGAGCCGGGGCTCACCACGTTCACCGAGAAGGTGCGGTCGCTCTTGCGCCGCCGCACGGGGTACGTCGTCCGCCGCCAGCACTACTAGGGGGTCCAGTGGTCGACACCACACTGCTCGTCGCGCTCGGCGGTGGCGCCGGCGTCGCGCTCATGCTCCGCGAGTTCGTTTCCGTCTTCGCCACCATCCGTTCCGGCGTCTCCGCGAAGGAGGGCAAGCGCAAGACCGACATCGTGCAGCAGCGCGACGAGGCGATCGAGCGAGCGAACGCTGCTGACGCTCGAGCGGACGAAGAAGCAGGCAAGCGGCGATCGTTTCAGGAGTACGCCTCCGAGCTGCGTCGTCAACTGATCGAGAACGGCCTGGTGCCCGGCAACCCGCCGGACATCGACATCACCAGAGCCTGAGGAGGCTTCCATGACCGACACTCCCCGACACCTCGCCACCATCGACGAGCGACCTTCGTTGGCCGACCTCGGGACGCAGATCGCGAACCCTGTCCGAGCGACCGTCCGCACCGTCACGCAGTTCGTCATCGGCGCTGTGCCGGTCCTGAACGTCGCGACCGGCATCGTCATCGTCGTGCTCCAGCAGCAGACCGATCTCGTCGTCCCGGGCTGGGTGTTCCTGGTCCTGAACGGCATCCTGGCCGTGACCGCGCTGCTGATCGCCCTCGTGACCCGTCTGATGGCGAATCCCGTCGTCAACGCGTGGATCACGACGCACGCCGCCTGGCTGGCCCCGTTGCGGCAGGCCTGACCCATCTACCTCGCGGGCCGTCCTCAGGGGCGGCCCGCGTTTCGTCGTATCGCCGCCGTGCGCGGCAGAAAGCAGGACCTCATGGCCAACGTCATCGAGACGATCGACACCGACACCAACCTTCCCGCCAACCCGGATGTAATGGATGCCATGTTGAGCGCATTCGGTGTGCTGAGAACTGATGCCGCACGCACGTACTTCGTGGCGTCGTCAGGCGACGACAACAACTCAGGTCTCTCCGTGGCCAAGCCCAAGAAGACGATCGCCGCGGCAGTCAGTTCGGCAAACGGACCCGCGCGCTTCGTCCTCGGCTTTGGTGGACACACGATCGCGTCGACGATCCTCTACGCCTCTGGCAGCGTCTTCGAGGGCCTCGGCGGCGGTCTCACGACCATAACTTTCACGGGGTCCAGTGGCGCCGCCTTCGCACCTCAGAGCCCGGACACTCGCTCCTATTACGTAGAATTCCGCAGGTTCGTCCTGAGCGGGCCTGGCAAGTCGACGTCTACGACGGGAATCGACCTCAGCAGCGTCACCAGCGCATCTATCCAGGACGTCGTAGTTCGGCTTTTCGGGACCGCTATCAAGATCACCTCGTCGATCAACGGGGGCGCGGTCTTCAACTACCTGCAGAACGTCACGGCGTCCGTCTGCGGGACCGGCTTCTATCTCGGGCCGATCGGGTCCAACGCCACCAAAATGCTCGGGTGCCGAGCCAATGCGTGCGACATCGGCATCGACATCGTCGACGCAAACAACACGACCTGGATCGGCGGTCAGATAGAGCTGTGCACTACGGGTTTCCGAGTGTCGGCAAGCCAGGCCGCCTTCTCGGACGCAAACGCCTTCATCGCGACTCGGTTCGAGTCGAACACGCTGGCATGGAACGTGACCAGCACGAACGTACGTGACACGCAGATCCTCTACCCGATGCAATTCGCGGCCTACACCTTCACGGACAACGGCAGCCGAACGACCCACCTCGGCAGTTTCATCGGCAGCCAACGTCAGATCAGCGCCACCCAAAGCGTCAGCGGTTCCTATGCCTTCGAGCGGTCCGTGAACGGCGGCTCAGAAACGCCACTGGTGGTGTTCCGGGACCCCGTCACGACCGCCGGTACACCTGTGACCGTCCAGGCCGAAACAGAGCGTCCTGCAGGCTTCTTCTTCAGGGGACGCCGAGGAGGTGCAACCTACTTCGACGTTCGCGCTGACGGGGTGATCAATGGCAGCTCGAGTACGACAGCTGCCCGCCCCTCGTCAACGGGGCTCCGCCCTGGCGCCCAGTGGTTCGATGTCACCCTTGGCAGGCCCATCTGGTGGTCTGGATCTGCGTGGGTTGACTCCTCAGGCGCGCCCGTTTAGTGAGCCTTGAACCGTTAGCACCCGTCGACCGCCCCGAGCGGTCGGCGGGTGCTTTTCCGGGTTTTGGCAGGATGAAGCGTACGTTGCAGCGAAAATACCGACGGTCAGAATCGTCAGGTGCGACGATGTGACAGCCGTCAGTGCATCTTGCACGAAACCTGAAATCAGAACTGACGTCAGGGCGAAGAACGCGAGGGTGGCTCCGAGGCGGGCTTCGGCGGTGGTTGCGTTCTTCGACTCCCGATAGGCGCGGACGAGTGCGACGACGAAGACGGCGATGAAGAGCGCGCCAATAAACCAGCCGAAGTCGAGCACGGCGCGCAGATAGATGTTGTGAGCCTCACTGCGAAGGTCACCAACCAGGCCCCCTGCACCCAAGCCGACGAAAGGGTGGTCTGCCGATTCCTGCAGGAGGACGCTCCAGATGGTGTCCGCCCGGCCGGTGACCCCGTACTCAAGGTCTTCAACCGAGATCCGACCGCCGAGTCGGGGTACGACCACAAGGGCCGCGGCCGTTCCGAGAAGGACCATCATGGTCAATCTGAAGGGGTTCAGCACTTGCCCCTTGATTCGCGAGAAGGTCAGCAGAAGGACCACTCCTGCAAGGATCGCGCCCATCGAGATTCGAGACTCAGCCAGCGTCGCGCCGGTGAACCCCGCGGCCACCATGAGCCAGCCCGTGAGGCGGCGTGTTTTGTCTGCACGGATCTCGGCCAGCCCTACCGCGGCGGTAATGGCGAAGAACTGTCCCGTCCCGAACGCGGAAGGTTCGCCTAGCAGTTTCGGACCGTAGGATTCCACGGCGTCACCGATGGTGCTGCCGAAGAGGGTCCCGATGTTGCCGGTCGCGGCCTGGTAGAGCACCCAGAGGGTGTTCGCGATGGCCGCAAGATGGAAGGCGCGAAGTGTGCATTTCAAGGCCCGATCACCTGCGCGCCAGTAAAGCCCCGCTACGGCCATGACGAGGACGAACAGCTCGAGGGTGCGGCCGGCGAACCCGACTCGCCGTAGGACGCTGACCTCGGGGTGGAGCAGGGTGACGGTGAGCGTCACCGCGACGATGCCAAGGAGGAGGGCCGGCAGGAGCGGTCTCAGCAAGTACCTCGCCGGCGAGCGTCCATCGCGACGACGCGTAAATAGAAGGTACGCCATGACCGGGATGAGGATGAGGTCCTGAAGCCGCAAGTCAACTAGCTGCGCCTCGGAGCCGCCGAGGCGGATACGAGGGCTGACCGCGGTCGCGAGGATCATCGCCATGAGCGCGAGGGCTGCCAGCTTGCTTCCGGCAGTCACTTGAGGTCGTCTCATGAGAGCAAAGCCTAGGTGATCGGCTCGTCCGGCTCCGGTTCACTGCCGGCGATGAGTTCGCGGATCTCTGATTCATGCTGCAGCATCCACGCGACGGCGCTGTTCAACGTGCCAAACTCGCGCAGCCACGGCCGGCGCCCGCCGGCATCGCGGCAGTAGGCGTAGGCGTGGTAGCGGGGCTCGTGGCCGTTCGAACGGATGATGACCCAGCCGAGGGCCGGCCCTGGCTTGACCTGGATGGTCCAGAGACCGAACCCGCCGTGCGCGTGCGGGTGTGCGGGGATGGGCTTGTTGATGATGCGCCTGTACGCGTCGCCTGATCCGTTCACTCCCACGATCGGGGAGCGTACGCAGGTCCTCTGACATCTGGGGATAAGTGCCTACTTAGGTCCACCGCCCGACAAGATGAGCGGATGACCGCCGACGACTTGATTCATCAGTTTGCGCTTTTCGTAGCGCGGGTATCCGACAACCCCCAGACGACCGAGCTGGAGTGGGATGCTCTGCTCTTGGCTCTCAATCAGCTCGACGAGATAGCAGCTTCGGCGATCTGAAAGACCCCCATCCGGCTTAGTGCCTGGGTGGGGGTCTTTCGTCGTCTCAGTGAGCCGATCAGGCCTCGGGCGTCGCTTTCGCGCGTGACTGGGCGATCTCCTTCTGCGCAAGCGTGTAGATCGAGAACCCGCCGATGAGGCCGAGAGTGATCGCTGCGGCGCCGAACAGGTAGGAGCCGCCGGTGATGGCGATGATGAGAGCCAGGCCCGCGAGGATCAGGCAGATGACGCCGACGACTTGAAGTGCTCTCATGCGGCGATCGTACGTCGACTCGGTGGGCTGGCGGTAGCCCTCCGTCATGAGTGTTGCCCTCTGATTGCCCTCCGGGGCGTCGGTTCCTGAATCGGGAAGAGGCCCGGATCGGTGTAGATCCGGGCCTCTGAGGGAGCCGCTTATCAGAATCGAACTGATGACCTTCTCATTACGAGTGAGACGCTCTACCGACTGAGCTAAAGCGGCGGGACCGACCTGAGCCGGTTGCCCGTGCCTCGCGGCACGATTAGATACTGTACAGGATCAGCGGACCTCACGTGTCACGAGGCGGCCGAGCTCGTCGAAGCTGGCCTCCATGCGGGCACGCAAGCTGTACCGCATGTCGCTGAGGTGGTCCACGTCGTCGTCGTCGATCCACTCCGCCCACGCGTGTCGCAGGGCGGCGATGCTGACCAGGGACACGAGGTGCGCGCGGCTGACCAACGAGGCGTCCACCGCGTCGTCCGCGACACCCGCGTCGGCGGCCATGCGCTGCGCGACGACGGTCGTCAGACGCTCCTCGAAGACCCGCGTCGACGCGATGCGGCGGGCGAGCAGGTCGGGGTGGGCGCGCAGCACCCGCCGGCGCAGGACGACCAGCTCGCGGTCGACCGTGGCCGACTCGACGGCGTTCGTGAGCAGCTGGATCAGGCTCGACAACACGGGCTCGTCGCGTTGGGCCACGAACCGCTCGAGGTCGTGGCCGTCGGGCAGCGCCGGCGGATCGCCGACGACGGCCTCTTCTTTGGACGGGAAGTAATTGAAGAAGGTGCGCGGCGAGACGTCTGCCCGGCGGCTGACCATGTCGACGGTCACCGCCTCGAGGCCGTGCTCGACGATGAGGTCGAGGACGGCGACCTGGATCGCTCGACGGGTGGCCAGACGTTTGCGCTCACGCAGACCGGGGGCGGCGTTCGGGTCGCTCATCAGGCCATCATCGCGCATGCAGCCGGGGAAAGGCATGGACGGGACGCTCGCCTCCGTGGTGGTCTCGCCGGCGTCGACCGCCGATCAGCGGCCGGTGCGCCGACTGACCACGACGAGCATGGCCTCGAGCGCCATGGCCGGCGACACGTTGGCCTCGATGCGGCGTCGGGCCAGGGTGATGGCGTCGAGCACGGCCAGGGTCGCGGCCGGCGTCGACGCCGCCGCCGCGATGTCGAGCTGTGCCCGGATGCTCTCGTTGATGGGCTGCTCGTCGACGCCGAGCTGTAGCAGCAGGACGTCGCGGTACAGCGAGAGGAGGTCGACCATGATGCGGTCGATCCCGTCCCGGAGGCTCCGGGTCGCCCGACGCTTCTGGTCGTCCTCGAGGGCCCGCAGCTGGCTGCGCAGCGCCGGAGGGACGGTGCCACCCGGTTCGACGCCCAGCGACCGCAACGCACCCGCCCGTTCTTCGGCGTCGCGTTCTTCGGTGATGGCCTTGGCGTCGTCGCCGGCGACCGCGAGCAGGGTCGCCGCCGAGATGACCGCGTCCGAGACGCTCCGGATCGCCAGTGCGGTCTCGAGGGTCTGCCGACGTCGGGACCTCGCCGAGGTGTCGAGCGCCAGACGCCGCGCCATGCCGATGTGGCTCTGGGCCTCGCGCGCCGCCACGAGCGCGATCTCGGGGTCGACGCCGTCACGGTTCTCGAGGAGGGCGGCGACGTCGCTCACGGCCGGCATGCGGAGGCGCACGCTGCGGACGCGGGAGCGGATCGTGGGGATGAGATCGGCCTCGCTGGGAGCGCACAGCAGCCAGACGGTGCGGGGTGGTGGTTCTTCGAGGGCCTTGAGCAGGAGGTTCGAGGTGCGCTCGGTCATGCGGTCGGCGTCCTCGATGACGACCACCCGGTAACGGCCCACCGACGGTGAGAACTGGCTCGCCGCGACCAGAGCGCGGACCTCGTCGATCGTGATGATGATGCGCTCGGTGCTGAGGACCGCGAGATCGGGGTGCGATCGGGCGGCCACCTGGCGGAGCGTCGCGTCTTCGTCCGCCGGCTCCCGCGAGAGCAGCGCGGCCGCGAAGGCGTAGGCGAGGTTCGAGCGCCCCGAGCCGGGCGGCCCGGTGATCAGCCACGAGTGCGTCATCGAGGCGTTGCCGGGCTGCGTGGAGGCGGCCGCGGTCAACGCCTCGATGGCATCGGGCTGACCCGTGAGGTGTTCCCAGAGGGGCATGGTCAGCGTGCGCCCTCGGCTCGGGGGTCGACCGCGCCGGTCACTCGGCCTGAGCCTCGGGCGCCGCGGTCTTCTCCGCAGGGGCCTTCTTGACCGGCGCCTTCTTGGCGGCCGTGGTCGCCGCCTTCTTGGCCGGCGCCTTGGCGGTGCTCGCCTTCTTGGCGGGCGCTTTCTTGGCAGGTGCCTTCTTCGCGGCCGCCTTGGGCTTGGCCGGGCCCTTGGCGCGTTTGTCGGCGAGCAGCTGGACGGCACGGTCGAAGTCGACCTCTTCCACGGTCTCGCCGCGTGGGATCGTCGCGTTCGTCTCGCCGTCGGTGACGTACGGACCGAATCGACCGTCCTTCACCTTGATGGGCTTGCCGCTGACCGGGTCGGCCTCGAACTCTTTCAAAGCGCTGCTGGCCTTGCGGGCGCCGTACTTCGGCTGGGCGTAGAGCTCGAGCGCCCCGGGCAGGTCGATGTCGAAGATCTGGTCCTCGCTCGTCAACGACCGGGTGTCGGTCCCCTTCTTCAGGTAGGGACCGTAACGACCGTTCTGCGCCTGGATCTCGTCGCCGCTCTCGGGGTCGGTGCCGACGGTGCGGGGCAGGTCGAGCAGTCGCAGGGCCGTGTCGAGGTCGATCGTGTCGACGCCCATGCTCTTGAAGAGCGACGCCGTGCGTTCTTTCGGAGCGGCGGCCTTCTTGGCGGGGGTCTTCTTGGCGGGGGTCTTCTTCGCCCCGGCCGTGGTCGTGGCGGCAGCCGCCGGCTCGGTCACCTCGCCCGTCGCCGGGTCGGCCACGATCTCGCCCGAACCCTCGTGGGTCGCCGACTCGGGGGTCCGCTCGGTGACGTACGGGCCGAATCGGCCGTCCTTCGCGATGACCTCCTTGCCCGTCTCGGGGTTGAGCCCCAGCACGCGGTCACCGACGACGGGGGCCTCGATCAGCTCGCGCGCCTTCTCGGCGGTCAACTCGTCGGGCGCGAGGTCTTCGGGCACGTTCACCCGGCGCGGCGTCTCGGGATCGTCGCCCGGCGCCTCGAGGTAGGGGCCGTAGCGACCGATGCGCAGGGTCACGCCGTCGGCGAGGACGATGGAGTTGATGTCGCGCGCGTCGATCTCGCCCAGGTTGTCGATCACCTTGCGGAGACCTCGGTGTGACTCGTTGCCGAAGTAGAAGCCGTTCAACCAGTCCACGCGGTCGGCGTCGCCGCCGGCGATGAGGTCGAGGTCGTCCTCCATGCTGGCCGTGAAGTCGTACTCGACCAGGTCGGCGAAGTAGTCCTCGAGCAGACGGACCACCGAGAACGCGATCCAGTTCGGGACGAGGGCCGTCCCGCGGGGCGTGACGTAGCCGCGGTCGACGATGGTCGACATGATGGCGGCGTACGTCGAGGGGCGACCGATGCCGAGCTCTTCGAGCGTCTTGACCAGGCTCGCCTCGGTGTAGCGCGGCGGAGCCGACGTGTCGTGCCCCTTCGCCTCGACCTCGTCGAGCCCGAGGGCCTGACCGGCGGTCAGCGGAGGCAGCTTGGCCTCGGCGGGTTCGGCCGCGCCGTGGCGGTCCTCGTCACGCCCCTCTTCGTAGGCGTTGAGGAACCCGCGGAACGTGATGACCGTGCCCGAAGCGGCGAACTCGGCGAGCGTGCCGACGGCCGTGCGGGAGGCGATGCCCTCGACCGTGCCCGGGGTGGTCGCCGAGACGACGACCGAGGCGGTCGATCCCTTGGCGTCCGCCATCTGCGACGCGACCGTGCGCTTCCAGATGAGGTCGTAGAGCTTCCAGTCGTTGCCGCGCAGCACGTTCTGCATCTCGGAGGGAGTCTTGAAGGTGTCCCCCGACGGACGGATGGCCTCGTGGGCCTCTTGGGCGTTCTTGCTCTTGCCGGTGTACAGCCGCGGCTTCTCGGGAACCGTCTCGGGCCCGTAGAGCTTCGCCGCCTGGCTGCGCGCCGCACCGATCGCCTGCTGGGACAGCGCCGGCGAGTCGGTGCGCATGTAGGTGATGTGGCCGTTCTCGTAGAGCGACTGCGCGACGCTCATGGTCTGCCGGGCCGAGAACCGTAGCTTGCGCGCGGCCTCTTGCTGGAGCGTCGACGTGGTGAAAGGAGCAGCGGGACGGCGCGTGTAGGGCTTCGAGTCGACCGAGCCGACGACGATCTCGACGTCGGCGGAGCTCAGGGCCTCGGCGAGTGCACGTGCCGCCGCCTCGTCGAGCGCGACCGCCTCGCCCTTCAGCCGACCACGGTCGTCGAAGTCGCGGCCGGCGGCCACGCGTCCCCCGTTGACGCGGACGAGGCGTGACCCGAAGGCGACCTTCGCCTCACCCTCGGTCGCGACGGGCTCGAAGGTGGCGGTGAGGTCCCAGTACGAGGCGGAGACGAACGCCAGTCGTTCACGTTCGCGGTCGACGACGAGACGGGTGGCGGCCGACTGGACACGGCCGGCCGAGAGGCCGGGGCCGACCTTGCGCCACAGGACGGGCGAGACCTCGTAGCCGTAGAGGCGGTCGAGGATGCGGCGGGTCTCTTGGGCGTCGACCAGGGCGGTGTCGAGTTCGCGCGTGTTCTCCTGGGCTTTCTGGATGGCGTCCTTGGTGATCTCGTGGAAGACCATGCGCTTGACGGGCACCTTGGGCTTGAGCTCTTGCAGGAGGTGCCACGCGATCGCCTCGCCCTCGCGGTCCTCATCTGTCGCGAGGTAGAGCTCGTCGGCGTTCTTCAACGCGCGCTTGAGATCCGAGACGGTCTTCTTCTTCGCGTCCGACACGACGTAGTAGGGCTCGAAACCGTTCTCGACGTCGACGGAGAACTTACCCATCGACCCCTTCTTCAGTTCGGCCGGGAGGTTCTTGGGCTCGACGAGATCGCGGATGTGACCGACGGAGGCCAGCACCTCGTATCCGTCGCCGAGGTACTGCCCGATCGTCTTGGCCTTGGCGGGCGACTCGACGATGACCAGTTTCTTCGTGCCTGGCACGGGACTCCTTGGGTGGTGGTGCGGCGACCCGGTCCGACGGACCGGGCGAGGGGCTGCAGGGCGAGGACGGGGTGCTCGATCGCTCCCACCGACCCCGAGGAACGTCGGGAGCCGTGCAGCCGACAGCCACACCATACACACCCGACACTCGGGCCTCCTTCACGGGACACGGCCCCGGGGCGGGGCCGACGGGGGCGGTGGACCGGCCGACGCGCGGGCCGTGACGCCGATCGGTCCGAGGGCCGTCGAGACCTCCACCGTGGCCTCGGCGCCCGAGACGACGCAGGCCGTCAGGTCGACGCCGTTCGCCTCGGCGGTCACGGCGGCCCGGTCGCACGGAGAGCCGACGACGACCCCCGCGAGGGCATCGGCCGCGGCGAGCGCCGAGGCGTCGGCCGCCCCGGCCGTACGCGACCGGACCACGAGGGCCGAGTGCGATCCGACGAGGACGACGCAGAGGGTGGCGATGGTCACGATGCCGCCGGCCAGGAGGACGGTCGAGCCGCCGCGGTCGCCGGCGACGACGCGGCGGACGGTCATCGTCCGGCCGTCGGCGCGCAACTGCGGGAGGTCAACGCGACCTCGCCGACGGGGCCGACCCGCACCGTGCGGCGGAGGTCGACGCAGACGAGGTCCGCACCCACGGACTCGGACGACGAAGCCCCCGGTGCGAGCCGCTCCAGAGTCGCGCCGACCGAGCCGCGATCACCTCGGGCACTCTGCCGGGCGACGACGGCTGCGGCGTCCGCGAGCCGCACGGACTGCGAGGTGACGCCCAGGCTCGCGACGACGAACGCCACGACCAAGACGACGGCGGGCATCGTCATCGCGAACTCGACCGTCGCGCTCCCCTTCTCGTCGTGGGCACCCCGGCCGAGGCGGGAGAGGCGGCGGCGGACCTCGACCGCCTGCTCGGCCGTCATCCGACGGTGAGGGCCGAGCGGACCAGGTCGGACAGGACGCCCCGGACCTCGTCCGACCTCATGATCGTCACGAGCAGTCCGGCGAAGCCCACCGCCGCCATGATGACGATCGCGTACTCGGCCGTGGCCGCACCGTCGTCAGCCCGGGCCAGGCGATGCGCGACGGACGCGATCCGGCCTGCGGCCGAGGCGCAGGAGGCGCGGGGCCCCGTCGGCGAGACGGCGGGCGGTGGGGTCGTGGCAACGGTCATGATGTTCCTCTCGTGGTCGTCGTCACCTCTCCGGTGACGAGTCGAGCCTGGCGGGATGGAGCGGACGGGCCGCGGGCGTCGTCCCGGCCTGGGGACGGTCGGTCACCAGGAGCCCGCTGTGGACGACACGAGCGAGACGACGAGGGGGACGACCCCGACGATCAGGAACGCCGGCAGGATGCACACGCCGAGGGGCAGCATCAGGGTGACCCCGAGCCGGCCGGCCGCCGCCTGGGCGGCCGTGCGGGCCTCGAGCCGCAACTCGCGGGCTTCGGAGCGCAGGAGGAGGCCCGCCGGCGCGCCGGCACGACGGGACAGGTCGAGCACCGCCTCGCACCGGTGGAATTCGACCCGGTCGGCGGACTCGTCGACCGGCCCCGCGCCTCCTCGTGTCCCGGGCGATGCGGCCCCGACGCCGCACGAGGCGATCGCCTCATCGACGACGGCGAGGCCGGACGACCACGAGGCTCCCCCGGACAGAGCCACGGCGAGGAGCTCCGGGCGCAGTCCCGGCACCCTCGACGACGGCAGGGCGGCGCGCACGAGACGGGCGTTCCACCGACGCGCGACGGTCACGAGACCGGCCGCGCCGACGAGGCACGCCCATCCGATCGGGGTGCCGACGAGCACCGTGCCGGTATCGAATCCCAGCCCCAAGGAGAAGAGGAGGCCCACCGGAGGGAGGGCGAGGACCACGGTCGCCGTCGCCCGTGGTCCGCTCAGGGCCACCTGCACGTCTCGGCGGGCCTCGTCGGCCGAGCGGAGGGCCGAGACGACGGAGTGCAGGCAGTCGGCCATCGGCGCCCCACTGGTCTCGGCGACCCGCCACGCGCAGGCGACCTGCCGCCAGGTCCGTTCGTGCCCGTCGGCGTCGACGGCACCCTCGAAAGGCCGGGTGTCGAGCCACGACACGAGACTGTCGGAGACCGCGACGCCGTCGCCACCGTCGAGGGCGACCACCTCGGCCAGTCGCCGGATCGGGCCCGGCGGCTCGACGGCGCCGACGTGCCCCCAGGCTCGGGACGGCGCGACACCCGCACCGACGAGGACGGCGAGACGTTCGACCAGGACGGCCGCCGGTGTCGGCCGCGCACGCCTCGCCCTCCGCCGGCGGGGAGCTGACCCCGGGCCCCCGCTCACCCCCGCGGTCCCGACCGGGCGCAGAGGCGCCCGTCGGGTGTCACGGCCAGGTGGCCGATCTCGGCGAGCCTCCGGTGGCCACCCCGTCGCTCGAGGTGGAACACGGCGTCGATCGCACTCACGGCCTGACGGGCCAGGGCGTGGACCCCGAGCCCGGCGAGCGCCCCGAGCGCCTCGAGCCGCGCGGGGACGTCCTCCAGGCCGTTGGCGTGGACGGTGCCCGCACCACCGTCGTGCCCGGTGTTCAGGGCGGAGAGCAGGTCGCGGATCTCCGGCCCCCGCACCTCGCCCACCACGAGACGGTCGGGTCTCATCCGGAGGGCCTCTCGGACGAGACGGGACAGGTCTACTCCGCCCGCTCCTTCGAGGTTGGGTTGACGCGTCTCGAGCGCGACGACGTGGGGGTGACGTGGTCGCAGCTCGGCGACGTCCTCGATGGTCACGATGCGGTCGGAACCGGGAGCCTCGGACAGCAACGCGGCGAGGAACGTCGTCTTGCCGGCACCACCCGACCCGCTGACCAGGACGTTGGCCCGTCGCTCTACGCATCCCGTCACCGCCTCGAGTCCTCCTGGCGGGAAGAATCCGCTGCGGTCCAGGTCGAGGAGGGAGAGCGACTCCGCGCGGGGCACGCGGATCGAGAGAGCGGTGCCCGCGACGGCGAGCGGCGGCAGCACGACGTGCACCCGGAGGCCGTCTCCCAGGCGCACGTCGACGCAGGGACTCGACTCGTCGACGTGCCGTCCCCCGAGCGAGACCAGGCGCACCGCCACCTGCCGCGCCGCGGCCTCGGCGAGGTGGAGGCTCGTCTCGGGCTCGGCCCCGGCGCCGCGATCGACCCACACGCCCACGCCTCCGGTCACGAACACGTCGGTGACGGCCGGGTCGTCGAGGAGACGGGCCAGGGGTCCGAACGCGGCACGCTCCTGACGCGTGAACCGTCCTTGTACCCCGAACTGACGTTCTGTACCCCGCCCCGTGGCGAGGGTCGCGGCCGGATGCAGGGCGAAGCGAGTGGGAGGGTGATCGAGGGTGAGGGACGGGTGACCGCCGACACCGGCTCGGGGCTCGTGTGACATGGACACGACCGTAGGAAGCGACCGACCGGAACAGACAGATCGGTCAGCTGCCTTGGGGACGAATCACGACTCGTCGCCCCTGGGGACGAGACGACCGTCCACCCGGGCGACCGGCGGGTTAAAAGAGAGGGGCGGCACCGGTTGGGGGGAACCGGTGCCGCCACGTGCGTCGGGCGATTGGGGGGAATCAGCGCGACGCACGTCGGAATCGAATCCGACTCGTCCAGTGTACCCCAGAACGGCCTGGGAACACCACGTCGCAGGGACCCGCCGAGCGTGTCGCCCCGCTCTGCCCGACGCGATCTCCGGAGTAAGGTCGTCGGCGCGGCTCCGTGCCGCGGTTCACGCAACGACGCGAGAGGACTCCGATGCTCGACGGCACCGACGACCAGCCCATCGAAGGACGCACCTTCCCCCCGCCCGCCGACTTCGCCCGGACCGCCTCGGCCGGCCCCGACCTCGCCGGACGGGCCGCGGCCGACCGCCTCGCCTTCTGGGCCGAGCAGGCCCTCGAGCGGCTCACCTGGGCCCAGGCTCCGACCGAGACGCTCGACTGGTCGAATGCACCGTTCGCCCGGTGGTTCGCCGACGGCACGCTCAACGTCGCCTACAACTGCCTGGATCGTCACGTGGAGGCCGGGCACGGCGACCGCGTCGCGCTGCACTGGGAGGGCGAGCCCGGCGACGCCCGCTCGCTGACCTACGCCGAGCTGACCCACGAGGTCAAGCGTGCGGCGAACCTGCTGCTCTCCCTCGGGGTGCGGGCCGGTGACCGTGTGATCGTCTACCTGCCGCAGATCCCCGAGGCCGTCGTCACCATGCTGGCCGTGGCACGGATCGGAGCCGTCCACTCGGTCGTGTTCGGCGGGTTCAGCGCCGAGAGCCTGCGAGCCCGCATCGACGACGCCGGTGCCCGTCTGGTCGTGACGGCCGACGGCGGCTGGCGCAAGGGGGCGGTCTCCCCCCTCAAGGCGGCCGTCGACGAGGCGCTGGCGGTGGACGGCGACTCGACGGTCGAACACGTCCTCGTGGTCCGGCGAGGGGGCAACGACGTCTCATGGACCGACGGCCGTGACGTCTGGTGGCACGACGCGATCGAGACCGTCGAGGCCGAACACGTCGCCGAGCCCTTCGAGGCCGAGCACCCGCTCTTCATCCTCTACACGAGCGGTACGACCGGAAAACCCAAGGGCATCCTGCACACGTCGGGCGGCTACCTCACCCAGGTCGCCTACACCCACTCCGTCGTCTTCGACCTGCACCCCGAGACCGACGTCTACTGGTGCACGGCGGACGTCGGGTGGATCACCGGGCACAGCTACGTCGTCTACGGCCCGCTCGCCAACGGCGCGACACAGGTGCTCTACGAGGGCACCCCCGACTTCCCGGCACCGGGCCGCTGGTGGGACATCGTCGAGAAGTACGGCGTCACGATCTTCTACACCGCCCCGACGGCGATCCGGGGCTTCATGAAGTCCGGCAGAGAGATCCCGGGGGCCCGCGACCTGACGTCGTTGCGCCTCCTCGGGTCCGTCGGTGAGCCGATCAACCCGGAGGCCTGGCTGTGGTTCCGCGAGGTCATCGGAGCCGGGCGCACACCCATCGTCGACACGTGGTGGCAGACCGAGACGGGCGCGCAGATGATCTCGCCGCTGCCGGGCGTCACGACCACCAAGCCCGGGTCGGCCCAGACGCCTCTGCCGGGCATCGTGGTCGACGTGGTCGACGACCACGGCACACCCGTGGGCAACGGCGAGAGCGGCCTGCTGGTCGTCTCCGAGCCGTGGCCGTCCATGCTGCGCGGCATCTGGGGCGACCCCGACCGGTACGTCGAGACGTACTGGAGCCGCTTCGGCGACCGCTATTTCGCCGACGACGGCGCCCGCCGCGACGAGGACGGCGACATCTGGCTGCTCGGCCGCGTCGACGACGTCATGAACGTCTCGGGCCACCGCCTGTCGACCGCTGAGATCGAGTCGGCCCTCGTGTCGCACCCGATCGTCGCCGAGTCCGCCGTCGTCGGCGCGGCCGACGAGACCACCGGTCAAGCGGTCGTGGCGTTCGTCATCCTGCGGAACAAGGCGAAGACGACGCAGACCCCCGAGGAGGCGGTGGCCGCGTTGCGCGCGCACGTCGCCCACCAGATCGGCGCCATCGCGCGTCCCCGCAGCGTCGTGCTCGTCGACGAGCTGCCGAAGACGCGCTCGGGCAAGATCATGCGCCGCCTGCTCCGCGACGTGGCGGAGGGTCGCGAGGTCGGCGACACGACCACGCTGGCCGACACCTCGGTCATGTCGGTCATCACCGCCGAGATGCGCTGACCCCGGCACGACCACGGCCCCTCCTCGCCGAGAGGAGGGGCCGTGGTCGTGACCGGACGAGGAGGCGCGTCAGCGGACCTCGAGGACGAGCTCGACCTCGACGGGCGAGTCGAGCGGCAGCACCGCCACCCCCACGGCGCTGCGGGCGTGACGCCCCGCCTCGCCGAAGATCCGCCCGAGGAGGTCGGAGGCGCCGTTGATCACGCCGGGCTGGCCGGAGAAGTCGGGATCGGAGGCGACGAAACCGGTCAGCTTGACGACGCGGACGACGTCGTCGAGCGAGTCGAGCACCGTCGCCGCGGCGGCCAGGGCGTTCAGCACGCACGTCGCCGCCATCGCCTGGGCATCGGCAGGCTCGACGAGGCCGTGCCCGTCGCCGACCTTGCCGGTCGACGACAGTTCACCGTCGACGAAGGGCAGCTGACCCGCCGTGTAGACGAGCGACCCGGTGCGGAGGGCCGGGACGTACGAGCCCGCGGGCGCCGCCACCGGTGGGAGGACGAGACCGAGCTCGGCCAGTCGCTCGTCGACCGTCGCCATCAGGCGTCCTGGCGGGGGCGCTTGAGCCACGCGACGGGACCGCCCTCGGGGCCCTGGGTCACCTGGACGAGTTCCCACCCGTCGGAACCCCAGTTGTTGAGGATCGCCGTGCTGTTGTGCACCAGCAGGGGCGTCGTCGTGTACTCCCAAAGGACCATTTCGGCTTCCGTTCAGCTTGAAAATCGGCGATGTCGCTTACCCTGATCCTATGTCTGCCCAAAAATCGAAGCCCACGTCCGCCATCGGGGCACTCTTCGGATTCGTCGGCTTCAGCGTCCTGGCCGGCCTCCTGGTGACCATCGGCGTGACGCCGGCCATCGCGGTCGCCGGCATGACGGCCTCGAGTTCGATCGGGGTCTTCGAATCGATCCCGGAGTACATCGAGATCGGCAAGTTGCAGCAGCGCAACACGCTGTACGCGACCCAGGGCGGGCAGCAGGTGCCCTTCGCGACCCTCTACAGCGAGAACCGCGTCGAACTCTCGTGGGACGAGGTCAGCCCGAACCTCAAGACCGCCGTCGTCGCGGGCGAGGACCGCCGCTTCTACGAGCACGGCGGCGTCGACGTCACCTCCCTCGTGCGCGCGGCCGTCGGCTCGGCGGGCGCCGGTGAGCTCGGGGCCAGCGGTGGTGGCTCGACCCTGACGATGCAGCTCGTGCGCAACATCCGCATCGCACAGTCGCAGCAGCTGCCGACCGCGGACGAGCGCGACGCCGCCTACAAAGAGGCGACGACCACGACCCTCGACCGCAAGCTCGAAGAGATGAAGTTCGCGATCGGACTCGAGAAGAAGTACAGCAAGGACGACATCCTGCTGGCCTACCTCAACATCGCGTACTTCGGCGACCAGACCTACGGTGTTCAGGCCGCCGCGCAGCACTACTACAACAAGAGCGCGGCCGACCTCACGGTGCCCGAGGCCGCGAGCCTCATCGCGATCGTGCAGTACCCCGACTCGCGCAACATGTCGACGCCCGAGAAGTACCCGGCCAACAAGGCCCGACGCGACGTCATCATCAAGTCGATGCTCGCCGAGAAAGACATCGACCAGGCCACGGCCGACGCCTCGCTGGCCACACCCGTCGAGAGCTACGTCGTGCTGACGGCCCCCTCGCAGGGGTGCGGTGCCGTCACCGTCCCCTCTGCCGCCTACTTCTGCGACTACGTGAAGAAGAGCATCAAGGACCTCGCCGTCCTGGGCTCGACCCCCGAAGAACGTCAGGCCAACTGGAACACCGGCGGCTACGACGTCTACACGACGCTGAACCTCGACCTCAACGAGAACGCCAAGGCGCAGGTGGACAAGTACGCCCCGGCCAGCGAGAGCAACTTCCAGCTCGGCAGCGTCGTGGACTCCGTCGAAGCCGGTACCGGGCGCGTCGTGGTGATGGCACAGAACACCACGTTCTCCGAGACCTCGAGTCCCGACCGCACCCTCACCTCGGTCAACTACAGCACCGACAGGGACTACGGCGGATCGATCGGGTTCCAGCCCGGTTCGACCTACAAGCCCTTCACACTGATCGACTGGCTCGAGCAGGGGCACGGCATCTACGAGAGCGTCAACGCCAAGCCGCGCACCTTCAACATGACCATCGACGGCAGCCGGGGCAACAAGTACACCCCCAAGAACGACGCGGGTGAGCAGCCCGGTCAGATGAGCGTCGCCGACGCGACGGCCAAGTCGATGAACACGGCCTACGCCGCCATGGCCGAGAAGCTCGACATCGCCGACATCAACGGCGTCGCCAAGAAGCTCGGGGTGCACCGCGCCGACGGAGGCGAGTTGCAGACCTTCCCGTCGACCATCCTCGGCACCGCGGACGAGATCGCTCCGCTGACCATGGCGACCGCCTACGCCGGGATCGCCGCGGGTGGCGTCTACTGCTCGCCGATCATCGTGGACAACATCAAGGACGACAAGGGCGTCGACATCGGCGGACAGCCGCAGTCGTGCAGCCAGGTCGTCGACCCGCAGGTGGCCGCGGCCGCCGCGGTGGCCATGCAGGGCCTGTGGCGGAACGGCACCGGCGTCGGCGGCCTGCCGGCCGACGGCTACCCCGAGATCGGCAAGACCGGCACCACCGACCTCAAGGACCAGATCTGGATCATCGGCGCGACGTCGAAGATCGCGACGGCCGTGTGGCAGGGAGTCGCCGACGGCCCCAAGAAGAGCCTCCGCAGCTTCAACTCCCCCAACCTCGCGGGGGTGACGAGCTACGCGAATGCCCGCGTGCAGTACTTCAAGGCCGTGCAGAGCGTGAACAACACCGTGTATCCCGGCGGCCCCTTCGGTGAAGCGTCCGGTGCCGTGTTGCGAGGCTCGGGCGTGGCCGTTCCCGACATGGCCGGCACGACCCCCTCGGCGGCCCAGGCGCTGTTGAGGGGCGTGTCGCTGGCGTACCAGGACGGCGGCACCCAGCCGTCGGCCCTGCCCGCCGGGCAGGTCATCGGCTCGGACCCGGCCGTCGGCTCCGTCGTGTCGAAGGGCACGACCGTGAAGGTCTTCACGAGTGACGGCAGCGGTGCCGCGGCCGTTCCCGACGTCACCAGGCAGAAGGTGGGCGATGCGGTCAAGTCGATCGGAGGAGCCGGCTTCGACACGTCCAAGGTGTCCATCGCCGGATTCACTCCAGGAGACGGCAGGAACGCCTGCCAGGTCGCCTCGACGAATCCCGCCGCCGCCACGTCGGTCGCCAAGGACTCGGCGATCGGGCTGACGGTCTTCGGCGACAAGGACGGCAACGACCCGGGCAACTGCGCGTGAGCCCACGAAGCACCGGCGGGCCCAGCGCCCTCCAGACGACGGCCGTGACCGCAGCAGCGGGCGCGGCCGTCGGCCTCGGGGCTCTGGCCTGGGGCGTGTTCGTCGAACGCAACCGGTTCACGGTGCGGCACGAGGTCCTGCCCGTCCTCGAACCCGGCTCACGGACGCTGACGATCCTGCACCTGTCCGACCTGCATCTCGCCCCCTGGCAATCCGAGAAGCAGGAGTGGGTGAGAGGCCTCGCCGTGCTCGAACCCGACCTCATCGTGAACACCGGCGACAACATCGGCCACGAAGACGCCCACACCGCCCTTGAGTACGCGCTCGAACCCTTCCGTGGCGTCCCCGGGGTCTTCGTCAACGGCTCCAACGACTACTACGGCCCCGCCCCCAAGAACCCCTTGGCTTACTTCGGCGGACCGAGCAAGGCCCACCGCACGCCGGTCGACCTCGACATCGATCGGATGCAGGCCTTCTTCACCGACCAACTCGGCTGGCTCGACCTGAACAACAGGGCACGGGCACTCGAGCTGCGCGGCTCGCGACTCGAGCTGTTCGGTGTCAACGACGCCCACCGAGGCTGGGACCGCCTCGACCGCATCCCCGGCGCCCTCGACGACCTGCGCGAGAACGTCGGCTGGCAAGACGATCGCGGCGGGCCCGACCCCATCAGCATCGGCGTCACCCACGCGCCGTACCAGCGTGTGCTCAACTCGTTCGTCAACAACGGCGCCGACGTCATCTTCGGCGGTCACACGCACGGCGGACAGGTCCAGGTACCCGGCTACGGCGCCCTGGTCACCAACTGCGACCTGCCTCGCAGCAAGGTCAGTGGATTGACGACCTGGAGCCACGCCCGAAAGACAGCACACCTCGAGATCTCGGCGGGTCTGGGCACGTCGATCTACGCCCCCGTACGGTTCTCGTGCCGTCCCGAAGCCGTGATCGTGACTCTCACGGCCTGAGCTCGCCCGGGGTGACACGAGCAGGCCCGAACATGGGCTATTCTTGTCAGGTTGCTTCACGTGAGAACGCGAAGACATCGGGGTGTGGCGCAGCTTGGTAGCGCGCCTCGTTCGGGACGAGGAGGTCGTGGGTTCGAATCCCGCTACCCCGACCAGAGCACATGGCTCCACCTTCGGGTGGGGCCATGTGCTTTCGTGCTCTTGGTTCGCCCTTCGGGCGACACGACATCGGCTCCACCCGCGGGTGGGGCTTCGTGCTTTCTGTGCCTTGTGGTCGCCCGGGGTCAGGCGAGACGGCCGCCGGACTCGGCGAGGTAGCAGGCGCCGCAGAGCGACTCGTACGTCACCTGCTGCCCGTCGATGGCGACCTGGTCGCCATCGAAGACGAACCGGTCCCCCACCGTCCGAGCGGTGAAGACCGCCTTGCGACCGCAGCGGCAGATCGTCTTGAGCTCTTCGAGCGAATGCGCCACCTCGAGCAACCGCCGGCTACCGGGGAAGGCCACCGTACGGAAGTCCGTCCGGATGCCGTAGGCCAGCACGGGGACGTCGTCGAGGATCGCGATGCGCAGCAGGTCGTCGATCTGATGCGGGGCCAGGAACTGCGCCTCGTCGACGAGCAAGCAGGCGAGGCTCGAGCCCGTCTCGTCTCGCACGGCGTCCCGCCGGGCCAGGAACACCTGCCGGACCTCGTCGTCGGGGGCGAAGGTGACGTCCGCCACCCGGGTCACTCCCAACCGGGAGACGATGGCCCCGTCGCCCTTGGTGTCGACCCCCGGTTTGGCGAGCAACACGCGCTGCCCGCGTTCTTCGTAGTTGTACGCCGCCTGCAGCAGAGCCGTGCTCTTGCCGCTGTTCATCGCGCCGTAGCGGAAGTAGAGCTTGGCCACTACTGCAGGTAGCCGTCTTCGGCGGCCCGCCGGATGAGCTCGGACTTCTTGCTGGCGGGCCGGTTGGCCTTCGCGTACTTCTCACGCACGCGGCGGAGGAAGGTCTTCGCCGTCTCGTACTGGACGTTCATCTGCGCGGCGACCTCGTTCGTGCTGAAACCCGAGACGTACAACCGGAACGCCTCGGCCTCGCCGGCGCTGAGCTTCGGGCGGGTCTGGTTCGCCGCACCGGCCGGCAGCGGACGCCAGTCGCGCTGGGGCGAGTTGTCACGGGCGACGCCCATGACCTGTCGGGCGGCGTCCATCACCTCGCGCATCGGGAGGGTCTTCGACAGGAAGGCCGACGCCCCGGCCTCGAGGGCACGCTCGCGCGACTCGCGGGTGTCGAGGCTGGACAACACGACGACCTTGGCCCCGGCAGCCCGGCACGTCCGGACACGAGCCTCGATCGAGACGGGCTCTTTCAACTGGAAGTCGAGGAACACGAGGTCGGTCGGGAAGTTGTCGCTGTGCACCAGCTGGAGCCAGGTGTGTGCCGTGAGGACGAGGTCGAAATCGTACGCGTTGACGTTGATCCAGCTGCTGAGGCTGTCGAGCAGCACCTCGTGGTCGTCCAGGATCGCGAGTCGGACGCGACGCGCGGGCGGTACTTCGGAGCCCGGGCCGACGGTGGCCCACGAAGGTGCTGCGACGGGCCTGCCGAAGCCCGGACGATGGGACGAGCGACCGCTCGACTCAGTGCTGGTCATAAGAAAACCTTAGTGTCAGAAGCGAAGGGGTCCGGTCGACCCGCAGATCGCCCGAGACGAGGCGGAGCACGGTCAGACAGGGGGCGAGCGACCGTCGTGCGGCGGTGGCCGAGGACCCGAACGCGAGCTCGATCGCGATGTCGACCCGCGCCTCCTCGGCCTCGAGCACGACCCGGAGCGAGCGGGCGTCGACGGCCTCGCCGTCGTCCACCGTCGCGAAGAGAGCCCAGAGCGCCGTGCGGTACGCGGGGCCCAGACGATCGGCGAGCCGGTCGGGGTCGACGACCTCGGCCGGGACCCGGCGGCCGAGGGCCCCGAGACGCCGTGCCAGCCACGTCGCGTCGGCCTCGGCCACCAAGGAGGCGCGCAGCGAGTCGGCCACGCGCCGTGCCTCGTCGGCGTCGCGCTCGTCGATCCGGCCCGACTCGACCAGCCGCGCGAAGAACGGCACGACCTCGCGGTTGAGCACGGTGACGCGGTCCTGCTGGACCGATCGGGCGAGCGTCACCCGCAGGTCGTCGGTGCTGGCCCTGCGGAACCCCGTGGCCCGCGAGACCCATCCCTCGACGTGGCCGACGAAGACGGCCGAGAAGGTCGCGGAGGCTGCCGTCAGCGCGAGCAGCGGCGTGAGGGCGACGACGACGTACGACGCGACGGGCACCGGCGTGACGAACCCGGGAGCCTCGACCAGGACCACGACCGCGAGGACCACCGCCACGACGCCACCTGCCGTCAGGATCTCGCGCGCCGAGCGGTACGGGGCCACCCCGAGCAGGAGGACCCCCGCGGCGATCCCCGCCCAGTCGTCCCGGACGAAGGGATTGCTGCCGGCGGTGGCCAGGGCCGACAGCACGCCCGCCGCCGCGCCCGCCGCGGCCACACCCCAGAGCGCCCCGGGCCCGAACGGCGCCCTGAGGGGCGCGGCCGAGACGACGAGCACGACACCACCCACGGCGAGGGCGACGAGCGCCGCGGCCGCGGCCCACGGCGACGAGACGTCGGAGGCCCGCAGCAGCGTGTACGCGCCGGCCACGAGCGCCGAGGCGAGAGCTGCTGCCAGGGTGATCGGCCGGGCCGCGAGGGCACCGAGCGGATCGACCTGCTGGGGCGTCCGCCCGGAGGCGCGCGCGGCCGGGCGGGCAGCGACGGCGGGGGTCATGCCGGCACACCGTCGTCGGTGGTGACGACGACTGTCGACGTCGCGACGGAGAACGGGACCCGGAGGACGATCGACGTGCCGCTGCCAGGGGACGACCAGATCTGCACGTGACCGTGGACACGGGCGAGACGGCCTTCGACCGAGTTCGTCAGCCCGAGACGGTCGGGGGCCACCGCCGCCGTGTCGAAGCCGACGCCGTCGTCGATCACCATCACGGTGAGGTCGGTGCCGTCACCGAACACGACGAGCTCGGCCCGGCCGACACCGCTGTGTCGGCTGACGTTGACGAGGCATTGCGCGACGGCCAGACCGAGTGCGTCCGCGGTGACGGGGTCGAGACGACCGACCGCCGAGACGTCGCCCGTCACGGACACCTCGAGGCCGCCCGACCGCGACTGTTGGACGGCGGCGTGCACCCGGCTGTGCTCCCAGGCGTCCGCAGCCGCCACGGCGACCTCGGGAGGCGCGGAGTCCGCCGACAGCCAGTCACGCCCGACGAGCACCTCGAGGTCGGCGACGATCGCCCGAGCGGTCTCGGAGGGCAGGGCACCGGGACGCGTGCTCGCCACGGCCGCGAGGTGCCCGAGGATCGTGTCGTGGACGAGGGCGGCGGCCTGCTGCTCGATGTCGACGCGGATGCCCTGCACCTGCTGCTCGAGCGCAGCACGGTGCAGCCGGGGCTGGGCCCTCCGCGCGCGCCCCCGCGACGTCTCGGCGTGGGCGGTCACCACGGCCACGAGAACGAACGCCGACAGGGCGGTGACGTCGAGCCGCAGGGAGGCTCCGGTGTGCCAGGTCGCCAACTGGGTCGCGAGCTCGCCGGCCGCGTAGCCCGCCGCCGACCAGAGGAGCCCCCGGCGAGGTCCGACGGCCGTGCTGCCGACCATGACGAGAGCGATCTTGGGCAACGACAGCGAGAAGGCGTCCGACGCCTGCACCGCAGCGACCTGCGAGAAGAGGGTGACGGCGTACCAGTACAGGGCGGCGGTCCCGACGATCAGGTAGGCGAGGTGTGCCGTCGTGGAGCGCGTGCGCTCGACCACGAGGAGCAGTACCACCAGCGGAACGAGCGAGACGAGGGCAGGCCAGAGCAGCAGGTCGGGTGTGGTGGCCTGCTTGGCGAGCAGCAAGGCGGCGGCCGCCGCGAGCACGGTGGCCGCGATCGCGTGGCAGGCCCTCGACACCGAATCACCGACGGCTGCCGACGCGAGGTGGGCGGGGAGGCCCAGCAGCATGTGGCCTCCTGGTGGTGTCGTCGTGGTCAGGAGAGATCATGGCAGAAGGCGGACCCGGGCTGTACCCCGACATGTGGGGTCATCGACGACGCCGGGCGGGCGGGACGCTTCGTTTGTGCCCCGTTTCACCCGACCGGGGCACGTGCCCCCGGCGACCCTCGACCTCGGACGCTCAGAACAGTCGCGGCTGGGACCGGGCCCCACCGGGCAGCTCGTGAGCGATGAGGGCTCGCGGGACGGCCGAACGACCGGTGCCGGTCGTCACGTCGAGAACATCCAGGGCGGCTCCTGTGCCGTTGCCGTTGCCGTTGCCGTTCAGCCCCATCAGACGCAAGGATCGCGCACTGTCGTCGAGTGCCGCGGACCGCATCGACCCCGTCGCCGGATCGGCCTGCCCCTTCTCGAGGCCGTACTCGTGCAGCAGGGGGCGCACGCGCGCCGCCAACCAGGAGCGGTAGCCCGTCGGCGCGTAGGTGCCTTGCGCGTAGAGGGAACGGTACTTCGACACGAGTTCGGGGTGCTCTCGCTCGAGCCAGGCGAACCACCATTCTTTGACCCCGGGCTTGAGGTGCAGGGCGCTGTACATGACGCTCGAGGCACCCGAGTCGCGGACGGCTGCGAGCGCCGCGTGCAGGTGGTCGAGGCCGTCGGTGAGGTACGGCAACACGGGCATCATGAAGACCGAGCAGGACAACCCCAGCTCGCGGGCCGCGGAGACGGTGGCGAGGCGGGCCGCCGTCGTCGGGGTGCCCGGCTCGACCGACTGTTGCAGGTCGTCGTCGTAGACGGCGATCGACATGGCCAGGTCGACGGGCACGTGCTGTGCGGCCTCGGCGAGCAGGGGCAGGTCTCGCCGGAGCAGCGTGCCCTTCGTCAAGATGCTGAAGGGTGTGCCCGAGTCGGCGAGGGCCGCGATGATGCCGGGCATGAGGCGATAGCGACCCTCGGCGCGTTGGTAGGGGTCGGTGTTGGTGCCGAGGGCGACCGGGTGGTGCTGCCAGGTCGGCCGGTGCAGCTCGCGCGCCAGGACCTCGGCCACGTTGACCTTGACGACGATCTGCCGGTCGAAGTCGTCGCCGCCGTCGAGGTCGAGGTACTCGTGCGTGGGGCGGGCGAAGCAGTACACGCAGGCATGGCTGCAACCGCGGTAAGGATTGATCGTCCACCCGAAAGGCAGAGCCGAGTCGCCACCGGGAACGCGGTTGAGCGCACTCTTCGCGACCACCTCGTGGAAGGTGACACCCGCGAACTCGGGAGTCGTGACGGAGGTGATCAGGTTGTTCAACCGGGCCAGGCCGGGCAGCGCCGAGGCGTTCTCGGTGTCGACCGCTTGCTCGGACCATCGCATGACTCCATTCGAACACACGTTCGAAGCAGGGTCAACCCGGTGCGGGCGACGTGAGGTCGCAGCCCGATCGGAGGCGTCAGGCGTGGATGTGCAGCGCCTCGGCGGTCGCCCCTATCGTCGAGGCGGCTCGCCGCTCGTCGGACGACAGGTCGTCGCCGTAGGTCGGGATCATCGCGTTCAGCCGGGGCTTCCATGACGCGATGCGGTCGGGGAAGCACCGCTCGAGCACGCTGAGCATGATCGGCACGGCCGTCGAGGCCCCCGGGGACGCCCCGAGGAGGCCCGCGATGGTGCCGTCGGCCGCCGTGATGACCTCGGTGCCGAACTGCAACACCCCGCCCTTCTTGCGGTCCTTCTTGATGACCTGCACCCGCTGACCGGCCGTGATGCGGTACCAGTCCTTGGGGTCGGCGTCGGGCATGAACTCGCGCAGCGCCTCGAATTTCGTCTGCTTGCTCGCCGCCAGTTGACCCACGAGGTACTTGACCAGCGAGAGGTTCGCGAGCCCGGCCCGGATCATCGGGTAGAGGTTGTGCGGCCGGATCGAGGCGAACAGGTCGAACATCGAACCGTGCTTGAGGAACTTGGGGCTGAAGCCGGCGTAGGGGCCGAACATGAGGCTGGCCTGCCCGTCGACCACGCGCGTGTCGAGGTGCGGCACCGACATCGGCGGTGATCCGACGGCGGCCTTGCCGTAGACCTTGGCCTGGTGCTTTCCCACGACCGCGGGGTCGTCACAGCGCAGGAACTCGCCGCTGACCGGGAACCCGCCGAAGCCCTTGATCTCGTCGATGCCCGACTTCTGCAGCAGGTGCAGGGCTCCCCCGCCGGCACCGACGAACACGAAGCGCGCGTCGACCGTGGTCGGCGTCCCACCGACCTGCTTGCGGAGCGCCACGCGCCACGTGCCGTCCGCGAGCTTCGTGAGGTTCGTCACGCGGTGGTCGAGTTCGAGAGTGGCACCCTCGCCCTGCAGGTACGAGAACAGGAGGCGCGTGAGCGAACCGAAGTCGACGTCCGTCCCGGCGGCGATGCGCGTCGCGGCGATGGGCTGGCCCTTGGCCCGCCCGGGGATGAGCACCGGCGCCCACGACCGGATGACGGACGCGTCGGTGCTGAACTCGAGACCCTGGAACAGCGGGTGCTCGCGCAGGGCCTCATGGCGCTTGCGCAGGTACTCGACGTTCTTCTCGCCCCAGACGAAGCTCATGTGAGGGGTCGAATTGATGAAGGAGTCGGGCTGCGGCAGGGCCCCCTCGGCCACGAGGAACGACCAGAACTGTCGCGACACCTGGAACTGCTCGTTGACCTTGACGGCGCTCGACGTGTCGATGCTGCCGTCGGACCGCTCGGGCGTGTAGTTGAGCTCGCACAGGGCGGAGTGCCCCGTGCCCGCGTTGTTCCAGGGGTTGCTCGATTCGAGGGCGACGTCACCCAACGCCTCGTAGATCTGGATCGTCCAACTCGGCTCGAGCTGCTTGATCATGGCACCGAGGGTGGCACTCATGATGCCGGCCCCGATGAGGGCTACGTCGACGGGCTTCTTCGCATCGGTCACGAGGGTCAGTCTAGGCCCGGCCCCCTCGGCGCCCCCGGGTGGCCGCCGTACGACGAGACCCCGGTGTCTCGATGTCGAGAGACCGGGGCCTGGTGCGTCCGCGGCGCATCGGGGCGGCGGGCCGCCGTGGGGTCAGGCGAGGGCGCGCTCTGCGGCGACGAGCTCGGCGATCTGCACCGCATTGAGCGCCGCGCCCTTGCGGAGGTTGTCGTTGCTGATGAAGAACGCGAGCCCACGGTGACCGGGGACGCCCTCGTCGTGACGGATGCGACCGACGAAGCTCGGGTCGGCTCCCGCCGCCTCGAGCGGGGTCGGGACGTCGGTGAGGACCACCCCGGGGGCGTCGCGCAGCAGTTCTTCGGCGCGCTCGACCGTGATGTCCGAAGCGAACTCGGCATTGATCGAGAGCGAGTGTCCCGTGAAGACCGGCACACGCACGCACGTGCCGCTGACCAGCAGGTCGGGACGCTCGAGGATCTTGCGGCTCTCGTTGCGGAGCTTCTTCTCTTCGTCGGTCTCGTGCGTGCCGTCGTCGACGATGCTGCCCGCGAGCGGGATGACGTCGAAGGCGATGGGACGGACGTACGTCACCGGTTCGGGCAGGTCGACCGCGCGACCGTCGTGCACGAGGCCGATGGTGTCGCCCTCGATCGCGGCCCGGGTCTGCTGCAGCAGCTCGTCGGCGCCGGCGAGGCCACTGCCCGAGACGGCCTGGTAGGTGCTGACGATCAACCGCTGCAGGGGGGCCTCGGTGTCGAGGACCTTGAGCACGGGCATGGCCGCCATGGTCGTGCAGTTGGGGTTCGCGACGATGCCCTTGACCGCCTCGCGGATGGCGTGGGGGTTGACCTCGCTGACCACCAGCGGCACCTCGGGGTCCATGCGCCACGCGCTCGAGTTGTCGATGACGAGCGCGCCGGCCGCGGCGAAACGCGGCGCATGGGCCCGTGATCCCGTGGCACCGGCCGAGAACAGGGCGATGTCGAGACCGGCGGGGTCGGCCGTCTCGACGTCCTCGACGACGACGTCGACCCCGCGGAAGGGCAGGGTCGTGCCCGCCGAGCGGGCGGTGGCGAAGAACCGGATCTCGGCGATCGGGAAGTCACGCTCGTCGAGCAGCGTGCGCATGACCTTGCCGACCTGTCCGGTCGCGCCGATCACGCCGACGCGCAGTCCTTCGGCCATGGGTGCCTCCTGGGGGTTCGGTGGTATGGGGTTCGGTGGTGAAGGGTTCGGTGGTGCAGCTTCCGGCACGGCGGGAGCAGGGCCGGGAGGCGCGATGCGGGAGCCGCCCGCGCCTCCTGTGGTCGAGGGCCGGGGCGCGTCAGCGGCCGGTGCCGCCGTGGACGACGGCGTCGACCTCGGCGTCGAGGCCGAACGCCGTGTGGACGACGCGCAGCGCGTCGTTCAGGGTGTCGGCCCGGGTGACGACCGAGATGCGGATCTCGCTGGTCGAGATCATCTCGATGTTGATTCCGGCCTCGAAGAGTGCCGTGAACAGTCGAGCCGAGACGCCGGCGTTCGTGCGCATGCCCGCCCCGACGAGCGCCAGCTTGCCGATCTGGTCGTCGTACTGCAGCGACTCGAAGCCGATCTCGGCCCGGTCGGACTCGAGGGCCTGGAGCACGACCGCCCCCTCGGACTTCGGCAGGGTGAACGAGATGTCGGTGCGGCTGGTCGACGCGGCCGACACGTTCTGCACGATCATGTCGATGTTGGCGCCGGTCTTCGCGACCGTGCGGAAGATCTGCGCGGCCTTGCCGGGCACGTCGGGGACGCCGACGACGGTGATCTTGCCCTCGCTGAGGTCGCCCGCGACCCCGCTGATGATGGGTTCTTCCACGTTCTCTCCCTCTTTCGGGTTGACGACGAGCGTGCCCTCGTTGTTGTTGAACGACGAGCGGACGTGCAGGGTGACGCCGTGGCGTCGGGCGTACTCGACGGCGCGGATGTAGAGCACCTTCGACCCGGCGGCGGCGAGCTCGAGCATCTCTTCGCTCGTGACGCGGTCGAGCTTGCGGGCCTTGGGCACGACGCGCGGGTCGGCCGTGAAGACGCCGTCGACGTCGGTGTAGATCTCGCAGACGTCGGCGTCGAGCGCCGCGGCGAGGGCGACGGCGGTCGTGTCGGAGCCACCGCGACCGAGGGTCGTGATGTCGCCGGTGGACCGGTTGAAGCCCTGGAAGCCGGCGACGATCGCCACGTACCCGGCGTCGAGGGCGTCGCGCACCCGGCCGGGCGTGACGTCGACGATGCGCGCCTTGCCGTGCTGGGCGTCGGTGATCATGCCGGCCTGGCTGCCGGTGTACGAGCGGGCCTCGACGCCCAGGCTGCGGATCGCCATGGCGAGCAGGGCCATGCTGATGCGCTCACCCGCGGTGAGCAACATGTCGAGCTCGCGACCACCCGGCAGCGGGCTGACCTCGTTGGCCAGGTCGAGCAGCTCGTCGGTGGTGTCGCCCATCGCGCTGACGGCCACGACGACGTCGTTGCCCGCCTTACGCGTCTCGACGATCCGCTTGGCGACGCGCTTGATGCTCTCGGCATCGGCGACGGACGACCCGCCGAATTTCTGCACGATCAAGCTCACGGTGACTCCTGAGAAGGGAAGTGGGCGCACCGGAGAACGGCTCACGCCTGCGTCCGGCGATTCTATTCGGTGTCGCGCGCGTGTTACGCACACGGGTCCGAGGGCCGCTCGCCCGAGCCCTCGGGCGTCGACCCCGACCGTCCCCTACGGTGGACCGATGCCCGACACCACCGACCAGGCCCGCGGCGCCGCCAGCCGCCTGCAGGACAGCCGAGCGCTGACGACCGCCGCCCGCATCGGCTTCGCGATGAACGGACTGTTGCACGTCATGATCGGCGTGATCGCCCTCGGCGTCGCCTTCGGCGGCGGCGGTGAGGCCGACCAGGGCGGCGCCCTCGGTCAGTTCGCAGCGCGGCCGGGTGGGGTGTTCCTGCTCTGGTCGATCGTCGTGGGGCTGTGGGGGCTCGGCCTGTTCCAACTGCTCGAGGCCGCCCTCGTCCGCGGGACGGACAAGGACGCCTGGGCCGAACGCGCGAAGGAGGGCGGCAAGGGTGTCGCCTACCTCGCGGTGGGCTTCACGGCCTTCACCTTCGCCCGGGGCTCGTCGTCGGACAGCTCGGGGCAGACCCAGACGTTCAGCGCCCGACTGCTCGCCGCGCCAGGGGGCGTCGTGCTGCTCGTCGTCGTCGCGCTCGCCATCCTTGCCGTCGGGGCGTACTTCGTCGTCAAGGGCGTGAAGCAGAAGTTCCGGGAGGACCTGACGCTGCCGGCCGGTACCGCTGGACGCGGCACGGTCGTCCTCGGGGTCACGGGCTACGTGGCCAAGGGAATCGCGCTCGGCGTCGTCGGCGTGCTCTTCGCGGTCGCGGCCGTCACCGCCGACCCGAGCGAGGCCACGGGCCTCGACGGTGCCCTGAAGGCCCTCGCGGCCCTGCCGTTCGGCGTCGTGGTGCTGACCGCCGTGGCCCTGGGGCTCATGGCCTACGGCGCGTACTGCGTCGTCCGGGCTCGGCGCGCCCGCCTCTGACCGGCGAGCGTGCCCGAGGGCGGGTTCAGGAGGCGCGGGTCGTCATTCGGAGACGAGGCGGCGGCCTTCGAACGCCCGGCCGAGCGTGACCTCGTCGGCGTACTCGAGGTCGCCGCCCACGGGCAGGCCCGACGCCAACCGCGTCACCCGCAGCCCGAAGGGCGCCAGCATGCGCGACAAATAGGTCGCGGTCGCCTCGCCCTCGAGGTTGGGGTCGGTCGCGATGATGACCTCTTGCACGGTGTCGTCGGCCAGCCGCTGCACGAGCTGGCGGATGCGCAGGTCGTCGGGACCGATGCCGTCGATCGGACTGATCGCGCCACCGAGCACGTGGTACAGCCCGCGGAACTCACGAGTCCGCTCGATGGCCTGGACGTCTTTCGCCTCTTCGACGACGCAGATCGTGGCAGGCGAACGACGAGGGTCACGGCAGATGTTGCAGGTCTCTTGCTCGCTGACGTTGCCGCAGATCTCGCAGAAGCGGACCTTGGTCTTGACGTCGACGAGCAACTCGGCGAGCCGGGACGTGTCGAACGATTCATTCTGCACGATGTGGAACGCGATGCGCTGTGCCGACTTGGGCCCGATGCCCGGCAGGCGACCGAACTCGTCGATCAACTCTTGGACGATGCCTTCGTACACGCGCTACTCGCTTCTCTGAGGCGTGACCCGGGGGGCGATCGTCTCTTCTTCGATGAACTGGGCCCCGAGGATCTCGCGCACGACGGCCTCGCCGTAGCGCGACCCGGTGGGAATGCCCCGACGCGGATCGCCGGTGGCCGCACGACGCTCGGCCACCGAGGGGCCGGCACCGGTCGAGGCAGCCGGAGCCGAGGGCGCCGGGGCCGGTGACGAGGACGTTCTCGCGGCGGGGCGTCCTGCCGACGCCGCGTCGACCTCGGGCGGCGGAGGCGCGGCATCGACCGTCGGCACCCCGCCGGGCGGCTCTTCGGTGATGTGCTCGGGCTCGTCGGGCTCGGGAGGTGCGGTCTGCGGGATGGGCGCGACGTCCCACCCGGTGACAGGAGCCGCGGCGCTCGGCCGCACGGCCGGCTCGGGCGCCGCGACGGGTGCCGGTGGCCGGGAGGAGGTCTCGGCCGCTGTCGCCGACGCCGCGGAAGTCGCCGGCTCGACGGTCTCGTCCGCGACGACCGTGGTGCGGCCGTCGTCGGCGGGTGTCGACGCGGGACGCGACGGGGCGGGGGCGGCGGGTGGAGCGGCGGCGGCGGCCGCGGCGGCGGCAGGCGGTGCACCGGCGGGGGTGGGCCCCGCGGGCCTGTCACCCTCGACTCGGGCGATGTACTTGACCTTGACGCCGAGCACGTCGACGATCGCCCGTCGCAGGTACTCGCTCACGCCTTCGGCCGCACCCTGGGGTCTTTTGAAGCTCTCGACGTCGTTCGCGCTGGGGAAGGCCAGCGTCAGCACGTCGTCGGCGAAGTCCACGACGGTGGCCGTGACGACGACCATCCAGGCCGTGCGCCGCGCCTTCTGGACGACCTCGACGATCTCGGGCCAGCTGTCGCGCATCTGCTGGAGGGTCACGGGGGCCGCGCCGGATGCGGCCCCCCGGCCGGCGTCGGGGGCCTGTGCCCAGGCCGCCGAGTGCGCGGCGGACGGAGGCGCGGGTTCGGTCGTCGCCGGGGCCGCGGAGTCGACCGGAGCCGACGGAGCTGCCGTCGCCCAGGACGCGGTCGCGCTCTCGACGGCCGACGCACCGCCGGCCGCCTCGGTCGACGGGGTGGCCTCGACCGGCGACGCGGAACGAGAGGAGGCGGAAGGAGCCGTGGCGACCGGAACGGATGACGCGACGGCGGGCGCGGGTCGACCGGACGCTGGCCCGACCTGGGCCGGTCGGGCGTCGGCCGACGGCACGGGTGCCGTGGACGCCCCCCCGCCGGGCCCCTCGACCCCGACGCGTCGTTCGAGTCGCTCGACCCGGGCCAGGGCACCCCGTCCGGTCTGGTCGCTCTCGGGGACGAGGACGCGCGCGATCATCAACTCGAGGTGCAGCCGTGGCGACGTGGCCCCGGTCATGTCCGTGAGGGCCCGGTTGACGACGTCGGCCGAGCGCGACAGCTCGGCGGCGCCGAAGGCGTGCGACTGGTGCACGAGACGGTCGAGTTCGTCGGCCGTGACACCACGCAGCACGGCAGAGGCGCCCTCGACCGTCGCCCCGACGACGATGAGGTCTCGCAGGCGCTCGAGCAGGTCTTCGACGAAGCGACGCGGATCTTGCCCGGTCTGGACGACTCGGTCGACGGCCGCGAAGGCCGCTGCCCCGTCGCGGGCGCCGAGCGCCTCGACGACGTCGTCGAGCAGCGAGGCATGGGTGTACCCGAGCAGGGCGACCGCACGCTCGTACTCGATCGCGCCGTTCTCACTGCCGGCCATCAGTTGGTCGAGCAACGAGAGGGTGTCGCGCACCGAGCCGCCGCCGGCGCGGACCACCAACGGGAGGACCCCGGGGGCCGCCTCGACCGACTCGCTCTCGCAGAGCTCGTGCACGTACTCGAGCATCTGCGCCGGGGGCACGAGACGGAACGGGTAGTGGTGGGTTCGCGACCTGATCGTGCCTATGACCTTGTCGGGCTCGGTGGTGGCGAAGATGAACTTGACGTGCTCGGGCGGTTCTTCGACCACCTTCAGCAGGGCGTTGAAGCCCTGGGGGGTGACCATGTGGGCCTCGTCGAGGATGAAGATCTTGAAACGGTCGCGGGCCGGGGCGAACACGGCCCGGTCACGGATGTCGCGGGCGTCGTCGACGCCGTTGTGGCTGGCCGCGTCGATCTCGATGACGTCGAGCGAGCCGCCGCCGTCGCGTGAGAGCTCGACGCACGACGCGCAGACGCCGCAGGGCGTGTCGGTCGGGCCCTCGGCGCAGTTCAGGCACCGTGCCAGGATGCGGGCCGACGTCGTCTTGCCGCAGCCACGGGGGCCGCTGAAGAGGTAGGCGTGGTTGACCCGGTTCGTCCGCAGCGCGGTCCGCAGCGGATCGGTCACCTGCGTCTGCCCGATGAGCTCGGCGAAGTTCTCTGGCCGGTAACGGCGATACAGGGCGGTGACCACAGAGCAAGAGTAGTCGGGGCCACCGACAACGGTCGACGGCGGGAGTCGTCGCCGGGTGCCCCCCGTCGGCACCCGCGGCGGTGCCCGGACGCACGAGAGGGCCCGTCGTGACGACGGGCCCTCGGGTGCGGCTCTCGGCCGGGTGGACTACTCGGTCGGCCTCGTCGCGCGACGGCGGAGCCGGGTCGCCGACACGAGGCCGAGTCCGATCAGCAACGCGAAGGCCGCGAGCGATGACCAGCCGAGGGTGTCCGAGCCGGTGTACGCCAGGCCGGAACCGTACCCGGTCACGACCGGTCCCCCGCCGTTGCCGGTGCCGGTACCGGTGCCGTTTCCGTTGCCGGTGCCGGTGCCGTTACCGGCTCCGGGCAGCCCCGGGAAGCCCGGCGTTCCCGGCGTACCGGGGGTTCCCGGCGTCCCGGGGGTTCCCGGCGTCCCGGGGGTTCCCGGCGTCCCGGGGGTTCCCGGCGTCCCGGCGGCAGCCGAGACCGAGAACCCGACGGTGGCCGGGGCCGACGTGGCGCCCCCGATCGTCTCCGTCGCCGCGACCACGTGCGGACCGACCACGACGCCGGTCAGGACGACCGACCACGAACCCGTCTCCGGGTCGGCCACGACGACCTGCGCCGCACCGCCGTCGAGCTGCAGCGACACCGTCGCGTTCGGCTCCGCCGTTCCGACGACCGTGACGGTCGTCGTGCCGGATGCTCCGGCCTGCAGGACCGAACCCGCCACCGGGCTGGTGATCAGCACGGGGTCGACCGAGGCGATCACGAGGTCCTGGCTCGCCGTGGTCGTGCCCGCGTCCGCCGTCTGCGTCGCCGTGACGACGTAGGCGCCCACGGGGACGTCCGCGAAGTCCACCGACCAGGTGCCGTCGTCCAGGACCGTCGCCGTCCCCGTCAGACCGTCGCCGAGGTCCACCACCACGAGCGCACCGGGTGTTCCGGTACCCGTCACGGTGAGGTCCTCGACGCCGTTCCCGTCGACGTCGGCGAGCAGGGCACCGGGAGCCGGCGACGTGATGACCACGGCGTCGGTGTTCGCCGGAGCGGTGACCGTGAACGCGACGGTCTCGGGTGCCGACACCGCGCCTCCCACGGTCTGGGTCACGGACAGGGTGTGCTGCCCCTGCTCGACGCCCACCACGGTGGTCGACCAGTTGCCGTCGGCGTCCACCGCGACCGTGACCGGCAGGCCACCGTCCAGGCTGACGGCCACCGAGGCGTTCGGCTGGGCCGTGCCACCGACCAGGACGTCGGTCGTTCCCGCCGTCCCCGACGGCAGGATCGAACCCTGCTCGGGCGAGGTCACCACGAGCGGCGCGACCTCCGCGGCGGGGGCGACGGTGACGGTCACCGACGCGGTGCCGGTCACGACGCCCGCGACCGTCTGCTCGACGACCACGGTGCGCGTGCCGACCGGGACGCCCGGCACGGTGACCGACCAGGTGCCGCCGTCGGTCACGATCGCCGTCTGCGTGAGCCCGCCGACGGTGACGGTGACGGTCGCTCCGGGCTCGCCCGTGCCGGTGACGGGCAGGTCGACGAAGCCGTCGCCGTCGGCGTCGATCACGAGCTGTCCGTCGGCCGGCGAGGTGATGGTCGGGGCGGCGGCGGGATCGGCCGGGGCGGGCACGATCACGACCTGGACCTCGACCGGGACGCTGGTCGCGTCGCCGACGGTCTGCACGACCGAGACGGTGTGCGTCCCCGTGCCGAGCACGACCGGCACCTGCCACGAGCCGTCGCCACCGACCGTCGTGGTGACGGGGTCTCCCCCGTCGACCGTGACGGCGACGGGCGCGCCCGGCTGTCCCTGGCCTCGGACGACGACCGGCGCGGTGCCGGAGTCGCCCGCCTGGTACTGCTGCCCGTCGGTCGGCGCCGTGACGGTCAACGGGGCGGCGGCCTCGACGACGACCGTGGTCGTGACCGGAGCCGACTCGACCCCGGCGACCGTCTGCGTCGCGGACACCACGTGCTCGCCCACGCCGACCCCCGTGAAGGTGGTCGACCAGGTGCCGTCGTCGTCGACGTCGACCGTGACGGCCGTGCCGTCGTCGAGCGTCACCGAGACGGTCCCGCCGGCCTGCGCCGAACCGGTAACCGGCAGGTCCACCGTCGAGTCGGCGGACAGCACCAGGAGGCGCGTGCCCGTCTCGGGGTCGGTGATCGTGATCGGGTCCGCCGCCACCACCGCGAACGGCCGGGTCACGGGGACCGTCGTCACGGTGCCGTACTGCTGGACCACCGAGATCGGCCCGGCCCCCACCGGCACGGCGTCGAAGGTCGTGGTCCACGCCCCCGTCGTCGGGTCGGCCGGGACGGTCTGGGTGAGGCCTCCACCGAGCGAGACCGTGACGGTCGCGCCGGGCTGGGCGGTGCCGGACACCGTGACCGGCGTGGTCTGGCCGTCGAGGACGACGACCGTGGCACCCGCGGCGGGCTCGATGATGGTGACCGGCGTGCCGACCACGACGTCGAGCTGCTGCGTGGCGGGCGTCGTCGAGCCGGCCGGGACCGTCTGCGTCACGACGACCGGGTACGAGCCGACGGGCACGTCGCCCACCGTGACGGTCCAGGTGCCCCCGGGGGTCACCGTGGTCGTCTCGGACAGGTCGTCTCCCACCTGGACGACGACCGTGGCGCCGGGCTGACCCGTGCCGGTGACGGTGACGTCGGTGGTGTCGTCGGCGTCGCCGACGACCACGGAGGACCCCGCGGGCGGAGAGGTGATCGTGACCGGCGCGGCCACGACGACCGACACGGCCCGGGTGATCGGGGCCGACACGGCGCCGTCGACGGTCTGCGTGACCGACGCGGTGCGGTCGCCCACGGGGACGCCGGCCACCGTGGTGGTCCAGGCCCCCGTCTCCGGGTCGGCCACGACCGTCCCGACGAGGCCGTCGCCGAGGTCGACCGTCACGGTCGCTCCGGGCTGGGCCGTGCCGGACGCGATCACCGAGGCGGTGTCACCGTCGGCGAGCACGACGACCGTCGTGCCGTCGGTGGGACGGTCGACCACGAGACCCGCGGCTGCCGCGACCGTGAACGGTTGCGTCGCCGGGACCGAGGTCGCGCCTCCTGCGCTCTGCGTCACCGAGATCGTGTACTCGCCGACGGGGACGCCGTCGACCGTCGCCTGCCAGTCGCCCTGCGGGTCGACGACGGCATCGGCGGTGAGGCCGTCGCCGAGGTCCACCGCGATGGTGGCTCCGGGCTGGCCCGTACCCGTGACGAGCACCGCGGTGGTGCCCGCCGGGTCGAGCAGCGAGACGGTCGCTCCGGGGGCGGGGGTCACGATGACGGGAGCGGCCGGGGCGGCGACGATCGAGACGTCACGCGTCACGGGTGCCGAGGTCGAGCCGCCCACGAGCTGGGTGACCGCGATGGTGCGGTCACCGATCGGGACGTCCTGGACCGTCGCGGTCCACGTGCCCGTCTCGTCGTCGGCCGTGGTCGTGGCGGTCAGGCCGTCACCGAGGTCGACCGTGACGGTGGCCCCCGGCTCGGCACTGCCCGAGACGACGAGGTCGGTCGTGGCGTCCGGCGTGGCGACGACGACGACCGCACCGAGGGCGGGCTGCTCGATCACGACCGGCGCCGCGGCGACGACCGAGAGCGGCTGCGTGACGGCGGGCGAGACGGAGCCGGCGAGCGCCTGGGTGGCGCTCAGGGTGCGCTCGCCGACCGTGACGCCGGGGACGACGACGCTCCAGGCGCCGGTCGTGCCGTCGGCGTCGGTCGAGGCGACGAGGTCGTCACCGAGGTCGACGCGGACGGTGGCCCCGGGCTCGGCCGTGCCGCTCACGGTGACGGCCGTCGAGGCGGTCGCGTCGGCGACGGTGACGACCGCGCCGGGCGTGGGCTGCTGGACGACCAATCCGGCGCCGACCACGATCTCGAACGAGGCGAGGACCGGGGTCGAGCTGGTGCCGTTCACGCTCTGCGAGGCGCTCACCTGGTAGACGGCCGCCGGCAGGTCGGAGAAGAGCACCGACCAGTCGCCGGACGTGGGGTCGGCGGTCGTGACGACGGCCGCTCCCCCGTTCAGACGCACCGAGACGGTGGCGCCGGGAGACGCCGTGCCCGAGACGGGCACGTCGACCGAACCGGCCGGGTCGAGCAGGGTGAAGACCGAGTCGTCCGGGTCGAGGATGACGACCGGTGCCGCCGCGCGCACCTCGAACGAGCTCTCCTGCGCCGGTGAGGTGGTCCCACCGATGCTCTGGGTGACCGACAGGTCGACCGTGCCCACGGGGACGCCCGCCACGTCGACGGACCAGCGGCCCGTGTCGGGGTCGGCCGTCGTCGTGCTCACCAGGTCGGCACCGGTCGCGGGGTCGAGGACGACGTCGACCGTGGCTCCGGCCGCCGCCGTGCCCGAGACGGTCACCGTCGACAGGACGTCGGGACCGGCCACGTCGACGACCGAGCCGTCGGCGGGGGCCAGGACCACGAGCGGCGCACCGGCCAGGATCTGCACGACCCGCGTCTCGGGAGCCGAGATCGAGGTGCCCACCGTCTGCGTGGCGGTGATGGTGCGCGTGCCGACGGGGACGCCGTCGAAGGAGACGGTCCAGGCACCGGTCGTGGCGTCGGCCGTGACCGTGTCGGTGACGCCGTCGCCGAGGTCGACGCGGACGACCGCACCCGGCTCGGCCTGACCCGACACGACGAGGGTCGTGGTCGAGGTCGGGTCGGCCAGCACGATCGGGACGCCGTCGGCCGGCGCCACGATGGTGAGCGCGGCGGCCGGGGCGACCGTCACGACGCGTGTCTCGGCCTGCTGGACCGTGTCGCGCACGGCCTGCGAGGCGCCGAGGACGCGCTCACCGACACCGACGCCGACGAGGGTGACCGACCAGATGCCGGTCGTGGGGTCGGCGAGGGCGCTGCCGACCGCGACGCCGTCGAGGGTCACCGTGACGGCGGCACCCGGCTGGGCCGTACCGGCCACCGGCACGTCCTGCGTGGCGTCGGGCGAGCCGACGACGTACCGGATGTCGCCGGCAGGCGTGGTGATGGCCACGTCGGCACCGGCGCGGACCTCGAAGTCCCGGGTCACGGGAACGGTCGTCGTCGTGGCGCCGACGGTCTGGACCGCGGACGCGACCTGGTCGCCGACGGGGACGCCCGGGACCGTCACGGACCAGAGTCCGTCGGGCCCGGCGGTCGTCGGCACGACGGTGCCGGCCAGGGTGACCTGGACCGCGGCGTCGGGGTGTGCCGTGCCGGTGACGACCACGGCGGTGGTGCTGTCGTCACCGGCGACCGTGACGACGTCGCCGTCGCCGGGGGCGGTGATGGTGAGTTCGGCCTGCGCCGACACCACCGAGAAGTTCGTCGGCGCGGCCTCGAGCAGGTCGGGACCCTGTTGCTGGCTCGCACCCACGGCGTGATTCCCGACGGCGACGGCGGGCAGCTCGAGCAGCCACGCGCCCTGGGCGTCGGGGACGACGGGCGTCTGGTCGACGCCGTCCACCGTCACGACCAGGGGCAGCCCGGCCACGCCGGTGCCCGAGATCGTGACCGGAGCCGTGCCCTGGTCGTCGGCCACCACGAGGCGGGTCCCGGGGGCGGGTGCCTGGATGACGACGGCGCCTCCCTCGCTGACCTGGATGTCACGGGTCACGGCGCCCGAGGTCGAGCCGTTCACGCTCTGGGTCGCCGAGATCGTGTGCGGGCCGGCGGGGACGCCGGCGATCGCGACGGACCAGGTGCCGGACACCGGCACCACGGTCTGACCGATCAGCCCGTCGCCGAGGTCGACCACGACGGTCGACCCGACCTGGCCGGTGCCCGAGACCACGACGGGAGTCGTGCCGAGCGGGCCGGAGACGAAGTACTCGGCGCCCTCGAGCGGCGTCGTCACGTCGAGGGGGGTGCCCTGCGCGATGGTCAACGGCTGCGTGACCGGTGCCGAGGTGGTGCCCCCGAGGGTCTGCGTCGCTCCCAGCGTCCGGTCCCCGGCGGGGACGTCGGGGATGACGGCCGTCCAGGCTCCGGTGGCGGGGTCGACCGTGGCCTGCACCTCGAAGCCGGCTCCGAGACCGACCGCGACGGTGGCTCCCGGGTCGGCCGTGCCGGTGACGGTCACGTCGGCCGTGTTCCCGCCGACGATCGGGATGGTCGCCCCGGGGGCGGGTGTCGAGATGGCGACCGGGGTCCCGGCGACGATCGTCACGACGCGCGTCTGCACGGGCGAGACGGTGTCGTTGACGGTCTGCGTGGCCGAGATCGTGCGCTGGCCGACGGGCACGTCGGCGACGATCACCGACCAGGCGCCCGTCGTGGCGTCGGCCGTGACGCGGCCGGTGAGGCCGTCGCCGAGGTCGACGCGGACGTCGGCGCCGGGCTGGGCGGTGCCCGAGACGGGGAGGTCGGACAAGGAGGCGCTGCTCGCGACGCGCACCGTGGTGCCGACCGCCGGTGCCTCGATGACGAGCGGCGCACCGGCCGCGATCGTCAGCGACTGCGTCACCGGCAGCGAGATGACGCCCGCGACCGTCTGCGTGACGCTGATCGTCCGGGTGCCGACGGGCACGGCCGAGACCGTCGCCGTCCAGGCGCCCGCGCCGTCGGCCGTCGTCGTCGCGACGTAGCCGTCACCCAGGTCGACGCGGACGAGGGCGTTCGGCTCGGCGGCGCCCGTCACCGTGACCGGGGTGGTCGAGGTGGCGTCGGCGACCGTGAGGGTCGCACCGGGAGCCGGCGTCGAGATCGTCACACCGGTCGCGGCCACGAGGCTGAAGGTGGTGGTCTGCGGGGCGGACACCGCGCCTCCCACGGTCTGCGTCGCGGTGGCCGTGTAGGCGGCGACGGGCAGGGCCGGGAAGGTCACGGCCCAGGTGCCGTTGGAGGCGACCGTGGCGGTGAGGTCGCGGCCGCCGCCGAGCGAGACGGCGACGGGGGCATCGGCCTGACCCGTGCCCGAGACGGTGACGTCACGGGTCGAGTCGGCGCCGGGCAGACGGTACTGGGTGCCGGAGGTGGGGGTCGTGATCGTGAGGCCCGCGCCGGCGACGACGCTGAAGGCCCGGGTGACGGCCGCCGAGACGTCGCCGCCGAGGGCCTGCGTCACCGACGCGGTGTAGGCGCCCACGGGCACGCCCGGGACGGTCGTCGTCCAGCTGCCGTCCGTGGCGACGACGGCGGTGGCCGTGCGGCCGCCACCCAGGTCGACGGCGACGGTGGCCGTGGGCGTGGCGGTGCCCGACACGATGACGGGGGTCGTGGCGTCGGCGTCGAGGACGGTGAAGACGCGTCCCGCGGTGGGCGCGGCCACGACGAGGGGCTGTTGCGCGACGACGGTGAAGTCACGCGTGACCGGTCCGGTGGTGACGGCCCCGAGTGCCTGGGTCACGGAGGCGCTGTAGGCCCCTGCGGGCACGTTCGCGACGGTCACGCTCCAGCTGCCGTCCGCGGCCACCGTGCCGGTGCCCGTGCGACCGGCGCCGAGGTCGACGCGGACGGTGGCGCCGGGCTCACCGGCACCGGTCAGCACGATGCTGCGGGTGGCGTCGGGGGTGTTCGGCACCACGAAGACCTGCCCGGCGGTGGGCGTGGCGATGCTGAGGGTGGCGAGGGCGGAAGCCCGGACCGTGGAGGTGGCGAGGTCGACGCGGGACGCGTTCACGAGCGGCAGGACCGAGATGCTGACCGCGTGGACGGAGCTCGAGCCCGCGTCGGTGCCCCGGCCGTCCCGGAAGCCCACGCCGTCCTGGGCGTTGATCGTGACGCGGACGAGCTGGTTCAGCACGCTGGTGAGCGGCGCGAGGGTCGTGATGACGGCGGCGGTCGTGATTCGCAGGGTGTCAGTCGTCGCGGCGAGGGCCGTGCCGTTCACGACGGGCGAGTAGAGGGAGCCCACGGTCGGCAACAGGCTCGTGGTGACGAGGCTCGTGACACTGCCTAGCAGGACACCCAGGCCGAGGGGAGCCGTGACGACCGTGGCGTCGGGCGGGGTCGTACCGTCGATCAGCTGCCCGATCGTCGTCGTGGTGGTGGCGCCGAGCGACAGGTTGGCCCCGGCGAGACGCACGGGGACCTGCAGGTCGACGGTGAGGGCGGTCAACCGGATGGCGTTGTTCGCCGCGGCGACGAGGTTCGTCGGCAACTGGTTCTGCAGGATGTCGGTCAGGCCGGTCGTGACCGCCGTGAGGGTGGCGGGGCTCAGCAGGTCGCTGTTCGCCGGAAGCCCGTTGAGCGCCTGCAGGTCGATGACGATCTGCCCGGTCGACGGCGTCAGCGTCACGATGCCCGAGGTGAGGGGACGCGCGAGCTCGGTGTCGATGGTCGACGTCAGGTCCACTGCGCCTCTCACGACGACGGTGGGTTGGCCCGCGCTGGCGAAGGGGACGGCGTTGACGAGGGCGACGAGCGGTGCGGTCACCGGGGCGACGGCGTTCGTGAGGGCCGCGGAGCCGCCGACCGCGTTGACCGTCGACCCGAGGCCGGTGACCGTGCTGCGCAGCGAGGAGGTGACGCCCGCGACCGCGGGGCTGGTCATCGTGTACTGGGCGCCGGCGACCTGGTAGGCCGTCGTGGGCGTGCCCGCGGTGGCACCGCGCTGCTGGGTGATCTGCGACGAGAGCGCGCCGAGCTGAAGCGTGACGTCGCTGAGCACGCCCTGGGTGGCCGGCACCTGCGCGAGTAGCGGCTGGAGGCGCAGCGTCGTCGCCTGGCCCGGACTGCCGTCGCCGACGGCGATGGAGCCGTCCGCTCCGATGAGGCCGGCCGAGGCCGTGGCACCGGTCGCGGTGGCGTTCGCGTACTGGCCGTCGACGCCGAGGGTCAGCAGCCCGTTGCCGCCGAGGAGGCGGATGCCGTTGCCCAGGCCCACGTTCAGGAGCTGCAGCGCGCTCAGGTTCAGGGGGTTGCGCGAGGTCGGCGGGTTCTGCGTGGTGCCGAAGGCCGAGTAGGCCCCGCCGAGGGCGGCGACCTGGTCGAGCGAGACGATGCCCGATCCGCCGACCAACGAGGCCTCGGCCTCGCTGCGATCGGTCGTGGCCGCCTGGGCGGGGACGACGACGACGAGCGCGCCGACCACCGCCGCGACGACGGCGGCCGCCGTCGCCTTCAGTGCGCGGGACGCGTGGGAGCGCCGGGGACGCTCGATCGCCTGGCTTCGCATGGGTGTGCCTCTTCCTGACGGGACGTGCCCGCCGCCTGATCCGAAGAACCCCCGCTGGTGAGGCGGGAGGTGCTGCTGTTCTGTTGTGCTGCTGTTCTGTTGTCGTCTCGCCGTGTCGCCGCGGGGGCGCCGTCCGGGGACGACGACGAGGCGAACGGCACTACCGCGCGGTGCGCGGTGTCGTTCGCCTGGTGCGGGTGCTGCTGACGTGCCGTGGTGAGGGGCTCATCGGTCCTGATCCTGATCGGGTGGTGCGGGTGCGACGGCGCCGTCGCGCGAGGTCGCACCGTGGTGAGGGGTGCGGCCGGAGCGGTGGTTGATCGCTCCCGACGAGCTGGTTCGGTCTCGTCGTGCTGCCGAGCATAGGGGGCATCGCCAGGATCGCCCACCCCACGAAGGGGGGTCACGGGGCGTTCGGCCCCGGAAAAGGAAATGACCCCTCACGCACCCGCCAGAGCCCGGTTACCCTTGCTGCATTTCTGCCCTGGGGGAGTTGGCCTGGATGACGCCACGTGAGGAGCCTCGACGAGTTTAGCGGCAACTGAGTGGTCACCGCGACCCGGGGTGTTGCCTGGGGGCATGAGAATCGTCATCGCCGGAGGACACGGCAAGATCGCCCAGCTCCTCGAACGCCGACTCGCCGACGCCGGGCACGACCCTGTCGGCATCGTCCGCAACCCCGACCACACCGCCGACCTCGAGACCGCGGGCGCCCGTGCGCTCGTGCTCGACCTCGAGAAGACCGACGTCGACACGCTCGCCGGCCACCTCGACGGAGCCGACGCCGTCGTCTTCGCCGCGGGCGGCGGCGGGAGCAGTGGCGCCGAGCGCAAGCTGACCATCGACCGGGACGGCGCCGTGCTGTTGGCCGACGCCGCCGAGAAGGCGGGCGTCACGCGCTACGTGATGGTCTCGGCCATCGGCACCGACGACTTCGACCCGGCGCGCGCCGAACTGCCTGCGGCGAACGACGACGACGTGTACCAGGTGTACATGCGCGCGAAGAGCGAGGCCGACGCCGACGTGCGCCGTCGCGAGGGCCTGGACTGGACGATCGTCCGCCCGGGTGGCCTGACCGACGACGCCGGCACCGGCCAGGTGTCGGTCGGCACGACGGTCGAGCGCGGCAGCATCCCCCGCGCCGACGTGGCCGAGATCATCGCCACGGCGCTGATCGAGGGCACCGCCGTCAAGACGCAGTTCGAGGCCGTCTCGGGTGACGTCCCCGTCTCGGACGCGCTGGCGACCATCAAGTACTGACCTGCGCCTCCTGGCCGTCACCCACGGTCGAGGCACGAGAGCCCCGGAGGCGCGACCTGCGCACCGGGGCTCTCTCGCGTCTCGGGGTGGCCGGGTCCCGCCCCCGGCCGGACCGTTCAGCTGAGGGCGGCGGCCTGCCGGGCGATCTCGAGCTCTTCGTTCGTCGGGACGACCAGGACAGAGACCCGGGACCCCTCGGGCGAGATGTAGCGCGTGTCACGGGACGCGAGCTCGTTGCGGTCGTCGTCGACGTGGATGCCGAAGAACTCGAGGCCCATCAACGTGCGGCGGCGCAGCAGGGCGTTGTTCTCGCCCACGCCCGCCGTGAAGACCACGGCGTCGAGGCCGCCGAGCTGGGCGACGTAGGCACCGATGTAGTGCCGCAGGCGGTGCCGATAGACGGCGAGTGCCGCTTCGGACACGGCGTCGCCTCGCGACGCGCTGTCCTGCACGTCACGCATGTCGCCGCTGCCGGTGAGGCCGAGCAGCCCACTGCCCTTGTTGAGCAGGGTCTCGAGCTCGGCGAAGTCGAGTCCTGCCTCACGGTGCAGGTGGAACACGGCGGCGGGGTCGATGTCGCCCGACCGCGTGCCCATGACGAGCCCCTCGAGAGGCGTCATGCCCATGCTCGTGTCGATCGACCTGCCGCCGTCGATCGCGGCGGCCGACGCGCCGTTGCCGAGGTGCAGCACGATGGTCTTCAGCTCGGACAGGGGGCGTCCGAGGAACTCGGCGGTCTTCTCGCTGACGTACTTGTGCGACGTGCCGTGGAAGCCGAAGCGGCGCACGTGGTGCTTCTTCGCCAGCTCGGCGTCGATCGCGTAGGTGTAGGCGGCGGGGGCGAGCGTCTGGTGGAAGGCCGTGTCGAAGACGGCGACGTGGGGCACGTCGGGGAAGGCGGCCTTCGCGGCGCGGATGCCCTGCAGGTTGGCCGGGTTGTGCAGTGGGGCGAGGGCCGACAGGCGGTCGATCGCCTTCTCGACGTCGGTCGTGACGACCGTGGCGCGGTCGAACTCCTCACCGCCGTGGACGACGCGGTGACCGACCGCGACGGGCGGGTACTCGGCGAACGACGGGCCGTGCGCGTCGAAGGCGCTCAGCATGGCGGCGAAACCGGCCGCGTGGTCGGCGATCGGCTGCGTGTCGTTGCGGGTCTCGTCACCGGTGACCTCGTTGCGGTGACGGGTCGACCCGACCGCCTCGCCGATGCGCTCGACGAGACCGCTGGCGAGCGTGCGTTCGCCGTCGAGCTCGATCAGCTGGTACTTGAACGACGACGAGCCGGAGTTGACGACGAGGACGGTGCTCACGAGGAGGCTCCTTCGGTGCTGGTGGTGGCGGCCTGTGTTCCGGCCTGGATGGCCGTGATGGCCACGGTGTTGACGATGTCGCCGACGAGGGCCCCTCGCGAGAGGTCGTTGATCGGTTTGCGGAGGCCCTGCAGGATCGGCCCGATCGCGACGGCGCCCGCGCTGCGTTGCACGGCCTTGTACGTGTTGTTGCCCGTGTTCAGGTCGGGGAAGATGAACACCGTCGCCCGACCGGCGACCTCGGACTCGGGCATCTTCGCGGCGGCCACGGTCGGGTCGGCCGCGGCGTCGTACTGGATCGGCCCCTCGACGAGCAGGTCGGGCCGGCGTTCGCGGACGAGGGCCGTGGCGGCACGGACCTTCTCGACGTCGGCACCGGAGCCGCTGTCGCCCGTGCTGTAGCTCAGCATCGCCACACGGGGCTCGATGCCGAACTGCTGCGCGGTCTGCGCCGACGAGATCGCGATGTCGGCGAGCTGCTCGGCGGTCGGGTCGGGGATCACGGCGCAGTCACCGTAGACGAGCACCCGGTCGGCGAGCGCCATGAGGAACACGCTCGACACGACACCAACGTCGGGCAGCGTCTTGATCACCTCGAACGCGGGCCGGATGGTGTGCGCCGTGGTGTGCTTGGCGCCCGACACCATGCCGTCGGCCAGGCCGAGCTTCACCATCATGGTGCCGAAGTACGAGACGTCGGTGACCGTGTCCATCGCCTGCGAGACCGCGATGCCCTTGTGCGCCCGCAGCTTGGCGTACTCGGTCGCGAAGAGCACCTGCAGGCTGGGGTCGAACGGGTCGAGCACCCGGGCGGTGGCGAGGTCGAGACCGAGCTCGGCCCCTCGGGCGCGGATGGCCGTCTCGTCGCCGAGCAGCGTGATGGCGGCGACGCCGCGCTGCAACAGCGTCGAGGCGGCTCGCAGCACCCGGTCGTCGTCGCCTTCGGGCATGACGATGTGCTTCTGCGCCCCTCGGGCGCGCTCGAGCAGCTGGTACTCGAACATGAGGGGGGTGACGACGCCGGACGGGCTGACCTGCAGCAGGCGCAGCAGCTCGGCCCCGTCGACGTGCGTCTCGAAGAGGGCGAGGGCGAGGTCGTACTTGCGGGGCGAGTCCGCGGCGAGTCGGCCCCGGGTCTGGGTGATGGCGAGGGCGGTGTCGTAGGTACCTGTGCTGGTGGTGGCGATCGGCAGGGGGCTGTCGAGCCCCTCGAGCAGGCGTTCGACCTGGGGGGCGAGGGCGAACCCGCCGTTGAGCACGATGCCCGCGAGCGACGGGAAGGTCTCGGACGCGTGCGCGAGCACCGTGGCGACGAGCACGTCGGATCGGTCGCCGGGCACGACGACGACGGCCCCCTCGGTGAGGCGCGGCAGCACGTTCTCCATCGACATGGCGGCGACGACGACGCCGAGCGCCTCGCGGTCGAGCAGGGCGTCGTCGCCGCGCAGCAGGGTCGCACCGGTGGCCTGCAGCACGGCGCGCATCGTCGGGGCGACGAGCACCCGGTCTTCGGGCAGCGTCCAGATCGGGACGCGACCGGTGGGCGACGCCTCGAGGGCGTGACCGATTCCGTCGACGACCTCGTCGAGGTGGTCGGGGTCGACCCGGTTCGCGACGACGGCCAGCAGGCTCGCGTGCTCGGAGCGCAGCTCGGCGGTGGTCAACTCGGCCACCTGCCGCATGTCGGCACCCGACCGCCGGGTCTGGCCGTCGGCGCTGCGGCCGCCGAGCACCAGGAGCACGGGCGCGCCGAGGTTCGCGGCGATGCGGGCGTTGTACGACAGCTCGGTGGGGCTGCCGACGTCGGTGTAGTCGGAGCCGATCACCACGACCGCGTCGCACTGGCGCTCGACGGCGGCGAACCGGCTGACGATCGTGGCGAGCGCGGCGTCGGGGTCGGCGTGCACCGCGTCGTAGCTGACGCCGACGCACTCGTCGTAGGCGAGGTCGACGCTGTCGTGGGACAGCAGCAGCTCGAGCACGTAGTCGCGCTCGTCGGTCGACCGGGCGACGGGTCGGAACACCCCCACGCGGCCCACCTCGTGGCTGAGCGTGTCGAGCACGCCCAGGGCGATCGTGGACTTGCCCGTGTGGCCTTCGGCAGAGGTGATGTAGATGCGTGTCGACACGCCCGCCAGCCTAGGGCGGCCGCCTTCGAGCCGCCGGAGAAGCCGGAGGCCGTGACGCCCCTCCTAGGCTGTCGGCATGCAGATCCGCACCGCGACCGAAGCCGACCTGCCCGGCGTCCTCGAGATCCACGCCGACGCCGTCGCGCACTCGAAGGCCATCTGGACCGACGTCGCCCCGACCCTCGACGGTCGACGCGAGTGGCTGGCCAGCCATCAGGAGGCGCGGCGCACCGCGATCGTCGCGGTGGACGGCGACGAGGTGGTCGGCTACGGCAGCTACGGGCCGTTCCACGCGAAGGACGGCTACCGGCACACCTGCGAGAACTCGGTCTACGTGCGTCAGGGGCAGCAAGGCAAGGGCCTCGGCCGCGCCCTGATGACCGAGCTGATCGACCGGGCCACGCGGGACGACCTGCACGTCATGGTGGCGCTGATCGAGGCGGGCAACGAGGCGTCGGTGCGGTTGCACGCGTCACTCGGCTTCGTCGACGCCGGTGTGCTGCGCGAGGTCGGCACGAAGTTCGGCGAGTGGCTCGACCTCAGGTACATGACCCGCCCCCTGGCCTGAGGGTTGTCCGACGGGGTCCACGACCGACCGTCGTCGTGAACGAAGACGGGTAAGACCATCTGGTTCACGTGGACGGCCCTTGGATGGGCGCCGTGCCTGCCGTGTTGACGAGGTGCAGAGGCCCCGACGATGGCCTCGCGCGGTCGACGTCACGCCGACACTCGGCGGGATCGTTGTTTCCACCCGGAGATCGCATAGGCGACGCCGATGACCGCGTAGACGAAGGCAGCGACGAGCGGGGCCGTCCGCAAGTGAATGTGCTCGTCTTCGGGCTTCCGAACTCGATGACTTCTCGTGCGCGGCGAAGCCGTCCGCGCCCGGAGGGCGCCGGACCGGCACAGAACAAGAAATGGCTCCTCCCGGAGGGAGAAGCCATTTCGTCGCGGAGGATAGGGGATTCGAACCCCTGAGGGCTTGCACCCAACACGCTTTCCAAGCGTGCGCCATAGGCCACTAGGCGAATCCTCCAGGGCGGGCACACGGCGAACCGTCGCACGACCGAGATCAGCGTACCGGACTCCGCGGTGACCTGAGGACGCCCGTGTCGCTGATGACCTTGAGGCTCCCTCATGGCTACCGTCGGGGGCATGACCGACGCGCACCGCCCCTCCTCGGAGCACCTCGACGCCGCCGCGCTGCCGCCGCGCGCCCGCACCGTCGTCGCCGCCCTCCGTGCCGCCGGTGCCGAGGGCGAGGTCCGCGAGTTCGACGAGTCCACGCACACCGCCACCCAGGCCGCCGCAGCCCTCGGCTGCGAGGTGGGCGCGATCGCCAGCAGCCTGGTGTTCCGCACCGGCGACGAAGCCCTGCTCGTGCTCACGAGTGGCGCCCACCGCGTCGACACCGACCTGGTGGCGTCGACGCTCGGCCGGGGCCCGATCATGCGGGCGAACGCCGACCAGGTGAAGCGTGCGACCGGCCAGGTGATCGGCGGCGTCGCCCCGGTCGGCCACCCCAGCCCGGTGCGGACGCTCGTCGACGCCGCTCTCGAGGCCCACGACGTGCTCTGGGCGAGCGCCGGCACGGCGAACACCGTCTTCGCCACGACGTTCGACGAGCTCGTGCGCGTGACCGGCGGCACCCCGGTACGCGTCGCCGACGACGACCTCTGAACCCGACCGCCACGGTCGTCGACGTCGGCAGCCACCCGTAGCATCGACGCATGCCGCCCCTCTCGTCCGCCCGCGTCGACGCCTGGCTCTGGGCCGTCCGGCTCTACAAGACCCGCTCGGCCGCCAACGCCGCGTGCCGCGCCGGTCACGTGCGGGTCAACGGCGACCGCGTGAAGGCCGCCCAGGCCGTCCGCCCCGGCGACGAGGTCCGGGCACGCATCGCGGGTTTCGAGCGCATCGTCGTCGTCAAGACCTGCCTGGTGAAACGCGTCGGCGCACCGGCCGCGGCCGAGGCCTTGACCGACCTCACTCCCCCACCGCCGCCGCGCGAAGAGGTCGCCGCCGTGCCGGTCCGCGACCGCGGCGCGGGCCGCCCGACCAAGCGTGACCGCCGCGAGATCGAGCGCCTCCGGGACCGCGCCGAGAGCTGACACTCGCTCGACTCCCCCGATCGCGGGCTCCCCGCACTGGGGTGGATCGACCCGGTATCTGTGCGAACGCATCGTCTACTCTGAAAGCACGGCGCTGCCCCGACAGCAGCAGCCTCGGGTCGGGGGACTCGGGGTCACGCCGACCTCAGGGGGACGACATGAGCACGACCGACGCGGCGATGCCGACCGAGCGCGGCACCGTCACCGTGCTGCCACGGCGCGAACTCGCCCGGGGCGCCACGCTCACCGGCGTCTTCAGCCTCTCGCCCGTGCTCATCGCGGTGCTCTGGCTGACGCTGCCGACCGGTCACCAAGCCGGCGTGCTGGCCGTCACCTGCGGCGTCGTGGTGATGGGGCTGCTCATGTACTGGCGCTACCGCCTCTCGTTCGCCGCCGTCACGCGCACCGAGTTCGTCAAACGCGGCTGGCTGCCCGGCTTCGTGCGACTGCGCCGCGACGAGATCGACTCGCTCGTGCTCCTCCGCACCTACCGTGACCACTCGACCGAGACCGTCACCCAGCTGCTCGCCCTCGACGACGAGGGACGCCGCCTGTTCCGCATGCGGGGCACCTACTGGCCAGAGGGGTCGGTGGACGCCGTCGTCGAGGCGCTCGGCATCCCGACGACCGTCCTGCCCCGACCGCTCACCCGACGCGAGTTCTTCGCGGCCTACCCGGACAGCCCCTACTGGTACGAAAGCCGCCCGTGGATCGGCGTGACCGTCGCCGGCAGCCTGTTCGCCCTCGCGACGGGCACCCTCGTGGTGCTCTTCGGGGCGTTCGGCAGCGGCATCTGACCCGAGCGGGCCGGCTCGGGATCAGCGTCGACGCAGCGTGCCGAAGATCCCCTTGACGACCTCGCGCACGACCGCCTTGCCGGCGCTCGACCCGAGGACCTCACCGAGCAATCCGCCGGTCGACCCGGCCCGCGGCGAACGGGACCCCGAGGAGGCGCGGGTCGTCGTCCCACGCCCGGCACGGGCCTTCGCCGCCGCCCGCTCGGTGCGCTCGAACTCCTTCTGCTGACGTTCGTACTCGGCCTGCGCGGCCTTCCGCTCGCGCTCGGCGGCGGTGACCGCCTTCGCGTCCGCCTTCTCGCGGGCGGCGGCCTCCTTCAGCTGAGCGTCGATCGTCGCCTGACGCGCCACGGCCTCGGTCCGCTCGCGGTGGTCGAGCGCGGCGGCCTCGAGCTTCCGCGCGAGCATCTCGCGCGCCGAGTCCCGCTCGATCGACGCGCCGTAGGCGGCGATCAACGGCGACGCCGCGACCGCCGCGGACATCACGTCGGCAGGGGTCGGCGACATCGAGCCGCGCGGGGCGCGGAGACGCGTCCAGGCGACCGGGCTGGGAGCCCCCTTCTCGTTCATGACCGTCACCACCGCCTCCCCGGTGGCCAGGGTGGTGAGCACCTCGGCGAGGTCGTAGTCGCTCGTCGGGTACGTCGACACCGTCGCCCGCAGGGCCTTCGCGTCGTCGGGCGTGAACGCACGCAGCTGGTGCTGCACGCGCGAGCCGAGATGGGCGAGCACCTCGGCGGGGACGTCCTTGGGGGTCTGCGTGACGAAGACGATGCCGACGCCCTTCGAGCGGATCAGCCGCACCGTCTGCGTGATCTGCGCCAGGAAGTCATTCGAGGCGTCCGCGAACAAGAGGTGCGCCTCGTCGAAGAAGAAGACGAGCTTGGGCTTGTCGAGATCGCCCACCTCGGGCAGGTCGTTGTAGAGGTCGGCGAGCAACCACATCAGGAAGGTCGAGAACAGCGCCGGCTGGTCGTGCACGCCCGGCACCTCGAGCAGGCTGACGACGCCGCGGCCGTCCTCGGCCGTGCGGAGGAACTCGGCGGTGTCGATCTCCGGCTCGCCGAAGAACGCGTCGGCCCCCCGGTCGGCGAAGGTGATCAACTCGCGCAGGATGACGCCCACGGTCTGCTTGCTCAGCCCGCCGAGCCCCTCGAGCTCGCCCTTGCCCTCGTCGCTCGTCAACCAGGTCAGCACGGCCCGCAGGTCGGACAGGTCCAGCAGCGGCAGACCGGCCTGCTCGGCGTAGTGGAACACCAGGCCGAGGCTGCTCTCCTGCGTGTCGTTGAGACCGAGCACCTTGCTGAGCAGCAGCGATCCGAAACCGCTGACCGTGGCCCGGACGGGCACGCCGGTGCCCTTGCCGCCGAGCGCGAAGTACTCGGTCGGTGCGGCCTGCGGCGACCAGTCCTGGCCGATCCCCCGGGTTCGGGCCAGCAGTTTCTCGTTCGCCTCGCCGGGCGTCGCGATGCCCGAGAGGTCGCCCTTGACGTCGGCCGCGAACACCGGCACCCCGGCCGCCGAGAGCTGCTCGGCGAGCACCTGCAGGGTCTTGGTCTTGCCCGTGCCGGTCGCGCCGGCCACGAGTCCGTGCCGGTTGAGCATCGCCAACGGGATGCGCACGGGCACGTCGACCCGCGCCTCGCCGTTCACGAGGGCGCCGAGCTCGAGCGCGGGACCCTCGAAGCCGTAGCCCGCGCGGACGACGTCGACCGCCGACTCGGCGAGCGGTCCGCCGGGTGGGGTCGGCAGACCCTCGACCGGAGTGCCCGCGACGGGCTCGGGTTCGGTGAGCCCCGCATCTGCCGCGGCGTCCGCGACGTCCGCCTCGGCGGCGGCCTGCCCGGCGGCGGCCTGCCCGGCGGCCTGCCCGGCGGCGGCCTGCCCGATGGCAGCATGCTCGGTGGCGGCGGCGGACGCAGCCGCCTCGGTCGCGAGCTGCTCGGCTCGCGCGAGCGCCGCCTCCGCGTCCTGCTTCGCCTTCTCGGCGGCGGCGACCGCCGCGGCGGCCTCCGCCCTGGCCTGCTCGAGCGCGTCCGTCATGCGGCCAGCCTAGGCATCTCGCGGGCGGTGGTCCGGGCGAGTTCGGCGACACCGGGCGACGCCGCACGCCCGCCTCGGCCGGACTCGCCCCCGACCGTCCGCGCGAGCACCTCGATCAGGCGCCTCGACCCTGCCAGATCCAGCCGCGACCGCGCACGCGCTCCTGCTCGTCGAGCAACCGGTGCGCCACCGGGGCCCAGAGGACCACCGCGACCCCGGCACCGATCAGCAATCCGCCGATCGTGTCGGTCAGCCAGTGCGCGCCGAGGTAGGTGCGACTGAGCAGCATCAGCACCGTGTAGACCACACCGGCGACCCACACCCAGACGCGTCGCAGGATGACCCCGAGCACGACGGCCAGCGTGGCGGCGTTGGACGTGTGCCCCGAGGGGAACGAACCGTAGTCGCTCACCACGAGGATGTCCTCGGGTCGGGCCCGACCGAAGGTGTGCTTGACCGCCTGCACGACGCCGGCGCTGACCGCGCACGCGGCGATCCAGTAGAGCGCGGCCCAGGGCCGACGCCGCAGCAGGAACACCGCGGTGACGCCGAGGGGCACGACGAAGACCCCGATCACCCCGGCCCCGATCGAGTTGAAGATCAACGAGGGGACGTCCCAGAACGGGCTGCGGTGTTCGACCAGTTCGCCCATGAACCGCTCGTCGACGCCGATCACCCCCGCCCGGGCCGTGATCACGACACCGAGCAGCAGCACCACGCCGATGGCACCGAGCGCGCTGAACACCCACCACCGACGCTGCACGCGACGGGCGACCCGCTCCTCGGACGCGGAGGCGGGCTTCGGAGCGAGCGGGTCGGTGCGCATCCCCCGACGGTACCGGGAGGCGCGGGTCAGCGACCGAGCGCCGGCACCGTCCGCGGCCGCACCAGCAACCACAGGCTCGCGATGGCCACGCACGAGGTGGCGACCATGACGCTGCCCATCGGCACCGCCGACCCGATGCCGAGGAACCCGACCACCGGCGAGATGAGTCCCGCCAGGCCGAAGTTGAGGGCCCCGAGCAGCGACGCCGCCGTGCCGGCCTCCTTCCCGTGGTTGGCGAGCCCGAGCACCTGCACCTGCGGGAACGAGAAACCACAGGCCGCGATGAAGAACCACAGCGGCACGAGAATGCCGACGAGGCCGGCACCGAGCGAGTCGAGCAGGACGATCGCCGCGGCCGCGAGCAACAGCACGATCGTCGAGCAGGCGAGGATCCACTGCGGTCCCACACGGCGGGCCAACCGTGAGCTGATCTGGACGCCGGCGACGATGCCGAGCGAGTTGATCGCGAAGAGGTATCCGTACTGCTGGGCGTTCAGGCCGTAGACCTCTTGGAAGAGGAACGACGACGCCGAGAGGTACGAGAACAGACCCGAGAAGACCATCGCCCCGATCAGGGCGACGCCGACGAAGATCCGGTCGCTGAAGAGCACCTTGTAGCGCTGCCGCAGGGTCGTGTGCCCGGCTTCGTGCCGCCGGGCGGGCGGCAGGGTCTCGACGATGAGGAAGATCGCCGCGATGATGACGAACGCGCCGTAGGCCACCAGGAACACGAAGATGCCGCGCCAGCTGGTGAACGCGAGCAGCTGCGAGCCGATGACGGGAGCGACGATCGGGGCGAGCCCGTTGACCAGCGCGAGGCGCGACAGCATGCGCACGAGCGGCAACCCGCCGAACAGGTCGCGCACCGTCGCCATGGCCACGACGCCGCCGGCGGCGGCACCCATCCCCTGCAACACGCGGAACACGGCGAGCAACTCGATGGTCGGCGCGCTGGCGGCGCCGATGCTGGCGAGGATGTGCACGGCGGTCGCCACGATCAGGGGTGTGCGGCGACCGACCTTGTCGCTCCACGGCCCGACCAGCAGCTGCCCCACGCCGAAACCGATCGTCGTCGCCGTGAGGGTCAGCTGGATGACCCCGCTGTCGACCGAGAAGTCACGGCTGAGCTCGGGGAACGCCGGCAGGTAGAGGTCGATCGTGAACGGCCCGAGCGCGGTGAGCGCGCCGAGCACGACGACGTAGACGAGCCGTTGGCGGCGGGTCAGGGAGTCACCCGGGTGGACGACGGTGGTCACGAGGCAGGTCCTGTCTGGGGGTGGTGACGGGTCGACGCACACGAGGAGGCGCGGCCACGACGAGCGGGACGGCTCGCGGGTCGAATCGATGCGATCGCGCCGACGCGCACGACCACCACGTGGTTCGAGGGGGTGGGATGAGGGAGGGGGACGGCGTCGGTGCACGACACCCGTCGCCTCTCAGCCTATCCCGGTCGCGTACCCCCGCGACAGTCCCCCCGGCGCCGTGCCGTGTCGGCACCCGGCCCGGTCTAGGCTCGACCTGCCTCGGACGCGACCGTCCCGTCCGAGCATCCGAGGAGGAACGTCCATGGTCGACGCGCGCATCGTCCAGACCACCAAGGCGCTGCACGCCGCCGTCGTCGAGCTCGCCTCGACCCGGCCCGTGTCGAGCATCTCGGTCGCCGACGTGACCCGGGCCGCGGGCATCAACCGCGCCACGTTCTACAGTCACGCGACCTCTCCCGGCAGCCTGCTCACCGCGGTGCTCACCCCCGAGCTCGACGCGATCCGCGACGAGGACCACGCCCTGCGGCTCGAGGGCCGGGCGGATGGCCCCGACGCGACGCGACGGGCGATGGAGAAGGTCGTCGACCACGTCGTCCGGTATCGCGAGATCTACCGTCTCGCCCTGCCCGACCCGCTCGACGCCTCGATCCACCAGGCTCTGGCCCGTCACTTCGAGGAGTCCAGCGTGCAGCACCTCGGCACGCTGCCCCCGGGCAGCCTGCCCGAGGGGCTCGCGGTGCACATCGCCGCCGGCCACCTGGCGCACGGGCTCGTCGGCGCCGTCGAGGCCTGGCTCTGCGGCAAGCGCACGAGCCGCCGCGCCCTGCTCGACACGATGAGCCTCATGCTGCCCACCTGGTGGGGCTGACCCGCCGCTCGAGTGTCACCGGCGTCACGGTCGATTCCGTCTAGGAGGCGCGCAGCAGTCCCGGCCCCACGCGCAGCACTCCGTCGGTGAGCGGTTCGCACCGGACCCCGCCGCGCCCCCTCAGGGCGCGGAACGCCCCCGCGCCGAAGACCACGTCCATCCACGCGCACGGGTTCGCCGCCCGGTTCGCCCGGAACGACACCGGGCCGTCACCCGTGTCGAGGTCGAACTCACGCCCGACGAGCGCGTCGACGTCGGCCCCGCGCAGGACGACGTTGCGCCGCGTCAGGGCGGCGTCGAGCATCGTGCCCTCGGGGAGGCCGAGTTCGCGGGCGACGTGCTCGAGCTGCTCGGCGGCGAACAGGGTCACCGAGGCGCCGCGGTGTGCGGGGGCGTTGAAGTACCGGTCACCCACGATGCCGAGGTGGGCTCGAACCCTGACCGTCTCGTGCTGCTCGGGGCCCGTGGTCGGAACCGGGGCCGGGCCGTCGGCGGGGCGTCCGACGTAGCGGGAGCGAGGTGCGGCGATCAGCAGGTCGACCGTGACGGGCAAGGCACCCGGGACGGGTGGGCGATCGTCCGGTCCTTCGGGCACGAGGTGAGCTTAGCGAGCCCGTGCCTCGGGACACTCCGTCGAGGGACATGAGGGTAGACCCGTCTGTCGAATAGCGCTCACATGTCGACGAGACGGTCCCGGCGGGGCATCCCGGGTGCTTGCCTGTAATCGGCCTCGCAAAGCGGCGAGGTCGTGACGAAAGAGAGGCAGCATCATGAACACCTCTGTGAACACCACGAAGAAGAAGACCTTCGCCAAGGTCGCGACGACGATGGCAGCCGCCGCCGCACTGGTGGTCGGCGGCTCGACCGCGGCCCAGGCCGACCCTGCGGGCCAGTACTACTACGTCTGCGTCCAACCCGACGGCTCGAGCCTGACCTTGCCGGCCGGCACGTCCCTGCAGACCTGCCGAGGGTCGTATTTGCAGAAGTACCTCGACGGGAAGCTGATCAGCTCGGCGAACCTGGCCGCGCCGGGTCAGGTGGCCGACCCCAACGCCATCACGATCGACTGCGCGATCGGTCTGGCCGGCACGGCGATCGCCGTGTACACGACGGCCGGTGCCGTGGCCTACGTCGGTCTCGCGCTCGGCGGGCTGGGGACCTACCGCGCCTGCACCGCCTGACGGCTGGAACGCCGAGAGCCGGTCACCCCTGACGGGGTGACCGGCTCCGTTCGTTCGTCGGTCGCGGCGAAAGCGCCGCCGACGGCAGAGGCGTGTTACTTGGTGAGCGGCTCGAGGGTCGTGTCGTTGGCGTACGCCTCGGCGGCGTTGTCCTTCGTCACGATCTGAGGCGGCAGCAGGTACGCCGGGACGACCTTGTTGCCGTTGTCGTACGACTCGTCGTCGTTCGTCTCGGCCTTGTCACCCTTGCTCAGCGAGGTCACCATCGCGACGGCCTGCTTGACGAGGTTGCGGGTGTCCTTGTTGATGGTCGAGTACTGCTCGCCGGCCATGATCGACTTGACCGACTCGACCTCGGAGTCCTGACCGGTGACGACCGGGATGGCCTTTCCGGCCTGCTTCACCGAGGTGATGATGGCGCGGGCCAGGGTGTCGTTCGGGCTCAGGACGCCGTCGAGCTCGGTCGAGCCGTAGGTGCTCGTGAGCAGCGAGTCCATGCGACGCTGGGCGTTCTCGGGCTTCCAGCCGTCGGTCGCCGTCTGCTTGATGTCGGTCTGACCCGAGGCGACGACGACGGTGCCGTCGTCGATCTTCGGCTGCAGGACGCTCATCGCGCCGTCGAAGAAGACCTTCGAGTTGGCGTCGTCGGACGAGCCGGAGAACAGCTCGATGTTGTAGGGCCCCTCGGCCTTCTTGGCGGCCATGCCGTCGAGCAGGGCCTGGCCCTGGAGCTCGCCGACCTTGAAGTTGTCGTACGCCACGTAGTAGTCGACGTCGTCGGTGTTGAGGATGAGACGGTCGTAGGCGATGACCACGGCGCCGGCGTCGTGGGCCGCCTTGACCTGCGTGCCGAGCTGGCCGCCGTCGGCGGCACCGATGACGATGACCTTGGCACCCTTGGTGACCATCGACTGGACGATCTCCTGCTGGTTCGCCACGGGGGCGGACGCGGCAGCGTACTGGACGTCGGGCTTGAACCCGGCGTCGGTGATGTCCTGGGTGAAGAGGTCGCCGGCGAGGACCCAGTTCTCGCTGGTCTTGGCGGGCAGGGCCACGCCGATGAGGGAGCCGGACTCGAAGCCGGCGGCCGCGTCACCCGAACCCGCGTCGGTGCGGGTCGAGTTCGAGCAGCCGCTCAGGATCAGCGTCGTTGCTGCGGCGACCGCGAGGGTCGTCAGCGCGAGTTTGCGCATGCTGTGTCTACTTTCTCGTTGTGAGGGGTGGTGCCGTGTGGTCGCCCGCGGTGCGGACTCCCGGTGGAGGCGCGCCCGGCCGTCGATGGACGGGCGCGCGGGTGGTGGGTCTAGTTGGGCGTCGTGGCCTTCGGGCGTTGGACGTCCGAGAGGTCGCCGTTCGGGGTGAGGGCGCTCTCGGTCGTCTCGGCGTCGCGGCCGACGCCACTCTGGCCGCCCGGTGTGGCGTCCGAGGCGGCGATGCCGTTCTTGTCGCGGCGCAGGCCCCGGGTGAGGAAGCCGGTGATCGAAGGCCGACCCTGGCTCTTGTTGTAGACGTCGACGGCGACGGCGATGAGCAGGACGAGTCCCTTGATCATCTGGACCTTGTCGGACTCGACCCCGAGCAGCTGCAGCCCGTTGTTGAGGACGGCGATGACGAATCCACCGACGATCGATCCGGTCACCGTTCCGATGCCGCCGGCGACCGCCGCACCACCGATGAAGACGGAGGCGATGGCGTCGAGCTCCCAGCTCACCCCGTCCTGGGGGCCGGAGGCGCCGGCCCGGGCGACGTAGATCATGCCGGCCAGCGCGGCCAGTACGGACATGTTCATCATGACGAAGAAGTTGATGCGCTTCGCCTTGACGCCCGAGAGCTCTGCAGCGTGCGAGTTGCCGCCGACCGCGTAGATGTGTCGACCGAAGATCGTGTTCTGGGTCACGAAACCGTAGACGAGCACGAGGACGCCGAGGATGATGCCCGACACGGGGAACGAGGTGCCGACGCGTCCGCCACCGAACAGCGTCGCGGCGTAGGCGATGATCCCCACGAGCACGACCAGCTTGACGAGGCTGACCCAGAGAGGGGCCCGTTCGGAACCCATCTTCTGCTGAATGCGGCGCATGCGGAACTCGTTGTAGACCACGGCGACGATGATCACCAGGCCGAGCAGCAGGGTCGCGTTGTTGTAGCCGGTGTTCGGACCGAACTCGGGCAGGTAGCCCGCGCCGATGACCGTGAAGGCCTCGGGCACCGGCAGGGTCGTGGCATCGCCGACGAACTGGTTGGCACCACGGAACAGCAGCATGCCCGCGAGGGTCACGATGAACGCGGGGACACCCACGTACGCGACCCAGAAGCCGTGCCAGGCCCCGATGGCGGCCCCGACCACGAGGCCGAAGACGATGGCGAGCGGCCACGGGAAGTTCCAGTTGCTCATGGCGGTGGCGACCATGATGCCGACGAAGGCGGCGACCGAGCCGACCGAGAGGTCGATGTGCCCGGCGACGATCACCATGACCATGCCGATGGCGAGGATCAGGATGTACGAGTACTGGCTCACGAGGGCGATCAGGTTCGGCGGGTCGAGCGTCAGGCCACCGGTCAGCACTTGGAAGAACACGATCGCCACGACGAGCGTCGCGATCATGCCGAACTGGCGGGCGTTCGACGTGTTGCCGCCGAACACCTTCTTCAGGTCTTTGATGCCACTCATGCGGCTTGCTCCTTCTTCTTCGAGGTCATGGTTCGCATGAGCGTCTCGGCGTCGGCCTCGGAGGCCTCGATCTCGTTCGTGACGGTGCCCTCGAAGATCGTGTAGATGCGATCGGAGAGCCCCAGCAGCTCGGGCAGCTCGGACGAGATGACGATCACGCCTTTGCCCTGGGCCGCGAGCTGGTTGATGATGTTGTAGATCTCGAACTTGGCGCCCACGTCGATGCCGCGCGTGGGTTCGTCGAGGATGAGCAGGTCGGGGTCGGTGAACATCCACTTGGCCAGGACGACCTTCTGCTGGTTGCCGCCCGACAGCTTGGCGACCCCCTCGTCGACCGTCGGGGTCTTGACGCGCAGGCTCTTGCGGTACTCCTCGGCGATCGAGTGCTCTTCGTAGGTGTTGACCACCGACGCCTTCGAGATCTTCGACAGCTTGGCCGCGACCGTCGAACGCTTGATGTCGTCGAGCAGGTTGAGGCCGAGCACCTTGCGGTCCTCCGAAACGTAGGCCAGACCGTTGTCGATGGCGTCCGAGACGTTCTTGATCTCGATCGTCTCGCCGTCCTTGACGATCTCGCCCGACACGAACTGGCCGTAGGACCGGCCGAAGATGCTCATGGCGAGCTCGGTCCGACCCGCACCCATCAGACCTGCCAGGCCGACGATCTCACCCTTGCGGACCGTGATGTTCGAGCCCTTGCAGACGAAGCGCTCGGCGGTCTGCGGGTGGCGGACCCACCAGTCCTTGACCTCGAAGAAGACCTCGCCGATCTTGGGCGTGCGGTCGGGGAAGCGGCTGGCCAGGTTGCGACCGACCATGCCGCGGATGATCCGGTCCTCGTTGACGCCGTCGGCCTGCACGTCGAGGGTCTCGATGGTGCGGCCGTCGCGGATGATGGTGATCGAGTCGGCGATCGCCTCGATCTCGTTGAGCTTGTGGCTGATCATGATCGACGAGATGCCGCGGCCCTTGAGCCCACGGATCAGGTCGAGCAGGTGCTGGGAGTCGGCCTCGTTCAGGGCCGCCGTCGGCTCGTCGAGGATCAGCAGCTTGACGTTCTTGTTCAGCGCCTTCGCGATCTCGACCAGTTGCTGCTTGCCCACACCGAGGTTCTTGATGGCGGTGTCGGGGTCGTCCTTCAGACCGACGCGAGCGAGCAGGTCGATCGCCGTGGTCTTGGCGGCGCGCCAGTCGATGGCCCCGAAGCGGGTCGGCTCGTTGCCGAGGAAGATGTTCTCGGTGATCGAGAGCTCGGGGATCAGCGCCAGCTCCTGGTGGATGATGACGATGCCCTGCGACTCGCTCGAACGGATGTCGCGGAAGCGCATCACGTCGCCCTGGTAGACGATGTCGCCGGAGTACGTGCCGTACGGGTAGACGCCCGAGAGCACCTTCATCAGCGTCGACTTGCCGGCGCCGTTCTCGCCGCAGATGGCGTGCACCTCACCGGCGCGGACCTGCATCGACACGTCGTCGAGCGCCTTGACGCCCGGGAACTCCTTCGTGATGGAGCGCATCTCGAGGATGACGGGAGAATCAACGCCCATGCGGGGCACCCCCGGGGATGTGGCTGCTCGCGAGCTGTTCGCTCTGCGTCACGGCACTGGGCACGTCGTCCTCGACCTTCGACCTCGTCGTCGTCCGCCGGAGACGTGCTCGGGCGGGCTTCCTGCTGTTCGGTGTCGCCGTCCGCGGCACGTTCGGCGGGAAGGGACAACGTTGCCCGACCCGCACAATGTGACCGTTCACACTGCGACTGGAGCAAAGCTAATCCCGTGCGGGGGTGCTGTCAAATGCCGATGCCGATCCGTTATCGAACCCGGCCCCACCGACCCCCGCCGCGCCTCCTGACGGCCCGACACACCGTGCCTCAGCGGACCGGTCAGAGGAACCAGGGGCGCGAGGTCGACCCCCGGACGACCAGCTCCGGCGGGATCAACGTGCGGTCGACGACCGTGCCGCCGTCGAGCTCGGCGACGACCAACTCGACGGCGCGCCGACCGATCAGGGCGAAGTCCTGGCGCACGGTCGTGAGTGGCGGCCACAGATGCGGCGCGGTCGGCGAGTCGTCGAATCCGACGACGCTGACCTCGCGCGGCACGTCGACGTCGGCCTCGCGAAAGGCGTGCAGCAGCCCCACGGCCATCAGGTCGTTCGCCGAGAACACCGCGGTGAAGTCGCGGCGACGCAAGAGCTCTTGGCCGGCCGTGTAGCCGAAGTCGGCGGTGAGGTCGCCCAGGATCGGCGGCTCGATCGAGAGGTCGGCCTCGCCCATCTCGAAGAGGAAGCCCTGCATGCGCTCGTCGGCCTCGATCCAGTCCTGTGGGCCGGCGACGTGCACGATGTGACGGTGACCCAGATCGATCAGATGTCGGGTGGCGAGACGTGCGCCCTCGAACTGGTCGACCGAGAGGCTGTGCGCCCGGGCGCGCTGCGTCGAGTCGAGGGCGACGATGGGCACGTCGAGGTCGAGTTCGTCGATCACGTCGAAGAACTTGCGTTGGGGCGCGATGACGATGATCGCCTCGACCGCCTGGTTGGTGAGCAGTTGCAGGCTCGCCCGGACGTCGTCGGACGCCGTGGTCGTGCTGGCGATGCTCAACCGGTAGCCAGCCGTCCGGGCCTCTCCCTCGATGGCGTTGACGATCGTCTGCGGCCCGAAGTGGACGTTCTGCAGGGTGAGCACGCCGATGGCCTTCGACCGACTGGTGACCAGCGCCCGTGCGGCCTGGTTCGGCCGGTAGCCGATCTCGTCGATGACGTCGAGCACCTTCTGCCGCGTCGTCGGCCGGATGCTCGGGCTGTCGTTGAGCACGCGCGAGACGGTCTGGTACGAGACGCCCGCGAGAGCGGCCACGTCGCGGATGTTGGGAGCACGCACCTTGTCGATGTCAGGCTTCACCGTCGCTCCGTCGCTCTGTGACCAGGCGATGTGACCGTACACATCGTCGTCCGGAGACCATTATGCATTCCCCGGAGGTCGCCGACGTCCCGGACGAGGGTCACCGCCCCGTCGCGACACCCGGCGCCGGCGCCGGCATCGGCGGAGCGGCGGCACCATCGGCGGGTAGGAGGCGCGGTCACCGCCCCCGGGGCACCGCGCGGCCGCTCAGGGCGAGCGCGAGCACCGCGACGCCCGTGCCGACGGCGAAGCAGGCGACGAAGGCGAGGGGGCTGGACGCCCCGCCGAGCACCCCGAACGCGGCGCCGGTCAAGGCCAGCGCGACGGCCGAACCGGTGGAGTCGGCGATGGTCAGCGCCGAACTGTTGAACCCCCGCTCGGAATCGGTCGACAGCGCAAGGACGAGCACCGAGAATCGGGGGTACATGAACCCCATGCCGAACCCGGCGACGGCCCAGGTCGCGATGAGGAAGGCCGGGGGCAGGTGGAACAAGGGGGTCGACGCGGCGACGAGGACGCCGAGCAGCACCAGGACGATGCCGATGCGGATGCCCACGCGGTGGTGCACCCGGTCGCCGAGCCGCCCCTGCACCCAGCTGGCGAACGCCCAGCCGAGCGCCCCGAGGGTCAGGGTGACGCCCGACGCCGAGGCGCTGAAGTCGTATTCGGCCGAGAGCATGTACGGGATGTAGACCTCGCTGCCGAGGAACGCCGCCCCGACGAGGCCTCGCAACAACACGAGGGTGGGCAGGCCCGGGGCGGCCCGCAGGGTCCCCTGCGGCAGGAGGGGACGGAGGGCCACGGCGAGTACGGCGACCGCCACGGCGATGACGACGACGGTGAGCCAGGTCGGGAACTCGCCGACCAGGTTCAGGGCCAGCACGCCGAGGGCCGCGCCGACCGACCAGACGATGCGACCGATGCTCCAGGCGACACGCTGCCCACCCTCGGCCACCTCGGGAGGCGGGACGCGGCGCAGGCTCGGCAGGACGGCGAAGAACGCGGGCACGGCGAGGCCGAGCGCCCCGAGGAAGACCCAGTGCCAGCCCACCGTCTCGGCCACGACGCCCGCGACCAGCGGCCCGACGAGCCCCGGCACGACCCAGGCCGCGGCGAAGCCGGCGAAGATCGACGGGTGCAGGCCGGGCGGGTAGAGCCTCGCGACCATCACGTAGAGCCCGACGATGACGGCCCCCGAGCCGACCCCCTGCACCAGACGGCCGAGCAGCAGCACGACCATGTCGGGGGCGGTGCCGACGACGAGCAGCCCGACGGCGAACAGCAGCATCGAGGCGATGACCACGACGCGCGGCCCGCTACGGTCGGCCCAGTTGCCCGCCACCACCATGCCGACCAGGCCCGAGGCGAGGGGCGCGGCGAAGCTGAGCGAGTAGAGCGCCTCGCCGTCGAGCTCGCGGCTGACGATCGGCATGATCGTGGAGACCGCGAGCGACTCGAAGGCCGCGATGCCGATCAACGCGCACATGCCCAGCGTGGCCAGGCGGTACCGGCCGCTGAGCACGCCCTCGGGGCGGGTGCTCACGGCAGCGGCGGACATGCGATGAGCCTAGGCCGAGCCGCCGACACCGCGTCGCGGACGGGACGACCTCGGGAGGCGCGGTGCAGGACTCTCCCGCACCGCGCCTCCTCGGGCTTCGCGGCGACGCCTAGGCGTCGAGGCGCGTGAGCGCCTGCGTGACGTCTCCGAGCAGGTCGTCGAGGTCCTCGATGCCGACCGACAGCCGCACGATCGAGTCCGGCACCTCGAGCTCGGTGCCGCGCACCGAGGCGTGGGTCATCTCGCTCGGGTAGCCGATCAACGACTCGACGCCGCCGAGCGACTCGGCCAGCTGGAACAGCTCGGTCGACTCGGCGAACCGCCGCGCCGCGGCCGCGCCCGCGCTCAGCTGCACCGAGAGCATGCCGCCGAACGCCCGCATCTGCCGGGCGGCGAGCTCGTGCCCCGGGTGCGACTCGAGCCCCGGGTAGTAGACGCGCTCGACGGCCGCGTGCCCCTCGAGGGCACGGGCGATGGCCAACGCGTTGGACGAGTGGCGGTCGACGCGGACGCCGAGGGTCTTGATGCCCCGCACCGTCAGCCAGGCCTCCATCGGCGCCGACACGGCCCCCACGCCGAACTGGACGAAGCCGACCTTCGACGCGAGTTCGTCGTCGCGGACGACCACGGCCCCGCCGACGACGTCCGAGTGACCGCCGATGTACTTCGTCGTCGAGTGGACGACCGCGTCGGCCCCGAGGGCGAGGGGCTGCTGCAGGTAGGGCGAGGCGAAGGTGTTGTCGACGACCACGACCGCGCCCGCCGCGTGGCCGATCTCGGCGAGCGCCGCGATGTCGCTGATCTTCATCAGCGGGTTGCTGGGCGTCTCGACCCAGAGCACGGCCGTCGGGGCGGCCTGCACGGCCGCGCGCACGGCGTCGAGGTCGCTCATCTCGACGGTGTCGAGGGTGACGCCCCAGGGCACCCAGACCCGGTTCACCAGGCGGTGGGTGCCGCCGTAGACGTCGTTGCCCATGACGATGCGCGTCCCCGGCGCCAGGACCGAACGCAGCAGCGCGTCCTCGGCCGAGAGCCCCGAGGCGAAGCTGAACGCGGCGGCGCCGCCCTCGAGATCGGCGAGCAGGGTCTGCAGCGAGTCCCGGGTGGGGTTCGCCGAGCGGGCGTACTCGTAGCCGCCGCGGAACCCCCCGATGCCGTCCTGCACGAAGGTGGACGACTGGTAGATCGGCGGCACGACCGCGCCGGTCGTGGGGTCGAACTCCTGGCCGGCGTGGATGGCGCGGGTCGAGAAACCGTGGGTCATGGGGTGTCCTTTCGAGGGGGACGCGTGCTGCGATGCGGGGGGAAGGGTGGGAGGCGCGGGCCGGGGAGCCAGGCCGGGTCGCCCCGGCCGGCCCCTCACGACGACAGGAAGGCCAGCACGTCCTGCCGGGTGACGACGCCGACGGGCCGCCCGTCGTCGGTGACGAGCAGGGCGTCGACGGACTCGAGGGCGGTGCGTGCCGCCGAGACGGGCTCGTTGACGCCGATCAGCGGCAGCGGCTCGCCGAGGTAGGCCGAGACGGCGTCGGCCATGGTCGCGCCGCCGCTGAAGACGGCGTCGAGCAGGGCCTTCTCCTCGATCGCGCCGACGACCTCGCCGATCACGACCGGGGGCTCGGCCGAGAGCACGGGCATCTGCGAGACGCCGTAGGTCGTCATGATGCCGATCACGTCGTGGACGGTGTCGGACGGGTGCGCGTGCACGAGGTCGGGCAGCTGTCCGGTCTTGGAGGCGATGAGGTCGCGGACCGTCCGTTCGTCGTGGCTGACGCCGAAGCCGTAGGAGCGCATCCACGAATCGTTGAAGATCTTGCCGAGGTAACCCCGCCCGCTGTCGGGCAGCAGGGCGACCACGACGTCGTCGGGGCCGAGCTCACGGGCGACGTCGAGGGCGGCCGCGACCGCGAGGCCCGACGAGCCGCCGACCAGGAGCCCCTCTTCACGGGCGAGACGGCGGGTCAACTCGAACGAGCGGGCGTCGTCCGCGGCGATGATGCGGTCGACGACCGACGGATCGTAGGCGGCGGGCCAGAAGTCCTCGCCGACGCCCTCGAGCAGGTAGGGGCGGCCGGTTCCCCCGCTGTAGACGCTGCCCTCGGGATCGGCGCCGATGATCTGCACCGCGCCTCCCGACACCTCTTTGAGGTAGCGGCCCGTGCCGCTGATGGTGCCGCCGGTCCCCACGCCCGCGACGAAGTGCGTGATGCGACCGTCGGTGTCGCGCCAGATCTCGGGGCCCGTCGTCTCGTAGTGGCTGAGCGGGCCGTTGGGGTTTGCGTACTGGTTCGGTTTGAAGGCGCCGGGGATCTCTCGCGCCAGACGGTCGGAGACGCTGTAGTAGGACTCGGGGCTGGTCGGCTCGACCGCGGTGGGCGTGACGACGATCTCGGCACCGTAGGCCTTGAGCACGTTGCGCTTGTCCTCGCCCACCTTGTCGGGCAGGACGAAGACGCATCGGTAGCCGCGCTGCTGGGCGACCAGGGCGAGACCCACGCCGGTGTTGCCACTGGTGGGCTCGACGATGGTGCCGCCCGGCAGCAGCAGCCCGTCGCGCTCGGCCGCGTCGACGATACGCGTCGCGATGCGGTCCTTCGACGAGCCGCCCGGGTTGACGTACTCGACCTTGACGAGCACGGTCGCCGTGATGCCCTCGGTCACCTTGTTCAGCTTCACCAGCGGCGTGTCGCCGATCAGGTCGAGGACGGTCTCGGCGTACTTCACGGGTGCTCCGGTTCTCGCGGGGCCTTCGTGGGGCGCGCGCAGGTCGACGACTCGGGTGGGCGGGACGGTCGGTGCGTCCCCGCCGAACCCGTCCGTCGAGTCTAACGAGGGGGTGCGGTCGTGTGACGGTCGTGTGACGGGGCTCGCCCGACTGGCACTCGCCTCCCAGGCAGTCGTGAGAGAAAATGGATGACGCATCTACGATCTGGTGCGTCCCGACCACCTCCCCGACCCAGAGGACCCCCGTGGCCAGCAGCGACAAGCCGACCGACAAGCCCACCGTCAAGCAGCAGCGTGACGCCCGACGCCAAGAGAAGGTGGCCGAGCTCAAACGGCAGCAGGCCCGGGCGAAGCGCAACCGCACCATCGGCATCGTCACCGCCTCGGTCGCCGGCGCCGCGGCGATCGCCCTCGTCGTCACCTTCGTCGTGACGAGCGGGCAGCCCCGGCAAGATCCCCAGGCCATCGAGGTGGACGGCGTCAAGACCTACTCCGACCTCACCGCCAACCACGTGGGCGGCAGCGTCGACTACGCGATGACCCCGCCCGCCGGCGGCGACCACAACCAGATCTGGCTGAACTGCGGCGTCTACACCGAGCCGGTGCCGAACGAGAACGCCGTCCACGACCTCGAGCACGGGGCGATCTGGTTCACCTACGACCCCGAACAGGTCGACGAGAACGAGATCGAGGCCCTGCGCGACTTCGCCCCCGACACCTACGCGGTCGTCTCGCCCTACGAGGGCCTCGACTCACCGATGTACGTGTCGGCCTGGGGAGCGCAGCTGCCGTTCTCGAACGTGGCCGACGACGAGGCCACCCTGTCGGACTTCGTCACCAAGTACTGGAAGTCCACGAACGCCCCCGAGCCGGGTGCCCCCTGCACCGGTGGCGTGGACGGCACCGGCAAGATCGCGTGACCGCACCGGGGCGTGACGACGTCGACGTGACCGACGAGGCGAGGCCGGGCCGCGCCTCCTCGGGTCGTCGGCTGCGGCTCGTGATCGCGGGGGTCCTGACGGTCGCGATCGTGCTGCTCGGGGGTGTCGCCCTCGGCCGACTGAGCTCACCCAACCCGGTCACGCCCGGCACCGACAGCGTCGAGGCGGGGTTCTCGCGCGACATGCAGGTGCACCACGAGCAGGCCGTGCAGATGGCCATGATGGTCCGCGACCGCACCGACGACCCCGACATCCGCTCGCTGGCGTACGACATGGCCCTCACCCAGTCGCAGCAGGCCGGGCAGATGTACGCCTGGCTCGAGCTGTGGCGCGTACCCCAGGCGCCGTCCGAGCCGACCATGACCTGGATGACCCGGCCCACGCTCGACGGTGACTACGGCAGTCACCACATGACGGGCGACGGAGGCGCGACCGGTTCGGCGACGCCGGTCGCCACCCACGAACCCGGCGGCCGCATGCCGGGGCTGGCCACCGACGAGCAGCTCGCCTCGCTCGACTCAGCCCGCGGGGTCGAGGCCGAGCGGGTGTTCCTGACGCTGATGATCGCCCACCACGAGGGCGGCATCGAGATGGCCGACGCGATCCTGGCCCGCAGCGAGGTGCCGCAGGTGCGCGCCTTCGCCTCGGGCATGGTGCAGACGCAGCAGAGCGAGGTCGACGCCATGCAGGCGATGCTCGCCGAACGCGGCTGACCCGAGGGGCGTCGTCGCTACGTCGACACCTGTTGCCCGTAGAGTTCGGCGTAGACCCCGCCCCGGGCGAGTAGCTCGTCGTGCGTGCCGCGCTCGACGACCCGGCCCGCCACGACGACGAACACGACGTCGGCATCGCGGACCGTCGAGAGCCGGTGTGCGATGGCGATCGTCGTCCGGCCGCGGGTCGCCGTGTCGAGGGCCTCTTGCACGACCCGCTCGGACACCGTGTCGAGCGCGCTGGTCGCCTCGTCGAGGACCATGACCGCGGGGTCCTTGAGAAGCACCCGGGCGATCGCGATGCGCTGTTTCTCGCCACCCGACAGGCGGTAGCCCCGCTCGCCGACGATCGTGTCGTACCCGTCGGGGAACGACACGATGGTCTCGTGGATGTTGGCCTGCCGGGCCGCGTCGACCAGCTGCTCGTCGGTCGCGTCGGGCCGGGCATACCGCAGGTTGTCGCCGATGCTGGCGTGGAAGAGGTAGGTCTCTTGGCTGACGATGCCGATGTGGCCGACGAGCGATTCTTGGTCGAGGCGCCGGACGTCGGTGCCCGCGAAGCGGACCGAGCCACCACTGGCCTCGTAGAACCGCGGGATGAGGTACGAGACGGTCGTCTTGCCGGCGCCGCTCGGGCCGACGAAGGCGGCGAACTGCCCGGGGGCGATGTCGAACGAGACCCCGTCGAGGGTCTTCTGCCCTGGCTCGGCGTCGGGATACGAGAACGAGACGTCGTCGAACTCGACCCGGCCGAGCTGCGTGTCGTCGACGGCCTCGGCCGACGGGTCGTTCGTGATCGCCGGGTGCAGGTCGAGGTACTCGAAGATGCGGGCGAAGAGCGCCCCCGAGGTCTGCAGGTCGAGGGCCACCCGCAGCAGACCCATCAGGGGGAAGGTCAACCGGGCCTGCACCGTCGTGAAGGCCACGATCGTGCCCGCGGTCACGGGGACGTCGCGCAGGATCAGCCAGGCCGCGACCAGGTAGATGATGGCAGGGATGACCGAGAGGAAGATCTGGACGACGGCGAAGAACCATTGACCGCTCATCTGCTGCCGCACCTGCAGCCCGATCTGAGTGCGGTTCTCGGCCGAGTAGCGCTCGACCTCGGCGTGCTGCTGGTTGAAGCTCTTGGCCAGCAGGATGCCGCTGACGCTCAGGGCCTCTTGGGTGATCGCGGTCATGTCGCTGAGGGACTCCTGCGTCTTGGTGGCGATGCGAGCACGCACCTGGCCGACCCGACGTTGGGCCACGACGAGCAGCGGCAGCAGGATCACCGTCACGACGGTCATCTGCCAGCTGAGGACGAGCATCGACACGAATGCCGCGATCACCGTGACGGTGTTGCCGAGCACGCTCGAGATGGTGTTGCTGAGCACGTTGGCCACGCCCCCGACGTCGTTCTGCAGCCGGGACTGGATGACACCCGTCTTGGTCCGGGTGAAGAACGCGAGCTCCATGCGTTGGAGGTGCCCGAAGAGGCGGATGCGCAACGCACCCATGACCTTGTTGCCGACCGTGGCCGTCAGGTAGGTCTGCCAGACGCCGATGCCCGCCGACAGCACCCAGAGCCCCACCATGGCGCCGACCAGCTCGAGCAGCACGGGTACGTCGGGGCCACCCGGCGGGAACAGCCCCCGGTCGAACGCCTGCTTGGTGAGCAACGGCGGCGCGACGCTGACGGCCGCCCCGATCAGGACGAGCACCACCGTGACGACGAGGGCCCGCTTGTGGGGAGAGAACAGACCGCGGATGCGCCCGACGAGGTCGGGGATGCGGGGGGCCGTGGCGTTCGCCGCACGCTGGGCGTCGGCGTCGCCGCCCGACACCCGAGCCGAACCGCCAGGTCGACCGCCACCACGGGGACCACCGGCAGGCGGGTGCATCGAGCTCATGCGGCCAGCGTAGGCCCGACCTCCGTCACCCGTGGCTCGGGGCCGGGCATCGCCTCGATCCCTGCGGAGAACCGGCCTCGGCGGCGACGCCGACACGCCGTAGAACGACCGGTCGTCCCCCAGTTGTGGGCGCAATGGCCGACAGACCATACGACGGAATGATCTCTCAGTTTAGTATGGCGGTGTCGGTGCACCTGACCTGGCTCCGGCAGCCGCGCTCTCCCTACCCGACGGGCGAGCCTCCCGAAGCGGCGGAGCAAGGACCATCGTGAACACATCGAACCCCACGGCCGTCGAACCCCCCAGCGCCGAACTGCAGCCCGCCGACCACCGGGCCGCTCTCGATGCCATCGAACAGGGCTGGACCCAGATCGCCCCCTTGCAGGGAGCGCGCCTGCGCGAGGCGATCCGCTCGACACCCGAAGAGGAATGGCGCGGTCGACCGCGCATCCTGCTCGCCCTGGCCGCGAGCCATCGCTCGGTCGGGTCCCGCTCGCGCAGCGCGGCCCTGCCCTGGTTCCGCGGTGTCGCCAAGGCGCTCGACGCCGACCCCGAGCTGCCGCTGGACATCCGGGCGGGGTACCACGTCCACCTCGGGGCGTCCCTGCGCACCCTCGGCAACTTCGTCGTGGCCCACGAGCACCTCGAGGTCGCCCGGACCCTGATCGAGAACGACCTGGCCGAGTCGATCAGCGTGCGCATCTCGCTGAGCGCCTCGTTCTCGCTGCAACTGGGCTTGATCCGCCTGCATTACGGCGAGATCGACCAGGCCCGCTTCGCCCTCAGCCTCGCGAACGGCCTCGGCGAGGACCACCTCAGCACCGCCGAGCGCGTCGAATGCCTCTCGGCCCTGGCCTTCGTCGCGATGTTGATCGGCGACTTCGACCTCGCCGACCGGCACGTCGACCTCGCCCGCGAGCTCGCCGACGGCACCGACCTGCTGGGCAGCTCGTTCGGTGCCCTGACCCAGATCACGCGCGTGCACCTCGCCCTCGAACGCGGCGAGGCCGTGGGCGGCCACGAGGGCCTGCTCGCCGACGTCCGCCAGGCGTCGCGCGGCAGCGACTGGGAGGCGCTCGGCCTGTTCGCCGAGGCACACGTCCTGCTGTCCGAGAGCCGCTACATCGAGGTGCTCGACCTGCTGGCCCGGATCACCCGCACCATCGACGGCTTCACCGGACACAGTGCACTGACCGAGTCGGCCACCGTCATGCGCGCCGAGACGATGCGCCTGCTCGGCCAGCCGCACGAGGCCCGTCGGTTGGCGTCGTCGGTCGCCCCGTCGCACCACCACGTCCGCTGTCCCGGCCGAGTGCTCGCCCTCGTGCACCTCGCCGCCCGTGAACCCGAGGCCGCCCTCGAGGCGCTCGAGCCGTGCCTCGCCATCGGCGACCTGCACAGCGAGCGCACGATGGGCCAGGTGCACGCGATCAAGGCCGCCGCCCACCTCGCCCTCGGCGACGCGTCGCACAGCGACATCGCGTTCGACCAGGCCCTGCTGAGCTCCGGCCACAACGGGTCGATCTGGCTCTTCGCCACCCTGCCCGAGGATGTCCTCGAGCACCTCGTGCAGCGGGCCGTCGGCCGTCGCCAGCCACCCGCCATCGTCGGGGTGCTCGACCGCCTGCGTGGTACCTCGGTGGACGTCGTGCCGCAGCTCGCCGAACCGCTGAGCGACCGCGAGCTCGTCATCGTCCGCCACCTGGCCACCGGTCAGACCCTCGGCCAGATCGGCAGCCAGCTGTTCATCTCGGTCAACACCGTGAAGAGCCACGTCCGCAGCATCTATCGCAAGCTGCAGGCGTCGTCGCGCCGCGAGGCGATGACGCGCGTCCGACAGCTCGGACTCGACCTCGACGAGTAGCGGCGAGGAGGCGCGGTGTCGGCCGTACGGTAGCCTCTCGCGGTGCCCCACGAGTCCCGCGTCACGTCCCGCCCGCCCCTCGTCGCCCAGCTGAGGGCGCGCAAACCCCTCGAGGCCTACGTCGCCGAGAGCGAGGCCTCCGCCGACGGCGGGCCACGTCTGCGGCGCACCCTGGGCGTATGGCACCTCACGGCCATCAGCATCGGCGCGACGCTCGGCACGGGCATCCTGGTCGTGCTCGGCACGGCCGTCCCGCTGGCCGGTCCCGCGGTCTGGATCTCGTTCGTCCTCGCCGGCGTCGCGGCCCTGTTGTCGGCCCTGTCGTACGCCGAGATGGCGGGCAGCGTGCCCGTGTCGGGCTCGAGCTACTCGTACGCGTACGCCACGCTCGGTGAGGGCGTCGCCTGGGTCTGCGGATGGTGCCTCGTGCTCGAGTACGCCGTCTCGGTCGCGGCGGTCGCCGTGGGCGCGGGCCAGTACGTGAACGAGGCCCTCGACGTGTTCGGGCTCGCCCTGCCCGCGGCGATCGCCGAGCCGCCCGGCGCCGGTGGCGTGCTGAACCTGCCCGCGGCGGTGCTCGTCCTGCTCGCCACCCTCGTCCTCGTGCCGGGGGCGCGCGGGAGCGCCTGGGTCAACACGCTGCTCGTCGTCGTCAAGGTGGCCCTGCTCGTGTTCTTCGTCGCCGTCGCCTTCACGGCGTTCAGCGTCGGCAACTTCGAGCCGCTCGCGCCGATGGGCGCGGCAGGGGTCTCGGCCGCCGCGTCCCGGCTGTTCTTCTCGTACATCGGCTTCGACGCGGCGTCGACGGCCGGCGAGGAGGCCCGCGACGCGAAGCGCGACCTGCCACGCGCCATCATCGCGTCGATCGTGATCATCACGGTGCTGTACATCCTCGTCGCCGTCGCGGCCGTCGGCGCACGCCCCTGGACGGCCTTCACCGACGGCGAGGCGACACTCGTCACGATCGTCGCCGACATCACCGGCCAGCCGTGGGTCGCCTTCCTGTTCGCCGTCACGGCCGTGGCGGCGATCGCCAGCGTCGTGCTGACGGTGCTCTACGGCCAGACACGCATCTTCGTCTCGATGGCCCGCGACGGCCTCGTGCCCCGTGTCCTCGGCCGGGTCTCGAAGCGGACGCAGACCCCGGTCGCCGGCACCCTGATCGTCGGTGGTGTGGTGGCCGCGGCCGCCGCGGTGGTCCCCCTGGGCGCCCTGGCCGACGCGACGAGCATCGGCACGCTCTTCGCGTTCGCCCTGGTCAACGTCTCGGTCATCTGGCTGCGGCGCAACCGGCCCGAACTCGAGCGCACCTACAAGGTGCCCCTGTACCCGCTGACGCCGATCCTCGGCTGCGCCTTCTGCGTCCTGCTGATGGTGACGCTCGGCTGGGTCACCTGGGCGGCCTTCGCCGTCTGGATGGCCGTGGGCACCGCGGTGTACCTCGGATACGGACGCCGGCACTCGGTCCTGGCCCGCGCCTCCTGACCACCGCCATCGCGTGGTCGGCGGGTTCGCGTCTCCCCCGGCGGGTCGGCGCCGACCCGCCACCGACGACGGGAACCCGCCGAACACCCGAGGAGGCGCGGCGCACGACGGACCGGCGACGCACCTCGGCAGGACACGCGCGTGAACGACGAAAGGCGCCACCCCGAGGGGTGGCGCCTTCCGTGTGGAGCTGAGCGGACGAGCCGCTCAAGCGCAGAGGGCCGCGAGGGCCCGCCGACTACTTGAGGGTGATCGTGGCGCCGGCGGCCTCGAGCTGAGCCTTGGCCTTCTCGGCGGCTTCCTTGTTCGCACCCTCGAGGACGGTGCTGGGGGCACCGTCGACGACGGCCTTGGCCTCGCCCAGGCCGAGGCTGGTGAGCGCACGGACCTCTTTGATGACCTGGATCTTCTTGTCGCCGGCAGCCTCGAGGACGACGTCGAAGGAGTCCTTCTCCTCGACCTCTTCGGCGGGGGCGGCGGGGCCGGCGGCACCGGCGGCGGCCACGGGGGCAGCAGCGGTGACCTCGAAGACCTCTTCGAACTTCTTCACGAACTCGCTGAGCTCGATGAGCGTGAGCTCCTTGAAAGCCTCGATCAGTTCGTCCTGCGTGAGCTTCGCCATGATTTTCTCCTTGTTGTGTAGCTGAAGTGGGGGTTGGTGCGACAGCTGCTAGCTGTCGGCGTCCTGCTTCGCGCGCAGCGCTTCGACCGTGCGGACGGCCTGCGAGAGCGGAGCCTGGAACAGGTAGGCAGCACCGAACAGCGAGGCCTTGAAGGCGCCGGCCAGTTTGCCCAGCAGCACCTCTCGGGACTCGAGATCGGCGAGCTTGTTGACCTCGTCTGCCGAGAGAGGGTTACCGTCGAAGTAACCGTTCTTCACGATCAGAGCGGGGTGTGCCTTGGCGAAGTCACGCAGGCCCTTGGCGACGGCGACAGGGTCACCGTGCACGAAGGCGATCGCAGACGGTCCGACGAGTTCGTCGTCGAACGAGCTGATTCCGGCGTTGTTCGCCGCGATCTTGCTGAGCGTGTTCTTCACCACGGCGTACGTCGCGTCTGCACTGATGGACTTGCGGAGCTCTTTCAGCTCGGCAACAGTGAGACCGCGGTACTCGGTGAGCAGAACGGCGTTCGAGTCACGGAAGTTCCCCGTGAGCTCGGCGACCGATGCTTCCTTGTTCGCCATGGCTCTCCTAAAACGTGGGTGTGCCGGCAGCCCCCTGGCGCTCGACTCGGCCGCACCGAGACCGATGCCGCACCAATGAAAAAAGCTCCGGCGCAAGCGCACGGAGCTGGATCTCTTCGAGAAGAGGAACGACTTCACACACCTGCGCTGGTCGCTCTCTCTCGAGAACCTTCGGCACCCGTCTGCGAGCAGACGAGCACAACCGGCGGTCTTGGGCTTCGTACAGAGTAGACGCAGGAGGCGCGCTCACGCAAGTCGCGCCTCCTCGCCTCCTCGAGCGGCCACGTCGACGGGAGCCGTCAGCGGCAGGCGGACCGTGAAGGTCGCCCCCTCGGTCGAGCTCTCGACGTCGACGGTCCCGCCGTGGGACTGGACGACGGCCTGGACGATCGCCAGGCCGAGACCGGTCGAGCCGACCGTTCGTGACCGTGAGCTGTCGGCGCGGGCGAACCGCTCGAAGAGCACCGGCAGCACGGTCGGGTCGATCCCCGGCCCGTCGTCGGCGACCGAGACGACGGCCCGCCCCGAGGCGTCGTCGACCGTGAGCGAGACGTGCACGTGCGTGCCGTCGGGCGTGTGGGTGCGTGCGTTCGTCAACAGGTTCGCGACGATCTGGTGCAGGCGCATCGCGTCACCCGACACCGTCACGGGCTCGTCGGGCACGTAGACGTCGACGTCGTGCGTCGGCCCGGCAACGTGGGCGTCGTTGACCGTGTCGAGCACGACCCGCGTGAGGTCGACGTCGCCCGTGACGAGGTCGCGTCCTTCGTCGAGGCGGGCGAGCAGCAGGAGGTCCTCGACGAGCGAGGTCATCCGCAGCGACTCCGACTCGATGCGGCCCATGGCGTAGACCACGTCGTCGGGCAGACCGGTGTTCATGCGGCGGGTGAGTTCGGCGTAGCCGCGCACCGACGCGAGCGGTGTGCGCAGCTCGTGCGAGGCGTCGGCGACGAACTGCCGTACCTTGTTCTCGCTCTGCTGACGGGCTTCGAGGGCAGCCGCCACGTGCCCCAGCATGCGGTTGAGCGAGGCGCCGACGCGGCCGACCTCGGTGCGGGTGTCGGCGTCGGCCTCGTGGACGCGTTCCGCCAGCGCGACCTCGCCGCGATCGAGGGGCAGTTCGGCGACCCGCAGGGCCGTGTCGGACATGCGCTCGAGGGGACGCAGGGCGCTGCGCACGACGCCGTAGGCCACGGCGATGGCGATGGCGAGGCCGATGAGGGTCACGGCGAGGATCGTGATCACCATGACCGTGATGGTGCGGTCGACGCTGCTCGTCGGCAGACCGACCACGAGGTAGGCCGGCGTCGTCGTGAACGACCCCGACGTGGTGGGCTGCCGATAGCCGACCGCGAGCGACTCCACCCGGTACGAGCCCAGAGCCGTCCCCAGCGAGACGGTCTCGGGCTCGGTCGACCCGGCCACCGTCGTCACGGCCGAGGTCAGCTCGTCGGTCAGGCGCGGGGTCACGACCTGCCCCGACTGCTCGACCCGGTAGGCGTCGACCACGATCCCGTTGACGACGACGGCCGTGAAGGTGCCGGGTGACTGCCGCGGCCCCGACAGGTCGTCGTCGTCGGGGGTCAGGTTCGGCCTCGACGTCGAGCCCTGCGCGTTCACCATGGGCACCGAGCGACCGGTCGCCCCCTGGAGTTCGTCGTCGAGCTGACGCATCAACGACGCCTGCAGGACGAACACGCTCACCGAACCGATCACGATGGTCAGCAGCACGACGAGTGCGACGATGCTGAGGATCAGGCGGTTGCGCAGCGTGAGCGGCCCGGCGAGCCCGGGCGCCCGTCTGACGAGACCACGGAGGCGCGAGCCCACCCGGGCGGGCAGGGCATCGCTCACGACGTGGGCTTGATGACGTAACCCACGCCGCGCACGGTGTGGATCATCGGCTCCTCGCCGACGTCGATCTTCTTGCGCAGGTACGAGATGTAGATCTCGACGACGCTCGACTTGCCGCCGAAGTCGTAGCTCCAGACCCGGTCGAGGATCTGCGCCTTGCTCAATACCCGGCGCGGGTTGCGCATCAGGAAGCGCAACAACTCGAACTCGGTCGCGGTCAGCTCGATCTCGCGACCGGAGCGGGTCACCTCGTAGCTCTCCTCGTCGAGCACGAGGTCGCCGACGACGATGCGCGAGTCGCCCGCCTCGCTGACGGCCGAGGCCGACCGGCGGATCAGACCGCGCAGTCGGGCGACGACCTCTTCGAGCGAGAACGGCTTGGTGACGTAATCGTCGCCGCCTGCGGTGAGGCCCGACACGCGGTCTTCGACGCTGTCCTTGGCGGTGAGGAACAGGATCGGGGTGTCGTCGCCGCTCGACCGCAGCCGGCCCAGCACCTGGATGCCGTCGATGTCGGGCAGCATCCAGTCGAGCACGATCGCGTCGGGCTTGAACTCGCGGGCCGTGGCGAGCGCCGCCTGGCCGTCGGAGGCGGCCTTGACGTCCCAGCCCTCGTAGCGCAGGGCCATCGAGAGCAGGTCGGTGAGGCTGTTCTCGTCGTCGACGACGAGGACGCGCAGGGGTGTTCCGTCGGCGCGGGTGAGGCGCGGGGCCGAGGCGGTGGCGGGGGTCGTTGTGGTCACCTTTCCTAGTATCGAGGCATTCCTATGAATCGACTGTGTTCGACCGATGAGCGGGCTGCACATGTCTCATCGACGCTTCATAGCCGATCGATCGGGGCCTCATCGGGGCCGTCCCTAGGTTCGCTCCGGCGGCAGGCCCGACGGCCCGGCACCGCCCCAGCCAAGGAGACCCCCACCCATGTTCTTCACCTACCTGCGCCGAGAACTCGGCAACAGGCGCAAGCAGACCGTCGTCATCGCCATCGGCATGGCGCTCGCGATCGCTCTCGTCATCATCGTCAACGGTGTCGCCGCCGGCGTGCGGAACGCCCAGTCGTCCGTGCTCGAGTCCGTCTACGGCGTCGGCACCGACGTGACCATCACGCAGTCCGCCGAGCCCGGAACCGACGGAGGCGGCCCCGGCCGGCAGTTCGCCTTCGGCTCGGGCGACGGCAGCACGGAAGGCGGCAGCACCGAGGTCTCGCAGAGCACGCTCTCGGCCGCGCGCGGCACGGCCACCTTCGCTGCCTCGACGCTCGCCACGGTCGAGGGAGTCGACGGCGTCTCCGCCGCGACCGCGACCCTCAGCCTGCAGGCCTCCAGCTTCTCGGGCACGTTGCCGGACGTCGCCCAGGGCGGTTCCGGAGGCGCGGGCACGGCCCCCGGCTCAGGTACCGGAACCGACACGGGCACCGCAGAGCAGGCCCCGCCCAGCGGCGGAGCCGACGGCGCGGGCGGCAGCTCGTTCGACGTCGACCAGTTCGCGGTCGAGGGCATCGACGTGGCCGCGGACGCGGTCGGTCCGCTCACCAGCGTCACGTTGGCCGACGGCCGCACCTTCACCGCCGACGACGCCGGCGAGGACGTGGTCGTGCTCGACCGGTCCTACGCCACGAGCGCCGACCTCTCCACCGGCGACACCCTCGCCATCGGCGGCACCGACTTCACCGTGATCGGCATCGTGGCGTCCACCTCGTCCGACGCGGCGACCGCGAGCGACACGTACGTCCCGCTCGACACGGCGCAGACCGTCAGCGGCCTGACCGACCAGATCAGCAGCGTCTACGTCACGGCCGCGAGCGCGAGCGACGTCGAGTCGCTGAAGACCGACCTCGGGGCCGCCCTGCCCGACGCGACCGTCAGCACGCAGTCCGACCTCGCGTCGAGCGTCTCGGGCTCGCTGTCGACCGCTTCGGGCCTGGTCTCGAACCTCGGCACCTGGCTCTCGGTCATCGTGCTGGTCGCGGCGTTCGCCATCGCGACCCTGTTCACCGTCTCGGGCGTCGGCCGCCGCACCCGCGAGTTCGGCACGCTCAAGGCCATCGGCTGGAGCAACGCCCGCATCACCCGCCAGGTGGCCGGCGAGTCGCTCGTGCAGGGCGTGATCGGCGGCGTCGCCGGCGTGGCCGTCGGCCTGCTCGGCATCGTGGTCGTCAACGCGATCGCCCCGACCCTCTCGGCTTCGGCCGCGACCTCGTCGGGCCCCGGGGCCGGTGGTCCCGGCGGCCTGCCCGGCGGTGCCGCGACGGCGGCGGCGGGCTCGGCGATCGACGGAGGCGCGGCCGCGGGCACCGGCGGAGGCTTCGGTCAACAGGTGGCCCAGGCCACGACCGACATCGCCCTGCACGTCCCGGTCACGCTCCCGATCATCTTGATCGCCGTGGGACTCGCCGTCCTCGGCGGCCTCCTCGCCGGGGCGATCGGCGGTTGGCGCGCCTCGCGGTTGCGTCCGGCCGAGGCCCTGCGGAGCGTCGCGTGAGCCGTGTCGAGGGGGCGGCGACCGACGTGGTCGACGCGACCCGCGCCTCCTCGTCCCCCTCCGACCAGCACTCCCCCACCGCGCCGCACGCACCCGAAGGGCCCCGACCGATGTACAGCCTCACCGACGTCGTCAAGACGTACTCGCAGAAGAAGAAGACCGTGACCGCGCTGGCCGGCGTCACGCTCGAGATCCCGGCCGGCCAGATGGTCGCGATCCAGGGGCCGACCGGCGGCGGCAAGTCGACGCTGCTGCAGATGCTCGGCGCCCTCGACCGGCCGACGAGCGGCACCGTGCGGCTCGGCGAGACGGATCTCTCGGGGGCCGGCGACCACGCCCTCGCCGCCGCCAGGGGTCGCGAGATCGGCTTCGTGTTCCAGGGGTTCAACCTGATCCCGACGCTGACCGCGGCCGAGAACGTCGAGACGGCGTTCGCCGACGGCTCCGTGCCGCGCGACGAGCGGCGACGTCGTGCGGCGGCGGCGCTCGCGTCCGTCGGCCTGGCCGAGCGCGCCGACCACCTGCCGGTCGAGCTCTCGGGCGGGCAGCAGCAGCGCGTCGCGATCGCGCGCGCCCTGGTGAAAGAGCCCACCGTGCTGCTGGCCGACGAGCCCACGGGCTCGCTCGACGAGGCGACCCGCGACGAGATCATGGACCTGCTCGAAGGCGTCTGGCGCGAGCGCGGACTGACCCTCGTCGTCGTCACGCACGACTCGGCCGTGGCGAGGCGCGCCGAGCGTCGGCTGCGCCTCGAGGGCGGCCGGGTGACCGAGATCTGACCGTCCGCCCGGCGCGGGCGGAGCGCCTGCCCGGCGTGGTCCCCCGCGTCAGGCGAGCGGGTAGTCGGCGCAGGCGAAGCGGGTCGAGTCGGGGGCCCAGCAGGGCACGTTGATCGTGCCCTGGCCGCCGAACAGGGCGAGGACGTCCTGCGGCGTCGAGCCCGGCACGGGCAGGCCGTCGGGGCCCAACGGCAGGGTGCGCAGCACGACCTCGCGGTCCTCTGGATGGCCGCGCGTGCCGGGCTCGAACGACACCCAGAGCAGGGTCGACGAGTCGGGCGACACGTGCGGGAACCAGTTGACGCGCTCGTCGTCGGTCACCTGCACCACGTCGTCGCCGTCGAGCCGGCTGCGGAAGAGCTGGGCGTGACCGGCGACCCCCGAGGAGGCGCGCTCCGAGTTCGACCACAACCAGGCGCCGTCGGGAGAGATCTCGGCCCCGTCGTCGGGATGCTCGTCGTCGGTCACCGGCGTGGTCGCGCCGTCGGCGAGCGAGACCAGGGCGACGTTCGTGCGCCAGCCGGCCCGCGCCTCCTGGTCGTCCGGGTCGTCGACCGGCCCCGGAAGCGCACCGACGATCACGCTGAGCGTCGCGCCGTCGGGCGAGACGCCGTGCAGGTAGTTCTTGTGGTTTCGACCGACGGGGTGGTCGCGCGTCACGCGGCGGGCGGTGCCGCCCGGCGAGACGCCGTCCCACGGCACCTCGTACAGGTGGCCGTCGCGGGCGCTCACGACGACGGCGCCCTGGTCGGGGGCGATGACGTGGTCGTTGTTGATCTCGGGGACGTCGCCCATCGGCACCGGCTCGAGGGCCGTCTCGTCGACGCCTCGCGCCTCGGCGGGCAGGCGCCAGAGCAGGCCGTCGCCGTTCACGACGAGCCAGCGGCCGTCGGGGCTCCAGTTCGGGGCCTCGACCAGCAGGCGGGTGCTCTCGAGGACGACCTCGGTGGCACCGGTCGCGGGGTCGACGACGAGCAGGCGGCTCCGTTGGCCGGTCGACAGGGTTCGGGGCATGGGTTCAGTCTGCCGTCACTGGTTCGAGAACGCGGCGTCGAAGGAGGCGCTCGGCCGTTTCCAGAGCAGCGATCGGATGTAGGCCAAGGCCTCGGGGGCGCCGTGCAGCCGGTCCATGCCGGCGTCCTCCCACTCGATCGAGATCGGGCCGTCGTAGCCGATGGCGTCGAGGGCGCGGAAGGCGTCCTCCCAGTCCATGTCGCCGTGCCCGGTCGAGACGAAGTCCCAGCCGCGGCGGGGGTCGCCCCAGGGCAGGTGCGAGCCGAGCACGCCCGACCGCCCGGTGGGCGGCTTGATGCGGGTGTCCTTGCAGTCGACGTGGAGGATCCGGTCGGCGAAGTCGGTGATGAACGACACGGTGTCGACGCCCTGCCAGAGCATGTGCGAGGGGTCCCAGTTGAAGCCGAACGCCGAGCGGTGCTCGATGGCCTCGAGGGCTCGGACGCTCGTCCAGTGGTCGTAGGCGATCTCGCTCGGATGCACCTCGTGGGCGAACCGGACGCCCTCGGCGTCGAACACGTCGAGGATGGGGTTCCATCGGTCGGCGAAGTCCTGGTAGCCGGCGTCGATCACGCTCGCGGGCACCGGCGGGAACATCGCGACGTACGGCCAGATCTTCGAGCCGGTGAAGCCGACGACGGTGTCGACGCCCATCTTGCGGGCGACGCGTGCCGCCCGCTTCATGTCGTCCGCCGCACGCTGTCGGACGCCTTCGGGGTCGCCGTCGCCCCAGGTGGACGGTCGCACGATCGCCTGGTGACGGAAGTCGATCGGGTCGTCGCAGACCGCCTGACCCGTCAGGTGGTTCGAGATCGCCCAGACCCCCAGCCCATGCCGTTCGAGCACGTCGAGCCGCGAACGCAGGTACGCGTCGTCCTGGTCTGCGCGCTCGAGGTCGAGGTGGTCGCCCGAGGCCGCGATCTCGAGGCCGTCGTACCCCCAGCCGGCCGCGAGTGCCGCGACCTCCTCGAACGGCAGGTCGGCCCACTGGCCGGTGAACAGGGTGACGGGGCGGGAGCTCTCGGCCATGGGTTCCTTCTCGGGGGGCGACGGGGTGCGGGCGACGGGTGCGGGCGGGGGTCGGTGCGGACGGGGGCCGGTGCGGACGGGGGTCAGGGCAGGTCGACCCAGGTGCGCGCCGCGGCGGAGGCGAGGACCGCCTCGGTCACCCGCACGGCGCGCAGGCCGTCGGCGAAGGTGGGCAGGCCCTCCGGGGTGGCGCCACGGACGGCGTCGTGCGCGTCGCGGACGAACCCCGCGAAGGCGTCGACGTAGCCCATCGGGTGCCCCGCGGGGACGGTGCAGAGGCGCGCGGCGTCCGGCGTGAGCACGGCGGCGTCCCTCGCCACGAGCTGCGTGCCCGACCGACGACCGACCCAGAGCGTCTCGGGCTCCTCCTGCGAGAACTCGAGGCTCTCCGCGGTGCCCGACAGGTCGAGCAGGAGGCGGTTCTTGCGACCCGGCGCGACCTGCGACACGAAGAGGGTGCCGATGGCACCTCGGGCCGTCTCGAACACGACGGCCGCCTCGTCCTCGGTGTCGACCGACGATCCGCCGCGCTGCGCGTGCACCGTGGTGGTCGTCGACGTCAACCGCGCCAGACGGTCGCCCAGGACGAACTCGAGGAGGTCGACGAGATGGCTGCCGATGTCGGCGAAGGCCCTCGAGGGGCCACCCGCCGCCGAGTCGACCCGCCAGTCGACGTCGTCGCTGTCGAGCAGCCAGTCCTGCAGGTACGACCCGCGCACGCTGAGCACACGGCCGACCTCGCCCGTGGCGACCCGGGCCCGTGCCTCGCGCACCATCGGGTGATACCGGTAGACGAAGGGCACCGCGCCGACCAGGCGGCCGTCACGGGCGGCCTCGACCAGGGCCTCGGCCTCGGCGGCCGAGGTCGCGAGCGGCTTCTCGCAGACGACGTGCTTGCCGGCGGCGAGCGCCGCCAGCGCGACGGACGCGTGGGAGGCGTTCGGTGAGCAGACGTGCACGACATCGATACCGGGGTCGGTCACGAGGTCGTCGACGGTCTCGTGCGCCGTGTCGACGCCGAGCGAGGCCGCCGCCCGGGCCGCACTGGCCGCGCTCGACGAGGCCAGGGCGACCACCCGGGCACCAGCCGACCGCGCGGCACCGGCGTGGACGCGCGCCATGAAGCCGCCGCCCACGATGCCGACGCGCAGCGGCTCGACCGGCACCGCGCCTCCTCGGCTCGACTCGACGTCGCCGGCCGGGCCGGCGGTGACGCCCACCGGCCCCACCGCCGTGGCCACGGCCGGTTCGGTCACTTCACGGCCCCCGACGACAGTCCGGTGATCAAGTGTTTCTGCACGAGCATGAAGCCTATGAGCACGGGCAGCGAGACGACGACCGAGGCGGCCATGAGCTGGTTCCAGTACACGTCCTGTTGCGAGGCGTAGGCCCGCAGACCGATCGAGAGCGTCCGCGTGTCCTTGCTCGTGAGCACCGAGGCGAAGAGCACCTCTCCCCAGGCCGTGATGAAGGCGTAGACCGCGACCGCGATGATGCCGGGCTTCGCGACGGGGATCACGACACGGAACAAGGCGCCGAGGCGTCCCGTGCCGTCGATCATCGAGGCCTCTTCGAGCTCTTTCGGGATCGACGCGAAGTACCCCGTCAGCATCCAGATCGAGAACGGCAACGAGAACGTCATGTACGTGATGATCAGGCCGAGGTAGCTGCCGGTCAGCTGCACCCCGATCGTGCGCTGGATCTGCACGAAGATCAGGAACAGCGGCAGCAGGAACAGGATGCCCGGGAACATCTGCGTCGAGAGGACGACCAGGCTGAAGCTGCGCTGCCCCCGGAACCGCAGGCGGGCCAGCGAGTAGGCGGCGAGCACGGCCATCGCCACCGAGAGCACCGTCGCCGAGATCGTGACGATGAGGCTGTTCTTGAAGTACGACGCCAACGGCACCGTCTGCCAGATCTGCACGTACGGCTCGAGCGTCACCCGGCTGGGAATCCACGTGAACAGACCTTGCACGTCGGCGAGCGGCTTGATCGAGGTCGTCAGCACCACGTAGAGCGGGATGACCACCACGAGCGACAGGAAGGCCAGCCCGAAGAAGCGGAAGACCTTGAACCCACGGGTCTCAATCATCGTGTTGTCCCTTCGGCAGAACCATGCGGATGTAGAACGCCGACGCGATCAACAGCACGACCAGGAGCATCACGCTCATGGCGCCGCCGAGGCCGAAGTTCCAGTTGTTGAACGACTGCTGGTAGATCAGCGGCGAGATGAGCGTCGCCTGCTCGGGTGAGGCCGGACCGAAGAGCACGTAGGGCACGTTGAACTGGTTGAAGATCCACAGGCTCATGATCAACAGCAGCACGGCGTTGGCCGGCTTGACCATGGGCAGGGTGATCTGGGTGAACTGCTTCCAGAGGCTGGCGCCGTCGAGGCTGGCGGCCTCGTAGACGTCGCCGGGGATGTTCTGCAGGGCGGCGAGCAGCATCAGGAAGGCGAAGGGCCAGAACTGCCATGCCGTGACGATGACGATGGCCCAGAACGAGTTCCCGCCGAGGAGCCAGAAGGGGCGGTCCTGCAGGATGCCGAGGTCGTCCACCAGGAAGCGGTTGATGGCCCCGTCGCGCTGGTTGAACATGAAGGCCCAGGCGATGGTGCCGACGTACGACGGCAGGGCGTAGGGCACGAGGAAGAGCGTGCGCAGGATGCCACGACCCTTGAACGAGCTGGTCAGCAGGACGGCGCCCAGCATGCCCATGCTCCAGGCGATCGCCACGACGATCACGGTGAAAAGCACCGTACGGCCGAGGGCGCCGTAGAGCTGTCCGGCGATCGGCGAACTCGGGTCGAGCGCCGTGACGAAGTTCTGCAGCCCGACGAAGGGCGCGTTGACCCAGTTGGCGATGCTGAGCTGGTTCAGCGTGATGAAGGCGATCCACACACCCAGCACCATCGGGACGATGTGGACGAGCAGTTCGGCGAGGGCGGCCGGGGCCACGAGGACGTAGGCGAGCGGCGAGCGGTGTCTCTTGCGCTTCGCGGGCTCGAGCGGGGCCTGCTGGTGCGGGTCCGGCGGGAGGTCTTTCTCGGTGGTGGCGGGGGGCAGGACGTTGACGGTCATGAGGGTCCTCTCGGGGCCTCGGCGGGGGCGGCCGGTCGCGGTGACCGACCGCCCCCACCGGTAGCGGTGGGACGGGCTACTGACCCGAGCTCATCTGACTGTTCGCGTCCTCGAGGGCCGACTCGACGTCGGACTCGCTGACGGAACCGCCCTGGGCTGCGGTGGCGAGGAGGTTCTTGATCGCGGTGCCGACCAAGGTCTCCATCTGCCCCTCGGAGGGGTAGAGGGGCATGGGCTGGGCGTGGTCGGCGAGCGTGACCTGCTTCAGCTTGATGGTGTCCGACTGGAACGCCGGGTCGTCGTACGCGCTCGTGACCACGGGCAGCGAGCTGAACGACTTGTTCAGGTACACCTGCTCGGAGTCGCTCGTCAGGTGCTTGACGAAGTCGATCGCCGCGTCCTTGTTGCCGCTGTTCTCGAAGACGCTGATGTTGATGCCGGCGACGTGGCTCTGGGTGCCCAGCAGGCCGGTCGCGTCGGCGGACTCCATCGGCACGGGTGCCGCGGCGTAGTCGGCGAAGTCGCGGGCCGCGAGGTTCGCGTCGGGGGCCTGGTCGAAGAACATCGCGGCCTTGTTGTCGGCGAAGGTCGCTGCCATGTCCGAGCCGTTCACGCTCTCGGCGTCGGACGGCGAGACCACCTTGTCGACCGCCATCAGGTCGACCCACTCCTTGACGCCCTTCACGACGCCGTCGTTGCCGAAGTCGGGCTTGCCGTCCTCGTCGTAGAGCGCGCCTCCGTTCTGCAGACCCCGGACGAACGCCTGGTGGGCGTTGTTCGAGATGCTCGACCCGGCCATGGTGACGCCCCACTGGTCGATCGTGCCGTCGCCGTCGGTGTCGACCGTGAGCTTCTTGGCGTCCTCGACGAACTCGTCCCAGGTGGCCGGGGGCGTGGTGATGCCCGCGGCCTCGAACATCTTCGTGTTGTAGTACAGCGAGTACGACAGACCGTAGAGCGGGATCGACGTCGGGGCCTGGCCCTCGGCACCACCGGTGGCGAAGCTCGACTGCACGAAGCGGTCCTGGCCGCCGACCTGGTCGAGGGCGTCGCCCTCCCACGGCACGAAAGCACCGCTGGACTGCAGCGACACGGCCCAGGTGTTGCCGATGTTGAGGACGTCGGGGCCCTCACCGCTCGAGACGGCGGTGAGGATGCGGTTGTACAGGTCGGACCACGGGATGACCTCGAGGTCGACCTTGACGCCGGTCTCCTCCGTGTACCGGTCGATGCTCTCTTGCAGGATCTCGGCGTCCTTCTCGACCGTCGGGGCCTGGTTGCTGGCCCAGTAGGTGATGGTGTCGGCGTCGCCGCTGCCGCCCGAGGCGCTGCACGCGGTCATCGATCCGACCGAGAGGGCTCCGACCGCGAGTGCGGCGAGCCAACGGAACTTGGTTTGCATGACTTCTCCTGGTGTCTCTTCTTCGAGATTTCTCTTCATCGAGTGAGGGAAGGGATGGTGCGGGGTGTCGTGGTGCTGTGGGTCGTGCGGATGGTGCGCTCGGGGGTGGGTGGGTGAGGAGGCGCGGTGCCGGCGTCGAGGAGGCGTCGGCACCGCACCGGGTCAGCCGAGGGTCGGGACGGAAGGGTCCCAGCTCTCGGGCAGTTCGGGAGTCGGCTCGAGGGTCGAGTCGACGCGGACGCTCTCGTCGCGCTCGGCGGACTCGGCCAGCGAGACCATGACGTCGAGGACGTGGAAGGCGAGCTCGCCGGGTACCCGCTCGCGGCGGCCCTCGCGGATCGCCTGGGCCAGTTCGGCGACGCCGGTGCCGCGGGTGAAGGTCGACCCCGTGGCCGCGACGACCGTCGGCTCGTCCGTGCCGGTGTGGACGGTCGTGGCCCCCTCGAACTCGTTCGGGTCGGGGAACACGGCCGTGCCCTCGGTGCCGGCGATCTCGACGAAGCCGGCCCGCGCGAGCTTCGAGTCGAAGCTGAAGACGGCTTGCGCGCTGGCGCCGCTCTCGAACTGCAGCAGGGCGCTGACGTGCGTCGGCACCTCGACCGGGAACACCGTGCCGGCTTTGGGCCCCGATCCGATGACGCGGCTGTCGCGCGCCTTGGACGCCGTGGCCGTGACCTTCGCGACGGGTCCGAAGACCTGCACGAGCGTGGTCAGGTAGTACGGGCCGACGTCGAACATCGGGCCCGCGCCGTGGGCGAAGAGGAACTCGGGGCTCGGGTGCCACGACTCGGGGCCGGGCACCTGGAAGAGCGCGAGACCGGTCAAGGGCGCGCCGATGTCACCACGTCTCACGACCCGCAAGCCGGTCTGCAGACCGGCGCCGAGGAACGTGTCGGGGGCGACGGCCACGCGGACGCCTGCGTCGTTCGCGGCAGCCAGCAGTCGGGCGCCGCTCTCGCGGTCGAGCGCGTAGGGCTTCTCGCCCCAGACGTGCTTGCCCGCGGCGACCGCCTGCAGCGCCACGTCGACGTGGGCCGCAGGGATCGTCAGGTTGACGACGATCTCGACGTCGTCGAGGGCGAGCAGCTCGTCGACCGTGCCGCTGGCGGGGACGCCCCACTTCTCGGCCTGGGCCGCGGCGCGGGCCTGGTCGATGTCGGCGATGAAGAGCACCGTCAGGTCGGGGAACCGCGTGAGGTTGCCGAGGTACTGGTCGCTGATCACGCCGGCACCGATGACGCCGACGCCGACCGGTCCGGTCTTGCCGTCGGAGGCGACGGCGGGGCGCGTGGCCGTGGTCACGTCGCTCATGCGCGGACCCCCTGGAGGAACTCGAGGCTGTCGGCGAGCGCGGTGAACACGTCGCCCGCGTGGTCGTCGAGCTCGACGACGGGCGTGGCCTGGCGGGCCGCCTGCAGGATGTCCCGGACGGGCATCGAGCCGCGTCCGACGGCGACCTGCTCGACGTCGTTCTTGTTCTTCGGGCCGTCCTTCACGTGCAGGAACCGCACCTTGTCGCCGAGGCGGGCCAACAGCTCGGCGGCGTCGACGCCGCCGACCTCGACCCAGTAGGTGTCGATCTCGAGCACGACGTTCGCGGGCAGGGCCGCGGCGAACACCTCGAGGGCGGGGGTGCCGTCGATCAGGTTCTCGAGCTCGAAGGCGTGGTTGTGGTAACCGATGGTCAGGTCGTGGGCGGCGGCCGCGTCGGCGATCTCGCCCAGCTCCTTCGCGATCGCCTCGACGTCCTCGCGGGTGACCCAGCGGGTCTCGTCGATGTGCGGGTCGATGACCGTGCCGATCCCGAGGCGGGTGGCGGCGGCGAAGATCGGCTCCAGGTCTTTGCCGATCAGTCCGACGTGGGCGCTGGGCGCCGTGAGCCCGGTGGCGGGCAGGGCCTCGGCGTACTCGTCGACGCGATCGACGAACGCATACGGCTCGACCTGCGTGTAGCCCAGGTCGGCGATGCGCTTCAAGGTGCCGGGCAGGTCGGCGGCGATGGCGTCTCTGACCGTGTAGAGCTGGACCGAGATCGGGCTTGCGGTGGTCACCAGGGGTGTCTCCTCTTCCGAGTGGATGTGCGACGGTGACGGGCACCGCCGGGGACTCTCAGCTGTCGAGCCGTCGACCGGTCACCCCCGGAAGAGTGGCGGTCGGCGTCGACCGAGACTCACCATAGGACCGCTTCTGTCGACCCGCAAGCAAAAGTCGTCGTTTTCTCGGCGAGGTTCTCTCGGTGGTCGTCACGGCCTGTGGTTTACTGCTGCCATGTCCGACACGACGCGGTCGTCTGCCCTCGGCAGCACCGGGGCCAGCGAGATCTTCCAGCTGCTCCGCGACGGCGCGCCCCGCACGCGGGCCGAGCTCGCGGCGATGACCGGCCTCGCCCGGTCCACCATCGGCCTGAGACTGGACGTCCTGGCCGAGCTCGGTCTCGTCGGCCCCTACGCCGACGCCGTCTCGACCGGCGGTCGCCCACCCTCGCGCGTCGCGCTCGTCCCCTCGGCCCGTGTCGTCCTGGCCGCCGACTTCGGGGCGGGCCACGTCAACCTCGCCCTGACCGACCTGATGGGCGTCGAGCTGACCAGCGACCGTCGCCTGATCGACATCGCCGACGGCCCCGAGACCACCCTCGCCGGCATGGTCACCGGCGCCGACGCCCTGCTCGACCGGCTCGGTCGCACCCGCGACGACCTCATCGGCATCGGCGTCGGCCTGCCCGGCCCCGTGCAGTTCAGCACGGGACGACCCGTCAATCCGCCGATCATGCCCGGCTGGGACGGCTTCGACGTGCCGGGATGGGTCAGGCGCCACCTCGACGTCCCCGTCCTCGTCGACAACGACGTCAACATCATGGCCCTCGGCGAGCGCAACCACGCCTGGCCGAGCACCGACCACTTCCTGTTCGTGAAGGTCGCCACCGGCATCGGCTCGGGGATCATCTCGGGTGGTCGCCTCCAGCGCGGTGCCCAGGGCATCGCGGGCGACATCGGCCACGTGCAGATCCCCCGGGGGGCCGGTGTCGTCTGCCACTGCGGCAACGTCGGCTGCCTCGAGGCCGTCGCCTCGGGCCCGGCCCTCGCCGGGTCGCTCCGGGCGCTCGGCTACGACTGCCCAGGGGGCCGTCAGGTCGTCGAGCTCGTCCGCGCCGGCAACGTCGACGCGGTGCAGGCCGTCCGGCAGGCGGGTCGTGACCTCGGCGAGGTGCTGACCGCCTGCGTCAACATGATCAACCCCTCGGTCATCGCCATCGGCGGCTCGATGGCGCAGGCCGGCGAACACCTGCTGGCGGGCGTCCGCGAGGTCGTCTACCAGCGGTCGATGCCGCTCGCGACGGAGCACCTGAGCATCGTGCCGTCGCGCGCGGGCGACCGGGCGGGACTCATGGGGGCGAGCATGCTCGCGATCCACCACGCCCTCTCCCCCGCCGCGATCGACGAGCTCGCGGCCGCCGTCTGACCGCGTCGGCAGGGCGTCCGCCCCTCGTCCACGACACGAGGAGGCGCGGGTGCCGTCCTCTCGCCCGTCACGGGGGACAATGGTCACCATGACCGTCGTCCAACCCATGCTCGCCCTGTGGGACGACGACGAACCGGCCACCCCCGCCGCGCCTCCTGCGCACCTGGCCCGGGTACTGGCCGACTCGTCGGACCGCATCGCGTGGCTCCGGGCCCGCAGCCAGGGCATCACGGCGACCGACGTCGCCCGGCTCGCGAGCCCGCGGGCCGTGCAGGCCGTCGTGCTCGACAAGCTCTACGGCAACGGATTCGGCGGTAACGCCTACACCGACCACGGGCGAGCCCGCGAACCCGAGATCGCCCGGTGGGTGCTGCAGCGGCACGGCATCGAGTCCAGCCAGAAGCTCTTCCACGCCGCGGGGCAGCGCCGCCACCTGGCCACCCCCGACGGCGTGACCGTCCGTGCCGACGGCACCGTCGAACTCTGCGAGATCAAGACCACCAAGAAGGCCTGGTCGTCGATCCCCCGCTCGTACCTTCGTCAGGTCGCCTGGCAGCAGTACGTGTTGGGCGCCGAACGCACCCTCGTGGTGTGGGAGCAACACACCGACTTCGTCCCCCTGCACGGTGATCCGCAGTGCCGCTGGGTCGAGCGCGACGAGGACGAGATCCACCGGCTCGTGGCTCTCGCCGACCAGGTGCTCGACACCCTCGCACGACAGGCCCCCGTCGATCCGTTCGCACCGGGTGGCCGGGCCTCGGCCCCGCCGCCACCGGACGCCTACGAGGCCTACGAGCCCCCGCCCTACGACCCGCTGCGCTGAGCCACGGGCCGGTCGGGGTCGAGCAACCGCAGTCGTGACGCGACCACGATCAGCGCACCGATCACGGCCACCGCCAGGGCGATCGCGACGCACCACAGGGCGACCACGCCACCACCGACGGCCGCCACGTCGAGGAACGGGTACGGCACGAAGTCCGCGCCGCGGGCCAACACGACGACCAACCAGACCAGCGGGAACACCACGAACTGCCACAGCCGCCGCCACGGCTGCCGGTCACGGTCGGCGAACACGACCCAGTCGACCACGACGTACAACGGGATCACCCGGTGGAACACGTCGCTGGCCCAGCCCACCGTGTACGGGTCGGTCGAGGGCAGGCCCGCCAGGACCAGGTTGAAGACGAGGCCCGTCAGCGCGATGTACGTGGTGGCGGCGGCCCGGAGCGCGACCGTCCAGCGGGGCGGAGACGTCCTGCGCAGCACCGTGAACGCCCCGACCAGCAGGGCGAGGAGCACGATCAGGTTGCTCTGGATCGTGAAGTACCCGAAGAAGTCGACGAACCGGTACCCCGGGTCGCGCAGGCTGTTCTCCCATTGGGCCACGACCGCGACGAGGACCGCCACGGCGGCCGCGGTACGCAGGACGGCGACCGATGCTCTCATGTGCTCACCGTACCCATCGTTTCCCGGTCGGTGACACCCGCGAAACACGGGTGACTCATGCGTCCCGTTGACTGGCGTCAGCACCGCGCCCGAACCACGGCGCGCACGAGCCGACAGGGGCCGACGATGGACAGGACGATGCACACGACGATGCGTGCCATGGTGATCGAGAGGACCGGGGGGCCCGAGCAACTCGTCGCCGCGGACGTGCCCTACCCGCGACGGGTCAACGCCGAGGTGCTCGTGCGCGTGGTCGCCGCCGGGGTCAACCGCTTCGACCTCGAGACCCGGGCCGGTCGGGGCGACAGTGACGCGATCCCCTCGTTCCCGGCCGTGCTCGGCCACGACTTCAGTGGCGTCGTCGTCGAGACGCCGTACGCCGCCCATCCGCTGAGTCCGGGCGACGCGGTCTACGGCATGGCCCCGTGTCCGCGCTCCGGTGGCAGCTACGCCGAGTACATCAGCGTGCCCTCGCTGTCGGTGGCCCGGAAGCCGGCGGCCCTGTCGCACCTGGAGGCCGCCGCCGTACCTCTCGCGGCGCTCACGGCGTGGGGCATGGTCGTCGACGTCGCCAAGGCGCACGAGGGCCAGCGCGTGCTGATCAACGCCGGTGCCGGCGGGGTCGGGCACTTCGCCGTGCAGTTCGCCTCGTACTTCGGGGCGCACGTCGTCGCGACCGGCTCACGGGGCAACTCGGCCTGGCTCCGCGAGCTCGGCGCCGCCGAGGTCGTCGACTACGGCGCTGCCGACGTCGACCGCAGCGTCCGCCAGGTCGACGTCGTGATCAACCTGGTCGACGAGGACGTCGAGGCCGACCGGTCGCTGCGACTGCTGCGGGCCGGCGGACTCGCCGTCCACGCCCCGCTCGCCTCGGGCACCGCCTTCGCCGAGAAGGCGGCGCAGGCCGGCGTCCGGTCGACCGGCTTCGCCGTCTCACCCGACGGCGCCACGTTGGCGATCATCTCGCGCCTGCTCGACTCGGGCGACGTCCGTGTCCACGTCGACGAGGTGTACGACCTGGCCGACGCTCGTGACGCCCACACCCGTCTCGAGCGGTCGCACACCCGCGGCAAACTCGTGCTGAGCGTCACGGACGATTCCGAGGCCGCCTGACCGGCCCCTCGGCACGGACGGACGGGCCCGGCTCGGCGCCGGTCCGACTAGATCCGACGCTCGAGGACGAAGTCCTGCTGCAGGTCGTCTCCGAGGGCGAACGCCTTCGTGCCGACCTCGACGAGACCGTGCTTGGCGTAGAAGCGGAGTGCGCGCTCGTTCTGCTGGTTGACGCCGAGCCAGACCGAGGAGGCGCCGGTCGCGCGGGCTGCCTCGACGGTCGCGGCCATCAGGGTCGAGGCCGCCCCGGTGCCGTGCCCCTGAGGCATGACGTAGAACTTGCTGAGCTCGACGGTCGGCCGGGACGACACGGCTGCCGCCACGTCGGCGTCGACCGGATCACCCGCGATCATCATGCTGTACCCCAGAGCCCCTGGGGCCGTGGGGTCGACGGCCAGCAGCACGGTGCGGGTGTCGTCGACCAGGTAGCGCGCGAAGGCCTCCTCGGAGAGCACCGTCGTGACGACCCGGGCGATGTCGGCCAGGTCGGACCCGGGCGGGCAGGCGAGCGGGAAGGTCACGGCCGCGACCTCGGCGAGCAGGGCGGCGTCGGAGGGGAGGGCGGGGCGCACGGTGACGGTCATCTGCCCATGGTGCCCCACCCGCACCTCCTCACCCGACCACGGGCGGGGCGACGACGAAGGCCGCCCCACTCGAGAGTGGGACGGCCTTCGGGCGACACGAGGTCTTCGGGGTCGGATGGACCTAGAAGACGTTGATGTCGAGGGGGATGCCGGGACCGAAGGTCGTCGACAGCGTGCCCTTGGTGATGTAACGACCCTTGGACGAGGACGGCTTCAGACGGACGACCTCTTCGAGGGCGGCGTCGAGGTTGGTGTTGAGCTGCTCTTCCGAGAAGCCGGCCTTGCCGATGACGAAGTGCACGTTGCTGTGCTTGTCGACACGGAATTCGATCTTTCCGCCCTTGATGTCGTTGACGGCCTGCGCGACGTTGGGGGTCACGGTGCCGGTCTTCGGGTTGGGCATGAGGCCGCGGGGGCCGAGGACCTTACCCAGACGACCGACCTTGCCCATGAGCTCGGGGGTCGAGACGGCCGAGTCGAACGACGTGTAGCCGCCGGCGACCTTCTCGATGAGCTCGTCGCCACCGACCTCGTCGGCACCGGCCGCGATGGCGGCCTCGGCGGCGGCACCCGTCGCGAAGACGATGACGCGGGCGGTCTTGCCCGTGCCGTGCGGCAGGATGACGGTGCCGCGCACCATCTGGTCGGCCTTGCGGGGGTCGACGCCGAGCTTCAACGCGACCTCGACGGTCGAGTCGAACTTCTTCGAGCCGGTCTCGCGAGCGACGGCGACGGCCTCGCTGGTGCTGTAGAACTTGCCTGCCTCGATCTTCTCGGCAGCGGCGCGGTACGCCTTGGACTTCTGAGCCATGTTGGACCTCTTCGTACTGGGGACGTGGTTGCGAGCCTGGCCGGCTCTCCCACTGATGTCAGGGTCGTGCAGGCGGGTCGCCTGCACGGAGGGGTGCTGCTTAGGCGTCGACCGTGATGCCCATGGAGCGGGCCGTGCCGGCGATGATCTTCGCCGCGGCGTCGATGTCGTTGGCGTTCAGGTCGGCCTGCTTGGTCGTCGCGATCTCGCGCACCTGGTCCATGGTCAGCTTGCCGACCTTGGTGGTGTGCGGGGTGCCCGAACCCTTGGCGACGCCGGCGGCCTTCTTGATGAGCTCGGCGGCGGGCGGGGTCTTCAAGATGAACGTGAACGAGCGGTCCTCGTAGACGGTGATCTCGACGGGGACGACGTTGCCGCGCTGCGACTCGGTGGCCGCGTTGTACGCCTTGCAGAACTCCATGATGTTCACGCCGTGCTGACCCAGGGCCGGGCCGATGGGCGGGGCGGGGTTCGCGGCGCCGGCGTTGATCTGAAGCTTGATCAGACCCGTGACCTTCTTTTTCGGTGCCATTGTTCTTTTCCTTCTTGTGGGGTTCGAGCCGATCGCGGTCGCGAGCTGCTCTCCCGGTGGCCCGCGGCGCGGACTCCGGTGATCTGAAAACTTGGGGGTGTGTGGCTAGAGCTTCGTGACCTGGTCGAAGCTGAGCTCGACCGGCGTCTCGCGCTCGAACAGCGAGACCAGCACGGTGAGCTTGCCGCTCTCGGGCTTGATCTCGTTGATCGTACCGGGAAGTCCGGCGAAGGACCCCTCTTTGATCGTGATCGTCTCGCCGATCTCGAAGTCGACCTCGGCGGGGATGACCCGCTGAGCCTGCTTGCCGCCCTTGGCACCGCCCTTGGCGGGGGCCGGGGTGGTGTCGACCTGGACGAGGCTCTTCAACATGTTGAAGGCCTCTTCGAACCGCAGCGGCGTGGGGTTGTGGGCGTTGCCCACGAAGCCGGTGACGCCGGGGGTGTGACGGACGACGGACCAGCTGTCCTCGTTGAGGTCGAGACGCACGAGCACGTAGCCGGGGATGCGGACGCGGGTGACGAGCTTGCGCTGCCCGTTCTTGATCTCGACGACGTCTTCCATCGGGACCTCTACCTGGTAGATGTAGTCCTCCATGGTCATCGAGACCATGCGGTTCTCGATGTTCTGCTTCACGCGACGCTCGAAGCCGGCGTAGGAGTGGATGACGTACCACTTGCCGGGCTTGCCGCGCAGCTCGTAACGGAAGGCCTCGTAGGGGTCGACCTCGGCGGGCTCGTCGTCCTCGACCTCGGTGGCGGACACGTCGACGTCGACGTCGTCGTGCGCGATCTCGGCGTCGGCGTCCTGGACGGACTGCTCGGCCTCGGCGACGACGGCGTTCGCGGCGGGGGCGTCGCCCTCGTCGCCGGCCTGCTCGGCCTCGGAGTCGGCCTCGTCGTCGGTCGCCTCGACAGCCGCCTCGGCCTCGAAGGCGTCGTCGATGTCGAGGGCGTCGTCGACGATCGCGTCGGCCTCGGGGTCGCGCGCCTCGGCCAGCGTGTCGAGCAGACCGTCGAGGTCGCTCGTGTCGGTCGAACCGGAGTCGCCCTCGTCGACGACCGAGAGGGCCTCGGACTCGGCGGGCTCGACGGCGTCCTCGTCGGCGGCCAGCGTGCCGCCCTCTTGGGCCTCTTCGACCTCGGAGGACTGCTCGGCAGCGGTGGCGAGGTCGATGTCGTCGCGCTCGTTGTCAGGCAAGGGTTCTTCTTTCGATCGGGGTTGTCGGGTGCACGTGCTCGATGGCACGGGACCCGCTCACGTGATGCTCGGGGAGTCGGCCGGTGGGTGGCGCGTCAGCTGCCGGTAGGGCCGTTGCCGAAGACGTAGCCGACGCCCGTACCGAACACCAGGTCGAGCAGGGAGACGAGGGCCATCATGATGACCACGAAGACCAGCACGACGCCGGTGTAGCTGAGCAGCTCTTTGCGGGTCGGCGTGACGACCTTCTTGAGCTCGGCGATCACCTGGCGGATGAACAACGCGATGCGGGCGAAGGGGCTGCGGCGCGTCGCACCGTCGCTCTTCGCCTTCTCGACGACGTCTTCACTGGGGACGTCAACGTCTTTTCTCGCCACTGTTCCGACCTTCCGAGCTCGGCCCGAGGGCCTGTGTCCGTATCTGTGTGTGATCACCGTGTCATGAAGAACACAGCCGGGCTGCAGGGCGGACAGGACTCGAACCTGCAACCTGCGGTTTTGGAGACCGCTGCTCTACCAATTGAGCCACCGCCCTATGGGATCGACGCCCTTCAGATGACCTCTCGGTCGGGCCCGGAGGCCCTGCCTCTCGAAGCCGGCTGTTGGTGAACCGGACTGCAGAGGCGCGCTGAAGCTTGGCGCATTCGATCGCCTCGTCAAGTGTAGGCGAAGCGGCGGGTGCGTGCAAAGCCGGGCCGTGCGGCGACCCACCCACACGCCGGGACCGGGCCTGTCCGGCCCGGTGGCACCCCCGCTAGGCTGACCCGCGTGACCCCGACCGTGCGCCGTCTCTCGTCCCGTATCTCGTCGATCGCCGAATCGGCCACGTTGGCCGTCGACGCGAAGGCCAAGGCCCTACTGGCCGAGGGCCGGCCGATCATCAGCTACGGCCCGGGCGAGCCCAACTTCCCCACGCCCGACCACATCGTCGAGGCGGCCGTCGCCGCCGCCCGTGACCCGCGCAACCACCGCTACTCGGCCGCGGCCGGCCTGCCCGAGCTGCGCGAGGCCATCGTCGCGAAGACCCTCCGCGACAGCGGCACCACGGTGTCGACGTCCCAGGTGATCGTCACGAACGGTGGCAAGCAGGCCGTTTACCAGGCCTTCCAGGCACTCCTCGACGACGGGGACGAAGTCCTGCTGCCCGCGCCCTACTGGACGACCTACCCCGAGGCCATCGCCCTGGCCGGCGGCGTCACCGTCGAGGTCTTCGCCGGTGCCGACCAGGGCTACAAGGTCACCGTCGACCAGCTCGAGGCCGCCCGCACCGAGCGCACCAAGGTGTTGCTGTTCTGCTCTCCGTCGAACCCGACCGGGGCGGTCTACTCGCCCGACGAGGTCGAGGCCGTCGGTCGGTGGGCCCTCGACGCCGGCGTCTGGGTGATCACCGACGAGATCTACCAGAACCTCACCTACGACGGCGTGACGGCCACCTCGATCACGCAGGCCGTGCCCGAGCTGGCCGACCGGACGATCCTCGTCAACGGCGTCGCGAAGACCTACGCGATGACCGGCTGGCGGGTCGGCTGGATGATCGGCCCGACCGACGTGATCAAGGGTGCCGCGAACCTCCAGTCCCACCTCACCTCGAACGTCTCGAACGTCTCGCAGCGCGCGGCCCTGGCGGCGCTCAGCGGCCCGCAGGACGAGGTCGAGGCCATGCGCGTCGCCTTCGACGCCCGCCGCAGCACGATCGTGCGAGAGCTGAACCGGATCGACGGGGTCGTGACCCCCACCCCCGAAGGCGCTTTCTACGTCTACCCGGACGTGCAGGGCCTGCTCGGTCGCGAGTGGGGTGGCGTGACGCCGACCACGTCACTGGAGCTCGCCGACCTGATCCTCGAGCAGGCCGACGTCGCGACGGTGCCCGGTGAGGCCTTCGGCCCCAGCGGGTACCTCCGCCTGTCGTACGCCCTCGGCGACGACGAGCTGCTCGAGGGCGTCCGCCGCCTCCAGCGTCTGTTCGCCTGAGCCGTCCCGCACCCTCCCGAGGCCGGGTCCACCGATCGGTGGACCCGGCCTCGACCGGTCGGGCCTGGTGCGCGGGGCCGCCGACGCGCACGCTGGAGCCATGACCCCCGATCCCGTCGTGCGAGTGCGCGACCTCACCAAGACCTACGGCACCGCCACGGCCCTGCACGGCATCTCGTTCGAGGTCGCCGCGGGCGAGACCCTCGGCCTGCTCGGCCCGAACGGTGCCGGCAAGTCGACCACCATCGAGATCCTCGAGGGCTACCGCGACCGGTCCGGCGGCGAGGTCTCGGTGCTCGGCACCGACCCGCAGCACGGCGGTCTCGACTGGAAGGCACGCCTCGGCATCGTGCTGCAGACGTCCGGCGAACAGGGGACGGCCACGGTCCGTGAGCAGCTCGCCCACTTCGCCGGCTTCTACCCCGACCCGCGCGACGTCGACGAGGTGATCGCGGCCGTCGGACTCGAGGCGAAGGCGGGCGCACGAATCCGGTCGCTCTCCGGTGGGCAACGGCGTCGCGTCGACGTGGCACTGGGCGTCGTGGGCCGCCCCGAGCTGCTCTTCCTCGACGAACCGACCACGGGCTTCGACCCCGAGGCCCGGCGACGGTTCTGGCAGCTGATCCGGTCGCTGTCGGAGGACGGCACGAGCATCGTCCTCACGACGCACTACCTCGACGAGGCGGCGCAGCTGAGCGACCGCGTCGCGGTGATCGCGCGAGGCCGGCTCGTCGCCCAGGGGCGACCCGACGAGCTCGGGGACGAGGAGGCGCGCACGCCTCGCGTCACCTGGATCGACGAGCACGGACGGCACGACGTCCGCACCTCCGAACCGGGCGCCCTGGTCGCCGACCTGCACGCCCGCGGAGGCGAGCCCCGCTCGCTCGAGGTCATCCGGCCGTCGCTGGAGGACGTGTACCTCGGGCTGGTCGCGACCGTCGAGCAGGCGGCGGACGGGACGGCCGACGCGACGAGCACCGGGGACGGGCACCGCGCCTCCTCGTCCGGAGCGCTCTCGTGAGGACGCTGGCACTCGGGCTGAGCCGCACCCGGTACGAGGTCCGGGGATACTTCCGGGCAGGAGACACGGTGTTCTTCACGTTCTTGTTCCCGGTCGTGATGCTGGCGATCTTCTCGACGGCGTTCAGCGCGTCGGGCTCGTTCGGCACCCGGCCGGACGGCTCCGAGGTGGGGGCCGCCGCGTTCTACCTCCCGGGCATGATCGCGGCCGGCATCCTGCTCTCGGGCGTGCAGAACCTCGCCGTCGACATCGCCCTCGAACGCGGCGACGGCACCCTGAAGCGGCTTTCGGGCACTCCCCTGCCGGTCGGGTCGTACTTCGTGGGAAAGTTCGGGCAGGTGCTCGTCACGAGCCTGCTGCAGGTGGCCCTGCTCGTGCTGGTGGCGCGGGTGGTCTTCGGCGTGCCGTTGCCGACCGACGCCGGGTCGTGGCTGACGCTCGTCTGGGTCTACCTGCTCGGCATCGCGACCTCGTCGTTGGTCGGCATCGCCCTGTCCCGTGTGCCCCGCAGCGGCAAGAGCGCCACGGCCGTCATCGTCCCGATCACGCTGGTCCTGCAGTTCATCTCGGGGGTCTACCTGCCCTTCACCCAGCTACCCGACTGGCTGCGATCCGTGGCCTCGGTCTTCCCCTTGAAGTGGCTGGCCCAGGGCATGCGCAGCGTGTTCCTGCCCGACACGTTCTCGGCCGCCGAGGCCGGTGGCTCGTGGGACCTGCCCGGCGTGGCCCTCTGGCTGACGGTCTGGCTGGTCGCCGGGGCCGTCGCGTCGTCGCTGACCTTCCGCTGGATCAGGAAGGACACCTGAGCCATGGACGATCACCGGTCCCCCGCCGTCCGACGACGGCCGCTAGCGTGATCGGCATGGACGAACCCCGAGACCGGTCCCCGGCCGAGGCGCCCACCGGGTCGGGCACCGCGATCTCGATGCGCTGGTGGGACGCCGGCCTCGTCAGCACGGTGGTGGTGCTGGTGGTGCTGGCGACGACGTCCTCGAGCGGACGCGTCACGGCCTCGTTCGTCGCCGTCGGATCGCTGCTGCTCGTCTGGTTCGGTCTCGCCCGGCCCGTCGTCCGTCGCGACGACGGCCTCGTGTCGCTCCAGGCCGTCGGGGCCGTGGTCGCCCTCGTGGTCGTCGGTGGCGTCGCCGTCGGGGCCACCCCCGAGCTCGCCGTCGTCCAGGCCTTCCTCATGCCGTTGCTCTGGACCCTGCTGCCGACTCCCCGCTCCGCGATCGTGGCCAACGTCGCGCTCTGCCTCGCCATCTCGGTCGGGTTCGTCGTCAGCCTCGGCTGGTCTGCCGAGGCCGTCGCGACCGCCGCCACCAGCGAGGGCCTCTCGCTCGTCTTCAGCATCGCGCTCGGGCTGTGGATCACCACCATCGCCCGCGTCGGCGCCGAGCGCGGCCGCCTGCTCGACGAGTTGCGCGAAGCCCAGGCCGAGCTCGCCGCCCGCCATCGCGACGCCGGCACGAGCGCCGAACGCGAGCGGCTGGCCCGCGAGATCCACGACACGATCGCCCAGAGCCTGACCGGGGTCGTCATGCTCACCCAGCAGACCCGGGGCGCCCTCGCCTCCGGGGACGTCGCAACGACCCTCGAGCGGCTCGACGTGATCGAGGCCGCTGCCCGAGAGGCTCTGACCGAGGCCCGCACCCTCGTCGCGGCGACCGCGTCGTCCGGCCCGGCCGGCACCGACGTCGCAGCGGCCCTGCGTCGCCTCGGCGAGCGGTTCGAGCGCGAGAGCGGCATCGAGGTGACGGTCCACGCGGCCGAGGTCGCGCTCCCCCGCGACCTGCAGGTCGTACTGGTGCGGTGCACCCAGGAGGCGCTGGCCAACGTCCGCAAGCACAGCGCCTCGACGGCGGCGCGGGTGGCGCTCACGACCTCGGGTGGCTCGGCCGTGCTGGTCGTGACCGACGACGGCACCGGGTTCGACCCGACCGTCGCGTCGACCGGCTTCGGTCTCGACGGACTGCGCGAGCGGCTCGAGCTGTCGGGCGGCCGTCTCGAGCTCGCATCGGGGGTCGGCGGCACGACCGTCGCCGCACGCGTGCCACTGCTCGTGGCGGTGACCCCGTGACCGTCCCGGCGACCGGCGAGGGCACGGCCCCGACCGACGCCCGGACGACGCCGGTGACGTCGTCCGTCCACCGCACCCTCGTGGCCGACGACCACCCGATCGTGCGACAGGGCATCGCCGCGCTGCTCGCGACGACCGACGACTTCGCCGTCGTCGGCCAGGCGAGCGACGGCCACGAGGCCGTCGCCCTCGCGGAGTCGCTCGGACCCGACCTGATCGTGATGGACCTCCGGATGCCGGGCCTCGACGGGGTCGGCGCGACGGAGGCCGTCCTGGCGCGACACCCGTCCACCCGCGTCGTCGTCCTCACCACCTACGAGTCGGACGACAGCATCCTTCGAGCGATCGAGGTCGGAGCGAGCGGCTACCTGCTCAAGGCCTCGCCCGAGGACGAGCTCCTGGCCGGCCTGCGAGCCGTGGTCGCGGGGCAGGTGGCCCTGGCCCCTGCGATGGCCGCCCGACTCGTCGGTCGTGCTCGGACCGGTGGCGGCTCCGTCCGCCCCGCGAGCCCGTTGAGCCCTCGCGAGACCGAGGTGCTCGCCCTCGTGGCCGAGGGGTGTTCGAACCGCGAGATCGGACGTCGGCTCTTCGTCGGCGAGGCGACGGTCAAGACACACCTGCTGCACGTCTTCGAGAAGCTCGGGGTGAACGACCGGACGCGCGCCGTCACACTGGCGCTCGAGCGCGGACTTCTGCCGCGAGTCTGACGGCCGCCACCGCACCGCGTCTCGTGCACCGCACCCCGACCGGTCGCGATGCCGTGCCCGAGACGCAGTGTCGAGCGGGCCTCGGCCTCAGAGCGAGAGGCCGAGAAGGACCGGCTCGGGGTGCAACAGCACCCCGAACTCGGACTGCACGCGGTGTTGCACGTAGCGGGCGAGCTCGGCGACCTCGTCGCCCGTCGCACCACCGCGGTTGGTGAGGGCCAGGGTGTGCTTGGATGAGACGGCGGCTCGCGAGCCGGGCAGACGGAAGCCCTTGGCGACACCGGCGTGCTCGATGAGCCAGGCCGCACTGAGCTTGACCTCGGCCGGTGCTCGTGGAGCCGGGGCGGCCGGTTCTTCGCCGAGTGGCACGACGCGACGCTCGGGCTCGGGACCGGTCGGCCAGCGCGGGGCGTCGGCAGGCAGGCTCGACGCGTCGGCCCGCGACACGACGGGGTTCGTGAAGAACGAGCCGCTCGACGCGGTGTCGCGGTCGTCGGGGTCGAGCACCATGCCCTTCGCCGCCCGCAGGGCGAGCACGCTCGACCGCACGTCGGCCACCGAGACACGAGACCCGAGCTCGACACCGAGGGCCTTCGCGAGCTGCGGGTACGCGACCTGCTCGCTCGCGCCTCCGTCGTCGGACAGGGCGAACTCGACCGCCGTGACGACCCCCCGCCGCCCCTTCTTGAACACGCTCGTGCGGTAGCCCAGGTCGAGGTTGGCCGCCGGGATGCGGACGAATTCACCCGAGTCGTCGTCGAGGAAGTCGACGGCCACGAGGGTCGATGCGACCTCTTGACCGTAGGCCCCGATGTTCTGGATCGGCGAGGCGCCCGTGGAGCCGGGGATGCCGCTGAGCGCCTCGAGCCCCGACCACCCCTGCTCGACCGTGTACGCCACGAGGTCGTCCCAGGGCTCGCCGGCGGCGACGCGCACGTGGACGCGGTCGCCCTCGGCGTCCACGCGCTCGACACCGCGGGTGGCCACGCGGACGACTGTGCCCTCGAAGGGCTCGTCGGAGGCGACCGTGTTCGACCCGCCGCCCAGCACGAACCAGGGATCGTCGCCGAGTGACGCCTCGCGGACGGCCGCCAGCAGCCCGTCCGTCGTCGTCGCCTCGACCAGGCGGGCGGGTTCGCCACCCACCTGCATCGTCGTGAGCTCGGCGAAGGTCGTCACGCCAGCGTCACCACGACCTGGGCCTTGCCGAGCACGGTCTGGCCACCCGCCGTGACGGTCAGGTCGATGCGCGCCGTGCCCGCCTCGTCGTCGAGCTTGCCGACCTTCGCGACGACGGCGATCTCGGCGCCGGCGGCGGCGTCGACCACGACGGGGCGCGTGAAGCGCACCTGGTAGTCGGACACCCAGCCGAGCACGCCGGCGTCGTCGCCCGCACCCTCGAGCCACTCGACGACGGGCTGCACGGCGGTACCCATCGTCAGCATGCCGTGGGCCAGGACGCCGGGCAGCCCGACCTCGGCCGCCACGTCGTCGCGGTAGTGGATGGGGTTGAAGTCACCCGAGGCGCCCGCGTACCGCACCAGCGAGTCGCGTGTCAGGGGGTACGTCTTCTCGGCCACGACCTGGCCGACCTCGAGCGCGCTCATGCGGCTGCGCCGTCGTCGCCGCGGACGACGAGCGTCGACACGGCCGTGACCACGTGCTGCCCGTCGACGTCGCGCATGTCGGAGGAGGCCGTGACCATCGCGTTGCCCCCCAGGGTCTTGACGCTCGTGACGGTCAGGGTCGCCGTGAGCTGATCGCCCGCGACGATGGGTCGCGAGAGCGAGAAGCGCTGCTCGCCGTGGACGACGCGCGAGAAGTCGATGCCCGCGTCGGGCTCGGCGAGCAGTTGGGCGAGGGTCGCCTCTTGCACGACGACGGCGAAGGTCGGCGGGGCGACGACGTCCGCGTGGCCGGCCGCGCGGGCCGCCTCGACGTCGAGCGACAAGGGGCTCGTCGAGCCGGTGGCACGGGCGAACTCGCGCACCTTCTCTCGACCCACCAGGTAGGAGGGAGCCGGCGGGAAGACCCGCCCTTGCAGATCAGGGTTCACGGACACGCGGACGAGTCTAACCAGCGGGGTACGACACCCGGCCCGGTGTCGGGGGCACGGCGTACGGTCACGGCATGAGCGACGCGAACATCGACCCCGACATCACCCCCGTCGACCCGGCAGCGGCCGAGTCCGACGAGACGACGACCACCGACACGACGACCACCGAGCAGACCGACCAGGCCGCCACGGCCCGCGACGAGAACTCGTCGCCCGCACACGGCGAGACCCTCGGCGGCGCACGGCCCGACGCCGGCAGCACGGCCTCGAAGGACCCCGACGACTGGGTCACCGGCGACGAGCCGATCACCGGCCCGCAGAAGAGCTACCTCGACACCCTGGCCCGCGAGGCCGGCGAAGAGCTGCCCGCCGACATGACCAAGGCCGAGGCCAGCGAGCACATCGACCGTCTGCAGCAGAAGACCGGCCGAGGCGCCTGACGCCCCACCGCCCGACGGGGCCCGGGCCGATCCGCGAAGACCGGCGCCGGGCCCCTTCCCATCCACCCGGCGCCGTCGTACACTCCAGGCACGTCTGGGATGGTAACTCGACGTGGGCACCCTCATCGGGCGCGTGCCGGTACTGATCCACCTGCACCTCGAGCGCCGAGGGTGCGACAAGGTGCACCCGAGTCCTCCCCCGACTCGGGTGCACCTCTCCGCGTCGGGCCCAGCGCGACCCAGCCCGGCATCCGGGCCGCCCGCCGTCGCCGTCTAGGGTGAGCGGATGACCTCCCCCGGGCCTCACGGCACGTCTCGCGGCACGCCTCACGGCACCCGGCGGCCCGACACGCTGGCTGCCCGGGTCACCGCCCTGCTGGGCTCGACCCATCCGGGGCCGACGGTCGTGGTGACCCTGCTCGCGGTCGTGCTGGGCGCCTCCTCGGGGCTGCCCCTCGATCGACTCGTGCTGCTCGCCCTCGCGGTCCTGCTCGGTCAGGCCTCGATCGGTTTCGCCAACGACTGGCTCGACGCCGGACGCGACCGTGCCGTGGGCCGGACCGACAAGCCGGTCGCCCAGGGCCGCGTGAGCGTGGCGGCCGTCCGTACCGCCGCGGTCGCCTCCGCGGCGCTGATGCTCGTGCCGTCGTACGCGCTGGGGCCGGCGGCCGGTACGGCGCACCTCGTGCTCGTGGCATCGGGGTGGGCCTACGACCTGGGACTCAAGCGCACGCCGGCCTCCGTCGTGCCGTTCGTCGTGAGCTTCGGCCTCCTCCCCGCGGTCGCCACCCTCGCCGCCGCCCCGCCCGCACCGCCCGCCGCCTGGGCCGTGGCGGTCGGAGCCGTCTTCGGTGTCGCGATCCACTTCACCAACGTGCTGCCCGACCTCGAGGACGACGCCCGGACCGGCATCGCGGGGCTGCCGCACCGCCTCGGGCGCACCCGCTCGGGCGTCACGGCCTTCGCCGCGTTGGCCGTCGCGGCGGTCCTGTTGCTCTCGGGGCAGCTCGGCGGCGACGCGTCGACACCCGGCCTCGTCGCGGCGGTGGTCGGCACCGTCGTGACGCTCGGCATCGCCCTCGTCGGCGTGCGGCTCGTGATCGCGGGGCGCGTCGACCGCACCCTCTTCCGGTTGATCATGGTCGCGGCCGTGCTGCTCGTGGTGCAGCTGGCCCTCAGCGGCGGCACGATCGTCGCCTGACGGCGTGACACGAAGTCGCGTCGCACACGGGTGGCGTCGCGTCACGCCGGGCGGACGGCGCGGGGCCCTCAGGCCCAGCGCATCGCGTAGACCGAGGCGAGCAGGTGTCGGCTCGGCGCACGGAGAACGGCCGCGAGCGCCAGGTCACGGGCCCGGGCGGTACCCCCGCCGACGGGCCGGCCGAGCGCGGTGTTCCACTCGGCCTGACGGGCGGCGCGGACCGCGGCATGAGCACGGTCGGCCTCGAACCGACCGAAGGCCGTCGGCTCGAGCACCCGGCCACCCCTCCGCTTCACCGCCGCCGCGAGCACGGCCTCGAGCGCGTGTCCGTCGAGCCAGCCGAGGTTCATGCCCTGGCCCCCGATGGGGCTGATCTCGTGGGCGGCGTCACCGATCAGCACGACGCGGCCGACGACCGTCCGGGTGGCCAGTCGGCGCCGGACGCCGAACGCGCTCGTCATGGTCGAGGTCGTCGGGTCGACGGGCGACCCGGTGCGGTCGGACACGAGCCCGGCCACGTCGTCCGCGGTCACGGTGGCGGCCGGCCCGCGCGCCGAACCGGCGTGCACCACGAACCGACGTCGCCCGGCGGGCAGGGGGAACGATTCGACCACCCCGGTGCGCTCCAGGTGGATCACGGCGTCGGACCCGTGGTCTGTGGCGTCCGTGAAGTCACCCATCACGTAGCGGTCGGGCAGGTCAAGCGCCCTGGTGTCGACGCCCAGGGCGGCACGGACGGCGCTGCGCGTGCCGTCGGCCCCGACGACGAACCGGGCGGCGACGACCACCGGGCCCTCGTCGTCGGCCCCCCGGACGACCACGTCCTCGTCGCGTTGCTCGAGCCCGACGAACCGCACGCCCCGGCGCAACGCGTCGTCCCGCCGCGCCGCGAGCCCCGCTCGCAACACGGCCTCGGTGCGGTCCTGCGGCACGGCGACGACGAACGGCCACCGGGACGACGCCCGGTCGAACGGCACGACGCCGACCGTCCGGGTGCCCCGCCGGGCGATCCCGCGTCTGATGCGGACGGCGTCGGCCAGCAGCTCGTCCGCGAGCCCGAGACGGTCGAAAAGGTCCATCGAGGGCGGGTGCACGCCGAGGGCGCGAGAGTGCGCCGGATCGTCGACCCGCGCCTCCCAGACGACGGCGTCGAGGCCACGGTCGGCCAGCGCCGCGGCGAGCATCACGCCGACCGGTCCGCCGCCCACGATCAGGACGTCATGCGTCCGCACGGCCACCGCCTCCGGGGGCGTCGACGGGGCCGGCGCCCACCTCGCGGACGAGCAGCAGGCGGAACGGCCACTGCCGCACGACGCGCCAGCCGCGGGGGGCCACGTCGATCAGCTCCGCCGGCGTGAAGCTGCGACGGATCGACAGCAGCCCGTCGACGTGGACGAACGAGCGGGTCCGCCACGGCCAGGTCGACGCCCGGTAGGCGAGGTACGCCCCGCGGGCCCGCTCGATGTCGGCGTGGAGCACGAGACGCGTGGCCAGTCGGGCGCTGTCGTCGAGAAAGGCCTCCCGGGACCGGTCGTCGAGGTGGTGCAGAACGTGGTTCGACACGACCACGTCGAAGGTCTCACCGGCCGCGACGAGCTCTGCGCTCGACGCCCGTCGGAACTCCACACCGGCCGGAGCGGGACGCGACGCCGCGAAGTCGTGGGCCCGCTCGTCGGGGTCGACGGCCACCACCTCGAGCAGCAGACCGTCGCCACGCGCCCAGCCCGCCATCGCCCGGGCCAGGTCGCCGCCGCCCGACCCGACGTCGAGCAGCCGCGTCATGCTCTCCGCCGACAGCAGCGGGCGCAGGCGGCGGAGGTACACCCGACGCCACCCCGCGACGAGACCGTTCACGACGGGGAACGCCCGGTAGGTGGCGTTCAGGAGCCCGAGGTCGCACCCCGGGTCGTCCATCAGCTCGACGAGGTCGACACCCCGTCGCGACAGGTCGGGCCACCAGGGCGGCCGCGCCGCGATCGACGGAGCCGAGGAGGCGCGGGTCGTGCTCACGAGACCGCGCGTCGCGTCATCAGCGCGGTCTCGACGGTCAACCCGGGGCCGAACGCCATGGCGCCCACACGTCGGGGTGCGGCGGCGGGTCCGGAGAGCAGTTCGCCGAGGATGAAGAGGACGGTCGCGCTCGACATGTTGCCGTAGTCGCGCAGCACCCCGCGCGAGGGCGCGAGCTGGGCGTCGGTGAGCCCGAGTTGTTGTTGCACCCGGTCGAGGATGCTGCGCCCGCCCGGGTGCACGGCCCAGAGGTCGACGTCACCCACGCCGACGCCGCCGGCCTCGAGGAGCGGCGCCAGGGCCGAGTCGATGTGCAGCTCGATGATCTGCGGCACGTAGCTGCTCAGCACCATGTCGAAGCCCAGGTCGCCGATGGTCCACGCCATGTCGGTCTCGCCGACCGGGGTGAGGACCGTCTCGAGCACGTCGAGGTCGAGCACCACGGAACCCGACGGTGCCGGACGGGCGGTCACCACCGCGGCGGCCGCTCCGTCGGCGAACACGGACGAGGCCACGATCGAGTCGGGGTCGTCGGAGCTCCGCAGGTGCAGCGTGCAGAGTTCGGCGCAGACGACGAGCACGACCGCGTCCGGGTCGGCGAGGCAGAAGTCCCGGGCCGCCGCGAGGGCGGGGAAGGCCCCGTAACAGCCCATGAAGCCGAGGTGGTGACGCCGGGTCGACGGCGACAACCCGAGACCCCGCACGAGCAGGTAGTCGGGCCCGGGCGCGAAGAACCCGGTGCACGACACGCTGATGACGTGCGTGACGTCGTCGGGGCCCAGGTCGGGCGCACCCTCGAGGGCGGCACGGGCGGCGGCCAGGAAGAGCTCGGGCGACCGGTCGACGTACACCTGGTTGCGGGCGCCCGTGCCGGGTCGCAGGATCTCGTTCGACCCGGCGTCGTAGAACGTCGGATCGCCCTCGCGCGGCCGGCGGTCGAGCTCGTCGACGACGGTGTGCCGGGTCTCGATGGCCGAAGCCCCGAACGCGGCGCCGACGATGCGCTGCCCGAGGCGACCGAGGCCGGGCTGCGTCGCGAAGATCTCACGGACGTCGTCTTGTCGGATGATGGTCGGGGGCACCGCGGTGCCGATGCTGCGGATGCTCACGGCCATGCCTCATCGTAGGCCCGGCACCTGGAGGCGGCGTACCGGCACCCGACCCACCGCCGGACGACGAGCACCCCACGGTCTGCGGCGACCGCCGACGAAGGCCCGAACTCGTGAGAGATTCGGGCCTGCGGTAGCGAGGGCGGGACTTGAACCCGCGACACCACGATTATGAGCCGTGTGCTCTAACCAACTGAGCTACCCCGCCGCAAGCTGCGGGCCCTGCCGGCATCACACCGGGACGGGACCGAGACAGCCAGAGCCCCGAGTCAGGATTGAACTGACGACCCCTTCCTTACCATGGAAGTGCTCTACCACTGAGCTATCGGGGCGTGACCACCAGACGAGCGACCGGGGCCGCTGCCGATTGGCACCAGACAAGGGTAGCAGAGCGAACGGGGTGCTGACGCCACGCGACGACCCGGCCCGTCGGGCCCCGCCCAGGGCAGGATCGACGGGTGCACAGCCTCGAACTCCTGCTCGACCCGGCCTCGGACGCGGCCGTCCGTGACGAATGGCGCGTCCTGTCCGCGGCGGGTCTCCCGTCGCAGGGCGACCACGCCGGGACGTCGAACGCGCCTCACGTCACCCTGGTGGCACGACCGGGCCTCGACCCGGACGCCGACCCGCGCCTCCTGCCCCTGTCGGCGGCCCTGCCCCTGCCGGCCGAGCTCGGCGGGCTGTCGCTCTTCGGTGCCCCGCCGCGCGGGCTCGTGCTGGTGCGACCCGTGGTCGTGACGAGCGAGCTGCTGGCCCTGCACGCCCGTGTGCACGAGAGCCTGGGAGGCGCGGGAGACGTCCCGCACACCACCCCCGGTCGGTGGACCCCCCACGTGACGCTCGCGTCACGCCTCACGCCCGACCAGGTGGCGCGGGCCCTCGTCGCCCTCGCCGAGGCCGATGCCCCGGCGAGCCGTCCGGTCGTGCTGTCTCGGCTGCGGCGCTGGGACCCGAGCACGAAGACGATCGTTCCGCTGGGGCCCGGACCGCGGCGCACGGAACAGCCGGACGACGCCGGTCGCTGAGCTCGTCGCCCGTCAGTCGAGCGGGCGCGAGACGGCCTCGAGCGACGCCAGGTCGCCGTCGGTCAACTCGACCCGGGCGGCGTCGAGGAGACCCTCGAGCTGTCGCGGGGTGCGGGCGCTGCCCAGCGCCCCGATGACGTTGTCGCGCGAGGCCAGCCAGGCGACGGCGACGGCGCCCGGCTCGACGTCGAGCCGCTCGGCGATCTCGACGACGACCTCGAGGGTGCCCTGGTTCTGGGGGGTGACGTAACTGAGCGCCCGACTGCCCCGGGGGGAATCGCCCCGACCCGCCTCATGACGGTACTTGCCCGTGAGGAAACCGCTCGCCAGGGACGAGTGCGGCAGCACCGCGAGGCCGTAGTGGTCGACGATCGCCGCGACGTCGCCCTCGTACTCGCCCCGACGCACCAGGTTGTACGCGACCTGGACCACCCGGAACGGGTGCAGGCCGTCGCGGTCGGCGATGGCGAGGGCCTGGCGGAGGCGAGCCCCCGTGTAGTTGGACGCCCCGGCGCAGAGGATCTTGCCTTCGTCGACGAGCTCGCTGAGCGCGCCCACGGTCTCGTCGAGCGGCGTCTCGTCGTCGTCGAAGTGCGTGAAGTAGAAGTCCACGTGATCGGTGCGCAGCCGCCGCAGTGACGCCTCGACCGCGGTGCGGATGCTGGCGCGGGACAGGCCCGGCGCATCGGGATGCTGACCGCATTTGGTGCTCAGGACGACGCGGTCGCGATTGCCCGGCCGGGCGAGCCAGCGACCGATGATCGCCTCGGACTCGCCACCAGAGTTGCCCGGCAGCCACGCCGAGTAGACGTCGGCCGTGTCGACGACGCGACCGCCGTCGTCGGCGAAGAGGTCGAGCACCTCGAGGGCGGTGGGCGCTCCGACCGTCCAGCCGAAGACGTTGGTCCCGAGCGCGAGGGGGAACGGCCGGGTGCCGGCGGGCAGGTCGGCCGTCACGAGGTCGGTCGCAGGGTTCAGGGTCGTGCCAATCGTGTCGCGGGTGCTCGTACCCCCAGGAGCTCGCGCCCAGGGTGCTCTGACCAGAACCGTAGCCGATGCCGCGTCGGGGGCCTGCCGTATCGTGGCCCCATGTCCACACGAGATCCGGCCGAGACCGACACGCTGACCCCGACCGCCCCCCTCGAGGGCACCGCGACGACCGTCGGACGAGGCGGCGACTGGTGGCGCACCGCCGTCATCTACCAGGTCTACCCGCGCTCGTTCGCCGATCACGACGGCGACGGCGTCGGCGACCTGCCCGGCATCACCTCGCGTCTCGACGCCCTCGGCGAGCTCGGCGTCGACGCCGTCTGGCTGTCGCCCTTCTACACCTCGCCGCAGCGCGACGCGGGCTACGACGTCGCCGACTACCGCGACGTCGATCCGCTGTTCGGCACCCTGGCCGACTTCGACGCCCTGCGCGCCCGGGCCACCGAGCTGGGCCTCCGCGTCATCGTCGACGTCGTGCCGAACCACACCTCGAGCGACCACGCGTGGTTCCGCGAGGCCCTCGCCTCCGCCCCGGGGTCACCCGCTCGCGGTCGGTACCTCTTCCGTGACGGCCGCGGCCCGGACGGGGACCTTCCGCCGAACAACTGGCAGTCGATCTTCGGCGGCCCGGCCTGGTCGCGCGTCACCGAGGCCGACGGTCGACCGGGTCAGTGGTACCTGCACCTGTTCGACTCGTCCCAGCCCGACCTCGACTGGACGAACCGCCGCGTGCGCGACGAGTTCGTCGACGTGCTGCGCTTCTGGCTCGACCGTGGCGTCGACGGGTTCCGGGTCGACGTCGCCCACGGCATGATCAAGGCCGAGGGCCTTCCCGACTACACACCCCCCGCCGATTCCGGCAGCATGGGTGGCGGTCAGGGCGAGTCCGCTCCCCCGCCCTACTGGGGCCAAGAGGGCGTGCACGAGATCTACCGCGAATGGAACGCCGTTCTCGCCGGGTACCCGGGCGACCGGGTGCTCGTCGCCGAGGCCTGGGTCGAACCGCTCTCGCGTCTCGCCGACTGGGTGCGCCCCGACGAGATGCACCAGGCCTTCAACTTCGCCTACCTCGAGACCGGCTGGTCGGCGCCGGCCGTCCGGCAGGTCGTGGACGCCTCGATCGAGACCTTCTCGAGCGTCGGGGCGCCGAGCACCTGGGTGCTGAGCAATCACGACGTCGTCCGGCACGCCAGCCGCCTCGCCCTCACGGCCGAGAACCCGCAGGGGCACGGCATCGGCCCGGCGAGCGAGGGGCTTCCCGTCCCCGAGCTCGGCCTGGCGCGTGCCCGTGCCGCGTCCACGCTCATGCTCGCCTTGCCCGGCAGCGCCTACATCTACCAAGGCGAAGAACTGGGGCTGCCCGAAGCCATCGACCTGCCCGACGAGTCCCGCCAGGACCCCACGTGGTTCCGCACCGGCGGGGAGCGGTACGGCCGGGACGGCTGCCGCGTGCCGTTGCCCTGGTCCGCGACCGAGCCGGCCTTCGGGTTCAACGCGACCGGCGCCTCCTGGTTGCCTCAGCCCGCCGACTGGTCGACGTATGCCCGCGACGAACAGCGGGGCGTGGCGGGGTCGACGCTCGAGCTCTACACGCGCGCGCTGAGGCTCCGTGCCGACCACGAGCTCGGCGCGGGCACGCTGACCTGGCTCGACGGCTTCGGGCCCGACGTCGTGGCGTTCCGCAACCAGGGCGTCACGGTCGTGACCAACATGGGTGAGGTCCCCGTCGAACTGCCCGTGGCCGAGGTGCTGCTGGCCACGATGGTCGTCGACGGACCGGCACTGCCCCCCAACGCGACGGTCTGGCTCGCGGCCACGGCGTAGGCGGGCCGGACGGCAGAAGAGCCCCACCTGTCAGCAGGTGGGGCTCTTCTCGTGCGGACCGCGTACGCAGGCAGCCGCTCAGTTCGTGTTCGCCTCGAGCCAGGGGTAGGGGTCGACGGGAACGCCGCCGATCACGATCTCGAAGTGCAGGTGGGCACCGGTGCTGTTGCCCGTGCTGCCGACCTTGCCGATGATGGTGCCGACCGTGACGGTCTCGCCCTCACGGACCTCGACCGAGCCGGTCTGCATGTGCGCGTAGACGCTGGTGACCTTCTGGCCGTTGACGACGTGGTCGATCCATACGTTGTTGCCCAACGCGCCGGACGGACCGTCGACCTTGCTGACGACTCCGTCGGCGATGGACTGGATCGGCGACCCCGCACCGGGGACGAAGTCGAGACCCTGGTGGAACGTCGAGCAGAAGCCACAGTTGGCGACCTGGCGAGCGCCGAAGCCGCTGCTGATCGGGACACCGGTCTGGAACGGCCACTGGACCGTGCCGTCGACGTCGTTCGAGAACGTGCTGGCGCTCGTCGAGGCGTACTCGGAGACGGCCCTCATCTCGGTGACCGAGTAGCCGTCGCGTGCGATGCCGGCCGTACCGTCCGTCGTGGGCGCGGCGGCCGTGTAGCTCTGCGAGTCGGAGGCCTTCTTCGCGGCCGTCTGCGTGGGGGTGTCGACGAAGAAGGCGTTGGCGGGCACCGACGTGGCCACGAGCATCGACCCGGCGAAGAGCATGGCCCCGACGACGGTGACGCGCTTGGTGGTGCGACGGAACGTCGCTCCGGCGGTGCGAGGGGCGCCGGCCGAGGTCTCGCGACGCGGCGCGGGACGCTGCGTTCGGGCCGTCTTGACGCGACGCGCCTCGCCGGGACGAACACCGGACGCGGCGGTGAGTCGAGCAGCACGCCTCGGCGAGACGGGCTCGCTCGCCAGGGTCGCGGCCTCGGTCACGAGCACGGGCTCGGCGACGGCCGGAGCGACCGATGCGGCCGGCGATGCCGACACGGCGGGAGGCGTCGAGAGAGCGGACTCGGCGGCCGCGCGACGCTCGGCCTCGCGGGCTTCACGGCGTGTGAGGTAAACGGGTGCGTCGGCCACGACGGGAACGATAGGAGCGGCGCTCTGCGATCCGGTGCCCGTGAGTTCGTCGGTGGCGTGACGCGACGGGGTTCCGTCGCCGTCTGGCTCGGCGATCTGCTGGTACTTCGTCACGTGTGATGGGTCCTCGGGGTGCTCGGGATCAGACGGTGGGTGCACCGTCGTCTTCACGGCCGCCACTGGTGATCGTGACACGGTCTCGGCACAGGCCTTCGGGAGGAGCCGGCGAGGAGCGCGTCACTCGGTGATCACGGATCAGTAACGACCTCACAAGGGTAGCCGGTCGATGAACGAATGGCTACCCGCGTTCGGGTGTCACGGCGGACACGCCCGCTCGACACACGGCACGACGACACGGCACGACGACACGGGCGACGTGCCCGCGACGCGGCGCCCGGGGCGAGGTGCGCCGTCAGATCCCGGCCTCGAGCACCAGGGCGGCGAGGTCGTCGGCGATGGTCGGGGCCACGACGAAGGTCAGCGACTCGCTCGGGGCCTCGCCGAGCTCCCCCCGGACGACGGCGCCGGCCTCGGCGGCCACGAGGGCGCCGGCCGCGTGGTCCCAGGGCTTGAGCCCACGCTCGACGTAGGCGTCGACGCGCCCTGAGGCGACGGCGCAGAGGTCGAGCGAGGCGGCCCCCATGCGCCTCAGGTCGCGGACGCGCCCGACCACCCGGACCAGCGCCTCCGCGTGCTCGACGCGACGGGCCGCGCCGTACGAGAACCCGGTCGCGAGCAGGGACAGTTCGAGGGAGGCCGGCGCGTTCACCGAGAGGCGACGTCCGTTCAGCCACGCACCGCGATCCACCGACGCGGTGAACGTCTCACCCGACGTCGGGTTCGCGACGACCGCGGCGAGGGCCCGCCAGGTGAGCGGGTCGGGGCCACCCTCGACGACGGCGATGCTGACGGCCCACTGCGGGATGCCGTAGACGAAGTTGACGGTGCCGTCGATGGGGTCGACGACCCAGGTGAGACCCGTCGTCGAGTCGTCGGGGTCACCCTCTTCGCCGAAGAAGCCGTCACCGGGACGCAGCTCGGCCAGACGTCGACGCACGAACGTCTCGACCTCCCGGTCGGTGTGCGTCACGACGTCCACGGCACTGCTCTTCGTGTCGGCGACCTCGACCCCCTCGGCCCGACGACGAGCCGCCAGCTCGGCGGCCTCACGCGCGACACCCGCCGCGATCTCGAGCAACTCGGCGGGGGTGGGGATGGCGGGCACGGGTCCTCCTGGGGGTGAGGTGCCCGGTAACGCAAGAACGGACTCGACGAGCGAGTCCGTTCTTGAGGGGCAACCGTGGCAAGTGAGGGATTCGAACCCCCGAAGGCTACGCCGGCTGATTTACAGTCAGATCCCTTTGGCCGCTTGGGTAACTTGCCATGCACGCCCAGCCCGTGTGATCACCGACCGGAGGCACCAGTCAAATATACAGCCTCGCGAGCCCCCTCACGACCACACCCCGTCCCACCCCGCCCCACCGTGCAAATCGCGACAACCCGCGTCCGACACGCCGATGTTCGATGGTTCGACGAGCGGTTCCGCGACCCGGCGGTCGGGTTCGGCACCCCATGGGCGGCTCAGGAGGTCGGGTTCGGCCCGTGTCCGTCCCGCGACCCGGCGGACGCCGACCTTCGCCTCCCCCACACCGAGCTCGACGTCATGGGCTTCCACACCCAGTCGTCCGTCAACCCCCCGGTCGCGCCGTCATCACCACACTGCGGAGATGACTCGCATCGTCCCGGCCACCGTTCGGCGCCTCGGCTCGGTCGCCCATCGGCGTGAGCTGCTCGCGACCGGCCTGACGCGACGCCAGGTGGAGACCTCATGGCGCGCGGGCGAGATCGTCCGCATCCGGCATGGGCTGTACGGGCTCCTCGATCTGCCGGCCGACGTCATCCGGGCGGCACGGGTAGGAGGCGCGTTGGCAGGAGCCTCGTCGCTCGCGCACCGAGGCGCGTGGGTCCCACCGAGACCACGGCTGGTCGTCTCCGTCGACCACAATGCTCGCGACCTCAGGGACCCGGACGACGCCGGCGCCCGACTCGATCGCGACCGGGACGACGTGCTCGTCCTCCGTGACCTGTCGCGGTTCGACCGGCGGACGGAACGCTTGCTGGCGTCCCCCAGTAGAGCAGCGGCCCAGGTCCTGCTCCACGAACCGGCAGAGCATGCGGCCGCCATAGTCGACTCGGCTCTCCGACTCTCACCGATGCAGCGACCCGACCTCGACCAGGTATGCCATCTGCTGGCGACGAGACGCTCGGCCCGCGGACTCGTGACATCGATCGACGCGAGAGCGGAGTCCGGGACCGAGTCGATCGCGCGCCTCCTTCTGGCTCGTGACGGCATCCGAGCCGAGCCACAGGTATGGGTCGACGACCACACACGCGTCGACCTGCTCGTCGACGGCTGGTTCGTTCTCGAATGCGTGAGCAAGGAGCACCACTCCTCGCCGGCCGCATACGACCGTGATCGCGAACGGACCATCCGCATCACGGGTCTCGGCTTCGTGGTGCTCGAGGTGACGTACGCGCAGGTCCTCTTCGACTGGCCCTCGGTGCTCAAAGCCGTCCGAACGACGCTCGGTCGCTAGACGGGGATCTCTCTCCCCGCACCACGCGGCATGCCGTGCCGCCTGCCGTCCGCGGTCCGACGTCCGTCGCCCGCCGTCCGATCGGTGACGTGGCAGATCGGGCCGAGCCGAACCCGACCACACACGCCACGACAGGCGGGCCGAACCCGACAAAACCCAGCCGCCTGCCGCGTCGAACCACAACCTGTCGGCGTGTCACGACGAATTTGTCGCGATTTGCACACGGGGGCGGGACGGGCGCTACTGCACGGCGGAGGTCAGGCGGGCGACGTTGTCGAGCACCTTCGAGCGGAAGGGTCGGGCGAGCCAGTCGTCCAGGAACAGCTCGCGGCTCGAGTCGCGGTAGGTCTGCTCGACGTCGCGCAGCCGGTCGACGAACTCGCGACCACGGACCATGATCGATATCTCGAGGTTGAGGCTGAAGGATCGCATGTCCATGTTGCTCGAACCGATGACGGCGACCTCGTCGTCGATCGAGAAGTGCTTGGCGTGCAGCACCGTGGGCGAGCGGTAGAGGAAGATGCGGACCCCTGACCTCAGCAGGGCCTCGTAGTAGGACCGTTGCGCGTGGTAGACCACCGGCTGGTCACCGATCTCGCTGACGAAGAGCTGCACCTCGAGCCCCCGCTGGGCCGCCGTCGTGACGGCGTAGAGCATCGACTCGTCGGGCACGAAGTAAGGGCTCGTGATGATGATGCGCTCTTGTGCGCTGTAGAGCAGCGAGTTGAACAGCCGCAGGTTGTTCTCGCCGTCGAAGCCCGGCCCGCTCGGCACCACCTGGCAGTCGATCGTCTCGAGCCGGTCGGCCGTATGCACGGGGTCGGTCTCGCGCAGCAACAACTCGTCGGTCTCGCTGTACCAGTCGGTGACGAACAGGGCGTTGATGCCGGCGACGATCGGGCCCTCGAAACGGACCATGAAGTCCTTCCACTCGAGGCCACGTCGCCTGTTCTTGCGCTTCTGGTAGGTCTTGTCGACCATGTTCTGCGAGCCCGTGAAGGCCACGCGACCGTCGACCACGAGCAGCTTGCGGTGATTGCGCAGGTCGGGCCGCTGGTACTTGCCCCGCAACGGCAGCACGGGCAGCATGAGCTGCCACTGCACACCCATCGCGTCCAACCGGCGCCGTGCCTTGCGATAGCCCGGGTACCCCCGACTGGCGATGTGGTCCATCAGCACACGGACCGTCACACCCCGACGACGGGCGTTCTCGAGCGCCAGGAAGAACGGCTCGGTCGTCCGGTCGAGGCTCGTGATGTAGAACTCGGCGTGGACGTACCGATGGGCCCCGTCGACGGCCTCGACCATGGCCGCCATCGATTCGTCGTAGTCGGTGTGCATCTCGCCGGTGTTGCCGCCGACGAGGGGCATGGCACCGAGGGTGCGATTGAGTTCGACCACCGAGTCGAGCCAGGCCGGCCACGGGTGGTCACGCTTGACGCGCTCGATGCCCTCGGTCGTCTCGATGATGTACTTGTTGATCTCGCTCTGCTTCTCACGACGCCGGGCGGGCAGCTTGGTGCTGCCGATCAGCAGGAAGAGGACGAACCCGACGTACGGGATCAAGAAGATCGCGAGCAACCAGGCGGTGGCCGTCTGCGGCCGACGGTTGATCGGGACGTAGACGATCGCGAACACCCGGATCGCTATGTCGAGCACGATGCCGATCACGGCGATCGTCGGCGCGACCCACGCGGGTTCGACCATGGGCACTACCTCTGAGCCGTGAGCCGCGAGGGACTAGCGGAAGTTGACGAACTGCAGGTCGACGTCGAGGTCGGCCTTCTTCAACAGCGCCATGGTCGCCTGCAGGTCGTCACGGCTCTTGGACTGCACGCGGAGCTCGTCGCCCTGGATCTGGCTCTTGACGCTCTTGGGGGCCTCGTCGCGGATGATCTTGCCGATCTTCTTCGCCGCGTCCTGCTCGATGCCCTGCTTCAGCGACGCCTCGATGCGGTACTCCTTGCCGCTGGCGAACGGTTCGCCCACGTCGAGGTGTTTGAGGCTGATGCTGCGCTTGATGAACTTCGACTCGAGGACGTCGAGCACCGCTTTGACACGTTCTTCGGTGCCGGCCTTGAGCAACAGCTTCTCGCCGCTCCAGTCGACCGACGCGCCGACGCCCTTGAAGTCGTAGCGCTGCTCGATCTCTTTCTGCGCCTGATGGAGGGCGTTGTCCGCCTCCATCTTGTCGACCTTGCTGACCACGTCGAAGGAACTGTCTGCCATGACGACCACCTTACCGACGACCACCGCGGTCGGTGACGACAGCGCGCCTCCTCGGCTCCGACGTGGGCGGGAGCCGAGGAGGCGCGCTTCCGGTGACCGGGGAGGTCAGGCCGGCGTCGACTCCGCTTCGACGGCACGCGAGACGCGCACCATCTCGTCACGCTCGACGACCTTGACCCGGGCGCGCTCGTGCTCGTGCGAGCCACCGAGGGCGACCTCGTGCTCGTCGAGGCGGTGCCAGCCGTCGAGGTCGGTGTACTCGACGCCGCGCTGCTCGAGCAGGGCGGGGACGGCCTCGTCGGACGGGTCCTCGGGCTGCCACCAGCTGGCCTGGTCGTTGATGAGGTGCTTGACGGTCTCCATCGCATCGCTCTTGGTGTGCCCGATGAGGCCCACCGGCCCGCGCTTGATCCACCCGGTGGCGTAGACGCCGGGGACGATCTGGTTGTCGTCGTCCATCACCTGGCCCTCGTGGTTCGGGATGACGCCGCGACGCTCGTCGAAGGGGATGCCGTCGAGCGGCGAACCGAAGTAGCCGACCGCCCGGTAGATCGCCTGGATGGGGACGTCACGCAGTTCGCCCGTGCCCTCGACGCCACCCTGCCCGTCGGGACGGGTCCGCTCGTACCGGAAGGCCGCGACACGACCGTCGGCGTCGCCGACGACCTCGACGGGTCTGGCGTAGAAGTGCAGGTGCAGGCGGCGCGAGGCCGTGCCGACCTCGCGTTGACGCCACTGGTTCAGCACCTTGTCGATGACGAAGACCTGCTTGTTGGTCGCGATGGCCGTCTTGGACGCCTCGTCGTGGTCGAAGTCCTCGTCGTAGACGATCATGTCGACGTCGCGCACCTCGCCGAGTTCTCGCAGCTCGAGGGGCGTGAACTTGACCTGCGCCGGACCGCGGCGTCCGAAGACGTGCACGTCGGTGACGGACGACCGCTTGAGACCTTCGTAGACGTTGTCGGGGATCTCGGTGGGCAGCAGGTCGTCGGCGTGCTTCGCCAGGATGCGCGAGACGTCGAGCGCCACGTTGCCGACACCGACGACGGCGACCGACGACGCGTCGAGCGGCCAGGTGCGGGGGAAGTCCGGGTGACCGTCGAACCAACTGACGAAGTCGGCGGCGCCGTAGCTGCCCTCGAGGTCGATGCCGGGGATGTCGAGGTCGGCGTCCTTGATGGCGCCGGTCGAGAAGATCACCGCGTTGTAGTGCTTGCGCAGGTCGTCGAGGCCGATGTCGACGCCGTAGCGGACGTTGCCGAAGACCCGGATGTCGCCGCTGTCGAGCACGTCGCGCAGCGCGTTGACGATGCCCTTGATGCGCGGGTGGTCGGGGGCCACGCCGTACCGCACGAGACCGTAGGGGGCCGGCAGTTGCTCGAAGAGGTCGATCGAGACGTCGAAGGCCTTCTCGGCCTTCGCGAGGATGTCGGCGGCATAGATGCCGGCCGGTCCGGCGCCGACGATGGCCAGTCGCAAGGTGGTCACGGATTCTCCTAGATCTGGGGTGGCACGGCGGGGCCGGCCGGTTGGACGTTGGTGCTCGAGGTCGAGACGGACGAGGAGGCGCGGCGCCGGTCAGGCGGACCGCTCGACCACGCGGTCGGCGAAGCGCGTGAGCGCCTTCTTCACCGGCCCGTCGGGCAGCGGCGACAAGGCACCGAGGGCCTCTCGAGCCCAGCGATGGGCCTCTACCCGGGTGCGTTCGGTGACCTCGTGCTCGCGGACCCGCCGGACCAGGTCGGCGAACTCGTCGTCGAGATGGGCCGTCGCGTCGGCGAGCGGTGCCGACGAGGCGCCCTCGGCGGGCGGTTCGACGTCGACCCGCTGCGCGGCGGCCCGGGTGGCGTCCACGATGCGGTCGATCTCGGACAACAGGGACGATGCCTCGAGATCGGTCCGGGCCCGCTCGCGCAGGTACAGCACCGGGAGCGTGACGACGCCGGCCCGCAGGTCGGTGCCGGCCTTCTTGCCGGTCTCGGCAGGCTGGTCGGAGAGGTCGATGACGTCGTCGATCAGCTGGAAGGCGATGCCGATCTTCTCGCCGAACTCGGCGACGGGCGCGAGGTACTCGCGCGGGGCTCCGCTGAACATGACGCCGGCCCGGGCCGCCGTCGAGATGAGGGACCCCGTCTTGTCGGCGAGCACGTCGATGTAGTGCGCGATCGGGTCGTCGCCCTCGCGCGGGCCGACGGTCTCGTGCAGCTGCCCGAGGCAGAGGCGTTCGAAGGTCTCGGCCTGCAACAGGATGGCTTCTTGGCCGAGCCCCGAGACGATGGTGCTGGCGCGGGCGAACAGCAGGTCGCCCGCGAGGATCGCGACGTTGTTGCCCCACACGGTCTGGGCGCTCGGGACACCACGGCGCATCTGCGCCTCGTCCATGACGTCGTCGTGGTAGAGCGACGCGAGGTGGGTGATCTCGGTGGCCTGCGCCGATGCCACGATGCCGGGCGTCGCTCCGTCACCCAACTGGGCGATGAGCAGCGTCAAGGTCGGTCGGACGCGCTTGCCGCCGGCCGCGAGCAGGTAGCGCGTCGTGGCGTCGGCGATGTCGTCCGCGAAGGCGATCTCGCGCAGCAGCCCTTCTTCGACGAGCTCGAGCCCGTCGTCGACAGCGGCCACGAACCGACGCTCGGTCGGCGAGGCGAACAGCTTCTCGCCCAGACCGAGGGACCGCCCCAGGGAGTTGCGCTGGGCGGGAGGCGCCCCGGTGTTCACGAGGTCGCCCGCTTCGACCGCGAGGAGGCGCGCGCGGCACCCTGGGCCGGCTTGCGACCGCGGTGCAGGGCGACGATGCCCAGGCTGAGGTTGCGGTGGGCGACCCGGGTGAAGCCGGCGCCGCGGATCCATTGACTGAGGACCTGCTGCTCGGGCCACTGCTCGATGGATTCGGCGAGGTACGAATAAGCCGGACCGTTGCTGCTGGTGAGCTTCGCGATGAGGGGCATGCCGTACGTCAGGTAGGCCCGGTAGGCAGCTCGCAGCAGGCCGAACGGCGGCGTCGAGAACTCGCAGACGACGAGCCGACCGCCGGGCTTGAGCACGCGGTTCATCTCGGCGAGCGCGACCTTCGGCCGGTTGACGTTGCGCAGGCCGAACGAGATGGTGACGGCGTCGAACGTGTCGTCGTCGAAGGGCAGCGATTCGGCGTTGCCCTCGACGAACTCGAGCTCTGGGTGACGTTCGCGCCCGACCTCGACCATGCCCTTCGAGAAGTCGAGCGCCACGACCTCGGCACCTCGCTGGGCGATGGCCGCCGAGCTCGTTCCCGTGCCGGCCGCGATGTCGAGGACCTTGTCCGCCGGACCGGCCCCGATCGCCTTGACGGTGGCGATGCGCCACAGGACGGCGTTACCCGCCGAGAGCACGTCGTTCGTGCGATCGTAGTGGCGCGCGACGCCGTCGAACATCGAGGCGACCTCGTCGGGTTGCTTGTTCATGTCGGCCTTGGTCACGATGGTGGATCCTACCGTCAAGCACTGGAGGTGTCCCGAGTAGGGTCGACTGGTGAACTCCCCCGCGTTCAGCGCTCCGTCCCTCGCCGTCCGCACCACTCGCATCGACCACGTCAGCCCCCTGCTGGACGTCGTCGACCGGGCCCGTCCGGTGGTCTTCGTCCGCGGCGGGGCGGGCATGGCGGGTGTCGGCGAGGCCCTCCGTCTCGAGTTCTCCGGACCCGGCCGCATGACGGAGGCGGCCGACGCCTGGCGGGCCGTCGCGGCAGCTGCCACGGTGCACGACGAGGTCGGCGTACCCGGCACCGGCCTGGTCGCGTTCGGCTCGTTCGCGTTCGACGACGAGTCCGCCGAGAAGAGCGTGCTGATCGTCCCGAGCATCGTCATCGGGCGGCGCGACGGTGTCGCCTGGATCACGCGGGTCGACGGGGCCGAACTGCCCGCGGGGAAGCCGGTCGGCGCCTCCGTCCGCCTCTCGCTGGTGGACGGCGCCCTCGGCGCCGACGGCTACGCGCGGGCCGTGGCCGGGGCCGTGCAGGCCATCGAGGACGGACGCGTGAGCAAGGTCGTCCTGGCGCGCGACCTCGTGGGCAGGTTGCCGGCCGAGGCCGACCTGCGGCTCGTCGCCGCCACCCTGTTGACCGCCTACCCCGACTGCTACGCCTTCGCCGTCGACGGGTTGATCGGGGCCAGCCCCGAGACGCTCGTCAAGTCCGAACGCGGCGAGGTGTCGGCCCGGGTGCTGGCCGGCAGCGCGGCCCGCGGCGTCGACGCGACGACCGACGAGCAGGCAGCCCTCGCCCTGGCGACCTCGCCGAAGGACCTCGACGAACACGCCTTCGCGCTGCGCAGCCTGCTGATCTCCCTCGGGCCCCATGCCCGCGACGTCGTGACCGGCGAACAGCCCTTCACCCTGCGCCTCCCGAACCTCTGGCACCTGGCGAGCGACGTGCGGGGTCGGCTCACGGACGGCTCGAGTTCGCTCGACCTGATCGCGTCGCTGCATCCGACCGCGGCCGTGGCCGGCACCCCGACGCAGGAGGCGCTGGCCCTGATCCGAGAGCTCGAACCGTTCGACCGCGGTCGCTACGCGGGTCCCGTGGGCTGGGTCGGTGCCGACGGCGACGGCGAGTGGGCGATCGCCCTGCGCTGCGCCCAGGTGGACCGGGACGGTTCCGTGCGCGCGTTCGCGGGGGCCGGCGTCGTCGCCGAGTCCGTCCCCGAGCGGGAGGTGGCCGAGACGGCGATGAAGTTCCGCCCCGTGGTCGACGCCTTCAGCCGATGACCGCCCCCGCGACGACGTGGTCGCGTCCGGTGGCCCTCGTCGTGGCGGCGGCGTTCTTCATGGAGAACCTCGACGCGACCATCCTCTCGACGGCCACCGCCACGATCGCGGGCGACTTCGAGGTCCAGCCTGCACAGCTCGGGCTGGCCGTGACCGGCTACCTGGTGGCCGTCGCGGCCTTCATCCCGTTGGGGGCCTGGCTCGCCGAGCGGTGGGGTGCGCGGCGGGTGTTCCTCGCGGCGGTGGTGCTGTTCGTCCTCGCCTCGGTGGCCTGTGCCGCGAGCACCGACCTGGTCGCCCTGACGACCTCCCGGGTCGTGCAGGGCTTCGCGGGCAGCATGATGGTGCCCATCGGCCGGCTGATCGTCCTGCGCAGCACCGAGAGGTCCGAGCTGATCCGGGCCATCGCCTACCTCACGTGGCCAGCGCTCGTGGCCCCCGTCGTCGCGCCGTTGCTCGGCGGACTGCTCACCGAGCACCTCGGCTGGCAGTGGGTGTTCCTGGTCAACGTCCCGGTCGGCCTCGCGCTGCTCGTCGTCGCCTGGCGGGTCGTCCCCTCCCCCGAGATCGGCGACCGCCGCCCGCTCGACCTGATCGGCCTGGGGCTCGTCGCCGGCTCGATCGTGGCACTGGTCCTAGCGTTCGAGCTACTCGGCGAACCCGCGACGCTCGTGGCCGGCGTCCTGCTGCTCGTCGCCGCGGTCGTGCTGGGGCTCGTCGCGGTGCGGTGGTTCCGCCGGGCGGCGCACCCCCTGCTCGACCTCGCGGCGTTCCGCATCGGGTCGTTCCGCGTGACGAACCTCAGCGGCTCGCTCTACCGCGCCGTCGTGAACGGCATCCCCTTCGTGGTCCCGCTGCTGCTGCAGGACGGCTTCGGCTGGTCTCCCGTCCAGGCGGGTCTGATGCTCATGTGGGTGTTCGTCGGCAACCTGGCCGTCAAACCGTTCACGACGCCCCTCCTGAAGCGGTTCCGCGTCGTCCCGATCATCGTCGTCGCGACGGTGGCCCTCGCGGCGACCTTCGTCGCGGCCTCGCTCGTCGGCCCCGACACCTCTCCGGTCGTCGTGGCGGGTGTGCTGCTGCTCAGCGGTGTCTTCCGTTCCGTCGGCTTCACGGCCTACAACACGCTGCAGTTCGCCGACGTGCCGGCCGAGATGATCGGACCTGCCAACGCCATCGCGTCCATCACGAGCCAGCTCGCCGTCGGACTCGGCGTCGCCGTGACGGCGCTGGCCGTCCGCGTGGCCGACCTCGTGGCCTCGAGCGACGGCCCGGCACCCGCGGCGTCCGGGTACCAGGCCGCGCTGATGGTGCTGGCCGTGCTGGCCCTGCTCAGCCTGGTCGAGGGGCTGCGGCTGCCCAAGGGGACCGGCGAGGCGTTGCGGGCCCGCGCCTCCTAGGGGCTGCTTCGGCAGCGGCGGCCGGAGGTCGGCTCGCTCGTGGCACCGGACGACGGGCGGGGACGCTGCCGGGTCGTCACCCGCAAGGGGTCGAGAAGCCCTCCACACCGGTGCCGAGCGAGGCGTCGCCACCCACGAGCACGAGGTCGAGGGCCTCGCCGTCGAGGACGGCGCGGCGGACGCCCTCTGGCACGCAGGACCGTTCGCTGAGATAGAGCGGCGCCCCGACCCGGGCCGCCGCGGCCCCGGCCACGAGGGCGTCCGCGAACCCGCGCCCGCTCGCGACGAAGGCCGTCTCCGATGCCGGGAGTTCGGCGTTCAGCGCGACGGACGTGGCGAACCGGTCCGGTCCCGAGATCCGTCCACCGGCCCGTGAGATCGCGATCAGCGAGTTCTCGACGCCGCGGTCGACGACCTGCAGACCACCCACGATGATGGCCGGGGGCGCGCCCAGCGCGACCACGAGCTCGGCCGTCGCCGTGTCGACGTCTCCGGCCAGCCCTCGCACCAGCACGACCGGGCCCCCGTGTCGTGCTGCTGCCGGGCCCGCGGACAACGCGTCGGGGAAACTCGCCCCGGTCGCGAAGTAGGCGCGATCGGCGCCGTCGGGGAAAGCTTCACGGGCCACGAGCCGAGACGTCTCGTAGCGATCGGCACCCGCGATCCGCTCGATGGACGGCTGCATCGACTCCAGCGCCTCGAAGACGGAAGCCGAGACGGCTGCCTCGCCCCCCACCACGACGATGCGGTCGGGTGACAGCCTCGTGATCTCGTCCCGAACGACCTCGGGGATGCCGTCGCGGTCGACCAGCAGCAGAGCACCGTCCTGTCGAGCGGCCGCAGGGCCTGCGCTGAGGGCGTCCGGGAAGTCCCTGCCACTGGCGATGTAGAGCACCGGCACCTCCGGCGCGACCCCGGCGGAGTCCGGGAACCCCCATCGCGACGAGAGGGATGCTGCACTCGTGCCGAAACGGTCCGCGCCGGCGATGCGGTGTGATGCCAGTGACCGGTCCGGCAGGACGACGTCGAGGCCGGTGAAGGACTTGCCGGGCGTGACGACCAGGTCGAGAGCCCCGCTGGATCGCAGGGCGGACGGCCAGTAGACGATGTCGCGGGTCCGTGGCGACGAGCTGTCGTCCTCGAACTTCAGACGGTACGTTCCGCTGGGCAGATACCCGATGGACCATGCTCCGGGCCAGGTCGCGTATGCGTCTTCATGGTGACGGAACGTCCCGGTCGCGGCGTCCTTCACCAGGACTTCGATGTGAGCGGAGCCCACCGGGGTGACGACCCCGTCGACGAGCGCGCTGACCGTGCCCGAGAACGTGCCGGCGAGGGCCAGCACCAGATCCGGCGCGACCGTGTCGGAGTCGGGCGTCGGCACGGTGACCTCGACCCTCACGTTTCGCACGTAGATCGAGGGATATCGAAGGGCGAAGTAGACGTTGTACCTGCCGGGACCGAGTCCCGAGAAGGTGTAAGTACCATCCGGCCGGAACTCGACGGCGGCGGCCAGAGCATGTCCCGACGTCGGCACCAGCAGGTGAAGGGTGCCGGAGGTCACGGGGATGACGCCGCCGTCGGCGGTCTGGCCCAGGACACGACCCGAGATCGTCGAGGCTGCTGGCGCGTCGGCCCGGGCATCGGAAGGGGTGCCCACGACCAGACCGACCAGGGTCAGGGCCATCACCGCCGCGAGGGCGGATACAACAGAGCGGCGGCGTGTCGAGAGCATGAGTCATTGTCATGGGCTGACGTCGTCAGGGACAACTGCCTGTGCCCCGAACCGAAGAGTTCGGATGCCCTCGCCGTACCCGGGAGTCACGAGATCTCGCCTCCGGATGCCCGAAATTGTCCCCCGGGGCGCGCCGCCACGGTCGACGAGGCCGTGCCACCCCTACGACGTGGCGAGCTTGGTCTTCTCGAGCTCGACGTCGTACTGCGCGGCGGGCCAGTCGAGCCCCCGCGACGAGAGGGCGTCGATCAGCAGCTTCTGGACGGCTACCCGGGCGTACCACTTGCGGTCGGCCGGGACGACGAACCACGGGGCCGTCTCGGTCGAGGTGCGACGGATCGCCGTCTCGTAGGCGTCCTGGTAGTCGTCCCAGACGAGACGTTCCTCGAGATCGCCGGGGTTGTACTTCCAGTGCTTGTCGGGACGGTCGAGCCGGTCGGCGAGACGCTCCTTCTGCTCGTCGGACGAGATGTGCAGCATCACCTTGACGAGGGTGGTGCCGTTCGCGACGAGCTCGTCCTCGAACGCGACGATGTCGGCGTACCGCTGTTCGATCTCCTCGGGCGGCGCGAGGCGACGCACCTTGCCGATCAGCACGTCCTCGTAGTGCGACCGGTCGAAGACCCCGATCATGCCGGGGCCGGGCAGCTCGCGCCGCACCCGCCAGAGGAAGTCGTGCGCCAGCTCGTCGGGGGTCGGCGCCTTGAACGCGTGATGCGCGACGCCCTGCGGGTCGACGGCACCCACGACGTGCCGGACGATGCCGCCCTTGCCGGCGGTGTCCATCGCCTGCAGGACGAGCAGGACGTTGCCGGTGCTGCCCCCGCTGCGACTCTGCGCGAACAGCTTCTCCTGCAGTTCGCCCAGGGTCTCGCGACCCGATTCGAGCGCCTGCTGCGCGTAGGCTTTGTCGCCCGGGAACCCCGGGGTCGAGGAGGTGTCGACGCCGGTGAGCACGAAGCCCTCACCGGCGCGGAGGGTCTGGGAGGGCGGGGTAGTCCACGTCTTGGCCATGCCCCGACCCTACGGCCGGGCGCTGTGCTCCGTACCCCCGTGGGGCGGACGGTCAGCGAGTGAGAGGCACCTCGATCAGCACCGGGCCGTCGTACCGGGCCACGAGGGCCTGGTCGAGCTCCGAGCGTGTGGCCGCCTCGACGTGCTGCCAGCCGTAGGCCCGGGCGAGGGCCGAGAGGTCGACCTCGTGCGGGGTGAACTGGACGCGCGTCATCGCCTCGGGGGATGCCGTCGCCGCGACCTCGAGCCCGTCGAAGATGGTCCCGCCGCCGTCGTTGCCCACGACCACCTGCAGCCGCGGCCGGGTCTCGCCGAGACCCAGGAGCATCGAACCGACGTCGTGCAGCATCGTCAGGTCGCCGACGAGCACACGGGTCGTGCCCGCTGCGGGGTCGTCCCGCTGGCTGGCCAGCGCGATGCCGGTCGCGGTCGCGATCGTGCCGTCGATCCCGGCCAGACCCCGGTTGGCGTGCACGGGGATCTTCTTGCCCGACACGAGCTGGTCGAGCTCGCGGATGAGTCTCGACGCGCCGAGGACGAGACGGTCGTGCGGCCAGCTCACCCGCCAGAGGGCCTCGGCGAGGGCCCGGCGCGTGACCGGCCGCCGCAACAGCTGCACCTCACGACGCAGGAACTCGGCCTGCACGGCCGCCGCGGTCAGGTCGGTCGCACCGTCGCGCGTCTCGTCGTCGCCACCCGTGGTGCCGCCGGCGCCCGGCCGTGCAGCGCCCGCCTCGGCCTCGGCCTCGGCTTCGAGCAGCCGGCGGCCGGTGTGCACCCACCGACCCACCCACGCACGATGAGCGGCGTCGTCGGTCGAACCGGACCCCGTGGAGGCGCGGGCCACCTCGACGGCCTCGACCACGCGCGCCGAGCGGCCCGGGTCGTAGGCCTCCGCACCCGCGGCGCGGACGACGACGACCTCGACCCCGTCGCGGACGAGCAGCGCCGGGATCTGACGGCTGAGCGTCGGATGCCCGAAGACCACCACCCGACGCACCCGACCGCCGAAGTCGGCGTCGTCGAGCAGGGCACGGTACGAGGGCACGAGGTGGGGCCCGAAACGGGCACCGCTCGACACCTCGGCCACGAGCGGGGCCCCGAGGGCGCGGGCCACGGCCTCGGCCCGTGGACCGGCCGCGTGTCCGGCGACGACGAGGGTGGCCGGGTCGACGTCGACCTCGAGGGCGGTCGGCGACTCACCAGATGGGATCTCGACCGGCTCGGGGCGGGCGGCGGGCAGCGACTGCTCGCCCGACGACAGGGGCTCGCGGAAGGCGATGTTGAGCTGGACCGGCCCACGCGAGCGCGTGAGAGGACCGTGGGAGTCACCGCCGAGGGCCTCGGCGACCGCGTCGCGGGCGAGGGCGCGGACGGCATCGTGGTCGACCGGGCCTGAACGCGGCGCCTCGACGTCGCGCACCCACCCGACGGCGCTCGCGAAGAGCCCCGGTTGCACCGTGGTCTGGTTCGACCCGATCCCGCGCATCTCGAGTGGACGGTCGGCGCTCAGCACGATGAGCGGCACCCCCGAGTGGTGTGCCTCGAGCACGGCCGGGTGGAGGTTCGCCACGGCGGTGCCCGACGTGGTGATCACGACGCTCGGGACCCCCGTCTCGGCGGCCAGACCCAGGGCGAGGAACCCGCCGGAACGCTCGTCGATGCGGACGTGGACCGACAGCCGACCGGCTGCCTCGAACTCGGCCGCGGCGAGGGCCAGCGCCTGGCTACGGGAGCCGGGGCTGAGGACGACGTCGCGGACACCCGCGTCGGCGAGGGACGCGAGCAGCGACAGGGCGTACTCGGTCGCGCGACTGGTCACTTACTGCGTGCCGGTCTTGTCGTCGTTGTCGAGGTCGAGCAGCTCTTGCTCGAGTCGACGGATGCGCTCGTCGGTGGTCTCTTGATCGAGGTCGCTCGTCGTGCGCCAGGACGACCCCGAGAACTCGGGATCGTCGTCGGGGGCGATGGTGCGCGTCGCAGCCGGGCGACCGCTCTTGCGGGCCCGCCCGAGCATGAACCACAACACGGCCCCGATCACGGGGAGGAGGACGATGATGACGGCCCACAGCGGCTTGTTCAGGGCCCGGAACCGCGAGGCGTCGGCGAACAGGCAATCGATGAGCGCGAAGATGACGAACGCCGCCGCGGCGACGATGCCCACGATGAAGAGCCTGACCATGCCCCGAGCCTAGTTCTCGATCCGGTGCAACGCCTGATGGTCGGTCGTCCGTCGCGGAGCCGTGACGTCCGGTGCCCGGTGGCGCCGCACCGCGCCTCCTCGGCCCGGCGGGCCCCGTCGGTCGCGGTCGCACACCGCTCGGCGGCCGCACACCTCGCGGACCGTAGACTCCACGTCGTGAAACCCTGGCTCAAGTACTCGATCGTCCGCCTCGGCCTGTTCGCCGTCGTGCTGGGCGTCCTGCTCGTGCTGCGGTTGGACCCGTTCTGGGCCACGGTGATCGCCGCCGTCGTCGGCTTCTGTGTCTCGTACCTGTTCTTCGCCCCGCTGCGGCGCCGGGTCGCCCTCGACCTCGCCGACCGTCGGTCGCGGCCCGCCAAGCTCGACGACGACTCGGTCGCCGAGGACGAGGCGATCGCCGACGACGAGACCGACGCCGACCGGGCACGCGGCGCCGGGGGCTCGGCCTGACCGCCTGACGCTCGAGCCCGGGTGATCGCCGGGCAGACCGGGGCGGGTGATCAGAAGAAGAGGGCCGCCGACAGTGCGAGGGCCCAGACCAGGGCCGAGAGCGACGACAGCTGCAGGGCCAGGATCAGCTCGCGTGGAGTCTTGCCCGTGACGCCGATGACCGCGGCGGGCACCGCCACGATCAACGTGAAGTAGACGTACGGTGCGTGCAGGTACAGGAACGCGAAGTACACGAGGATGAAGAACGGCAGCAGCAGGAAGAGCGCGTAGAGAGCCCGCGCCACCGGGTCGCCGACGACGACCGCGAGGGTGCGCTTGCCGGCGGCGGTGTCTTGCGGGATGTCGCGGACGTTGTTGATCATCAGGACCGCGCAGGCGAACAACCCGGCGGCGACGCCCGCCACCCAGGCGTCGAACGGGAACTCGCGCAGCTGCACGAACGTCGTACCCACGGTCGCGACGAGCCCGAAGAACACGAAGACGAACAGCTCGCCCAGGGCGTTGTAGCCGTAGGGCCGCTTGCCGCCCGTGTAGAACCAGGCGGCCACGACGGCGGCGGCACCGACCGCGAGCAGCCACCAGATCTGGGTGATGACGACGACGACCACACCGGCCACGGCCGCGAGGGCGAAGAACGCCAGCGCCACCTTCAGCACGGTCTTCGGGCGGACGCTGCCCGAGCCCGTCAGGCGTGAGGGCCCGACCCGGAAGTCGTCGGTACCGCGGATGCCGTCGGAGTAGTCGTTCGAATAGTTGACGCCGATCTGCAGGAACACCGCGACGGCGAGGCAGAGAAGCGCCAGGGTGAGGTCCCACCCGCCGTTCGCCCGGGCGACGCCGGTGCCGAGGGCGACCGGGGCGATTCCGAGCGGCAGGGTACGGAGGCGGGCGCCGCCGATCCAGTCGCCGGCCGTCACTCGACGGACGGGCTGCTTTCCGGGCCGGCCACCGGGTCGGCCACCGGGGCGGCCGCTGCGCTTGGGGGTCGAGGTCTTCGTCTTCGCCACGCGACGAGTCTAGTTCGCAGGCGGCTATCAGCTCGCCGCGAGACCGGCGACCAGGCGGGTCAGGGCGACCCGGTCGGGTTTGCCGCTCGGCAGCAGGGGCACTGCGTCGACCCGGACGACGCGGTCGGGAGCCGCGGCGCGACCGGCCACGGCCGCCACCGTCGACCGCAGTGCCGACAGGTCGTCGGCCGCCGTCGGCGCAGGAGGCGCGGCGCCGGTGACCACGACGGGCACCTCGCCCCACCGGACGTGTGCCGCGCGGACGACGACGGCGTCGGCGAGCCCCGGCTGCTCACGCACGACCCGCTCGACCACGCCGAGCGACACCTTCTCACCGCCCGAGACGATCACGTCGTCGAGCCGCCCGCTGACGGTCAGCACCCCGTCGGGCGACACCGTGCCGGCGTCGCCCGTGCGGTACCAGCGCAGGCCACCGCGCGTGACGAAGGCCGTGGCCGTTCGCTCGGGATCGTCGAGGTACCCCTCGGCGAGCGACGGCCCGCACAGCTCGACCTGGCCGTTGACGACCTCGACGCGGGTGCGGCCCACGGGCACGCCGTCGTACACGCACCCGCCGCTCGTCTCGCTCGACCCGTAGGTGCGGACGACGGTGACGCCGAGGCGGCGGGCCCGCCCGACGAGGGCGGCCGGCGTCGCCTGGCCGCCGATCAGGAGGGCGTCGAACCGGCGCAGGGCGTCCGCGACGACGAAGTCCGCCTCGGCCGCGTCGAGCGCCGTCGAGAGCTGCGCGGGGACGAGCGACGAGTACCGCGTGGGATGTTCGAGCCCGGCCGCGGCGTCGACGAACGCCCGGACGTCGAAGTGCCCCGGCGCGAGCAGGGCCGGCTCGGTACCGGCGGCGAGCGAGCGGACCAGCACGTTCAGGCCTGCGACGTAGTGCGCCGGCAGAGCGAGCACCCACTGCCCCGGCCCGGCCAGGGCGCCGTCGGCCGCGGCGGCACCGGCGAGCACGGCGTCGGAGGACAGCGCCACGCGCTTCGGGCGCCCGCTCGACCCGCTGGTCTCGACGACGAGTGAGACGGCCTGCGGCACGAGGCCCGGCAGATCGGTGGGCACGAGGTCGTCGGCCCGGGGCGCGACCGCCGGACCGCCCTCGAGCGCGACCCGGAGCCCGTCGAGCACGGCACCGGGGTCGCGCGCATCGACGGCCCGTAGGGCGCGGGTCATCAGTACTGCCAGGGGAAGGGTGACCAGTCGGGGGCGCGCTTCTCGAGGAACGAGTCACGCCCTTCGACGGCCTCGTCGGTGCCGTAGGCGAGACGGGTCGCCTCGCCCGCGAAGACCTGCTGGCCGACGATGCCGTCGTCGGTCGCGTTGAACGCGAACTTGAGCATGCGGATGGCGGTCGGCGACTTCGTCAGGATGGTGCGGGCCATGCCCATTGCCTCGCGTTCGAGGTCGGCGTGGGGCACGACCCTGTTGACGGCGCCCATCTCGTGGGCGCGGTCGGCGCTGTACTCCTCGGCCAGGAAGAAGACCTCGCGGGCGAACTTCTGCCCGATCTGCTTGGCGAAGTAGGCGCTGCCGTAGCCCGCGTCGAACGAGCCGACGTCGGCGTCGGTCTGCTTGAACCGGCCGTGCTCGCGACTGGCGATCGTCAGGTCGCAGACCACGTGCAACGAGTGTCCGCCGCCCGCCGCCCAGCCGGGCACCACGGCGATGACGACCTTGGGCATGAACCGGATCAACCGCTGCACCTCGAGGATGTGCAGACGCCCCGCCGAGGCGGGGTCGGGCACGTTCGCCTGGTCGCCCTCGGCCTTGTAACCGTCGCGACCGCGGATGCGCTGGTCGCCCCCACTGCAGAACGCCCAGCCGCCGTCCTTCGCGCTGGGACCGTTGCCGGTGAGCAGGACGACCCCGATGCGGCTGTTCATGCGAGCGTCGTCGAGCACCCGGTAGAGCTCGTCGACCGTGTGCGGCCGGAACGCATTGCGCACCTCGGGACGGTCGAAGGCCACGCGGGCCACGCGGCCGTCGACGCTGTGGTGGTAGGTGACGTCGGTCAGGGTGTCGAAGCCCTCGACCCCCCGCCACTCGGTCGGATCGAACAGGTCGGACACCTCGCAAGCCATGCCCCCAGCTTACCAACGGGGTCCGACCTCGCCCCGACCGGGGTCAGACCGTCGAGACGAACCGCCCGATCAGCCAGACGAGCACGAACGGGTTCGACAACGAGCTGAGGACCACGGCGGCCACCCCCCACCAGCGACCACGACGCAGGACGGCAGCCATCAGCCCGACGACCCCTACGACGATCGAGGCCAACAGGGTGACGAGGGCGAGGACGGCGGCCGGGCTCACGGCGTCCGCGGCGAGGAGGCCGAGGGCCAGTCCGTCGAGGGCGAGCAGCACGATCGCCAGGACGAACGTGACGACGCCCAGCCGTCGGCTGCGCGGAGGCCGGTCGACCACGTCGTGAGCGGGGCCGTCGAAGACCCGGAGGTCGTCGGGCTCCGACGCGGCGCGGCCGGTGCCGTCGCGGCCGGTGCCGTCACGACCCCGGGCGGGGAGCTCGTCGGGTGACCACTCCGGTTCTCGGGCGGGTACGGGTTCGCGGTCGACCATGACGCACGACCTTACCGGGGTCGCCGGTGCGACACTGAGCGGATGCCGACCGTCGACCGTGCGCCGTCCACCCCTCCCCCGCTGCCTCCCCTGGCCGACCTGGTCGACGGCGCCCACGTCGTCCGTCTCCCCCTCCGCGCGCGCTTCCGGGGGCTCGACGAGCGCGAGGCCCTGGTGGTCGAGGGCCCGTCGGGCTGGACCGAGTTCAGCCCCTTCGCCGAGTACGGGCCGGCCGAGTCTGCCGCCTGGCTCGCGGCGACGATCGACTTCGGCTGGGGCCACCTGCCCGACGTGGGTGCCCGCCGGGTGCCGGTCAACGCCACCCTGCCGGCCGTCGCCGCCGAGCGGGTGCCCGACGTGCTCGCCGGCTACCGCGGTTGCCGGACGGTCAAGGTCAAGGTCGCCGAACGCGGACAGACCCTCGCGGACGACATCGCCCGCGTGGCCGCGGCCCGCGACTGGGTCGGGCCCGAGGGCCGCGTCCGCGTCGACGCCAACGGCGGCTGGTCGGTCGAGTCGGCCGAGGAGGCGCTGGTCGGCTTGGCACCGTACGGCCTGGAGTACGCCGAACAGCCGTGCGCGACCGTGCCCGAGCTCGCCGAGCTGCGTCGCCGCGTCTCGGGACTCGGGGTCCTCGTCGCCGCGGACGAGAGCGTCCGCAAGGCCGCCGACCCCCTGGCCGTCGCCCGGGCCGGTGCCGCCGACCTGCTCGTCGTCAAGGCCCAGCCGCTCGGCGGCGTCACGGCGGCACTGCGCATCGTCGCCGCGGCGGGGCTGCCGGTCGTCGTCTCGAGCGCCATCGACACGTCGGTCGGACTCAGCATGGGCGCGCATCTCGCCGCCGCCGTGCCCGACCTCCGGCACGACTGCGGCCTCGGTACGGCCGCCCTGCTCGGGGCCGACGTCACGCGCGAGCCGCTGCTGCCCCTCGACGGCACGATCGACGTCCGCCGGGTCGACGTCGACGTCGACCTGCTGCGTCGTCACGCGGTGGACGACGACCGACGCGAGGACTGGCTGGGACGGCTGCGCGCCTCCTATGCCGTGCTCGCGGGCTGACGTCGGTTCACGCGGCTCGCCGCACGACGCCGAGGCACCGCTCGATCAGAGGCCCGAATAGGCGTGCAGGCCCTTGAAGAACACGTTGACGACCGAGAAGTTGAACATGACGGCCGCGAAACCGATGATCGACAGCCACGACGAGCGGGCACCACGCCAGCCGCGGGTCGCCCGGGCGTGGATGTAACCGGCGTAGAGCACCCAGATGATGAAGGTCCAGACCTCTTTGGTGTCCCAGCCCCAGTAGCGACCCCAGGCGCGCTCGGCCCAGATGGCGCCGGCGATGAGGGTGAAGGTCCAGAGCACGAACCCGACGAGGGCGATGCGGTACGCCAGGTCTTCGAGGCGCTCTGCCCCGGGCAGGGTGTCCATGACGCGCAGCCCCGCGAGCTTGGACTGCTCACGCTTCGTCTGCACCAGCTGGGCGGCCGAGAGCCCCGCCGCGATCGCGAAGAACGCCGTACCGAGGATGGCCACGAAGACGTGGATGACGAGCCACGCCGACTGGAGCGCCGGGGGCAGCGGCGAGACCGCGACGTAGTAGTTGACGGTGCCGATGGCGAGCAGCACCAGGTTGAGGCCCATGACGTACGCGCCGAGGAACCGCAGGTTGACCACCAGTTGCACGGCAAGGTAGACCCCGACGATGATCGCGGTGCCGGTCAGGGAGAACTCGAACATGTTGGCCCAGGGCACGCGACCGGCGGCGAGGCCGCGCAGGACGACCGAGGCGACGTGCACGGCGAAGCCGAGGAGCATCATCGCGACGGCGACGCGCTCGAAGCTCGATGCCTTGGTCCGGGTGCCGGCGCCGGACCCCACGGAGGCACCGGAGCCGCCCGACGGCCGGTCGAGGACGACGGTGCTGCCGCCCGACGCCGAGCGGGAGACGGACGCCGTCGAGACGGCCTCGGCCTTGGCGGCACGCGCCGCCGCCTGCTGGGCGTCACCGGACCGCTTCGCCAGGTCGAGGGCGAAGGCCACGAACGAGATCGTGTAGATGGCCATCGCCGAGTACACGGCGACGAGCGAGTAGTAGGCGAGGTCGGCGGTCACCCTCAGATCTTACGTCCGCGCCCGCCCGCACCGGGGCCGGGTTTCTCGACGTCGTGACGGGCCGGGTCGTCCGCCACCTCGCGGGCGACGTCGGGTGGGACGCCGAGACCGCCGAGGTGGGTCCTGGCGATGTCACCGACGGCACGTCCGAGTGTGGGGTCCTCGCCGCGGGCGAGCCCGGCGTACTCGAGCCGCACGCCTCGGTCGGTCTCGGTGGCCTTGACCCAGACGCGACGGCGGGGCACGAACAGCGCCGTCAGCAGGCCGGCGAACGACAGCCCGGCGAACAGCAGCACCCAGACCTGCGAGGGGTCGTGGTGGATGTCGAACGAGGCGAAACGCTTGACGCCGTCGAAGGTGATCGTGCCGAGGCCCTCGGGGATCGTCGCGGTCTCGCCGGGCTTCAGCTGGATGGCCTTCTCCTTCGCGGCGTCGTCCGTGCCGGCCAGAGGGGTCAGCCCGTCGGTCGTCAACGTGTAGACCGAGGTGGGCACGCCGTCGTCCAGCCCCAGGTCGCCCGAGTAGACGTTCAGGCTGAGCACGGGATTCGTCGTGTCGGGGTCGTTCGAGGACAGCGCCCCCGTGCCGAGGTCGACGGCGCTGGGGTAGAAGAACCCGATCATGCCGAGCTGCTCGGGCAGGGCGTCGGGCACCTTGATGACGCCGAGCGAGGTGAGGTTGGTGTCTTGCGGGAGGAACGGCACGGTGTCGCGGAAGGCAACGTTGCCCTCGCCGTCGCGCACCGTCACGTCGACGGCGTAGCCGTTGCCCAGCAGGTAGACGTTCGATCCACCGATCGACAGGGGCGAATTGACCTTGATCTGCGTCTTCTCGGCCTCGCCGCCCCGCGCCTGCGCGGTGACGTCGGCCGTGAAGTCGGTGGCCATGCCGGCGGCACCCGCGGAGTCCGGCGCGTACTCGGTCGAGAACTCGTCGAGTGCGATCGAGAACGGGGACAACTGCGACTCGTCGAACCAGCGGCCCGGGTTGAAGGAGTCGTACGAGCCGAGCACGTTCGAGAAGGTCTGCCCTTCGACGACCACGCGCTGGCCCGAGTACCCGAAGCCGCCGCCGACCCCGACGGTCAGCAACACTCCGACGAGCGCCGAGTGGAACACCAGGTTGCCGGTCTCGCGCAGGTAGCCGCGCTCCGCGCTGACCGAGTCGCCGAAGACCTGCGTGCGGTAGCCGGCGCGCTTCAGCTGCGCGCGGGCCGCGTCGACGGCACGGGCGGTCGTGGTCGAGGCCTCACCCGCGCCTCCTCCGGTCTCGAGCGTGATCGACCGGTAGCCGGCCAGGCGCGACAGCCGCGCGGGGGTCTTCGGCGGGCGGGCCCGCAGCGCCTCGAAATGGTGCCGCGTGCGCGGGATGATGCAGCCGATCAACGAGATGAAGAGCAGCAGGTACACAGCCGAGAACCAGGGCGACGAGTAGGTGTCGAAGACGCCGAGCTTGTCGAGCACGGGGAACAGGTCGGGGTGGTCGGTGCGGTACTGGACGACGCCGTTGGGGTCGGAGGTGCGCTGCGGCACGAGCGAACCGGGGATGGCCGCGACGGCCAGCAGCATGAGCAGGAAGAGCGCGGTCTTCATGCTGGTCAGCTGCCGCCAGAAGAAGCGCAGGTAGCCGACGGGGCCGAGCTTGGGCTGCGTGACTCCCGCGCCGTCGGCGGCAGCGGTGCGAACCGAGTCGATGTGGTCGCTCGGGCGCAGCGGGTCGCCGCCGACGTCGGTCGCGTCGGCATCGGTCAGCCCGGTGTCGGTCAGCCCGGTGTCGCTCGCCCCGGTGTCGGTGCCGGCCGAGGAGGCGCGGGTCGCGTCACCCCCGTCGCGGTCAGACGATCGTGCCATAGGTCGCGATCACCGCCCCGACGTGCGACATGAGGCTGGACCAGAGGCCCGTGACCATGAGCAGACCGATGAGCACGAGCAGTGACCCTCCGACGATGTTGACGACGCGGATGTGCCGCTTGACGAACGAGATGGACCGTGACGCCCAGCCGAAGCCGAGCGCGACGAGCAGGAACGGCACCCCGAGGCCGATGCAGTAGAAGGCCCCGAGCAGGACGCCTTGCCAGGCCGAGCCCGAGCCCAGGGCGAGCACCTGCACGGCGGCCAGGGTCGGGCCGATGCACGGCGTCCACCCGATGCCGAAGACGATACCGAGCAGCGGTGCCCCGGCGAGGCCCGTCTTCGGGAGGAATCCGGGCTTCAGCGTGCGCTGCAGGAACGTGAACTGTCCGATGAAGACGAGGCCGAGCAGGACCACCACGACACCCATGACCCGTGTGACGACCTCGCGCCACTGGATCAGCCAGAACCCCGCCGAGGCGAACGCGAGCGAGGTGCCGACGAAGACGACCGAGAAGCCGAGGATGAACAGGACGACGCCGAGCACGAGCCGGCGGCGGTCGCGACGCTTGGCCCCTGCCTCGGTCGCCCCGGTGGTCAGGCCGCCGACGTAACCGAGGTACCCCGGCACGAGCGGTAGCACGCACGGTGACAGGAACGAGATGAGCCCCGCCAGCAGGGCGACCGGCAGGCCGACCGCGAGCTGACCGCCCACGACCGCGTCGAAGAAGGGATTGCCCTGATACACCTAGGACGTCTCGGCGAGGGTGTCGGAGATCAGTGTGTCGAGGATGCTCGGCCCGTCGAGACCGCCGAGGATGCGCGCCGCGATGCGGCCCTGCTTGTCGAGGACGATCGTGGTCGGGACGGCGTTGGGCGCGATCGTGCCCGCGAGGGCGAGTTGGACGGCCCCGTCGTTGGCGTCGACGACCGACGGGTAGGTGACGTCGAAGGTGCGGGCGAAGGCCAGGGAGGTGTCGGCCTGGTCGCGCACGTTGACGCCGAGGAACTCGACGCCCTTGTCGGCGTACGACTGGTTGAGCTTCTCGAGCTCGGGCGCTTCGAGGCGGCAGGGCGGGCACGCCGCGTACCAGAAGTTGAGGACGACGACCTCGCCGTCGTGGTCGGACCGCGAGACGGTCTCGCCGGCGTCGGTCTCGGCGGTGAACGCGACCGGGTCGGTGCGGTCGTCGGGGGCGATCTCGGTGACGGTGCCGTTGCCCGAGATGTAGTTCTCGGTGGTGCCGTTGCCGTACTGCGTCGCGAGGTCGTCGGCCGTGGCCGAGCACCCCGTGGCGACGAGGGCCACGACGGCCGTGAGGGCCAGGCCGCGCGCGACGAGCCGGGCGCGGGTCGGGCGGGTGGTCAATCTCACACTGCTCCCAGGTCGACGGCGGACTCGTTCAAGTGTGCAGCGGGTTCCTGGTAGCCCACCTCGACGAAGCCCCCTTCGCGGCGTTCGAGCGTGGTGATGCTCGAGAGGGTGCAACGTCGACGGCGGGGATCGTGGAACAGCCGGGCGCCCGTGACGCTGCGGTGGACCATCCAGATGGGCAGCTGGTGACTGACGAGCACGACGTCCCCGTCGTCGACGCTCGACCAGGCCTCGTCGATCGCCGACAGCATGCGGGCGGCGATGCTGACGTAGGCCTCGCCCCAACTGGGCTTCAACGGGTTGACGATCCACGGCCATTCGGCCGGCACCTTGAGCTGCTTGGCGATGCTGAAGTCGCTGCGCCGACCCTGGTACTTGTTGGTCGGCTCGATCAGCCGCTCGTCGATCTGCGTCTCGAGCCCGAAAGCCGACGACCACGGCGCCGCGCTCTCACGGGTGCGCTGCAGCGGCGAGGCGAACACGGCTCGGACGGGAACGCCCTGCTCGTGGAAGGCGTCGGCCGAAGCGGCCGCCATGCGGTGGCCGAGATCACTCAGGCCGAACCCGTCGAGGCGGCCGTAGAGCACGTGCTCGGGATTGTGCACCTCACCGTGCCGGACGAGGTGGATGTGCTGCGCGGGCATGCGAACGAGTCTAGGTCGGGACCGCCTGCACACCTCCCACACGGGAACCCCCAAGCTCGCCGCGGCATGGACGGGCGGTGCGGTGGGCCGCGAGAGGCGGTGACTGTAAACTCGGGCCTCGTGATCGAACGCACCCCCATCAAAGACCTGTCCGCGCTGCCCGACGGACCCGTGACCGTGACCGGCTGGGTCGAGACGGTGCGTGATCAGAAGAAGGTGCAGTTCGTCGTCCTCCGCGACGAGACCGGCGCCCTGCAGCTGGTCCGCCCCCGCACCGCGGCCGACGTGCTCGAGGCCGCGGGCGAGACCGACGACGTCGCCGACGCCATCTCGTCGCTCTCGCAGGGCAGCTTCGTCACCGTCACGGGTGACCTCAAGCACGACGAGCGCGTGAAGCTCGGCGGCATCGAGGTCAAGGTCGAGACCCTCGTCGTCGACTCGCTGGCCGACCCCGAGACCCCGATCGCCGCCGACAGCGGCATCGACAAGCGCCTCGACTGGCGCTTCCTCGACCTGCGGGTCCCCCGCAACGCCCTGATCTTCCGGGTGCAGACGACGTTCGAGCACGCCCTGCGCACCTGGTGGATCGAGCGCGACTACGTCGAGATCCACACCCCCAAGCTCATGGCCACCCCGAGCGAGTCGAACGCCGAACTGTTCAAGGTCGACTACTTCGACGGCGTCGCCTACCTGGCTCAGTCCCCGCAGTTCTTCAAGCAGATGGCCCAGTCGGCCGGCTTCGGCAAGATCTTCGAGATCGCCCCGGTGTTCCGCGCCGACCCGTCGTTCACGTCCCGTCACGCGACCGAGTTCACCGGGGTCGATGCCGAGATCAGCTACGTCGAGAGCCACGAGGACGTCATGGAGATGCAGGAGCAGCTGCTGGCCTTCGCGTTCCAGGCCGTGGCCGACAAGCACGGCGCCGAGATCAAGGAGCTCTTCGACGTCGACCTCGTCGTGCCCACCGTGCCGTTCCCGCGCATCCCTCTGGCCGAGGCCAAGCGCATCGTGGCCGAGCGCGGCTACGAGGTGCCCCGCGCCGACGCCGACATGGACCCCGAGGGCGAACGCCGCATCGCCGAGTACGTGGCCGAGGAGTTCGGGCACGACTTCGTGTATCTGACCGACTACGACGCATCGATCCGCCCGTTCTATCACATGCGTCATGACGACGACCCGCAGCTCACCAAGAGCTACGACCTGATCTACCGCGGCACCGAGATCACCACGGGCGCACAGCGCGAGCACCGCATCGAGGTGCTCGAGCAGCAGATCCGCGAGAAGGGCATGAAGCCCGAAGAACTCTCGAGCTACCTCGACTTCTTCCGTTACGGCGCCCCGTCGCACGGCGGCTTCGGAATGGGCCTCGCCCGCGTGTTGATGCTGATGCTGCACCAGGCCAACCTGCGCGAGGTGACCTTCCTCTTCCGCGGTCCCACGCGCCTCCAGCCGTAGGTTCGCCGCACGAACCGCAGAAGCCCCGACGAGAGTCATCTCGTCGGGGCTTCTCGTCGTCGTGCGTGCTCGACCGGCTTAGCGGACCGCGGCGCGGAGCGCCGTGCGCAGCCGTTCGGGCTCGATGCGCCAGATCGTGTGCACCCGACCGTCGATCAGGACGACGGGGATCTCTTCGGCGTACTCGGCGACGAGCTCGGAGTCGTCGAGGATGTTCTTCTCGCCGACGGCCAGGCCCGCATCGGCGAACTCGGGTTCGGCCAGCACCTCGTGCAGCGCGGAACGGGCGTCGTCGCACAGGTGGCAGCCCGGCTTGGTCAAGAGGGTGATTCGCGGTTCGGCCATGCCGTCAAGGGTAGCGAGAGCCGGGCGGGAGCCGGGCACGACGAAGGCCCCCGGCGACCGGTGGTCGGCGGGGGCCTTCGTGTCGAGCGACTACTTCTTGTTGCGACGCTGGTGACGAGTCTTGCGAAGCAGCTTGCGGTGCTTCTTCTTCGCCATGCGCTTGCGACGCTTCTTGATGACAGAACCCATAGAGGACCTCACTGATTTCTGGATTGGACCGACCGGGTCCGAAACAGAACCGCGGAAAAATGCCTCGGGTCAGTCTACTAGGACGGCCCGAGAAAGTCGAAGTGGCCTAGCCGACGTCGGCGATGCCGATGCGCAACACGGCCGCGACGGCCGATTCGGGCACCCGGAACGACCGTCCGAAGCGGATCGCGGGAAGCTCGCCCGAGTGGACCATGCGGTAGACGGTCATCTTCGACACGCGCATCATGTCGGCCACCTCGGCGACCGTGAGGAACCGCACATCCGACAGATCCGGCGACATGACCCTGCCTCGACTCGGGCCCCGGGCGGGGCTGTGGCGCAGACGAGTGTTTCCCGTGTGCCTGGGGGCAACTCTAGGGGCGCGTGTGACTCGGTGTAAAGGACGGTCGGACGCTACTGCCCGGTACGCCCCAGGCGCTTGCGGACGGGATCGATGACACGCTCGTCGAGGGCACCGAGCGCGCTCTGCGCGTCGTGCAGAGCCGAGGAGGCGCGGTACTGCGCCCCGGCCGCGTAGCGGCCCAGCGTGCTCCCGACGTCCTCGGCGTCGGGCAGGTTCTCGGCCGCCCGCCGGATAGGGGCGGGCACGCCGGCCCCGGCCCAGGCCGCGAACGGCGTGCTGGACAGCACCTCGGACGTGAGGGTCTCGGCGCTGACGAACGGGATCAACCAGTCCTCGACGACCTCGAGCGGCCCGGACTCGAGAGAGTAGTAACGGTGCTGTCCCTCTTCGCGGACGCTCACGAGACCGGCCTCGCGGAGCACGCGCAGGTGCTTCGACACCGTCGGCTGGCTGACGCCGAGCGAGGTGACCATCTCGCCCACGCTGATGTCGGCGTTGGCGGAGTCGGTCGACAACGAGGCGTCGAGCAGCACCTTCAAGAGGTCTCGGCGGGTGGCGTCGGCGATCACGGCGAAGATGTCCGGCATGCGACCAGCGTAGTGACCCCGGGCGAGCGCGGCCGGGCTGTCCGCCGGGATAGCATGACCGGCGTGACTCGCGCCCCCGTCGCCGGTCGACGCCGCCCCTCGGACCCCGGCCGCTCGCCCTGGCGCAGACTCAGCGACGCGATCGACGACATCGGTCGCAAGTCGCCCGCGCGCTTCGCCATCCTGATCTTCACCGGGCTGATCGTCGTCTTCACGCTGCTGTTCTCGCTGCCGATCTCGTCCGCGGACCGGACGATCACTCCTCTGGCCGACTCCGTCTTCACCGCCGTCTCGGTCATCTGCGTGACCGGACTCGCGACCGTCGACATGGCCACCCATTGGTCCGTGTTCGGGCACGTCGTGATCTTCGTCGGCGTGCAGATCGGCGCCATCGGTGTGCTCACCCTCGCCTCGATCATGGGCCTCGTCGTCTCGCGCAAGCTCGGCCTGCGGGCACGACTCATGGCGGCGGGCGACCAGAACCCGCTGCGCGTGCACGCCGGCCCGGTGCCCGAGGGGCAGGCGGTGCGGCTCGGCGAGATCGGCGGCCTGCTGACGACGGTGGCGCTCAGCTCGTTCGTCATCCAGCTCGCGATCGCGCTGCTGATGATCCCGCGCATGCTGATCGACGGCATCCCCGTCGACGACGCCGTGCTCGACAGCTTCTACTACTCGGCGATGGCATTCACCAACACGGGGTTCACGCCGAACGCCGAGGGTCTGGCGGCGTTCGAGAACGATTACTGGTTCCTCAGCCTGATCATGGTCGGGGTGTTCCTCGGCAGCATCGGGTTCCCGGTGATCTACGCCCTGGCCCGCAACCCGCGCAACCCCCGTAGATGGTCCGTGCACGTCAAGCTGACCCTGCTGACGACGGCGATCCTGATCGTGTTCGGCATGGTGCTCTACATCATCCTCGAGTTCGACAACCCGAAGACGTTCGGCGGCATCGAGGCCGGCCCGACGGTGTTCCAGTCGCTCTTCCTCAGCATGATGACGCGATCCGGCGGCTTCTCGACGATCCAGATCTCCGACCTGAACGGGTCGTCGCTGCTCGTCACCGACATGCTCATGTTCATCGGCGGCGGCTCCGCCTCGACGGCCGGCGGCATCAAGGTGACGACGCTCGCCGTGCTGTTCCTCGCGGCGTTCGCCGAGGCCCGAGGTCAGCGGTCGATGGAGGCCTTCGGCCGCCGCATCCCCAGCGACGTCCTGCGCCTGGCCGTCAGCGTCGTCCTCTGGGGCGCCACGATCGTCGCCGTGTCGAGCATCCTGATCATGCACATCACGAAGGAGCCCCTCGACCACGTGCTGTTCGAGTCCATCTCGGCGTTCGCCACCTCGGGCCTCAGCACGGGCCTCACCGAACGCCTCCCCGACTCGGCGAAGTACATCCTGGCGGTCACGATGTGGATGGGCCGCGTTGGTACAGTGACACTCTCCGTCGCCCTGGCCGCCAGCCAGCGACGCCAGTTGTTCACGAGAGCCGAGGAGCGACCGATCGTTGGTTGACAAGATCAAGCACGACGCCCCGGTGCTCGTCATCGGCCTCGGCCGCTTCGGTGCCGCGACCGCCGGGCAACTCGAGCGACAGGATCGCGACGTCCTGGCCGTCGACACCGACGCCGGCCTCGTGCAGAAGTGGGCCGACCGCGTGACGCACGCGGTGCAGGCCGACGCGCGCAGCATCGACGCCCTCAAACAGATCGGCGCGCAGGACTTCTCGATCGCGGTCGTCGCCGTCGGTTCGTCGATCGAGGCGAGCGTGTTGATCACCGCGAACCTCGTCGACCTCAAGGTGCCCCAGATCTGGGCGAAGGCGATCAGCCAGTCGCACGGCAAGATCCTCGCGCGCATCGGCGCCAACCACGTGATCTACCCCGAGCGCGAGGCCGGCGAGCGCGTGGCGCACCTCGTCTCGGGCCGCATGCTCGACTACATCGAGTTCGACGACGCCTTCGCCATCGTCAAGATGTACCCGCCGAAGCCCGTGCGCGGAGCCTCGCTGGCGGCGTCGAACATCCGCACGAAGTACGGCATCACGATCGTCGGCGTCAAGAGCCCCGGAGGCGCGTTCGTCGAGGCCACGCCCGAGACGGTCATCAGCAACCACGACCTGATCATCGTGTCGGGCGACAGCCGCGCGATCGAGCGCTTCGCAGCCCTCGAGGGCTGAGCGCAGGTCAGCGGCCTTCGGCGATCTCGCGGTTGCGGGCGAGGGCGGCCTGGGTCGCCCGCTCGAAGAGGTCGACGAGGCCGCCCTGCGCGAGTTCGGCGACGGCGCGTTCGGTCGTCCCGCCGGGGCTCGTGACGCGGCGACGCAGCTCGGCCGGCGCGGTGTCGGCCGGCAGGACGTCGCTCGCGGCGAGCAGCTCGCTCGCGCCGCGGAACGTGCCCTGGACCATGGTCGCGGCCTGCGCGCGGGTGAAGCCCAACGCGACCGCCGCCTCCTGCAGTTGCTCGATCAGGAAGAAGACGTACGCGGGGCCCGAACCCGAGATGGTGCTGAGCGCGTCGATCTGTGACTCGGGGACGACCACGACGTCGCCGACGACGGCGAAGAGCGAGCGGGCGAGCGCGAGGTCGGCGTCGGTCGACCGTGACCCGGCGCTGAGCCCGGTGACGCCGAGCCCGACGTGCGACGGAGTGTTCGGCATCGACCGCAGCACCGAGACGGAGTCGGGCAGGGCGGCCTCCATCGTGGCGGTCGTGACGCCGGCCGCGAGGCTCACCACGACGGCGCCGGCGTCCAGCACGGGGCCGATCTCGTGGAGGAGGTCGACCACCATGTGCGGCTTGACGCCGATCAGCACCAACCGCGCACCGACGACGGCCGAGGAGTTGGCACTCGGGTCGGTCTCGGTCGCGAGCGAGGTGACGGCGCCGTGCCGCAGCGCGCGGGCCTTGACCTCGGTGCGGTTCGTCACCCGCACGCCGCCCTCGACGGACACTTCTGGGCGCAGCAGGCCCTGCAGGATCGCACCGCCCATCGAGCCGGCTCCGAGAATCGCTGTGGTGGGGAGGGTGGTGACCATCCCGCCATCCTAGGATCGACCAGGACCACACGAGGGGATCGAACCGATGAGCAGTCACGGCGGCAACAAGGCGATCATCGCCGCACTCAGCGCGAACCTGGGCATCGCGGTGACGAAGTTCATCGCCTGGGCCTTCTCGGGGTCGTCGTCGATGCTCGCCGAGGGCGTCCACTCGCTGGCCGACTCGGGCAACCAGCTGCTGCTGTTGCTCGGCGGCCGCAAGGCCAAGAAGGCCGCCGACGCCGAGCATCCCTTCGGTCACGGGCGCGAGCGCTACGTCTACGCCTTCGTCGTCTCGATCATCCTGTTCAGCGTCGGCGGCGTCTTCTCGCTCTACGAAGGCGTCGAGAAGCTGCGCGAGCCTCACCCGCTCGAGGTGCCCTGGCTGCCGGTGCTCGTGCTCGCGATCTCGCTCGCACTCGAGGGCTTCTCGCTGCGGACCGCGATCCGCGAGTCCCGTCCGAGCAAGGGCCAGCAGAGCTGGGCGTCGTTCATCCGGCGGGCGAAGGCTCCCGAGCTGCCGGTGGTGCTGCTCGAGGACGCCGCGGCCCTGCTCGGCCTGTCGTTCGCGATGATCGGCGTCGTGCTCACCTGGATCACCGGCGACGGGGTCTACGACGCGATCGGCACGATCGCCATCGGCGTGCTGCTCGTCGCGGTGGCCGTGATCCTCGGCATCGAGACCAAGAGCCTGCTCGTCGGCGAGGGAGCCTCGGCCGACGACGTGCGGAAGATCCGCGAGGCGATCACCGGCGGACCCGAGGTCGAGTCGATCATCCACATGAAGACCCTCTACCTCGGCCCCGACGAGCTGCTCGTCGGCGTCAAGGTCGCGATGCCCGGCCGCACGGTGCTGGCCGACGTCGCGAGCGCGATCAACGCGGTCGAGTCACGCATCCGCGAGGCGGTGCCGATCGCGCGCGTCATCTACGTCGAGCCCGACGTCTGGGTGAAGCCCGGTCAGGTCGACCCGCCGACCGACGCGATCGTCATCCGCGCCGCCGACTGACCCCGAGGAGGCGCGGGCCGGCCACCTCGGGTCGCCCGCCTCAGCGCCGCTCGGCGAAGAAGGCGTCGAGCCGGCTGCGGCACTCCGCCTCGCGCACGCCGGCGTAGACCTCGGCGCGGTGCGGGAGCCTGCGGTCGCGGACGATGTCGTAGACGCTGCCCGCGCCTCCTGCCTTGTCGTCCCAGGCGCCGTAGACGAGCCGCGGGACCCGCGCGGCGAGCAGGGCCCCGGCGCACATCGGGCACGGTTCGAGGGTGACCACGAGGGTCGTTCCCGTGAGGTGCCAGTCACCGGTGCGCTCGGCGGCGGCCCGCAGGGCGATCACCTCGGCGTGGGCGGTCGGGTCCTGCCGGAGCTCGCGTTCGTTGCGGCCCGTCGCGATCACCACGCCGTCGGCGTCGACCACCACGGCCCCGACCGGAACGTCGGCCGAGACCCGGCAGGCGTCCGCCTCGGCGAGGGCGAGCGACATCCAGTCGTCGAACTCGGGGGGGACGGCGATCACGGGGCCTCTGCGGGGTCGGGACGGCTCGCGGAACCGGGCGACTCCGCTACCGTTGAGCCTATGCGAGTGCACGTAGCGGACCACCCCCTGATCACCCACAAGTTGACCGTGCTCCGCGACAAGAGCACTCCCTCCCCCACCTTCCGGGCGCTGACCGAAGAGCTCGTCACGCTGCTCGCCTACGAGGCGACGCGCGACGTCCGCACCAGCCCCGTCGACATCGAGACCCCGGTCGGCCCGACCACCGGTCTCGAGATCAGCCAGCCGCGGCCTCTGGTGGTGCCGATCCTGCGTGCCGGCCTCGGCATGCTCGAGGGCATGACCAAGCTCGTCCCGACCGCCGAGGTCGGCTTCCTCGGCATGGTGCGCGACGAAGAGACCCTGCAGCCGACGACCTACGCCGAGCGCCTGCCCGACGACCTCTCGAACCGCCAGTGCTTCGTGCTCGATCCGATGCTCGCCACGGGCGGCTCGCTCATCGCGGCCATCGACTACCTGCTCGACCGCGGCGCCGTCGACGTCACGGCGGTCTGCATCCTGGCCGCGCCCGAGGGCCTCGCCGCCGTCGAGAAGGCGATGGAGGGCCGCGACGTCCACGTCGTGCTCGGCGCCGTCGACGAGAGGCTCGACGAGCAGGGCTACATCGTCCCCGGGCTCGGCGACGCCGGCGACCGCCTCTACGGGCTCGCCTGAGGCGGGTCGCCCCCGACCACCCGGACCGCGCCTCCTCGACCGCAGGAGGCGCGGTCCGGCGTCTCAGGACCGGTCACGGTGCCGGATCACGAACGTCGCTTGACATCAGGATGCGGGGTGTAACAAACTCGACCCCATGACTAACAGTGTGCTCGCCCCGACCTCTCGTGAGGCCCTCGGGAGCACCGGCATGATGATGCCGATGCACGCTGTCATGTGTCGAATGTGTGCCTGATCCGGCAACACACCTCGCCGAGTCGAAGCTGCTGACACCGCCAGCTGAGCTCGCGGCCCCACCCGGTCGCTGAGCCACCGACTCCAGGATGCTCCGCGTCGCCACCCTCGACGCGCATCCCGAACGGTGCATCGCACCGACTGCTCGTGACGTACGGCACCATCGCCGGCGGGATCGAGCACCGACACACATCGAGCAGTCCTTCCGCATCCCGGCGACCCGTCGGCCCGGAGGGCCGCCGCCGTCACGCTAGGACCCCGCCTGTCATGTCCCTCATCCTCGACCGCCCCGTCACCGCCACCCGCACCGTCTCACCCGCCCGCTCCGCCGCCCCGACGCCCCTCCGCGAGATCACGCCCACCCGCTCGGCCGCCCCGGTCCCGGCGGCGGGCCCCTCGGCCCCCGCCTCCCCCGCGGCACCGCGACCCCGCGCCGTGCCCGAAGGCACCGAGGCCCGAGGGTTCGTCCTGTACGTCGGACTGGACGAGCTCAAGGCCGCCGCGGACGGCACCTCGCTGGGCGACGTGGTGTCCCAGATCAAGGAGCTGGTCGGACGCATCGCCCCGTCCGCCGAGACGCACGCCGCCGTGGCGCTCGCCCCCGAGGGGGCCGGTGGCCGCGACGTCGAGGTGGTCCGCCTGGCCCTGCAGGACCCGGCGGCTCTCGCCAAGCGCCGCCAGGTCACCGAGGACGACGAACCCGGCGCCCGCGGCGGCGTCGTGGTCGACATCTCACGCAAACGCCTGCTGCTCGACGGCGACGTCGCTCCCCTGACCTACAAGGAATTCGAGCTGCTGCAGTACCTCGTCCTCCGCGAGGGCCGCACCATCGAGCGAGCCGAGCTCATCTCGGGCCTCTGGGCCGACGGCGACGACGAGGTCCCGAACGAACGAACCATCGACGTGCACGTCCGCCGACTGCGGTCCAAGCTCGGAGCCTTCGAGGACATCGTCCGCACCGTACGCGGCGTCGGATACCGCTTCGACCGCCATGCGGACGTCTCGATCCGCCACGCGTCGACGCCGTCGCCCGACGTCTTCTGATCGGCGGGTCGGGCCTCCGACGGATCAGGGCTCGCTCTGTGCGAGTTCCCAGGAACTCGTGAGGCCCGCACCTGGACCACCGTTACCGATCCGTTATAGATTGTGTCTCGCCGACGTCGTTTGCTGTGGCGGCCGAGGCGGAATGTGATTGCAGGACACTCCTGGTGCAAGGGAAGAGGGCCGGACGCCATCGGGCGACCGGCCCTCTGTCGTGTGCCCGGCGACGCGGCCGGAGCCCCTCGGCGCGCGCCCGTGTCGGCCCGACGTCGGTGGCCTTTCGTAGACTCGTCCTCGACGAACGTGAGGTGCGACATGAGCGAGACATCGATGGCCGTGGGGGCCTGGGAAGCCCTGTTCCGGGCCCAGGTCAGCGTCATGCGCGAACTGACCGAGTGCTTCCCGACCAACGAGATCTCGTTCAACGAGTACGACGTGCTGTTCAACCTGTCGAACCAACCCGACCGGCGGGCCCGCATCCGCGATCTGACCCGGCACCTGTTGCTCACGCAACCGAGCATCAGCCGTCTCGTCGACCGGCTCGCCTCGAAGGGCATCGTCGAGAAGGCCTCCGACCCCGGCGACGGGCGAGGCATCATCGTGGCCATGACCGACGAGGGCTACGACCTCTACCGGCGCACGGCCGTCAGTCACGCCGAGGCGATCCGCCGGCGCGTGGGCGGCGCGCTCGACGACGACGAGCTGGCCTCGCTGGCCGACCTGTGCACGAAGCTGCGCCTGGGCACGCCGGCCGGAGCGGGCACATGACGTCGCCCTCGATCGTCTGGTTGCGCGACGACCTGCGCCTCGCCGACAACCCCGCGCTCGTGGCCGCCGTCGACCGGGGTGAACCGGTCGTCGTCCTGTTCCTGCTCGACGACGAGACCGACGGCATCCGCCCTCTCGGCGGTGCCTCGAGGTGGTGGCTGCACCACAGCCTCACCGCGCTCGGCGAGTCGTTGCGAGCCGTCGGTGGTCGGCTGACCCTGCGACGCGGCCCCCAGGCCCGCGAACTCCCCCGCCTCGTCGACGAGGTCGGTGCGGGTGCCGTCTTCTGGAACCGCCGATACGGTCTGGCCGCCCGTGACGCCGACGCCGACCTCAAGTCGTCGCTCCGCGAACGCGGGCTCGACGTCCGCAGCTTCCAGGCCAACCTGATGTTCGAGCCGTGGACGATCCAGACGGGCCAGGGCCAGCCGTTCAAGGTCTTCACGCCGTTCTGGCGCGCGTGCCTCGACCGCCCCGAACCCCGCCACCCCGAGGCGGTCCCGGACGAACTCCACGTCCCCCGCGCCGCACCGGCCAGCGACGACCTCGACTCGTGGGCCCTGCTGCCCACCGCGCCGGACTGGTCGGCCGGGCTGCGGGACTCCTGGACCCCCGGCGAGGCCTCTGCGCTCGACACCCTCGAACGTTTCGCCACCGGCCACCTGGCCGACTACGGCCTGCGCGACGAGCCTGCCCAAGAGGCGACGAGCCACCTCTCCCCGCACCTCCGCTTCGGAGAGGTCAGTCCGTTCCAGGTCTGGCACCGCATGCGCGGCGATCTCGCACCCGACGCCCGCGAACAGGCCTCGGGCTTCCTGCGTGAACTCGTCTGGCGTGAGTTCAACCACACGGTCCTCTTCGCGAACCCGCACCTCGCCACCAAGAACTACCGACCCGAGTTCGACGAGTTCCCATGGCACGAGCTCGAGCCGGGAGAACTCCAGGCCTGGCAGCACGGCACGACCGGCATCCCGCTGGTCGACGCCGGGATGCGGGAACTCTGGACGACCGGGTACATGCACAACCGGGTGCGCATGGTCACGGCCAGCTTCCTGGTGAAGAACCTGCTGGCCGACTGGCGGGTCGGCGAGCAGTGGTTCTGGGACACCCTCGTGGACGCCGACGAGGCCAACAACCCTGCCAACTGGCAGTGGACGGCCGGCTCGGGGGCCGACGCGGCCCCGTACTTCCGGGTGTTCAACCCCGTGCTGCAGGCCGACAAGTTCGACAAGCACCGCGACTACGTGCGCCGTTGGGTGCCCGAGGTCGACGACGACTCGTACCCCGAGCCCATGGTCGACCTCAAGGCCTCGCGCCGCGCCGCGCTCGACGCCTACGAGGCGATGCGTCGCAGCACGCGCACCGAGTGACCCCGCACCACGAGAGGAACAGCCCGTGACGACGGCCATCCACCCCTCCGGCCCCGACGCGCCCACGGGCATCGACGCCGTGTTCGCCGCCCGCCGACCCGAGCGGCGGGGGCCGAGCGCGGTCTGGGCGACCTTCGACCGCACGGGCATGACGCACGACGGCTCGTACGGCGAGATCGCCCCGGGCACCGCGCCCGGTGTCGACACGGCCTACCGCATCGCCTCGTGCACCAAGAGCTTCACCGCCACGGCCCTGCTCGCCCAGCGCGACGCCGGGCTCGTGTCGCTCGACGCGCCGATCAGCGACTTCGTGCCGGCGTTCGCCGACGTGGCCTTGCCCACCGCCGACTCTCCCACGCCGACCCTGCGCATGCTCCTGACCATGTCGGCCGGCTTCCCCACCGACGATCCGTGGGGCGACCGACAAGAATCCCTCACCGACGACGAGCTCGACGCCCTGTTGCGGGCCGGGTTGAGCTTCGACAGCGTGCCGGGCACGACCTTCGCCTACTCCAACCTCGGCTTCGCCCTCGTGGGTCGCGCGATCGCCGCCGTCGCCGGGCGTCCGTACCGCGAGGTCGTCGAATCGACGATCCTCGGGCCCCTCGGACTCGAGGCCACGGGCTTCGAGGCGACCGTGCCGGCCGCGGGTGGCATCGCGATCGGCCACCGCCGCGCCTCCGACGGGGGTGACGCCCTGCCGTTCTCGGGACCGGGCGCGTTCTCGCCGATCGGCGGACTGTTCAGCACCGTGACCGATCTGACGCGCTGGGCTCGGTGGCTCGGCTCGGCGTTCGACCCCGAGGGCCGTGGCGACCTGGACGGCATCCTGTCACGTGCCTCGCGACGCGAGATGCAGCAGGTGCAGCGGTTCGTCCCCGCCCGCGCCGGGCACCCCGGCGGCTACGGGTTCGGCCTGTTCGTCGAGCACTACCCCGACCACGGCACCGTCGTGTCGCACAGCGGAGGCTACCCCGGGTTCTCGGCCCACATGCGCTGGCAGACCGCGACCGGCCTCGGCGCGATCGGGTTCGAGAACGCGACCTACTCGAAGGTCTCCGAACCGATCGGGCTCGCCCTCGACGGCGTGATGGCCGACCGGTCCGACGCCCGTGTGATCGTCGCCCCGTGGCCCGAGACCACCGCGGCACGTGCCACGGTCGAGGCCGTCGTCCGCGGTGGGGACGTGCCCGACGGGTTGTTCAGCGACAACGTCGAGCTGGACCTCCCGCTCGACCGGCGCCGCACCTCCTGGGCCGCCGTCGTGGACTCGGTGGGCGGCTGGGACGACACCGGTGACGCGACGCCGGCCGACGAGTCGACGGCGCCGTCACACCTGGTCTGGCGACGACGCGGCACACGGGGCGTCGTCCGGTTCGAGATCAGGCTCACCCCCGAGCGTCCACCCCGGGTGCAGGCCGTGCTCGTGAGCGCCGAGAGTCCTCGCTAGCCGTCGCTCGGGCCCGGCGGCGTCAGGCGGGCGGCCGCCCCCCGGCCACGCCGGCGGCCCGTGCCGCGGCGCGAGCACCGCTACGTCCGGCGATCACCAGGCTGCGCGACGTCGGCCACACGGCGATGAACCCGGCCGAGAACGCGTCGACCAGACCGACCGAATCGACCCAGCGCGAGGTGACGCTGTCGACGACGACCGGCGGCAGGTCTCGAGACGCCACGATCGCTCCCCCGTCGTCGGTGACGAGGGCGACCACTCCGAAGCGCTCGGCGAGCGCCGTCGCCGCCGCGACCGGCTCGTCCAGCCCGGTGAGCTCGCGTGCGGTCTCGTCCGACGGGAAGAACAGATCGGCCCCCTGGACCGCCCCGAGGAACGCCGACGCCCCGAACCTCCGGACGATCGAGCCACTGCCGGGAGCGACCGAGACGAGCGCCCCGGCCTCGCGGGCCCGGCCCACCAGGCGACGGAACGCGACGGGGCTGCGGGACTGGGCGACCGTGTAGCCGGTGAAGTGCACGAGGCCGGCACCCGCGACGAGGTCGTCCGGCACGTCGTCGGGCCCCAGCGAGGCACCTGCCCCCCGATCGGTGAACATGGTGCGCGACGAGCCGTCGACGGTGATGACGACCGTACCCGTCGGGTCGTGGGCGTCGTAGGCCAGACGGGCCACGACGCCCGCGTCGGCGAGCAGTCGGGAGTGCCGCTGCAGGTCGGCCGTGCCCACGCGCCCGACGAACGACACCTCGACACCCAACGACCCGAGCCACGCCGCCGTGTTCGCGGCCGAGCCCCCGGCACGGTGCCGGATGGTCGCGGCCGTCTCGGACCCGGCGACCTCGGCGGTGCGAGGGCTGACGATGATGTCGTCGAGGACGTCCCCGAAGACGAGGACGGGCGATCCGGCTCGGGGTCGGTCACCCGAGGGACGGAGGCGGTGGTTGGCGAGGGTCATCGGCATCCACCCGACCACGGATCGAGGACCGGGACGGGACGAAGCGGCGCAAATCACCCTCGTGGGGGCGGCACGTTCACCCGTCCCGGGCCCCGTCGACCGGGCGGGCGGGGTCCTCGGTCAGACGGTCGCGGGCTGCGGGACCGGGGCGTCGCGACGGGCACGACGGCCGCGGACGACGAGCGCGTCGAGGGCGAGTCGGCCGGGGCCGGTCAGCACGACCGCTATCGAGGCGACCGCCAGGACGAGGACGTACTCGATGCCGCCCGTCGTCGAGTAGAAGCCGTTCGGCAGGTGGACGGCGACCAGGGCGACGACCGCCGTGATCGCCAGGAGGGCGGCGGCGACCCGGGTGGCGAAGCCGACGACGAGAGCCACCCCGGCGGCGAGCTCGGTGACGGCCACGACCGGGGCGGCGACCTCGGCGAGCGGGATGCCCATGCCACCGAACGCGCCCTGCGTCGCGGCGAGGCCGTCGACGGCGAGCTTCTGCCATCCGTGGGCGACGAAGACGACCCCGAGGACGACGCGCAGCAGGAGGATTCCGAGGGACGAGAGAGCTGACGACACGGTGTGCCTTTCGGTCGGGGGCGAGGTCGGGGCACGTCGTCGGGCCTTCCGACACGGTAGGAGGTGACGCGTCACCGACCCCGGCCGTGGAGTGCCCTTCCAGGCCTTCCGCAGAGCCCTGCCAGCCTGGAGTGGGGCATCCGGGGGACGCGGGGACGCCTCGCGCGGGTCGTTCGGCGGACGCGGGGCGTGCCCCGGGCGCGGCGTCGGTGGGCGCGGTGTCGGTGGTCGCGGGCAGGATCGGGGCAGGACGACAGGACGGGCTGTCCGGTCCACGACGAGAGGCGACACACATGGCGATCATCGCGATCACGGGGGGCTCGGGGCGCATCGCGACCTGGGTCCGTCCCGTTCTGCTCGAGGCCGGCCACGATCTCCGGCTGCTCGACGTGGTCCCGCCACCGGACGACCTCCGAGAACGCGAGACGTTCGAGCACGTCGGGGTGACCGATCTCGAGTCCCTCACCGTGGCGCTCGGCGGGGCCGACCTGGTCGTCCACCTCGCGTCCCACGCCAGCGAGCGCACGTGGCACGAGATCCGCGACCTCAACGTCGAGAGCGCGTACGTCGTGCACGAGGCCGCCCGTCGCGCCGGCGTGAGCCGCCTGCTCGCGGCCAGCTCGGTGCACGCCGTCGGGTTCGAACCCGGCTCGAGTGCCGCCGACCACGACGTCCCCGCCCCTCGCCCCGACTCGTTCTACGGCGTCAGCAAGGTGCTGCTCGAGGCCGTCGGCAGCCTGTACGCCGACCGCTTCGGCTCGACCGTCGTCTCGGCGCGCATCATGACGGCCGAGGTCGAGCCGCACGACGTCCGCAGCCTCGGCACCTGGCTCTCGCCGGCCGACGCGGCCCGGCTGATCTTGGCCACCCTGACGACGGCCCCCACCGGGCACCACGTCGTCTGGGGCGTCAGTCGCAACACCCGCCGCGTGGTGTCGCTCGCAGCGGGTGAGGCCATCGGCTACCACCCCGAGGACGACGCCGAGGCGTTCGCCGACCGATTCGCGGGTCAGGTGCAACCGCCCGACGCCCCCGTCGGCGGCTCCTTCACGTCCATGCCCCTGGGCGAGGCGTGGTGACCGGCATGGGCCCCGCCTCCTGCCGTGCCCACGGGGTCGGTAGCGTGTCCTCGTGAGCACCACCCCGCATTGGTCGTCCGTCGCCGTGATCGACCCCGTCGTCCTGTACGAGATCCTGCGGTTGCGGGTCGACGTCTTCGTCGTCGAACAGGACTGCCCCTACCCCGAACTCGACGGGCGCGACCTCGAACCGACCACGCGCCTCCTCTGGTTCGCCGACGACGACGGCCGCGTCGCGGCGACGCTCCGGGTGCTGCACGACGGTGACGACCGTCGCATCGGCCGGGTGGCGACCGCGGCCGTCGCGCGAGGACACGGGTTGGCCGGCGACTTGATGCGCGCGGCCGTCGCCGGGTGCGAGGGCCGCCTGACCAGGCTCGACGCCCAGGCCCACCTCACCGACTGGTACGCGCGGTTCGGCTTCGAGGTCGACGGCGAGGAGTTCCTCGAGGACGGCATCCCGCACCGGCCCATGACGCTCGCGGCGACGCGCTAGGCCCGTCCCGCCCGACGGTGCCTCGTCGGCGGACCGTCAGACCGTCGGGCCGGGGTGGTGGTGCTCGAAGACCAGACTGGTGCGGGTCGAGGCGACCGCCGGGTGCGCCGACAAGTGGTCGAGCACGAACTCGCGCACGTCGTTCGTGTCGCGGACGGCCAGGTGGATGATGAAGTCCTCCGACCCACCCAGGAAGAACAATTGCACCACCTGCGGCAGGGCCCGGATCTCGGCGGAGAACGCGGCGATGCGCTGCCGGGCCGACGCGAGGATCGTGACGCTGATGAGTGCCTGCAGGTCGAGCCCCAGAGCCGCCAGGTCGACGTCGGCGCCGAAGCCGGCGACGACCCCGCGCTCGACGAGCGACCGGAGGCGCGCGAGACAGGTCGAGGGAGCGATCCCCACCTGCGCGGCCAGCGTGGCGTTCGGGGTGCGGCTGTTCGCGACCAGCAGCCGGACGAGCTGCCGGTCGATCTCGTCGAGCCGAACGTCGTTCGTCGCAGCCACGTCTCGCCGCCCTCTCTCTGTCGATCGTGCGGCAAGAACAGGCCCGCACAGAATCTCGTGCGGAAAGCTTGGCACGCATCGGCACGAAACAGCACACTGACGTCAGTTCGGCGAACAGAGGCGTGCACCGGCCGCCCGTCGTCGAGGCCACTCCCGAGAGGACGAACCATGCGCGTCGGCATCCCCACCGAGATCAAGAACAACGAGAACCGTGTCGCCGCGACCCCGGCCGGGGTCCACGAGTTCTCACGCCGCGGACACGACGTCATCGTGCAGAGGGGCGCCGGGCGCGGTTCCGGGTTCTCGGACGACGAGTTCGTCGCCGCAGGCGCCACGGTGGTGGACGACGCGGCCACCGTGTGGGGCGAGGCCGACCTGGTGATGAAGGTCAAGGAACCGATCGCGGCCGAGTACCCGCTGATGCGGGCGGACCAGACGCTCTTCACCTACCTGCACCTCGCGGCGTCGCCCGAGTGCACGGAGGCCGTCCTGTCCTCCGGTACCACCGCGATCGCCTACGAGACGGTGCAGCGGGACGACCGCAGCCTGCCGCTGCTCTCGCCGATGAGCGAGGTCGCGGGCCGTCTCTCGACGATGGTCGGCGCCTACCACCTCATGAAGCCGATCGGCGGCCCGGGTGTGCTGCTCGGTGGTGTCCCCGGAACCCCGAAGGCCAAGGTGGTCGTGATAGGCGGCGGGGTCGCCGGCGAACACGCCGCGGCGAACGCCCTCGGCCTCGGCGCCGACGTGACCGTCATCGACGTGTCGCTGCCGCGCCTCCGCGCTCTCGAGGTGCAGTTCGGCGGTCGGGTGCAGACCCGTGCGTCGACGGCCTACGAGATCGGCGCGCAGGTGGCGGCCGCCGACCTGGTGATCGGCTCGGTGCTGATCCCCGGCGCCCAGGCCCCCAAGCTCGTCACCGACGACATGGTGGCGTCGATGCGCCCCGGGTCGGTGCTCGTCGACATCGCCATCGACCAGGGCGGTTGCTTCGAGGGCTCCCACGCGACCACGCACGACGACCCGACCTTCGCCGTCCATGACAGCGTCTACTACTGCGTGGCCAACATGCCGGGTGCCGTCCCCCAGACGTCCACCCGGGCCCTGACCAACGCGACCATGCCCTACGCCCTCGCCCTCGCCGACCGGGGGTGGCGAGACGCCGTCGCCGCCGACCCCTCGCTGGCCCGCGGTGTCAACGCGGTCGCCGGACGCATCACCAACGCCGGCGTCGCGGCGGCGGCCGGCGTCGAGTCGGTGGACGCCCGCACCCTCTGAGTCGCCCGACGGTGCCGGCGGGACGTCGCGCGAACCGGCCGGTACGGTAAACGAACCGTTCGGTACGGTACGCGAAGTCCTCGGTCCGAACCGGGCGGTCCGGTGGGGTCGAGCCCCTATGCTCTGGGCATGGCACGACGACCAACCCCGCCCCGGGAACGGCTGCTCGAGGCAGCGCGGACGGAGTTCGCGGCCCGTGGCCTCGCCGGCGCCCGAGTCGACACGATCGCCCGGGACGCCGAGGCGAGCAAAGAGCGGCTCTACGCCCACTTCTCGACCAAACGCGACCTGTTCGACGCCGCTCTCGGCGAGAGCATCGGCCGCTGGGTCGCCGTCGTCCCCTTCGACGCCCACGACCTGCCCGCCTGGGCGAGCTCGCTCTACGACCACCTGGCCTCGAATCCAGACGACGCCCGGCTGCTGCTCTGGGGTCAGATCGAGGGCGTGGCCCTGCCGAGCCCCGGCGTGCTCGACCACAAGCAGCTCGAGGCCAGGCGCGACTCCGTGCACGCGGCCCAGGCCGCAGGCGACATCTCGTCCGAATGGGACGCCGACGAACTGCTGACCATGGTCTTCGGCGTCGTCCTCGCCTGGTTCGTCACGCCCGAGGCGACCAACCTGCACACCGGCCCGCAGCAACGTCGGTGCGAGGTCGTGCGTCAGGCCGTGGCCCGGATCGTCGCCCCGGGCTGAGCCTGCGCGGCTCCGTCGCCCGGCCGGGAGTAGCGTCCCCGTGTGACCACGACCGAACCCGCTCCCGCACTCTCCCCCGACCTGCAGCGCGTCCTCAACAGCGTGCCCGACCCGGGCGGCGTCGCGACGTCGGACGTGGTCTACGCGGCGACCGACGTCGATCTCGAGGGATTCCTCGCGACACCGACCCGCGCCTCCTCGTCCGACCTCGTGCCCGGCGTGCTCGTGCTGCACGACTGGTTCGGCGTCGTCGACCACGTCAAGGTGCGCGCCCAGATGCTCGCCCGGCTCGGTTACGTGGCGCTCGCCGGTGACGTCTACGGGCAGGGCGTCCGCCCGTCGCCACAGGAGGCCGCGGGCGAGGCGGGCAAGTACTACGGCGACGTCGCCCTGTTCCGCTCGCGCCTGCTGGCGAACCTCGAACGCCTGCGGGCCGAGCCGGGAGTCGACCCGTCGCGGATCGCCGTGATGGGCTACTGCTTCGGCGGCTCGGGCGCCCTCGAGGTGGCCCGCGCGGGCGTCGACGTCGCCGGCGTCGTGTCGTTCCACGGCGGACTCGGCACCGGGATGCCCGCCGAGAAGGGCGCCGTGACCGCCCCTCTGCTGGTGATGACGGGTGCGGCCGACCCGGTGGTGCCCGACGAGGCGGTCGTCGCGTTCGAGGACGAGATGCGCGCCGCCGAGGCCCCCGACTGGCAGGTGCTCAGTTACAGCGGCGTCATGCACGCCTTCGCCGTCCCCGGCACGGACTCCCCCGACCACGGTGCGCAGTACGACGCCCGGGCCGACCGCCGCTCGTGGCAGCAGCTCGAGGCGTTCCTGTCCGAGGTCTTCGCCTAGCCGCTCGGCCCCCTGCCCCGGTGTGCACGTCGCGACACCGGCCGCCCGGCAGGAGGCGCGGTCCGGGACCCGGGGAGGCACGGGTCGAGGGACCAGCGCCGCGCAGGTCCTAGAAGCCGGCGACCCGGGCGGTGCCTGCGCGGGCGATGTCGCGCAGCTGCACGGCCGTCGCGACGGCGGCGTGTGCCGCCTCGGCACCCTTGTCCTCCTTCGAGCCGGGCAGGCCGGCCCGGTCGAGGCCCTGCTGCTCGTCGTCGAGGGTGAGCACGCCGAACCCGACCGGCTTGCCCGTGTCGAGGGTCACCCGCAACAGGCCGGAGGTCGCGGCATCGGACACGTACTCGAAGTGCGGCGTGCCACCCCGGATGATGACGCCGAGCGCGACGACGGCGTCGGCCCCGGCCTCGAGCGCGGCCTTCGCCACCACCGGGAGCTCGAAGCTGCCGGGCACGCGCACGACGGTGGCGGTGGCGCCGAGACGCTCGACGGTCGCCAGCGCACCGGCCAGCAGCCCGTCGGTGATCGTCTCGTGCCAGGTGCCGGCGACGATCGTCACGCGGACTCCGGTGCCGTCGACGTCGAGTTCGGTGGGGGCGCCTGCTCCGCTCATGCGGGGTCTCCTTCGGGGGTGCGGGTGGTGGTGGTGGTCGTGGTGTCCGTGGGCGGTGCAACCGGTGTGGGGTCGGGTTCGTCGAGGTCGCGGTCGCCCAACCAGGCGACGAGGTCGGCGATCGTGACGACCGGCACACCCTCGCGCGCGCCGAAGTCGAGCAGTTCGCGCAGGCGCATCATCTCGCCGTCGTCGCCGACGATCTCGCTGATGACCGCGACGGGTCGGAGCCCGGCGGCCTTCATGAGGTCGACGGAGGCCTCGGTGTGGCCGTCGCGCTCTCGCACGCCGCCGTCGCGGGCCCGCAGCGGCAGGACGTGCCCGGGGCGGTGCAGGTCGTCGCGCACGCTGGTCGGCGACGCGAGCGTGCGCAGGGTCGTCGCCCGGTCGGACGCGCTGATGCCCGTCGTCACACCGGCAGCCGCGTCGACGCTCACCGTGTACGCCGTGCCGCGGGCGTCCTCGTTGTGGGCGACCATCGGCGGCAGGTCGAGTCGGTCGGCGACCTCGTTCGTCATCGGCGCGCAGACGAAGCCGGACGACACCCGTACCGTCCAGGCGATCCATTCGGACGAGGCCAGCTCGGCCGACAGGACGACGTCGCCCTCGTTCTCGCGGGACTCGTCGTCGACCACCACGACCGGCCGACCCCGTCGGAGGTGCTCGAGGGCGAGCTCGATCGGAGCGAGGCGCGAGTCAACCCGCGCCTCCTCGGCCGGTGCCGCCCCGGTCACGGGCGACCCGTCGCGGCGGCGTCGAGCGCGTCCAACCGCAGCATGCGGCGGACGTGACGGGCGAGCACGTCCGTCTCGACGTTGACCCGGTCGCCGACGGCCTTGCGCCCGAGGGTGGTCACGGCGAGCGTCTCGGGGATCAGGCTGACTTCGAACCACCCCGGTGCCTCGCCGGGGTCGCTGATCGCGCTGACCGTGAGGCTCACGCCGTCGAGCGTCACCGACCCCTTGTCGACGAGCAGGGGCGCGAGGTCGTCGGCGAGGTCGAACCGGACCCGACGCCAGGCGTCACCCTCTTCGATCTCGACGACCGTGGCCGTGCCGTCGACGTGGCCCTGCACGATGTGGCCGCCGAGGCGGTCGCCGACCCGCGCGGCGCGCTCGAGGTTGACGGCCGTGCCCGCCCCGAACGAGCCCACGGTGCTCATGGCGAGGGTCTGGCGCATCACGTCGGCCGTGAAGGTGTCGCCCTGTTGCACGACGACGGTCAGGCAGACGCCGCTGACCGAGATCGAGTCGCCGTGCGCGGCGTCGGCCAGGACGGCCGGGCCCCGGACGGTCAGACGGACGCTGTCGCCCTGGTCGTCGACGCGCTCGACGCGTCCGAGTTCTTCGACGAGTCCGGTGAACATCAGCGCACCGCCGTGGCCGTCGTGCCGCGCGGGCGTCGCGCCCCCGCGGGTCGTGTACGGGGCGTGTTCGCTGCCTGCGTGGTCATGTCGTCCTCCGGTCTGCCTGGCTGTGCCGAGGGCTCTCCGGGGGTGCGCGACGCGACGGTCGGCATCGGCCCGGGGCCCGCGGACGGACGACCGGGCCCGCGCACCTCTCATCCGGACTATGACCGTCGGTACCGGAGTTCCACCGGTTCAACCGGGCCCCCACCTCTCGGTGACGACACGGGTCGCGGACTGTGACCGCCGGCTCAGATTTTCACTGACCCCGGAGCGCGTTGCTCTGTCGGCGACGATAGCACCGCCGCCCGGGCCGCCGCCGTCGTGTTCGGCGACGGCGTAGCGCGACGCGACGCGGACGACGCCACGAGATGTGCACGCCGCCACGAGATGACGTGGCGCTGTGCCCACATCGTGGCGCTGTGCCCACATCGTGGCGCTGTGCCCACATCGTGGTGCTGTGCCCGCCTCGTGGCGCGGTGCCCACATCGTGGCGCAAGGCCCACCCCGTGCTGCGGTTCCCACCCGCCGGCACGGCACGGCTCAGCCGACGACGAGCCCCAGGTGGGCGGCCATCGTCGGGGCGAAGGTCGCGAGCTGCAGCTCGTCGATCGTCGCGCCCCGCAGGCCCTCGAAGCCGTCGATGCGCGAGAAGTCGCTCGTGCGGAGGTCGGTGTGCGACAAGGAGGCGCGGGTCACGTCGAGCGTGCCGATGCGGCAGTCGACCAGCGCGACCCGCAGGGCCTGCACGCCGCCGAGGTCGAGCTCGCCGATCGTGCAGCCCTCGATCACGACGTCGGTGAGACGAGCCCCCCGCAGGTTGAGGAAGTCGATCTTGCCGCCGACCAGGTGCACCGACCGCAGCTCGGCGTCGAACAACTCGGCCGAGCCCCACCGCGGCCGCTCGACCCGCACGTCTCGCCAGGTGCTGGGCGACGCGGCGAGCTCGGGCGCGAACGAGTCGGTCAGGTCCGCGACGCACCCATCCGGCCCTCAAGACCGCTAGAGAACCGGGCATGCATCTGGCCCGATGTGTGGAGCATCACTGCATTGCCGTTGTGTTTAGTATTCTGCGTTATGTAGCCTTCACTGACGTCCAGACGGGCGGTTCGAAGATGAGCAAGGAGAACTACATGTCGAACATTCTTCTCGAGGCACCGGTGCGCGCCACTGTCGCCGCCGCACAGGTACGCGACGCCGTGGTGCATCGGGTCGCCACGAGCCGCAACCCGGTCATCGTGGTCGCCGTCGCGGCCGCCATCGTGCTCGGTCTCGGTTTCATCGCCTACCTCACGGGCATCTGCCTCGGAAGGGGGTACCGGGGGTTCGGCGGCGTCATCAACGTCAACTGGAACAACCCCGCCTCGGCAAACGTCAAGTTCGCCTGCATCAGGTAACGATGTCTCGCACCGGTCCTGCGCTCTCTGCGCAACAGTGCACGAAGCGCTACGCAGGCGGCGCCGGAGTCTTCGGGGTCGACCTCACGGTCGACCCCGGGGATCTCCTGGCCCTCCTCGGCCCGAATGGGAGCGGTAAGTCAACTCTCGTTCATGGCATCGTCGGCCTTCACCAGTTCGATGCGGGAACGGTCTTCATCCAAGGCAACCCGCATCAGACGGCCGAAGCGAAGAAGGATCTGGGGTTTGTCCCAGACGAACTCCCGATCCCCCTCTCGCTGACCGGGGCGGAGTACCTGGCTCACCTCCGACGACTCCGGCGGGTCGGCCGCTCCGGGCTTGACGATGCCTTGATCGACGCCTTGGGACTCGAGCCGCATTTGTCCAAGTTCATCGCTGACATGTCTCACGGCACTAAAAAGAAGCTTCAAGTTGTGGGCGCTGCGGCCCATTCACCTGGCCTCCTTGTTATGGACGAACCCTTCCGGGGCCTCGACCCGCACGCGGTGCGAACCATTCGGGCATTTATCGATGCGCTCCGAGCGGAAGGAACAGCGGTACTCGTCGCCACCCACGACATCCTCGCCGCGGAGCACTGGTTCGAGCGCGTCGTGATCATGCACGACGGAATCAGCGTGGCGGATGGGTCCCCCAGCGAGCTCGTTCGCAATTCGGGCATGCCTGACCTCGAGGAGTTCTTCCTCACGACAACTGGACTCCACGCTCCGACTCGGGACACGCAGCGATTCAGAGATCTCATTCGCGCTGAAAGGTAACTCACACTATGACCGCACTCCGTATCACTCTCACCGTCTTTGGCTCGGCTATCGCTGCGGCTTTCATCGTCGTTGTCTCCGCCATGGCCGTTACGGCTCTCGCTGTGGCGACGAACTCGACAGCGGGTGTCCCCGGTCTCGTCACCGCTACCGCCGGTGACGGTGCCGACCTTGCGTCGACCCAATTCATCTCCCCCGGCAGCGCCATCTGGTTCGTGACCATCACTGCCGGATTCACCGCGGCGAGCTTGATGGCTTTCCGGATGCATGCGCGCCGACGCATCAACACGAGGCAGCTCGACCAGCTGTGATTCGCGATTCGCTGGGCGTCGCCCGATTGATCTGTGGCATCTGGTTCGGTGACCTCTCTCGAAGCGTCACCGGCTCACGCACCCTCTCTCAGGTGCTCCTCGCTGTCACCGCAGTCGGTGTCATCGCCTGGCAAGTCATAGCCGTCCTCACCGCCGGCGCTGGTTCGGTAACGATTCCAGAGCCAGTCCAACTGCAAATTCTGGGTGAGATCATCGCCGGAACGGCCCTCGCGTCGGGATGCACGATCACAGTCCTCCTCGTTCTCAGCCCAGCGCCACGCGAGCTCGCACCGATGCTCGCCGCAACACCGTTGCGACCTGGGAGCTGGTTGCTGGGCCAGCTTGCGACTCCGATCGCGATCGCGACAGTGTTTGCGCCTCTGGTCATGTCGCCTGTGATTGCGTCCAGTGTTCACCTCAGCGGATCGCGACTTGGCCCTGCTCTTGTGGCGGGCGCGGTCCTCGGTTCTGCAGCCGGCACCGTCATCCTCGCTGCACTAATCAAGGCAGCGGAAGCTCTTTTCTGCCGGTTGGGAATTCCCCGGACGATCGCCACCAGCATCTCCGCAGGTGTCGCCCTCGCCGCCTCAGCGGGCGTGTACGCCAGGTGGTCCCGAGAAGAATGGGTGAGCGCCCTCCCGCTGGCAGATGCTGCCAATAAATCATGGACAGCAGTGGTGTTGGTTGTGGTTGTTCTGGGGACCGCAGCAAGTGCGCTGTGTGTCATCGGACGGCTCGCGCCACCCGAGCATGCCGCCGCAGTCGTGCGATGGTTCCCGACGCCCTCGCGAACACATCTCAGCTCCGCTCTTGCTGACGTCGTGCAGAGCGTGCGGAACCCGCTTTTCGCCTCCACGGTGACCTTGATGGGGATTGCCGTTGTAGCCACAGTTCTGGTCACCCCCCCGGCATCCCCAGCGTGGGCAACGGTCATGTTCCTTCTGATGGTGGCTGTGCCGTCGTCGGTCTGCCTCATCACCTACGGCACGAATCGGCGGGCTCTCTGGCTACGCACCTCGATCCGACGTGAGAGCTCCGCCATGTGGGGCGTCATCAAACTGGGCACGACCGCGATGCTGGCGGGGATGCTTCTCCTGGCAGTCACTGGAGTAGGCGCCGCGCTCGGGCACCTCGCCGCGGTGCCCTGGACAACTGTTCTTGCCTGCACCGCGCTCGCTTCAGCTGCATGCCTCCTCGCGGGAGTTCACTTCCCGGCCGATCTGGAGATGCCCGGCGCCCCCGTCATAGCCTTTCTCGAGGCCGTCGCCCTGACCATCGCACCCCTGGCCCTCGCTTCCACCTTCGCCACCGATTCCGCTCGAACGATCGTTTTGCTGGTAGCCGCAGCAATCTGGACCGTCGCCGTTCCGGCGTTGGTGCGCATCCGACGCAACCGATCCATCACCGCATGATCGACCTACCGGTGACACTCCACGACGGAGTGCGTGTGTCATCTTCCGGAGGGACAGCGCGCATCACAGACCCGGCGACAGGAACCGACGAGCAAATCACCTCAGACGCCCAGTCCCCGCACGAGCTCGAGGCTGTCGCCTCAGCCTTCCTGCTCATCAACGGACTCGCTCGCGCGGATTGCGCTACGCGCCTGAGAGTCATGGACAGGGCTGACGTTCGAAATACTGCCACGCGCCACCAAGTGCATCGATGGGGCAAACTCCGCCGCACCCTCGCACCACCCGGATCTCGGTGGCTACTGGCCCATGCCCTCCGCGGTGTGTCTCGCACGTGGGGCGCCGCCGTAGCCACCATCAGCCTCCTGGCAGCGCTCGCTCTGACCAGCCTCGGCGCAGATTTGACGACAACTCTCGAATTTGCCGCCGCCCCACTCCTTGTCCTCCTGGTCATCGCAGCCCACGAGACCGGACACTGGATCGCAGTTCGTCGCTACCTCGGAGGCGCATCCGGCGCTCTCCTCGTCGGCTGGAGCACCTGCGCGGTGACCTACGCGGCAACTAAGGGAGGCCATAAACGTCTGATCGCTCTTGCGGGCCCACTCGCCGGGGCCAGTACAGCCGGCCTCACGACGGTAATCTTCTCCTCATCGCCAAGCCTTGCCACCGTCGGCGGCCTACTCCTTGTAGTCAACCTCCTCGGCCTGACTCCACTAACGCAAGACGGCCGCGACGCCTTGACCGCGCAGGAAGATTCTTCGACGAAGACACCATGAACCCGGTCGCTGTGAGCGACCACGCGAGTGAGGACCTACATCTACTCCACGGAAGGGCCATGGTGGAACAGCCGATGGGTTCGTCCTCGGCTGTGCGGCGACTGGCTCGTCGACTACGGAGATCGACACATACGAGGTGTTGCCCGATGGAGCAGCCGATTACCGGCAAAACAACGGCTTCCCACTTGAAGCTGAAGGAGTCCATGCTTTGACTCATGCGGTGTTGATACTTCGCGGCATCGCCTTCCGGGCAGATGAGGTAGATGCTCGAACGCGACCAGGAGTATAGAACCGGCATCACGCCCTCATCCCCGAGCCCAGTAAGCAGGGCTGCCGAGACCAAGGGGTGCGGTAGCCGAACGGTCACCGAACGACCCCGCGGGTCAGTCACTCTCTTGTACCTGCGGGTCGCGAGATGTCTCAATAGGTCAGCTTGGAACAGATCTCGTTGAGTGACCACCGCAAGGGCATGTGCCGAGTTGCTGTGCCATTAACCGAAGGATCACCTAGACGAGAGGGTGTCTGCATGGGGTCCAGCGATCATCCGACAGCAAGCGACCGCGTCCGACACTTCCTCTCGACCGTCGCAGACTATGAACGCCTAGACGCGGTCATGCCGATCGGTCGCTCCGTCAATCTTTTCGGGCACGTCGAGGAGGAAGCCCGCTGGAGGGTCGTGATGCACGCCTTACTCCTCCGTAAGTACTTTCAGTCGGGCGACCGGCTGTTTCTGGCGCAGGTTGTCCGGTCAGCACGCGACTGCACCACTGACGAAGCGCAGCTAGCTGAAGAATGGGACCTCATGGTCAAGAACGTCGCCGTCATGGAAGACGGTATCGGCAGCGTTTTTGGTGACAATTCGAAGATTTACATGAATGACGAGCTCTTGATGGCCCAGCTCTACGGACGCTTTCTCCATGGCGACTACGGCAAGTGGCACGTGTCAGAGATGGCGGGCGACGGCGAAGATTTCAGTGATCTCGTTGGTGGTGTGGGTGCCGGTGCGGTGCAGCTGCACGAGGTGCTTGTCCTGGGAGGCGGCGAGCTTGGGCTTCGGGCCTCGGAGCTTGCTGGCGGCCTTGGCGATAGCTATGCCCTCGAGGGTCCGGGCACGAATGAGGTCGGCCTCGAACTCGGCCACACTGCCGAGGACGTTGAACAAGAGCCGACCGGGTCGGTGGGGTCGTAGACCGCTCCCCCGAGTTTCAGCGCGACGCCTCATCCGTGAGCTCGTCCGCGATCGCTGTTGCATCTCGCAGCGATCGCGGACGAGACAGTCGAGTTTCGTGACGACGAGGACGTCGCCGGCACGGCACGCGTCGAGGGCCTCGCGGAGGCCTGGCCTAGCTCAAGTCGTACCCGACAAGCCATGTTTGACATGCACGTGCTCATCGTCAACACCGAGCGCTACAAGAACATCGCGCTGTGCTGCGAGAGCCTGTCGCGAGGTCGACATCTGGGCGCATCCGATGAGCCCGAATGCCTGTCGCGTCTAGACCCCGCCCCCCTTTCACCGAGCACATTTGCGGGACAGGCATACTCGAATCCGCAGGCCAGGCGCCACGTGACCTCAGCCGGCGGAACGGGTCCGAAGAAGTGTCCCGATGAACGACCGCCCATCGGACGATGTTCGTCGTTCGCGCCCGTGGCGACGAGGAACGGCAGCCCGGCAACCGCCCTCAGCCGACGACGAGCCCCAGGTGGGCCGCCATCGTCGGGGCGAAGGTCGCGAGCTGCAGCTCGTCGATCGTCGCGCCCCGCAGGCCCTCGAAGCCGTCGATGCGCGAGAAGTCGCTCGTGCGGAGGTCGGTGTGCGACAAGGAGGCGCGGGCCACGTCGAGCGTGCCGATGCGGCAGTCGACCAGCGCGACCCGCAGGGCCTGCACACCGCCGAGGTCGAGCTCGCCGATCGTGCAGCCCTCGATCACGACGTCGGTGAGACGAGCCCCCCGCAGGTTGAGGAAGTCGATCTTGCCGCCGACCAGGTGCACCGAGCGCAGCTCGGCGTCGAACAGCTCGGCCGACCCCCACCGGGGCCGCTCGATGCGGACGTCGCGCCAGGTGCTTCGCGACGCGGCGAGCTCGGGCGCGAACGAGTCGGTCAGCACCGACTCGACCAGCCGGGCGCCGCGCAGGCGGGCCGACCCGAGCCGGGGCGACTCGAAGACGCACTCGGTGAACTCGGCCCCCTCGAGGTCGCGGTCGGTCAGGTCGGCGCGGACGTAGCGCTCGAGCTCACGGCTGTCGCGCGGACCCAGCAGGTCGGTGCCGAGGTCGACGAGCCCCTGTGGGTCGACGGGGTCGAGCCGCGGGACGTCGGTGCCGCCCGGGGTCGCGGGGCGGGACGGCGTGGGGCGGCGCGGCGGGGTCATGCGACGAGGCTAGCGGCGGGGTGCGACACGACCCGCGCCTCCTGGTGCGACGGCGCCGCCCGCGCTCAGCACTCGATGACGTTGACGGCGAGACCGGCGCGGCTGGTCTCTTTGTAGCTGTCTTTCATGTCGCGGCCGGTCTGGCGCATCGTCTCGATGACGGTGTCGAGGCTGACCACGTGGCTGCCGTCGCCCAGCAGGGCCATGCGGGTCGCGGCGACGGCCGTGCCCGCCGCGATGGCGTTGCGCTCGATGCAGGGGACCTGCACGAAACCGCCGACGGGGTCGCAGGTGAGCCCGAGGTGGTGCTCCATCGCGATCTCGGCGGCGTTCTCGACCTGGCGCGGCGTCCCGCCGAGCAGCGCGGTGAGCGCCCCCGCGGCCATCGACGCGGCCGAGCCGACCTCGCCCTGGCACCCGGCCTCGGCCCCCGAGATCGACGCGTTGCGCTTGTAGAGCGACCCGATCGCGGCAGCCGTGAGCAGGTAGGTGCGCGCCAGCTCGTCGGCGGTCGCTCCGTGGAACCGCATGGCGTAGTAACCCACGGCCGGGATGATACCGGCGGCACCGTTCGTCGGGGCCGTGACCACGCGACCGCCGCCCGCGTTCTCTTCGTTCACCGCCATCGCGTAGGCCTGCAGCCACTGGGCCGGCAGGTCGGACGCCAGCAGCGAGGAGGCGCGACCCTGGTCGATCGCGGAACCGCCGAGGGCGAAGGCGGTGGCCCGTTCGTCCTGCTGACGCAGCATCGTCGCGAACTGGCGTGCGCGCCGCGGCACTTTCATCCAGCCCGGCAGGACGCCGGTCGCCGCGAGACCCGCGTCGACGCAGGCGCTCATGGCGGCCCATCGCGAGTCGAGACCCGACGCGGCAGCGGCCTCGCCGTGCAGCGCGACCTCGTTGCGCCAGGCGAGCTCGGCGATCGACACGCCCTCGGCGTCGCAGAGGCGCAGCAGGTCGTCGGCGTCGGAGAAGGCGAACGGCGCCTCGGCGGTCGGCACGGCCTGCTCGTCGTCGCCGTCGCGGACGACGAATCCCCCGCCGACGGAGAAGTAGACCTCGCGGGCGAGGCTCGCGCCGTCGACGTCGAACGCCTCGACGCTCAGGGCGTTCGGGTGTCGCGGCATGCGCGTCAGCGGTGCCATGCGCAGGTCGTTGGGAGCGAAGGCGATCTGGTGCCGACGGAGCAATCGGAGGCCGCCGCCGTGCTCGACCGCCTGCTGCATGCCCGAGACGACCTCGGGGTCGCAGGTCTCGGGCTGCATGCCCGCGAGACCGGCGAGCACGGCCGAGGGGGTGCCGTGGCCGAGGCCGGTCGCGGCGAGCGAGCCGTAGAGCACGGCCTCGACCCGGGCGACGTCGGTCAGCCGGCCGTCGAGCTCGACGCCGAGGAGGAACTCGCGGGCGGCACGCATCGGGCCGACGGTGTGAGAGCTCGACGGGCCGATGCCGATCGAGAAGAGGTCGAGAGCCGAGACGTGGTCGGTCACGTGCCACCTGCCTTCCGGGGTCACGACGACGTTACCCGCTGCCACCGACGGTCGGAGCCGCCGGGCACCGACGGTCGGAGCCGCCTGCCACCGAGGAGGCGCGGGTCGCCTCAGGCAGGACGCCCCACCTCGCGGGCCCGCTCGGCCATCGCGCCCGACATGCCCTCGAGGAACCGCCGGACGGTCGCGAGCTCCGCCTCGTCGAAGTCGGCCATCACGCGGTCGCTCATCACCCCGAGGGGGCCGAAGAACGCCCCGGCGACCTCGCGGGCGCGATCGGAGTAGCGGACGAGCACGCGACGGCGGTCCGCGGCGTCACGACTGCGCTGGACGTGTCCGACCTTCTCGAGACGGTCGATGACGCCCGTGGCCGCCCCGGACGTGACACCCAGCAGCTCGCCGAGCCCGCCGGCCGTCACGGGATCACCGTCCCGTTCGGCCTGCATGACGTGGAGCAGCGCCTCGAGGTCGATGTGACCGAGGCCGTGCCTCGAGGCGAAGGCCTGGGCGACCTTCTGCGACTCGGTGGTCAGCCTCTGCATCTGGGTGACGATCGCGTCGGCCTGCGGCGAGCGCGGCGGACGGGCCGTCGGGGCCGTGGGGCCCGGGTCTCTCGGGGTGGGCATGGAACCTCCTGCGTGACGAGTCTGGTGGATGCTCTTGTGATCTGCAATACTCTTAGCTACTAAGACATTCAGTCACTGAAGGATCAGCATGCGCACCCTCGCCCGCATCGTCAGCGGCCACCGCACCGCCTGGGCCGTGCTCGCCGCGACCACCGTGGCCGTCGCACTCCTCTTCGCCGTCCTCCCGGCGAGCGAGGGCGACGCCGCCCCGCCGTCGGGCGTCCCCGACACGAGCCAGTCGGCGCAGGTCACCGACCTGCTGAGCCGGTTCCCCGGCGCCGACACGACCGTGGGCATCGTCGTCTTCCGCCACGGCGGCGACCGACTCGACACCCGCGACCTCGCCGCGATCGACGACCGGGCCGGCGTCCTCGCCGAACTCTCGACCACGCCGCAGGCCGTGAGGCCCCGGGTCAGCGACGACGGCACCGTCGCGCTCGTCGCGGTTCCGCTCGACGCCGCGACGGCGGACGCCGACGTCGCGGGCACCGCCACGAGCCTGCGGGACGCGGCCTCGGCCGACCTGCCCGCCGGGCTCGACGCCCTTCTCACCGGGCCCATCGGGTTCCAGGACGACGTCGCGAACGCCTTCGCCGGCGCGGACCTCCGCCTGCTGCTCGTGACGGTGATCGTCGTGGCGGTGCTGTTGATCGTCACCTACCGCAGCCCGGTGCTGTGGATCGTGCCGCTGGCCGTCGTGGGTACCGCCGACGCCCTGGCGGGCCGGGTCGCCACCGCCGTCGCCGAGCCGCTCGGCATCTCGATCGACGCCTCGATCTCGGGCATCCTCTCGGTGCTCGTGTTCGGTGCAGGGACCAACTACGCCCTGCTGCTCGTCGCGCGCTACCGCGAGGAGCTGCTGCTGCGGCCCGACCGGCACCGCGCCATGCGCACCGCCGTGACGAGCGCCGGACCGGCCATCGCGGCCAGTGGCGGCACGGTGGTCCTGAGCCTGCTCACGCTGCTGCTCGCGTCGCTCTCGGGCAACCGTGCCCTCGGCCTCGCCTGCGCGGTCGGCGTCGCCGTCGCGATCGTGTTCGCCCTCGTGGTCCTGCCCGCGGCGCTGGTGGTCTGCGGTCGCGGGCTGTTCTGGCCCTTCGTGCCCCGCGCCTCCTCGTCCGACGCGTCGGCGGCGTCGGCAGCGTCGGCAGTGTCCGCAGGAGGCGCGGCGCACCCCGCGGCACCGCGACGCGGCTTCTGGGACCGTCTCGGGCGCGGCGTCCGACGCCGTCCGGCCGTCGTGGCCGTGACCGCCGTCGCGGGCATCGGCGTCCTCTGTCTCGGCCTCGGCGGATACGCCGTCGGCCTCTCGCAGACCGACCAGCTGCTCGGCGAGCCCGACTCCGTCACCGCCCAGAAGGTCATCGACGAGTCGTTCACGGCAGGGCTGACGAGCCGCACCACCGTGCTCGTGCCGTCGGCCGTGGCCGACGAGGCGACGGCGCTCGCGTCCGGCACCGACGGGGTCGACACGGCGACGCCCGGCGAGACCGACGGCGGCCTGACCCGCGTCGACCTGCAACTCACCGCCGAGCCCGAGAGCGACGCCGCGTTCGCCACCGTCGAGCGCCTGCGTGCCGGGTACGCCGACGCCGGCGGCAGCCTCGCCGACGCGCTGGTCGGCGGCAGCGACGCCGCCGCCTACGACACGAAGGTCGCCGCGCAGGCCGACGTCGACCTGATCGCGCCGATCATCCTGGCGGTCGTGTTCGCCGTCCTGGCCCTGCTGCTGCGGTCGCTCGTGGCCCCCGTGCTGCTCATCACCTCGGTGCTGGCCACGTTCTTCGCGAGCCTCGGGGCCTCGACCTGGCTGTTCCAGAACGTCCTGGGGTTCCCCGCGCTCGACACGGCGGTGACGCTCTACGCGTTCTTGTTCCTCGTCGCACTCGGGGTGGACTACAACATCTTCCTCACCACCAGGGCCCGCGAGGAGGGCCTCGTGCACGGCACCCGCGAGGGCATGGTGCGGGCCCTGGCGTCGACCGGAGCCGTCATCACGAGCGCCGGCGTCCTGCTGGCCGCGGTGTTCGCCGTCCTCGGCGTGCTGCCGGTCGTGGCCCTGACCCAGGTCGGCGTGATCGTCTGCCTCGGCGTGCTGCTCGACACCCTGGTGGTGCGCACCGTGCTCGTGCCGGCGCTCGTCTTCCTCACCGGTGACGCCTTCTGGTGGCCGAGCCGCCGGGTGAGCGGGCTGCGGCGGGGTGGTGTCATCGGCGGCGGGTCGGCGCCGACCCGCCGCCGATGACGGGAACCCGCCGCAGCCGGCACCGGGCCGTCAGCGGCAGGCGTTCCAGAGCCCGGCGCCGGCCCGCTCGGCCGACGCCTCGGCGGCGACGAACCGGTCGCGGTAGCGGTACGCGTCGTCGTAGGTGTCCTCACGCCCGTAACCCTCGGCGACCAACCGCTCGTTGAGCATCGTGCCGTCGGGCGACCAGACGTAGCGCAGCAACCGGTCGTAGCGGTCGGCGTCACCTTGCGAGGCGTCGTCCTCGAGCCAGACCGTCGACCCCTCGGGCAGGGCGGCCGTCGTGAAGGCGCTGGCCTCGGGGCCGAAGCAGTCGACCGGGGCGTCCGGCTTCACGGCCTCGGGGGTGTCGACGCCGATCAGGCGGATGCGCTCGCGCTCCCCTTCGACGGTGACGATCACCGTGTCACCGTCGACCACGCGTTCGACGACGGCTTCGGCCGCCGCGGCCGGGACGCTCGTGGGCACGGGAACCGCACCCGCGCCTCCCGGGCCGCCGTCCCCCGACCCGTCGCCGAGGAGGCGCGGGAACGCCACGAGGACGGCCCCGGCCACCAGCACCACGACGATCCCGAGCAGCCGACGCGGCGTGAGGCGACGACGCGACCGGCGACGCGCGCTCATTCGGCGAGCCGCGTGCCGCGCAGCTCGGGCAGCATCGTGGCGGCGACGGCCCCCACGACGAAGACCGCGCCGAAGACGACGAACAGGGTGGGCGGCCCGCCGAGGGCGATCAGCGGCGGAACCGACAACGGGGCGGCGATCGAGGCGATGCGCCCGACGCCCGCGGCCCACCCCGCACCCGTGCCTCGGAGCGGCGTCGGGTAGAGCTCGGGCGTCACGGCGTAGAGCGCGCCCCACGCGCCGAGGTTGAAGAACGACAGGGCCATGCCCGCGACGAGTATCTGGGCGACGCTGCCGCTGACCGCCCCGAAGCCGAAGAACACCGCCGCGACGGCCGACCCGAGCAAGAAGGTCGCGAGCGTCCCCCGGCGACCCCACGTCTCGATCAGCCAGGCCGAGGCCGCGTACCCCGGCAGCTGCGCCAGGGTGATGATCAGCACGTACTCGAACGAGCGCACGAGCGGGAACCCCGCCGCGACGAGCAAGGACGGCAGCCAGACGAAGGCGCCGTAGTACGAGAAGTTCGTCATGAACCAGACCACCCAGATCGCGACCGTGCGGCGCGCCATCCCGGCACCGAACAACCGACCGACGGAGGCGCGGGCGGGCTCTGCGACGACCCGCGCCTCCTCGGCGACGACGGTCGGCGCGGCGACGCCGGCGGCCTGCTCGAAACCGCGGACGGTCCGCTCGGCCTCGTCGTGACGACCCTTCGATTCGAGGAAGCGCACCGACTCGGGCATCCTCAGCCGCACGAAGACGGCGTAGAGCGCGGGGGCGGCGCCGATCAGCAGGGCCCAGCGCCAGCCGTCGTCGCTCGTCGGGATCACGAGGTAGCCGACGAGGGCCGCCCCGATCGAGCCCACGGCCCAGAACGCCTCGAGCAGGACGACCACGCGACCGCGGATGCGCCGCGGCGAGAACTCGCTGACGAGGGTCGAGGCGACCGGCAGTTCGGAGCCCAGGCCGAGTCCGACGACGAAGCGCAGGACGAGCAGCACGCCGACCGACCAGGAGAGGGCCGAGAGGCCGGTGGCGAGCCCGTACAGCAGCAGCGTCAAGGCGAAGACGGTCTTGCGGCCCAGGCGGTCGGCCAGGGAGCCACCGACGGCCGCGCCGATCGCCATGCCCGCGAACCCGGCCGAGGCGACCCAGGCGAGCTGCCCGGCCTGGTCGCTCCACACGGTCATCAGCTGCGCGATGACGAACGAGAGCAGACCGACGTCGAGCGCGTCGAGGGCCCAGCCGATGCCCGAGCCGGCGAGCAGGCGGCGGTGCTTCGAGGTGAACGGCAGCTCGTCGAGGCGCTCGCTGCGCGTCGGGGCGACCGAGGTCGAGGTGGGGACGGGGGTCATCGGTGCCTGTCGTCTCTGCATGTCGTCGGGGTCGGGCGGGCGTTCGCGGGCGATCGGGTGCGGGGCGGACACACCTCGGGCGAGGCGGACCCGGCCACTGGGCAGTGTAGGAGCCGTGAACATGGTCGTCGCTACAGACACCGGGGCCGCGGCACCGTAGCCTCGGGCGGACCGGATCATCTCGGTCCGCGACGGAGGCACCACCATGGCAGAGAAATCAGCGAAAAAAGGCACCGCGAAGGTTGCCGTGCGCTCCTTGAAGGAGAAGCGCGCCGACAAGAAGGCCAAGGGAGCGACGGGCAGCCACTCCGAGGACATCGTCTCGAACGTCAAGAAGCGCTGACCCCAGACGTCCCCGAAGGGGCGCCGACCTCCGCACCGGGTGTCCCGGTCGCGAGGCGGCGCCCCTTCGTCGTCCCGGTCGCGAGGCGGCGCATCGTCGTCGTCCCGGGCACGTCGCGGCGCCGCGTGACGATCGGCCGTGTGACAAGACACCCACACCTGACATAACCTCGACCTCGTGGCCCTCGTCAGGGGTGGGTCCGGAAGGACGACGACATGGTCACCAAGCGCATCAGGGCGTGGGCGGCGACGGGGGTGACGGTCGTCATGGCCGGTGCCCTGGTGCTCGGGGGCGCGGCGAGCGCCTCGGCAGCCGGGCCGGGAACGGTCGGCTGGGCCGACTTCGCCGTCGACGGGACGGCACGGGCCTACACGGGCACGATGACGCTGCCCGGCGACTTCCCGCAGGCGACGTTCACGTCGACCTCGCGCCAGGCGACGATCCCCAGCGGGTCGAGCACCTGGCAGGGCACGGGCACCCCGGTCGGTGCCGAGTACGACTCGAGCCGCGGCCGCCCCTATCTCAACCTGCGCCCGACCCAGGACTCGCCGACCGCCGCGGCGGCGTCGGCAACGACCTACACCTTCGACCGGGCGACGCCCACGAGCGACTGGTCGTTCGTGCTCGGCGACGTCGACGCCGACCAGGTGACCGTGTCGGCCACCGACGCCGCCGGCGCGGCCGTGCCGGTCGGCGCACTCGGGTTCCAGAGCACCTACAACTACTGCCGTACCGCGGCCGGCGGCCCGTCGCCGTCGTGCGACGCCGCCGGGTCGCGCGACGTGCCTACGTGGAACGCCACCACGGGTGTGCTGACCGGCAACGCGGCGGCGGCCGACACCGAGGGCGCCGCCGCCTGGTTCAGCCCGTCCGTGCCGCTCTCGACCCTGACCTTCACGTACCAGCAACGTTCCGGGTTCCCCGTGTACCAGACCTGGTTCGTGACCAAGACGTTCACGGCGAGCGGCGTCGCGACCTCCGACGGTGAGGCGTACGCCGGCGCCACGGTCACCCTGGTCGACACCGTGACGGGCCAGAGCCGCACGACCACCACCGACGCCACGGGCGCCTACGCGTTCCCGGGCCTGGTGTCGGGTCGGGACTACTCGGTCGACGTCGCCACGCCCGGTGCCGCGGCCGACGTGCCCGCCCAGGCCGTCACCGTCGACGGTGACGACGTCGTCCGCGACGTCGCGTTCACGGGTGCGACGGCTCCGGTCGCGGTGACGCTGCCCGTGACGCTGGTGCAGGCCGCGGCGGACGGAACCACGGCCCCCGTTCCCGATCGTGAGCTCTCGATCGCCGCCGAGGGCGACGCCTTCCCCTCGCAGACGATCACGACCGACGAGGCCGGGCAGGCGACCTTCACCGGGCTCGACCCGGCCAAGGACTACGTCGTGACCGACGTGACCACGGGCGGCTCGACGAACGCCCTCACGCCGGGTGAGCCGGTCACCATCACTCTGCCCGCAGAGCCCGTCACCGTCGAGGTCACGACGAGCATCGTCGAGCCCGACGGCTCGGCTCCCGCGACGGGGTCGACCGTCGACGTCGTGCCGGTGGGCGAGACCACCCCGGTCGCCAGCGTCGAGACCGGCGCGGGCGGTTCCTTCACGGCGGGCGGGCTGACCCCGGGTGAGCAGTACGAGGTCGTCCTGGACGAGGACGTCGACTCGGCCGTCACGATCACCGCCCCCGCGACGAGCGGGACGATCCCGCCGGTGCAGATCGCCGCGCCCGCCGCGGTCACCGTCGAGGGCACCGTCCTGAACGCCGACGGCACCCCCGCCGCGGCCCTGCAGCTGCAGGTGATCGAGGCCGACGCCGCCGAGCCCGAGCCCGTCGCCACCCCGACCACCGACGCGGCCGGCGTCTACCGCGCCGAGGCCCTCGTCCCCGGCACGGACTACGGGGTCGTCCTGGACGGCGAGGTCGTCGGCACCTTCACCGCCCCCTTCGCCGACGGCACCGTGCCGACGATCACCCTCGCCGCGCCTCCCGTCGTGACGCCCGTGCCCGACCCCGAGCCGAGCCCCGACCCCACCGTCCCGCCGGCGCCGGTCGTGCCCGCGGCCGACGGTCCGGGCACCGGCGGCTCGGCCACGGGTGGATCGGGTCGACCGCTCGCCTACACGGGTAGTCAGCCCGGCCTGCCCCTCGGCCTCGGTGCCGCCGCCCTGGCCCTGGGCCTCGCGCTCGTCACCGGCTCGGCCGTCGTCCGTCGCCGCGCGCGACGCCGCTGACGGCGGCGGCGAGCGTCGGGTCCTGAACCCGGCGGGCCGAGGAGGCGCGGTGTCCGTCCGACGGGCACCGCGCCTCCTTCCGTCCACCGTGCCCCGCACCGGGCCTGGGCCGTCGTGGGGTGCGGAGGAGTTGGCTCGGGGCCATGAAGAACACCACACTCGGCCAGGTCGACGGCGGACTCGACGTCGGCCGCCTGGGCCTCGGCCTGATGGGCATGTCCGCTTTCTACACCGGCAACAGCACCGACGACGACGAGTCGGTCCGGGTGATCCACCGCGCGCTCGACGTCGGCGTCACCCTGCTCGACACGGCGGACATGTACGGCCCGCACACGAACGAACAGCTGCTCGGGCGCGCCCTCAAGGGCCGTCGCGACCAGGCCGTCGTCGCGACCAAGTTCGGCAACGTGACCGACCCCGAGGCGCGTGCCGAGCGCGCCGTCGACGGCCGGCCCGAGTACGTGCGCCGCTCGGTCGACGGCTCGCTGACGCGCCTCGGCATCGACCACATCGACCTCTACTACCAGCACCGGGTCGACCCCCAGGTGCCGATCGAGGAGACCGTCGGTGCGATGGGCGAGCTCGTCACGGCAGGCAAGGTGAGGTTCCTCGGGCTGTCCGAGGCCGCCCCCGAGACGATCCGCCGCGCCCACGCCACGCACCCGATCACCGCCCTGCAGACCGAATGGTCGTTGTGGAGCCGTGAACCCGAGGCCGAGATCCTGCCGACCGTCCGCGAGCTCGGCATCGGCTTCGTGCCCTACTCGCCGCTCGGTCGCGGGTTCCTCACCGGCACCATCCGCTCGGTCGACGAGCTCGCCGAGGACGACTTCCGCCGGTTCGCGCCGCGCTTCTCGGGAGACAACCTGCAGGCCAACGTCCGCATCGTGCAGCAGGTCGACGAGGTCGCCCGCGCGGTCGGCGCCACACCCGGGCAGGTCGCGCTCGCGTGGCTGCTCGCCAAGGGCGAGGGCATCGTGCCGATCCCGGGCACCAAGCGCCGCGCCTACCTCGACGAGAACGTCGCGGCCGACGACGTGGTGCTCGACGCCGAGCAGATGCACCAGCTCGACGACGTCGCCGCCCCGAAGGGCGCCCGCTACGCGGACATGTCGACGGTCGACAGATAGACCGAGGAGGCGCGGGTACGGTCGAACGATGGACGACGTGATCAGACGCCGGGCCCTCGTGCACGGATCGGTGCAGGGCGTGGGTTTCCGTTTCTCGACCGAGGGCGAGGCGGACCGACTCGAGGTCGGCGGCTTCGTCCGCAACCTGCCCGACGGGACGGTCGAGGTCGAGGTCGAGGGGCGCCCCGACCGGGTGGGCCTGCTGCTCGAGTGGCTGCGCCAGGGGCCCCGCGGCGCCCGGGTCGACCGCGTCGAGGTGAGCGAGATCCCCCCGGTGGGCGAGAGCGAGTTCCGCACCCGGCACTAGCCGGAGCGGCGATCGGGAACAGGGCCGACCGGCCTGGGGACGAGAGACCCGGCCCGGACGCTCACACACACCCGACAGTGTGGAGTGCCCGGACCGGGCGTTCAAGGGTACCTTCTCGACGGCCCGTCCCGATCACCCCGACCGGTTCGGTCGGTCACCTCACATCGCGACGCCCTGGGGCGTCTACGGGGTGAGTACCATCGCCGAGAGCCAGGAGGGCACCGTGAGCGTCCACACCACCGTCGACACCCCCGTCGGCCCGCTGACCGTCGTCGGGGCCGAGACGGGCCTCGTCGGCCTCTACTTCGACGAGCACCGCCACCTGCCCGATCCGACCGGCTTCGGCCCGATCTCGCGGGACGGCGTCGGGCTGAGCGACTTCGCCGAGGTCGAACGCCAGCTCGGCGAGTACTTCGACGGGGAGCGGCGCTCCTTCGACCTCCCGCTGGCACCGCGCGGCAACGACTTCCAGGTACGGGTGTGGGACCTGCTGCGCGACATCCCGTTCGGCGAGACCCGTCGCTACGGACAGCTCGCGACCGCGCTCGGCGGCGTCGGCCTGGCCCGCGCGGTCGGCGCCGCCAACGGGCTGAACCCGCTCAGCATCGTCGTTCCGTGCCACCGCGTGGTCGGCGCGGGAGGGGCCCTCGTCGGCTACGCCGGCGGGCTCGACCGCAAACGGTTCCTGCTCGGGCTCGAGGCCGGGCAGCCGTCGGGCCCCGAGACCGGCCGGCTGTTCTGACGTGGAACCCTTCGAGCGCGTGGTCGCACGGCACGGCCGCACCGTCTGGCGCGTCTGCCGGGCCGTGCTCGACGAGCACGACACCGACGACGCATGGAGCGAGACGTTCGTGGCGGCCCTCGTCGCCTACCCGTCGCTGCCCGCGTCGACGAACCTCGAGGCGTGGCTGGTGACCATCGCGCACCGCAAGGCCATCGACGTGCTGCGGGCCCGGGATCGGCGCCCCCGACCGGTCGGGACGGTGCCCGAACCCCCGCCCGCGCCTCCTCACGACGAGGCGATCGCCCGCACCGACGAACTGGACGGAGCCCTGCGGACGCTGCCGCCGGGACAACGCCGTGCCGTGGTCTACCACCACCTCGTCGGGCTCTCGCACCGCGAGGTCGCCGAGGTGACGGGCATCAGCGCGGACGCGGCCCGGCGCGCGTCCGCCGACGGGATCGCCGCGCTGCGCCGGCTGCTGGCCGAGCCGGCGGCAGCTCGACCCACCGGCGTCCCGGGCCGGGCCGTGGGTCGCGCCTCCTTCCCGTCTCCGTCCCCCTCTCCGTCACCCGAGCCGAAGGGCGTCCGATGACCGCCTCCTCCCCCGACGCGTCGGACGACCCGCGCCGTCTGCTCGCCGGCCTCGACCCGACCGACGACCGCCTCGCAGCCCTGCACGCCCGCTTCGCCGAGGCCGCCCTCGACGCCGGAGCCGTCGACGTGGCCTACCGCACCCTCGACTCCCCCGTCGGGCCGCTGCTCGTCTGCGCGACCGACGTCGGCCTGCTGCGGGTCGCCTTCGAGATCGAAGGGCACGACACGGTGCTCGACCGCCTGGCCTCGACCGTCAGCCCCCGCGTGGTCGAGGCGCCGTCACGGCTCGACACCGTGGCACGCGAGCTCGACGAGTACTTCCGCGGCGAGCGCCGCACGTTCGACCTGCCGCTCGACCAGCGCCTGTCGAGGGGCTTCCAGCGGACGGTGCTCGAACACCTGCCCGACATCGGCTACGGCGCGACGGCGAGCTACGCGTCGGTGGCCCTCGCCTCGGGCAGCCCCCGGGCGGTGCGGGCCGTCGGCACGGCCTGCGCGACCAACCCGCTGCCGGTCGTCGTCCCCTGCCACCGGGTGGTGCGGAGCGACGGGTCCGCCGGCAACTACCGTGGGGGCATGGCGGCCAAGCAGATCCTGATCGACCTCGAGGCGCGCGCGTGAGCGACGCGGTGACCCCGGGCGTGGTGCCGCCTGGCCCGACGGGCACCGGCGTCGTGGTCGGTGACGACGGGCTGGCCCGACCGGTCTGGGCGGCGACCGACCCGCTGCTGCGCGACTACTACGACACCGAATGGGGCCTGCCCGTCCGCGACGAGCGGGGCCTGTTCGAGCGGCTGAGCCTCGAGGCGTTCCAGTCGGGGCTGTCGTGGGCGACGATCCTGCGCAAGCGCCCGGCGTTCCGCGCCGCGTTCGCCGACTTCGACCCCGAGGTCGTCGCCCGCTTCGACGACGACGACCGGGCACGGTTGATGGCGGACGCGGGGATCGTCCGCAACCGGCTGAAGATCGACGCGACCATCCGCAACGCGCGGGCGACGCTCGACCTGCGGGCGGACGGCGGGCTCGTGGACGTCGTCTGGTCGTTCCGGCCCGCCGAGACACCGCGACCGAGCACGATGGCCGAGGTGCCGACGACGTCGCCCGAATCGGTCGCCCTGTCGAAGGCGCTCAAGGTGAAGGGGTTCACCTTCGTGGGGCCGACCACCATGCACGCGCTGATGGAGGCCGCGGGCATCGTCGACACGCACCTCGTCGACAGCCACCGGCGCGGGTCGTCGGGGGTGTGGGGAGACGACGGCCGGCCGCTGACCGCGCGATGACCGTCGGACCACCCGAGACCTCCCCCGGGCACGGCACGGCGGCCGCGCGTTTCGTGGTGGAGCCGGTCGGTGCCTGGGATCACGCCCACGCCGTCGGGTTGCTGGCCGCGCACAGCGTGCCGGGGGCCGAAGCCACCGACGTCGCCGCGGCCACGCACGCGCGACTGGTCGAGCTGGGCTCGGCGGCCGCGCGCGCCTCCTACCGTCTCGACCTGGCGTTCGCGCCGACCGGGGTGGACGTGACGCTGACCGGGTCCGACGGCGTGGTGCCGACCGAGACGACCATCGACGCGGCCCGACACGTCGTGCGCGACTGGCTCGACCTCGACGCCGACCTCGACGACGTCGAACGGGGCTTCGCCGACGATCCCGTGCTCGGGCCGCTCGTCGCGTCACGTCCGGGAATCCGTGTGACGGGCAACCCCGACGGCTTCGAGACGGCCGTGATGACCGTGCTCGGGCAGCAGGTCTCGCTCGCCGCGGCGCGCACCTTCACCGGACGTCTCGTGGCGGCGTACGGCGATCCGGTCGCCGGCACCGGGCTCACGCGGTTCCCCCGCGCCGACCGGCTGGCCGCGGCCGACGTCGACGAGCTCCGGGCAGCGGTCGGTGTGACGAACAGCCGGGCACGCACGATCCACGCCCTGGCCGAGGTCGTCGCCTCCGGACTCGTGATCGCCCCCGACGTCGACCACGTCGATGCCCGCCGCCGTCTGCTCGCCGTCCCCGGCATCGGCCCCTGGACGGTCGAGTACCTCGCCGTCAGGGCTCTCGGCGACCGCGACGCCTGGCCCGCGGGCGACCTCGTGCTGCGGCGGGTGCTGGGCGGCCTGACGACGAAGCAGGCCGAGGCCGCCGGATCGGCGTGGTCGCCCTGGCGCGCCTACGCCCTGTTCCACCTCTGGGCCGCGGTGCTGCCGACGGCGCCGTGACGCGCCCGGCGCCACCCGCCGCGTCGGCAGCCCGGACGAGGAGGCGCGGTGCGCCTAGCGTCGGAGGTCCACCACGAGAGGACACCCGATGAGCGACGCCCGCACGAACCCCGACGCGCACGACCCGGACGACGAGCTCGGCCACGGCGACGCGCTCGACCAGGCGGCCGTCGAGGCCGCCGCGATCGAGACGCACCGCGCCACCCACCCGTCGGGCCCGACCGACACGCAGGGCGAGCCCGCCGGGTCGGGCGACGCGACGCCGGACGGCGACGTCACGCAGCTGCTCGGCGGCAGCCACTCGGGCGAGGACGGCTACGTCGCCGTGAGCCCCGGGGGCGTCTCGGGCGAGCAGGACGCCGCCCTGACCGTCGACGACGAGGACCCGCACTCGGCCGACCCCGAGGCCGACGCCCACCGTGGCGACATCGGCGCGAACCGCGGCGGCAGCGGCGGCCGCTGAGCTGCTGTGCCCGCCGAGATGTCACGACGTGCCGCTGACGTTCGAAGATGAGAGGCACGTCGTGACATCTCGGCGGAAGTCGGGTCCGCCCTCGGGTGGTGCATGCTGGTGGGGATGACTGACACGCGCCCCCACCTCGACGACTTCGCCCGCTTCATCCAGGCCTCGCCCTCGTCCTTCCACGCCGCGGCCGAGGCCGCCCGTCGGCTCGACGACGCCGGGTTCGTCGCCCTCGACGAGACCGCCGAGTGGCCCACCGGGCCCGGCCGCCGCTACGTCGTGCGCGACGGCGCGGTCATCGCCTGGATCGAACCCGCCACCGCGACGGCCACGACGCCGTTCCGCGTGGTCGGGGCGCACACCGACTCTCCCGGCTTCAGGCTCAAGCCCAAGCCGACCACCGGCACCCGCGGCTGGCTGCAGGCCGGTGTCGAGGTCTACGGCGGCCCGTTGTTCAACTCGTGGCTCGACCGCGACCTCGAGTTCGCCGGACGGCTGGTCACCCGCGGCGGCGAGACGCACCTCGTGCGCACGGGCCCGCTGCTGCGCTTCCCGCAGCTCGCCGTCCACCTCGACCGTGGCGTCAACGCCGACGGGCTGAAGCTCGACCCCCAGCGCCACCTGAACCCCGTGGTCGGGGCGGGGCCGCTCGACGAGGCCGACGTCCTCGGCCACCTCGCCGGGTTGGCCGGGCTGACCGGAGCCGACGTGACCGGGTACGACGTGGTCGTTGCCGACACCGCGCCTCCCGCCGTCCTCGGCATGGGCGGCGAGCTGTTCGCCGCCGGGCGCATGGACAACCTGTCGTCGACCCACGCCGGTCTCGTCGCCCTGATCGAGACCGCGACGTCGGGCGTCGAGCTCGACCACGTCGCCGTGTTCGCCGCGTTCGACCACGAAGAGGTCGGCTCGGCCACGCCGTCGGGTGCCGCCGGGCCGCTGCTCGAGGACGTGCTCGCGCGGGTCTCGGCCGGTCTCGGGGCCACGACGACCGAGCACCGCAGGGCCCTGGCCGGGTCGTGGTGCCTGAGCGCCGACGCCGGACACGCCGTGCACCCGAACTACCCCGAGCGGCACGACCCGGTGAACCAGCCGGTCGTGAACCGCGGGCCGTTGCTCAAGATCAACGCCAACCAGCGCTACGCCACCGACGGGCTCGGGGCGGCCGAGTGGTCGAGGGCCTGCGAGCAGGCCGGCGTGCCGTTCCAGGAGTTCGTCTCGAACAACTCGGTGCCCTGCGGCTCGACCATCGGGCCGATCACGGCGACGCGCCTGGGCATCCGCACGATCGACGTCGGCATCCCGCTGCTCGGCATGCACTCGGCCCGCGAGCTCTGCGGTGCCGACGACCCCGCCTACCTGTCCCGCGCCGCCGCGGCCTTCCTCGCGCCGGACGCGTAGGCGTCACCAGCCGACGGGCCCGGCGGGCTCTCAGCCGAACGCCTCCGCCGCAGGCACGCCGAGCGCCCAGGCCAGCACGGCCGGCCACTCGCCGTGGCCCGAGTCGGGGGTGAGGTGACCGCCTCGGGGCACGACGACGACCGGGGCGTCGACCCGCGCCTCCCAGGTGTCGACCGGGCCGAGCGGCAGCCACTCGTCGTCGTCGCCGGCGACGACGACCGCCTCGGCGGACCCACCGGGTGAGAGCCGACGCCCGTCGAACGGGTCGCCGGCCACGAACGCGTGGATCGGCTGCCCGGCGATCAGCTCCGGCGACGGAGGCGCGACGAGCGCGACCCGGTCGGCCCGCGGAGGCTCGTCGCCGGCCTGCAACCTCAGCCAGAGCAGGCACGAGAGGCTGTGGCACAGCACCGTCACCGGTCGGCCCTCGGGAAGGGCGGCGAGCTCCCGACGCACCGCGGCCTCCCAGGCGGCGGGCGTGGGCTCGTCGGCGTCGGGCAGCTGCGGGTAGCGCACCACGTGCCCGCGGACCTCGAGCTCGGCCGCGAGCCAGCGCTGCCAGTGGCCCTCGGGGCGATGGTTCCGCCACCCGTGCAGGATCAGGTAGGCCGTGGGCGGGGTCGGCGTCGGGGCGGTCGGGTCGGTCGGGTCGGTCGGGTCGGTCACGGTCCGATCATGCCCCGCCGACGCGCCAGGACGTGGCAGGGTCGACCCATGACGTCACACCCGCCCCGGGCCCGGTTCGGCGACGGCTACGCCTTCGAGGGCGAACCGAGCCTCGACGGCCCGCCACCCGCCGGGTTCCACGTCACGACCCGCAGCCGGGTGATCGGCCACGGCCGGGCCGCCTTCGACGCCGCGGGCGACGCCGTGCTGCGTTGGCAGGTGCACCACGGTTCGGGCTTCGTGCCGCTCGAGGTGCCCGACCGGGTGACCGTCGGCGCGACGAGCGTCTGGGGCGTCACCTTCGGCCCCCTGCACCCACCCGTCGCGTGCCGGGTGTTCTCCGTCGTCCGGACCGACGCCGAGGTCGGCTTCGGCCACGCGGCCCTGGTCGGCCACCCCCAGCGCGGGTGGGAGAGCTACCGGGTGCACCGTCACGACGACGATCGCGTGACGCTCGACATCCGAGTCGTCTGGCGCCCGTCGGCCTGGTGGATGCGTGCCGCCGGGCCCGCGTCGGCGCTCGCCCTGTCGCTGATCCTGCGGCGCAACCTGCGCGCCCTCGACGGCGTCGTGGCCCCCGCCTGACGACCCCGCCTCGACCGGACGGCGGGGTCGGCCTGGCATCGAGGGCCGACGCCGCAGCAGCGCGTCGGGCTCCGAGCCCGCCGTGCCACACTGATCCGATGAGTCCTCGACGTCGCCACGCCGGTTCGGCCCGCCGCGCGGCCGCTCGTGACGCCTCCCGGTCGGGCGGCGTCGACACGAACGTGACCGTCCGCCGCGTCGAGCGCGGCGACCTCTACGTGCGGGTCAACACGATCGGCGACACCGGCGAGCGTCCCTTCGTGCTGGTGCCCGGCATCGGCGTCTCGTCCGACTACTTCGAGCGCCTCGCGCCGAACCTCAACGAGTTCGGCCCCGTGCACGCCCTCGACCTGCCGGGCTTCGCCGGGGTGCCGCACCCGGGCCACGCCCTCACCATCCGCGAGTACGCCGACCTCGTCGGCACGGCCATCGACGAGCTCGGGCTCGACGACCCGATCGTCGTCGGGCACTCGATGGGCACGCAGATCGTCGTCGACCTCGCCGCGCGCCGACCCGACCTGTCGACGGTCGTGCTGATCGGGCCGGTCATCGACCCGGCCCACCGTCACCTGCTCGAGCAGGCGGTGCGCTTCGCCCGGGCCGCCTGGCACGAGCCCGGCCGCGTCAAGTTCTTGGCGCTCAGCGCCTACGTGCTCTGCGGCGTGCGCTGGTTCTCGCGCATCCTGCCCAAGATGATGACGTACCCGATCGAGCGGCACCTGCCGCAGATCACCGCCGACACCCTGGTCATCCGCGGCGAGCACGACGCCGTCGCCCCGCGCGAATGGGTGCGTCGGGTCGGCGACCTGCTGCCCTCGTCCCGCCTGTGGGAGATGCCCGGCGCCGCCCATTCGGTCATGCACGCCCATGCCGAAGAGGTCGCCAAGCTGTGCGTCGAACACGCCCAGCAACCGATCCGACACGACGAGGGCGACGAGCTGCACCACTACGTCGACGCGGGGGACGGTGACGAGAGCGACGACTTCAGCCCCAGCCCGGCCGACTTCGTCACAGCCGTCGGGGCCCGCCTGCGTTCGACCGCGGCGACCATGCGCGGCGACGACGAGGCCCTCGCGAAGGCCAAGACCGACCATGCCGAGTCGATGCAGGCGGCCTTCGACCGGCGCCAGGCCGAGAAGGTCGCGGCCGGCGAGGCCCCCGACGACGGGCCACACATCGAACCCACCACGGGCGACGCCGACCGCTGAGAACACAGGAGGCGCGGGTCGGGTCGACCCGCCCCCTCACGCCCCCGAGACGGTCAACCCGATCAGGACGAGGTTGAGCGCGACGACGACCACCACGGCCGCCCAGCCCGCGACCCGCGTGGCGGCCGCGTTGACGCCCGTCCCCATCAGCGCCCGGTCGCTCGTCGCGACGACGAGCGGGACGAGGGCGAAGGCGATCCCGAAGCTCAACACGACCTGGCTGAGGACGAGCAACCAGGTCGGGCTGATGCCCGTCGCGAGCAACACGAGGGCCGGGATCAGCGTCACGACGCGACGCACCAGGAGCGGTACCTGCACGTGCAACAGCCCCTTCATGATCTCTGCGCCCGCCATCGCCCCGATCGACGTCGAGGCGAGACCCGACGCGAGCAGGCCGACGGCGAACAGGACTCCGATCACGGGCCCGAGCGCCGCGGCGATGGCCTGCTGTGCCCCGGGGATCGTGTCGGTGCCGTCCTGACCGGCCAGGGTCGAGGCCGCGAGCACGAGCATGGCGACGTTGACGCCGCCCGCGACCAGCAGGGCGAGGACGACGTCCCAGCGCGTGGCCCGGAGCACGCGGGCACGGTCCGCCCCCTCGGCGACGACGCCGTGGTGGTCACGGGTGAGCGCGGAGTGCAGGTAGACGGCGTGCGGCATGACCGTGGCCCCGAGCATCGACGCGGCGAGCAGCACGGCCGTGCTGTCCTCGAAACGGGGCACGAGGCCGGCGAGCATGCCCCCGGCCGAAGGCGGCGCGAAGAGCAGGCCCGCACAGAAGCCGAGGGTGAGGACGGCCAGCAGGGCGATCACCACGGTCTGGAAGACCCGACCGCCGCGGTACCGGGTCAGCATCAGCAGGCCGAGCGAGACGAGCCCGGTGATCAGGCCCCCGACGACGAGCGGCACACCGAAGAGCAGCTGCAGCGCGAGGGCGCCGCCGATGATCTCGGCGACGTCGGTCGCCGCCGCCACCAGCTCGGCCTGCCCCCAGTACGCGAGCCGGAGCGGCCGACGACGGAGGCGCGTGCCCATGACCTCGGGCAACGAGCGCCCCGTGACGATGCCGAGCTTGGCCGACAGATACTGGACCAGCACGGCGATGGCGTTGGCCAGCACGAGCACCCAGAGCAGCGTGTACTGGTACGCCGCCCCTGCGGTGAGGTTCGCGGCGACGTTGCCCGGGTCGACGTAGGCGATCGCGGCGACGAACGCCGGGCCGAGCAGGGTGCCGCGCGGCCGGGCGTGGACGACCCGGCCGGGGCCGCCGCCACGGGGTCGGTGGGCGTCGGCGCGGCGGGCGTCGGTCGAGCTCATGCCTCGACCCTAGCAATGTTTCGGCACCCCGAAACCTGGTTGTCGTCTTGTCTCAATTCGGACTGGTGCCGAAAAACCCGGTTTCGAACCATGAACCCAGGAGAAACTGGGTTCATGGTTCGAAACCGGGTTCGAGGCTGATTCGGTAGGTACCGGATCACGCCGCAGTTCGGTATTACTCGGTCGCGGCGGTGATCTTCGCGACGCCGACGAGCATCTCGTCCTGGACGGCGTCCGTCCCGAAGGTCTCGTTCAGCAGCTCGGCCGCGTCGGGGCTGACGTGGACCGTCGTGCCCTCGAGCACGGCGTTGCCGTCGACGACCTCGAGGGGCTTCAGGGTGCCGCCCCAGAGGGTGAAGAGATAGGCGTCCTCGGCGACGACCTGGCCGTTCGCCGTCACGGTGCCGTAGAGCTTCGACTCACCCGGGTCGATGCGGAAGTCGCTCAGCTCGACGGCGGTGCTGCCCGCGGTCAGCGAGAGGCCCGAGCCGTCGTGGTCGATCTCGCCCTGCACGTAGGGACGGATCTCGCTGTCAGGGCCGAAGTAGTCGACGTGCCCGCCCGTGATCGGGAACGAGAACGTGCCGTCGGTGAAGGTCGCGGTGCCGACCACGCCCGGGGTCAGGCCGAGCGTCGTGAGGGCTTCGACGAACGATGCGTCCACCGCGACCTGCGTGTCGACGCCGTTCGACAGGTCGGGGATCGACGCCTGGGGCAGGAGGCTCTCGCCCGGGCCGGGCTCGCGGGTCTGGTTCACGGGGTGGGTCGGAGCCGTGTTGTTGCTCTCGGAGTCCGAGGTCGAGGCGCAGGCCGCGAGCGAGAAAACGAGAGCTCCGGTCGCGACGGCGCCGAGGACGCCTCGACCGAGTGATGAACGGAGGGGGGTGCGCATGAGTGGTCCTTGTCTGTGCTGCCCGGTGGGGTTGATCGGTGTTCGACGCCCGGGCGGCGTCGGATGGGGCGACGAGCAGAGGGGCGACCCGCCTGGGACGCCCCCCTCTCGGCGATCATTCCTCTTCGGCGAAGAAGCGGTCGACCTTGCGGTGGTAGCGCTGACCCAGCAGGCCACCGAGGACGGCTCCGCCGAAACTCAGCACGACCAGGAGCCCGAGGCCGATCAGCCCGGCGAGGGACGACGACTGCAGGTCGTCCATCGAGGGGACGAACGGGTTCGGCGACGACGAGTCGCCGGCCTGGGTCCCGACGACGCCCACGACGACCGCCAGCACGATGGTGATCACGAGGCCCCAGAGCCACGTCGCGAGCCCCTGTTTGACGCCACTGAAGCGGGCGATGCGTGAGGCCGTGTACCCGCCGATGAGGTACCCGAAGAAGATGATCGCGAGGACCACGATGCCCGAGGTGAGACCGAGCACGTCGGCGTTGTCGGTCGTGAAGGAGCGCAGGTCCGCCATGGCGGTCGACCCCGAGGCGACCCCGCCCCAGGCCGCGAGCACGCCGCCGAAGATCGTGATCATGACCAGGCCGAAGCCCGTCGCGGCGAACCAGCCGAGCAGGCCGGCACCGAAACGGATGCCGCCGAACTCCTCTTTCTGCTGGGCGAGCAGCTCACGGCGCACCGACACGTGGTCGATGCCCGAGTCCTTGATCAGGGGGTAGGCGTGGGACCCGGTGTCGCGACCGGCGGCGGCACCCGCAGCCGCGCCTCCTGCTGCTGCCGCGGTCGGCGCGACGGCGGTGGGGGCGTCTTGGCCGAACGAGGGCTGACGCTCGGCCGCGGCGCGGTCGGTGGCGTCGCGCTCGGCGTCCGAGCGGTCGTCGACCCACCCGTCGTGGGTGGACGAGGAGGCGCCGGTCGCCGCCGTCGCGGACGCCGCGGTGGCCGTGTCGTCACCCCGGTCACCGGTGGCGGGGTCACCGGCGCGTGCGGCCTCGGCCGCACGCAGGGCTTCGTCGTCGTGCAGGGGACGTCGCGTGCCGTCGGTCGAGGCGGACCAGGCCCGCTGGGCGGGCTCGGTCGGCGCGACCATGGGGACGGCCTCGGTGGGACGGCCGGCCGAGGCCGCGTCGCGGTCGGACTCGGAGAGGACCTCGGTGTCGCGACGGTCGGCGTCGGTCGACGCGTCGGCGTCGGCATCGGCGGGCCGGTCGGACGCCGTGTCGCCGGGGACGTACTCGGCGGGCACGGACTCCGGCAGCGCCTCCTCGTCGGACGGGGCGGACGTCGCGTGGGTCTCGGCCACGACCGGGCGGTCCTCCGCGTCGGCGATCGGGCCCTGCTGCGTCGGCGCGTCCGAACCGAAGTCGACGGCGGGCTGCTGCTGCTGCGTCGGGGCGTCGCCGCCGAAATCGACGGCGGGGGGCTGCTGGGTCGGCACCTCGGAGCCGTAGGGCACCTCGGCCCGCTCTCCGGTCTCACCGGTCTCGTCGGACCGCGGGGCGTCGTTCGTGTCGTCGCCGTACTGGGGATCGCGTCCCTCGTGGTCGGGGCGGTCGCGCCGCGGATCGTTCGCGTCGGTCATGGCTCACTCCTGTCGGTGGGGTCGTTCCCTGGATCTGTGATCCTCCTGAACGTTACGCCCGAACGGCACCGCAGGCCGGGAGCCCTCGCCCTCGTCGGAAGGACTCACGGGCCCGGACGAGCCGGTAGCGTGGACGGGACCGCCGAGCGACGAAGGACGACGACGTCATGACCGACACCAGCCAGATCCCCTCCGACCCGACCGCGACCGACGCCGCCGAGCCCGACGTCGCCGCGACCGATGCCACGGCGACGACCCGCCGGGCCTCGACGGTCGGCCGGGCGCGACCGAACCCCGACATCGCCCGCTCGTGGCTGCTCGTGCCGGGCACCGCGCCCGACCGCTTCGACTCGGCACAGGCGTCACGGGCGGACCAGATCGTCCTCGACATCGAGGACGCGGTCGACCCGGCCCGCAAGCCCGCCGCTCGCGACGACGTCGTCGCCTGGCTGACGGGCGGCGGAGAAGCCTGGGTGCGCATCAACGACCGCTCGACCGACTTCTGGTCCGACGACGTCGACGCCCTCATGGGCCTGCCCGGACTGCACGGCGTCATGCTCGCCAAGACCGAGGCGCCCGAGCACGTCACCGAGACGTTCGATCGGCTCGGAGGCGCGGTGCCGGTGCTCGCGCTCGTCGAGTCGGCCCTCGGCATCGAAGAGAGCCCGGCCATCGCCAAGGCCCGCGGCGCGTTCCGCCTGGCGTTCGGCAGCGGTGACTACCGCCGCGACACCGGGACGAGCGCCGACGACCTGGCCATGGCCTACCCTCGCTCGCGGCTCGTCGTGGCCAGCCGCATCGGCGGGCTGCCCGGCCCCATCGACGGGCCGACGGTGGGCAGCAGCCACCCCGTCCTGCGCGAGCAGTCGGGTGTGGCCGTCGCCCTTGGCCTGACCGGCAAGCTCTGCCTCGACGTCGAGCAGCTGCCCGTCATCAACGAGGTCATCAGCCCCACGCCGTCGGACGTCGCCTGGGCCCAGGACTTCCTCGCCGACTTCGAGAGCCGTGGGCGCGTCATCCGTGACGGCAGCGACCTGCCCCGCCTGGGCCGGGCCCAGAAGATCGAGAAGCTCGCGTCGGCGTTCGACGTGCGGCCCGCGAGCTGACCGCTCGACGACGAGAGGAGGCGCGTCCCGGCCGGGACGCGCCTCCTTTTTTTCTCGCCCGAGTGTCTCGACGGCCTTGACACGCGATAGTCAACGACATATCTTTGACACATCGCGACAGAACGTCTCGATCTCGACTTCTCCCCCTGACCCGAAAGGAGTACCCCATGGGTACCGACTTCACCCCCGAGCACCACGGCGACCCCCGTCGCCAGCACCACGACTCCCCCGACGCCCGACGCGACCTCTTCGGACGCGGCGAAGGGCACGGCCGCTTCGGCCGTCCGTTCGGCCGCGGTTTCCGCCCCGGCCCCGGCTTCGGCGGCTTCGGCCCCGGTTTCGGCCCCGGCGGCCCGGGCTTCGGCCCCGGTGGCTTCGGTCCGGGCCGCGGCGGACGCGGCCGGGCCCGACGCGGCGACGTGCGGCTCGCGATCCTCTCGCTGCTGTCCGACGCCCCGTCGAACGGCTACGGCCTGATCAAGGCCATCGCCGAGCGCACCGACGGCACCTGGAAGCCCAGCCCCGGCTCGGTCTACCCGACGCTGCAGCAGCTCGTCGACGAAGAGCTCATCTCGTCCGACGAGGCCGCGACCAAGAGCGTCTTCACGCTGACCGAGACGGGCCGCGCCTACGTCGCCGAACACGCCGACGAGATCGAGAAGGCCTGGGCCGCGACGGCCGACGACGCGAGCGACACCGACCGCGAGTTCCAGACCAGCCTCATGAAGCTGATGGGCGTCGTGAAGCAGTTCCACCACGACGGCAGCGAGGCCCAGCGGGCCGCCGCCACCGCCAAGCTCGACGAGACCCGGCGCGCGCTCTACGCGATCCTGGCCGACTGACCCCGACCGGTCCCGATGTCGGGGGTCGTGGGCAAGATGGGCCCACGAGCACGACGACCCGCCGGAGGCGCCCATGAGCACCGCAGACGATCCCACCGCAGACGGTCCCCCCGCCGCGACCACCGCCGACCTCGACCGGGCAGGGTACGACCCGGCGTTCCTCACGGTCGACCTGCCGCTGCCCGCGGTGCACACCACCGTGCGTGAGCTGCCCTACGTCCACTTCACCGTGCTGCTCGACCCCGTCCGGCGGCTGGCCGCCCTGACGGCGGTCAACGTCGACGGTTCGTCGCTCGTCGACCTGGGTCGTGGCGTCGACTGGCATCTCGACGGACGTGTGCCCGACGACGAGCAGACCGGGCCAGGGGTCTACGCCTCGAACGACCTCGACCGTGGGCACCTCGTGCGTCGCCGTGACCCGGTCTGGGGCGAGCAGGCGGTGGCCGTGCAGGCGAACGTCGACACGTTCTGCTTCACCAACGCCGCCCCACAGGCGGCCGAGTTCAACCAGTCGAAAGAGCTCTGGCTGGGTCTCGAGGACCAGGTGCTGCAGTACGCCTCGACGCATCGGCAGAGGCTGACGGTCTTCACGGCCCCCGTGCTGCTCGACGACGACGCGCCGTACCGCGGCATCCGCCTCCCGCGGCGGTTCTTCAAGATCGCGGCATGGACGACGTCAGACGGGGGCTCGCTGCGCACGGCGGCGTACCTGCTCGATCAGTCCCCCGAGCTCGACGGCGTCGACCTCGAGGCGGCGTTCGCCCGGGCGCACGAGCAGGGTGATCCGCCGCCGCTCGGGCCCTACCGCACCTACCAGGTGCCCGTCCGCGACATCGCCGCGATGACGGGCTTCGACCTCGCGCAACTCGCCGAGGCCGACACCCTGCGGCCGGTGCCCACGATCGAGCCGCCGGACGGCATCCGCGAGGGCTGGGTGCCGCTCACCTCGGTCGATCAACTCTCGTTCTGACGGCTGGTCGGGCCGGCCGACCCGGGGCGGGCCCGTCGGACCTGGGCCGGGCCCGTGGGCCCACCGACCCGGGGCGGTGGCCCGTCCAGCCGGCTCGCATCGAGTCGTGCCACCATGCTCGGGCCATGGCAACGAACGACCGAGACCCCGTCGATCCCGCAGACGCCCCGTCAGCCCTGCCTCCTGAGATGCCGAGCAGCCTGACGATCCTGCGGGACGAGGACGCCCCTCCCATCCGCGCCGCACCCTGGCGCGAGGTCCGGGTGGCCTTCCTCGTGCCGACCACCTCGACCGCTGCGGCCGCCGATGTCCGGCACCTGCTCGACGAGCCCGAGTTGCACTTCACGCCCGGTCTGCGTCATGGGACGCTCGCGTTGATGCCGCGCCGGTCGGCTCTGCTCCGCATCGTGCTCGAATGGGAGTGGTCGGTCGAGGCCGCGTCCTTCGCCGTGCACTCCTTCGACCCCGAACCGTTCACGGCCGCCGAACGCGACGCCCTCGAAGCCTGGTTGCGCGCGACGGCCCGACGACTGCACCTGTTCGAGGGCGCGCTCGGTCGTGCCGTCGCCCGGGTCGACCACGACGTCGTGCGGGGCACCGACACGAGTTCACCCGAGTCGTCGCTGGCCGGTGCGGCCTCGGCGGCCCGAGCGTCGGATTCGTCGGCGAACGCTTCCGGCACGGGCCGTGCCGCGTCGGACGATCCCTGGTCGGACGATGCCCGAACCGCCGATCTCGCGACGGCCGGCCCCGCTGCGACGACAATGCGGTCGGCCACCCTCGGGACGAGACTGGCCTCGCCCGCCGACGGGGCCGCCCACCCCGTGGTCGACGTCACCCTGCCGGACCCGAGCGACCCCGGCTGGGAGGTCTTCGTCGATGCCACCAGCCACCAGACCCTGGGCTACCGCCGCACCCTCGACGACGGCGGCAGCGCCTACGCGTTCAGCTATCTCGTGGCCGACGACGTCGACGACGTCACGCCCGACGACCTCGTCGAGTGGCACGACCAGCACATCCAACGCCAGCTGCTCGTCGAGGACGCCCGCCAGGCGTACGTGCACCTGCTCGCCGGGCTCGAGCCGCCCGTCTCGGTGCAGTACACGGTCTGACCGGCCCGACCCGGCCCGACCCGGCCCGGCCCGGCCCGCGCCGCGCCGCGCCGCGCCGCGAACAGTCGGCGTGCACGAGAAGCACGGGCACAGGGGTCGGGGTCGAGGAGGCTCGGGTCAGGGGGCGACGTCGACGATGGCGACGAACCGGGTGCCGACGCCGTCGACCTCGGCCCGGACCACGCCCGGCTCGGGCTCGGGCAGTTCGTCCGCTCCGTGGTCGTCGCAGCTGAGGTAGGTGTACTCGGGCCACCACTTCTTGGGGCGGGCCGCCTCGTGGTACCCGCAGACGACGCACTCGAGTTCGACCCAGACCGGCTTGCCGGTGCGGTTGGCGCGGGACTGCACGAGCCAGGCCGGCGGCGTCCGTTCGATCGCGACCAGCTCGTCGACCGTCATCTTCGGCGGGAGGCCGTGGCGCTTCGCCATCTCGAGCGGGATGTCCAGCCGCAGGGCGGCGTCTCGTCGCGTGATCACCCGCACACGCTACCCGCCCGCCCGCATCCGCCGCGAGCAGCACCCCTGTTGCCACCTGCAACGCCCGGCGTCACGTCGGCCAGAGTGCCGACTTGCCCCCGAACGAGGGCCAGGCGGAGGCTCGACCCAGGCGGCACGTGCCCGATCCCCGGGTCGGGCGATCGCCGGACCGCCCGCCCAGCACCACCCGACACGAACCAAGGGGAACCACATGAAGAAGTTCGTCGCCGCAGCCCTGACCGCCGCGGCCCTCGCCGTCGGATCGCTCGGGGTCTCGACCCCGGCCGTCGCCGCCGGCCCCGACGACACCATCCGGTCGACTGACGTCGTCGGCGGCCAGAAAGCACCCACGACGCCATGGGCCGTGCAGCTGGTCTTCCAGACCGGAGGCACCGCGAGCTACGCCTGCACCGGTGAGCAGATCAACGCCAACTGGGTCTTGACGGCCCGCCACTGCATCGATGGCGTCACGTCGATGCAGGTCTACCACTCGAACAGCACGACGAACCCGGGCACCGCGATCGCCGTCGACCGTGTCGCCGCGGCACCGTCGGGAGACATCGCGCTCGTGCACCTCGGCCAGTCGAAAGCGCTCGGCAGCTACCCGTCACTGAACCTCGGGTTCCAGGCGACCTCGTCGGGCAGCGGCACGATCATGGGCTACGGCCTGCGCGCCAACTCGGTGCAGTCCGACGGCCTCTACCAGGCGACGGTCGGCCTCACCGGCCGCAGCACCGACGCCTACGGCGGGGTCGCCCAGCACCTGAACGGCACCACCGGTGCGGCGAACCACGGTGACTCAGGTGGCCCACTGATCGTGGCCGGCCAGATCGTGGCCGTCTGCTCGACCGGTGACGAGGCCGACCCGGGCGCGAACACCCGGGCCGGGTCGAACTACGCCGTGCTGTCGCAGAGCGCGAGCTGGATCCGCTCGACGGCCGGCCTCTAGTCCGCGAGCGGGCGGGTCCGTGGGCGACGGGCGGCCACGGCCGCCCGACTCGCACGAAGACGCCCGCCCTCAGAGCGCAGGAGGCGCGCCCCGGTCACGCGACCGGGGCGCGCCTCCGTCGTCGTGGCGACCCGCGCCTCCTCGACGGGCATCGGCCCGCGGCCGTCAGACGATGGGTTTCTCGAAGCAGATCGACTGAGGGATGGTCGTGACGTAGGGCTCGTAGGTCGGGATGCGCGTGAACCCGATCTTCTCGTAGAGGGCGACGGCGTCGGGCTGGCGGTCGCCCGTCTGCAGGATGAGTCGACGCGCGCCGTTCTCGCGGGCGACCGCCTCGAGCTCGGCCATCAACAACCGGCCGATGCCGCGGCCGCGCTGACCCTCCGCGACGATCACACGCTTGACCTCCCACTCGCCGTCCCGGCTCTGCACGAGGGCGTGACCCACGGCCGTCCCGCCGTCGGCACCGCCGTCGGCACCGCCGTCGGCACCGCCTTCGGCGACCACCAGCACGGTTCCCAACACGTTCGACGGGTGCACCGTGAGTGCGGCGTTCCGCGCCTCGACGACGGCGACGGGTTCGACGACGTCCCGGTGGTAGCGGACGGTCATCTCGGCGTCCATGGCATCGCGCAGGGCGACGGCACGGGGGTCGTCGAAGGCGACGCGTTCGAGGTGCAGCGGGGGCAGGGCGGAGGGAGCGGTGTTCGTCACCAGACGATTCTGCCCCCTCGGGGGTGCCTAGAGTCGCACGCCTCGCGCGGCCATGAAGGGCACGGGATTGGTCGAGGCGCCGCCCACGCGGGTCTCGAAGTGCAGGTGGCAGCCGGTCGAGTTGCCGGTCGACCCGACGAGGGCGATCAACTGGCCCGCGACGACGCTCTGCCCGCGGGACACCTTGATGCCGCCGTTGACGATGTGGCCGTACGCGGTCGAGACGCCGCCGCCGTGGTTGACCTGGACGTAGTTGCCGTAACCGCTCGCCTGGCCGGCGAACGTCACGGTGCCCGAGGTCGCGGCGTAGATGGGGCTGTTGCAGCCGGGAGCCAGGTCGATGCCGTCGTGCATGCGGTAGACGCCGGTCACCGGGTTGACACGCATGCCGTAGCCGCTCGACATGTAGCCGGCGCTGGGACGCACCCAGCCCGAGCCGGTCGAGGCACCGCCACCACCGGACGAACCGCCGCCGGTCGACGGAGCGGGCGCGGGCGCGGAGGGCGTCGAGGGCCGGGCGGCGGCGGCGGCAGCAGCCGCGGCGCGCTGCTGGCGGAGAGCCTCGGCCTGGCGGGCGGCCTCGGCGGCCTCGGCGGCCTTGCGGGCCTCCTCGGCCTTGCGCGCGACCTCGACGCCGGTGGCGTAGTCGGCCTCGGTCTGCAGGCTCTGGTCCTGCAGCACGGCGAGCTGGCCCTGGAGCCGCGACTCGTTCTCTTGCTGGGCGGCCACGGCGGCGGCGGCGGCGTCGGACGCGGCCTGCGCCTCGTCCATCGAGACCTGGGCGGCCCCCTGCAACTCGACGAGCGCGTCCGAGGCGACCTTGGCCTGGTCGGACAGCGACTGCGCGACGTTGCGGTCGTTCACGGCCTGCTGACGGATGCCATCGGTCTGCTCGGTGAGCTTGCTCATCGCGCCGAGTCGGTAGAGCAGGTCGTCGGCCTGCTCGGTGTCGCCCACGAGCTGCGACGAGACGTTGCCACCACCCGTGCGGGCGAGCTGGGCCGAGACCTGACCGGCACGCTGCTCGCTGGCATCGGCCACGGCGGCCTTCTCGTCGGCCTGCGACTGCAGTTCGGCGAGCTTGGCGGCGCCGGCGTCGGCATCGGCCTGGGCTTTCTCGAACTCGGCACCGAGACGCTCGGCCTCGGCCTGGGCGGACGCGGCGTCGCTCGCGAGCTGATCGAGCAGCCCCTGGATGCGGCTGACCTCGGCGGCCTTGGCGGATTCGCTCGAGCGGGCGGCCTGGACGTCGTCCCACGACGGGTACGAGGCCGCCTGCGCGGGTGAGGCCCCGAGCACCGTGCCCGACACGACCAGCGTGAGGCTGAGCAGCACCGTCGCGGCGGCGGCGGCGACGCCCTGACGGCGGGGCGGGGTCACGGGCGAAGTCACGGAAGAGCACCTATCTGTGGTCGGTCCCGAGCCCGCAGGACGCGTCGGATCGACGGTCGTCGGGGGTGGGGAACTCGATCAGCCTACGGGCGGAACCGGGAAGGGTAAACCCGCACCTCAGGGTTTCTCGTGATCGGCTTGTCCCCAGTCGGGGGTGCACAGCAGGACGCACGACGTGACTCCAGTCACATCCGTCACACGATCTGTACCCCGAATGACGAGGAGGCGCGACCGGGCCCTCCGCGTCGCCCACGACGACAGGCGTCGCGTGACGGTGGCAGATCGCCGCCCGGGCCGGTCGTCGGGATCAGTCGACGAAGGCCGAGTTGAGGCGGTGGAGCGCTGCGGCGAGGGCGTCGACCTCGTCGGCCGTCCACCCCTCGAGCCGATCGGCCAGGGCGGAGCGGTTGGCGTCGACCGAGCGGCCGAGCAGGTCGTGGCCTCGGGCGGTCAGCGTGAGGGCCTGGCCACGTCGCCCTTCTGCCACGCCCCCCTCGCCGGACTCGACCAGGCCCAGCTCGACGAGCCCGCCGAGTTGGCGCGAGACGGTCGAGCGGTTGAGGCCGAAGTCCGTCGCGATGTCGGTGGCGCGGCAACCGGGGTTCGCGGCGATGAAGGTGACGAGCGAGTGTTCGACGAACGACAACGGAGCGCTCTTGTGCCGGGCGCGGGCCACGGCCCGCCGCGACACGGTCTCGAGTTCCGAGTAGACCGTGTCGATACCTCGCTGCCCCCGCTGGTCCGTCACGGGGTCAGCCTAACGGCGGGCAGACGGGAACACCGAGGACGCCTTTTGTGTTGCATAATGCAACTGTACGACCTGACGGGCAACGGCGCCCCCGACCACGAGGAGCCCCGTGACGACCACCGACCTGACCCTGCACCGACCCGACGACGGCGCGCACCCCGATCGGCGCCCGTTCCGCGACGACGCGCTCCGTGGCGGGGACGACCGGCCCGACCCGCGCCTCCCCCGCGGTCACCAGCACGCCCGGCCGGCGGCCGCGCGTCGGCCCCGCCCCGACGCCGCCGCCTGGCGCTCCCTCGCGCTGCACGTGCTCATTCCCCTCTTCCTCGCCACCGGCATGGCCCTCGCCTACCTCGGCGCCTTCGGCCACCCGGCCCCGCACCACGTGCCGGTCGCGGTGGTCGGCGGCACGGCCCAGAGCGAGGTCTTCGCCCAGCAGCTCAACGACGCCGATCCCGACGCCCTCGACGTGCGCACCGTGGCCGACGCCGACGCGGCCCGGGCCCTCATCACCGATCGCGAGATCGCCGGAGCGTTCGAGGTGGGCACGGCCGACGCGACCCTCTACGTCTCGTCCGCCGCGTCGGACACGACCGCGAGCGTGCTGCAGAAGGTCTTCGGCCCCGTCGCCTATCGGCTCGGCCTGCCCCTGAAGGTCGACGACGTGGTCCCGAGCGGACAGGGTGACCCGACGGGTCAGGGGCTGTTCTTCCTGCTCGTCGCCCTCAGCGTCGGTGCGTACGCGAGCGCCGCCGCCATCTCGGCGGCGAGCGCTCGGCTGGGTCTCGGCCGGCGCCTCCTCGCCGGTGTCGTCACGGCGGCCGTGATCGCGGCGATCGGCACGGTCGTCGTCGGCCCCGTCTACGGCATCGTCACGACCGGCCTCTGGGGGGTGGCGCTCGTCAGCTGGTTGTACGTGACCGCCATCGTGGTCATCGGCATCGGCCTGCATCCCCTGCTGCGCCACTGGACGACGCCCGCCCTGACCATGCTCTTCGTCATGCTGAACTTCACCAGCTCGGGCGGTGTCTTCTCGTCGCAGCTCGTGCCGCCGTTCTTCGGCGCGCTCGGCGCCTTCTGGAACGGATCGGCGTGGCTGCACGCGACCCAGTCGATCGTCTACTTCCCCGGCCAGGGCTGGGGTCGGGCCGCCCTGACGCTCTCGCTCTGGCTCGCCGCCGGGCTCGCCCTCGCGGGCCTGACGCACCTCTGGAGCGTCCGCGCCACCCGACTCGCGAACGAGCGGGTCGCCGTCCGCGAGGACGAAGAGGGCATCGCCGCCTGAACCGGCCGACGCCGCGAGCGCGTGCGAGACTCGACCGGTGACGACGACGCACGAGACCATCCGGCCACCCCGACGCGACGAGCGGAACTGGGCCGACAGCTTCAGCTACGGCGCGACGCGGGTCGTGCGACCGAGCACCGTCGACGAGCTGAGCGAGCTCATCGCCGGCGCTCCGAGCATCCGGGCACTGGGCACGCGCCACTCGTTCAGCGACGTGGCCGACGGCCGCGGCCTGCTCGTGTCGACCACGGCGTTGCCCGCCGACCCCGTCATCGCCGACGACGGCCGCAGCGTCACCGTCGGTGCCGGCACGAACTACGCCGTCGTCGCCCAGCACCTCGACCGACACGGGCTCGCCCTGCTCAACATGGGCTCGCTGCCGCACATCTCGGTGGGTGGGGCGATCGCCACGGGCACCCACGGCTCGGGTCTCGGCCTCGGCAGCATGTCGAGCGCCGTCTCGGCCCTCGAGATCGTCGGCACCGACGGGTCGCTGCGGACCGTGCGTCGTGGACAGCCCGAGTTCGACGGCAGCGTCGTCGCCCTGGGCGCCCTCGGCGTCGTCGTCCGGGTGACCCTCGACGTGCAGCCCGGGTTCCGCATGCGGCAGGACACCTACGTCGACCTGCCCTGGTCGAGCGTCGACGACCATCTGGTCGACGTCATGGGCGCCGGCTACAGCGTCAGCTTCTTCCACGAGTTCGACCAGCGAATCCGCGAGGTGCTCGTCAAGTCACGCGTGCCCGACGGCCTCGCCGACGTGTCGATGCCCCGGGACCTCTGGGGCGCGCGCCCCGCTCCCGTCGACGAACACGCCGAGGTCACCGGGACGAAGTCCACGCCGATGGACGGCAGCGTCGGGTCCTGGGCGGACCGCCTGCCGCACTTCCGCATCGACGCCACCCCGTCGGTGGGCTCGGAGCTGCAGAGCGAGCACTTCGTGGCCCTCGACGACGGCCCTGCCGCCCTCCGAGCCGTGCAACGCCTCGGAGACGACCTGCGTCCCCACCTCCACACCTGCGAGACCCGCACCGTCGCCGGCGACACCCTCTGGTTGAGTCCGACGCCACAGGACAGCCTCGGAATCGCCTTCACCTGGAAGAAGCACCCCGCGGAGGTGGCCGCCCTGATCCCCCGCGTCGAGGAGGCGCTGGCCCCGTTCGCCCCACGCCCGCACTGGGGCAAGTTGTCGGCCCTGCCGCACTCGGCGATCGTGGCGGCGTATCCGCGACTGGCCGACTTCGCGGCCCTCGTGCGCGACGTCGACCCCGACGGCAAGTTCGGCGGGCCGGCCCTGGAGCGTCTGCTCGCCTAGCAGGGGAATCGTGCGGAGCCAGGGCGTCGTGCGGAGCCAGGGCGTCGTGCGCCCCGGGGCGCCCTGCGACCACGGGTCGAAGGTCAGTAGGACTCGCCGGTGGGGTCGGGCGCGTCGAGGTCGAGCAGCTCGGCTCCGCCGACGGGCAGGCCCTGCCACGTCTGCAGGCGCCAGCCGCGGTCGAGGGTGCCCTCGAGGGTGACCACGCCCGTGTTCTCGAGCAGGTGATGACGGATGAACTCGTCGTCGGCGTTCACCGCTCGCGATCCGACCCAGGCGCGGATGGCCGCACCGTGACTGACCGCCGCGACCGTCCGGTGGCCGTCGCGCTCGCCCCCCGCGACCAGTTCGGCCAAGGCGGCGTCGTACCGCGCGAAGAACTCGTGCCCGTCCTCGGAGCCGGGCACCCGGGCGTCGAGATCGCCCGAGGCCCAGGCGAAGACACGACCGACGTAGGCCGAGACCGCCTCGGTGTCGCTGCGGTCCTCGAGGTCGCCGGCCTTCACCTCGCGCAGCCCGTCCAGCACCGTGGGGCTCAGCACCCGGGCCGCGGCCAAAGGTGCCGCCGTGAGCTGTGTGCGCACGAGCGTGCTGACCGCGAGCGCACCGATCGTCTCGTCGGCGAGCGCCGCGGGCAAGGCCTCGGCCTGCCGTCGACCGAGGTCGGTGAGCCCGACGCCGGGGGCGACGGTGCCGAGCTTGCCCTCGACGTTGTCGGGGGTCTGACCGTGACGGATCAACAACAGGCGCATGATCGTCCACCCTACGGCGGACCCCCGACACGGCCGGTCGGTCGGTCGGTCGGTCGGTCGGCCGACGAACGTGACCCGCGCCTCCCGCACCCCCTCTGCAGATCCCGACCCGCGCCTCCTGAGCTCGGTGTGCAGATCTCGAGCCGCGCCTCGCGCACCCCGCACCGAACCGAGGAGGCGCGGGCGGGCGATCAAGCGGTCAAGCGTCGGGCCAGAGACGGCCGGCGTCGACGACGACGTCGGCCCGGGCGCCGGTGGCCCGGACGAGTCGGGCGTTCGCCTCGTCGGGGCCGGCGGCCCAGGCCGCGGCGGCCTCGGACGTCATGCCGAACCGGACGTGCCGGGCGACGAGCCAGCGACGGCGCAGCTCGGCGGGGGTGTCGACGAACCACACCTCGTCGAACGCCGAGCGCACCTCGGGCCACGGCGCGAGCTCGGCCAGCAGGTAGTTCCCCTCGCTGACCACGACCTCGACCGACGGGTCGACCTCGATCGCACCGCCGATCGACTCCTCGACGCCGCGGACGTACTCGGGTGCCCAGACCGTCGTCGAGCGCGACCGCAGCCGGTCGAGCAGCGCCAGGTAGCCGTCGGCGTCGAAGGTGTCGATCGCTCCCTTGCGGTCGAGGCGTCCGAGCCGCCCGAGAGAGGATCCGGCCAGGTGGAACCCGTCCATCGGCACGACGACGGACCTCACCCCGACCCGGGTGAGCCCATCGACGACGGCTGCGGCAGCCGTGCTCTTGCCGCCGCCGGGCTCACCGGCGACGCCGATCAGGGTGCGGGCGGGTACGGGTGGCGACCCGGCGGCCGTCGCGACGCCCTGCGAGGAGCCGAGCCGCGCCTCCTGGGTCCGGGCGTGGACCGCGAGGGCGCGCGCGACGAGGTCGTCGACCGAGCCGAGCGGCGAAGCGGTCACTCGGGGCGGCCGACCGCGTCGGGCCCGGTGCCCGCGTCGTCGCCGACGTCGGCGGTCCGGAACTCGGTGAGGGCGGCCTCGCGGCGCGACCGGCGCCAGGCGAGCAGGGCGTGCAGGGCGATCGGGACGACCGACAGCACGACGAGCACGACCGCGAGCACGTCGATGTGGTCTCGGATGAACGGGATGCCTCCGAGCAGCGAGCCGAGCACGGTCATGCCCACGGCCCAGAGGAAGGCGCCCGTCACGTTGAAGAGCAGGAACTTGGGGTACCGGTAGCCCGCGGTCCCGGCCGCCAACGGGACGTAGGTGCGGACGATCGGGACGAAGCGACCGAGGATCAGGCTCGTACCGCCGTACTTCGCGAAGAAGGCCTCGGCCCGCTCGAGGTAGGCCGTCTTGAGGATGCGCGCGTCGTCCTTGAACAGTCGGCGGCCGAAGCGGTTGCCGAGGAAGTAGCCCACCTGGTCGCCCAGCACCGCGGCGACGAACGCGCAGAGCGCGATCACCCAGACCTGCAGCCCCAACGCCTCGTGCAGCACGCCGGCGGTGAAGAGCAGCGAGTCGCCGGGCAGGAAGGGGAACAGCACACCCGACTCGATGAAGACCATCAACGAGATGCCCGCGAGGGCCCAGGGGCCGAGGGCGGGCAGCAACTCGTCCGGGTTGAACAGGACGAACCCCCCGCCGGTCGAGGCGGGCAGGGCGGCGAACAGGGTGTCGGCGATCACGAGGGACGACCCTAACCGGTCGGCCCCGCCCCCGGGTGTCCACCGGGGGGACCATGCGCCGTCCGCAGGTCTCGGCCGAGCGGGGGATGCCCTGGACACCCCCCGCCCCTAGCCTGGGTCGATGCGGACACCCCTCAGCATGCCGACGACAGGACGCACGCGATGATCGAAGCCCGGAACCTCACCAAGATCTACGGAGACAAGCGCGCCCTCGACGACGCGACGTTCACGGTCCGACCCGGTCTCGTCACCGGGTTCCTCGGCCCGAACGGCGCCGGCAAGTCGACCACCATGCGCATGATCGTCGGGCTCGACCGCCCCACCAGCGGCAGCGTCACGGTCAACGGCAAGCGCTTCGCCGACCACGCGGCGCCCCTGCACGAGGTCGGTGTCCTGCTCGACGCCAAGGCCGTGCACACCGGTCGCAGCGCCCACGACCACCTGCTCGCCATGGGCGCCACCCACGGCATCGGCAAGAAGCGCGTCGACGAGGTGATCGCCCTGACCGGCCTCGAGTCGGTCGCGAAGAAGCGCGTCGGCGGCTTCTCGCTCGGCATGGGGCAGCGTCTCGGCATCGCCGCCGCGCTGCTCGGCGATCCCGCCACCGTCATCCTCGACGAGCCGGTCAACGGCCTCGACCCCGAGGGCGTCGTCTGGGTGCGCACCCTGGCCCGCTTCCTCGCGAGCGAGGGCCGCACCGTGTTCCTCTCGTCGCACCTGATGAGCGAGATGGCGCAGACCGCCGACCATCTCATCGTCCTCGGGCGAGGCAAGGTGCTCGCCGACTCCCCCATCTCGGACGTCATCTCGCAGGCCTCGGGTGACGCGGTCCGCGTCCGCAGTCCGCACGCCGACCACCTGGTCTCGCTGCTGCAGGGGCCCGACGTCGCCGTCACGGCCGTCGAGCCCGGCGTCGTCGAGCTGCGGGGCGTCACCGCCGAGCGCGTCGGCGACCTGGCCGCCTCGTCCGGCGTCGTGCTGCACGAACTCACCCCGCTCGTCCGTTCGCTCGAGGACGCGTACATGACCCTCACGCAAGACTCCGTCGAATACCACGCAGGAGGCGCGGCGCGAGGCAGCCACGTCGCCGACGACGCGCAGACCCCCCAGGGAGCGACCCGATGACCGCCACGACCCCCACCCGTCACCGCGACCGCCCCGCACGTCCGACCTCGAAGCTCACCTTCGGCGGCGTGCTCCGCAGCGAGGTCATCAAGCTGCGCACCCTGCGTTCGACCTGGTGGTGCCTGTCGATCATGGTCGTCATCATCGTCGGCTTCGGCGCGCTGTTCGCGGTCAGCGCGGGCCTGTTCGAGGCCGGTCAGGCCAGCGCCGAACAACAGCAGCAGATCGTCGCGCAGTCCGTCTCGGTCGGCGTGGTCTTCGGTCAGCTCGTCGCGTCGATCCTCGGCGTCCTGGTGATCACCGGCGAGTTCGGCACCGGCATGATCCGGTCGACCTTCGCCACGGTGCCCAGACGCCTGCCCGCCGTCGTCGCCAAGCTCGTGGTCATCACGCTGACGCTCTTCGTGGTCTCGCTCGTCGCCCTCGTCGTCACCCTGCTGATCAACAGCGCGATCCTGCCGTCGAACGACATCACGGTCGACTTCGGCGACGGGGCCCTCTGGCAGAGCGTGCTCGGCGCCGCGGCGTCGATCGCGTTCACCGGCATGATCGCCTTCTCACTGGGCGCCATCATCCGCAACGGCGCCGGGGCCATCGCGGCCGCGGTGGGCCTGGTCTTCGTGCTGCCGATCATCGTCCAGATCTTCACGGCGTTCGTCGACGCCGCCTGGGTCTACACGCTGGCCGAGATCATCCCGCCGAACGCTGCCGCCCGGCTCTACGACTACGTCGTCTCCGGCCAGTCGGCCGTGGCGCTGCCGAGCCCCGACGGGGCCCTCGTCCTCGAACCGTGGAGCGCCCTGCTGGTGCTCATCGGCTGGGTCGTGGTGCTCTTCGGACTGGCGCTCGCGCTCGTCAAGCGACGCGACGTCTGACCGACCCGCACCGCGCCTCCTCGCAGGTGACGGCGACGCGTTCGTGACGGATCGGGAAGAACCGGACCGTCTCGTACGTTCAGCCGCACAGGCATACCCGCCGTCATCTCCGAGGAGCCCCACTTGAGCATCGACCCCTCTCCCCCGACGACCGTCCGCGACACCGCGACGACGGGAGCCGACGTCGACCAGGCCGACACCGCCGCCCGCAACAAGCTCGTCATCGGGCTACTGCTCGTCTCGGCCTTCGTGGTGATCCTCAACGAGACGATCATGGGCGTCGCGCTACCCAGCCTCACGCGCGACCTCGACATCACGGTCACGGCCGGCCAGTGGCTGACCACGGGCTTCATGCTCACCATGGCCGTGGTCATCCCGATCACGGGGTTCCTGCTGCAGCGCTTCAACACCCGCCCGGTGTTCATCACCGCGATGAGCCTGTTCAGCCTGGGAACGGCCATCTCGGCGATCGCTCCCGGCTTCGGCGTGCTGCTGCTCGGCCGCGTCGTGCAGGCCTCGGGCACGGCCATCATGATGCCGCTGCTGATGACCACCGTGCTCACCCTCGTGCCGCCGGCCACTCGCGGCCGCACCATGGGCAACATCTCGATCGTCATCTCGGTCGCCCCGGCCATCGGGCCGACCATCTCGGGCGTCATCCTGAGCGTGCTCGAGTGGCGCTTCATGTTCATCCTCGTGCTGCCGATCGCGCTCGCCGCGCTCGCCCTCGGCGCCGCCCGGGTCAAGAACGTCACAACCCCGAAGAAGGTGCCTCTCGACGTCACCTCGGTCATCCTCTCGGCGTTCGCCTTCGGTGGGATCGTCTTCGGGCTCAGCTCCATCGGCGAAGGGGCCGAGGCCGCCGTGCCCGCCTGGGTGCCGCTCGCCGTCGGTGTCGTCGCACTCGCCGCGTTCGTCCTGCGTCAGCGCTCGTTGCAACGCCGCGACCGGGCCCTGCTCGACCTGCGGACGTTCTCGTCGCGCACCTTCACGATCTCGGCCTCGGTGCTCGGCGTCGGCATGATCGCTCTCTTCGGCACCCTGATCGTGCTGCCGATCTACCTGCAGAACGTCCACGGCCTCGACCCGCTCGCCACCGGGCTGCTGCTGCTGCCCGGCGGTCTCGTCCAGGGGCTGCTGTCGCCCGTCGTGGGCCGCCTGTTCGACAGGTACGGCCCGACCGTGCTGCTCGTGCCGGGCACCACGCTCGTCAGCGCCGTGCTCTGGTTCATGTCGACGGTGTCCGAGTCCACGCCGATCCCCATGGTGCTCGGCGCGCACGTCGCCCTCAGCATCGGGCTCGCCTTCATGTTCACCCCGCTGTTCACCTCGGGCCTCGGTTCGCTGCCGTCGAACCTCTACTCGCACGGCAGCGCCATCGTCGGCACGGTCCAGCAGCTGGCCGGAGCCGCCGGCACGGCCGTGTTCGTCACGGTGATGACCCTGGCCGCGACCGCCGCCGCCAGCCAGTCCGGCGCCGGCGCCGCCGCGACCGGAGCCGGCGTCCGTGCCGCGTTCCTCGTCGGTGCGATCATCTCGGTGTTCGCCGTCGTGGGGTCGTTCTTCGTGCGACGCCCGCCGGTCGTCGAGGGAGCCGAGCCGGTCGTCGCGCACTAGTAACTCGCGCCTCGCGCCTCGCCCCTCGCGGGTCGCGGGTCGCGGGTCGCGCCTCGCGCCTCGCCGCGACCACAACAGCGACGGTTCTCGCAACGGCGACCTCTGACCTCGTGGCCCCTGGCAACCTCCAGCCCTCCCGCCCCTCCCGCCCGATCCCCTGGCCGACCGACGAACGCGGCCAACTCCTGATCGCTGCTTCGCCCCTCGTCCGGGCCCCGGTTCTCTCGGCCCGCGCCTCCTCGGAAGCCCTGAGTTCTCGACACGAGCCCTCGCGCATGTGCTGCTGTGACGACCCCCCTGTCGGCGCGGACAGGGACGCCGGGCGCGAGTAGCGTCCGTGCACGTGCAGCTTCTGCAGAGTTGCAGCCTGCGCACTCGTCGTCACGCATCACCGGGAGGCCGACCCATGACAAGTTCACCCACCACCTCGCCGACCGGCGCCTCGGGCGGTGGCACGCGCAGTCTCGTCCCGGCCCGGATGGACCGCCTGCCGTGGACGAGGTTCCACTGGTCGATCGTCGTGGGCCTCGGGTTCTCCTGGGTGCTCGACGGGCTCGAGATCCAGATCGTCGCTTCGGCCGGGTTCCAGGCCGACCTCGGGCTCACCGCGGCCGAGGTGGGCCTGTTGGGCACGATCTACCTCGTCGGCCAGGTCTTCGGCGCCTTGATCTTCGGGCGCATGGCCGACAGCCTCGGCCGGAAGAAGCTCTTCATCCTGACTCTGGCGATCTACCTCGTGGCGAGCGCCATCGCCGGCCTGTCGCCAAACTTCGCCTTCCTGGCCGTGTTCCGGTTCTTCGCCGGCGCCGGCATCGGCGGCGAGTACGCCGCCATCAACTCGGCGATCGACGAGCTCATACCGTCGAAGTACCGAGGTCGTGTGGACATCGCGATCAACGGCACGTACTGGGGTGGAGCGGCTCTCGGGGCCACAGCCAACATCTTCCTGTTGAACCCCGACCTGTTCGCCGAGAACGTCGGCTGGCGCATCGGGTTCTTCATCGGCCCCGTGCTCGGACTCGCGATCATCTACCTGCGGCGGCACATCCCCGAGAGCCCACGGTGGCTGATGACGCACGGCCGCGAGCAGGAGGCCGAGTCGACCGTCGACGACATCGAAGCCCGGGTCGAACGCGACAAGGGCACCGACCACCTCACGCCGGTATCCGACGACCAGGCCATCGAGGTGGTCGCCGCGGGGCGGATCGCGTTCACGACCATCATCCGCACCCTGGTACGCGACTATCCGAAGCGCACCTTCGTCGGTGCCGCGATGATGATCACGCAGTCGTTCCTCTACAACGCGATCTTCTTCACCTACGCGCTCGTGCTCCAGAACTTCTACGGCACGAGCCCCAGCAGCACGCAGTACTTCTTCTTGATCTTCGCCGTGGGCAACCTGCTCGGACCGCTCGTGTTGGGCCCGTTGTTCGACAGCTGGGGCAGACGGCAGATGATCTTCCTGACCTACGCCGTCTCGGCGGCCGTCCTGGCAGTGTCGGCGATCCTCTTCCAGGCGGACGTCTTGAACGCCGCGACGCAGACCGCGTTCTGGAGCGTGTCGTTCTTCTTCGCCTCGGCGGGGGCCTCATCGGCCTACCTGACGGTGAGCGAGATCTTCCCGCTCGAGCTACGGAGCCAGGTGATCGGCTACTTCTTCGCGCTCGGCCAGATCGTCGGGGCCGTCGCACCCAGCCTCTACGGCGCCCTGATCGGCGACGGCAGCGACCGCGGGCCCCTGACCGGTGGGTACTTCCTCGGCGCGGGCGTCATGCTGGTCGGCGGCGTCATCGCCCTGATCTTCGGTGTGGACGCGGCTCGCAAGTCGCTCGAGACGATCACGACTCCACTCTCCGTCGTTCCTTCTTCGAAGGACTCCCCCCGGCGCTGATCCGGTCGCGGCCCCCGCACTGGCTCGGGCGCAGAGGCTTCCGCACTGGCTCGGGCGCAGGGGCTTCCGCACTGGCTCGGGCGCAGGGGCTTCCGCACTGGCTCGGGCGGAGGGGCTTCCGGCCTGCGCCTCATGTCGCCCATGACAGCGCTGCTCGACCGTCGCGCCCTCGGGGAACCGCGAGCCGCCACCTCCTGCGGCCTCTGGACCCGAGCAGTCGTGGAAGGGAGGAGTTGCCGACACCGTCGACCGGACGGGGGCCGCCCGCCGTACGGATGAGGGCGTCGATCGCCGCGGCCGTCGACACCCACCTGTCCCGCACCATCGTCGTGCTCGCCCGGAACGGAACCCGGCCGTTCCGGGCGATGTCCGCGTCCTTGAGCCGGTCCTCGTTGAAGCGTCTCTCGTGATGGAGTCGGCCGTCGGTCTCGAAGCCGACGATCCCGTCGACAACCATGTCGATGATCTTGCCGGTCCCCTCGATGGGGACCTGGCGCACCACGTGGTGCCCGGCTCGACGGAGTCTCGTGCCGGCGGCGCTCTCGAGGATGCTCTCCGCGCCGCCGTCGCTCCAGGCCACGAGGCCGGCGGCGTCGGCGCTCCTGCGGGACAGCACCTCGATGGCGTCCTCGTCGTCCCGCACGATGCCGGCTTCTCTCGCCCAGTCGACGAGGATGACCGCGTCCTCGAGCGAGCGCGTCTCGACGACAGCACGGGCCAGAGCGTCTCGAGGGTCCACCGCCCACGTCGAACCCCGACTGCTCAGCTCGACCGGGTCCCACACAACTCGCACGCCACGTCGCCTCCGGAGGCGCGAAGCCGTGACGGGCACCGACACCGTGACGGGGGCTCGACGCCACGACCACGCCCCGAGCAGATGGAGGGCGGAAGCACCCGTGAGCCGGCCCCCCACGGCCACCGCGACGTAGCGAGGGTCGTGGGACGGCCACGTGGAGTACCACCCCCGGCGCGGCCTGCTGACGCTCCGCGACCGGACGGCGACGGTGAGGTGACGGTCGGTGGCTCCGTGCGAGACCAGGTCGCGTTTGTGGAGCAGCCCTCCGGCGGACGAGACGAGTTCGGCGATGGTGGTCATGCCACCGAGCGTGTCCGAGCCGCGGTGGCCGCCCCACGATCGTTCCTCGTGCAGGGGACGGGGCGACGGATGACGATCCTTGGGGACGAGACGACACCGACCCGGTGACACGTCCGGCCGCCGACGCGGTCCGGGCGTCGAGAACTCCTGCCCCCGGCGCTCACGACGTGGCCGGACCCCGTCCGGTCGTACCCTCGACGACAGCGGACAGGAGTTGCCACCCGCACCGGGGAGGGTGATCGCGGGGACGAGGCGGAGGCGCGGCCGGAAGGCGGGCGTGGGGCCCGGCAAGCCGCGCGCGATCAGCGGGTCGAGAATGCGGGGGTCACGCGCGCGAGCTCGGAGCCGAGGCCGATGTCGACGAGCACGACGCGACCGGCCAGCCCCGAACCGGGTCCTGCCAGCAGCCCGACCTTGTGCCCGCCGAACGTGACGGTGACGTCCGCCGGCAACACGAGGGGCGGTTCGGGCAGGGCCCCGTCGTCCACTCCGATGCCGCTCGGAACGTCGACGGCGATCACGAGCGGCGCCGACCTCCGCAGGCCGCCCGTCGACGCCGAGTCCGCGCCCGTGATCACCGGCAGCATGGCCCGCACCACGCGGAGCGCGTCTCCTCGGAGCCCGACCCCACTCGATCCCGTTCCCACCAGTCCGTCCAGAACGACGTCGTACCCCGGCAGCCGCGCGGCCACGGCCTCGGGATCGCACCACGGTCCCACGTCATCGAGAGCGGCCCCGGCGTCCAGTGCGGCGGCCAGTGCCGCCTCGTGCACGCGGGTCCCCACGGGCACCACGGTCACCGCGCCTCCTCGGGGCAGGAGCTCACGGGCGAGCGGCTCCCCCGCGAAGAGCGTGTCGCCCCCGTTGTTCCCACTGCCCGCGAGCAGCAGCACTCGGGCCGCACGGCCGTACCGAGACACCGAGGAGGCGCGGAGCAGGTCGCGGACGACCTCCGCGAGTCCGTCGGCGGCCCGCTGCATCAGGGGCTCGCCCGCCTCGAGGTGCGGCCGTTCCGCCTCGCGGATCTGTGCCGCCGTCCAAGCATCGACCATGCCCCCACCCTGCTCCGGTCTCGCAGAGGCCGACCATGCCCACCTCGCCCTGACCGTTTCCGGCCAGCCGGACGCCTGCCGCCCCTCAGCGGCCGCCGAACACGGGGAGGACGTACCGACGTGGCGCCGACCCGGACGGCAAATCCTGAGCGCGGATGCGGCCGCCGCCCGTGGCGCCGCTCGAAGACGGTGCCGGCGGCACGATGCAGGAGTTGCCGACGTCGGCCGTCGGCACGCCCCGGGAACGCCGTCGCCCTGGCAGCACGAGCCGCACGAGCCGCACGAGCAGAACGAACAGCACGGGCCGCACGAGCCGCATGGGATGAACGAGCGCAACGAGCGCAACGAGCGCAACGAGCACTACGACCACAACCTGCACGGGCTGTACCGCGCTGCCAGACTGGGGGGATGCGTGCGACCACCCCGAACCCCGTCGACGGCACCGAGATCGCCTACGAGGTCGACGGCGACGGTCCGCCCCTGCTGCTCGTGCACGGCTCGGGTCTGTCGCGCGGCACCTGGCGCGGCCTCGGCTACCTACGTGACCTGCAGCGCGACTTCACGGTGATCGCCCTCGACATGCGCGGCCACGGCAAGAGCGGCAAGCCCCACGACTCGACGGCCTACGACATGCGCCTGCACCGAGGCGACGTCGCGGCCGTGCTCGACGACACGGGGCTCGAGCCGGCGCACTACGTCGGTTACTCGTTCGGGGCCCGCATCGGGCTCTCGATCGCGGCGCACGAGCCCGGCCGGATCCGCACGCTGACCACGATCGGCGGCAGTTGGGCCCCGATGAACGGCAACATCGGTGCCACGTTCACGCCCGACTGGCACGACGCCCTGACGACGGGTGGCATGGCCCGCTTCGTGGACCGGTGGGGTGAGACGATCGGCCGCCCGATCGATCCCGAGACCCGCCTGGCCTTCATGCAGGACGATCCGGCCGCCCTGGCCGCCTTCTTCACCGCGGCCGAGACCGGGGGTGGTCTCACGATCCCGCAGCTCGACTCGGTCGAGGTCCCCACGCTGCTGCTGGCGGGCACGCGTGACGTCGACCGCCACCGCGAGTCGCAGGAGGCCGCCCGCCGCATGCCCGCCGCGGTCTTCTACTCGCTCGTCGGCCAGGACCACGCCTCGTCGCTGCTGCCCGTCGATCAGGTCACCGATCTGCTGCGAACCTTCCTCGAGACCGTCGACGCCTGAGACCGTCGACGCCTGAGACCGCGACCAGGAGGCGCGGCGCCGGGCGCCAGGACACCCCAGGAGGCGCGGTGCCGGGCCCCAGGACCGCCTCCGCCTCGAGGCGTCGGCCGCGGGCCCGGTCCGGCGCGCGGTCGTGCGCCGCGGCTGCGAGAATGGGCGGACCATGGGCATCAGTCGGCGAGCGTTCTTGACGGGTACGGTCTCGGGGGCCGCGATCCTCGTGCTGTCGGCGTGCACGACGGGGTCCCCCACGCCCGCCGGCAGCCCGACCTCGACGGCCACCGGCACGCCGGCCCCGACGCCGACGCCGACCCCGACCCCGACCCCGGGGGCCACCGTCGTCCCCGCCGCCTTCCGCCGCAGCTCGTGGACCGACGACCCCTACTCGCTCGGGGCGACGAGCCACCTCACGCCCGGCACGTCCGACGCCGACCGTCGGCTGCTCGGGACCCCCCTCGACGACCGGCTCTTCTTCGCCGGCGAAGCCGTCGCCTCGACGATGGGCGGCACCGTCTACGGGGCCCGTCAGTCGGGCTTCGACGTCGCGGCGCAGGTCGCCGAGGTCGCCGGGGCGGACGAGCGCATCGCCGTCATCGGCGCCGGCATGGCGGGGGCGACCGCGGCGCGATCCCTGGCCGACCGGGGTTACGACGTCGTCGTCGTCGAGGCCCGTGGCCGGGTCGGCGGGCGGGTGCACAGCGTGCACGGCGACGATTGGCCCTACCCGGTCGAACTCGGGGTCGGCCTGCTCGGCGGGCCCGAGTCGGTGGCCCTGCAGGCCGCCCTCGCCCTGACCCGGGTCCGTACGCGGCCGCTCGACGACACCATCGAGGTCCGGACGTCCGACGCAACGACCGACTCGCTCGGCGACGCGGCCGACCGTCTCGATCAGGCCGCGTCCTGGGCCGCCGGTCGCGCCTCCACGAGCGATGCCGACACCGGCACGAGTGTCGCCGACGCCCTCGCGGGGTCCGGAGCCGACCAGGTCTCGACCCTCCCCGGCTCCGACGGGGTCTCGGACGCCGACCGTCTCGCCCTCGTGCTCGACGACCTGCTCCCGGCCCGTTGGGGCGCCGAGGCGGACGACCTGGCCGTCGCGACGCTCGGCGACGATCCGGCACGCGACCTGCTGCCGACCGGTGACACGCTGGTGACGGGTGGGTTGTCGGGCTTCGTCGCGGGCCTGCTCGAGGGCCTCGACGTCTTGCGTGACAGCAACGTCGTCCGGGTGCAGTACGGCGACCAGGGCGTCGGGCTGCGGCTCGCCACGGGCGAGTCGCTCTCGGTCGACCGCGCCGTGTCGACGATCCCTCTGGGGGTGCTCAAGACCGGGGTCCCCGAGTTCTCGCCCGAGCTGCCGTCCACCCACGCCGACGCGATCGAGGCCCTCGGCGTCGGCGACCGCGAGGTGCTCTGGCTGCGTTTCGACGAGGCCTTCTGGTCCACCCGGGCCACGGTCTGGGCCGTGCTCGACGAGGACGCGCCCTACCGACTCTTCGTCAACCTGATGCCGGCCACGGGAGCCCCCGTCCTGGTCGCCCTGACGGGCGGCGACGCGGCGACCGAGCTCGGCGCGCTCGACGACGACGCGGCGGTGGCCGCGGCGATGCGGAGCCTGGCGCCCTACCTCGACCTCGTGGCCGACGGGGCCCCTGAGCCCACCGACGGATCGACGCCCGACCCGACGTCCTGACCCGCGCCTCCTGGTCCCCCGACCGCGGGAGGCGCAGCGCGCGTCGGTGACGCCGGCCCGCCCCCCGGCCGGGCCCGCGCGTGCGGCCGCACGTGACTGAGGGCGACGAGCGCGACGAGCACGCCGACGATCGTCCCCAGGGCGATGCCGTTGTAGAGCAGGAACTCGCCCGGCCAGGTCACCTGCGCCGGGTCGAGGAAGAAGTACGGGTACCAGCCGACGTCAGCGCCGCGGACGATCGTGAACACGCCCCACACGAGCGGGAACACCAGCACGATCGACACCACGCGCCAGCGAACCCGGGGGCGGTCGGGACCGAGCACCCAGTCGACGAGCACGAAGGTCGGGATCACGAAGTGCAGCACCTGGCTCGACCAGGGCACCTCGATGCGGTAGTTGTGGCCGGCCGACTCGGCGACGATGATGCCGAACACGATGCCCGACACGATGACGTATGTGCTGACCAGGGCATGGACACCCGCGAACCATCCGGGCTCGGGACGGCCGCTCAGCACCAGCACCCCCGCGACCGTGAGCACCACGACGTTGGCCATGTTGCTCTGCTGAGTGAAGTAGCTGAAGTAGTTGATCGAGCTGAAGGTGCTGAACCCGAGCACGTAGACGAAGTCGGCGACCAGCGCGACGACGCCGACGGCGGCCGCGAGCAGGCGTAGGACGCCGACGAACCGTCGCACCGTGTCACGCCCTCCGGGTCTGGTCGGCTGTGGTCTGGGGAAACGTCGATCGTACTAGGCGCCCACCGGATGCCCCGACGTGCCGAGGCCGGGCCCACGCGTCGTGACGACGTGCGGGCCCGGCCTCGGTGCCCCGGCGTCACACCTCGGTGCGGCGCCGTGCCGATCGGAGGATCAGCTGGGGATGTAGTTGAACTCGTCCGGGTTCGGGCCGGTGCGCTCGTCCTTGTTCAGGGCGGTGATCGCGGCCACGTCGGCGTCGGTCAGCTCGAAGTCGAACAGGTCGAAGTTCTCTTCGACGCGCGACCGCGTGACCGACTTCGGGAAGACGATGTCGCCCCGCTGGATGTGCCAGCGCAGCGTCACCTGGGCGGTGGACTTGCCCACGCGCTCGGCGATCTCGGTGATGGTCTCGTCCTTGAGCACGCCGCCCTGGGCGATGGGCGACCAGGCCTCGGTGTGGATGCCCTTCGAGACGCCGAACTCGCGCAGAGCGTCCTGGGTCAGGTACGGGTGCACCTCGATCTGGTTGACGACCGGCACGACCGAACCCTCGTCGAGGATGCGCTCGAGGTGCGGCTGCTGGAAGTTCGAGACACCGATCGACTTCGCGCGGCCGCTCGCGTGGATCTCTTCCAGGGCCTTCCAGGTCTCGACGTAGTCGACGTCGATGCCGGGCAGGGGCCAGTGGATGAGGAACAGGTCGACGTAGTCCTGCTTGAGCGCGTCGAGCGTGCCGTCGAACGCCTTGAGCGCGTCGTCACGCTTGTGGAAGCCGTTGTTGAGCTTCGAGGTGACGAAGATCTCGCCGCGGTCGATGCCGCTCTCGGCGATCGCCTCGCCGACGCCCGCCTCGTTGCCGTACATCTCGGCAGTGTCGATGTGGCGGTACCCGACCTCGAACGCCGTGAGGGTGGCGTCCTTCGTCTCGGCCGGGTCGACCTGGTAGACGCCGAACCCGAGCTGGGGGATCTGGATTCCGTTGTTCAGGGTGATGGTGGGGATCGTGGTCATGTGTACAGCCAACCACCCGACCCCGTCGGGTCTTCCAAGGAAGCACTGGTGCGCGTACCCCGGGCGTGTTACAGTCATGAGTCGCTTGGGCCTCTCTTCTCACAGAGTCCCCGTGCGGTGACGACCGAGTCCACACCGGTGCACCGCCCGAAAAGCCACGCGAGACGACCTCGCCGGATGCGCACGATGACCACCGATCATCGATGCCCTACTTCTCCGGCCGCCGTCATCGCAGGCCCGACCACCGCCGTCAGGCGGACCACGACCGCCCACCCGGCGGGTCGTCCCACGGATTCTGTCGCAGCACAGAGCACACATCGAAATCGAGCATCATGAACGACATCATCAGCATCACCGGCACGGTCACGACCGCGCCCACCCTGACCACCGCCCGCCTCGTCGAGTTCGTCGTCGTCGACGACCGCGGCACCGAGTTCGCCGTCCGCGCCTGGCGCGACGACGTCACCGCCGCCGTCCGCGTCGGCGCGTCCGTCGTCGTCGACGGTGCCGCGGGCTGGGTCATCCCCGGTCGCAGCTGGCGTCACGAGCCGAGCCGCACCATCGTGCAGGCCTCGTCGGTCGAGACGCGCGAGCTCGCACTCGCCGCCTGACCCCGACGAGCGCCCGAGGGCGCGACGACCTTCAGGAGGCGCGGTGTGGCTGTCGGCCGCACCGCGCCTCCTGCGTTCGCCCGGTACCACGACGACGGGCCCGGCCACCGAGAGGTGACCGGGCCCGTCGGGCACCGTGGGCCGAGCGACCGCGGGCTCAGAGCCCCTGGGCGCGGACCAGGATCGGCCGGTGATCGCTGACCCCGGCCGGGAGCGTCACGACGTCCTCGATCTTGAGGTCGTAACTCGTCGCGAAATCGAAGTGGCCCTTGACGTACTTGTAGCCGAGGTAGGTCGGCGTCGAGCTGCGGGTGAGCACGAAGCCGTCCCGCTCGATGTGCTTGCGGAGACCCCCGTGGAACCACGGGTAGTTGAAGTCGCCCACCATCAACATGGGCACGCCCGGCGCCAGTGCGCGCATCAGGCGGTGCGCCGACTCGACCTGCTTCTTGCGCAGGCCGTTCGTGGCCGTGAGGGGCGCGGCGTGGAACGAACCGATGAGCACGTCGCGTCCGCTCTGGCGGTCGGCCAGGTGCATGGCCAGCAGGCGCTCGTGCGCCGGTGACATCACCCGGTCGTGCATCGACTTCTTCAACGCGTAGACGTTCGTGCCCAGCAGCTCGAATCGTGTCCGGCGGTAGTAGGCCGCCAGGCCGAGACGGTTGTTGTGGGTCGAGGCGGCGAGGGCGAAGTCACCGAACTCGTCGGGGATGTCCTTCGTGTCGGCCTCTTGCAGGCAGAGCACGTCGGCGTCGTTGTCCTCGGCGAGCGCACGGATCTCGCCCTTGGCCGTGTGCTCGCGCAGGTTGTAGCTGACGACGCGCATCGTGTGTCCGTTGTGTTCTTCCACGAGTAGCGAACCTAGTCCACGTCTGTTTCAGGGATGCGCAGGTTGGACGAACGGGGGGTGCCTGGTGCGGCGGATGAGACGTCCGCCGGACCCGGCACCCCCGTGTCGGACGGCTACTCGCCGCGGTGCGTGCGGTCGGCGTCCCCGGTGAGGGCGGCGCGGGCCGCTCGGCGACGGCTTCCGACGACGAGCGCGGCACCGAGCAGGGTGAGCAGCGCGGCCAGCGTGACCGGGCCTGTCAACTCGGCTCCGGTAAAGGCGAGACCGGCGGAGGCGGCGGCTCGGGGCGTCGACACGGCCGGAGCGGCGGGGCGCGCCGCGGGAACGGCGGCGGCCGGAGTCGTGGGCGCGGACGACGGCGTCGTGGGCGCGGACGACGGCGTCGTGGGCGCGATCGCGACGGCGGGGGTGCGGGCGAACCAGTCGTTCGAAGCCGTGACGGCCTGCCCCGACCCGATACCGCGCGCCGTCACGGTGCCGACGTCGTGGTGGTCGACGTCACCGGCCGTGACACCCGTCAGGGCGGCGGTGCAGTCGAACGACGCTCCGACCGCGAGCGGGCCGGCCCAGGTGACGCCGGTGGCGGGTCCGCCCAGGGCGCTGAAGTCACAGCTCAGCCCCGTGACCGTCCCGTTGGCGACGACCGCGTCCGAGACCGTGACGTCGGCGAGCGCGTCGGCACCCGTGTTGGTCACCCGGTAGGCCAGCGAGGCGGTCCCGTCGGCGAGGATGACGGCGGCGTCGGCGGTGTCGGCCGCGTTGCCCGCGGCGTCGTCCTTCGTGATGGTGACGGCGGGGACGGGGACAGGGACGTCACCGCTGCCCTCTCCCCCGGCCGAGGCCTGGGTCTTGGACGAGCTGACCGAACCGGTCGTGGTGACGCCGCCGACGACGGTCGACACCGTCGCCAGGTTGGTGAACGTCTGCGCGGGCGTCGCGGTTCCGGTCGGCGCGGGGAGGCTCACGGCGATGCTGACGCGGTCCTGCACGTTGGCGACCTGGGCACCCCAGGTCACGCTGAAGCCGGCGGGCGAACAGGTGGAGGACGTGGGGGTGACGGCGACGGGGGCGGCGGAGGTGCCGTCGGCCTTGAGGCGGATCGAGTCGGTGACCAGGGTGTCGCAGTCGTAGGTCCAGGCCTGTCCCGCGGGGACGGCGTCCGTCGTCGTGGCCGACTCGAACGCGCCCAGCGGGGTGAGCACGTGCCAGGTGAGGAAGCGGGCCGCCGTGGAGCGTCCCTGGTCGGCGGCGGCGTAGGTGCCGTACTTGGTGGGCTGGTCCTGGCCGCGGGGCACCCCGGTCGGGGTGACCACGGTCGTGAAGTCGCGCCCGTCGTTCGTGGTCGACGTGAACGGCGTGGGGACGCCGGAGGGCGTGGTGCTCCCTTCGAAGTCCGACGTGACGAACGCCTGTCCGCTGACGTTGAGGTGGGCCTCGGCGTAGTCGGTCATCGTGAACGTGACCACGGAGGGTCGCGTCCCGACGACGGTGGCGTCGGCCACGATCGCGCCGGTGGCGGGGTCACGGAGCGCGAACTCCGTCGGCAGGTTCTTCAGGTGCTCGCTGAGGGCCAGCGTGAAGGTGTCACCGGCCGTGGTGTCGTCCGGGACCTGCCAGGCGATCGTCGTGGTGAGCTGGGTCCCCTGCTTCGGCGTGGTCGGGGTGACCGTCACGTTCGTGATGGCGTTGTCGATCTCGGCGGCCCGGGCCGGCGCGGCGGCACCGGCGAGGGCGGCCGTGCCGGCCAGGGCGAGGGTGGCGAGCAGCGCGGCGGACAGGCGCTGGGCCCTCCGCCCGCGACGGGGAGTCCCTGCGAGGGTGAGCGAATGCATGTGGTGCCTTTTCCGGGTAGGGCAGGCGCGCGCCTCGACCTGCTCGCCCGGCGCCGTGTTCGGGTACGGTGCCGGGTTCGGGTGAGCGGGGATCGTCACGTCTCGGGTGACACTCAAGGTAGGACCGGGACCCTGACAGTGTCCACCGTTCGGGGGACAGATCACCCGGACGAGGAACGGGCGGCGTCGGTGGCCCCCAGAGCCACCTGCTCCGGGGCATCGGACCCGGCGCGGCGCCCGTCCCGCGACGGCAACTCCTGACCCCTGCCACACCGTGAGCGGCACCCCGCACGAGCACGCCGGACCCGCGGCAGCAACCCGGAGTTTCCCACGCGACGAACGCCCGCCACGGCAACTCCTGACCCCTGCCACGCCGCGAGCGGCACCCCGCACGAGCACGCCGAACCCGCGGCAGCAACCCGGAGTTTCCCACGCGACGAACGCCCGCCACGGCAACTCCTGACCCCTGCCACACCGCGAGCGGCACCCCGCACGAGCACGCCGGACCCGCGGCAGCAACCCGGAGTTGCCCACGGGTGGGGCAGGCAGGGTGGGGCAGGCAGGGCAGGGCGGGGCAGGCAGGGCAGGGTGGGGCAGGCAGGGCAGGGTGGGGCAGGCAGGCAGGGCAGGGCGGGGCAGGGCAGGGGCAGGGCAGGGGCAGGGGGCAGGGCACACGGGGAGGCGGCGGCCGCCTTCGGGAGAAGGTGGCCGCCGCCGGGTGGCTCAGGCCCTCAGGCCGTGCCCACTACCCGCGCCACGGGAACCAGCTGTGGAAGAGGTCGCCCAAGGCGTTCCAGATCCACTGCAGGATGTCGCCGAGGTTCCATCCGCCGGGGTGGCCGGGGCCGGGGCCCGGGCCCGGGTCGGTCGGCGTCTCAGGCTCCGCACCCGAGGCGACCGTCAGGTAGGTGACCTGCCCGGTGTCGCCGTACACGACGCGACCGAGGAAGGTCCCTTCGTAGGGCAGGCCGCTCCAGGACGCCGTCAAGGTCGTGGTCTCGCCCAGTCCGGCCGTGAGGGTGGCCGGATCGACCGTGAGGCCGCCGACGGCCGCCGCCGGGTCGAGCAGGTACGAGGTCAGCGTGTAGTCGAGCTGCCCGGCCCCGCTGTAGAAGTCGACCAGCAGCACGTACTCGCCTGCAGCCGGGGCGTCGAGGTCGATCTGCTCGTCCGCCGAACCCGTCGCCGAGGAGGCGGCGAGCTGGTCGGGCGCGCCGTCGGCACCGGCCGTGTAGAGCAGCAGGTCGAGGTCGGCCGTGTCGTCGGCGCTGTCGAGCGCGAAGCGGGCGTGGGTGGTGCCCTCGGCGATCGTGACCGGCGTCTCGGCCGCGTCGGCGCCCGCCGTGCCCGAACCGGTCGTGACCTGTCCGGCGGCGAGCCCCTCGGTGGCGAGCGGCAGCTCGAGGGCGTCGCCGGCCGTGACGTCGAAGGCCGCCTCGCCCGTGGCGCCCTCGCCGGCCACCTCGGCCGGTGCCTGCAGCTGGACGGGCCGCACGGCGAGCGGGCTGCGCACGTCGTGGGTCCCGTCGGTCCAGGTGAGGTAGCCGGTGGCGAACTGGTCCAGCGCGGCCGTCGTCCGGGTGAAGGTGACCGTGTAGTCCTGCTTCTCACCCGCGGCGCCGAAGGTCAGCGTCGAGGGTTCGACCGACGCCGTGACGCCGTCCATCTCGATCGGGGCGACCGTGTAGGTGCCCGCGCCGGTCGAGGTGACGGTCCGCGTGACCTGTGCGGTGCCGGCGAGTGAGCCGACGCTGATCGACGGCAGGTTGAGCGACGAGTCGGTGCCGTCGACCGTGTCGATCGAGTCGACGTAGGCCTGCCAGTCGGCCGGGCCGTTCTCGTAGAGCAGTCCGGGTTCGAGGAACGCGGTCGGGTCGACGTGGCCGGCGCCCTGGGCGAAGACGTCCCGGCTCGGGGCTCCGTCCTCTCCGACGAGGTCGTAGGCGGTCGTCATCATGGCCGACTTGACCTCGTCGGGTGTCCAGTCGGGGTGCACGCTCGTCGAGAGGTACAGCGCGGCAAGGCCGGCGATGTGCGGCGACGACATCGACGTGCCCGACAGGAACTCGTACGTGCCGGGCTCGCCCTGCGCGTTGGCTCCGTCGGCGAGGATCGCCACGCCGGGGGCCGAGATGTCGGGCTTGAGCAGGTTGCCGCCGTCGGCCGTCACCGGACCACGCGACGAGAAGCCCGCGATCTGCGGGGTGGCGGGCTCGGGCAGCGTGCCCGGGTTGCCGTCGAGCAGGGTCACGGCAGCGCCCTCGGTGTCGGCGTACGCGTGGATCGCGTCGTAGGCGTCGGCGTCGAGGTGCACGGTGGGGACGGCGTGCTCGTCGAGATCGACCGAGCTGCTCGTCGGGTTGACGAGCACCATGCCGATGCCGCCGGCACGCCCGACCTCGGCCGACTTGGCCGTGCGGTCGTAGACGCCGCGGTCGCACAGCACGATCGTGCCGGCGGCCTTCGTGGGATCGAGCGTGTCCGGCGCGCAGAGGGCGACGGCGGTGGGGTCCGCGCCGGTGGCCGCGACGGCGGTCGACGAGACGAGGTCGCCCGTCAGGCCGTCGGTGCCGGTCGGCACGGTGATCGAACCACCCAGGTAGTCGGTGCCGTCGGCGGTCCGCACGGTCGCACCGTAGCTGGGGATCGTCGACGCGGCGACCGTGGTGACCCAGGGCGCGGCGTTGTCGGCGGTCGTCGGGGTCGGGCCGTCGTTGCCGGCCGAGGCCGCCACGAAGACGCCGGCCGAGGCCGCGCCGAGGAACGCCTGGTCGGTGGCCGAGAAGGTGCTCGTCGCGCCGCCCCCGCCGATGGAGTAGTTGATGACGTCGACGCCGTCGGTGACCGCGGCCTCGATGGCGGCGATCAAGTCGAGCGTGGCACAGCCGTCGTCGTCGGTGGCGACGCGGTCGGGGCCGTCCCAGCAGACCTTGTAGGCCGCGATCTTCGCGGCGGGCGCGACGCCCGAGACGGTGCCGAACGAGCGGTCGCCGATGGTGGCCTCGACGTCGGCGTTGCCCGCTGCGGTCGACGCCGTGTGCGAACCGTGGCCGTTGCCGTCACGGGGCGAGAGGTACTCGCCCTGGTCCTCGGTGCCGATGTTGCCGACGCCGAAGCCGTCGACGAAGTAGCGGGCACCGATCAGCTTCGTGTTGCAGTCGTCCGCGTCGAACTGCACCCCGGTCTGGCACACGCCGGTGAAGGTGCCGCCGTCGCCCTTGGCGAAGACGGTCCGGTCGCCGTCGAGATGGGGCTCGGTGTCGCTCGCCGACCCCAGCGGGTCGCCGGCGAACGAGGCGTTGCCGGCGGCGATGCCCGAGTCGATGATGCCGACGACGACTCCGTCGCCGGCTTTCTCACGCCCGCCGACGGCGTCCCAGACGCCACCGTTCCCGTCGGCGTCGCCGAGGCCGAGGAACTCGGTCGAGGGCGTCGCCTGCAGCTTGAGGAGCTCGTTCTTCGAGACGGCGGCGACCGCCGGGTCGCTCGCGAGCTTCGCGGCCTGGTCCGCGGTGAGGTCGGCGGCGAAGGCGTTGGTCGTGACGGCGTAGCTCGCTTCGACGGTCGCGCCGGCCGCCGCGGCGACGTCCTGCTGGACGCCCCGCAGGTGCTCGGCGTAGTCCTGGACGGGAGCGCTCTGCGCGTCGAGGTCGCTGCCCTCGGGCACGGCGGTGCGGGCGAGGCCCGGCGTGCCGCCGTCGTAGGTCGCGGCCGCGGGCTCGCGGAGCGTGACGATGTACTTGCCGTCGGCGAACTGGCTGTCGCCCACGACGGCCGGACCATCCGCGGCGAAGGAGACGGTGGCCGGCACCGCGACGAGGCCCGCGGCGACGACGCCGGTGGCCAGCAGGGTGGCGAGGCCTCCACGGAGGCGGGTGCGGGGCGGAGCGGTCGGCCTGCGTCGGCCGGTTGGTGTGATCACGGATCGCCTTTCGATGCACGCCGTGCGGAGCGTGCTGTCGGGGGTGCGCCGCAGCCCCCGGCCGCGGTCGATCCATAAGAACTACCTGTGAATGCGCCTGACCCTCTAGTGGGGGTCATGGCCGAAAGCGGCCACTGACCGGCTCCGGCCAGAGAGTTCACACGAGGAGGCGCGGGTGGGGCACCGAGGACGTCCCCCCTTCGGCGGACGGTCGCCTCGCCGCGCCTCCCCACGTTCCCGTGAGCCCGAGCCGAGCCGTCAGCCAGTCCGTCCCCGTGGCGAGCCCCCGGGACGCCGTCGACCAGTCGTGACCGCTGGACCCCGCGCTGCCGACGTAGGGCGCGCGGGCGGCCAGCACGGCGAGCGGCTGGGCGGCGTCGTACGCGGCGCGGTCGCCGCCGAAGCCGTGGTGCGCCCGGGCGACGGCGGCGAGCGTCTCGACCATCCGCCCGGCGTCGACCAGGTTCTCGGGTGCTGCGCCGGGGCCCTGTCCCGACAGGACGACGTCGAGGGGGAGGGGTGGGGGGTCGGCCGCGAGCGCGGCGGGCGGCAGGTAGACGAGCGCGTCCCGCGCGTCGAATCGGGACGCCGTGCCCGGGATGCTGACGCTGCCGAGCCGCCCCTTCGACGGCAGGTCGGCCGGTGCCCGCCAGGTGCGCCCCAGGTCGGGCGTGTCCGGGGTCGCCGTCCGTCCGGCCCGCACGGCGGCCGTCTGCGCGGCCGACACGACGAGTGCCGGCACGTCCGAGATGCCGAGCAGCGAGCAGCGAGCCCACGGTCGGGAAGAGCCCGCCGTCGCGGTTGATCGCGAGCCCCGTGGCGAGGACCATCACGACGGCCGTCGACACGGCCAGGACGCGTCGCCGGGTGCCCCCGCGGACCAGGGCGACCACGGCCGTGCCGACGACCACCAGCAGGGCACCGACCCAGAGCCGGTCGACCCAGGTGGGCGAGACGTCGAGGACGTCCTCGACGTCTCCGAGCCACCAGGTGACGACCGCGCCGAGCCCGGCCCCCGGGGCGGCGGCTCCGGCGATCCAGCGCCACCAGGTGACGGCCCGACGCGGTCGACGCAGCGTGAGGACCACGAGGGCCCCGGCCATCGCGTAGACGGCGGCGAGGGTGCCCACGGAGACGAGGGAGAGCCTCGACACGGCGACTCGGGACGGGGCGGAGGGGTACCGTCCGGGACGCTATCGAGGTGACTCGATGGGCGAGCCGTGAACCGCCTGGGCGTCGGCTGACTCAGACCCAGCCGCGGCGGGCGGCCTCGACGCCGGCGTGGAAGCGGTTGCTCGCGCCGAGCTCGTCGAACAGCGCGTGCAGGCGCCGCCGCAGGGTGCGGGACGAGATGCCCAACTGACCCGCGATCACGTCGTCGGTGGCCCCGGCGGCCACGAGGGCCAGCAGGTCGCGTTCGGCGGGGGTGGGAGGGCGCGTCGCCGGTCGCGCCTCCTCGTCTCGGGACGGAACGGCGCCACCGCGCGTCCGTGTCGCTCCGGACGCCGACGCGGCCGCCAGCCGGGCGGCCACCGAGGCCCAGTCGACCGCGGCGCGACCCACACCGGGCGTCCCGGGCACGGGCGACGCGCCACGCCAGCGGGCCTCGAACAGGTCGTAGAGCGCGGCGACGAGTGGCTCGGACTCGGTCACCAGGGCCTCGGGCCTCTCGGGGTCGTGGCCGATCGAGACGAGGGCGACACGACGGTCGGCGATGGCCAGCTTGACCGGCAGGTCGTGCGTGATGCGGGCCTCCTCCCCGTCGGCTCCGAGGCGGTGCACGCCCTGCCAGCTGCCGTCGACCGAGATGCTCGCGACCGTGTAGACGGCCCGCCAGCGCACCCCGCGCCCGAGGGCGACCCGCTGGGTGGACTCGTTGGACGCGACCACGTAGGGCGGACGGTCGAAGGCGACGAAGTCGGTGGTGGCGCGGTGCTCGAGCCGGGAGTACCAGTCGCCCACGGCCGCGTGACCGACGACGACCCTGGTCAGCTGGTCGGCGTCGTGCGGACGCCGCCCTTCGTCGAACAGCTCGCCGAGCTCGGGCACGGCCGCCCGCACCTCGACGAGCTCGTCGGCGCGCGCGGCGACCACCGCCGGCACGGCCACGCGAGGATCGACGGCACCGTAGCCCTCGCCGCCCGCCGTCCGTTGGACGAGCCCGAGCGAACGGAGGCGCTCCAGGGCGGCCAGGGCCGTCGCCTCGTCGAGGCGCACGGCTCGTGCCACGGCCGCCGCGGTCGGCCCGGCCGCCGCACTGTCCTCGTCCGCCGGGCCGCCCCCGGCGACGACGTGACGGTAGACCGTGACCGCCACGTCGTCGATCCCGAGGGCGGCGAAGGACGGAAGGGGCACGGGTCGATCTTGCCCCGTCCCGGCCGAGTCTTGGTAGCGTCGACCAGATGACCGGACAGGGGGCGGGGCGGTGAGCCGCGAGACGATCGCGTCGCCGACGGCGACGAGGCAGCGTCGACCCGCGTTCTCCGTCGACCTGGCCGGTCGCTTCTCGGGCAGCTGGCGCAGCGTGGTGGTCGTCTACCTGGCGTCCCGGCTGTTCTCGACGAGTGTGCTGTTCGCCGTCTACGAGATCGCCAAGCTGGCCGGGGCGACCTTCATCACGCCCGGCAGCGACCGCAGCTTCCTCGACTTCACCTCGTCGTGGGACGCCGACCGGTACCGCACGATCGCGCTGCACGGCTATCCGTCGACCCTGCCGACCGGCGCGACCGGCGAGGTGCTGCCGAACGAGTGGGCGTTCCTGCCGGTCTTCCCGTACCTCTGCCACCTGCTGATGGTGGCCACGGGCATGGACTTCATCGTCGCCGCGCCCTTGCTCGCCACCGTGTTCGGTGCGGGCGCCGCGATCGTGCTCCACCGCCTGCTCGTGACGAAGGTCGGACACACGGGGGCCCTCTGGGCCGTGCTGCTGTTCTGCTTCGGACCGATGGCCTTCGTCATGTCGGTCGGCTACGCCGAGAGCCTCTTCCTGCTGCTGATGTTCGGCGGCCTGCTCGCCATGCAGCGGCGGCAGTACCCGCTCGTGGCGGCAGCGGGCATCGTCGCCTCGTTCGTCCGGCCCGGTGCGCTCGCCCTGGCGTTGGCGCTCGGCATCCACCTGATCGTGCGCTGGCACACCGAGCGCGAGCGGCCGGCGGGGCGGTCGACGGTCGCGGCCGCGGCCGCGGCGCCGACCGCCGCGGCGCCGACCGTCGCGGCGCCGACCGTCGCGGGGTCGCCGTCGACCGGGGACGCCGGGACGCGACGCATCGCCGGGATCGGCACCGCGCCTCCTGCGCTCGCCCTCGCCGCCCGAACGTCGGCCCGACGAGCCTGGGCCGGGCTGCGCGAGTTCGTCGTCGGCGGTCGGATGCCGACGCGCGAGGTGACGACGATCGTCGTGGCGGGGCTCGCGATGGCCGCGGCCGGGCTCGCGTGGCCGGTCGTCGCCCACGTGGTGACAGGACAGTCGGACGCCTACCTCGAGACCGAGATGGCCTGGTGGGTCGACTACGTCGGACGCCCCGCGTTCGTGCCGCTGACACCGTGGTTCCTGCTGGCCGGACGCTGGCTCGGCATCGGCGGGATCGTGCTCGTCCTGGCCATCGTCGCGTCGTTCACGTTCTGGATGACCCGCCGCTCGACCCTGCGACTCGGCCACGAGGTCGTCGCCTTCGTCGCGGGGTTCTTCGCCTACCTCGTCGCGGTGTTCCTGCCGCAGCAGAGCCTGTTCCGCCTGCTCATGCCGCTCAGCCCCGTGCTCGGGACGCCGGCGATCTCGTCGCGGCCGTGGCTGCGTCGGACGATGCTGCTCGGCGGTGCGGCGCTTCAGCCGGTCGCCGTCGTCTTCGTCTTCCTCTTCACCGCGCCGTAACCCCGACGCGGGCTACACGGCGGCGGGGGCCGGCCGCATCGCGTCCGCGAGCAGCGCGACCGAGCGGAGGCGCGCCTCCGTCGACGAGGCCGAGTGCGCGACGATCAGCTCGTCGGCCTGGGCCGTGCGCGCGAACTGCTCCATGTACTCGCGTGCGTCGCCGGGCGTGCCGACGGCGGTGTAGGTCGTCATGGTCTGGACGTGCTGACCCACGGGGGTGCGCAGCAGGTGGTCGAGCTCGTCGTCGCCGAACTCGCGCGTGGGGTCGATCTGCCCGCTCTGGCGGAGCAGCATCATCAGGCGCTGACGCTTGACGGCGGCGAACTGGGTGTCGGCGTCGTCCGCGTCGTCCGCGACGACCGCGTTGACGGCGGCGAGCACGTACGGCTCGCTCAGCTGGGCCGACGGCTGGAACTCGCGACGGTAGGCCGAGACGGCGTCGACCAGGTCGCCGGGAGCGAAGTGCGAGGCGAAGGCGTAGGGCAGGCCGAGGGCGGCGGCGAGCTTCGCGCCGAACAGCGACGAGCCGAGGATGTACAACGGCACGTTCGTGCCGGCACCGGGGACGGCCTGGACGCCGGCGACGCGGGACTCCCCCGCGAGGAAGGCCTGCAGTTCGACGACGTCCTGCGGGAAGCGCTCGGACGACGCCGGGTCGCGGCGCATGGCGCGGAACGTGGCCTGGTCGCTGCCGGGGGCGCGGCCGAGACCGAGGTCGATGCGGCCCGGGTGGAGGGTCTCGAGGGTGCCGAACTGCTCGGCGATGGCGAGCGGCGAGTGGTTGGGCAGCATGACACCGCCCGAGCCGAGGCGGATGGTCGACGTCTGGCTCGCGATGTGGGCGATCAGCACCGACGTCGCGCTCGACGCGATGGAGGCCATGTTGTGGTGCTCGGCGTACCAGACCCGCCGGTACCCGCTCGCCTCGGCCTGCTGCGCCAGGGCCACGGAGGCCGCGAAGCTCTCGCGCACGGTCTGACCGGGTGCGACGGGGGCGAGGTCGAGGATCGAGAGGGGAATGCTCATGCGGGGGTAACAACGACCGGCGTCGCCGTATGCCCCCGGCACGGAAACGAGTGGTCCCGGATCGTCGTCCGCCGGGGGGGCGGAGGACGATCCGGGACCACTCGATGCACGAGCCTCGCGCCTCGCGCAGCGCCTCGCGCAGCGCCTCGCGCAGCGCCTCGCGCAGCGCCTACAGGCCGCGGGCGAGACGGTGGTACGCGGCGTTCCAGGCGACCTCGTGGCGGAAGTCGCGGATGCGGGTCTCCTCGTCGATGACGAGCAGCTCGGTCTCGACGATGCGCGCGAGGTCCTCGAAGGCCTCGAGTCCGACCGCGGTCGACATCACGGTGTGGTGCGCGGCGCCGGCGGTCAGCCAGGCCTCGGCCGACACGGCGAACGACGGACGGGGCTTCCACACCGCGCGCCCCACGGGCAGATTCGGAAGGTCTTCATCGGGGTCGACGACGTCGACCACGTTGACCGTGAGGCGGAACCGGTCGCGCACGTCGCTCATGGCGACGACGACGGCCGGGCCGGGGTCGGCCGAGAAGACCAGGCGCACCGGGTCGTCCTTGCCGCCGATGCCGAGGGCGTGCACCTCGAGCGAGGCACGTCCCGACGTGAGCGCCGGGCTGACCTCGAGCATGTGCGCACCGAGGATCTTCTCCTCGCCGGGCACGAGGTGGTACGTGTAGTCCTCCATCAAGGAGGCGCCACCCGGCAACCCGGCGCCCATCACGTTGGCCGCGCGCACCAGCACCGAGGTCTTCCAGTCGCCCTCGGCACCGAAGCCGTAGCCTTCGGCCATCAGGCGCTGCACCGCGAGGCCCGGCAATTGCTTCAGCGCGCCCAGGTCCTCGAAGTTCGTCGTGAACGCGCTGAAGCCGCCCTCTTCGAGGAACGACCGCAGGCCGATCTCGATGGCGGCGCCGTCGCGCAGCGACTGGTGACGCTCGCCACCCGCCCGCAGCTCGGGGACGACGTCGTACTCGGCCTCGTACACCGCGACGAGCTCGTCGATCGCCGTCTCGGACGCCGCCGCGACCGCCTCGGCCAGCTCGTTGACGCCCCAGGTGTTGACCTGCACGCCGAAGGCCAGCTCGGCCTCGGTCTTGTCGCCCTCGGTCACGCCGACGAAGCGCATGTTGTCGCCGAAGCGCGCGAGCTTGAGCGAGCGCATGGCCGAGGCCCCCGCAGCGGCACGCATCCAGGTGCCCACCTGCTGCTGGACGCGCGGGTCGCTGACGTGCCCGACGACCGTCTTGCGCGGCACGCCGAGACGGGTCTGCATGTAGCCGAACTCGCGGTCGCCGTGCGCCGCCTGGTTGAGGTTCATGAAGTCGAAGTCGATGTCGGCCCAGGGCAGGGCGACGTTCGCCTGCGTGTGCAGGTGCAGCAGCGGCTTGCGCAGGGCGTCGAGGCCGCCGATCCACATCTTGGCCGGGCTGAAGGTGTGCATCCAGGCCGTCACGCCGATGACGGAGTCGTCGAGGTTGGCCTCGAGCATGGTGCGGCGGATCGCGTCGGCGTCGGTCAACACGGGCTTCCAGACGAGACGCACGGGCACGTCGGAGGCGGCGGCGAGCTCGTCGGCGATGGCACGAGACTGGTCGGCGACCTGCTTCAGCGTCTCTTCGCCGTAGAGGCCCTGGCTGCCGGTGAGGAACCACACCTCTCTCGAGGCGAGGAAGGCGGTCGGGTCGAGGGTGTCGTTCGTCACTTGAGTTCTCCTGCGGGGGCTTGGCCGTACACGTTCTGGTACCGGTCGAAGAGGGCGTCGATGCTCTCTGCCGGGATGGGGATGGGTTCGCCGAGCTGGCGCGTGACGTGGACGGTCCGTGCCACGTCCTCGGTCATGACGGCGGCCTTGACCGCGTCCCGGGCGTCCTTGCCGATCGTGAAGACGCCGTGGTTCTGCATCAGCACGGCCCGGCTGCGGTGACCCGTGAGCGTCGCGACGATGCCGCGTCCGATCGAGTCGTCGCCGATGATCGCGAACGGCCCGACGGGGATCTCGCCGCCGAACTCGTCGGCCATCGCCGTGATCACGCACGGGATCGCTTCGCCGCGGGCGGCCCACGCCGTGGCGTAGGTCGAGTGGGTGTGCACCACTCCCCCGACGTGCGGCATGGTCCGGTACACGTAGGCGTGCGCCGCGGTGTCGCTCGAGGGGCTGCGGTCGCTGCCCGGCGTCCCCTCGACCACGGTGCCGTCGAGGCGGCAGAGGATCTGGTTCTCGGCCGTCAGGTCGTCGTAGAGCACCCCGCTCGGCTTGATCACGAACAGGTCGGTGCCGGGCACGCGACCCGAGACGTTGCCGCCCGTCCAGACGACCAGCCCGTAGCGCACGAGCTCGGCGTGCAGGGTCGCGACGTCCTCTCGGGTCGCGTCGATGGCCGCCTGCGTCGAGCGGTCGATCCAGCCGGTCATGCGGTCACCTGCGCGTCGCTCGTGGACGCGGTGGCGTCCTGCTCGACGGCGTCCGTGCCGCGGTCGCTCTCGGCGGTCGCCGAAGAACCCGAGGAGGCGCGGGTCGCGTCGCGACGCATCGCGCGAAGGCGGTGCATCACGTCGTTGCCGCCGCGGCCGAACCAGTCGTGCAACACGAGGTACTCGGCGTAGAGCGCGTCGTAGGCGTCGGCATTCGCCTCGTCGGGCACGTAGGTCGCCCGGTCGACGCTGCCCATGGCCTCGGCCGCCGACCGGATGTCGGGGTGGGCGCCCGCCGCGACGGCGGCGTGGATGGCCGAGCCGAGGGCCGGGCCCTGCTCGCTCGTGATCGTCGAGATCGGCAGGCGCAGCACGTCGCTGTAGGTCTGCATCAGGTGCGGGTTCTTCAGCAGGCCACCGGCGGCGATGAACTCGGTGACCGGCACGCCCGACTCCTCGAAGGCCTGGACGATGCGGCGCGTGCCGAAGGCCGTGGCCTCGAGCAGGGCACGATAACCCTCTTCGGGCGTGGTGCTGAGCGTCTGGCCGACGATGACGCCGCTCAGCTCGTGGTCGACGAGCACCGAGCGGTTGCCGCTGTGCCAGTCGAGGGCCACGAGGCCGTGGGCCCCGACGGGCTGCTCGTAGGCGAGGTCGGTGAGGTGTTGGTGCACGCTCTTGCCGGCCGCCGCGGCGTCGTCGACCGACGACTGCGGCACCTGGTTCTTCACGTACCAGGCGAAGATGTCGCCGACGCCGGACTGGCCGGCCTCGTAGCCGTAGAGCCCGTCGACGATGCCGCCGTCGACGACGCCGCACATGCCGGGCACCTCGGCGAGCGTGGAGCCGTTCATGACGTGGCAGGTGCTCGTGCCCATGATCGCGACCATCTGGCCGGGCTGCGTGGCCTTGGCGGCCGGCGCCGTCACGTGCGCGTCGACGTTGCCGACGGCCACGGCGATGCCCTCGGGCAGGCCCGTCCACGCGGCGGCCTCGGCGGTCAACGTGCCCGCGGCGTCACCCAGGGCGCCGATCTCGTGGACGACCTTGGTCTCGGCGAAGTCGGCGAAGTCGGGGTTCAGCGCGGAGAGGAACTCACGGCTGGGGTACTCACCGTCCTGGTAGATGCCCTTGTACCCGGCGGTGCAGGCGTTGCGCACGTAGCGACCGCTGAGCTGCCAGACGATCCAGTCGGCGGCCTCGACCCAGTGCTCGGTGGCGGCGTAGACCTCGGGGTCCTCCTCGAGCAGCTGGAGGCCCTTGGCGAACTCCCACTCGCTCGAGATGAGTCCGCCGTAGCGCGGCAACCAGCTCTCGCCGCGTTCGGCGGCCAGCTCGTTGATGCGGTCGGCCTGGCCCTGGGCGGCGTGGTGGCGCCAGAGCTTGACGAACGCGTGCGGGCGGTCGGCGAAGCGGTCGAGCTCGTTCAGCGGGGTGCCGTCGGCGGTGGTCGGCACCATGGTGCAGGCGGTGAAGTCGGTGCCGATGCCGACGACCGCGGAAGGGTCGACGCCCGACGCACGGAGCGCCTCGGGAACGGCGTTCTTCAGCACGTCGACGTAGTCGGCCGGCACCTGCAGGGCCCAGTCGGCGGGCAGTCGCTCGCCCGTGCCGGGCAGCGTGCGGTCGACGACGGCGTGCGGGTACTCGAACGTCGCGCTGGCCAGTTCGGCACCGTCGCGCACGCGGACGACGACGGCCCGGCCGCTGAGCGTGCCGTAGTCGACGCCGACGACGTACGCGTCGGCCGAGGTGCCGGCGGGGTCGGGGGCCGCGGGCGACGGGTCGGAGGGGATGGCGGTCTCAGCCATGGAACGTCCTTGTCCTGATGCGAAAGTGAGCGCTCACATTCTCACATGAGCGAGTGGGACCGTGCAATCTCGCACGGGGGGTGCAGGCCGGTCAGTGCAGGGGCCGCGCCGTCGAACGTCGGACGACGAGCTCGGGGTCGAGCGCCGCGACCGGCGCGTCGTCGCCCGCGAGCACGGCCTCGACCGTCGTCATGAGACGGCGCCCCAGGGCTTCGAAGTCCTGTCGCACGGTCGTCAACGGCGGCACGAAGTGCTCGGCCTCGGGGATGTCGTCGAAGCCGACGATGCTGACGTCGCGCGGCACGACGCACCCCGCGTCGACGTAGGCGTGCACGACACCGAGCGCCATCTGGTCGTTGCCGCAGAACACGGCCGTCACGTCGTCGCGGGCCGCGAGCTCACGTCCGATGCGATGGCCGGAGCCCGGCGTCCAGTCACCCCGCAGCAACACCGTCGAGTCGACACCGAGCCGTCCGCAGGCCTCGCGCCAGCCCCGTTCGCGTTCGCGACCGTCCATCCACCCGTCGGGCCCGGCGACGTGCGCGATGCGGTGGTGGCCGAGGGACACCAGATGCTCGACGGCGGCCTCGGCCCCGGCGGCCTGGTCGAACGACACGGTGTGGTGCCCGTCCTCGGCCTCGCTGTCGGCTGTGACGAGCGGCACCGACACCCCGGAGCGCCGCAGCACCTCGAGAGCCTCGGCGTCGGGCGCGATGAGCACGATGGCCGCCACGTTCTGGCCGACCAGGGAGTCGAGCGCCTGCCGCATGCCCTGCCGGTCGTCCACGTCGAGCGTGGCCATCGACACCTGGTAGCCGGCGCGTCGGGCGGCCCCGTTGAACCCGTGCATGGTGCTCGACGGCCCGTAGAACGGGAAGCCCGTGCTGATCACGCCCAGCGACTTCGTCTTGCGACTGGCCAGCGCCCGGGCGGTGAGGCTCGGCCGGTAGTGGAGCTCGTCGATTGCGAGGTCGACCTTGGCCTTGGTGGCGGGACGGACGGTGGGGTCGCCGTTGACGACTCGTGACACGGTCTGGTGCGAGACGCCGGCCGCGGCCGCGACGTCGAAGAGGGTTGCCACGAGGAGATCCTAGTTCGGTTCGGTTTTCGGGACGACGGTGTCCTGCGCGGCCGGCCCGCGCCTCCTGCGGTCTGGTCGGTTCCCGCCCGGGGCGGGGAGACGAGGAGGCGCGGCCCCCGTGACCGGGAACCGCGCCTCGTCGCCGGATGGTGCGGCTCGTTACTTGCCGGACGAGGCGGCGCGACGCTTGTTGAAGACGTCGAACGCGACCGCGGCGAGCAGCACGAGGCCCTTGATCAGGGACTGGTACTCGGTGCCGACACCGAGGATCGACATGCCGTTGTTCAGGATGCCGATGATCAGACCACCGACGATGGCGCCGGTGACCGTTCCGATGCCACCGGTGACGGCGGCGCCACCGATGAACACGGCCGCGATGGCGTCGAGCTCGAACCCGTTGCCGGCGCTGGGGCTGGCGAGGTTGAGCTGACCGGTGAAGACGACACCGGCCAGGGCCGCGATGACACCCATGTTGACGAACAGCAGGAACGTGACGCGCTTGGTCTTGACACCGGACAGCTCGGCGGCGTGCAGGTTGCCACCGATGGCGTAGACGTGACGACCGAACACCGAGTTCTTCATGACCATCGAGTACGCGACGACGAGCACGGCGAGCACGACCAGCACGATCGGGGTGCCCGAGTAGCTGGCGAGCAGGAACCCGATGTACATGACCAGGGCGACCGTGAAGACCATCTTCGTGATGAACCACAGGAAGGGCTCGTCCTCGAGCTGGTACTTGCGACGCGTCGCGCGTCCGCGCAGGCCGGTGCCGATGAGGGCCAGCGAGGCGACGGCGCCCAGGACGAGCGTCAGCGGCTCGTAGCCGGTCGTGCCGAAGGCGGGCAGGAAGCCCGAGCCGATGTCACGGAACCCCTGGGGGAAGGGCGAGATCTGCTGGCTCTGGAGGGCGATCTGGGCGGCCCCGCGGAACGCGAGCATGCCGGCCAGGGTCACGATGAACGCCGGGATGCCGAAGTAGGCGATCCAGAATCCCTGCCAGGCCCCGACCAGGGCGCCGAGCACGAGGCAGAGCACCACGGCGAGCGGCCAGGGCAGGCCCCACTGCGTGATCATGACGCCGGCCATGGCGCCGGTGAAGGCGACGATGGACCCGACCGAGAGATCGATGTGTCCGGCGATGATGACCATCACCATGCCGATGGCGAGGATCAGGATGTAGCTGTTCTGCACCACCAGGTTCGACACGTTGATCGGCGCCAGGGTGATGCCGTTCGTGGTGATCTGGAAGAACAGCACGATGACGATCAGCGCGATGAACAGGCCGATCTGACGCAGCTGGCCGCCGAGGTACGAGACCGCACCCGTGATCGGGTTGCCACCCGAACCGGACTGCGGCTGACGGGAGGTGGGCGACCCGCCCGTGGGCTTCGGGTCGGTGGCCTGGGTGGGGCTAGGCGCGCTCATTGACGGGGCTCTCTCGTTCGAGGGTCATGTACTTCAGGAGGAATTCGGGGGTCGCCTCGGCGATCGGCACGTCGGCCGTGATGCGTCCCTCCGAGAGGGTGTAGATGCGGTCGCAGATGCCGAGCAGTTCGGGCAGCTCGGACGAGATGACGATGACGCCCTTGCCCGCGTCGGCGAGCTGGTTGATGATCGTGTAGATCTCGTACTTGGCGCCGACGTCGATGCCGCGGGTGGGCTCGTCGAGGATCAGCACGTCGGGGTCGGCGTACATCCACTTCGACAGCACGACCTTCTGCTGGTTGCCGCCCGAGAGCTTGCCCGTCACCGACGCCACGGTGGGCGCCTTGATGTTCATGCTCTTGCGGAAGCGCTCGGCGACGGTGCTCTCTTCGGACCGGTTGACGAAGCCCCAGTTCGCGAGCTTGCCCAGGGCCGAACCCGACACGTTGCGCGTGATGTCGTCGATCAGGTTCAGACCGTACTTCTTGCGGTCCTCGGTGGCGTAGGCCAGGCCCGCGGCGATGGCCTTGCTGACCGTCGACGTGTCGATCTTCTGCCCGCGCTTGTAGACGGTGCCCGAGATGCCGGTGCCGTAGCTCTTGCCGAAGACGCTCATCGCGAGCTCGGTGCGTCCGGCACCCATCAGCCCGGCGATGCCGACGATCTCGCCGGCCTTCACGGTGAGGTTGGCCTGGTGGATGATCTCGCGCGTCGAGTCGAGGGGGTGGTGGACGGTCCAGTCCTCGATGCGGAGCAGCTCTTCGCCGACCGTCGACTCGTGGGCCGGGTAGCGGCTCTCGAGGTCACGGCCGACCATGCCCTTGATGATGCGGTCCTCGGACACCTCGTCGGCGTGCATGTCGAGGGTCTCGATGGTCTTGCCGTCGCGGATGATCGTCACCTTGTCGGCGATCGCCTTGATCTCGTTGAGCTTGTGGCTGATGATGATCGACGTGATGCCCTGCCCCTGCAGGCTCTTGATCAGGTCGAGCAGGTGGGCCGAGTCGTCGTCGTTCAGGGCGGCCGTCGGCTCGTCGAGGATCAGGATCTTCACGCGCTTCGAGAGTGCCTTGGCGATCTCGACCAGCTGCTGCTTGCCGACGCCGATGTCGACCACCTTGGTGACCGGGTTGTCGCGCAGGCCGACGCGGGCCAGCAGGCCGGCGGCGTCGAGGTTGGTCTTGTTCCAGTCGATGAAGCCGTTCTTGGACTGCTCGTTGCCGAGGAAGATGTTCTCGGCGATCGAGAGGAACGGGCTGAGCGCGAGCTCTTGGTGGATGATGACCACGCCCGCGGCCTCGGAGTCGTTGATGTTCTTGAAGTCGACGGGCTGGCCGTCGAGCAGGATCTGGCCGTCGAACGAGCCGCTCGGGTAGACGCCCGAGAGCACCTTCATCAGCGTCGACTTGCCGGCGCCGTTCTCGCCGCAGATCGCGTGGACCTGGCCGCGCTCGACCTCGAGCGTGACGTCCTGCAGGGCCTTGACGCCGGGGAACGTCTTGGTGATCTCCCGCATCTCGAGGATCGTGTTCGCCACGTGTTCCTTCTTCCGTGTGTCGGGTGGGTGCCGCTGGGAGCAGAGGAACGAGGAGGCGCTGGTCGGCGACCGGCGCCTCCTCGTCTCTCGCAGGGGAGGGACCTACTTGAGGTCGGCCTCGGTGTAGTAGCCGCTGTCGATCAGGACCTCTTTGTAGTTGTCCTTGGTGACGATGGTGGGCTGGAAGAGGTAGGTCGGGACGACCTTCACGCCGTTGTCGTACGTCTTGTCGTCGTTCGTCTCGGGGGTCTTGCCGTTGAGGATGTCATCGGCCATCACGACGGACTGGTCGGCGAGCTGACGGGTGTCCTTGTAGATGGTCGAGTACTGCTGACCCTCGATGATCGACTTGACCGAGGCGGCCTCGGCGTCCTGGCCGGTGATGACCGGCAGGGCGTCGCTGGAGTAGCCGGCACCCTCGAGCGCCGAGATGATGCCGATCGAGATGCCGTCGTAGGGCGAGAGCACGCCGTCGAGCTTGGTGCCGCCCGAGTAGGTCGAGGCGATCAGGTTCTGCATGCGGGCCTTGGCCGTGGCGGGGTCCCACTGCTGCGTCGCGGCCTGCGTGAACTGGTCCTGGCCGGAGCCGATCGTCAGCGAACCGTCCTCGATGTAGGGCTTGAGGGTGTCCATCGCGCCGTTGAAGAAGAAGGTCGCGTTGTTGTCGTCGGAGCTGCCGGCGAAGACCTCGATGGTCTTGGGCGAGGCGCCGTCGACCTTCTTGCCGTCGGCGTCGGCGAGGCCGAGACCCGTGAGCAGGCTGGTGCCCTGGTCGACGCCCACCTTGTAGTTGTCGAACGAGACGTAGTAGTCGACGTTCTCGTTGCCGGTCAGCAGACGGTCGTACGAGATGACCTTGATGCCGGCCTTGGCGGCCGAGTCGAGCTGGTCGCTGAGCGATCCGCCGTCGATCGAGGCGACGATGAGCACCTTGGCGCCCTTGGTGATCATGTTGCTGATCTGCTGGACCTGCTGGGGGATCTTGTTGTCGGCGTACTCGAGGTCGACCTTGTAGCCCTTGTCTTCCAGGGCGCTCTTGACGGCGTCGCCGTCCTTGATCCAGCGCTCGGACACCTTGGTGGGCATCGCGACGCCGATCAGCGCACCGGCGTTGTCGCCGCTGCTGCTGCCGCCGGCGTCACCGCCGCGTCCGCCGCCACCGCCGGAGCAGGCGGCCAGGGAGAATGCCATGCCGACGGCGACGATGCCGACGAGGAGCTTTTTCTTCACGGTTGTTCCATTCGTGTCAGGTGTCATCTCGACGGCGTCGTCGATGACGGGTGATGGTGCTGTGAGAGGGATCTCTGTGGTGCTGGCGCTCGACGGCTCGGGTGGCCGGGGACGCGCCGGGCCGACGGGTGCTCGAGGGCCGCCCGTCGGGGCTGAGGGGACGTCAGGCCGGAGCGGCCGCGAGGAGGCGCGAGGCGGGCGACGTGCGGACGACCGGTCGAGCGACCGGGCGGCGGAGGGAGGAGCTGTTCACGGTTGACCTCTTCGTCAGGAAACGTGTGGCTGGGGGTGTCGCGGCGTGGAGCATGATGGCCCGTCGCGAGGACGGTCGAGCGCTGACCTGAAAATGTGAGCGCTCACATCGAGTGGTGCTGGGCAATAATGAACGAGGTGCAGGTGCTTGTCAAGTCGGGTCGCGCCCGGCGTGTCGCGACAGGTTTTACACGTTCGCCACACGCCGTTCACGCGCGTGAGCGGTCGTCACGGCACAGTGTGGGCATGATGACCGTGACCGCGACCGTCCACACGGCCCACGACGCCGCCGGCCTGTTCTGGTTGTCGCGTCGCCTGCTGGCCGAGCACCGGGCGGCACGGGTCGAGGTCGGCCAGTACCTCGTGCAGCTCGCCGATGCCGGGACCGTGCTGCTGACCGAGCTGCCCGAGGCCCTGCGGTTCGACGTCGTCGTGCGGGACGAGCTGACCGCACGCCGCACGCGCCGAGCGCTCGAGGCAGCACTCGAGCGCTGCCTGCCCGGCACGGTCTCGGCGATGACCTGGCAGACCGAGCCGCTCGTCGCCGTGTGAGGGCGGCGCGGCGCGGCGCCCCCGAACCAGCACGACACCCCGGGCTCGTGGGGTGTCGTGCCGGTTCGGGGGTGTCAGGCCACGCTAGAACGCCGTGATGGTCCAGCTGGCCGTGTGGGCTTCGCCGGGCGCGAGCAGCACGAGGTCGTCGCCCGAGTTGAAGGCGTCGGGCGGGCACGTCATCGGCTCGACGGCCAGGCCGATGCGGTCGTTCTCGGGCTCCGGGCGGTCGGCGGTGTGCACCTGCACCCAGGGCAGCTCGGCGCCCCACGACATCGTGACCCCGTGTCCGTCGCGCGCGGTGACCGTGGCGGTGACCCGCGCCTCCTGACCGGGGCCGGCCGGGCCGTCGACGGCGTCGACCGCGGCGGACGCGAGGTCGGTGAAGGCGTGGTCGACGAAGAGGTCGCCGATCGCATGACCCTCACGGAAGTCGAAGCCCTCGCGGTCGCCGACCGGGCGGGTACCGACGGGCACGAGTCGGTCGTCGGTCACCTCGAGGTAGCTCGCGGCGGGCAGCGTGAACGTCCAGTCGTCGACGCGGCCTTCGCCGGCGACCAGGTACGGGTGCGGGGCGGTGCCGTAGGGGGCGACGCCCGTCCCTGCGTTGCGGGCCGTGACGGTCGTCGTGAGCCCGTCGTCGGTCAGCTCGTAGACGACCGACAGCGCCAGCCGCCACGGGTAACCGTCGCTCGGCGCGAGCACGAACGAGGCCGAGGCCCGCGCGGCCTGGGCCTGGTCGATCGTCCAGTCGGCCCAGTGCGCCAGACCGTGCAGGGCGTGGCCGCGTTCGACCTCGTTGAGCGGCAACTGGTGCTCGACGCCGTCGCGCTCGTAGCGCCCGTCGGTGACGCGGTTGGGCCACGGGGCGAGCAGGGCACCGCGGAAGCCGGGCCGCACCTCGTCGGCGTCGAACGGCACGACCAGGTCGCGACCCTCGAACGTGAGCGTGCGCAGCGTGGCACCCACCCCGGCCACCTCGGCACGGTAGCCGCCACGCTCGAGCACGACCTGCGCGCCCGACACGGGCAGCGCCGACGTGACGAGCCTCGCGGTCGGCGGCGCGCCCGGCGCGGGGGCGACGGCGGGAGGCGTGCTGCCGGGCGGCGGCACCGACGCGACAGGGGTGGGCTCAGACATGGGCGGGCTCTCCGAGGACGGACGCGGACAGGAACGGGTTGCGGAAGCGGCCCTCGGGGTCGACCGACTCGACGTGGGCGGCGAAGTCGCCGAGACGCGGATACACGCGGCGCAGCTCGGCGTGCGTGGCGGTCGAGACCTTGCCCCAGTGCGCGCGCGCGTCGAACGCTCCGAGCACCCGCTCGATCTCGGGCAGGGCGGCCAGCACCTCGTCGGGGCGGCGGTGCCAGGTGAAGTGGAAGGCCACGCTCTGGCGGCCGCTGCTCGGGCTGATCCAGGCGTCGTCGGGGGCGATCGTGCGGATCTCGCTGACCATCAGCACGTCGGCGAAGGTGTGCGCGATGCCCCGCAGCCCCTCGATGGCGGCGGCGGCGTGCTCGGCGGGGATCAAGAACTCGCTCTGGATCTCTTCGCCGGCGCTCGGCGTGAAGTCGAAACGGAAGTGCGGCAGGCGCTCGAGCCACGGGCCGGCCACGCCGCCCTGCTGCGTCACGGCCGCCGTCTCGGCCCCGGGGATCATGTGCGTGGTCGCGTCGGCCCGCACCGCGCCGAGCTCGCGCAGGTCGAGGCCCACCTCGTCACCGACCCGGTGCTTCGACCAGACCTGGTCGACCCCGTCCCCGTCGTAGCGCGTGAAGAAGCTCAGGCTGTAGGCGCTGGCCAGCACGGCGTCGAGGTGCTCGAGGGCGGCCGCCCAGGGCAGGTGCTCGTGGATGGTCTGCTCGACGTCGAAGGTGGGCACGGTGTCGAGTTCGAGGGCCGTGACGACACCCACGGCACCGAGCGAGACGACGGAGGCGCCGAACGCGTCGTCACCGCGGCGGACGGTCTCGAGGCTGCCGTCGGCCCGGACCAGCTCGACGGCGCGGACGCCGGCCGAGAGGGCGGGGTTGCCGACACCGGAGCCGTGTGTGCCGGTCTGGACCGCACCGGCAACCGAGATGTGCGGCAGCGAGGCGAGGTTGTGGAGGGCCAGGCCGCGACGCTGCAGCTCGCCGGCGAGCGCGGCGTGCGTCGTGCCGGCGCCGACGCGGACGGTACCCGCGGCCGAGTCGATCTCGACGGGGGTGCCGAGCGCCTCGAGCGAGACGAGGGTGCCGTCGGTGTCGGCGACCCGGTTGAACGAGTGACGCGAGCCCAGGGCCTTGACGCGACGGCTGCCGGTGACGACGTCACGCAGCTCGTCGAGGCTCGTGGGGCGACGCAGGTCGGTGGTCGAGTACTCGACGTTGGCGGCCCAGTTCTGCATGGAGACTCCTTCGGCTCGGGGTGCTCCGTCGAGTCTAGGCGAGCCTCGAGGCGCGGAGTGAGCGCTCACTCGCCTCGCTGCGGCGCCCTGGGCGAGATGTCACGACATGCCGCTCGAGAAAGAAGGTGAGCGGCAGGTCGTGACATCTCGGCGTTCTCGTGCGCGACGGTGGTGCACCCGTCGAGCCTAGCCAGACGACACGACGTCCCCCGATCCGCGTCCCCCGGATTGGGGACCGCCCCACCCCCGTACTGGGTGGCCGTGCCCCGTTGTCCCCCACGCCCGGGTGCGGTTCGCTGGACGGAGCCGTTCGAGAGCCACGTCGACGACGACACGGCCACGGACGACACCACGACTTCGGGGGAACAGAACACGATGGACACCGCAGAGCCCGACACCGGACGCCCGGGCACCACCGATCCCTCGGACGCCGCGACCACGCTCGACCCCGCCGCGACCGTCGTGGCCGCCCCGGCGACGGCGACCCGCCCGACGCGCCCTCGGCGCGAGCGTGCCACCCGGCTGCGTCGGCCCGCCGCCTTCGTGCTGTCCTGGCTCGACCTGCCGAACGACGGCAGCGACCCGAGCCTGCCCCTCGGCACCTGCCTGGTGCTCCGCACGGTGGGACGACCGGTTCGCGACGTGCTCGTCGACCTGCCCGGCGGGCCCGTCCGTGGTCGCGACAAACTGCGCCCCGGGGCCCTGCTCGGCATCGCCACCCCGGTCGAGCTGGACGCGCTGGTCGCCCTCGGCACCGTCTTCGTGGAGTGGTCGGACGCCCGCGGCGGTAGCCGGACCACGTGGCTGCGGGTCCCGCCGGTCCCCGCGCGGTACCGCAGCCCCGCCGCGCGCTGAGGCGCCCCGCGCACCGCGCACCGCGCCCCGACGGGAGCGGTGCGCCCACCCGCGCCGCGCCTCCTGGGCTCAGCGTCGGTAGGCAGCCGCAGGATGCGTCCCGGGCAGCCGGGGCCCACCGCCGGTCAACCGCTCGCGCAGCGTCTCGCCGGGCACGTACGACTCGCGCAGCCGACCCCGACGACGCAGCTCGGGCACGACCAGGTCGACGAAGTCCTTCAGCGTGTCGAACGAGTGGTACTGACGCAGGTTGATGCCGTCGATGCCTTCGTCGTCGAGCCAGCGCTCGATGGCGTCGGCCACGACCGTGGGGGTGCCCGCGACGAAGAACGTGCCGCCCCAGGCCTCGTCGACCGAGTCGATCAGCTGACCCACCGTGATGTCGAGCGGGAGCGCCGCGGCCCCCGGGTGGTCGAGCCGCCCCTCGGCCTCGAGCGCCTCGCGCACCGTGCGGTCGCGGGGGTGCGACGGGGCGTCGAACGGGATGCTGCGGTGGACCAGCTTGCCCTGCTCGCTGGCGAACGAGCGGTAGAGCGCGAGCTTCTCGGCGACGACCTCGTCGGTCTCGCCCGTGATGACGCCGGCCTGGACGATGAACGACACGTCGTCCGCGGAGCGCCCGGCCGCGACGGCCGCCTCGCGCGTGGCGGCACCGACCGCCCTCACGGCGGGCCCGCCGGTGAAGACGACCTCGGCGTTGCGGGCCGCCTGCTCCACGCCCTTCGGCGACGCGGTGGCCAGGAAGAGCACGGGCGTGCGCTGCGGCGACGGCTCGCTGAGATGCGGGCCGGCGACCCGGAAGTGCTCGCCGACGTGGTCGATCGCGTGGACCTTGGCCGGGTCGGTGTAGACGCCCGAACCGGGCCGGAGGCCGTCCGCGGTGGGGTCGGCGACGACGGCGTCGTCCTCCCACGAGCCCTCCCACAGCTTGTAGAGCACGTCGAGGTACTCGGCGGCACGGGCGTAGCGCTCGGCCTTGGGGATCTCGGCGTCGAGGCCGAAGTTGCGCGCGGCGTTCGGCAGGTACGACGTGACGACGTTCCAGCCGACGCGCCCCTTCGTGAGGTGGTCGAGCGTCGACATGCGCCGCGCGAAGGCGAACGGCGGCTCGTAGCTCGTCGAGAAGGTGATGCCGAAGCCGAGGTGCTCGGTCACCGCGGCCATCGCCGGGACGACCATCATCGGGTCGTTGTTCGGCGCCTGAATCCCCTCGAGCAGGGCCGGCGCCGCGCTGTCGCCGAAGACGTCGTAGGCACCCAGCACGTCGGCGATGAAGATCGCGTCGAAACCGCCGCGTTCGGCCAGGCGGGCCAGCTCGAGCCAGTACGCCAGGTCTTTGTACTCGCTGCGGTGGTTGTGCGGCAACCGCCAGAGTCCGTGCGTGATGTGCCCGACGCAGTTCATCTCGAAGAGGTTGAGGATCAACTTCTTCTTCGCGGCGGGGACGGCGGTGGTCGGATCGGACGCGGGGGTGTCTGCGGTGCTCACCGTCCTACTGTGCCGCACCGCGCCTCCTCGTCCCCCGGTTCGTGACCCCGCGTTGCGCCACGGCGCGCGGGCGGCAGTGCCTCGGGCACCGCGTTTCGTGCACCGCACCGCCTCTAGCCAGGGTGCGGTGCACGAAGCGCAATGCGCAACGGGTCGGGGCAGGCCGGCGGACGGGTGGCGGTCGGGCGCGGTCAGCGCTCGCGGATGGTCGTGGTGACGTCGACGAGGCTCGGGTCGGCGGGCGCCGAACCGAAGCCGAAGCGGACGGGCGGGTCGAGCGGGGCCAGGGCCCCAAGCGCGCGACCGTCGAGACGCGCGTCGACCGCGACGACGCGGCGGGCCAGCGTCACGCCGTAGTACTCGCGTCGGCCGCCGCCCGCCGTGCCCGCGGTGCGCGCCCCGGGAACGAGCAGGCGGGCGACCGGGTCGATCAGCGTCAGCCAGCCGGGCCGGGTCGCGAACGCCCGGGGCACGAGCCGCAGCAGCCGGCCGAGCGGCGACACGGGCCCGATCTCGAGCGACAGGTCGAGCACGTCGCCGCCCGCATCGTCGGGGCCGGCCGAGACCCGCAGCGTCCGGTCGACGCCGCGCCACGAGACGGGCTGCACCCGCACCTCGTCGAACGTGTATGTCGAGGACACGTAGTCGGCGACGGCCTGTGACGGAGCCAGGAGCACTCGATGACCGTCGGCGGTCTCGACCATCACGTCGACGAAACGGCCCAACGGCGAACGGTTCCACAGACCGACGACGACACGCGTCCCGGAGGTCGTGCCGAAGCCGGCGATGCGTCCGTGGAACCGCTGGTCGGGGGTCGCGCTGCTCATCGCTCGACCGTACGCCGAGAGTGCTGCGCGCACCGCGCCTCCGGGGTCGGCCCCGCCCCGCTCGTCGCGGGGCGAGGCGGCCCGGGAGGCGCGGGTCGTCGATGCGTTCGGCTTGTCAAATTAACGTGTCGCCAACGTCGTGGCCGGAGCGCTCCATGCGTCAGCGAGACTTGTACCTCGTAGCATTTTCATCATGAGTCCACCCGACGGGGTAGCAGGTGTAGAAAATGGCCCCGTCAGGAAATCGGGGCCGGACAGAGTCGGCGTACGCATCGGCCGCATCCATGTCCCCAAATACTCCCAGGACCGTTTCGCTGTCATACGCGTCCTGGAGAACAATCCACACCGCTGCTGGTGTAGTCACGTCGGCTCCATTCTCTGATTCTTTTCTCATACTAGGTGCCGCAGGCCAAGGTTCTTTTGGGGCCGACGGTTTGCGCGTAATAGGACTTACCGCCGGAGACAACCGTCCCGTTTGTGACGGTGAACCATGTCGTGCGTTTCGTGTTCTTGCAATGCGGATCAATGTTTCTTTGCTCGTAGCGACTTTCTCCACGGTTGCCTCCTGAATACGAGGCGTAGGTCATATTGACTCCTGGCACAAGAACTTTATAGACGGTAGTTTTTTGATGGATCGATGTCACCCGTTTTGAACAATTCGTGTAGGGCTTGCTTCCTACGACGAGCCAGTTACCAGACTTCCGTGCGTGAGCATAAGATGGGTACAGCGTGCAAGGCCCGAAACTGACGCGTCGGAGGTTGGTTGTGCTTGGCGCTGCGAAGCCTGCGGGGCCTGACGCCGGAAATGTGCCCTCTACTACAACGCCGAAGTCGGTGAAGTCGGCGCCTTCTTCACCATCGGTCGCGGACACCGGGATCTGCCCCTCGTGAGGCGGCGTTGCCGCGTTCGCAGGAGCCGCGCCCCCGAGCATCAGAGCTAGTGCTGCGGTCGCGCCCGCGATGCTAAGAAAGCGGGATGTGACCAGTTTTCTCATGATCTCCCCAAGGTCTACCCAGAGCGTGTACGCCGCTGGGATTGGTGGCTTCTAGCTCGTGTGTGCAAGCCAGAGCCTGGGGAGTACCGACGCGAAAGCGAACGCTCGAGCGAACGGTGACAAACCCGCCTCACCAGGAAGTGGGGGCGGCCGACGGCTCCATGGCCCGCCTAAGTATTAATATCACACTCCTCATAGGGTTGGCCACAGGAGGCTCCGGCCCACCCTCACGTCCGCCGCGTGCACCCTCGTTTCGTCTGTGCCGAGCGTCCGCCCGCTGCCCTCTCGACGGGTCCGCCCGGCTCATTGCAGGCCGTCCCGAGCCCCCGCTCCCAGGACGTCGAATGCAGCGACACCCACACACCTCTGGATATGGCCACGTGCGGGACTGCACGACGGCGGGGGCAGCGCGACGGCCACCCCCGATCGTTGCTGCGGGTTCCCGTGTGTCGTCGGTGAGAACGGCGAACCACCCGGGGCCAAGGGCCGCGCCCGCGGGAGCCCGCTGAGTTCATGGAGCGGCAGCTGCCCATCGGACTGCCGGCGACGGTCGCCATCGATACCGCGAGTGGCCAGAGGGCCTTGGCCCGCGTCACGACGGACGAGCTGACTCAGCTGCCGGACGACGAGACTCATGCCCAGCCCAGGCAACGCGGCTGCCACGACCTCGGCTATCACACGACCACGCCGCCGATCATGCGCTGATGTGGTGCACCCGCGCCTCCGGGGTCGGCCCCGCCCCGCTCGTCGCGGGGCGAGGCGGCCCGGGAGGCGCGGGGCGAGGCGGCCCGGGAGGCGCGGGTCGTCGATTCGGAAGGCCCTAGGCCGGAACGCGGGCCGAGACGGCCTCGAGGGCGGCGAGCTCGTCGGCGCTGAGCGCCACGCTCGCGCTGGCCAGCAAGGCGGGCAGCTGCTCGAGGGTGCGGGCGCTCGCGATCGGGGCGACGACACGCGGCTGCGCCTGCAGCCAGGCGAGGGCGATCGTGGCGATCTCGACCTGGTGGGCGCCGGCGATGTCGCGCAGGGCGGCCACGACCTCGAGTCCCTCGTCGCTGAAGTAGCCCTCGACGTTGCCGCTGCGGGCACCCGAGATGTCGTCACGCGTCTGGTACTTGCCCGTCAAGAAGCCCGCGGCGAGCGAGAAGTACGGGGTGACGCCGAGCTGGTTCAGGGCGGCGAGCGGTGCCAGGTCGCGCTCGTAGGCCTCGCGGGTCACGAGGTTGTAGTGGGGCTGCAGCGCGACCGGGGCCGCGAAGCCCTCGCGGCGGGCGATCTCGATCCATTCGGTGATGCGGTCGGGCGAGAAGTTCGAGATGCCGACGTGTCGCACCTTGCCGGCCTCCTGCAGGGCGTCGAAGGCGCCGAGGGTCTCGGCGAGGTCGTCCCCGGTGTCGAAGTGCGCCCAGTAGAGGTCGATGTGGTCGGTCTGCAGGCGGGTCAGCGAGGCGTCGGCCGCGGCCGCGACGTTGGCGGCGCCGAGCCCGGGGAACTCGGGGTGCTGGCTGACCTTGGTGCCGATGACGACCTCGTCACGCCGGGACGCGCCTCCCCGGGCGAGCCAGGTACCGATCACGGTCTCGGACTCGCCGCCCGAGTTGCCGTCGGCCCAGGCCGAGTACACGTCGGCCGTGTCGACGAAGTTGCCTCCGCCGGCGACGAAGGCGTCGAGCACCGAGTGCGACTCGGCCTCGTCGCTGGTCCAGCCGAAGGTGTTGCCGCCGAGGGCGAGGGGGAAGACGTCGAGGTCGGATGTTCCGATGAGGGGCATGCGGGGGTTCCTTTCGCGAACGTCGCGTCGGGTCGGCGCGGCGACTACCCAGGTCTAACGCGTCGGGTGCTGGTTCGTTCCCAGGTGGGCACCCCGAGGTGGGTCAGTAGCCCTGCTCGACGTCGACGACGCCCTCGGGGTCCCCGCCCTCGGCGAGCGCGCGGATGTTCGCTTCGACCCGGGCCTGGAACAGCGGCTCGGTCATGTCGTTGGTGTTGGCCTGGTGCGGTGTGATCAGGGCGCGCGGCTCGGCCCAGAGCGGGTGGCCGTCGGGCAACGGCTCGGGGTCGACCACGTCGAGGCCGGCGGCACCGATCCGCCCCTCGGCGAGCGCCGTGACGAGCGCGTCGGTGTCGACGAGCGGGCCCCGGGCGATGTTGACCAGCACGGCGGTGTCCTTCATGGCGACGAACTCGTCGGCGCCCAGCAGGCTGCGGGTGCCGCCGGTCAGGGCGGCGGCGACGACGACCACGTCGCTCGTCGGCAGCACCTCGGCCAGGCGGTCGACGGTGACGGTGCGGTGGGCGCCGGGCACGGCCTCGTCGGTCCGGCGCACCATGGTGACCTCGACGTCGAACGGCCGCAGCAAGCGCATCAGCTCGGTGCCGATGCCACCGGCCCCGACGATGGTGACGGTCGCCCCGTTCAACGTGATGCCGCGCTGCTCGCGTTCCCACGAGGAGGCGCGGGCCCTGATCTGCAGAGAGCGCAGCGTCGCCAGCGTCAGGGCCAGGGCGTGCTCGGCCACGGGTGCGCTGTAGGCGCCCTTCGCACTGGTGAAGACGAGTCCCTCGCGGGCGGTGGCCTGCATGGTCTCGACGTACGCGTCGACGCCGGCGCTCGGCAGCTGGACGACGCGGACGCCCGGGTTCCGCTCGATCGCCGTGCGCAGCTCGTCCTGGTCGACGCGACCACCGACGACGATCATCTCGGTCTCGTCGCCGAGCTCGATAAGGCGGGCGTCGGTCGCGTCGATGGCCCGGCGGGCGGGGGCCACGCCCCAGGTGTCGCCCGACGACCCTTCGGAGTCGGCGGTGGCGGAGGCGGCGGGAAGGATGGTGACGGCGACGGTGCTCATCGATCCACCGTATCGATCAGGTCACGAAAGCGACTCAGGCTCGTGTCCTCGTCGCACCGGTGGCAGAGTGACGCCGTCTGCAGGTCGCGAAACCCGATCGTGGACGCGGGAGGCACGGGTCAACGGCGACACGCGCCTCCTTCTCCCTCGGCTCCCCCGGCCGCCGGGCGGCCACCGGTCGACCCCGCGTGCCCGCAGGGGTACGCTGTCCCACGGCCCGACCGGGCCCACGGCCCCACCGGGCCCGGCGGCAGCACGACGGAAGGCAGGTGAGCGGCGATGGCTGGTGACAGTACTGGCGCCCCGCGGCATCCCTCCGTGGTCGCGCCGTCCACGTCGCTCGTCTGAGCGGCGTCCTCGACCGACCACGAGCGATGCCCACGGGCACCGACGTCTCCCGTCGACGCACGTCGTCGACGACTCAGCACCCGGGTGCCGTGTCGTCGCCCGTGTGCGTCGGCCCCGGCCCCCACCGCGCACCCGTCGTCCGCACGGCTGTCGTGACCACCTCCCGGCACGACTCCGTTCTTCGACGAACGGTCGTCGCACCACGAACGGCAGGATCGCAGACCATGGCACTCATCGACAACGGCATCTACGTCGCGGGGCACCGCACCGACAGCCCGGCGAACCTCGACGAGACGTTCGAGCTGCTGCACGAACACCAGGGCATGGCCTGGATCGGCCTGTACCGAGCCGACCCCGACGAGGTGCGCTCGATCGCGCAGGAGTTCGACCTGCACCCGCTCGCCGTCGAGGACGCGCTCAAGGGCCACCAGCGCGCCAAGCTCGAGCGCTTCGGCGAGACCCTCTTCGTCGTGCTGCGTTCGGCCCGTTACCTCGACGCCGAGGAGACGGTCGAGTTCGGCGAGGTGCACGTGTTCGTCGGTCCGGGCTTCGTCATCACCATCAGGCACGCCGAGAACCCCGACCTCGGTCGGGTGCGCCGTCGCCTCGAGTCGAGCCCCGAGCTGCTCGCGCTCGGCCCCGAGGCGGTGCTCTACGCCGTGCTCGACCAGGTGGTGGACGGCTACGGCCCGGTGGTCGCCGGCATCGAGAAGGACATCGACGAGATCGAGGACGAGCTCTTCGGCGGCGACCCCGAGGTGTCACGACGCATCTACGAGCTGCTGCGCGAGGTGATCAGCTTCCAGCGCGCGACGAGCCCGCTGCGCGGCATGCTCGAGAACCTGCTGCGCGGGTCGGACAAGTACGGCGTCGACGTCGAGCTGCAGCGCTCGCTGCGCGACGTGCTCGACCACGTCCTGCGCATCGGCGAGCGCGCCGACACGTTCCGTGCCCTGCTCGAGAACGCCCTGACGGTGCACTCGACGCTCGTCACCCAGGCGCAGAACGACGAGATGCGTCGGTTGTCCGAGGCCGGGCTCGCCCAGAACGAGGAGACCCGGCGCCTGTCGGAGGTCGGCCTGCAGCAGAACGACGAGGTCAAGAAGATCTCGGGCTGGGCGGCCATCCTCTTCGCCCCGACCCTGGTCGGCGGCGTCTACGGCATGAACTTCGACAACATGCCCGAGCTGCACTGGCAGTTCGGCTACCCGATGGCGGTCGCCGCGATGGTCGCCGTGGGCGCCAGCATCTGGGGCGTCTTCAAGTGGAAGAAGTGGCTCTGACGTCGAGTCGGGCCGGCCCGGCCGGGCCGGGACGCGGAGAACGCAGGAGGCGCGGGTCGGGTGACCCGCGCCTCCTGCGTTCTCGAGGCGGTGCGGTGCTGCGGCTCGGGCCTACGCCTCGAGCGCGGCGTCGAGGGTGATCTCGACGCCGGTCAGGGCCTTCGAGACCGGGCAGGTCTCTTCGGCGTTCTGGGCGGCCTCGAGGAAGGCGGCCTCGTCGATGCCGGAGACCTCGCCGCGGACGGTGAGGACGATGCCGGTGAGCTTGAAGCCGCCGGCCGAGTCCGGGCCGAGCGAGACGTCGGCCTTGACGTCGAGGGCCTCGACGGTGCCGCCGGCCTGGCCGAGGACGGCCGAGAACTGCATGGCGTAGCAGGCCGAGTGGGCCGCGGCGAGCAGCTCTTCGGGGCTGGTGGCGCCGTTGGCGTCGTCGGCGGCACGCTTGGGGAACGACACGTCGTAGGTGCCGAGCTTCGAGCTCGACAGCTCGACCTGGCCTTCGCCGGTCTCGAGGCTGCCGTTCCAGGCGGTGCGTGAGGTGCGAGTGGGCATGAGGTGCTCTCTTTCGTGGGGCGGCGTCACGATGACGCCGGACGGGATGTGGGGTTCGGGTGGGTCAGTGTGGCTGGTCTGCACGGGGCGGGGTGGCGGCGGCGACCGCGGCGGTGTTCGCCCGGACGGCGGCCGCGAGGGCGGCGATGTCGGCTCGCAGCGTCTGGAGGTCGGTCAGCTCGAGGCCGGTGGCGCCGCAGATCTGGTCGGCGAAGCCGGCGGCCTGCTCGCGGAGGGCGACCCCCGCGCCGGTCAGGGCGACGTCGACCGTGCGCTCGTCGACGACCGAACGGGTGCGGGTGAGCAGCCCGTGGGTCTCGAGCCGCTTGAGCAGGGGCGACAGCGTGCCCGACTCGAGCTGCAGCTGGTGGCCGAGTTCGGAGACCGTCGTCGGGCCGCCCTGCCAGAGGACCAGCAGCACGAGGTACTGCGGGTAGGTGAGGCCGAGTGGGGCGAGCAGGTCACGGTAGCGGGCCGTGACGGCACGCGAGGCGTTGTAGAGCGCGAAGCAGATCTGCTCGTCGAGCACGGGCGTCGGGCCCGGGGTCGTCGGGGCGGCTGCTGCGGTCATGTGGGCGACTGTAGCACGTTGCGGGCGATTCAATTGTGCACAATGCAATTGGTGCGCGCGGTCGACGCCGCCCGATCACCGAGCCCCGATCAGGCATCCGCGCCCGACCGGGTCGACGTGACCGGGGCTGTCTCAGCGCTCCCTTGCCAGTGTCGAGGCTCGTGCGACAACGGATCGACCGATGCCGACCGATGCCGCCAGCAACCACGTGGCGGCCCCTCCGAGCATCCAGAAGAACACCTCGGAGAGGCTGACGAGGTCGCACCGAAGCACCTGAGCGGCGACGGTGCCACTGGTGGCGAAGAGACCTACGACGAGAAGCATCTCGACGCTGAGCAGCTGTGCGAGCGATCGCTTCGATGTTCCCGAAAGCCGATAGGCAGCTATGTCGTTCGCGCGAGTCCAGAGGAGGAGGCTGGAACAGAATCCACCGATCAGACCGATGGCCAGCGGCAGGTACTGCCCTGGCCGGTGTCGCCAATCCGCGACAGGGTCGGAGGTCTGACTCAACTGCGTGCGAGCGATCAATGGACCTCCGGACACCTCGAGCTGGGGTTCGAGTGTTGCCACCGCAGTTCGGATGTCTTGGTATCTGTCCAGGACCACGAGGCAGTTCGGTGCTGATGTGCGCTCGATGGACAGCGGCAGGACGAGGGCGTTGTTCGTGGGGATCCCCTCTGGTTGACGGTCGTTCACGCTGACATGCCTGACTTCTGCGGGCGCGAGCGAGACGTAGCGTTCTTCGGAAGACGTGACGAGGTTGGGACCCAGCAGCCCGTCGCGTGAGGCGAGCGGGGGGAACAACGTGACGCTTCCCGTGAGGACAGGTGTTCGTCCGCCGATCTCTGGAACGTCTCGGGTGCCCTCGGAGATCAGGAGGCCGGCCCTCGAGACTCCTCCCTGAACAGCAAGCGCTTCACACGACGCTCGGGAAATCGTGACGTTCGTGTCTGACGCGGACGCTTGGAAGGAGAGGACGTTCGACCCTCGTGCTTCTAAGTGGTCGAGTCGGTTCGTGAAACCTGCCGACTCGCATGCGGCGAAAGACGCGCAGGTCGAACCGGCCAGGGCGGCCAGGAGGAGCAACGTGCACATTCGCGACCAGGGGTTCGCGACGTTGAGAGCTGCCTCACGGACGAGAGAGGAGAGCCGCCAGGTGGTGTTGCTCACCGGGTGCTGCTTCGGAGGTTGATGACGTCATCAGCCGCGTCGATCATCACGGGGTCGTGAGTGGCGATGATGACGGTCGCTGTTCGTCGGAGCGTGGTGAACAGGTGTGACAGGCCCCGGGTATTGGCTTCGTCCAGTCCGGCACTGGGTTCGTCGGCAAGGATCAGGGGCCGAGAGGAGGCCAGCGATCGTGCAACGGCGACGCGTTGTCTTTCACCGCCTGAAAGGGTGCTACAGAGCGAACCGGCACGTTCCGAGAGCCCGACGTCGTCGAGCGCTCGCATGCCGAGCTCCACGGCTTCCTCGTGTGTCTTTCCTTCGCTGAGGGGACCGAGGAGAACGTTGTCGAGAGATGTACGGGCATTGAGGACGATGGCGCCTTGTGCGATCCAGGACACCGCGGCCGGTCGGGGTCTGAGGCGATCATCGTTCGCGACGAGCCAGATGGCTCCTTGCGTTGGTTCGGTGAAGCCGGCGATGGCCGCCAAGAGGCTCGATTTGCCGCTACCGGATGGTCCGACGAGAGCGGTGACCTCGTTTTCGTGGAATATGGCTTGAAGCCCGGAGAACACGTGCCGGTTTCGATATGAGAAACCGACGTCTTCGATCACGACATGCATTGCCGGAGGACCTTCTGCGGAAGCACTGAGGGGTCTCTGACAACCGACGAGCCGATGAGGGTCGCGTCGATGAGGGACTGCCCCAGCTCTCCGACATCTGCCGTCGCGGCATCGAGTCGGTGGACCGTCATTCCCTGCTCCTGCCACGTGGTCGATGATCCACTCTCGACGACACACGAACGGCCGGTGGCGGTGGTGTATACCGCTGTCGCCGGGACGCTCCCCCTGGGCTCCCCTCGTGACGTCGCGATGAACGCGCCGGAGTACTGCCGGGTCACGATCTTGTCTGATTCTGATTCCGTGACAGTGATGGCACCACGGGAGACCCCCGTCTCGAGAACGGAAATCAGAGTGCTGGCCTGCTGTTCTTCGACTGCAATGGAGTTGAGATCCACCTGCTCAGAACCGATGACGACGGTGACAGCCCCCTGATCGGCATCGCGCACAGGAGAGCCATCGCTGGCGGACCGAATCTCGACATCATCGACGGGTGAGCTCCCGGTCATCACAGTGGTCTCGGCGGAGATCTCTTGCCCCGTGCGCAGGAGCACAGAGGACACGGCACCGAAAGAGGGCGGTACGTAGACCACGTAAGAACGCAGGAAAGTCCCATCCCTAGGGAATCCGGCCTGGACCTGGTACTTCTCCACCGCCGCCCGCATCCGCGGCCCGAAAATGCCGTCCACGTCGTTGTCCCTGAGCACACCCGCGCTCACCAGATGGCGGGCCAGAGCCAGGACGTCTGGCCCGGAGTCCCCGATCGAGAGGTCACGATACAGGGGTGTTTCTTCCATGAACGCGAAAGCGGGGCGGCCGTTCAGAGCGAACAGTTCCTCATGAGAAGACAGCTCGCTGCCTAGCTCGATGGCGACACGCGTGATGGTGCCTTCGAGCTGCGTCGTCACCTCGGGAGCGGGACCCGACCGTGCCGTCACCGTGACGGCTTGATGTGAGGTCGCGTCTCGGCTCCCGACGGTCACGATGTCGGGAGCCGCGATGGTCACAGATCGGTTCTGCTCCGCCTTCGCCCCGTGGACCGAGACCGCGAGGAGCCCCACGGGAGCGGCCCAGAGGGCGACGAGCGCAAGGCCCCCGCACAGCCCGACGACCGAACGCACCGGTCGCTCGTCGCGTGTTCGCTCAGCCATTGACGGGACAACCAGATACGTCGATGCCGTTCTCGTTCAGCAGTTCGACGTTGTCCGTGTACTTCTGCCGAGGCGTGATCCCATTCGCCTCCAAGCATGCGGCGACGAGCCTTGCTGACGCTGAGGTGTCTTGGTGGGCGACCTGCCAGACATCATCGATCTTCGACCAGTTGTACTGGTAGCACGTGTCGTCGGCCCCCGATTCCACGGCCGCACCGGGAACGGCGAAGTCCATCAGATCATCTGCGATGTGTGGATCGACGAGTTCGTATCCCTCCTTGCTGAGGCACGCTTGGTAAGCCGCGAAGCCGGTCTGGTACTCGTCCCAGGTGACGTCACCGTCCCGGAGAGCGTCGACCTGTTGTTGAGAGACAGCAGCCTCGCCGGGCGAGTCAGACGGCGTTTCTGCCGCCCCACTGCAACCACTGAGCGTCACCGCCGCAACCGCCACCGCGATGGCGAGCAGCCCCTGCCTCATGACCGGACGAGCTTGGGGTGAGCCCCCAGGGTCGGATTGGACACCGTGTGTTCGCCACCGAATACCTGATAGCCGACGGGGCCCTGGATGACGAGCCCGTATCCGGACTTCCAGGACGTGTAGAGGGCGGTACCACCAGAAACGTTGTACCCGACGCGGACCTTCACGTTTCCGCACAGTTTCTTCTGCCCGGCGGTAGAGCTGTTGCCGCTGCGAGAGCTCGTGCCGACGAAAGAGTCGTAGTAGCTGCACTTGCCGTTCACAGTCCCTACAGCGTTCGCCGGAGCCGCCGTCACGGCGCCACCGGCGACCAGACCCACAGCGAGAAGGAACGTCACGAAACTCGTTTTCGCGGACATGTCTCTCCTTTTCCACCGGGAGGACGATGCCTCCCGGTTGTTCGTCGTTGAACGAGATAGCTGGCTTCCGAGAGCCACCGGTACTAAACATACTAGCGAACCAACGTTCTTCACAACACATCGGACATAGCGGGTTTCGGCTCGCCCGTTCAGCTGAAGCCATGGGTGAGGCAGCGCGCGTCGGAGCCTTCTCGGTGGAGCCCCCGAAATCGCCTGCGGGACACGGCGAGCATCGACGGCCCGACGAAGCCGATGACCAGACGGGGCCCCTCAGCCGGCCATCGGGCGTCAGTCGGCGTCGGCCCGGCGCTCGCGGAAGGCGATCATGTTGACCCGGTTGCCGCAGCGGACGCTGCAGAACCGCTTGGACCCGTTGCGCGACAGGTCGACGAAGACCCCGTCGCAGTCGTCCGCGGCACAGGCCCGCAGCCGACCGGTCTCGTCGGTGCGGATCACGTCCACCAGGGCCAGGGCCGACTCGACGCGGATGCGGTCGGCGAGGGGCGCGTCGTCGCTCGTGGCGTGCAGGTGCCAGTCGAGGGCGTCGTGTCGCACGAGCCGGGGCGACGAGACACTGTCGGCCAGCATGCGGTTCACCTCGGCGGCCAGCAGGTCGCGCTCGAGGGTCCAGATGCGCCGCAGCTCGGCCCGGACCCCCTGTACCGAGGCCAGCTCGGCGTCGTCGCGGTCGAAGCGGCCCGAGAAGGCGAACGAGTCGAGCAGGGCCCTCAGCTCGGCCCGGGTCGAGAGCTCGTCGTCGCCGGACCGACTCGCGCCGGCACCGGTGTTGACCAGGGCGACGTTGAACTCGAGGACGTCTTCTGTGTCAGGGGCGAAATGCAAGTTGACTCCTTATCAGAGACGGTCGTACGCTCGCGACAGAGACGGCGCGTCACCACCCATTGTGCATGACGGCCCTGACAGAAGGAGCCCTCGTGAGCACCGGCGCGACCACGACCACGTCCCGGACGGCACCCCTCGCCGCAGGGCGACCCGCCTCGACCACCGCCGGGCTTCTCGTCGCCGTGATCGCCGCCGCGTCGTTCGGCTTCTCCGGTCCCTTCGTGAAGCCCCTCCTCGAGTCCGGCTGGAGCCCCGTGGCCGCCGTCACCGTCCGGGCCCTGATCGGCGGGGTCGTGCTCGCACCCGTCGCCCTCGTCGCCCTGCGCGGTCGGCTCGGACCGATCTGGCGCGCCCGGTGGCGTGTGCTCGGCATGGCCGTGATCGGCGTCGCCGGCACCCAGGTCTTCTACTTCGCCGCCGTCGTGCGCATCCCGGTCGGCACGGCGATCCTCGTCGAGTACCTCGCCCCGCTGCTGCTCGTCGGTGTGGCCTGGGTGACCACGCGGCGCGTGCCTCAGGCCGTCGTCCTCGTGGGCTCCGTGATCGCCTTCGCGGGCCTCCTGCTGATCGTCGCCCCGAACGGCGGCGTGGCCCTCGACCCCGTCGGGCTCGCCCTGGCCGGTGCGGCCATGGTCTGCTGCGCCGCCTACTTCGTGATCGCCGCGAGGCCGAGCGGCGACCTGCCCCCGGTCGCGCTGGCGGCGTCGGGCCTGCTCGTCGGCTCCGCCCTGCTCGGGTCGTTGGGGCTGACCGGTCTCGTGCCCTTCACGACCTCGGCCGCCGACGTGCCCCTGTTCGACGCGATCGTGCCGTGGTGGGTGCCCATGCTCGTGGTCGGCGTCGTCGCCACCGCGGTCGCCTACGCCACGAGCATCACGGCCAGCAGCATGCTCGGTTCGCGCCTCGCGTCCTTCGTCGGCCTGCTCGAGGTCGCGGCCGCCGCGCTCTACGCCTGGCTGCTGCTCGACGAGGCCCTCACCCCGCTGCAGCTCGGCGGCGGGCTGCTCATCGTCGTCGGCATCGGCCTCGTCCGGGCCGAGCGCACCCGCGAGGCCGAGGTCGTGGCCGACGCGGTGGCCCAGGATGCGGTGGTCGCCGACACGGTGGTCGCCCACGGCCGGGGTGCGACCATGGAGTGATGGACCCCGTCGAGAACGCCGACCTGCGCGACCTGCCGCGCCCTGAGACGGCCTCTGAGGTCGCCGCGACGTTCGGGCGCCCCGTCTTCACGTTCGTCGACCAGCCCCGACTCGATCTGACGCAGCCCAGCACGGTCGGCCACGACCACGTGCTGGACGAGGTCGCCCTGAACTACGTCTTCGTCGCCGACCCGTCCGACCCGGATGCCCCGTCGAACCTGGTCGAGAACGTCGCCGAGATCGACGGCCACCTGGCCGACGCCCTCGCTGCGGGGCAGCCCGGCTGGTTCGTGGCCGGGCTGCGGGCGTTCCGGTACCCGATGCTGTGGGAGGCGGTGGTCACCATGGTCGCGCCCGACGACCCGGCGCCGCCTGCCGAACCCGTCTCCGTGGCCGAGCATCTCGCCCGGCACCTCAACCACGTGCTGATCAACACCGCCGAGGGGCGGAGCGCCCGGCCCGACGGCGCCGCGCCCGTGCTGGACGCCCCCGTGACCGACCGGCATGCGCAGTCGGGAGCGCTGCTCGTCGTCGACGGGGTCGAACGCGAGGCCGTGCTGATCGACACCGATCCCGACCTGGTCGGCTGGGGCGCCGAGATCGACGACTCGATCGTCCTCGTGGTGCTGGCGCGGGATCTCGTGCCGTTGGTCGACCGGCGGTTGACGTCCCTCGCGACCTGACCCGCGCCTCCTCGGCTCACCTCCCCCCACGCCGGGACGCCTCGGCCCGGCCGCGCGTCGGTCACGACCTGCCGAGCGCGGGTCGGCGGGCCGAACCCGACCTGCCGGAGCCCTGCAGGCGTACCGAACCCGACAGAACGCGCGCGACACGCCGCTCGTCTGCCCGGATCGGCGGGCCTGCACGCTCACGTGTCGCGATGTGCACACGGGGGCAGGGGCAGGGGCGGGGACGGGCATAGGGTCGGGGGGTGACTCCGTCGACGCTGCCACGCAGCACGCCCTCCGCCCAGAACGTCGACGCGGCGGGCGTCTCCGCCTTCGTCGACGCCCTCGAGACCACCGCCGGCGTCGAGCCGCACAGCATCATGTTGTTGCGCCACGGGCAGGTCGTCGCCGAGGGCTGGTGGGCTCCGTACTCGGCCGACCGCGCGCACCTGCTCTACTCGCTGAGCAAGAGCTTCACCTCGTCGGCGGTCGGGTTCGCCGTGGCCGAGGGGCTGATGGGGCTCGACGACACCGTCCTCGGCCACTTCCCCGAACTCGACGCCGAGGTCACCGACCCGCGCAGCCGGTCGATGCGCGTCCGACACGTGCTCGCGATGGCCAGCGGCCACCGGGCCGAGACCCTCGACCGGGCGCTCGCCATCGACCCGGTCGACGTCGTGCGAGGGTTCCTGCTCACCCCGCCCGACGCCGAGCCGGGCACCGTGTTCGCCTACAACCAGCCCTGCACCTTCACCGCCGGCGCGATCGTGCAGCGGGTCACGGGCCAGTCGCTCAGCGAGTACCTACGCCCCCGCCTGCTCGACCCGCTCGGCATCGGCGACGTCGGCTGGCAGCGTGACGAGTCCGGCCGCGAGCTCGGCTTCAGCGGCCTGCACGCCACGACCCACGCGATCGCGGCCCTCGGGCAGCTGTACCTTCAGCAGGGCGAGTGGGACGGCAGGCAGCTGCTGCCGCGTGAGTGGGTCGCCGAGGCCACGCGCTCGCACGTGTCGAACGCGGGCGAGTCGAACCCGGACTGGAGCCAGGGCTACGGCTTCCAGTTCTGGATGGCCCGCCACGGCTACCGCGGCGACGGCGCCTACGGGCAGTTCGCCGTCGTGCTGCCCGAGCACGACGTCGTCCTCGCGCTGACCGGCCAGTCGCTCGACATGCAAGCGGTGCTCGACGCGGCGTGGGGGCACCTGCTGCCCGCCTTCGGGACGGACGCGGCTCAGGTGGGCGACTCGTCGGCCGACGCCTCGCTGGCGACCCGTCTCGGCGACCTGGCCCTGCCCGGGGTCGCCGGTCCGAGCGAGCACGACGCCGCACCCGTCCGGCCGGCCGCCGAGGAGGCGCGGGTCGGCGACCGGCACTCCCCCGGCACCGAGCGGCTCGTCTCGTTCACCGCGGCCGCCGGCAACGACCAGCCCGGCCTGACCGGGGTCGAACTGCGCGCCTCGGCCGACACCGCGACCACGCTCACCCTCGTCGAGGGCGACGCCCGCCTCGTGGCCCGGGTCGAGGCCGAGGACTGGGTCGTGACCGACGGCTCCGGCGACGGCGACGGTCACGACGGCACCGCCCGGACTCCGGTCGCCGCGAGCGCCACCCGGTCGGCCGACCTGCTGCACGTCGACCTCGTCTTCGTCGAGACGCCGCACCGCCTGCACCTCACGCTCGACGAGGCGGACGCGACCTTCACGGCCCTGTGGGAGACCCAGCCGTTGCACGCGCCCGCGCTGACGCAGCTGCGCATGCCTCGCGACTGACGCGACCCGCGCCTCCTGGGTGCCGAGCAGGCTGCGCCGTCGCACCCGGCGGGTTCCCGTCACCCCCGGCGGGTTCCCGTCACGGGGTCGGCGGGTTCCCGTCACCCCCGGCGGGTCAGCGCCGACCCGCCGCCGAGGACGGCAACCCGCCGACATGCCCTGAGACCCCGCGGGCACTCCGCAGCGGCCGGAAGTCCGTCACGGACTCAGCCGAGGACGCCCGTGTGCTCGAGCACGATGCTCGCGCCGATCACGATGAGGATCACGCCGCCGGCGATCTCGGCCGGCTTGCCGAACGTCGCACCCACCCGACGCCCGACGAGGACGCCGACGAAGGTCAGCACGGCGGTGGTCACGCCGATCACGAGGATCGCCCAGCCGATCGACACCGGCAGGAACGCCAGGGTCACGCCGACCGCGAGGGCGTCGATGCTCGTCGCGATCGCGAGCACGGCGAGCTCGCGGAGGTTCAGCCGGTCGGTGTCCTGCTCGTCGTCCTCACCCGAGGAGGACGCCTCGTAGAGCATCTTGCCGCCGATCAGGGCGAGCAGGCCGAAGGCCACCCAGTGGTCGAACGGCGCGATGTACTGCGCGAAGGTCGAACCGAGCAGCCAGCCGAGCAAGGGCATCAGCGCCTGGAACGCACCGAACGTGACGGCGATGACGAGCGCGTGCCGCACGCTGAAGCGCGTCATGTGCAGGCCCTTGCCGAGGGCGACGGCGAAGGCGTCGGCGGAGACGCCGAGCGCGATGAGGAAGAGGGCCCAGAACGACATGGGGGCAGCGCCTTTCGAGACGGTCGGGTGGAGACGCCGGTGTCTCGGAACCTGACGATCCTGCCATGCCCGACGCGCCTCCTCGATCGAAAAAGTGCTGATCAGAGGTATTCGGGACGCCGAATTCGGGGTGTCGGCGGGCCGTGGCGCCGGGCTCCGTGCCCCGAATGCCGACCCGCGGTCGGCGGGCAGGAGGCGCGGCGCGGCTCAGGCGGGGACGAGCACGTCGCGGGGCAGCACGGCGTGGACGCCCCAGGTGCGGTTGGCGACCTGCGTGACCCGCAGGTCGACGACCGTGCTCGCGAAGGCCAGCGCCGTGGCGGCGTCGAGCGAGTACAGCTGACGCATCCACTCGACCATCGCGGCGAGCGCGTCGGCGCTGGCGACGTTGAGGTCGGCGTCGAAGCCGAAGGTGATGCGGGCCTCGGGCGTCTCGGCGTGGATCGTCGCGAGCGGGCGATCCGTCGCGAGGCCGACCCGTGCCTCCGTCGTCATGCCGGTCTCGATCGCGGTGCCGCCCACCTCGCCGTCGCCCTGGGCCGCGTGTCCGTCGCCGAGGTAGAGCAGGGCGTCGTCGACCGCCACCGGAAGCCAGAGGGTCGTGCCCGCGACGAGGTCGCGGCAGTCGATGTTGCCGCCGACGGAGGCGCGGGGAGGGATGGTCGAGTGCTCGCCGGCCTCGGCGGGGGCGAGTCCCATGACGCCGAGGAACGGCGCGATCGGGCGACGCAGGCCCCGGCTCTCGGTGGCCGTGCCGGCGTCGCGGTCGATGCTCCAGAGCAGCCAGGCGGCCTCGGAGTCGACCAGGCCGAGGTGGCGGGTGATCGGGGTGTCGGCGGCCGCAGCGACCGTGAACCCCCAGTCGTCCGGGGTGAGCGAGACCAGGTCGAGCCGCAGCATGTCACCCGGGCGGGCCCCACGGACGGCGATCGGCCCGGTCAGGGCGTGGCCGCGCCGAGTCGGGAACAGGTACGGGGTGACCTCCCCGGGCACGGTCTGCCGCTCGAGGTGACCGGAGGCGTCGAGCGAGCGGACGACGACGGTGTCGCCGGGGTCGATGGTCAGCACGGGGACGTGGTCGCGCGAGAAGACCTCGTGGGCGGTCTCGGTGCCGGGATCCAGGCGGTGGGTCGTCATCGTCCGAGCGTAGGCCGCGGCCGCGGCCGCCGCCGGACGTGCCCGTCCAGCGACGCTCGGTACGATGGACGCCTGCTCCGCCCCGACCCCGCCCCACCTGCTCACAGAGAGACCGACGCCCCCATGGTCCTGTTCTTCCACGTCCTCATCATCGCCATCACCGTGGTCGGCGCCGGCCTGATCACGGCCGCCTTCGTGGGGCTCGCCACCTCGAAGTAGCCGGCCGCGCCGCCTACTTGAGGCCCGAGTGCGCGAGCCCGTCGATGACCCGACGCTGCAGCACGACGAAGGCGATCAGCACCGGCGCCATGGCCAGCAGGCTCGCCGCCATGACGACCGGGTAGTCGGTCGTCTTGTCGCCGATCAGGGTCGCGAGGCCTGCCGACAGCGGCATGCGGTCCGAGTAGGTCGAGACGACGAGGGGCCAGAGCAGCTCGTTCCACGACCAGAGCACGGTCGTGATGGCGAGCACGCTGATCGACGGCACCGCCAGGGGCAACATGACCCGGGCGAAGACCTGGAACGGGTTCGCCCCGTCGAGGCGCGCCGCCTCCTCGAGTTCGGCGGGCATCGCCAGGAAGGCCGTGCGCATCAGGAACGTGCCGAAGGCGCTGAACAGCCCCGGAGCGACGATGCCGGCGATGGTGTCGAGCCAGCCGAGGTTCTGGACGATCTGGTACTGCGAGATCAGGTAGACCTGCGACGGCACCATGAGGATCGACAGGATCACCGCCAGCATCACGCCGCTGCCGCGGAAGCGCATCCGGGCGAACGCGTAGCCGGCCATCGTGCAGAGCACGATCTGGGCGACCGTCCGGGCGATCGTGACGATGACGCTCGTCCGCAGCTGGTCGAGGAACGGCAGCCGCTCGAAGACGATCGCGAAGTTCTGCCACTGCAGCTCGGCCGGCCAGAGGTTCGGCGTCACGCTCTGCACCTCGGCGTTGGTCGACAGCGACATGATGATCTGCCACAGGAACGGGAACGCCATGAGGAACCCGCCGAACCCGAGCACGACATGGATGCCCGCGTGCGACCGGCCACGACGACCGGGTCGACCCGAGGAGGCGCGACGGGCGCGGTCGGGACGGCCACCGGTCGGCGCTACCTCGCGCGCCTCCTCACGGTCGGACGGGACTGCGACGAGGGCCGCCGGCGTGGCGGACAAGGTCTGGGGATCACTGAGCACGGCCGCCGAGCGGACCGGTGCGGCTCGGTCGGTCATGACTGCACCCACTTCTTCTGGAGACGGAACTGGACGAGCGTGACGAGGCCGATCAGCACGAAGATGAACATCGCGATCGCCGCCGCGTAGCCCTTGTCGTTGGCGATGAAGCCCTGCTGGTAGAAGAAGTAGACGAGCGACAGGCTCCGCGGCAGGACGGGGTTGGTGCTGCCCAGGATCGCGAACTGCAGGTCGAACAGTTGGAAGCTCGAGATGATCGTGATGATCAGCACGAAGAAGATGCTCGGGGTGAGCAGCGGCACCGTCACCGAGCGGAACTGACGCCACGGCGTCGCCCCGTCGAGCTCGGCCGCCTCGTACAGCTCGGGCGGGATCGCCTTGAGACCGGCACCCAGGATGATCATCGCGAACCCGATCGACGACCAGAGGCCGACGATGGCCACGGCCACCGTCGCGGCGCCGGGTGTCGAGATCCAGTAGGGGCCCTCGATGCCGACCAGCGAGAGCAGGTAGTTCAGCACCCCGAAGTCGCCGTTGAAGATGATGCGCCACACCATCGCGATGGCGGTCGGCATGGCCACGTACGGCAAGAAGAACAGGACGCGGTAGAACGACGCGAAGCGGAGGCCAGGGGTGTTCAGCAGGCTCGCGAGCCAGACGGCCAGGGGCACGCCGAGCAGGACGATGCCGGTGTAGAGCAGCGTGTTGCCGAGAGCCGTCCAGAGCTGGGGGTCGACCACCAGCCGCGTGTAGTTCGCGAGGCCCGTGAAGGTCGACCCGCCGAACACGCCCCACGTCGTCATCGAGTAGTAGGCGGTCTGCAGCACGGGCCACACGAAGAAGACCGCGATGCCCGCCGCGAGCGGCGACACGAACAGCCAGGGCCACGCACCGTCACGGTGCAGCGTGTTCCGCCTCGGCACGGGGGTGGGGACGCGGGACTCCGAGGGTCGGGGGGTCGTGATCGTGTCGTCGCTCATGCGGTCCCCCTATTCCTTCTCGAGCAGCAGGGTCATCTGCTCGCCGAGCCGCGCGGCCACGTCGGACACCGGGTCGTCACCGCGGAAGGCGCCGGGCAACTCGGCCGTCTCGAGGGTCGTCCACGCCGACGAGTTCTTGGACACGGGCACCGACTTGGCGTAGTCGATCCCGTCGACGAACACCTGCAGGTCGCGCTCGGGAGCGCTGTCGAGGTAGCCCTGCTCGGTGCCGGCGAAGGCGGGCATCACGGTGCCCATGTCGCCCTGCTGCTGCTGCGCCTCCTGGCCGGCGAGGTAGACCTGCAAGGCCTGGGCGGCCTGCTTCTCCTGGCTGCCGGCGGCCACGACGTTCGAGATGCCGTGGATGACGGTGGCCTGCTCCTCGCCGGTCGGCAGGGGCAGCACGTCGGCGGTCGCCGAGACGGGCGAGTCGGTCACGGCCGGGTTCAGCCAGCTGCCGCCCCAGTACATCGCCAGCTTGCCCGAGGTGAACCACTGGTCGGCGGCGGTGTCGGTCAGCTGTTCGATGTTCGGTGAGCCGCCGGAGGCGATGAGGTCGGTCCAGAACTGCAGGCCCGCCTTGGCCTCCGGGGTGTCGTAGCCGGACGACCTGCCGTCGTCCGAGACGACCTCGCCGCCGGCCTGGAAGATGGTGTTGTAGTAGGTCGTCTGCCCGTCCATGCCACCGGCCCCGCCGTAGATCCCCTGGTCGGAGAGCGCGTCCGAGATCGCGACCGCGGTCTCGGTGAACTCGTCCCAGTCCCAGTCGCCGTCAGGCAGGGGCACGCCCGCCTGCTCGAAGAGCGCCTTGTTGATCCAGATCCCGATCGTGTCGACGTCCTTGGGCACGCCGTACTGCACGCCGTCGAGCTCGTACAGGTCGACGAGTGCCTCGGGGTAGTTCGTGGTGTCGATGTCACCGGCATCGATCGCACCGGTGAGGGGCTCGATCTTGCCGTTGCTCGCGTAGAGCTCGAAGTCGGGGCCGTTCATCCAGAAGAGGTCGGGCAGGCTGTTGCTCGACGCCTGCGTCTGCAGCTTCGTGAAGTAGTCGGCGTACGGGGTGACGTTCACGCTGACGTCGATGTTCGGGTACAGCTCGTTGAAGCCCTCGAGGTTCGCGTCGATGGCCGCGATCTGCGCCTGGTCCCAGACGCCGTAGGTGATCGAGGCCGAGAGGTCGCCGGGCGCGGCCTCGTAGTCGTCGGCGGTCGCCGGGCCACCGGCCGAACTGCACCCGGCGGCGACGAGGGAGATGCCGAGGGCGGCGGACGCGATCGAGAGACGGCGACGGACACCGCGGCGAGGAGTGGAGGAACGAGACATGGTGCTGTCCTTTCGGTTCGTCAGGAGGCCGCGGGGGCGTGTGACGACGGAGTGGTCGAGGAGGTGGGGGCCGAGCCGCCGGCGGTGAGCCGGGCGAAGTGGTCGAGCACGGCGTCGGGAAGGCGGGGCACGTCACGCGGCGTCGAGCCGTCGCGCAGCGACTCGGCGGCGAGGGCGCCGGCCGCGACGGCGGCGCGGGCGGCGACAGGCGAGAGCGTCGGTGGCACCCCCCGGGCGACGAAGGCGAGGAACTCGGTCACGGCGGCGACGTCCGCGTCCGCGTGCCCGGCCTCGACGCCGTCGATCGGGTACTCGACGTCGCCGGCCACCTGCCAGTCGTGCCGGCGGTTCCAGACCTTGACGACTCCGCCCCCGGTGTCGCCGACGTTCTCGAGCCGCCCCTCGGTGCCGATGACGGTGTAGTTGCGCCAGTAGTCGGGTGTGAAGTGGCACTGCTGGTAGCTCGCCATCACGCCGTTGTCGAGCGTCATCATCATCATCGAGACGTCCTCGACGTCGACGACCGGGTTCAGGCCGGTCGCCGACGCCGGCGGCCAGTTCTCGAACGAGAACCAGTCGTCCACGGTCTGACCGGGCCGCTCGTGTCGGTCCTCGACCTCGCCGTAGACCATGAGGTCGCCCATGCCCACCACGCGCCGTGTGTAGGCACCGGCCAGCAGGTGCACGACGTCGATGTCGTGACTCGCCTTCTGCAGCAGCAGCGTGCCCGTCTGCGAGCGGTCGGCGTGCCAGTCCTTGAAGTAGTAGTCACCGCCGTTGCCGACGAAGTGCCGCACCCAGACGGACTTCACCTCGCCGATCTCACCGCGCGCGATGACGTCGTGCATCAGTCGCACCACGGCGGCGTGCCGGAAGTTGTGCCCGACGTAGAGCGGCGTCCCCGTCTCGGCCGCCACGGTGAGGATCGCGTCGGCGTCGGCGACGGTCGTCGCGAGCGGTTTCTCGAGGTACACCGCGATCCCGGCCCGGAGCAGGTCGATCGCGACGGCGGCGTGGGTGGCGTCCGGTGTCGTCACGATCGCCGCGTCGACGAGTCCGACGAGGTCGTGGTGCGACGCCACGACCCGGGCACCGGGGAACTGTTCGGCGGCCCGGCCGCGACCCTCGGGCGTCGTGTCGGCGGCGGCGACGAGTTCGGCGGCGTCACCGGCGGTCGCCACGTGGTGCGCGATGTAGGCGCGCTGCCCGACTCCGACCACGCCGACGCGCAGCGCGGCAGTCGCGCCCGTCGACTGGTGCGAGGGGTTGTTGGTCATCGTGTCACCGCTCCTTTGCGTGAAGATGATTCAAACGTAGCCGAATCGCTCATGAAACGACAATAAGGCGCACGACCGCTCAGTAAAAGACCGCTGCGAGAGGTTTAACTCCCCCGAAACACATCACCCCGGCCGACGGACGCCTCACGACGAGGCGTGGACGAGGGAGCCTGGACGAGGGAGGCGCGAGCGACGCGACGAAGTCACGGGGCGAGATCCGGCAGCCAGAGGACGCCTCGAGACCGCCCTGGTCTGCTCGGGCCTGCACGCCGTCCGGGCGCATCGCGTGACCTCGCGGCTCTGGCTCGCGGGGCCGGCACCGCGCCTCCTCGGCTCCCCTCGAGGGCCTTCGCACGCTCGCCGCCATGCGCTCGTTCTGCTCGCACTGTTCGGCCGCGAGACGCATGAGGACGGTCCGCACGGCCTCGCAGGTGCGCTCGTGGTCGACGTGCTCGTCGTCGCCCTGCGCCTTCCCCTCGCCGGAACCCTCCGAGACCTCGGCAACCAGCTCAGGCCGCCCCACAACGCCAGGACGTGGGCACACCGCCAGGTTTAAGCATGGTGCTGTGCCCACATCCTGGCGGGATGGCGGGGTGGCGGGGTGGGGGGATGGGGGGGGCGGGATGGCGGGGTGGCGGGGTGGGGGCAGGCAGGGGCGGGGCGGCATCGCTCGGGCAGGTCGTTCGCGGTCAGGCGGTCGCGGACGCGACGACCACCTCGACCCCGGCGGCCTCGAGCTCTCGACGAAGTTCGGGCTCGACGGCGACGTCGGTCACGAGCACGTCGACCACCGACAGGGGCGCGATGCGGGCGAAGGTGGACCGGCCGAGCTTGGTGCTGTCGGCGACGACCACGACCTTCTTCGCCACGGAGGCGAACTGGCGGCTGACGTCGGCCTCGCCCTCGTGGACCGTGGTCGCCCCGAAGCGGCCGGTGAGTCCGTCGACGCCGAGCACCGCCACGTCGAGGGCCATCTCGGCCAACGACGCCGTGACCATCGGCCCCACGAGTTCGTACGACTGCCGACGCGACACGCCACCCGTGACGACGATCTTGACGTGGGGCCGCACCGAGAGCTCGTAGGCGATGTTCAGGGCGTTCGTCACGATGGTGACGCCGTCGTCGCCGTCGCCGCGGACGAACCGTTCGCTGCGGCCGAGCTCACGGGCGACCTCGCTCGTCGTCGTGCCCCCGTTGACCCCGACCGTGTCGCTGACCTGGATCAGAGCGGCCGTCGCCTTCGCGATCGCGACCTTCGCCTCGGCCTGGCGCGCGATCTTGTACTGCAACGGCAGCTCGTAGCCACTGCCGAGCGCCGCCGCGCCACCGTGTGTCCGGGTGACGAGTCGTTGGCCGGCCAGCGTCGAGAGATCGCGGCGGGCCGTCGCGGCCGAGATGTCGAGGGCGTCGCCGATCTCGGCGATCGAGACGTTGCCCCGCTCGCTGATGAGCTCGAGGAGGGCGTTCAGGCGTTGCTGCTGGGTCATGGGGCTCTCCTCGAACGGTGCCGGGTGACGTCGCTCCGATCTTAGCGATCGTCCGCCAGAATGATCGAAGATGATCGAATCGGAGGTCATCGCTCACGCGGTCGTTCCTCCGACGATCAGTATCCGTGAGAGGACATTCCATGACCACCCCTCCCCCCGGCGACGCCCGGCCCCGAGTGCTCGGCGTCGACGTCGGTGGCACGACCGTCAAGGCCCGGCTGGTCGAGATCGGCCGGTCCGACCGCCCCCTCTGGGAACGACGGGTCCCGACCCCCCGCGACGACCACGACGGGCTCGGGACCGCGGCGACCGTCGCCGGTCTCGTCGATGCCGCTCGCGGTGTCGGCCGGGTCGACGCCGTCGGCCTCGTCGTGCCGGGGATCGTGGACGACGACGCCGGGACGGCCGTCGCCTCGACCAACGTCGGCTTCCGCGACGCACCCCTGCGCGCCCTCGTCGAGCGCGCCTCCTCGCTGCCCGTGGGTTTCGGGCAGGACGTCCGCGCCGGGGCCCTCGCCGAGGCGGCCACGGGCGCCGGGGCGGGCGTCTCGGGCGGCCTCGCGTTCGTCCCCGTCGGCACCGGTCTCGCGGCCGCCGTCGTCGACCGGGGCGTGGCCCTGGTCGCGGGCGGATGGGCCGGCGAGATCGGTCAGGTCGTGCTGACCTCGGGGCGCCTCGCCGGCTTGCGAGTCGAGGAGGTGGCCTCGGCCGGCGGTCTCGCGCGGCGCACGGGCGCCGCGAACGCCCTCGCCGTCGTGGCGCGCGTCCGGGCGGGCGAGCCCGAGGCGAGCGCGGCCTGGCGCGAGCTGGTCGAGGTGCTCGCCGACTGCCTCGCGTGGATCGCGGCCGTCGCGGCCCCCACCACACTCGTCGTGGGCGGCGGGCTGGCAGGGGCCGGCGCGGTGCTCTTCGACCCCCTCGGCTCGGCACTCGACGAGCGCCTCGCGCACTCGCGTCGCCCCGCCCTGGTGCCCGCCGCACACGGCGACGGGGCCGCGATGGTGGGCGCCGCCCTCCTGGCCGAGCAGGCCCTCCACGACCGGGGAGCGCTCGAGACCCTGCCGGCCGGAGGCGCGGCGTGAGCCGCCGGGACGACGCGGCCGGGCCGCGGGGCACGGCCGACCGGGTCGTCGTCGCCGACCGGATCGTGACGGCGACGGGCGCCGACGGCCCCGGCTGGCTCGCCCTGGGTGACGGCCTCGTGGTCGACGTGGGCGACGGACCGGCCCCGACCGGTGACCTGGTGCGCCTGCCCCTCGAGCGGCTCCAGGGCGTCGTCGTGCCCGGATTCGTCGACCAGCACGTACACGGCGCGCTGGGCGTCGACTTCGGCGGTGCCGACGAGGCCGGGGCCCGCCGAGCCGCGGCCCACCACCAGCGAGCGGGCTCGACGCGGCTCGTGGCCTCCGTCGCCACGGCCTCGTCGGAGGCGACGGTCCGGGCCCTGGGCGTCCTCGCCCCGCTCGTCGAGGAGGGGGTGCTCGACGGCGTCCACCTCGAAGGGCCCTGGCTCTCGGTGGAACGGCGAGGCGCTCACGACCCCGGTCTGCTGCGGTCGCCGGAGCCCGCCGAGGTCGAGGCCCTGCTCGAGGCCGCCCGGGGCACCGTCCGTCTGGTGACCATCGCCCCCGAGCTGCCCGGCGCGGTCGACGCGATCCGCCTGCTCGTCGACCGCGGCGTGGTGGTCGCGCTCGGACACTCGGACTGCACGGCCGCCGAGGCCCACGCGGCCGCCGACGCCGGGGCGACCGTGGTCACCCACGTCTACAACGGCATGAGACCGCTGCACCACCGCGAACCGGGCCTGGCCGGTGCCGCGCTGACCGACGACCGCCTCGCCGTGGAGCTCATCCTCGACGGTCAGCACGTCTCGAGGGACGCCGTCGAGATCGCACGCCGCGCCTCCTCGGGTCGTCTCGTGCTCGTCTCGGACGCCATGGCCGCCACGGGCTGGTCCGACGGCCGGTACTCGATCGCGGGCTCCGAGGTCGTCGTCGAACACGGCGTGGCGATGCTCGCGGACGGCTCCTCGCTGGCCGGCAGCACGGGTACCGTCGGGGCCGGCGTCACGCGCCTGGTGCGCGAGCACGGTGTCTCGCTGCCCGAGGCCGTGCGGGCGTCGTCCGCCACCGCCGCGGCCTCCCTCGGGCTGGCCGGGGCGGGGCTCGGCCGCGGCGACCGGGCCGACCTCGTCGTGCTCGACGACCAGGGCCGGGTCGGCCGGGTCATGCGGGGCGGGCACTGGCTCTGAGGCCCGCCGACCGGCCCGCCGACCGGCCCGCCGGGCCGATCAGCCGGACCGATCAGCCGGCGACGGCCGTCGGGTCGGGCTCGTGCCGGCCCGTGACGACGGCCGACAGGTCGACCTCGCGCCCGTCGACGACGAACCGGTGCCGGCCGACGTGCTCGACCGTCGGCCGCTCGGAGAGCCAGTCGGCGAGCAGGCCGCGTTCGGCCTCGTCGAGCCACGCCATCGGGTCGGAGGTCGACCGGAACTCCAGCACGGCCGCCGTGTCGCGCAGCAGCTGCCGTTCGGGCTCGCCGAGCAGGCTCCTCGTGCTGCGGAAGTACACCGAGTCGGGGTCGACCTCGTAGAGGCCCTTCATCCAGGCGCGGTTCACCGACGAGACGATCGAGTTGAGCGCTCCCGCTCCCGAGGGGTCACGGGGCCGCTCGGCGTTGTCCCACACGGCGGCCGTGTCGGGCCCCACCCGGGCGCCGTCGAGGATGCCCACCGAGGGGATCATCGGCACGCCGCAGCCGAGCAGGTAGGTGTCATCGCCCACCACGTCGCGGATGTGCTGCAGGGCGTCGCGGTAGGCGACCTCCCGGTGGACGTCGGTGCTGCGGACGCCCGTGACGGCCCCGGCGTACATGAAGTCGAGCTTGAGGTAGCTGAACCCCCAGCCCGTGACACGCTCGAAGACCTCGCGGAGGTGGTCGCGCACCTCGGCCTGCGTCGTGTCGAGGGCGTAGTAGTGCGACTCCCAGTTGTGGCCGGCGACGAGCGGGCGGCCGTCCTCGCCCTGGACCATGAGGTCGGGTCGGGTCCGGGCGATCGTCGAGCCGGGCAGCGCGATCAGCGGGGCCAGCCACAGGCCGGGGCGGAATCCGCGGGCCGCGATGCCCTCGGCGGTGGCCTGCATGCCGGACGGGAAGTCGGGGCCGGCCTCCCAGTCGCCCACGATCGTCTCCCAGCCGTCGTCGATCTGGAACACGTCGACGGGCTGACCCTCGAGGTCGGCGACCGTGCGGGCGATCAGCCCTTCGTCGATCGACTCGAAGAACGAGTACCAGCTGCTCCAGACCGTGCCGGCCGCGCGGGTGCGGTGCCCGAGCCGCTCCGAGACGAGGCTCGCGTAGTCGGCGAACACCTCGAGTTCGGGGCCGTAGGCGACGAACCACTCTGCGAGGTCCGCCTCGTTCCGGGCCCAGAGCACGTCACGGTCGGCGCCGACGCGGGGTGTGCCGAGGCCCAGGCCGCCGATCAGCAGCACGTTGCCGTCGGGCCCGGCGACGGCGCCCACGGCGCTGCCCGAGTGCGCGTGCGGCGTCTCGACGGCGGCGTCGTCGGCGGTCAGCAGCCGCTCGGGGCTGTCCTTGATGCCGATGGTCTCGCCGTCGGTGCGGGCCCACCCGCTGGGGCTCCACGAGTTCCAGCCGTGCCGGTAGAACTCGGTCTCGCCGAACGGGTGCAGCACGGCCAGGGGGCCGGCGGGGACGACGAAGCCGGTGCCCGTGCGACGGGGAGGCGCGGTCACGTTGGCCGCGAACGTCGCGTCGTCGAAGTCGAAGGTGAACTGCATCGGGGTCTCTCTCTGTCGAGGGGAAGGGGTGTGAGGTCGAGCGGGAAGGGGCGTGGAGCGGGTACGGGTGCCGGCGACCGTCAGACGGCTTCGACCCGTACGAGGTCGGCGATCTCCCGAGCCCGGTGGGCGTCGAACACGGCCGCCCCCGGCACCTCGGCGTTCGCGGCCCCCGCGCCCGTGGCCGCGGCGAGCGCCTGCTCGAGGGGCCGGCCGTCGTCGAGCCCCGCGACGAGCGCGCCGAGGAACGAGTCGCCGCTCCCCACGGGATGGTGGCCCGCGGTGGTCGGCAGGGCGACGCTCCACCGGCCCGTGTCGTCGGCGGCGAGCGAGCCCGCGGCCCCGTCGGTGACCACGACGGCGCCACGCGTGCGCACCCTCAGCGCGTCGACCAGCGATCCGAGCGCGGCGTCGGCCGGTGCGCCGAGGGCGACCCGCGCCTCCTCGCGGTTGATCTTCAGCAGGTCGATCGCGGTGCCCGCCGCGAGCAGGCGCCTCAGCGGTTCGCCGTGGGTGTCGAGCGCGAACCGGGACGAGGAGGCGCGGGCCAGGTCGGCGAGGCGGGTCACGAGGTCGTCGCCCGCGTCGGGAGGCATGCTGCCCGACACGGAGAGCCACGCGCCGGGCACGAGGGCGGCCCGCAGGGAGTCGAGGACGGCGTCGACGACGACGTCGGACACCGGCACGGCGTGTTCGTAGACCTCGGTCAGGTCGCCGGTGGAGTCCGAGCCGATCGACACGCAGACGCGGGTCGCGACGTCGTCGGGCACCGGGACGGCGTCGACGCCGTCCGCTCGGAGCAGCTCGGCCACCAGGTCGCCGATGCGGCCGCCGAGTACGGGCACGGCCGTGACCTCCGCCCCCAGGGAGGACGCGGCCCGGGCCATGTTGAGTGCCTTGCCGCCGGCGACGCGACGGACGAGTGACGGTCGGTGCGGGTGTCCGAGCACGAGGTCGTCGACGACGTAGGCGGTGTCGAGCGAGGGACTGAAGGCGGCGACGACGATCACGCCGGCACCCGCTCGAGGTCGTCGGGGGCGGCCTGCGAGCCGGTGCCGCCCGCGGCGCGGGTCGAGAGCGAACCCGCCGTCGTGGCCCAGCGGAGCCGTTCGACCTCGTCGTCGGCGCCGGCCGTCCAGGCCGCGAGGTAGCCGGCGTCGAAGCTGTCGCCGGCACCCGTGGTGTCGACCACGTCGAGCACGAGTCCCGGGTGCGAGACGGGTCGCCCGCCGTGCCGGAGGGACCAGCCCCCGTCCCGGCCCGCCTTGACGACGACGGCGGGGCCGAGGGCGGCGATCGTGGCCGCCGCGGCCACGTCGTCCGCGTCGGCGGGGCCGTCGCCGTGGCCGGCGTCGTGGCCGCCGCCGTGACCGTCACCGGTGGGTGCGCCGAGCACGGCGCCGACGGCACGCAGCTCCTCGCGGTTCGGCAGGAACAGGTCGACGTGCGGCAGGGCCTCGCGGAGTCCCTGCCACCGACCCGCGGGGTCCCAGTTCGTGTCGAGGCTGATCGTCAGCCCGTCGGCTCGCGACTCGGCGAACAGGGCGGGCAGCTCGGCCGCGAGGCCGGGCAGCAGGAACCACGACGCGACGTGCAGGTGGCCGAACGGCCGCCCGTCGGCCCGGGCGGCCGCCAGGGCCGCTCGGACGTCGGCGCCGCGCACCGACGTCATGGCCCCGGTGTCGGTGAGGATCGAGCGGTCGTGCGGCGCGGAGAGGATCACCGACAGTCCGGTCGCCGCGCCCTCGACGATCCGCACGCCCGAGGTGTCGACGTGGCCCTCGCGCAGCCGCTCCGTCGTGACCCGGCCGAAGTCGTCGTCGCCGACGCAGGCGACCAGGGTCGTCTCGACCCCCAGCCGCGCGAGACCGTGGGCCACGATGCCGGCCGAGCTGCCGAGCACCAGGCGGCTCGACTCGAGCAGTTGCTCCTCTTGTCCGAACCGCGGGACGACGTCGCCCGTCAGGACCAGGTCGAGGTTCGCGTCGCCGACCACGAGCACCCGGGTGGGCCCGGCGCTCATCCCTTCAACCCGGAGAACGTCATGGTCGCCACGAACTGCTTCTGCGCGACCAGGAAGAACACGATCAGCGGCAGGGTCGCCACCACGTTGCCGGCCATCAGCAGGCTCCAGTCGGTGCGCCGGTTGCCCTGGAAGTTCGTCAGGCCGAGTTGCAGGGTGAACGCCTCGGAGTCGTTGATCGCGATGAGGGGCCAGACGAGGTCGTTCCACGAGCCGAGGAGGGTGAAGATCGCCAGGGTCGCCAGTGCGGGCCGGGCGAGGGGCAGGACGATGCGGAAGAAGACCTGCACCCGCGTGCAGCCGTCGATCATGCCGGCCTCTTCGAGCTCGACCGGCAGCGAGAGGAAGAACTGTCTCATCAGGAAGATGCCGAAGGCCGAGGCCAGCCACGGCACGATCGCCGCCCCCAGGGTGTCGATCAGCCCCACCCGGGCGAACAGCACGTAGGTCGGGATCATCAGCAGCTGGGTGGGGATCATGATCGTCGCGAGCACCGCGAGGAAGCCGATGTCGCGCCCCGGGAAGCGCAGGCGAGCGAAGCCGTAGCCGGCCAACGAGCAGAGCACGAGGTGGGACACGATCGCGACCACCGAGACGACCACCGTGTTCGCGAGCCACCGCAGGATGTCGGACTCGGCGAAGAGCTTCTCGTAGCCGGCCGTCGTGAACGACGACGGGAAGAACGCCGGGGGGAACTTGTTGATCTCGCCCGCGGGCGTGAACGAGGTGAGGAACATCTCGACGAACGGCACCAGGAAGACCACCGCGACGGGGAGCAGCAGCAGGTGCCACGCGCTGAAGGGGAGGCGCCGTCGCCGGCCGCGCGGGGGTCGGGGCGGCGAGACCACGGTCTCGGCCGTGTCGAGTGGGCGGCGCGGCAGCACCGGGGAGTCGACGCTCATCGGGTCTCCTTTTCTCTCGCGGCAGCGCGGCGCTGCTGCACGGTGACGATGACGGTGGCGATCAGGGTGACGAAGAACAGCCCGTAGGCGATGGCCGAGCCGTAGCCGAAGTCGAGTTCGCGGAAGGCCGTCTGCCAGAGGTAGTACACGATCGTCTCGGTCGCGTTCAGCGGCCCCCCTCGGGTCGTCGTGTAGACGAGGTCGAAGAGCTGCACGGCCTGGAGGGTCATGTAGATGGCGACGAAGGTCGTGACCGGCCGCAGTTGCGGCCACACCACGTTCCAGAAGATCTGCGTCGGCCCCGCGCCGTCGATGCGCGCCGCCTCGACGACGTCACCGGGCACGTCCTGCAGGGCCGCGAGGTAGATCACCGTCGTGAAGGCCGCCTGCCCCCACAGCGACATGATCGCGATGACGACCATCGACTGGTTCGGGTCCTCGAGCCACCCCTGCTGGGGCAGGTGCAGCACCCGCAGCACGTTGTTCATCAGACCGAACTGCGGGTTGAAGAGGTACGTGGTGAGGATGCCCGTCGCGGCGGCCGACGCGACGAACGGCACGAAGATCGCCGTGCGGTAGAGCCCGACGAACCGGATGCGCCGATTGAGGGACACCGCCAGGAAGAGGCCGACCAGCACGACCGCCGGCACGAACAGCGCGGTGTAGAGCACCGTGTGCAGCACGGCCGCGCCGAGGTCGGCGTCGCCGACCAGCTCGGCGTAGTTGTCGCCCCCCACGAACTCGGGCGCGCTGAACCCGTCCCACTCCTGCAGGGACAGCAGCAGTGCCCAGACCGCGGGGAAGATCGACAGGCCCAGCACGATCACCAGGGCCGGCGCGACGAACCCCCAGCCGCCGAGGCGGGAGCCGAGCCGACGGCGGGGCCGAGCCGGCGCCGGGGGCCGAGCCGCGCCTCCCGGGGGCTCGGCCGCCGACGGCCGCGTCGGCACCGACGTCGCGGTCACCGGTCGCCCAGGGACTCGTCGGCCTCGTCCGCGGCCTTGCGGAGCGCCTCGGCCGGCTCGCCCTGGCCCTGCAGCACCGACGACACCGCCTGGCCGACGGCGGCCGACACGTCGACGTAACCGGGAACGGTGGGTCGGGCGTGCTTCGCGTTCTCGGCGTTGGCCTGCATCACGTCGAGCCCGGGCAGGTCGGCGGCCTTCGCCCGGAACTCGGGGCTGTCGGACTCGCTCGAGCGCAGCGGCAGGTTGCCGTACTCGACGTTGAACCGGAGGTCCTGCTCGGCCGAGGTCAGCCACTCGGCGAACTCGTACGACCAGTACGCACGGTTCGCGTCCTGGTGGTCGAACAGCGCCCAGACGTCGGGCCCGGAGACCGTCTGGTGGTCGCCGTCGGTGCCCGGAAGCTCGACGACCCCGTACTCGGTGCCGGCGATCTTCAGGTCGTTCAGCTGCCAGGGGCCCGACGTGATCATGCCGATGCGGTCGCTCGCGAACAACGGGCCGAACTTGGTGTCGGTCTGGTCGAGGTACACGCTCTCGTCGTCGACGGCCATGTCACGCAGCAGGGTCAGCGCCTCGACCCCGGCGTCGCTGTCGAACGCGGCCTCGGTGCCGTCCTCGCTGAGGATCTCGCCCCCGTTCTGCCAGAGGTGCGGCCACAGCTGCCAGGTGGTCTCCTCGCTGCCCGACACCGAGTAGCCGTAGCCGTAGGTGTTCGAGGCGGGGTCGGTCAGCTGCTTCGCCGCCGCGCGGAAGTCGTCCCAGGTCCAGTCGGCGGTCGGGTACGCGACGCCCGCCTCGTCGAACACCGTCTTGTTGAACAGCAGGCTGATGTTGTCGACGACGGCGGGGAACCCGATGGTGCGGTCGCCGGTCGGCTGGACCGTGCTGCGGGCGGCCTGGGGGAACTCATCCCACTTCACGTCGGGCTCGGCGACCTGGTCGGTGATGTCGAGGGTGCGCTTCGACTTCTCGAGCTGGCTCGCCCACGAGCCGAAGGCGTACGAGATGTCCGGGTAGGTGCCCCCGGCGAACGAGGCCGACAGCTTCTGCAGCAGCTCCTCGGTCGAGGAGGCCCCGGGCGACAGCTTGAGCGTGACGTTCGGGTGCTCGTCCATGAACTCCTGCGCCAGGTCGTCGAGCAGTTGGCCGGCCGCGTCGTCCTGTCCCGTCCACATGGTGATCTCGACGTCGGCCGACTCGTCGAGGGTCGACGACCCCGACGGCGCGCAGCCGGCGAGGACGCCGGCCGCCGTGGCGACGGCCGCGCCGAGCGCCAGCCCCCGTCGGAGTCGGCCGGCGGTCGCGCCGCGGGGTCGGTTCCTGCGACCCTCGGCCGTGCTGCGGCCGGTCGTCGTGTGCGAGAAGAAGGACATCGTCGTGCTCCGTTCGGGTGGGGGTGGAGGGAGGGCGCGTCGTCAGCCGAGGATGACCGAGCGGGTCAGGTGCCGGGGGGTGTCGGGGTTCAGCCCCCGGCCCTCGGCGAGTGCGACGGCGAGCCGCTGGGCCTGGGCGAGCTGGACGAGGGGGTCGTCGCCGCCGACGACGACGGTCGCGCCGACGGCCTCGATGTCGGCGACCAGCTGCGGCTCGACCGGGCCCATGATCCAGACCAGCGACCTCTCGCCCGCGACCGCGATGGGCCCGTGACGGTAGTCGAGCAGGGGGTACGACTCCGACCAGGCCTGGGCGGCCTCCCGCACCTTGAGGGCCGCCTCCTGCGCGAGGCCGTGGGTCCAGCCGCTGCCGAGGTAGACGAAGTGGTCGAAGCGCGTCAGGTCCAGGGCGAAGGGCACGGACAGGGAGGCGCGTGCCTGCTCGACGAGGCCGCTCACGTCGTAGCCGTAGACGGAGCGGGCCGCGGCCAGCACCGTCGTCGGGAACCGGGTCTGCACGACGCTCCGTTCGTCGGCGTAGTCGAGCACGAGGGTGTCCGAGACGAGGGCGTCGACGGGCTTTCCGGAGACCGCCACGATGGCGACCTTGACGGTGTCGGGGTCGGCCGCGGCGAGGCTGTCGAGGATCTCGGTGGTCGTTCCCGACCGGGTGATCGCGACGATGCGGTCGTACCGGCGGCCGGGACGCCATTCGCTGGCGTAGGCGGCGTCGGTCTCGCCGAGGCCCGCGCGTTCGCGCAGATGGGCCAACGACTCGGCGACGAACGCGGACGTGCCGCAGCCGAGGAAGAGCACGCGCTCGCCGGGCAACCCGAAGAAGGTGCTGGCCGCGGGCGCCTCGGCGACGGCCCGGGCCCAGGTGTCGGGCTGGCTCAGGATCTCGGTGGTGGTGAGGCTCATGGTGTTCCTTTCGAGGTGTCCTACCGGCCGACGGAGGCGGTGACGGAGGCGGTGGTCGGTGAGATGACGGAGCAGAAGGAGGCGACGGAGGCGGCCAGCGCCTCGCGCCCGGGCCGGCCGTAGCGGCGGGGATCGGTGAGGGCGGCGTCGCCCGCGAGGGCGGTGCGCACGGCCGTCGTCCACGCGATGTTCAGGGCGGTGCCGACGTTGATCTTGCGGATGCCGGCGTCGACCGCCGCGCGGATCAGGTCGTCGGGCACCCCCGACGACCCGTGCAGGACGAGCGGCATCGGCACGGCGGCCGCCAGTCGACGCACGAGGTCGAGGTCGATCGAGGCCGACCGGTCGGCCATCGCGTGCGACGATCCGACCGCGACCGCCAGGCCGTCGACGCCCGTGGCCGCGACGAACGACGCGGCCTCGGCCGGGTCGGTGCGCACCCCGGGGGCGTGTGCGCCGTCCTTGCCGCCGATCGCGCCGAGTTCGGCCTCGACCCAGAGCCCTGCCGCCCGGGCCCGTCGCGCCGCGTCCGCGGTCACGGCGACGTTCTCGTCGTAGGGCAGGGTCGACGCGTCGACCATGACCGAGCCGATGCCGGCGCCGGGGCCGAGCGCGATGGTCTCGTCGATCAGGTCGGAGTCCTCGACGTGGTCGAGGTGGATGGAGACGCCGACCGCGGCCGCCGCCGCGAGCTCGCGGCAGGCCGCGACCAGGGGCCGGAGCCCGCCGTGATAGCGCACGGCGTTCTCGCTGAGCTGCAGCAGTACGTCGACGCCGGCGCGCTCGGCACCCAGGACGATGCCCTCGGCATGCTCGAGCCCGATCACGTTGAAGCTCGGGACCGCGGTCCGACGGTCGACGGCCGCCGCGATCAGCTCGGCCGTGGCGACGGCCGTCACAGCGCGCTCGCGGGCAGGAGTTCGCGCAGGGGTTCGGGCAGCAGGTCGCCGTGCGCCTCGACGAGCTCGTCGCAGAGCCGCCAGATCTGCTCGGGGGTCAGGGTCGAGCCGGCGTTCGGGTCGACCAGCACCGCCTGGCGCAGGAGGCGCGGGTCACCGGTGCGCATCGCCTCGACGGTCAGCTCGGCCACGGAGACGTAGGGACGGTTCACCGCGGCGCACTGGACCGGCAGGGCGCCCATCGCCACCGGCCGGATGCCGCCCTCACCCACGAGCGTCGGCACCTCGACGACGGCGCCCTGCGGCAGGTTGTCGATCAGGCCGACGTTCGGGACGTTCGCGTGGATCTCGCGCGGGGTGCCCGTGACGAGCGAGTGGATGACCTGCGGGGCGTACTCGGTGGCGCCCTCCTCGAGGGGCAGCGGGCTGTCGGTGCGCAGTGCCTCCTGGGCGCGGTGGTATTCGGAGACGTTCTCGTCGCTGATGCCGAGGTACTCGAGCGGCTGCAGGCGGAAGCGCTCGACCTGCTCGGGCGACCGGAGGAACCACGAGAGGTACTCGGACGAGTGCTCGCTGGTCTCGGTCGGGTAGAAGCCGACGCGGCGGAACATCTCGACGCGCACGCGGCGCCGCAGCTCGGGGTCGGCGGCGATCTTCTGCTCGAGCAGGGGGTAGAGGTCGCGCCCGTCGTGGGTCCACTCGAGCAACCAGCTCTGGTGGTTCACGCCGGCGGCGCGGTGGACCGTCTGCTCGACCGGGACGCCGACCAGCTCGGCGAGGTCGTGAGCCGTCCAGTACACGCTGTGGCACAGGCCGAGGGCCGTGATGTCCGGAGCGACGACGGAGGCCCACCAGATGTTCATGGCCATCGGGTTCGTGTAGTTCAGCAGGACGGCGTCGGGGCAGACCTCGCGCATGTCGGCGGTGAGGGCCGAGAGGAACGGGAACGTGCGGAGCGCGCGGAACACCCCGCCCACGCCGGTGGTGTCGCCGATGGTCTGCAGCAGGCCGTGTCGGGCCGGGATCTCGAGGTCGCGTCGCGTCGCCTCGACCCCACCGATCTGCACCATGTCGATGACGAAGTCCGCCCCGGCCAGGGCCTCGCGGCGTTCGAGGTGGGCCGACACCGTGACCGGGCGGCCGAAGCGCTCGGCGAGCTGGTGGGCCGTGCCCTCCGCCACGTCGAGGCGCTGGCGATCGATGTCGTGCAGGGCCACCTCGATCGGGCCGAGGTCGTCGAAGCCGAGCAGGTCGGCGATCAGCTGGCGGGTGAAGACGACGCTGCCGGCACCCATGAACGCGATTCGTGTCATGCGCACGATCTTGACTGAACATGCGCGAAAGTGCAACCAAGCAATCATTACCGACAAAATACGATCATTCACGTCCCGCGTGGCCGCGACCCCCAAAGAGCCGTTTGACGGTGAGGGTCGAGCGGCCACACGATGACCTCATGCCCGCACTCGACGAACTCCGCGCCACGGCCCACCCGATCCGCCTGCGCCTCCTGTCGCTCCTGACCGGCGTCGCGATGAGCGCCGCCGAGGCGGGTCGCGAGCTCGGACTGTCCCAGGCGACCGCGAGCTACCACCTCCGCGTGCTCGAGCGGGTGGGACTCGTCGAGGTCGTCGAGGTGGTCACGATCCGGGGTGGCGAGGCCAAGCGCTACCGACACCTGTCGTCGGCCCGGCCGTTCCCGGTCGTGCCCGCGCCCGGCGACGACGACGACGAGGAGCGCGCCCGGTACGTCGAGGCCCTGGTTGACGAACTGCGCCGGCGCTCCCCCCGGCGGGTGGCGGGCCCCCAGGTCTCGACCGACGCCGAGCTCTGGGTCGACGCCGAGACCTGGCAGCGCGTCGTCCGCCACGTGGGGGACGCCTCCGCCCTCCTGCACGCCGCCGCCCAGCGCCCGCGGACGCCGGGCACGAACCCCGTGTCGATGACGGCGGCGCTGTTCCCGCTGAGGCGACCGTGACCGAGGACGCAGGAGGCGCCTCCTCGGCCCCCCGGCCCACGAGCGACCACCGCGGCCCCCTCGCGCACGGCACGTTCCGCTGGCTGCTCGCGGCTCGGACGACGGGCGTCCTCGGCAACGCCGTTGCCCCGATCGCGCTCGCGTTCGCCGTGCTCGACCTGACCGGGTCGGCGGCGGACCTCGGGCTGGTCGTCGCGGCCCGGTCGATCGCCAACGTCGCGGTGCTGCTCGTCGGGGGCGTGATCGCCGACCGGCTGCGGCGCGACGTCGTGCTCATCGGGACCTCGTGGGCCGCGGCCGGGACGCAGGCGGTCGTCGCCGCGCTCGTGATCACGGGGTCGGCGACGATCCCGCTGCTCGTCGTGCTGAGCGTGCTGAACGGCGCGGTGGCCGCGGTGAGCCTGCCCGCTGCGGCGGCCCTCGTGCCCGAGACGGTGCCCACGGCCCTGCTGCGGCCCGCCAACGCCCTGCTGCGCCTGGGCCTGAACGGCGGCAGCGTCGTCGGCGCCTCCGCCGGGGCGGGCGTCGTGGCCGTCGTCGGGCCGGGATGGGGCCTCGCCGTCGACGCGGCGGGCTTCGCACTCGCGGGCGTCCTGTACTCGCGCCTCCGGTTGCCGCCGCGCACGCATCCTGCCTCGTCGGGTGCTGCCGACTCCGGCTCGTCTGTGATCGCCGACCTGCGCAAAGGGTGGAGCGAGTTCACCCGACGCTCGTGGGTGTGGATCGTCGTCGCCCAGTTCGCGGTGCTGAACGCCGCGTTCGTGGGCGCGACCACGGTGCTGGGCCCCGTCGTGGCCGACGGCACGTTCGGTCGGGCGGCCTGGGGGCTGATCGTCGCGGCCCAGACCGTGGGCCTCGGCATCGGCGCGGTCGTCGCGATGCGGTGGCGACCCCGGCACGGTCTCGCCGTGGGCGTGGGGCTGATGGCCGTGACGGCGGTGCCGGTGGCGACGCTCGGACTGGCCCCGGTGGTGCCCGCCCTGGTGGTGGCGTTCCTGCTGGGCGGAGTCGCCCTCGAGATCTTCGCCATCTCGTGGGACCAGTCGCTGCAGGGCACCGTGCCCCGCGCCTCCTTGGCTCGCGTCTACTCGTACGACATGGTCGGCTCGTTCGTCGCCGTTCCGCTCGGCGAGATCTTCGCCGGCCCGGCGGCGCACCAGTTCGGGACGCGGCCCACGCTGCTCGTCTGCGCCGCGATCATCGTCGTGGCCACGCTCGCGGCCGTGTCGACGCCGGGCGTCCGCGGGCTGACGACCGAGGAGGCGCGCCGGGCGTTCTAGGTCCAGCGCGAAGAGCTCGGACCTGGAGTCGGAGCCTCCCCCTGCCTTCCCCTCGAGTGCCGAACCGCCGGCAATCGAGGGGAAGAACGATGAGGCTCTTCGGGCTACGCGTCGTATTCGTTCGTGTGTCGCCTGTTGCGTGAGCGGAGCCCGAGAATGGTCGCAGTGATGGCACCGATGACGACCACCGGGGCTTCTATCCCGACGACGTTCCACCAGAACATGTCCATGAAGTGCACCTTTGGGCCACCTACGGAGACGACGGTCGGTTGGACGATGCGGGGGCGAGCCTGAGTCGTGGGGCCATCTTGGAGGACGTCCGTCAGGGCCGAGGTGCGGTCAGGACGTTCTGCCCGTCGTCACCGAACCGGACCGTCACCAGGTCCGACGTGACCTCGAGCCGGTAGTGCCCGAACTCGGCCCGCGGATCGCCGGCGCCGTCGTCGTGGCCGATCGCGGGGCCCGGCGACGCCGGATCGGGCGTGTAGAACCATCCGTCGCGGTGACCGAGCGTCGCGCCCAACCCCGCCAAGGACCGGTACTCGGCCACCGTGACCGTCCGCCCGTCCACGGACCCCACGTCGACGTACCGCACGGAGCCCAGGGCGGCGAGCCAGGCGAACGCGCAGAGCCCGAGGCCGATCGCCACCGCGAGAAGCGACGCGGTGGACCGCACGACGATCTGCGGCCAGAAGCCCGATCGTCGGGTGAGACGCCAGGCCACGCCGACGACCAGGACCACCGAGGCGACGCCCGCGACGAGCACGGCCACCTCGACGAGCGTCTGACCCCCCAGGGCTCCCAGGACGAGCGCGCGGCCCTCACCGACGACGCGCCGGGCCAGGACGGCCGTGCCCGCCGACACCACGACCAGGACGGCCGCAGTCGAGATCACGAGACGTGTGGCGGTCGAGGCGGTCGTGGCGGTCGAGGCGGTCGAGGCGGTCACCAGCCCAGCATGGTGCGTCCGGACGGACGTGGCGGCCATCTCGCCCTTGGCCCGGTCGCACCGACACGACAAGATCGAGCCATGCGACCCCGACCACCACACGCACCTGCCGTCACCGAGAAGCCCACGCCGCGCCTCCACCGCGTGCCCGTCGTGACCGTCGTGTGCCTGACTGCGGCCCTGCTGATCGTGCTCGGCCTGGTCATCGTGCCGTTCCCCAACCCGTACGTCGCCGGGTACCTCCGGTTGGCGGGCGTGCTCGTGGTCGTCCCGCCGCTTCTCGGGCTCGTCGGCGCGATGGCGGCGCTCCTCGATCGCCGGCTCGACCGGTCGGACCGAGCTGCGTGGGCGGTCGGTTCGGGGGTGGCGGGCTTCATCGGCGTCATGGCGTACTTCGTGCTCGGCACCCTGATCTTCGGCCCGTGACTCCGTGACTCCGTGACCCGGCGACCCGACTGCGTCACCGGGCCGTGACCGTCGCGAGCTCTTCCCAGTGGGTGGTCGCGCGGGGCGAGACCATGTCGCGTTTCATCGACCAGCCGCGGCGGTGGCGCAGGCCTGCCACGCCGAGCCCCAGGGTGTCGTCGCCGAACTTGCCGGCGATGCGGTCGATGACGGCTCCGTAGGCGGGCGGTGCCGCGTCGGCCTCGTCGAAGACGTCGAGGCTCGCGTGTTCGTCGCGCGGGCTGAGCTCCATCAGGGTGACGCCGGCTCGGACGTAGCGCTTGCCGGACTCGAGCTGGGGGCCGAGGGCGGCGATGGCCGAGCGGTAGAGCAGGGCGGCGTCGTCGGTGGGCTCGGGGAACGCGACCGAGACCGAGTGGTTCGTGTGGGCGGCGCTGTCGGAGAACGGCGAGGTCGCGGTGAAGCACCGCATCATGCGCGTCAGCGAACCCTGCTTCCGCAACCGGGCCGCTGCCCGCTGCGTGTAGACCGACAGCACCTCTTCGAGCTCGGTGACGGTCGTGATGGGCACCGCGAACGACCGCGAGTGGTAGATCTGCTCACGGTCGGGCTGCACCTGCTCGATCGGCAGGCAGTCGACCCCCCGCAGCTCGTGGACCACCCGGGCCTGCACGACGCCGAACCGCGTGCGGATGCGGGCGGCATCGGCATCGCGCAGGTCGGCCGCCGTGTGGATGCCGAGCGGCGCGAGCTTCTTCGCCGTGCGTCGACCGATGCCCCAGACGTCGCCGACGTCGACGCTCGCCAGGATGGCGGTCTGCCGCTCGGGCGCATAGCTGCCCAGATGACAGACGCCGGCCAGCGCGGCGTTCTGCTTCGAGCCGCGGTTCGCGAGCTTGGCCAGGGTCTTGGTCGGCGCGATGCCGATGCTGACGGGCAACCCGATCAGCTTGCGCAGGGCGCGGCGGATCTCGCGGGCCTGGGCGATGGTGTCGTCGAGCGTGCCGGTCAGCTCGATGAACGACTCGTCGATCGAGTACACCTCTTGGTCGCTCGTGTAGCGGCTGAGGATCTCGGCCGACCGCGCGGACATGTCGCCGTAGAGCTCGTAGTTGCTGGACACGGCGACCACGCCCTGCATGGCCGCGATCGGCGCGATGCTGTGCCACGGCGCGGCCATGTCGACGTTCAGGGCCTTGGCTTCTTGCGAGCGGGCGATGACGCAGCCGTCGTTGTTCGACAGCACGACGACCGGACGGCCCTCGAGCGCCGGGTTGAACACCCGTTCGCACGAGACGTAGAAGTTGTTGGCGTCCACGATGGCGACGCTGCGCTCTGACGCCCCGGACCTAGACACGGTGCAGGCACCTGGTCACGACGCCCCAGATCGTCGCCTCGTCGAGTTCGGACAGGACGATCTCGGGGTAGGCCGGGTTCTCGGGGCTGAGCACCATCTGGCCCTGACGGTACGAGAGGCGCTTGACGGTGAGTTCGGCGTTGACGACCGCGACGACCACGTGCCCGTCGTGCGCGTCGAGCCCCCGGTCGACCACGAGCTCGTCGCCGTCGAAGATGCCGGCGCCGGTCATGCTGTCGCCGCTGACCCGGACCAGGAACGTCGCGGTCGGATCACGCATCAGGTGCCGGTTGAGGTCGACCGGCCCGTTGTAGTACCCCTGCGCCGGCGAGGGGAACCCGGCGTGGACCGCTTCGGCGGCCTGCTGCGGCAGCAGGTGGTCGGGCCGTTCGTCGCCACCGACGGGACCGATGACGGCGGTCACCGTGCGGCCTCGCGACCGGCCCGGGGGTCGCCGAGGAGGCGCGCGCCGGTTCGCGCGGACGGCTGCCGGTGGTCTCTCATCACGCCTCCCACCGAGGACGCTACGTCACACCACCGACACCGCGCTCCGCGATCCGTTCGCGTGCCGCGCGACGGGCATCGTGGTCCGAGCCGGGGCAGCACCTGGCGGGGCGTGTCGTCGATCGACCCGCGCCTGGCGGGTCGACCCCCGCCCGCCCCGAACCGGTCGCGGCGGCGACGGGCCCGTCTCGCAGGTGCAGATCTCCGAGCGCCGGTTGCGCCTCGCCCCCATGCCCTGACGGTCGCCCGATCGCAACCCCCACCCCCGCGCGTCCCGCGCTTCCGGCACGACTCCCGCCCCGGCAACTCGGGCCACCCCGATGCCTGACCGCCCACCCCGACGCCTGGTCGGCAATTCCTGCCCCGTGCTGCGTCGTTCCACGGCGGCCCTGAGCTCCCGGGCCCGTGGATCGGCGCTGCGGCACCGGTCCGGAGTTGCCGACGGGGACCGCGGCGAAGCGCGTCCCGGCCAGAGCCGATCCCATCCGCACCCTCGGCCGCCCCGCCCTGCCCCGCCCCGCCCCGCCCCGCCCCGCGCGTCGCGGCACGGGTAACTCCTGTTTCCTGGTCCACCGACCGGCGTGGGCCCTGGGTTTCCGGGCCCGGGTTCCGGCGCTGCGACACCAGCCCGGAGTTGCCGACACGAGCGCACGGCGCCCACGAGCTCGGGGCCGGGGTCGGCAGTGGGAGGTTCAGCCGGCGAGGGCGCCCCGCACGGCGGTCTCATGGTCGGCCAGTCGACCGACGCGGGCCGACGACGCCACCTCGTCGAGCCGCTCGATGAGGCGCAACGCCGCAGCCAGCACGGCCGGCTGGTCGAGGGCGTAGGTGCGGACGGTGTCGAAGAGCGAGTCGACGAGCTCGTCCACCGCCGGCCACGAGACGAGGACGGCCGGTGCTCCCCGGTCGTCGAGCAGGGCCGTGACGGGCTCGCCCCGACGCCAGAGCGGGACGAGCACCCCCGCCGACATGTCGAGGGCGCTCACCGCGGTGTAGGGGTCGTTGCTTCCCGAGGCCAGGCCGCGCACGGCGATCTCGACGAGCTGCTGCAAGGCGAACTCGACGTCCTGGTGAGGGGTCCGGGCGGGCCCCAGGGTGACCGCCCGTCGCAGCTCACGGACCGTGTCCGACCCCGAGGAGGCGCTGGTCACGGCGAGCGGGTCCCCCACGATCACGTACCGGCCCGGCATCGCGACGACCTCGACCACGAGGTCCTCACGCACCGCGATGCGACGCAGCCCCTCCCAGGCGACGGTCTGCACGTAGCCGTCGGCGTCGGCCCGGACGACGGCCGCGTCCGCCGGCAGCCGGCCCTCCGCCGACGACCGGACCCGCGCCTCCTGGCTGACGTCGTCGGCCGGACTCGTCGGGTAGACGACGCCGGCCACGGCCCGCAGGTCGTCGAGCACCCTCGCCTGCAACGAGGTGATCTGCACCGAGCCGGCGATGTGGTGGATGAAGAAGACCAGCACGCCCACGTCGAACACGCTCGCCAGGACCGCCACGTGCACGGCGATCACCGGGACGAACGCACTGGTGTCGTCGACCTCGGTGTGGACGGTGCGCATCACGACGATGCAGTACAAGAAGGTCGAGGTGAAGGTCGCCAGCACGAACTGGTTGGCACGGTCGGCCATGAAGTTGCGCACCAGCCGCGGACCGTAGGTCGAGGACGTCGTGGCGAGCACCGAGATCGTGATCGAGAACGACGTCCCGGCCACGGTCAGCATGGACGTCCCGATGCCCGACAACAGCGACCGCCCCCCGGAGGCGCTGAGGGCTCCCAGCAGCGGCAGTCCCTCGGTCACCGTCGTCGGCAGTGCCCGATCGACCGTCACGAGCACCTCGGCGAGCACGATGGCGGCGAGCCCGAAGACGGCGGGCAGGAACCAGAACGACTCCCGCACGCGGGTCAACGACAGCATGCCGCCGAGCGTAGACGCCGACGGCGACGACGTGGTCACCGCGAGCGTGGAGAACCACCACCCGCGGCGGCGAGCACGAACTCGAGCGCCTGCACCTGACGCTCCGGGGGCCACCGGTCCGAGTCGCCGGCCGATAAGCTCGAGCCCCCCCTCGACGGCCGCGACGAGGGCATCCCCCTGTTCGGCTCGTCCGTCGGGTCGGCCGAGTCGGTCTGCTTCGCCCACGAGGTCTGAACCGCGACAGCCGGGTTCGTTCCCCCGGGGGAGCACCCCGCAGCGCGCCGCGTTTCTCACGAGTCGTCCTGCTCGGTGTCGACCTGGCCGGAGTCCCGTCGGCGGCGCGCTCCGAGGGCGACGAGTGCTCCGACGAGGAGCAGGCACGACGCCCCGATGCCGAGCGCGGCCGTTTCGGCTCCCGTGAACGCGAGCATGCGGACACCGCCCACCCCTCGGGGCGAGGACGACGGCGCGGAGCCCGCGGCGTCGGGACCGACGGGAGCCACCGGCTCGACCGGGATGTCGGGGCCGGTCCGCCCGTCGGGGCCGGTCCGCCCGTCGGGGCCGGCGGCCGGAACGAGGCCCGCGTCGATCGTGACGTCCGTGTCGACCCCGACGAGCTCGCCACCCTCGATGACGGTCGCGAGTGTCACCGACGCGGTTCCGTCGGGCCCGACGTCGGAGTCGACGGTGTCGTCGTCGCCTCGGTCACGTGCGGTCCAGGCTCGGCCCGGTAGAGAGGAGAAGCTGACGGTGTAGACCCCCGGTCGAAGACCGTCGAAGGCGTACGCCCCCGCGATGTCGGTCGTGGTGTGACCTTCGACCTGGCGGCCCCGGTCATCGGTTCCGGTGAGGGTGACCGGGAGGGACGGGATGCCGATCTCGGTCGCCCCCTGGACTCCGTCGCCGTCCGCGTCGTCCCACACGAAGTCGCCGATCCCGCCGGCCCGGACGGTGATGGCGGCCTCGTTCGAGAAAGCCGGAAGGGCGAGGTTCGTCGCGCGCAGGCCGAAGCGGTTCGCGATGGTGTCACCGTCACGCGCTGCCGTCGCCGTCGCGGTGAGGTCGTAGGTCACGACCTGGCCGACGTCGATCGCCGTGGTCCGCTGGATGCGGACGGCGGTGATGTCCTCGAGCGGCACCTCGTCATCGCCCGTGCCGACACGGGACCCGTCGAACCAGGCGGTGTCGCCGCCAGGGGCGTTGGTCGGGTCGTCGCCGTCCAAGGAGACGCTGCCCGGGGCGGCGGTGGTGTAGCTGACGCGTTCACCGGCGGCGGGGTCGACCACCACCGGAGCGGCGAGCTCGACCCGGTCACCGCCCTCCCCGACGGAGGGGAGGACGTCGATCAGGTCGACGGCCGCGATGGGAGCGGCGTCGGTGTTGCGGTACTCGAGGACCCAGGCGAGGGTGTCACCGATGACGACGGTGGGTTCTTTCGCGGTCTTCTGGACGCCGACACCGCTCGAGGACTCGATCCGGACACCCCGGAGTGCGGTACGACGCTCGTCGGGCGACATGTCTCCCGCCGAGAAGACGCGGGCCGTGTTGTCGACCGATCCAGCCGGAGCGGTGCCGGACACCTCGAGCCGATAGGTGATGGGAGGGATCGGGCGGTTGGGGACGACGTCGTCGAGGGTCCAGACGAGCGTCTCGCGGACCTGGCCGTCGACCGTCGTCACGTCGACGCTCGTCGGGTCGAGCGAACTCGAGCCACGCTGGTACGTGGTGTTCGGGGGCAGGACGTCGGTCACCGTGAGGGGCTGGGGCCGGCCGCCGTCCGTGGCGTTGGTGAGGGTCGGGTAGAGGGCGTAGTCGATGGTCGTCCCGGCGACGACGTACGAGGTCTTGTCGGACGTGGTCTCTGCGGTGGTGCCGGGATCGACGATCTTCTTCTCGACCCTGGCCTTGAACTGGGTGACGATCATGCTGTCGGCCAGGGGACCCGCGCCGTTGACCGCAGGCGTCGTGTCGTGGATCCACGCGCTGGTTCCGTCGAAGAGCGTGCCGAAATCGTGGAGTCGGGTGCCGTTCGGGGCGGCCAGCACCTCGAGGTAGCTGAAGAGGTTGCCGGACCGCCCACCGGCCACGGTCCCGACGGCGCGGATCTTCCCGATCGCCTCGACACCGCCGGGGACGTCGTCGGGGTCGTCGTACCAGGGGCCGTCGGCGTCGTCGCACGTGGCGTCACGGCCGACGGCGGGATCGGTGAAGGAGAACGGCGCGTACTGGATGCGGACGCCGTCGTTCCAGCCGTTGGTCGTGGCGTGATGACCGAACAAGGTCGTGAGCTTCTGGAAGCGGTTGTCGTAGACGTCGCAGGCGATCGCCCCGGCGTAGTCCGAGACGCCCATGTTCGCGAGGTTCACCTGCGAGCGGATGCGCGTCCCGGGCGTGACGTAGGGATCACCGGATTTGGCGGAACCGACAGCGGTGGAGCCGTCGGCTCGGGTCTGGCCGAGGTACTTGAAGCCCCCTCCGGGGACGAAGTACGACAGGTTGCGGTCGACGGAGTTGTTGGCCAGCGGCTCGGTCGAGCCCTGGAAGTTGGGTGCGCCGCTGATGCCTCTGGTCTGGAGCGGGGTGTAGGTGTTCGTCGCGATGAGGGACTGACCGGCCTCGAGACCGGGAACCCAGACGCTGATGTACCCGGCGATGACGTAGGGCTTGACGCCACCGGAGATCGGTTGGCCGGCGGCGCTCTGCGAGGGGATGCCATGTGACGGCGTGATGTCGGTGTCGGCGCCCGTGATGGTGACGTCGATGGGCTGCCCCGGGGCGGATTGGGTGCACTCGAATCGGCCGGAGTGCAGGACCGACGTGGACCTGCCTCCGCTGCCGCCGGGGAGGACCGGAAACGTGCGTCCGTCGTTCGGCCCGCAGGCCGCTCGTCCGTCGTGGCTGAAGAGGACCGCGGGGGACGGGAGATCACCGAACATGCGGGAGACGTCGTCCCGGAAGGTGAAGGTGCCCACCGAACGCTCGTAGCCGAGAAGACCCTGCCCCGGGACGACGGGCTGCCAGGCGACGGCCACGGGGTACTGGATGACCGTCCCCCGCGTTCCGTCGGGGCCGACGACATCGGGGTGGACGAGCGAGTTCGCGACGGATTTGCTGAGGTCGAAGCGAGGCGAGGCGGACACCGTCGTCGGCACCGACACGACGGGACCGACCGGACCGGCGACCTCGTCGCCGGTCACGGTGCCCGAGATCGCGACGGTGTCGCCGCCGGCCAGGGAGCCGATGGTCAGGACGACCGGGGTGGCCAGGACCTCCCCCTCGTCGACCGTTCCCACGGTGCAGGTGAGGTCACGGCCGACGATCGCGGAGCCGTCGGCTTCGCAGGTGTTCGGCAGACCGGCCCAGGTGGTGCCGACGGGCGCGGTGACGGTGAACCGCTCGTTCGTGACCGAGCCGCCGTTGGCACTGACGGTGACCCGGTACGTGATGGCGTCGAACGTGCGGACGATGCCGTTGGCGGCGCCGGTGTCGGCACCGGGCCCCTCGGTGGGCGTGAACGGGCCGCTGCCGTCGGCACGACGTTCGATGTCGAGGGCGACGGTCGCGGCCGCGGCCACGGATTCGGGTGCGGGTGCGGGTGCCGCTGCCGCCGGGGCGACGGGTGTCTCGACCGACGGCGTGGCGGAGGCGGGGGTCACCGCGAAGGTCACGGCGATCATCGCCGAGGACACCGCCGCGCCGATCCCCCGAGCACCTCTGGTCGTCTGCATCGCGTGGCGCCTCCCTGAATCGTCGGCAGGCCACCCGGAAGGTGACATGTCCGAGTTCACATGTCGGCCGCCATCTTATGGCCCGGTCGACCCCGGACGGAATTCGCGGGACGACGGCGCCGGTGCCCCGACGTCAGTCGCGCTTGGCGCAGGTCACCTGGTCGGCGGACTGGCCCGAGACGCTGTCCGGCAAGGCGGCCGCGGTCGGCGCGGGCGTCTGCACGGGAGCGGTTCCCTGACCAGGAGCAGCGTCGGTCGTCCCGCCCGTCGGCTCGCCGCCCATGCCGGGCGACGGAGCGGCCGACCCGGTGGGTGCCGCCGCCTGGGCGTCCGGGTCGAGCACCGCCGACCGTCCGAGACTGCCCGCCGAGAGGGTCAACGGCAGGTTCCGCTGCAGCGCGTCGTTCACCAGGGCCGCGGCCGACTCGTCCACGAGCACACGGTTGCGGTCCGCGGGGTCGTCCACCGCCGGGTACTGCACGAACACCATGTTCGACAGTCCGACCGTGTTCACCGCCAGCCCGAGCTTCGCGAGCGTCGACGCGTCGGCCAGGCTCTCGCTCAGGGTCATGTTCGCGAACGCCACCCGTGCGATCGCCAGCACCTTGGTCGGGTCGGTCAGCGTGCCCGCCGACACCGTCTGCCGCGCGAGCGCCGAGAGGAACGTCTGCTGGTTGCTGATGCGACCGAGGTCGCTCGAGTCGCCCACCCCGTAGCGCGACCGGAGGAACGCCCCGGCCTCCGCCCCCGACAACGTCCGCGTGCCGGCGGGCAGGTCGAGTGCGGGCTGCACCTCGGTGTCGCGGATCGGCGTCGCCAGGCACACCTCGACACCGCCGATGGCGTCGGCCATCGACACGACCCCCTCGAAGGTGATCGACCCGGCGTAGTCGATCTGCAGCCCGGTCAGCCGGCCGATCGTCTGTGCCACGCACGACAGCCCGTTCTGCGGTCCGCCACGAGCCAGCGCGGTGTTCAGCATCGCGCCCGACGTCGCCGGGCTCGTCGTCCCGTCGTCGTTCGGGCAGGCGGGCATGGGCACGATCAGGTCGCGCGGGAAGCTGACGACCGCCAGGTTCGTGTGGTCCTCGGAGATGTGCACGAGAATGGTGGAGTCGTTCTTGCCCGCCCCCGAGCTGGCCTGCTGGTTGGCCGCGTCGTCGAACCCGGTCCCCAGCCCCTCGCGCGTGTCCGTGCCGATCAGCAGCAGGTTCACCTCGCCGCTCTGGGCCGTCAGCCGTGGCAGAGGTGACGCCGTCGACCCGTCGGGTCCGGCGAGGTCCACGGTGGGCGCGGCGCCCTGCAGCACCTGCCAGGTGGCGATCGCCGCGACCGACGTCGTGCTGACGAGCACGACCGCCAACGCGGCCGCCGTCACCTTCGCCGCGAACGCCACGGGGTGCCCACGGCGGAGGCGACCGTGGCGGGCGATCCCGCCCTCACGCACCGCGCCTCCTCGGCCCACCGGACCGTCAGGGCCGTCGAGTGTCTGCTCCGCGCGTCCGTCGTCGGTCATGAGCGCCCCCTCGGCGAGCGGGGCTCGGGCGGCCCCTGTCGAGGGGAAGCATAGGAGGCGCGGGCCGGGAGAGGCCCGACGGTCACCTCGTCGGCGACCCCGGCCGATCGGCTCAGGCGGTCTCGCCGAGCGTGGCGGGCGCGACGGCGGGCAGGACGTCCTCGGTCCAGTCGACCCGCAGCGAGCCGGACCCCGACCAGCCGCGCAGCTCGGCGCCGACCGTGTCGCGGAAGGTCGCCGCCTCGTCCCGGTCGCCCACGACGACGTCGAGCCTCAGCCGTGCCAACTGCTCGGTCACGCGGACGGGCAGGCCCCAGGCCTGCAGCACGAGCACCTCGGACGCGGCGCTCAACGCCGGGAAGTGCCGCCGGAGCTTCTGCTCGACGACGTGCAACACGGCCACCTCGTCGGTGGGGCGGATGACACCGGTCAGCGAGATCATGCCTGATCGTCCGCCCGGGAGGTTACGGCAGTGTGGCCACCCGCTGTGAAAGCACCCGGGCCCCGTCTCCTCCCCCGCGGCGGCTTGTCCCCCGGGTGGTCCCCCGCTGCCGTGACCGTGTTGGCAGATCGGCCCGGGGTGGGCATGATCGTCACATGGCGAAAAAGCTCAAGACGGCCCACCGCGACCTCGTCGAGGCGCTCGACCACCACCGCAAGGTCATGCAAGAGAAACCGCTGTCGAGCAAGCGCGCGGGGCGGGCGACCGCCAAGCTGCGGCTCGCCGTCTCGGCGTACTCGGCGGTCGTCGCCGACAAGACGGGGCAGCCCGATCCGTTCGTCGACTACGACGCCCTCGACCCGGCGACCGTCGCGTCGCTCGCCGCCGAACGCGATGCCATCGCCCACAAGAAGTCGTCCGACCAGGGCGCGCTCGACTGAGCCGGCGGCTCCGACCGACCCGGGCAGGTCAGCTCGGGACGGCCGCGCCCTCGACGAGCGTCCAGCCACCGTCGGCCGTGCGCCGCACCGCGCCGGCCCGCTCGAACGCGTCGAGCCAGCCTCCCATCGGCCACTCGCCCCACCGCTCGGCGAACAGCCCGCCGTTGCGGACGACGTCGCCCAGGTGACGCCACGGCGGCGACGAGGTGGCGTGGTACTGGTGGTACGCGTGGGCACCGCCGACCCAGACGAGCGGCACGTCGAGCGATCGAGCGGTGAAGGCGAAGTCCGTGTCCTCGCCGCCGTATCCCTCGTAGCGTTCGTCGAAACCGCCGAGCCGGGCCCAGGTCGCGGGCGTCACGGCGAACGAGAGCGACCAGAACAGCGGGTAGTCCGCGGCCTCGGCGGCGAGCGTCGAGCCCGCAGGAGGCGCGGGTCGCGCTGCGTGCGGAGCGGTCGCGTCGACGAGACCCTCGCCCGCGCCCAGCACGAACCCCTCGGGCAGGTAGGTGACGGGCCCGCTCAGCAGCGCTCCCGGGTGGTCGAGGGCCGCCTGCTCGTAGAACCGGAAGAGGTCGGGCCCCGGGACGCAGTCCGCGTCGAGGAACACGAGCAGGGTCGCACCGTGGCCGAGGGCGGCGTCGGCTCCGCGGTTGCGACCGGCGGCGAGGCGCAACCCGTCGGGCCCGGGCGGCACGTGCAGGGTCGTCACGCCCGCCAGGGCGGGCACGTCGGGGGCGGGGGTCTCGTCGAGCCAGACGACCACGTGCCCGGCGTCGGGCGCGACCTGCCGGACGAACCGCAACTGGTTCGCGACGTGCTTCATGCGGGTGGCGGACGCGAGGGTCACGACGACGACGGTCACGAGAACGCTCCGGCCAGGTCGTCGTGGACGGCGACGGTGGCGCGTGCGGGGCCGACGGCGTGCGTGCCACGACCGGCCACCTCGGCGACGACGGCCGCGGCGCGAGCCGCGGCGCCCTCGACCTGCCACGCGGACCAGTCGGGTCGGAGGGCTCGTGCCCGCTCGATCACTGCGGGCCACTCGTCGTCGGCGGGCCAGGACGACGCCACGACGGCGAGTCCGGCGCGGTCGAGGGCGCGGGCGGTGGTGAGCTGCTCGTCGAAGGGTCGGCTCTGCGGCACGACGACGGCACGCGCGCCGAGGGCCGCGAGGTCGGCGACGGTGTTCTGTCCGGCCCAGGTCACGACCACCTCGGCCGCGGCCATCGCGCCCCACGGGTCGTCGACCCACGTGTCGAGCCCGAGGGCCGACCAGGTGGTGCCGGGCGTGGCCCGGGCCGCGCGGGCGACCGAGGCCGAGAGGTCGTCGTGGTCGCTGCCGCCCGCGCCACCGACGAAGAGCACACTGCCGGGCACGGTGACGTGGCCGGGTGCCGACGCCCGTCGCCCGTCCTGCCGCGAGATGCCGCCGACCCAGCGCACGGTGTCGGCGACCCGGTCGAGGGCCGACGAGTCGTGGGTCCCTGCGGGCCAGGGCGCGATGACGCGCGACGCGGCGTCGTACGCGAGCCGGTGGGGCTGGTCCGTGCGGTCGCCGGGCTGCGACACCACGACGACCTCGACCCCGAGCAGCCGCACGAAGAGCGTCACCTCGACCGACACGTCGACGACCATCGCGTCGACGGGGCGGCCGCCGGCGGCGGCACCGGCGATCGTCGCGGCGATCCGTCCGAGTCGCGCGGTGTGGCCGGGGTGACCGACGGGAGCCCAGTGCAACAGGCCGCCCGCGGTCGGCGACGCGTCGGCCGGGTGGCGGACCACGCCGTCGGCGCCCGTGGTCGGCGCGTCGTCGCGCTCGAGTTCGACCCAGGTCGTGTCGGGCGGCAGGTCGGTGGGGGCGGCGAGCGAGCTGAACACGACGACGTCGGCGTCGAGGTGGGGCCGGACGGCCGAGAAGCGGGTGCGGTGCCCGGCACCGTGGTGGTGTACGTACCAGCCGACGAGCGGACGTGCGGCCGACGAGCTCACGCCCTCACCACCCGTCGTCCGGTACCGGCCGGGCGCACGGCGGACAGACCGCCCGCGAGGGACGAGGAGGCGCGGTGCCGGCCACCCACGACGATCGCCTCGGCCGCGGAGACCACGGGGGCGCCCGCCGCGCGGGCGCCGGAGGCAACGACCTCGGCGTAGGACCGCTCGAGCACGGCGGCCCGGGCCCGCAGCGAGAACCGGTCGACGGCGTCCTCCCGCACCGTGTGGCGCGCGCCGGCGTCCGTCCCGACGCGGCGGAGCAGATCGTCCGCCGCGCGGGCCATGCCGTCGAGGTCGCCGGCGGGGACCAGGGCCGCCCCGACCGAACCCGCCACGACCTCGGGGACTCCCCCGACGGCGAACGAGACGACCGGCGTGCCGGTGACCAGCGCCTCCGCGATCACGAGGCCGAAGGGTTCCTCCCACACGGGCGTGACGAGGGCGCAGCCGCTGTGGCCGACGAGCGCGGCGAGCTCGGGCTGGCGCAGTTCGCCGACGTAGTGGGCGGTGACGCCGAGGTGCGGGGCGACCTCGGTCTCGAAGTAGTCGACGTCACCGATGCGGCCGGCGACGACGAGGCGACGACCGGCCCGACGGGCGACCTCGAGGGCCAGGTGCAATCCCTTCTCGGGGACGATGCGGCCGGACCAGACGAGGTCGTCGCCCCCCGGGCCGAGGCCCCAACGTTCGGTGTCGACGCCGTTCGGCAGCACGGTGGCCTCGACGCCCTCGGCCGCCCAGGCGGCCGCGGTGTGACCGCTGACGGCGACGAAGCGGCTGCGCGGCCCGTTCGACGAGCGGTGCGCGGCGAGCATGTCGGGCAGCGTCGGCGTGTGCAGGGTGCTGACCATCGGGACGCCGATGCGATCGGCCCACGCGAGCGGGACGCCGTGCAGGCTGTGGTTGTCGACGAGGTCGTAGTCGTCCGCGTGGTCGGCGACGAACCGTAGGGCTCGTTCGAGGGCCGGCAGCGCGCGCTCGAGATAGCCGGCGGGGTAGGTGGTGTCGGTCGCCTCGGCCGGGTCGTCGAAGACGACGGCGGGCAGCACGAACTGCGGCGGGCTCTGGTCGAGGTGGTCCGAGCCCTCGGTCGCGATCAGCGAGACGCGGTGACCGCGTTCGCGCAGCGTGCGCACCTGATGGTGCACGGATGACTCGAGGCCACCGGCGAACGGCTCACGGATCGGGTACCGCAGAGGCGCCACCACGACGATGCGCAGGGGCCGGGAGGCGCGGGTCACGCCGTCACCGCCGCGACCGTCGCGAGGGCCCGCTCGTACACGGCGAGGTGCGCGGCGGCCACGTCGCGGCGCTGCCGTCGGCGCAGGGACCGACGCTGACGCTGCAGCGTTGTGCGCTGCGGGCTGCCACGCCGCGAGGCCGGAACGCGCGCCGGGTCGTCGTGGGCGTCGGCGGTCTCGTCGGCCGCGTGCGGGCTGACGAGGGCGATCAGGGCCGCAGCGAGCGACGCGGGGTCGTCGAGGTCGAACGACGCCGTCGACGCGGCGTCGGGGTGTTGCGCGGCGGCGTGGCCGACGCGCGGCGCGGCGACCGGCACGGCGAGGTCCCAGCACAGCTCGACCCACCCCGAGTGCGTGCCGTGGCGGTAGGGCAACACCGAGACGTCCAGCTCGGCGAGCGAGCGCTCGAGGTCGGCGTCGCTCAGTCGGGGGTGCTCGGCCAGGGTCGCGGACGGGCCGGCGGCACGGACGAGTTCGCGGATGCGCGCCGCCTGCTCGGGGTCGCGCACCCGCTCGTTCAGGTCGACCCGCGCCTCCACGGCGGCACCCGCGGCGCGCAGGGCGTCGACCGCGGCGAGCAGGGTGCGCACGGTCTCGACTCCGGCGACGTTCGGTCGCAGGTCGCGGAGGTGGACCCCGACGACGACCGTGTCGCCCGGCGTGCCGACGGGCAGCTCGGCGTCGACGTCGGCGATGGCGGGGTGCGCGATGACGGTCGGGCGGCGACCCCACCGGGTCTCGACCTCGTCGGCGGCCGCGTCGGTCAGGGTGATCAGCTCGTCGGCGGCCGGGATCAGCACGTCGAGGTGCTCGAGGTGGGGTGCCTGGTCGACGAGCTGGGGGTTCGTGAGGTCGTGGACCGTGTGGACGAGCGGGAGGCGCAGGTCGTGGAGGGCCTCGACGACGGCCACGAGGTGCTCGGTCGGGTACGACTCCGTGCCGAAGTGCACGTGCAGCAGGTCGACCTCGTCGACGTGCGCGCGCAGCCAGGCGGCGTCGAGCACGACCGGGGGCCACCAGCGCGTCGGCTCGGCAGGGTCGGGCAGCGGGTCGGCGAGGTGCACGACGCGACCGGTGCGGTCGAGGGGGTCGAGCAACGAGCGGACGTACGGGTGGCCGGCCGGGACGGACGCGACGCGGATCGGGTCGACGCGGGGCGGGGCGTCGACGGCCGGCCCGGCGGGTGCGAGGGCCGGAGACGTCGGGGCGTCGTGGGTCATCGGAGCCTCCTCGGCGTGATCAGGTCGCCCGCCGCGGCCGGTCGGGCGCGCGAGGCCTGGACCGGTGGGACGACGAGCACCCGCGACGATGCGGGCGAGATGTGCCGGGGCTGGCGGCGGGAAAGGATGACGCGACCGGGGAAGTCGCTGTTGACTCAACATAGGCCCGCGCGACCCCCTTTGTCCGTTCCGAGTCCGGGCCGGAGGGAACCATGTCCGAACAGCGAACCGAACCCGACGGCCGCACCCGTCACTACGGCGTCTTCTCCGGCCTGAGCGAGCCGGAGGACGACGGGACGATCGCCCTCGTGGTGGGCAACTGCCAGGCCGAGTCGCTGCGGATCTTCCTCGACGGCGCAGGTCTCACGACCGTGCGGATGCCTCCGGTGCACGAACTCACGGCCACCGACCTGCCGCAGCTCGAACGGTGGCTCGGCCGGGCCGGGCTGCTCGTCTCGCAGCCGGTGCGCGACGACTACCACGACCTGCCGCTCGGCACGTCGCAGCTCGCCGCGATGCTGCCCCGGGAGGCGCGGGTCGTCCGGGTGCCCGTCGTCCGATTCGCGGGCCTCTACCCCGCGCACGTCATCGTCCGGCCGCCGAGCGACGCCTCGCTCGTGCCGCCCGTGGTCGAGTACCACGACGTCCGACTGATCGCCGAGGCCGCCGGACGCCCCCTCGCGACCGACGCCCTGACGCCCGCCGTCGTGCGATCGGTCGCCGAGCTCTCTCTGGCCGAGTTGCGGAGGCGCGAGGTCGCGCACGACACCGTCGTCGCCTCCGACCTGTTCGACGTCGGGACGGGCGCGGACGGGTCGGGCACTCCGCGCTTCGACCAGATGCGCACCCTGAACCACCCCGGCAACCCCGTCTGGACGGCCCTCGCGTCGCGCGTCCGCGAGCGGGCCGGCCTCCCCGAGCACGTCGTCGACCCGGGCCGACCGGTGCTGTCGAGCGTGCACGCTCCGCGCGAGCAGGCCGTGATCGACGCGTGGGGCCTCGACGACCAGTCGACCGACCACTGGGTCGTCGGCGGCGAGCGCGTCGACGTCGACGAGGTCCGTCGTGCGCACCTCGCCTGGTACGCCGAGCACCCGGACGCCGTCGAGGCGGCGATGACCCGGCACGCCGACACGTTCGCCCTGTGGGGTGCGGCGTGAGCGGAGCGGCGGTCGACGCCACGGCCCCCGGGGCGACGACACGCGACGCGGCCCGCTCGGCCGCGGCGGGCGGAGCGGCCGCGACGGCCGCCCTCGGCGAGCTGCCGGTCGTCGTCACGCACCACGACCCGCAGCACGGCGTCGCGACCTACGCGGCCCAGATCGCGGCGACGGTCGAGGCCCGCACCGGGCGGCACCTCGCGCTCGACGTCGCCGACCTGCTCGACGTCGCCGACCTGCTCGACGTTCCGGACGACGCGGCGGGTCCCGACCAGGGCCCCGGCCCGAGCCTCGGTGCCGACCCCGACGACGTCAGCGTGCCCCGGGCACACCTGCAGTTCACCGACCGGCTCTGGGGCCCGTCACCGTCGGCCGCGGCCGACGTCGTCGAGCACCTGGCCGATACGACGGCGCTCACCGTCACCCTCCACGACCTGCCCCAACCCTCGGACGGCGAGCGCAACCTGCGAAGGCGCGGCGAGGCCTACGGTCGCGTGGTCGCCGCCGCCCGCGGTGTCGTCGTCAACAGCGAGCACGAGCGTGCCCTGCTGCGCGAGTGGGTCGCCTTCGACGGCCCGGTCGCCGTGATCCCCCTGCCCGTCGACCGCCACCCGCTGCCGACCGGACGCCCCGAGCCGGACGGCGACGTGGCGGTCATCGGGTTCTTCTACCCGGGCAAGGGGCACGCCGAGGTCGTGGCGGCCGTGGCCGGACTCGCGGCCGCGCGACCCGACGCCGACGACGCCCGGGACGGCAGCGGGGCGACGCGACCGCGCGCGGACGCGACGGGCGTCGTGGCCCTGGGTCGCGCCTCCTCGGGTCACGAAGCCGAACTGCGGCAGCTCGTCGACGAGGCCGCCGGGCTCGGCGTGCCGTTCGGCGCGACGGGCTACCTCGACGACGCGACGCTGCTCGACCGGGCCCGACGCGCGTCGGTGCCCGTGGCAGCCCACCAACACGTGTCGGCGTCCGGGTCGATCGCGACCTGGATCGCCGCCGGACGACGCCCGCTCGTGCCCGACACGAGGTACTCCCGCGAGATGGCGGCGCTGCGACCCGGCACGCTCACGCTCTACCCCGAGGGCGGGCTGGCGGCGGCCATCGCGACGGCCCTGGCCGACCCCGCGTCGACCTGGCTCGACGACGACGCCCGCACCCTGCCCGGTCTCGACGAGGTCGCCGACGCCTACACGACGTGGTGGGCCGGCGAGGTGCGCTGGTGAGCCGCGACGCCGGGTCGCCGGCCTCCGTCGTGGCCGACACCGCGCCTCCAGCGGGCGGGCGGTTCGTCGTGGGCAACGCGTGGGACGCCCTCGACGGGCAATGGCCCGAACTGCCGCCGCTCGTGTCCGTGATCGTCGTGCACTACCGGCAGCAGGCCGAACTCGACCGGACGCTGGCGGCGCTCGCCCGGCAGAGCTACCCGGCCGAGCGGCTCGAGGTGATCGTCGTCGACGACGGCTCGCCGACCGCCCCCACGGTGCCCGACGAGGTGCGACTGATCGTGCAGGAGGACCGCGGGTTCCGGCTCTCGGCCGCCCGCAACGTCGGGGTCGCCGCGTCGTCGGGGTCCGTGCTGTGCTTCGTCGACGCCGACACCTCACCGGAGCCGGACTACGTGTTGCGGCTGACCCGCCTGCCGGCGCTCGCGCCCGAGGCGGTGACGGTCGGACAGCGGAAGCACGCGGACTTCGCGGGGGTGCTGGGCGCCGACGGCGGTGGCGGTGGCGGTGGTGCCGGTGGCGGTGGTGCCGGTGGCGGTGCCGGCGGTGGCGGTGGTGCCGGTGGCGGTAGTGCCGGCGTCGTGCCGGTGTCCGAACCGGTCGAGATGGCCGGGCCGGCCCATGAGCTCGAGCAGCCGCGGTGGCTGCAGCAGGCCTACGGCTGGTCCGCCGACCTGCTGCACGCCGACGACCGCTCGTACCGCCACGTGATCGGAGCGGTCACCTGCTGCTCGCGGTGGTTCTTCGACCAGGTCGGAGGCTTCGACGAGTCGTTCACGAGCTACGGCGGCGAGGACTGGGAGTGGGCACACCGCGCGTGGCTCGCCGGCGGGGTCTTCGCGCACGTGCCGGGGGCGGTGGCGTGGCACGACGGGCCGGACTGGGCGGGGCGCGCGGCGGGTGCCGGCACCGACTCGGCGGGCTCAGCGGCCTCAGCGGGCTCAGCGGCCTCGGCGGGCTCAGCGGCCTCAGCGGCCTCCGCGGCCGACCGCGCCGCTCGCGAGGACGAGGAGGCGCGGCGCCAGGCCGACAAGAACGGCGAGACCCTGCGCCTCGCCGACCTGATCGCGGTGCGCGGCTCCCGTGGTTTCGGGGTGCGCAGTCGCACCGTCGACGTGTGCGTCGAGCTGGTCGTCGCCGCCGGGGTGCCGATCTCGGCCGGTGCGGCGTTCGTGGCGGTGGACAGCGTGCTGGCGGCGATGCCGGACGTGACGGTCGTGGTGCCGGACGAGGTGGCGTCGGTGTTCGAGGCGGACCAGCGGGTGCTGGGCCGGTCGTCGGAGGCCTCCGCCGCGGCGCTGGGCGGTGCCCGGGTGGTCGTGACCCTCGACGGTCCCGTGCGGGTGCTGCCCCTGGTCGATCCCGGCGGCTGGGACGACGCGCGGGCGCAGGCGGTGGCCGCGGCGGTCGGGCTCGGGGACGACGTCGCGCGTGACCTCCGGACGGCGACGGACGCGGTCGGCGTGGGGGCGCTCGGCACGATCCAGCTGACCGACCCGTCGGGTCGCGTGCTCGCGACGGTCGAGTCGCGTCGCGCCGCCCTGCGCGCCCGTCGCTGGGGGGCGGGCGTCGCGTTCGTCTCGCACCGCGCCTCCGTGGACTGGCTGACTCCCGTCACGGGCGAGCCCGGCGTGGCGGCCTACCTCGGCGGCTGGGGCTGAACCGGGGTCGCCCAGCCCGCCCCTCGCCGGCCCATTGCCCCCGCGCGCTCCTCACGGCGACGCACTGTCTGCCGAGTGGGCAGTAGTTGCTCTTCTCCCGGGGATGAACAGCGACAACTGCCCACTCGATCGCGGGTGAGTCGGGGTCTGCACGGAGCGATCGTTCGACGTGGGTCGTCCTCGGTGGCGGACCGCGCCTCCTGGTCCGCCGGCTTGCCGTCGTCGGCACGACGGGGCACGGCCGCGTCTCGATAGGGTGGCGGGGTCGCGGTGGGCGGCACGGACGAGGGGGATCTCATGGCCGATCGCAACGACGGAGCGGACCAGCAGGGCGGACAGGCGCAGCAGCCCCCGTACGGGCAGCAGCCCCCGAACGGGCAGCAGGCGCCGTACGGCCACCCCGCGCCGCCACCGATGAGCTACCCGCAGCAGCAGCCCGGGTACGCACAGCCCGCGTACGCGCAGCCGTCGTACGGCCAGCCGCCGCAGGGCCAGCCCTCCGGCCCGGGCGGGACCGTTCCCCTCTGGGCACCGCTGTACGGCGCCGGTCCGGTCGTCGCGGCCACGCGGTTCTTCAAGAAGTACGCCGATTTCACGGGGCGGGCGAGCCGCAGCGAGTACTGGTGGGTGGTCCTGGCGAACTCCGTCCTCTACATCGTGCTCGGCGTCGTCGGCCTCCTCGCGGGTCTCCCGGGAAGCACGACGGACTACGACGGCACCCTGGAGCCCGGACCGGGTTTCATCCCCGTCGGCTTCGTCTTCGCGATCCTGCTCTTCGGCACGATCGTGCCGTTCCTGTCGCTCGGCGCCCGCCGCCTGCACGACATCAACGTCAGCGGGTGGTTGCTGCTGATCAACCTCGTCCCCTACCTCGGTGGATTCGTCATCTTCATCCTGTCTCTGCTCGGACCCAAGCCCGCGGGCGCCCGGTTCGACCGCCCGAGGGCCTGACGACACCGCTCGTACCCGTCGCGGAGACGGTCACGGTGGCGGACGCGTCACGGTAGTTTCTCGATCATGAGCGCTCCCGACGCCCGCATGCCCGACGACCGACGTGCCCTCGTGCAGCCCGAACTGCGCCCCGGCGAGCGCCTGCTCTGGTCGGGTGGTCCGGACGAGAGCGTGATCTCTCGGCGCTGCGGGACGGCGGGTCGTGGTTCTTCGTCGCCTTCGGCGGTGTCTTCGTCGCGATCGGTCTCTTCTTCGTGGTCGGTCGTTTCCTGCTGAAGCGGGCGCGGAAGGCGAGGACGGGCTACGCGGTCACCGACCAGCGGTCGTTCCTGGTCGTCGGGTCGACCGTCCACCAGGCACCGGCGAAGCAGCAGAACCACGAGGTCTCGTGGTCGCGCGACCGCACCCACGTCAGCGTCGACTGGACCGACTCGATCACCGGAACCACCCCGTTCGGTGCACGCCAGCGCGGACTGACCAACACGGGCCTCGACGGGGTCCTGGCCCCGCTGCCGATGACCTTCGTGGACGTGCGCGACGGCGAGGCGCTGCTCCGCGCGCTCGACGAGGCCGGTCGTCCGGAGGCGCGGTGAGGCTCCTCGGCGCATTCCGGCGTCGCCGAGACGCGAACGGCGGCGAGCCGCGCCGACGTCAGGCCTGGCGGGAGCTCGTCGACCGCGTCCTCGTCGAACTGAACGCCCTTGACCCCTAGGGCCTGGAGCCCGGGGCCGAGGACGATGCCCCCTGGACGAGTACGAGCTCGAGGCCGTCCCGATCGTGCGTCAGCTGATCACGGCCGGGGGAACAATCGGCGACCAGGTCGACGTCATCTGGACGGAATGGTTCGGCGAGACCTTGAGCGGGCGAACGGACCAGACTAGGTTCGAGACGTTCGTCGCGCGGCTGAACGCGCTGAGCCCGCGGCCTCACGAGCGCTCGTAGCGCGTCGACTCCGGCGGCATCAAGACGCTCCTCCGGCGGTAGCGTGCACCGGTGTCCTCCCACCTGCGCCTGATCGACCCGCGAGACGCCCCCGAGCTGGCACGAACGTTGACGCGCAATCGTGAGTTCCTGGCCCCCTTGGACCCCGTGCGCGGCGACGCCTTCTTCACGCCCGAGGGGCAGCTGTCGGTGATCTCGTCGCTGCTGGCGCAACGGTCACGGGGCGAGGCGCAGCCGTTCGACATCGTCGACGAGGGTGCTGTGGTGGGCCGGCTGACCCTCAGCGGGATCGCCCGGGGCCCGTTCCGGTCCTGCGACCTGGGCTACTGGCTGTCGGAGGACCGCAACGGGCGGGGCATCATGACGTCGGCCGTCGACGAGGCCGTCGACTGGGCGTTCGGTGAAGCGGGTCTGCACCGCGTCCAGGCCGGGACGCTCCGCCACAACCTCGCCTCGCAACGAGTCCTTCGGAAGGCCGGTTTCGAGCAGTACGGTATCGCCCCGTCCTACCTCGAGATCGCAGGCCGCTGGCAGGACCACGTGCTGTTCCAGCGGATCGACGACTCGTCGGGCCGTTGATGCGTGCAGGACAGGCCCTGCGGTCCCGCCGAGGATGCGACCCGCCATGTGTTCACCAGCCTGATCCGTTGCGGACCGGATCAGGCGACGAGCGAGGCCCCAGGGTCGAAGAGCAGACGCAGGCGACAGGCCAGACGCAGTTCAAGCCGCGACCAGCATCGCGGTGATCGCACCCCACGCCCGCACCCCGAGCCGGGCTCTCCTCGCGCTGCTGCGGCGTCAACCCGTGGTCCAATCCTGACCCTCGTCGCGGTTGCTCCCCTCCCACGGCGATCCCGGCACCCCGCCGCAGCACCGACCCGGCATTGCCGACACCGACACCGACATTGACACCGAGCACGGGTCGTCGAGGACCCCGGCCTGCGCCCCGGTCGCGACGCGGCCGACGGCGGCTGCGTGCGCGAGGGCTGACCCCAGCAGTCACAATGCCACTCAGGGCCACGCGTTGATCACGGCGTCCACCATGTGCGCCAGGCCCCTCCCGATGCGGTCTCCGAGTCCACGTGACAGGGGCCTCGCCCAATCCCTCTCCCTTGGGGTGAGACGCGCGAGCAACGCATCGGGGACCGTCAGCCGACACGGCGCACGATAAACCGGCACCTCCTCGTAGTCCCGCTCGTACTCGCACTCGTCGCAGACCTCGCCGGCTCCGTCACGACCACCCGGGTGTTCCTCCCACGCGTGCCCGCAAGCAGGGCACGTACTCTCGCGCAGGCGACGTCGAACAGCCCGCCCCGCCCCGTCCACCTCGCCCGTGACGTGTTCAGTATCGGGTACACGCGAGCCCGTGCCATCTTTCGCGTCATTAGGCGCGGAGCCGTGTCATCATGGGCGCTACACATCAGCGTCACCACCTACTCAGAAGATTGCGCTGGACCGCCGAATCCGAGGACCCAGATAATACTTAGGGTTGCAGACTTGTCTCAGTCCAAACGCCAGGGAAGAAGTCAATGAAGACGCACGTCCGCGAACGAGTTGTAGGCCCCGAACGACAGTGTGTGCGCTCGAGTAAGGGCGGCCCACGTCGATGAAGCCAAATCCTGGTCAGGTTGCTGCCTTCTATGCAGTACGGCCGGAAACGGCGTTCACGGATCTCGCTTTACAGGCTCAGGCCAACTTTGAGGCCGTCTGCCGCACCGCCAAAGTAGTTGGGATTCGGATAGACGAGCAGCTCGAAAACTGGGTCGATCTGCACGGACTTGAGGTAGTTCGGCTTTGGCTATCCGACGACGCCAGCCCCGCCGCGATTACAGACAGTTGGTTTCAATTACGATCGACTGATCTTCCGGCGTTTGCCGCACTAATCGTAGAAGCCAAACTTTCTACGGCGGGCGCGGAGATTGGGTCGTATCTAAGGTCCTCCGGATCGAGTTACGGGGCCGAAATTGTGGAGGCAAGATGGTTAACCGCACGAGCCTTGAGAGATCATGCTGGGACCATTCCATTCCACGAACCGGTCATTTTGGTGCGCGCTGCTGAATTGACTCTGGCCGCGTACGAGACACTCTGGCCACACACCCAGACTGCACCCGCCCAGAGAACGCCAATTCGCCTTGGGCGCGAGATCGGTAGACAGGTAGTCACAGCTGCGCGCTTCTCGACTCCAGATGTCGACCGATTGCGATCGGCCCTTGAACATCTGGAAGCCTCAGCAAGTCACGACGATAGGGACTACCGGTCAGCAGCCCTGAGGATTGAAGCATCGTTGGAAATATACCATGCCACCGGTGAAGTTGAGACGCTGCGCGAGGCGGCAAGATATACACAGGCGCGTTTTGTGCCATCAAATGAATGGCCCAGTTGGCACCTAAACACCGCGGAGATATGGCTCAACCTGGCCGATCATGCTTCCGACAGTGCAAGAAAACAGTTCTTGGCAAGAGCCAGGGACTCGCTGAGAACGGTTGAACTCCAGTCCCTTGAGCTGGCCCATGAAATTCGATGCCTGATGCTCATAGCTCTTCATGATTTCATTCTGGAGCATCCTCATAAGGAACTGCCCTTGAGGAACGTCCGCCTGCCGTTTACTCTAAGAACATCCAGGGCCCTGCCGCCCACCATCGAATATGCCTCTGACGCTCTTATGGAGATCCTTCGAAAGTCAGCCGAGAGGGGCCAGTATCAATACCGCGAGTATCTGGCGGAACTGGAATCGAGAATCGCACGGTCAAGCAGCAAGACTAAAGCTATCGAACTACTCCAGGATGCCGTGCGACTACGGGAGCCTATCGGAACTAAACGAGCACTAGGTGGGGTGCGGGATAAGCTCGCACAAGCTCAGGACCTGCTCTTATTGGCCGAAATGACGCAGCATGCGGGTCACAGGGCAGCTGGCATCGACATTCTCCTTCGCCAACACCACTTGAATCCAACGAGCAGTGAGCCTCTGGTACTCCTCGCCAATAACATCGAAACCTCAGGACGTTATAACGGTGCCACTCTTCGGGGCAACCCAGCCCTGGTCGCCGCAATACGATCTGGCGACGAAACCGCTGTTTTTGCGCAGGCAGCAAAGAACGCCATAAACAACCCAGCTTTACGAATGAGCGGTCTGGGCGGTCGCGGCAAGGCCTATACGGTGGATGATTTTTCTGGCATTACTGGCCAAACGTTCGTCTTCAAAAGAACTTCGCCTGAAGCGCTACTTCGAGACTCTAAGCGTGCAAAGAATCTCAGCGGTCGACTTGCAGACCTTGGAGTTTCACCGCATTTCGGCGTTATCGAACACATTAGTTCCCTAGTTGTCGGGAACGAGAACGAAGCGGGCGACCTAATCAGCGTCCGCCGGTATGCGCGAGGACGCACACTTCGCCAAGCGCTGGGTGAGCCTGGTAGCGAACCAATCGAACTACTCCGCCAAACATCCCGCTTCTTGGGACTAATACATGGTTGGGAACACGCCGAGATTAGAAGTGGCCCTACGGCCCGCAGAGTTATAAAGGACCGAGAGCTAGGTAGGTGGCTTAGAAAGCTTGCTGGTAACGATAAGGGCTCTCTATTCAACGAATGGTGGGGCATCATCGAGGAGATGCCAGATTTTCCAAGACGGGATGCCCACACATTGAACTGGCTTGTTAATGATGATCAGCGAGTCTTGGCCGCTGACCTTGAATCCATCGGGCTAAGACCCCTGACATACGAACTCGCTCAACTCGTTGACGACGCGCCTGTCATCGACCCGGCGGATTGGGAGACTCGGGACCAAATTCTCGGAATTTACCTAAATTCCCTTGGTCTTGACACTCAAGAAGTGCACTTCGAGGCTTATCGAGCAAGTACGGCGGCTCGTTCTGTTGGATTGCTCACAGATGCACGATCGACGTCAGCGACTAGAGATCACGCGTACCGCCTGTTGGCCGGTCTCGCTGGGTCGGAGACCTCGAAGCCGTTGGGCGCTTGGGCCAACAAAATACTCTCTGCCTGGGCGGTGAAAACCGGACTTTCGGACCCCACGCGGCTTAAGAGCATTCAGCCAAATGATCGCGTGCGAATAAGCAAGGCGATGTCATATCATCTCCGCCACGACACGAGTGCCAAAACAGCAGTGGGAGGATGGATGTTCGCGGAAGACTTAGCTGACGCTCTCAAGGCACATGGCCACCGGGGTGTCACACCGGAACAGCTACTCGTTGTAGCGGGCGCTCTAGGGGAGCCGAGGTTTGAACTCGACGGCCAGGAAATTCGCGCCTCCTACGGCCACTCCGTTAATCGTCGTTCCGACTACGAACGCCCAACTCCCCCAGAGTGGTTGTTTCATGCCACTGCTATCGGCAATCTGCCATCGATCTTCGAAGCTCGTGCCGGTCTCAGATCGATGGATCGACAGTTTGTTCACATGACAACCGATCCTGATCGAGCGTTGCACTCGGCAAAACGTCATTCGAGCAATGTGGTTCTTCTCAGGGTGGCAGGAGCAAAAATCCCTGACGTCGTCAAGGCCGCGGAGGATACCTGGCTCATTGAGCTTGTCCCGGCCGCAGATCTGGAAGTTGTGACGATTCCGCACCTCGTTCGGCAGGGGCTTGAGTTCGTTTAGCCGACCTCCTTAGGTGAGCGCAGCGATAACGCATAGAGCAACCTTGATCACCGCCGCGCGAATACGTCTAGTGCCGAGCCGAGCGCCTCGACCTGACCCGGGCCGCCGTGCCCCTCGTCCTCGACGACGGTGAGGGTGCTCGCCGGCCAGGCCCGGTGCAGACGCCACGGCGTGACCGCCGGCCCGCTCACGTCTCGTCGACCGTGGACGAGCGCGCCGGGGATGTGCCCGATGCGGGGCAGCCGTGCCATGACCGACCGCTCGCCCGACAGGAAGCCGTCGTTGCTCCAGTACCGGGTGACGAGCGTCGCGAACGCCTCCCGCCGCCCGGGGCCGAGGTGTCCCCGCCCTCGGGAGTCCGGGTCGTCGAGGCTCACGTGGACGCCCTCCCACCTGTCCCAGCTCGCCGCGGCGGCCTCACGGTCGGCCGCGTCGTCGGAAGCCAGCCGTCTCGCGTACGCGTCGACGGGCCTCTCGTCGTCGCGCCTCCTGCTCTCGCGGTCGAACACGGCCCACTCCTCGGGGAAGAGCCGTCCGACCCCCCCCTCGGTGATCCAGTCGACCTCGTCCCGACTCGTGGTCGTGACCGCCTTGAGCGCCAGGGCTCGGACGCGGTCCGGGTGCTCCTCGCCGTAGGCGAGCGCGAGCGTCGTGCCCCACGACACCCCGCCGACAACCCAGCTCTCGATGCCGAGCCGGTCACGCACCTCCTCGAGGTCGGCGACGAGCCGCTGCGTGGTGTGCCGCTCGAGGCCGGCCGGGTCGCCGGCGACGCTCGGGGTGCTGCGCCCCGTACCGCGCTGGTCGATGCCGACCAACCGGTACGCCCGCGGGTCGAACGCCCGTCGGTAGCCTCCCCGACCGAGCGAGCCGCCGGGTCCGCCGTGCAACCAGAGGGCAGGGACTCCGTCCGGGCGCCCGGACTCCTCGACGTACAGCGAGGCGCGGTCGGTCGTCTCGACGGAGCCCGTCCGGTACGGGTCGTGCGGCGGGTAGGTCATGCGGCCACGGTAGTCACCAGCCCACCGCGAGCACGACGAGCCCCGCGCGGCGGCGGGCGTCGTCCCGTCGGCAAGTCCTGGTTCCTGCTGCGGCCGCACCCGTCCCGCACCGATCCCGGGACCCCGGCGCGGCACCAGCCCTGAATTGCCGGCCCCGAGGCCGAACCCGCTCCCGAGGCCGACGCTCGAGACGGCGGGGCCGCCGTCCGACGGCAGGTGTGGCGTCCGCGTCACAGCACCGTGAACCCGGCGGCGAGCGCCGAGCGCCCCGTCAGGGCCGTCAGGAGGCGCGGCGCGTCATCCGACGGAGCATCGGCCACGAGCGCGCCGAGCACGACCAGCGCCCGACGGCTCGCGACCTCGGGACACTGCCCGTCGAGCCCGCCGGCCGTCCGCAGGTCGCCCGTGTGGACGACGAGCTCGACGACCCGCGTGGGCAGGTACGCCTCGAGTCGCCACGCGCCCACCGGGGTCTCCACCCGCGCGTCCGCGGACCGGCCGGCCACCACGCCGGTCACCCGTCGCACGAGGACGTCGACGCTCTCGGGCAGGTCGACGCCAAGGTCCCGTCCCGCCCGCCGGCCCCTCTCTGCGACCTCGTCCGGGTCGGCGCGTCCGCCCCGGACGGCCCGGTAGTAGTCGACGGTCCGGCGGTCGGACTCCGTCGACCCGGGCCGCAGGTACTCTTCGACCGTCGACAGGGCCCGCGACGTGTGGCCGACGAGGTCGCGGAGGCTCCACTCGCCGAGGGCCGGGTCATCCCACCGGACCGGTGCCCGATCGAGCTCGTGCACCGTCTCGGCGAACCACCGCGCCGCGGCCCCGAACGCGACGCGGACCGTCTCGAAGCTCTCGTCCATGGCGTGAGCCTAGAACCGGCCGCGAACCGCGTCGCGAGGCGTTCCCGAGGCCGTCACCATGCCCTAGCCTCACGATCGTGGGGAAACGTCAGATCTACGTCGAGACCGTGATCGACGCCGACCTCGACCGGGTCTGGGCCGCCACGCAGGACCCCGCGCAGCACGTCCGCTGGGACGTCCGCTTCTCGAGCATCACCCCCGGGCCGCCGGACGGCGACGGCTCGACCCCGTTCCGTTACGTCCGCCGGACGCCCCTCCACACCGTCGAGGGCACGGGCGTCAGCATCGGCGAGCGCCACGGCCCCGACGGCTCGCGCACGTCGGCCCTGCGCTTCGCGACCGAGGACGCCCTCTCGCCGATCCGCGCCGGGCGCGGGTACTGGCGCTACCTGCCGACGGCCGACGGGCGCACACGCTTCGTGACGGGTTACGACTACGACTCGGGTTGGGGTCCGCTCGACCTGGTCGTCCGCCCGCTGCTCGGCTGGGCCACCGCCTTCAGCTTCGACCGTCTGCGGCTCTGGCTCGAGACCGGGCGCGAGCCCGAGCGGTGGCCGCTCGCCAGCGCCCTCGCGTTCTGGCGTCCGGACCGCCCCCGCGCCTCCCGGACCCTGCGTGCTCCCGTGGGCGGCTCGCGCACGAGCGACCACCTGGAGGAGGCGCCGGTCACCCTGGCCGCGCTGCCCGACCCCGCGAGGCGGTCACCCCGATGACCTCGATCTTCGAGCAGGCCCTCGGCGACGAGTTCGCCCGTCTGCACCCGATGATGCAGCGCCGCTTCGGAGTCGGTCTGGACTCGGGCGAGGCCTGCGTGGGCCGGGGCGTCATGTCGTCGATCCGGCGGGGCCCGTGGTGGACGGTCCCGTTCCTGCAGATCGGGCGGTTGCGCAACATCCTGGTGCCCGACGTCGGCCGTGACGTGCCCTTCGTCATCGAGAACTACCCGTACCGCGACGGTCTCGGCCGTGAGACCGTCACCTTCGTCCGCTCGTACACGGTGCCGCGTCGTCGCCGCGCGGGCCGGCGCCCGGTCCGCTTCGATGCGACCATGGTGCTCGACGAGGGGCGGGTGCTCGACTACCTCGGCACGCACCAGCACCTCGCGGTCGACCTCGACCTGACGGTCGACGCCCACGGCGGCCTCGTGTTGCGGTCCGAGGCGCAGCGGTTCCACGAGGGCCCGGTCTCGTTCCGCTTCCCGATGCTCTTCAGCGGCCGGGCCGAGCTGCACGAGTGGTGGTCCGACGACGACCGGTCGTTCCACGTCGACCTCGAGGTGCGCAACCATCGCTTCGGCTTCCTCTTCGGCTACCGCGGCACGTTCACCTGCGAGTGGCTCGCGGCATCGGACGCGCCCTCCCGGCTGAAGCCGAGGCGGACCGAGGCCCGTCTCTAGACGTCAGGAGGCACGGGTCGCGTCACGAGCTCACCCCCGCCCGCCCCCTCTGTCGGCAAATCCTGGCTCCTGACGCCGGAGCGCCCGTCCCACGCCGATCCCGTCACCCCGCCGCAGCACCAGCTCGGAATTGCCGGCACCGACACCGGGGGCGGCACCGACACCGGGGGTCGGCGACGACGGGCAACCACACCGCCGCGGACCTCCGGGTGCGGATGATGCCCCAGGCGAGGACGGTCGCACCGAGGACGATCCGCAGCACCCTCAGACGTCCTCCAGTCTCTGGCCGAGGATGACTCCGTCCGGCAGAGGGGCCGGGGGAACGTCAGAAGGTCGCGAGGGCGCCGACCGTCATCTGCTGCACCTGCGCGTTCGAGCACGCCTCGTAGCTCGACCCCGACGCGGGTACGAAGATCGACTCGAGCGAGCCGGGCGGGTAGACCCGGAAGCCGTCGGTGGCCTGAGGCCGGCACTCGTCCGTGTCGTAGTTGCCCGTCTGGGCGATGCGCACGATGGTCTGCACTTCGCCGCCGGGGGCGAGCGTGTGGGTCTCGTGTGCGGTCGACCGGTCGAGTACGGCGGAGGCACCGATCTGGGTCCCGTTCCCGTCTCCGACGAACGAGACGCCCGGCCAGCCCTGCAGGGTGCAGGACCGCTGACCACTGTTCGTCAGGATGATCGCGACGCCGTAGCTGCCGGCCGCACCCCCGCCTCCGTCGGCGATCTCGGCGGTGAGCTCGCCCACCGTGCAGCGTGAGGACGCGTCACCGCCGGCACCGTCGCCCAGGTCGCCGCCTCCTCCGGACGCTCCGTCGGGGCCGGGCGTCGCCGTGGCAGCGGCCGTCGGCGTCGGCGTCCCGGTCGACGGAGACGCCGAGACGGTCACGGTGGGAGTCCCCGTCGTCTCGGTGCCGCCCGGCGACGAGCAGGCCGACAAGACGACCGCGAGGGTGACGGCGGGGAGCAGGGCGCGGAACGAACGGTTCATGCCTTCACCGAAGCACGGACGGCCTCGTCGTGCACATCCTGCATCGAACCCCACCGGTCACCTTGTCAAGCCCCCCGACGCGGCAGGGCCGTCGCGACGGCGACTGCCTAGGCTCGGGCGGACCAGGCCTGCATCGTCGATCGCGTGACGGGGGTTCTCCCAGGCCGTCCAAGTGTCGGCACGTCACCCGCCGATGCGAGGCCGCCATGCTCTCCGCCGTCACCCACGCGTTCGCGCGTCCCCTGATCCGCACCTGGCTGAGCGCGAGCCCGCACTCGTGGGAACGCCACGTCGTCGCGCGCGACTCGCCCCACCTGCACGCGCCGGGCACCGACCCCGACCGGGTGCTCCTGGTCGGTGACGGTGTCGCCACCGGCCGCGGCGTGCGGACGCACGAGCTCGGACTGCCCGGTCACCTCGCCCGGAGCCTCACCGCGCTGACCGGACGGGCCACCGACGTCGACATCGTGGTCGACGGCCGCATGACCGTGAGGCAGGGCCCTGACGCGATCGCCGACCTGGATCTCGGCCGGTTCGACGCCGTCCTGCTCTCGTTCGGGGCGAACGAGGCCCTCGCCCTGATGGACGTCGCCGCCTGGCAGCACGACCTCGAGGCGCTGCTGGACGTCGTGTCGGCCGGGACGCCTGCGGCCACCACGACCTTCGTGCTCGGCGTCCCGTCGTTCGCGGTCAATCCGCATTTCCCACCCCGACTCGCCGACACCGTGGACCGGAACGCCGGCAGGCTGAACGCCGCGACCCGACGTGCCGTCGCCCGACGTACCTCCATGGTCTTCGTCCCCGAAGCCGAGGAGCACGCCTTCGAGGCGGAGAGCGCTCCCGTCTACGCCCGGTGGGCAGCGCCGATCGCGCTCACCGTGAGCGACCGGCTCGACCCTGCGCGCCCCGCTGCCCGAGAGACCGTCGCCGCCGACGAGTCGGCCCGGCGTCTCGCCCTCGAACGACTCGAGGACCGTGCCGACGGCGTGGACGACCCCGAACTCGACGCACTCACCGACCGGGCCCGGCGGCTCTTCGGCACGACCCTCGCCGCCGTGACCCTGATCCGCAGCGAGACGCAGGTCATGCGCTCGGTCTCGGGGATCGACCCGGTGGTCCTACCCCGCTCGGAGTCGTTCTGCGACACGACCATCCGACGCACCGGTCACCTCGTGATCGAGGACGCCAGCCTGGACTCGCGCTACGCCGACTACTCGGTCGTGGCCGGTGACCCCGGCATCCGGTTCTACGCCGGCTACCCCCTCGAGTCGCCGGACGGCCACCGCGTCGGTGCGCTCTGCGTCATGGACACGGAGGCGCGGCGCTTCTCGACCGCGGACGCCACGGCCCTGAGGTCGCTCGCCCTCGCGGTGCAGCGACACCTGTTCCGGCACGAGCCGGGCGGCGGCTGAGCCCACGTCCGGAGAGGACCCCACCCGGACGACGAAGGGCCCGACATCCGCGGATGTCGGGCCCTTCGTGGTGCCGACCGGGTCGGCGGGACGATCAGCTCTGGCCGAGGTCGTCCTTGGCCTTCTCGGTCTCGAGACGCTCTTCGCTCATGTGCTGGTCCTTGTGGCCCTGCTTCGTGAGTTCTTCGTCGTCCGTGCGCTTTCCGACGGCCTCTTCGGCCTTGCCGGCGGCCTTCTGGACGAAATCTTTTGCCTTGTCGCCAACGGACATGACGTACCTCCTGGTTGTCGGTCGACCGGACTGACCCGGTACACCCGTGACGGTAGGCCGGGTGCCCGCTGGCCGCCGGGGTTCACAGGCTGTTCCAGGTTCGTACCCGACCCGGTACCGGACCGATCGGTCTCGACCCGGCCCATCCCGTCCCCTAGGATCATCGCCGAGGGGGCACCATGGCACGGCACACACCAGGGGTGGGCGACGACGACGTCACGCCCGGTCACGAACTCTTCGCGCCCCGGGCGGGCGCCGACGGCGGAGACGACGAACCCGCACCCCGGTCCGGTCGCCGCCGTCTCGCGATCGTCGGTGGCGTCGTGGCCGTCGCGGCCCTGGTCTCGGTCGTCGTGAGCGCGGTCCTGTTCACGAGCGGGTCGGCCCCGCTCGCGGCCGGCGCCCCCACCGAGTCCCCTCGGCCGACCACGCCCGCCCGCACCTCGACGCCCACCCCGAGCGCGACGCCGTCGGCGACGCCGACCGCCACCCCGACGCCGTCCCCCCGGGCGGCGACCCCTCCACCGCAGGACGCCGTCGTGCCGGCGCCGTTCATCACGCCGGTCGCGGCCGGCACGGTCGTCGCCGAGGGTGACGTCGCCTCGCCCAAGGGCAGCGTCCACCTCCACTACCGCGTGGTGGCCGGGGGCGACGACAGCTACACGACCGAGCTCTCGGACGCCACCTCGAGCCTGCCCGTCCCGGTCGGAGTCGCGTTCTACCAGGTCGCTCCGTCGGTCGGCGACGGCGTCACGTTCGGCGGCGACGGGGGTGTCGAGCTCGGCGCGTCCGTCACGACCCCGACGGCGGCCTCGGGCAGCTTCGGCTCGATCAGCCAGCCGTCGTACCTCTCGACCCTCGTCGTCTACTCGACGGGCACCTCCCCGGACGTCCCCGTCGAGATCGCGAACGGCAAGGTCCTCGCCGTCGCGCCGGTCGTCTGGTCGGTGCCACCGCGGCAGACGAACATCGTCCCGACCGACTCGGGTGCGGTGGCCTTCGCGACGGGGGCCCTCGAGGCGACGACGTCGTCCGGTGCACCCAAGCGGTACACCGTCGCACCCGACGACCTGATCGACGTCGTCGCGCAACGCTTCGGCATCTCGGTCTCGGCACTCCTCTACATGAATCAGGGGCTGCAGGTCATCGACGACGCCCAGCAGCTGTTCGAGGGCACGACGCTCGTCCTCGACCCCGACAGCGTCTGACCCGGGACGACCCGCACGTCGACGCCTAGGGTCGAGTGGTGTTCCACCACCTCGCCCCCGGCCGGCTCGTCCGTCACGCCGTCTGGTGGGTGCAGGACTACGCCTACGCCGCGATCTGGCAGGTGCGGGCCGTCACGAGCCCGCGCGACCCCGAGCGCTACCTCGGGGGCGCCGGTCGGCCCGTGCTCGTGATCCCCGGCGTGTGGGAGACCTGGGCGTTCCTGCGCCCGATGATCGAACGCCTGCACGCCGAGGGCCACCCTGTCCACGTGCTGGACGACCTGCGCTGGAACAGCCGCCCGGTCGAGGCCACCGCTCGCGACGTCGCCGCGTACCTGCTCGGACACGGGCTCACCGACGTCGTGATCGTCGCCCACAGCAAGGGCGGCCTGATCGGCAAGTACGTCATGGTGCTGCTCGACGAGACCCGCCGGGTACGGTCGATGGTCGCCGTCTGCTCGCCGTTCTCGGGGTCGCGTTACGCCACCTGGCTGGTGCTGCCCGCCCTGAGGGCCTTCTCGCCGCGCGATGCGACGACGAGGCTGCTCGCACGGGACGACTCGGCCAACGGCCGCATCACCTCGGTCTACGGCGAGTTCGACCCGCACATCCCCGAGGGCAGCGAACTGCCCGGCGCGGTCAACGTCCGCCTGCACGCTGGCGGGCACTTCCGGGTGCTGGCCCACCCCCGCACGATCGCCACGGTGCTCGCCGCCGCGGCCGAGCCCGCCTGACGGCCGCTCCCGACGAACGGGTCAGGCCGGGGTGAGCAGCTCGTGCTCGAGGACGTCGGCGACGGCCAGGACCTTGTACCCCTCGCTCTCGAAGAACACCGTCATGCGGTCCGCGTCCGTGCTCATCACGGTCCCCTCGCCCCAGGTCGCGTGCACGACGCGGGCGTCGTTCGCGAACGCAGGAGGCGCGGTGTCGGTGACGTCGCCCGGCCGGCCGTCGCGCGCCTCCTCGGCGTCACCGGTCCGTGCGGCGGCTCGGCACCCGTCGCAGTTGCCGCACCGCTCGGGCGACTCCTCGCCGAAGTAGCCGAGCAGGAAGTGCCGTCGGCAGCCGGGCGCCTCGGCGAAGGTGCGCATCATCTCGACGCGCGAATGCTCGACCCGCTCGCGCGTGACGGCGACTCCGCGGGCCGCCTCGGCCGCGCCCTTCGCGTCGAACCCGGCGAGCGGCTCGAACCCGGCCGACGACTCGGACAGGGAGCCGCCCTCGAGCAGCAGGTCGATGAGCCGCGAGACGGTCCGGGCCCCCAGCGCCAGCTGGTCGGACACCTCGGACCGCCGGACGGGGCGACCGGCCGCCGAGAGCGCGGTGAAGACACCGCGCAGGTCGGCGCGTCCCGGCAGTCCCGAGGCGAAGAACGACCGCAGCGAGAGGTCCTCGGGCCGGTAGTGCAGGGTCGCGGTGGCGGGGTCGCCGTCGCGCCCGGCCCGACCGATCTCCTGGTAGTACGAGTCGAGCGAGTCGGGCACGTCGGCGTGCACGACGAAGCGGACGTCGGGCTTGTCGATGCCCATGCCGAACGCGCTCGTCGCCACGACCACGTCGACCTCGCCCGCGTGGAACCGTTCGTGCAGCTCGCCCCGCTCGGCCGAGCGCTGGCCGCCGTGGTAGCCGACGACGGTGCGGTCGGGGCAGCGCTCGGCGATCGCCCGGGCGTAGTGCTCGGTGGCCTTGCGGGTGGCGACGTAGACGATGCCCGGCGTCGTCGACGCGGCCACCTGCTCGACGACGGCCCGGGCCTTCTCGTCGTCGTCCTCGTGCCGCACGACCTCGAGCGCGAGGTTCGGCCGGTCGAAGCCGTGGCTCAGCACGAGCGGGTCGTCGAGGCGCAGGCGCTCGACGATCTCGTCCCGCACCGGCCCCGATCCGGTCGCCGTCACAGCCAGCACGGTCGGCCCGCCGAGGCGCTCGACGACCTCGCCGAGGTGCAGGTAGTCGGGCCGGAAGTCGTGGCCCCACGACGACACGCAGTGCGCCTCGTCGATGACGAACAGGGCGACGCCGGCGTCCCGCAGGCGCTCGACGGTCTCGTCGCGGGCGAGCTGTTCGGGGGCGAGGAAGACGTAGGTGACCTCCCCGGCGGCGAGACGACTCCATCCCTCGTCGTTCTCGGCGTCGGTGTGGCCCGAGTTGATGGCGACGGCGGGCGGGGCGTCGGGTCGACCGACGAGGCCCGCGACCTGGTCCGCCTGCAGCGCGATCAGCGGCGAGACGACGACGGTCGGCCCGTCGAGCACGGCTCCGGCCACCTGGTAGATCGCCGACTTGCCGAAGCCGGTCGGCATGACCGCGAGGGTGTCCCGACCGGCGACCACCGCCTCCAGGGCCTCGAGCTGGGCGGGGTGCAGGTCGGTCCAGCCGAACAGGTCGGCGGCGGCCCGGGTGATGTCGTCGGTGCGGCCGGTGTCGCTCGTGCGGGTGTGTGCGGTTCGCGTCGTGGTGCTCATGTGGTCCTCGGTTCCGGTGGGGCAGAGGTCCATCCCAGGCACGCGCGGGGCGACACGCGCGGGCCTGCCAGCCGATGCCCGGCCCCTGCGTACCCCACCCGTCGCGGGGCGCGCATGCTACCCCTCGACGTCCGTGTCGAGTCGTCGGTCGGGACGGGAGGCGCGGCCCCAGGCGGCGCGGACCCCCAGGGCGTAGCGTCCCGCCCATGAGCGACGAGAAGCAGACAGAGCCCGTCATGGACGGCGCCACCGAGGCCACCGACCACGAGAAGTTGAGCGGCCTGATCGAGCAGGTCGAGGCCGACCACGGCGACGAGGGGGCGGCGTCGATGGCCGACCACCTGCGCGACCGCATGGACGAGACCGCCCAGGCCGACGAGAGCCCGGCCGACGCCGAGGAGTGAGTCCGGGGGCTCCACCGCGAGGTGGAGCCCCTCGACCTCGGTCGTGACCTAGCGTCGAGGGATGTTCTCCAACGGCTATTCGATCGTCGGCATCCTCTACCCGGTGTTCTTCGTCGTGGTGTTCGCCCTCGCCCTCACCTTGGGCGTGCTCCTGGTCCGCACCCTCCTCTGGGTGATCCGGGCTCTGACGGCCTACACCCGCGAACGCGAGCTCCGCATCGACCTGCTGCTGGCCGAGGACGGCCCGGCGGACCCCGTCGATCCGTCGGCACCTCGCGCGCCGGACGGCCCCACGATCTGAGGACCAGGAGGCGCGGGCTCGGTTCCCGGCCCCTGCCGGAGGCGTCGGCCCCCCTCGTCGTGGAACCGGCGGCTACACGCGCTGTTGCCTCGGCACGACGACCCGTTCGAAGACGACCACCCCGGCCGTCGCGATCGGGATCGCCACGAGGGCGCCCAGGACGCCGCCGAGCGCCCCGCCGCCGAACGCCGCCACGATGACGAGGGCCCCCGGCACCGCCACGGCCTTGGACATCACGCGCGGGGTCAGCACATAGGCCTCGACCTGCGCGTAGACCAGCAGCACGACGCCGACGACGACCGCGGTCACCGGCGAGACGGTGATCGTCGCGGCGATGATGATCGCGTAGGCCACGACGGTGCCGACCACGGGGATCAGCGCCCCCAAGAAGGCAAGTGTCGCGAAGAGCACGGGCACCGGTCCGCCGGCGATCGTCAACACGATGAAGACGAAGACCGCGTTGACCGCGGCGAGCGCGACCTGCCCGGCGACGTAGCGGCCGACCGACAGGAAGATCTCGTCCGAGATGCTCATGACGTTCTCGCGGTGGCTGCGCGGCACGGCGCGGCTCAGTGAGCGCAGCATCTGCGGCAGGGTGATGGCGAAGTAGAGGGTGAGGATCGCGACCACGATGACGGCGGTGATCGCGTTGGTGATCCCCTGCCCCACGGCGAGCAGTCCCCCGCCGAGGGCGAGCAGCTGGTCGGGGTCGAGCAGGTACGAGGTGACGGCCCCGACGGCGTCGTCGACGTCGACGTCGAAGCCGACGGTCTCGACCGCCTGCTGCACCCACGGCTGACGCGAGAGGTCCTGCAGGGCGGCGGGTGCGGTCCGCACCACGTGTCCGATCTGCTCGACCAGGGCCGGCACCACGGCGGCCACGATGCCCACGACGATGCCGACGACCAGCACGACGGCGACGATCACCCCGACCCACCGTGGGGCTCCGGCACGGGCGAGGCGTCGGACGACCGGCTCGAAGGCGAGCGCCAGGAAGAACGCGAGGCCGATGTAGACGAGGATCGTCGACAGTGCCATGAGGGCGACGATGATGCCGACGCCGAGCCCTCCGCCGAGCGTCGCGATCAGGCCGAACCGGAACGCCCCGGGGCGCTGCATCGGGCTGGGCGGGGTGTCGGTCTTCGTGGCCGTACCGGCCGATCGACGCACGAGACGGGCGCGGGGTGACGAGGGCATCCGTCCATCCTGGCGTGTCGCACGGCACGAGGGCCGACACCGCCGCGGAGGCGCGGGGCGGACAGAGGGGTACAGGTCACCTGGCAAGGTGGCCCGCCGGCGACCGCACCCCCCGAGCAGGGCGCAGCCTGAGGTCGACGGCATCGCGTCGCCAGAACACACGAGGAGGCTCCATGTACTTCCACGCACAGACCTGGATCAACGAGATCGCCGACGGCGAACCCGACCCCGCCGCCGCCAACGCCCTGCAAGAGGGGCTCGGAGGTCAGTTCGGCGAGATGCGCACCATGATGCAGTACCTCTTCCAGGCCATGAACTTCCGGGGCCCGTCGGCCAAGCCCTACCGCGACCTCATCCAGGGCGTCGGCACCGAGGAGATCAGCCACGTCGAGCTGATCGGCACGACCATCTCGCGTCTGCTCGACGGCAGCCCCGAGTACACCGGCACGCTGACCGACCCGCTCGACACGCCCGGTGCCGGTGGAGCGACCCCGCTGAACATCGCCCTCGACACGGGCAACATCCACCACTACCTCGTGGGGGCCCAGGGCGCCCTGCCGGTGGACTCGGTCGGCAACCCGTGGAGCGGCAGCTACGTCTACAACTCGGGCAACCTGCCGCTCGACCTGCTGTACAACGTCATGCTCGAGTCGACCGGGCGCCTGCAGAAGTGCCGCATCTACGAGATGACCGACAACGCGGTCGCCCGCAGCACCCTCGCGTACCTGATCGTCCGGGACCAGGCCCACGAGAACGCCTACGCCAAGGCGCTCGAGTCGCTCGGCGTGAACTGGAACAAGCTGCTGCCGATCCCGAAGACGAACGCCGAGAAGTTCCCCGAGGTGAAGAAGCTGCTCGACCTCGGTCTGCAGAGCAAGCAGTACAGCTTCGACCTCGACGGCAAGAGCGAGGCGAGCAAGATCTTCCGCGGCCCCTCGCCGTCGAACGACGGCACCGAGCTGACGGCCACCGAACAGGCCCCGCAGGGCGTGCCGTCGACGATCAGCCCCGAGCGTCTCGAGGAGTTCAGCCCCGGCCTCGACGCCGACCTGCTCGAGTTGATCCAGGCCACGGCCGACCTCGAGCTGCAAGAGATCGAGTCGTACTACGGCCCGACCGCGAGCTGACCCGGCTCCACACAGGCGAAGGCCCGTCCCGACGAGAGTCGAGGCGGGCCTTCGGTGCGTCCGGCCGACGCGTGCGGGGTGAGGTCAGGCCCCCTGCACGGTGTCCTTCGACTGCTGGGCGCTGTCCTTGACGTCGCCCGCGGCGCTCGACGCGTCGTCCTTCACGGTCGAGGCGGCATCCTGCGCCGTGCCCTTGACCGACGCGAACGCTTCCTGGGCCGGCTCCTTCAGGTTCGACGCCACGTCCTGGGCCGCGCCCTTGACCGAGTCGAGCGCAGGACCCGCCTTGTCCTTCGCGTCGGAGACGAGCTCCTTCTCTTTGTCGGTCGCAGGGATCAACGACGACACGAGCCAGCCGGCCCCGAAGGCGATGAGGCCGACGGCGAGCGGGTTGCCCTTCGCCTTCTGCACGGCCGCCGACGAGGCGTCCGAGACGCTGCCCGCGGCGTCGTGGCCGGCGCCCGAGGTGTTCGAGGCCGCGTCGTGCGCCGCTCCCATGACGGACTCTTTCACGCCGGAGAAACGGCTCTTCACCTTCTCGGTCTGGCGGTGGGCGATGCTCGACGGGTTCACCTTGTCGGCGAGCGCGTCGACGTCGTAGCTGAGACCGGCGCGCGTGCGCTCGATCTCGGCGCGGATCTCTTCGGGCGTGCGGCTGCTGCCGTTCTGGTCGGTGGTGCTCATGCGGTGCCTCCAGGCGTCACGGTCTCGGGGATCTTCTTGAGGGAGTCGACCGTCTTCGGTGCCCCCTTGATGCTCTTCAGTTCTTTGCGTCCCCGGAGGAACAGCACGAGGGCGACGATCGCGTAGACGACCGCGATGATCAGCGACGACCAGCCGAGGCCGATCAGCTCGCCGAGGCCCCACATGGCGGCCAACGAGACGAACAGGAGGGCGAACAGGCCCGTGAGCCCGGCACCGCCGAACATGCCCGCGCCCCTGCCGGCCTTCTTGGCCGACTCGGTCAGCTCGGCCTTCGCCAGCTCGACCTCCTGGCGGAACAGGGTCGAGATGTCGCCGGTCACCCCGGTGAGCAGGTCGCCGAGCGACGTCGACGCGGCCTTCTCCTCGGGGGCGGGCGGCGTCGACACGGGTTCGCGGAACGGGTCGCTCACGCGCGCGTCCCCGAGGTGCCGGGCCACGTCGTGGGCACGCTGGTGTCGGTCGTCGTCGTGTCGAGACCAGGGACGTCACCCTCGGTGACGACGTCGTACTCGCCGGCCACGGGGCCGACGTCACCGACGAGACGGCTCGGCACGGGCGCAGACGAAGGAGGCGCGGGCTGGTTCGCCGCGCCTCCGGCGTTCGCGGCCGTGGCGGCGTGCTCGTCCTTGGCCTCGGCCGTCAGCGACTTCACGACGCGTCCGGCGAGCAGGCCCGAGATCGCGGCGATGGCGATGAAGGTGCCGGGCTTCCGGGCCGCGTACGACTTCACGTCGTCCAGCAGGCTGCCCGGGTCGCGGCCTTCGAGCCAGCCGGCGACGCCGTGGGCACGACCGGACAGGGTGCGGACGAGCTCGCCCGCGACACCGCTGTCGGCCGAGTCGGCCATCGAGCCGAGCTGCTCACCGACCTGACGGAGGCCCGCCGCAGCCTTCTCCTGCTGGGCGCCGGCCTGCTCCTTGAGCTCGCCGGTGGCCTGCCCGAAGAGCTGCTTGGCCTGGCCGGTGGCCTCGGAGGCGACCTTCGAGGCCTGCTCCTTGGCACTGCCGGCGACGTCGGAGGCCGCGGACTTCGCGTCGTCCGCCACGCCTGCCGCCTCGTCCTTCGCGGCGCCGGCCTTGGCCTTCGCGGTGTCGGCGGCTCCCCCGTCGGAACCGGAACCAGAACCGGAACCGGTGTGGTCGTGTGCGGGGTGTTCCTCGACGACAGGGGCCGCGGTCGCGCTGAAGTCGCTCGCCGTGGCATCGGGGTCGGTGACGTCGGCGTACGCGCCGACCTGGTCGCCCAGGTCGGTGACGGCGTCGTCACGACGCAGGTGGTCGTGGCCCGAGGCGACGCCGCGCAGCGGCTGCCCCTCGGAGGTGCTGTCGTAGACCGGGGTGGACGGGTCTCCGTCGTAGCGCTTGTCGTCGCTCATGTCGTGCCTCTCGGATCGTCGGCGACCGTCCGGGTGACGGTCGTGATCGGGGTCGGACCTGTCACCCTGTCCCCCTCACGAGGGGTGGAGGCCGGTCATGGTGAGAACGCCTCAGGGGATTGACATCCGGGTCCGCGTGGGGTCACGCGCGCCCGTTCCGCGAGGGCACCCGGAGGCCGGTCTGCACGAAAGCTTCACGATCGGACAGCACGTCGTCCGAGACGGTCACCACCGGGAGGCGCGGCGTACGTTCCACGAGGACCGGGACGTGGCCCTCGTGCCATCCCCGTCCGAACGAACGACATCGAGCCCGCGAGCGTCCTCCCCGACCTCCTCCCCCACGCACGGCACCCCGTCCCCGAAAGACGACGACCCCGCCGGCGTGCGCCCGTCGTCCTCGGCGACGACCGGTCAGCCACACCCTGAGGCCGGGCACCCCGCCCGGTCCTCGACCCGTGAGGAACACCATGATCAGCACCACCCAGCTCGACGCCCTGCTCGCCGGCGGCGGTGACGTCATCGACCAGGACGGCAAGAAGATCGGCGGCATCGGCCAGGTCTACCTCGACGACCAGGGCGGCGAGCCCGCCTGGGTCACGGTCACGACCGGACTCTTCGGTACGGGCGAGTCGTTCGCACCCCTGGCCGAGGCCACCGTCCAGGGCGACGACGTCCACGTGCCCGTCACGAAGGCCATGGTCAAGGACGCGCCCCACAGCGACGACTCCGACGGCCACCTCTCGCCCGACCAGGAGGCCGACCTGTTCCGCTACTACCACCTCGACGGGGGCGGGGTCGAGACGCCCCTGTTCGACCAGGACGCCGACACGAACGCCATCGACCTGGACGCCGGGACGACCGGCACCGCGGCGGACTCCGTCACCGGGACCGGCGCCGGTCACGACACGTCGGGCCCCGACACCGACGACGCCATGACCCGCAGCGAGGAACGCCTGCACGTCGGCACCGAGACCACCGACGCGGGTCGCGCACGCCTGCGGAAGTACATCGTGGCCGAGCAGGTCACCAAGACCGTCCCGGTCAGCCACGACGAGGTCCGCATCACGCGCGAGCCGATCACCGACGCGAACGTCGGCGACGCCCTCTCGGGCGGCGAGCTGACCGAGGAGGAGCACGAGGTCACCCTGACGGCCGACCACGTCGTCACCGACAAGGAGACCGTCCCCGTCGAGCGCGTCCAACTCGGCACCGAGACCGTGACCGAGCAGCAGCGGGTCACCGAGGAGGTCCGCCACGAGGAGATCGAGCTCGAAGGCGACGACACCGTCAGCGACGACCTCGGCACCGACGACCGCCCCGCCACCGCGTGAGCACCGCTGCAGGTGGTACCGGGGACGACGCCCCGTACCGACGCACGCCCGACGTCGAGACTCAGGTCCCGGCCGACGTCGATCGAGACCTGCGGTGACACCCGGCGTCGTCGACCCGCCCGGCCCGCACCTCGCCGACGAACCCGGCGGTGGCGACGGCGGGTCGGCGGCGCCACCCCCGACGACGGTGGACGTGGTCCTCTCCGGAGAACGCGCCCGCGCGACCAGGGTGACCCTCCCGGTCGAGCGGGTGCGCCTCCGGAAGGTCGTCGTCTCGCGCGAGGAGACCGTCACGGTGACCGTGCGCCGCGAAGAGCTCCGGGTCGTCCGCGAGGACGTGGTCCCGGGCGAGGCCGTGCACCCGGGATCGACCGCGACACCGTTCGAGATCGTCCTGTGCGAGGAACGCCTGGTCGTCGACCGCACCGTCGTCCCCGTCGAACGCGTCCACGTCACCGTCGATGAGGTCGTCGAGGACGTCGACGTCTCCACCACCCTCCGGCACGAACGCGTCGACGTGACGCGCGAGCCGGCCGCACCACCGCTCTGACCGACCGATCCATCACAAGGAGAACACCATGGCAGGACGCAACACCGTCATCCGTAGCATGCACGACCTCGGCATGGCCGCCTGGTTCGGTGGTGGCCTGATGGGCGCCGTCGGGCTCAACGGCGCCGCCGCCGGCGCGAAGGACCCCGTCGAACGCCTCACGCTGTCGTCTCTCGGGTGGGCCAAGTGGGCCCCCGTGCAGGTCGCGGCGATCGTCGTGCACGGCATCGGCGGCGCCGGCCTCATCGTCTCGAACAAGGGCCGTCTCGCGACTCAGAAGGAGGGGCGGGCCAACACGGGCGTCAAGCTCGCGCTGACCGTCGCCGCCGCGGGCACCACGTTGTGGTCCGCCCTCGCGGGTGCCCGCATGGCGAAGCACGCCTCCGAGGGCGCCGAGGGCACGACAGAGCCCGGCTCGGACTCGTCGAAGGCCCTGGCGAGCGCGCAGCGTCAGCAGAAGATCTTGCAGTGGGCGACGCCGGTGCTGACGGGCGTCCTGATCGTGCTCGGCGCCCAGCAGGGCGAGCAACAGCGCCCCCTCGCCGGCCTGCTCGATCGGCGCTGAGGCGACCCCGCACCGCCCGGCCACAGGCACACGACATGCCGCTCACGTTCGCACGTGAGCGGCATGTCGTGCCGTTCTCAGGGCCGGAGCCCGGGGCGACTAGCTGTCCTTGCCGTCCGAGACCTCGCTGTCGTCGCTCTCTTCGGAGTCGTCGACGAGACCCTGCTTCGACCCGTCGGCCAGGTCCTCGGTGTACTTCTTGTCGTCCTCGGTGATGTCGGTCGAGCCGTCGGGGATGCCGTTGTCGTTGGTCATGCCCGCACGCTACGCCCTGCCGTCGGGGTGCGGCGCGGCGAGCTCGAGGTCGACGTCGTCGGGGTCCTGCAGCGACAGGACCACCAGCCCTGCTGCGGTGGATGTCGGTCACGGTGAGCCGCACGTGCGAGAAGCCGCGGGGTGTGACGACGGGGTCGGTCATGGCGCCAGCCAACCCCTGCCCGAGGTGCCCCGACCCAGTAGAGTCGACCCGATGGCCCCCGGGCCCTAGGGGAGGAACCCGTGCACCCGTCTCCACCGCGCCCGTGGGCGTACGACGCGCCCAGTGATCGACGTGGCTGAGCCCGTCGCGATGAGGGCTGCAGTGGCCGCCCTCGCCCGGGCGACCGCCCCGGGAGGCGACCTCTGCCGCCCGTTCCTCGACGCCTTCGGCGTCTCGGGCGCCGCGATGTCCACCCTGGGAGGCCCTCTCGGCACCGGCGCCGTCTGTGCGAGCGACCGGCTCTCGGCGCGTCGGGACGAGATCCAGTTCGACCTCGGCGAGGGCCCGTGCTGGCAGGCGCACAGCACGAACCGTGCCGTCGTCGAGTCCGACCTCGCCACGGCCCCACCGGCGGCCTGGCCCGCCGCGGCGGCCGCCCTGAGCGAGGCCGGTGTGACGAGCGTCGCGGCCTTCCCCCTCTCGTACGGTCGCCTCGACCTCGGCGCCGTCGACCTCTACAGCGACGAGCGCCGCGAGCTCACGGACGACGAGGTGGACCAGGCCTCGACCCTCGCCTGCATCGCGGGTCGGGCCGTCCTGACCCGGGCCCTCGACGCGCTCGAGGCCGGCGACGACAGCCTCTTCCCGACGACCTTCTCCCGCGAGGTGCACCAGGCCTCCGGCATCGTCATGGTGCAACTCGGAGTCGGTGTCGACGAGGCCCTGCTGGTCATCCGCGGACACGCCTGGTCGAGCGGGCGGCCCCTGCGTGAGATCGCGAGCGAGATCGTGCTGCGAAGGCTGGACTTCTCGTGAGGCCGGACGACGGTCGTCGGCGACACGGCCTAGGCTGGCGCCCGTGACCGACCGCGACAGAGAGACGCAGCTCCTGCAGACGTTCGTCACGCTCGCCGACTCGCTCGTGACCGGCTTCGACACCATCGACGTCCTGCAGATGTTGGTCGAGCGCACCACGGCCCTCTTCGACGCCGCGGACGCCGGCATCATCCTCGCCGGCTCGACCGGCGACCTCGAGGTGATCGCCTCGACGAACGAGCGCAGCAAGCTCGTCGGGCTCTTGCAGCTGCGTGCCGGTGAGGGCCCCTGCGTCGAGTCGTACACCACGGGCTCGGTCGTCTCGGTCCCCGACCTCGGTGAGATCGACGATCGGTGGCCGGTCTTCGCCGACCTCGCCCGCGACTCGGGCTACGGTTCGGTGCACGCCATCCCCTTGCGGCTCCGTCACCAGACGCTGGGCTCGCTCAACCTCTTCCGCGACACCACCGGCACCCTGAACCCCGACGACGCGACGGCCGCTCAGGCCCTCGCCGACGTGGCGACCATCAGCATCCTGCAAGAGCGGGCCCTGCGCGAGATCGACTCCACGCGCGACCAGCTGCAACGAGCCCTCGACAGCCGCGTCGTGATCGAACAGGCGAAGGGCGTCGTGTCGTACACGCGGTCCGTCGACATGGACGAGGCCTTCCAACGCATCCGTCAGCACGCCCGGGCCAACCGGCGGCCACTGGTCGAGGTCGCGTCCGACATCGTGGCACAGCGCCTGACCGTGTAGACGACCCCCTAGGCGCAGCCCCTCGGGACGGGTACGGTGGTAGCCGGCAGCCCCAGACCCTGGTCGCCGTCCTCTCGCATGTCGCGGAGGCGGACTGACTGGAGCCCCCGTGCACCCCGATCCAATGGAACCGATGCCGCGCAACCCCTTCGACGACACCGCCGCCGACCAGCTACGCGAGTGGCCGTCACTCGACACCGAGGACCACCCCGAGGCCGATCCGGCTCTCTGAGTCGAGACGTCCGCGTCAGGCCGCGGTGCGCGACCGACGCGAGCGGGCCAGCACGAACGGCAACTGCGTCTCGTCGACCACCGGCACGCCGTACCGGAGGGCTTTCCGGACCTTGCCCGACGGGCAGGCGACGTCCGCCGCGACGACCAGCGACGTCTCGGTCGTGACCGCCGGCCAGACCACCAGGCCCGCCCGCTCGAGCGATCGGGCGAGGGCGTCTCGCCCCTGGCTGAGCGAACCGGTGAGCGCCACACGCGCGCCGGGCGCCAACGGGCCGACGTCGGGCCGGGCCAGGGTCGGCGTCCGGGGTTCGGACGGGACCCCGAGGGACTCGTCGAGTCCCTCGATGACCTCGAACTCGTCGAGCTCGTCGTCGTCCACCGGGCGGGGTGCGCGCTCGAGCACCGACGGCACGAGAGCCGCGTCGCGCCGGTGCGGGGCGATGCCGAGCATCTCGGCCACCGCGTCCACCTGTCGCCGCTCGTCGTCCGAGAGCACGTCGTGCGCCCAGACGGTCGAGACCAACGACGAGAAGTAGCGGTCGTGCAGCACGGCCCGAGCCGACCCGTCCAGGTCGAGTTCGTCGGCGAGGGTCGCGAGGTTGCCGGCCTCGTCCGGCGAGAGATAGCCGTCGGACAGCGCCTTGTCGAGCATCGCGGCGTACTGGTTCTGCCGACGGTCGAGGTCGAGCTGCGGCAGGAGCTCCGTCGCCCGCTCGAGGAACCGCGGCTCGGCGGGAGCCGGCTCGACGGGCAGGCCGTAGACGTCGCGATCGAGGTCGAGGTCGACGGGGCCCGTGAGGTGCATGCTGCCCGTGGGGCTCGCCGGGGGCACCGCGGCGGGAGCGGTCGGTGCGACCGCGCCGGACGCCGAGAGCACCGCGCCCGCCGACGGGGCGGACGCGAGCTCGGGCACGCGGACGACGCGGCGCCGGGATCGCCAGACCGCGCCGCCGGGACCGTGACCTCCGTCGTCCGCTCCGCCCGCGCCTCCTGCGTACCGGGGGTTGGGTGTCGTCCTCGGGGTCTCGGCCGTCGGCCACTGCTGCAGGGCGGCATACCGGCCCCAGTCCTGCCACCAGGCCGACTGGGCGTCGCCCATCCGCAGGTAGGCGGACAGCAGGCGGGCCGTCGCGGTCGCGTCCGCCAACGACTCGTGCGCCACGGTGAGGTCGACGTCGATGGCGGCGCAGCAGTCGGCGAGCGTCCGTCCGGCACCGGGCAGGTAGGTGGGCGCGAGCTTCATCGTGCAGAGGGCGCCCGCACCGTCGGGCCCGAGCGGTGAGACCAGCCCGAGGCGAGCGAACTCCGCCGCCAGGAACTGCGCCTCGAAACGGGCGTTGTGCGCGACGACGACGCGTCCGCGCAGGCGGTCGCAGAGGTCGTCGACGATGTTCTCGAACCGGGGCGCCCCACGCACGTCGGCGCCGCGGAGGCCGTGCACGTGGATGGGCCCGAGATCTCTCGAGGGGTCGACGACGGTCTCGTAGGACGCCTCGACCTCGCCCCGGGCGTCGAGGTGCACGATGCCGATCTCGATGACGCGGTGATGCTTCCCGGGCCAGAGCCCGGTCGTCTCGACGTCGATGACCGCGTAGCCGCCGTGCACCATGTCACCCCTTTCGTCGCGCCGAGCCTGGCAGGTTGCCCGATGGGCATCCAGCCCGCAATCGGGTGACACCCGTCGTGGGGCGGTGGGGGGACCCGGGGTCAGGAGGCGCGGATCGGCGCTTCCCGTCGATCGCGTCGTCCGCCACGATGGAGGGCATGACCGCCGCCCCCGCCTCCGTCATCGCCGCGACCGCGGTGGTGACCGCCGTCTGCCGCGTCTCCTCCCTGCGTCCCGACTCGGGCACGATCGGCGTGACCGCCATCGACAAGCGCCCCGTGGACGGGCCGGTGCACGTGCGACCCCTGGGCCTGCGGGCCGACGTCCAAGCCGATCGCAAGCACCACGGCGGCCTCGACCAGGCGGTGTACGCCTTCGCCGACGAGGACGCCTCCCACTTCGCCGAGCTGCTGGGGCGTGAGGTCACGCCGGGGCTGTTCGGTGAGAACCTCCGCACCTCGGGCCTCGACGTCACCGGCGCCGTGATCGGCGAGCGGTGGGCCGTCGGCGAGACGCTCGTGCTCGAGGTCACCGCGCCGCGCGTCCCCTGCGCCACGTTCGCCCGACGACTCGGCGAGCCGCAGTGGGTGAAGCGGTTCATGGCCGAAGGGAGGCCGGGGGCGTACCTGAAGGTCGTGAAGTCCGGCCCGGTGGAGTCGGGCGACGCCGTCGTCGTGCTGTCACGACCCGAGCACGGGCCCACGATCCGCGAGGTGTTCACCGGACGCTCGTCCGCCTGACAGGACATCCGGCGGCCGACCGCGCGCTCGGGCCTGCCCTCGGGAGCGCACGTCGGGCGCGCGTGATCGGACGTGCGCGGTCGGGCACGGCTAACGTCGGACGCGACGGGCCGGGACGCGGCCCCCGCCAGAGGAGGCATCCATGTTCGAAGCCGAGAACATCCGCGATTGGATCGGCATGCCGGTCGTCGACCCCGACGGTGACAAGGTCGGCTCGCTCGAGAGCATCTACTTCGACACCGCCGCCGACCAGCCCGCCTTCGCCACGGTGACGGCCGGCCTGCTCGGCCGCTCGCGCCTGGTCTTCGTGCCGTTGCAGGGCGCGGTCGTCGCTCCCAAGCACCTCAAGGTGCAGTTCGCCAAGAAGCTCGTCAAGGACGCTCCGTCGATCGAGACCGACGGAGAACTCGAGGCCGCCCGCGAGCCCGCCGTGTTCGAGCACTACGGTCTCGTGTACCAGACCGGTGCGGCCGGCGAACGCCGCCTCGGCCGCCGCTGACCGCGTCGCAGTCCCACCCCGAAGGGCCCCGCCACACCGGCGGGGCCCTTCGGCGTCCCGGGGCGGGCCGCGGGAACCGACCCGACACCTGCCCGGCGGTGCGCGCCCGAGTGCAGAACGTGCAAAAATCAGGAGGTGCTGGTCGGTGACCGGCGCCTCCTGCGTCCCGCGCCCGCCCCGACGTCGCCGTCACGCGCTCCGGCCTCGTGCCGCCCCACGCCCCGCCTCGCCTCACGGCCCGTGCCGCCGCCCGAAAGGCCACCCCATGACCCACGCCTCCGCTCCGACCGGTGCCTCGTCGCCGTCCTCCCCCGGGGCGGGACCCGGCCAGCCCGCCGGTGTGCCCCGCCACGCCTGGTACGCGCTCGTCGCGTTGCTGCTCGGCATGTTCATCGCCCTGCTCGACACGACGATCGTCAACGTCGCCCTGCCGACGATCCGCACGACCCTCGACGCCTCGGAGTCGACGCTCTCGTGGATCATCTCGGGGTACGCGCTCGCCTTCGGCCTCGCGCTGATCCCCGCCGGGCGCATCGGCGACCGCATCGGGCACAAGTGGGTCTACTTCACGGGCGTGCTGCTCTTCACGCTCGCGTCGCTCGCCTGCGGCCTCGCACAGGACGACACCCAACTCGTCGTGTTCCGCGTGGTGCAGGGTCTGGCCGGCGGCATCTTCGTGCCCGCCGTCACGGCGTTCATCCAGTTGCTGTTCCCCGGTCGCTCGCGCGGCAAGGCCTTCGCCATCATGGGTGCCGTGATCGGCGTCTCGTCGGCGCTCGGCCCGATCATCGGCGGTCTGATCATCCAGGCGTTCGGCGACGAGAACGGCTGGCGTCTCGTCTTCTACGTCAACCTGCCGTTCGGCATCATCACCCTCGTCGCCGCCGCCGTCCTGCTGCCCAAGCGCGACGAGTCGGTGCCCCGCCCCGACCGCGGGCTCGACTGGATCGGCTTGGTGCTGGTCTCGGGCGCGTTCGTCGCCCTGCTCGTCCCGCTGATCCAAGGACAGGACGAGGGCTGGCCGCTCTGGACCTACCTGACCATCGCCGCCGGTGTCGTGCTGCTCGCCCTCTTCGGCCTGTGGGAGGTCGCCTACACGAAGCGCGGCAAGACCCCCCTCGTCCCGCCGAAGCTGTTCGCCCACCCGTCGTTCACCGGCGGCGTCGTGCTCGCGCTCGTCTACTTCGCGGCCTTCACCAGCATCTTCTTCACGATCTCGCTGCTCTGGCAGTCCGGTCTCGGCCACAGCGCGCTGGCCTCGGGCGCCGTGGCGATCCCGTTCGCGGTCGGCAGCATCATCAGCTCGTCGCAGAGCAACCGCATCGCCGCCCGACTCGGGCGAGGCGTGTTGATCCTCGGCACGGCCCTCGTCACGATCGGCCTCACCTGGATGTGGCTCGTGCTCGTCACCGTCGACGCCGCCGACCTCACCAACTGGATGCTGCTCGTGCCGCTGCTGCTCGCCGGCCTGGGCAACGGCTTCTTCATCGCACCGAACGTGCAGTTCATCGTCGCCACCGTCGACCGGCAGGACGCCGGCTCGGCCAGCGCCGTCATCTCGGCCATCCAACGCATCGGCTCGGCCGTCGGCATCGCGATCATCGGCAGCGTGCTGTTCGGCACGCTCACCATCTCGGGCCGCACACCGGCCGACGTCGCCACCGGGTTCACCGACGCCGCGGCCCACGCGATGCTCGTCAGCGCGATCTTCGCCCTGGCCTCGTTCGGGCTGGTGTTCGCCCTGCCGCGTCGCGTCCCGCAGCAGCGCGGGTAGCGCCGCCCGGGTACCGCCCGGAGGCGCGCCGCCCGGGACGCGCCGTCCGAGGGCGCCGTCCGGAGGCGCTGCCTGGGTGGCGGCCACCGGCGGGCACAGCCGGGATGCGAACCCGGCCACCTCGTTCGGGCGGCACCAAGGATCGTGAGGCACACTGCAACGATGCCCTCAGCCCTGCCCGCCACAGAGCCGACCGTGCGCCCCGCGTCGACCACCCGTCGGGACCGCGTGCTGCCGCTCGACGGGCTGCGCACGCTGGCCATCGCCCTCGTCGTCCTGTACCACCTGCACGTGCCGGGCTTCGGCAGCGGATTCGTGGGTGTCAACGTCTTCTTCGTGCTGTCGGGCTACCTGATCACCACCCTGCTGCTCCGCGAGCACGCCACGACGGGACGCATCCGCCTCGGTCGCTTCTGGGTGCGGCGTCTGCTGCGGCTCTACCCGACGTTGCTGGCCGTGGTCGTCGTCGGCGTGGCGCTGTGGTGGCTCGTCGGCGACTACCAGGGGTCGACCCTCGGTCCCGTCGGTGCCGCTCTGATCGCCCTGACCTACACCGGCAACCTCGCCCGCGCCTTCTTCGACACGTCCCAGGGCGTCTTCGCCCCGATGTGGAGCCTGTCGATGGAGGAGCAGTTCTACCTCGTCTGGCCGCCGGTGCTCGTACTGCTGCTCGCCGTCGCGGTCCGGCGCAGGGCGCTGCTCGCCGGCCTGTCGGTCGTCATCGTCGCCTCGGCGGTGGCGACGTGGTTCTTGTACGACCGTCCGTCGGGCAGCGCCACCCCCGACATCTATTTCAGCCCTGTCCTCAACGTGGCCCCGTTGCTGATGGGCTGCGTACTGGCGATCGTCCTACGGTCCGACCGCGTGCGGTCAGCCCTGGCCGGCCGCTGGGGAGCGCTGGCCACCTGGCTCGGACTCGCCGGGGTCGTGGGCTCGTTGTTCGTCATCGGATCGGGCTGGCAGCAGAGCGTCCTGACCTTCGCGGTGATGCTGCCCGCCGTGGGTCTCGCGTCGATGCTCCTGATCGGCGGTCTCGTCACGGCGTCCTCACCCGTCGCGTGGGTGTTGTCCCTGGCGCCGGTCGCCTGGTTCGGACGTGCCATCTCGTACCCGCTCTACCTCTGGCACGTCGTCTTCATCGCGCTCGTCGAGCCGTACGTGCAGGGCACCCTCGGCATCGTCCTCGTGCTCGCCGCAGCCATCGGCACGTCGGTGCTCTCGCATCACTTCGTGGAGAAGCCCGCCCTCAAGCTCAAGGGTCGCTTCGAGCCCCGGGAGCCACGCCGCGCCTCCTCGTCCACCGATGCGTCACGAGAGCGCCAATTGACCAACGCCTGACGCCTGACGCCTGACGCCTGACGCCTGACGCGTCTCGCGGAACCGCCGATCAGAGCCAGCCGCGCTCGCGCACGACCCGGGCGGCGGTGTGCCGGGACGAGCTGCCCGTCTTCTGCATCGCCGACGACAGATAGTTGCGCACCGTGCCCGATGCCAGATGCAACCGTGCGCTGATCTCGCGCACCGGCAAGCCGTCGGTCGTCAGACGCAGGGTGTCGAGTTCACGATCGGCCAGCGGGCAGTCGTCCATCATCGCCGCCGCCGAGATGTCGGCGTCGATGTACCGGCGGCCGCCGTGCACCTGCACGATGACCCGGTGCAGTTCGTCCGGGTCGACCGACTTCGGCAGGAACCCGCGGACGCCCGCGGTCAGCGCGCGCTTCGACACCCCCGGTCGACCGTGCCGCGTCAACAGCACGACGGCCTGGCCAGGTCGCCGCGCGAGGATGGCGGTCGCCGCCTCGATGCCGTCCATGCCCGGCATCTCGAGGTCGAGCAACACCACGTCGGGCTCGTGCTCGGCGGCCAGCCGGACGGCCTCGAGGCCGTCCGCGGCCTGCGCGACGACCTCGATGTCGTCGGCCAGGTCGAGAACAGCGGCGATCGACCGGCGCAGCAACGTCTCGTCGCCGGCCAGCAGCACGCGGATCACGTGTCACCCCTCGAGCGCGGGGCTCGGGCCTCGGTGCGGAAGACGCCCTCGTGGTGGCTCGTGGCCGTGAAGTTCTTCCGCTGGGAGCCCCGCCGCTGACCGGTCCCGGCCCCGTGGTCAGGGTCGGCGCGGGCGGGCGACGGCGGGCACACCGACGGCGACGGAGCCGGGCGGGACGTCCTTCGTCACCACCGCGTTGGCCCCGACGACGCTGCCGTCGCCCACGGTGACGCCGCCGAGCACGGCGGCCCCGGCACCGATCGTCACGCCGTCGCCGACGGTGGGGTGTCGGCGGCCGAGCGCGCCTCCTCGTCCCTTCCCGCCGAGCGTCACGCCGTGGAAGATCGTGCAGTCGTCACCGATCTCGGCGGTCTCGCCGATGACGACGCCCATGCCGTGGTCGATGAACAGTCGGGCCCCGACGCGGGCCCCGGGGTGGATCTCGACGCCGGTCAGCGTCCGGGTGAGCTGCGAGACCACCCGGGCGACGAACCGGGAGCCGAGGAGGCGCGGTGCCGGCCCCGCACGCCAGAGCCGCGAGGTCACGCGATGCGCCCAGACGGCGTGCAGGCCCGAGTAGACCAGGGCCGTCTCGAGGCGTCCTCTGGCTGCCGGGTCTCGCCCCGTGACGGTGTCGAGGTCCTCCCGCAGGCGGGCGACCAGGTGCACGTCAGGCGTCCGCGAGGTCCTGGAAGAGCACCGTCGACAGGTAACGCTCGCCCGTGTCGCAGACGATCGCCACGATGCGCTTGCCGGCGTTCTCGGGTCGCCTCGCGATCTCGAGCGCGGCGTGGACGATGGCGCCCGACGAGATGCCCGAGAGGATGCCCTCTCGCGTGGCCAGCTCACGGGCCACGCGCAGGGCGTCGTCGAGCTGCACGGGGAACACCTCGTCGATCTGCGAGCGGTCGAGCACCTCGGGGACGAAGTTCGCCCCGATGCCCTGGATCTTGTGCGGACCGGCCGTGCCCTCGCTCAGCAGCGGCGAGTCGGCGGGCTCGACGGCGACGACCTTCACGCCCGGGACCTTCTCGTGCAGCACCTGACCGACGCCCGTGATCGTGCCGCCGGTGCCGACGCCCGCGACGAAGAAGTCGATCTGGCCGTCGGTGTCCCGCAGGATCTCGGGGGCCGTCGTGCGGCGGTGGATCTCGGCGTTGGCCCGGGTCTCGAACTGCTGCGCCCAGATCGCGTTCTCGGTCTCGGCGGCGATCTGCTTCGCCCGCTCGACGGCGCCCTTCATGCCCTCGGGGCCGGGGGTCAGCACGATCTTCGCGCCGTAGGCCTTCATCACGGTGCGTCGTTCGACGCTCATCGTCTCGGGCATCGTGACGATCACCTGGTAGCCGCGGGCGGCACCGACCAGGGCGAGCGAGATGCCGGTGTTGCCGCTCGAGCCCTCGACGATCGTGCCGCCGGGCTTCAGGTCGCCGGAGGCCTCGGCCGCGTCGACGATGGCGACGCCGAGGCGGTCTTTCACGCTGGCACCCGGGTTGTAGAACTCGAGCTTGGCCAGCACCTCGGCCCCGCCCTCGGCGGGCAACGAGTTGAGCTTGACGAGGGGGGTGTTGCCGAAGGCCGAGGTGATGTCGGCGTGGATTCCGGGCATGCGCGGGTCTCTTCCGTGAACGGGGTCTGTGCGGACGGATCGACGCTCATCTTAGGCAGCCGCCCTGCGCCGTCCCCCTGTGTGTCCCCGAGCGACGCCGCCCCTGCCCCTGCCTGCCTGCCTGCCCCATCCCGCCAGGATGTGGGCACAGCACCATGCTTAAACCTGGCGGTGTGCCCACATCCTGGCGTTGTGGCGCGGCCTGAGCTGGATGCCGAGGTCTCGGAGGGTTCCGGCGAGGGGAAGGCGCAGGGCGACGTCCTCGGCGTCACATCGACCGATGGCGGTGATCCTGCCTGATCGCACGAGACGCCGCTCACGGTCTTTCTCAGCCTTCACCACCGCCGACGGCACCTTGCCTGCGCGCATCGCCGCGTCGTCGTACTTGGCCTTGCCGTCGAACTCGAGCGCCGCGTCACCGATGACGAAGTCGCATCGACCCGCCAACCCCCGCCCGTCGAAGAACTCGACCTGCATCGCCGGCTCCGGAGCGCCGAGCTCGAGCAGTGCAAGGCGACACAACGACTCACCGCCGTTCTCTGCCCATGGAGTGGCGAACAGCGCGACCCGCCGAGCCGTGGAGAGTCCCCGCGTCCCGGGTGCCCGGGCCAGCCGTTCGACCAGCGACTGACGTGCGTCCTCGGCCGCGTCCTCCACGCGACACCGATGTCCGGCGGCAGACGTCGGGTCTCGTCGGGCGGACGAGGTGAAGCAACCGGCACGGATCGCCGCGCGCCGCAGGACGGCGTCGACGCAGAGCACGCCGTCGGCGAACGACGACGTCCTGGACCTGTCTACGGCCGTCCGTACGTCGTTCGTCACGGGGAGCCCGTCGACCTCGACGACGTCCTGGGTGTCGATCGGCCCGGGATGACGGACGACACGGTCGGTCACGTGCACCCGGTCGCGCGACGGATCGATCACGTGGACCGGTCCACGGGGCCAGTCCACGCTCGGGAGCCCGTGCAGGGCGACCGCCGACGCGTGTGACACCACGGCACTCGGGGACAGTCCAGCGAGGACGGCTCGCACCGTCAGGACGTGCTGCCGACGCGGGTCGAGCCGGATCCAGTCCGCCGTCACGACGTAGGCCCCGGGATGCACGCGATGCAACACCCCGCGCCTGGCGTCACGACGGAGGGCGGAGCCGTGTCTGCTCTGTGAACCGTGGGTGGCCGCAAAGACGAGGGGCGGAAGGAAGGTGGACACGAGGCCACCTTGATCGACCGGTCGCGTCCTCGGGGCGTGACCCGCGCCTCCTTGTGGACGCGATGCAGGGGCGCCGGTCCTGTGCACGAGATGATGCATCACGTACCACGCCACGAAATGGTCACAGCACCACGACTAATCGTGGTGCTGTGACCATTTCGTGGCGTGATGGGCCGGCGCGGCGGCGGCAGCGCAGGAGGCGCGGCGCGGGACTACGCGCCCGTCACCTTCCCGGGGTTGAACACGCGGCCCGGGTCGGCCGAGTCGAACAGCCCCTGCATGACGGCCACGCCCTCGGGCGACACGTCCTGTGCGAGCCACGGCTGGTGCTCGAGCCCGACGCCGTGGTGGTGCGAGACGGTCGCCCCGGTGTCGATGAAGGCCTGCTGGATGGCGTGCTTGACCACGTCGTACTCGGCCTCGGCGTCGTCGCCGTGCTCGAAGGCGAAGGTGAAGTAGAGGCACGCCCCCGAGTGGTACGAGTGCGACAGGTGGCCCATGATCCAGCCCTGCTTGCCGATCTGGTCGAACGCCTGGTTCGCCGCCGCGTAGACCCGCGACGACACGAGGCGCAGCTTCGACCAGGGGGCGGCGGTCTCGGAGACGTCCGCCGCGCCTCCGTGGTCCATGAAGAAGTCGCGCAGGTAGGGCGTGTCGAACTTCTTCTGGTCGTAGAGCTTGCCCGGCCCCTTGCCGACGCTCATGCCCTTGTTCGCCTTGACGATCTTGGCGACCGCCTTCTGGGTGTGGGCGACGTGCTCGGGGCTGCCCTCGTAGCCGATGAACGACAGGCACATGGCGTCGACGTCCCAACCCTTGGCCTTCAGGATCGTCGGCAGCAGGTCGGTGACCTTCTGCGAGATGCCCTTGCCCGGCTTCGAGGTGGCGAACGAGAACGCGGTCTCGTGCGCGTCGCTGACGCGGGTCACGGACGGGCTGACGTCGCTCTCGGCGATGGCCTGCATGGCGGCGAGGCCGTCGTGCCACGACGGGAACAGGTACGCGAGGATCTCGCGCTTCTCGGGCAGGCGGTGCACCTGGGCCGTGACCTCGGTGATGACGCCCAGGCGTCCTTCGCTGCCGATGATCATCTCGCGCAGCGACGGCCCGGTCGAGGCGCTGGGCACGGCGCGGATCGAGAGCACGCCCCCGGGTCGGACGACCCGCAGCCCCTTGGTGATGTCGGCGATGTCGCCGTACTTGTCGCTCTGCATGCCCGACGACCGGGTGGCGACCCAGCCGCCCATGGTCGAGTGGGTGAAGCTGTCCGGGAAGTGCCCGAGGGTCCACCCGCGGGCGTTCAGCTGCTCTTCGAGGTCGGGGCCCTGGCCGCCCGCCTGGATGCGCGCGAGTCCGCCGTCCTCGTCGATGTCGAGCACCTTGTCGAGGCGACCCATGTCGAGCGAGACGACCGTGCGCTCCTCCGCGGGGAGCGGCTCGAGGCTGCCGACGATGTTGCTGCCGCCGCCGAACGGGATCAGCACGAGGTCGCTCGCGACGGCGAGGTCGACGATCCGCTGGATCTCGTCCTCGTCGGCCGGGTAGACGACGACGTCGGGCACACGATCGAGGCGTCCCGCACGGATGCGGATCAGGTCGCGGATGCTCTTGCCGTAGGTGTGGACGACCCGGTCGTGGTCCTCGGTGACGACCTGGCCGTCGCCCACGATCTGGACGAGCGAGTCGAGCACCTCGGTGCCGGCCCGCGAGGCGGGCACGTCGAGGTCGTCGAACGAGAGGCCGGTGTCGTGCCCCTGGGACAACTCGACGCCCACGATCTTCTTCACGAAGGGGGCGAAGGCCGGCTTGTCGTCGTGGTGGAACGCGACGCCCTCGACGCCCCAACCCCACCACTTCATGTGCTTGACGCCGTCGACGGCGGGGCTCTTCTTCTGCTGGACGTCGGTCACGGGCGTTCTCCTTCGAGCGGGTCTGACGGGCCCAGGATGCGGGCGGTGTTGGCGTCCTTCAGACGCAGGATCTCGGTGCGCACACGCGTCGAGAAGTCGGTGACGGACTCGCCGTCGTGGGGTCGCATCGGGTCGCCGAACGCGACCCCGACGGGGAGCCGGCCGGGCCGGGGCCAGCTCCGGCCCCGGGGCTGGGCGATGTTGGCGCCGATCAGGGCGAGCGGCACCACCGGCACGCCACAGGCCGACGCGAGGGCCGCGGCTCCGGGCTTGAACGCGGCGACCGTGCCGTCCTTCGAGCGGGTGCCCTCGGGGAACACCAGGACCGGATAACCGCGCTGCAACAGCGATCGCGCGCTGACCGTGGGCTGTCCCTGTCGTCCGCGGGCGGCCGCCTTGGCCGCGGCCCGCCGACGGGCCGAGCTCTGCGGCGTCGACCCCGCCGACGCACCGGACGAGGAGGCGCGGGTCGCGTCGGCCGCGGACGCCGGGGTCCCCGAGCCCCGCTGCACCGGGAACGCGTTGAAGAACAGTTCGGTCAGCTGACGCCGCCAGGGCACGTCGAAGAAGTAGTCGGCCGCGGCACCCGTGGCGAGGTACCGCGCCAGCTTGCGCGGCAGGGCGCCCAGGATCAGCGGGGCGTCGAGGTGGCTCGAGTGGTTCGCGACGACGATGAAGCCGCCCGTCAGGCCTTCGACGCGGTCACGGTCGATCACGGTCACGTCGGTGATGGACCAGATCGTCGGCTTGAGCACCATGCGTTGGGCGACGTAGCGCGCCATCGCGTGCCGACGTGAACTGAACCGGTCGCGGACGTCGCTCGCCACGCCGCCGGCGCGCTGGGCCACGTCACCGGCGCGCTGGGCCACGTCGGCCCGGACGTCGTCGACGCGCTGGGCCACGGCGTCGAGGCGCGCGTGTTCGCGGCGCCCGTCGCGATCGTTCCGCACGCTCACTGCCCCCCTGGCTTGCGGCGGCTCGACGAGATCGCGCCCGACGCGGCACGGACGGCGCCCTTCGGGGCGTGTCGGACCAATCCCATCAGCACCTTGTACCGAAGCGTGGGCATGGAGATCACCTTGCCTTTGTCGACGTCGCGCAGGCACGCGACGACGAGTTGTTCGGTGCTGAGCCACAGGGCGTTGGGTATCGACGACGACTTTATGCCGGCGCGCTGATGGAACTCGGTCCGCACCCAACCCGGCAGCAGGGCCGTGACGCCCACGCCGGTGCCCTTCAGCTCGACGGACAGTCCCTCGCTGTACGACGTCACCCACGCCTTGACGGCCGAGTAGCCGCCCATGGCCATGAGGCCCGCGGTGCTCGACACGTTGATGATCCGCCCGTGCCCGCGCTCGCGCATCGACCGGGCGGCGGCACCCGAGAGCACGAGGACGGCCCGGCACATGACCTCGAACGCGAGGTCGTGCGCGGCGACGTCGGTGGAGGTCAGCGGGGTGTGCATGCCGAAGCCGGCATTGTTCACCAAGAGGTCGACGGGACGGGTCGGATCGGCCAGTCGTTCGGCGACCCGATCGACGTCACGACGGTCGCCGAGGTCGGCCGCGATGACCTCGACGTCGCGGCCGAGCGCGCGCAGCGCGGTCGCCGTCTCGTCGAGTCGGGTGAGGTCACGGGCGACCAGGACGATGTCCCAGCCGCGCGTGGAGAGTTGGCGGGCGAATTCGGCTCCGATGCCGGACGTGCCCCCGGTGACGAGCGCTACAGCCATGCCGCTTACGATACGGTGCTGAGAGCAGACTGCGCGCATCGAGACCCGTTCGAGGCCCTTCTCGCCTCGTCCACATCTGCCCCGGAGGATCACCCGTCATGACGACCAGAGATGCCCCGCGCGCCGACCTCGACTTCGACATCCGCGAGTTCACCAAGACGGCCCAGGGCAACTGGCGCCCCGACCTCGATCTGTCCGGCTTCGCCGACACGCCTCTCGGCCCCGACGCCCTGCGTCTCGTCCGCCACCTCGGCCGGCTCGAGAGCGCGACGATGGAGAACCTGCGCAACCTGCTGGTCACGGCCACCCACAAGGACACGAGGGTCACCGCGTTCCTCGTCACCTGGGCGTTCGAGAAGTTCTGGCTGGCCGACGCTCTCGACGCCGTCCTCGAGGCCCACGACGAGCCCCGCAACCGCGACGTGCCCGAGGGCCCGAAGCGGCACGCCGCCTCCGAGGCGGTCGAGCGTCGCGGCCCCATCACGCGCGCCCTCCAGGCCATCACCGTCGGGTCCCCGATCGTCGCCGTCCACACAACGACGGGTGCCGTCGACGAATGGGTGCTCCGAGAGGCATACGACCGGCTCGACGAGCTGGGGGGCCACCCCACCCTGACCACCGTGATCGACCGGGCCCGGGTCGTGAAGGCCCGCCACGAGCGGTTCTTCGCGAGCGAGGCCGACTGGCGTCTGCGCGACTCACGCCGCTCGGTCACGATGACCCGCGCCTCCTTGCTGACTGCCGTGTGGCCCGTCGGTGCCGTCGAGCGCGCCGACTCCGAGCGCACCTTCTTCGACGCCACCGTCTTCGGCGGGGCCGAGGGGCACCTGCGCGCCGACCGCGTGGGCGCACTCGTCGTCGACCTGCCGGGCATGGATGCCACCGTCGGCGCCGCCGTGACCAGAAAGCTGACCGCATGAGCTCCGCCCCCGGCCTCGCCCTGCCCGACCGCACCCCCGGCGCGACCCGGGTCGATCTGGGTGACTCGCACGTCCTGCTGACCGGCGGCACGGGCTTCGTCGGCCAGGCCATCCTCGAGCGCCTCCTCTCGTCGCACCCCGGCACGACGGTCACGCTGCTGATCCGCCCCAAGGCCGGCACCTCGGCCGAGGGTCGTCTGCGGCACCTGCTGAAGAAGCCCGTGTTCTCGTCCTGGCGCGAGGCCGTGGGGCCCGAGGGCGTCGAGAAGGCCCTCGCCGAGCGGCTCCGCGTCATCGAGAGCGGTCTCGGCGACCTGCCCGACCTGCCCGGCGACCTCGACGTCGTGATCCACAGCGCGTCCACGGTGTCGTTCGACCCACCGATCGACCAGGCCTTCGAGACCAACGTCGGCGGGGCGGTCGGGCTCTACGAGGCCCTTCGGAAGACCGGCACCGACCCGCACGTGGTGCACGTGTCGACGGCCTACGTCGGCGGCATCCGCAAGGGCGTGTTCCCCGAGGCGTCCCTCGCCCACACCGTCGACTGGCGGGTCGAGCGCGCCGCGGCCGCCGACGCGCGCGCCCGGGTCGAGGCAGCCTCGCGTCAGCCCGAGACGCTGCGCACCTTCCTCGCCCAGGGTCGTGCGGCGCACGGCAAGACCGGCCCGCAGGCGGTCGCCGCGGCGGCTGAGGAGGCGCGGGTCGCCTGGGTCAAGGCCCGTCTCGTCGACTACGGACGGACCCGAGCCGAGACGCTCGGCTGGACGGACGTCTACACACTGACCAAGGCGTTCGCCGAGCGCGCCGCCGAAGAGCTCTGGGCCGACGCCGGGCACCGCCTGTCGATCGTCCGACCGGCGATCGTCGAGAGCGCGCACCGCCACCCCTACCCCGGGTGGATCGACGGCTTCAAGGTCGCCGACCCGCTGATCATGTCGTACGCCCGCGGCCTGCTGCCCGAGTTCCCCGGGGTGCCCGACAGCGTGCTCGACGTGATCCCGGTCGACTACGTGGTCAACGTCATCCTCGCCGTCGCCGCGAACCCGGTCGAGGCCGGCAGTCCGCAGTACTTCCACGCCAGCTCGGGAGGCAGCAACCCGTTCTCGATCCTGCGCATGTTCGAGAACCTCAAGGCGTTCTTCACGGCCAACCCGTTACCCCGCGACGAGCACTCGTCGATCGAGGCCCCGCACTGGAAGTTCCCGGGTGTGCGGAAGGTCGAGGGTGCCATCCGCACCGCCAACCGCGTCAACGACGTCCGCGAGGCCGTGCTCACCCGGCTGCCGAGCACGCTCCGCACCCGCACGGCCCTGGCCGGGGTGCAGACCCGCCGGGCCGACCTCGAGTCGTTGCAGAGCCTGACCGACCTCTACCGCCACTACGTCCAGTCCGAGATCATCTTCGACGACCGCCGCACGCGGGCCCTGCACGCCGGGCTTCCGTCGGACTCGCCCGCCGACATCGGCTTCGACGTGACCGACGTCGACTGGGAGGCCTACTTCCAAGAGGTGCACTTCCCGTCGATCACCTCGATGACCCGGGCGTTCTCGGTGCGGCCCGCCGCGTCGGCCGTCGTCGCCGACACCCGGGCCCTGCCGCGGCGTGACGACGTCGTGGCCGTGTTCGACCTCGAGGGCACGGTGCTCGACAGCAACATCGTCGAGCAGTACCTCTGGGTGCGGTCCGCCGGATTCCGCAAGGCCGCCTGGCCCGGCGAGGTCGCCAGCCTGCTCACCTCGCTGCCCCGCTACCTGCGCGCCGAGGGTCGCGACCGCGGCGAGTTCATCCGCACCTTCTCGCGACGCTACGAGGGGATGCCCGTGGCACGGCTCTCGGGGGTGGTCCGCTCGCGCGGTTACGCCGACACGGTCCTCCGCCACACGCTCCGCGACGCGCTCGCCCGCCTCGCCGAGCACCGCGCCGCCGGGCACCGCACCGTGCTGGTCACGGGCTCGATCGACACCTTGACCACTCCCCTGGCGCACCTGTTCGACGACGTCGTCGCCAGCACGATGCACCAGCGTGACGGGGTCTACACCGGCTACCTCGCGCAGCCCCCGCTGGTCGACGAGGCACGGGCCGCATGGCTGCGCCAGTACGCCCAGGCGAACGACATCGATCTCTCGGGGTCGTACGGTTATGGTGACTCGTTCGCCGACCTCGCCTGGCTCGAGATGGTCGGCCATCCGAACGCGGTCAACCCCGACAGCAATCTGGCACGCGAAGCGCTCCGAAGAAGATGGAGCATCCGGGATTGGACGCGCAGCGGCACCAGCGGCACCACAGCGAAAGGAGACGGAGGCAGGGCCTGAGCCCGCGCCTCCTGACATCACATGGCCTTCGACATCGACAAGTTCGCGGCGACCTCCGAACGACTGAGCTGGGACGACCTCGACCTCGACCACTTCCGCAAGAACCCGCTGTCGGCCGACTCGCTGCGGACCCTGCGCTACATGGCCGACGTCGAGTACCACACCGTCTGCTACACCCGTGACCTGCTCACCACGCCTTCTCACAAAGAGAACGAGATGACCACGTTCATGACGATGTGGAACCGCGAGGAGTTCTGGCACGGCGAGGCCCTGGCCGCCATCCTCGAGGTGCACGGCATCACGGTCGACTACGACCAGCTGCGCGCGAACCGGCTCAAGCTGGGGTGGCGTGAGCGCCTCGACCCGGTCAAGCAGGGTCTGCTGGGCAAGATCGTCGGCTCGGACTTCGTCGCCGTCCACATGTCGTGGGGCGCGGCCAACGAGTACTCGGCCGTTTCGGCCTACAAGCGCATGGCCGAGCTCGAGAAGGACCCCGTCCTCGCCGAGTTGCTGAAACGCATCGCCAAGCAGGAGGCCCGCCACGTCGCCTTCTACGTCTCGCAGGCCCGTGAGCGCCTGCTCGCTAGCAAGAAGGCCCAGAAGCTCACGCGGTTCCTGTTGTCGAAGGTCTGGGCCCCGGTGGGCTCGTCCATCATGGAGGTCGACGACGTGAAGTTCGTCTTCGGCCAGTTGATGAGCGGCGAGGACGGACGCAAGGCCGCCGTCAAGCTCGACCAGAACATCTCGAACCTGCCCGGCATGAGCGGTCTGACGATCTTCCAGAAGGCGCTCGACGGCCTGGGCATCCGGGCGGACTCCCCCGCCGGCGGTTCGGTCGCCACCGCGTGAAGACCAGTCACCTGAGGCACTTCCTCGTCGCCGCCGAGGTGTTGCACTTCCCGGTCGCGGCCGACAAGCTCGGCATCTCGCGCCAGAAGCTCGAGTCGTCGATCGAGGCGCTCGAGCTCGAGTTCGGCGCCAAGCTGTTCGACCGCGACGCCACGCCCTACCGTCTGACCAAGGCCGGCCAGGCTGCCGTCGTCGTCGCCGAGGACGAACTGGCGAGTCCGTCCACCCCGACACCGCCGCCGCCCCCGCCGGCCGGCGGCAAGGCCAAGGCGTCCAAGGGCAAGGGCCGCACCCCTGCCGTCAAGGGTCAGCCCAAGCCGTTCAAGAAGCGCCAGGGCCGCTAGGCACGCCCGCGGCGGGCAACCAACCCGCCACCGCACCACGAAGTGGACACCGCACCACGTTTTCTCATGGTGCGGTGTCCACTTCGTGGTGCGGAGTGCATCTCATCGCGCGCTAGTCAGCTCGTGGACTCGACGCCGGCGAACCACTCGGAGTACCGCGTGTTCCGTGCCATGCGGCGGGTCTCGTCAGGGGCGTCGTCGTCCCACCACACCGGTCCACGTTCGCCGAGCGAGGTCTTCGCCGCGTCGACCCGGGCCCGGGCGTCCTCGACGGCGGCGTCGTCGCCGTCGGCCAGCGCCGCCTTCTTCGCGCGCCGCGCCTCCATCAGGTCGTGGACCAAGGAGGCGCGGGTCGCCTCGTCGAGGCGGGGGTCCGTCCGCCGCCACAGCCGGCCCCGGACGACCAGGTACCGGCCGTCGGGCGTGACCAGGGGTTCGGCGCTCATGCGTCGATTGTGCACCGAAGGGGCACGGCTCGTCGGTCCGCCGACGGCGGCCGACCGGTGAGGCCGACACGGGGCGACACGGGACGACGACGGACGAGACGTCACGCCCGCGCGACGACCTGCTTCGCGAGCTCACGCTGCACGCTGAGAGCGAGCTCGCGCAGCATGACGAGGTCGACGCTCTCGACCGTGCGGGGGTCGGGGTCGGCGACGCAGAGGGCCCCGATGCGGACACCCTCGGGGCTTTCGACGGGGTAACCGGCGTAGAACCGGGCCGGTGCGTCGACGCCGAACCGTTCGTCGGCCCAGGCGTCCTCGACGACGAAGGGCTGGCCGCCGGCCACCGTGTGGGCGCAGAACGACAGGGCGGCCGGCATCTCGCGGTCACCGCCCCCGACGAGCGCCTTGTTCCAGGTCCGGTCCGCCGTGACGAGCGAGAACGCGGCACCGCGCGCCCCGAGCAGCGTGCGGGCCCGTTCGACGATGTCGTCGAAGCGCTCCTCGGGATCGGTGTCGAGGAGGCCGAGGGACCGGATCGCGTCGACCCGGTCGATCTCGGCCTGCGGTGCGTGCCGACGTGCCCGGGCCACCCCTCCGCCGGCGGACATCTGGGCGTCGAGCATGGGCGCGAGCACCTCGGCCTGCGCCTCGCCCCACCGGGCGTACTTGGCGATCAGCCGGTCGCGGTCGTCGTGACCCGAGAGCGGCGAGGGGGGCATGAGCACGTGCACGCGGGGATGCGTCGAGCAGACGTCGCGGATCATCCTGTTCAGTTCGGCCGTGTGCCGGTCGACGAGGCCCCCGCCGGCGATGCGGAACACCGTCACCTCGCTGGGTGCCTGGACGCCCGTGACGAGCACGGGACTGCTCGCTCCCCCGGTCTCGGTCTCGATGTGCACGAGCAGGTCGACGAAGGCACGCCGCCACCTGGTGACGTCCGTCATCTCGAGGGCGTCGTTGATGCCGGTCACCACGACCACGGCGTCGTAGCGGGTGAGATCACGATCCCCGAGCACACGTCTGGCGTCGACCGTCCGCATCGCGGGGTCGGCCAGGACGTCGACGTCGACACCGCGCCCGGTCGCGTGCGAGACCGCTCGCGCGAGATGGCCGGCGAGCCCCAGGTCGTGGCTCCGGACACCCCATCCGACGGCGGGCCCGCTGCCGAACAGCAGCACGCGGTCGGGCGTGATACCCGGGGCGTGAGCCCGCGCGACGCCCTCGGGCCGGGGCAGCCCGAGCCGCCGGTCGAACCAGCGGTTGCGCTGTCGGATCACCCCGCGCACGAGCGGGCTCACGAAACGATGCATGCCGGGTTCCTCCCACAGCGGTGGCCTGATCGACGAGGGCTCCGCGTGGTGAGGGCCGAGCGTGTCGATTCATGGTGTCGTCCCGGGCCGGGCCGGGAAAGCCCCAGGTCGGGGGCCGGTGGACGGGGTCGTCGGTCAGGTCGGACGTGGCGCGTCTGACCCCGCCGGAGGCTGGGCGAGCAACCGCGCGATGTCGACGTCGACGAACTCACGGAGGCGCTGGTCGCGTTCGTCGGGATACGCCGGGTCGACCGCCTCGACCGCCGAGACCTTGGTGACGATCGCAGCACCCACGTCACCCCACGCCCGGTCGACCGCCGAGGAGACGATGCCGTCGACGAAGCCGTCGTCGGACTGCAGGTCGTCCAACCTCTCGGCGACGGCCGTGTAGGTCTTCTCGCGGAACCAGAGGGTGTCGTCGTCACCCCGTCGATAGTCGTGTTGGTGCCGGGACCGCCCCTTGGCCTTGAGGGCCTTCGCACGCTCGCCGCCGATGCGCTCGTTCTGTTCGCGCTGTTCGGCCGCGAGACGGCCGAGGATGGTCCGCACGGCCTCGCGGGTGCGCTCGTGGTCGAAGTGCTCGTCGTCGCGGAGGGCACGGATGACGATCGAGTTGGCGACCGAGACGACGGCGGCGGCACGGGAGATGAGCACGCCCTCGGAGACGGCCCGCTCGAGAGCCGCGGGGTCGGGTGTCGCCGGCTCGGAGGGGACCTTGCTCGCCTTGCCGAACTTCATCGCGCCTCTCTCTCGACCGGATGGGCGCCGGAGCACCCGGGGTCGGACCGACGACGGCCCGACGGTCCATTAAAGACCCGCGGCGGGGTTCGCCGCCCCGAGGTGGGACGCCGGACCCCGCCGCGACGGAGGGCGAGGGCTCAGGCCGTGGCGGCGAGTGCCGTCGAGGTCTCGCGGACGAAGTCGTCGAGGTCGCCGGGATCGCGCGACGTGACGAGCGTGAAACCCTGCTCGACGTCGGTCACGACCGAGCGGTCGACCCAGGTGCCGCCGGCGTTGCGGACGTCGGTCTGCAACGACGCGAAGGAGGTCAGCTCCTTGCCCTGGACGAGGCCCGCCTCGATCAGCGCCCACGGCCCGTGGCAGATGGCGGCGATCGGCTTGCCTGCCGAGGCGAAGGCCTTGATCAGGTCGACCGCGTCGCTCTCGGTGCGGAGGGTGTCGGCGTTGATGGTGCCGCCGGGCACGAGCAGGAGGTCGTGGTCGGCGGCCTCGACCTCGGCGATCGTCGTGTCGGGGCGGACGGTCTGACCCGGGTCCTTGTCGCCGACGAGCGTCTCGATCGGCTCGGTGGAGACGCCTGCGACGACGACGGTCGCGCCCTGTTCGCGCAGCTTCGCGAAGGGGACGACGAGTTCGTCCTGCTCGACGCCGTAGTTGGTGACGATCGCGAGAACGCGGCGTCCGGTGAGTTCGGTGCTGGCCATGGTGATGCTCCTCTCGGGGCCCGTCGGGGGCCCGGTGTGCGACTCGTCCCGTCTACGCGACCGGGCTGGGTCGCGGCTGGCCCGCTGTACCCCGCCCGCGCCTCCTGGTCGTGCCTGCCCCGTCGCCCCCGCGCCTGCGTCCTCAGCTGGCCAGGAGGGCCCTGGCCGTCCCCTCGTCGAGGATCAGGTCGGTGACCAGGCCCGCGGCGAGCGCACCGCGGACACTGGCCACCTTGGCCTCGCCGGCGACGACGCAGACCCGACGCGGCGTGCGCCGGATGGTCGCCAGGTCGGGGCCCGTGGCGCGCTGGTTGAGCTCGATGTCGGCCGACGAGCCGTCCTCGCGGAAGAACACGGTCGCGACGTCGCCCACCACGTGGTCGTGGACGAGGCTCTCGTGGTCGCTCTGCTCGAGGTAGCCGCCCGAGTAGACGTGGCTCGGCACGTGCGCCTCGCGCGATCCGACGCCGAAGACGACGAGGTCCATGGTGCCCTGCAGCGAGAGGACGCGACGGGTGCTGCGTTCCCGCCAGAGGGCCCGCTTCGTCGCGGGGTCGTCGAAGAACGCCGGCACCGGGAACTGCTGGATCAGGGCGCCGTACGCGTGACCGAACCTCCGCAGGATCTCGCTGGCGTACTCGATGCCGGTGGTGCGGGTGTTGGCGGCTCCGTTCAGCTGCACGAAGACGGTGTTGTGCGTCGTCTTGGGCACCAGGTAGCGGCTGACCGCGCTGACGGTCGAGCCCCAGGCGACCCCGACGACCATGTTCGAGTCGACGTACTGCGTGAGCGTTCGTGCAGCCGACAACGCGACCCGGTCGAGCCGGTCGACGTCGCTCGTCTGGTCGGGCACGGGGACCACATGCGCGACCACGCCGAACCGACGCTGCAACCCCTCGCCCACGGCCGTCGGCTGATCGAGCGGGGACTTGATCTGGATGTCGACCAGCCCCGTCTCACGAGCCGACTTCAGGAGGCGCGAGACCGACGAGCGGGACGTCTGGAGTTCGTGCGCGATGGCCTCCATCGTGAGGTCCTGCATGTAGTACAGATGCGCGGCGCGCAGGGCTTCTTGCGTGCGTTCCGACTGATCGCCGACGGCCAAGGGGACCTCCTTGCACGTTCGTGCAGATCCGTTGCACCCTGTGTGCATCGGGACGACGATGAATCTACCGGCCCGCACGACGAGTCGGTCACCACCACCAGACATCGCATCTCGAAAGAAGCAGTGACCATGTCGAAGAAGACAGACTCGATCCGTCCCAACGTGCAGCGCATCGTCGACCGCCCGACGGCACAGGTGCTCGTCGTCGGCGGTGGCATCAACGGGATCGCGACCTTCCGCGACCTCGCCCTCCAGGGGGTCGACGTCGTGCTCGTCGAGCGTGCCGACTACGCCTCGGGCGCCTCGGCCGCCTCGTCGCACATGATCCACGGCGGCATCCGCTACCTCGAGAACGGCGAGTTCCGCCTCGTCCGCGAGAGCGTCGAGGAGCGCAACGGCCTTCTCAAGATCGCTCCGCACTACGTCAAGCCCCTGCAGACGACGATGCCGATCTTCTCGACGTTCAGCGGCATCATGAACGCGCCGTTGCGCATGCTCACGCACAAGCAGCGTTCCACGAAGGAGCGCGGCGCCCTGCTGATCAAGGTCGGCATGACGATGTACGACTCGTTCTCGCGCGACGGCGGATCGGTCCCCCGTCACAAGTTCCTCGGCCGCAAGAAGGCCCTGGCCGAGATGCCGCACCTCAACAAGGCGCTCAAGTACACGGGCACCTACTACGACGCGTCGGTGCACGAGCCCGAGCGCCTCGCGCTCGACGTACTGAAGGACGGCCTGGCCGCCGGCGACAACGCCCGCAGCGCCAACTACCTCGAGGCCGTCGGCACCGCCGACGGCGGGGTGACCCTGCGCGACGTCGTCACCGGCACCGAGTTCACGATGACGGCCGACGTGGTCATCAACGCGTCGGGCCCGTGGACCGACCTCACCAACAAGGCCTTCGGTGCCGAGTCCCAGTACATGGGCGGCACCAAGGGGTCGCACATCGTCGTCGACAGCCCCGAGCTGCTCGAGGCCACGAACGGTCGCGAGATCTTCTTCGAGAACAACGACGGCCGGATCGTCCTCATCTACCCGCTCAAGGGGCGTGTGCTCATCGGCACGACCGACCTCGAGGCGGACATGGCGGAGCCCGCCGTCTGCACCGAAGAAGAAGTCGACTACTTCTTCGATCTGGTGAAGCACGTCTACCCCGACATCGAGCTCAACCGCGACCACATCGTCTACCGATACTCGGGTGTCCGACCGCTGCCCAAGCACGACGACCTCGCGGCCGGCTTCGTGTCGCGCGACTACCGCATCGTCGAGACCGAGGTCACGGAACTGCCCGGCACGACCGTCCTCAGCCTCGTCGGCGGTAAGTGGACGACCTTCCGCGCCCTGTCGGCCCACCTCTCGACCGAAGCGACGACCAAGCTCGGCGTGAAGCGCTCCATCGACACGACGGGCATGGCGATCGGCGGCGGCAAGGGGTTCCCGACCACCGACGGCGCCCGCACCACCTGGGTCGCGGCACACGCCGACGGGCTCGACCGCGACCAGGTCGATCGTCTGCTGACCCGCTACGGCACCCGCGCCTCCGAGGTCATCGACGTCCTGCTCGACCAGCCGTCGCAGGCCCTCGAGGCCGACCCCACGCTGACCACGGCCGAGATCGCCTACTTCGCCGAGCACGAGGACGCCGTCCACCTCGCCGACGTCGTGTTGCGCCGCACGAACCTCGCGTTCGTCGGTGGCGTCACGATCGAGCTGCTCACCGAGATCGCCGACGTCATGGCCGGCTCGCTCGGCTGGACGACCGAGCAGCGTGACGACGAGATCGAGCGGACCCTGACGACCCTGCGCGACTCGCACGGCGTCGAGGTCGCCTCGCAGCACGTGCCCGCGGCGACCCCGGCCGTCGCGAAGTAACGGCACCGACCCGGCCCCGACGGCCCCACCTTCCCCTGGGAAGGTGGGGCCTCGCCGTCCGGCCACCCGCCCGTCGCTCGCTCGCTCGCTCGCTTGTGGGAGAATGAGACATGTCACCTTCGGTGCCCATCGGGCAAAATGTGATGCTCTTCGGGTAAGATTCTGGCCGGGTAATTGACCGAGAGCATCCAGGAGGCCGCATGCCCGTTCCCGCCACTCCCCCCACCGCCGAGCGACAGCTGCTGCGCGACACGGTCCGCATCCGCATCCGTGACGCGATCATCGACGGCACGCTCGAACCCGGTGAACGCCTGCACGACGACGAACTGATCGCGTGGCTGCAGGTGTCGCGCACGCCGATCCGCGAGGCACTCGGCGACCTCGTCCGCGCCGGCCTCGTCGAGATGGCTCCGAACCGGTACACGAAGGTCGCGATGCCGAAGGCCGACGAGGCCGTCGAGGCGGTCCAGACCCTCGGCGTGCTCTTCGGTGGCGCGGTCCGCCTGGCCGTGCCGCACCTGTCGGCCGCCGTGACGCGAGAGATCGTCCGCATGATCGACGTCTGCCTGTCCGACCTCGACCGAGAGGACGGCCCGGCCCTGAACACCCACGCCGTCGCGCTCTTCTCGACCTACGTCCACCACTGCGGCAATCCGGCGCTGGTCAAGGTCTGCACCGACGTCACCGACGGCCTCGCCTACAAACTGCGCGTGCCCGACATCGTGCAGGTGCTGCAGTGGGAATCGATGGCCGACTCGTTCGTCGCCCTCCGCGAGGCGACCCAAGCCGGCGATCCACTGGCGGCCGAACTCGCCGCCGAACAACTGCACGCCCTGCCCGGCCGGCGTCCCGTCGCCTGAGGGGCGAGGACGGCCGGCCGGGCTCGGTGCCGTCAGACCGCGGTGACGTCGTCCACTTCGCCGACGAGTTCTTCGATGATGTCCTCCAAGAACAGCACCCCCGTCGTGACGCCCTCGGGCGAGACGGAGCGGGCCACGTGCGCACCGACCCGACGCATCGAGGCCAAGGCGTCCTCGAGGTCGGTGTCGCGGCCCACGGCGCCCAGGCGTCGGATGCGCTTCTCGGGCACGGGCGCCTCGAACGCCCCGTCCTCGGTGAGGTCCATGACGTCCTTCAGGTGCAGGTAGCCCGTGGGCTGACCGTCGCCGTCGGTGAGCACGTATCGCGAGTAGCCACGAGCCGCCACGGCCCGCTGCACGTCGGCCGGGGTCGACCCCGGCGCCAGGTGCACCATCTCGTCGAGAGGAACCTCGACGTCGCGCACCTTGCGGGTGGTGAACTCGAAGGCCGCCGAGAGGGTGCCCGACGAATCCATGAGCGTGCCCTCACGCGTCGACTGCTGCACGATCGTCGCGACCTCGTCGAGCGTGTACGAGCTCGTCGCCTCGTCCTTCGGTTCGACCCGGAACACCCTCAGCACGCCGTTGGCGACGGCGTTCAGCGACCAGATGACCGGCTTGAAGACGGTCGCCACGAAGACCAGCGGCGGCGCCAGGATGAGTGCGGCGCGATCGGGCACCGAGAACGACAGGTTCTTCGGGATCATCTCGCCGACCACGACGTGCAAGAACGTCACGAGGACGAGCGCCACCACGAACGCGACCACGCCGATGGCCTCGGCCGACAGGCTGGTGAGACCGAGCGGGATCTCGAGCAGGTGATGGATCGCCGGCTCCGACACGTTCAAGATGACCAACGAGCAGACGGTGATGCCCAACTGGCTGGTGGCCAGCATGAGGGTCGCGTGCTCCATCGCCCAGAGGGTCTTCTTGGCGGCCTTGCTCCCGGCTTCGGCGCGCGGTTCGATCTGCGAGCGACGGGCCGAGATGACGGCGAACTCGGCGCCGACGAAGAAGCCGTTGACGATCAGCAGCACGACGAGCCAGACGATGCCGGGCAGGTACTCGTTCATCGGGTCACCCCTTCTTTCAGCGAGGCGACGACGCGGTCGTGCTCCGTGGTGGGCGCGACGGCGTCGAGACCGTCGGTCGACGGGGCGGGGACGAATCGCAGGCGCTCGAGGCGTCCGTTCGCGACGCGCTCGACCCGCAGGCTGCCGCTGCCGCCCTCGAGGGCGACCTCGTCGCCCACCTCGGGCAGGCGGTCGAGCCGGTCGATCACGAATCCGGCCACCGTCTCGTAGTCGCCGTCGTCGGGCACGCGGATGCCGGCCCGGTCGGCCAACTCGTCGGGCCGGAGGGCACCGTCGAAGAGGACGGTGCCGGCCTGGCGCACGATGCCCACGCGAGCGCGGTCGTGCTCGTCCTCGAGTTCGCCGACGAGCTCCTCGACGACGTCCTCGAGCGTGACGAGGCCCGCGGTGCCGCCGAACTCGTCACGGACGACCGCCATCTGCAGACCACCGTGGCGCAGCAGGCCGAGCAGCGAGTCGGTGCCCATGCTCTCGGGCACGAACCGCGCCTCCTGCATCAGCGAGGTCGAGGCGACGGAGGCGCGCTCGTCGAGCGGGACGGCGAACGCGTGCTTCACGTGCACGACGCCCACGATGTCGTCGCTATCGTCGCCGATCACCGGGAAGCGGGAGAACCCCGAGGACAACGCGGCGTCGACGATGTCGGCGGCCGTGCCGGTGGAGGCGATGGTCGTCATGCGCACGCGCGGCGTCATCACCTCAGAGGCGTCGTGTTGCGAGAAGCGCAGGGTGCGTCCCAGCAGGGTCGCGTGGTCCTGGTCGAGCTGGCCCTCGAGTGCCGACCGGCGCACGAGCGAGCTGAGCTCCTCGGCCGAACGGGCACCCGACAGCTCTTCTTTGGGCTCGATGCCCATGGCGCGGATGGCGGCGTTCGCGGTGTTGTTGAAGAGCAGGATGAGGGGCTTGAAGACGGTCGTGAACGCCGCCTGGAACGGCACGACGAACTTCGCCGTGGCCAGCGGCAGGGCGAGGGCGAAGTTCTTCGGCACGAGCTCGCCGACCACCATCGAGAAGAGGGTGGCGAGCACGATGCCCGCGATGCTTCCGACGACCGGGACGACCGCCGCGGGCACGCCGAGGGAGTCGAGCGGACCGCTCAGCATCGAGCTGATGGCGGGCTCGAAGGTGTACCCGGTCAGCAGCGTGGTCAGCGTGATGCCGAGCTGCGCGCCGGAGAGGTGCGTCGAGGTGATGCGCAACGCCTTGATCGTGGGACCGAGGCGTTTCTCGCCCCGGTCGCGCCGCGCCTCCAGCTCGTTGCGGTCGAGGTTGACCAACGAGAACTCGGACGCGACGAAGAAGCCGGTGCCGACGGTGAGCACGAGGCCGATGCCGACCATGACCCAGTCATTCATGTCGCCCCTCCCCGTCTGTGACGACCGCGCGGGCGGTCAGGCGTGGGAGAGGCCAGGGCATGTGAGAGGGAGGTTCGTCCATGATCGAGAACAGTAAGCAGGACCGCCGACCGACTCCTGAGAACGTGCAGTCGATGCACGCTCACGTCTCGACGAGGGCAGGAGGCGCGGGTCAGGCCGTCGGGATCGTGGGCGTCGGTGTCGTGGTCGTGGGCGTCGGTGTCGTGGTCGTGGGCGTCGGTGTCGTGGTCGTGCTCGCCGCGATCGTGGGGGGCAGGGCGGGCGGTGTGGCCCGCAGGTCGGCCACCCGGTCGGCCGGTTCGGTCCGGGCGAGGAACCCGATGCGCGACTCACGCACGTGCCAGCCCATCAACTCGGCGGCCCGAGCCTCGTCGCCGGCGTCGATCGCCGCGAGGATGAGACGGTGGTCGGGCCACAGCCGTTTGCCCCGCGAGAAGGTGTCGAGCGCGTAGAGCCACTCGATCTTGTTCGACAGCTGACGCAGCAGGGTCGCCAGGGTGGCGCTGCCGCTCAGGTGCGCCACACCGACGTGGAACCGGTCGTTGAGCTCGACGAGACGGTCGAGGTCGCCGGCCTCGACGGCGGCGTCCCCGTCGTCGAGCAGTTGCCCCAGCATGCGGCGGGTCCGCCACCAGTCCTCGGGCGGCCGAGGCTCGCGGAACAGTTCGCGCGCCCGCAGGGCTGCCCGCCGGGCCGTCGAGATCTCGAGGGCCTCGCGCACGGCGAAGAGGTCGTCGGCCTCGTCGACCGGGATCGCCGCGACCCGGCTGCCCACGTTCGGGGTCGACTCGACGAACCCCTCGACCTCGAGCGCCCGAAGCGCCTCACGCACCGGGACGCGCGAGACACCGTGGCGGCGGGCGACCGAGGCCTCGGTGATGCGCGTACCCGGCACGAGGGTGCCCTCGACGATCTCGCGGCGCAGGGCGTCGACGAGGACGACGGGCGGCGGGCCCTCAGAGGGCGAGGCTGGCACCGGGGATGGCTCCCAACAGCTCGGTCGTGTACTCGGCACGGGGCGACAAGAAGATGTCGTCGACGCTACCGTGCTCGACCACGGCGCCCTTGCGCATCACCACCACGTCATGGGCGATCTGTCGCACGACGGCCAGGTCGTGCGTGATGAACAGGTAGCTGAGGCCGAGCCGACGTTGCAGGTCGCCGAGCAGCTCCAGGATCTGCTCCTGCACGAGCACGTCGAGCGCCGAGACGGCCTCGTCGCAGATCAACAGCTCGGGCTCGAGCGCGAGCGCCCGGGCGATCGCCACCCGCTGACGCTGGCCACCCGACAACTCGTTCGGCCGGCTCTGCGCGACCGACCGGGGCAGCGTGACCTGGTCGAGCAGCTCGGCCACGCGATGCCGACGCGTGGTCCGGTCACCGACGCCGAAGATGCGCAACGGCTCGTCGATCAGCCGCTCGACGCTGTACGACGGGTCGAGCGACCCGTAAGGGTCCTGGAACACCGGCTGCACCCGCCGACGCAGCGCACGACGCGAGGCACCCCGGCTCACCGTGATGCTCTCGCCGTCGATCAGGGCCGACCCGCTCGTCGCGGACTCGAGGCCGAGCACGATGCGGGCGACGGTCGTCTTGCCCGAACCGGACTCGCCGACGATCGCCGTCGTGGTGCCGCGCGGGACCTCGAACGAGACGTGGTCGACCGCCCGCACCTGCTCGCCACGGCGACCACGGAGGCGGAACTCCTTGACCAGGTCGGTGACGGTCAGGATCGGGTCGACCCGCGCCTCCTCGGCTCCGGCCCCCTCGTCGAGAACGGTCTCGCCGCGACGCAGGGCGGTGGCCGAGGCCAGCGTCGGCGCGGCGGCGACGAGACGCTTCGTGTACTCGTGCCGAGGGCGGCGCAGGATCTGCTCAGGCGTGCCCTGCTCGACCACGCGGCCCTCGAGCATCACGACGATGCGGTCGGTGCGGTCGGCGGCGAGTCCGAGGTCGTGCGTGATGAAGAGCAGGGACGTCCCCCGGCTCTCGACCAGGGTCTGGAGGTGGTTGAGGATCTGCCGTTGGACGGTCACGTCGAGCGCGCTGGTCGGCTCGTCGGCGATCAGCAGCTGCGGCTCGCGCGCCAGGGCGATCGCGATCAGCACGCGCTGGCGCATGCCGCCCGAGAACTCGTGCGGGAACTGCCCCGCCCGGCGCTCGGCCTCGGGGATGCCCGCCTCGGTCATCAGGGCGACGACACGGCGCTGCACCTCGTCGTGGCCACGCAGGCCGTGGGCGCGCAACGCGTCCGCGATCTGGGCCCCGACCTTCATGGACGGGTTCAGGTTGGTCGACGGGTCCTGCGGCACGAGGCCGATGCGGGCGCCGCGCACCCGGCGCATCGGCGCCTCGGTCGCCTGCGCGAGGTCGAGGGTGCTGCCGTCGGGGCCCGAGAGCTCGATCGAGCCGCCCGTGATGTGACCGGCGCCGGGCAGCAGGCGCAGGATCGCCGCGACCACCGTCGACTTGCCCGAGCCGGACTGGCCGACGATCGCCACCCGTTCGCCCGGCAGGACGTCGAGGTCGACGCCGTGCACTGCGGGGGTGTCGCCGAACGAGACGCGCAGGTCGCGCACCCTCAACAGCGGGGAGGTGGTGTTCTCAGCGTCCTGCGGCATAGGCCTGGGCTCCTCGGGGGTTGGCGGCGGCGGACAGCACGCCGGTCTCGGGGTCTCGCGAGACGCTCGACAGTCGGCCCAGGGACCAGCCGCCGGCGCGGGTGACGACGTGCCCGCGGGCGACCAGGGCCTCGATGACGTCGTCGCCCAGGCGGTCCTCGACCACGACGCCTCCGGGCTCCCACGTGCGGGGCCAGAAGCTGCCGGGGAACGACGTGGTGTGCAGGGCGGGGGCGTCGATCGCCTGCTGCGGCGTGTAGCCGCCGACGATCGTGCGCAACAGGTACAGCAGCTGCCACTGGTCCTGCTGGTCGCCGCCGGGTGATCCCAGGGCGACGACGGGCTCGCCGTCCTTCAGCACGAGCGTGGGCGTCAGTGTGGTGCGCGGGCGCGTGCCGGGTTCGAGCGTCGACGCCGTGCCCTCGTCGAGCCACGACATCTGCAACCGGCTGCCGAGACAGAAGCCGAGCTCGGGGATGGTCGGCGACGACTGCAACCAGCCACCCGACGGGGTCGCCGAGACGACGTTGCCCCAGCGGTCGACGACGTCGAGGTGACAGGTGTCGCCCCGCGTCTCGCCGGTCGGCTCGGTGAACGGCTCGGCCAGGCGGTCGGCCGGAGGCGCAGTGCCGGTCGGCGGCACGTCCTCGGCCGGTGCGACGGGTGCGGCCGGTGCGGGCGGTGGGACGGGTGCGGCCGGTGCGGCCGGGGACGTCGTCGCGGTGCGGGCGGCGGGCGCGGCGACCGTGGGTTCACCGACGCCGGCGGGTGCCTCGCTGAGGGCGGGCGGGAGGTACTCGGTGCGCATCGTGGGCAGGGCGAACGGCACGCGCCCGGGGACCTCACCGGGTCGCAGCTCGTGCGAGGCCTGCTCACCGATCAAGGCCCGGCGCTCGTCGGCGTAGGCCGCGGACAACAGGGTGTCGAGAGGCACGTCGCCGGGACCGTACCAGGCCTCGCGGTCGGCCATCGCGAGCTTCTGCGCCTCGATGATCGTGTGGGCGCCATCGGCGGTCGACGGGTCGAGCAGCCCGTCGTCGAGCGGCTCGAGCAGCGCCAACACCTGCAGCAGGGCGGGGCCCTGGCCCCAGGCACCCGTCTTGGCGACGGTGTGGCCACGGAACTCGATCGTGGTCGCCGGTTCGGTCGTGGCCCGGAAGGCGGTGAGGTCGGCGGCCGTGATGACACCCGCGTGGTCGGTGCCCGACGAGTGACGGTGCGGAGCGCGGACGAACGCGTCGATCGCCTGCGCGACGTGTCCGCTGCCCCACTCGACCCGCGCCTCCTCGATCTTCGCCTCACGGCTCGCGTCGGGCCCGAGGGCCTCGCCGGCCGCGACCAGCTCGTCCAGGACGGCCGCGTACGCCGGATTGGTCAGCAGGTCGCCCTCGCGCGGCACCTCACCGCCGGGCATCCACTGGGCGGCCGAGGTGGGCCAGTGCTCGGTGAAGAGGTCGGCGACGGTCCCGATGGTGGTTGCCACGCGCGCCACGATCGGGTGGCCGTCGCGGGCGTAGCCGATCGCGTACGCGAGGACGTCGGCCAGCGACCAGGTGCCGTGCTCGGCCAGCAGCTTGAGCCAGGCGTCGACGGCACCGGGGACCGCGGCGGCCAGGGCTCCCGACCCGGGGACGAGCTCGAGACCCTCGGCCAGGTAGTGCTCACGGGTCGCCGCGGCCGGGGCCGGGCCCTGGCCGACGAGCACGGTCGGGGCGCCGGGCGCCTCGGCGGTCGCGTAGATCGCCGTGAGGTCGCCGCCGGGGCCGTTCAGGTGCGGCTCGACGACGTGCAGGACGAAGGCACCGGCCACGGCCGCGTCGAACGCGTTGCCGCCGCGCTCGAGGACCGACTGGGCCGAGGCCGTCGCCAGCCAGTGCGTCGACGACGTCATGCCGAAGGTGCCGCGCAGGTCCGGGCGGGTGACGAACTCGTCAGGGGTGGTGTAGGTCACGAGGGGGTCACTTCCGGTCGCTGGCGGTGGGATCGAGGGCGTCGCGCAGGGCGTCGCCGAACAGGTTGAAGCCCAGGCAGATCACGGCGATCGCGAGACCGGGCACGACGGCGGCGAACGGTGCCTTCGCCAGGTACTGCTGCGCGTCGCTGAGCATGATGCCCAGACTGGCCGTCGGCGGCTGGATGCCCAGCCCGAGGAACGACAGCAGGGCCTCGCCGATGACGGCGACCGGCATGATGACCGTCGCCTGCACGATGATCGCCGAGACGCAGTTGGGCAGGACGTGCTGGAAGATCACGCGCAGACCCGTGGCGTCCATGGTCGTCGCGGCGAGGACGAAGTCGGTCGACTTGATGCGCAGCGTCTCGCCGCGCACCACGCGGATCATCGTCGGCACCTGCGCGATGCCGAGGGCGACCACGGCGTTGGTCAGGCTCGGGCCGCTGATCGCGGCGAGCGCCACGGCGATGATCAAGAACGGGAAGGCCAGCATCACGTCGGTCAGGCGCGAGATGACGCCGTCGAGCCAGCGCCAGTAACCGGCCAGCAGGCCGAGCGGCGTGCCCACCACCACGGCCAGCAGCACCGAGAGCACGCCCACCTGCAGCGAGACACGGATGCCGTAGACGGTGCGCGAGAGGATGTCGCGGCCGAGGTCGTCGGTGCCGAGCACGTAGCCGACCGTGCCGGGCACCTGGAACGGCAAGTCGAAGTTCACCCGGGTCGGGTCGTACGGGGCGATGAGCGGGGCGGCGAGGCCGGCGACGAGGACGACGACGAGCATGACGCCGCCCGTGACGCCGAGCTTGTTGCGGACGAGGCCACGCCAGACGCGCCCCCTGGCCGAGCCGAGCCCCGCCCCTGCGGCGGTGGGTGTCTCGATGACGGTCACGATGCGCCTCCTACCCTGATGCGCGGGTTGATGACGGAGTACAGGACGTCCACCGCCAGGTTGATCACGATGTAGCCGACGGTGATGATCAGCACGACGGCCTGGATCACCGGGTAGTCACGGGTGAACACCGAGTCGAGCGTGAGCTTGCCGAAGCCCGGCAGCGCGAAGATGCGCTCGGTGACCACGGCGCCCGAGATCAGGCCGCCGAGCTGCAGGCCGACGATCGTGACGACCACGATCATCGAGTTGCGCAGGCCGTAGCGCATCAGCACCCGGCCGCGACCGAGGCCCTTCGCCCGTGCGGTCCGCACGTAGTCGGTCTTCATCGTCTCGATCATCGAGGCCCGCGTCTGCCGCATGATCACGGCGGCGAGGCTCGTGCCGAGGATCACGGCGGGCAGGGTCAGGTGGTAGAACGCGCTCGCCGGGTTCTCGGCGACCGGCACGTAGCCCGACGCCGGGAAGAGGCCGAGGCCCGCCGCGAGCCAGAGGATCGCGAGGATGCCGAGCCAGAAGTTCGGCACCGACAGACCGACCAGGGCGGCGGCGTTGGCCATCCACTCGGGCCAGCGGCCGCGGTACCGCTCGGCGACGACGCCCAGCGCGACGCCCACGACGACCGCGACGACGATCGCGTAGAGCGCCAGCCACAACGTGACCGGCAGGGTCGCGCCGATCAGTTCGGTGACGGGCGTGCCCGTGCGGGTCGACTCGCCGAAGTCGCCTCGGAAGAAGTTGCCGACGAACCGGCCGTACTGCACGAGCAACGAGTCGTCGAGGCCGAGGTCGGCCCGGATCGCGGCGACGCGCTCGGGCGTCGCCTCTTCTCCGGCGAGGGCCAGGGCCGGGTCGCCGGGCAGCTGGCGCACGCCCCAGAACACGACGATCGAGGCGATCACCAGCGTGACGACCGACTGCCAGAGCCGGGTGAGCAGGTAACGGGTCATCGGGTCACTCCCCCTCGACGAACGCGGCGTCACTGAGGCGCACGACGCCGTCGGCGTAGGTGGACACCCCGGCGACCTCGTTCGTCAACGCGGTCAGGCTCCGGGTGCGGTACAGGTAGATCAACGGTTCGTCTTCTTGCACCTGCGTCACGGCCTCGCCGTAGAGCGCGGCGCGCTCGTCGACGTCGATGGTCGCGGCGGCGTCGGCCAACAGCTCGTCGACCCGGGGGTTGCTGTAGCCCGAGTAGTTGTTGCCACCCCCGGTGCGCAAGAAGTTGACCATGTTGCCGTTCGGGTCGACACGACCCGACCAGCCGAGTTGCAGCGCGTCGAAGTCGCCACGCGACTGCACGTCGAGAAGGGTCGAGTACTCGACGGGCGTGATCGACAGGCGGAACCCGCCGTCGGCGACCTGCGCCTGAAGCGCCTGCACGACGCGGAGCGTGTCGGCGTTGTTGCTGGCCTGCATCTCGATCTCGTAGGGCAGGGTGACCCCGGCCTCCTCGAGCAGGCGTTTCGCGCCCTCGGGGTCGTAACCCGGGCAGGCCACACTGGCCGGTGTGACGAAGGGACTGCTGGGCGGGACGGGCGAGCAGGCGGTGTCGTTCCAGCCGCCGAAGACGCTCTGCACGAGCGAATCGCGGTCGATCGACATGGCCAGCGCCTGCCGGACGCGCACGTCGCTCGCCAGCGGGGTGTCGATCTGCACGGGGTCGGTGCCGACGCCGTCCTGGTTGCCGATGTTCACCGTCACGCCCTGGTAGCCGAACGAGCCGACCTGCAGCACCGTGAGACCGTCGTCGGCCATCAGCGAGTCGACGTCCATGGTCGACATCGAGTCCGCGACCTGGACGTCGCCCGCGCGGACGTTGGCGGCTCGGATGCTGGCGTCGGTGATGATGCGGTAGGTGATCGTGTCGAGGTGCACGTCCTCGGCGTTGTAGTAGAGCGGGTCCCGCTCGACCGAGATCGAGGTCTGCGGCACGCGGTCGACGAACTTGTACGGGCCGACGCAGACCGGGGCGTCACCGAAGTCGTCGCCCTCGGCCTCGAGCGCCGTCGGCGACATGATCATGCCGGCACGGTCGGCGAGGGCCGCGGTGAGCGGGGCGAAGGGGCGCTCGTAGGTCAGACGCACCGTGTCGTCGCCCCGCGCCTCGACCCCGATGACCGGGCCGAGCTCACTGGCCCGCGACGAGTCGGGCTTGTCGAGGTGGCGTCGCAGCGTCGTGACGACGGCCTCGGCGTCGAGCGGGGTGCCGTCGGCGAACACGGCGTCGGTCCGCACGGGGATGTCGACCGTCAACCCGCCGTCCGACAGCGTCGGCAACTCGGTCGCCAGCAACGGCACCAGGTCGCCCTCGGCGTCGATGTCGAACAGCTTCTGGCACATCGTCTCCATGACGTACCGCGTGTAGAGCGACGACGACGTCGTGGGGTCGAGGGCGTCCGGCTCGGCCGAGAGCGCCATGACCAGGTCGCCGCCCTCGACGATCGTCCTGTCGCCGACGGGCGCGGTCGTCACGTCGGTCTTGTCGGGCGGGTTCGTGCCGGCGGGCTGCTGCGGGACGCAGGCCGCGAGCGCGAAGGTCGCGGCCGCGGCGAGGGCCGGCAGCGCGAGGGCCCGGCGCAGGCGGCGACGACCGGCTGGTGCGGTCGCGATCGCGGCGCGGGCCGCGGTCGCGGCGCGGGCCGCGGTCGCGGCGCGGGTCGGGCGGGGTGGGCGGGCCATCGGGCCTCCGATGCTCGGGTGGTATCGGTCTGTGCAGCGCGGATTGCATACAATCCTGCCGCACGCCCCAGTTTTGTATACGAATTGTTTCGCGCGGGTAAAACGTCGCCCGGCGGCCCCGTCCGCGCCCCGCGCCCCGCGCCCCGCGCCCGCACCCGCGCCCCCGCCCCCACCCGCACCCGCACCCGCACCGATGTCGCACCACGGACTCGACGTCGCACCATGGTCGCGTCACGGAACCACGCTCGAGACTGGTTCGACGACGCGACGATGGTGCGGCCCAGCCGTCACGGCAGGGGCAGCCCCGCTGAGCGGAGGTTTGCTGCGAGGCGCGGCGGGTGCGACAACTCGTCCCAGACCGTTCGGGCGAATCCGTGGACCTCGGGCCGGTTGCGGATGCGGTCCTCCCGGATCTTCTCGTCCACGACGACCTGTTCGGCAGACCGCCTCCCACTCCACCGCCCCTCCGCGTACTTGACCCGACCGTCGAACTCGAGCACGACGCCGAACCGTGGCCACCAGAAGTCGACGATGTCGGCGAAGAGGTCGCCGTCCCCCCAGGGGAAACGCTTCTGCAACGTCGGAGGAGGCGCGCCCAGCTCGTGCAGGACGACCCGCGTCAGCGATTCCCCCGGGGATTCGGCCTCGGGCGTCGCAAAGGCGACGGCACGACGGGCGCTCGGCATGCCCCTGGGCGATCCACGTCCGTCGAGGGCATGACGCACGTCGTCCGCAGTGGCGAGCCCCCTCTGGACGAGGGCGTCGAGCGCGACCACGGCATCCCGGAACGGTGAGGTGAGAGCGAGATCAGCCCCTGTTCGAGCCGGGGAGGTGACGGTGATCGGAGGAAGCGACCGTAGGTCCTCGGGGGTGAGGGACCCGGGGTGCCGCACGACGTTCGCCGTCGTCTGGCTCGTGCTGCGGTCGGGGTCGACGACGTGCACACGGCTCGGCCACGGAGCGAGGGCCGGGATGCCCCAGCAAGCGGCCGCCGACGCGTGCGACACCACCGCCCGCGGAGCGAGCCGCGGCGTGACGGCGAGGACGCGGATCAGGTGGCGATCGCGAGACGACGCCGCTCGCCATGCGGCAGCGTCGACGGCGGCTCCACGACAGACCCGGACCAGCTCACCCCGTTGGACACCACGACGCACGGCTTCGGACTCTCGCCGCCCGTGCTCGAGACGGGCGGACCGGATGATGTGGGGCAGATGTTCGAACACGTCTCGAGACTGCCGTCACGTGGAGACGCGGCGGCGGTTGTCCACAAGTACGGCGACCACAGGTCGCATCACCTTCGTGTCGTCGAACCACTTTGCAAGGTGGTTCGACGACACGACGGTGGTGCGGCCCCGGTGGCGCGGTGGCGCGCTGGCGCGGAAAAACGGAGGCGCGGGGGGGCTACTCGAGGTTGGCGTGGCGGGGCCAGAGCTCGTCGGCGTCGGCCCCGGAACGCTTCCAGAGGGCGTGGAACACGGCGTCGCCGAGCAGCACGACCGTCTGCTCGAACAGCCCCCCCGCGTACTGCGCCGACGCGGTGCCCGAACGGTCCTGCTTGTCGGCGGCGGGGACGACGAGCACGGCCTCGGCCAGGTCGGCCAGTGGCGAGTCGGCGGCGGTGGTGATCGCGGCCACCCGGGCCCCGGCGTCGACGGCCGTGCGGGCCGCGGCGACGATGCCGGACGTGGTGCCCGACCCGCTGGCGGTGAGCAGCACGTCCCCCTCGGCGATGGCCGGAGTCGTCACCTCGCCGACGACGTGCACCTCGAGACCGAGGTGCATGAGTCGCATCGCGGTCATGCGCAGGGCGAGACCCGAGCGGCCCGCTCCGTGGACGAAGACCCGTTCGGCGTCGTCGACCAGGTCGGCGAAGGCGTCGAGCTGACCGGAGGTGTCGGACGAGTCGTCGCCTCCGGCGTCGGCGTCGAGCACCGCCGAGACGGCGGCGTCGACCTCGTCCGCCACGAGCTCGAGGGCGGTGGCGACGGAACCGTGGTCGTCGTCGGGGGACGTGCTGTCTGCGGGAGTCACGAGTATCAGCCTGCTCGCCCCGCGCCTCCGGCGTCCAGGTTCGCGAGGGACGCCCCGGAACCGCGGGGCCGCCCGGGCCTGCGACCAGAAGGGGGGCCACCGCCGACCCGCACTGGGGGCAGCCCGCCACCGGACCGCTGCCTAGCCTGGATCGGGGGGACGACACACCGAGAGACACCCGAGGAGCACCACGTGACCAGGACGGTCGACACACCCGCGCACCCGACGCGCAGCTACGAACGATTGCGCCCCGCCATGCGCCTGTTCTACCTGTGGACGCTCTCGCGCTCGCGGCACGTGCCCTCGCCCCGCGGCCGGCCGACCTACCGAGCGGACTCCCCCGACCCCGACACCGTGCTGCTGATCGGCACGGGCCCGACCCACGGTTTCGGCGTGACGAGCCACGAGCAGGCCCTCACCGGCCAGATCGCCAAGGAGACCTCGAAGAGCACCGGACGCGCCTGCTCGGTCGACTACATCGGCGACGAGATGATGAACGCCGGCTCGGCCCGCTCGTGGATCGGCGACCACGACCTCAGCCTGTACGACACGGTCGTCGTGATGCTCGGCCTGAACGACGCCGTCATGCTCACCCCCCTCGACGGCTGGCAGCGCGACGTCTCGGGGCTCGTCACCGACGTCACGCGGCGCGTCCATCCGACCGCCCGCATCGTGCTGGTGGGCGTGCAGCCCGTGCGCTCGGTGACGCGGTTCGACAACCCGTTCGGATCGGTCGCCGAACGGCACGCGGCCCGCATGAACGAGATCACCGAGCGGATCGCCTCGCAGCACCCGTCGACCTCGTACTTCCGCCTTCCGGCCGGCGAGTTGCAGCCGGGCCGACCGCACGGCTGCGAGACGATGTACCGGCAGTGGGGCGCCGTGGTCGCCGACCGGGTCGCCCCGACCCTCGACGTGGTGCGCCGCGGCGAGGCCGTGGAGCACATCGGACGCACCTCGGTCGTTCCGGTCGTGCCCGAGCGCGTCGCCGCCCAACTCGAGGGGGCGCGACTCGCGGCGTCCGTCGCGGCGCCCGCGCCGGCGTGGACGACGAACCCGATGGCTCCCTCGCCGACCGCGTCCGGCCCGGCGACCGCCCCCGCGGCCGTCGACCCGATCGCGGCCCGGCTCGAGGCGTCCCGGGTCGAGGCCGCCCGAGTCGAGGCCGCCCGGGCCGAGGCCGCCCGGGCCGAGGCCGCCCGGGCCGAGGCCGCCCGGCTCGGGGCCGCCCGGGCCGAGGCCGCCCGGCTCGAGGCGGTCCCCGCGCCCGCGCCGGAAACCGAGCCCGCGCCGTCGACCGACACCGCGCCTCCTGCCCGTCCGCGACGCGTCCTGCCCGAGCCCACCTTCGAGTGGTCCGGTGCCGAGAAGCTCGTCGAACTCGCGAGTTCGGGCGGATCGGACACCCTGCAGGACCTCGCCCGCCGCGCCGAGAAGGAGTTCGGCGTCGACGTCGCCGTCGTCTCGTTGCTCGACGGCAAGAAGCTCTACTACGCCGTCAACACCGAGCTGCTGCCGGTGTCGATCCCGCGCGAGCTGACGTTCTGCGACGTGACCGTGGCGGCCGACGCCCCCGTGATCGTCGAGGACGCCCGCAAGGACGACCGGTTCAAGGACAACCCCTACCTCGACCTCAACCACGGCTACTTCTACGCCGGGCATCCGATCCACTCGTCCACGGGCGAAGCAATCGGCACGTTCTGCCTGCACAACACGCGTCCGCGCAAGGCCAGGAGCGTCTCGTCGGACAAGCTGGCCGAGTTCGCCCGTCTCGCCGAGATCGAGCTGCAGAGCTACGAGACGGCCGACGGCGGTCACGACCTGCCGACGATGTACGAGACGCGGGAGGCGGCGGTCGCGGCGGCCGTGTCGGGTCGCCCCCCGCAGGCGGCCAGGCTGGCCCAGGACGTGGCCGACGCCGCGGGCGCCGTTCCCGTCGCCGCGGTCCCCGCGGTCGCGGCTGCCGCCGCGCCGGCCGCGCCGGCCCCCACGCGCGTCGGGCGCCACGCCGCCCCCTGAACGCGACCCGCGAGCGAGGATGCACCACGTCCGCGTCGTCGAACCACTCCAGAGCGTGGTTCGACGACGCGACGGTGGTGCGACCCTCACGTCGTCACGGGCGCGGCGCCCCCTTCCGCTGCTTCAGCCACAGCACGAGCACGAAGCTGAAGATCACGAGCACCATCCACGAGCCGATCTTGCTGGCGTGCACGAGGCTCCAGCCGTCGGCCTGCGAGGCGTAGGTCCAGGCGCCGAGCAGGGTCGCGGCGTTCTCGGCGACCCAGATGAACAGCCCGATCAGGGCGAACGACACGAGCAACGGCATGCGGCGGTCGAGGCCCCGCACGCGGAAGGTCACCGACCGCCGGGCGATCAGCAGCGCGGCGACGCCGAGCAGCACCCAGCGCAGGTCGGTGATCCAGTGGTTCGTGAAGAAGTTGACGTAGAAGCCGACCGCGACGGCCATGGTCGCCGCCATCGGCACGGGGTCGACGCGCAGGTCGAACCGTCGCCACGCCTGGCAGATGTAGCTCGCGACGGCCGCGTACATGAAGCCGCTGTAGAGCGGCACGTCACCCAGGCACAGCACGCCGGGGTCCGGGTACGTCCACGATCCGATCGACACCTTGAACACCTCGAGCCCGAGGCCCAGGACGTGGAAGACGCAGATCACGAGCAGTTCGTCCCGGGTATCGAGTCGTGTCGCGACGAGGACGACCTGCACGAGCAGGCACCAGATCAGCAGGGCGTCGTAGCGCGGGATGCCCACGTCCACCACGCGGGTGACGGCGAGCCCGGCGAAGATCGCGACCGCGAACGCGCACGAGAGGGCCTGGGCGCGGCCGAAGGCCAGCAGGTCGAGCAGGGACTCGCGCGCGCGGGCGGCGTGACCCAGGCGCAGACGCGGGACGATCTCGACGGCGGGCACCGCGCCTCCTCGGTTCGTCGTCGGCGCGGACCGGGCGGCCGCACCGTCGCCCCGACGGGTGCGAACCCGTCCACGCTACGAACTCCGAGGAGGCGCGGCGTCCGCCCCGAGGACCACCCGCCTCCCCCGCGGGTCGCGGATGCCGCGGGCCCGACCGGTCCGGTCTCGATCGGGTGACGATCACGTCACGACAAATCCTCGCCTCCTAGGCTCAGGGCATGAAGGACCTCCGCCCGTCGTCCGGCCGGCGATCGTGGCACGCCGTCGTCGTCCCCGCGGTCGTCGTGACGGCCGGCGTCGCCCTCCTCGTCGCGGCGTGCGCGCGGGCGATGCCGGGCGAGCCGCTCGAGCGCCCGGTCGCCGAGGTCGTCGACACCGCGCCCGATTGCACGACCTCGGGGGCCGATGTCGCGCTGCTGCCGCCGCCGACCTCGGACGACGAGGCGCCCGCACGGCCCGGCCCCCCGCGAGCGGGGTCGGTTCCCGAAGGCTTCGTGCCGACCTCCGTCGTCGAGTGCGGCATCGTCTCGATGTCGACCGTGGAACGCCCCGACGGTCTGTGGAGCGCCGTCACCGAGAGGACTCTCGGGGGTGAGCTCGACCGCCTGTTGGCGGCCTTGGCCGAGCCGAACGGCAGGCGCCTCCCGATCTGCACGGCCGACATGGAGATCGTGGCCGACCTCTGGCTGGTCGACGCCTCCGGCGCCTCGATGCGTGCCGCTCGACCCGTCGACGGGTGCGGCAAGACCGCGGGCGACACCGACGGGGCGGTCGCGGCCCTGACCGTGCGGTCCGAGCGCGAGGTGCCGGTGCAGAGGATCGAGAGCCGCGACGCCCTCGACGCGGGGTGCGGCACATCGGCGACGACACCGGCCTTCTTCGACGCGAACGATCTGGGCATCGAGGGGCTCTCGCCCGACGGCGACGCGACGGATCTCGACGACGGGGGCGCCACCTCCCTGCCCGCCGCGCCGGCGCTGCCCGAACCGACCACCGTCGACCCCGCCGATCTCGACCGGGTGTGTCTGTACCGCGTGGTCGCGCCGGACGACGAGCCCGTCCCGCCCGGCACCCCCGGGGTCGGTGACGCCGACGCGGGCGCAGGCTCCGGCTCCGGCTCCGGCTCCGGCTCCTCGGTCCCGACGAAGTCCGGGGTGACGGCGACCTTCGATCGCGTCGTCCCGCTCGACCCGACCACGGCCGAGGCACTCGTCGAGGCGACGGACAGCCCTTCGGTGCGCGGCGACTGCTCCGACCGCCCGACCCGGATCGCCACCCTCCCGCGCTCCGACCCCGGCGCGCGGCCGGTCGACGTCGCCCTGACGATCGAGCTCGACGGGTGCCTGCGGCTGTCCGCGAGCGGCGGGCAGGCACACGCCCTCCCGCCCGCCCTCGCCGAGGCGCTACTGGTCCGGTGATACACGAGAACCCCCTCGCCGAGGGGCGAAGGGGTTCTCGTGGGGTGCTCGTCGGCGTCCCGCGCTGCGGGCCGCTGGTACGCACCGTCGACGGGCCGGGCGTCAGCCCGTCCGAAGCCGTGCACCGGGCCGGAGCCCGGGGAGGTCAGACCTGGTCGTCGTCGACCGGGCCCGCCACGAACGGGTAGCGGTCCGTGACGTACTCGTGGAGGTCGGGGTGGACGAGGGTGTCGAGCGAGGGAAGCGAGGGGGTCATGGCCGGGCCGTTCAGTCGAGGTCGTCGGTGTCGTCGAGTGCCGTGTCGAAGTACGACACGTGGTCGCCGACCTGATCAGCGAGGATGCGCTGCGCGAAGGTCATCGTGACCGGCTCAGGCGGACATCGCGTGCGCCGGGGCGGCCACGAGGAAGTCTGCGTAGGTGGGCTCGTCGACCCGACCCACGGACGAGACGGCCGCCGAGATCGGGGCGGCGAGGGCGACGGCCGCGACGCGAGCCCGACGACGACGCGGGTAGGTCTCGATGCGGACGGCCGGCACGCGGGGGTCGCGGCGGTAGAGGCCGGCGTCGACTCGAGCGGTGGTCGGACGGGACGCCGAGGGGCGAGCCGACCCGACGGTTCCCCGGACGAGGGCGACGAGCTGCTCGTGGCCGAGGCCCTGGAGGGAGGTGCTGCTGGTGTTCATGTTCTTCTCATTTCTGGTGACCCTGTGCCACCTGAGGAACCTGCTGAAGCGATGACGCCGCCCGTGAAGTCGGTGCCCGTACCGCCGTGAACCGGTACGTCCACCACTGTGGCAGGGAGATAGCTAGATCAACTAGCCAGATCGGCGAGAGTGCGCATTGCGGACATGGCCCCGCCCGCGAGTCCACGATCTGCGTTCTTCTTCGTTTTTCTGGCTTTGTCTTGTTTTCTCTGTGGAAGCGTCGTACAGTCGGCCCACGCCGGCACACGACAGAGCCGAACGGCCACACCAGCCACACGGACACCCGCACCAGCACCAGCACCAGCACCAGACGACGAGGAGGTCGCGTCGCATGTACGCCACCGAACGCCACGAGTCGATCGCCGAGGCCCTGCGGTCGGCGGGGCGGGTGTCGGTCAGCGATCTCGCCCTCCGTCTCGATGTGACGGCCGAGACGGTCCGCCGCGACCTCGACGCCCTCGAACAGGCGGGCCTGCTGCAGCGCGTGCACGGTGGGGCCGTCGCCGCGGGCCGCTCGAGCGTCAGCGAGCTCAGCCTCAGCGAGCGCGAGACCCGGCACAGCCCCGAGAAGACCTCGGTCGCCCAGGCCGCCGCCCACCTCGTGCCCTCCACCTTCACGGGCTCGATCGCACTCGACGCCGGCACCACCACGGCCGCCGTCGCCGCCGAGCTCGCACGCTGGACCCCGGCGACCCCCGGCACGGTCCTCACCGTCATCACGAACGCCGTGCCGATCGCGGCCCTGCTGCAGCACAGCCCGCACGTCGACCTGCACCTCCTCGGCGGACGCGTCCGCGGCCTCACCAGCGCCGCCGTCGGCACCAGCACGGTCGAGCAGATCCAGGCGCTGCGCCCCGACATCGTCTTCGTCGGGGCGAACGGCCTCAGCGCCGGCTTCGGCCTGTCGACCCCCGACGAGTTCGAGGGAGCCGTCAAGTCGGCCTACGTCCGCGCCGGACGCCGCGTCGTCGCCGTGGTCGACCAGACCAAACACGGCGAGGAGGCGCTGGTGCGGTTCGCGCGCCTGGCCGAGATCGACACGGTGGTCACCGACGCGCCCCCCGCCCCCGACCTGGGCGACGCCCTCGAACTCGCCGACGTCGAGGTGATCGTCGCGTGAGCACCTCGTCCCCGTCGCCCCGTCTCTCGCGGCACCGCTCGACACCTCACCGCCGCCAGGAGGCAGCCGCATGATCCTCACCGTCACCGCGAACCCCTCGCTCGACCGCACGATCGACCTGCCGGGCGCCCTGCAGCGGGGCGCGGTGCAGCGCTCGGTCAGCACCACCGACGAGCCCGGCGGCAAGGGGGTCAACGTCTCCCGGGCCCTGGCCGCGTCCGGGGCCGAGACCGTCGCCCTGTTGCCCGGTGCCCTCGACGACCCGGTCCTCGTCGCCCTGCGCGAGCGCGGCGTGCCGACCGTGAACCTGCCGATCGCGCAGCGCCTGCGGGCCAACGTCACGCTGACCGAGCCGGACGGCACCACCACCAAGATCAACGAGCTCGGGCCCGACCTCGGCGCCCACGTGGACGAACTCACCGCCCTCGTCGTCGAGCACGCGACGCTCGCCTCGTGGCTGGTGCTCGCGGGCTCGCTTCCCCCGGGCCTGCCGACGACCTGGCTGGCCGACGTCGTCCGGGCCGTGCGCGCCTCCTGTGGGGACGCCGCCCCGCGCATCGCGGTCGACTCGTCGGGCGAGCCGTTCGCCGCGCTCATCGCGTCGGGCGTCGGCATCGACCTCGTCAAGCCCAACGCCGACGAGCTCGCCGAGATCGTCGGCGGCGACCCCGAGGCGTACGAGGCCGATCCGGCCTCGGCGGTCGCCGGAGCCCGCCGCCTGCGCGAGCTCGGCGTCGAGACCGTGCTGCTCACCCTCGGCAGCGCGGGTGCCCTGTTGATCGACGACGAGGGGTCGTGGTTCGCCGCCGCCCCCGTCATCACCGCCCTGAGCACGGTGGGCGCCGGCGACTCGTCGCTGTCGGGCTACCTGTTCGCCGAGACGACCGGAGCCCCCGCCCCGGCCCGCCTCGCCCAGGCCGTCGCGTCCGGGGCCGCAGCCGCGGCCCTCCCCGGCAGCATCGTCCCCCGCCTCGACCAGACCTTCCCTGACGACATCGACGTCGTCCCGGTGGCCCCCGCGGCCGTCGGGCACCTCTGAGCAGCGTCGCCCAACCCCAAGGAGCAGAACACCATGTCATCCCTCATCAGCACCGACCTCGTCGGTCTCGACGAAGACCTGGGCGGCACGTCGACCGACGTCATCCGGGCCCTGGCCGCCCGCGTGGCCGCCTCGGGCCGCGCCGGCTCGGCCGACTCGCTCGCCGACGACGCCATCGCACGCGAGGCGTCGGTCGGCACCGGCGTCCCCGGCGGCATCGCGATCCCCCACGCCCGGTCGGCCTCGGTCACCGAACCCACGCTCGCCTTCTCGCGCCTCGCGCGCACGGTCGGCTTCGGCGCCCCCGACGGCGACGCCGACATCGTCTTCATGATCGCGGTGCCCGAAGGCGCCGACGGCGACCACATGACGGTCCTCTCGACCCTCGCCCGCGCCCTCATCCGCGACGACTTCACCGCCGCGCTCCGCGCCGCGAAGACGCCCGCCGACATCGTGACGCTGGTCGACGACGAGGTCAGCGGCGAGGTCGCCGAGACGCGCGGCACGACCGCGACCTCCGCGGCCGGCGCCACCAGCGCCTCCTCGTCCGCCGACGGCGCCCGTCGCCCGAAGCTGGTCGGCGTCACCGCCTGCCCCACCGGCATCGCCCACACCTTCATGGCCGCCGACGCCCTCGTCGCCGCCGCGAAGCGCCTCGGTGCCGACCTGCAGATCGAGCCGCAGGGCTCGGGCAAGGTCACCCCGCTCGACCCGGCCGTCATCGCCGAGGCCGACGCCGTGATCTTCGCCGTCGACGTCGACGTGCGCGACCAGGGCCGCTTCGCGGGCAAGCCCGTCGTGCGCGGACCGGTCAAGCGCGGCGTCGACGCGCCCGACGCCATGGTGAAGGAGGCGCTGGCCGCCGCGACCGACCCGAACGCCGTCCGCGTGAGCGGCACCGCAGCCGGTGCCGCCGCGGGCTCGACCACCGAGAAGCAGGGCTTCGGCTCATCGCTCAAGCGCTGGCTGCTGACCGGCGTCTCGTACATGATCCCGTTCGTCGCCGGTGGCGGTCTGCTGCTCGCGCTGGGGTTCCTGCTCTCGGGTTACGAGATCGCGGGCAACGCCGCGACCGTGCTGACCGACTACTCGCTCTTCAACCTGCCGCCCGAGGGCCTGGTCTACTTCCTCGGTGCCGCGGCCTTCCAGATCGGCAACCTGTCGATGGGCTTCCTGGTCGCCGCCCTGGCCGGTTACATCGCCTACGCGATCGCCGATCGCCCGGGCATCGCGCCCGGCTTCGTCGCCGGTGCCGTCGCCGTCTTCATGGGCGCCGGCTTCATCGGCGGCCTCGTCGGCGGTCTGCTCGCCGGCTTCGCCGCCTACTGGATCGGCAAACCCGACGTGCCCCGCTGGTTGCGCGGCCTGATGCCCGTCGTGATCATCCCGCTGCTGGCATCGATCTTCGCGTCCGGGTTGCTCGTGCTCGTCCTCGGCGGACCGATCGCCGCCCTGACCGTCGCCCTGACCGACTTCCTCAACGGGCTCAGCGGCACCGGCGCCATCGTGCTCGGCGTCATCCTCGGCCTCATGATGTGCATCGACCTCGGCGGTCCGGTCAACAAGGTCGCGTACTCGTTCGCCGTCGCCGGACTGTCGGCGGGCTCGCTCACCGACAACCCCGCCCCGCTGATGATCATGGCCGCCGTCATGGGCGCCGGCATGGTCCCGCCGCTGGCCATGGCCCTGGCGTCGACCGTGCTGTACCGCAAGGGCTTCTCGCAGGTCGAGCGCTCGAACGGCACCGCGGCCTGGCTGCTCGGCGCCTCGTTCATCTCGGAAGGCGCGATCCCGTTCGCCGCGGCCGACCCGCTGCGCGTGATCCCCGCGAGCATGGTCGGAGGCGCGGTGACCGGAGCCATCTCGATGGCCGCCGGCGTCACGTCGCAGGCCCCGCACGGCGGCTTCTTCGTGTTCTTCGCCATCACCGGGCTCGGCATGTGGGTCGTCGCCATCCTCGCGGGCACCGTGGTGAGCGCGCTCGTGCTCATCCTGCTCAAGAAGTTCGTCCGCCGCGGTGCCGCCGCCGGAGCCGACGCGTCGACCGAGGCCGCCGAGGCCGGTTCGGTCGTCGGTCAGCGCAGCCCCGTCGCCGCGTAGTCGCACCGCCGACGAGGCGACCACACGAGGAGGCGCGCTCCGGGGGGTCCCGGAGCGCGCCTCCTCGTCCGTGGACGGGCCGCGGACGGATGCCTTCGTCCTCTACCCTGGCGTGAGCAACCGATTGGACCCCACGCCGTGACCGACATGAGCCTGAGGCTCCCCACCACCCATTTCCGTGCCGTGTTCGACCTGGGCCAACGCCCGGCCGCGCAGACGCCGCTCCCGACGGCTCTCGGCAAGCCGAACCTCTACGCCGAGTACGACGACGACGACCTGATCACGGCGCTGTACGTCGGCTACGAGACCGGGCAGGTGCACCTCGAGACGACGCCGTCCGGCGACGTCGAGCACCACTTCCACCTCGCGAACGGCGACGACAGCGACCTCAGTCCGTTCGGGGTCGCCGACACGCGCGTGCTGGTCGAATGGTCGACCCGGTTGATCGTCGACCTGCACCGCCGCATGCCCGACCTGCTCGACGAGGTCGACGAGGCCGCCGCCTGGCACGACGCCGGCTTCGACCTCTACGTCTGCGAGGTCGAGGAGCCCCGCAAGCTCGACCTCGTCGAGGTCGACATCGAGGGCGAGCTGCTCACTTTGCCGTGGCTCGGCTCGGGTGCCGTCGAGCACGACCACATCGAGGGCGACGACCACCCGATCGCGCTGGCCTGGACGCCGCAGGGCGCGTCCGACGCCGTACCGATAGCCGAGGCCTGGCTCGACCCGCGCACCGACCAACCCGTCACCAAGGCCCTTCCCGGCGTCGACTGGGACGCCGTCGGCTGGGGTCGCGACGAGGTGCTGCCCTGGCTCGAGGCCATCTACATGAACCATCACGTGCTGCCCGACGCGGCCGGCACGATCCTCACGGGCGTACTCGAGCGGCTCGGCGGCATCGACGGGACCGACTAGGCCGAGCGGGCACCGCCGACGGCACCGACCAGGCCGGGCGGGCGGCACCGACCAGGCCGGGCGGCACCGACCAGGCCGGGCGGGCGGCGTCAGGGCCTGCCCGCGCCGCCGAGGGTGTCGCTCGGTCGCTCGCCGAACTCGCGGGCGTACCGGGCCGAGAACCGTCCGAGGTGCGCGAAGCCCCACCGGCGGGCGACCGCGGCGACGGTCTCGCCGGGCAGTCCCTCGAGCCGGGCGAGCTCGTCGTGGGCCCGGCGCAGGCGCACACCGCGCAGGTGGGCGGTCGGCGTGTGACCGAGCTGCCGCTGGAACGTGCTCTGCAGCACCCGCGCGCTCACTCCGACGGCCTCGGCGACGTCGACCGCGCTGATCGGCCGGCCGGCGTGCGCGTCGATGTACTCGAGCGCGGCGTCGAGCCGGGACCTCCGCGCCGACGCTCCGAGGACGTCACCTGACGCGGTCGTGCCGCGCGCGCCTCCAGGACCGTCGAGGGGCTCGGCGAAGACGTCGAGCAGGGTGTCCGCCGCGAGGGCCGTGGCGTCGGCGAGCGCGAGCGCCGTCGTCGTGGCCGGGCCGAGCAGCACGGCGGCGAGCGACGCCGTCGCCCGATGCCAGACGAGACGCTGCCCGCCGCTCAGGGTGACGTCGTGCCGCAGCGTGACGGGCATCGGGTCGCGTCCGTCGCGCGCCGCGGCGTACCGGGTCAGCCACCGCCGGTCGAGATGCAGCAGGTTCAGGCGGTAGGCGGCGTACTCGAACGAGAACTCCCGGTCGGACGGGAACGCGAAGGGCTCTCCGGTGCGGACGCCGACCTCGCTCCGACCGACGTCGACGACACCACCACCGGCCGTGAACCACGCCGCGACGTAGTCGTCGGGCGGCCGCACCGTGCCGCGCAACGAGGCGTCGAAGCGGCAGCTCATGAGCGAGACCGGGCCCGACCCCACGGCCACGTGCTGCCACGAGAAGTCGTCACCCGGCCGGCCCGACTCGAGGTCGCGCCCCTCGTACCCGAGCTCGAATGCCCGCATCGCGCTCTCGGGCCGCACTCCCCCGACCCGGAACCTCGCAGGAGGCGCGGCGACGGGGCACATGAGGTCATCGTCCCGTGCGGCGCGGCACCCGTCCAGTCCGGTTCGCATCGAGGCCAGCGTGCTGCCGCGGGCCACGCCGGTCGCCGTCCTCGACCCCCGGCGCGGCCCGCGTCGCCGTCGGGCACGGACGCTGCCAGGATGGCGAGATGAGCGACTCGACCGCACCGCGCCTCCTGAACCTGTTGGTCCTCGACGTCACCGACGAGGCCCGCGACGATCCGGCGTTCGAGCGCGAGCTCGACGACCTGTCGACCTCGGTGGTCGCCGCCGCCGAGCAGGTCGGCTTCACGGCGCGCCGCGTGCCCGCGAACCGGCTCGGTGACGTGCGCGCCGCCCTCGGCGAGGCCGACGCGGTGCTCGTCACCGGCGGCGAGGACGTCGACCCGAGCCACTACGGCGGCCCCGTCGACTACCCGGGGCGCGGCCAGACCTTCGCCGACGCCGACCGGGTGCAGTTCGAGGTGGTCCGCGGGTCCGTGGAGGCGCGGCTGCCGCTGGTCGGCATCTGTCGCGGCATGCAGGTGGTCGACGTCGCGCTCGGCGGCGACCTCGTGCAGCACCTCGAGCACCCCGGCCACGTGAACGCGGACGACGTCTCGGACAGCATGGTGGACCACCCCGTCCGCCTCGCCGACGACAGCACCCTCGCGTCGATGCTCGGCACGACGTCGCTGGTCGTGCGCAGCTCGCACCACCAGGCGGTGGGCCGACTGGGCGACGGATTGCGGGCCGTGGCCTGGGCCGACGACGGTACGGTCGAGGCCGTCGAACACGACTCGGCCCCGGTGTGGTGCGTCCAGTGGCACCCCGAGGACCGCGGCGCGACCGGCACGGTGCTGACCGACCTGCTCGTCGCGGCACGCGACGCCGCCCTCGCGCGGACCACCGGCGATCGGTCGCGTCGCACCGCCGGCTGAACGTCGCACCGCGCACGTCGGCGGTGCGACGTCCCTGTCGTGGTGCGACGCGGAGCGGGCGGGCTTCGGGCCTAGCGCTCGCGGACGATCAGGGCCGAGGCCGCGGTCACGAGTCGGCGCGGCAGGAAGCGGTGCGCCTGGGCTCCGATCGCGTTGCCGAGCCCGCTGACCACGACGGCACGGCGACGGCGGACGGCCCGCAGCGCCGCGGTGACGACCTGCTCGGGCGTCTGGCGGCCACTCGTGAGGAAGTCGCTCCCGGTCGCGGCGAAGAACCCGGTCTCGGTCGCGCCCGGGCAGAGCGCCGTGACGGTGACGCCCGCCCCGCGCACCTCGGCGTGCAGCGCCTCGCTGAACGAGAGGACGAACGCCTTCGTCGCCCCGTAGACCGCCATCGTCGGGATCGGTTGGAACGCCGCCGTCGAGGCGACGTTCACGACCGTGCCGCGGCGGCGCGCCACCATGCCGGGCAGCAGCGCGCGCGTCAGCGCGACCACCTGCGAGCAGTTGAGGTGCACCTGCGCCTGGACCGTGGCGGGGTCGGACTCGGTGAAGGCGCCGTGCGAGCCGACGCCGGCGTTGTTCACCAGCACGTCGATCGTCCGGTCGGCGACGGCGGCCAGCACGGTCTCGACCCCCTCGGGCGTCGACAGATCGGCGACCACGGCCGTGAACGACCCGGAGGCGCGGGTCGCCACGAGCTCGGACCTCACCTGCTCGAGGCGGTCGCCGCTGCGTGCCACGATCACCACGTCGTGGTCGGGCGCCAGCCGGCGGGCGAACTCGGCGCCGATGCCGCCGGAAGCCCCGGTGACGAGCGCGGTGGGCAGGGACGCGGTGGGTGCGGGCATGCCGCCCATCCTGCCCGACGGGGTGCCGGATCTCCGACGAGGTCGCACCACCGTCGCGGGGGGGGGACCCCCCCCCCGGGGGGGGGGGGGCCCCCGGGGGGGGGGGGGGGGGCGGGGGCCGGGGGGGGCCCCCCCGCCCGCGGCCGCGGCGGGCGGGGGGGGGGGGGGGGCCGGCCGGCCCCGCCCCCGCGGGGGGGGCCCCCCCCCCCCCCCCCCCCCCCCCCCCCCCCGCCCCCCCCCCCCCCGGGGGGGGGCCCCCCCCCCCCGGGGGGGGGGGGGCCACCCCGGGCAGGAGGCGCGGGTCGTCTCGCGCGGGATCGGCGCGGCGTCAGCCGGCGGGGGCGACGACCACGTCGACGCCGGCGGCCGCGAACTCGGCCAGGGCCTCGGGCGCGGCCGTGGAGTCGGTCACGAGCGTCCACCCCTCGGGCAGGGCCGCCCGGGCGCGGAACGTCGCGCGACCGAGCTTCGACCCGTCGGCGAGCACGTAGACCCGCTCCGACTGCCGGCACATCAGCTCTTTGAGCCGAGTCTGCACCAGGTCGGCCTCGACCACGTGCCCCGAGGCGAGTACGCCGTCGGCCCCGAGGAACACCCGGTCGAAGGTCAGGCGTTCGAGGGCGGCCTCGGCCAGAGGCCCGACGAATCCCTGGCTGGCCGGGCGGAGCGTGCCGCCGAGGCACTCGAGGTGGATGTCCTCGGAGTCCGCGAGCTGTTGGATGACCGCGATCGAGGTGGTGGCGACGGTCGCGACCAGACCCGACCGCGCCTCCCGGGCGAGGGCCGCGACGGACGAACCGGCGTCGAACAGCAGCGTCTCGCCGTCACCGAGCAGCGTGCGGGCGTGCCGGGCGATCTCGGCCTTGGCCACCCCGGCCTCGCGGTTGCGCTGCCGGAAGGTCGGCTCGGCCCCGGCGGCGGCCAGCGGCATGGCGCCGCCGTAGGTGCGAGCGATCTCACCACGACGGGTCAGCTCGGCCAGGTCTCGCCGGATCGTCGACGGGGTCACCTCGAAGCGGCGGCTCAGCTCGTCGACGCTCGCCAGCCCGGTGGTGCGGGCCAGGTCGACGATGTCGCGGCGTCGCTCTCGTGCGGTGGTGCTCATGCGGTGACCGTCCTGATCGGTGGGGCGGGCGACGTCACGCCGACGGCGCACCGACCCGGGCGGCGTCGGCCGGGCTGGGCGACATCTCGACGGCCTGGCGCAACGCCTCGATCATGCTACCGACGGCCACGACGCCGGTGCCGGCGATGTCGAACGCGGTGCCGTGGTCGACCGACGTGCGGATCACGGGCAGCCCCACGGTGATGTTCACGCCGGCCTCGATGCCGAGCACCTTGACGGGTCCGTGCCCCTGATCGTGGTACATCGCCACGATGAGGTCGTAGTCGCCACGGCCGCCGAGGAAGAACGCGGTGTCGGCCGGCAACGGCCCGACGGCGCGGATGCCGTCGGCCTGGAGGACCTCGATGGCCGGGGTGATCTTCTCGGCCTCCTCCCCGTAGCCGAAGAGTCCGTTCTCGCCGGCGTGCGGGTTGATGGCGCAGACGCCGATGCGGGGGTCCTCGACGCCCGCGCGACGGAGCGCCTCCCAGCCGCGGCGAACGGTGCGCTCGACCAGCCCGGGCTCGATCCGGGCGATCGCGTCGATCAACCCGATGTGGGTCGTGACGTGGATCACCCTGATCTTCGGCGTCGAGAGCATCATCGACACCTCGCCGACGCCCATGAAGTGCGCCAGCAGCTCGGTGTGGCCGGGGAACACGTGGCCGGCCTCGTGCAGCGCGGCCTTGTTCAACGGTGCGGTGCAGATGCCCTGGACGAGCCCGGCCATGCCGAGCTCGCACGCGATGCGGATGTACTCGTACGCGGCGTGACCGGCCTCGGCCGAGACCGCGCCCCAGGGCAGGTCGGCCGACAGCAGGTGCGGGTCGACGACGTTGATGCGGCCGGGCGTGAAGACGGCGTCGGCGGGGCCGTCGACCTCGACGATCTCGGCCTCGACCCCGAGGGCCGCGGCCCCGAGCCGCAGCCGGTGGGCGTCGCCGACGACGACCGGGCGGGCGTCGCGGTAGGCGGCCTCGTCGAGCAACGCGCCGACGGTCACCTCGGGTCCGACGCCGGCTCCGTCGCCCATGGTGACGGCGATGAACGGTCGGGTGTCGGGTGTCGTCGTGGTCATGGGGTTCTCCGTTTCGTGGGGGCGCCGGACGCGGCCGACGCGGCGAGGTCGTGGGGGTCGGCCCCGGCGCGTGTGCGGCGCACCAGGTCGACGAGGTCGGCGAGCACGGTCGGGCCACCGAAGCTGCCGGGCTTGGTGGCGACGAGCCGGTCGTCGCCGGCGAGGCTGAGGACGGCACCGTGTTCGACCTGCGCGAGCGGCCGCAGGACGGTCGTGCCGAGCCGGTCGAGCACGGCCCGGGCGGTCTCGCCGCCGGTCAGCACGAGGTCGAGCTCGACGTCGGCGGCGAGCCGGGTGACGACGTCGGCGAGGGCCGCCGAGCCGTCGAGCGGGTCGGACAGGCGTCGGGCGGTCACCGTCAGCACGGCGACGGACGACCGGGCCAAGGAGGCACGGGTCGCGTCGACCACGTCGACCACGTCGTCCGCCGGGTCGAGCGCGTGCACGTCCGCACCGGTGGCGGCGAGGACGTCGGCGTGGCCCCGGGCCACCTCGGCGGCCGATCCGACCACGACGAGGACGGGTCGCGCGGGCCCGGCACCGGCGCGGGGCCCGACACCGGCCGACGCGGACGCCGACGCGGACGCGGGCACGGGTACGGGCACGGGGTCGACCGAGGTCGCGACCGGTGCCACCGCGTCGGCCAGGGCGGCGGCGAGCGCGGAGCTGCCCGCGAGGGCGACCGGCCGGCGGGCCCCGGGGCGGGCGGTCAACCGGAGGACGGCCGCGACCACGGCCGCGAGGTCGTCGTCGGTCTCGGCGTCGACGAGGGCGACGGCCCCTGCGACGAGGGCGTCGTCCAGGCGTGCGGCGAACGCGTCGGGGCTCGAGCGCACGACGTCGAGCCCGACGAGCACCGACGGATGGCCGGCCAGCTCGGCGAGGGTCGAGGGGGCGTCGTGCGGTTCGAGGTGCCAGAGGGCCGTCTCGGCCAGCGGCCGCCCGTCGACCAGGGGCCGCCCGTCGACGACCGTGCGCCCGAGGGCGGGTAGCGCTCCGGCCACGACGACGTCGTAGCCGCGGGCGGTCAGCGCCTCGAGCTCGGGGCCGACGTGTCCGCGCCACAGGGAGTCGGTCTTCTTCAGGACGAGGGTGCCGACCGGCAGGGGCAGCGTGTCGATCGCGACCCGCGCCTCCTCGGCCGTGCCGGCGCGGGTGGCGACGTCGACGACCGTGATGCGGGCGGTCGACACCGACGGAACGCCGAGCGAGATCACGGTCTCGTGACCGCGCAGCCGGAACTGCTCGGCGGTCTCGGCGGCGCCGGACAGGTCGTCGGCGATGACGGTGATCTGGGTCATGGTGCTGGCCATCCTGACACGACTGCGCGTTATGCGCTACCGGTCTTGCGCGGAACGCGCAGCGGTGGCACAGTGTCATCCAGCCCGGACGAGGGCGGCGCAGCGCTGCGGGACCGGGCGCCGTCGACCTCGTCGAACCCCTGGATCGAGAGGTCGATGATGACCGTTCCGTTCGCGGACCACGAGATGTCACGCCGCACCCTGCTCCGCTGGGGAGCCGCGGCCGGCCTCTTCGTGACCGCCACCAGCCTCGCCGGCTGCGCCGGTCCGACCGGACTGCCCGGGCCCGGCACGCTGACCCTGGCCCTCAACCGCTCGCTGGTCAGCCTCGACAACAAGCTCAACCAGTTCGACGCGGCCGTCACGGTGCAGCGGGCGGTACGGCAGGCGCTCACCCAGATCGGGCCCGACATCACGCCCGAGCTCGTGCTCGCCGAGAGCTTCGAGCCGACGAGCGACACGCAGTGGACGGTCCGGCTGCGCGAGGGCGTGCGCTACTCGGACGGCACTCCCGTCACGGTCGACGACGTCGCCACCGCACTGCAGATGTACGAGCAGGTGCAGGGCTCGTTCGTCGCCAGTTTCTTCCCCGAGTTCCCGACCGTGTCCGCGATCGACGACCGCACCTTCACGCTCGACTCGTCGCAGCCGATCCCCGTGCTCGACGCCCTGATGAGCAACATCCTGATCACCCCGGCCGCGGCGAACAAGCCCGAGGAGCTGCAGGACGGCGTGGGCAGCGGGCCGTTCGTCGTCACCCGCTTCAACCGGGGCGCCGGCACCTACAGCCTCACCCGCAACGAGCAGTACTGGGGCGAGGCCCCGGGTGTCGACCGGGTCGAGGTGCGGTTCCTGCCCGAGGAGTCGAGCCGGGTGATCGCGCTGCGCAGCGGCGAGGTCGACGTCATCGACTCGATCACGCCCGACTCCGCGACCCAGCTGCAGGGCCTGCCCGGCATCGCCCTCGACGAGGCCTCGAGCCTGCGCATCAACCAGATCTTCTACAACTTCCGCAAGCCCGAGGGGCACCCGCTGGCCGACGCCAGGGTGCGCGAGGCGCTCAGCCACGCGATCGACGGTCGCGCCCTCGTGCGCGACGTGCTCACCGACTCGGTGACGCAGGCCGACGGCGTCGTGCCGCCGAGCCTGCTCGGCTACGCGAAGACCGGCGAGTACACCTACGACCCCGACCTCGCGCGCCGCACGCTCGCCGAGCTCGGTGCGAGCGACCTCACCTTGCGCGTCATCTGGGAGACCGGCGAGTTCGCCGGCGACACCTTCATCATGGAGGCCCTCGTCGAGATGTTCGGCGCGATCGGCGTGCGGACCACCCTGCAGCAGTTCGAGCCCGGCGGCGACATCCTGCAGTGGCGCCAGGGCAAGGCCGGCGACTGGGACCTGCTCGGGAACGGGTTCTCCGCCCCCACGGGACTGGCGTTGACCATCTTGCAGGGCATGTACGCGGGCACCGCCGAGAAGGAGCAGACCCGCGACACCTACCAGGGCTACGTGCAGCCCGACGTCACCGCCGCCATCGCCCGCGCCTCCACCGAGCCCGACGCGGCCCTGCGTCAGCGTCGGCTCGCCGAGGCGCAGCAGGCGGCCTGGGACACCTGGCCGTGCGCCTGGGCGTTCGTGCCCAAGTCGGTGCTCGCCCGTCGCGAGCGCGTCGAGCGCCTCTCGCTCGCGTCGTCGAACTCGTACCCGCTCTCGAGCGTCCGACTGGGGGCCTGACCATGGCGACCTACATCCTCAAGCGCCTCGGCCAGGGCCTGCTCACCGTGTTCCTCACGGTGTCGACGGTCTTCGTGCTGATCCGCCTCGCCCCCGGCGACCCGGCCGTGGCCTACGCCGGGCCGCTCGCGACGAACGAGCAGCTCGCCGCGGTGCGCGAGCAGTTCGGCCTCGACGACCCGCTGCCGCAGCAGTACGGCGTGTTCCTGCAGCAGCTCGTCACGGGCAACCTGGGCACCTCGTACTCGTTCCAGGCGCCGGCCGTGCAGGTCGTGCTCGAACGTCTGCCGTTCACGCTGACCCTGTCGTTCGCGGCGATCCTGCTGGCGGCGGTCGTGTCGATCCCGCTCGGCGTCTGGATGGCCCGCCGCACCGACACCCGCGGCGAGACCGGCGTCAACGTCGTCGCGATCGCGGGTCAGTCGATGCCGGACTTCTGGACCGGCATCCTGCTGCTCAGCGCCTTCGCCGTGGTGATCCCGATCTTCCCGGCATCGGGCTTCGCGACCTGGGGCGGCCTCGTCCTGCCGACCGTGACGATCGCGATCCTGCAGGTGGCTCTCATCTCGCGGCTGGTGCGGCGCGAGATGGCGACCAACTTCTCGGCGCCCTACCTGACCGTGGCCCGCTCGCGGGGCGTCTCGGAGCGGGCGCTCACCTGGCGCTACGCCATGGGCAACTCGGCGATCCCGGTCTTCACGGCGCTCGGCACGCGCTTCGCGGCGATGCTGAACGGCGTGGTCGTGGTCGAGGTCGTGTTCGCCTGGCCCGGCGTCGGGTCGCTCATCGTGCGGGCGCTCGAGACCCGCGACTACCCCCTCATCCAGGCGACCGTGCTGGTCACGTCGCTGCTCGCCGTCGGCGTCCAGCTGCTGATCGACCTCGCCTATCCCCTGCTCGATCCGCGCGTGCGGCTCGGAAAGGCGAGTGCCGCATGACCCGCACCGACACCACCGGACGCGCGTCCGGACCGGACGCCGCAGGCCCGGTCGACCGCACCCCCGAGGAGGCGCGACCCACCGCGGTCACGCCGCGCCTGCTGACGAGGTCCGAGGCGGCCCGACGCACCTCCGCCGCCCGCGTGAAGCTCTGGGTCGGCGCGATCTGCGCCCTCGTCGTCATCCTCCCGATCGTGCTGGCCCAGGCGCTGCCGCTGCCCGACGCGAACGGCCAGGACCTCGGCAACCGCCTCGCGCCTCCGTTCACGGCCGGCCACCTGTTCGGCACCGACCAGCTCGGCCGGGACCTGCTGTCGCGCGTGCTGCACGGCGGTCAGGTCTCGCTGGCGATCGGCGTGCTCGCCGTCATCGTCTCGGGTGCCATCGGCGTCGTGCTGGGCTCGATCGCCGGCTTCTACGGGCGCTGGGCCGACACGTTGATCAGCCGCCTGCTCGAGGCCCAGATGTCGTTGCCGCTGCTGATGATGCTGCTGCTCGTGGTCGCGCTGTTCGGCCCGTCGATCCCCGTCATCACCTTCGTCATCGCGATCGCGCAGTGGCCGGAGGTGGCCCGCCTGACCCGGTCGCTCGTGCTCGTCGAACGCGAGAAGCCCTACGTCTCGTCGGCCCGCACGCTCGGCCTGAACCGCTTCACGATCCTGCTGCGCCACGTCGTGCCCAACGTCATCAAGCAGGCGACGCTGGTCGTGCTGCTGCTGCTCGCGCAGGCCGTGTTGCTGGAGAGCGCGCTGAGCTTCCTCGGCGCGGGCCCGCAGCGGCCCTTCGCCACCTGGGGCCGCATCATCTCGGACGGCCAGGACTACGTCACCACCGCCTGGTGGATGGTCACGATCCCCGGCCTGTTCATCGTGCTGCTCGTCGTCGGGGTGAACCTGCTGGGCGACGCCCTGCGGGACCGTCCGCGGCGGTCGACGGCCTCGCGCCTCCGCCGGTTCGTCGGACCGCGCCCCGCAGCGGCGGCCACCCGCACGAAGGGAACGATCGCATGACCCCCGTGACCGACGACACCGCCGACCCCGACCTGCTGCTCGAGGTGCGCGACCTGCAGATCGAGTTGATGACGACGAACGGCATCGTGCGGGCCGTCGACGGCGTCTCGTTCCACATCGCCCGTGGTGAGACCGTCACGATCATCGGCGAATCGGGGTCGGGCAAGTCGACCACCGCCATGGGTGTGTTGCAGCTGCTGCCGGCCGACCTGGCCGTCGTCTCGGGCCACGTGCGCATCACCGGCCTCGACGTGCTCGCCTCCGCCTCGGCGGTGCGGAAGGTGCGCGGCCGGGCCGTCGCCCTGATCCCGCAGGACCCGATGACGGCGCTCAGCCCGGTGCGGTCGATCGGTTCGCAGCTCGGCGAGGCCATCCGCATCGCCGGAGCCGCCAGCGGTCGCGCCGCGGTCACGGCCCGGGCGGTGCGACTGCTCGAGCAGGTGCACATCCCCGACCCGTCGGCCCAGCTGCGGAAGTTCCCGCACCAGCTGTCGGGCGGCATGCTCCAGCGCGTGCTGATCGCGATCGCCCTGGCCTGCGAGCCGCAGCTGATCGTGGCCGACGAGCCCACCAGCGCCCTCGACGTGACGGTGCAGGCCGGGATCCTCGACCTGCTGCTCGAACTGCAGGAGCAGCGCGGCATCGGCCTGCTGATGATCACCCACGACCTCGGCGTCGCCCGCCTGGTGTCCGACCGCATCCACGTGATGAAGGCCGGCGTGTTCGTCGAGTCGGGCGACGTACGGCAGATCGTCGAGCACCCCGCCGAGCCATACACCCGGGGGCTGCTCGCCGCCGTGCCCACCCTGGGAGCCTGGGACGAGACCCCCGCCACGACCGCGACCAGCACCGACCGACCGGAGGCCACCCGTGTCTGACACCATCCTCGAGGTCGACGACCTGGTCGTCGACTACGGCAGCGGCTCGACCGCCCACCGCGCCGTCGACCACGTGTCGTTCTCGGTGCGTCGCGGCAGCACCTTCGCCATCGTCGGCGAGTCCGGCTGCGGCAAGTCCACGATCGCCAAGGCCGTCATGCGCCTGCTGCAGCCGACCAGCGGGCGCATCGTGCTCGACGGCACCGACCTCGCGACCCTGTCGGAGGCGCGGCTGCGGCCCCTGAGGCACCGGTTCCAGATGGTCTTCCAAGACCCCTACGGCTCGCTCGACCCGCACCTCAGCGCCCGCGACATCGTCGCCGAGCCGCTGCGGCTGAAGGGGGTGCGGTCGGCGCAGGAGCGCGCCACCGAGGCGGCCCGCCTGATCGACCGCGTCGGCCTGCCCTCGACGGCTCTCGACCGTCGGCCGCACGAGTTCTCGGGCGGACAGCGCCAGCGCATCGGCATCGCCCGGGCCCTGGCGTCGAGCCCCGACCTGCTGATCTGCGACGAGGCGACGAGCGCGCTCGACGTGTCGGTGCAGGCCCAGGTGCTCGAGCTGCTGCGCGAGATCCAGGTCGACACGGGCATCACCTACGTCGTCATCTCGCACAACCTCGGCGTCGTGCAGCAGATCAGCGAGAGCGTCCTCGTCATGAGGCAGGGCGCCGTCGTCGAGCAGGGCGCCACGGCGCAGGTGCTCACCTCGCCCGCCGAGGACTACACGCGGCGGCTCCGTCGAGCCGCCCTCGACCCCGCCACGATGACGGGCGTGAAACCGCGCCACGTCGTCCGCAGCCTCTCGTTGGGAGCCACCGCATGACCCGGACCGACACCGCCGCAGACACCGCCGCAGCCGCCACCGCCGTGACCGGCGACGGGGCGACCGACCGCACCGCGCCTCCTCGGCTCGTGCTCGGCACGATGACCTTCGGCGACACCGTCGACGAGGCCACCGCCGGGCGCATGCTCGACACGGCGCGCGACGCCGGCGTCACCTGGATCGACACCGCCAACGCGTACGTGGGAGGAGCGACCGAGACCATGCTCGGCCGTCTGCTCGGCGGGCGGCGCGACGAGGTCGTGCTCGCGTCGAAGGCGGGCATGCCGCACGCCGACGCCGGCGGACTGCCGCCGCTGTCGGCCGTGGCCCTCCGCACGAGCGTCGAGTCGAGCCTGCGGCGGCTCGGCACCGACCGGCTCGACCTCTTCTACCTGCACCAGCCCGACCGACTGACCCCGCTCGACGAGACCCTGTCGACCGTCGCCGCGCTCGTCGCCGAGGGCAAGCTGCTCTCGCTCGGCGTCTCGAACTACGCCGCCTGGCGGATCGGCGACGTCGAGCGCGTGGCCGACGCCGTGGGGGCGCCGCGACCGGTCGTCGCCCAGCAGCTCTGCAACCTCGTCGCCCGCCGGCTCGACGACGAGTACCTCGAGTTCGCGAGCGTCCACGGCATCGAGACGATGGTCTACAACCCGCTCGGCGGTGGCCTGCTGACCGGGCGGCACCGTTTCGACCAGGCACCGGCCGGCGGGCGCTTCGGCGACTCGGCCCTCGCCGAGATGTACACGAAGCGCTACTGGGACGCCGGGCTGTTCGCCGCGATCGACCTGCTGTCCGGCATCGCGGCCGAGGCCGGGGTGTCGCTCGTCGAGCTCGCCCTGCGCTGGGTGGCGCATCGACCCGAGGTCGGCTCGGTGCTGCTCGGCGGCTCGCGCCCCGAGCAGCTGACCGCCAACGTCGCCGCGATCGCCGAGGGGCCGCTGCCCGACGAGGTGGTGGCGGCCTGCGACGAGGTCGGGCGCTCGTTGCGGGGGCCGATGCCTCCGTACGCTCGGTGACCCGCGCCTCCTGACCCGCGCCTCCTGACCAGCCCGCACCGACCCCACGCGCGGCACGCCCCGCACCACGCGCCCCGCACCACACGCCCCGCACGCACCGCACGGAAGAGAGCACCATGAGCACCGCCAGCGACTTCGCCCGCACGATCCGCCGCCGCGAGAGGGCGGTCGGCTACTGGGTCACCCTCGACGCGCCGCCGGCCACCGAGCGCATCGCGCGACTCGGCTACGACTACGTCTGCCTCGACGCGCAGCACGGCCTCTTCGGCTACCAGGGAATGATGACCGGTCTGCTCGCCATCGACGCGGGGCAGACGTCCGCCGGCCTCGTGCGGGTCGAGGCGAACGACATCACGCCCATCGGCAAGGCCCTCGACGCCGGGGCGGCAGGCATCATCGTGCCCCTCGTCGACACGGCCGAGGACGCGGCCGCGGCCGTGCGCAGCGCGAAGTACCCGCCGCACGGCCGCCGGTCGTACGGGCCCATGCGGTCGAGCCTGCGCATCGGTCCGGTGCCCGCCGAGGCGAACGACACCACGATCGTGCTCGCCATGATCGAGACACCCGACGGGCTCGCGAACGTCGAGGCGATCGCCGCGACGCCCGGGCTCGACGGGCTCTACGTCGGCCCCAGCGACCTCTGCATCGCGGTCGGCGGCGCCTACCCGGGCGACCCGGCCGTGCAGGAGGCCTTCGACGCCGCCCTCGTCCGGGTCGCGGCGGCGGCCGAGGCCGCGGGCATCGCCGCGGGCATCCACACGCCGCACGGCGACGTCGCGCGACAGCGGCTCGCGGCGGGCTACACGTTCGCCACGGTCGCCGGCGACCTCAACCACCTCGAGGCCGCCGCGCGCGACCACCTGCGGCGGGCGCTCGAGACCGACGACCCGGCCGCGACCGCAGGAGGCGCGGCGTGAGCAGCCCGGACACGGTCGCGCGGGCAGGCGGCCCGGACGGCATCGTCGCCGACGGCCGACCGCGGCCCGACGCGGCGGGGCGCTCGTGGTCGTACCTGCCCACGGCGACGGTGCAGTCGCACGCGGCGAACCTCGCCGAGCTGCCCGACGGCCGGCTGGCCTGCGTCTGGTTCGGCGGCACGCAGGAGGGCGTCTCGGACATCCACGTCTGGTTCTCGACCCTCGACGACGAGGGGTGGTCCGAGCCGGTGCGGCTCAGCGACGACCCCGCGCGCTCGGAGCAGAACCCCGTGCTCTTCACGGCCCCCTCGGGCGACGTCTGGCTGCTGTACACGGCGCAGCGCGCGGGCGCCCAGGACTCCGCCGAGGTGCGTCGCCGGGTCTCGACCGACGGCGGTGCGACCTGGGACGAGCCCGCGACGCTCTTCGCGGCCGACGAGACCAGCGGGGTGTTCGTCCGGCAGCCGCCGGTCGTCACGCGCGCAGGCGACCTGCTCGTGCCGGTCTTCCGCTGTGTGACGACCCCCGGGCGGGCGTGGGTGGGCGACCACGACACGAGCTCGGTGATGACCTCCCGGGACGGCGGCGCCACGTGGGGTGAGGTCGCCGTCCCGGGCAGCACGGGCGCCGTGCACATGAACGTGCACGAGCTGGCCGACGGCTCGCTGCTGGCGCTGTTCCGCAGCCGCTGGGCCGACGCCGTGCACGAGTCGCGTTCGACGGACGGCGGCCGGTCGTGGTCGGTGCCCGTGCCGACCGAGCTGCCGAACAACAACTCGTCGGTGCAGTGGGTGCCGCTCGCCGACGGACGCCTCGCCATCGTCTACAACCACCGCCGGGCCGACGCCACGACCGAACGGCGGGTGGGGCTCTACGACGAGATCGACGAGTCCGGCATCGTCGAGCAGGCCGTGCCGCCCGGCCCGGTCGCCGGCGTCGGCGTCGACGTCGACGTCGACCAGGAGGCGCGGGCCGGGACGACGACCGCGGGCCGTACGGCGTTCTGGGGCACGCCCCGGGCACCGATGTCGCTGGCCGTGTCGACGGACGGCGGGCACACCTGGCCGCACCGCCTCGACCTCGAGGACGGCGACGGCTGGTGCCTGTCGAACAACTCACGCGACGGACTGAACCGCGAACTGTCGTACCCGAGCATCACGCAGACGAGTGACGGAGCCGTGCACGTGGCCTACACCTGGCACCGCCGGGCGATCCGCCACGTGCGCCTGTCGCCGGCCGACCTGCCCGGCGCGGACGTCGCGGACTGAATCGTGGTCGACGACGACACGCGGGACGCCCTCGGCGCCGACGCCGGTGCCGGACGGCACGCCGTGGTGACGGGCTGCAGCTCGGGGATCGGGCGGGCGATCGCGGTGTTCCTGCTGGCCGAGGGCTGGCGGGTGACCGGACTGAGCCGGCGAGCGGTCGACCTGGGCGACGGGTTCTCCTGGCTCGGCTGCGACCTCTCGGTGCCCCGAGACGTCGAGGCCTCGGTCGCCGAGGTGGGACCGGTCGACGCGATCGTCCACGCGGCCGGGTTCCAGGTCGCCGCGCCCCTCGGCCGACTCGACCCCGCCGCGCTCGAGGGCATGTTCGCCGTGCACGTCGGGGCCGCGGCGGCTCTCGTCGACGCTCTGGTCGACCGGGTGTCCGACGGCGGTCGCATCGTCCTCATCGGCAGCCGCACGGCCGTGGGCGTCGCGGGCAAGAGCCAGTACGCGGCGACGAAGGCGGCTCAGGTCGCGCTGACCCGCAGCTGGGCGGCCGAACTCGCGCCGCGCGGCGTCACCGCCAACGTCGTGGCGCCGGGGCCCACCGACACGCCGATGCTGGCCGACCCGGCCCGCGCCTCCTCGGCTCCGGTCGTGCCGCCGCTGGGCGCGCTCGTCGACCCGGTCGACGTGGCCGCGCTCGTGGCCTTCGTGCTCGGGCCGCACGGCCGCAGCATCACGGGGCAGGCGCTCGTCGTCTGCGGCGGCGCCTCGCTCTGAGCGGAGGTCGACGGGCGTGGCCCTGCCGCGCGCCGCTCCGAGGTCGCACCACGGACGTGTCGTCGAACCACCGCGGAGCGTGGTTCCACGACGCGAGCGTGGTGCGTCCTGTCCGGAAAGCGAGGAACGGCCGCGTTGTTTTGAATTAATCAAAAGAAGGCGTATGGTGGTGACAACGCCGACGGAGGCCAGGGTCACCGTCGAGCACCTCGGCGCAGCCCTCCCCGCCGGTGGCCGCCCGCTCGATCCCACGATCGCGGGCCCCCGACCAGCACCACCCGCCCAGCCCCGAGGAGTCACCGTGAACACCACCGCCACGACCACCCGCACCGCCGTCACCCCGCTCGGTGGCCGCTACGTCGGCACGGCCGCGCCCACGACCGTCGGCTCGTACGTCGGCTCGCTCGCCGCCGACGTCGCCCCCGGTTCGTACGTCAGCACGCCCGCTCGTCGCGACCTGTCGATCGGTCGCTACACCGCCAGTGCGCTGCGTCGCCTCTCGGCCGTGACGGCGTCGGTCCGCACCGCCACGGGCTCGATCCACACGGCGACCGGCTCGATCCGCACCGCGTAGTCGACACCGACCGGGCGCGCGACCTGAACCCGCGCGCCCGGTCGGCCTGCTCCACTCCGGAGACACGACATGCCGCTCACCTTCTCAGGTGAGCGGCATGTCGTGTCTTCTCGGCGGCTCGGCGGCCCGGCGGCCCGGCGGCCCGGCGGCCGACCGGCCTAGAGGGTCGCGGCCGAAGGGTCCCAGTCCTCGTCGAGCGGCACCGGTTGCTGTACCGCCGACTCGACGGCGACCGGCGCGCCCTGCTCGGCGGCCGACGAGATCGCCAGCAGCACGTCGAGGACGTGCGAGGCCACGGCCCCGCTCGCCCGCTCGGTATCGCCACCCCGGATCGCCCGGGCGAGGTCGAGCACGCCCGACCCGCGGCCGTAGGTCGACCCCGCGGCCGTGAGCGTCTCGGGCTCGTCGTGGCCGAAGCGCCACAGGCTCGAGTCGCCCTCGAACGTGTTGGGGTCGGGAAGAACGAGGGTGCCCTCGGTGCCGCTGATCTCGACGAAACCCATGCGGGGCAGCGCGTTCTGGAACGAGAACGTCGACTGGGCCGACTGCCCGCCCGCGAACTCGATGAGCGCCGCGTGGTGCGTCGGCACCTCGACCGGGAAGGTCTGGCCGGCGCGCGGTCCGCTGCCGATCGAGCGCGTGTCGAACGACTTCGACGACACGGCGCTGACGCGGCTGGCCGAGCCGAACGCGTGCACGAGGGTCGTCACGTAGTACGGCCCCATGTCGAAGAGCGGACCGGCCCCGAGCGCGAACAGGAAGTCAGGGTTGGGGTGCCACGACTCGGGCCCGGGCACGTGGAACATCGTGGTCGCCGTGAGCGGCTGGCCGATGTCACCGCGGGCGATGGCGCGCATCGCGGTCTGGATGCCGGCGCCGAGCACGGTGTCGGGGGCGCACGCGACGCGGACGCCGGCCGCCTCGGCGGCGGCGAGCAGGTCGCGCGCGGACTCGTGGTCGAGGGCGAGGGGCTTCTCGCTCCAGACGTTCTTGCCGGCGGCGATGATCTGACGCCCGACCTCGGCATGCACGGCCGGGATGGTCAGGTTGACGACGATCTCGATCTCGTCGATCGCGAGCAGCTCGTCGACCGTGCCATGGCCCGGCACCCCGTACGTCTCGGCCTGCGCCTTCGCGCGGTCGAGGTCGAGGTCGGCGACGAAGAGCACCTCGAGGTCGGCGAACCGGGTCATGTTCTCGAGGTAGGTGCCGCTGATGACGCCCGCGCCGATGACGCCGACGCCCACGCGACCCGTGCGGCCGCCCGTCGTGTCGACGCCGCTCACTTGTCGTTCTCCTGCAGCCAGGCGAAGGACTCCGCGACGCCGTCGAAGACGTCCTTCGCGTAGTCGTCGAACTCGACGACGCGCAGGGCGTGCGGCGCGGCGGCGAGGACGGCGGCCACGTCGACGTCACCCTGACCGGCCGGGGTCTGGTTCTTGAAGGCGGCGGCGAGGGCGTCGGGCACCTCGAGGGCGCTCTCGCTGCTGGGCAGCGCGGTCGCGATGTCGCCCGAGATCTTGCCGTCCTTGACGTGCAAGAACCGGACGCGGTCACCCAACGAGCGCAGCAGCGCGGGGGTGTCCATGCCGCCGACCGTCGACCAGAACGTATCGATCTCGAGCACGACGTCGTCGTTCAGGCGCTCGAGGAAGAAGTCGTAGACGGGGCGCCCGTCGACCTGGTTCGCGAACTCCCACTGGTGGTTGTGGTAGCCGAACCCCAGGCCGGAGGCCGCGGCGAGCACCTGCAGTTCGTTGACGCGGTCGGCGATGCGACGGGCGTCGTCGGCGGTCTGCCAGCGGTCGCTCGGGATGAACGGGTCGATGACGGTGCCGATGCCCAGCTGCACGGCGGCCGCGAAGGCACGCTCGGGCTCGTCGGAGTCGATGACCGGAGCGTGACCCGAGGGGGCGGTGACGCCCGAGTCGGCGAAGGCCTTCTCGAACTCGTCGGCGCGCTCGACGAACGAGTAGGGCTCGACCTTGGTGAAGCCGATCTCGGCGATGCGGGCGACGGCGCCCTGCAGGTCGGCCGAGACGGCGTCTCGGACCGTGTAGAGCTGCACGGAGGGTGACGAGGTCATGGGGGTGACTCCTTTGTCGTGAGGGGTTCAGGTGGTCTGGACCCAACTCTGTCACTTATGTCGAGCGATGACAAAAGTTCGACCGAAATCGACGCATCGGATCGCGAAGGCGACACATGATGCGCATCCTGCGGACACCCGGCGGGCTCCGAGGCGGGCGGTGACGTGCGTGACGGCCTACCGTCGCACACGCCATGACACCCGCGACCAGCTCCCCCGCCCCCACCGGCTCCGGCGCGGGTGACGACCGGGTCGTCCCCACGGTCGGCCCCGTCGACGCCCCCGACCTGCACCTCATGACCTACAACGTCCGTCGCCGCATGCCGCAGGTGCTGACCACCCGCCACGCGCTCGCCGACCGCTGGTCGACCCGCCTGCCGGCACTGCGCCTCCTGCTCGAGGCCGAGCGTCCGTCGGTGCTGGGAATCCAGGAGGCGCTGCCCGACCAGTCCGCGCAGCTCACGGACGCGCTGGGCACCGACTACGCCTCGGTCGGCACGGGCCGCGACCGCGACCGCGGTGGCGAGCGCGTCGAACTGCACGTCGACACCACCCGGCTGAGGATCGTCCGGCACGACGCGCTCTGGCTGTCGGCCACGCCCGGCGTGCCGGGGTCGCGGTCGTACGGCAACATGATCCCCCGCACGGCGGTCCACGTCGAGCTCGACGACCTCGCGGCCGGAGCCCGGCTGCACGTCGTCGTCACGCACTTCGACCACCTCTCGGCCCGTTCGAGGCTGCACTCGGCCGTGCAGCTGCGGACCTACACCGACGCCCTCGACGGACCCGTCGCCCTGATGGGCGACTTCAACGCCGTCGTCGGCTCCCCCGCGCACCGCGAACTCACCCGTGGCCGACTCGTCGACAGCCGCGAGGTCGCCGACGAACGCCTCGACCCCGGGTGGGGCTCGTACTCGAACTACGGCCCGCCGCGAGTCGGCGGCCGCCGATTGGACTGGTTGCTCGTCGACGCCGACGCACGCGTCGGGCGGGCCGGCGTCGGCGGGGTCCGTCCCGGCGGCGTCGCCCCCTCCGACCACGACCCGGTGCACGCCGTCGTGCGCTGGCCGGCCGACCACGGGCACGACGGACACCGCCCCCAGGAGGCCTGAGATGACCACCCTCGCCGAGACCTTCCTCCGCCGCCCGTACGGCCTGCTCGAGTACGTCGCCGACGCCGTGCGCGTGGTCGCGGCCCTCAGCGTCGTCGTGGTGGGCGTCGGGTGGGGCGTCGTCGAGATCGCCGTGCTGATGCTGGCGCTGCTCGGCACGCTCGTGCCCCGCATGCTCGGCCTGCGTGCCACGTTCGACCTGATGGTCGGCGTCGCCGCCCTCGGAGCCGCGTGGAGCAGCGTCTTCGAGCTCTACACCCGAGTCGCCGGCTACGACACGGTCGTGCACTTCGTGCTCAACGGCCTGCTCGCGGCCGTGTTCGTCGTGCTCGCCCGGCGCGCGGGGTGGATCGTGTCGCTCGACCGCGACCGTGACGGACGAGGAGGCGCGGGTCGCTCCGCCCGCGTCGGCTCAGTCCTGCTGACGGTCGCGTTCGGCCTCGCCGCCGGCACCCTGTGGGAGATGGGCGAGTGGGCGGGCCACACCCTGATCGACTCGGCGATCTTCGTGGGCTACGACGACACGATCGGCGACCTCGCCGCGGGCGGCCTCGGGTCGCTGCTGGCCGGGCTGGGCCTGCCGTTCCTCGTGGGTGGAGACGTCCGCGGACGGGCCGCGCGCGCCTCCTCGTCCGGGGGTGACGTCGACGGCGCCGTCGGGGTCGACGCCGTCGGCCACGGCCGCTCGAGCGTCCACCACCGGTGACGGCGTCCAGCCGAGTCGCGTGAAGAGGCCGGCCGGGTCGGCGCGCAACCAGCGCGACCAGGGCAGCCCGTCGGTGCCGTGCACCGTGAACGAGTGCAGGGCCCGGTAGGTGCGCAACCAGGGCGCGTTGCCGGGATCGAGCGGCCGGGCCGAGATGCCCGTGACGACGTCCCGACGGTAGGCGATGCGGCCCCGACCGGCGAGCTGCCGGTCGCCGAGGTGCAGGGCGAGGTCCATGTCGTCGTGCAGCAGCGTCTCGTGCCGGTGCACCTCGTCGCGGACGTCGAGCCAGGCGGTGCGACGCATCATCATCGTCGAGCCGAACAGCGGCCAGTGCGCCAGGGCGGCCCCGATCACGAGGTGGTACGCACCGACGTAGAGGGCGGAGAGCAGGCGTTCGGCGCCGACGGGTGCGTCGTAGAAGCGCGCGTTCGTGCTGACGGCGAGCACGTCGGGGTCGTCCCCGAGAGTGCGGACGAGGTCGGCGACCCAGGTGCGGGGCAGGACGCTGTCGGCGTCGACCCGGCCGATCAGGTCGGCAGGCGCGTCGATGCCCGCACCGGAGTCGACCCCGGCGGCGGCGTCGTAGCCGGTGCTCGCGGCCGCGGCGATCCCCACCTCGGCCTCGGTGACGACCCGGGCGCCGTGCCGCAGGGCCACCTCGACGGTGTCGTCCGTGCTGCCGTTGTCGACGACGATCACCTCGTCGGGCACGTGGGTCTGCCGCGCGAGCGACCGGAGGCACGCGTCGAGCAGGGCTCCGTCGTCTCGGACGGGGACGACCACACAGACACGCACCCGTCCATCCAACCCGGTCGCGGCCGGTCCCGTCGATCGCTCACGCCCCAGGAAGTCGCCGAGCCCCTTCGGCGCGCACGGGGGTCTCGGCGACTTCCAGGGGTCTGGCCGCACGGGCGCCCGGCGAGAGCAGACTCGGCGCATGATCCCGACCGCCGCCGAACCGATCGTCCCGATGCTCGCCAAGGCCGTGGCGGACGTGCCCGAGCCCGACTCCGTCGAGGGCGGGCTCCTCTTCGAGCCCAAGTGGGACGGGTTCCGCGGCATCGTCTACGCCGAGCGCGCCGCCACCGACGCGCTGACGATCGAGATCGGCAGCCGCGGCTCCAAGATGCTCACCCGTTACTTCCCCGAGCTGGTCGAGGCCCTGGCCCGTCTGCTGCCGGGCCCGTGCGTGCTCGACGGCGAGATCGTCGTGCGCACCGGCGAGCCGGGTCACGAGCGGCTCGACTGGGACGCCCTCGGCCAGCGCATCCACCCGGCCGCGTCGCGCGTCGCGAAGCTCAGCGTCGCGACCCCCGCGATGTTCGTCGCGTTCGACCTGCTCGCCCTGGGCGAGCGCGACCTGCTCGACACCCCGTTCGCCGAGCGCCACGCCCTGCTGCTCGAGACGCTCGGTCCCGACGACGGCGCGGCCGACACGGCAGGAGGCGCGGATCACCCCCTGCACGTCAGCCAGGCCACGGACGACGTCGCGGTCGCCCGTCGGTGGCTGACCGAGTTCGAGGGCGCCGGGCTCGACGGGGTCGTGGCCAAGCCGACCCGCGCCTCCTACGCTCCGGGCAAGCGGACGATGCTCAAGGTCAAGCACCACCGCACCGCGGACGTGGTGGTGCTGGGCTACCGCGTGCACAAGAGCGGCTCGGGCGTGGGGTCGCTGCTGCTCGGGCTGTACGACGCCGAGGGCGAGCTGCGCAACGTCGGAGGCGCGTCCGCCTTCTCGGACGCCCGTCGCCTCGCGCTCGTCGACGAGTTGGCCCCGTTCGTCGACCGCGACGACGACGGCGAGGTGCGGCACGCCGAGACCGAGCGCAGCCGCTTCTCGTCGGGCAAGGACGTGTCGTTCGTCCCGCTGCGTCCCGAGCGCGTGGTCGAGGTGCGGTACGACCAGATGGAGGGCTCCCGGTTCCGCCACACGGTGCAGGTCGAACGGTGGCGCGACGACCGTGAGGCGCGCTCGTGCGGCTTCGACCAGCTCGAGGTCCCGGCGGCGTACGACCTGGGCGAGGTGCTCGCGTAGGCGGGTGTCGACGTGCGCGAGGTGCTCGCGGTGGCGACCCGCGCCTCCTCGGCCGCATGGCACCGCGTTTCGGGCATCGCACACCGACGAGACGCGGTGCCATGCACGGCACACGGTGCGGTGCGGTGCGGTGCGGTGCGGGGGCGGTGTGGCTCAGTCGGCGGCGGGCTGGCGCGCGTCATCGCCCGGAGGGTCCGCGAGCACAATCGGGCCCAGGACGAAGCGCTCGTGCGCAGGAGGGACTGCTGTCGGCTTGGTTGACTCCTGCGATGCAGCCCGCCTTCGGCACGCCCCCACAATGTCTCTCTAGAATTTCAACGGACATTCCACCAGTCGGTATGTTGAATATGCCATGATCGCCACGAGGAGGCCACTGGGGACTTCTCGCCCACCTGGGCTTAGCAAAGGACGATTCATGAAGAAGTCGTATTCGCTGCTGGGAGCACTCGCCGTTGCGGGAGCACTCATCGTCACCGGGGGAACGACGGCAAGCGCAGCCGAGTTCAACGCCCCCGACGCCGTCATCGACAGGGCGCTGGTCAGCGTCGGGCAAAGCGCGGACGACTCCGCGCAGCCTCTTGCGGGGACGCAGGAAGTGGATGGTGCGGGTCTTGCCCGAACTTCTCTGGGCGCTGTGACCATCACGCCGGCCGACGCGGAGTCCTCAGCAGTGAAGCTGCGGGACGACGGAGTGCAGGTCCTGACCGTTCTTGACCAGGGTGAGACGGCAGCTGACTTCGCTGTCGACGTACCCGACGGAGCTGTCCTCCGGGACGAAGGAGACCGTGTGACTGTGGCGGTCGAATCTGAGGGGCTGGTCCTGACGCTGGCTGAGTTCGAACAGCCCTGGGCTGTTGACGCCCGAGGCGAGTCCCTGCCGACGTCGTACTCGATCGAGGGCAACACCATCACCCAGACCGTGGACACCACAGATGCCACCTTCCCCGTCGTGGCGGACCCAAAACTGATCCCCCGCCTCTCCGGTTACAACGGAGCCGGGCTCTACGTGAGCATGAGCGGAGCGGAGATGAAGGCGATCGCGGCGGCTGTCATCGCCGTGGGCGGTGTCGGCGCGATTGCTGGGTGCACCCTCTCCAAGCTCACCGGAGTTGCAGGTAAAGCCCTTGCCCTCATCTGCGGCGCCGTGGGACTCCGCACCGCCAAGAGCATCTTGCGGACAATCGTGAACCTGAACCGTTCCGGCGTCACCAGTTCCGCCTGCTACGAAGCCAAGGTTCTTCCCCAGGGTCCGTTCAAGAAGGTGGCAGCTGCAAGGTGCTAGCAAAGTTCTGGTGGATTCCCGCCCTCGCCGTGATCGTCCTCGGTCTCATTTTCAACTGGCCATGGTGGCTTGGATCCCTCATCGCCGTGGTCGCGATCGCCGCCATGCAACTCATCGACATGGGTCGCACTAGCCGCGCGAAAGAACCCAGACCTCACCGACCAATGAAGTAGCGAACTGCTAGCCCCAAGAGACAGATCTGTCATCCTTCGAGACCGCGCTCTCCCCCAAGGGGGAGCGCGGTCTCGTCATCACGCCGTGACGACAGCAAGGCGGCATCCTCTTTACCAGCGTGAACGGACAACCACCGGAGGTGCGGCATGGACGGTCTAGCGGACCGACCTGCGACGCACGGCATCTACAGCCTGCGCCCCCACGTATACCCGTCGAGGTCTCGTTTGACGATCGTTCACCAGGCGATTCGGCGTCGGCACCACTCCCCCCGGATTCCCGCCATGAAGGCCGTCTCGGATAGGTGGTCCGGAATGGGTTTCCGTGAAGGTGGCCCCTGTGAGACCAAGAGCACGACTACCGGGACCCTCCTCGGCCACGCCCGCGTCTCAACCGACGCCCAGGACCTCACCGCGCAGCGGGACGCCCTGAGCGCCACGTGGGGCGGCTGCTCTTAGGCACCCTGGGAATGGTGGCGGAGTTCGAGTTCGGCCTGACCTGAGCGTGTACGCGGGAAAGCACGGCCACGGCGAAGGTGCGGGGAAGCTCACGGGGCGAAGGCCCGAGCTCTCCCCCGCGCAGGAGGTTCACGTGTCGGCTCCCCGCAGTGCCGGAGACCGCATGATCGCCGAGCTTGTCGAACCGTTCGGCGCGGGGCGGGCGACGGTCTACCGGGCGCTCGAGCGGCGTCCGGCCGCGAGTGACTCAGCCGTGACACTGCCCCGGGCCGACGCCCGATCTCACGGCCGCATTCGAAGGATGGCGGGCTCGCCTGAGCGGGTGTCGACGTGCGCGAGGTGCTCGCGGTGGCGACCCGCGCCTCCTCGGCCGCATGGCACCGCGTTTCGGGCATCGCACACCGACGAGACGCGGTGCCATGCACGGCACACGGTGCGGTGCGGTGCGGTGCGGTGCGGTGCGGTGCGGTGCAGTGCGGGGCGGTGCGGTGCGGGTCAGTCGGCGGCGGGCTGGCGCGCGCGGCTGGGCTGCACGCGGGGCGGCTCGCCCGGCATCTTCGGGAAGTCCGGGGGGAACGGCAGCTCGCCGAGGCCGTCGGCGACGTCGCGGTCCCACCAGGCGAGCAGCGTGTCGATGCGCCCGGGCGACTCGTGCATCGACGCCCACGGGTCGCCGTGCGTCTGCAGCCGCCCGGGCACGGTCAGCACCGTGTGCTCGGCGGGGTCGATGCCGGGCAGGTCGTCCCAGGTGACCGGCAGCGAGACGGAGGCGCGGGGCAGCGCCCGAGGAGACCAGGCCCCCGCCATGGTGCGGTCGCGATTGGCCTGGTTGTAGTCGACGAAGAGGCGGTCGCCGCGTTCTTCCTTCCACCAGGCGGTGGTGACGCGGTCGGGGGTGCGGCGCTCGAGCTCGCGGGCCGCGGCGATGACGGCGTGCCGCACCTCGAGGAACTCGTGGGTCGGCTCGATCGGCGCGAAGACGTGCAGGCCGCGGTTGCCGCTCGTCTTGACGAACGCCGTGAGGCCCGCCTCGCCGAGCACGGCCCGCAGGTCGAGGGCCGCCGTGACGGCGTCGGCGAAGCCCGTGCCGGGCTGCGGGTCGAGGTCGATGCGCAGCTGGTCGGGCAGGTCGGGCTGCCCGGCGCGCGACGCCCACGGGTGGAAGACGAGGGTGTTCATCTGCGCCGCCCAGACGGCGGCCGCGGGCTCGTCGATCACGAGCTGGGGGTGCACGCGGCCACTCGGGTAGGTGACGTCGACGGCGCGCACGTAGTCGGGGGTGCCGCGCGGCGGGTTCTTCGAGAAGTACTGCTCGCCGTCGACGTCACCGCCGAAGCGTTGCAACGAGATCGGGCGGTCGCCGTTCGCCGCGACGAAGGGCGTGCCGACCTCGGCCAGGTACCGGGCCAGGTCGAGCTTCGTCACGCCGAGGTCGGGCCAGAGCACGCGCGCGGGACTGCTGATGCGGACGTCGCGGTCGCCCACCCGCAGGGTCGTCGCCTCGGATGCCATGCCCGCGACGCTAGTCCTGCCCCGCCGCCGCGGCGCGGGTCGGGGTGGGCCGACTCGGGGGCAGGGGCACCGGCGTTCACGGGGCGTTCACCCGGGCGTCGCTTCCGTCCGAGATGGTTCGGTCGACACCCGACCGAACGGACCCCCGCATGCGCACGCCCCTGCTCCGCCTCGGCGCCCTGACCCTGGCCGGCTCGATCGCCGCCGCCGGGCTCGTCGCCACGAGCGCCCTGCCCGCCCTCGCGGCCGACGCCGACGTCGTCGTCAACGAGATCGACACGACCGACGACTGGGTCGAGCTGCTCAACGCCGGCGCCACCCCGACCGACGTGTCGGGCTTCGTCCTGCGCGACGACGACGACACGCGCACCCTGGCGCTGCCCGCGGGCACCGTCCTGGCCGCCGGCGAGCGGTTGGTCGTCGACGTGAACGACGACGCCGCGTGGGGGGCCGCCGCCTACGGGCTCGGACGCGACGACGCCGTCCGGCTCTACGCCGCCGACGGCGCCACCCTGCTCGACTCGTACGCCTGGACGCAGTTCCCGACGACGACCTACGGCCGCTGCGCCGACGGTACCGGCGAGTTCACGACGACGGTCGCGGCTACGCGAGGCACCGCCAACGAGTGCGCGACGACACCGGCGCCGACCGACCCGACGGACCCTGATCCGACCGACCCGGCACCCGCCGAGCCCGCCACCACCGACGTCGTGATCAACGAGGTCGAGTCGAACGGCGACGACACCGACTGGGTCGAGCTGACGAACGTCGGCACCGCGCCCGTCGACATCTCGGGCTACACCTTCCGTGACGAGGACGACGTCCGCACGCCCCTCACGCTCCCCTCCGGCTCCGTCGTGCAGCCCGGCGCGTTCTTCGTGATCGACCAGGCCTCGGGCTCGAACCCGGTCGGCTTCGACTTCGGTCTCGGCCAGCCCGACTCGGCACGCCTGTTCGACCCGGCGGGCACGCTCGTGGCGTCGTACGCGTGGACCGTCCACAGCACCGTCAGCTACGGCCGCTGCCCCGACGGCACCGGTGACCTCACCACGACGACGGCGAGCACGAAGGGCGCGGCGAACGACTGCTCGTCGCCCGTGCGGGTCAACGAGGTCGAGAGCCAGGGAGGCGCGCCCGGCGACTGGGTCGAGCTCACCACCGTGGGTGCCTCCTCGGTCGACCTCGGCGGCTACGTGCTGACCGACTCCGACCCGTCGCACCGCTACGTGATCCCGGCCGGCACGGTCGTGGCACCCGGGGGCTTCGTCGTCCTCGACGAGCAGACCGCGACCTCGGCCGGCTTCGACTTCGGGCTGGGCGGTGCCGACTCGGTCCGCCTGCTGCTGCCGGACGGCACGACGGCCGCCGACGGATCGACCGTCGCCGACGAGTACTCGTGGACCTCGCACGCCGCCACCACCTACGGCCGCGGCCCCGACGGCACGGGTGACTTCGCCGTGACGTCGGCCACAACCAAGGGCACGGCGAACACCTTCGCCGGCGTCACGGTGCCCCTGGCCTGGCCGGGCGGCCCCGACGAGGTCCCGCTCGACGACGAGGCCACCTTCACCGGCGACCTGAGCGGCCTGGACTACGAGCCCACCGGCACGACCGCGCCCGGCACGCTCTGGGCCGTGCAGAACGGCGACGGCCTGCTCTACCGCGTCGTGTCGGACGGTGCCGGCGGCTGGGCTCCGCAGACGACCGACGGCTGGGCCGCCGGCAAGAAGCTGCTGTACCCGAGCGGCGTCGCGACCGACATCGTGGACGCCGAGGGCGTCACGGTCGCCGACGATTCGTCGGCCGGTGGCGTCTACGTGTCGACCGAGCGCAACAACGCGTCCGGGTCGGTCAGCCGCCCCTCGGTGCTGCTGTACGACACCGCGGCGGCCGGCTCGGCCACGGCGCTCGTCGCGACCGACGAGTGGAACCTCGCCGCGGACTTCCCCGGCCTGGGGGCGAACGCGGGCCTCGAGGGCATCACCTGGGTGCCCGACGCGTGGCTGACCGAGGCGGGGTTCGTCGACGAGGCGACCGGCGCCTCCTACGATCCCGCGACGTACGCCGGCCACGGCGACGGACTGTTCTTCGTCGGCGTCGAGGGCACCGCGAACGTCTACGCCTACGCCCTGATGGACGACGGCTCGTTCGTCCGCGTCGCGACGATCGCGACCTCGTTCGCCCTGGTCGCCGACCTGCAGTTCGACGCCGACCTCGACGCGCTCTGGGTCGTCTGCGACGAGGCCTGCTCGGGCCGCACGGCCCTGTTCTCGATCGACGAGTCGGGGGCGTTCGCCGAGGACGTCGTCTTCGAGGCGCCGGCGAACGCCGACCGCGGGTTGGCCAACGAGGGCTTCGCGATCGCCCCGGCGGCGACGAGCGTCGACGGGTTCCGTCAGACGTTCTACGCGGACGACAACGACACGGATGGGTTCTCGCTGAGGGCCGGGACCTTCCCCGGCGTCGCGGCCGGACCCGGAACGCCCGGTACTCCGGGTGACCCCGGGACCCCCGGTACGCCCGGTACGCCCGGTACGCCCGGTGGCCCCGGCTCCCCTGCCGCCCCCGGCACGGGCGTGACGCCGGTCGGGCAGGGCTCGGACCCCGCCGCGGTCGACGGGCAGCTCGCCTTCACCGGTTCGGACGCCCGGTGGGCAGCGGCTGCGGCCCTGCTGCTCGTGCTCGCCGGGGCGGGCACCCTGATCGCCCGACGCCGCAGGCTCGTCCGCGACTGAGGCACGACGCCCCGCGAACCCCGTTTCGAACGATGCACCCAGAAGCTCCCGGGTTCATCGCTCGAAACGGGGTTCGTCGTCGTGCGTGGAGCCGTGTTCGGTCACGACGCCACTGTGCCGCACCGCGCCTCCACGTCGCCAGCTCCGCCTCGGACGACGCGACCGGCCTCGAGCCGGACGACGCGGTGCGCCGCCTCGAGCAACAGCGGATCGTGCGAGACGGCGAGGACGGCCGCGCCCCGGGCCGCCTCGTCGAGCAGCGTCACCCGGATGCGCTCGGCGCTCACCGCGTCGAGTCCGGTCGTGGGTTCGTCGAGCAGCAGCAGGTCGGCGCCGCGGGCGAGTCCGTGGGCCAGGAGCGTGCGCTGCCGCTGCCCACCCGACAGGGCCGCGAACGGCCGGTGCGCGAGGTCGGCGACGTGCAGGCGTTCGAGCGCCTCGTCGACGGCCGCGCGGGCCCGACGGTCGAGGGGACGCCACCGGCCCACGCGGCCCCAGGCGCCGACCGTCACGACGTCGCGCACGGTGACCGGGAGCCCGTCCGGGATCGACGTGCGCTGAGGGACGAAGGCGATCGTCGAGGCCGCCGTGCGTGTGCCCGACGTGGGCACCCGGACGCCGGCGACGACCTCGAGCAGCGTCGACTTGCCGGCGCCGTTCGGCCCGGCGACCACCGTCAGCGCACCGGCGGGCACGTCGAGGTCGACGTCGGTCAGGGCCACCCGCTCACCGAACGAGACGCCCACCCCCAGGAGGCGCGCCGGGGACGAGGGAGCGGCGGCGGTGATCGTCGTCATGGCACCACTCTAGTTGATAAGCGTTCTCATTCTCAGCTACGGTCGTGTCTCGTGTCCTTCCTCTCCACCGCCGTCCTCGAGCCGTTCGCGCTCGACTTCGTCCAGCGCGCCCTCGTCGGCGGCGGCCTCGTCGCGATCCTCTGCGGTGTCGTCGGCACCTGGGTCGTCGTGCGTGGCATGGCCTTCCTCGGCGAGGCCCTGGCGCACGGCATGCTGCCCGGGGTCGCCCTGGCCACCGTGCTCGGGGCACCCGTCCTCGTCGGGGGCGCGCTCAGCGCCGTGGTCATGAGCCTGGGCGTCGCGGCGCTGCAACTTCGGGGGCGGCTGTCGTACGACACGAGCATCGGCCTGCTGTTCGTCGCGATGCTCGCGCTCGGAGTCGTCGTCATCTCGCACTCGGGCAGCTTCGCCACCGATGCCACGTCCATCCTGTTCGGCGACGTCCTCGCGATCACGGCGGCCGACCTCGGACTCCTCGCCAGCGCGACGGTCGTCGGCGTGGCCCTCGCCGCGGCCTTCCACCGCCCCCTGGTCGCCCTCGCCCTGGATCCGCGACTGGCCGCCGTGCTGGGGCTCGGCCCGCGATCGGCGCAGGCCGTGCTCGTGGGCCTGGTCACCCTCGCCGTCGTCGCCTCGTACCAGGCCGTCGGCTCGCTGCTCGTCGTCGGGCTGCTGCTCGCACCGGCCGTCGCGGCGGGCCACTGGACGACCCGGCTGCCCTCGCGGATGCTCCTGTCCTCCGCGTTCGGCGTTCTCGCCGTCGCCGTCGGGTTGCTCGTCTCGTGGCACGCGGCGACCGCCGCCGGGGCCTCGATCGCGGCCACGGCCATCGCGTTCGCCGGCCTGTCGGGGGCCTGTCACGCCGCCGTGCGGCGACGCCGGACGCGACGGATCGACACCGTCGCCGCCGTGCCCGCGAACACGGCTTCCGCCGCGACCTCCGCCTCCTGACGCGCCCGCACTCCCCCACCCACAGCCACCCGGAAGGACCGCATGCGATCCCCCCTCCTCTCGACCTGCCTGCTCGGCACGCTCGCCCTCGGACTCACCGCCTGCTCGACCGGCACCGCCCCGGACGCCGGCTCCGCCGCCGACGTGGGCGCCGACGCGAGCGACACCGCCACCGGCGGCCACGGTGCCGTCGCCGGCGCCGAAGAACTCGCCGAGCCCCGCCTCGGCCTCACCACCGTCGACCCGTCGGGCACGGTCACCCACCTCGACCCGCTCGACGAGGGCGTCGTCGAGCTCGGCTCGGTCGGGGCTCCGACCGCCGTGGCGACCGACGGACGGTATCTGTTCGCCGAGACCCCTCGCGGCCTCGAGGTCGTCGACAGCGGGGTCTGGACGTGGGACCACGTGGACCACTTCCACTACTACCGGGCCGACCCGCGCCTCCTCGGCACCCTCGAGGGCGACGGTAAGGCCACCGTCGCGACCACGAACCTCTCGACCTCGGGCTCGACCGGCGTGCACTTCGCGGGCTCGGGCGACGCCGTGCTGCTCGACACCGAGGCGCTGTCGCGCGGCGAGCTGCGGGAACGGTTCCGCCTCGACGGCGAACCCGGCGCCGGCCTGGTCGTGCCCGTGGGGTCGTACGCCCTGGTGACCGAGGGTCGCGGCGACGAGACGACGCTCGTCGGGCACACCGCCGACGGCAACGAGACGGGCCTGCGCGAGGCCTGCCCGGACGCCTCCGGCACGATCACGACCCGCGTCGGAGCCGTCGTCGGCTGCGCGGACGGCGCCCTGCTCGCGACCGTCGCCGACGACGAGCTCGTCGTCGAACGCATCCCCTACCCCGAGGGCGTCGCGCTGTCGTCCGGCGGCACCACGCCGCCGGCCACGGCGTTCGACAACCGGGAGGGGCGACCCACCGTGGCCGCGCTCGCCGGCTCGGCGGGCGTCTGGCTGCTCGACACCCGGGCCCGCGCCTGGACGCTGCTGCCGGCACCGACCCCGCTGGTGTCGGTGACCGCCGTGGACGACGCCGACCAGCGCCTCCTGGCCCTCGCGCAGGACGGCCGGGTGCTCGTCCTCGACGGCGCCACCGGCCAGGTCGTCGCCGAGACCGGGCCGCTCGTCGCGGACTCGCTCGCCGCGGGTCGCACCCCCACGCTGATCGCCGACCAGCAGCGTGCCTACCTCTCGGCCCCGGTCGAGGAGCGGCTGTACGAGATCGACCCCGCCGACGGTGCGCGCATCGCCCGCAGCTTCGAGACGGCGACCGAGCCGGCCTTCGTCGCGGAGACCGGACGATGAGCGCGCCGGCCACGAGCCGCCCCCGGGCCCGACCCGCCGCCGCCCGCGTCGCGGCCGCCCGCGTCGCCGTCCTCGCCGCCGCCATCACGCTGGTCCTGGCCGGCTGCGCCCCCGCCGGCGACGACCACCCGGTCGTCTTCGTGTCGACGAACATCCTCGGCGACGTCGTCGACGAGCTCGTCGGCGACCAGGCGGACGTCGTCACGCTGATGAAACCGGACGCCGACCCGCACTCGTTCGAGATCTCGGCGCAGCAGGCGGCACGGATGCGGGCGGCCGACCTCGTCGTCTCGAACGGCCTCGGCCTCGAGGAGGGGCTGCAGCAGCATCTCGACGCCGCCGGGGACGCCGGCGTGCCGTCGTTCGTCGCCGGTGACGCCGTCGACGTGCTCGACTACCGAGAGGGCGACGCCGCCGGCACCCCCGACCCGCACTTCTGGACCGACCCCGGACGCATGCTCGACGTCGTCGACGCCCTCGAGCCGGTGCTCGCCGAGGTCGACGGGGTCGACGCCACGGCCCTCGACGCGCGCACCGCGGACTACCGCGCCGGACTCGACCGTCTCGACGCCGAGATGACCGCGGCGTTCGCCGCGATCCCGGCCGAGCGTCGCGCCCTCGTGACGAACCACCACGTCTTCGGCTACCTCGCCGACCGGTTCGACTTCGCCGTCGTCGGGGCCGTGATCCCCGGCGGCACGACGCTCGCGGCACCGTCGGCCTCGGACCTCGCCGACCTGGTCGACGCCGTCGAGACCACGGGGGTCCCGACCGTGTTCGCCGAGTCGTCGTCACCCGATCGGCTCGTCCAGGCCCTGGCGAGCGAAGCGGACGTCCACGTCGACGTCGTCGAGCTGTTCACCGAGTCGCTCACCGCGGCCGACGGCGACGCCCCCGACTACCCGACCATGATGCGCGTGAACACCCAGCGCATCGCCACCGGGCTCTCGCCCTGAGCGCCCGCCCACCAGAAAGAGGAACACCCATGCGCACCCCCCACCTGCGACGAACGGGCAGCACGCTGCTCGCCCTCGGCGTCGCCGCGACCCTCGTCGCCTGCTCGACCGGCGGTCCCGGCACCGCGTCCGACGCGACGGACGGTGGCGACGCGACCGGCGCCTCCTCGTCCGGTCCCCGCCTCGCGGTCTCGTCCGAGGGCCGCGTCGTCGTGCTCGACGGCGAGACCCTCGAGACCGTCGGCGACTTCACCTCCGAGGAGTTCACCCGCCTCAACCCGGCCGGCGACGGCCGGCATGTCATGGTCACGACGAGCGAGGGCTTCCAGGTGCTCGACACCGCGGCCGGCAGCTCGGCAGAGCCCGCCCTCACCGACCTCGTCTTCGACGCCGACACCGCGGGCCACGTCGTCCGGCACGGCGGCAAGACGATCCTCTACGCCGACGGCACGAGCGACACCACCGTGTTCGAGTCCGCCGACCTGACCGACGCCGTCGCCGAGGGCGACCTGCCCACTGTCGAGACGATCGAGGGCGTCGAGGCGCACCACGGCGTCTCGGTCGTGCTCGAGGACGGCACCTTCCTGACGACGGTCGGCGACTCGGACGGCCGCACGGGCATCGAGGTCCGCGACGCGGACGGCGTGGTCGTCGCCCAGAGCGACCAGTGCCCCGGTGTCCACGGTGAGGGCACCGCGGCCGACGAGGCCGTCGTGTTCGGCTGCGAGGACGGCGCGCTGGTCTACCACGACGGCACGGTCACCAAGCTGGACTCGCCCTCGCAGCCCTACGGCCGCATGGGCAACGCGTGGGTCAGCGAGACCAGCCCGCTCGTCGTCGGAGACCACAAGGACGACCCCGACGCCGAGGGCTACCTGCTGCACGCCCTCACCCTGATCGACACGGCCGCCGACACCCTCGAGGTGGTCGACCTGCCCGAGGGCGTCGAGTACACCTTCCGCGGCGTGGCCCGCGGCCCGGGCGACCTCGCCTACCTGATCGGTACCGACGGAGCCGTGCACGTGCTCGACCCCGCGACCGGCGAACTCACGGCCTCGTGGCCCGTCGTCGACGCGTGGGAGGGACCGGCCGAGTGGCAGGACGCCCACCCGGCGATCGTCGTCGCGGGCGACGTCGGCTACGTCACCGAGCCTGCCACGGACAGCGTGCACGCCGTCGACCTGACCACGGGTGAGGTGCTGTCGTCGCGCGAGCTCGACGTGACGCCGAACGAGATCGCCGTGGCCACGGCCGACTGACGCGACCACCCGGGAACGAGGAGGCGCGGTGCGACGGCACCGCGCCTCCGTCGTCGCGAGGGCTGCGCTCGGCTCGCACGGCGTCGCCACCGGCCCGCCGCGGTCGGGTCGGTGACCCGCCCACTGGGGGCATCGCGGGCCCCGTCGCCCCGCCCCACCGCGCCGAAGATCGAGAGAGTCCGACGATTTCGTGACGTTTCGCCCTCGGGCATCGTCTCCATCGTGTGCCGCCCTTCACCGCGGCGGTGCAGCAGGACGACGGATCGAGAGGACGACCATGCCGAGTTTCTACGTCAGCGAGCCCGACGGAGAACCGGACCCCACGGGCGGCGTCACCCCGCACCCCGTCGACCTCACGGGCGGCACCGGGTCGACCTACCGTCGCGTCCAGGACGGCGGCACCGACCTGCGCGAGGCGACACGTCGCCTCGAGACCCATTACCGGGGCCGACGCTTCCGGGCTCAGCCGGCCGACAGCCCCTTCGAATACTCGTACGTGCTCGCAGGCGACCACCGTCTCGTGCTGCAGACCTCGTCGTTCACCGCCCCGATGCAGGGTGAGATCCCGTTCCCCGGGCAGTACATCGTCGCGTGGAACCGCAGCGGCCGCACCACCCTCCACCAGCGAGGCCACACCTTCACGAGCAAAGGCTCGACGCCGTTCCTGATGCCGGCCGAGGAGGCCTTCTCGTTCGAGTCGACCCCGCGCAAGAACAGCATGGTGCAGGTCGGCACCGCGTTCCTCGAACAGACCGCCGCCGAACGTCACGGTGGGCCCTCGCAACGCATCGTCTTCGACTACGCCGTGACTCCGCGGCCCGAGGCCGTCGCGGCCTGGCGGGCCGCCGTCGGCTCGAGCGCCGCGGCCGTCGTCGCCGAGCAGGCGTCCCCGCTCGTCCGGCTCTCGGCCCAGCTCAGCCTCGCCCGAGCCATGCTCGATCTCTTCCCGTGGCGGGCCGTCGACGTGCCGGTCGGCCTGCGCACGCACGAGGCCGCGCGCGTGCGGCACGCGGTCGAGTACATCCACGCCCACGCCGCGGAGCCACTCACTCCGGCCGACATCGCCGCCGCCTCGGGCATGCACACGCGCACCTTGCAGACCTCGATGAAGGAGCACCTCGGCACGTCGCCCGCGGCGTATCTGCGCCAGGTGCGGCTGGACCGCGTCCGGGACGAACTGCTCGAGGCGTCGCCGAACGAGACCCGGGTGTCCGACGTCGCCCGGCGGTGGGGCTTCGGCAACTTCGGTCGCTTCGCCGGGGCCTACGCCGAGCGCTTCGACGAGTACCCGCGCGACACGCTCGCCCGCTGAGAAGCCATCCTCGGCATCCACGCACGGTCTCGAGTCGAGTGGTCGGAAATCGTCCTTCCCGGTCGCTCGAAGGACGACTTCTGCCCACTCGATCGTCAGGAACCCTGCCGGGCGTAGGCCTCGGGGCCCTGCTCGGCGGCGGCGGGTTCCATCCAGCCGAACTCGAGGATGTTGCCGTCGGGGTCGGTCAGCTGACGCTGGTACATGAAGCCGTAGTCGGTCGCCGGGCGCGCCTCCGTGCCTCCGGCGCCGAGGCCGGCCGTGACCGTCGTGTCGACCTCGTCACGCGAGTCGAGCATGACCGCGGTCGCGACCGAGGCCGTGGTGGTCGGGTCGCCGATCGGCAGGTCGGTGAAGGTCTGGAAGAACTCGCGGGTGAGGATCATGAATGCGCTGTGGTCCTCTTCGACGATGACGCAGGCCGCGTTCTCGTCGGTGAAGAGCGGGTTGACGGTGAACCCGAGGGCCGTGTAGAACGACTTCGCTCGATCGAGGTCGGTCACGGGCAGGTTGACGAAGATCATGGACATCGGTTTCTCCTTCGAACGGTCCACGGGTGGTCAGCCACACAGTGGCCCCGCCCGGGTGCGCCGTCAAGGGCCGCAGGCCGAGACCCCGCAGGAGGCGCGGGCCGACTCCGACGCGGACGCCCGACCCCGAGGCGGCTCAGAAGTCGAGGAGGCGCAGCGTCACGCCGACCGTGTCGCCGACCCCGACGCCCTCGGCGTCGCGCACGGCCCGCTTGACGGGCAGCGCATAGGCGGCGTCCTCACCGAGGGGGAAGACCGACGTGGCGAAGATCGACGACCCGACCCGCGCCTCCACCCGGACCGAACCCCAGCCGCGCAGCAGGTCGCCGGCCATCGCCAGCATGTGGTCCTCGACGTCGGGCGGCAGGCTGACGAACGTGTAGAAGGCGCGCCGGCTCTCCCACCGCCAGAGGTCGGCGTCGAAACGGAACTCCATCGTCGTCCTCTCGTCGGGGTCGTGCATCTCGACCCTAGGTGAGCGGCACCCGCTGTCGCCGTCGCGAGGCCGGCACCCGGCCACGGACGCGACGGGGTGACGACGTCTGGCAGGATCTCCTGATGTCCGCCGACCGAACGCCCCGCCGACCCGACGTCACGACCACCGAGATCGTCGGCGGTGCCGAGGCGGTCCGGGTCACCCTGCACGACTACGACGAGCGCTGGCCGACGGAGTTCGCCGAGCACCGCCGCCGCATCGTCGAGGCCCTCGCGCCCTCGGGCATCGCGGTCGACGTCGAGCACATCGGCTCGACGTCGGTGCCCGGCCTGGCGGCGAAGCCGATCGTCGACATCGTGGTCGCGGTGCCCGACGTCACCGCCGAAGAGGACTACCTCGACCCGCTGCTCGCCACGGGCTACGAGCTGCGGGTGCGCGAACCCGGGCACCGACTCGTACGGACGCCCGAGCGCAGCGTCCACGTGCACGTCTACGAGCAGGGCGCCGACGCCGTCGACGAGTACCTGCTGCTGCGCGACCACCTGCGCGCCGACCCCGCCGATCGCGAGCTCTACGCGAGCGTCAAGCGCGAGCTGCTCGGCCGCGACTGGGACGACATGAACGACTACGCCGACGCCAAGACCGAGGTCATCACCGCGATCAAGGCCCGAGCGCGCACGGCCCGCGACGCCGACCGCGAGGGCTGACCCCACCACGACCGCGACACGTCCGCGAACTCGCTCATGCGTCCGTCCTCCCCCGACCGGGTCGCCCGAGGGTGGTACCGACGGTCCTCCCGTCGTCCGGGCCCTGGGCACCCACGCCGTGCAGCTCGACGTCATCGACCAGGCGAGCGTCGACGCGGCGACCGCAGGAGGCGCGGTGCCGGTCCTCGGCGCCGGCACCGCGCCTCCTGCGCGGGGAGGGACTAGACCTGTCCACGTGCCGTCACCGCTCCTCCTCGCCGCGCTCGCCGGTCTGCTCTCGGGCCTCTCCCTCGTCGTCGGGGCGGCGGTGTCGTGGTTCGTCAGGGTGCCCCGCGAGGCCGTCGCCCTCGTCATGGCGTTCGGCGCCGGCGTCCTGATCTCGGCGCTGTCGTTCGACCTCGTCGACGAGGCCACGAGCAGCGGTGGTCTCGTGCCGACCCTCGGCGGCTTCCTGGCCGGCGCGATCGTGTACGTCGTCCTGGACCAGCTGCTCGAGCACGGGGGGTTCCGGCGCAAGCCCCACCGTCGCGGGTCGGCCGGCTCGGGCACCGGCCTGGGCATCGCTCTCGGCGCCCTGCTCGACGGTGTCCCCGAGACCGCTGTGCAGGGCGTCAGCCTCACGGGCGGCGGATCCCTCAGCATCGCCGTGCTGGTCGCCGTGGTGATCTCGAACTTCCCCGAGGGCATGTCGAGCACGGCCGACCTCAAGTCGTCGGGCCGGTCCGCTCGGTACGTCTTCGGCCTCTGGTCGGGCATCGCCGTGGTGTGCGCCCTGTCCGCCCTCGGCGGGTACGCCCTGCTGGGCGGGGTGCCCGAGGCCGGGCAGTCGTTCGTCATGGCCTTCGCCGCGGGGGCGATCCTCGCGATGATCTGCGACACGATGATCCCCGAGGCGTTCCGCAAGACTCAGACGCTGACGGGACTGGTGACGGTGCTCGGTTTCGTCGCGAGCTACGTGGTGCACCAGGTCGCCTGAGCGGGTGGCCGCACCCCGAACTGGGTCATCCGTTCTGCGCTGTCTCGCCGACACCGGGGACGATGCTCGGTACCCTGCAATCGTGAGCCCCGACCTTCCCGCAACTCCGGAGAACCACCCGGAGTCCGTCCGGCGTCTCGCCGCGACCCTGCAGACCCTGGACGAGGCGCACCGCCGCTATCGGCTGCACGCCGCCAAGGTCATCGGCATGGGCCACACCGAGTTGGCCGCCCTGCTCACCGTCGCCGACGCCCCGGGACTCACCCCGGGCACACTCGCGCAAGAGCTGCTGCTCAGCACGGGGGCGACGACGGCCGTGGTCGACCGGCTCGAGAAGTCGGGGCACGTCACGCGGAGCCGGCACCCGGGCGACCGCCGCAGCCTGTTCCTGCACCTGACCGCCCGAGGCGAGGGCACCACGACCACGCTGCGCGAGGCGTACCAGTACGTCCTCTCGACCACGGGGACGGACGAGACCATCGCCGAGGCCCTCCCCCAGCTCGACAGCATCGCCGCGGCGCTCGACGCCGCCGCCCGCGAATCCGCGTCCTGACCCGCGCCGGGCCTCCTCGAGGTCGAGGTCGAGGTCGAGGTCGCACCACCGTCGTGTCGTCGAACCATCGCACCCGGTGGTTCGACGACGCAATGGTGGTGCGACTCCTAGGCTGCGGGGCATGGGATCGGACGTCGCGGCGAGCTACGCCGAACGGGCCGACGAGTACGTCCGGCACCTCGGCTCGATGTCGTCGGTGCACCCGGCCGACGAGCACCTGGTCACGTCGTGGGCGGAATCGACCGGCGGCCCCGTGCTCGACGCCGGCTGCGGGCCGGGCCACTGGGCTGGGCACCTCGTCGCCCGGGGCGTCGAGGCGGCCGGCATCGACCAGGTCTCGGGATTCGTCGAGCACGCCCGCCGCATCCACCCGGACGTGCCGTTCGACCTGGGCGACGTCGACGCCCTGCCCTACGAGGACGACGAGTTCGCCGCCGTCCTGGCCTGGTACTCACTGATCCACCACGATCCGAGCACCGTCCGTCGCCCCCTGGACGAGTTCGCGCGGGTCCTCCGGCCGGGCGGCGGCTTGCTCGTCGGGTTCTTCACCGGGTCGACCGTCGAAGCGTTCGACCACGCGGTCACGAGGGCATGGCGCTGGGCGCCCGACCTCCTCGCGGACGAGCTGCGCGCCTCCGGGTTCGTCGTGCTCGAGACCCACACGCGGACCGGACCGCCGTCCGGGCCGAGAGCCCACGGCGCGATCCTCGCCCGTGTCGCACCGTGAACCGAGCATCGCACCGCCCGTTTCGGCGGTGCGATGTCCGGTCGGTGGTGCGAGTCCCGCGTGACCGGCGCCGAGGGCGGCGCAGCGCCCGTCAGCCGCCCTGCCGCACCTGTCGCACGTACCGGTACACGGTCGGCTCGGACACGTGCAGCGCCTCGGCCACCTGGGCCACCGCGCCTTTGAGCAGGAACACGCCGGCCCGTTCGATCTCGCGCACGGCGGCGACCTTCTCGTCGGGTGTCATGCGGTGCGGCTCGACGCCCTGGGCCGCGACGATGCGGGCGACGCCGTCGAGGGCGAGTTCGTCGACGTGCATGCTCAGTCGCTCGGCGACCGGCCCCGACGACGCCGACGACGCCGACGCAGAGCCCGACGCCGCCTCGGGGCCCGGCGTCGCCCCCTTGACCAGCCCGGTCGTCGCCGTGATGGCCGCGAGCAGGTCGCGGGCCCGGGCCAACGGCTCGTCGTCGATGTTGAGGCAGAGCATGCCCACGACGTCGCCGCCGGCGTCGCGGATGAAGAAGGTCGACGAGCGGAACGTGCCGCCCGTGCGCGACTCGGCCAGGTAGTTCGCCAGGTAGTCGCGATCGTCGTGCTCGTGGTTCTGCAACACCTTCAGCACGAGGTCGGTCGCGGGCCCGCCGACGCTGCGGCCGCTCACGTGCCCGTTCGTCAGGGCCACGATCGACCGGCTCAGGTCGCTCGTGTCGTGCAGCACGACCTCGGTCCGCGGGCCGAGCAGCTCGGCGAAGAAGTCCATCAGCGGCAGGTACGGCTCGAACTCGGCGCGCAGGACGCGACCGGCGTCGACCACGGTGGCGCTGCTGGCTCTCGTCATGGCCCCAGGTTACCGGCGTGTAACGAAATCGTCGCACTGTGATAATTTCTTCTCACCCTGCCGATCATTCGGCTAGCTTGCGATGACCGACGACGCTCACGAAAGGCTCGACCATGACCCGAACCCGCTCCCGCTCCGCCCTCTGGGGCACCGTCGCCACGGGCGCCGTCCTGGCCCTGGGCCTGACCGCGTGCGGTGGCCCGAGCGCCCCGCAGCCCGGTGACGCGTCCGGCGACGCCTCGTCGTCGTCCTCGACGATCCCCGACACGAGCGCGCTGCTCGACGCCGTCCAGGTCGACGACGCCCTCGCCGCCCAGGTGCCCGCCGACATCAAGGACAAGGGCACGCTCGTCGTCGGCTCGAACGTGCAGTCGGCGCCCAACAACTTCTACGCGGCCGACGGCTCGACCGTCATCGGCTCGGACCACGACCTCATCACCGCGGTCGGCAAGAAGCTCGGCCTCGACGTCGAGTACCAGAACCAGGACTTCGGCTCGCTCATCACCAGCCTGCAGTCCGGCCGCGTCGACGTCACGATCGCCGCGATGAACGACACGGCCGAGCGCCAGCAGGCGATCGACTTCGTCGACTACCTGACCTCGGGCATCACCCTGATGGTGCAGAAGGGCAACCCCGACGACATCACCGGCCCCGACACGCTCTGCGGCAAGTCGATCGCCGTGGTGACCGGCACCAGCCAGCAGGAGTTCGCCGAGGCCACCAGCACGCAGTGCGAGTCCGACGGCGAGGAAGCCCTCGACATCACGGTCACCGACAGCGACAGCCAGAACCAGACGCAGCTGCGCACCGGCCGCATCGACGCCATCGTGAACGACCTGCCCAGCGCGGTCTACATCTCGAAGACCGCCCAGGACGGCCAGGCCTTCGAGGTCGTCCCCGGCGACGTCATCGACGGCGCCCCCTACGGCATCGGCGTCAACAAGGACGACGCAGCGCTGCGCGACGCCATCGCCGCCGCGCTCGACTCGCTGATCGACGACGGCACCTACGGCGAGGTGCTCGACGCCTGGGGCATCACCTCGGGCAGCGTCACCGAGGCCACCGTCAACGGCGGCAAGTAGGTGGCGACCGCACGACCGACGGGCACCGACCCGGGCGACACGACCCGCGCCTCCTCGGGCGGACGCGACGGCGGGCCCGCCGGCGGCCGCGAGCTGCTGCCCCAGGTCCGCCTGAAGCACTGGGGCCGCTGGGTCAGCGCCGTCGTCATCGTGGTGCTGCTCGTCGCCCTCGTCTACGGGGCGTCGCAGGGCGACATCTCGTACCGTGACATCCCCTACTACCTGGTGTCGCCGATCATCCTGCAGGGCCTCGTCGGCACGATCGTGCTCGCCGTGGTCGCGCAGGTGAGCGCGGTGATCATCGGCGTGGCCATCGCCCTGATGCGCATCTCGAAGAACCCCGTGGCGCAGGCGTTCGCGGCCGGCTACACCTGGCTGTTCCGTGGCCTGCCCGTGCTGCTGCAGATCCTGCTCTGGTACAACCTGGCGCTGATCTTCCCGCGGCTGCAGGTCGGGGTGCCGTTCACCGACGTGGTGTTCGTCGACGTCAGCACGAACGCCGTGATGACGACGTTCGTCGCGGCGTTCCTCGGTCTGGCGCTCAACGAGAGCGCCTACATGGCCGAGATCGTGCGGGCCGGGCTCAAGAGCGTCGACCGCGGCCAGATCGAGGCCGCGCAGTCGATCGGCCAGACCCCGATGCAGCGCATGGCCCGCATCGTGCTGCCGCAGGCGATGCGCATCATCATCCCCCCGACCGGCAACGACTTCATCAACATGCTCAAGGGCACGGCGATGGCGTCCGTCATCGGCTACCTCGAGCTGATCAAGGCGGCGAACAACATCGCGTCGTTCAACCTGCAGGTGATGGAGACCCTGATCGCCGCGGCCGTCTGGTACATGGTCATCGTCAGCGTCGCGAGCGTCGGCCAGTTCTACCTCGAGCGCAGCTTCGACCGGCAGGACCGCCGCCCCGGCGGCCCGCCGAACGCTCGCGCCCTCCGCCGCAAAGTCGCCGCCGACCTCGGCCGCGCACCCCTCGTGAGGAGCACCCCGTGACCACGACGAACACGACGACCGCAGGAGGCGCGGTGCCCGCCGCCGAGGCCACTCCCGTCCTCGAGGCCACCGGCATCGGCAAGTCGTACGGCAGCCACGAGGTGCTGCGCGACGTCTCGATGACCGTGCGCAGCGGCGAGGTGGTCTGCATCATCGGCCCGTCCGGAGCCGGCAAGTCGACGTTCCTCCGCACCCTGAACCGGCTCGAGGAGCCCGACGCCGGCGAGGTCTGGGTCGGCGGCCAGCCCATGGGCTTCGAGCTCCGTGACGGCGTGCTGCACGAGCTGAGCGAGCGCCGGCTCTCGGCGCAGCGGGCGCGCACGGCCATGGTGTTCCAGCACTTCAACCTGTTCCCGCACCTGACCGTGCTGGGCAACGTGCTCGAGGGCCCCGTCCGCGTCCAGCGCCGATCGGCGAAGGAGGCGCGGCGCGAGGCCGTCGAGATCCTCGAGCGGGTGGGCCTCGGCGACAAGGTCGACGCCTACCCCGGCCAGCTCTCGGGCGGGCAGCGGCAGCGCGTGGCGATCGCGCGCGCCGTCGCGATGAAGCCGCTCTTCCTGCTCTTCGACGAGCCGACCTCGGCCCTCGACCCCGAGCTCGTGGGCGAGGTGCTCAAGGTGATGGGCGACCTGGCCCGCGACGGCATGACCATGCTCGTCGTGACGCACGAGATCCAGTTCGCCCGCGAGGTCGCGGACCGGGTCGTCTTCATGGCCGACGGTGGCATCGTCGAGCAGGGGCCGGTCGAGCAGGTGCTCGGCGCCCCACGCGAGGCACGCACGAAGCAGTTCTTGCAGCGGGTGCTGGCGTGACGTCGGGTCCGACGTCGGGCTCGGGTGCCGGCACGGCTGCCGGCTCGGCGCTCGACGTCTACCTCGCGTCGTTCGCCGAACCGGTCGGCTACCTCAACTTCGGCAGTTACGGGCCGCCGTCACGGGACGTCGTCGAGACGATCGGCCGCCTCGCCGCCGCGGCGAGCGCCGGCGTCCCCTCGTCCGGCCTGCACGCCGAGGACGAACGTGCCCTCGCCGCCGTGTCGCGCCTCACCGGGTTCGACCGTGACGGTGTGGCCCTCACCGGCAGCACGTCACTCGGGTTGATGCAGATCGCCTTCGGCCTGCCTCGGGGCGAGGTCGTCGTCAGCGGCGCCGAGTTCCCGTCGAACCTCTACGCGTGGTGGCGGTCCGAAGAGGCCGGCCTCACGACCGTGCGTCCGCTGCCCGCCGTCCCGGGGCAGCCGCTCGCTCCTGTCACGCCTGAGCGCGTGGCCGAGGCGGTCGGGCCCGACACCGTGGCGGTCGCCGTGAGCGCGGTCGACTTCCGCACCGGGGCCGTCGCCGACCTCGCCGGGCTGAGGGAGGCCGTGGGCGACCGTCTGCTCGTCGTCGACGGCATCCAGGGCTTCGGCGTCCTCGACGCCGACTGGACGCTGGCCGACGCCCTCGTCGTCGGCGGTCAGAAGTGGCTGCGGGCGGGGTGGGGAACGGGGTTCGTGGCGCTGTCCTCGCGGGCCCTCGCGCGCCTCCGTCCGGTCCTCGGGGGCTGGACGGGCGTCGAGGGCGCCTCACGCTACGACGGCGTGCCCCACACCCCGCTGCCCGGGGCGCAGCGCCTGTCGGTGACCAACGGGTCGCCGTTCGCGTCGGGGGCCCTGGGCACGGCGCTCGAGCAGCTCGAGTCGGTCGGCGTCGACGTCGTCGCGTCCCGCGTGGCCGACACGGCAGGCGACCTGATCGGCAGGCTCGACACCGCCGGGGTGCCCGTGCTCTCGCCCGTCGAACGGACTCGACGGGCGGGCCTCGTCGTGGCGGGCGTGCCCACGGGCGAGGCCGCGACCGTCGGCGCCCGACTCGAGGCCGCCGGCGTCACGGCGACCGTCCACGGCGACGACCGCGTGCGCCTCAGCGTGCACGCCACGACCACACCGGCCGCGATCGACGCGGCCCTGACCGTCCTGGGAGGACGACGATGACCCCCGACACGAACCCCATCCACGCCGTGCGCACCGATGCGGCACCCGCCGCGATCGGTCCGTACTCGCAGGCCGTCCGCGTCGGCGATCTCGTCTTCGTGTCGGGCCAGCTGCCGATCGATCCGGCCACGGGCGAGTTCGCCGGGCCGGACGTCCGCGACGAGGCGGTCCAGTCGCTGCGCAACGGTGCCGCCGTGCTCGAGGCCGCGGGTTCGGGCATCGACCTGGTCGTCAAGACGACGGTGCTGCTGGCGGACATCGCCGACTTCGCCGTGGTCAACGAGGCCTACGCCGAGGTGTTCCGGGGCGGGGTGCTGCCGGCCCGCGCCGCGTACCAGGTGGCCGCCCTGCCCAAGGGCGCCCGGGTCGAGATCGAGTTCGTCGCGGCGGTCGCCCCGGGGCACGCCGCGTAGCATCGCGGCATGCCCGAGGGTGACAGCGTCCACCTGCTGGCGGCGCGCCTCCGTCCCTCGCTCGTCGACCGCGTCGTCGTCGACGGCGAGCTGCGGTCGGGCGGCCGGGCGGGCGAGTCGCTGGCCGGTCGGCGCATCGTCGAGGTCGACACCCACGGCAAGCACCTGCTGACCCGCTTCGACGACGCCACCACCCTGCACACGCACCTGCGCATGCAGGGGTCGTGGACCCTCACCCGACCCGGCCGTGTCCTGCCGTCACGGCTGCAGCGGCAGGTCCGCGTGCGGGCCCGGCTCGACGACGGCCATACCCTGTGGGGCGTCGACCTGCCTGTCGTCGACCTGGTGCCGACCCGGGACGAGCACGTCCTGATCGGCCACCTGGGCCCCGACCCGCTGCGCCCCGACTGGGACCCCGAGGAGGCGCGACGTCGCCTGGCCGCACGGCCGGACGTCACGGTCCGCGCCGCCCTGCTCGACCAACGTCCGATGGCCGGCCTCGGCAACCTCTGGGCCAACGAGGTGGGCTACCTTCGCGGGGTTCACCCGGCCACGCCGGTCGGCCGGGTCGACCTGGTGAAGCTCGTCGACGTCGCGGCGCGCGCCCTGCGCTTCTCGGCCACGACGCCGGGCGCGTACCAGGTCACGACGGGCCGGACCCGACGGGGCGAGACGCACTGGGTGGTCGGGCGGGCCGGTCGGCCGTGCCTGCGCTGCGGCACCCGCATCGAGGCGCGCGACGACCCGCCCACGCCGGACGGCCGCACGCGTCGGGCCTGGTGGTGCCCCCGGTGTCAGCCCGCCGCATGACGCCGGGCGGTCTCGACCGCGGCGCCGAGACGGGTCGACAGCCTTCGACGACGTGACCCGATGATCGATCGTCTACCGGGCGGCGCGGCCGCGCCTGATGTTCTTCACGTTGAGATGGATCGTGACGAGTGCGCCGGCGAGCGTGAAGTACATGGCCGTCCGGGAGCTGTCGAGCACGAGCAGGACCACGGCGGCGACGGCCACCAGTGACGCGGCGACCAGCAGGAAGATCGAGACGGATCGGTTGACGCTACGGCCGTCGTCGGTGTCCATGGCTCCACACTCTCTCGCCCGACGGCCGAGGTCAAGGCGGTCCGCCGGGCCGGGTCGTGCCGCAGGCGATCGATGTGCTCCTGCCGCAGCGCCATGAGGTCCGCTCGACGCACGTCCGTCCCGTCCCCTCCCTTGGCAGGGTCCCGCCGGCATGGCAGGGTCACGACCATGCAGATCATCGACGACGTCGGGCGGGCCGCCTGGCTCGGGCCCCGGATGTACCGGCTCGGAGGCTGGGCGAGGGTCGGCTCCGTCGCGGGCTACGGTTTCGAGGCCTACGCGCGCATCCTCCATCCCCGGCCCACGGGCGACGGCGCCTGGCAACACCGCCGGTGGGCCGACGTCGCCGCCTCGGCCGGCAAGGTGATGCATCCCCTCGTCCAGTGGGAGCGGCTGCTCGACCTCGACGAGCCACGCGGCGGGACCAGCGACGTCGGGTCGCTCGATCCGCAGGTCCTCGCCGCTCTCGCACCACTGCTGGGGGCCGGGACCACGACACCCGGCGACGCCCTGGCGGCCTACTGGGTCGGCGGCACCGGCCAGGGCCTCGTCGGCCGATCGGTGACCATCGATCGGTACGACTACGTCCTCGTCCAGACCGACACGGCGGAGCTCGCGGAGCCCGGCTGGGGTCCGAGCATCGGCTTCCGGACGGACGAGCCTCCGCAGGTGCTCTGGCCCGAGGACCACGCCTGGGTGCTCGCCAGCGAGATCGACTGGGACTCGACGATCGTGGCCGGCTCCCGAGCGCTCGTCGACTCGATCCTCACCGACGGCCGCTTCGAGGCGTACCCGGTCGACGAGGACTCGGATCTCTCCTGGAACGGCGACACCGTCAACCGTCCCGCGACCGTCACGACGCTCGACACGACCGCGAGATGCCACTCGGACGCGCCGAGGAAGGGCTCATCGAGGTCGTAGCTGCGTGGCCGCCGGGCAGTCGAACACGTCGCCCCCTGCGGCGAGTCCCACGCGGTTGAGATACCGGATGACGATGCCGTAGGACTGCCAGAGCGTCGTCTCGGTGTACGGGATGCCGTGCTCTGCGCAGTGCCGCTTGACGAGCACGCTGGCCTGACGCAGGTGCGGCCTCGCCATGCTCGGGAAGAGATGGTGCTCGACCTGGAAGTTCAGCCCGCCCAGGGCGACGTTCATCAGGGCGCTGCCCCCGACGTTCCGCGAGGTGAGGACCTGCTTCGAGAGGAAGTCCACCCGCGTGCCCTCGGGGATCATGGCCATGCCCTTGTGGTTCGGGGCGAACGACGCGCCCATGTACAGGCCGAACACGCCGAGCTGCACACCGACGAACGCGAAGGCCATGCCGGGGTCGAGCAGCCAGAACAGCAGCCCGAGGTAGACGCCGAAGCGTGCGGTGATCAGGCCGATCTCGTGCCACCGTTTGTCGACGCGTCCCCGACCGACGAGGGTCTTGTACGACGTGACGTGCAGGTTGATGCCTTCCAGCAGGAGGATCGGGAAGAACGCGTACCCCTGGCGGTGCGCGAACCAGCGGGCGACGCCGGTCTTGCCGACGGCGTCCTCCTCGCGGAAGACGATCACGTCCGGGGCGATGTCAGGGTCCTTGCCCACCGTGTTCGGGTTGCCGTGATGGCGCGTGTGCTTGCTCATCCACCAGGCGTACGACATGCCGACGACGCCCGCCGCGAGCACGCGACCGACCCGCTCGCTGGCGCGGCCGGACTCGAACACCTGCTTGTGCGCCGTCTCGTGGGCGAGGAACGCGTACTGGGTGAAGACGACGCCGAGAGCTGCGGCGATCAGCAGCTGGAACCAGCTGTCACCGAGCAGGGCCGACCCGGTCACGACACCTGCCAGGCAGGCGGTGACGAGCACGAACGCGGTCACGTAGAAGCCCGTCCGTCGACGCATCAGGCCGGCGTCGCGCACCTGGGTCAAGAGGGTCGAATACGTGCTCGTCGGTGTCGACGGCGAGCCGGCGACGGTGGGGCGAAACCCGGGAGGCGCGTGGCCGTCCGCCGCGTCCGGTCCGGTCGTCGAGAGGATCGTGGTACTCGTGGTGCTCGTCATGGTGCCCGCCTTCGGCTCGCGTGGGCAACCGACGTCGATCGAGGGAGGGCGGAGGGAGCGCTCGCTCGGACGTGGGCTGCGACGGCGTCCGCGGGTGCGGAACGGGCCGTCAGGTCGCGGCCTGGGTCTCGGGGCGCTGACTTCCGAGGCTAGGCCCCGGGGCCCTCCGTGTTCACCCGGGCGGGTGCATTGCCAGCTTCCGGCGGTTCGGTGAACTCGACGATGACACCGTCCTCGACGATGGCCCGGGCCAGCTCGGCGATCTTGGTCTGGGTCGTGCGGGCCTGGTGCCTGATGAGCCGGTACGCAGCCTCCATGTCGAGGTCGTGCGTGTGGGCGACGACGCCCTTCGCCTGTTCGATGAGGACGCGACTGTCGAGGGCCTTCTGCAGCTGCTGCTTGGTCACCGACAGGTCGGAGACAACCCGTTCCTGGAGGATGCTGATGGTCGCCACGTCCGCCAGCGCCTGCGCGGCGACGGCGTCGGCGGCGTTCATCTCACCCTCCTGGTCTCGGAAGAGGTTCAACGAACCGATCGTCTCGTCCCGCAGCCGGAGGGGGATCGCGTGGACGGCGACGAAGCCGAGCCCCTCGGACGCCGAGGCGAACAGCGGCCACCTCGACCGGATCTCGTCCGGCGACTCGACCGACACGACTCGACCGGTGGTGATGGCCTCGACGCAGGGGCCCTCGTCGGCGCGGAGCTGCATCAGTCCGACGAACTGACTGCGCTCGCTCGTGGACGCGACGACGTCGTAACCGTCGGAGGCGCTGCCGAGGACGATGCCCGCGGCCGAGGCGTCGAACAGCCCGATGGACCGGTCGACGAGCGACTGCAGCAAGCCGATGAGGTCGTAGTCGCGGACGAGACTGCCGGCGACCGCGACGAACGCGTCGACGAGTTGCTGTTCTCGGTGGATCTGTCGTGCAGCGCTCATGGGACGGGGCCCCCTCAGGGTGTCGTGGGCTGGGTGAAGGTCAGGGTGCGGTCGAGGACCCGCTGGGCGGCTTCGTCGACCGTCGTGCCGGTGCTGTAGGCGTGACTGCGCAGCAGCAGGAGGGCGTCCGCCGCCGAGACCGACGCCTGGGCGATCACCATGCCGGTGGCCTGGTGGATCTCGCGACGGCTGAACGTCGCGGGAGCCGCGGCGTCGTCGCCCTGGGCGGCGGCCTGCTCGATCCCCCGGACGAGCAGCGTCCTGCCCACCATCGCGGCCATCCGCTGGACGTCGAGCGTCCGGGTGAGGTCGAAGGAGTGGGTCGTGTCGTCGTAGAGATCGAGCACGCCGATGGGGATGGTGCCGACCGAGAGCGGGAACGAGTACACCGCGGCGAGCCCCTCGGCGATGAGCGCGGACAGCGCGAACGGCCAGGCCTCACCGGTGGCCGAGCGCAGATCGGGCTCCATGACCGCGCGGTGGGAGGCCGCGGCCTGCCACGCGGGTCCTTCACCGAGGTCGAGTTGGATCTCCTCCCACCGGGCGGAGCGAGCGTCGGAGGCGGACAGGGTCTCGACGCCCAGGGGGTCGCCGAGGGAGGACACCGCGGCACCGCTCACCCCGAAGGCGGCGACGAAGGGCGAGGTCAGGTCGGAGGTCCTGTCGGTGGGCTCGTCGCCGGCCGCCCGGGAGAGCGCGATCAGGCCGGCATCGGTGCGGGACAGATCAACCATGGTCCGACGGGAATGCGTTGGAGGTGTGCATGCGGGCCCTCTCTCGCGCTGTCGATGGCGGGGTCGCGAGGTCTTGGCGAAAGCCGACGGGCCCTGAGCATGGCACGTCGACACCACGGGTGGGAACCCCGCCGTCCCCTGTCGCGCGATCCCTCCGAGCCCTCCGAGCCCTCCGAACGCACCCTCGACGAGGGGGTCCGTTCCCGCTACGATCGGGACGTCGGCCGAGACCCCGCTGATGGCACGTCGCACTGTGGTGCGCTCCCCGGGGCCGGTTCCGCCTTTCCTCGTGGTCGCGGCCACCGTCGCATCGCCTGGTGGTCGAGCAGACCTGAGCGGGCATCCGGCACCTGAACCGCCGGATGCCCGCTCTTCTCGACGGCGAGCTCCGCGCCGGAGGCTCCCCCGTAAGCTGGGTGCGTTCGGCAGCAGGTGAGGAGGACGTCGTGGGGTCGAGGTGGTCACGTCTTCTCCGTGGTTCGCTGACGACCGTTCTCGCGCTCACCGTCGCCGCGTTCTCACACGTCGCCGGCGGGGGCTCCGCACCGGGTGTTCTCGGCATCGTGCTCGCCCTGGCCTTCGCCCTCCCCCTGGCTGTCGCGGTGACGGGCGAGAAGCTCTCGGCCGCCCGTCTGTCGGTCGCGGTCGTGTTCGCTCAACTCGCGTTCCACGTCCTCTTCTCCCTCGGTGCGAGCACCACCGCCGTGACGGCGACCGGTGGCGGGCACCACGGTCACGACGCCCTGGTCCTGAGCGGTGGTGACGCTGCCGGAATGGCGGGGATGTCCGGACCGCATGCCGGCCCGTCGATGTGGCTCGCCCATGGCGTCGCCGCCGCCGCGACGGTGGTCGGCATCTGGTTCGGGGCTCGGACCGTTCGGGCTCTGACCGACCTCGCCCGCGAAGGCATCTCGGCAGTCGTCTGCGCCCTGCGGTTCGCTCTCGTGCTCGTCGCCGAACCCGTGCAGCTCCGCACCGTCGTGGCACGGGCGGCCCGTCTCGTCCCCCACGACTCGGGCCTCGCCTGGTCGACCCAACCCGACCGCGGCCCGCCGGCCGTCACCTGACCCGTCTCTCCGCGACGGCACCACCAGGTGCCGCCTCGTGATGCTCGACGCCTCCAGGTGAGGGGCGCGAGCATGTCGCACACCCGCCCCTGACCAGCCCTGCCCGACCACGGCGCGGGGTCGACGGACGCCGGGTGTGACCGTGATCTCGACCCCTGCCCCGGCTCGTGCGGCCGTGGTGGGTGGTCCGTTCGGTGCCGCAGGTCGGCGCCCGTCAGGACGTGCCCCGTGTTCCCCTCCCTTCTTTCGCCGTGCCCGCTCACCCAGGGCGGTGCACTCTCGTGAGCACCCACCCGCCCGAGCTCGACGACGTCGACCTCGACACCGGTGTCACCCCACTGCCGCCGCTGCGCCCCGTCGGCTCGCTGCTCATCGCGTGCGTGCCCCTCGCCGTCGTCGTGACCCTGGTGGGCCTGCTGTTCACCGGTGCCACGACACAGACCCTCATCGTCGACCCCGGAGACCTCGTCACCTACGGCCTCCCGGTCGCCCGGATCGTCCACGACCTCGCCGCTGCCCTGACGATCGGGCTGCTGGTGCTCGCCGCGTTCGCCCTCCCCGGGCAGAACCGGGCCCCGGGCGTGCTCGGCTCCACCCAGTTCACCGCCGTCCGGTGGGCGTCGTGGGCTGCCGCCGTGTGGCTCCTCGCAGGGAGCGTCGTGATCGTCCTCACCGCGGCGAGCGTCATCGGCGTGCCCCTCACGGACCCCATCTTCCGCCGCCAACTGCTGTTCTTCGCCACCGGCCTCGAGCTGGGTCAGTCGCTGCTCGTGTCGACCGTGTGCGTGCTGGTCGTGTTCGTCATCACCTACCTGACCCGCAGCGTCTCGTGGACCGGAGCCGCCGCAGCCCTCGCCCTGCTCGCCCTGCTGCCGCTGTCGCTGTCCGGGCACGCGGCCGGCAGCGACGAGCACGCCAACGCGGTGAACAGCCTCGCCATCCACCTCCTCGGCGTCACCGTCTGGGTCGGCGGGCTGGCGGCGCTGGTCCTCCTGCGGACGAAGGTCCGCGGCGGCCTGCCCGTCGTCGCCGCCCGGTACTCGGCCCTGGCCGGATGGTCGTTCGTCGCCGTCGCGCTCTCGGGCGTCGTGAACGTCTCGCTCCGCTTCACCGGGATCGGCGACCTCGTCACGACCGAGTACGGGCTGCTCGTGTCGGCGAAGATCCTCATCCTCGTCGCCCTCAGTGTCGCCGGCGCCCTCCACCGACGCCACGTGATCCCGGGCCTGGTCCGGGAGCCCGCCCGGCGCCGGGGGTTCGTGCGGCTGGCCCTGGCCGAAGTCGTCCTGATGGCGGTGGCCATGGGAATGTCGGTCGCGCTGTCCCGGAGCGCGCCTCCTGTGCCTCAGACCTCGATCGCGAACGTCGACCCGCGGTCGTCGCTCATCGGGTTCACCTTCCCCGAACCGGTGTCGGTGTCGCGCATGCTGACCGCGTTCCACCCCGACTGGGCGTGGCTCGCGATCGCCGCGGTGTTCGCCGGCCTGTACCTCGCCGGGGTCGTCAGGCTCAGGAGGCGCGGTGACCGCTGGTCAGCGGCGCGCACCGTCCCCTGGGTGGCCGGCTGCGTGATGCTCGCCTACGCCACCAGCGGTGGCCCGGGCGTCTACGGTGCGGTGCACTTCAGCACCCACATGATCCAGCACATGCTGCTGATGATGTACGTGCCGCCGCTGCTCGTTCTCGGAGCCCCCGTCACCCTGCTGCTGCGCCTCGTGCCGGCCCGGCGGGACCAGAGCCGCGGCGTCCGCGAGTGGGTGCTGCTGCTGACCCACTCCCGCTACGCCCGGCTCGTGACCCACCCGATCGTCGCCGCGGTGGTGTTCGCGGGGAGCCTGATCGCGTTCTACTACACCGGCTGGTTCCGGTGGTCGCTCGAGACCCACCAGGGGCACCTGCTGATGACGGTGCACTTCCTGATCAGCGGATACCTGTTCTTCTTCGTCCTCATCGGCATCGACCCCGGTCCGAAACGACCCCCGTACCCGATGCGGCTGATCATCCTGCTGGCCACGATGGCGTTCCATGCCTTCTTCGGACTGGCGATCATGTCCGGCACCGAAGTCCTCGCCCTCGACTGGTGGCACGCCCTCGACGCCACCGACGACACCGCGCTCCTCGCCGACCAGGTCACCGGCGGCGGCATCGCCTGGGGCACCGGCGAGCTCCCCGTCGTCCTCGTCGCGCTGATGGTCGTCCGCCAGTGGTCGAGGTCCGAGGAGCGCGCCGCGAAACGCTACGACCGCAAGGCCGACCGCGACGACGACGCGACCCTCCGCGCGTACAACGACCAGCTCGCCCGCCTGAACGGCACCGACACCCCGCCGAGAGAGTCATGACCCCCGGCACCCCCTGCCTCCTCCACACCTCGACGGGGTGGCTGGGGTAGCGATCACGCGCCGCGAGCCGGTGAGGACTCGCGGTCGCAGGCGGTCTCGAGCGGCGGGAGGCGGACGGAAGACGATCGGCGGCGGGCGGACGCGGGTCGCTCGCTACCGGCGCGGGCGCTGACTCCGGTCATGCCACGGGAAGCCGCGCAGGAGGCGCTCGAGCGGACGGAGGCGAACCGGTTCAGGCCGGCGATCGGACTGGGGAGCATCGCCACGATGATCCACACCGTTCACCGAGTCGGTGGGCCTGAGCGCTCTCGCGTCGGCCTCGGCGAACCACCCTCGTTCTTCGAACATGACGACCTCCGTCGGTTCCGAGAAGCATCCCAGTGGAACGGGTCGCGGTCAACGAATGTTCATCGGCACGACCGTTGGCGGTCATGGCCCTGGCGGCACTCGTCCGTCGTACCGCGGTACCACTCGGCCATGCCGTCGGTACCACGATCCGACGCGGGGAGACGAGGTGCGTTCCTAGCGTCGGAGGATGACCCAGCCCCGCCTTCGGACCGACCATGTCGGTCGTGCTCTCGCCCTCGTGGGCTGCTGTGCTGCCACGCTCGGAATCGCACTGATCTGGTTCGCACGCAGCAGCGTCGACCGGCCTGTGTACGTCAGCGAGCTCGGTGCCGACGGTGAACCCACGGCGGCGCTCTTCGAGGCGGCCCTGCTGCTCGTCGTGGTCGCCGGCGCGTGCGTGGCGTGGGCCGGGCGGGGGCTGCGCTCGTCGCTGCCCGTGCTCGGAGCCTGGACGGTGTCCGGGTCGATCGGGGCGGCCTCGCTGCTCTTCCTCGTGGCCTCGCAAGTACCGTGCACGGCGGGGTGCCCCCTGCCGGTGGGACCTGCGGCGACCGTGCAGGACGCCGTGCACACGTCCGCGGCGGTGGTCGCGTTCGGTGCGGCCTGTGTCGCGATGCTGCAAGCAGCGTCCGCATCCGGGACGCGCCCGTTGCGCATCCTTTCGGTCGTCTGCGGTCTGGCGGTCGCGGGCATCGCCGCGACCGGTGGCCTCTTGTCCGTCGCGGGGGTGGCGACCGACATCGGCGGCTGGCTCGAGCTGGTCGCGACCTCGACCGCGATCTCGTGGTTGGTCGTCTTCGGCGCGACGTCGACGTCAGGAAGCGGACCGGCCACCCGCCCTGGCGTGTCGTCAGGCCGCCCGCGCACGACGACCGACGCGTCTGCGTAGGGTCGGACCATGCCCGACCGACACCCCGCCGACGTGTCCGCGGAGTCGGGACCCTTGGCACCTCCCCGACCTCCCGGGCGCGTCCGCACGTCGATGAACCGGCACCCGGGCGTCGTGGACGCCGCCCTGGCCGTGACGTACCTCGTCGTCACCGGCTTCGGCCTGGCCAGCGAATATCTGGCGACCGGGGTCGGGCGCCCGCTCGCGGCCGACCTCGCGGTGACGGTCGCTCTGGTGGTGGCCACCGTGGCGCTGTTCTTCCGTCGTCGGCACCCGATGCCGACCTGGGGTGCGCTCCTGACGACGACGGTCGCCATGGCGTTCAGCGACGGCGGTCTCGACCCCGGCGGGGTCTCGCTGGCCCTGTACGCCCTGGCCGTGCACCGCTCGTCGCGCAGCGCCTGGCTGGGGTTCGGCGTCACCGTGATCGTCGGTGCCGTCACCGTCCCGGCAGCCGCGCTCCTGCGTTCCGACACCGGCGACGTGAGACTCGTGAGCCCCCTCTTCGTCCTGGTGACCCTCGTCGCCGTGCTGATCGGTGTCGCGGTCGGCGGCAGGCGTCGCTACGTCGCCGCTCTGATCGACAGGGCCGAGCGGCTGGAACGCGAACGGGACCAGCGAGAGCGCCTCGCGACCGCAGCCGAGCGGGCCCGCATCACCCGCGAGATGCACGACATCGTCGCCCACGGCATCTCGGTGATGGTGTCGCTGGCAGACGGCGCGGACGCCCTGGCGGAAAAAGACCCGGCCCGGTCCCGTGCCGCCCTCGGCGACATCGGCGACGTCGGCCGTCGCTCCCTGACCGACATGCGGCGCCTGCTCGGGGCCCTGGGAGGCGACGAGACGGTCGACCTCGGCCCGGCGCCCGCGGTCGCCGGCATCCCCACCCTCGTGGAGTCCTTCCGGGCGGCCGGTCTGCCGGTCGCACTCGAGGCGTCCGGTACGCCGCCGCGCTCCGAGGCGGTCCAGACCGTCGTCTACCGCATCGCGCAAGAGGCCCTCACGAACGCGCTTCGCTACGCGGACCGACCCGAGGAGGTGCGTGTCGCCATCACCTACGGGCCCCCGGTCTCGGTCGTGGTCACCGACGACGGTCGCGGGGCGACCGAGGGGCGGTCACCGCTGGGCTCGGGCCGCGGACTCGTCGGCATGCGCGAACGCGCACGGCTCTACGGCGGTTCGGTCGAGGCAGGGCCGCGATCCGGCGGCGGGTGGCGGGTCGCCGCCGTGTTGCCCGAGGTGGAACGATGAACACGATCTCGGTGCTGCTCGTGGACGACCAAGAGCTCGTCCGCCGCGGGCTCGCGATGATGATCGACTCGACCGACGACCTCGTCGTCGCCGGTGAAGCGTCTTCAGGCGACGAGGCCGTCCACCTCGCCGGCGAGCTGGCACCGGACGTCGTGGTGATGGACGTTCGCATGCCCGGCACGGACGGCATCGAGGCGACACGGCGGATCGTTCGACGGCAGCCGGCGAGCCGCGTCTTGATCCTCACCACCTTCGACCTCGACGAGTACGCCTTCGGAGGGCTGCGTGCCGGGGCGAGCGGGTTCCTGATCAAGACGGCGCCCCGGGTCGAGCTGCTGGCCGCCGTCCGCGCCGTCGCGGCTGGAGACGCCGTGGTGTCACCCCGCGCCACGCGCGCCGTCCTCGACGTCGCCGGGCCCCGCCTCCCCCGCGGAGGGGCTGGCACACCTCCTCGCTTCGAGGCTCTGACGGAACGGGAGCGGGAGGTCTTCCTCGCGGTCGCGCGCGGGCTCACGAACCCCGAGATCGCTGAGCAGTTCCTGCTCAGCGAGTCGACGGTCAAGACCCACGTGAGCCGGGTGCTGGCCAAGCTCGCGCTGCGCGACCGGGTGCAGATCGTGATAACCGCCTACGAGTCCGGACTCGTCTAGTTCCGTCGTCCGCGACGACGGCCCGAGGACCCGGCGAACCGGTGCCCCCTCTCCTGTCGACACTTCGCCCCAGCGGCACGAGTCGTGTGCTTTCTCCATGGCTGCAGCACGTGTATGGTGTGCGTCACCGAGGTAAAACGCGTCGCCCCTGGCACGCAACCGCACGCGGCATCGAACGAGTCGCCACTTCTTCCTCGAAGGAGTGCGCCACCGTGTCCCCCAGTACCTCTCTCTCCCGTCGTCGAGCCTCGGTCGGTGCCACGCCACCCCGGCTGTCCGACGCGTGGATCGCCCTGGCCGGGCTGTCCGCTGTGTTCCTGTTCGAGATGCTCGACACCTCGGTCCTCAACGTCGCCCTGCCGACGATCGGTCGCGAGTTGGGGTCGTCGACGACGGGCCTCCAATGGGTGTCGGGCGCTTACGCGGTCGCCTTCGGCGGGCTCATGCTGCTCTTCGGTGCCGTCGCCGACCGGGTGGGGCGACGCCGCGTCATGCTCGCGGGCCTCGTGCTCCTGGCCGTGGCGAGCCTCGCCACCATGGCGGTCACGACCACCGAGCAGCTCATCGCGGTGCGCGTGCTGACGGGCGTCGCCGCGGCGATGACCACACCCGGGTCGATGGCGCTGGCGTTCCGGCTGTTCGATGACGAAGACCTCCGCGTCCGGGCTCTCACCGTCATCTCGACCGCAGGGCTCGTCGGCCTGGCCGTCGGCCCGACGGTCGGCGGGTTCGTCCTCGCCGTCGCTCCGTGGCAGGTGCTGCTGCTGGCCGACGTGCCGATCGCCGTGCTGGCGTTCGTCGGCATCCGGTGCGGTGTCGCTCGGGACGAAGCGGGAGACCTGCGGCGCGTCCCCGTCGACGTGATCGGGGCGCTGTCGGGCACCGCGACCGTGGCGGGACTGCTCGTGACGCCGACCGTCCTCGTCGGGCCGGCCACCGCCTCCTCGTGGGGGTGGGCCGCCATCGTGCTGACCGTCGCATGCGGCGTCGGGTTCGTCGCGCGCCTGCGGACGGCGCGGCACCCGGTGGTCGACCTGCACCTGCTGGCCCGCCCCCTGGTGTCGAGCGGCCTGGCGTTCAAGGCCGCGTCGGGCCTCGCCGTCGCCGGGCTGTCGTACCTCGTGACGCTGCAGCTGCAGTTCGCGTGGGGGTGGCCGCCGGCTCTGGCCGCCGTCGGGACGCTGCCCCAGGTCGTCGTACTGCTGGCCGGGGGCCGCCTCGTGGGGCCCGTCGTGCAGCGGGTCGGCTTGGGCCGTGCTGCCTGGATCAGCGCGGCGGCGGTCGTTTCGGGCCTCGCGGTCTTCGGCGCCCTGAGCCGCCACGGGTACGTCTGGGTGCTCGTCGCCCTCGTGCTCGTCGCCGCCGGCATGCGCGTCGTCGGCGTCGTCGCGGGCGCCTCCGTGCTCACGGGCCTGCCCGCCGACCGCACCTCGGTCGGGGCGGCGCTCGTCGACACGTCCAGCGAGCTCGCCGGAGGCGCTGCGGTCGCCGTCGCGGGCACGATCGTCGCGGCGTTCGTCACCGGCAGCATCACGACCACCCCGTGGACGGCTCCGCGGCTCGCAGGCTTCGAGGACGCCCTCACCGTCGCCGGACTCGGCCTCGCCCTCGTCGCCGCAGCATTCGTCGTGGTCGGGATTGCCCGGGCACGAGCCGCCGACCCCGTACCCAGCACCACTGAACCTGCCCCCTCGACCACCGTCACCCCCACCACCCAGGAGCCCTCTCGTGCCTGACACCACCACCCTGCCCCGCCCCCCGTTCGACCCCGAGTTCGTGCCCTTCCTCGAGGCGATGGACGCCCGCGGCCGCTTCCACCTCACGACCGAGATGCTGCCGCGGATGCGCGAGCCGGACATGACGGAGGCGCGGCTCGACGACGGGCTGCGCGCCCGCGGTCTCGAGAGGCGCAGCATCACCGTCCCCGGACACCGCGGCGACCCGATCGCCCTCGCCGTGATCCAGCGCATCGGCCGCACGGGAACAGCGGCGTGCGCCTACGCGATCCACGGCGGCGGCATGGTGTTCGGCCACCACCTCGGCAACCTCGATTCGTACGACGATTGGTTGCTCGTGCACGACGTCGTCCTGGTCAGCCCGGACTACCGCCTCGCACCCGAGCACCCCGACCCCTACCCGGTCGAGGACTGCTACGCCGGCCTCGTCTGGACCGCCGCGCACGCCGACGAGCTCGGCATCGACCCCGACCGCATCGTCCTCGTCGGCCAGAGCGCCGGCGCCGGCCTCGCCGCCGGAACCGCGCTCCTCTCGCGCGACCGCCACGGCCCGGCCGTCATCGGGCAGGTGCTCGTCAGCCCCATGCTCGACGACCGGGACGCGACCCTCTCGGCCCGACAGTTCGAGAGCGTCGGCGTGGCCGACCGGGAGATGACCCGGTTCGGCTGGGACGCCTACCTCGGCGACCGTCGCGGCGGTGACGACGTGTCGATCTACGCCGCTCCCGGCCGAGCGACCGACCTGTCCGGCCTACCGCCGGCGTACGTCGACTGCGGTAGCGCCGAGGTGTTCCGTGACGAGACCGTCGCCTTCGCCGGCGCGCTCTGGGCGGCCGGCGTGCAGGCGGAGCTGCACGTGTGGCCGGGCGCGTTCCACGGGTCGACGAGCATGATGCCGGACGCGACCCTGTCGCGCCGAGCCGTCACCGCCCTGCGCGACTGGACCGGGCGCCTCCTCGACCCCACACCCTGACGGCATCCCGGGGCGGGCGTCCGAGATGGCCAGCTCTGGGCCCACCCTGGAGGACGAGCGCGCGACCCGAGCGGTCGTGCTAGCGACCAGCGTCGAAGGGGATGCCCGCGCGGACGCGGCGGCGGGCCTCTTCTCCACCGATGGCCAGGATGTGGCTGATCCCGACGGCCAAGCCGACGATCACCGTCCCCAGCAGGCGGTCGGCGTGGCGCAGGACCACGAAGTGCTCCATGGTGGGGTGCGGCGTGGTCGTGAAGCCAGGGGCGAGATCGCTCGGCCATGGCCGCCCACGCTGCGCGCCCTCGGGGCGCCAGGCGACGTGGTTCGCCGTGGTGAGGTACGCATCGACGACGTCGAAGGCGGGCGTGACCACCAGCAGACTGTTCCAGTCGTTGCTCTTCTCCTCGCGCTTGTGCACCAGGAAGACGTCGCCGTCGACGGCGACGCGGTTGCCCCCGCTGGTGTACTGGCCGTAGGCGACCCAGTCGCTGTGGAGGTCGACGACGTCGTTGCCCTGACGCATCCAGGTATCGAGGGCCGCCGGCAGCCGGAAGGGACGTTCGAAGCCGGGCACACGGTGACTGAAGGGTCCGGTCTTCGGACCTGTGAGGCGCGGCCCATGGAGGAAGGTGTCGGTGATGTCCTCCAGGTCGAACCGGAACACCTGGCTGAGGTAGGCCGCAGTGCGGTCGTAGCGGGGCGTCATGGGGATCTTGAAACGATGTAGGAGTCCGTTCTCGACCCAGAGGAGCTGTCCACCGAAGTAGTCGTCTCCGTCGAGCGTGAAACCAGGGGCCAGGACGCTGGCGTGGCTGAGGAAGTGAGAGGCAGGCATTCCTCGGGCCTGACGCACTCGTTCCCCGTAGTGCAGTGCGAGGTACTTCTCGACAGGCCCTAGGTGCCGTGAGGACAGAAGCCACGTACGACGCTCGCTCGTCCCCTCAGCCGTCACGCCGTCGCTGTCTGCACCGATGACCCAGGTGTCATCGTCGAGAACGATGGTGACGCTCTGCTCCGCGCTGGTAACGGTGCCGCCGACCGCGGCCAGGTAGTCGCGGATGGTACTGCTGAGTGCGATGCTCACACGGACCTCCTCGGTCGAAACGAGCGATAGCCGGCGGAGAGCACGGACCACTGCGACTCATCGCGGGCGACGACCGGGCGAACACGAACAGTCATCCTCCAAGCCTAGGTGGCCACATCATGACCTCGCCCGCGGATGGATCGGCTGCGGAAGATCCCCCTACGGGTGGCCAGAACGGAGCCGTGGCGGAAGCTCAGTGCAGCTCGGTGTCTTTGAGGGCGGCTTGCAGGACGCGGATCGTGTTCCCCAGCTCGCCAGAAGAGAGGAGCCCCGAGCCAAGAGGGCCCGATGCGTCTTCTCCGAGAAGCGGCAGGGTTCGGAGCGCAGCCCGTACCGATCGGCTCATGTGCTGCACCTGCCAGTGGACCTCGCGCGCGCCTCGAGGACGAGCTGCACCGCCTGTCTTGCCGCTCGCGGCACCAACGGGATCTGAGCGAGCGAAGCCACTTCCACCCACCTCGGCTCGTACTGGTTCAGTTCTGATGCTCGGCGGATCTCTGGGCCACCGAGCACCAGCGGCCCAGGACGCACATGGGCGGCGAAGTAGGCCGCGGGAGCGGCGCTGTCCACCGGCACGTCGAGCAGATCGCCGATGTTCGCCTCAAGGCCGGTCTCCTCACGCAGCTCCCGGCGACAAGCCTCGCGGAGGCTTTCACCTTCCTCGACCCCACCACCAGGAAGCACACAGTAGGTCCGACCGTCTTTCAGTCGGTCGATGACGAGCAGGCTCGCGCCTCGAATGACGACGGCCGCTGATCTGACGCGCATCCGGCTAGCACACCATGAAACACCTGGCCGTGTCCGACAGCTCGGCGTCAAGGTGTCCCGATCGACGTTCGGCTATCGGGACAGCCAACGGTCGAGCGTGACTGACTTGGTCAGGTCGCGGAGCCGGCACTCGACCGTCTGGCATCTCGTCCGAGAATGAACCAGGCGACCACTCCGACGAGGGGCAAGGCGATCGCCACTACGATCCACAAAGCCTTCGCGAGGCTCGTCAAAGGCGAGCGAATGACCGTCACGATCATCCAGATCACACCTGCAACAACGGCGGCGACGGCTGCGGCCCATGCGAAGTTGTAGGAAGCGGGGAAGAACACAGCCTGACCCTCCGGCGCGGCAACGAACAGACGAGTCAGAAGAAAGCTCATATCAACCACGGTAGGCAGCCGAGGAACACCTCACAACTACGCGCGGCACACCAGGTGCCCAGTGAGCGATCGTCCATCGGGACACCATGTTTGTTGCAGTCGCACGCTTATCTAGCGGGCGGCACCGGCGGTGCGGTTTCCACCGAGTCGAGATCATCGATGAGGCCTTGATGCAGAGGCACTTCAGGCAGCGTCTCCGCTGGGGGTGTCGCGACGCCGATGACCGTGACGCCGTCAGTTCGGTAGATGTTGATCGGTCCAGTCATTTCCTGGCCGTGAGCGTCATCCCAGAGCGCCCAACCGTGCTCGCCACTGTCCGTGGCATATGGGACGAGGTCCGGGTGGCCGTTCCGGTTCTCGATGCCGTAGGTCTGACCTCGTGCGTTGACCTCCCACTTGGACGTGGCCGTGGAGGCGTATTGAAGCACAATTCGCCACTTCGTCTCCGGAGACGCATCGACTCTGAAGCTGGAGGAACCGCTGGCTGGTAGCTGGCCGTCGATGACGTGCATCGTGCCGGTCGGGCTTTGAGAGCAGTGAATGGCGCTGGCTGTGCTCCCGTCTCCGGTGGGAACCTGCACTACGCCGCTGTCGGAGAGGCATGTGATGTCGGCGATGACTGCGCCGGCGGCCGAAGGTGCTTGGCCGATATCGACCACAGCAGGGCCGGTGTGCGTGGCGGTCGTCGTGTCGCCAAGGGCGGCGGTCACGGTCGATCCAGGCGCACCCGCGACGAAGAGCGCTGCCGCGGTGGTCGCAACGGCGATCGTGCCCGCCCCGAGTGCGGCCCGGGCCAGGCGCGTCCGCCGCTGCCGGCGCTGCAAGACGCTGTGCTTGGTTCCGATGGCGGCGAGCTCGGCCCGGATTGCGGCGGAGGTGTCGGGTTGCATGTCGATGTTCACGAGAGAACGCCTTCCTGTGCCGGGCTTGTCGAGGGGTTGAGGTCATGCAGGTCGACGCGAAGGCGTTGCCGAATCCGGTGAAGCCGCACTCGAGCCGTTGACGGCTTGAGACCCAGGGACTGTGCGGCCTGCCAGACGGGCACGTCCTCGAGACTCGTCAACACGAGCAGTGCGGCATCTCCCGAGGACAGGCCTCGCAGTGAGGCGCGGAGCCTGTCCGTCAACTCGATGTCCTCGAGATCCTTCTGAGGTACCTGCTCGTCGTTTCGCGGTAAGCGGGCCAGCAAGGCGCGGTATCTCGCGGCTGCACGGCGGTTGTTCCGCCCGAGGTTCACGGTCGTGACAAGTAGCCAGGGCAGGAGAGAGTCCGCGACAAGAGTGACACTGCGGCGCTTTCGCCAGAGCTCGTAGAACACCGCTGCAGTGACGTCGTCGGCGTCGTGATGCTCATCCACCAGGGTTAGTGCCCGCCGGTAGACACGAGCCCTGTGTCGATCGAAGAGTTCAGCAAAAGCCGCCCCCTCGTCGCGTTGAGCCCGAGCCCAGAGGGGGCCGTCGTCCTGATCGTTGTTCACACTCAAGAGTGTCCGGCCAGGGCCACCGTGTTTCAAAGCACCCTGAACCGACCCGCAGCCGTCCCGGAGCGGGATCTGTTGCCGGGCACCGGGCCGTGGGTCTACTTGCGGCGGCGAGGCGCACTGCCCGGACGGTCCGGCCAGACTGGGCGGCAAGCCCATCCCTTCTGAGCCGGCGGGGTAATCCGGGGGTAATCCGGGGGCAATCTCGGAGGTGATGTGTCTATGATCGGGCCATGCCTACAAGCACAGTCACTGGTCAGCACACGAAAACCGCTCGAATGGATATCCATCAAGTGGCCGATGAACTCGTCCGCGGGCTGGGTCCCACTCTCGTTGCCGCACTGACAGGCTCCAGAGATCGCAAACTGCCAGCGAAGTGGGCAAAGCCCGATGGCCCCACCCCGACGGTGGCATTCACTCAGCGCCTGCAGCTAGGGCATCGAGCTTGGGCGACCCTTGTCACTGATGAAAGCGCGCATATCGCTCGCCAATGGTTCATTGGCGGCAACCCTCTTCTTGGCGAGGACACCCCCCTCACTGCGATCCGAGAGGACAGAGGAAGAGAAGTCATCGAGGCTGTCGCGGCGTTCTTGAGTGATCAGCCGGACGCTTGAGCGTGGGCGGGGGAACGACATGTTCGGTAACTGGATTGCACTTGGTGCCCGAGCTGGGGGAAACAACCTTCCGCATCGCCAAACCTAAGTTCGGGCCCCTGTCCGCGCCAGAACGGACAATCCGAACAGCGCGAAAGCGCTGGGGGCGATACGACTCTGGAGGACGCACTCTGTACTTGGCTCGGGAAGCAGAGACGGCCTTTGCCGAGGTCCTGTCGCCATTCAAGCGCCAGCTTGCATCAACAGATCCACTGGAAAAGGATGCTGCCGAGCTCGGTCTCACTCGGAGCGATTTCCTCGAGATCGTGTCCGCGGAATGGGACGAAGAACAGTTCATGGGCATGGGCGCCGTCCCCCAGCAGTGGCGCGTCGATCGGTGCATCTACCAGGTCAACGGCGAGGGAGACGGCTGGTGGATCGACGTAGAGCACCCCGACTCGCTCGCAGTTCTCGAGGAGCAACTCGAACCCGTCCTCATTCGGCAAGGCGTTAAGAGCCTGACTACCGCTGTCCTGCGAGGTGAGAACCGAATTGTGACCACAGCCATCGGTGCGCACCTTCGACACCTTCCGGTCCTCGGCGGATCACCGGCGCGCGGTGTGCAGTTCGGAAGCAAACACGGTGGCGGGTGGTGCCGCGCGGCGTGGCTGCCGAGCCCATACGACTCTTGGACAGCGGATTTCATCGCCACGAGCGGGGAACCAATCCTTGTCACCAACGAACATCTCGCCCGGGCAAGCGAACGGTTCCGCATCAAAGTCTTCTGACGCTCTGACCGGCCCAGCGCCGGTGTGTTCGATGCCCGATTCCCTATCGGGACGGAAACTGTGCCGACGCGGGCTCTGCCACGCTGAGCATGTGATCGCGATCCTCTCCGCCCCCAGCAACCTCGGGCTCCGCCCGCCCGGGCCAGGCAGCACACCAGGCACATCCAAGGCACCCGAGGCATTTCGTCAGGCCGGGCTGATGGCCGAGCTAACGGAGGCAGGCGCGCGAGACGCTGGGGTCGTGATCGCCGGCCGCTACGTCGACGACGACCTGACCCGACCCTCCGGCGTCGTCCGCAACCAGGAGTCGATGATCGAGCACTCTCGTCGCCTCGCAAGACGGATCACCGCCCTGCTCGACGCAGGCGACACCCCTCTCGTCCTCGGCGGCGACTGCAGCATCCTCCTCGGCATCGGACTGGCGACGTCCGCACGCGACGGCATCGGTCTCGTCCACCTGGACGGCCACACCGACTTCCGTCACCCCGGCAACAGCGACGAGTGCGCCAGCGTCGCCGGCGAGGACCTCGCGGCCGCGGTCGGACTGCACTGGCCCACGATCGCCGACATCGACGACGCCGGCCCGTACTTCGACCCCCAGCACACCGTTCACATCGGCCACCGCCAAGACGACGAAGAAGCAGCGGAGGCCACCCGCGTCCTCGGCCTCGTCGTCGCGGCCGAGGAGGCGCAGGCCACGACACCAGGACAGCTCGCCTCAGACGTCCGCGCAATAGCTGACACCGGCTACTGGCTGCAGGTCGACGTCGACATCCTCGACCCGAGCGTCATGCCGGCAGTCGACAGCCCCGACCCCGGCGGCCTCACCGCAACAGAGCTGACGGCCCTCCTGCAGCACCTCGCGCCCCACGCGATAGGGATCTCGATCACCGTCTTCGACCCTGATCTCGACCCGTCAGGCGACCACGCCAGGACCCTGACAGACATCTTCACCACCGGTCTCGACCAACTGACCTGAAACACTTGATCGAGCCCGCTGGACGATCCCCTAGTGAGACGGGTGCACGGTCTCAGTAGCGCGGCCACGCATGTAAGGGAGAAAGTGCAGCTGACGAGGACGCAGCCGATGCGCCCCGTCCCGATACGAGCCGCCTACGACAGCGCCATCGACGTCCAGCAGGTCACACGTACGCCACGTACTCCGAATGGCGCCTCCCCTGACCACGAACTGCGTCACGACGCGGAGGGCCTCGACCAGGCCATCATCACCGTCGCCGTCTAGATCCCACCAGCCGAAGTCGTCACCCCTGACGACGACCGAGTCGTCCTTGATCACCAGGACCTCGAAAGGCACGGCTCCGTGTCGGTGTGGGGTCACGGTCACTACACGGTCGAACTCGGCCTGAACGGTGGAGACCTTGACGTCGCCAGCCTGCCCGACCATGGCGATGACCCGGGCGACGAATGCGTCGAGACGGCCAGGCTCGAGGCGCCCGGTCAGGAGATGGTCCGTAAGCAGGAACCACGCCTCGGCGAAGTCGGACTCATCCCAGCCCAGCTCCCACCGCCGGGCGGGCATGCCTGAGGTCGGGGCGATGTCGATCACCAGCCCATCAGCCGCGACGACCGAGAACGGGCCTACCTGAAGCAGCGGCAGCCTCGAGCTGCCGGAACCGAGGGATCTTGACCGGACGGCGCTACCGAACTCGTCGCCGGCGCGAGTGGCGAACAACGTGAACCGCTCGATGACGTCGTCGGGGACCGGTGCCATGACTTCATCCTGCGGTATCGAGACCCAGCCCGGCCAGCACAAGTCAGGCTGAGGCCTGATCGGTAAGCGATCCCCATCTGGGACGGCCTCTGAAGCGATCGACGAGCCATCTCATGACAGGATCTGCAACGTGATCCTCGCGCTCGTGTGCCTCACCGCAGGCCTCATCGGTCTTTGTGCCGGTGTGTTCCTCATTCGGAACCGAGAGGTCGTCAGTCCGAAGTTCAGCGTGGCTGCGGGCGTAGTGGTCATCGTCGGATCGCTGGTGCCGCTTCTGCTCGGTGCCGTGGTGCTGCTGGTGACGGTGGCGCCGGGCATCTCCATCTCGTAGCCGGCCATCGACGCTCTCGAAAGGACCCCTGTGGCGTTCTCCCTGACCTTGATCATCGTCTGCGCTCTCGGCGTGGTCGGGGGCATCTGGCTGGCGATGGACAAGCGGCAGCGAGCGTCGTCGGTGGCGTGATCATCGCCCTGCTCTCCCTGGTGCCGGTCCTCGTCGGGGTGGTCTTCCTCACCTGGGACACCACTGGCTGACGACTCATCCGCAGGGTGCACCCCTTTCGGGCGCCAGGCGGACGCGTCCGTGGGCGCCGTCGCCGAGGATGAGCAGATGGACGAGTACGCCCCGCCCCGCCTCGGCCGGCAGTTGCTTCTGCTCGTCGGCCTGTTCTTGGTCATCGGGCTCATCGTCGCGGGTGTCGTGGCGGCGGCGATCATCGCGGTGAACACGAAGCTGAACGAGCCGGGCGAGTACGGCGTCTGCAACCCCTTCTCCACGCGCTGCCACGACGTACCGCTTGAGACCATCAGCGCCGTGACACGGGTGGACTTCCCTGAGGGGGCCAAGGTCATCACCTCGGAGGCCGTGGAGCATTCGATGCTGGGCATGGGAATCGAGTACGTCGAGGGCGCCGTCGAGGTGCCCGACGGCTGGGTCATCGAGCAACTACCGGACAGCCCCGGGAACTCCACGATGGTCGAGCAAAAGCTCCTGGACCTCGGGGCCGAGTCGGTCGTCGTCTCCTCGGAGAGGCGGGGCTACCTCCAGTACGGCCAGGGACAGGTCGACGGCCGGAACGTCGTTGCGGTCTGGACGCGCACCAACCGCTGAAAGAAACCGACTCGCCCGACGCCCCGCACTACCCCAAACACCCCGCGACCTGCGGCCCGCAATGGGATCCCCTATCGGGCAGTCAGAAGAGCCTGTTTCTACGTGCTGTACGAGCAAGCGCTTTATCGATGGAGTGACATTGCCATTCGTCGATACGTGTGACGGCGACCCCGGATCGCGATGCTGTAAGCCATCAGATTCTCGGGGAGAGCGATGCCGAAGAATCCGCAGTCGCCGAGGTGATGGATGTCGGTGCCCGTCATCTTGGCCATGAGGGCGATGCGGCGGATGGTGTCTTCATCTGAGCCTTCTTGGGAAGTGCCCATCGCTGTCATGGTCAGTGCCCCTGCCGCGTGGACGGTGTCGACCCAGCTGCGAACGAGTGCTTCGTGGCATCCGGGGACGGTTCCAGGTGCAGGCAACATCACGACGTCCGCGCCGGCGGTGACGAACGCCTCGAGTGCAGCGGTGTCGACGATTTGACCACCGGATTGCGAGACGCTGCCCGCGGCATGCATACGGCCGGCGATGATCACGATCTCAGTCCCGGCAGCTTCGCGAGTCGTGACGACCGCACGAGCAAGGGACTCGTTGGTGACACCCATCCCCGGGTTGCCGGTGAGGACGATCGCGTCGACGCCGAGCGCGACGGCCGCGGCGACGTTCTCCGGGGTCGCGAGTCGACCAGATGTGCCGCCTGAGCCGAAGTGGTCCTGTGTTGCCAGGTCGGCGTTCGGGTCGACTGGTTCGAGGTTGACGGCGATGAGGCGTCCGGTCAGGGTCTTGACCCGTCGGATGACCTCCGCGGGGCTTGTCGCCTCGACGGCGTCGACCGATGGCTGGGTGACGTCGAGCATGTTGAGCACGATGAGGTCGGCCCCCATTGCGGCTGCGACTTCAGGGTTGCTGACGTCTTGGACTGCAGCCATCGCGGTCGCGATGACTTCCGCGGCGAGAACTCGGCCTTCGCTCGCTCCGATCGAAGCGATGATCTGTTCACGGCTGTAGGTGGCTACTTCGCGAGCCGTGGTGTCGAGGAGGCGCTTGACCATCGTGTCCCTTTCTGGGGAAATGTCAGGACGTGGAATAACCGGCGGCGCGGGTTGCAGCGGAGCCGACCCAGAGGTGCTGGGCTTCCGTCCGATCTGCGGGTGACCGCTTGCCGTCGTCTTTTGTGACGGCGAGCCGGAAGCTGTACCGGTCGGCTCGGTAGATGTCCCGCGCGAATTCGATGAGCCGTCCCTGTCGTGAAGAGCTGACGCGCAGCACGCACAGAGCCGCCGACCCCGGCCGCACTTCGAGGAGGCTGCATTGGTCTTCGTCGAGCTCTGTTGCAGTGATCTCCTGTTCGGACCGGATCACTTCATGTCCGAGCTCGGCGAGCTGTGCGTAGAGGGACTCGCCGAGGCGCAGTCGGTCAAGGTCAAGGACAGCGGTGGGCAGGTAGGCCTCTTCGATGGCGATCGGTTTGTCGTCCGCGAGGCGGAGCCGGCGAAGCACTGTGCAGGGAGAGCCGAGCGGGATCGTCAGCCGCCGGGCCACTTCCTCGTCCGCGTCGAGGACGGCAGCCGAGAGAACCCGGGAGGAGGCTGTAAAGCCGCGGCTGGCCATGTCCTCAGTGAACGAGGTGAGCTTCGGTGCTTTGGAGAAGATCTCGCGGGAACCGACGTACGTGCCGGACCCGTGGATGTTGTAGACCAATCCCTCATCGATTAGACGTGCGATCGCCGCTCGGACTGTTTGCCGGCTGACGTTGTGGACCTCCATGAGGTCACGCTCCGACGGGAGGGCGTCGTGGGGGCGCAAGGACGAGGCGATGGTGGAGCGGATCGACTGAGCGACCGCCTCGTACTTGTGCGCCATCCTGCCGCTCCTTCTCGTTCGTGCGTGTTCATCGTGACTCTTCACAATGGACTGCCCGGCGTGGGTTCGAAGGATGGCCACACCGCCAGGCATCGGAACGATGCTCGTTCTACGCCTGGGCGCGGTCGTGTTCGACCCGAGATGGTTCATCAGAAGCGCTGCCACTCCGGCTTGTGGTCGTAGGTGTGCCGGTAGTAGTTGGCGAGCTGCAGCCCGGCTGCTGCTTCTTCGTCCAGCACCACGGTGGCGCTTTCGTGCAGCTGAAGCGCGCTGCCCGGCACGAAGGAAGACAGGGGCCCTTCGATCGCGGCGGCGACAGCCGCAGCCTTCGCCGCCCCGTGGGCCACCAGGACCAACTCATGGGCGTCGAGGATGGTGCCGAGACCTTGTGTCATGCAGTGCGCGGGGACCTGGTCCAGCGATTCGAAGAACCGCGCGTTGGCCTCCCGGGTGGACGGCGCAAGGGTCTTGACCCGAGTGCGGGATGCAAACGACGAGGTGGGTTCGTTGAAGCCGATGTGCCCGTTCGCCCCGATGCCGAGGATCTGCACGTCCACGCCGCCGGCATCCCGGATGGCCGCGTCGTACTCTCTCGCCGCGGCCTCAAGGTCGCCGGCGCGACCGTCCGGCACTCGCACCCGAGACGGGTCAAAGCCGAGCGGGCCGATTACGTCACGGGCGATCACGGACGCGTAGGACTCCGGATGTTCCAACGGGATTCCGACGTACTCATCGAGCGCAAAACCACGGGCTTCGGCGAACGAGATCTCGCCCGCCTCGACACGCCGCTGCAGGTCCGCGTAGACGACCTGCGGACTGGAACCGGTCGCGAGTCCGATGACGGCGGCCGGCTTCTTCTGCACCACTGACGCGATTTTCGCTGCAGCGACCCGACCGACCTCCGCGGGCGTGGGCAGGATGATGATCTCCACCGGTGCGCCTCTACGGTTCGATCGGTCGGATACGGCCGGCGTACTGGGCCTCGAAAGCCTGGTTGACGGTGTCACCGTCGGGGAGGTTCATCGAACGGTAGACGGGAGGGCGCTCTCCGGCGTCGATGTACTTGCGGCAGATGCCCTCGGTGAGCAGCTGCACGATGAAGACGCCGGCGAGGTTGGAGATCGCCCCGGTGCGCGTTCCGTCCTCGAGCTCAAGGGCGGCATCACCGGCCGGTGCACCCGAGTCGATGACGACGTCGCCGTATTCGTAGAGCTTCTGGCCGGACGCTGCTCGGGTGTCCACCTGGGAGCTGTGCTGCAGCGAGGTGATGACGACCAGCTTGTGGCCGTTCTCCTTCACGATCCGGGCCATCTCGACGACAGAGCCGTTGATGCCCGAGTTCGACACGATCAGGAATGGATCGGCCCGCTGCGCACCGATGAGGTCGTACACCGACTGTGCGAACGCTGGGTTCCGTTCCAACGTCGGGTCCAGGAGGTCCTTCGGGTCGAGGTCGCCGTACACGGAGAGGTCGCTGATCCGGACCAAGTTGACCGGGAGGAGCCCACCAGCTCGACCACTCATCTCGTGGACGACAATGCGCGAATGTCCGGTCCCAAAAGCCTGCAAGACACCACCGGCCAGCATCGACTCGGCGATGACGTCCACGGCTGCATCCACATTGGCCAACTGCTCGGTGGTGATCCTGTCGAGGGTGTCTCGCGCCAATGCGAGGTAGTCGTAGTGCATCTTGCTCCTCCAGCTGTTCGACGTTGGCCGCCACTTGTTGGCGGCATTTTCATACGATTGGACCGTACCACTTTTCGATCATGTAAACAGTTTGGTCCTGGATTGACAGCGCTGTCACCTCGTGGCATGGTGAGGCCACTCAACTGGTACCGACCACTTAGGAGATGTCGTGCGCAGGAAGATCAATGGAGCTCTCGCCGTGTCGACCGGGCGAAGCGCGCTCAGGGCGAAGGACCACCGCAGACTCACCGAGGCCGGCCCACCGACGCTCGCCCCGCTTGTTCGGGAGGTGCGCTCGTGAGCGCCCGGTCCACCGAGCAGCACACGCTCGAGGCGGGCGCCATCACGCTCCCGGGCGTCCTGATGCAGGCCCTGACCCACATCGGGCCGGCCGTGGGACTCCTGTTCACCTTCCAGGCCATCGCCGCGGTGACGGGCACCTCGGTGTCGCTGGCGATCGGCATCGGCGGGCTCGCGATGAGCTTGGTCGCCGTCTCTGTCATTCAGCTCTCGAAGAAGCGCTCCTCGGCCGGCGGCTACTTCAGCTGGGTGAGCGAAATCATCGGCCCCCGCACCGGGTTCATGGTCGCCTGGGCGTTCTTGCTGTTCGAACCCATCGGCGCCGGCATCAACCTCGCCTTCATGGGCGGCATCATCGAGTCGATCCTGCAGAGCACGACGGGCTTCTACCTCCCGTGGTGGCTCATCGCCCTCGCCGGCAGTGCCCTGCTGACCGTCATCTCGCTGTTCGGACTGAAACTCTCCATCGCCGTGGTCGTCGCGATGGGCTCCTTCGAAGTCCTCGTCGGACTCGCCCTGGCTCTCACCGGGCTCCTGAACCCGGGAGACGGCGGCTTCAACTTCGCCCCCTTCCTGCCGACAGAAGCCGTCAGCTTTAACGGGCTCTTCCTCGGGGTGGTGTTCTCGATCTTCACCTTCGCCGGATTCGAATCCGTCGCACCCCTCGCCGAGGAAAGCGCCAACCCAGCCAAGACGCTTCCTCGCGCAGTCATCCTCTCGCTTGTGATCGCGATCGCGTTCTTCCTCTTCGTCGGCTGGGGAGTCCTCGTCGGCTGGGGAACGAACGACATCGCCTCCTTCATCTCCAACGGAGCACCCGTCCTCGAACTCGCGCAGAACCTCTGGGGACCCTGGTGGGTCTTGGTGTTGATCGCGTTCATCAACTCGGTCATCGGAATCGGTATCGCCGTGCAGAGCGCCTCCAGCCGGGTGCTGTTCGGGATGGCCCGCTCCGGTGTGCTGCCGAAGGCTCTGGCCGTAGTGCACCCCAAGCGCCGCACCCCAACCAACGCTGTCCTGCTCCAGTCGTTCATCACGCTGATCGTCTCGATCGGCGGCGGATTCCTCCTGGGCACGCAAGGTGTCTTCGCTTTCGCCGGGATCGTCACCGTGATGCTCATTATCGTCGTGTACATCAGCGGCAACGTCTCGGTGTGGAAGCTCTACCGCAAGACCTACCCCAGCGAATACAGCCCCCTGAAGCACCTGATCATCCCGATCGCCTCGAGCCTGCTGCTGCTCTACGTCGGGTACAAGACGCTCTTCCCGCTCCCCACCGGCACCAATGCGTGGGCACCGATTGTGGCTCTCTCGTGGCTCGTGATCGGAGCGATCATCGTCACGGTGCTGTCGGCCCGGGGGCACCTCGGCACCCTGGAACGTGCCGGGGACGCCATGACGGGAGCAACGGCGACGCTGGACGACCCCATCAGTGACGAAGGCAAGCCCATCACGCGACACTGATGTGTCTTCGGGTCGCCGCCAAGCACAAAGCCGGGCGGCGACCCGGCCCACCACCTTCGAGAACCTGCCATCCGCCGATCCAGTTGTGACCGGCGGCACAAGGAACAGATCGAACCATGAACTCGACTCAGCAAACCCTGCTCGATTCTCTGCGTGGGGGCCTCATCGTGTCCTGCCAAGCGAATCCGGGCGAGGCGTTTTTCGATTCCGCCTCGATGGCGAAGTTCGCCAGCACGGCCCACGCCGGCGGCGCCGTTGGCGTCCGGGTGCAAGGCCTCGACGACATCGCGCTCATCCACGAACAGGTACCCCTTCCGCAGATCGGGCTGTGGAAGACCGAAGACATCAACAACGTGTTCATCACGCCGACACTCGATCATGCGATCGCCGTGGCAGCTGCAGGGGCGGAGATCATCGCCCTCGACGGCACCCGCCGCCCTCGACCTGACGGCAGAACGCTGCGTGAGACCATCACGGCCATCCACGAGCGCACTGATGCCCTCGTCATGGCTGACGTCGCCACAGCCGCTGATGGACTCGCAGCCACTGACGCGGGCACCGACATGATCAGCACGGCACTCTCGGGCTACACCGCAGACACGCAAGAAGAGCACGACGGCCCGGACTTTGAACTCGTCCGCACTTTGACCACGACCCTCGACCTGCCGATCTTCGCCGAAGGCCGCTTCCGCACCCCGGAGCACGCCGCCGGCGCGATCAAGCTCGGCGCGCACGGTGTCGTCGTCGGCGCCGCCATCACCGACCCGACGGCCATCAGCACCTGGTTTGTCGACGCGATCAGCACCGCATCGACGCGCGGAGCAGCTGCACCAGATCGGACGCTGGGACGATGACGCGCATCCTCGCCGTCGACGGCGGCCAGTCAACGACCCGTCTGCAGCATTCCGAGCTCGAGCAGCAAATCGAGGTCGAGGGTGTCGGCCGGCTCGAGGGCGACCTCGTCACGATCACCGCAAACGCGATCATCGACGGGTGGCGTCTCGCAGGCCACCCCGAGACCGACCGGGTGATGCTCGGCCTCACCACCGCGCCCCCGGACACCGAGCGGGCAGAAGCGATCTGCCGACTCGTCGGCGAGGCGACTGGCGCGCAGGACGTCTGGCTCGCAGACGACTCCGTGACCGCCCACTACGGCGCGTTGTCCGGAGCAGCCGGCGTCGCCCTCGTGCCCGGCACCGGCGTTGCCTGCCTCGCCCTGCCACCCTCCGGTGAGCCTCGCCTGTTCGATGGGAATGGCTACCTCCTCGGCTGCCGGGGCTCGGCATTCTGGATCGGCCAGACCGCAGTCGCCACGGTGCTCCGCAGAAAAGACGGAATTGGGCCGGCCACGGACCTCGAACTCGCCGCCGAACGACGCTACGGCCCGATCAGCGAACTGCGGGAGAACATCCTCGCCGAGGCTCGCCCCGTGAACGCCATCGCCCAATTCACGCGAGAGGTCCTCGCCGTAGCCGCCGACGGAGACCGCGTCGCCGAGAGCATTCTGCGGACAGCTGCTGTCGAGCTCGCCGCCACAGCCGAAGCAGCCGCCACCTGGATCGGGGACGACATCGTTCACGTCGCCGTTGGCGGACATCTGCTCGCCCCCGGCACAGTTCTCCGAGGTTTCTTCGACGAATTTTTTCAGCAAGCCGCCCCAAGAGCGGTTCTGCGGACCGCAGACGCAGCCGGCCTCGCTGGCGCCCTTGCACTCGGGCACGATGACGTCGCCGACCGTTACGGTTCGCTCGTCCATCACTGGCGGACTCCACGATGAGCAAGACCCGACGGATCAAAGAGTCTGGACAAGTGGCCTTTATGCCTTCGCTGGGCGCTGCTCTGACCGATCGTCCATCAGGCAGTCGCTATCGCAACTGCAGCGACCGCCCGTGTGACGATCCCCTATCGGGCGCTCCAAGCACGCGCTTCTACAGGGCTGAACGTCGGCGCATGCTCGTGGTTGCATCAGGTTCGCGACCGCTTCGTGCAGCCGCATCTGGCTATGTCAACTTAGGCCGGACCCACCAGGGCAATCTAAGCGGGACCCAGGGCGCTGTGTAGCGAGGGATACTGGGGTATGCGCGTGGAGATC
>NZ_RKIC01000009.1 GCF_003755185.1 Frigoribacterium sp. PhB24 | reverse complement strand
CGTCTTTCTTCCGGGGGGGTGGGTTTTTTTTTGGGGCGCCCCCCCCCCCGGCGGGGGGGGGGGGGGGGGGGGCCCCCCCCGGGGGGGGGGGGGGGGGCGCGCCCCCCCCCCCCCCCCCCCCCGCCTCCTGCGCTCGCGTCGACGACCGGTGTCAGTCGAGTCCGAGCTTCTTGCGGAGCGACGCCACGTGCCCCGTCGCCTTGACGTTGTAGAGCGGCAGCTCGACGGCGCCCTGTTCATCGACCACGAACGTCGACCGGATCGTGCCCGTCACGATGCGGCCGTAGTTGTTCTTCTCGCCGTAGGCGCCGTACGCTTGGTGCACCGTCAGCTCGGGGTCGCTCAGCAGCGGGAAGTTCAGGCCCTGTTCCTCCTTGAACGTCAGGAGGGCCGCGGGCTCGTCCTTCGAGACGCCCAACACCTGGTAGCCCGACGACGTCAACGAGTTGATGTTGTCCCGGAAGTCGCACGCCTCGGTGGTGCAACCCGGCGTCGACGCCGCCGGGTAGAAGTACACGATGACCTTCCGGCCGGCGTAGTCGGCCAGCGAGACGGGTGAACCGTTCTCGTCGTCGAGGGTGAACGTCGGCGCCGCAGCGCCCTTCTCGAGCTTCGTGGACATGGTGCTCCGATCTGCGGACGCCACGACGGCGCCGATGGTTCTGGGAGGGTCAGAACTCATGCTAGTGTTGACCGTCGTTGCGAGAGATCGCAGCACGCACCTCTAGCTCAATTGGCAGAGCAACTGACTCTTAATCAGTGGGTTCTCGGTTCAAGTCCGAGGGGGTGCACGAAAGAATTGGGTCCCCCGTGTTCTGCTCGGCAGAACCGGGGGATTCTTTCGTCGTACGGGTGTGGTCCACTCCGCGGCCCCCCCCCCCGCACGGGGCGCGGGCCGGGCCCCCCAGGTCGGCGTTGCACGGGGGTGGCGTCGCTTCGCTCGTCATGGGGTGCGGGGGCGCGCCCGCGTCTCAGCGACGTCGGCGCGAGGGCGCCGGAACCGTGGCGACGCGGCGGGCCAGGGGCGCCGTGACCCGGTGCCGTCGGGCAGAGCGATCGTCTCGTCGTGGCCGGAGGACCGACTGCGGCGGGATGTGCTCGAGCGCTTGCCCGACTCGCTCTCACCCTCGTAACGTATCAATGTCATCTACCGGTTCTCGAGCGATTGGTCACCTCATGCCCTCTTTCTTCCCCGCAGAGTTCGAAGTCTTCGAAGCCGGCGCCCCCGGCGCCCGCATCGCTCTCGTGCTCCACGGTGGCGGTGGCCCGCAGACCGTCGCGCCGGTCGTCGAGCACCTCGCGTCCTCGTTCCACGTCGTCGCCCCGACGCACCCGGGATGGAACGGCACCTCAAGATCCGACGAGATCGGCTCCATCGCGGCCCTCGCCAGCACCTACCTCGAACACCTCCACGCTGCTGGCGGCCACGACGTGGTCCTGGTCGGGTCCTCCATCGGCGGATGGATAGCCCTCGAGATGGCCGTGCAGGCCGCAGCGGACGGGAAGTACGTGGGCCTGATCGGCGCCGTGATCGACATCGACGGTGTCGGCGTCGTCGTCGAGGACGCACCGATCGCGGACTTCTTCGCGTTGGATGCCCGCGGCCTCGCCGAGGTCGCCTGGCACGACCCCGACCGCGGTTACACGGACCCGGCCGTGCTCACCGAGCAGCAGCGAGCCGTGCAGCAGTCCAACGAGCGGGCCATGGCCGAGATCGCCGGCCGGGGGATGAGTGACGAGACACTCCTCGGTCGACTCGGCACGGTCGCCGTGCCGGTCCTCGTCGTCTTCGGCGAGAGCGACCGGTTCGTCACCCCCGCCTACGGTCGCGCCGTCGCCGAAGCGATCCCGGGCGGCGAGTTCGCCGAGGTCGCCGCTGCCGGGCACCTGCCCCAGCTGGAGAACCCCGAGGCCACGTGGGCCGTCATCGACTCGTTCGTGACCCGCTGCCAGCTACCGTGACCCACTCTTGACCGCAGGTCGAACGTGCCCCCGCGGCGGCTCAGGTATCACTGACCGTCGCGGGGGACCTGCGAGGAGGCGTCGCGGCCGGTCACGGGGTACGGGCCGGTCATGCCCTCGCGGAGGCGGGCGGCCGCGAGGATGCGGTCGCGCTGCAGGTGCCAACCGAGCATCAGCAACGGGATGATCACGACCAGTGACATCACCGTGAACGACCCGATCGGCCAGTCGATCGCCATCAGCACGACCACGGCGAGCAAGAACGCCAGCGTCAGGTAGCTGGTGACCGGAGCACCCGGTAGCTTGAACGACGGCTCTTTCGCCTTGCCCTCCTTGGCCCACTGACGCAGGCGCATCTGGCACAGGATGATCGTGCCCCACGCCGTCAGGATGCCCAGCGACGCGATGTTCAACACGATCTCGAACGCCGTGTTCGCCCCGACGATCGCGTTCAAGAACACGCCCAACAAGGTGATGCTCGCGGTCAGCAGGATGCCGCCGAACGGCACCCCGCCCTTCGACATCTTCGTCGTGAACTTCGGCGCCGACCCGTTCATGCCCATCGAGTGCAGCACCCGCCCGGTCGAGTACAGCCCCGCGTTGAGGCTCGACAGCGCGGCCGTGACGACCACGAAGTTCATGATCGACCCCGCGACGTCGCCCACCTCGGGGCTGCCGATGCTGCTGAAGAACGTGACGAAGGGGCTCTCGCCGGCCTTGTACGCCGTGTACGGCAGCAGCAACGACAGCAGCACCAGCGACCCGACGTAGAACACCGCGATGCGGATGATGACCGTGTTGATCGCGCGAGGCACGACCTTCTCGGGGTTCTGGGTCTCACCCGACGCCGTGCCGACCAACTCGATCGCCGCGTAGGCGAAGACGACGCCCTGCACCACGATCACGGCCGGGAGGAGGCCGTTCGGCAGGATGCCCGACGACGCCACGAGGCCCCAACCGGTGTCGACGGCGGCGCCGTCGTGCGTGACGGGGAACGCCGCCGCGAGCCACACGACGCCGACCACGAGGAACACCACGAGCGCGGCGACCTTGATGATGGCGAACCAGAACTCCATCTCGCCGAAGACCTTCACCGCCAACAGGTTGACCGAGAGCACCACGGCGAGGGCGACCAGGGCCAGCAGCCAGTCGGGTGCCGCCGTGAAGGCCGACCAGTAGTGCAGGTAGAGGGCGACGGCGGTGACGTCGACGATGGCCGTCATGGCCCAGTTCAAGAAGTACATCCAGCCCGCCGCGTACGCGAACTTCTCGCCGAAGAACTCGCGGGCGTACGAGACGAACGACCCCGACGACGGGCGGTGCAGCACCAACTCGCCCAGGGCACGCAGGATGAAGAACGCGAACACGCCGCAGATCGCGAACACGATCGCGAGCGCCGGGCCGGCCGACGCCAGTCGACCACCGGCCCCGAGGAAGAGCCCCGTGCCGATCGCGCCACCGATGGCGATCATCTGGAGCTGACGCGGCTTGAGGCCGTGCTGGAAGCCCTCTTGCTCGTGCGAGAAGTCTTGAGGGAGGTGCGTCTCGGTGGAGGCTTCGCCGCCCCCGTTCGTGGGACTCGTCATGGCTCGACCGTAGCCCGTATCTGTTCCGTCCGCCTAAACGTGACATGACAGGCGAATGCCCAGGAGGCGCGGGGGTCATTCACACGCCGGTAACGAATGGGACACGATCGGGATCCCCGCAGACATGGGCGACACGCCGGGACGGGGTACGCCGATGGTCCCCTGGTGGTGGGTTCGCAATTCGGATCAACGACAGATGTCGGCTACGTTCGTGGAGGCCCGGGAGACCGGGCCCGTCATCATCAGGACGCGCCGACCGATGGTCCGACCAGTTCGGGTTCCGGTCGTCGTACGGTCTGGTGACGCGAGGGTCCGGTCCCATGACCGGCCCGGCGGAGGTCAGGTTCGCCCCGTGTCATCACGGTGGGCTTGAGCCGACACGATCCGCACGCGTCGTCGACCCGTCCGCCCGACCCGATCGCCGCCGACGGCGAACCGGCCCGAGCGGCCGGTGCCCCCTCGGCGTGCCTGGAGACACCCGTGACCACTACGCCTGCCGTGCGTGCCCGGAACCTGTACAAGGTGTTCGGCCGCCGACCCAAGGACGCCGTCGCCCGACTCGAGGCCGGCGCGTCACGCACCGAGGCCGCGGGCCTCGGCACCGCCGCCGTCATCGACGCCTCGTTCGACGTCCAGCCCGGTGAGATCTTCGTCGTGATGGGGCTGTCCGGCTCGGGCAAGTCGACCCTCATCCGCATGCTGAACGGTCTGCTGGAGCCCACGTCGGGCTCGGTCGAGGTCGCGGGCTCCGCCATCTCGGACGTGCCCGCCAAGCGGCTCCGCGAGGTGCGTCGTCAGAACGTGTCGATGGTGTTCCAGCACTTCGCCCTGCTGCCGCACCGCACCGTCATCGACAACGTCGCCTACGGTCTCGAGGTGCAGGGGGTCGCGAAGGCGGCCCGCCTGGCCAAGGCCAGGGAGGTCACCGAGATCGTCGGCCTCGCCGGGTGGGAGGACAAGCTGCCGAGTCAGCTCTCGGGCGGCATGCAGCAGCGCGTCGGCCTCGCCCGCGCCCTCGCCGCCGAGACCGACATCCTGCTGATGGACGAGGCGTTCTCCGCCCTCGACCCGCTGATCCGCCGCGAGATGCAGGAGCAGCTCGTCGAACTGCAGGCGAAGCTCGGCAAGACCATCGTCTTCATCACCCACGACCTGAACGAGGCGATGTTCCTCGGGGACCGCATCGCGGTGATGCGGGACGGCCGCATCGTCCAGATCGGCACGCCCGAGGACATCCTCACCGACCCCGCCAACGACTACGTCGCCCAGTTCGTGCAGGACGTCGACCGGGCGCGCGTCCTCACCGCCGCGAGCGTCATGGAGCCCGCCCGGGCCGTGGTCCCGCTGACCGTCGGCCCCCGCGGTGCCCTGCGCTCGCTGCGCGACCTGCAGACCGCCGCCCTGTTCGTCACGGGCCGCGACCGCAAACTGCTCGGCTGGGTGCGTGACCGCCACGTCATGCGCCAGGTCAAGGCGAACGACACCGACCTCGCCGCCATCGTCAACGCCGAGTTCTCGAAGGTCGGGCCCGAGGCGGCCCTCGTCGACCTCTTCGAGCTGGCCGTCGAGAGCCCCCTGCCGATCGCGGTCGTCGACGGCGCCGACCGCCTCCTCGGCGTCATCCCGAGGGTCACGCTGCTCGCGGCGCTCGGCAACGTCGACACGACGACGTCGCCCATCCCCGTGCTCGAGCCCGTCACCCGCATCTCGGACGTCGAGCTCGACGCCACCCTCGAAGGAGCCATCCGATGAACGAGTACCTGCGCATCCCCTTCGGCTCCTGGGTCTCGGAGGTCGTCGACTGGATCACCACCCACCTCGGCGGCTTCTTCGACGTCATCCGTCTCGTCTTCACGTTCTTCTACGAGTGGGTCGCGTACTTCTTGAGCGCGCCTCCGTTCTGGGCGGTCGTCATCGTGATCGCGGCCCTCGCGTTCGTCGCCAAGGGCTGGAAGTTCTCGGTCGGCACGGCCGTCGGCCTGCTGTTCATCGGCACGGTCAACCAGTGGGACAACGCGATGTCGAGTCTCGCCCTCGTGCTCGTCGCCAGCACGCTCGCGATCGCGCTGAGCATCCCGCTCGGCGTGCTCGCCGCGAAGTCGAGCGTCGCGTCGCAGATCATCCGGCCCGTGCTCGACTTCATGCAGACGACGCCCGCGTTCGTCTACCTCATCCCGGCCCTGCTGCTGTTCCGCGTGGGCGTCGTGCCCGGAATCGTCGCGACCATCGTCTTCGCGATGGCCCCCGGCGTCCGCCTGACCGAGCTCGGCATCCGCGGAGTCGACAAAGAGGTGGTCGAGGCCGGCCAGGCGTTCGGCTCGTCGCCGTGGCGCATCCTCCGACAGATCCAGCTGCCGCTCGCGAAGCCCAGCATCATGGCCGGCGTCAACCAGGTCATCATGCTCTCGCTCTCGATGGTCGTCATCGCCGGCATGGTCGGCGCGGGCGGACTCGGCGGCGACATCGTCGCCAGCCTCAACCGCATCGACGTGGGGCTGGGCGCCGAGGCCGGCATCTCGGTCGTCATCCTGGCGATCGTGCTCGACCGCATGACGGCGGCCCTCGGGTCCGACCGTCACAGTCGACGGGTGGCCCGGGCGCAGAACCGCCGGTCCGTCCCGCCGGCCCCGGCCCCGGCCCGTCCCGAGGCCGAGCAGCCCCTGCCCCCCACCGACCGCCGCGAACCCGCGACGGCCTCGGTCTAGACCCCGACCACCTGCGGGACGGGAGCAGCCTTCGCCCACCCCGACCCGCGCCTCCTGCACCACCCGAAAGGACCACATGAAGAAGCGCACCATCGCCGCATCGATCGCCCTCGGCACCACCGCCGTCCTCGCACTCGCGGCCTGCTCGCCCCCCGGCAGCAGCTCGTCGGCCGACGCCGAGACGCTCGACAACGGCGACCAGGCCGTCGTCGACCTCGCCGTGTTCAACGGCTGGGACGAGGGCATCGCGGCCTCGTGGCTGTGGAAGACCGTCCTCGAGGAGGAGGGCTACACGGTCAACCTGAAGCCGGCCGACGTCGCTCCCGTCTACAGCGGCCTCACCACCGACGACTACGACGTCGTGCTCGACACCTGGCTGCCCACGACCCACGCGTCGTACATCGAGCAGTACGGTGACGACCTGACCGACCTCGGCGCCTGGAACGACGGCGCCAAGCTCGCGGTGGCCGTGAACGAGGACGCCCCCATCGACTCGCTCGACGAACTGGCGGCCAACGCCGACCTGTTCGGCGGCAAGATCGTCGGCATCGAGCCGGGCGCGGGTCTCACGGCCGCCGTGCAGGACGAGACCATCCCGACCTACGGCCTGAGCGACCTGCAACTGCAGACCTCGTCGACCGCCGCCATGCTCACCGAGCTGAAGAGCGCGACCGACGCGGGCGAGAACATCGCCGTCACGCTCTGGAGCCCGCACTGGGCCTACGACGCGTTCCCGATCAAGGACCTCGCCGACCCCGAGGGCACCCTGGGCGACGCCGAGGGTATCCACTCGTTCGGTGGCAAGAGCTTCACCGCGAACTTCCCGCAGCTGACCGAGTGGCTGCAAGGATTCACGATGGACACCGAGACCCTGTCCTCGTTGGAGAACGCCATGTTCAACGGCGAGGAGGTCGACGGCGACGACTACGCCCCCGTCGTCGAGAAGTGGATCTCCGAGAACCAGGACTACGTCGACGGCCTCACCAGCTGATCAGTCCCGTACCCGACGTCGCCCCGGCCGAGCCCCGCTCGCCCGGGGCGTCGCCGTGTCGGTCGTCCGGCCGGGTGACGGAGCCGGGTGAAACCACAGCTGGACGACACCCGACGCACAGCCAACCCCGAGGTCACACCCCGGGAGGCGCGGGTAGCGTCGTCGTCGGACGTCACCGAGACGTCCCCGCACCACCCGCACCAGCACCACGAGAGGCACCACCCGTGAGCACCACCGCACCGTCCGACGTCCTGAGGAGAATGGCCCGCGTCATCACGCGCACCGTCTCGTCCGACCTCGTCCAGGTGTCGACCCCCGACCGCGTTCTCGGCCACGTCCGGGCCGAGCAGGGCGTGTTCGTCGCCCTGCGCGGTGCCGACCCCCGCTGGGGTGAGGTCGTCGGACGTTATCCCTCCGAGGGTCTCGCGCTCGAGGCGCTGCGGCAGCGCAAGCGCTCCATCTGATCCACCGCCGCGCCGAGTCGTGGTCGCCCCGGGCCCACCGGTCGGTCGTGAGAATCGCCCGGGCGCCTAGCCACCGACGCCGGCGAAGAACGACGTGAGCTGGCGCGTGATCCGGTCGCGCGCCTCCTCGTCCGAGATGGCGGCCGAACCGTCGCCCGACTGCTCGCCGTAGCTGCCGAACTGCGCGTGGTTCGACCCGTCGATCTCGACCACCGACGCGCTTCCCGGCAGCATGTCGCGGTCCTTCGCGGTCTTCGCCGGGGTGCTCAGGCCGTCTTCGGAACCGCCGAGGCTGAGGACCGCCAGCTCGTCGTCGTCCGAGAGGTCGGTGGTCGCGCAGTACGAGCCGAGGAGCACCAGCGCGTCCACCGACCGATCGTCGGCGGCGTACCGACAGGCGCGAACGCCGCCGAGCGAGTGGCCGCCGACGGCCCACGTGTCGACGTCGGGCGCGAGGGCGGTGAAGGTCGACAGCGGACGTGGGTCGAGGATGCCGAACCCGAGAGTGGGTCGTTCGACGACGACGGTGATGCCGGTCGCGACGAGCCCCGCGAAGGTCTGCTCATAAGCCTGCGGGTCGACCCGGGCGCCCGCGACGAAGACGAGACCCTGGCCGGTGGACGCCGTCTCGGCGGGTCGCATGACGACCGTGTCGGGCGTGCTGGTGACGGCGACCCGGTCGTCGTCGGCGACCGCCGCGAGCGAGGCCGCGGTGGCCGACATGGGGGTCTTCGCCCAGACGAAGAACCCCGTGGCCGCGAGCACGACGCCGGCGAAGAGCCCGAGTGCCACGCCCTTCAGCGCGCGTCGCCGACGAGACCGGTGACGCGACGGCGTCGGGGGCGTGGCGGGCTCGTGACGGGAAGCTGTGGATCGTCTCACCGTTCCATCGTCCCAGGGTCGAGCCCCGACGGAGCAGGGCGTCTTGCGACAGGCTCGAGGGATGCCCTGGATACAACTCGTCATCTCACTCGTCGCCGCCGTCGTCCTCACGTTCGTCGTCTCGGCCGTCGTCGGCGCGGTCGTCGGCGTCGTCGCCAAGCGCAAGGAGTGGGCTCAGGCGTTCGTGACGCGCATGCGACGACCGTTCCGCGCGACGCTGCTCGTCGTCCTGCTCGTCGTCGCCCTGACCACGTCGTTCGACTCGCTGCTGCCCGCCGACTACCCGGGGGAGGGCTGGGTGTCGCAGTCCTTCCGCTGCGCGATCATCGTCGTCGTCGCCTGGTTCGTGGGCGCCCTGGCGATCTTCTTCGAGGACCTCGGCCTGTCGCGCTACCGGGTCGACACCCCCGACAACCGGGTGGCCCGTCGCGTCCGGACGCAGGTGCTCATCCTGCGCCGGCTGACGGTGGCCCTGATCGTCATCCTCGCCGCGGGCACCGTGCTGCTCGGGTTCCCGGGAGTCGAGGCCGTGGGCGCGAGCGTCCTCGCCAGTGCGGGGCTGGTCTCCGTCGTCGCCGGACTCGCGGCGCAGTCGACGTTGGCCAACGTCTTCGCCGGCATCCAACTGGCGTTCAGCGACGCCATCCGCATCGACGACGTGGTCGTGGTCGAGGGCCAGTGGGGTCTGATCGAGGAGATCACCCTGTCGTACGTCGTCGTCCACGTCTGGGACGACCGCCGCCTCGTGCTCCCGTCGACGTACTTCACCACGACGCCGTTCGAGAACTGGACGCGGCGCACGAGCGAACTGCTCGGGGCCGTCGAGTTCGACCTCGACTGGCGCGTCGACCCCGGTGCCATGCGCAAGGAGCTCGACGTGATCCTGGCGGGCACCGACCTCTGGGACGGCCGCACCAAGGTGCTGCAGGTCACCGACGCCCAGGCCGGCTACGTGAGGGTGCGCGTCCTGGTGACCGCCAAGGACGCCCCCACCCTGTTCGACCTGCGCTGCCTCGTCCGCGAGGACCTCATCGCGTGGTTGCACGCGAAGAGCCCCCAGTCGATCCCGCGGACGCGCGTCCAGATGGTCGAGGCCGAGCCCGCACCGAAGGGCAGGGCCCACCGCTCGTCGTCGGACGCCTCGGGCCTGTTCAGCGGCGACAACGCCGGCTCCGAGCGCACCGCGTTGTTCACGGCCGCGATCCCGATCCACGACATCGCCGACTACGAGGCCTCGCTCGGCGCCGAGGCGGAACACGATCCGCACGTCGCGGGCCGCCCGGGTGGCCGGCCCGTCGGTCGGCCCGACGGCGACCCGAGCGGGCCGACGCCCGGGGTCGACGGACGTCGCTGACGCGACCACCGGACGCAGGAGGCGCGCCCCGCCAGAGCGGGACGCGCCTCCTCGGTGACTCCGCCGACGTCAGTCGTCGTCGTTCGCGGCCTCGACGACGTTGCCCACGGCGATCGCGGTCGAGGCCGCCCAGCTGACGGCCATCAGGGCCAGTCGCCAGTCACGGGGACCGGCGCTGAGGCTGCGGAGCAGACTGATGCCGGAGAAGATGGCGCTGATGATCGCGCCGTTGAAGAGGAATTTGCGCACGGTGGGGCTCCCAGGGGTCGTTTCGCCCACGGTACCGCGTGACGTCGCGGGAGTCCGGCTGGGGGTAGGTTGAGCTGCCCGGCGTCCCGTGCCGGTGCGTCCCGCGGTCGAAGGAGAATGCCGTGCGCACTGCCGTGCTCGGAGGAGTGTTCGTGGTGCTCGGCCTCGTGGCCGTGGCCACCGGGGTCCTGACCGGTGACGAACTGCTCGCCCTCGTCGAGCGGGTCGCTCCCGTGCTGGGCTTCGTCGTCGGCCTGACCATCGTCGCCGAGCTGGCGGCGGAGGCCGGGCTCTTCGCCTGGCTGGCGTCCGCCTCGGCCCGGCTCGCCGGAGGGCGCGTGTCCGTGCTGTGGCTCCTGGTGGTCGCGCTCGCCGTGCTGTGCACGGTGTTCCTCTCTCTCGACACGACGGCGGTGCTGCTCACACCCGTCGTCGTGATCGTCGCCCGGCACGCAGGCCTGCCCCCGATGCCGTTCGCCCTGACGACGGTGTGGCTCGCGAACTGCGCCTCGATGCTGCTCCCGGTCTCGAACCTCACCAACCTGCTCGCCCTGCACGAGCTCGGCTCACCGGCGCCGGTGCAGTTCGCCGCCCTGGTCGCCCCGGCGGCCGTGGTGGGCGTCGCCGTCCCCGTCGTGGCGATCGGACTGCGCTACCGCCGTCAGCTGGTCGGCCGCTTCGAGGCGCCGGCATCCGAGCCCGTGGCCGACCGCGTGCTCTTCGGCGTCGCCGCGGTCGCGACGGGACTCCTCGTGCCGGCCCTCGTCTCGGGCGTCGAGGTCTGGATCCCCGCGGCGATCGCGGCGCTGGTGCTCGTCGTGGCCACGGCCGTGCGCCGGCGCGGCGTCCTGCGGCTCGGGCTCGTGCCCTGGGGCACGCTGCTCTTCGCGGGCGGACTCTTCCTCGTCGTGGAGGCCGCCCACTCGCTCGGCCTGGCCGACCTGCTCGGCGCCGTGGTCGGCACGGGCGACCAGCTGCCCGACCTGTTGCGGCTCGCGGGCGGCAGCGCCGTCGCCGCGAACGTCGCGAACAACCTGCCGGCCTACCTCGCCCTCGAGCCGGTGGCGGGGTCGCCGCTGCGGCTCGTCGCCGTGCTCATCGGGGTGAACATCGGTTGCCTCGTCACGCCGTGGGCGTCGCTCGCGACGCTGCTCTGGCACTCGCGGCTGTCCTCGATGGGGGTCGAGGTCGCGTGGGGGCGGTTCATGCTCGCCGGACTCGGCGTGGCGGCGATCGCCGTACCGCTGGCGGTCGTCGCGACCGTGCTCTTCGTCTGAGCGGCGCGGACGTCCACGCCCGGCGCAGGGACGGTCGCGAGGTGACGGCGCGCGAAGGCGAGCGTCCGTCTCAGCTGACCGAGCCGCGCCTCCTCGCCCCCGTCGGTGTGCACCTCGGCGGCGACGACTCCGGACCACCCCGACCGGGCCAGGTGGGTCAGCACCTCGGCGACGGGCTGCGTGCCACGACCCGGCACCCGGTGCTGGTCGTGCAGACCACCCGGGCGGGACGACACGACGCCGTCGGCCAGGTGGACGTGACGCAGCCGTGGCCCGAGCGCCAGGGCGAGGTCGAGGGCGTCGCGGCCGGCGACGGCGGCATGTGAGAAGTCGAGGGTGGTCGCGTCCACGTCGACGGTCGAGGGGTCGTGCCCGGGGCGGTACGGGTCGAACCCGGCCGGTCCGAGTCGCAGGGGGAACATGTTCTCGACCGCGAGGGTGACGCCCGTCGACTCGGCGATCCCGCGGACGGCGTCCACGAAGCGGGCCGAGAACGACCTCTGCCAGACGAACGGCGGGTGGACGACGACGGTCGTGGCGCCCAGCTCGCGTGCCAGCTCGGCCGAGCGTCTCACCTTGTCGACCTGGTCGCGGCCGAAGGCGAAGTGCGCGACCGGCAGCACCGGGGCGTGCACCGAGAGCACGGGCAGGCCCCAGCGCGCGGTCGTCGCGTGGAGCAGGTCGGCGCGCCGGGTCGTGCGGTCGGCGGTCACCATCACCTCGACCCCGTCGAAGCCGGTGAGTCGCGCGAGGCGGAAGGCCTCGTCGGTCGACAGGGGGAAGACGCAGGACGTGCTCATTCCGACCGTGATCACGCCGCCAGGCTACGACCGGCGTGCGGCGGCGACGCCGTGGGGCTCGTGAACGGTCCGCGAACTCGTGGCGAACGATCCGGCCGCGTCGGCGGGGACCGGCCACTACGCTCGGGGCATGGCTGCCGACCACCCCGGGAAACAGCCCGGCATCGCCGACGTCGCGCGGCTGGCCGGGGTGTCGATCGCCACGGTCTCGCGGGTGCTGAACGGCAGCGAACAGGTCAGCGATCGGCGACGCGCGACCGTCCGCCGGGCCGTCGACGAGCTCGGCTACCGTCCCAACGAGGCGGCGCGGGCGCTGGTCAGCGGCCGCAACCGTCTGGTCGGCGTGCTGACCGGCGACACCTCGCGCTACGGCTACGCCTCGACCATCCAGGGGATACAAGAGGCGGCCATGGCTCACGGCCTGCTCGTGACGGTGGCGGTGGTCCCCGGCGAGCACCCCGACGACGTCCGTGCGGCCGTCGAACTCCTGTTGAGCCTGCCGCTGGCCGGGGTCATCGGCATCGAGTTCGACCGGCCGGTCAGCCTGGCGCTCGAGTCGCTTCCCCGCGCCCTGCCCGCGGCGACCGCCACGTTGATGGGCACGCACGTCTCAGGGCTGCCCCACGCCTACATCGACGACGAGCTCGGTGCCCGCCTCGCGACCGACCACCTGCTCGACCTGGGCCACGCCACGGTCCACCACCTGTCGGTCGACCACCCGTCCGAGTCGGGACTCGGCCGCAGCTACGGCTACCTCAGGGCCCTCGCCGATCGAGGGGTCGACGCGCCGCCCGTGGTGCCGACGGGGTGGCACCCGCTCCAGGCCCGCGACGCCGTCCTGCACTCGATCGGCCCCGAGGTCACGGCGCTCTTCTGCTTCAACGACGACGTCGCCATGGGGGCCGTGCGGGCGCTCGCCGAACAGGGCAGACGCGTGCCCGACGACGTGAGCGTGGTCGGGTTCGACGACGCCCCGTCGTCGCAGGTGCTGACGCCGTCGCTCACGAGCGTGCGGATGGACTTCCGCGGTCTCGGACGCGCCGTGCTCGAGCAGCTCGTCGCGCGGGTCGAGGGCGTCGAGCGGCCCGACGACGTCGAACTGCCGCCGCTGCTCGTCGAGCGCGAGAGCAGCGCGCCACCCCGCTGACGGAGGACGCGCCGCCCGGTCGGCGCGTCCCCGGCCGGCTCAGGAGGCGCGGGTCACCCGGTACACGCGCGCGCCGACACCGGCGTCCGGCGTCTCCAGGCGCAGACCGGCATCGGTCCGGATCGCCGTCCAGGCCGCCCCGGTGCTCGCCGGCGGGTAGACCTGCTCGACCTGCAGGTCGTCGGAGCCGAGGTGCGGCAGCGAGAGCTCGACCGTGGCGTCGGCGTGGGCCTGTCGCCAGGCGATCAGGTAGGTCTCGTCGTCGTCGTCCGCCGCTGCGGGCACGTCGAAGGCGACGGTCGTCCAGGCGTCGTCCCACGAGGGCAGCCCGGTGGGGAACCTCGGGGTCGATCGTGCCAGGGCGCCCCGCATGCGTTTGTGCACGGCGACCGCCTCGGCGACCAGGTCGAGACGGTGCTCGTCCATGCCGCTGAGGACGCCGGCCTGGTACAGGCGTCCGGCGAGCCCGGTGCACTCGGTGAAGACGATCATCTCGTCGCTCATGTCGGGCTGCGGGTACGCCCAGTTGCCGGCCTGTTCGGGCAGCACGTGGGCGAGGGCTCCGACCGCGATCGCCGGGTAGAGCAACGGGTCCTGCTGATCGGAGGTCGATTGCAGCTGCAGGACGCCGAGCATGCCGAAGTCCGAGCGCATGGCGCCCGAACCGCAGTTCTCGAGCACGAGGTCGGGGTGCCGGTCGAGCACCGTCTCGAGCCACGACAGCAGGGCCCGGTTGTGCTCGAGCAGGCCGTCCCCGACCGATTCGGCGGCGTGGTCGGTGCCCGCCCCCGGGGTGACGTTGTAGTCCAGCTTGAAGAAACCGACGCCCAGTTCGCCGACGAGGCGGTCGACCGCCTCGTCGAGGTGTGCGCGGGCCTCGGGTGAGCGCAGGTCGAGCAGGTGGCGCTCGTGCTCGACGATGCGGACTCCGCCGCGTTGCAGGAAGGCCGAGTCCGGCAGGGTGCCGGCCGCGCGACTCGTCACGCCCACGACCTCTGGTTCGAGCCACAGCCCGGGCACCATGCCACGGGAACGGATGTGGTCGAGCACCGAGGCGAGCCCGGACGGGAACCGTGCGGTCGAGGGCTGCCAGTCGCCCACGCTGGCCCACCAGCCGGCGGTGTCGTCGTACCAACCGGCGTCGATGCAGAAGTACTCGGCGCCGACGTCGGCCGCGGCGTCGATCAGGGGCAGCAGCTTGCCCTCTGTGGGGTCGCCCTCGAGGGTGTTCATGTAGTCGTTGAACACCACCGGCAGGGTCTCGTCCTGCGGGTGGGGTCGGCGCGTCGCGCGGCGCTGGGCCGTGAGCGCCCCGAAGGCGTCGTCGAGCGTGTCGGCCACGGTGAACGACACGGGCACGCTCGTGAACGAGCGGTCGCCGTCGAGCACGACGGACCAGTGGTGAAGCGTGTCGGTCGGCCCGAGCACGGCCACGTACGCGCCGTCCTCGGAGCGGTCGCCGCGCGGGGGGCCGAAGGGTTTCTCGCTGAAGAGCCGGTCCTCGAGCGGGACCCCGCCATGGCCCCAGTGCGGGCTCTCACCCAGTTCGAACGTCCAGGCGCCGTTGTGCTCGATCTGCCAGGCGAGGGTGCGTCCGCCGACGCGGTCGCGCGCCGCTCCGATCGGATTCGCGATGCCAGAGGACCACGTGCTGAGGCTCGAGACGGCCAGGCGGTTGCGACTCGTCTCGCCCCGGGCCGTGCGGTCGATCGCGGCGAGTCCGGGCGATCTCAGGGGCTTCGAGGTCCACCGGTTCTCGCTGCACCAGCCGCTGTCCGCCCACCACAGGTCGACGTCGTTCGGGGAGTCCGAGACGACCGCGCCCGTCGCGAAGCTCGTGACTGCCCAGACCAGCAGCGGCGCACCGCCCGGCTCGACCGCCACGGTCGTGGTCGTCCTCACGGCCGGGACACCCGTCCGGGCCTCGAACACCGTGGTGGCGACCAGCCCGGACCCCTCGTGCCGCTGCACGATCTCGAGCCGGTCGACACCGGCCGAGCGGGAGGTCGTCGAGTCGACGTAGCGCAGACCCGCCCCGAGCGCGGTGGCGTCGTAGCGGTAGCTGTTGTTGCTGCGACCCCAGGCCGGGGCGAGCACCTCGACGAGCGGCTGTCGCGGCGTGCGATGCCGGGGGAGGGACGAGGAGGCGCGGGTCGCCTCACCGTCCACGCCCAGGTCGTCGATCGCCACCAGGCGCACCGGCCCCTCCGCGTCATGGTCGAACAGCAGCCTGAGCCGGGAGTTGTCCCAGTCGAGGGTGGTCACGCGGGGCGCGTCGGTGAGGGTCACGATGAGCTTCCTTGCACGAGGTGAGTGGTGGTCCTGGCGACTGTAACGGCTACCGATGAATCATGGAAGCGTTTCCATTTCGTTACCTCACCGTTATCTTTCATCGTTGTAACCGTTCTGTCCGCCGGGCACACTGGGGCCACGGTGGCTGCGGCCATCGCCACGTCCGCAACGGTGCGGACGAGACGAAGGAGTCTGATGGCACTCTCGACGCACGATCCGGCACCCCTCACCCGCTCGGCACCCGCGGCGGGACCATCGTCGCCCCCGAGCGTCCCCACCCGGCGGGGAGCGCCTCCGGGGCGTCGTCGTCCCGACGACACGAAACTCGCGCTCCTGTTCGTGCTCCCGGCGGCGATCGGCCTCGTGGTCTTCTACTTCTGGCCGCTGCTGAGGGGCATCTGGCTGAGCTTCACCTCGTGGGACCTGCTCTCACCCGCCGAGTTCGTCGGGCTGGCGAACTACGAGCGCATGATGGCCGATCCGATCTTCTGGAACGCGGCGCGGGTCACCGTCTACTACGTCGTGCTGAACATCGGGTTCCAGACGGTCATCGCCCTCGGCATCGCCGTCCTGATGCAGCGCCTGACCCGTTCCACCCTGCTGAGGGGCGTGATCCTGGCGCCCTACCTCGTCTCGAACGTGGTGGCCGCGCTGGTGTTCCTGTGGATCCTCGACTACCAGTTGGGCATCGGCAACCAGCTGCTCGACTGGGCAGGACTCGACCGCATCGGCTTCTTCACGACCGAGCAGTGGGTCATCCCGACCGTCGCCGGCGTCAACGTCTGGCGCCACATGGGTTACACGGCCCTGCTCATCTTCGCCGGACTGCAGGCGATCCCGGCCAACTACTACGAGGCGGCCCGGGTCGACGGCGCGAGCGAGTTCCGCATGTTCCGGCAGATCACGATGCCGTTGTTGCGGCCGGTGCTCGGGCTCGTCCTGATCATCTCGGTCATCGGTTCGTTCCAGGTCTTCGACACCGTCTCGGTGACGACGAACGGTGGCCCGGTCGACTCGTCGCGACTGCTGCAGGTCTACATCTACGACAAGGCCTTCGCGCAGTTCGACTTCGGCTACGCGTCGACGCTGAGCGTCGCCATGTTGATCATCCTGGTGATCGTCACCTTCTTCCAGTACCGCATCACGCGGGCCGGCCAGACCGACCTGAACTAGGGGCGCACCATGACTCAACTACAGACACGTCCTCGCGACAGCGCACCGACGTCGACCTCCGACCGGGCTCGGCCCGACCGCGTCGCCCGACCGCGCAAGCCCATCCGGTGGGGCCGGGTCGGCGCCTGGGTGGTGATGGGCCTGATCGTGCTCGTCACGGTCTTCCCGTTCTACTGGATCCTGCGCACGGCTCTCTCGAGCAACGGTGCGCTCTACGCCAACGCCACGTCGTTGCTCCCCGTGGACTTCACCTGGAACGGCTTCGCTCGGGTCTTCGGGGCGCAGTCGGTCGAGGACGCCATCGCCGACGGCGGCTCGGGGGCGAAGCTGGACTTCTGGCGGTACCTCGGCAACTCGGTCATCGTCTCGACCACGGTCACGATCTGCCAGGTCTTCTTCTCGTCGATGGCGGCCTACGCGTTCTCGCGTCTCGTCTGGCGCGGGCGCGACCTCGTCTTCGGGTTCTTCCTGCTGTCGTTGATGGTGCCCGTGATCTTCACGCTGCTGCCCAACTTCCTGTTGGTGAAGCAGCTCGGCCTGATCGACACCCTGCTCGGCATCATGCTGCCGTCGCTGTTCATGACCCCGTTCGCCATCTTCTTCCTGCGGCAGTTCTTCCTCAACGTGCCGAAGGAGGTCGAGGAGGCGGCGCTGGTCGACGGGGCGAGCAAGATCGCGATCTTCTTCAAGGTGATCGTGCCCATGTCGGTCGCCCCGATCGCGACGGTCGGCATCTTGACCTACATGACGTCGTGGAACGACTACTTCTGGCCCCTGATGGTCAGCTACACCGACGACTCACGGGTGCTGACGGTGGCTCTGGGGGCCTTCAAGTCCCAGAGTCCGCAGGGAGGCCCGGACTGGTCGGGCCTCATGGCGGCGACGCTCGTCGCGGCGCTTCCGATGATCGTGCTCTTCGGCGTCTTCGCCAAGCGGATCGTCAACAACATCGGCTTCAACGGGATCAAGTGAGGACCATCATGTCGACGACGACACGCCCCGACCACCGCCCCGACCACCGCCCCGACCACCGCGACGGACGCCGTCGTCCACGACGTCCGTCGCGCCTCCGTCGCCTCGTCGCGGGAGCCACGGCCGCGGCCGCCTTCGTGGCGCTCAGCGGCTGCTCGGCCGTCGGCGCACCCGCGGCCGACGGAACGACGAGCGTCGACTACTGGCTCTGGGAGTCGCTGCAGCTGCCGGGCTACCAGAAATGCGCGGACGCCTTCGAGGCCGAGAACCCCGACGTCACAATCCGCATCACGCAGTACGGCTGGGCCGACTACTGGCAGAAGCTCACCGCCGGCCTGGTCGCCGGCGCGGGGCCCGACGTCTTCACCGACCACCTGACCAAGTACCCCGAGTTCGTCACGCGCGGAGTGATCCTGCCGCTCGACGACTTCGAGGCGACGGCCGACATCGACCCGGCCGACTACCAGGAGGGTCTCGCCGAGCTCTGGAAGGGTCAGGACGGCAAACAGTACGGGTCGCCCAAGGACTTCGACACGATCGCCCTCTTCTACGACGAGAAGGTGCTGTCGGAGGCCGGCATGACCCCCGCCGACCTCGACGGACTCACCTGGAACCCCGAGGACGGCGGCACCTTCGAGGACGTCATCGCCCATCTCTCGGTCGACGCGAACGGCGTCCGAGGCGACGAAGAGGGGTTCGACCCCACGAACGTCGTCACGTACGGGCTCGGCTCGAACGGCGCGGGCGACACCAACGGTCAGACGCAGTGGTCCTGGCTCGCCGGCGCCACCGGCTGGGACTACACGAACGCCCCGGTGTGGGGCGACGAGTACCACTACGACGACCCGCGGTTCAAGGCGTCGATCGCCTGGCTCTTCGGCCTCGTCGACAAGGGGTTCCTCCCGTCGTACGAGCGCGTCGGCACCGCGCCGAACCTCGTGCAGCAGCTCGGTTCCGGCCAGGCGGCGCTGACGGCCGACGGCTCCTGGACCATCTCGAGCTACGCCCGTCTGCAGGGCGTCGACCTGGGCATCGCGAGCGTGCCGATCGGCCCGATCGGTCACCCCGTCTCGATGTACAACGGCTTGGGCGACTCCATCAGCGCGCAGACCGACGCTCCCGAGGAGTCGGCCCGGTGGGTGCGGTTCCTCGGCTCCGACGCCTGCCAGACGATCGTCGGCGACGAAGGCGTGATCTTCCCGGCCAGGCCGGCCGGCACCGACGCGGCCATCGCGGCGTTCGCCGACGAGGGCATCGACGTCACTCCGTTCACCGACCTGGTCGCGGACGGCGACACGGTGCTGTTCCCGGTCACGAACAACGCGGCCGAGATCCTGTCGATCATGCGACCCGTCATGGACGGCATCTACATCGGCAGCGAGTCCGTGGACTCGCTCGACGCGGTGAACCGGCGGGTCAACGGCCTGTTCGACTGACGTCGCCGAGACCGCAGGAGGCGCGGCTCGCCGACACCGCGCCTCCTGCGCTCACGCCCTCGGCCTCACAGCCAGTCGCGTCGCCTGAACTGCCACCAGAGCAGACCGCCGATGGCGACGATGAGCACGCACGAGGTGACGAAGCCGGCCGGGGACTGGAACCCCGGGTACGGCACGTTCTGTCCGTAGAACCCCGTGATGGCGGTGGGCACCGCGATGATCGCCGCCCAGCTCGTCACCTTCTTCATGATGAGGTTCATCCGGTTGGACTGCAGGTTGAGGTTCGTGTCGAGGATGGTCGAGACGAGGTCGCGCAGCGAGTCGTTCTGCTCGGCCACGCGCAGCACGTGGTCGTAGACGTCCTGGAAGTACGGCTGCATGTCGGAGTCGACCTCCTTCAGGTCGCGGCGCAGCAGGGTGTTCAACACCTCGCGCATCGGCGACGCGACCCGCCGCAGCTGGACGAGGCTCTTGCGCAGGGCGAACGAGCGCTTCTGCACGTCGATGGTGCGGGGCTTCGGGTCGAAGAGGTCGTCGGCGATGCCCTCGATCTCGTCGTCGAGCGCGTCGGTGGCGTCGAAGTGACGGTCGACGACGCAGTCGAGCAACCCCCAGAGCAGGTACGTGACGCCGTGCGGGGCGAGATCCTTGTTCTCGTCGTACGTCTTCTCGAGCCGCGAGACGTCGAACTCGGGGTGGTGGATGGTCACGAGGGCCCGCTTCGAGATGAACGCCTTCACCTCGCTCGTGGTGAGCACCCCGCTCTCGCGATCGAAGCGCACGTCGTAGAGCGCCGCGAAGAGGTGCCCGTCGTATCGGTCGATCTTGGGACGCTGCCCGTCCTGCAGGGCGTCCTCGACGGCCAGCTCGTGCAGGCCCAGCTCGTCCTCGAGCGCGGCGAGGTCGTCGGCGGTCGGGTCGGTGAAGTCGATCCAGACGTGGCAGCCGTCGGTCTCGAGATGGTCGCTCACCTCGTGCAGCGGGAAGCCGTGGGCGACGAGTTCGCCCCGGCGGTAGGCCCGGGTGATCGTGGTGGTGCCGCGGGCGTCGCCCTCGTCGGCGGTGCCGTGGGACCCCTCGGTGCGCGGGGGACGGATGTCGGTCATGAGGCGCATGCTATTCCCGTGACCTCGTACACGAAGCAGCGTGCCGACGCCCCCGCCGGGTTCTTCGAGGCCGGGGCGGCCGGGCTCGCCTGGCTCGCCGAGGCCACGCCCCGAGGAGGCGCGCGCACCGTGGGCGTGCGGGCCACGTCCCCGGGACGCATCGACCTCGATCCCGTGCGCGAGGTCCCTCCCACGGCGCAGGCCGCGCGGGCCTTCGGCACGGCGCTGGCGGTGACCCACGCGAGCGGTGCGGACGCGTTCGGCGCGCCTCCTCGGGGCTGGACGGGGCCGACGTTCATCGGCAGCCGGTCCATGAGCACGCGGCCGAAGGCGACCTGGGGCGTCTTCTACGCCGAGCAACGGGTCCTGCCCTACGCCCGTGTCGCCGTCGAGGCGGGCACCCTCGACCGGGCCGGCCTCGAGGTGGTCGAGCGGGCGTGCCGCGTCGTGGCGGACGGCGCCTTCGACGACGACGTGCCCCCGGCCCGACTCCACGGCGACCTGTGGGCCGGCAACGTGCTCTTCGCGGACGGGGGAGTGGTGCTGATCGACCCGGCCGCCCACGGCGGGCACCCCGAGACCGACCTGGCCATGCTGGCGTTGTTCGGCTGCCCGCACCTCGACGAGGTGCGGGCCGGCTACGACGCGCGCTCGCCGCTGCGCGACGGGTGGAGCGACCGTCCGCCGCTGCACCAGCTGCATCCGCTGGCCGTTCACGCCGCCGGTCACGGGCCGAGCTACGGGGTCGCTCTGGTGCGTGCCGCCGAGGCGACCCTGCTGCTCGTCTGAACCGTGCGGGGCGGGGTACGCCGGTCGCCCGGGGGTGCCGGGGGCACCGCTGATAATCTGGCCGTCCCGCGTCCGTGCGGGCGATCCGACAGGAGCTGACCCACCCCCATGCCTGACACCCCCGAACGCTACGGCTTCGTCGTCGTCTCCAACCGCCTCCCCGTCGACCGTGTCATCGCCGACGACGGTTCGGCGTCGTGGCAGCACTCACCCGGTGGTCTCGTCACCGCCCTCGAGCCCGTCATGAAGGCCAACGACGGTGCCTGGGTGGGCTGGGCGGGGCAGCCCGACCTCGAGTTCGAGCCCTTCGAGTCCGACGGCATCGAGATCGTGCCCGTGCCGCTCACCGCCGACGAGGTCCAGCGCTACTACGAGGGCTTCAGCAACGACACGCTCTGGCCCCTCTACCACGACGTGATCGCAGCACCGACCTACCACCGCGTCTGGTGGGAGTCCTACGTCCAGGTCAACCAGCGTTTCGCCGACCGCGCCGCCGAGATCACCGAAGAGGGCGGCACCATCTGGGTGCAGGACTACCAGCTGCAGCTCGTGCCGAAGATGCTGCGCGAGGCCCGACCCGACGTGACCATCGGGTTCTTCAACCACATCCCCTTCCCGCCGCTCGGCATCTTCTCGCAGCTGCCCTGGCGGCAGCAGATCGTCGAGGGCCTGCTCGGCGCGGACGTCATCGGGTTCCAGCGAGCCGACGACGCGTCGAACTTCTCGCGCGCCGTCCGACACCTGCTCGGTTACGCGACGACGCGCCCCTACATCGAGGTCCCGGTCGACGACGAGTCCGCGCCGGTCTCTCGCCGTGGCACGAAGGTGCGTCGCGTGCTGGCCAAGCACTTCCCGATCTCGATCGACGCCGCGAGCTACGAAGAGCTCGCCGCACGACCCGACGTCCAGGCCAGGGCCCGTGAGATCCGCGAGGGCCTCGGCAACCCGAAGACGATCATGCTCGGCGTCGACCGACTCGATTACACCAAGGGCATCCGGCATCGCATGAAGGCCTTCGGCGAGCTGCTCGCCGACGGCCGGCTCAGCGTCGAGGACGCGACGCTCGTGCAGGTCGCGAGCCCGAGCCGCGAGCGGGTCGAGACGTACAAGCTGCTGCGCGACGAGATCGAGCTCACCGTCGGTCGCGTCAACGGCGACTACGGCACCATGAGCCACACGGCCATCAGCTACCACCACCACGGCTATCCGCGCGAAGAGATGGTGGCGCTGTACCTCGCGGCCGACATCATGCTGGTCACGGCCCTGCGCGACGGCATGAACCTCGTCGCGAAAGAGTACGTGGCGGTCCGTCGTGACAACGACGGCGTGCTCGTCCTGAGCGAGTTCGCCGGTGCGGCCGACGAGCTGAAGAGCGCCCTCCTGATCAACCCGCACGACATCGGCGGCCTCAAGAACACCATCATGCGGGCCATCGAGATGCCCAGGCGAGACCGCACCACGCGCATGCGGGCCCTCCGTCGTCGTGTGCTCGAGAACGACGTCGCCAAGTGGTCGGCGTCCTTCCTCCAGGCCCTCGAGAACGTCCGTCCGGGGCAGCAGATCACCCCGGCCTCGGCCGCGAAGGGAGGCGATGCCTCGTGACCGGTCCCGACTCCCTGGCCCTGAGCGATGCCCTCGGACGCCTCGCGACGACGCCGCGCCTCCTCGTGGCCCTCGACTTCGACGGGACCCTGGCCCCCGAGGTCGACGCTCCTCTCCAGGCCCGTGCGCTGCCGGCGGCCATGGACGCGATCACGCGTCTCTCGGCGCTCGACCGGACGACCGTGGCCCTGGTGTCCGGGCGCGACCTCGCGTCGCTGATCGAGGTCAGCCAGATGCCCGACGAGGTGCTGCTGGTCGGGTCGCATGGCATCGAGGTGCGGGTCGACGGTCACGAGACGTCTCTCAGCGACGACGAACAGGCGGCCCGCGGGCGGCTGTCCGACGCCGTCCACGGCGCGGCCCAGGGCCGAGAGGGCGTCTTCGTCGAGGAGAAGCCCGCGGGCCTCGCCCTGCACACGCGGCTCGCGGACGACGCGACGACCGCAGCCGTCCACGTGGCCGCCCGCGAGGCCGTCGGTGCACTCGGCGACGTGCACGAGCGGGTCGGCAAGAACGTCCTCGAGTTCGCCGTGCGGGCGACCGGCAAGAACGACGGCATCGACCGTCTCCGCGAGTCCGTCGACGCCACGGGCGTCCTCTTCGCGGGGGACGACGTGACCGACGAGGACGGCTTCCGGGCACTCGGCGAGGGCGACCTCTCGATCAAGGTCGGCCAGGGCGAGACCGGCGCGATGCACCGTGTCGCCGATCCCGCCGCGATGGCCGACCTGCTCGTCGAACTCGCCGGCCTGCGAGAACACCTGGGGTATGCCTGACGCCGCATGTCTCGTCCGGGCGTGACGGCCCGATCTGAGCATTCCCAGGTGACCGCAAGGTAGTCTGGACCCCCCGCCGCGACTCCCCGCCACCGCTCAGCCGAGCCGGTTCGACGAGGTCGCCTGCCGACGGAGGTCCCCGTGATCGTAGCCCTGACAGCGTTCGCCGTGGCGGCCGTCGTCGTGGCCTGCGTCGGCGGTCGCCTGGGCCGCTCGCTCTTCCTCTGGTCGTCCGTCGTGCCGTTCGCCGCCTTCGTCTACACGGCGCTCCAGGGCCCCGCGGTGCTGTCGGGCGAGGTGCCCACCGAGGCCGTGCCATGGATTCCCCAGCTGGCCATCTCGCTCACGTTGCGCATGGACGTGCTCGCCTGGGTGCTCGCGCTCGTGGTGACGGGCGTCGGTGGTCTCGTGCTCGTCTACTGTGCACGGTACTTCGAGCGCGACGAGGCCGGACGCGCCCGATTCGCCGCCGTGCTCGTCGCGTTCGCCGGAGCCATGTACGGCCTGGTGACGAGCGACGACGTCTTCGTCCTGTTCGTCTTCTGGGAGGCCACGAGCGTCTTCTCGTACCTGCTGATCGGTCATTACACGGCGAAGCAGGCCAGTCGTGGCGCCGCCTTGCAGGCTCTCATCGTCACGACCGCGGGTGGGCTCGCGATGCTCGTCGGCCTCGTCGTCCTCGCCGTCCAGGGCGGAACGAGCTCCCTGTCGCAGCTCGTCGAGCAGCCGCCCACGGGGACGGTCGTCACGGTGGCCGTCGTGCTCGTGCTCGTCGGGGCCCTCTCGAAGTCGGCACTCGTGCCGTTCCACTTCTGGCTCCCGGCCGCGATGGCCGCACCGACGCCGGTCAGCGCCTACCTGCACGCCGCCGCCATGGTCAAGGCGGGCATCTACCTCGTCGCCCGCCTCGCCCCCGGCTACCACGATCAGCCCGGTTGGCAAGAGATCATCGTGACCGTCGGGGTGGTCACGATGATCCTCGGCGGGTACCGCGCACTCCGGCAGCACGACCTGAAGCTCGTCCTGGCCTACGGCACGGTGAGCCAGCTCGGGTTCCTGACGATCGTGGTCGGCTTCGGCACCCGCGACGCGGCTCTCGCCGGCCTCGCCCTGCTCGTCGCCCACGCCCTGTTCAAGTCGACGCTCTTCCTGGTGGTCGGTGTCATCGACCATCGCACGGGCACGCGAGACCTCCGCAAGCTCTGCGGGCTGGGCAGACAGGCCCCCGTCCTCCTCGTGGTCACGGTCCTGGCACTCGCCTCGATGGCGGGCGTGCCACCGACCTTCGGCTTCGTCGCGAAAGAGGCCGTGCTCACCGCCCTCTACGACGACGCCGTGACCGGGTCGCCCTGGGGCGTCGTCGCCCTGGTCGGCGTCGTCATCGGTTCGATCCTGACCACCGCGTACAGCCTGCGCTTCCTCTGGGGGGCGTTCGGCCGCAAGAAGGGCGTCGAGCCGGTCGAGTTCGTGCGTGAGCACGTCGACTTCCTCGCGTCGCCGATCGTCCTCGCCGTCGCCGGTCTCGTGCTCGGCCTGGTCTCGTACCAGGTCGGTCCGGTGTTCGCGCGCTACGCCGACACCCTGCCCGCGGGGCCGGGCGAGCACGAGCCCTACTACCTCGCGCTCTGGCACGGCTTCGAGCCCGCCCTCGGCTTGACCGCGATCTCACTCGTCGTCGGCGGACTGCTGTTCTGGCAGCGAGACAGGGTCTCGCAACTGCAGAAGGCCGTCTCGTTCCTGCCCCGCGCCTCCGACGGGTACGTGCGCATCATGGCGACCATCGACCGCACGGCGTCGCGGACGACCGCGACGACGCAGCGCGGCTCGCTTCCGTTCTACCTGGCCACGATCCTCGTCGTGTTCATCGCCTCGTCGATCGTGACGCTCGCGCTCAACAGCAGCTGGCCGACCAGCGCCGTGCTCTGGGACTACCCGGCGCAACTCGCCATCGGCGGGTTGATGATCATCGGTGCCATCGCGTCGGCACTCTCGAACAAGCGGTTCCAGGCCGTCGTCCTCGTGGGCGTGACGGGCTACGGCATGGCCGCGCTCTTCGCGCTGCACGGGGCCCCCGACCTGGCCCTGACGCAGGCCCTCATCGAGACCATCACCCTCATCGCTTTCGTCCTCGTGCTGCGTCGGTTGCCGGCCCGGCTGGGCGAGCGCAACGGTCGCACGCACCGGGCGATCCGGGCAGTGATCGGCATCTCGGTCGGGTCCGTCATGGCCGCCATCGCCGTCGTGGCCCTGGGGGCGCGCTCCGTCCCCACGATCTCGGGCGCCTTCCCCGAACTCGCCGTCGACGGGGGGCACGGGCGCAACGTCGTCAACGTGACGCTGGTCGACATCCGCGGGTGGGACACCATGGGCGAAATCGCCGTCCTCATCGTCGCCGCCACCGGTGTGGCGAGCCTGGTCTTCCTGACCTCCCGCACCGACGTGCTGCCCCGGCCCGAGCGGCGCACGCGCGCCCAGCGGTTCCTGGCACGGGTCCGGCCCGTGCGTGAACCGGCCCCCGTCGTGCCGGTCCACGGATCGACCGCCCAGATCGGCGACAGCGACGAGGGCGACCGCCGCGCATGGCTGCTGGCCGGACGCAAGCTCGCGCCGCAGAACCGCTCGATCCTGCTCGAGGTGGTCGTGCGACTCATCTTCCACGCCATCATCGTCGTCTCGATCTACCTGCTCTTCGCCGGGCACAACACGCCCGGCGGCGGCTTCGCGGGCGGTCTGATCGCCGGATTCGCGTTCGTGGCCCGGTACCTCGCCGGCGGCCGGTACGAGCTCGGCGCCGCGGCACCCCTCGACGCCGGCAAGCTCCTCGGCGCCGGTCTCCTGACGGTGGCCGCCACGGCCCTCGTCCCGCTCTTCTTCGGCGTCGACGCCCTGACGTCGACCTGGTTCGAGGGCGACGTGCCGTTGCTCGGCCACGTCGAGTTCGTGACCTCGACGTTCTTCGACGTCGGCGTCTACCTGGTCGTCGTCGGGCTCGTCCTCGACGTGCTCCGGAGTCTCGGGGCCGAGGTCGACCGCCAAGAAGAAGAGGACGCGTTCGGCCACCCGAGCGAGGTGTCCGAGCCCGAAGAGGAGTCGCTCCCCGTGTCCGTCGCCGGTACGCCCCCGACCGAGCGGGGTCGCGCATGAGCGTCTCCCTCGTCCTGATCGTCGTCATGGCCGCGTTGTACGCCTGCGGCGTCTACCTGCTGCTCGAGCGCAGCATGACCCGCGTGCTGCTGGGCTTCCTCCTCGTCGGCAACGCCACGAACATCCTCATCCTGCTCATGTCCGGCCGACGCGGCGCCGCCCCCGTGGTCGACGGTCAGGCCGATCCGGCCGACTTCGCCGATCCGCTGCCGCAGGCCTTCGTGCTGACGGCCATCGTCATCACCTTCGGCATCTCGGCCTTCATGCTCGCGCTGATCTACCGGTCGTGGCGACTCGCCCAGGGCGACACCCTCGCAGACGACGCCGAAGACCTCGAGATCGGGCGTCGGGGCGTCCCGGCCGAAGAAGAGTCCGAGCAGGGCGACGGTGACGACGAAGCCGGTGGCGACAGCGAGTTCGGCAGCCGTGCCGAGGCGGCCGTCCCGGCCGACGACCCGCTGCCTCGCGACGACCGATCCCACCACGACGAGAAAGGGCACCGAGTATGACCACCAGCTACCTCGTGCCGCTCGTCGTCCTGATCCCGCTGCTCGGTGCCGCGGCGGCCTTGATCGCCGGTCGGCGACCCCGACTGCAGGCCGTCGTCTCGATCGTCGCCCTGGCCCTCGTCGTCGTCATCAGCCTGGTGCTGCTCGTCGTCGTCGACACCCAGGGGGCGATCGCCGTGCAGGTGGGCGGCTGGCAGGCACCGTTCGGCATCACGCTCGTCGTCGACCGCCTCGCGGCGCTCATGCTCAGCATCTCGTCGATCGTCCTGCTGGCGGTCTTCGTGTTCTCGGTCGGCCAGGGCCAGGCCGACGGGGACGGCGAGGCCCCGGTCTCGATCTACAACCCGACCTACCTCATCCTCGCCACGGGCGTGTTCAACGCTTTCATCGCGGGTGACCTCTTCAACCTCTACGTGGGCTTCGAGATCCTCCTGGTGGCCAGCTACGTGCTGATCACCCTCGGCGGCACCGAGCAGCGCATCCGGGCCGGTGTGGTCTACATCGTCGTCAGCCTGGTGTCGTCCGTGCTGTTCCTCGCGTCCATCGCGATGATCTACGGGGCGCTCGGCACGGTGAACATCGCGGACATCGCCCAGAAGATGGACACCATCCCGCCCGACGTGCAGACGATCATCCACGTCATGCTGCTCACGGCGTTCGGTATCAAGGCGGCGATCTTCCCGCTGTCGTTCTGGCTGCCCGACTCGTACCCGACGGCTCCCGCCCCCGTGACCGCCGTGTTCGCGGGTCTGCTGACGAAGGTCGGCGTCTACGCCATCATCCGCACCGAGACCGTGCTCTTCGTCGAGAGCAACGTCAACGTCTACCTGCTGATCATCGCCTTGTTGACGATGATCGTGGGCATCCTCGGCGCGGTGGCCCAGGCCGACATCAAGCGTCTGCTCTCGTTCACCCTGGTCAGCCACATCGGGTACATGATCTTCGGTATCGCCCTCGGCACCGTCGAGGGGTTGGCGGCGACGATCTACTACGTCGTGCACCACATCACGGTGCAGACGACCCTCTTCCTCGGGGCCGGCCTGATCGAACGCCGCGGTGGCACGGCGTCGATCACCCGCCTGGGCGGCCTCCTCAAGGCGGCGCCCCTCGTCGCCGTCCTGTTCTTCATCCCGGCGCTCAACCTCGGCGGCATCCCACCGTTCTCGGGGTTCATCGGCAAGGTGGCCCTGTTCGAGGCCGGGGCCCGGCTCGACGACCCGCTCGTCTACGTCCTGATCGGAGCCGGGGCGCTCACGTCCCTGCTCACGCTCTACGCCCTGATGCGGGCCTGGAACCTCGCGTTCTGGCGTCCCAAGGCGGACGTCGACGACCACGAGTCGCCGTTCACCGAGCACCTCGAGGAAGCCCCCGGTCGGGTGGCCGTCCAACGACGTCGCACCAACCCACGCACGATGGTGGGTGCCACTGCGGGCATGGTCCTCGTCTCCCTCGCCCTGACGTTCGCCGCCGGTCCGCTCTACGGCGTCGCCGAGCGCGCGGCGGGCCGGGTCTACGGCTCGAACGACTACGTGCGGACGGTCTTCCCCGAGGGCCAGGGCGAGACGACTTCCGACCCGTCGTCGCCCGAGCCCGAACCGGCCTCCGACTCCGCCGACGAAGGGAGCGCCCCGTGACCGGTCGTCCCACCCGCGGCGAGGTCGGCCGCAGCCTCGCGCGTCAACTGCCCCTGCTCGTCGGGTTGGTCGTCCTCTGGATGGCCCTGTGGAACCAGTTCACCGTCCTGGCGTTCGTGACCGGCGTCGCCGTGGCGCTGCTCGTGACGCGGGTGTTCTTCCTGCCGCCGGTCGAGCTCAGCGGTCGGTTCAACGTGTGGTACGCCGTGGTCTTCCTGGCGCACTTCGTGGTCGACCTGGTTCGCGCCTCCGTCATCGTCGCCTGGCAGGCCGTGCGGCCACGCGGGGTCGACTCGAACGCCATCGTCGCGGTCCAGCTGCACACGAGGTCGGACTTCATCATGACCCTGGTCGCCGAGGCCATCTCGCTCGTGCCCGGTTCGCTCGTGGTCGAGGCCGACCGCGAGCGGTCGATCCTCTACCTCCACGCCCTCGCCGTCGAGGACCTGGCCGGTGTCGAGGGTGTCCGTGACGGCGTCCTGGTCGTCGAAGCCCGGCTCGTCCGGGTGCTCGGCAGCGACGACGATCGACGTCGCATCGCCGAGGGCACCCCGGCCGCCGCCGAGGTCCACGAACCGGTCAGCCCGTCCTCGTCCCACGAAGGAGGCCCCTCGTGACCGTCGTCGCCTACGTCGTCGGAGCCCTGTTCGCGTTCGCCGGGCTCGCCTCGGTCATCCGCATCGTGCGGGGGCCGTCGATCCTCGACCGCATGATCGCGTCCGACATGCTGCTGACCACCCTGATCTGTGTCCTCGCCGCCGACATGGTCTTCAACGGGCACACCCGGACCATCCCGGTCATTCTCGCCCTCGCGTTGACGGCCGTCCTCGGCTCGATCACGGTGGCGCGCTACGTCTCGAAGCAGGACCCGTCGTGATCCCCGAGACGGTCTACGACGTCGCCGCCTCGGTCATGCTGATCGCGGGCGCGCTGCTCTCGCTCGCGGCCGGGATCGGCCTGCTCAGGTTCCCCGACGCCCTGTCGCGCATGCACGCCGCGACCAAGCCGCAGATCTTCGGCCTCATCCTGGTCCTGGCGGCGATCGCCCTCGACCAGCACACGATCGGCACGATCGCGTCCCTGCTCGTCGTCCTCGTCTTCCAGATGCTCACGGCGCCCATCTCGGCGCACATGATCGGCCGGGCGGGGTACCGGAACGGAGACCTGTTGCGAGACCAGTTGGTCGTCGACGAACTCGACGACGCCGTGGCCCGGGCCGCGGGCGAGATCGCCGAGACCACCGAGGGCGACGTCGCCGATCTCGACGTGTCCGATCTGCCCGTCGGGTCGGCCGACGCGCTGGCGGTCGAGATGGACCGGGTGGGCGATTCCTCGGGACTCGACGACAGAGAGGGCGACGACGAGGCTCGCGACCACGAGGGTCGTCGCGCGCGAACGGGCGGTCAGACGGCGGGGGAGCCGGGGGAGCTCTGAAGCCGACCGTGACGGTGGACGGCACGGGCGCGGTCACGCCCTAAACTCGACCCATGCCAGAGAAGCCCACCCCGGACGGGATCGACATCAAACCCCGCAGCCGCGTCGTCACCGACGGCGTCGAGGCCACCACGTCACGAGGCATGCTCCGTGCCGTCGGCATGGGCGACGAAGACTGGAGCAAGCCCCAGATCGGCATCGCCAGCAGCTGGAACGAGATCACCCCCTGCAACCTGTCGCTCGACCGTCTGGCCCAGGGCGCCAAAGAGGGCGTCCACGCCGGAGGCGGCTACCCCCTCCAGTTCGGCACCGTCTCGGTCTCCGACGGCATCTCGATGGGCCACGAGGGCATGCACTTCTCGCTCGTCTCCCGCGAGGTGATCGCCGACAGCGTCGAGGTCGTGATGAACGCCGAACGACTCGACGGCTCGGTGCTGCTCGCCGGCTGCGACAAGTCGCTGCCGGGCATGCTGATGGCCGCGGCCCGGCTCGACCTCGCCAGCGTGTTCCTCTACGCGGGCAGCGTCGCCCCGGGCTGGGTGAAGCTCAGCGACGGCACCGAGAAGAACGTCACGATCATCGACTCGTTCGAGGCGGTCGGTGCCCACAAGGCCGGCAACATGAGCGACGACGACCTCAAGGCCATCGAGTGCGCGATCGTCCCGGGCGAGGGTGCCTGCGGCGGCATGTACACCGCGAACACCATGGCCAGCGTGGCCGAGGCCCTCGGCATGAGCCTGCCCGGTTCGGCGTCCCCGCCGTCGGCAGACCGTCGTCGCGACTACTTCGCCCACCGCTCGGGCGAGGCCGTCGTCGAGTTGCTCCGTCAGGGCATCACGACGCGCGACATCCTCACCAAGAAGGCGTTCGAGAACGCCATCGCGGTGGCCATGGCGTTCGGCGGCTCGACCAACGTCGTGCTGCACCTGCTCGCGATCGCGTACGAGGCCGAGGTCGACCTGACCATCGACGACTTCAACCGCATCGGCGACAAGGTGCCGCACATCGGCGACCTGAAGCCGTTCGGCAAGTACGTCATGAACGACGTCGACCGGATGGGCGGCGTGCCCGTCGTCATGAAGGCGCTGCTCGACGCCGGTCTGCTGCACGGCGACTGCCTGACCGTCACCGGCAAGACCGTCGCCGAGAACCTCGAGTCCATCAAGCCGAAGCCGCTCGACGGCGAGGTGCTGCGGACCCTCGACGACCCGATCCACGCCACCGGCGGTCTCACCGTCCTCAGCGGCTCGATGGCTCCTGAAGGCGCCGTGGTCAAGACGGCCGGCTTCGACGCCTCGGTGTTCGAAGGTCCGGCCAAGGTGTTCGAACGCGAGCGCGGCGCGATGGACGCCCTGACCGAGGGGCGGATCGAGGCCGGCGACGTGGTCGTCATCCGCTACGAGGGGCCCAAGGGCGGCCCGGGCATGCGTGAGATGCTCGCCATCACCGCGGCCATCAAGGGCGCCGGGCTCGGAAAAGATGTACTACTCTTGACGGACGGACGATTCTCAGGCGGCACAACCGGCCTGTGCATCGGCCACATAGCACCCGAAGCGGTCGACTCCGGTCCGATCGCCTTCGTGCGCGATGGTGATCTGATTCGGGTCGACATCGCCGCTCGCTCGATCGACCTACTCGTCGACGCCGCTGAGCTGGACGCCCGCCGAGACGGCTGGGCACCGCTTCCCCCGCGCTACACCCGCGGTGTCCTCGCGAAGTACGCACGCCAGGTCCGATCCGCGGCCGAGGGCGCCGTCACCTACTGACGCCTCCCGCCCCAGGACCGAGCCGACGCGTCGTCGCACCCCCGTGCACGGCCGCGTCCCGCACCGTCACCATCGATCACCGACCACGAACAGGGAACCGGCACTGATGCCTGCAGAGTCCACCCCCACGCCCGGCACCGCGACACGGACGGCCCGGCCGACCTCCGGCGCGTCCGTCGGGGCGCCCACCGCGCCTCCCGTGCTGACCGGGTCGGGTGCCATCCTCAAGTCCCTCGAGCACCTCGGTGTGACCGACGTGTTCGGGCTGCCCGGCGGCGCCATCATCCCGTTCTACGACGAGCTGATGGCCTCGACGGCCATCCGGCACATCCTCGTCCGCCACGAGCAAGGTGCCGGCCACGCCGCCGAGGGTTACGCGGCCGCGTCGGGTCGGGTCGGCGTCGCCATCGCGACGTCCGGCCCCGGTGCGACGAACCTCGTCACGGCCATCGCCGACGCCTACATGGACAGCATGCCCCTGTTGGCCATCACCGGACAGGTCTTCTCCACCCTGATGGGCACCGACGCCTTCCAAGAGGCCGACATCGTGGGCATCACGATGCCCATCACGAAGCACTCGTTCCTCGTGACCAAGCCGGAAGACATCCCCGCCACGCTCGCCGCGGCCTACCAGATCGCGAGCACGGGTCGTCCCGGGCCGGTACTCGTCGACATCACGAAGGACGCCCAGCAGAACAGCGCCCCGTTCGTCTGGCCGCCCGTCGTCGACCTGCCGGGCTACCGTCCGGTCACGAGGGCACACGGCAAGCAGATCACCGCGGCCGCGCAGATGATCGCGGACGCGAAGCGGCCCGTGTTCTACGTCGGTGGCGGCGTCATCCGTGCCGGGGCGTCGGACGAGCTGAAGGCCCTCGTCGAGCTCACCGGGGCACCCGTGGTCACCACGCTGATGGCCCGCGGAGCGTTCCCCGACACCCACTCGCAGCACCTCGGCATGCCCGGCATGCACGGCACCGTCCCCGCCGTGCTCGGCTTGCAAGAGAGCGATCTCATCATCGCCCTGGGTGCCCGGTTCGACGACCGCGTCACCGGCAAGGCCGACCTGTTCGCGCCCGGCGCGAAGGTCGTCCACGTCGACATCGACCCGGCCGAGATCTCGAAGATCCGCATCGCCGACGTACCGATCGTCGGGGACGCGAAGGTCGTCATCCCCGACCTCACGAGCGCGTTCGCCGAGGTGACGGGTGGCGTGCGGCCCGACATCGCCGCCTGGTGGGAGCACCTCGACGGGCTCCGCGAGCAGTTCCCGCTCGGCTACACCGAGCCCGACGACGGCCTGCTCTCGCCGCAGGCGATCATCCAGCGCATCGGGCAGCTCTCCGGCCCCGAGGCGATCTACGCCTCCGGCGTCGGGCAGCACCAGATGTGGGCCGCCCAGTTCATCCAGTACGAACGTCCTCACGCCTGGCTGAACTCCGGAGGCGCGGGCACGATGGGCTACTCGGTTCCGGCCGCCATGGGGGCCAAGGTCGCCCAGCCCGACCGCGTGGTCTGGGCCATCGACGGTGACGGCTGCTTCCAGATGACCAACCAAGAGCTGGCGACCTGCGTCATCAACGACATCCCGATCAAGGTCGCGGTCATCAACAACTCGTCGCTCGGCATGGTTCGCCAGTGGCAGACGCTCTTCTACGAGGGGCGCCACTCGTTCACCGACCTCAACACCGGTCACGACACGCGTATGGTGCCCGACTTCGTCAAGCTGGCCGACGCCTACGGGGCGCTGGGCATCCGTGTGACCCGCGAGGACGAGATCGACGCCGCCATCGAACTGGCGCTGGCGACCGACGACCGTCCGGTCGTGATCGACTTCGTCGTCAGCCGCGACGCCATGGTCTGGCCGATGGTTCCGCAGGGGGTCTCGAACTCCGAGATCCAGCACGCCCGCGCTCTCGCCCCCGAATGGGACGACGAGGCGCCCGGAAGCAGCGCGTCCGACACCACCCGCGACGGCGACATGACCGGAGAGCACGCATGAGCCACGTCCTGAGCCTCCTCGTCGAGGACAAGCCCGGTCTGCTGACCCGCGTCGCGGGTCTCTTCGCCCGGCGGGGCTTCAACATCGAGAGCCTCGCCGTGGGCAAGAGCGAACTCGAGGGCTTCAGCCGCATCACGGTGGTCGTCGACGTCGAGGAACTCCCGCTCGAGCAGGTCACCAAGCAGCTGAACAAGCTGGTCAACGTCATCAAGATCGTCGAGCTCGACTACTCGCAGTCGGTGCAGCGTGAGCACCTTCTGATCAAGGTGCGCGTCGACAACACCACGCGGTCCCAGGTCCTCGAGGCGGTCACGTTGTTCCGTGCCTCGGTCGTCGACGTCGCGACCGACGCCCTCGTGATCGAGGTCACCGGCGACACCGGCAAGACCACCGCGTTGCTCCGCGTCCTCGAGCCCTACGGCATCAAAGAGATCTCGCAGTCCGGCCTGCTGGCCATCGGCCGCGGCGCGAAGTCGATCACCGACCGCGTCTTCAAGAACTGAACCCGCGAGGGGTCGCGCACCGTGCCTCCTCGCCTCGACACCCCACCGTCACCACCCAAGGAGAACCTCACCGTGACTGAAATCGTCTACGACAACGACGCCGACCTGTCGATCATCCAGGGCAAGAAGGTCGCCGTCATCGGCTACGGCTCGCAGGGCCACGCCCACGCGCTGAACCTGCGCGACTCCGGCGTCGAGGTCGTCGTCGGGCTGAAAGAAGGCTCGAAGAGCCGTGCCAAGGCCGAAGAGGCCGGCTTCGTCGTGCAGACGCCCGCCGAGGCCTCGGCCTGGGGCGACGTCATCGTGATCCTCGCTCCCGACCAGGTGCAGCGGCACGTGTACGCGGACGACATCGCGCCGAACCTCGCCGACGGCAAGGCCCTCGTGTTCGGCCACGGCTTCAACATCCGTTTCGGCTACATCGAGGCCCCCGCGGGCGTCGACGTGCTGCTCGTCGCGCCCAAGGGCCCGGGCCACACCGTGCGCCGCGAGTTCGAGGCCGGTCGTGGTGTGCCCGTGATCGTCGCCGTCGAGAACGACGCCTCGGGTTCGGCCTGGGACCTCGCCTGGTCGTACTCGAAGGGCATCGGCGGGCTGCGCGCCGGTGGCATCAGGACCACCTTCACCGAAGAGACCGAGACCGACCTCTTCGGCGAGCAGGCCGTGCTCTGCGGCGGCACCTCGCAACTGATCCAGTACGGCTTCGAGACCTTGACCGAAGCCGGCTACCAGCCGCAGATCGCCTACTTCGAGGTGTTGCACGAGCTCAAGCTGATCGTCGACCTCATCTGGGAGGGCGGCCTCGCCAAGCAGCGCTGGAGCGTCTCCGACACCGCCGAGTACGGCGACTACGTCTCGGGCCCCCGCGTCATCACCCCCGACGTGAAAGAGAACATGAAGGCCGTGCTCGCCGACATCCAGTCGGGTGCGTTCGCCAAGCGGTTCATCGACGACCAGGACGCCGGAGCCCCCGAGTTCCAGCAGCTGCGCAAGAAGGGTGAGGAGCACCCGATCGAGGCCACCGGCCAAGAGCTGCGTGCCCTGTTCGCCTGGAAGCAGCAGGACACCGACTACGTCGACGGCAGCGCCGCGCGCTGACCCGTCGCCGTACCGGAACCACCCGAGAGGGCCCCGCACCACCCGGTGCGGGGCCCTCTCGCCGTCGGTCCGCCCGGTGACCTCGTGGCATGATCTAAGGCATGGCTCACAGCAAGAAGGCCGTGCACTTCGGCGCCGGCAACATCGGTCGGGGCTTCGTCGCCCAGTTCCTCCACGCGAGTGGTTACGAGGTCGTCTTCGCCGACGTCAACGACGACCTGATCGGGGCGTTGCAGTCGCAGTCCTCGTTCGAGGTGCACGAGGTGGGCGAAGACAGCCGCACGACGGTCGTCGACGGTTACCGCGCGATCAACAGCCGCACCGACGAGGCGGCCCTCGTCGCCGAGATCGCCACGGCGGACGTCGTCACGACGGCAGTCGGCGCCCGCATCCTGCCGTTCGTCGCCCCGGTCATCGCCAAGGGCCTCGCCCGGCGGTCGGTCGACCTGGCCCCGCTCGCCGTCATCGCGTGCGAGAACGCCATCAACGCGACCGACTCGCTGGCCACCGCCGTCCGCGAGCACGACCCGGCCGAGAACGCCGTCTTTGCGAACTGCGCCATCGACCGCATCGTGCCCGAGCAGGCAGGTGGCACGCTCGACGTGACCATCGAGTCGTTCTTCGAGTGGGTGGTCGAGAGCACGCCGTTCGGCGAGCACCGTCCCGAGATCGAGGGCGTCACCTGGGTGGCCGACCTCGAGCCCTTCATCGAGCGAAAGCTCTTCACGGTCAACACCGCCCACGCCGCGGCGGCCTACCACGGGTTCCGCAAGGGGCTCGCGAGCATCCGCGAGGCGCTCGACGACGCCGAGGTCATGGCCGAGGTCCGTGGCGTGCTCGCCGAGACCAAGGGCCTGCTGGTCGCCAAGCACGAGCTCGCCGCGGACGCGCAACAGGCCTACATCGAGAAGAACCTCGTCCGCATCGCCAACCCGCACCTGCCCGACACCACCGAGCGCGTGGGCCGCAACCCGCTGCGCAAGCTCAGCCGCCACGAGCGGTTCGTCGGTCCCGCGGCCCAGGCGGCCGAGCGCGGGCTGCCCTACGCCGCCCTCGTCCGCGCCGTCCGCGCCGCCCTCGACTTCTCGGTGCCCGACGACGTCGAGAGCGTCGAGCTGCAGTCGCTGCTGAGCTCGGGCCTCGCGGCCGACGAGTTGACGCGGACGCTGACGGGCGTCCAGGACGACCACCCCCTGTTCCCCGCGTTGCTCGCGGCGGTCTCGTCCAAGCTCACGGCATGACGCCGGCCGAGCCGCAGGCGTCGGCCGGCGGCGACGGGGACGACGCGCTGAACTGGGGCGACGAGGCCGACAGCAGCCACGTCGAGGGGCCCGCACCGGCCGTGCGTCGGCGCCGGAGTCGCGGGTCCGACGGTCCCGACGACGAGCTCGACGGCGACCTGGGCGAGCCGGGCGCCGACGAGGACGACGTCGACGACGGCCCGGCCGTGATGAGTTCGGCCTCGCTCGTCGTGCACGGCGTGCTCGGCGGGGTGTTCCTGCTCTGGTCCGCGGGCTGGATCGTGGCCGTGGGCGACTTCACGAACCCGTTCACCGACGCGATCTCGTCGCTCATGTGGAACCTCGGCGAACTGTTCGCCGTGGTGGCCCCGCTCGCGTGGTTCGTGGCGGTCATCGCGCTCGTCCCCGTCGATCGCACCGGTCGCCGTCTCGCCTGGATGGCCGTCGGGGCGCTCCTCGTGGCCCCGTGGCCCCTCGTGATCGGAGGCTCCGCATGAGCGGCCACGAGCCCGACGCCGTCTCGGTGACGGCCGGCGACGCGAGCGAAACCGGCCGCGCCTCCTTCTTCTTCTACCTCGCGGTCGCGATCGTCTTCGCCGTCTTCTTCGCCTTCGACCTGTTCGAGGCGATCTCGAACCTCGTGCTGGTGCCGCAGGTGTTCACCCAGAACAACGACTTCTACCGTGAGAACGGCCTCGACGGTCTCGTGGTGTCGCCGCCGTGGGTGCCGCTGATCGTCGGGGTCGTCGTGCCGCCCGTGGCCTTCGTCGTCGCGGTCGTGATCGGTCGCCGTCGCGAGCTGTGGCGGTTCACGCTGGCGCTGCTCGCCGCCCTGGGGCTGGTGGCAGCGGTGTCGTTGACCCTCACCGCGTACGTCACGACCGTCTGAGCGGGCCCAGGAGGCGCGGGTCGGGTCGTCGGGGCGGCCCGCCCGAGCCTGCGTCATGGGGACGAAACAATCCGCACGAGTCGATAGAGTCGTCAGCAGCCGCGCCCACGGCGCGTCGCGGCCCCTCCCCGAACACCTCCCAGAGAAGGACGTCCGCCCCGTGGCCAAGCCCGTCGTGTTGATCGCTGAAGAACTGTCACCCGCAACCGTCGACGCCCTCGGGCCCGACTTCGACGTGCGATCGGTCGACGGCACCGACCGGCCCGCGTTGCTCACCGCCCTGGCCGACGCCGACGCGATCCTCGTGCGGTCGGCGACGCAGGTCGACGCCGAGGCCATCGCCGCCGCCCCCTCGCTCAAGGTCGTCGCTCGCGCGGGCGTCGGGCTCGACAACGTCGACATCAAGGCGGCCACCACGGCCGGGGTCATGGTCGTCAACGCGCCCACGTCCAACATCATCTCGGCCGCCGAGCTGACGGTCGGGCACATCCTCAGCCTCGCGCGTCACATCCCGGCGGCGCATTCCGCCCTGGCGCAGGGGCAGTGGAAGCGCTCGAAGTACACCGGCGTCGAGCTCTACGAGAAGACGGTCGGCATCGTCGGCCTCGGCCGCATCGGTGCCCTGATCACGGCCCGCCTGCAGGCCTTCGGCGTGAACGTCGTCGCCTACGATCCCTACGTCACGCCGGCCCGCGCCCAGCAGCTCGGTGTCACGCTGCTGTCGCTCGACGACCTGCTCGCCACGAGCGACTTCGTCACGATCCACATGCCCAAGACCCCCGAGACCACCGGCATGATCGGCCTCGAGCAGATGAAGGCCATGAAGAAGTCCGCGTTCGTCGTGAACGTCGCCCGCGGCGGTCTCATCGACGAAGACGGGCTGTACGAGGCCCTGACCACGGGCGAGATCGCCGGCGCCGGCCTCGACGTGTTCGTCAAGGAGCCCCCGGTCGACCAGAAGCTGCTCGGTCTCGAGAACGTCGTGGTGACCCCCCACCTCGGTGCCTCGACGGACGAGGCCCAAGAGAAGGCGGGCGTCTCGGTCGCCCGCTCGGTGAGACTCGCGCTCGGGGGCGAACTGGTGCCCGACGCGGTCAACGTGGCCGGCGGAGTCATCGACCCCTACGTGCGTCCCGGGATCCCCCTGGTCGAGAAGATCGGTCAGGTGTTCTCGGGTCTGGCCGACAGCCCGTTGACGAGCGTCGACGTCGAGGTCCGGGGCGACCTGGTCGAGTACGACGTCAGCGTGCTCAAGCTGGCGGCTCTCAAGGGCATCTTCACGAACATCGTCAGCGAGTCGGTCAGCTACGTGAACGCACCGCTCCTCGCCGAACAGCGCGGCATCACCGTGCGGCTGCTCACCGACCCGACCAGCGACGAGTACCGCAACGTCATCACCCTGCGCGGTTCGTTGAGCGACGGTTCGCGGATCTCGGTCTCGGGCACGCTCACCGGCACGAAGCAGGTCGAGAAGATCGTCGAGATCAACGGCTACGACGTCGAGGTCCCCATCGCGGCCCACCACCTCGTCATGGTCTACACCGACCGCCCCGGCATCGTCGCCGTCTACGGGCGCGAGTTCGGCGACGCCGGCATCAACATCGCGGGCATGCAGATCGCCCGTCGGAGCGCGGGTGGCCAGGCCCTCAGCGTGTTGACCATCGACAGCCCCGCACCCGACGAACTCGTCGAGAAGGTGCGCGTCGCCATCGACGCCCAGGTGCTGCGCGAGATCGACGTCACGCTGTAGTCGCGGCACGCCATGACGAACCGCCCCTCACCCGGCCGTGGCCGGGGAGGGGCGGTTCGTCGTCGGGGGAGTGGCCGTCGTCCCTGGGCCTACAGGTCGAGCGACTCGTGCGCCTCGAGCTTGACGGCGTCCCCGCCGACCGACTGCGCGGAGGCCTTCATGCGGTCGAAGTGCATGGCGAGTCCGGGCGCGGAGAGGGTCTGCTCGTGGGTGGGGAAGGCCAGTCGGGGCTTGACGGCCGCGACGTAGTCGATCACCTCGGCCACCTTGAGCCACGGCGCCCCGACGGGGGCCGCGAGGACGTCGACCGGCACCGGCGGCACCGTGAACTGGTCGCCCGGGTAGAACAGCGAGCCGTCGACGAGCACGCCGACGTTGTCGATGACCGGGATGCTCTCGTGGATGACCGCGTGCCGCGATCCGTAGAACGCGAGCGTGAAGGGGCCGACCTCGACGGTGTCGCCCTCGGCCACGACGTGCACGTCGAAGCCTTCGGCGGCCGTGGCCACGCCGGCCGGGCCGTAGACGGTGGCCTCGGGATTCGTCGCGAGCAGGTGCGACAGCTGGTCGGGAGTCCAATGGTCGGCGTGCTCGTGGGTCACGACGACGGCATCGACGTCGTGCAGGCCGATCAGGGGGGCCGTGAACGATCCGGGGTCGACGACGAGCTTGCGCCCGTCCTTCTCGAGGATCAGGCAGGCGTGTTCGAGCTTCGTGAGGCGCATGAGAGCGACTGTACGCGCGTCGGCGGGTCGATCTCGGCTCGCCGGTGCCTCGATTTGTGACGGACTGGCGCGGTGTGGCATACTCGACGAGTTGCAAATACGGCCCCATCGTATAGCGGCCTAGTACGTCGCCCTCTCACGGCGGTAACACGGGTTCGAATCCCGTTGGGGTCACCAGCATTGACGAAAACCGCCAGCCTCCGGTCTGGCGGTTTTTTCGTATCCCCTCACACCGCACGAGACCGCCTGGCGCGGGCCGGGCGGTCTCGTGTGATGCGTGGTGGGTCAGCCCTTCGTGGCACCCGCCAACAGGCCGCGGACGAAGAACCGCTGCAAGGCGAAGAACACGATCAGCGGCACGATGATCGAGATGAACGCCCCGGCCGTGAGCAGCTCCCACGACTGTCCGTACGACCCCGACAGGTCTTGTAGGGCCTTCGTGATCGGTAGCCCCTGCCCGGACGTGAACACGGTGGCCACGAGCAGGTCGTTCCAGACCCACAAGAACTGGAAGATGCCGAACGAGGCGATCGCCGGCATCGACAGGGGCAACACGATCCGGAAGAAGACCTGCCCGTGACCGGCGCCGTCCATTCGGGCGGCCTCGATCACCTCGGCCGGGATCTCCGAGATGAAGTTGTGCAGCATGAAGATGGCCAGCGGGAGGGCGAAGATCGTGTGCGCGATCCACACCTTGGCGTACGAACCGTCGAGCCCGTTCACCCCGAGCCCCGGCAGGATGTACAGGCCGCCGATGCGCAGACCGTCCGAGAACAGGCGGAGCAACGGGACGAGCGCCATCTGGATCGGGACGATCTGCAGGGCGAAGACGAGGACGAACAGCGTGTTGCGACCCTTGAACTCGATCCAGGCGAAGGCGTAGGCCGCGAGGCTCGCGATGGTGATGGGGATCAGCGCCGCCGGCAACGTGATCACCAGTGAGTTCAGGAACGCCTTGCCGAGGGTGAGGCTGTCGCCCGAGTTCAGGGCGTTGACGTAGTTGTCGATCGTGAACCCGGGGTTGGCGAAGACCGTCCACCAGCCCGTGGTCTTGATGTCGTTCGCCGGCCGGAAGGACGAGATGAACAGGCCGGCCGTCGGCAGCGTCCAGACGACCGCGATGATCAGGGCGGCGATCGTGGCACCACGACTGGTCGTGCCGCGTTTCAGCTTGCCGCTCGAGCCCTCGATCCGGGCGGCACCGCGTTTCAGTTGCCTCTCGGTGCTCGAGCCGACGGCGACCCCGATGGGGGTTGGGGTGGCGCTCATCGGATCTCCCTCTGTTTCTGGATCTGGCGGGCGTTGTAGATGACGATCGGCAGCACGAGCACGAAGAGGATGACCGCGAGAGCCGAGCTGTAACCGGTGCGGCTGCCGAGCTGGAACTGCCGGACCATCTCGAACGCGAGGATCGTCGTGTCGTTGCGTCCGCCGGTCATGGCCGAGACGATGTCGTAGACCTTGAGGGAGGCGATCGAGATGGTGGTGAGCACGACGATGATCGTCGTGCGGATGCCGGGGACGGTGATGTGTCGGAACGCCTGGAACCCGTTCGTGCCGTCCAGTGAGGCCGCCTCGAGCTGTTCGGCCGGAACGCCCTTGATGGCCGCCGACAGCACGGTCATCGCGAACCCGGCCTGGGTCCAGATCAGCACGATCACGAGCAGCAGGGTGTTCCACGGCTCGAGCCCCAACCAGTCGACCGGTTGGCCGCCGAAGGCGACGAGGACGCCGTTGAGCAGACCGATCTGCTCGCCCTGCCGGATGTCGTAGAAGAACTTGAAGATGATCGAGGCGCCGACGAACGAGATGGCCATCGGCATGAAGACGAGCAGCTTGAGGAACTTCTCCCCGCGGCTCTTGTCGATGAACACGGCGTAGGCGAGGCCGATCCCCGTGGCGGTGATCGGGGCCAGCAGGACCCAGACGAGGGTGTTGCCGAAAGCGGTGAGACCGTCGGGGCTCGTGAACACCCACACGAAGTTGTCGAGCCCGGCGAAGCCCGACCCGTCGTTCTTCATGAAGGCCTGACCTGCGGTGGTGATCGTCGGGTAGATGAGGCCGATGACCAGGAAGAACACGGCGGGGGTCATGAAGGCGATCAGCTGCAGCGAGTACCCGGCGCCACGTTTCGACCGGTAGTCGAGCAGGAACAGCCCGCCGCCGAGGACGGCCGCGATGGCGGCGACCCAGATGACCGAGTTGTAGAGGCCGAAGGCCAGGAGGACGACCACGGGGACGACGACGCAGACGGCCAGCCGGATGATCGTGTACTGGGGGCCTCGACGAGGGGCGAACTCGACGAAGACGAGCACCACGGCCACGAGGGCGGTGAAGGCGACGAGGATCAAGGGGATCTGCGCCAGGGGCGGTATTCCCGCCAACCACTGGAAGAAGCTGGACATCTCTGTCCTTTCACGTTCGGGTCCGAGCAGGACGCGGCCCGCCGCCGCCGCCCGAGGCGGCGAGCGGGCGCGGGGTCAGGGGCCACCGGCATGCGGTGGCCCCTGCGGCGCGGGTGTTACGAGGTGTAGCCGGCTTGGATCTCGCTGAGCACCGAGTCGGTGTCGGTGCCGTCGATCCAGTCGACCATGCCCTTCCAGAAGCTGTCGGAACCGACCGACTTGGGCATCAGGTCCGAGCCGTCGAAGCGGAACTGGGTGTCGGTGCCCTGCAGGATCTTGACGGCGCCCTTCAACAGGTCGCTGCCGGCGTTCTCGGGGTCGAGGCCCTTGTTGGCCGAGATGACGCCGCCCAGCGAGACGCGGCTGTTGGCCCAGTCGGCGCTGGCGAGGTACGCCTGCACCTTGGCGGTGTCGTCGTCGTTCGAGAACGCGGCGACGAACTCTCCACCGCCGGTGACCGCTGCCGGGTCACCTTCCTTCATCGGCGGGGTGAGGAAGGCCCAGACGTCGCCGTCCTCGGCGACCGTGGCGGGCTGACCGCTCGCGTTGTTCGCCGCGGTCAGGAAGCCCTCGAAGAACGAGGCCTGGTGGGTCAGGGCACAGCTGCCGTTCGCCACGTTGGTGGCGACGTCGCCGAAGGCCGTCGAGTTGATCGACTTCACGTCACCGTAGCCGGCGTTGACGAGGCTCGGGTCGAGCAGGATCTCGCCGACCGAGTCGAACGCCGCCTTGATCTCGGGATCGGTGAACTCGGTGTCACCCGCGACCCACGAGTCGTAGGTGTCGGGGCCGGCCTCGCGAAGCACGAGGTCCTCGACCCAGTCGGTCCCGGGCCACCCCGAGGCCTCGCCCGAGTTGAAGCCGGCGCACCACGACGGGCCGCCGGTCTTCTCCTGGATGGTCTTCGACAGCGCGACGAGATCGTCGTAGGTCTTGGGGACCTCGACGCCCCACTCCTCGAACTTCGCGGGGGAGTACCAGACGTAGCCCTTGACGCTGGCCATCAACGGGGCGCCGTACTGCTTGCCGTCGACCTGGCCGTACTTCTGCCAGTCCTCGGACCAGCCCTCCTTCACGTTGGCGAGCGCATCGGCGGGCAGCTCCTGCACCTTGCCCGAGGCCACCGTGTCGGCCAGCAGGCCGGGCTGGGGGAAGATCGCGAGGTCGGGGGTGTCGCCACCCTGGACCTTGATGCCGATCTGCTTCTCGAACTCTTTGTCGCCCGTGTACTTGATGTCGATGTCGTTGGCCTTCTCCCAGTCGGCCCACGACTTCTCGAGCAGGGTCGCTTCGTCGCCGTTGATCGTGCCGTAGACGTTGACCACGCCGTCGGCGGTCCCGACGTCACCGGCCCCGCCGCCGCCGGCGTTCGGGTCGTTGGGGTCGGCCGAGCCGGAGCACCCGGCCAGGAGGAAGCTGGACGCCGCCAGGATGGCCAGGGGCCCCGTGAAGCGGCGGTGCAGGGATGCTCGCATTGGTTTCTCCTCATTGAGTCGCAAGAGCGGACGACCCTCGTGCTGTCGATGGCATCGTCCGCCGCGCATCGTCGTCGACGCGCGTCGACGATGAGTGTCACACACTCGCAGGAGGCGCGCAACCGCGTCTGCTAAGGACGACCTCGGGCCGGGGCGGGGCCGGACGTGCCCCGGATCGTCAGCCGCGGTCGCACGACGACCTGGGGTGCCTCGTGTCGGGCGCCCTCGATCCGATCGACCAGGTCGTCGACGGCCGCCGCGGCGATCTCGCTGCCCGGCGGGTTGACCGTGGTCAGCGGGGGTGACGTCATCTCGGCGGCGAGGTCGCCGATGCTCAGGGCGACCACCGTGAGCTCGGCCGGGATCGACCGACCGGCTGCCGCCGCGGCCTGCACGAAACCCGCGAGGGCCATCTCGTTGAACGCGATGACGGCGGTCGGCGCGTGGCGGGACGCGGCGAAGGACTCGTAGGCCGCGCGGCCACCGGGCACGGAGTTGTCGGCGAGGTGCGTCTCGAGCATGACTCCGTGACGCGCCGCAGGCCCATGGAGCGCCACCGTGGCACGGCTGAGTGGACCGGAGCCCCGCTCGGGTGCCGTGATCGCCTGGCTCAGGAAGAAGACGTCGCGGTGCCCGAGTCCGGCGACGTGGGCCACGGCCTGGAGGCCGAGCGACTCGTAGTCGGCGTCGACGAACCAGAGTCCCTCGGCGTCGTCAGGGCGTCCGATGTTGGTGAACGGCAGGCGCGACCGCGACAGGACGGCGACACGGTCGTCGCGGGCGGTGAGCTCCATGAGGATCACCCCGTCGACCAGTCCCTCGCTCACGAGGCTGCCGAGTCCCTCGACGTCGTCGATGGGGTTGGACCACAGCAGCAGGTGGTACCCCCGCTCTCTCGCCCGGTCGGTGGCCGCCGCGACGTATTCGAACTCGGACGACGTGACGCCACGACGACCGTACGGGCAGTGCAGGGCGAGGATGCCGCCCCGGGCACCCGCCAGACCACGGGCGAACGCGTTGGGCGTGTAGTTCAGCTCGGCCATCGCCGCTTCGACGCGGCGCCGGGTGGCGGCGGAGATGGTCCGTCGGCCGCTGATGGCGTACGAGACGGTGCTCGACGAGACGCCTGCCAGGCGTGCCACGTCGTCACGGGTTGCCGGCATTCTCGTCCACCTCGTCGTCGATCGTTTGCACAGCATACGAGCGACGGCCTCGTGGTCCGTTCGGCGGATCGGCCGGTAGGTGGTGGTCTAGGTGGGCCACACGGGGCGGAACTGCACGCTGATGCGGGGCCCGACGGCCTTCTTGGTCTTGGCGATCGCGTGCTCGTGGGTTCGCTGGCAGCTGCCGCCCATGACGAGCAGGTCGCCGTGGCCGAGGGGGAACCGACGAGTCGTGCCCGTCGACCGGGAACGCACCGCGAGCGTCCGGGGCGCCCCCAGCGAGACGATGCCCACCATCGTGTCGCGGTCGATCGTGCGCCCGACGTGGTCGCCGTGCCAGGCGATGCTGTCGTCACCGGTGCGGTAGAAGCAGAGACCCGCCCGGTCGAACCGTTGCTCGACGGTCGCGCCGCGCTCGGCCGCGTAGTAGGTGTTGAGATCGTCGCGGGCCCGGGCCAGCACGGGGTCGGGCAGTGGCTCGCCCGCGCCGTAGGACGAGACCAGCCGCGGCACCTCGACGACCCGGTCGTACATCTGCCGCCGGTCGGCCCGCCACGGCACGACGGTCACGAGGCGCTCGAAGAGGGCGTCGGAGTTCGACGCCCACCCCGGGACGACGTCGAGCCAGGCCCCCTCGCCCAGGTCGAGGTGGTCGACGCGCCCGACGAGCGGCGCGAGGTCGGGGCCGTCGGACAGGCCGTCGAGCAGTGAGGCGGTGAAGGGGATGCTCATGCCGACACCCTACGCGATATTCGAACACGTGTTCGAACGCCTGTCCTGTGCGGATCAGCCTCCGGGCGAACCCTGCGGGACCGTCGCGAGGTCGGGTGAGACCAGCTCGCGGGCGACCCCGTCGACGTCGACGTCGACCAGCCGCCCCGCCCACACCGAGACCTGAAGCTCCGCGGCGTGTTGCCAGAGAGCGCGCCCGCTCGAGAGATCGAACGCCACGAGGGTCGACCGACCGCCCGAGCTGCCGTACGCCAGGGCGTAGCCGACCGTGCGGCCTGCCGCCGTCAGGACCGCACCGTCGGGCAGCGACACCCGGGAGCCGGCCGAGCCGGTCGAACCGTCGAGCGCTCGCACCACGACCGGCCCGGGCCCGGCGGCGGTCGCGGTCGCGAAGACGCGGTCGTCGGTCTGGCCCGGCAGGCCGTCCACGGCGGACGAACTCGACGCCGGGTCGGTCCAGCGCATCTCTCCCGTCGCGAGGTCGAGGCAGGTGACCGTCTGCGAGCGGACGTCCGTCACCGCCAGGCAGGACCGGGTCACCGAGTAGCCGCCCCGGACCTCCCGGTCCGAGCTCCAGAGGCGTTCGCCGTCGGCCGTCAACGCGACGAAGCCGGCGTCTCCTCGTCCCGTGGCCGCGCCTCCTCGGGGGGCGTAGACGACGTCCTCGTGGACGAGGTAGCCGATCAGCCGGTCGAGCCGTGCCGCCCAGGGGCGTTCGACGCCCGTGGCCAGGTCGACCTGGACGGTCCCGTCCGCCCGGGCGACCACGAGCCGGTCGCTCAGGGCGAGGGCGATGCCCGCGGTCGAGGCGGGTCCGCTCCAGACCACGCGACCGAGGTCGCGGGCGTCCCGGAGGTCGTAGCGGTAGACGCCGCCCACGCCCTGCTGCCGTCCGGTGACGACCACGGCTCCGACGGTCTGGAACTGGTCGCCGTCGCCCGCCGAGCCGGTCTCGACGACGTCGACGGGGCGACCCGTCCCGGCCGACAACGTCAGCAGGACCTGCTCGCCGTCGGCGGAAGCCCGGACCAGCACGAGTCCCGCCTCCGCCACCAGCGTGACCGACGACACGAGCGTCGGGCCGGTCAGGTCGAGCCGGCCGAGGTCGTCTGCGACGTCGTGCACCCACCGGAAGGTGCCGCGGTCGACGTCGAGCGCGCCGATGCGCGTGCCCACACCTCGGGTCGGGGTGGCGCAGTCGCCGTCGTTCGCGAAGCCGTAGGTCCACGCCCCGGCGGCGCTCACGAGCACGAGCCCCTGGTCGACGGGCGTCGCCCGGTAGCGCAGACATTCGGCAGGGGCCTCGGGTGCGAGGGCGGCCCGCAGGTCGACACGCCATCCGGACGTGGTGGGTTCGTGTCGCAGGTCGTCGACGGTGATGCCCCGCCACGGTGCGTCAGCCCCGTACTCCGGCTGCGTCGGCGCGACGAGCACGGTGGTGACGAGCGCCGCCAGGGCGACGGCGGCGTAGGTCAGTCCGAGCCGGCGTCCCGCCCTCATGACGTGGCCCCGACACGCGCGGTGTCGACGAGTCGCCGGGCGACCCCTTGTTCGTCGATGCTCACGAGGTGGCCGCCCCAGAACACCACGGTGCCCGACGTCGAGGTCGACCAGAGCCGCCGGCCGTGGTCCAGGTCGAGGGCCGCCACGTCACGCCCCGACGACCGACCGTCGTCGGTCCGCAGGTAGAGCACCGACCGGCCCGCCACCGAGAGGTCGTCGAGCAGCCCGACCGACGCGCTGAACCGGGTGCGCCCGTCGGCGCCGTCGAGGGCGAGCAGGCGCGACCCGCCCGTCCGCTGGGCGATGACGTACACGTCGTCGTCACGTTGGCCCGGCACGGCCTCGACGGCGAACGGCGTACCCAGGTCGGTGGTCCAACGGACCGCACCGTCGCGCGGGTCGAGGCACTCCGCGGCCGTGTCGCCGCCGGTCACCACGAGGACGCAGGACGGCGTGACGGACAGGCGACGACCACTGGTCGGCCGGCTCCAGACGGCCTCGCCGTCCTCGTCGAGCGCTTCGACGGTGCCGTTCGCGCGGGTGCGTTCGATGCCGAAGGCGACGACGTGGCGCCCGTCGTCGGTCGTCACGGACGAGCCTGCGGGTGGCACGGCGATCTCGTCGGGCGACGCCGCGAACGGCCGTTCGCGGCCCGTGGCACCGTCGACGAACACGGTCTCGCCGCCGCGCGACACGAGGGCGCCGTCGGTCAACAGCGCCGGTGAACTGCCCGAGTCCACCCCGCCCTCCCACACCGGGTCGGCGAGACGCGCGGCGTCCACGAGCTGGTACCGATCGCCCGATCCCGCGATGCCCGAGAACGTGCGCAGCTGCAGGCGCCCGCGCGAATCGACGCCGACGCTCGGCAGGTCGCGTCGGCCGCGGGTCGACTCGACCAGCGCCCCGTCGTCGAGGTCGAGCGCCGCGAGAACCGTCGCCCCCGTCGTCTGCGTCTGCACCAGCACGCGCCCGGCCGAGGGCACGACCTGGGTCGCGGGGATGCTCAGGGCGTCGGTGTCGGGGACGTCTCGGGCGAGGTCGTGCACCCACCGGACGGTTCCCGTGGCCGTCTCCACCAGGCCGATGAGGCTGGTGCTCGCCTCGGACGCGTACGACCGGCAGGCCGGCGCGCCCAGCGCGTCGCCGAAGTCGAGGTCGACCGAGGTACCGACCGCCACGAGCCCGTCGACGGCCGGCGACGTCCAGAAGTTCAGGCACCGGCGAGGCGCGTCGGGCGCGAGCGCCGTGGCGAGGTCGAGCGTCCAGGCGGTCGCGTCCGGTGACCGTCTGAGGTCTTCGACCGCGAGACCGGTCCACGGTCGGCCGTCGCCGTAGTGCGGAGCCACCGAGACCGCCCCGGCGGCCACGAGCGTGGACGCCCCGACCAGGGCGGCCAGCACGCCGACGAGGCGACGACCCGGGGAGGCGCGGTGCCAGCGGCCGCCGGGCCGCGCCTCCCCGGGGTGGTCGCGTCCGCCCTCGGGGTGGCTCATGGTCGGCCTCCTCGTCGAGCGCTGCCGTCGTCCGCCCGACGGGTGTCGTCATGCTATTCGGAGCCGTCGTCCCAGGTGCTCGCCCCGACCTCGGGACGCGCCGGGAATGGTCGTCGCCGGGGCGGGGTTCACCCCTCGACCGTCGGGAAACGCGCCGGAGGCACTGGCGTAGACTCCTCGGATCATCTTGCCGTCGATACAGGAGAAGGGGCGTGCCCGTGGGTAGGACGCTGGCCGAGAAAGTGTGGGACGACCACGTCGTCGTCAAGGGCGAAGACGGCGCCCCCGACCTTCTCTACATCGACCTCCACCTCGTGCACGAGGTGACCAGCCCCCAGGCGTTCGACGGGCTGCGTCAGGCCGACCGGCCGCTCCGGCGCACCGACCTGACGATCGCGACCGAGGACCACAACACGCCGACCCTCGCGATCGACAAGCCGATCGCCGACCTCACGAGTCGCACGCAGATCGAGACGCTCCGCCGCAACACGGCCGAGTTCGGCGTCCGCCTGCACCCGCTGGGCGACGCCGAGCAGGGCATCGTGCACGTCGTCGGCCCGCAACTCGGCCTGACCATGCCGGGCATCACCGTCGTCTGCGGCGACTCCCACACCTCGACCCACGGGGCTTTCGGGGCCATGGCGTTCGGCATCGGCACCAGCGAGGTCGAGCACGTCATGGCCACGCAGACGCTGCCGCTCAAGCCGTTCAAGACCATGGCCGTCACCGTCGAGGGCACCCTGCGCCCCGGCGTCACGGCCAAGGACGTCATCCTGGCCGTCATCGCCCAGATCGGCACCGGCGGTGGGCAGGGTTACGTGCTCGAGTACCGCGGCAGCGCCATCCGAGCCCTCTCGATGGAGGGCCGCATGACGATCTGCAACATGTCGATCGAGGCGGGCGCCCGTGCGGGCATGGTCGCCCCCGACCAGACCACGTACGACTACCTGCAGGGCCGTCCGCACGCTCCGACCGGTGCCGACTGGGACGAGGCGATCGCCTACTGGAACACCCTGCCGACCGACGACGACGCCGTGTTCGATGCCGAGGTCTTCCTCGACGCGGACGTCCTCGAGCCCTTCGTCACGTGGGGCACCAACCCGGGCCAGGGTGTGTCGCTGAGCGACTCCGTACCCGACCCCGAGGCCGTCGTCGACCCCAACGAGAAGGCCGCGGCCACCCGCGCGCTCGAGTACATGGCTCTCGAGGCCGGTACGCCGATGAAGGCCATCCCCGTCGACGCCGTGTTCATGGGCTCGTGCACCAACAGTCGCATCGAGGACCTCCGCGCGTTCGCGTCGATCATCCGCGGTCGTACCAAGGCCGAGGGCGTGCGCGTCATGGTCGTGCCGGGGTCGGCTCGCGTGCGACTCGAGGCCGAGGCCGAGGGGCTCGACGAGGTGTTCACCGACTTCGGCGCCGAATGGCGTTTCGCCGGGTGCTCGATGTGCCTGGGCATGAACCCCGACCAGCTCGCGCCCGGTGAACGCTGCGCCTCGACCTCGAACCGCAACTTCGAGGGTCGCCAGGGCAAGGGCGGACGCACGCACCTCGTGTCGCCGCTCGTCGCCGCGGCGACGGCCGTGCGCGGCACGCTGTCCTCTCCGTGGGACCTCCAGTCCGACGACGCCGCGCTGGCCGCCGCCGACGTCCGGGTGACCGACGAGCCCGTCCTCGCCGACGGCACCGACCGGGCAGGGGCCCTCTGATGCAGAAGTTCACGACCGTCACCGGGGTCGCCGCACCGCTCGAGCGGTCGAACGTCGACACCGACCAGATCATCCCGGCGCAGTTCCTCAAGCGGGTCACGAAGACCGGCTTCGAGGACGCCTTGTTCTTCGGCTGGCGCAACGATCCCGACTTCGTGCTCAACCGGCCCGAGTTCCAGGGCGCCCGCGTCCTCGTCGCCGGTCCGGACTTCGGCACCGGTTCGAGTCGTGAGCACGCCGTCTGGGCACTGCGCGACTTCGGCTTCGACGTCATCATCAGCTCGCGCTTCGGGGACATCTTCCGGGGCAACTCGGGCAAGCAGGGGCTTCTGGCCGCGGCCGTCGCCGAGGACGACGTCGAGCGCATCTGGGCCGAGATCGACCGGCAGCCGGGCATCGAGATCACCGTCGACCTCGTCGCGCAGACCGCCACGGTCGGCAGCCTCACGGTCGAATTCGAAGTCGATGCCTACACTAAGTGGCGTCTCCTCGAAGGCCTCGACGACATCGGCCTGACCCTCCGCGACGAAGCGGCCATCACAGAATTCGAATCCCGTCGCGCCGCCTGGCGCCCGAAGACATTGCCGGTGAAGTAAGTGAACTCTCTCGTCCAAGACGCAGCAGCAGCAGGTGCCCGTGTGGGGCTGACCTCCGATGAGATCGTCATCCGGGGCGGCAAGCCGCTGATCGGTCGCATCGAGGTGCGCGGTGCCAAGAACCTGGCCACCAAGGCCATGGTCGCGGCCCTGCTGGGCGACACCCCCAGCATCTTGAAGGACGTCCCCGACATCAGCGACGTCAACGTCGTCCGAGGCCTGCTCTCGGTGCACGGTGTGCGCATCACCGACCCGGCCCGCGGCGAGATGATCCTCGACCCCTCGAACGTCGAGTCCGCGCACTTCGCCGAGATCGACGCCCACGCCGGCTCGAGCCGCATCCCGATCCTCTTCTGCGGACCGCTGCTGCACCGCCTGGGCGAGGCGTTCATCCCCGACCTCGGCGGCTGCCGCATCGGTGACCGGCCGATCGACTTCCACCTCGACGCGCTTCGCGCCTTCGGCGCCGTGGTCGACAAGTCGTACAACGGCATCCACCTCACCGCACCCAACGGTCTCACCGGCGCCAACATCGAACTGCCCTACCCCAGCGTCGGTGCCACCGAGCAGGTGCTGCTGACCGCGGTGCTCGCCAAGGGCGTCACCGAACTGCGCAACGCCGCGATCGAGCCCGAGATCATGGACCTCATCGCGATCCTGCAGAAGATGGGCGCCGTCGTCTCGGTCGAGCCGAACCGCGTCATCTTCATCGAGGGCGTCGAGAAGCTCCGCGGCTACACGCACCGGGCGATCAACGACCGCAACGAGGCCGCCAGTTGGGCCTCGGCCGCGCTCGCGACCAAGGGCGACATCTTCGTCGAGGGTGCCGACCAGAAAGACCTCATGACGTTCCTCAACGTCTTCCGCAAGGTCGGCGGCGACTTCGACGTCCACGAGGACGGCATCCGCTTCTTCCACCCCGGTGGCGAGCTCAAGCCCGTCGTCGTCGAGACCGACGTCCACCCCGGGTTCATGACCGACTGGCAGCAGCCGCTCATCGTCGCCCTCACCCAGGCGCAGGGCACCTCCGTCGTCCACGAGACCGTCTACGAGAACCGTTTCCAGTTCACCGAGGCCCTCAACGACATGGGCGCCGACATCACGGTCCACAAGGACGGGCTGCCCGACCACGACCGCCGCGTCGCGCGTCGCGAGTTCGAGCAGGCCGCGGTCATCAACGGACCGACGGCCCTGCACGGTGCCGACATCCGCGTGCCCGATCTGCGCGGTGGCTTCAGCCACCTCATCGCGGCCCTGACCGCCGAGGGCGAGTCGAAGATCAGCAACGTCGGCATCATCAGCCGCGGCTACGAGCACTTCATCGCGAAGCTGCGCAAGCTGGGCGCCGACTTCGACTTCAAGGGCTGATCGGCCGGTGTCGACAGCCGACCCCGACGCCCCCGTCGTCCCGGTCCCGGCGCGCAGTCGCCGCAAGGAGAAAGGCGCGTTCTTCCGCGTCCTCGCGACACCCGCTGCACCGCTGTTCGACCTGATGGCCCGCATCGACATCGTCGACGGCGACAAGCTGCCGGCGGAGGGTGCCTTCGTGCTGACCCCCAACCACTACACGAACATCGACCCGGTCGTCGTCGGTCGTGTGATGTGGTCGCTCGGGCGGGTGCCGCGCTTCCTCGCGAAGGCGTCCCTGTTCCGGGTGCCGGTGTTCGGCCGCATGATGCACGCCATGGGGCACATCCCCGTCGAGCGGGCCGGCCGCACCCACGACCACGACCCGCTGGCGGCCGGTCGCCTGCTCGTCGCCCGTGGCGGCGGCGTGATCGTCTACCCCGAGGGCACCCTCACCCGCGACCCCGACCTCTGGCCGATGAAGGGCAAGAGCGGCGCCGTCCGCCTCGCCCTCGCCGCAGGGGTCCCGCTCATCCCGATGGCGCACTGGGGCAGTCAGCACCTCATGGGCCGCTACTCGAGTCGGCTGCGCGCCTTCCCGCGCAAGCGCATCACCGTCGTCATCGGCGATCCGGTCGACCTCTCGGTCTACCGCGATCGTCCCCTCGACCAGGCCTCGGTCACGGCCGCCACCGCTCTGGTGATGGACGCCGTCACCGAGCTGGTCGAGCGGCTGCGGGCCGAGAAGGCACCCGCCGAACGGTGGAACCCCACCAAGAACCACCAGAAGGAGACAGGCCGCTTTGAGTAGCTCCGAGTCACGCGAAGGCGCCATCGAGGCACTCGGAGAAGGGGCGGTCACGACCGAGGCGATCTCGATCGTCATGCGCGACTCGATCCCACGCCGCGTCGCCGTCCTGGGGTCGGGCAGCTGGGGCACCACCTTCGCCAAGGTCCTCGCCGAGGGCGGCGCCGACGTCACCCTCTGGGCCCGTCGGCCCGAGGTCGCCCGCGAGATCACCGAGAGCAAGCGCAACAGCGACTACCTGCCGGGCATCAACCTTCCCCGCACCCTCGTCGCGACCCCGTCGGTCGAGCAGGCCCTCGCGGGGGCCGAGCAGGTCTACCTGTCGGTCCCCAGCCAGACGTTGAGAGACAACCTGACGGCGATCCGCGGCATGGTCCCGTCCGGGGTGCCGGTCGTCAGCTTGATGAAGGGCGTCGAGAAGGCCACCGGATTGCGTATGAGCGAGGTGATCGAGGCCGAGCTCGGCGTCGACCGCGACCTGATCGCCGTCGCCTCGGGGCCCAACCTCGCCCTCGAGATCGCGAAGCGGCAGCCCACGGCCGCCGTCGTGTCGTCGTACAGCCTCGAGACGGCGACCCAGGTGGCGGCCACCGCCACCAACCCGTACTTCCGCTCGTTCGTGAACACCGACGTGATCGGCACCGAGTTCGGCGGCGTCCTGAAGAACCTGATCGCCGTCGCGATCGGCATCGTCGACGGTGTCGGCTACGGCGAGAACACGAAGGCCTCGATCATCACGCGCGGGTTGGCCGAGATGACGGCGTTCGCGGTGTCGTTCGGTGCCAAGGCCGAGACCCTCGCCGGTCTCGCCGGGCTGGGCGACCTCATCGCCACCTGTGAGTCGCCGCTCTCGCGCAACAACACGGCGGGCCGACTGCTCGGTCAGGGTTACGCCTTCGGCGACGTCGTGCGCCAGATGAACCAGACCGCCGAGGGGCTGGCCTCCGTCGCGCCGATCCTCGAACTCGCGCGATCGCGCGGCGTCGACATGCCCATCGTCCAGCAGGTGGCCGAGGTGCTCGCCGGTACACTCGACCCGCGCAACATCGCCCCGCACCTCACCGAGACGGACGAGCCGCAGGGCGAGTGACCGTAGGTCGTCCGTGCCGGGAGGCGTACGACGACCAGAGCCCGCGCACCGCGGGTCGGCCTGCGGGCCGTGACATCGACGAAAGGCCCCTCATGGCGAGCACCGAGCCCACCGCGACCACGCGCCTCGCCGCGGCCGACGTCCCGTCGCCGGAGGCCTCGGCCACCGAGGCGGCGAAGACCGTCGTGGTCGTCCTCTTCGGCGGCCGCTCGAGCGAGCACTCGATCAGCTGCGCGACGGCCGGGGGAGTCCTCTCGGCGATCGACCGCTCACGCTACGACGTGGTGCCCGTGGGCATCACCCGCGACGGGGCGTTCACGCTCCAGCCCGACGACGCGGCGGGGTTCGCGCTCGACGCCGAGACGCTGCCGGCCGTCGTCGACAACGGCACCCGTGTGCACTGGCCCGAGTCGTCCACCACCCGCGAGCTGACCGTCACCGAGGCCGATGGCTCGACGCGTCTGCTGGGCGAGGTCGACGTGGTGTTCCCGATCCTGCACGGTCCGTTCGGTGAGGACGGCACGGTGCAGGGCCTGCTCGAGCTGACCGGGCTGCCCTACGTCGGGGCGGGCGTGCTCGCCTCGTCGGTCGGCATGGACAAGCACTTCACCAAGACGGTGCTGCAGGCCGCCGGCGTCGCCGTCGCCCCGTGGCGCACCGTCCGTCGTCGTGACTGGGACGCCGCGCCCGATCGTGTCACCACCGACGTCGAGGAGCTCGGCTACCCCCTGTTCGTCAAGCCGGCGCGAGCCGGGTCGAGCGTGGGGGTGTCGCGCGTCGACGCGCCCACCGAGCTCGCCACGGCCATGGCCAAGGCCTTCGCCGAGGACCACAAGGTGCTCGTCGAGTCCGCCGTCGTCGGCCGCGAGATCGAGTGCGCCGTGCTCGGCGGACGCGACGGGGCGGCGCCCCGCACCTCGGTCGCGGGCGAGATCGTCCTCGCGAGCGACACGTTCTACGACTTCGAGTCGAAGTACCTCGGCGCCCCCGGGGCCGACCTGGTCTGCCCCGCCGACCTCGCCCCGGGCGACCTGGCCGAGATGCAGCGGCTCGCCGCCCTGGCCTTCGAGGCCATCGACGGCACGGGCCTGGCCCGCGTCGACTTCTTCTTGACCGACGGCGGGTGGGTCATCAACGAGGTCAACACGATGCCCGGCTTCACGCCCATCTCGATGTTCCCCGCCTGCTGGCTCGCGTCGGGCCTCAGCTACCCCGAGCTGATCGACGAGCTCATCGCGCTCGGCCTCGAGACCGAGCGCTGACGGGGCCCGTCGGTCCTCGCGTCCGGACCTACGGCGTGGGCGTCGCGGTCGGAGCGTCGGCCGACCCGGCCGACCCGGGCAGGTCGCCGGCGCCGACGCACTTCTTGCCGTCGTTCGGCAGGTAGCCGACCGCGTCGGCCAGGTCGCGCAGCACGTTGCCGCCGTTCGCCTTGGTGGTGTCGACGATCACCTGGGCGCCGGGCTCGCGCCCGTACGTGGTGAGGATCGAGGTCTCGGCGTCGTCGGGGTCCTGGTCGACGAGCCAGTCGACGCCCTGGATGTCGTAACAGGGCAGGTCGGAGACGGGGGGCGTCTCGACACCGCAGTGCAGCAGCACGCTCGTCGGCGAGCCCCAGGCGCCGGTCGCCTGGGCGTCGGTCTCGCGGCGGTCCTGCCCCTCGTCGACGACCTCGGGCAGGTGGACGGTGACCTGGGCGCAGGCCGGGTCGTTCGCCCCCGCGGCGGGTTGCATCGGCACGGCCTGCGAGCAACCGACGAGCGTCGTCGCGAGGCCTGCCCCGACGAGCACGAGAGCCGAGACACGAAGGCGGGGACGGAGGCGCGCGGCGAGGCGCGGGGACGGGTTCGACATCGCATCCAGGCTACCGTTCAGCACATGGAACGACGCTCCACGGACCCCCGCCCGGACGACGCCGACACCGTCGAGGGCGTCGGCGAGCTCGCCACCCTCGCCCGCATCCTGCCCCGCCTGCCCCGAGGCGACGACACGGTGCTCGGCCCCGGTGACGACGCCGCCGTGGTCGCCGCGCCCGACGGCCGGTTCGTCGTGACGACCGACCTGATGGTCCACGGCCCCGACTTCCGTCGTGCCTGGTCGACGTCGTACGACCTCGGCTGGAAGGCCGCGGCGTCGAACCTGTCGGACGTGGCGGCGATGGGCGCACGGCCGACGGCACTCGTCGTGGCCCTCGCGGTCCCCGGCGACACGCCCGTGGCCGACCTCGAGGTGTTCGCGGACGGCCTCCGCGACGGGTGCGCCGCCATGGCCCCGGGCACGGGCGTCGTCGGCGGTGACCTCTCGGTCTCGCCGACCTTCACGGTCGCGGTCACGGCTTTCGGTGATCTCGAAGGCCGGGCCCCGGTGCGACGGGACGGTGCCCGACCCGGTGACGTCGTCGCGGTCTCGGGGGCGCTCGGTCGATCGGCGCGCGGTCTCGACCTGCTCTTCCGCCTCGGCGTCGACCACGAGGGGGTACCCGACGTCTCGGCGGCCGGGGCTCTCCGCGAGCGCGACCCGGACGTGGGCTGGCACCTCGCCCCCACCCCGCCCGTGGCCGACGGCCGATCGGCGGCGCTCGCCGGTGCGACCGCGATGCTCGACCTGTCGGACGGCCTCGCCCTCGACGCCGGTCGCGTGGCACGCGCCAGCGGGGTCGTCGTCGACCTGTCGGGCGCGGCCCTGGGAGACGACCCCCGGCTCGCCCTCTCGGGCGGCGAGGACCACTCCCTGTTCGCCACGTTCCCGCCCGGCGTGACGGTGCCTGCCGGCTTCCGCCTCGTCGGCACGGTGCGTGACCCGGCAGGAGGCGCGCCGCGCGTCACCGTGGACGGTTCGGACCTCGGCGAGGCCGGTGGGTGGGACCCGTACCGCCTGTGGTCGGGGGCGCAGGGCTGACGACCCGACCCGCGCCTCCTGGTGAGGGTCAGTCGCGCAGGGCGAACCACACCGTCGTGTCGCCGTACTGCTTCTTCACGTCGAGGGTGAGGCCGTCGGGCCAGCCCGGTTCACCGTCCCGCGAGGCGCGCTCGACGACGACGAGTGCCTGCTCGTCGAGCGAGGGCAGCAGGGCCGCGAGGTCGGCGGTGAGGTCGGCGGCCGACAGCTCGTAGGGCGGGTCGAAGAAGACGAGGTCGACGAGCGCCGAGCCGCCCTCGAGGTACGTCCGCACGGGCTGGGCGACGACGTCGACCCGCGGGGGAGTGCCGCGCGGCGGTCGGGGTGCCCGCGCCAGCACGGAATCGACGTTGCGGCGCAGCACCTTCGCGGCGGCCGGGGCCTTCTCGACCAGCACGACGGAGGCGGCGCCTCGCGACGCGGCCTCGAGCCCGAGGCCGCCCGTGCCGGCGTAGAGGTCGAGCACGCGCCTGCCCCGGATCTCGTCGCGTGCGTCGAGCGACGAGAACAGCGCCTCGCGCACTCGGTCGCTCGTGGGCCGCGTCCCGACCTTGGGGACGACGAGTGAGAGGTTGTCGGCGAAGCCGGAGATGATGCGGGACATGGGGTCAACCATGCCAGGTCGACACGCGACCCCCGGCGCGCACCCGGTTCGAGCATCTCGACAACGCTTCGGCGTCGACCACAGCGCCCGGTCGTCGGACCTGCACAACCGAGTTGTCGGTGCCCGCCGAGGTCGGCAGCATCGGGTCCCATGACCAGCGTCGATCGTACCGTCAGGCCCTCGTTCACCAAGTCGTTGTTCGCGGGGCGCATCGCCTCCGAGCTCGTCTTCCCGTACCCGGGGATGACCGCGGACGAGAAGGCCCGGGTCGAGACGGTCTCCGCGTCCGCCCGCGAGGTGCTCGCCGGTTACGACCCCCTGAAGGCCGAACGCGACGGGTGGATCGGCGACGACACGATCCGCGAGCTCGGTGACCGGGGGCTCATGGGGCTCTTCGTCTCCGAGGAGTACGGCGGCCTGGGTCTCGGCCAGAGCGCCTACTGCCGCGTGTACGAGGAGTTCGGTCGGGTCGACGGCACCCTGGCCACCGTCATGGGGGTGCACCAGTCGATCGGCACCAAGCCCTTGCACCTCTACGGCACCGACGACCAGAAGGCGCGGTGGCTGCCCGACCTGGCGAGCGGCCGGAAGCTCGCGGCGTTCGTCCTCACCGAGCCGAACGTGGGCAGCGACGCCTACGCGCTCGAGACCCGGGCCGAGCGGCAGAGCGACGGCAGCTGGCTGCTCAACGGCGAGAAGCGGTGGATCGGCAACGGCGACAAGGACGTCCTGACGGTCTTCGCGCAGAGCGACCTCGGGCACGTCGCGTTGATCGTCGAGAAGGGCATGGACGGGCTGAGCACCGGCCCGCGCTTCGAGACGCACGGCCTGAAGGCCAACCACCTCCAGCGCGTCCACTTCAACGACGTCCGGGTGCCCGCCGAGAACCTGCTCGGCGAGCCGGGTGACGGCTTCCGCATCGCGGTCAACACGCTCAACAACGGTCGCATGTCGATGGGGACGGCCATCGCCGGCGGCATGAAGCGGTTCCTCGAGCTGAGCCTCGAGCACACGGAGGCGCGGCACCAGTTCGGCCGGCCGCTGGCCGACTTCGAGATGGTCGGCGACAAGCTCGCGTGGATGACGCAGCAGATCTACGGGGTCGAGTCGATGTCGTACCTGACCACGGGGCTCGTCGATCGCGGCGACACCGACTTCGCGCTCGAGTCCGCCCTGACCAAGGTCGCGGCGAGCGACACCGGGTGGTACGCCCTCAACCGGGCCGTGCAACTGCACGGCGGCGAGGCCTACATGGAGGGCCACCCGCTGTCGAAGGCCCTGCGCGACTTCCGCATCTTCCCGATCTTCGAGGGAGCCAACGACGTCCTGCGCGCGTTCGTCGCCCTGAACGGCCTCAAGACGCTGAGCGAGGAGCTACCCGACGTGGCCTCGCTGCGCATCGGTGACCCCGGTCGAGCCCTCGGGGTGCTCGCGCCGTACGTCGCGGGACGTGTGCAGCGTCGCATCCGGCCCGATCGACCGGTCGGGGTCCACCCGGCGTTGGCGCGGCAGGCCGCCGAACTCGGCGACCAGGTCTCCCGGCTGCGCGAGCGCACCGAGGGCGCCCTCCGGTCCCACGGCAAGAAGGTGCAAGAGAAGCAGCTCGTCCAGAAGCGCCTCGCCGACGCGGCGAGCGGCATCTACGCGCAGACGGCCGTCCTGTCCCGCGCCTCGGCGGCCCTGCAGGAGGCGCGGGCCGACTCCGACGCGGAGCGTCACCTGGCCGTCGGCTTCTGCAAGCAGTCCGCCCGCGCGGTGGGGCGGCAGCTGAGGGCGCTCGAGGTGAACGACGACGGGCACGTGGCCGACCTCGCGAAGGCGACCCGCGCCTCCGGCGGGTACTCCTTCACGCTCTGACCTGGGGCCGGCCCCGGCGGTGTCCGGGGCCGGAGCCGGGGCGCTGTCGGGGGCGGGCGCTAGCGTGGTCTCCGTGCCCGACTCACCTCTCGACGCGTCGCTGGCCGGGGCCCTCGGCGGACGGACGGCGACCGCCCTGCAGAAGGCCTTCGGGCTGCGCACGGTCGGCGACCTGCTGACGCACTTCCCGCGACGCTACGCCCGACGGGGCGAGCTCACGGCCCTCGACCAGCTACCGCTCGGCGAGTCCGTCACGATCGTGGCCCAGGTGCTCGACGTGCGCGAACGCACGATGCGCGCCCGGCGCGGGTCGATCCTCGAGGTGCGCATCGGCGACGGCCAGGGCATCCTGACGCTCACCTTCTTCAACCAGGCCTGGCGGGCGAAAGACCTGGTGCCCGGCGCACGCGGCATCTTCGCCGGCAAGGTCGGCGACTACCGAGGGCTGCGTCAGCTCGCGCACCCCGACTACGAACTCTTCGACGCTGCGCACGAGGCCGTCGCCGGGGTCGGTGACCAGCAGGCCCAGAAGTGGGCGAAGCAGCCCATACCGATCTACCCGGCCAGCGCCTCCGTGGCGTCCTGGCAGGTGCAGAAGTCGGTCGAGGTGCTGCTCGACGGCCTGCCGCCCATCGACGACGCGGTGCCGGCGTCGGTCCGGTCCGAACTCGACCTGATGCCCGTGTCCGAGGCGTACGAGCGCATCCACCGTCCCGAGACCGATCGCGACCACCTCACGGCGCGTGACACCCTGCGGTTCGACGAGGCCTTCGTCCTGCAGAGCGCGCTGCTGCAGCAGCGCGCGCTCGTGCGTCGTTCGGCCGCGACCCCCCGACGTGCCACGGCCGACGGTCTGCTCGCCGCGTTCGACGCCGTCCTGCCCTTCGAGCGCACGGGCGACCAACGACTCGTCGGCGACGAGATCACCCGCGACCTCGAGGCCGAGGTGCCGATGAACCGCCTCGTGCAGGGCGAGGTCGGCTCGGGCAAGACCCTCGTCGCCCTCCGGGCCATGCTCGCCGTGGCCGAGAGCGGCGGCCAGTCGGCCCTGCTCGCCCCGACCGAGGTGCTGGCGGCCCAGCACCTGCGGTCGATCACGGCCACGCTCGGGCCCGACCTGGCGGCCCGCCTCCGGCCGACCCTGCTGACCGGCCAGATGACGGTCGCCCAGCGCAAGAAGGCGCTGCTCTCGATCGTCAGTGGGCAGGCGCACGTCGTCGTGGGCACCCATGCCCTGATCAGCGAGGCCGTCGAGTTCTTCGACCTCGGCCTCGTCGTCGTCGACGAGCAGCACCGCTTCGGCGTCGACCAACGTGAGGCGCTGCGGAAGAAGGGCGCCACGCCGCCGCACGTGCTCGTCCTGACCGCGACGCCGATCCCGCGCACGGTGGCCATGACGGTGTTCGGCGATCTCGACGTCTCGACCATCGCCGAGCTGCCCCGGGGCCGTCAGCCGATCGAGTCGTTCGTCGTGCCGCTCGCCGACCACCCGACCTGGGGTGGTCGCATCTGGCAGCGGTCGGCAGAAGAAGTGGCCAAGGGCCGGCAGGTGTTCGTCGTCTGCCCGGCGATCGACGCGGTCACGGCCGAACCGGGCGACCCGCCCGACGCCGACCAGGCCGCCGGCGAGGTCCGAGGCGAGCCCGACGCCGACGCCCCCGTACCCGAACGGGCGAGCGTCGAGGGGGTCATGGCGCGCGTGCCCACGATCCCCGTGCTCGACGGCCTGCGCATCGAGCCCCTGCACGGCCGCATGTCCTCCGACCAGAAGGACGACGTCATGCGTCGCTTCGCGGCCGGTGACATCGACGTGCTCGTCGCGACGACGGTCATCGAGGTGGGGGTCGACGTGCCGAACGCCTCGACCATGGTCGTGCTCGACGCCGACCGCTTCGGCGTCTCGCAGCTCCACCAGCTGCGCGGACGGGTCGGCCGGGGCGGCCACCCGGGGCTCTGCCTGCTGGTCACGCACGCGGCCGCCGACACCGTGGCCCGCGAGCGGGTCGACGCGGTCGCGGCGACGCTCGACGGCTTCGAGTTGGCGCAGGTCGACCTCGACCTCCGCCGTGAGGGCGACGTGCTCGGCAACCTGCAGTCGGGCGGCCGCTCGTCCCTGCGTCTGTTGCGGGTGGCCCGCGACGGCGACCTCATCGGTCTGGCCCGCGAGCACGCCGCCGAGGTGCTCGACGCCGACCCGCGCCTCGTCGACCACCCCGCCCTCGCCGCCGCCATCGCGCGTCGGCTCGACGACCGGGGCCGTGAGGCCATGGGTAAGAACTGAGCGGGTCACGGTGCGTGACGCGTCCTCGACCCCTCCGCCGCCCTGGGTGTCCGTCCGGGGTCGGCGGACTACAGTGACCGGATGAGCAGGATCGCCGTCGTCCCGGGTTCGTTCGACCCGGTGACCCTCGGTCACGTGGACGTGATCGCCCGGGCCGCCAACATCTTCGACGAGGTCCACGTGCTCGTGGTTCACAACCCCGAGAAGAGCGCCCTGCTTCCCCTGGCGCAGCGGGTCTCGTTGCTCACCGAGTCGCTCCGGGCCGCCGGGCTGCCCGAGACCGTCACGGTCCACAGCTGGAGCGTGGGGCTGCTCGTCGACTACTGCACCGAGGTCGGGGCGAGCGTGCTGGTCAAGGGCATCCGCTCGCAGGTCGACGTCGCGTACGAGACCCCGATGGCGATCATGAACCGCAGCCTCGCCGGCGTCGAGACCGTCTTCCTGCTCCCCGACCCGGCCCATGCGCACGTGTCGAGCTCGCTCGTCCGGCAGGTGGCCTCGCTCGGTGGTGACGTGTCGCCCTACGTGTCCGCGGCCGTCGCCGACTACCTCAGCACCACCTGACCCCGAACACCCGACCGAGGACGCCGCGATGACCACGACCAACGACCCGACCGTCGATCCCGCCGCCCTGCGGACGCCCGGCTCGGACGGCACGATGTCGCTCGACGAGGTCCGACAGCGTGCCCGGGGCATCCTCGAGGCTGTCGCCACCGTCATCGACGGCAAGGACGGTGCCATCTCGACGGCGCTCACCGTCCTCCTGGCCGAGGGGCACCTCCTCATCGAGGACGTCCCGGGTGTGGGCAAGACCCAGCTCGCCCGGGCCCTCGCCAAGGCGGTCGATGCGACCGTCACCCGCATCCAGTTCACTCCCGACCTGCTGCCGAGCGACATCACGGGTGTCTCGGTCTACGACCGGCAGAGCGGTGGGTTCGAGTTCAAGCCGGGCCCCGTCTTCGCCAACGTCGTCATCGGTGACGAGATCAACCGTGCCTCGCCGAAGACGCAGTCGGCCCTTCTCGAGAGCCTCGAAGAGCGCCAGGTGACGGTCGACGGCATCACCCACCCCCTGCCGTCGCCCTTCCTCGTGGTCGCCACGCAGAACCCGGTCGAGATGGAGGGCACCTACAACCTGCCCGAGGCCCAGCGCGACCGGTTCATGGCCCGCATCTCGCTCGGCTACCCGGACGCCCGGAGCGAGCTGCGCATGCTGCAGCAGCGCGAGCGCGTCAGCCCGCTCGACACCCTGCGTCCGCTCGTCTCCCTCGACGAGCTCACCCGGATGATCGCGGCGGTCCGCACCGTCTACACGGCCCAGGCCGTCGAGGAGTACGCGGTCCGCATCGTGCAGGCGACCCGGGTCCACCCCGACGTGCGTCTCGGTGCCAGTCCTCGCGCGACCCTGCAGCTCATGCGCGCGGCCAAGTCCTGGGCCGCCCTCAACGGGCGCGGCTACGTGGTCCCGGACGACGTCGACGCGCTCAGCGGTCCCGTCCTCGGTCACCGAGTGATCCTCGCCGGCCGCGCCGGGGCAGGCGCCGTCTCGGCCGCCTACGACCTCGTCGCCGAGGTCGTCGAGCAGACCCCCGTGCCGCTCGGCGACCCGGCCGACGCCCGCTGACCGTGAAGCGGGGTGGGGTCCCCAGGCCGACCGGCCGCGGCGTCGGCGTGCTCGCCGCGGGGGTGCTCGTCGTCCTCGTGGGCTGGTTGTTGCAGGCCCCGGCCCTGGTCTTCGCCGGGACCACGCTCGTCGTGCTGATCGTGGCCGTCACGGTCTCGCTGTTCTTCCGCACCGCCGACGTGCGCGTCACACGTCGTTTCTCTCCCGATCGGGGCGTCGCCGGGTGGTCCGCCGTCGAGAGGGTCTCGGTCCTGCCCCGTGGGGGCCGGACCTCCGGCGCCGTGCGGGTCCGCGAACAGTTGCCGTTCGGGCGCCTGTCCGATTCCGAGGCCGCCGCCGTCCTGCTCGTGCCGGGTCGCGCCTCCTCGGCCGTCTTCCGCCACCACGACCTGCCGCGCGGCCGCCACCGTATCGGACCACTGCACCTCGATCTCGTCGAGTCGTACGGCGTCGCGCGGCGACGCGTCGTGGCCGACGGCGTGGCCGAGTTCGTGGTCGTGCCCGAGGTCGTCGAGGTGGGACTCGGACGCGAGTCGCGGGCCCTCGGCGACGGGTCGAGACGGCAGCGCGAGCACAGCCTGGCCGGCGGCGAGGACGATCCGGTCACCCGCGAGTACCGCCGAGGCGACCCGATGCGTCGGGTGCACTGGAAGGCCAGTGCGCGTCACGGCGAGCTCATGGTCCGACAAGAAGAACAGCACGGTCTGCCGAGCGCCCGGGTCGTGATCGCCGTCGCGGCCGACGGCTGGTCGGACGCCCGCCCCACACGGCAGCCGACGACCGGCGTCCGGGCCAAGCCCGGGACCGCGGCGATCCCGCTCGTCAGCGACGCCTTCGAGTGGGCGGTGTCGTGCGCCGCGACGATCGCGGTCGAGGTCGGCCACGCGGGGTCGGCGACCGTGCTGGCCACCCCTGGCGGGGCTCTCGTCGCCCGGCACGACCCCGACTCGACCACGGCGTTCCTCGACGACCTCGCCGACCTCCGGCTCGACGACGTCCTCGGCGGGCCGGCCCCCTCGCCGTCGCCTCGTGAGCCGGTCGTGGCGGTCGTCTCCGGTCTGGGGCGGACCGATCTCGAGGCGCTCGTCGCCTCGAGGGCTCCGGGGTCGTCGGCGGTCGCGGTCGTCGTCACGCCGGCTCTGCCCCTCGGCACCGGCCTGACGTCCCGTCCTGCGCGCCCGGCCGACGGTGCCGTCCGGGCGGGCGACCGCCTGCTGACCCCCGACGAGGTCGCCGACTCCCTCCGCGATTCCGGCTGGCGGGTCGTCGAGACCGACTCGAGCGTCGACGTCGGCCGTCTGATCGTGACCACGGGGGTCCTCGATGACTGACTCACCGACTCGCGTGGGGTTCTTCGGAGCCGAGCCCGGGGGCAGGGCCCGCGCGCAGACCTCGGCCCTGCTCTGGCTCGTGCTCGTCCTCTCGCTGGCCAGCCTGCACCCCGTCTTCGTCGGGTTCGGCTGGTGGATCGCGGGTGCCGTCGTGGCCGCGGTCGTGCTGGGTGGGTCCCTCGCGCTCCGTGCCCTGGGCGCCGCCTCCTGGCTGGGCGTCGTCGGTGGGGCCGTCCTGGGTCTCCTCGTCACGACGGCGTTCGCATCGGGGGGGACGGCCCTGCTCGGGGTCGTGCCGACCGGGGCGACCTTCGCGCGCCTCCCCGAGCTCTCGGCTCAGGCGAACGCGGCGATCGTCGACGGATCGGCCCCCGTCGAGGTCAACGACGGCCTGCTGGTCACGGTGGTCCTCTCGGTGCTCGTCGTCGCGGTCGTCACCGACCTGTTGTCGTCGGTGGGGCAGCTGACGGTCGTGACCGGGGTCTTCCCGGCCCTCGTGCTGGCCGTGCCGACCTTCGTCCCGGGGGTCACGACGAGCTGGCCCTGGGTGGTGGCGACCGTGCTGGCCTACCTCGTGCTGCTGATGGTCTCCACCGGGCGTCGCCCCTCGCGCGCCGGCCTCGTCGGGGCTGCGGCGTCGGTCGCCGTGGCCGGGCTGCTGACGGCCGTCGTTCCCCTCACGGGCGTGGCGCCGCTGACCGGCTCGGGCACCGGCACGGGTCTCGCGACCGGCGTCAACCCGATCATCGACCTGGGCGACGACCTGCGGCGGGGTGCCCCGGTGACGGTCCTCTCGTACCGGACCGACGACGCCGAAGGGCAGTACCTGAAGCTCGTCGACCTCGTCGACTTCTCGGGCCGCACCTGGAGTCCCGCCGACGTGCCGCTCGATCCCCTCAACACGCTCGACGTGCTGCCCGACGCGCCGGGCATCGACCCGGGCACCGCACGACGCGACGTCAAAACCGACGTCACGATCGGGGCGCTCCGCAGTCCGTACCTGCCCGTCCCGGTGCCGCCGACGACCATCGAGGGCCTCGACGACCAGTGGCGGTTCGTGGACGAGAGCGGCGTCACCGTCCGCAGCGAGTCCGAGGGCACGCAGGGTCTCGAGTACGAGGTGACGAGCCGACCCGTGGACCCGAGCCCCGAACAGGTCGTCGCGTCGCTCGACGACACCGGGCCCGACATGGCGCCCTACCTCTCGGTCGACGAGGTGCCGCAGACCGTCACCGACCTCGCCGCCGAGGTGACCGCCGGTTCGGCCAACCCGTTCGACGCGGCCGTCGACCTGCAGGACTTCTTCCGCGACGGCGACTTCACCTACTCCGAGGACACCCCGGTCGAGCGCGGCTACGACGGCAGCGGCCTCGACGCGATCGAGACGTTCCTCCAGGTCCGCAGCGGCTACTGCGTGCACTTCGCGTCGGCGATGGCGGTCATGGCCCGGACGCTCGGCATCCCGTCTCGTGTCGCCGTGGGATTCCTGCCGGGCGACCTGCAGGGCGTCGGTGACGACGCGTCATTCCGGGTCAGCAGCGACGACCTGCACACCTGGCCCGAGCTGTACTTCGCCGGCCTCGGGTGGGTCCCGTTCGAGCCGACCGTCGGGCTCGGCGCCCCGCAGCAGTACCTGCAGCAGACCGGTGTCGAGCCGAGCGACGTCCCCTCCGACGACGCCAGCACCGCCCCCGACGCCAGCGCGGCCCCCTCGGCGTCCACGGCCCCGACCAGCGCGGCCCCGGGCGCGAGCGCGAGCGCGACGTCCACCGCCGCGGGATCGGGCGAGGGCGGGGGAGCCGTCCCGTCGATCGTCCTGTCGGTGCTGGCGGCCCTGGTGCTCGCCGCCCTGGTCGTCCCCTCCGGCATGCGCGCCGGTCGTCGCCGCCGTCGGCTCTCGGCGTCCCCGCCCGACCTGGCCCTGCACGCGTGGCACGAGGTCGTCGACACCGCTCGTGACCTCGGCGTCCCCGTCACGGCCGGGATGACCCCACCGGCCGTGGCCGCGCTCGTGGCACGGCGCCTGGGCGAGGGCGACCGAGGCGGCACCCCGCCGGCGACGACGTCCGGTCGGACGGCGCGCATGCAGGAGGCGCGGGTCGCGACGACCGCGCTGCTGGACGCCCTGCAGGCCGAGCGCTTCGGTGCCGCGCCGGCGGCCCCGCAGGTGCAGGTCGACGCCCGCCGCGTGATCGACGGGCTCCGCGCCTCCTCGTCGGTCGGACAGCGGGTGACGGCGACGCTCGCCCCGCGATCGCTGGTCGGGGGCACGGAGGCGCTGTCCGGTTCGACGGCGTAAACTCCTTTCTCGTGCCTCATTTCACCAAGACCCCCTACACCGTGCCGGTGTTCGACCTCGTGCACCGTCCGGGCGAGATGCGCGAGCACGAGCTCGAGGTCGTCGTCCCCGAGAAGCTCGGCGAGGGTCAGATCTCGGTGCCTCAGGGTGCCGAGCTCGAACTCGACGTCAAGCTCGAGGGTCTGCACGACGGCATCCTGGTGTCCGCCCACGTGTCGGGCACGGCGGTGGGCGAGTGCAGCCGGTGCCTCCGCGACATCTCCGAGGCCGTCGAAGTCGATTTCGCCGAGCTTTTCGCGTACGATGTCGACGAAGCTTTTGACTATCAGGTTCAAGACGATCACGTGGATCTTGAACCCGTGGTCAGAGACGCAGTGGTTCTGTCACTGCCCTTCCAGCCGGTCTGTCGGCCGGATTGTCCGGGCCTCGACCCCGAAACGGGCGAGCGTGTGGACGACATCCCCGACTACCAGCCCCGCGAGAACGTCGACCCCCGCTGGTCGGCCCTGGCAGGGTTCCAGGCTGAATCGGCACCCGCCGACGGCACGTCACAGGGACCGGGTCGCACCGACCAGGGCCCGGCCGACGAGCAGCACTGAACACCACCGCGTCACCCACCATCGTCAGACCCAGGCACCCGTGAGGGGGCCGACAGAGAGAAGAGAAACCCATGGCCGTCCCGAAGCGCAAACAGTCACGCTCCAACACGCACGCTCGTCGTTCGCAGTGGAAGGCCACGCCGGTCCAGCTCGTCAAGACGATCGAGAACGGCAAGGTCACCTACAGCCTCCCGCACCGTGCCAAGGTCGTCGAAGACAGCGCCGGCACCGCCCTGTACATGGAGTACAAGGGCCGCAAGGTCGCCGACGTCTGATCACCGACGTGAACCCGTCCACCCTCGCGGTGAGCGCATGAGTCAGCCCGAGTCGAGCCCTGGTGCCGACCGGGCTGTTCTCTTGTCCCGGCTGCAGATCGAGCTCAGCGACGACCTGATCGACCAGGCGCTCACGCACCGGTCGTACTCCTACGAGCACGGCGGCGTCGGCAACAACGAGCGCCTCGAGTTCCTCGGCGACTCGATCCTCGGTCAGGCCGTCACGGTCATGCTCTTCACCGAGAACCCCGACCTCGACGAGGGCGACCTCGCCAAGCGCCGCGCCAGTCTCGTCAGCACCGTCGCACTGGCCGAGGTCGCGCGCATCATCGGGCTCGGGCCGCACCTGCGTCTCGGCCGCGGCGAAGAGTTGACGGGTGGGCGCGACAAGCACTCCATCCTCGCCGACACCGTCGAGGCCATCATCGGAGCGACCTACCTCGAGGCTGGCGGCGAGGTCGCCACGGCGCTCGTGCTGCGTCTCGTGGCGCCGCTGCTCGTCGACCCCGATCGTTTCGGGGCCGCGATGGACCCCAAGACCAGCCTGCAAGAACTGGCCGCGACCCTGGGTCGTGGCATGCCCTCGTACTCGGTGACCGACAGCGGCCCCGATCACGACAAGCGGTTCCACGCCGTCGTCGCCCTGGGTGACGAGCAGGGCGTGGCCGAGGGGTCGGGAAGCAGCAAGAAGCAAGCCGAGATGGCCGCCGCCCTCGAGGCCTGGACGACTCTCAACGCATCGGCCGCCGGGGTGGCCGCCGCCCGTCGCGCCACGGCAGCCTCCGCCGGCTGACCGTGCCCGAACTGCCCGAGGTCGAGGTCGTCCGCGCCGGCTTGCATCCCGTCGTGGCCGGTGCCGTGGTGACCGCGGTCGAGGTGCTCGACCACCGGTCGCTCAAGCGGCACCGGGGGCCGAGCGATGACTTCGTCGACCGGCTCGTCGGCGGCACGATCGACTCGGCCGTCCGCCGGGGCAAGTTCCTCTGGTTCCCCTTCGAGCCGGCCGAGGCACACGAGCAGCCCCTGGCCCTGGTGGCGCATCTGGGCATGAGCGGGCAGGTGCTGCTCCGCGGTCGCGATGCCGAGCCCGACCGCCTGATGCGCATCCGACTCGACGTCGACAGTCCGTCGCTCGGTCCCGTGCGGCTCGCGTTCGTCGACCAGCGCATCTTCGGTTCGATGGCCCTCGACGAGACGGTGCCCACGCTCGACGGCCGGGCGGCGGGGTTCGCCGGCCCGCGCCTCCTCGGTTCCGAAGTCGAAGCCGAAGCCGATGCCGTCGCCGGATCAGCAGGCGAGACCGGGACGAATCCCGACCCGGCCGCCTGGGTCCGCCGGGTCCCGCAGCAGGTCTCGCACATCGCCCGAGATCCACTCGACCCGGCCTTCGACGAACCCAGGGTGATCACCCGGCTGCTGGCCCGCCGCACAGGCGTCAAACGTGCCCTGCTCGACCAGGGACTGCTCAGCGGAGTCGGCAACATCTACGCGGACGAGAGCCTCTGGGCCGCCCGGGTGCACCCCGAGCAACCCACCGAGTCGCTGTCGAGGGCCCGTGCGCGCGTGCTGCTGGCCGAGGTGCGGGTGGTGCTGCTCAAGGCGCTCGGCGAAGGAGGCACGAGCTTCGACGCCCAGTACGTCAACGTGAACGGGCAGTCGGGGTACTTCAGCCACAGCCTGGCCGCCTACGGGCAGCAGGGTCGTCCGTGCCCGCGATGCGGCACCCCGATCGTGCGCGAGGCCTTCATGAACCGGTCGAGCCACTTCTGCCCCCGCTGCCAACGGGTCCGCACGCGCTGATCCCCGGCGACCCCTGGGGCATCCGCCTCCCGGGCCGAGGGGGCCACCACCCCTATCCTTGAGCGCGAGTCACCACCCGTCACGAGCCCCGAGGAGGCGCGGCGCATGTACCTGAAGAGCCTCACGCTCAAGGGCTTCAAGTCGTTCGCCTCCGCGACCACGTTCGCGTTCGAGCCGGGGGTCACCTGCGTCGTCGGACCCAACGGCTCGGGCAAGAGCAACGTGGTCGATGCCCTCGCCTGGGTGATGGGCGAGCAGGGGGCGAAGAACCTGCGCGGCGGCAAGATGGAGGACGTCATCTTCGCCGGCACCTCGACCCGTGGGCCGCTCGGGCGGGCGCAGGTCGTCCTCACCATCGACAACTCCGACGGGGCGTTGCCGATCGACTACACCGAGGTGACGATCAGCCGCACCCTGTTCCGCAACGGCGGCAGCGAGTACGCCATCAACGGCGAGGGCTGTCGTCTGCTCGACGTGCAAGAGCTGCTCAGTGACTCCGGCCTGGGCCGCGAGATGCACGTCATCGTGGGGCAGGGGCAGCTCGACGCCGTGCTGCACGCGACCCCCGAAGACCGCCGCGGCTTCGTCGAGGAGGCCGCCGGCATCCTCAAGCACCGCCGTCGCAAAGAGAAGACGCTGCGCAAGCTCGACGCCATGCAGACGAACCTCACGCGGCTCAGCGATCTGGCCGGCGAGATCCGCCGCCAACTCAAGCCGCTCGGACGCCAGGCCGAGATCGCCCGCGAGGCGCAGACCATCGCCGCCGTCGTCCGTGACGCTCGTGCCCGTCTGCTGGCCGACGAGGTCGTCGCCCTGCGCGAGTCGCTGACGGTCCAGGCGAGCACCGAGTCCGAGCGCAAGAGCGAGCGCATCCTCCTGCACGAACGACTCGACCAGAACAAGCAACGCGAGCACCGACTGGAGCAGGCCATGGTCGGCGACGCCGTCGACGAGGCCCGCCGCGTCGCCTTCGGGCTCGAGTCGGTCCACGAGCGCCTCCGCAGCCTGTCGAGCCTCGCACGGCAACGTCTGCAGCTGCTCGCCGAGCAGGCGGATCAGCCGGCCGTGGCGACGACCGTCAGCTCGGGCATGGTCGGCGACGCCCGCGACGAGGCCGAGCGCCTGCGCGGCGACGTCTCGCAGGCCGAGGCGGCGGTGGGGGCGGCCGGGGCCGAGCTGGCCACGGTCCGCGCCTCCCTCGATGCCCTCGACGTCGAGATCCAGGCCCAGAGCGTCCTCGTCTCTCAGCACGACCTCGACGCGACCCGGTTGCGTGGTGCCCTCGAGACGGCGCGGTCGGGGCTCGCCGCCGTGCGCGGCGAACAGCTGCGTCAGCGCGCCGCCCTCGAAGCCGCCGAGGCCCGTCGTGACGCCGGCCGCGCGGAGTACGCCGAGCTCGAGCAGCGGTCCCCGCGGGCCGACACGGACGGCACCGACCACGCGGCCGTCCAGGCCGAGGCGGAAGAACGGTTGACGGCCCTGACGGCGAGCGTCGACGAGCGTCGCGACCGCCTGCACGCCGCCGAGCGCGAGCGCGACGCCCTCGCGGCCCGGCGCAGCGCGCTGTCGCTCGCCCTCGACCGGAACGACGCGACGACTGCCCTGCTGGCCGCGGGCCGGCCGGGCGTCCGCGGTCTGGTCGCCGAGCACGTCCAGGTGCGTCCCGGCTACGAGGCCGCCGTCGCCGCGGCTCTCGGAAGCGTGGTCGACTCGGTGCTGGCCGACGACGTCGAGGCCGCGGTCGATGCCGTCGCGCACGCGACGGAGGCCGAGCTCGGCCGGGTCGAGGTCGTCGTCGCCGAGCCCGTGCGGCCCCTGGCGACGCTCGACGTCGACCTCCCGACCGGAGCGGTCGCCGCCACGACCGTCGTCACCGCGCCTCCCGGGGTGCTCGGCCTGTTGGCCGCCACCGTCGTCGCCGACGACCTCGCGATCGCGCGGGCGGCCTGGCGCGCCCTCGCCGGCCACCCGGTGCCGGTCACGGTCATCACGCGGTCGGGCGAGGTGCTCACCGACTACGTTCTGCGCGGCGGGTCGGGCGCCGAGCGGTCGCGTCTCGAACTCGTCGCCGAGCGGGAGGCGGCGGCCGACCGGCTGACGACGGTCGCCACCGAGATCGAACGGCTCGCCCCCGAGCTCGCCGAGGTCCGTGAGCGCCTCGCCGCCACCCGCGTCCGCGCACGAGAGGCGGCGGCGGCCGCCCGGGACGAGGAGGCGCGGGTCACCGCCCACGGGCAGGAGCTCGGTCGTCTGCGTGCCCGGGTCGAGGCCGCCGAGGCCGAGGTCGATCGTCTCTCGGCCGCGCTCGAATCGTCCGTCGAGGCCGTCGACACCGCGAGCCGCGCCGTCGACGCCGCCTCGGCCGCGCACGACGCGCACGCCGCCCGTCCTCGTCCGCTGCTCGACGCGTCCGCGCGGGGCGACCTGCTGGCCGAGGTCGAGGCGGCGCGTGCCGTCGAGACCGAGCGCCGGATCGCCCTCGAGACCGTGCGCGAGCGGGTCCGGGCCGAGGTCGCGCGGGCCGAGGCGCTGCAGCGTCAGCTCGACGAGCAGCGGGCGGCCGCCGACCTCCAGGCGCGTCAGACGGTCGTGCGGCAGCGGCAGATGGCCGCCACGTCCGCGGTGCTCGAGGCCTTGCCCGCGACCCTCGAGGCGGTCGCGCGGTCGGTGGCCGAGGCTCGAACGGTGCTGGCCGAGGCCGAAGCGGCCCGCTCCGAGCAGAACGCCGAGCTGCTGGCGCTGCGCCGGGCCGAGCGCGAGCTGCGGGACCGGCTGGGGGTCGTGACCGAAAGCGTGCACGGCCTCGAGATGGAGATCTACGAGAAGAAGCTGCACCTGTCGGGCCTGCTCGAGCGGGCCGGGTCCGAGCTCGGCCTCGTCGAGGACGTCCTCGTGGCCGAGTACGGGCCGCACCTGCCGGTACCGGGCGACGACGACGTCGTGGCGCTCCCGCTCGCCGACGACGAGGTCGACCTGGTCGACGTCGAGGCCGCGGGCGAGGTCGAGGCCGCGGGCGAGGTCGACGCCGCGGGGGAGTCCGGTGGCGAGACCGACCACGGCGACGACGCGACGGGCGCCGAGGCCGACGCCGCGCCTCCTCGGGGTGTTCCCTTCGACCGGACGGCCCAGCAGCGCCGGCTCGCCAGGGCCGAGAAGAAGCTCGAGCAGCTCGGCCGGGTCAACCCGTTGGCCCTCGAGGAGTTCGCGGCGCTCGAACAGCGCCATCTCTTCTTGACCGAGCAGCTCACCGACCTGACCGGCACCCGGAAAGACCTGCTGACGATCATCGACGAGATCGACGTCAAGATGCAGACGATCTTCGCGAGCGCGTTCGCCGACACGCAGGCCGCTTTCGACCGGGTCTTCCCGGTCCTCTTCCCGGGCGGCAGCGGGTCGCTGCACCTGACCGACCCGGACGACCTGTTGGCGACCGGCATCGAGGTGACGGTGAGGCCTGCCGGCAAGAAGATCGAGCGGCTCTCGCTGCTCTCGGGCGGTGAACGGTCGCTGGCCGCCGTGGCGTTGCTCATCGCGATCTTCAAGGCCCGGCCGAGCCCGTTCTACATCATGGACGAGGTCGAGGCCGCCCTCGACGACGCCAACCTCGGCCGGTTGCTGACGATCTTCGAGGACCTGCGCGAGTCGAGCCAGCTCATCGTGATCACGCACCAGAAGCGCACGATGGAGATCGCCGACGCCCTCTACGGCGTCTCGATGCGGCAGGACGGCGTCAGTGCCGTCGTCGGCCAGCGCGTCGTCGCCGAGCGCGGCACCTCGGCCACCCCGGCGTCCTCCTGACCCCCGGCCGCCCGACCTCGCCCGTTCCCCCCTCTGTGCACTTCGCGACCAGGGGGCCTGCGACCGCCTGCACGGGGAGGAACCGAGCGGCGCGTCGCGCAGCACCTGTCGGGTTCGGCCCGCCGTGAGCCTTCGGAGCGGTCGGGTCCGGCCCGCCGTGAGCCCACGCGAGACTCGGCCCATGCCAGGGCGGGGCCCCGACCCGGCCCGACCCGACCCGTCCCGACCCGATCAGAAACGCAGGAGGCGCGACCTGCCCGGCCGCGCCTCCTGCGTTCTCGACGTGCCCCGTGGGGCACCGTGCCGTCAGTCGACCGGCGTGTCGACGACCCCGCCATTGATGCTGAGCACGCGCCAGGCGGTGCCGTCCCACTCGACGGTGTTCGCCGCGGCGTTCTCGATGTGCGGCACCTCGCGGCCGAGGATCTCGGCGAGCGTGAAGCGGATGATCGTGCCGTGGCAGACGACGACGATGTGGGCGTCGTCGCCGTCGAGTGGCAGCCGCGTGTCGCGGATCATCTCGAGCGCGCCGACGCCCCGGGCGGCGACCGACTCGCGCGGCTCGATGTCGGGGTAGTCGGCGTTCGGCTCGTCGGGGATCGGCGACTCGGGGGTGCGGCCCTCGTGCGAGGCGTAGTCGCGCTCGATCAGTTCGTCGTAGGCGTCGCCCAGCTCGATGGCGAGTTCGGCGGCGATGATCTGCGCGGTCTCACGGGCACGCCCGAGCGGGGACGAGACGATGGCGCTCCACTCGACGCCCGCCAGCAGACGAGCCGCCTCGAGTGCCTGGCCGCGGCCCGTGTCGTTGAGCGGGATGTCCGACGACCCCTGCAGCTTGTCGGCGAGGTTCCAGTCGGTCTGGCCGTGGCGGATGAGTTCGAGGCGCATCGGGGTGTTCCGTTCCGTGGTGCGGTCGCGGGGATGCCGCGGGGGAGTGACGACGGGCGGCCCCGGGTGGAGGCCGCCCGTCGGGTGGTCAGTGGTCGCCGTCGGTGCTCGTCGTGACGCTCGCCTTCGAGCGGGCGTCCCGGCGGGTCTTGGCGAGGCTGGCGACCGTCGCGACGGCGATGGTCAGCACGATGAAGCCCAGTGAGAACCAGATCGGGATCTCGGGGATCCAGGTGATCGGCTCGCCGCCGTTGATGAACGGCACCTCGTTGACGTGCAGGGCGTGGAAGAGCAGCTTGACGCCGATGAAGGCGAGGATCACCGCGAGGCCCTGGGCCAGGTAGACCAGCCGCTCGAGCAGGCCCGAGATCAGGAAGTACAGCTGGCGCAGGCCGAGCAACGAGAAGGCGTTCGCCGTGAAGACGATGTAGGCCTCCTGCGTGAGGCCGAAGATCGCGGGGATCGAGTCGAGGGCGAACAGGACGTCGGTCAGGCCGATGGCGACCATCACGAGGAAGAGCGGGGTGAAGAGGCGCTTGCCGTCGACCTTGGTGGTCAGCTTCTGGCCGTCGTAGTCCTTCGAGGTCGGGATGACGCGGCGCAGGGCGCGGATCAGCTTGCTGTCCGCCTCGTCCTTCTCGTCGTCGCCGTGACCGCCCTTGACCTGGCTGTAGGCGAGCCAGAAGAGCAGGATGCCGAAGAGGTAGAAGACCCAGGAGAAGTTCTCGATGATGACGACGCCGGCCGCGATGAACAGACCGCGCGACAGCAGGGCGATCGCGATGCCGACGAGCAGCACCTTCTGCTGGTAGATGCGGGGGACCGCGAAGCTCGTCATGATGATCAGGAAGACGAACAGGTTGTCGACCGAGAGGGCCTTCTCGGTGATGTACCCGGCGAAGTACTCGCCACCGAAGGTCCAGTTCGAGAAGACGCCGACGCCGACGCCGAACAAGATGGCGATGCCGATGTAGACGCCCGACCAGATGGCCGACTCGCGGATGGTCGGCTCGTGCGGCGTCCGCACGTGACTGAAGAAGTCGAAGAACAACAGGCCGATGATGCCGGCGATGGTGATCGCCCAGGTCAAGAAGTGGACGTCCATGTGTGTACCTCCAGTACGCAGCGGGTACCGAAGGTCTCCTCCACTCGCGTCGCGCCCTGATCAGGACGGTCGCGAACCGGTGCACCGGGTCGAGATCGGTCTCTTCCGTATTGACGACGCCACCGCGCGGGAGTACTCCCCTTCAACCCGGTGAGCTTACAGCCTCTGCACGTCCGCGGTCTCGCCCGGGGCCGAATATGCTGGCCCGCATGGCTTCTCCCTGGTCCCTCTCCGGTGCCCTCCGTGGCATGTTCGCCAAGAAGACGATCGACGAGACCACGTGGGACGACCTCGAGGCCGCCCTGATCGGCGCCGACTTCGGCCCCGACGTCACCGAGCAGATCATCGACGACCTGCAGGCGAAGGTGCAGCGCTACTCGACCACCGACCCCGCCGACCTCAAGCGCATGCTCCGTGAGACCCTCGAAGAGCGGCTCTCGACGCTCGACTCGACCCTCAAGCTCAGCGCCCGCCCGGCCGTGGTGCTGATGGTCGGCGTCAACGGCGTCGGCAAGACGACGACGATCGGCAAGTTCGCCAAGTTCCTCCGCAACTACGACCGATCGGTCGTCGTCGGAGCGGCCGACACGTTCCGCGCGGCGGCCGTCGAGCAGGTGGCGACCTGGGCGGACCGCGCCGGGGCGCGCATCGTCCGCCCGCAGCAGCAGGGGCAGGACCCGGCGTCGGTGGCGTTCCAGACGGTCGAGCTCGCCATGCGCGAGGGCATCGAGATCGTCCTGATCGACACGGCCGGACGCCTGCAGACGAAGTCGGGTCTGATGGACGAGCTCGGCAAGATCAAGCGCGTCGTCGAGAAGCAGACCGAGATCGCCGAGGTGCTGCTGGTGCTCGACGCGACCACCGGCCAGAACGGCCTGGCGCAGGCCCAGGCCTTCATCGAGCACGCCGGGGTCACCGGGCTCGTGCTGACGAAGCTCGACGGTTCGGCCCGTGGTGGCTTCGTGCTCGCGGTGCAGGAGCAGACCGGCATCCCGATCAAGCTCGTGGGTCAGGGCGAGGGCATCGGCGACCTGACGGGCTTCACCCCCCACGTGTTCGTCCAGAACCTCATCGCGTAGTCGCCCCGGCGCGGACGCAGGAGGCGCGGGTCGGCCGACCCGCGCCTCCTGCGTCCGCCTCGACGACCGTCACACCGCCTGGCGCCCGGCCCCGGCCTCGAGCAGGTGTCGCAGCGCCTCGGGCACGACCCCGCCGCGCGCCTCGGTCGCCCGGGCCCAGAGTCGGCCCGCCCGGTACGACGACCGGACGAGCGGCCCGGCGAGCACACCGCTGAAGCCCATGTCCTCGGCGATCTCGCGGAAGTCGACGAACTCGTCGGGATGCACCCACCGGGCCACCGGCAGGTGCCGGGGGCTGGGGCGCAGGTACTGGGTCAGCGTGATGATGTCGGTGTGCGCCTCCCGCAGGCGTTCGAGGGCGTCGATCACCTCGTCGCGCTCCTCGCCCATGCCGAGGATGAGATTCGACTTCGTCACGAGGCCGGCGTCGTGGCCCTGCGTGATGACGTCGAGCGACCGCTCGAAGGTGAACGCGGGTCGGATGCGCTTGAAGATGCGCGGAACCGTCTCGACGTTGTGGGCGAAGACCTCGGGCCGGGCGTCGAAGACCTGCCCGAGCAGTTCGGGGCGACCGGTGAAGTCGGGCACCAGGATCTCGACGCCCGTGCCCGGGTTCAGCTCGTGGATGCGACGGATGGTCTCGGCGTACAGCCATGCGCCTCCGTCGTCGAGGTCGTCGCGCGCGACGCCCGTGACGGTCGCGTAGCGCAGCCCCATCTCGCGCACCGACTCGGCGACCGAGAGCGGCTCGCGGCGGTCGACCGGGCTCGGCTTGCCCGTGTCGATCTGGCAGAAGTCGCATCGACGCGTGCACTGCGAGCCGCCGATCAGGAACGTCGCCTCGCGGTCCTCCCAGCACTCGAAGATGTTGGGGCAGCCGGCCTCCTGGCAGACGGTGTGCAGTTTCTTGTCGACCACGAGCTCGGTCAGGGCCCGATACTCGGGGCCCTGCCTGGCGGTGGTCCTGATCCAGGTCGGCTTCTTCTCGATCGGGGTCTCGGCGTTGCGGGCCTCGACGCGCAGCAGGCGTCGGCCCTCGGGGGCGGTCGTCGTCATCGGTGGGCTCCCACGGGGTCGGGTCGGGTCGGCGCGCGGCCGGCGGTCTCGAGGTCGGTCAGATAGGTGGTCAGGGCGGTCTCGAGGGCGTCGGCGACGTCGGTGACGGCCACGCGCCTCCCGGAGGCGCGGGTCAGGCTGGTCACGCCGGCGTCGGTGATGCCGCAGGGCACGATCTGCGCGAAGGGAGTCAGGTCCGCGTCGCAGTTCAGGGCGACGCCGTGCATCGTGACCCCCTCGGCCACCCGCACGCCGACCGCCGCGACCTTCTCGTCGACGACCGGCCCGCGCACCCAGGCGCCGCTGCGCCCCGCGACGCGGACGGCCGGAACGCCCACGCCCCCGCAGACCTCGATCAGGCACGCCTCGAGCGCCCGCACGTGCGCGACGACGTCGAGCGGTTCGGGCAGGCGCACGATCGGGTACGCCACGAGCTGACCGGGGCCGTGCCAGGTGATGCGCCCGCCGCGGTCGACCGGGACGACGGGGGAGCCGTCACGCGGCAGGTCGGCCTGCCGGGTGCGCGTGCCGGCCGTGTAGACGGACGGGTGCTGGCAGAGGACGAGGGCCGAGTCGAGCCGGCCGGCCACGACGTCGGCATGGAGTTCTCGCTGCAGGCGCCGGCCCTCGTCGTAGTCGAGCGGGGCGCCCGTGACGCCCAGGCGTCGCGTCGTGGTCATGCCCCGAGGGTAGTCACATTGATGCACTCGGTACAACAAAGGTGAGACGAGGAGGCGCGGCCACGCAGCGCAGGAGCCCGACCGTCGGTTAAGATGGGCGCACCATGGCCACTTTTGGAACCCTCTCCGACCGCCTCGCGGAAACGTTCAAGAACCTCCGCAACAAGGGCAAGCTGAGCCCCGCCGACGTCGACGGCACCGTGCGCGAGATCCGCCGCGCCCTGCTCGACGCCGACGTCGCGTTCGACGTCGTCAAGGCGTTCACGAACACGGTGCGCGACCGCGCCCTCGGCGACGAGGTCAGCAAGGCCCTCAACCCGGCACAGCAGGTCGTCCAGATCGTCAACGAAGAACTCGTGCAGATCCTCGGTGGCCAACAGCGTCGGCTCGAGTTCGCCAAGAACCCGCCGACCGTGATCATGCTCGCGGGCCTGCAGGGTGCCGGCAAGACGACCCTCGCCGGCAAGCTGGCCAAGTGGCTCGCGAAGGACGGCCACACGCCCATGCTCGTCGCGGCCGACCTCCAGCGCCCGAACGCCGTCACGCAGCTGCAGGTCGTGGGCGAGCAGGCCGGCGCGCACGTCTTCGCCCCCGAGCCCGGCAACGGCGTCGGCGACCCGGTCAAGGTGGCCAAGCAGGCCATCAAGTACGCCCGCGACAAGCAGTACGACACGGTCATCGTCGACACGGCCGGTCGTCTCGGCGTCGACGCCGAGCTCATGAAGCAGGCCGCGAACATCCGCAAGGCCGTCGACCCCGACGAGGTGCTCTTCGTCATCGACGCGATGATCGGCCAGGACGCGGTCGCCACCGCCAAGGCCTTCCAGGACGGAGTGGACTTCACCGGCGTCGTCCTGTCCAAGCTCGACGGCGACGCCCGCGGTGGTGCCGCGCTCAGCGTCGCGTCGGTCACGGGGCGGCCCATCATGTTCGCGTCGACGGGCGAGTCGCTCGACGACTTCGAGCCGTTCCACCCCGACCGCATGGCGAGCCGCATCCTCGACCTCGGCGACATCCTCTCGCTCATCGAACAGGCTCAGCAGGCCTTCGACGAAGACGAGGCGATGGCGGTCGCGCAGAAGATCGCGACCGACTCGTTCACGCTCGACGACTTCCTCACGCAGATGCAACAACTGCGCAAGATGGGCTCGATCAAGGGCATGCTCGGCATGCTGCCGGGCGCCAAGGGCATGCGTGAGCAGCTCGACAACTTCGACGAACGCGAGATCGTCCGCACCGAGGCGATCATCCAGTCGATGACCCGGCAAGAGCGCGCGATGCCGAAGCTGCTCAACGGCTCGCGTCGCCTCCGCATCGCGCGGGGCTCGGGCATGACCGTCACCGACGTCAACCAGCTCGTCCAGCGCTTCGAGCAGGCCTCGAAGATGATGAAGACCGTCGCCAAGGGCGGGGTCCCTCAGGTTCCCGGCATGGGGCCGATCCCGGGTGCCTCGTACGCCGGCAAGAAGGCCCAGCCCAAGAAGAAGGGCTCGAAGGCCGGCAACCCGGCCAAGCGTGCCGCGCAGAACGCGGCCCTCGCCACCGGCACCAAGCCGGCGTCGTCGGCCCCCGGCGGTTCGGGCTTCGGGCTCGGCGGTGGCGGGGCCACGGCCGGTGGTGGGGCACCCTCGCCCGAAGAGCTCGCGTCGCTGCAGAAGATGCTCGGACGTGGTTGACGCGACCCGCGCCTCCTGACGTCCGACGCCCGTCCCGCTCTCCGCGGGGCGGGCGTCGTCGCGTCCCGGCCCCGAACGGGGACGAGGGCCTCACTCGGCCGCCGAGAGCCCCTCGTCGAACTCGCGCACGAGCGACGCGACGACGGGCCGCAGGTCGCCCCCGTGGGCGGCGGCCACGGCGAGCTGACGCTGGTAGCTCGCTCCCCGGTCGGTGATCGTGGCGAGCGAGTGCAGTTCGTCGAGGCAACCGAGCCGCTCGGCGGCCGGCTCGAGGATGGTGACGAGCTCGCGCAGGTCGTCCGTCACGAGCCGTTCGTCGCCGGCCGCGTTCTGGATCACGATGGCGTCCATGCCGTAGCGGGCCGCTCGCCACTTGTTCTCGCGCACGAACCACGGCTGCATGCGCGGCAGGGTCTCGCCGCGGTCGAGGCGCTCCGACATGTCGTCGACCAGGCACTGCACCAGGGCCGTCACGGCGGCGAGTTCGTCGGTCGTCGCGATGCCGTCGAAGACGCGGGTCTCGAGGGTGCCCCACTTCGGTGAGGGGCGGAGGTCCCAGCGCAGTTCGCTGTGGTCGTCGATGACCCCGGTGTGGGTCATGTCGGCGACCATGGCCTCGTACTCGGACCACGAATCGAACTGGGGTGGCAGGCCCGCCGTCGGCAACTGCTGGAACATCAGGGCGCGGTTCGAGGCGTACCCGGTCTCTTCGCCGACCCAGAACGGGCTCGACGCGGTCAGGGCCTGGAAGTGCGGCAGGTAGGTCAGCATGCCGTTCGAGATCGGCAGGACCTTGTCCTTGTCGTCGATGCCGACGTGCACATGGACGCCCCAGATCATCATCTGGCGACCCCACCAGCGCGTGCGGTCGATCAACGTGGCGTAGCGCTCCTTGTCGGGCGTCACCTCTTGGTCGGCGTAGCGGCTGTAGGGGTGCGTCCCGGCGCACATCAGGTCGGCGCCGAGCACCGAAGCCGGTCCGCGGACCTGGTCGATCGTGCCCTTCAGGTCGTCGACGGCGTCCGCCACCCGACGGTGGACCCCGGTGACGACCTCGACCGTGTTGGTCAGCAGCTCGTTGGTCAGCCGCTCGGGACCGCCGCCGTTGACGTGGGCGAGGTCGGTGAGGATCGCCGGCGCGTGCGGTGCCAGTTCCCCCGACTCGTGGTCCACGAGGGCGAGCTCCCACTCGACGCCGAGGGTCGACCGCTCTGAGGTCGTGAAATCGATGCGCATCCGCGTGGCCTTCCCGTGGGCGTCAGGGCTGGTCCATCCTGCCAGCCGGGCGACCGAGGGGGCCGTCGACCGGGCGGTCGGTCGCCGCCCGGGGCGTCACGTGACACCGAGGAGGCGCGGTGCCGGACACGAGGACACGCAATTCGTGCAGATGGCCTTTCGTCTGCAACAATGGGAGGTCGAGTCTTCTGTCGTCCGACCCTCTAATCAGACGACCTTCGACTCCCATCAGAGCTTTCGAGCCGAGTGTGCCCCCACGCTCACGGCTAGCAACTCGCCCACATCACATCACACAGGAGAATTGTGGCTGTCAAGATCCGTCTCAAGCGCATGGGCAAGATCCGCGCCCCCTACTACCGCATCGTCGTCGCCGACTCGCGCACCAAGCGCGACGGTCGCGTCATCGAAGAGATCGGCAAGTACCACCCGACCGAGGAGCCCTCGTTCATCGAGGTCGAGTCCGAGCGTGCGCAGTACTGGCTCAGCGTCGGCGCCCAGCCGACCGAGCAGGTCGCCGCGCTGCTGAAGCTCACGGGCGACTGGGGCAAGTTCAAGGGCGACGCCGACGCCGTCAGCACCGTCAAGACCAAGGCCCCGAAAGAGGCCTTCGTCGCGGACGAGAAGAAGAAGCCGGTCCTCGTGCCCAAGACCGAGAAGCCCGCGGCCAAGGCCGAGGCTCCCGCCGAGTCCAGCGACGACGCCGAGACCACCGAGGCGTAGTCGGTGCTCGCACCTGCACTCGAACACCTCGTCCGGGGGATCGTCGATCACCCGGACGAGGTGCAGGTCGTGGAGAAGAACTCCCCGCGGGGCGACGTCCTCGAGGTGCACGTCCACGCGGACGACCTCGGTCGCGTGATCGGGCGTGCCGGTCGCACCGCCAAGGCTCTTCGCGTCCTGGTCACGGCCCTGGCCGACGGCAAGCGCGTCCGGGTCGACGTCGTCGACGGCGATCTCTAGAACCGTGCCGTCCGACCGCAAGACCGAACTCCGGGTGGGCCGTCTGACCAAGGCCCACGGCCTCAAGGGTGCCCTCAAGCTCGAACTCTTCACCGACACTCCTGAGCAGCGCTTCGTGCCGGGTGCCGTGTTCCGCCTCCAGGTCCCCGCCGACAGTGCATGGCACGACCAGACCCTGACCCTCACCGAGTTGCGCTGGTACAACAGCCACCCGGTGGGTTTCTTCGAGGGGGTCGACGACCGTACGGCCGCCGAGTCGCTCGTCAAGGCGATCCTCTGGGTCGATCAAGACGCCGACGAACTGCCGCACGAAGACGACGCCTGGTACGACCACCAGCTGGTCGGCCTGCGTGTCGAGCGTGACGGCGTCGTGGTCGGCACGGTGGCCCGGGTCGACCACATGCCGGCCCAAGATCTGCTCGCGGTCGACACCGCCACGGGTGAGGTGCTCGTCCCGTTCGTCTCTGCTCTCGTGCCGAAGGTCGACGTCCAGGCCGGCGTCGTCGTCGTGACCCCACCGCAGGGGCTCTTCGAAGAGCTGGCCGACGACTCCGACGACGAACCCGTCGCCGACCAGGAGTCCGTCTCAGGCGACGAACCCGTCTCAGGCGACGACGAGACGGCTGCCGACGCCGCGCCCGCACCCGACGACGAGCGCTGACTCGTGCGTATCGACATCGTGTCGATCTTCCCCGAGTTCTTCGGGGTGCTCGACATCTCGCTTCTCGGCAAGGCCCGTCAGCAGAAGCTGCTCGACGTCGAGGTGCACGATCTTCGTGACTTCACGCACGACCGGCACCGCACCGTCGACGACACGCCCTATGGCGGCGGTGCCGGCATGGTCATGCGTCCTGAGCCCTGGGGCGAGGCGCTCGACCACGTCTTCGGCGAGATGTCGACGCCCGACGACACGATCATGATCGTGCCGTCGCCGGCGGGGACGCCCTTCACGCAGGCCACGGCGCGTGAGCTCGCCTTCGCGCCGCACCTGGTCTTCACCTGCGGCCGCTACGAGGGCATCGACCAGCGCGTCGTCGAGCACGCCGCCACCCGGGCTACCGTGCGCGAGATCAGTCTCGGCGACTACGTCCTGAACGGCGGCGAGGTGGCGGTCACGGCGATGATCGAGGCCATCGGCCGACTCGTCCCCGGTGTCGTCGGAAATCCCGAGAGCCTCACCGAAGAGAGCCACGAAGACGGCCTGCTCGAGTACCCCAGCTACACCAAGCCGGCGTCCTGGCGGGGCCTCGACGTGCCTCCTGTGCTGCTGAGCGGCAACCACGCGGCCATCGCGGCGTGGCGTCGCGAGCAGCAGCTCGAACGCACCCGCCGGGTGCGGCCCGACCTGCTCGACTGACGGGTCCTCCACGGCCGTGGGCCACGGCCCCTCCGGGTCAGCCGCGTGCGGTGAGCACGAGCGGTCCGTCGTCGGTGACGGCGACGGTGTGTTCGACGTGAGCGGCCCGTGAGCCGTCGACGCTTCGCAACGTCCAGCCGTCGGCGTCGGTGACGATCTGATCGGTGCCGCGCATGAGCCACGGTTCGATCGCGACGACGAGTCCGGGGCGGACCGGCCAGCCCCGGCCCGCTCGACCGTCGTTGGGCACGTGCGGGTCGCCGTGCATCGTCCGTCCGACTCCGTGACCACCGAACTGCAGGTTGACCCCGTAGCCCGCGGCCCTGGCGACCCGCCCGATCGCGGCGGAGACGTCTCCGAGCTTGGCACCCGGCCGCAACGCCTCGATCCCGGCGTCGAGCGCTCGCTCGCACGTGTCGATGAGGTGGAGGTCGTCGGGCGAGGCGTCCTCGCCGACGACGAACGACACCGCCGAGTCGGCGACCCAACCGTCGACCGACGCCGCGAAGTCGAGGCTGAGCAGGTCTCCGTCACGCAGGCGGTAGCGGTGGGGGAGGCCGTGCAGGGCAGCGTCGTTGACCGACGTGCAGATCACCTTGCCGAACGGACTCGCGCCGAACGACGGGTGGTAGTCGACGTAGCAGCTCTCCGCACCGGCTTCGCGGATCATGCGGTGCGCGAGCGCGTCGAGGTCGAGCAGATCGACCCCCGGTCGCGCGGCCGCCCGCGTCGCCTCGAGCACGCGGGCGACGAAGGCTCCGGCGGGCCGCATGCGCTGGATCTCGTCGGGAGTGCGCAGTTCGATCATGCAGCCATTCTTCACGATCGTTTCGTAGCCTCGACCGCATGACGATGCGCCGAGTCTTCTACCGCCTCCTCTGGGTGGCCGTGTTCGTGCTCCCGCTCTGGGTGCTGCTCGGTCGGGCCTTCTTCGGTGTGCCCCTGGGGCTGCAGTTCGTGGGCCAGCTACTGCTCGTGCCCCTCCTCTTCGTGGGGCAGGCCGTCGCCACCGGCGTGGTCGTGGGCCGCCGTAGCGTCCGGCAGGCGAAGGCGGTGTCGTGGGCCGACGTCGGCCTGCTCACCCTCTCGTGGTCGGGCCAGCTCGGTCTCGGGTTCTTCATCGTCGACAGCTCGGCCGAGTCCGCCTCGGCGTCGGCCTTCACGCGGGTCGCCGGCGGGGTGTCGTCCCTCGACCTCTCGACCGCGCTGTTCGCACTCTGCGCCGTCGTGACGATCGCCGCTGGCGTCGGCCTCTTCGCCTCCGCCCTCTGGCAGTTCGCGAAGGAGGCGCGGGCCCGCATGGCCACGTCGCTGGCCGATCTCGAGAGGGTCGCGTCGGGCTCCGGGGACGCCTCAGGGCGTCGGCCCGGCTACGGTGACGACGGTCCGGTCGTCACCATCACGCCGAGAGGCTGACACAGGTGCCCGCGCTGTGGCACACTTGACGCTTGTGCCTGCGCACGACTCTGCCACAGGGGAGTCTGCCGATCCAGAGCACACCTTCTTCATCATGACGGGCGCATGACGCGCCCCAGACACGCAGTCGACCTGTGGCGGTTGCAGAGAGCGAACGACAATGCACATCCTCGACGCGGTTGACTCCGCCAACCTCCGGACGGACGTCCCCGACTTCCGCGCCGGCGACACCGTCAAGGTGCACGTGAACATCATCGAAGGCACGCGCTCGCGCGTCCAGGTCTTCCAGGGTGTCGTCATCGGCAAGCAGAACGAGGGCATCCGCGAGACCTTCACGGTCCGCAAGGTGAGCTTCCAGGTCGGCGTCGAGCGTACCTTCCCGGTGCACTCCCCGGTCATCGACCACATCGAGGTCGTCAGCCGTGGTGCCGTCCGTCGCGCCAAGCTCTACTACCTGCGCGAACTGCGCGGCAAGAAGGCCAAGATCAAGGAGAAGCGCGACAACTAGTCACGCCCTCCAGCGACATCCACCGAGCTCCCCGCCATCTAAGATGGCGGGGAGCTCGGGTGGTTAAATGACGAATGACACAGTGAGGCGCGCCCTGCGTCCTCGACGCGACGACGGCAAGAAGCGCGGCATCGGCACGTTCGTGCGCGACGTCCTCGTCATCTTCTTGGCGGCGCTCCTCATCTCGTTCCTGATCAAGACGTTCTTGATCCGGTCGTTCTACATCCCGTCGGGATCGATGGAACAAACGCTCCAGATCAACGACCGCATCATCGTCAACGAGCTCGTGCCCGACCTCGTCGACGTCAAGCGGGGCGACGTGGTCGTCTTCACCGACCCCGGCGGGTGGCTCGACGGCACGGCCCCGATCAGCACCACCACCGGCAACCCGGTGTCCGACGGCATCTCGTGGTTCCTCACGCAGGTCGGGCTCGGCGCCCAGGACAGCAACGACCACCTGATCAAGCGGGTCATCGGCCTGCCCGGCGACACGGTCGAGTGCTGCAACGACTTCGGCCAGATGTCGGTCAACGGCGTCCCGCTCGACGAGCCGTACGTGAACCTGCCCCCGGGCGAGACGCGCGTCTCGGCCGACGACTTCTCGGTCACGGTGCCCGCCGGCTCCCTGTGGGTCATGGGCGACAACCGGTACAACTCAAAAGACAGCCGCTACAACGGCGACACCCCGAGCAAGGGGTTCGTCCCGATGGGCGACGTCGTCGGGCGCGCCTTCGTCATCAGCTGGCCCACCGACCGCTGGACGTGGCTCGGCGACTACCCCGACGTCTTCCGCGGCACCGAGCGAGAAGGCGAATGAGTCCCGCCGTCGACCCGACCCTCGAGTTCGAACGCGAGTTGCACGCCGCCGGGGCGACCTGGGTGATCGGCTGCGACGAGGTCGGCCGGGGTGCCATCGCCGGCCCGGTCGCCGTCGGACTCGGTGCGGTCCACATCGAGTGTCTCGAGATCCCCACCGGCCTCCGCGACTCCAAGCTCCTGTCCGAGAAGCGCCGTGAGGCGCTGTACCCCCTGGCGACGTCCTGGGTGTCGCACCACGCGGTGGGCTTCGCCGAGGCGCACGAGGTCGACCGGCTCGGCATCGTCGCCGCTCTCGGGCTGGCCGGCAAGCGAGCCCTCACCGCGCTGCACCACGCCGGCGTGGGCATCCTGCAGTCGGTCGTCGTGCTCGACGGCAACCACGACTACCTCTCGCCTCAGCTCGCCACCCCGCCCCGCATCACGACGCGGGTCAAGGCCGACCGCGACTGCGCCTCGGTGGCGGCCGCGTCGGTCATCGCCAAGGTCGAGCGCGACCGGCTGATGATCAAGGCCGACGGCGTGCATCCCGGTTACGGCTGGGCGGGCAACAAGGGCTACGGCTCATCGGCGCACTACGGGGCCCTGTCCGAATTGGGGCCGTCGCCGCTGCACCGTCTCACCTGGTTGCACTGACCTCCGGGCCCACGTCGGCGTCAATTTCTCCTCGGCGTCCGCCACCCCGGGGGCCGCGTAAGCTCGACTCCGATGGACGAGGACGATTTCGAAGACTACGACCGCGAGGTCGAGCTCGCGCTCTACCGCGAGTACCGCGACGTGGTGTCGCAGTTCCGCTACGTGGTCGAGACCGAGCGGCGTTTCTACCTGGCCAACGAGGTCGACCTCGTCCGGCGTGACACCGAGCACGACTTCTACTTCGAACTGTCGATGACCGACGTCTGGGTCTGGGACGTCTACCGCTCCGACCGCTTCGTGAAGTCGGTCCGGGTGCTCACCTTCAAAGACGTGAACGTCGAAGAGCTCACCAGTCGCGACCTCGAGCTGCCGAAAGAACTCGCGCTCGACGAGTAGTCGCGATGGCGAGGTGCCGTGGCGTGACGCGGTCCGTCGCGTCACGGTTCCTCCCCAGCCGTCGCCGGAGCGGTGGCGTCCCCAGCCGATCACTCGCCCGCCCTCCGCGGGGATGGCCTCCGCCAGCCTGCTGGCAGGAGGTCAGACATGGCGAAGAAGGACGAATTGGGTCGGCGCGGCGAAGACGTCGCGGCCGAGTTCATCGAGGCGCAGGGCATGCGGGTCGTCGAGCGCAACTGGCGGTGCCGTGAAGGCGAGATCGACGTCGTCGCCCTGGACGGCGACGAACTCGTGGTCGTCGAGGTCAAGACCCGGTCGGGCATCGGCTACGGCCATGCCCTCGAGGCCGTGACACCGGCGAAGTTGGCGCGTCTGCGACGGCTGGCGGGGGCCTGGTGCCAGGCGCATCCCTCCCCGACGCCCCGGGGGTTGCGCATCGACGTCGTGGGCATCACGGTCGAGCGCTGCGCGGGCCACGAGCGCATCGACCACGTCCGCGGGGCCGGTGCATGAGCGTGGCGAGGACGAGGGCGGTCGCCCTGCTGGGTGTCGACGGCGCCCTCGTCGAGATCGAGGCGGACATGGGTGCCGGGTTGCCGGCGTTCGTGATCATCGGCCTGCCCGACACATCGCTGGGCGAGGCCCGCGACCGGGTACGTTCCGCGGCGACCAACTCCGGGTGCGCCTTGCCGCCGCGCAAGCTGACCGTCAACCTGTCACCGGCCTCGCTGCCCAAGCAGGGGTCGTCGTTCGACCTCGGCATCGCCATCGCGGCCCTGGCCGCCGCCGAGGTCGTCTCCGCCGAGTCCGTCGAGCGCGTGGTCCACCTGGGCGAGCTCGGCCTCGACGGTCGACTCCGGCCCGTGGACGGCGTCCTGCCCGCCGTGCTGGGTGCGCGCCGGGCCGGGGCCACCACGGTCATGGTGCCGACCGACAACGCCGACGAGGCGACCCTCGTCCCCGGCGTCCGCGTGGTGGCCGTGTCGAGCCTTCGCGAGGCCGCCATCTGGCACGGCGCGGGCCTCGAGCCCGAACCGGTCGAGGCCATCACGAGGTCGCGCTCCGAACCGGCGGTGCCGGCCGAACTCGATCTCGCGGACGTCATCGGCAACGTGGACGCCGTCGAGGCGCTCGTCGTCGCCGCGGCCGGCGGTCACCACCTGCTCATGGTGGGCCCTCCCGGCGCGGGCAAGAGCATGTTGGCCGCTCGACTCCCGGGGCTGTTTCCCGACCTCGACGCCGACGCGGCCCTCGAGGTGGCGTCGATCCGCTCGCTGGCCGGCGTGGCCGTGACCGGTGACCTCGACCGCAGGCCGCCGTTCGAGGCTCCTCATCACACGTGCAGCGCGGCGGCTCTGGTCGGTGGCGGCAGCGGAGTGATCCGGCCCGGTGCCGCGTCGAGGGCGACCCGAGGTGTGCTGTTCCTCGACGAGGCGCCCGAGTTCCAGCAGTCGGTGCTCGACTGCCTCCGCCAGCCCCTCGAATCGGGTGAGACCGTGGTCCACCGGTCGCGTTCCGTGGCCCGCTTCCCGGCGAGGTTCCAACTCGTGGCGGCGGCCAATCCGTGTCCCTGCGGACAGTACGGCTCCCGTGACTCCGACTGCAGTTGTTCCCCGCACCAGCGCCGTCGATACCTCGGCAAGCTCTCCGGGCCGCTCGTCGACCGCATCGACCTGCAGTTGCGGGTGGCCCGCATCAGCTCGTCGCAGTTCCGTGCCTCGGCCGACGTCGTCCCGACGACGACACGGCAGGCCCGCGACCGCGTCGACCGGGCGCGCGACCATGCGGCCCGTCGGCTCGACGGCACCCCCTGGCGATTGTCCGGCGAGGTCCCGGGCACCTGGCTGCGCGATCCGGCGAACCGCCTGGCCGTGGCGGACTCGCAGCCCGTCGACCGGGCTCTCGAGACCGGTGCCTTGACGATGCGCGGCTACGACCGCGTGCTGCGCGTCGCCTGGACCCTCGCCGACCTCGACGACGAACCCGCCCCCGTGCGCCGTCACGTCGTGCGGGCGCTGAGCATGCGGCAGTCGCTGTGAGCGACCTGCTCCGGGCGACCCCCGCCGAGCTGGTCGATCTCGTGCGTCCCGTCCTGCCGGGGGTCGACGATCTCAGCGAGGCGCAGACCCTGCGGGCGTTCGCCCTGGGCGCCTGGACGGGTGTGGTCGAGCCGGGTGACGCGGTGGGCGGGGTCGTCCGGGCGCTGCTGGGACCGACCGTCGGGCTCCGCGTCGTGCTCGAGGCGGCGGTCGGCCGGGACGAGCCCCGCCCGGGTCTCCTCGCCGGTGCGCTCGTCGACGCGGGCGCCACGAGGCACGACGTCGGCCGGCTCGACCTGCCGAAGGCTCTGCAGAGATGGCAGCCGCGTCTCGAGACCGCCGTGGTCCTCCGGTCGTTCCGCACGGCGTCGGCGGTGGGGTCGAGGCTTCTCGTGCCGGGCACACCGCAGTGGCCCGACGCGCTCGACGAGCTCGGCGACCACGCGCCCGTGGCCCTCTGGGCGCGAGGTCCGGCGTCCGTCCCGGTGCCGGCGTCGAGCGTCGCGATCGTGGGCTCTCGGGCCGCAACGGCCTACGGCGAACAGGTGTCGGCCGAGTTCGCCGGCGGCGTGGCCGATCGCGGCCTGGCCGTCGTCTCGGGTGCCGCGTACGGCATCGACGGGGCTGCCCATCGGGCCGCGCTGGCCGCGTCGGCGACGACGATGGCGGTGATGGCCGGGGGAGTCGACCACCTCTACCCGGCCGGACACGACGGCCTCCTGCGACGCATCATCGAGACGGGTCTGATGATCTCCGAGGCCCCCTGCGGTGGCAAGCCGTCACGGTGGAGGTTCCTGCAACGCAACAGGCTCATCGCGGCCCTGACCGCGGCGACCGTCGTCATCGAGGCCGGCGGGCGCTCGGGGTCCTTGAACACGGCCGCCCACGCGCAATCGCTCGGGCGACCCGTCGGTGCCGTGCCGGGCCCGGTCACCTCGCCGTCGTCGGCCGGCTGCCACGCCCTGATCCGATCCGGTCTGGCCGAGTGCGTGACGAGCGCCGACGAGGTGCTCGCACTCGCCGGTGTCCCGACCGACCTCGTGGCGGCGTCCTACCAGGGGCTTCGGCTCGACCCCGAGACGACGAGGGTGCTCGACGCGCTCAGCACGACGGCCACCCGCGAGACCGACGAACTGGCCGTCGCGAGCGGACTGTCGCTCGAGACGGTCCGCGACGTGCTCGCCGAGCTCGACCTCTCGGGTGCGGCCCGACGCCACGGGTCGGGGTGGCGACGGGTGAGGGGGCGTCGCGATGGCTAGCCTGGCGGCATGCACGAGCCGGGGTCGAGACGCGAGGGGCTGGTGCTGCCGTGACGCGCCTCCTGGGCGAGGTCGAACGCTTCGCGGACCACCTGCACGACGGCCGCGGCCTCAGCGACCACACGGTGCGGTCGTACGGGGCCGACCTCGACTCACTGGTGGCCTTCGCCGAGAACCGGCTCGGTCGACCGGGCGAGGTGGGCGACCTCGATCTCGACCTGCTGCGTGACTGGCTCTGGCAGGGGACGCAGGCCGGTCTGGCCCGGGCCACCCTGGCGAGACGGTCGGCGAGCGTCCGGGCGTTCACCCGGTGGCTCGACGAGACCGATCGCACCCCGGTCGACGTCGGTGCGCGGCTGCGCGCGCCGAAGCCCGAGAGCCGCCTGCCCCGCGTCCTCACGCGTGAGCAGGTCGACGGCCTGCTGGCCTCCCTCGCCGTGCGAGCCGACACGGGTGACCCCGGGGCGCGTCGGGACCTCGCCGTCGTCGAGCTGCTCTACGGGGCGGGCCTGCGAGTGTCCGAGCTCGTCGGAACCGACCTCGGCGACGTCGACCTCGGACGCCTGACCGTGCGGGTGACCGGCAAGGGGGCGAAGCAGCGCGTCGTGCCGTTCGGGGTTCCGGCGGCCGAGGCCCTGGGGCGGTACCTCGAACTCGCCCGCCCGACACTCGTCACCCCGATCACGGACGCTGCCTTCTTCGTGGGTTCGTCGGGTGGGCGGCTCGGCACGAGGGCGGTCTACCGGCTCGTCGCCGGACTGCTGGCCGACCTCCCGGGTGGGGGACCGGCGGGGCCGCACGCGCTGAGGCACACCGCGGCCACGCACCTGCTCGACGGGGGCGCCGACCTCCGGGCGGTCCAGGAGCTGCTCGGGCACGCGAGCCTCGGCACCACGCAGATCTACACGCACGTGTCGACGGAGCGTCTGCGCGACAGCTACCGCTCGGCCCATCCGCGCGCCTGACGACGCCGCTCGACCTCGGAGGCGCACGGGGGTCGGCCCGGCCCGCCCACGCCCGGCCCGGTGCTCACCGGGGCCGCGTCGGCAGCAGGACAGACGGCTCGATCCCGCCCAGGAACACCAGCGGAGAGACGTACTCGCCGTCGACACGAGCTCCCAGGTGCAGGCACGGTCGGTCGGCACAGTGCCCCGCGTCGAGCACGCCGACGGTCTGCCCGCGCGTGACGGCGTCGCCCGTCGAGACGTCGGCCACCACGGGCTCGAAGCTGCTCAGCACCCCTCCCGAGTGAGCGATCGACAGCACCGGCCGATCGACGACGACCCCGGCGAAGTGCACCACCCCGTCGTCCGGGGCGGTCACGACCGAGCCCTCGGTCGTCCCGATGTCGATGCCGCGGTGTCCCGGCGACCAGGGGTTCGGCGGCCCGACGAAGGGCCGGACCACCGGATGGGGCGAGGCGACGGGCCAGGCCCACACCGCGCCTTCGGCATCCGAGGCCCCAGGGGTCGCGCTCGCGGGGCCGGTCGGGAGCGACCCGGCGAGGACGGCGACCAGGACCGACGCGACGACCGCGGCGCTGCGGCGCGGCGACAGCGGAGGGAGGTGACTCATACCGGCACCTTGCCGGTTGCGCAAGCTTTCACGGCGAGGCGTAAGGTTCACCCGTGCATGAACACCCCGTGCACACCGTTTGTGGGGGAGTCGTGGCCACGAGCCCTGCTCCTCGAGCCGTGAAGGAGTACAGGTGTCGAACACCACTGCAACGACGAAGAGTTTGAACAGGCGGGTGACCGCGCTCGCCGTGGCGGCGGCCATCGGCGGATTCCTGTTCGGTTTCGACTCGTCCGTCATCAACGGCGCCGTCCAGTCGATCACCGACGAGTTCGGCCTCACCGAGTTCGCCTCGGGCTTCGCGGTCGCGTCGGCCTTGATCGGCTGTGCCATCGGTGCCTACGTCGCCGGTCGCCTCGCCGACAAGATGGGCCGCATCAAGGTCATGCTGATCGGTGCCGGACTGTTCCTGATCAGCTCGATCGGGGCCGCGGCGGCATTCGCCGTCTGGGACCTCGTCCTCTGGCGCGTCATCGGCGGCCTGGGAATCGGCATCGCGTCGGTCATCGCCCCCGCCTACATCAGCGAGGTCTCGCCCAAGGCCATCCGTGGTCGTCTGGCGTCGTTCCAGCAGCTCGCCATCACGCTCGGCATCTTCGCCGCCCTGCTGTCGGACCAGCTCTTCGCGGTCACGGCGGGCGGCGCCTCCGAGCCGTCGCTCTTCGGTCTCGCCGCCTGGCGCTGGATGTTCCTCGTCGGCATCGTCCCGTCGGTCGTCTACGGCATCCTGGCCTGGCGCCTGCCCGAGTCGCCGCGGTACCTCGCCGGTGACGGGCGCGAGGACGAGGCCAAGAAGGTGCTCCAGTCCATCGTGCCGGCCGAGACGGTCGAGACGAGCCTGAAAGAGATCACCGACTCGATCCGCACCGAGGCCGAGCTCGAGAAGAAGTCGTCCATCCGCGGCACCCGCTTCGGTCTGCAGCCCATCGTCTGGGTCGGGATCATCCTCGCCGTGCTGCAGCAGTTCGTCGGCATCAACGTGATCTTCTACTACTCCACCACCCTCTGGCAGGCCGTCGGCTTCCAAGAAGAGGACTCGTTCCTCATCTCGACGATCACCGCCGTGGTCAACGTGGCGGTGACCTTCATCGCCATCGGCCTGGTCGACAAGGTCGGTCGTCGGCCGATGCTGTTGACCGGCTCGATCGGCATGTTCGTGAGCCTCGCGGTGACCGCCCTGGCCTTCAGCCAGGCCACCACCTCGGCCAGCGGCGACCCGTCGCTGCCCGGTGCCTGGGGCCCGGTGGCCCTGGTCGCGGCCAATCTCTTCGTCGTGTCGTTCGGTGCGACGTGGGGCCCGCTCATGTGGGTGCTGCTCGGCGAGATGTTCCCGAACAGCATCCGTGCAACGGCCCTCGGCGTGGGCAGCATGGCCAACTGGATCGCCAACTTCATCGTGACGGTGTCGTTCCCGACCCTGGCGGCACTCAGCCTCACGCTGTCGTACGGCATCTTCGCGTTCTTCGCGCTCGTCTCGTTCTTCTTCGTCCTCGCGAAGATCCCCGAGACCAAGGGGCGCTCGCTCGAAGAGATGGGCACCTCGGCCGTCCAGGCCGACGCGGGGCGGGCTGCGAAGGCCTGACCCTGGCATGATCGATGAACGTCCCGTCCAGATCCTGGGCGGGACGTTCGCATTCTGAGAGGATTTCCGATGAGCCACGCCGACGACTCGACGCAGGTCGTGCCCGCCGACGAGACACCCGGCGACGCGACGAGCGCCGCCCGCGACCACAGCCAGGAGGCGCCGGTCACGACCCGCAAGAGGGCCTTCGCCCCGTGGGTCTTCTGGCCCGCAGCGGCCGTCATCCTGGGCTTCGTGGTTTTCGCCATGGCCTTCCCGACCGTGGCCGAGGGCCTGTTCGGCTCGGTCCAGAGCGGCATCGTGGGCGCGTTCGGCTGGTACTACGTGCTGCTCGCGGCCGTCTTCGTGGTCTTCGCCCTGTGGATGGGCGTCAGCCGCTACGGCGACATCAAGCTCGGCAAGGACGACGACGAGCCCGAGTTCTCGCGCCTGTCGTGGCTGTCCATGCTCTTCGCCGCGGGCATGGGCATCGGCCTGGTGTTCTACGGTGTCGCCGAACCGCTCAGCCACTACGCGAGCCCACGCCCCGGGGTGACCGGCGACGACAACCAGCTCGCCGGCCAGGCCCTGAGCCAGACGTACCTGCACTGGGGCGTCCACGCGTGGGCGATCTACATCGTGGTCGGGCTCGGGATGGCCTACGCGATCCACCGCCGTGGCCGCCCGGTGTCGATCCGGTACGCCCTCGAACCCCTGCTGGGTACGCGAATCCACGGCCTGTGGGGCAACGTCATCGACGTGGTCTCGGTCGTCGGCACGCTGTTCGGCGTCGCGACGTCGCTCGGTCTCGGCGTGCTGCAGATCTCGGCCGGGCTGTCGGCCGCCGGCATCGCCGAACCGACCCTGGTGATCCAGGTCATCCTCATCGCGGCCATCACGGGCGTCACGATCTTCTCCCTGGTCAGCGGCGTCACCAAGGGCATGAAGTGGCTCTCGAACATCAACATCGTGCTGGCCGCCCTCCTGCTCGTCTTCGTGCTGGTCAGCGGCCCGTCGCTGTTCCTGCTCCGTGACTTCGTCCAGTCGCTCGGCAACTACCTGCAGAACGTCGTGGGCCTGACCTTCACGGTCAGCGCCTTCTCGGGGGCCGAGGGCGAGGCCTGGCAGGGTGCCTGGACGACCTTCTACTGGGGGTGGTGGATGTCGTGGGCGCCTTTCGTCGGCATCTTCATCGCGCGCATCTCGAAGGGCCGGACCGTCCGCGAGTTCGTCGTCGGCGTGCTGGTGGTGCCCACCCTGCTGACCTTCCTCTGGTTCAGCGTCATGGGCGGCGCCGCGCTCTACCGCGAGGTCTTCGGGGGCGGTGGCCTGGTGGGCGCCGACGGCTCGGTCGACACCGAGGGCGCGTTGTTCGAGATGCTCCAGGGGCTGCCCGGCGGATCGATCGCCGTCTTCGGCGCCATCCTGCTGATCGGACTGTTCTTCATCACGTCCTCCGACTCGGGCTCGCTGGTCCTGGGCATGATCTCGACCGGCGGCGACACCGAGCCGAAGACCTGGGTTCGCATCTTCTGGGCCGTGGTCACGGCCCTCGTCGCCATCGCCCTGCTGGTCACCGGCGGGCTCGACGCCCTCAAGACGGCCGCGATCATCACGGCCCTGCCGTTCAGCGTCGTCATGATCGGCATCTGCGTCGCGACCTTCCGCGCCTTCGACGCCGAGCACCGACGGTTCCTGCGCGCCCAGCGCATGCAGCTGCGTGACGACTTCGGCGACCACTACGGACTCGAGGAGGCGCGGGCCCCCAAGCGCGGTCTCCTCGGCCTCGGTCGGCGCCGCTCGTAGTCGACGTGCGGGTGCGCGGTGGTCGCCGTCCTCGTGCGGTGACCACCGCCTCCTGGTGCCCGTCGGTGGTGCTAACATGAGCGATGCAGTCTGCTCGGCAGGCTGACTTCGCGTGCCCTGTGCGTCCTCGGACGCACCGACGCCGAGGCGACCCGCTCGCCTCGCGCCGTATCCGGCCTCCATGTCCACTCGGTCCGAACGCGCCTCACGGTGTGCTCGGCGGACGTGTGCCCGGGCGCCAGGCAGTGGCGACCGACCGGTCGCCCGACAACCGACAAGCAGGCGCACCCGCGGGTGCGCCCAGAACCAAGGAGAACGACCATGGCCGTCGTCACCATCCGCCAGCTGCTCGACAGCGGCGTCCACTTCGGACACCAGACCCGTCGCTGGAACCCGAAGGTGAAGCGCTTCATCCTCGCCGAGCGCTCGGGCATCCACATCATCGACCTGCAGCAGTCGCTGGGCTACATCGACAAGGCCTACGACTTCGTCAAAGAGACGGTCGCCCACGGCGGCACCATCCTCTTCGTCGGCACCAAGAAGCAGGCGCAGGGTTCCATCGCCGAGCAGGCCAACCGCGTCGGTCAGCCCTTCGTCAACCAGCGCTGGCTCGGTGGCCTCCTGACCAACTTCCAGACGGTCTCGAAGCGCCTCGCCCGCATGAAAGAGCTCGAGGACATCGACTTCGACGACACGACGCAGGGCTTCACCAAGAAAGAACTGCTGATCAAGAAGCGCGAGCTCGACAAGCTGCACAAGACGCTCGGCGGAATCCGCAACCTCACCAAGACGCCGTCCGCTCTCTGGGTCGTCGACACCAAGAAAGAGCACCTCGCGATCGACGAGGCCAAGAAGCTGGGCATCCCGGTCATCGGCATCCTCGACACCAACTGCGACCCCGACGAGATCAACTTCCCGATCCCGGGCAACGACGACGCCATCCGTTCCGTCGGCCTGCTGACGCGCATCGTCGCCGACGCCGCCGCCGAGGGCCTGGTGCAGCGTCACCAGAAGCCCGAGGACGCCGACCAGCCCGTCGAGCCCATGGCCGAATGGGAGGCCGAGCTGCTGGCACAGGGCGAGGCCAAGGCGGCCGACGCCGCGACCGAGGCGCCTGCTGCCGAGGCTCCCGTCGCCGAGGCACCTGTCGAGGAGAACGACGCCGACGCGCAGGTGGCCGCGAAGCCCCTGGGCGAGCCGGTCGTCGAGCCCGTCGCCGAGGCCACTGCGGCCGAGCCGGCCGACGCCGACTCGAAGTAGTCCTCTTCCTCACCCTTCCGACTCCACGAAAGGAAGTCAGACACATGGCCAACTACACCATCGCTGACGTCAAGATCCTCCGTGACCGCCTCGGCGCGGGCATGGTCGACAGCAAGAACGCCCTCGAAGAAGCCGACGGCGACATCGAGAAGGCCGTCGAGATCCTGCGCGTCAAGGGACTGAAGGGCGTCGCCAAGCGCGAGGGCCGTCAGACCACCGCCGGTCTCGTCGCCGCGAAGCCCGGCTCGGGCTACGCCACGCTGATCGAGCTCGCCAGCGAGACCGATTTCGTCGCGAAGAACGAGAAGTTCGTCGCCCTGGCCGACCAGGTCCTCGAGGCCGTGCACGCGGCCGCCGCCTCCAGCGCCGCCGAGGGCAACTCCTCCGCGATCGGTGGTCAGACCGTCGAGGCCTTCGTCAACGACGAGGCCGCGCTCATGGGCGAGAAGGTCGAACTGCGCACCGTCAGCCGCATCGAGGGCGAGCAGTTCGCCATCTACCTGCACAAGACCTCGAAGGACCTGCCCCCGCAGGTCGGTGTGGTCGTGGGCTACACCGGTGACGACGCCGAGACCGCTCGGTCGATCGCTCAGCACATCGCGTTCGCCGCGCCGACGTACCTGTCGCGCGACGACGTGCCGAGCGAGCAGGTCGACAAGGAGCGCGCGATCGTCGAAGAGACCGCGAAGAACGAGGGCAAGCCCGAAGCGGCCCTGCCCAAGATCATCGAAGGTCGCCTCACCGGGTTCTTCAAAGAGATCGCCCTGCTCGACCAGGCCTACGCGAAGGACAACAAGTTGTCGGTCGCGAAGGTCGTCGACGAGGCCGGACTCTCGATCACGGGCTTCGCCCGCATCAAGGTCGGCGCCTAGGCAGCACCGTGACGGGGTCCGAGACGAACGCGTCTCGGGCCCCGTTCCCATGCCCGGCCGTGGGGACGACGCCGGGCGCACCATCGGCGACGGGCGGCGACCAGCCCGAACTCGCTAACCTGGCTACGGCCACGACGAGACGGAGACTCGCATGACATCGCAAACCACCGGACGCCGGCGCGTCCTGTTGAAGCTCTCGGGCGAGGCTTTCGGCGGCGGTCAGCTCGGCGTCAACCCCGACGTGGTCGGCGCCATCGCCCGAGAGATCGCCGACGCGGCGACCGACGTCGAGATCGCGATCGTGGTCGGCGGCGGCAACTTCTTCCGCGGGGCCGAGTTGAGCCAGCGCGGCATGGACCGCGGTCGCGCCGACTACATGGGCATGCTGGGCACCGTCATGAACGCCCTCGCCCTCCAGGACTTCCTCGAGCAGGCCGGTGCCGCGACCCGTGTCCAGTCGGCCATCGCCATGACCCAGGTCGCCGAGCCCTACATCCCGCGTCGTGCCGAGCGACACCTCGAGAAGGGCCGCGTCGTCATCTTCGGAGCCGGCGCCGGGCTGCCGTACTTCTCGACCGACACCGTCTCTGCCCAGCGGGCGCTCGAGATCGGTGCCACCGAGGTCCTCGTCGCCAAGAACGGCGTCGACGGCGTCTACTCGGCCGACCCGCGCCACGACCCGACGGCGGTCAAGCTCGACCGACTCACCTACCAAGAGGCGCTGATGCAGGGGCTCAAGGTCGTCGACTCGACCGCGTTCAGCCTCTGCATGGACAACGGCATGCCCATGCACGTGTTCGGCATGGAAGGCGAGGGCAACATCGCCCGGGCCATCCGCGGCGAACGCATCGGAACCATCGTCAGCAACTAGACGACTAAACTCGACCGCGAACCGAACAAGGAGCACCAGTGGCGATCAACGACGTACTCACCGAGACGCGCGAGAAGATGGACAAGGCGCTCGACGCCGCCAAGAACGACTTCGGCACGGTGCGGACCGGCCGCATCAACCCGGCTCTGTTCCAGAAGATCCCGGTCGACTACTACGGCACGCCGACGCCGCTGGCACAGCTCGCGTCGTTGCAGGTGCCCGAAGCGCGCACCATGATCGTCACCCCCTACGACAAGACGGCTCTCAAAGAGATCGAGAAGGCCATCGCGACCTTCCCGAACCTCGGGGCAAACCCGACGAACGACGGCACCATCGTCCGCGTCACGATCCCCGAACTGACGCAGGAGCGTCGTAAAGAGTTCGTCAAGATCGTGCGCAGCAAGGGCGAGGACGCCAAGGTGCAGGTGCGCAACGTCCGACGCAAGTCGAAAGAGGCGCTGGACGCGCAGAAGACCGAGGTCGGCGACGACGAGGTCGCTCGTGCCGAGAAAGAGCTCGAGTCGATCACCAAGGGCTACATCGACTCGATCGACGACGCGCTGAAGAAGAAAGAAGCGGAGCTGCTCGAGGTCTGATGAGACAGCGACCCGACGACGCCGGCCCCGACGACCCGTCACCGGCTCAGAAGAGCACTCTCGGCAGTCGCCGGGCCGACTTCGACGCTCGCGCGCAGGCGGCGAGGCACGACATCGAGAACCAGCTGCGGGCGGGCAAGGCACGCCTCGACTCCCGCAACGAGAAGCTGACGGCACGCACCGGTCGCAACCTGCCCGCGGCCATCGCCGTGGGCGTGCTGCTGGGTGCCGCGGTCCTGCTCAGCCTGATCTTCGTCAAGGCGTTCTTCATGATCGTCGCGGCGGCTCTGATCGGCTCGCTGTGCTTCGAGCTCGCCAGTGCCCTTCGTTTCGCGGGCCGCGACGTGCCTCGGCTGCCGAGCGTCCTCGCGGGCGTGGCGGTCGTCCCCGCCGCCTTCTACGGCGGCGCGGGCGGACAATGGGCCGCCCTCGTCGGTGGCATCGTCTTCGTGTCGCTGTGGCGCCTCGTCGAGTTGGCGCGTCCTTCGCATCGGGGTGGCGCCTCCTCGCTTGGTCGTGACCTGGGGGCCGGGGCCTTCGTCCAGATCTACTGTTCGTTCCTCGGCAGCTTCATGGTTCTCATGGCAGCCCGGCCCGACGGTCAGTGGTGGACGCTGTCGGCGCTCATCGTCGTGATCGCCGTCGACACCGGCGCCTACGCGACGGGGCTCAACTTCGGCAAGCATCCGATGGCGCCGCGCATCAGCCCGAAGAAGACCTGGGAGGGCTTCGCCGGCTCGGTGGCCGCCAGCCTGATCGCGGCCGTCCTGCTCTCGGTGTTCCTGCTCGACGAACCGTGGTGGTTCGGCTTCGTGTTCGGAGGCGTGATCATCGTCACGGCCACCATCGGCGACCTGTCCGAATCACTCATCAAACGCGATCTCGGTATCAAGGACATCAGCACCTGGCTGCCGGGTCACGGTGGATTCCTCGACCGGCTCGACAGCACGCTGCCGTCCGCCGCGGCGGCGTACGGCCTCTACCTCCTCTTCGCCTGACCGCGGTCGGCCGACGCCGACGGGCCGCGCGTCCAGCGGGTGGTCATGTGGCGATGCGGCATGATGGTCGCCGTGAGCAGCACATTTCCGACCGTCCCCCAAGGCAAGCGGGGCTACGTCGTCGACGAGGTCGACGCGTTCCTGACCGAGGCCCGCAAGGCCTACGCCGGCGACGCGAGCCTCGGCATCGACTCGGCACGCATCCGACGCACGGCCTTCGGGCTGACGAAGAACGGCTACTCAACGGCGCACGTCGACGCCGCGCTCGAACGTCTCGAGGACGCCTTCGCCAGTCGCGAGCGTGAACGCGCCGTCTCGTCCGGTGCGGAGTCCACCTGGTTCTCGTCCGCGCGCTCCGGGGCCGAAGACATCGTTGCCCGGCTCGAGCGACCGCAGGGCCATCGGTTCGACCGTGTCGGCATCCTGACGTCGGGCTACCACCCGCGAGACGTCGACCGCCTGACCCGCCGCCTCCACGGCTACTTCACCGATGGGCGGCCCCTCAGCATCGACGACGTACGTGCCTCGGTCTTCCGGGCGAAGCGCGGGGGCTATCGCGAGAGTCAGGTCGACCTCCTGCTCGACACGGTGGTCGACGTCATGCTCGCGGTGCGCTGACGATCACCCCGGGTTCCGGCCCGGGCGGCGAGATCACACCCCGACACGCTGACCGCCGTCTCTGGCCCTCCAGTGCGCCATCGGTTACCCTGGACGGACTCATGGGCAGGCACGCAGCGAATCCGACCCCCGGACCCTCTCGACGAGAGCATCCGGCCGCAGTCGAACGATCTTCGACCCGTCGACGCGTCCGCGTCCCGGCGTCACAGAGCGTCGTCCGCCGTCCGTCAGCCGGTTCCCTCGCCTTCACCGGGCCCGGCCGTGCCACCGCCCCGGCCGCTCGTCGGCCCGGTGTCCCGCGACGCGTCGTCCTGCCCCTCATCGGGTTCTGCGCGTCCTTCGCCTTCGTGTCGGCCTCCCTCGTCAACCCGCTGGCCGGGGCCGAGGCCGCGACGACCGTCCCGGGTGCCGCCTCGGTGCTGACGGCGCCCGGCCAGACCCTCACCGTCGCCGATGCCGCGGTGACGGTCGCCGATCGAGACGCCTACGGCGTCACCGAATACGTCCCGCCGCCGCCCCCGCCCGTCGTGGTGGCCGAGACCGAGAAGCCCGACGCCCCCTCGGGTGCGACCTCCGGTTCCGCCAAGAAGTCCTCCGTCGCTCCGGTGGCGGGTACGCCCGACCCGGGCAGCGCCAAGGCCGTCGCCGCCGAACTGGTCACCGCACGCGGTTGGGGTTCCGATCAGTACGACTGCCTCGTGTCGCTGTGGCAGAAAGAGTCCGGGTGGAACGTCTACGCGTCGAACCGCTCGAGCGGGGCCTACGGCATCCCTCAGGCTCTGCCCGGCAGCAAGATGGGTTCGGTCGGTGCGGATTGGCAGACCAACCCCGCGACGCAGATCACATGGGGCCTCAACTACATCGGTGGACGCTACGGCACGCCGTGCGGAGCCTGGGCCCACTCCGTCGCCAAGAACTGGTATTGAGTAGTCGCACGGCCCTCGTCCACGGGGGCCGTTGCTACGCTGGTCGTCATGCCCCGCAGCAACCGATCCCGTCGCTCGCGCGACCGGCGTGAGGCCGACGAGGCGTACGACGTCACCCGGGCGTCCTTCGGTGGCCTGACCGTCGAGACCAAACACGGGCGTTCGTTCAACGTGCAGTCGGTGTCGGCGTCGTCCGCCGTCAAAGAATACGTCTGCCCCGGCTGCTCGTTGGGCATCGTCCCGGCGACGCCCCACGTCGTGGCGTGGCGGGCGGACGGGCTCTTCGGCGCCGAGGACGACCTGGCGGCCCGCCGACACTGGCACACCCACTGCTGGAGGATCTCGTGACCACTCCCGACATCGACGCCGACACCGATGCCGCCGACATCCGCGGGGGAGTCCTGCTGCCCGCTCGCCGCGAGGACGTCGAACTCCACACTGGTGACGGACTGACGCTGGTGGGCGAGCTGAGCCTGCCGGCCGATCGTGAGCCCATCGGCACGATCGTCGCCTTGCACCCCCTGCCCACGGCCGGCGGGTTCATGGACTCCCACGTCATCCGCAAGGCGGCGGCCCGCCTGCCGGCCCTGGCCGACCTGGCCGTGCTCCGGTTCAATTTCCGTGGGGTGTCGTCCCCGCGGGGTCGTTCCGACGGTGAGTTCGGCGAGGGGGTGGCCGAGGCGGCCGACCTCGCCGCTGCCGTGGCTTTCGTGCGCCAGCGGGGTCTGCCCCTGCCGTGGCTGGTGGGCTGGTCGTTCGGCACCGAGGTCGCCCTCAAGCACGGCCTCGACGTCGAGGTCGCGGGCGTCGTCCTGCTGTCCCCGCCGCTGCATCGCACGTCGGACGCCGAGCTCGGAGCCTGGCACGGGGTCGGCCTGCCCGTCGTGGCCGTGGTTCCCGAGTTCGACGACTACCTGCGGCCCGACGAGGCCCGTCGACGGTTCGCCCTCGTGCCCGAGGCCGAGGTCGTCGCCGTCGAGGGGGGCAAGCACCTCTGGGTCGGAGAGAAGCAGACCAGCCGCGTGTTGACCGAGATCGTCCGTCGGGTGGCGCCCGGTGCGCTGCCGTTGCCGTCCACGTGGCCGCCCCGCGCCTCCTGACGGCGTCCGACCTCGGCCCGCGTCTGTCGCGGTGTCTCGCCGTCGGCGGTGGTGACCGCCCGCTTCAGAGTTGGTTCTGCCGGGGCACGTAGACCTCGCGGATGATCAGCAGGACCGATGCGGCGACCGGAATGGCGATGAGGGCACCGAGCACGCCCAGCAGCGTGCCGCCGACGAGGGCCGCGATGACGACGATCACGCCCGGCACGCGCACCGCGCGACGCATGATGCGAGGGCTCAGGAGGTAGGCCTCGACCTGCATGTAGACGAGGTAGTAGATGGCGGCGGTGATCCAGGTGGAGGGTGACTGGGGCAGCAGCGCGATCTGCGCCAGCACGATGACCGCCGAGCCGCTGATGGTGCCGACGAGCGGGATGATCGAGCCGAGGAACGCGATGAAGGCGAAGACGGCCGGCTGCTGGGCACCGATGATGCTGAGGAACACGAAGCTGAGGATGCCGTTGATCGCCGCCAGCGTGAACTGTCCGATGACGTAGCGCCCCACCGACTGGCTGATCTGTTCGGAGATGTCGACGAACTGGGCCCGTTTCGAGGCCGGGACGAGCTGGTAGAGCGCCCGCTTGACGCTGTTGATCGACGAGGTGAAGTAGATCGTCAGGATGACCACGACGATCGTGCCGAAGAGGCCGTTGCCGATCGCCACGCCGACGGCGAGGACTCCGCCACCGATCGTGACGACGTTGTCGGGGTTGGTCAGGAAGTCGACGATCGAGTCGAGCGCGTTCTGCACGTCGAAGACGTTCTGCGGGACGAGCTCTTGCAGGTTGTCGACGAACTGCTGGGTGGTGACGCTCTGCAGGTACGAGGTCAGCGCCTGGATCAGGCTCGTGGTCTGCTGGACGATGACGGGCACGATCGCGAAGACGACTCCCACGAAGGCGCCGACCACCGCCACGAGGACGATCACGATGGCGATGCCGCGGGGTACCCGGCGCTTCTCGAGCCACGAGACGATGGGGTCGAGGCCCAGCGAGATGAACAGGGCCGCGCCCACGTAGGTCAGGATCGTCGAGAGCTGGCCGACGGCACCACCGATCACGAGGGCGACGAGCACACCCAGGCCCGCGAGCAGGCCGATGCGGAACGGGTTGTGGATCTTCACGGGCGGGCTCCTGTCGACGGCGCGGGCCGGTCGAGGCCACGGCGGCACCGACTGCCCGACACGGCCTGTCGCCCTACTCTGACGTACCGCCGCCGACTTGTCCGATCATGCCACGCAGGTTCTCGAAGTAGTCGGCGACGGCGTCGCGTTCACGTGTGATCTCGGCGAGGCGCTCCTCCGCGTCGCCGACGAGGTCGTCGGCCCGTCGCTGGGCGTCCGCCAGGATCGACCGCGAGCGTTCGTCGGCGTTGGTCAGAACGTCGTGGGCCGTCTCGTCGGCGTCCGCCCGGGTCGTGCGGGCGTACTCGGTCGCGCTCCGCTCGAGCTCGTCGGCCTCGCGCCGCACCTCGGCGGCGCGGCGGGTGGCCTCGGCGAGCTGCTCGGCCGCGGCGTCGAGCAGCTCTTGGGTCTCGGCGACGGCCTGCTGGTGTCGCTGCGTGAGCTCGACCTCGGCCTCGTCGCGTCGGGCGAGCAGCTCGACCTCGAGGTCGGCCCGCCCCTGGTCGACGTCGCGGCGCAGGTCGGCGGTGGCTCGCTCGCGGTCGGCCTCGAGCCCGGCACGGACCCGGGCGTCGTCCGCGGCGAGCCGCGAACGCTGGGCCTCGGTCTCGTCCGCCAGGGCGGCGCGGGCCTCGGCGGTCTCGGCGGCGAGTTCGGCTCGTACCTGCTCGAGTTCGGTCGCGAGTTCGGCCCGTCGGTCGGTGTCCTCGCGGGCGAGACGGTCGGCCTGCGCCTCGCTCTCGCGGGTGAGGCGCTCGTCGGTCTCGACGGTGACACGCTCGATGCGTTCGCGCGACGTGGTCTCGGCGAGGTCGAGCTCGTCGCGGCGGCGTCGTGTCTCGCGGTCGAGTTCGGTGCGGGCGTCGTCGACCTCTTTCTCGAGCTCGGAACGAGCCTGGGCGATCTCGGCCGCAAGGCGATCGCGCCCGGTGGCGATCTCGCGCTCGAGCTCGACCCGGGTGGACTCGACCTCGTCGGTGAGGTCGGCCCGGGTGGCGTCGACGTCTCGGGCGAGGAGTGCCCTGGTCTCGGCGACCTCGTGGGCGAGTTCGGCACGGGCCGCGGCGACGTCGCGCTCCAGCTCGGCGCGCTGGGCCGCGACGTCGTCGGCCAGCTCGGCGCGGGCGGTCGTGATCTCGCGGTCGAGTTCGGCGCGGCGTGCGCCGATCTCGGCGTCGAGGTCGGCACGGGTGGTCTGGTCGAGCCGGGCGAGTTCGGCGCGGACCGTGACGCCTTCGCGGTCGAGGTCGGCGCGCTGGCGTTCGAAGTCGCTCTCGAAGACGGCACGGGCCTCGCGCGTGTCGGCGGTCAGGGTCTCGGCCTCGTCGCGGGCCTCGGCGAGGTCGCGGGCGACGGAGGCCCGCTGCTCGGCGACCTCGTGCTCGACCTCGGCCCGGAGCGCAGCGGCCTCGCGTCGCGCCGTCGAGACGTTCTGGGCGGCCTCGGTGGCCGCCGAACCGCGGATGGAGATGGCGTCGCGCTGGGCCTCTTGCACGAGGTCGCGCGCCTCGGCCTTGGCGCGCGCGACCAGACGGTCGGCGTCGGCGGTGGACTCGGCCACCTGGGCCGCGGCACGGCCCCGGGCGTCGTCGAGGAGGGCCGTGGCCCGTTCGGTGGCGTCGTCGACCAGGCGCTTCGCCTCGGCCGTGGACGACGAGCGCAGGGCCTCGGCGTCGATGTCGGCCTGGCTGATCAACAGGGTGGACTGCTGCTCGGCCAGGCGGAGGGTCTGCTCGAGCTTGCTGCCGAGGCCCGAGTAGGTGGGGGTGCCGGCCTCCTCGAGCTCGGCGCGGATCTCGTCGACGCGCTGCTGCAGGAACGCGACCTCGCTCGCCCGGTCGGCCCGGTCGGCGTTGGCCTTGATGAGCTCGCGCCGTAGGTCGCCCAGGACACGATCGACCTCGTCCTTGCGGTAGCCCCGGAGTTCAATGCCGAAATCGGCTTCGTCAGCGGCCACGGTGTCTCCTTCGGTGCAGGGGTCGGACCAGGGGAGCGCGGTCCGCGTCACGATGCTAGTGGGAGCTCCTCGGCGGACGCCGATCCACGGGTTAGGTGCCTCTCAGCCTCGTCGGATACGCTGAGCCGTCTTAAATTCTGCTGCCGCGCCCGGCCCCCTGGCCAGGCTCGTGCGAGGCCCGTCGTCGACCACGACGGTTCCTGGCGCCCCGACCGGGATGGTGGCTCGGAGGGAGAGAAACGTGCGTTTCATCGTCGCAGTCGTCGTCGTCGTCCTGGCGGCGGTGATGGTGGCGTTGGGCTTCGCCCAACGCACCGTCTTCGCACCACCGCCGAGCGTGTCGTCCCAGGTCGACACCAGCGACTCCGACGCGACCGTCACGGTGGTCCCCGCTTCGGCGTTGCACGGCCACGACGGGCGTCAGACGGTGTCGGTGTCGGGCGGCGACACCGCTTTCGCCGCCTACGGTCGTACGTCCGACGTGCTCGGTTGGGTGGGCGACGCCAGCTACAACGAGGTCGAGTACGACCAGGCCGCCGGCGAGCTCGTCAGCCGCACGGTCGCCGGTGACACCGCCGAGGTGCCCGACCCGACCGACTCCGACCTCTGGTTCGACCAGTTCACCGGCGCCGACCTCACGTTCTCGCTCGACGCGCCCGACGACGTCTCGCTCGTGATCGTCTCGGACGGCACGCAGCCCGCCCCGGCAGACCTCCGCATCACCTGGCCGCTCTCGACCGCGACGCCCCTGGCCGGTCCGCTGATCGTCGGCGGGCTCGTGGTCCTGTTGGTGGGCATCGGCTTGTACGTCTGGGCGATCCTGCACCACCGTCGCACGCGCGGCCCGCGTCGGCGCTCGGGCGACGGGAAGCGACCCCGACTGTCGCGTCGGGCCGGCCGCAAGGCCATCAGGGCGCTCGACGCCGGGGGCACCGAGACGCCGGCACCCGGCCGGGGTCGTGCCCGCGGCATCCGTCGGTTCGTCGCCGTGGCGCCGATCGTGCTGGTCTCGTCGCTCGCCCTGTCGGCGTGCACCGCCGACTACTGGCCGCAGCAGGCGCCGGCTGCGGGTTCCGACTCGTCGACCCCGACCCCGACGCCCACCTCGACCGACGGCACGGGGACGGGCGACCAGGGCAACGCCTTGCAGCCCCCCGTGATCAGCGTGGCCCAGGCGAAACGCATCGTCGAGCGCATCTCGGCGACGGCGACGGAGGCCGACGCCTCGCTGAACGCCGACCTCGCCGCCACCCGCTTCACGGGCCCGGCCCTCGAACAGCGTCAGGCCAACTACACGATCCGTTCCAAGGACGCCGCAGCCGCGGCACCCCTGGCCATCCCGACCGGCACCGTCACGCTCACGCTGCCGCAACAGGCCGACTCGTGGCCGCGATCGGCGTTCGTCGTCGTCCAGGACGCCGACACGAGCGTCGCACCCGTCGCCCTCACCCTCGAACAAGAGACGGCACGCGACCCGTACAAGGTCGAGTACGCGGTCAGCCTGCAGACGCAGACCCCGTTGACGGTCGCACCCGCGTCGATCGGCGCCGCCCGGCTCTCGCCCGACGTCAAGCTGCTCAAGCTGCAGCCCGACCAGCTGGCCGAGGCCTACGGCGACATCTTGCGCAACGGCGACGAGAGCCAGTACGCGGCGCAGTTCCAGACCGACGGCGACACCCTGCGCGAGAAGATCGGCAAGACCTACAAGGACGCCAAGCGCGCGGCCCTGCCGACCACCGCCTCGATCGACTACACGTCGCAGGCCGACGACGAGACCCCGGTCGCGTTCGCGACCAACGACGCCGGCGCCATCGTCTCGGTCGCGCTGAACGAGATCGAGACCGTGAAGCCCACGGCCACGGGCGCCAAGGTCAACCCCGAGGGGAACGTCAAGACCCTGCTGGGCCTCGACGAGTCGTCGAAGGGCATCGAGGCGACCTACGGCGTCGAGCTCCTGTTCTCCGTCCCGCCCGTCGGCAGCGACGACCCCATCGTCCTGCTCGGCTTCAGCCAGGCCCTCACCTCTGCCAAGGAGCTGCCATGACCAACCTTCCTCCCGTCCCCGCCGGCCTTCGCGGCGCCGTGGACCTCTCGTCGCTGGTCAACCGCGCACCGGCACCCGCGCCGGCCGGCCCGTCCGGTGGGCCGTCTGCCGACGGCGCGACCGCAGGAGGCGCGGGGGCCGCCCCGGCCGCGGCCGCCGGCCAGATCGCGGTGCCGGGCCTCGTGCTCGACGCGACCGACGAGACCTTCACGCAGGTGCTCGAGATCAGCAACACCGTCCCGGTGATCGTCGACCTCTGGGCGGAGTGGTGTGGCCCGTGCAAGCAGCTCTCGCCCGTCCTCGACAAGCTGGTCGGCGAGTACGCCGGCCGTCTCCTGCTCGTCAAGGTCGACGTCGACGCCAACCCGCAGCTGACCCAGGCCTTCCAGGCCCAGTCGATCCCCGCGGTGGCCGCCGTCATCGGCGGTCGTCCCGTCCAGCTCTTCGTCGGGGCCCTGCCCGAAGCCCAGGTGCGCGACGTGTTCGAGCAGGTGCTCGAGCTCGCCGCTCAGAACGGCGTCACCGGCACGGCGGTGGTCGACGGCGCCCCCGCCGTCGAGACCGACGACGTCGAGCCCGAGCCGGAGCCGCTGCCCCCGCACCACCAGGACGCCTACGACGCGATCGACCGGGGCGACTACGCCGCGGCGATCACGGCCTACAAGACCGCCATCGCCCAAGACCCACGCGACCAGCTCGCCGTGGCGGGGCTCGCCCAGGTGTCGTTGCTCGAGCGGCTGCAGGGCGCGTCGCTGGCCGACGTCCGTGCGACGGCCGCGGCCGCGCCCACCGATCTCGACGCCCAGCTCGACGTGGCCGACCTCGACCTCAGCGGCGGGCACATCGACGACGCGTTCGACCGTGTGCTGACCGTCTTCCCGTCACTCGATCCGCAGGGCCGCGACGCCGCCCGGGCGCGCCTCCTCGAGTACTTCGAGATCGTCGGGGTCGACGACCCTCGCGTGGCGACCGCCCGCCGTCGTCTGGCGATGCTGTTGTACTGAGCCGCGCCTCCTGCACCGACGGCAGAACCCCCGCGACCCAGAAGGGTCGCGGGGGTTCCGTCGTCGGAGCGGCGCCGGGTCAGCGGCGCAACTTGAGCCAGACGACGCCGAGCGGCGGCAGCTGAACGTCGGCCGCGGCGGGGCGGCCCGCCCACGGCTCGTCGGTCGCGGTCACGCCGCCGAAGTTGCCCACGCCCGAGCCGCCGTAGACCTCGGCGTCGGTGTTGAGGATCTCGTCCCACCGGCCCGCCTCGGGCAGACCGAAGCGCATCCGCACGGGCTGGCCCGAGAAGTTCGCCAGGACGGCGACCGACTCGCCCGAGCCCGACTTGCGGAGGAACGCCACGACGCTGTGCTCGGCGGCACCGCCCTCGATCCACTCGAAGCCGTCGGTGTCGAAGTCGTGCGCCCAGAGTGCCGGCTCGTCGCGGTACACCTCGTTGAGGCGCGACACGAGCCCGTGCAGCCCCTGGTGGACGGGCTGGTCGAGGATCCACCAGTCGAGTCCGCGCTCTTCGCTCCACTCGCTGGGCTGGCCGAACTCGCTGCCCATGAACAGCAGCTGCTTGCCGGGGTGACCCCACATGTAGGCGAGGTAGGCGCGCAGGTTGGCGAGCTTCTGCCACTGGTCGCCGGGCATCTTGGCCAGCAGCGACCCCTTGCCGTGCACGACCTCGTCGTGGCTGATCGGCAGCATGAAGTTCTCGCTGAAGGCGTACACGAACGAGAAGGTGATCTCGCCATGGTGGTAGGCGCGGTAGAGCGGGTCCTTCTCGACGTAGTCGAGGGTGTCGTGCATCCAGCCCATGTTCCACTTGAGGCCGAAGCCGAGGCCGCCCTCGCTCGTCGGACGCGTGACGCCGGGCCAGCTGGTGCTCTCTTCGGCGATCATGACGATGCCGGGGTGGCGCTTGTAGGCCGTCGCGTTGGCCTCTTGCAAGAAGCTGATCGCCTCGAGGTTCTCGCGCCCGCCGAACTCGTTGGGCAGCCACTCGCCCTCGTTGCGGCTGTAGTCGAGGTAGAGCATCGAGGCGACCGCGTCGACGCGCAGCCCGTCGATGTGGAACTCCTCGAGCCAGTAGAGCGCGTTCGAGACGAGGAAGTTGCGCACCTGCGAGTCGCCGAAGTTGAACACCAGCGTGCCCCAGTCGGGCTGCTCGCCGCGGCGTGGGTCCGAGTGCTCGTAGACGGCACGACCGTCGAACTTCGCCAGGGCCCACTCGTCCTTCGGGAAGTGCCCGGGCACCCAGTCCATGATCACGCCGATGCCGGCCTGGTGCAGCCGGTCGATCAGGTAACGCAGGTCGTCGGGGCTGCCGAACCGGCTGGTCACCGCGTAGTAGCCCGTGACCTGGTAGCCCCACGAGCCACCGAAGGGGTGCTCGGCGAGCGGCATGAACTCGACGTGGGTGAAACCCAGGTCGCCGACGTACTCGATCAGCTGGTCGGCCAGCTCGCGGTAGCCGAGGCCGGGTCGCCACGAGCCCACGTGCAACTCGTAGACGCTCATCGGGCCCGCGTGGACGTCGTTCTCGCCGCGGGAGGTCATCCAGGCGTCGTCGGCCCAGGCGTGACCGGCCTTCGTGATGACCGAACCGGTCAGCGGCGGCACCTCGGAGGTCCGCGCCATCGGGTCCGCGCGGTCGACCCAGACGTCGTCGGGCGTGAGGATCTCGTACTTGTAGATGCCGTCCGTGGTGCCGGGCACGAAGAGCTCCCAGACGCCGTTGCCGTCGAGGCGGCGCATCGCGTGCCGTTCGCCGTTCCAGCCGTTGAGGTCGCCCTTCACACGGACGGCGCGGGCGTGCGGGGCCCAGACCGCGAAGGAGGTGCCGGTGACGCCCTCGTGCTCGCGCACGTGGCTGCCGAGCATCTTCCAGAGCTGCTCGTGGCGCCCCTCGCCGAACAGGTACAGGTCGAACTCGGTGACGGTGGGGGCGAAGCGGTAGGGGTCGTCGGAGACCCAGGCCGCGCCTCCTTGGTAGGTCGCCTCGACCGTGTACGCGTCGAGGGGCTCGCTGGTGACGCCCTGCCAGAGGCCGTGGGCCACGTGCTCGAGCGCGAACGAGGACCCGGAGGCGCCGGTCACCGTGACCGTGTCGGCCAGCGGTCGGACGACGCGGACGGCGGTGCGGCCGCCGCGGGGGTGCGCGCCGAGGACGGCGTGCGGGTGCCCGTGGGTGCCGGTGGCAGCCGCGTAGACCTCGTCGTCGCCGAGAGCGAAGGTCGTGTCGGGTCCGGTCGGGGGAGTGGTGGTCATCGGGTCGCTCCTACGGGGCTCGGTTGAGGTCGACGGAGAGCACGTGCACCGGTTCGACGAAGGCGTCCAGTCGGACGTAGTTGTCGTCGCCCCAGGTCCACGACTGACCGGTGATGAGGTCGCGCACGGTATAGGTGCCACCGGGCTGCAACCCGAACTTCGTCACGTCGAGGTGGACGGTCGTCTCGCGCGCCGAGTGCGGGTCGACGTTGGCGACGACGATGATGCCGTCGGCGCGACCGCTCCGGGTGTGCGCCCGCGAGAGGTACTTCGAGAAGACGAGGATCGACTCGTCGTCGCTCGAGTGGATCTCGAGGTTGCGCAGCTGTCGCAGGGCCGGGTGGGAGGCGCGGATGCGGTTGAGCTGCGTCAGGTACGGAGCCAGCGAGGCTCCGGCCTCTTCGGCCGCGGCCCAGTCGCGGGGCTTGTACTCGTATTTCTCGTTGTCGATGTTCTCTTCGCTGCCCGGGCGGGCGACGTCCTCGAAGAGCTCGTAGCCCGAGTAGACACCCCATGTCGGTGAGGCCGTCGCGGCGATCGCGGCGCGGATCTTGTAGGCCGCGGGCCCGCCGAACTGCAGGTAGGGCGTGAGGATGTCGTGGGTGTTGACGAAGAGGTTCGGGCGCAGCCAGGCGCTCGTCTCCTTGGACAGCTCGTCGAGGTACTCCTCGAGCTCCCACTTCTCGTTGCGCCAGGTGAAGTACGTGTACGACTGGTGGAAGCCCACCTGCGCGAGCGCCTGCATCATGGCCGGCTTGGTGAACGCCTCGGAGAGGAAGACCACCTCGGGGTTCGTCCCGCGGATCTCGTGCAGCAGCCACTCCCAGAAGCGCACCGGCTTGGTGTGCGGGTTGTCGACCCGGAAGATCGTCACGCCGAGCTCGATCCAGTGCCGCACGATGCGCAGCACCTCGCGGCTGACGCCCTCGTAGTCGTTGTCGAAGTTCAGGGGGTAGATGTCCTGGTACTTCTTGGGCGGGTTCTCGGCGTAGGCGATCGTGCCGTCGGGCAGGGTCGTGAACCACTCGGGATGCTCGGTGACCCAGGGGTGGTCGGGAGAGCACTGCAGGGCCAGGTCGAGGGCGAGCTCGAGGCCTGCGTTCTTCGCGGCGTCGACGAACCAACGGAAGTCGGCGACGGTGCCGAGGTCGGGGTGGACGGCGTCGTGACCGCCGTCGGGGGAGCCGATGGCGTAGGGGGACCCCGGGTCGGCCGGCCCCGCGGTCAGCGAGTTGTTCGGCCCTTTGCGGAACGTCGTGCCGATCGGGTGCACGGGCGGGATGTACACGACGTCGAAGCCCATCCGGGCGATCGAGGGTAGTCGGCGGGCCGCGGTGCGGAAGGTGCCGCTCTTCCAGGTGCCGTCGGCTTGCTTGCGCGCGCCCTCGCTCCGGGGGAAGAACTCGTACCAGCTGCCCAGGCCGGCGCGGCTGCGCTCGACGCGGAGGGCCTCGGGTGCGCTGCGCGTGACGAGACTCGCCAGCGGCTTGACCAGGAGGACCGCGGCGAGCCGCGGGTCGGTCGCCACCCGGAGGCGCGAGGCGGGGGAGAGCGCAGGATTCGCGAGCGCTCTGGCCGCGTCGCGGATGAGCGTCGTGTCGGGGTAGGCGTCGACGGCGTCGGTCAACAGCCGACTGCCGAGGGCGAAGGTGACCTCGACGTCGAGACCGGCCGGCACCTTGATCTCGGCGGCGTGCAACCAGGTGGCCCAGTCGTCGGTGTAGGCCTCGACCTGCCAGGCCCAGTCGCCCTCGGTCTCGAGCTGCACCTGGGCCGTCCACCGGTCGGTGCCGGGGATGCCGGCGACCATGCGGTGCCGACTCTCGACGCCCTCGGGGTCGATCGTGACGAGGTCGGCCCCGATCAGGTCGTGACCCTCTCGGAAGACGGTCGCCCCGAAGGTGACCACCTCGCCGGAGAAGGCCTTCGTCGGGAACACGCGGTCGGGGGTCGTCGGGGTGAGGCCCGTGATGGGGATCCGCCCGACTCTGGGTTCGTATGCTGTCGCCACGCTGTCGACCGTACCCGGTCTGGCCCGCCCGGTCCCGACCCGGACCCACCTCGGGGCGGCGACGGTGGATCGGGGTGCGGAACGGACGCTTCGGGGTACAAAAAGGTGTCCGCCCTGTCGCCGACAGACGTCGCGGTACGGTTTGTCCCCCCAACTGGGTGCATGCATCGGCATGGATTTCCTGTCGGCGCTTTGGGGGACCGCGTAATGTCGGATCTGTCGTCGCGGCCTGCCCGCCCGAAGAACCCGAACTCCTCGAGAGCCCGGCGCCCGACGACACCGATCGGCCGCCCGACCCGGAGCCGACAGCCCTGCAACGCCGTGTGCCACCCGACGTCGACCCGACCGACGGCGCACGGCGGTGCTCGAGCGCGCCTCGGCGCGCGGAACAGGACCCCCATGAACAAGCTCGTCACGGGTGCCGTCGCCGGTGCGGCCGGCATCGCCCTTCTCCTCGGCGGCGCCGGGACCTTCGCCCTCTGGAACGCCAGCACCGAGGTCAACGCCGCCAGCGTCGCCTCGGGCACCCTCTCGCTCACCCAGGCGTCGGCGGGGAGCTGGACCGACGTCACGAACGGCCGGAGCGCGCCCCTGACGGCCGCCCAGCTCGCCGCCTACAAGATCGTCCCCGGCAGCAAGCTGCAGTTCACGCAGCCGATCACGATCGCCGCCTCGGGCAACGACCTGCGTGCCGACCTCACCTACGACGCGGCCTCGGTCACCGGCAGCCTCACGTCGTACGTGAAGAACGCGCTGACCGTCTCGACGGCCGCCGGCAACACCACCCTGCCGTCCGGCGTCACCGCGGGGGGGACGGCCGGCAGCTACGTCGTCGCGCCCGTCACCGCCGGGAGCACCTCGGCCGTCCTGACCTTCGTCGTCGAGCTGCCCTCGGCGGTGAGCGACGCCGCCAGCCAGGGCGGCACGCTCGACCTGAGCAAGCTGACCTTCACGCTCAAGCAGCGCCCCATCGCGTAGCGGGTGCCGCCGGCCGGACGGCCGCCGCACCCGCGCCACCGACCGGCGACCGGACCGCACCCGACGCGGTCCGGTCGCCACCTCCCGACCGACCCGCCCGACCAGCGGCATCGATCCGGGCCACCGCATCGCACGACCGACCACCAGGGGGTGAGACGTTGCCCGGACCGTCCCGCGGACGCGCGCGTCACCGCTCGACCGAGCGCGCCTCCTCGTCCCGGCGTCCGCTGCGTTCGCTCTGGGCGGGGACGGCCGTCGTGGCCGGTGCCGTCACCGTCGCCCTCGTGGCGACGGGCGGCACGTACGCGCTGTGGAACACGTCCTCGACCTCGAACGCCCAGGTCGTGAGGTCGGGGACGGCCGCGCTCTCGATCTCCGGGCAGCCGAACCTCGGCACGCCGCTCGCCCCCGGGCAGGCGACCGCGACCACCTTCTCGGTGACGAACGGCGGCGACGTCCCGCTGTCGATGAGGGTGGCCGTCACCACGACCAGGACGTCGTCCGGCGAGTCGGGTACCGGCGCGGGCTCGCTCGACGAACTGACGCTGCGCATCACGCCGGTCTCGTCGGCCTCGGACTGCACGGCGACGACCACCGGCGGGTACTCGGCCCGGCCGGCCGCCTTCGACACCGGCTCGGGGTACTTCACGCTCCCCTCGGGCATCTCGGCCCTCGCGTGTCTCGTCCTCGCCCTCGATCCGGACGCCCCCGCGGCCACGTCGGGCTCGGTCGCCGACCTGACGATCACCGTGTCGGGGACGCAGGTGACGTCGTGAAGGCCGCACGCCTCCGGGTCGCGCTCGTCGTGGGACTCGTCGTGCTGCTCGTCGGCACCGGCACCGGCACGAGCTGGGCCCTGTGGAACGCCTCGCAGTCGTTCGGCCAGACGGCCACCCTCGGCACGCTGTCGACGTCCGTCGACGGTGCCTCGGGTCTCGGGACGACGTACGCGAGTCGGTCGGCGTCGGTCACGGCGCCCGTGACCCTGCGCAACACGAGCAACGTGGCGGCCACGGGGACGATCCAGGCCTCGACGGCCCCGACGAACACCCAGGCCTCGACCACCCTGCTCTCGGAGGTCTCGGTCGTCACGTGGCCGGTCGGCTCGACCGCGGCCTGCACGGCGGCCGCGACCGCCCCCTCGAACGCCCTGACCGGCACCTGGGCCTCACCGCCCACACCCCCGTCGGTCACGCTGCCGGCGGGCGGGTCGGCCTCGTGGTGCTACCGGACGACGCCGACGGTCAACGCTCCGGCGTCCGCCACCGTCAATCCCAGCCTCACGACGACGGTCGCCGCCGGCTCGTGGATCGCTCGCAGCTCGGCCGGCTTCTCGCAGAACACCGCCGACTCGCTCCCGCCCGTCTACTGCACCGACAACGGCACCTGGTACGTGACCATCCGCTACGACAAGGCCAGCCGTCCCCTCGACACCTACTACGGCCTGAGCATCAACGGCACCCTCGTGACCGATCCCGACCAGGGGTACAACGGCTACTTCCAGCTCGACGCCGCGGACATCAGCAAGGACGTCGCCCCCGACGGGCGCGTGCTGACCCGGGTCGTGGTCCTCGACCAGGCCGGGCAGGCCACGTCGACCGTCGTGTCGAGCGGCTACGTCACGTTCGGTCAGCACTCGACCAGCACGGCCCGCACCGTGGTGTGCTCGTGACCGTGACCCGCCGCTCCGTCGCGGCGGCCGTCCTCGGGGTGGCTGCCCTGGTCACGGCGCTGGTGGGCGGCGGTGCGCTCACGGCCCCGACGCCCGCGGCGGCGGCCACCGCGCCGCGTCTGATGGTGAGCGACGACGGGGAGCACTGGCAGGGTCGCCTCGACTCCGCGCTGTTCGGCGACGACCTGAGGCTCGTTCCCGGGTCGAGCACGACCGGCACCTTCTGGGTGAAGAACCTGTCGAGCGAGCCGGCCACGCTCACCGCCCGTCTCGTCGACGTCACGACCTCGTCGCCCGCGTTCGCCGAGGCCGTCACCGTCAGCTCGCGTTCCGACCTCGACGTCGGCGACCTGCCGCCCGTCACCCTGGCCGGCGACGGCTGCACCCGCGTCCTCGCCCCGCTCCGTCTGGCCGCCGGGAGCGAGGCCCCCGTCACCGTCTCGGTCGCGCTCGCCGAGTCCGCCGCCGACGGGACCGCGGGTCAGACCCTCGACTTCGGCGTGCTCGTCACGCTCACCGGCCTGACCGGGGCGACCGCGCCCACGGGCTGCTCTCCGGCCGGAACCGCCGCTCCTGCGGACCCGGGGGGCTCAGCCGAGACGAGCGCAGGAGGCGCGGGGGGCGACGGAGCCTCGAGCGCGACGATCGAGGCGGTGACGACCCGCGCCTCCTCGGCTGCGGAGGCCGGCGGAGTCGCGTCCTCCGGCGGCGACGGGGAGGGCGGTGCCGCGTCCTCCGGCGACGATACGGACGGCGACGACGTGGACGGCGACGGCCCGGCCCGAGCCGGCGGCGGCACCGAGCTGCCCGTCCACGCCCTCGACGTGCTCGACGACTTCGTGCCCGTGCCGCTGCGGGGCACGTGGCTGCCGCTGCTGATCGCGGCGATCGCCGTCTCGGCGGGCGCGTTCGTGGCGGTCGGACGTCGCCACCCGGCGGACGTCGACGACACGGCGGGGGAGCGGCCGTGAGAGGCCGCCGGGCCGCGGTGCGCGAGAAAGGCCTGCTGCACGCTCTCGTCCTCGGCCTCAGCGCGGGTCTGTTCGCTCTCGTGCTGGGGCTCGCGCTGGTGCTGGTCGTCGTGCCGAAGGCGGCCGGGGCCACGCCCCTCACGGTGCTGACCGGTTCGATGGAGCCGCGCCTGCCCCCGGGCACCCTGATCGTGGTGAAGCCGACGCCGGTCGGCGGGATCCACCTGGGCGACGTCGTCACCTACCAGATCGAGAGCGGCCGGCCCGAGGTGATCAGCCACCGGGTGATCGAGATCGTGTCGTCGTCCGACGGCCGCACGGCCTTCGTCACGAAGGGCGACGACAATTCCGAGCCCGACGAGGCCCTCGTCCTGCCCGAGCAGGTGCGCGGGACGTTGTGGTACTCGGTGCCGTGGCTCGGATTCGTCAACCAGGTCGTGAACGGTGATGCCCGGTCGTGGATCGTGCCGTTGCTGGCGATCGCGTTGCTCGGCTACGCGGGCTACGCCGTGGCGACGGGACTGCTGGAGGTGCGACGTCGGCGTGGACGCCGAGGGCCCGCCCGCGCCTCCCGCGTGAGCGGGGGCACGGACGGGCCCGAGGTGTGACGACTACTTCGTGAAGCCGACGACCGTCCAGTCCACGTCGCTCGCGCCGGCGCGAGCGCCGTAGTTCGCGAGCTTCGGGCTCTGGAACGAGATGAACGGCGCCTGGATGATCGGCATCGAGTGCCCGATCTGCCAGATCTTCTCGTCGGCCTGGTTGTACAGGTCGGCGGCCTTCTCGGGGTCGCCCTCGCCGACGGCCTGGTTCAGCAGGTCGTCGATCTCGGGGCTCGAGACGCGGCCGTAGTTCTGGCCCTGCTCGTCCGAGTTGTAGATGCTGACGCTCGACGCCTGGTAGCCGGTGCCCTGCCAGACGAAGATCGTCATGTCGTAGTTGCCCGGCGTGACGTTGTCCTCGAAGAAGGCGTCGACGGCCACCGCGTTGATCTTCAGGGTGATGCCGACCGTGGCGAGCTGGCTCTGCATGACCTCGGACAGCTGCTGTGAGATCGGCGTGCCCGACGGGATCGTCACGGCGATCTCGAGTTTCTTCCCGTCCTTCTCGAGCACGTCGCCGTTGAGCTCGTACCCGTCGTCGGCGAGGATCTTCTTGGCCTCGTCGACGTCGTAGTCGCCGGTCTCCTTCGCGTTGTCCTGGTAGGCGCCGTCGGTGCTGAGGAAGAGGTGGTTGTTCAGCGTGGTCAACTCGTAGGGCAGGGTGCCCGTGATGACCTTGCCGAGCGCCTCGCGGTCGACGGCGTGCTGGATCGCCTGGCGGATCTTCTCGTCGGCCAGGACGCCCTTGGTGCTGAAGTCGACGTGCGTGTACCGGTTGGACGGTGCCGCGCGGATGTCGGTGTTCTTGGCGCCCTTCAGTCGGTCGTACCGCTCGGACGAGTTGCCGGTGACGTAGTCGATCTCGCCGTTCAGGTACGCGTCGATGTCCGCGTCGCTGTCGAGGGCGCGGAACACGATCGAGTCGAGCTTCGGCGCGTCCCCCCACCACTTCTCGTTCGGGACGATGGTCACGGTCTGCGCCGTCGTGTCGATCTTCTGGACCTCGTACGGCCCCGCCGAGACGGGCAGGGTGTCGACGTAGGCCGTGTTGAAGGCCGTCGGGTCGTTGTAGAGGCTCGCCGGGTAGAGCGGCGCGAACATGCTCTTCCAGTCCGAGAACGGCTCCGAGTAGGTCACGACGACCTGCTTGTCGCTCGAACCGGCCTCGACCGAGGCCATTCGGTCCGGGCCGAGCGTGCTGCCGACCTGGTACTCGGCGTTCGACCCGTCGAGGGCGGTCTTCCAGGCCTGGAAGTCGGCCACCGTGATCGGGGTGCCGTCGTTCCACACCGCGTCGGGGTTGATGTCGTAGGTCACGACGAGCGGGTCCTCGCTCGTCGCCTCGGCGCTCGTGACGAGGTTATCGTCGATCTGCGGCACGCCCTTCTCGTCGATGCGGAAGGGTTGCGGCAGCACGGCGCTCTCGATCAACGAGGCATCGCCGAGGGCTCCGTCGAGCTGCGCGTAGTTCCACTGCGAGGGCAGCTGCTGCAGCGGAAGCGTCAGCGTGCCCCCCTGCTCGACGTCGGCCGCGGCGGTGGCGTTGATGTCGCCGTCGGGGGACAACTGGCCGTTCTTGGCGGCCCCGTCGCCGTCGTCGCCGCCGCCACCGCTGCACGCCGTGACGACGAGGGCGATGCTGACGAGGCCGGCCGCCAGGCCGAGCTTCTTCGTGATCTTCATGGCACTCCGAACTGAAGGGTGGTGAAAAGTGCTGATCAGCGGGCATTTCGCGTCATGGTCGACCCGTGCGGACACGTGCCGCGACGCCTCCCGAGAACTGATCGCGTGTGCCCAAATGTACGGACGCCTTGAATCCACGCAAACTTTCATGTGAATTTGTTACACGCTCGAAACCTGGCCAGCTGGTCGGGCCGCGGGGTACGTCTAGTGTGATCTGCCATGGCTCGATTCCTCGCCCGCCGGCTGGTGTACTACGTCGCCCTGGTCTTCATCGCGACGTCGCTCACCTACTTCCTCGCCTCGGCGACCCTCAACCCGCGCGCGGTCTACGCCGATCGCAACCCGCGTCCGTCCTCCGAGGTCGTCGACGCCAAGCTCAGCTCGATCGGGGTCAACGACAAGGACCCCCTGGGCGAGCGGTACGTCCACTGGCTGGGCGGTGCGGTCACGGGCGACCTCGGGCAGACCATCCAGGACAAGCCTGTGGCGCAGGAGTTCGGACCGAGGCTGGGGGTCAGCCTGCGCCTCCTGCTGGTGGGCTCGATCCTCGGCATCGTGCTCGCGGTCGTGGTCGGCACCTGGAACGCCATCAGGCAGTACAAGTTCTCGGACCGCGTGTCGTCGGTGCTGTCGTTCGTCCTGATCTCGACGCCGGTATTTCTCACCGCGGTGCTGCTCAAGATCGGGGCGACCAAGCTCAATGACGTCCTGGGCTACCAGCTGATCACCTTCACCGGCGAGGCGACGCCCAACCTGACCGGAGGCTTCGGCACGATCGCCTGGGACCGCATCGCGCACCTCCTGCTGCCGACCATCTCGATCGGCGTCGGCCTGATCGCGGTGTACAGCCGGTACCAGCGGGCGACGATGCTCGACGTGCTGCAGGCCGACTACATCCGCACGGCCCGGGCCAAGGGGTTGCGTCGTCGACCGGCCATCTTCAAGCACGGGTTGCGCACCGCCCTCATCCCGATGACGACCCTGTTCGCCTTCGCCTTCCTGGGGGTGCTGACCGGGGCCACGTTCACCGAGAAGATCTTCGCCTGGAACGGCCTCGGCGCCTGGTTCATCGACGCCGTCCAGTCGAACGACATCAACATCGTCGTCGCTTACACCCTCTACAGCGCCGTCGTCGTGCTGCTCGCCGGCTTCGTGTCGGACGTGCTGAACGCGGTGCTCGACCCGCGCGTCCGAGCGCAGAAGTAGGGCCACCCCATGACTCGATTCACACCCGACCTGCTCGAGGGGCCGTCCGACGCCGTCGTGCCCGAGTCGCGCGAGGAGGTCGCGGCGACGACGCCGAACCGCCTCGTGCTGACCTTCCGCCGCCTGTTCGCCAACCGCGGCGCCACCGTCGGCCTCGTGGTCGTGCTGCTGCTGTTCGTGTTCGCGTTCGCCGGCCCGCTCGTCTCGCCGTACGCCTACGACTACATCGACTACACGGCCCTGTCGTCGCCGCCGACCGGCGCGCACTGGTTCGGCACGAACAACATCGGCCAGGACGTCTTCGCCCAGACCGCTCGCGGCCTGCAGAAGTCGCTGCTGATCGGTCTGCTGGTGGCCCTGTTCTCGACCGTCATCGCCGGCATGCTCGGCGCGATGGCCGGCTACTTCGGCGGCTGGGTCGACCGGGTCGTCATGGTCTTCGTCGACCTGCTGCTCGTGCTGCCGTCGTTCCTGATCATCGCGATCCTGTCGCCTCGCCTCAAGCAGTTCGGCTGGCTGATCCTCGTGGCGCTGCTCGCCCTGTTCGGGTGGATGATCACGGCCCGCGTCGTGCGCTCGCTCACCCTGAGCATCAAGGAGCGGGAGTTCATCCGGGCGGCCCGCTACATGGGCATCGGCCACTTCACGATCATCGTTCGGCACATCCTGCCGAACGTCGCGTCGTTCCTGGTGATCGACGCCACGATCGCGATCGGGGCCGCCGTGCTCACCGAGTCCGGGTTGTCCTACTTCGGCTTCGGCGTCCAGCCGCCCGACGTGTCGCTCGGCACGCTGATCGCCCAGAACCAGAGCGCCGCGACGACCAAGCCGTGGCTGTTCTTCTTCGCGGCCGGCGCCCTGATCGTGTTCGCCCTCGCGAGCAACCTGCTCGGCGACGGGCTGCGTGACGCGCTCGACCCGACCTCGACGGCCGGTCGAACGGGCCGCCGCCGTCGCACCCGCGGCCGGACGGCCGAGAGCGCAGGAGGCGCGGCGCCGCTCGGGCGCACCGGCGGCGTCTCCGAGGCCGCGAGCCCCGCGCCATCCCGCACGAACGACGAGAAGGGGGAGCGCGCATGACGCTCACCGAACCGGTCGACCGCACCCGCGCCTCCTCGGCTCCGGTGCTCGAGGTGCACGACCTCACCGTGACCTTCCCGACCCCGGACGGCGCCGTGCGCGCCGTGCGCGGCGTCGACCTGACGCTGCGCCGCGGCGAGGTGCTCGGCATCGTCGGCGAGTCGGGCTCCGGCAAGTCGGTCACGAGCCTCGCCGTGCTCGGCCTGCTGCCCGCCACCGCGAAGGTGACCGGCTCGATCACGCTCGACGGCGAAGAACTGCTCGGCCGCGGAGACAAGGCGATGTCGGCGATCCGCGGCAAGCGCATCGCCATGGTCTTCCAGGACCCGCTCTCGGCCTTCACGCCGGTGTACACGGTGGGCCAGCAGATCGCCGAGACCGTGCTGATCCACCGTGGCGGCACGAAGAGGCAGGCCCGCGAGCGGGCGATCGAACTGCTCGGTCTCGTGGGCATCCCCGAGCCCGAGCGTCGCGTCGACTCGTTCCCGCACGAGTTCTCGGGCGGCATGCGGCAACGCGCGATGATCGCCATGGCGATCGCCAACGACCCCGACGTCATCCTCGCCGACGAGCCGACCACTGCCCTCGACGTGACGATCCAGGCCCAGGTCATCTCGGTGCTGCGCACGGCCCAGCGCGAGACCGGGGCGGCGCTGCTCTTCGTCAGCCACGACCTGGGCGTCATCGCCGGGTTCGCCGACCGCATCGCCGTCATGTACGCCGGACGCGTCGTCGAGACGGCGACGGCGGACGACCTGTTCGCCCACCCCCGCATGCCCTACACGGTCGGCCTGATCGGCGCACTGCCGCGGCTCGACCAGCGGTCGGACCAGCCGCTGGTGCCGATCCCGGGCACGCCTCCGTCGTTGCTGTCACTGGCTCCCGGCTGCCCGTTCGCCGCGCGCTGCCCGCTCGTGACGGCCGAGTGCCGGGTCGACGAGCCCGCGCTCGAGCAGGCTCCGGCGGTCGAGTCCGGCCACCGCGCGGCCTGCCTGCACGCCGACCGGCTCGTGGGCGAGGGCACCGACCCCGAGGACGTCTACGACCTGCCGCCCGCCCTCACCTCCGACCTGGCGGCCGTGCCCCGGGCGTCGCGGGACCGGGTGCTGCACGTCGACGGACTCGTCAAGACGTTCCCGCTCACCAAGGGGTCGGTCTTCAAGCGGCGCGTGGGCAGCGTGTGGGCGGTCGACGGGGTCGACCTCGACGTGCGCGAGGGCGAGACGCTCGGGCTCGTGGGTGAGTCCGGCTCGGGCAAGAGCACGACCCTGCACGAGATCATGGACCTCCGCGTGCCCGAGGCCGGCACCATCGAACTGCTCGGCACGGCCCTCGACCGCAAGCTCGACGGTTCGACGGTGAAGCGGTTGCGGGGTGCCGTCTCGATGGTCTTCCAGGACCCGATGGCCAGCCTCGACCCCCGGCAGCCGGTCAGCGACATCATCGCCGAGCCGCTCCTCGCCATCGGTCGACCCCGCGACGAGGTGTCGCGGCGGGTGCCCGAGCTCATGCGGCTCGTCGGGCTCGAGCCCGCTGCGGCCACCCGCTACCCCCACGAGTTCTCGGGCGGGCAGCGGCAGCGCATCTCGATCGCGCGGGCGCTCGCCGCCGATCCCAAGCTGATCGTCCTGGACGAACCGGTGTCGGCGCTCGACGTGTCGATCCAGGCGGGGGTGCTCAACCTGCTGGCCGAGCTCAAGGCCAAGCTCGACCTGTCGTACCTGTTCGTGTCGCACGACCTCTCGGTCATCCGGCACGTGGCCGACCGGGTCACGGTGATGTACCTCGGCCGCACGGTCGAGACGGGCCCGGTCGACGAGGTGTTCGAGCACCCGCTGCACCCGTACACCCAGGCGCTGCTGTCGGCCGTGCCCGTGCCCGACCCCGTGAAGGAGCGGGCACGCGAGCACATCGTGCTTCCCGGCGATCCGCCGACGCCGACCGTCAAGCAGACCGGCTGCCGGTTCCGCAGCCGCTGCCCGCTCTACGCGATGCTGCCGGAAGCCCAGCGCTCTCGGTGCGAGGACGAGGTGCCTGCCATGCTGCCGCACGGCCGCGACGGCGCCGACCACACGGCCGCCTGCCACTTCGCCCGCGAGAAGCAGCTGGTCTGAGCTCGCGGTGGGTCAACGCAGCAGCGCGAGCGAGAGGATGACCACGAGCACGTTCACGGCGACCGACGCCCAGAAGGCGAGCTGGAACGAGCGCTTGCTCGTCTTGTGGCGCAGCAGCTGTTGGGCCACGAGGGCACCGGGCCAGCCGCCGAGCAGGCCGAGCAGCAGCAGAGTGCGTTCGGGTACGCGGCGGCGACCGCGGCGGGCCGCGGATTTGTCCAGGGCGTAGACGAGGGCCGTGAGCACGCTGACGCCGACGAGCCCGCCGATCAGCCAGGGTGCGAGGCCGTCGAACCGCGGCGACGTCGAGTCGCGGCCGAGGGCCCAGACGACCGCGGCGACGCCGAGCACGACGACCAGGCCGACGACGAGGGAGACCCCGCCGGCCCGCGTCGGTCGTGGCGCCCGAGCCCGCGGAGCGGACCACCCCGTGCCGAGGGACGACACCCGCACGGCCGCGGGTCCCCGGTCACCGTGACGATCGACCTCGTACGAGAACGCGTCGCCCACCCGGGGTCGGGCCGTGCCGCGGCCGAACGCCGTGATGTGGACGAACGCACGGCCCCGGCCCGAGACCGGGGTCAGGAACCCGAACCCGCGGTCGTCGTCCCACGAGGTGAGCGTGCCCTCGACCCGGGCCGGACTGCCGGTCATGCGCCCGACCCTAGCCGCGCCGCCCGTGCGTCAGTCGCGACGGATCGCCGCGTAGCGACCGCCGGTGGCGCGCACGAGGTCGTCCGGGGCGATCTCGATGTCGAACCCGCGCCTCCCGCCGCTGACGAAGACCGAGTCGAAGGAGGCGGCGCTCGCGTCGATCACGGTCGTCGCGGTGGTCTTCTGGCCGAGCGGGCTGATGCCGCCGACGACGTAGCCGGTGCGGCGTTCGACCAGGGCGGGATCGGCCAGCGAGGCCTTCTTCGCCCCGACGGCGGCCGCGAGCGCCTTGAGGTCGAGACGACCCGAGACCGGGACGACGCCCACGACGAGGGTGCCGTCGGTGTCGACCACGAGGGTCTTGAAGACGCGCTCCTCGGAGAGGCCGAGTTCGGCGGCGGCCTCCGCGCCGAAGTTCGTCGCGGTGTCGTGGTGCTCGTAGGTGTGGGCCGTGAACGGGATGCCGGCGGCGGTGAGGGCGACGGTGGCCGGCGTGGCGGGGCCGCGCGCGCCTCCTGCGTTCTTGGTGCTCACGAGGCGTCCTCGCCCGTCGTGGCGTGGAACACCACCACGGTCGGCCCCGCGACGAGCAGCTCGTCACCGGGGGCGGCCGCCTGCGGCGGGGTGCGATCGTCGCTCGTCCAGAGGGCCGCGTACGCCGTCACTCCGGCGTGCCGGGGGAGCGTCACCGTGACGCTGGTCTCGGCCCCGTGCACGACGACGAGCACCGTGTCGGGCGCCTCGTGCTCGGGCGTCGAGGTGGCGAGGTACTGCAGGGTGCGGACGCCCGGGTCGTTCCACTCGTCGGGTCGCATCTCGTCACCCGAGGCCGAGTGCCACGACATCTCGTTGGCGCTGAGCGTGCACGCGCCGTCGACGCCGAACCGCGACGGGCGGAGGGCGGGGTGCTCGGCCCGCAGCCGGGCCAGGGCGGCGACGTCGTCGTGCAGGGCCCGGTGCCAGGGCTCGTCGGACCAGTCGACCCAGGTGAGCTCGCTGTCGGTGCAGTAGGCGTTGTTGTTGCCGTGCTGGGTGCGACCACGTTCGTCGCCGGCGGTCAGCATCGGGATGCCGGCCGACACGAAGAGCGTGGCGAGCAGGTTGCGCATCGAGCGGCGACGGGCGTCCGAGATCCAGGGATTGACGCTGTCGCCCTCGACCCCGTGGTTGAACGACCGGTTGTCGTCGGTGCCGTCGCGGTTGCCCTCGCCGTTGCTCAGGTTGTGCTTGCCGTCGTACGAGACGAGGTCGAGCAGCGTGAAGCCGTCGTGCGCCGTGACGAAGTTGACGCCCGACAAGGGGCCGCGGTCGTGGGCGTAGATGTTGCTCGACCCGCTGAGCTTGGACGCGAAGCTGCCGAGTCCCGACGGGGGCGCACCCTGCGAGCGGGCGGCGGCGACGTCGGTCAGCCAGAAGTCGCGGGCGCGGTTGCGGAACCGGTCGTTCCACTCGATCCAGCCGTCGGGGAACGCGCCGGTCTGCCAGCCGCCCATGCCGACGTCCCACGGCTCGGCGATCATCTTGACGCCCTCGAGGGTCGGATCGGTCACGATCGCCTCGAGGAGGGGGTGCTCGGGGTCGAAGACGTGGTCGGCCCCTCGGCCGAGCGTCGCGGCCAGGTCGAACCGGAACCCGTCGATCTGCACCTCGTCCGCCCAGTAGCGCAGCGAGTCGAGCACGAGCCGCGACGCGGCCGGCGTGCTCGTGTCGAGGGAGTTGCCGCACCCGGTCACGTCGACCGGTCGACCCTCGGCGTCGTGGCGGTAGTACGACGAACCGTCGAGGCCGCGCAGGCTCGTGACCGGCCCGCCGACCTCGCCCTCTTCGGCCGTGTGGTTGTAGACGACGTCGAGGTAGACCTCGATGCCGGCCTCGTGCAACAGGCGCACCATGCCCTTGAACTCGCGAAGGACCGCCGAGGCGCCGGCCAGCTGTGCGTCACGGCTGGCGTAGGCGGCGTGCGGGGCGAAGTAGCCCAGGGTGTTGTAGCCCCAGTAGTTCTCGATGCCCTGTGCGACGAGGCGCTGCTCGTCGACGTGTTGGTGCACCGGCAGCAGCTGCACGGCCGTCACGCCGAGGCCCGTGAGGTACGCGATGGTCGATTCGGCGGCGAGGCCGGCGTAGCTGCCGCGCAGCTCTTCGGGTACGAAGGGGGCCAGCCGGGTCAGGCCGCGGACGTGCGCCTCGTAGACGACCACCCGGTCGAGGGGCGTGCGGGGCTTGGCCACCCCGCCCCAGTCGAACGACTCGTCGACGACGGCCGACTGCCACGTGCCGCGACCGGTGCGCCCCAGGCCGCGCGCGTACGGGTCGAGCAGCTCGAGCGACGGGTCGAAGGCGTTGCCGGCACCGGCCGGCCCGTCGGCGCGCAGCCAGTACCGTCGCCCGGCGGAGAGGGCTCCGTCCGTGGCGCTCCACACGTCGTGCTCGTCGCGGACCATCGGCACGACGCGGTCGTGCGGGGCGTCGTCGATGACGAGGTCGACCCGGGACGCCGACGCCGACCAGACGCGCAGGGTCGGCCCGTCGGGGCCGGAGCGGATGCCGAGATCGCGGAGGGGGTCGAGGTCGGTCACGCGTTTACAGTAGAGGAGGCGCGCGTCGGCCCCGAAATCATCGAGCGTCGCCGCCCACCCCAGCCTGAGGACCCGAACATGAGCGTCTACCTCGACCACGCGGCCACCACGCCGATGCACCCGGCGGCCATCGCCGCCTACGCCGAGGCGCTCGGCACCGTCGGCAACCCCTCGTCCATCCACTCGGCCGGCCAGAACGCCAAACGCGTCCTCGAAGAGGCGCGAGAACGCGTCGCCGCGACCCTCGGCTGCGACCCCATCGAGATCGTCTTCACCTCGGGCGGCACCGAGGCGGTCAACCTCGCGATCAAGGGACTCTGGTGGGCGAGGCAGTCCGACCGACCGCGCCCGCGCCTCCTCGTCCCCGCCGGCGAGCACCACGCCACCGTCGACACCGTCGAGTGGCTCGAACGGTACGAGGGGGCCGTCGTCACCTGGCTGCCCCTCGACGAGCGGGGCCGGGTGCGCGTCGACGCGCTCGCCGCCGCCCTCGACGAACACGACGACGTCGCCCTCGTCAGCCTGCTCTGGGCCAACAACGAGGTCGGCACGATGCAACCCGTCGACGAGGTCGTCGCGCTCGCCGCGGCTCACGGGGTGCCGGTGCACTCGGACGCCGTCGCGGCGTACGGGCAGGTGCCGATCGACTTCGCGGCATCGGGGCTCGCGGCGCTCAGCGTCAGCGCCCACAAGATCGGCGGGCCCATCGGCATCGGCGCGCTCGTGCTGTCTCGCTCGGCGACCGTCGTGCCGCTGATCCACGGCGGCGGGCAGCAGCGGCAGGTGCGCTCGGGGACTCAGGATGCCCCGGCCGCCGTGGCCTTCGCCGTCGCCGCCGAGCAGCCGCACGGGGCCTACGAGCCGTTGCGCGACCGGCTGGTCGCCGGGGTGCTCGCCTCGGTGCCCGGGGTGGTGCTGCGGGGCGACCCCGTCGACCGGCTGCCGGGCAACGCCCACTTCACCTTCGACGGCTGCGAGGGCGACTCGTTGTTGTTCCTGCTCGACGCCGCCGGTGTCAGCGTGTCGACCGGGTCGGCCTGCCAGGCGGGCATCCCCGAACCGTCGCACGTGCTGCTCGCCATGGGACTGCCGGCGGACGCCGCCCGCGGCGCGCTGCGCATGACGATCGGGCACACGAGCACCGACGCCGACGTCGACGCGCTGCTCGCGGCCCTGCCGACCGCCGTGGCGCGCGCCGGTCGGGCCGGTTACGCGGACCGCGCTCCCGCCCTCGGAGCCCGCTGACCCGGGGGACGCGGTCACCGAGGTCCCGTGGCCCCCGAACGGGTGGGTTGTCGGACCCCACACGGGGGTGGTGTACTCGACGACATCACACGTGAGCACGTCTCACGGGCAGGGCCTCACCATCCCGCGCCACCGCCGCTCACTCGCGGCCCGCCGCCTGCTCACCACGGGCGTCCATCGCATCACCCGAGCGACGACCTCACCAGCCGTCGCGGATCAGGAGCACCACCATGACGCAGCACAGCCCTGCCTCCGACACCTCCGGCGCGGTCGACGCGTCCCCCGAGCAGCAGGCCCCGCGGTCGCGCCGGTTCCGCAAGGTCGCCGCGCTGGCGGCCGGTGGTGCCCTGGTCGTCGGTGGGCTCGGCTACACGGTCGCCGCCTGGACCGACAGCGAGTGGGTCTACGCCGGTGACGGCGCCGGTGGCCCCGGCATCGGCACGGGCACGTTCGAGGTGCAGCAGAGCGTCACGTCGCCCTACACCGCCGGCTTCGCCGACTTCGAGGCGAACCCGGGCCAGGCCATGCTCTTCACCCCGGGCGCCCAGACGCTGAGCCCCGGCGAGAGCGTCTACGCCGGCGTCGCCCTGCGCACGACCGCCACGACCACCGTGCCGGCCGACGTCCAGGTCCGCGCCGCCGTCCCCGCGACGGGCGTGACCGTCGCCGACGCCGGGGGCACGCTGTTCGCCGCCCTCACCGTCCGCGTGGCGACCGTGGTCGTCCCGGCGACCGGAGCCGCACCGACCTGCACCGCCGCCGCCTTCACGGCTCCGACGACCATCGGCACCGGGCCGCTCGCCTCGACCGGCGCCACGGGCACGCAGCGTCTCGCCGCCTCGTCCGGCACCACGCAGTTCTACTGCTTCGAGGTGACCCTGCCGCAGAGCGCCGCGACGGCCGCGTCCACGACCCTCCAGGGCCGCACGGTCGCCCCGGCGTGGGAGTTCGCCTCGACCAGCGTCGAGTGACGGAGCCCCTCGTGGTCGACACCGACACGCGACCCCCGGCCCGCGGCGACGCGTCGTCGAGCGGCCGAGTGGCGGGCGCCGAGGAGACGCTCGGCCGGGCGGCGACCCGGGCCGCGACCCGGGCCTCCACGCGCCCGCGCCGTCCGCGTCGGCGTCCGGTCGAGGTCGCCTCGACGGTCCTGCTCTCGGTCGTCGGCGTCGTGGGCGCGATCTGCCTGCTCTGGCTCGCCGTCTCGACGGTGCTCGGCCTCTCGCTCGTGGTCGTGCTCACCGGCTCGATGAGTCCGACCGTGCCCGCGGGCGGAGCCGTCGTCACGCGCGCGATCGCCGCGGCCGACGTGCGTCCCGGCGATGTGGTCACGGTGCCGCGTCCCGGCTTCGAGGTGCCCGTGACGCACCGCGTGGTCTCGACCACCGCCGTGCCCGGTGACGCCGCCGCGCGGTCCCTCGTGCTGCGGGGAGACGCCAACGACTCGGACGACCGCGACCCCTACGTCGTGCGCGACGCCCGGATCGTCGTCGCCTCGGCCCCCGGACTCGGTTTCGTCCTCACGACGATGTCGACCCCGCCGGCCCGGGGCCTCGCGGTCGCCGTCGTCGGCGGCGCGATCGTGCTGGCCTTCTGGCCGACGCGACGCGACGCCCGCCGTCGAGGGTGAGGGCGGTCGTGGACCCCGCGAGCCGTGGGCAGCGTGACCCCGAGCACCGTGGGCGCCGCACCCCGTCGACGCTGCTCGCCGTCGTCGGCGCGGCGGCGTTCGTGCTGGGCGGTGCCCTGACCGTCCAGGCCGGCACCGCCCGCGCCCTCGAACCCGTGCCCGAGACCGGTCTCGACGGCCATCTCGTCCTCGCCGACGACCTGACCGGCACCGCCGACATCGCGCCGTCCTCGCCGGGACGCTGGCAGATCGCGACGGACGTCACCACGGGCGACCGGGTGGCCCTCAGCATCGAGCTGGTCAGCTCGGGCTCGCTCGTCGAGCGACGCGACGGCCTCACGCTCGGGGTGGAGGCCTGTGACGTCGAGTGGCAGCGGCTCGAGACGACGCCGCGCTGCGCGACCGGGCAGAGGACCGTGACCGAGCCGACCCGCGCCTCCTCGTTCGTCGACGGCGGTCCGGCCTGGCCGGTGCGGTCGGCAGGAGGCGCGGGTCGGGTCTTCCTGTTGGTCAGCCTCGGTCTCGTCGACGGTCCGGCGAGCGACGACGGCTCGCTGATGGGTCTGACCGCGCGCGTGGGTGTGGGCATCACCGCGACCGCCCTCGACCCGATCCCCACGCTGCCCGCCGAACCCGGCCCCAACCCCGACCCCGACCCCACGGACGAGCCCCAGCCGGGCGGGTCGAGCACCGCCGTCCCCGGGGCCGACCCCGAGGACGGAGGCGCGGCGGCCCTCGGCGACGGAGCGGACGGCACCGAGGTCGTGACCGCCGGTGCCGACGTGGCCGTCGTCCGAGCCGACCCCAGGCGCGCCCTCGCCTACACGGGCGGTCTCGCGGTCGGCCCGGCCGTCGCCGGCGCGGGCGCCCTGCTCGTCGGTCTCGCCCTGCACCTGCGCGGCCGACGCCGGACGGTGACCCCGTGACGCGCGGACGGCACACGGCCGGTCGCCCGTCGCTGCTGACGCGGCTCACCCCGCGTCGGACGCGGCTCACCCCGCGCCGGGCCCTGGTCGCGGCCGTCGCGGTGGCCGCCGTCCTGGGTGCCGTCATCGTGCCACCGCCGCCCATGACGACCGCCGCCTGGACCGACTCCGAACGGACGTACGGCCTGGTCGGCACATCGAAGTTCACCTGCGGCACCGACACCGGTTACGCCGCGGCGGCGTCCAGCCGGTTCGCGCGCGGCAGCCTGGCAGGCACGGATCTCGACACCGTCGCCGCCCTGCGCGGCGCCGACCTGGCCCGCACCCGGGCCGGAGTCGTCACCGCGGCACCCACGTCGCCCGCTCCGACCACGGACGCCGGAGGCACGACGACGTTCCGCAATCCGCTGTCGGCGAGCGCCGGCTCGGGTCTCGTGGGCCTCGACCTCGCCGGTCTCGGTACGAACCTGCCGGCCGGATCGGCCGGAGCCCTGAACCAGTTCACGCGGGTCGCTCCGACCGGCACGGCTGCGGCCGCCTCGGGCCTGGTGAGCGACTCGGGCGGACTCGGTGTGACGCCCACGACGCCGAGCACCTCGCTGCCCGGCCCCGCGCGCATCGGACTGACCTCGGTGCTGCCCGCGACGACCGCCCTCGACCGGGCCGACCTGACCGTCGGTGCCGTCGCCTCGTCGGCGACCCTCGACGGCTGCCGCGCGCTCGAGAGCCGCATCTGGGGCGACGGCAGCGTGACCGGGGTCGTCCGCGACTACGGCGTCGCCGGTCTCGGCCTCGAGCTGCGCAGCCCGGCGGTGGCGGGACTGTCGGGCCAGGTGTCGAGCACGGTCACGAGCCTGAACACCGCGTTCGCGGGCTTGGGAGGCAAGGACGGGGCGATCTCCGGCGTCGTCAAGTCGGGGGTGTTCAAGACGGTCAACGACCTCACGAACCTGCTCAGCCTCGGGTCCGTGAGCGGCGACGTCGTCGTCTCGGGGCTGAACCTGCAGGCCGCGGTGGATCCTCTGCTGGCGGGCTCCCTGACGAGCACCGACGGAACGGTGACGATCACCCCGGCCACCGGGCGGGTGACGGTCGACCTGGTCAAGCTGGTGGGGCCCACGGGTGGGATCAACGGCTTGGCGCCGAACACCGAGCTCGTCCTCGGCGCCGCGGCGATGAACTCGATCACGGCGACGGTGGGCGGGCTGCTCGACGGGCTGACCTCGTCGATCGTCACCGCGCTGAAGGCCGCAGTCGACAGGGTGAACCTCGACGTGGCGTTGAAGGTCGACCTCACGGCGACGCTGCTCGGCGCCGTCGTGCCGCTCCTCCGGGTGGACGTGATCGTCAAGGGGTCGCTGTCGCAGGTGCTCGCGTCGCCGTCGACCGCCCAGGCGTCCGTGACGGGCAACCTGTTGCCCGTGCTCGGTCTCGGCGCGGCCTTGAGCGCGGTGCTGAACGGACTCCTCACGCCCCTGGCGAACTCCGCCCCCACCCTGGTGGGGTCGATCGCCACCTTGGTGACGGCCACCCTCGTCACCCCGATCACGACCCTCGGCAGCACCCTCTCGACCACGCTCGCCCCGGTCGTCACCGCCGTCGGCGTGCTCACCGCACGCCTGCCCTCGGTGCTGTCGCTCCGCGTCAACCTGCGCCCCGACCAGCCGGGCTACCCCGGCGGCGTCGTCACGACCCCGCCCTCCACGAAGTGGTCGACCAGCCCGTACCAGGTGAGCGCCCTCAGGGTCGCCCTGCTCGCCGGGGCGGCCACCGTCACCTCGCTCGACCTCGCGACGTCACGCGTGGGGCCCGTCAGCACCCTGCCCCGGTAGTCACCGCGACGGCCCGAGGAGGCGCGGGTCGGCCTCCGCGGTCCACCTCGCGTCAGACTGGGGCCATGCAGCTCTACTCGTCGTCCCCCCTCGTCCGCACCCGCCAGGTGACCGGAGACGTGGTGGCGATCGGCCTCGTCGTCCTCTTCGTCGTGCTCGGGGTGAGCATCGCGAGCTTCATCGGCACGTTCGCCGACCTCGGCAGGCAGCTCGAGGAGGCGGGGGCCGGCTTCCAGGGGACGATGCAGGACGCGTCGCGCGCGCTGGCCGGGCTGCCCCTGGTCGGTGGTGCCGCCAGTGCGCCGTTCGACGGGGCCAGCGGTGCGGGGCAGTCCCTGGCCGACGCCGGCCGGCAGCAGCAGGACGGCGTCGCCCGGGCCGCGCTCGTCGCCGGCCTGGTCGTGGCCGGGGTGCCGAGCCTCGTGGTGCTGTGGGTCTGGCTGCGCGGGCGGATCGCGTTCGTGCGCCGCGCCTCCTCGGTCCGTTCGCTGCTCGCCCTGCCGGGCGGCGAGGACCTGCTCGCGCTGCGCGCCCTGACCGGCCGTGACGCGAAGGCCGCTCTCGCGGTGTCACCCGACCCCGTCGCCGCCTGGCGCGCGGGGGAGCCGGCCGTCGTCCGCCGCCTCGCGGACGTGGCCCTGCGCGAGGCGGGTGTCGCCCGGCGCTGAGCCTCGGCGGCGACGTGCGGGGCCGGCCCCGCACGTCGCGCTCACCCGCGCCGGGTAAGCTCGGGAACCATGATCGCACTGGATTTCTCTGAGCAGATTGCCGCCCTCCGGGCCACGTTCGAAGACATCCGTGCGGTGATCGGGCAAGACCGTCTCGTCGCCGAGATCGCCGAACTCAGCGAGCAGGCCTCGGCGCCCGACCTGTGGGACGACACCGAGAACGCGCAGAAGGTCACCAGCGCCCTCAGCCACCGGCAGTCCGAGCTCGAGAAGCTCGAGACCACCGAGGCGCGGCTCGACGACCTCGAGGTGCTCGTCGAGATGGCGAACGACGGCGACGACCAAGAGAGCGCCGACGAGGCCCAGGCCGAGCTCAAGGCCTTGCAGAAGATGATGGACGTCCTCGAGGTGCAGACGCTGCTCGACGGCGAGTACGACCCCCGGCCGGCCGTCATCACGATCCGTGCCGGTGCCGGTGGCGTCGACGCCGCCGACTTCGCCGAGATGCTGCTGCGCATGTACCTGCGCTACGCCGAGAAGCACGGCATGTCGGCCACGGTCATGGACACCAGCTACGCCGAAGAGGCCGGCATCAAGAGCGCCACCTTCGAGATCGACGCCCCGTACGCGTTCGGCACGCTGAGCGTCGAGGCCGGCACGCACCGACTCGTCCGCATGAGCCCGTTCGGCGCCGCGGGCAAGCGCCAGACCAGCTTCGCCGCGGTCGAGGTGATCCCGCTGATGGAAGAGACCGAGTCCATCGACATCCCCGAGAACGACATCCGCGTCGACGTCTTCCGCTCGTCGGGCCCCGGCGGTCAGAGCGTCAACACGACCGACTCGGCCGTGCGCCTGACCCACATCCCCACCGGCACGGTCGTCTCGATGCAGAACGAGAAGAGCCAGATCCAGAACCGCGCCGCGGCCATGCGCGTGCTGCAGTCGCGCCTCCTGCTCTTGCAGAAAGAGGCCGAGAACGCCAAGAAGAAAGAGCTGGCCGGCAACATCACGGCCAGCTGGGGCGACCAGATCCGCAGCTACGTGCTCGCGCCCTACCAGATGGTCAAAGACCTCCGCAGCGAGCACGAGGTGAACAACCCGTCGAACGTCTTCGACGGCGATCTCGACGGTTTCATCTCGGCGGGCATCCGCTGGCGCAAGCGCGACGACCAGGACTGACCCGGCCCCGGCCGGCCGGCGGCTCCCAGCACATCCATAGCCGCCCCGCCGCAGCGAGTCGCTGCGACGATCGTCACGGCCCGCGCTTAGGGTGATCCCCGTCATGATTCGGTTTGATGAAGTCACCAAGGTCTACGTCGGTAACCCCCGGCCCGCGCTGAACGCCGTCACCCTCGAGATCCTCAAGGGCGAGTTCGTGTTCCTCGTCGGGGCGAGCGGCTCCGGCAAGTCGAGCTTCTTGAGGCTCGTGCTGAAAGAAGAGAAGCCGTCCCAGGGGCAGATCCACGTCCTCGGCCAGCGCCTCGGCACCCTCTCGAGCCGCAAGGTGCCGTACTTCCGGCGCAACCTCGGCGTCGTGTTCCAGGACTTCCGGCTGCTGCCGCAGAAGAACGTGTTCGACAACGTCGCGTTCAGCCTGCAGGTCATCGGCAAGAGCAAGGGCTTCATCCAAGAGGCCGTGCCCGACGTCCTGAAGATGGTCGGCCTGGTCGGCAAGCAGCACCGTCTGCCGCACGAGCTCTCGGGCGGCGAGCAGCAGCGCGTCGCCATCGCCAGGGCGATCGTCAACAAGCCGGCGATCCTGCTGGCCGACGAGCCCACGGGCAACCTCGACCCCTCGACGAGCGCGGGCATCATGACCCTGCTCGAGCGCATCAACGCCGGCGGTACGACGGTCATCATGGCGACGCACGACGCCGGCATCGTCGACCAGATGCAGCGCCGCGTGATCGAGCTCAGCGCGGGCAACATCCTGCGCGACGAGCGACACGGCGGCTACCAGACCCAGGCGGTGCCCATCCAGGCCATCGGGGTCGAGGACCTCAGCACGAGAGGGGCCGACGCATGAGACTCGGACTCGTCATGAGCGAGGTCGGCAGCGGCCTCCGCCGCAACGCCTCGATGGTCGTCTCGGTCGTGCTCGTCACGTTCATCTCGCTGACCTTCGTCGGCACGGCCGCCCTGCTGCAGATGCAGATCACGCAGATGAAGGGCTACTGGTACGACAAGGCCCAGGTCGCCGTGTACCTCTGCACCGACACCGACACGACCGGCAACTGCACCGGCGCGATGGCCACGCAGGACCAGATCGCCGGCGTCAAGGCGCAACTGGACAGCGACGTGCTCACGCCTTATGTCGACAAGTTCTACTTCGAGGACCAGACCCAGGCCTACGACCGCTTCAAGCAGCAGTTCGCCGACAGCCCGGCCACCGAGTTCGTCCAGCCGGCCTACCTGAACGAGACCTTCTGGGTGAACCTGAAAGACCCGACGCAGTCCGACGTCCTCACCGAGAGCCTGTCGAGCCTGGCCGGGGTGCAGAGCGTCGTCGACCAGCGCGGGTACCTCGACCCGATCTTCGCGGTGCTGAACGCGGCGAGTTACACGGCCATCGGCATCGCCTCGCTCATGCTGATCGCGGCCGTGCTGCTGATCGCCACGACCATCCGGTTGAGTGCGTTCAGCAGGCGTCGAGAGCTCGGCATCATGCGCCTGGTCGGCGCCTCGAACCGGTTCATCCAGACGCCGTTCATCCTCGAGGGCGTGATCGCGGCCCTCGTGGGGTCGTTGCTCGCGGGCGGGGCGATCATCGCGATCGTGAACTTCTTCGTGAAGGGCTACCTGGCGGTGACCTTCCAGGGCACACCGTTCATCGGCCTCCGCGATGCCGCGCTCGTCGTGCCGATCGTCATCGTCGTCGGCATCCTGCTCGCCGCGCTCAGCGCGAACGTCGCCATCCGGCGCTACCTCAAGGTCTAGGCCGGCGGCAGAGCCGAGGAGGCGCGGTGTCCGTCACACGGGCACCGCGCCTCCTTCGCTGTATACTGAACGGCTGCCTGTCGGCAGCATCCCCACCCGAACGACCCAGGAGGCCAGCGTGGCGAAAGAACGCGGTGAGAAGGTCGTGGCCACGAACCGCCGCGCGCGCCACGACTACACGATCGACACCACCTACGAGGCGGGAATCGTCCTGAGCGGCACCGAGGTCAAGTCGTTGCGGCAGGGGCGCGCGTCGCTGGTCGACGGGTACGCGTTCGTCGACGGCGGCGAGGCGTGGCTCGACGCGGTGCACATCCCCGAGTACACCGAGGGCACCTGGAACAACCACGCGCCCCGGCGCAAGCGCAAGCTGCTGCTGCACCGCCACGAGATCGACAAGATCGGGCAGAAGACCAAAGAGGGCGGCTTCACGGTCGTCCCGCTCAAGATCTACTTCAGCGACGGCCGGGCCAAGGTCGAGATCGCCCTCGCGAAGGGCAAGCGCGAGTACGACAAGCGTCAGACCCTGCGCGAGCGCACCGCCACGCGCGAGGCGCAGTCGGCGATGTCGGCGCGCAAGCACCTGGGGGAGTGACCGGTCGGCCCGTGGGCCCGTGTGGGGTGAGGGCCGCCGGTGGCGCGAACGCGACGGACGACGTAGACTGATGGGCCGCACGGAAACGTGCGTTGGTAACTCAAGAGCGTGTGACGACGGCCCCCTCATGGGGATGATCGGTTTCGACATCGCCTGTGTGCGAACGAGAAGCGGGCCGAGGATCCAGGGTTATCTCGTAAACGATCTCTGGAAAACAATAAGTGCCAATAACAAGCGCACTGACTTCGCTCTCGCTGCGTAAGCAGTAGAGCCACATGGAGTCCGTCAGTCTGGTGACCGCCTTCTAACCAGATCCTGACGTCATTTAGATGGCTTGCTGTGTGACTACGCCTGGGGGTCACACGGGACTTGCACTCGGGCTGGGCTCGTCGACCTAGAAGCCAGTAACAAAGGTCGGAGCCGAGCAGAACGCCTCATCTGGCTACGCCCGTAGAATGCGTGCAATCTCAGCGATGGACGGGGGTTCAATTCCCCCCATCTCCACCACCGGTCGTCGTCACACGCTCTCGAACACCGGACGCCCCCACCTTCTCGAGGTGGGGGCGTTCGTGCGTCTGTGGCCTGAGCGGTTCGCGCCGACAGCCTTGCGGCCGCGCCGGGTGGCCGGCGCCGGACGCGGAACGGCCCCCGTCGCTGCCGAGGCAGCGACGGGGGCCGTCGTCGTGGTGCGGGTGTTACTCGCCGGCCACGTCGGTGGTCGCGAGCTTCGCGCGGCGGCGAGCGAGGACCATCAGGGTCGAGCCGAGCAGCAGGACGGCGGCGCCGATGCCGATGGCGGCCTCGGTGCCTTCGCTACCCGTGTAGGCCAGGCCGGTCGTACCGGCGGTGCCGGTGGCGATCGGGGTGGCGGGGGTGCCGGCCGGGACGACCGCGGCGACGAGGCTGAAGGCCACGTCGGCCGAGGGGTCCGAGACGATCGGCTGACCGGCGTCGTCGAGCACCGGGGCGCCGTCCGCGTCGAGCAGGAACGCCACGGCCGCGGCGGTGTAGTCGTCCGGCGTCAGGGCGAGGGTGACGGTCCAGTTGCCGTCCGCGTCGACCACGATCGGGTCGGCGGGGTCGGCGGGCTCGGCAGCGGCGCGCATCTCGTCAGCGGGTGCCTCGAGCTCGGGCAGCTGGTCCGTCGGGACGACGGCGAGCAGGATGTTCGAGCCGGGGGTGCCGGTGCCCTCGAAGGTGACCTGGTCACCGACGACGACCTGGCCCTGGGTGGGCGAGGTGATGACGGGTGCGTCGAGCACGACGGGCGTGGTCGGGGGAACGACCTCGGCGGGCAGGGCGAACGAGCGCACGACGGTGTTGTCGAAGCCGCTGCCGCCGACGAAGCCGCCGACGGTCACGGTCTGGTCGACGGGGGCGTCGGCCGCGTACTCGACGGTGATCGAGTAGGTGCTGGCGTTGCCGAGGTTGGCGCGGCCGAGCTCGCCGTCGGCACCGGTGATGGTGACCGTCGAGCCCACGGGAGCGGTACCCGTGAAGGTGACCGAGCGGGACTCGGTCGTGGTGCCCGCGGCAGGCGAGTCGAGCGTGACGGTCTTGGCCGGGGCCGCGACGGCCGGGATCGTGAAGTTGCGCGTGATCGGAGTCAGACCGCTGCCGCCGAGGATGCCGCCGACGGTGACGGTCTGGGCCTGGGTGGCTGCAGCGTCGTAAGGAACCGTGATGGAGTACGTCGAGGCGTTGCCGAGGTTCTGGCGACCGAGCTCACCCGAGGCGTTGGAGACCGTGACGGTCGAGCCCTGGGTGGCCGTGCCGGTGAAGGTCACGGTGCGCGAGTCGGTCGTCGAGCCCTCTGTGGGCGTGGCGAGCGTGAGGTACTTGGTGAGCGGCAGGACGAACGAGAGCGTCTTGGGCTCGTCGAAACCGCTGAAGCCGACCAGGCCGTTGACGAAGACGCTCTGGTTGCGGACGGCGTCGTCGGCGTAGGTGGGCAGGGTCGCGGTGAAGGCGCCCGTGTTGCGGTCGGAGGTGGTGCGCGTCAGTTCCGTGCCGCCCTCAGCGGTCGAGAACGTGACGATGGCACCCGGCGTCACGGAGCCGGTGACGACGACGGTGCGCGAGGTGGTCGCGCCGCCGTCCGTCGGGCTCGTGATGACGAGGTTGCCCGGGGCGGCCTGTGCCGCGGTGGAGGAGAGGAGGGCCCCTCCGAGGGCGAGCGTGAGGACGGCCGGAACGGCCACCGCACGACGCCAAGAGAACTTGGTGATCACGTGGTGAGTGCTTTCTTGATCGGTGGTGCAAGCGTCATCGCTTGTCCGCTCCTGGCCCAGCGCCGGGTGAGACACGCAGTGCCGGCCCGGAGGGCGGCACCAGACGAACCTATCCCGAAGCTGAGAGAACGACACCGTTCGGTCCACTTACCGTCGGGTGATTCTCGGTACACCCGTGCGTCACCCGTTCGCGGATGACAGCTCGCGCGCGACCTGCTATCGACCCGTTCGGGGGGTGGTCACTCGCCGTCCTCGACGAAGGAACAGGGGAGGACGATCAGCCAGGGGCCACCGGGAGCGATGCTCGCGTCACCCACGGCTGCGCCGGCGTCGCATTCGTCCACGACGGTCGTCGCTTGCGGCGGCCAGACCGGTCCTGCCGCCCGGGCGCCCTGCACGGAGCCGAGCTGGGCGGCCTGCACCACGAGCACGAGAAGGAGGCCGGCGGTGATCAGCAGGGTGGGTACGCGCGCCGACCGGGATCGGGCGAGTGAGAGAGCGAGGGGGAGCAGGGCGACGAGCAGCATGCCGGGCACCACGCCGTAGCGCGTGTACTGGAAGCCGTCGAGCCAGGCATCGGGGGTGTACGTGGAGTACAGGGCCCGGTGGTAGCCGTTCGCGAGGTAGGCACCGGCGTATGCGCCGAGCGATCCGAGGGCGAGTGCCGCCGTGGCGACGCGATGGCGGGAGTCGCCGCGCACGAGCAGGTAGGCCGTGGCGGCGACGAACGGCAGGGCAGCGGCCACGAGCAGGGGCCAGTGTGATGCGGCGATCTGGCCCACCTGGTGCGCATCGGCCCACCAGACGCCACCGATGACGTTGACGACGTAGCCCGTGACGAGATCGGACAGGCTGCCGGCCGTCCCTTCGACCTCGGCCCGGGGGGAAGCGACCGTGGCCGCGACCTGCGCGCCCAGGCCGATCAGCAGGGCGACTCGGGGAGGCCATCGCCGGGCGTCGCGGACGTGCCACAGCATCAGGGGCACGAAGAGGACTGCTTGGATCTCGGTCAGGGCGATGACGGCGGCACCGATGGTGGCCAGCACGAGGCCGGTGCGCGTGCGGTAGCGCCGCAGGAGCAGCCAGGGCGTCACCCACAGCAGGAACCAGTGCAGGTTGGCGAGGTTCCCGAGGACCTCCCACGACGTGACCGGAAGCAGCGTCGGAACGAGTGCGACGACGACCCGGCTGGTCCGGTCGCCGATGACGTCACCGGCGCAGACGTAGACCACGACCGCGACGACGGCGACGACGAGGCAGCTGACGGCCGTGACGGCGACTGCGTACCGGGACAGCGGTGCCAGCGCGGTGACGAGGTCGGCCGACATCCGCGGCAGCAGGTGGAGGTAGCCGGCGTAGGGGTCGAACCATGCGCCTCCGACTCGTGAGCCGGCGCTGTCGGCGAGGAAGTTGCGACCGTCCTCGGCCCAGAGGCTGTTGCGTGCGGCAGGGGCCAACCGCCACCAGGCGAGCGCCGACGTGACGACGAAGAGCCCGGCGGCGACGACGACATCGACTGCCGAGGCGGTGGGGCGGGCGACACGTGACGCGGGTGTGCGAGCGATGGTGGTGATGGGTGTGCCGTTCTCGGGTCTGGTCGGTCGGGACGTCACGACCCTAACAACGGCTCGAGCGCATCACGGGGAGGAGCTCGCGTCCGGGGCGTCCTGCGCACGACGAACGAGCTGGTCGGGTGAGGGCGACCCCCGTTCGGGGGCGCGAGCCGAAGGCGTTGCGGCCCCTTGTTATAGTCGGGTGAGCTTTGGCCGAGATCCGTGACCAAGTGCTAGGGGAGCAAGCCGCATGAGCGACATCTTCACTCTGACGCCGGACGAGGGCGGCGGCGACGAGCCGACCCCGCAGAAGAAGCGCAAGCGGCGTCGGTCGAAGCCGGTCATCGCGCTGATCACGCTGGCGTCGGTGCTGGTCGGGGTGCTGGTGGTCGTCGGGGTCGTGGGCGGTGTCTACGCGTCGCGGTTGGCGAACTCGTTCAACGACAACGCGACGAAGATCGAGCAGGCCTTCCCCGAAGAGTCGACGCGGCCGGCGCCGGCACCCGACGGGGCGATGAACATCCTGCTGATGGGTTCGGACTCGCGGGCCGACGCGACGACGATCGACGACGCCTCGGCGTCGGACCAGCGGACCGACTCGATGATGCTGGTGCACGTCGACGCCGACCGCGAGAACGTCTATGTGATGTCGATCATGCGCGACCTCTACGTGCCGATCCCCGGTCACGGCTCGAACAAGATCAACGCCGCCTTCGCCTACGGCGGCTCGCCCTTGACCGTCCAGACCGTCGAGCAGCTGCTCGGCGTCCGCATCGACCACGTCGCCATCATCGACTTCGAAGGTTTCAAGGGCATGACGACGGCGCTGGGCGGGGTCGACGTGTTCTCGCCGCAGGCGTTCTCGACCAAGGCTGGTTTCTCGTACGTTGCTGGCCTCAACAAGCTGGAGGGCGACGCTGCACTGGCCTTCGTCCGAGAGCGCTACGCGTTCGCCGATGCCGACTTCACGCGGGTGAAGAACCAGCAGGCGTTCGTCAAGGGCCTGGCCAACACGATCCTGAGTAGGTCGACCTTGACCGACCCGGGCAAGGTGTCGGCTTTCGTTACGGCCATGTCGCCCTACCTCACCGTCGACAAAGAATTCGACATAGGAACGATTGCCTCGCTCGGCGTCAGCCTGCGATCGATCGACGCGTCGAAGATGCACTTCTTCACCGTGCCGACGGCCGGCACCGGTTCAATCGGCGGGCAGTCCATCGTGAACGTCGACCAGCCCGGCCTCGACGCTGTCAAGGCCGCCTTGGCCAACGACTCCCTCAATAGTGTGCCTATCGCACAATGACCTTCGTTCCTCGATTTCACACATCCCCAATCTCATGTGACGGCCGCGCGCAGTCGAACCTAAAGAGAGCTTTAATATGAAGACCGTCGTCGTTGGCCAGGGTTACGTTGGCTTGCCCGTTGCCATGAGAGCCGTCGAGGTCGGTCATGACGTTGTCGGCATCGATCTCGACCGCAACCGCGTTGGGCTGCTGAAGGCCGGTTCGTCCTATGTTGACGACATCTCGGACGAGACCCTCGCCGAGGCAACCGGCGGCGGCCGGTATCTCGCGACCTTGGACTACGCCTACGCGGAGGGATTCGACGTAGCAGTCATCACCGTGCCGACACCTTTGCGGGATTCGTTGCCCGACTTGAGCTTTATTGAGCAGGCTGCAGCGTCTCTCGCCCCTTTCATAAGAGGCGGGTCGACCGTCGTCCTCGAATCCACGACGTATCCAGGGACTACCGACGAGCTACTCGTACCGATCCTTGAGTCCGGGTCGGGTCTCGTTGCAGGCGTCGACTTCTTTGTGGGCTACAGCCCTGAGCGCATTGACCCCGGGAACAAAACCTGGGGTTTCCGTGAAACACCAAAAGTCGTTTCGGGAATGAACCCCGAATCGCTTCTAGAGGTTCAGGCTTTTTACTCTCAACTGGTTGATTCGGTTGTGCCTGTGTCGGGCACCCGAGAGGCCGAACTAACGAAGCTTCTCGAAAACACCTTCCGCCACGTCAACATCGCTTTGGTCAACGAGTTGGCGATTTTCGCCCACCAGTTGGGTGTCGATGTGTGGGAGTCGATTGACGCCGCGTCCTCTAAGCCTTTCGGCTTCATGAAGTTCACTCCTGGCCCTGGTGTGGGCGGCCATTGCCTACCCGTCGACCCTAGTTATCTGTCGTGGCAGGTGCGAAAGCAGCTTGGTAAGAGCTTCCGTTTCGTCGAACTCGCGAACGACGTAAATGACCACATGCCCGACTACGTGGTCCAGCGAGCGATGACCATGCTTAACGACCGCTCGAGGGCTGTTCGGGGGGCGCGTATCGCGCTCGTGGGACTCGCCTACAAGCCGAACACGGGTGACATTCGAGAGGCGCCGTCGGCCCGCGTAATCGAACTTTTGACCGCATTGGGCGCGGACCTTGGAGGGCTTGACTCGCACGTTGAAGAACACCGTTGGCCCCAGGGCGTCGAGCGCCTCTCAACACTGCAGGACGCTATGGCCGGCGCAGATCTGGTCATCGTGCTGACTCATCACGCAGACGTAGACCTCGAGGCCCTCGTCGCAGAAGGCGTCCCAGTCTTTGACGCAAGAAATGTGCTCACTGGGCCCAGCGTCCAGCGCCTCTAGACGACGACCATGCGCATTATCTACCTGCATCAATACTTTAGGACGCCGACCGAAAATGGTGGTGTTCGCTCTTACCATTTTGCCCAGGCTCTCCGACATGCCGGCCACGACGTCGAGATGGTCACCAGCGATCGCAGTTTGGGCGCCCCGGGCTATGCGCATCGAATGGTCGACGGTATCTCCGTGCACTACTTCGGCGTTCCATATCAGAGCGACATGGGCGTGGCTCGGCGACTAGTTTCGTTCGCATCTTTCGCTGTTCGCTCGGCCCGGCGAGTCCGGAAGCTCCGGGGCGACGCGATCGTGGCGACGAGCACCCCACTGACTATCGTGATACCTGCGCTATGGGGCCTGGCGTTTCGGCGCACGAGATTTGTGTTTGAAGTGAGAGATCTCTGGCCGTCGGTACCCGTTGCGATGGGGGTCCTCCGCAACCGACTGTTAATCCTGGCCGCGGAGTCGCTCGAACGACTGGCATACCGGAAGGCCGATGTCGTCGTGGCTTTGTCGCCCGGCATGGCGGACGGCGTGCGCGCAAAGGCCCCACTCCACAAGAAGATCGTTGTTGTGCCGAACATTGCTGATGTTGAGATGTTCGGTGCCGGCGACGAACCCAGTCCTGACCCCTTCGAGGGCGACAGTCGGTTGACGGGCCGTCGCTTAGTCATGTACTGCGGGGCGTTCGGTCGAGTAAATGGCCTCGACTACATGGTAGAACTAGCCGCGGCTTCGGCGAGAATCGGATCGGAGTTGGTCTTCGTCGCTGTGGGCGAAGGAGCCGAGAAAGCCAGGGTGATCGAGAGGGCTCAAGAGCTCGGCGTGCTCGACACAGCGTTCGTCGCGCTGCCCGCCGTGGGAAAGAAGGATCTACCTGTGCTTCTGGCCCGAGCGTCCTACGGATCTTCCTGGGTTATAGACGTACCCGCCTTGGAGAACAACAGCGCTAACAAATTCTTCGATACGTTGGCAGCGGCTCGGCCTGTCCTTCTCAACCACGGCGGTTGGCAAGCGGAGATGCTCGAATCGCGGGGGGCTGGGTTGTCACTTAGTCGCGACCCCGGTCGTGCTGCCGTTCAGCTCGAGAGGTTTGATCGCGACGTGCATGCTCGGGACCAAGCTGGCGTAGCTGCAAGACGTGTGGCTGAAGGCGACTTTTCCTTGCCAATTCTCTCGGCAACTTTCGTGCGAGAGGTCGAAGGATCGAGCGAGAATTAGCAGTTGTGCAGGCCCTAACGGGATGCCGCCACCACTGCCAGTCACAAAGGCGTGATGCGAGGAAGGGACTTCGCGGAGTTGTTTAGCTTGGCCCGCCCCCTTTCGGGACTCCCGGCCGCAGCGGAAGCGGAAGACAATGCAGCTATAGCGAAGAACCAGATGAAGCGAGAGTCGTAGTAGTCGCCCGAGAACATCGAACTCACGAGCATAAACAAGCTTGCGAGCCAGGCGCAAAGAGTGACGGCAGTTAGGGGGCGCCCTCTTAGGAGGCACGTTGCTACGAACGTCAATGGTAAGAGCAAGAGTACGAGGCCGATCAGTCCGCCCTCAGCCGCAGCGGCGAGGAAGAGGTTGTGGGGGTACTCGAGACCAGCATACTGGCCTACGAGGCCGTAGTAACCATCGAGGCCGACGCCGATGAACGGGTGCTGCCTGAAGAGGTCGAGAGCTGCTGCGACTATCTCGCTCCTGCCCGAACTGTATCCGTCAACGAGGGTCAGAAGCACGACTCTTTGCTCGAAGACCCTGGTCAGTGCGCTACCGAAAGCGATGAAGCTGATCACACCACCACCGAGGACGAGAACGGAGAACCCGAAGGATCGCCGCCAGCCGAGCCTTTTGAACAGGGCCGGGACAGCGATGACGGCAATGGACGCCGCCGCTACAAGTCCACCCCGACTGCCCGACAAAACTGCGCCTGCGGCGAAGATCGGGAGCAGCCCAAGCACCAACACGTTAAGAGTTCTCAGGTGGATAAGGAGCGCGGCAATAGCGCCCAATCCCATAATGCGCACGAATACATTGGGTCCGCCGCCAAAGGCCGAATAGCGCCCCTGATCACCCGGCCCTGCAGCAACTGCCCCGAGGAAGTACACCACCGCAATGACGAGTATTACCTTCCACAAAAATAGCCAATCGCGCGAGTCGAAGTGGACGAGCGTAACCAACGTGCATAAGAGGAAGACCGCGAGGTAGCCGATGTCCGCGACATATTCATCCAGACGTGCCCCAGTAGGTGCCCACGCTGCCCCGAGCAATAGCCACGCGAACCAGAGGGATAGCAGTAGGAGAAAGCGCGATGGGACGCTGCGACGGACGGTCGGCCTGGTCGTGGACAGCAGCAGAGTCGCCAGGCACGCTGCAATGGCGAAGACCATTCGAATGTCGAGGACGGCCAAGGTGGGAGAAAAGCGGGCGAGGTCGAAGCGACCTGCGATGAGTCCAGTGAGGAGGACCATGCTGCTCACGCGCTGGGGCGCAGTCGACCTGATCGGTGCGATGCTCATCATCGTACTGCCTGGATAAGTCGACCGAGAGCGACGAAAAAGCACACGGAATAGCCCGCCAGTGAGCCCCATGCGGCCCCTTCCGCCCCGTGGGTCGGGATTAGAAGGAGGTACAGCCCGACTGACACGACCATGCCAATGAGCTCACTGAGCGATACAGCAGTATTCCGTCCTCTGCTCACAAGGTGTCCCTGCAGAACTCGGCTCAAAGAATATACAACACCAGCCATCCCGAGGGGGATGATCAAGGCGAGAGACGGCGCGTAGGATTCCGAAAGGAAATATATGATGATAGCGGCTGACGCGAGTCCCATGGCGACACTCATCGCGACGGCGAAGGCAGCTGTTCGAGCGACTGACGTAAAAATCTGGCTCCCATTTGGATTGTCCGTTCGCCATCTCTTCAGGGAGGCGTCTACCCAGTTCTGCACTGGCCAGCTAGCGAGTTCCATGACGCTGGCGACAACTATGTAGAGACCTAAAGCCTCGGAGCTGGCCAGGACCGGAAGGAGAAGCCGATCGGAGCGAAGCATCGCCGTATTGCCAAAGGACGCCGGAAGCAGGCGAAGGCCAGAACGCCTCACCTCGCGAATCACAGGAGCTTTTGATGGTTCTCGCCGCCAAGCCGATCTCACAATAGGCACCACGTGCGGCAGCGAGCTCACTATATACAGTGCAAACCAAGCGAGAGGGTCATTGATGGTATTCGCAGAGAGTGTCAAGGCCCCTATGAGAAGAAAAGCTTGTCCGGCGAGACTGAAGCCAATAAATCTGATCGGCGAGCCGCTTGAAATGTAGGCCGTTCTAAGGAACCGCACGAACTGGTTGCTGATTACAAAGAAACCAAGGCCGGCGATGAGAACCGCGATCTCGGTCTCTCCCAGGCCGTAGGTCGCGCCGGAACTGAGGAACATGACACCCGTCAGGATGGCCGCAGGCCTCATGAGACGAACAAGATCCGCGCTTGCTACGTCAAAGGAATCCGCACCGCGCGCGGCGTAGGGTCTCTCGATCCCAAGCAACGCGAGCGTGGTGAGTACGTACCCGATCTGTAGCCAGAACGCCAAATCGCCTCGGCCCGTTGGGGCCATACTCGCAGCGGCTAGGAGACCAACAAGAACGGCGACGCCAGCCGTGACAATCTGGGCACCCTGGAGAACGAGCGTAACCTTCGAACCTGCCACGAAAATCTCGACGCGGCTCCGGAACCTGCCGGGTCGATGGGGCTCAATCCTCGTCATGATACTGAGTTTCCAGTTTGGTTTCAGAGCTCGGACCAGATGGGTTGGCCTGTGGTGAAACGGTGAGCACCCTGCGTTCAGATCGCACGATCACCTCGTGCGGTACAGCAGGCATGGTGTTCGAATCGAAAGTCCCGAAAGCGATCTTCATTTGGGGGAACGACGCTCTAACACGCGCAAGTTGCCTGTCGTTCTCGAACGTCGACGTATTAAAGCATCGAAGAACCCGATGACCAATCCGGCCAAAGCGCTCGGGAGAGCTACCTGATTCGGTCAAGAATTCTGAGAAGCCGTAAGTGTCGAATGCTGCCTGCTGGACGGAAAAGGCACCGATTGCCTCTGGGACGGTAGCCTCTGGCAATTCTCTCGTTGCCCATGTGGTGACCGGCCCGTGTGAGAATCCGATTTTCTCGTACAGAGCATTTGCTGCCACATTCGACGTAAAAACATCCAGGGTGAGAGTTGTCATGGGCTCAGCGCTAAGGAATTTATGGATCAATGAGCTGGCCAGACCCCTACCGCGTGCCCAGGATGCGACAGCGAGGTAGGACAAGAATCCTTGACCTGAAGACATTAGGCGAAAATCTGCATAGCCCGCGATCCGGCCCGAGATTGTCACCACATAGACCCTGTGATGGCCATGCATGTGCGGATAGAGGAACGGAAGCGACATGAAGCGTGACGCGCCGCGTTGGGCCTGGGTGAGGAAAGGATGCAGATCAGGGTCGAAAGATTCAAGGAAAAGTCGGGCGATGCTCGGTACATCTTCCAGGACAGCGGGGCGTACCGACGGGATCATCGGTGTCCTCCACTGATAATCCGGGACTTTCGTTCTTCGTCGAGGTCCTTCATGATCGAGACTGGGTCGACGACGACACCTGAACGCTCGAAGACTCGAACCAGCGTCGCAACGATTAGGCGGGCGTCCTTGCGAAGTGAGAGCTTCTGCACGTAGGACACATCGAATGCAAGTCGGTCGTCCCAGGTGGTCGTGTTTCTGCCAGACACCTGGGCCAGCCCGGTGATGCCGGGTCTCACATCCAGGCGTTGCAGTTCTGTCTCGGTGAACCAAGGGATGTACCGGAAGAGAAGTGGCCGGGGGCCGACGAACGACATCTGCCCGGACAAGACGTTCACCAGGCTCGGCAGTTCGTCAAGACTCGTCGCCCGGAGAAAACGTCCGTAGGGAGTAAGCCGGAGGGCGTCGGGAAGGAGATCACCCTGGTTGTCCGTCGCCTCGGTCATGGTCCTGAACTTGATCATCTGAAAAGGCTGGCCGTATAGCCCTGGTCGGGTTTGACGGAACAGCACAGGGCGACCAATGAACGTTGCTGTTGTCGACGCTAGAACCACGAGTGGAATCGAGGCCAGGACGATCACGGCGGCACTGCCGACGACATCGAGGGCGCGCTTCGCGCTCATTCGCCAGGGCTTCTGAGGCCGCGCGCGTTCAAGGGTTCGGAGAAGATGAGCCGCGTCGTGCCAACGGGTCTCGCGCGGCGTGCTTCCGTTCGTGACGTACCCCGATCCGGCGCCGTCGATTCCGACCCGTGCCACGATATCGGCCTTGCCCATTGGCACCCGGAGGTCCTTGAGACACGTGCTCGGTGTAGGAGTGTCCACAACGACCCGGCCGGCAGACCGTACCGCAAGGCGCAGAATTAGTCCCGTTATTCCACCTGGCATAGCTACAGCGGTGTCAGTCCAGACCACGTACGGAACGTTCCTTGCCTTGTGGAGCGTCAGTGCCTCGACGCTGGTCGCGAGGTCAGCGCCTCGGACCAGGACCACGTCTGGGGCAGGGCGAATTATCGCCTTGATAACCCGCTTGACGATTAGGAACTTGACACGGAGAGGAGGATTGGATCTGTTGTCGTCACATCTACCCCGCACCCTTACCTCGACGTGATGGCCAAGTTGCCGCAGCCCTTGAGTCATGCGCTCAATTTCATCTGGGGAGACGCTAGGGCGCCCCCCGACAAGCATTCGTATCTTCATTGTTGCTCCGCACGGTATGCCGGAAAGAAGGATGTGTCTGTGATGGCTCGCTGCGCCGCCAAGCGATCGTAGGCTCGGGAGTCAACGATCCTTTGACCCGTAAAAAATTTGTGGGCCCCGTCAGACGCGAACGAGAGCTTGTAGCGCTCGATGCCGTCTCCTGGTGCTGCACCGCCTCCCAGGACAAATTCTGTGGCGCCCCTGGCCATGCCCCAGGTCATTACGCTGTGTTTAAGCAGGTCGTTAGGACGGAGGGCGAAAGCCGATTCATCGGAGCCTCCGAGGTAGGAATAGAGCCTGTTTCGCCCGGTCAAGACGAGCTCTGTTGACACTAAGGTGCCGTCGACGTCGGCGTGGAAGAAGACAAAGGAGCCGCTCATCTCGTCGCGGATGCGCTCAAAGAAGCGTCGCCCGAAGAGATAGCGCTCGTGCGCACCGCGACGTTCCATCGTGCCCTCGTAGATGGCGAGAAACTCCTCGAGGCGTTCTCCCTCGGTGTCGACGCTGATCTCGACCCCCGATCGACGGGCCTTGTTGACGCTCTTCCGTACCTTGTGCTCGAAGTCCATCCATAGAGCGTCGGGCTCCAGGTCGAGAGTGCGGACGACCGTCGTCGATCGGTGGTGCAGCTGCCCGGGGTAGGCGATGTCAAGTGGGTCCGGGGACGTGCTGAACCGGAGGAACTCCGACACGACGCCCTGGCCGGTGCACCATGCGGCGAAGCCGGCCCAGAAGTCGCGCCAGCGGTCCATCGTGACCTCGCCGCTCGTGAACGGGCCGCCGTAGCCATAGGCCGACGTCACGTCGCGATGCCTGGTGCCGTCGATGGCACGGAGGACGAAGGGCAGCAAGATCGAGCCGCCGTTCCAGGTGAACACGGCGCAGTGAGCGGCGTCGCTCGGGCCGGCGAAGAGGTCGACGTGTGTGGGGTGGCCGAACGGGTCCGCGTCGTCACTCGCGGCCCAGGCGCTCAGCCAGGCCGCGAGTTGTTCGGGCTCACGACGATCGAGGACTTCGAAGGACGCGAGCTCAGGCACGCCCGCCGGCCTCTCCCATGACGATTGAGAGCGCGGCGAGAACGCGATCCACCTCGGCCTCGGAGAGTGCTGAGCCACTCGGGAGAGTGAGCCCCCGCCGAAACAAGGACTCGGACGCACCGTTGGTCCGCTGCCGGGCACCCTCGAAGACGGGCTGGAGGTGCATCGGCTTCCAGAGCGGTCGTGACTCGATCTGGTCTTCGGCAAGGACCCGGGAGATCTCGGCGGTGCTGTAACCGGTCGTGGACTCGTCGACGAGGATCGATGTCAACCAGCAGTTGTCACCTGCGTCGTCGGTTGCCCCGAACAACTCGACGCCGTCGATGCCGGCGAAGAAGGCCCGGTAGCGATCGCGAACGGCGCGTCGGCGAGCGATCATGTCGTCCAGCCGGGAGAGCTGGGCTCGGCCCAGTGCCGCGAGCAGGTTGCTGAGACGGTAGTTGTAGCCGATCTCGGTGTGCTCGTAGTGGGTGACGGGCTGCCGCGCTTGGGTCGACAGGTATCGCACCCGTGTCGCGAGATCCCCGTCGTCGGTGAGCAACATGCCCCCGCCGGAGGTCGTCATGATCTTGTTGCCGTTGAACGACACCACCGATGCGTCACCGAACGACCCCGCGGCACGGCCGACGTGGGTCGCGCCGAGCGATTCTGCCGCGTCGGACAGCACGCGTGATCCGTGCTCGTCCGCGAGCTCGAGGATGCTCGTGTAGTCCACGGCCTTGCCCAGCAGATCGACGGGCACGACGACGGGGACGCGAGCTCCTTCGGCTCGGAGTTCGTCGAGGACCTCACCGAGGAGGCCGGGGTCGATGTTGCCCGTCTCCGGGTCGCAGTCGACAAAGTAGGGCGTCGCGCCCGTGTACGCGATGGCATTCGCCGTAGCCGCGAAGGTCATCGTGGACGTCGGGACCACGTCGCCCGGCCCGACACCCCAGGCGACCAGGGCGACGTGCAGTGCTGCGGTGCCCGAGCTGAGCGCGACACCGTGGTCGACTCCCACGCGCGCGGCCACGTCGCGCTCGAAGCCGTCGACGTCGGGGCCGAGCGGGGCGATCCACCCTCCGCGCATGGCGGCGACGACGGCCTGCTCCTCGAGCTCGCCGACGTCGGGCGAGCTCATGTAGATGCGTTCTGTCACTCCGGGACTTCCTGTGTCGAGTTCAGTGCGAGAGCGGCGGTCCACGGGCCCACGTCGGCGTGCACACCGTCGAGCTGCGACGGGTGCAGAGCCGGCACGGTCGTGTGCGAGATCTTCGGGTGAACGGGGCGGTTGTCGCTCTCGCCGAGGCCGACGAGCTCCTCATGCATCTTCTCGCCCTCGCGCAGGCCGGTGTAGACGATGCCGATGTCGCGGCCCGACATGGCGATCATGCGTTCGGCGATGTCGAGGATCTTCACCGGCTCGCCCATGTCGAGGATCAGCACCTCGCTGGGGGCGCCGATGCCACCGGCCTGGACGACCAGATGGCACGCCTCGGGGATCGTCATGAAGAACCGCGTCACGTCGGGATGCGTGATGGTCAGTGGACCACCGGCTTCGATCAGCGAGGTGAACACCGGCAGCATCGACCCCCGGCTGCCGAGGACGTTGCCGAACCGCACCGACAGGTAGCGGGCGCCGGTCTCGTCCGCCGCCCAGGCGGTCAACCGCTCGGCGAGACGCTTCGAGTGGCCGAGCACGCTCGTCGGGTTCGCGGCCTTGTCGGTCGAGATGTTGACGAACGTCGTGACGCCGACTGCCTTGCTCGCGTCGAGCACGTTCTGCGTGCCCAGCACGTTGGTCTTCCAGGCCTCGTCGGGATACTGCTCGAGCATCGGCAGGTGCTTCAGCGCGGCCGCGTGGAAGACCACCTCGGGCCGACGGTCCGCGAAGATCGCTCGCAGCGCCTCCGGGTCCCTGATGTCGGCCAGCACGACCTCTTTCGTGTCGAGCAGGCCGTTGCCCGAGATCGACAGCTGCGACTGCTGCAGCCCGGTCTCGTCACGGTCGAGCATGATCAGCTCGGCCGGCCCGAACTTGGCGATCTGACGGCACAGCTCGCTGCCGATCGATCCACCGGCCCCGGTGACGAGCACGCGTTTGCCGGCGAGATAGCCCGCGATCGACTCGACCTGCGTGTCGACCGGGTGACGTCCGATGATGTCCTCGATCGCGATGTCGCGCACGTCGCCGAGTCGCGACTTGCCCTCGAGGATCTCGTCGAGCAGGGGCAGCACCATCACGCGCAGACCGGCCTCGGCCGCTCGATCGGTGATGTCCTGCAGCAGAGGGGCGTCGGCCTTGGCGATGCCGACGATGATGGCCTTCGCGCCGCTGCGCTCGGCCGCGGCGACCAGGTCGTGCCGGGTGCCGAGGACGCGGACGCCCTCGATGCGCAGAGCCGCCCGCGTGGGGTCGTCGTCGATCAGGCCGACCGGGAGGTACGGCGAGTCGGGGTCGGTCAGCATCCGCCGGATGAGGTGGTTCGCCAGACGGCCCGCGCCGAAGAGAAGGGTCGGCTGGGCGTCCTCACCAGGACGGTGCTGACCGTCGACGTAGAGACGAGCCACGTAACGCAGCGCTCCCATGAAGACGAACGCGACCGGCACGGCGATGAACATCGTGCTGCGCGCCAGCATGATCTGCGTGCCGATCACCAGCACCGGAACTCCCACGACGAGTCCGGTCACGACCACGACTCTCATGATCGCTCGCACCTCCGCGAAGCTGCCCGGGACGAACCGACGGCGATAGAGGCCGGTGACGTAGCCCAGGGCTGCGCCGAGCAGGACGGTGACGGCGGCGACGCCGAAGACCGCACCCCACGTCACGGTCTCATAGGAGAAGTCGTACCGCAGAGACACCGCGAAGACGATTGCGACGAACCACGAGACCGCGTCGAGCACGACCTGCAGGCCGGTGCGGCGTGCAGGTGACGCCATGAAGCGATCGATCACCAGGTCACCCCGCCGTCGGCCGACACGAGCACGTCGTCGCCCGCCCACAGCCACACCGAGCCTCCGCCACCGGACAGGGCCACCGATCCCGGGGTGTCGGACGACGCCGGAGCACACCCGACACGGGTCGAGGTCGCCCCCGCGGTCGTCGCCGGCGAGTCGACGGCGGTCCCGTCGCAGTCGACCGCGCCGACCGAGGCCACGAGGAAGCGGCCCGACACCGCGGTGACCGCGACGGCGCCGTCGACGACGGTGCCCGCGTCCCAGGTGCTCGCGCCGTCACCCGTGCGGAAGAACCGTCGATCGCTGCAGAGCACCCCGGCCTGGGCGTCGCTGACGACCGCGAGGTCGACGACGGCCGGACACGGCGCCTCGTGGTCGCCCGACGGGGAGTGCACGACGTCCGGAGCGGTCCGCGCGACGTACCATGACGCCGCCAGACGCTCGGGGTAGTTCCGGTACTCGGCACCGCCGGAGAAGGTCTGCGAGAACGCCGGCGTGCATGTCGAGCCGGACGGTCCGACGACGAAGGCGCTCGCGGCGTCCGTCGCCTGGAGCCTGTCGACGCCTGCGGGCGAGCCGGTCGTCGACACCGACGAGGGTGCCCAGGCATCGCCCGCCGACGTGGTCAGTTCGAGCGTCGGGGTCGTCCCCGGCGTGCCGGGCGTGCACGTGCCCGCCTCGGCCCGCCAGGCGGTGTCGGCGTCGACCGCCGACAGCAGGCGGGTGGGGGGCACGGCCTCGGCCACGGCGGTCGGCGTCTCGGTGGGTTCCGGCTCGGCGGTGGTCTCGACCGGGACGGGAGCCGGGCTGGCCGCAGGCTGCGCGTCGGCAGCCAGACCGGACGGTTCGCGGGTCAACGCGAGCGCGACGAGACCGAGGTCGACGAGGACGAAGGCGCTGATCCCCACGATGGCCAGGCGGCGGCGGGCCCGGGCTCGCGAGCCCCTCTTGCGACGTGCGTCCGGCATCAGCGCCCACCCCCGTCGAGCGCGGCGGCACGGGTCAGCAGGTCGACGAGCACGTCGGCGGCGGGCACCAGCTGACGCCCCGATTCGGCGAACGTCTCGTCCGACCGACGGTACGGGTCGACCACGTCGTCGTCGAGCGGATCGTCCGGGGCCTCGACCGAACCCCGGCGCGAGGCCAGCAGGGCGACGGTGGCCCGCAGTCGGTCGGCGGTGGCCGACGCGTCCGAGGGCAGGGCGTCGGCCAGCTGGGCGTCGGTCACGTCTCGGGCGAGGCGTGCGGCCTCGCGCAGCGTGAACGTGTAGCGGCTGGCCCGCGGGTGCATCGAGACCACGGCCCGGCGGTGCTCGCGAGCGAGGGCGATCACGAGGTCGGCGTCGCGGACGTCTCGTTCGAACAGGAAGCGCGCCCGGTGCTCGTCGGGCTCGAGGTCGAACGACCGGGCCAGGGCCCGGGCCTGGTCGGGCATCACGTCGTCGTCCACGGCCATCGTGCCGGCGCTCGACACGGTGACGTCGTCGAGCGACGAGAGACCGCGACGCAGGTACAGCTCGGCCAACGGCGATCGACAGATGTTGCCGGTGCAGACGGTCAGCAGCGAGAAGGTCGTCGACGTCGGGCGGGGGATCACGAAGGACATCCCGGGCCTACTTCGCCGAGCGTGAGCTCGTCTTGGGAGCGACAGGCAGGTCGCCCACGCCCGCCTCGGGAGCGTCCTGCTCCATGCCGTAGTACGCGCCGTAGTTGCCGTACCCGTACGCGTCCGGTCCCTTGGTGGGCAGCATGGTCAGCACGATGCCGTGCACCCGGCTGCCGATGTGCTCGAGGTTGCGTAGCGCCGACTGCAGCTCGTTGCGGGTCGTGCGTCCCGCGGCCGAGACGACGATCGCCCCACCGGTCAACTTGCTGAGGATCGCCGCGTCGGTGACCGGCAACAGCGGAGGCGCGTCGATCAACACGTAGTCGAACGACGTCGTGAGCGACTCGATGAGCGACGACATGGCCTTCGAGCCGAGCAGCTCGCTCGGGTTCGGGGGAACGCGGCCGGCCGGCAGCACGTACATCGTGCCGCGCCCCCAGGGCTGCAGCACGTCCTGCAGGTCGGCACGGCCGATCAGCACGTCGGTCAAGCCGACGACGCCCTCGAGGCCCAGCGTGTCGGCCAGGCGGGGCAGACGCAGGTCACCGTCCACGACGGCGACGGTGGCGCCGGTCTCGGCGAGGGCCACCGCGAGGTTGGCCGTCGTGGTCGTCTTGCCCTCTCCGGGCAGCGACGACGTGACGACGAAGCAGCGACTGGCCGACTCCACGTTGACGAACTGCAGGTTCGTGCGCAGGGTGCGGAACGACTCGGCGCGCGGGTTGCGGGGGTCGACGTGCACGATCAGCGGGTGCTTCTTGGCCCCGGGGTCGTAGCTGATGCCGCCGACGATGGGCGCGTCGGTGACGAGCTCGACGTCGTGCGAACCGTGGATGCGGGTGTCGAGCGTGCTGCGCAGCACGGCGGCTCCGACGCCGAGGGCCAGGCCGATCAACAGGCCGAGGCCCAGGTTGAGCGCGGTGCGGGGGGTCGCGGGTGCCGAGGCGACCGACCCGGGGACGATCGTGGCGATCTTGACCAGGCTCGCGCCTCCGTCCGCGGGCGTCTCGAGCTCGTTCACGACCACGTCGGTCAGGGAGGTGCCCACCGCGTTGGCGACGTCGGCCGCCCGCTGGGCGTCGGTGTCGGTCACGGTGATGTTGATCAAGACGGTGTTCAGGGGGGAGTCGGCGGTGATCTGACCGGCCAGCGCCGCGGCCGTCGTGTCGAGGCCGAGCTGGTCGATCACCGGGTCGAGCACGGCGTCGCTCGTCACGACGTCGACGTACGACCGCACCTTCTGCTGAGCCGCGCTGCTGCCCTGGACCGCGTCGCCCGTGGTCGACGAGTCCTGCGCCTGCACCGAGACGAACAGCCGGGTCGACGACACGTAGGTCGGCGTGGCCAGGATCGAGGCGAGGGCTCCCGCGGCGACGCCGGCGAGCGTGAGGGCGGCGATGAAGATCCAGCCCTTGCGGAGAATGCGGATGTAGTCACGGAGTTCCACGTGGCTGGATTCCTGTCCTGATCGGGAGCGAGCACCGTGGCAGGTACCCGGGCAGACACCGCGCGGACCATGCCTCCCGGCACCCTGATGGCTCCCCACGGCTCTACGCCGGAACCCATACTCACACACGGGACGCCCAGACGGGGTACATATGTTGTTCGATCCCGAAAAGTGGCCCCCGAAGAGGGGTGCATCCCGACACCCGTCGTCGAGAGAGCACCCTGGACGCTCGCTGGGATTCGAACGTGCCGCCCGCCGCGCGCAATAGCCTGCCGACGACGGGCACGCCCCGTGCTCGCACGTGATCAAGGAGGATCACCATGGCAACGAATCACGCGGTCGCCTACAAGGGCCCCGGCCAGGTCGAGGTCATCGACACCGAGTACCCGACCTTCGAGCTGAAGGACGGGCCAGGCGTCAACCCCGCGAACGTCGGCCGCAAGGTCAACCACGGCGCGATCCTGCGCACGATCGCCACCAACATCTGCGGCTCCGACCAGCACATGGTCCGCGGTCGCACCACGGCCCCGACGAATCTCGTCCTCGGCCACGAGATCACCGGCGAGGTCGTCGAGGTCGGCCCCGACGTCGAGTTCATCAAGGTCGGCGACATCGTCTCGGTGCCCTTCAACATCGCCTGCGGCCGCTGTCGCAACTGCAAGGAACGCAAGACCGGCATCTGCCTCAACGTCAACCCCGACCGCCCGGGCAGCGCCTACGGTTACGTCGACATGGGCGGCTGGGTCGGCGGCCAGGCCGAGTTCGTGCTCGTGCCCTACGCCGACTGGAACCTGCTGAAGTTTCCCGACCGCGACCAGGCCATGGAGAAGATCCTCGACCTGGCGATGCTCTCCGACATCTTCCCGACCGGGTTCCACGGCGCCGTCACCGCGGGCGTCGAGGTCGGCTCGACCGTCTACGTCGCCGGAGCCGGCCCGGTCGGCCTCGCCGCCGCCACGGGAGCCCTGCTGCTCGGTGCCAGCGTCGTCATCGTCGGCGACATGAACGCCGACCGCCTCGCCCAGGCCCGCAGCTTCGGCTGCGAGACCGTCGACCTGACCAAGGGCGAACCGGGCGAGCAGATCGACCAGATCCTCGGCGAACCCCTCGTCGACTGCGCGGTCGACGCCGTCGGCTTCGAGGCGAAGGGCCACGGAGGCGGATCGGGTGACGAGGCACCGGCCACCGTGCTCAACTCGCTCATGGACATCACCGCGGCGGGCGGCGCCATGGGCATCCCGGGGCTCTACGTCACCGGCGACCCGGGCGGCGTCGACGCCGCGGCCCAGAAGGGCTCGCTGTCGCTCAGCCTCGGCACCGGTTGGGCCAAGTCGTTGTCGTTCACCACGGGCCAGTGCCCGGTGATGAAGTACAACCGGCAGCTGATGATGGCGATCCTCCACGACCGCACGAGCATCGCGAAGAACGTCCACGCCCAGGCGATCAGCCTCTCGGACGCCCCGCGCGGCTACGCCGAGTTCGACCAGGGCGCCGCCACGAAGTACGTCCTCAACCCGAACGACCTGATCAAGGCGGCCTAGCGGTCGTCGCCCCCCGCGCCTCCTCGGCTCTCGGTCCCCTGAACCGGCAGAGCCCAGGAGGCGCGGGTCGGCCCAGCCGGGGCCGCTCCGCCCCACAGGCGCTCGCGTCGCCGCACGCCGTGCACGGTGTATGACGGAACGATCCCATGACGAAGACATCCGACACACCTGCCTCGGGAGGCGCCGACGCCGCCCGCCCCGCCTCCACCGACCGCACGGAGGAGGACCGCCAGAAGTGGCGCGCGTTCGCCGTCTGCGTCGGCGTCGCCGCCCTGACGATCCTCGACCTGTCGAAGGTCAACGTCGGACTGCCCAGCATCGAGGCCTCGCTCGGCGCCGGGCCCACCGCGCTGCAGCTGATCGTCGCCGGTTACGCGCTCGCCTTCGGCCTGTCGCTCGTGCCGTCCGGCCGCCTCGGCGACCTCAAGTCACGCCGCATGATGTTCGTCATCGGCCTGAGCTCGTTCACCATCGCCAGCCTGCTCTGCGCCCTCGCCCCCACCATCGAACTGCTCGTCGCCGCACGCATCCTGCAGGGCGTCGCCGCAGGCATCCAGATGCCCCAGGTGCTGGGCCTCATCCAGCAGCTCTTCCAGGGCAAGGAGCGCGGCCGGGCGTTCGGCTTCTTCGGCGCCATCATCGGTGTCAGCACGGCGTTCGGCCCAACCCTCGGTGGCCTGCTCATCGCGATCGGCGGTCCCGAGGACGGCTGGCGGCTGCTGTTCTGGATGAACATCCCGCTCGGCCTGATCGCCATCTTCTTCGCCCTCAAGCTGCTGCCGAAGACCCGCACGGCCTCGAACGGCCACAACGAGCTCGACCTGTTCGGCATCGTGCTGCTCGGCCTGACGATCTTCACCTTGATGCTGCCGTTCGTGCTGACCACCGGCCAGGGCGACGACCCGCTGCGCTGGCTGTTCTTGATCGGCTTCGTCGGATTCGGCGCCGCCTTCGTCTGGTGGGAGCAGCGCTACAAGGCCCGGGGCAAGTCACCGGTCGTGCACTTCAGCCTGTTCTCGCTCGCGTCGTACCGCAACGGCACGCTGATCGCCACGGTGTACTTCTGCGCCCTGCCCGCGACCTTCCTGCTGACGACGCTCTACCTGCAGCAGGGACTCGGCCTCGAACCCGTCTACGCCGGCATGGTGACGATCCCCTTCGCCCTGACCAGCGCCGTCGCCGCCTTCTCCGGCGGACGCCTGGTCGACCGCTTCGGCCGCAGCCTGGTCGTGCTCGGCCTGGTCCTCGTGGCGGTGGGCTTCGTCGCCCTGCTGCTCGCGGCCGTGCTCACCCCGCGCGAGATCACGCCGTACGCCATGGGCGTCGGAATGCTGATCGCCGGCACGGGTGGTGGCTTCGTCATCTCGCCGAACCAGACGCTGACCCTGGCCGAGGTACCCGTCGAGATGGGCGGCGTCGCCGGCTCGATGGGCCAGGTCGGGCAGCGCGCCGGCACCGCCATCGGCACGGCGGCGGCGGTCTCGACGTTCTACTCGGTGATCGCCGGGGCCGGGGGAGCCGAGGGCTCGGACCTCGACGTCTACCACGAGGCCTACCGCAACGGCTTCTTCGTCACGATCGCCCTGGTGGCCGTGGCTCTCGTGCTCGGGCTGATGGACCTGCGGGCCCGCAAGAAGGGGCGCGTGGGCGAGGCGGCCGGGGCGTAGTCGGCGGTCAGAGGCGGGCGAAGGCCTCGACGACGTAGCTCGTGACGTCGACCTGACGCGTGCCCGGCAGGGCGATCGACGCGGGGTCGACCCAACCGGTGGCGGTGCTGGTGGTGGCGGAGACGGAGACGGCGGGCGTGACGAACATGGTCGGTCCTTCGGTTAGCTGGTGAGGCGGTCGGTGGCGCGGTCGGCGAGACGGTTGGCGAGGCCCGGCCGCCCGTCTCGGGGAGACGGGCGGCGGAGCCCCTGGCGCCCCTGCCCGAGATGCTCGGTGCTCCTGCTGGAGCCGGTGACGTCGTGCGACCAGTCAAGCCGCCTCGACGTCGCGTGAACATAAGCGCAGGGCTGAGTGTCCCTCCGTCGGAGGGATGAACCTCGATGCCGACGCCGACACCGGTCAGGCAGGAGGCGCGGCCACGACCCCGAGGACGGTCTCGTGCAGCAGCCCGTTCGTCGCCATCGCGGTGCCGTGCCACGGCCCGGGCCGACCGTCGGCGCTGGTGAACCGTCCGCCGGCCTCCTCGACGACGACCGCCACGGCCGCCATGTCGTAGGGCTGCAGGTCGAACTCGCCCGCGACGTCGAGCGCGCCCTCGGCGACGAGCATGTACGACCAGAAGTCGCCGTACGCCCGCGTCCGCCAGACCCGGCTCGTCAGCTCGAGCAGCTGCGGCAGGCGCCCGGCGTCGATCCAGTACTCGAGCCCGTTGAAGCTCAACGACGCATCGGCCAGGTCGCGCACGCCCGACACCCGCAGCGGCCCCTCGTGCTCGGTCGAGAACGCTCCGCCGCCCTGCGTCGCCCACCAGCGCCGCCCGAGGGCCGGTGCGCTCACGACACCCACCACGGGCACCCCGTCGACGACCAGCGAGATCAACGCCGCCCAGACCGGCACTCCGCGCAAGAAGTTCGCCGTGCCGTCGATCGGGTCGACCACCCACTGGCGGTGCGAGGGGGCGTCGTGGCCGTACTCCTCGCCGTAGAAGGTGTCGTCCGGACGCGCGGCCGCGACCCGCTCGCGGATCGCCCGCTCGACCGCCTGGTCGGCGTCCGTCACGTGCGACCGGTCGGGCTTGAGCGACACGTGCAGGTCGGCCGACCGGTACCGTTCGGTGCTGATCGCGTCGGCCAGGTCGGCCAGTTCGAGCGCGAGCGCCAGGTCGTCCGCCCACACTAAGGAGTCGTTCTCCGCCATCAGAGGTAGCCATTCTGTCGGAGGGTGTCAGCGGCAGCAGAAGCAGTTCGGGACACGAGTTCGCCGACGAGCCGTGCCGCAGTCAATTCGAGGCGGTAGGCAAGGGAGGAAGACAAGCGCGGAGCCAGATCTCGTACAAAAGCTTCCGCGACGAGCATGCCAGAACCGTCGTGAATGGCTAGGTCGGCACCTGTCGTCGTCGGACGCGCCACGCTCGCCGCGAAGTAATGTTCCAACCTTGCGCCGGCAGGTTCGGCACTCGTGACGGTCAGGATCAGGCTGGACCTGTTGCCCAGAGGCCGATAACCCTCGGGCAGGGCCGTCGGATCGTAATGAACGTTGGATTGAACGGTCACTTCCAGGGGTGCTTGGAGGTTGGCAGCGGTACACGCATCTTCCAGGGCAGCAGCAAACTCGGCCAGCAAGCGACGGGCCAGCGAATCGACCTCGTCGTGAGGCAATCCGCCAGGGCCGACGAGCGCGTCTCGGAGACGAGCCTGGACATCTTGTTCGGAGTTCGCTTTGCTGCTTCTGAACTGCTCGACGACGGACTGGATCGTGTCGATCGTGGCATCCGCGATGAACTGCTGGAACTGTCCGAACTGCCCGACATCAGCAGCTTCAAGCGCGTCGATGTAGAGGTTTTTCTGGTCTGCGAAGATGACCAGCGGCACGCCGGGCTGGCGGTAGAGGTAGATCGACGCCAGTGCACGAGACACCCGGCCGTTGCCGTCAGCGAAGGGATGGATGCATACGAACGCGTAGTGCGCATACGACGCCTGCGCCACGGGATGTGCCGATGCGAACTCGTCACTCGACAATTCGGCGATGAGTCGTGCCATCTCGGGCGGTGTGTCGAGCACCGATGCGTAGGCATGTACCGTCTCGGTCGCGATGTTGAACGGGCTGTTGGCGTGCTTCTTGTATTCACCCTTCGGCATCTCCTGTTTCTGCAGGCCGACGGCCGTCACGACCGAGTGCTCGTCCTGCGACCGGCAGATGATCTCGTGGATCGTCTTGATCAGCATCTCGGAGATCGGCGTCCGTCGAGTCGCCGCGTCGAGGACGAAGTCGTAGGCCTCGAGCGCGTCCTTGATGGCCCGCTCTGTCTGCTCATTCTTGGCCAAGTGGATGTTGTCCCACGCCGCCGCCGTTGCCGCGACCGAGAACGTGAACCCACGGTCGACCTCGTAGAGTCCCTCGATCGCTCCGGTGTCGATGGCCGCCCACTTGGTCGCGGTCTCGATCGCCTCCCTCAATGACTCGGGGTCAGCGCCGTCCTTTGCCGTCGACAGACGGGTGGCGAAGGTCGCGAACAGTCGTTCGTCCATCGAGAAGGACCGCATCCACGTTGCGAAGGACGGGAACGGCGTATACACAGCTTCGGACGAGGAGGCGCGGGTCGGCTCGGCGGCATCGGTCACCCCGTCAGCGTACCCAGCCCGCCCTGCTCGTCGGCGCCCTGTCCGCCGGCTCGACCCGCGCCTCCTGCGCCTCGTCGCACCGCGTTTCGTGCACGGCACCGCGACTAGTCCCGGTGTGCTGCACGGAACGCGGTACGACAGCGCACGTCCGGCCCGTCGCCGGACGACGCGGGTGTGCGCTAGCCGAGCTCGTCGCTGCGGGCGTCGTCGGCGGCCGCGGCGAGGTCCCGACCGCTCACGCCGCCCTTGGACTGGAGCAGCGACTGCAGCGACTCGAGCCGTTCGCGGCCGACGTCGCCGAGCTCACCGGCCTCGACGCGGTCGACGATCTCCCAGTCGTGGGCCTCGGCCAGAGGGATGCCGTCGACCGGTTCGCCCTCGGCCGGGATCGCGTGCGCCGCGAACGACTTGAGGATGTTCTCGGGGTCGACGTGCCCGAGCCCGAACGACCGCACACCCGGGGTGTCGACGATCCAGCCGCCCGTCGGCACCTTGAACGACACCGTCGACGACGACGTGTGCCGCCCGCGCCCGGTGACGGCGTTGACCACGCCCACCTCGCGTCGCGACCCGGTCAGCGCGTTCACGAGGGTGGACTTGCCGACGCCCGAGTGGCCGACCGTGACCGTGACGTGGCCGTCGAGGACACCACGCAGCTCGTCGAGCGCGGGGGAGACCTGCCCGCCGGGCGCGACCTCGTCGAACGAGGTCGACGTCGTCGTGACGATGCGCAGGTCGAAGCACGAGAAGTGCGCCGCGAACGGCGCCGGGTCGGCGAGGTCGGTCTTCGTGATGCAGAGGATCGGTTCGACCCCCGCGTCGAACGCCGCGACCATGTACCGGTCGACGAGGCGCGGGCGCGGCTCGGGGTCGGCCGCGGCCACGACGATCAGCATCTGGTCGGCGTTGGCGACGATGACGCGCTCGACGGCGTCGCTGTCGTCGGCGCTGCGCCGCAACAGGGTGGACCGCTCGTGCACCTTGACGATCCGGGCGAGCGACCCCTCGGAGCCGCTCGTGTCGCCGACGACGCCGACCCGGTCGCCGGTCACGACGCTCTTCTTGCCGAGTTCGCGCGCCCGGGCCGTCGTGATCTCACGCTCGTCGGGAGTGCCCGCGTCCATCAGGACGCCGTAGCGGCCACGGTCGACCGTCCAGACGACGCCCTCCTCGGCGTTCGCGTAGGCCGGCCGCTGCTTGGTGCGCGGCTTGTTGCCCTTGGGGTTCGGGCGCACCCGCACCGAGCTCTCGTCGTACTCGCCGTAGTCGCGCTCGTCGTCGGCGTCGTCGCCGTCGCTCCACCAGCTCATCGCGTTCCGCCCATCGTCGACCGTGCCCCGCTCATCGTCGTCGGCCCGGCGCCTAGAGGAACCCGAGCAGGTCGATGTCGGCGGGGCTCTGGTGGACGGCCCGGCCGAGCATCTCGTCCCACAGCTCGACGAACTGCGGCAGCGTCTTGGCCACGACGCGGACGTCGTCGAGCTCGACCCCCTCGACCGCGAGGCCGATGATCGCCGCGGCGGTCGCCATGCGGTGGTCCTCGTAGGTGCGCCACTGGCCCGCGTGCAACGGGGACGGCTCGATGCGCAGGCCGTCCTCGAGCTCGGTCACCGCGCCTCCCAGGGCGTTGATCTCGGCCGCGAGGGCCGCGAGCCGGTCCGTCTCGTGACCACGCAGGTGACCGATGCCGGTGATCGTGCTGGGACCCGACGCGAGGGCGGCGAGGGCGACCAGCGCGGGGGCGAGTTCGCCGCCCCGCGAGAGGTCGACGTCGACGCCGGGCAGCGAGCCGCCGCCGACGAGGCCGACTCCGCCGTCGACGGTGAGGGTGTCGTCGTCGAGCGTGACGGTCGCCCCCCAGAGCGGCAGCAGGTCGATCAGGTCGGCTCCGACCTGGGTGGTGTCGGCCGGCCAGTGCGCGATCGAGACGGTCCCCCCGGCGACGAGGGCGGCCACGAGGAACGGCGCCGCGTTCGACAGGTCGGGCTCGATGACGACCTCACGCCCTGCGATCGCGGTCGGCGGGACGACCCAGGTGCCGGCGGTGGGCGACTCGACCTCGACCCCACGCCGCGCGAGCGCGTCGATCGTCATCTCGATGTGCGGCAGGCTCGGCAGGCGTTCGCCGGTGTGCGTCAGCGTGAGGCCGCGCTCGAAGCGGGGCGCCGAGAGCAGCAGACCCGAGACGAACTGGCTCGAGGCCGAGGCGTCGATCTCGACGGCGCCGCCCTCGACCTCGCCGGTGCCGTAGAGGCTGAACGGCAACATGCCCCGGCCGTCGTCGTTCACCTCGACGCCGAGAGCACGGAGGGCCTCGATCGTGGTGCGCATCGGGCGCTTGCGGGCACCGGCGTCACCGTCGAACGTGACCGGTCCGAGCGCGAGCGCCGCGACCGGGGGCAAGAACCGCATGACCGTGCCGGCCAGGCCGCAGTCGATCGTGGCGCCGCCCTGCAGCTCGCCGGGCGTGACGACCAGGTCGGGCCCGAAGGGGGAGTCGGACGGGAACTCGGCGACCGTCGTGCCCAACGCCTTGAGCGCCTCGATCATGAGCGCCGTGTCGCGGGAGTGCAGTGGCAGGCGCAACGTCGACGACGACGACGCCAGCGCCGAGAGCACCAGTTCGCGGTTCGTCAGCGACTTCGACCCGGGCAGGGACGTGGAGGCGCGCAGCGGCCCGGAGGCGGTGGGCGCGACCCAGCGACCCTCGTCGACCTCGGGAACCTTTCCGTCGCCGTAGGGGGAGAACTCGGGCCCGGAATACCTGTACACCTGCATCGGTTCACCACAGTAATGCAGCAAGAACCTGGAGGACCTGTGCCTGTCGCACTCGCACCGAGGGAAATCACCGTCGCCGAACTAGAATCGGCCCTGATGAGCACCCCCGAGGGCCACGAGCCCACACCGACCGATGCCGCCGTCGAACCGACCGAGGCCGACGTCGACGCCGCCCTCGAGGCCGTCGACGCCGACGCTGAGAAGCGCGCCCTGTTCGAAGAGCAGGCGCTCCCCTTCATGGACCAGCTCTACGCCGCGGGCATGCGCATGACGCGCAACCCGGCCGACGCCAGCGACCTCGTGCAAGAGACGTTCGTCAAGGCGTACGCGGCGTTCGCGCAGTTCCAGCAGGGCACCAACCTGAAGGCCTGGCTGTACCGCATCCAGACCAACACGTTCATCAACACGTACCGCAAGAAGCAGCGCGACCCCTACCAGGGCACGATCGACGAACTCGAGGACTGGCAGATGGGCGGCGCCGAGTCGGCGACCCGCGCCTCCGGCTCGACGCGCTCGGCCGAGGCCGAGGCGATCGACCACCTCCCCGACAGTGCCGTGAAGGACGCCCTGCAGAAGGTCCCCGAGGACTTCCGCATGGCCGTGTACTTCGCCGACGTCGAAGGCTTCTCGTACCAAGAGATCGCCGACATCATGAAGACCCCCGTGGGCACCGTGATGAGCCGCCTGCACCGCGGCCGTCGCCTGCTCCGTGAACTCCTCGCCGACTACGCACGCGATCGTGGCATCGCCGTGCCCGCCGGCTCGTCGAAGGGCGGAAAGAAATGACCGACTGCGGTTGCACCAAGGCCAAGGCAGAGCTCGAGGACTACCTGCACAACGAGTTGTGCCGCGAGGACGCGGCCGACATCCGCGAGCACATGGCGAACTGCTCCGACTGCTCGGGCGAGCACGAGGTCGGCGTCGTGCTGACCGAGGCGGTCCAGCGCGCCTGCCGCGAGACGGCACCCGAAGACCTGCGGGCCACCGTGCTGGCCCGGCTCCGCGAGTTGCAGTCCGCCCACCGCTAGCCCCGGCCACCAGGCGCACCCGGTCGTCACACGTCGAGCGCCTGCGCTAGCGTCGTGGCATGACCGCACCGGTGCAGCCCCTCGGCATCCCGACCACCAGCGACCTCGACGACCTCGTGTCGTTGATCGGACTGCTGGGCTACACGCTCGACACCGACGTGCTGTCGACCCGCCTGGCGCGGCTGACGGCCGACGCGGGGCACGAGACGTGGGTCGTGCGCGGTGACGAGGGGCGCATCACGGCGGTGGCCGGCGGTCACGTCGTGTGGGCCTACAACGACGACGCGCCGACGGCCGAGCTGTTGCTGCTCGTCGTGTCCGCCGAAGCCCGACGTGACGGCGTCGGCTCGTACCTGCTCGGGCACTTCGAAGCCTGGGCCCGGGGGCACCGGGCGCGGGTGCTCAACGCGGTCTCGGCCGCGGCCACGGATTCGGCCAACCGCTTCTACCGCAAGCGCGGGTACCACGAGGCCGGCGTCCGCTACTCGAAGCTGATCTGACCGCCGCGGTTTCCTGCCGCCGCGACAGCGGCATCACCGTGGGCTGAACCTGCCGCCCGCGGTCGTCGACTCAGGACTCCCGTTGCGCTTCGTGTGAACATGCCCGGACGCGCACATGCTTCCGAGCCACCGCCCCTGCGCTGCCGCCGACGTCCCAGGTCACAGGTCGCGGGGCGCGTGTCGCGGGGGCGTACGTCGGCAACTCCTGGCTGGTGTCGTCGGGCGGCGGTCTGAGGGGTACTGCGCGTGCAGGAGTCCTGAGTTGCCGACAGCAGGGCCGAAACAAGGGCCCGGGCCGAGTTCGGCTCGGAGTGTCGGCGCGGGAGCGAACGTGCCTGCGGGCGTGGTCGGGCGCGTGTCGGCGACTCAGGAGAACGGTCGAGGATCGGGCGGTGGTCGGGCGGCGCGGCGACAGGAGCCCTGAGTTGCCGACGCGCGACGTCGGCGACGGAGACGGAGACGAGAGATGAGAGACGAGGCGGGGACGAGCGGCCACGGTCGTCCGGGCGGTGGGCGTCTACAGGTCGAGCGCCTCGGCGATCAGGGCCGCTTGCTGCACCGCGCTCGCCTTGTTCGACCCGGCGGCCGGCGAGGCCGACGCGGGACGTGAGGCGACACGGATCTGTCGGTCGAGGTGCTTCTGCAGCTCGAGCACGACGAACGGCCAGGCTCCCTGGTTCTCGGGCTCTTCTTGCGCCCAGACCAGCTCGGCCGACGGGTAGCGGTCGAGCACGCGACGGATCTCGTCGAGCGGCAGCGGGTAGAGCTGCTCGAGGCGGACCAGAGCGACGTCGTTCTGGACGCCACGCTTGTCGAGCTCGGTCGAGAGGTCGTAGTGGATCTTGCCGCTGTGCAGCACGACGCGCTTCGTGGACTCGGGCTCGGTCACCCGCGTGCAGTCGAGCACCGGCTCGAAGCGACCCGTGGTGAACGCGTCGACCCCGCTGGTCGCTCCACGCAGTCGCAGCATGGCCTTCGGGGTAAAGACCACGAGCGGACGACGCGGGCGGGCGTAGGCCTGACGACGCAGCAGGTGGAAGTACGACGCGGGCGTCGACGGCCGCGCGATCGTCATGTTGTCCTCGGCGCAGAGCTGCAGGAAGCGCTCCATGCGGGCGGACGAGTGGTCGGGGCCCTGGCCCTCGTAGCCGTGCGGCAGCAGCAGCACGACGCTGGACCGCTGGCCCCACTTCTGCTCGGCCGACGAGATGAACTCGTCGATGACGGTCTGGGCACCGTTGCTGAAGTCGCCGAACTGGGCTTCCCACAGCACGAGCGCGTCGGCCCGTTCGACCGAGTAGCCGTACTCGAAGGCCATGGCCGCGTACTCGCTGAGCAGCGAGTCGTAGATCCAGAGCTTCGCCTGGTCGTCGGCGATGTTCTGCAGCGGCAGCCACTCCTGGCCGTTCTCGCGGTCGTGCAGCACCGAGTGTCGCTGCACGAAGGTGCCACGCCGGCTGTCCTGCCCCGCGAGGCGCACGGGGGTGCCCTCGGTCAGCAGCGAGCCGAAGGCGAGCAGCTCGGCGAAGGCCCAGTCGATGCCGCCGTTGCGGCTCATGTCGACGCGCTTCTTGAGCAGCTGCTGAAGCTTCGGGTGCACCGAGAACCCGGCCGGCGGGTTGTCGTGGGCGTCGCCGATGTCGTGCACGAGCTCGAGCGAGACGCCCGTGCTCTCGGGCTCGCCCCGGGCGTCGTCCTGCTGGGCGGCGGGCCGTTCGAGGTCGGCGACGTCGCCGTCGTCGCTCGTGACGACCGGGATCGAGCCGGTCTGCGCGGCGTGCGTCTCGGCGAAGGCGCGCTCGAGACGGTCCTGGAAGTCGCGGTGGGCGCCGTCGTACTCGTCTTGCGTGATGTCGCCGCGGCCGACGAGGGCCTCGGTGTAGAGGGTGCGCACCGAACGCTTCTGCTCGATGAGGTTGTACATCAGCGGCTGGGTCATCGAGGGGTCGTCGCCCTCGTTGTGGCCGCGTCGGCGATAGCAGACGAGGTCGATGACGATATCGCGCTTGAACTGCTGACGGTACGAGAACGCGAGCTCGGCGACACGGGCCACGGCCTCGGGGTCGTCGCCGTTCACATGGAAGATCGGCGCCTGGATCGTCTTGGCGACGTCGGTCGAGTACACCGACGTGCGCGACTCGGACGGCGGCGTCGTGAAGCCCACCTGGTTGTTGATGACGACGTGGATGGTGCCGCCCACGCGGTAACCGCGCAGCTGCGACATCTGCAGCGTCTCGACCACGACGCCCTGCCCGGCCATGGCCGCGTCGCCGTGGATCAGGATGGGCAGGGTGCTGAACGCACCGGCCGTCCCCCTGTCTTGCTTGGCGCGCACGATGCCCTCGAGCACGCCGTCGCCGGCCTCGAGGTGCGACGGGTTCGCGGCCAGGTACACGGGGATGGTCTCGCCGACGGCACTGGTGAACTCGCCCTCGGTGCCGAGGTGGTACTTGACGTCGCCCGACCCCTGGACGGTCTTGGGGTCTTGCGTGCCCTCGAACTCGCGGAAGATCTGGCCGTACGTCTTGCCGGCGATGTTCGTCAGCACGTTGAGGCGGCCGCGGTGGGCCATGCCGATCGCGACCTCGTCGAGACCCTCGCGGGCGGCGTGCTGCATGACCGTGTCGAGCAGCGAGATGGTGGACTCGCCACCTTCGAGGCTGAAGCGCTTCTGGCCGACGTACTTCGTCTGCAGGAAGGTCTCGAAGGCCTCGGCCTCGTTGAGTTTGGCCAGGATGCGCATCTGCTCGTCGTGCGAGGGCTTCGTGTACGGCACCTCGAGGTGCTCTTGAATCCACGTGCGCTGGGCGGGATCTTGGATGTGCATGTACTCGACGCCGATGGTGCGGCAGTACGAGTCGCGCAGGATGCCGAGGATGTCGCGCAGCAGGGCGTGCGTCCGGCCACCCAGGCCACCGGTGACGAACTCGCGGTCGAGGTCCCAGAAGGTGAGCCCGTGGCTCTCGATGGCCAGGTCGGGGTGCGTGCGCTGGCGGTACTCGAGCGGGTCGATGTCGGCCATCAGGTGGCCGCGGACCCGGTAGCTGTTGATCAGCTCTTGGACGCGGGCCGTCTTGCTGACGCGCTCGGCCAGGTTGACGTTGATGTCGGCGTTCCAGTGGATCGGCTCGTACGGGATGCGCAGCGCCGCGAAGATGTCCTCGTAGAAGCCGCGCTGCCCGATCAGCAGTTCGTGCACCTTCTTGAGGAACTCACCGGAGCCCGCGCCCTGAATCACACGGTGGTCGTAGGTGCTGGTCAGCGTGATGGTCTTGCCGATGCCCAGTTCGACGAGCGTCTTCGAGGCCGAACCCTGGAACTCGGCCGGGTAGTCGAGCGCGCCGGCGCCGATGATGGCCCCCGCGCCCTTCATCAGGCGCGGCACGCTGTGCACGGTGCCGATGCCGCCCGGGTTGGTCAACGAGATCGTGTTGCCCTGGAAGTCGGCGGCCGCGAGCTTGTTGTCGCGAGCACGCTTGACGATGTCCTCGTAGGCGGTAAGGAACTCGCCGAAGTGCATCTCTTCGGCCTTCTTGATGCCGGGCACGAGCAGGGCGCGGGTGCCGTCGGGCTTCGGGATGTCGATCGCGAGGCCGAGGTTGACGTGAGCCGGCGTGACGACCGACGGCTTGCCGTCGACCTCGTCGTAGTAGACGTTCTGGCTCGGGAACTCTTTGAGCGCCTGCACCAGGGCCCAGCCGATGAGGTGCGTGAACGACACCTTGCCGCCGCGTGCGCGCTTGAGGTGGTTGTTGATGACGATGCGGTTGTCGATCATCAGCTTCGCCGGGATCGTGCGGACGCTCGTCGCGGTGGGCACCGTGAGGCTGGCGTCCATGTTGGTCGCGAGCGACTTGGCCATGCCACGCAGCGGCGAGACGACGTTCTCGGCCTCGGGCGTGGGCTGCTCGCCGGGCGTCGCGGGCTTCGCCTTGGCCTTGTCGGGCACCTGGGCCGGGATCGGCTTCGCCGCCGGTTCGACCGAGGTGGTGCGCGCGGCGGCCTTCTGGCCTGCGGCCCCGGCGGCGGGCGCGGCGGCCTCGGCCGCGGGCGCGTCACCGCTCGACGACGCAGAAGGCGCAGGTGCGGTCTCGACGGACGGCGCGGCGGGCGACACGGGGGCGGACCCGCCCTCGGGCGGCGTGTAGGCCTCGAGGATCGGCCACCACGATTCGTCGACCGAGTTCTTGTCGACCACCCACTGCTCGTAGAGCTCGTCGACGAGCCACTCGTTGGCCCCGAACTCCGCCGCAGCGCCGTCGTCAGTTGTACCGGTCACGTGGCTTGACACAGCCGATCGCCCACTCTCCGTTGATTGTTGATCAGTGCGTGGGCAGCGACGCCCACCTCGCCCAGCTTAAGCGCAAACGGCTCGACCTCGGCGGGACGACTCACAGGGATTACCGTGGACCCATGCGGTTCTACGAGACGACCCCCACGCACGATCTGACCTACTCCGACGTGTTCCTCGTCCCGAGCCGGTCGTCGATCACCAGCAGGCTCGACGTGTCCCTCGCCCCGGGCGACGGCACCGGAGCCACGATCCCGATCGTATCGGCCAACATGAACTCGGTCACGGGCCCGCGCCTCGCGGCGACCCTGGCCCGGCGCGGCGGCCTCGGCGTGCTGCCGCAGGACATGCACCTGCAAGACCTCGACGCGGCCATCCGCTGGGTCAAGGCCCAGCCCGTCGACTACGACACGCCGTACTCGCTCGACGCGGCGCAGACCGTCGAGCAGGCGCTCTCCGTCGTCCCGGCGGTCGAGGGTCACGGCATCGTGCTGCACGACGGCACGGGTGCCTACCTGGGCTGCATCGCCACCTCGCGTCTGGCCACGGCCCCGCGTGACGCCGTGCTCGGCGACCTGCTGCACGGGGCCCTGACCTCGCTCGACGCCGACGACGTCGACAGCCCACGCGACGCGTTCGACCGCATGGTCGCGGCCGACATCCACTTCGCCCCCGTGCTCCGGCACGGTCAGGTCGTCGGCACGGTGAGCCGCAAGAGCGCCTTGCGGTCGACGATCTATCAGCCCGCCGTCGACGCCGACGGTCGCCTGCGGGTCGCCGCGGCCATCGGAATCAACGGCGACGTCGCGGGCAAGGCCCGGGCGCTCGCCGCAGCGGGTGTCGACGTGCTCGTGATCGACACGGCGCACGGCGACCAGGACGGCATGATCCGGGCCGTGCAGGCGGTGTCCTCCCTCGACCTGGGCCTGCCGATCGTCGCGGGCAACGTCGTCACCGAAGAGGCCGTCCGGCACCTCGTGGCGGCCGGCGCGTCGATCGTCAAGGTGGGCGTCGGACCGGGCGCCATGTGCACCACGCGCATGATGACCGCCGTCGGTCGCCCCCAGTTCTCGGCCGTGCTCGAGACGGCCGCCACGGCTCGCGCCCTCGGCGCGCACGTCTGGGCCGACGGCGGCGTGCGGTACCCGCGCGACGTGGCGTTGGCCCTCGCGGCGGGTGCGTCGTCGGTGATGATCGGCTCGTGGTTCGCCGGCACCATCGAGGCGCCGGGTGAGCTGGCGAGCGACGAGCGGGGTCTCTACAAAGAGAGCTGGGGCATGGCCTCGACCAAGGCCGTGCGCGGTCGCTTCGAGCGCCTCGACCCGTACGAGCTGGCCCGCAAGACGCTCTTCGCCGAGGGCATCTCGTCGTCCAAGATCTACCTCGACCCGCTCCGACCCGGCCTCGAAGACCTCCTAGACATGATCACGTCGGGCGTCCGCAGCTCGTTCACCTACGCCGGGGCGACCTCCGTCCCCGAGTTCGCCGATCGCGCGCTCGTCGGCGTCCAGTCGGCGGCCGGTTACGAAGAGGGCAAGGCGCTCCCCGTCAGCTGGTGAGGCCGCGTGAGGACGAACGACGGAAATCGTGCACGTGCCGTAAGATCTCCCGTCTATGGATGACCCTCCGTCTCAGACGACCGCACCCTCGCACCATCGCACGCCGCGCCTCCTGACCACGGGCCCCATCACCTCCGAGCGGGGTGAGGGCACCCGGTGAACGAGTGGATACTGCTCGCGTTCGGCCTGCTGCTCACCGTCGGCACCGGCCTCTTCGTGGCCAGCGAGTTCTCGCTGGTCAACCTCGACCGGTCCGACCTCGAGGCCCGTCAGTCCCGGGGTGAGAAGGGGCTCGCGGCGACCATCGGTGCGCTGCGCATCACCTCGACCCACCTGTCGAGCGCCCAGCTCGGCATCACGTTGACCACCCTGCTGACCGGCTACACGATGGAGCCCGCGATCTCGCGGCTCCTCTCGCCGCCGCTCACCGCCGTCGGGGTGCCCGAGGGGGTCGTCGCGGTCGGCGCGCCGATCGTCTCGATCGTCGTCGCCACCCTGCTGTCGATGATCATCGGCGAGCTCGTTCCCAAGAACTTCGCGCTCGCGTTGCCGCTCGAGACGGCGAAGCTGGTCATCCCGTTCCAGGTGCTGTTCACCACGGTGTTCAAACCCGCCGTCGCCCTGCTCAACAACACGGCCAACGCCGTGTTGCGTGCCATGGGCATCGAGCCGAAAGAAGAGCTGTCGGGCGCTCGAACGGCCGAAGAGCTCTCGTCGCTCGTCCGTCGTTCGGCGACCGAGGGCAGCCTCGACCGCGACACGGCGACCCTGCTGGCCCGGACGCTCGTCTTCAGCGACCACACCGCCTCCGACGTCATGACGCCGCGACCCCGCCTGTCGACCGTCGCGCGCGGCGACTCCGCCGAGACCGTCCTCGAGCTGGCTCGGCGCACCGGCTACTCGCGGTTCCCGGTGACCGACGACGGGATCGACGACGTCGTGGGCCTCGTGCACGTCAAGCAGGCCGTCTCGGTGCCGCGCGAGAAGCGGGCCGACGTGCCCGTCTCGGCGCTGCTGACCGACGCCGTCCGGGTTCCCGAGACGATGACCCTCGACAACCTGCTGGGCGAGGTCCGTGGTCGCGGCTACCAGATGGCCGTCGTGGTCGACGAGTACGGCGGCACCGCCGGCGTCGTGACCCTCGAAGACCTCATCGAAGAATTGGTCGGCGAGGTCAGCGACGAGCACGACCGCAGCCGCGTCGACGTGGTGCGGTCACGCAACTGGTTGACCTTCCCCGGTCTGCTGCGCCCCGACGAACTGCTCGAGCGCGCCTCGGTCAAGGTGCCGGAGGACGGCCCCTACGAGACGGTCGGCGGTTGGTTGATGAGCGAGCTCGGACGCCTGCCCAAGATCGGCGACGTGGTCGAGACCGACGACGGGGTCTTCCGCGTCGAACGGCTCGACGGCCGACGCATCGACCGCATCCGCTTCACGCCCACGCCCGACGAGGTGGCCGAGGCCACGGCGATCGAGCCGGGCCGACGGGACGGGCGCGACGGGCGCGACCGCTCGGGCCGACGTGACCCCAAGGTGCTGCCCGAGAAGGTGCGCACGGGCGTCGAGGACGACCGGCGCGCCGTCCGCACGCGAGAGGTGACCCGATGAGCAGCGACTGGTGGGGCATCGTCTGGCTCGTCGTGCTGCTCGCCGGCAACGCGTTCTTTGTGGCCGCCGAGTTCGCCGTCATCTCGGCGCGACGGTCGCAGATCGAGCCCAAGGCCGAGGCGGGCAGTCGGGCCGCCAAGACGACGCTGTGGGCCATGGAGCACGCGACGATGATGCTCGCGACGACCCAGCTCGGCATCACGATCTGCTCGCTGCTGATCCTCAACGTGTCCGAGCCGTCGATCCACCACCTGCTCGAGGGGCCGCTCGGGTGGACGGGGCTCAGCCCCGAGCTGGTCAGCGTCGTCGGTTTCGTCATCACGCTGGTGCTCGTGTCGTTCCTGCACGTCGTGTTCGGCGAGATGGTGCCGAAGAACATCTCGTTCTCGCTGCCGGACCGCGCCGCACTGCTGCTCGCCCCGCCGCTCGTCGCCATCGCCCGCGTGCTGCACGTGGTCGTGCTGGCCCTCAACCATTCGGCCAACGCCGTGCTGCGGGCATTCAAGGTCGAGCCGAAGGACGAGGCGACGAGCGCCTACACGGTCGACGAGGTGGCCACCATCGTCGCCCAGTCGCAACGCGAGGGCATGATCACCGACGCCACCGGTACGGTGCGGGCCGCGTTCGAGTTCACCGAGAAGACCGTCGCCCAGACGGCCGTCCCGATGGACCAACTCGTCACCCTGCCCGAGGACGCGACCCCGCACGACGTCGAGCGCGCGGTCGCCCAGCGCGGCTTCTCGCGCTACGTGCTGGTCGACGACGCAGGAGACCCCACGGGGTACCTGCACCTGAAGGACGTCATCGACCTCGCCGAGGACGAGTTCGCCGACCCGGTGCCGCCGAAGCGCATCCGTCAGCTGATCTCGATCTTCCAGGGCACCGAGCTCGAGGACGCCCTGGCGACCATGCGTCGCAGTGGGGTCCACGTCGCGCGCTCCTTCGACGAGTCCGGCGCCACGCGAGGCGTGCTGTTCCTCGAGGACATCCTCGAAGAGCTGATCGGCGAGGTGCAGGACGCGACCAGGCGTCGCTGAGCGAGCCCGCGCGGACGACACGACCCGCGCCTCCCGACCCCGAGAGGGCGAGGAGGCGCGGGTCGCGTCGTGCGTGGCCGGTACGGCCCCGGCGACTCAGCGCACGCGGAACGGCGCGCGCTGGTACTGCGGTGGGGTGTAGTCCAGTTCGACCCCGAGCTCGGCCGCGGCGCGCAGGGGGAAGTGTGGGTCGCGCAAGAACTCGCGGGCCATCAGGACGACGTCGGCCCGGCCGCTCGCGACGACCTCGTTCGCCTGCTCGGCTCCGACGATGAGGCCGACGGCCCCGGTCTCGACGCGGCCCTGCGTGCGGACGTGCTCGGCGAAGCGCACCTGGTAGCCGAGGCCGACCGGGATGCTCACCCCGGCGACGAGGCCGCCGGTCGAGATGTCGAACAGGTCGGCGCCGGCGTCGCGCGCCCAGGCGGCGACGGTCGCGGTGTCGTCCTCGTTCCAGCCACCGTCGGCCCAGTCGGTCGCCGAGAAGCGGACCAGCAGCGGGTACTCGTCGCCGACCTCGGCACGGACGGCCGCGACGACCTCGAGCAGGAAGCGCGCACGGTTCTCGAGCGGCCCGCCGTACCGGTCGTCGCGCTCGTTGCTCAGCGGCGAGAGGAACTGGTGCAGCAGGTAGCCGTGGGCCGCGTGCAGCTCGATCAGCTCGAAGCCTGCGTCGATCGAGCGGCGCGCGGCGACGCGGAACGCCTCGACGAGGCCCCCCACCGCCTCGGTGGTCAGCGCGACGGGCTCGTCGTAGCCCTCGAAGGCCACGGCCGAAGGGGCGACGGTGGTCCAGCCGCCCTCGTCGGCGGGGACGGTGCCCTGCGTCTCGCTCCACGGGCGGAAAGTCGAGGCCTTGCGGCCCGCGTGCGCGAGCTGTACGCCCGGCACCGAGCCCTGGGAGCGGATGAAGGCCGTGATCGGGCGGAACGCCTCGACCTGGGCGTCGTTCCAGAGTCCCAGGTCTTGCGGCGAGATGCGTCCCTCGGGCGTGACCGACGTGGCCTCGGCGATGACCGCACCCGCGCCTCCTCGGGCGAGCGAGCCCAGGTGCACGAGGTGCCAGTCGGTGGGGACGCCGTCCTCGAGCTCGGCCGAGTACTGGCACATGGGCGCGACCCAGAGCCGGTTGCGGAAGGCCTGCCCGCGGAGGGTGATCGGGTCGAAGAGGCCGACGGGGGCGTCGGAGGGGGTCGTGGGGGCGGGTGCCGTCTGTGCTGCGTTCGTCACGAGGGGGGTCAGCGCCTTTCGGTGGGGAGGGCCGCGAGCTCTTCGACGAAGCGCCGGAGGGGCTCGGGGCCGGTGAACAGGTGCCCGGTGATGCCGAGTTCCTGGGCGGCCTCGACGTTGTCGGACCTGTTGTCGATGAACACCGTGTCGGCGGCCGTTGTTCCGAGTTCGGCCAGGAGGTGCTCGAAGATCGTGGCCGACGGCTTGAGGTCGTCGAGCTCGGCGCTCACGAAGACGCGCTCGAACAGCTCGCCGAGGGGCGAGTGGCGAAACGGCGACGCGAAGTCGAGGCCGGCGTTCGAGAGGACGGCCAGGCGCGTGCCGCCGTCGGCCAGATCCGAGATGACGTCGAGGGTGCCGGGCTCGGGGACGAACCACGACGGGAAGTCGGCGGCCCAGAGTTCGTGCACCCGGGTGCGGGTCCACACGGCGCCGGTGTCCGCCTCGATGGCTCGCCAGTACCCGCCGGCGCCGAGCGTGCCGCGGTCGAGGGCGTGCCGGTGGCGGCCGTAGCTGGGCCAGAGCACGCCCGGGTCGACGCCGGCCAACTGCTCGATGCGGCGGCGGGAGGCCTCGTCGGGGAAGCGCGCGATCACCTCGCCGTAGTCGAAGACGACGGTGCGGCCGGGGAGGGAGATGCTCATCGCTCCACCGTATCGGCGGACCCGGTGCAGGCGGGCCCGACTACCGTCGAGGCGTGACCATCGACACCCGCTTCGCCGACTGGACCCCCTCCGACGCCTCCGACTGGATCGCCGTCCCCTCCGAGAACGACGACAAGTACAGCCGCGGCGTACTCGGTGTCGTGACCGGCTCGAGCGCGTACCCGGGCGCCGCCGTGCTCGGCGTCGAGGCCGCACTGCACACCGGGGTCGGCATGCTGCGCTACCTCGGCCCGGCCCGCGCCTCCGACTTCGTGCTGCACCGTCGGCCCGAGGCGGTGACGAGCCCGGGGCGCGTGCAGGCGTGGTTGCTCGGTTCGGGGGTCGATCCCGACCACCTCGACGACGAGACGCGCGACGGGTTCGCGACCGGCGCCTCCTCGGGGCTGCCGCTCGTGCTCGACGCCGGTGCGCTGGCGCTGCGCGAGCAGGCGACCGGGCCCGTCGTCCTGACACCGCACTTCCGCGAGCTGGCCCGGGCCTCGGGGCGTGAGGTCGACGACGTCGCCGCCGATCCGGCCGGCGCCGCCGAACGGGCCGCGGGGGAGTGGGGCTGCACCGTGCTCGTCAAAGGGCACCGCACGTACGTCGCCTCGCCCGGCGGCACGCGGCTCGTCGCGGCCAGTGCCCCGTCGTGGCTCGCGACCGCGGGGGCGGGTGACGCCCTCGGGGGAGTCCTGGGCGCGCTGGTCGCGACACACGCCGACGAAGTCGCCGAGGACGAGGAGGCGCTGGCCCGGTTGGCCGCGACGGCCGCGGTCGTCCACGGCCTCGCCGCGTCCCGCGCCAGCGCCGGCGGGCCCGTCACCGTGCTCGGCCTGATCGACGCCCTGCCCGCCACGATCGCCGAGCTGCTGAGCCCGGCCTGAGCCCGGCCGTGTGACACGGCCCCACGAACCGAGCGTCGCACCACCGAAGTCGGTGGTGCGACGCCCAGTCGGTGGTGCGACGCCCGCCGACGAGCGCGGGGGTCAGGAGGCGGGGGTCGCCGCCACGAGGAACTCGACCGTTCCCTCGTCTTCGACCTTGACGAAGCCGAGGCTCGGCGCCTCGACGCCGTAGTCCGAGAAGGTCACCGGGATCGACCCGCTCACCTGCACGCCGTCACCCGAGAGCGCCGCCTGCAGCGGGACGGTCACCGTCTTCGTGACGCCGTGCATGGTCAGTTCGCCGGTCGCGTCGACGCTCGCCACCTCGCCGTCGGACGGAACCGCGGCCTCGATCGGCTGGGACAGCGTGAAGGTGGCCGTCGGGTACTGGTTCACCTGCATGGCGGTGCCCCGGAAGTAGTCGTCGCGGTTGCCGCTGTCGGTCGCGATCGAGGCCACGTCGACGTCGATCGTCGCGGCCGAGATGGTCGTGCCGTCGACCGTGATGGTGCCCGACACCTGGTCGGTGCTGCCCACGACGGTGACGTCGGTGCCGTTGAGCACCTCGTCGACGCGGTAGCCGGCGGTGCTGCCGTCGCCGATGGTCCAGTCGCCGGTCAGCTGGTCGGGGTCGAGGGTGCTCGCTCCGGGGGTGAGGGCGGCGGTGGGCGCCGCCTCGGGTTCGCCCACGACGAGGTCGCGGTAGATGACGGGGCCGGCGAAGGCTGCGGTGGCCCCCAACACGACGACGACGGCGGCGACGCCGAGCACGATGGTGGTCTTCTTCTTCATGGTGGTCGTCCTTCGGAGGGGTCGGCGTGACGCGCGGCGAGTCCACGGGGCTGACCCGATGGTGACGCGTCACCCTCGCAGGAGCCTGGGAGGCGCGGGTGAAGACGGTGGGGGTCAGGGCGCGGTGAAGCGGGTGAGGAACTCGCGCGTGCGGGCCTCACGGGGCGCCGTGAAGAGCTGGGCGGGCGGCCCCTGCTCGGCGATGCGGCCGCGGTCGAGGAAGACGACCCGATCGGCGACGTCGCGGGCGAAGGCCATCTCGTGCGTCGCCATCAGGATCGTCGTGCCGACCTCTTTGAGCGTGCGGACCAGGTCGAGCACCTCGCCCACCAGCTCGGGGTCGAGCGCGCTCGTGATCTCGTCGAGCAGCAGCACGGCGGGGCGCGGGGCCAAGGCCCGGGCGATGGCGACCCGCTGCTGCTGCCCGCCCGAGAGGCGGTCGGGATAGGCGCCGGCCTTGTCGCCGAGGCCCACGCGCGTCAGGACCTCGAGGGCGCGCTCGTTCGCGGCGGCCTTCGGCTGGCGCAACACGTGACGGCTGGCGAGGGCGACGTTGTCGAGCACGGTCAGGTGCGGGAAGAGGTTGAAGTGCTGGAACACGACGCCGATGCGGGCCCGCACGGCGTCGACGCGCACGCGGGGATCGGTGATGTCGTCGTCGCCGAGCACGATGCGGCCGTCGTCGACCCGCTCGAGCAGGTTCACGGTGCGCAGCAGCGTCGACTTGCCCGAGCCGCTGGCGCCGATCAGGGCCACGACCTCGTCGCGTGCGACGTCCAGGTCGATGCCGTCGAGCACGACCGTGTCGCCGAACGACTTGCGCACCCCGTCGAGGCGCAGCACGATCTCGGGGTGGCGAGCCGTCGCGGGGGGCTCGACCGTCTCGGGGCCGGTGACGGCGGGGGTGGCGGGCACCGCGCCTCCTGGGGTGGGGTCGGGGGTGTGCGTGCTCATACGACGCTGCCCGCCTGTTCGCGACGACGGAGGCGCGCCGACAGCCAGTCGGTGAGCCAGATCGTCGGCAGGGCGAGCAGGACGAAGAGCAGCCCGGCGAGCACGTAGGGCGTGAAGTTCGCCGCGGTGGCGGTCTCGATCTGGGCGGCGCGGACCGCGTCGACGGCACCGAGCACGGAGATGAGGCCGACGTCCTTCTGCATCGAGACGAAGTCGTTCATCAGAGCGGGCGTCACCTTGCGCAGCGCCTGAGGGAAGACCACGAGTCGCAGGGTCTTGGCGTGACCGAGGCCGAGCGACCGGGCCGCGAGGCGTTGCGACGGGTGCACCGCGTCGATGCCGGCGCGGATGACCTCGGACACATAGGCGGAGTAGGTGAGGACGAGCGCGATCGTGCCCCAGAACTCGGCGGGGAGACGCGGGATGCCGAGGCCCAGCCCCGGCACGCCGAAGCCGACGAGGTAGAGCACGATGATCAGCGGCATGCCCCGGAACAGGTCGGTGTAGCCGCGCACCAGTGCCCGGACCGGGAAGAACACCGGCCCCCGCAGGGTACGGAGCGCCGACAGGACGGTGCTGAGGACGGCCACGCCGACCGCGGCGACCAGCAGCACCCGGACGTTCAGCCAGAGGCCCTCGATCACGCGCGGCCAGGCCGAGGCGAAGGTCGCCCCGTCGAAGAAGCTGAACTGCACGCGAGACCAACCGGGCGTGCTGGTGACCGCCCACCAGGCGAGCGCGGCGAAGGCGACCGTGCTGACGGCGGCGATCACGACGGACCGGGTCGACTGGCGTCGACGGAAGGCACGACGGTCGAGTTCGAGGTCGCTGACCACCACGGGGTCGGCCGCGACCGTGCGAGGCGCTACGAGAGCTCTTTCACGTCGTAGTCGGCCAGCCACTGCTTCTGCAGCTCGGCGAGCGTCCCGTCGGCCGTCAGGTCGTCGACGGCCGTCGTGACGTCGGCGGTCAACGAGCTGCCGAGCGGCAGGACGATGCCGAGCTGGTCGCTGGCACCGTCGACCGCGGGCAGCTGACCGAGCACGACGCCGCCCTCGATGAAGTAGGTGGCGGTGGGGACGTCGAGCACGATCGCGTCGACCTGACCGGCTTCGAGGGCCGCCTTGGCGTCGTCGTTCGAGTTGTACGCCTGGACGCCGTCGTCGGGGTCGATCGCGTTCTCGGCGGCGGTGAAGCTCGTCGTGCCGCTCTGGGCGCCGATCGCGAGGCCCTTCAGGTCGGCGATCGACGTGGCGCCGGCCGCGGCCGTGCCGGGCAGGGTGACGACGGCCTGACGGGTCTCGTAGTAGGCGGGGGAGAAGTCGACGGCCTTCGTTCGCTGGTCGGTGATCGAGAACTGCTGCAGGTTCAGGTCGAAGGTCTTGGGACCGGGCGCGATGGCCTCGTCGAAGGTCGTGCGCACCCAGACGACGTCGGAGTCGCCGTAGCCGAGCTTCTCGGCGACGGCGTAGGCCACGGCGGCCTCGTAGCCCTTGCCCGACGTCGGGTCGTCGTCCTCGACCCACGGGCCGTAGGCCGGTTCGCCCGTGGCGACCGTGATCTTGCCGTCGGTGACGGGGCCGACGGCCGACCCGTCGCCGCCCGAGCCCCCGTCGGACGAGCAGGCGGCGAGCGACCCGGCCAGCACGAGGGCGGCGGCGGTCGCGACGAGTCGGAGGGAGGCGGGTCTGCGCATGAGAGGGATCGTAGCGGCGACGGCCGACGTCGGCCGACGCATGACGTCCGGTGTCGGGGTCGGCGGCTAGCCTGTGGGCATGCCGACCTCCGTCCCGCCCGCGTCGGCCGACCCCGGGGCGCCGCCGGCCGTGCCCGACGCGGGGTCGTCCCGCACCCCTGCCGTGGCCGACGATCGCATCGGCCTGGTCGACCGGGCGAGGTCGCTCGCCGCGTCACCGGTCGTCCTCGGCATCGCCTTCGTGCTGGTGCACGCCTGGCTCGTCCGGCTCAACCTCGTGGGTGGCAACCGCACCCTGGGCGACGTGGACGTCGTCTACCGCACGTGGATGCAGCAGGGCGTCGGGGGCGGCGACTGGGTGGGCGTCGACCGACCGTGGGTCTACCCCCTGCTCGCCGCGGTGCCGATGCTCGTCGCCCGGCTCGGGGGTGACCCGGGCTACGGAGCGGTGTGGCTCGTGCTCGTGTCGTCGCTGAACGCCGGTGCCTTCGGAGTGCTCGTCGCCCGACGACGCGCCGGGTCCGTGGTCGCCGCGTGGTGGTGGCTGGCGTTCCTCGTCGCCCTCGGGCCGATCGCCCTCGGCCGCATCGACGCGGTCACCGTGGCGATCGCGCTGGTGGGTCTGCTGCTGGTCTCCACCCGACCCACGCTGGCGTCCGTCCTGCTCACGATCGCGGCCTGGGTCAAGGTCTGGCCCGCCGCCCTCGTGGTGGTCGCCGTCCTCGCCGTGCGTCGTCGGGTCGAGGTCGTCGTGGCCGCCGCGGTGACCAGCGCCGTCGTGGTGTCGATCTCGCTCGTGCTCGGCAGTGGCTGGAACGTCGTCGGCTTCGTGGGCCAGCAGGCCGGCCGGGGGCTGCAGGTCGAGTCGCCGGCGGCGGTGCTCTGGCTCTGGCGTGCCGCCGCGGGGGTCCCCGGCACCTTCGTCTACTACGACCGCGAGATCCTCACCTACCAGATCGCCGGCGACGGGGTCGGCTTCGCGGCGAAGGCCATGAGCCTCGTGATGGCCGCGGTCGTGCTGGGTGTCGTGCTGCTGGGTCTGCGGGCGGTGCGTCGCGGGGTGACGGCCACGCGCCTCCTGGGCCCGTTGTCGCTGGCCGTCGTCGTCGCGCTCATCGTGACCAACAAGGTCGGCTCGCCGCAGTTCGTGGCCTGGCTGGCCGTCCCCGTCGTCGTCGGCGTCGTGCTCGCCCGGGCAGGAGGGCCGCGGTTCGTCGTGCCGGCGGCGTTGGCCGTGGTCGTCGCGGGGTTGACGCAGGTGGTGTACCCGTTCGAGTACGACGCCCTGCTCGCCGCGCGACCCGACCTGGTCGCCGTGGTCACCGTGCGGGCCGTGCTCGAGCTCGGACTGCTGGCGTGGGCGGTCGTCACGCTCTGGCGCGTCCGCCCCGCACACGCGAGGATGGACGCATGATCGTCGCGTTCTCCGTCTCGCCCAGTGGTGCCGCCCCCGAGGGCGGGCCGTCCGCCGGCTCCGAGGCCGACTCGGTCCATTCGGCCGTGGCCGCCGCGGTCGCGGTGGTGCGCGCCTCGGGGCTGCCCAACCACACCTCGTCGATGTTCACCGAGGTCGAGGGCGAATGGGACGAGGTGATGGCCGTCGTCAAGGCCGCCACCGAGGCCGTCGGTGCCTTCGGATCGCGCGTGTCGCTGGTGCTCAAGGCCGACATCCGGCCGGGGCGCACCGGCGAGTTGAGCGGCAAGGTCGAGCGGCTCGAAGCGGCGCTCGACGCGACCGTCACGAGGGGCTGAACCGCGGGGCCGACCGCCGCGCCGGGTCACCGCCGACCGCGTCGCCCGGGCCCGCCCCGCGGGCCTGCACCGCGGGCCCGACCCTCAGCGGATCAGGATCGGCGTCCCCAGGGGGAGCATCCCGGCCAGGGTCGTGATGTCGGCGTCCAGCAGACGGATGCAGCCGTGGCTCGCGGACCGGCCGACGCTCGCCGCGTCGTCCGTGCCGTGCAGTCCGATCTGCCCCGGGCCGCCGCCGAACGAGTTGAGGACGTCCGAGAACGCCGAGAGCCCGTAGGCGTACGGACCGTAGCCTTCGTTCGTCGGTGCGAGCAGCTCGGTCAGGTAGAAGTCACCCAGCGGGGTGGGGGTCCCGCCCGTCCCCGTCGCCGCGGGGTAGGTGTCGACCAGTGCCCCCGCGTCGAAGAGGCTGAGCTCGTTGGACGAGGTCGAGACGACGAGGGCGTACGACGTCGAGTTGAGCGTCACGTCCGACGCGCGGACCCACCCGGTGCTGCCGTTCGGCCTCTGGGCGAGGTCGACCTCGATGTCATCGCCTCGCTGCTCGACGACACGGAAGACGAGCGGGGTGCCGCTGGGTCGGGGAGGCTCGAGGACGGTCGTCGTCGGGCCGCCCGGGGTCGACGACACCGAGATCCGGGCGACGTCGGCCGTCGCGATCGTCGTCGACGCCGGGACGGGCGTCCCCGCGTCGCCCGACCCGCCCGTCGACGGGGCCGGCGACGGGGACGCTTCGGGCGAGGTGGTCGCCGCCGGAGTCGTGGCCGTGGGCGCGGTCTCGTCGGTCGAGGAGCATCCTGCCAGCAGGACGGCGGCGACGATCGCCGTGAACGCCACGACGGGAACGGACGTCGATCGGCGACGGGTCGGCGTCGCGTCGTGCTTGGTCACCTGGAGCCGTGCCGCCGCCTCAGCCCGTGAACGCCGCGTCGGCTCGGACCGGCGTGGCGATCGGAGCCGGAGGCGCGACCGGCGTCGTCGGTGCGGGCGACACCATGTCGGCCGTGACCGCGACGGTGCTCGCCAGGCTGATGCCCGACTCCGCACCGACGAGCACGAGCGTGTACCCGCCGGTGCGCGTGGCGGTGCCGGCGACGACGTCGCCGGTGACGGAGCCCGCGTCGTCCGCGGTGAACGTGACGACGGTCGTGGGCGTCCCCGAGTCCGATTCCGTCGGTGCGAGAGACGCCTCGACGGTCTCGCCCGGGAAGAACCCGTCGGCGGACACGGCGACGCCGGACGTCCGGAGCTCCGACAGGGCCAGGGTCGACGGGCGGAGGCTGCCGGACGGTGTCGGCGTGAAGTACGTCGTCTGCCCCCCGACCGCGATCGCCTGGACGTAGCCCGTCAGGCCGGTGCCGGCCTCGAACCCGTACGCGGTGATGCGGGCGTCGGCCGACCGGTCGCCGGCCGCGTCCAGGGCGGCGACCTCGGTCTGGAACTCCGCCAGGGGCCGGGCGGCACCGGCGGGGATGGTGCCGAAGGGCTCCGAACTGGTCCAGAGGCCGGCGGAGGAGGGGTCGACCGTCGAAGGGTCGCCCACGGGCGCCAGGATCGTGCTCTCCGTGCCCGACCCCGTGACGTTCTCGTCGAGCCTCAGCTGGAACGAGACCGCGACGTCGCCCCGCAAGGACGCACCGTCGACGAGGGCCGTCAGGTCGGTTGCCGGGGCATCGCGGTCGTGGAGGACGACGACCGTGCCGAGCGCCACGAGCCCGCGCTCGTCGAACGAGATCGTCCCCGTGCTGCCGTCGCCCAGGTACCAACCCGACGCCGGGCGGGCCCCGGCCTCGTCGCCGATCTGCTCGCGCGTGTTGACGACGAGCGCGCCGTCCGGGTCGAAGGCCGCGTTCGCGGCACCGACGGGTGTCACGGTGGCGAGGGCGATCGCCGAGGCGGCGACGATGCCGGCGGCGGTCAGGGCAGGGCGGATGCGGGGCATGAGGACCTCATGTCTGGGGATGCCGTCCGGTCGACGACGCGAGTGGTCGCGCCGATCTGGCGCTGATCGATTCTCACGCAAATCGCGGCGAATTCCAAGGCTCACCCCGCGAGGGGCCGACCCCCCTTGTCGGATGGGCCTCCCTGGGGCATAAACTCGTCATCAGGGCGTCGATCGAATCGATACGACCGCCATCGCAGACGCGTTCCGCCGAGGCGGAACCGCTGCATCGCACCTCCCAGCTCGACGGCGAGCCGTGGCAGGCTCCCTCGCTGACACCCCCTCGATCCTGAAGGCCCCGCTCGTGACCCATCTCTCCCGCCGTCGCCGCACGGCCGCCCTGATCGCCCTCGCCCTGGGCGGCTTCGGCATCGGTTCCACCGAGTTCGTGGCCATGGGCCTGCTGCCCGACATGGCCGGCGATCTGCTGCCCGACCTGTACTCCCGGTCGGCCGACGCCGGCATCGCCCAGGCCGGCTGGTTGATCAGCGCCTACGCCCTCGGCGTCGTCGTCGGCGCCCCGACCATCGCCGCGATGTCGTCGCACTTCCCGAAGAAGAAGCTGCTGCTCGCCCTGCTGGCGGCCTTCACGGTGGGCACGATCGCCTCGGCCCTGCTGCCGTCCTTCGGCTGGGTGCTCGCCGCCCGCTTCGCCGCCGGCCTGCCTCACGGCGCCTACTTCGGCATCGCGTCCATCGTCGCCGCCTCGATCATGGGCCCGGGCAACCGCGGCAAGGGCGTCGCGCTCGTGCTGAGCGGCCTGACCATCGCCAACGTGATCGGCGTGCCCACGATCACCTGGCTCGGTCAGCAGGCCGGCTGGCGCGTCGCCTACCTCGCCGTCGCCCTCATCTTCGCGCTGACCTTCGCCGCGGTCGCCCTCGCGGTGCCGCACCAGGACGGCGACGCGTCCGCGTCGATGAAGCGCGAGCTGCGAGCCTTCAGGCAGCCCCAGGTGTGGCTGGTGATGGGCATCGGAGCCATCGGCTTCGGCGGGTTCTTCGCGGTCTACAGCTACATCGCCAACGCCGTCACGGAGGGGGCGGGAGTGTCCGAGGGCGTCGTCCCCTGGGTGCTCGTCACGGTCGGTGTCGGCATGACGATCGGCAACCTGCTCGGCGGCTGGTTGGCCGATCGCTCGCTCAAGCTCGCCATGTACCTCGGCTTCGTCGGCCTCATCGCCGCGCTCTCGGCCTACGCGCTCACCTCGAGCTCGATCGTCGGCATCTTCGTCAGCACGTTCTTCGTCGGCCTCGTCGGCTCGAGCGTCGGCCCCTCGGTGCAGTCGCGCCTGATGGAGGTCGCGGGCGAGAGCCAGGTCATCGGCGCCGCCCTGAACCACTCGGCCATGAACCTCGGCAACAGCTTCGGCGCCTACCTCGGTGGAGCGGTCATCGCGGCCGGGCTCGGCTTCTCGGCACCCGGCTGGGTCGGCGTCGTGCTGGCCCTCGCCGGAGTCGTCCTCACCACGATCAGCTTCGGCATGCAGCGGGTCGACGACCGACGCGGGGCGGCCCGGGCCACCGCCGACGAACGCGAGTCCGTCTCGGCGTAGGCGGTCCTCGGGGCGCCGCCCGCGCCTCCTGGGGTCGTGCACGACCTCTCGCAGAGGAGGATGCAGATGCTCTGCGCGTTCGGGTGCGGACTGCCGGCCCCGGGGTGACCGCTGACTCGTGCGCCGTGCCGACCCCGATCTCGTGCCGTCGGGCGTGCCGAACCCGACTCGTCTCGGGCCCCCAGGCGTGCCGAACCCGACAGAGAGTGTCCGACACACCGCTCATCTCTGCGGGCCAGGGCGCGGCGGGCGGTGACTCGTCGCGATGTGCACAAGGCAGGAAGGCAGGCAGGCGGCAGGGGCGGGGGAGGGCCGGAGCAGGAGGCGCGGGTGCGGAACCGGCGACGGCCCGGCCCACGAGGGGGCCGGGCCGTCGCGCGGGGTCGCGCCGCAGGTCAGAAGCTGGTCTGTGCCGGGGTGTCGGTCTGCAGCAGGATGCCGTCCTGGATGGCGCGCTTCCGCAGAGCGACCTTGGTGCCCACGTCGTAGCCGGCCACGCGGTACTTCTCGCGGATGCGCTTGAGGTAGCTCTTGGCCGTCTCTTCGCTGATGCCGAGCTGGTAGGCGACGGCCTTGACGGGCTCGCCGCCGCCGTAGAGCGCCATGACGCGGCGCTCTTGAGCGCTGAGCTTCGGCACGCCGCCGACCTCGGCGGCGTTGAGGGCCAGGTCGAGCTCGGCCGAGATGTACGACTCGCCCTTGGCGGCCGAGCGGATCGCCTCGACGATCATCTCGGCGTCCTCGCTCTTGACGAGGTAGCCCAGGGCGCCGGCGGCGAGGGCTTCGCGCACGACGTTCGGCTCGGAGTAGGTGCTCATCAGCACGGTCTTGACTCCGGTGGTCTTGAGCGTGTTGATCTTGAGCGAGATCGGGATGTTGTCTTTCAGGTCGAGGTCGAGCAGCACGACGTCGACCGGGAACTCGGGGTGCGTCAGCAGCTCGGGCCAGGACGCGACGGCGGCGACCATCGAGATGTCGCTCGCGGCACCCCGGATCCATTCGCTGAGGGCGCCCAGCAGCATCTTGTGGTCGTCTACGAGGGCGAGGCGGATGCGGTCGTCGGGGTCTGTCACGTCGGGACCTTCTTTCAGGGCGGAGTGGTGTTCATGCTACGGGCGGAGGCGATGGTCGGGGCCGACCACGCGGGGGTCTCGTCGGCTCAGGCCTCGGCGGGGTTGTCGACGATGCAGTTGACCGAGATCTTGACGCTGGACTCGTGGGACGACACGACGTACTCGCCGGCGCGCTCCAGGGCGTTCCAGGTGGCGGGCGTGACGCGGTTACGGCGGATGCCCGTCGTGGAGATCACCACGGGGACGCACACGCTGCGACCGGCGAACGACTGGGACGCGGCGGTCACGGGGCCGAGGGCCAGCTGGATCGTCGTGCCCGGGGCGCGGCTCTTCGAGTCGCCGAGCAGCAGCCAGACGCCCTGCAGCAGTCCGTCGCGCTGCGGAGGGGCGAGCAGGCCCGCCAACGACGAGGGGTCGACCAACGTGACCGACCGGCCGAGGTACTCGGACTCGGTGACGGCGTGGTGCAGCCAGGTCTCGCGTCGGCCCTCGATCAGGTGCAGCCGGAGTTCGGTGGCGAGCGACGCCGCCTGTGAGGCGACCTTGGGGGACAGGGGCAGCGGGACGTCGCCGTTGGACACGCCGTCGAGCAGCTTCTCGGCCGCGAGGTCGAGACGCGCGAGCTCGTCGCTCGCGAGCATGCCCACGGCGAACCGGGGTTGCGAGACGTTGCTCTGCACGAGCACCCGGTCGAGCTCGACCTGGACCATGAGTCGGAACCGGTGGACGGCGAAGGTGGCGATGGCGCTGGGCAGGACGGCCAGGGCGACGATGCAGATCTGCTGCGGCCCGGAGTCGCTCGTGACGGGCGTCGACGCGGCCACCATGACGACGAAGGCCACGAACAGCAGGGCGGTGGCGACCACGACCTCGCGGACGGGCCGCAGGGTGACGATCGGCAGCAGACCGAAGCCGACGGCGACGCTCGACGTGGCGTAGGCGCCGACGTCGTGCAGGGGCCAGATGGCGACGAAGTCGAGCGCGACGACGACGGCGAGGACGACTCCGATGACGGCGAAGACGCCGGTGGTGAGCCGATCGCCGCGCACGGTCACGAGGACGGCCGTGCCGATGAAGGTCGCGATGTAGAGCAGCCACGCGACCAGCGCGGGGGCGACGTCGGGATACGCCGACAGGTGGCTGAGGAAGAACGTCAGGCCGTACACGGCCTGGAGGGCGGCGACCACGGCCGCACCGACCCCGAGGTAGCCGGTGCCGAGCGTCGCGCCGGCCGCCCGGGCCTGACGGAGCGAGCGCGCGCCGGTCGAGCTGATCGGCAGGCCGCGGGCGGCCCGGCGGCCGCGGACGACGCCGAGCGTGTTCTCGTCGATGCTCATCGTGGTGCCTCCAGGACGACGGTCGTGCCCGAGCCGGGGGACGAGAACAGGCGCGCGCTGCCGCCGACCTCGTGCAGCCGTCCGACGACGGACTCCTTGAAGCCCAGACGCTCTTCGCTGATGCCGGCGAGGTCGAAGCCGACGCCTGCGTCGGTGACCATCGCCCGGACCATCGAGTCGTCGTGGATGATCGTGACGTGCGCCTCGGTGACGCCGGCGTGACGTCGCACGTTCTCGAGGCACTCGGCGAGGGCCAGCAGGAAGGCGTCGAGGACATGGGTGGGCAACAGCACCTGCCCGGTGCCGTGCCAGCTCACCTCGAGGCCCATACGGCCGAAGCGCTGCTTGACCGACTCGAGGGTCTGGCCGAGCGGGGACTCCTCGACGGTCTCGAGGCTGTAGTCGCCCGAGGCCTGTGGCTGGGGCGTGCCGCCGAGGCGCAGGTGGCGCAGCAGGCGCGCGTCCTCGGCCGCCTGGTCCTGCAGGGCCTGGGCCGTGACCCCGAAGCCCGAATGGGCCAGCAGGGTGAGCGTGGCCAGCACGGTGTCGTGCAGCAACCGGGCACCCTGACGACGTTGGGCCTCGGTCTCGCTGGCCTGGCGCTCGGCCCGGTGGGCGTTGCCGATGCTGTAGATGCGACGTGCCGCCAGGGGGACGGCGCGTCCCAGCCAGAGGCCCGTGACGAAGCAGGACACCCAGCCGAGCAGGACGGCCGCCACGGGGAAGGTGAAGGGCGAGCCGGTCGCCAGGGCGACGAGGGTGAGTTCGACGAGGAAGGCCACGATCGCCGTGGTGAGTCGCGGTCGACTCGACGACAGCATCAGGCTGAAGGCGGCGGTCGCGCCGCCGGCCAGAGGGATGATCGCCGTCGCGAGCGGGCCGTCGTCGGGGCCGCCGGCGGGCAACAGGGCGACGACGGTCGCGGCGATGCCGGAGGCCAGTCCGACCGGCACCCAGACACGGGCGCGGGGGCCGGTGACGAAGAGCAGCGAGACGATGAGCAGCGCGGCGAGCGGTGCGATCGCCGCCAGGTGCAGGGGGTCGGTGACGCCGGGGATCGCCAGAGCCACGATCGAGACCGCCGCGCAGGCGAGACCCAGGGTGCGGGTCGTGCTGCTGAGCAGACGATCGCGCTCTTGGGCGAAGATGTCCATGGTTCGTGAGTGGCTTCCGACGGGGTCGTCGCTCGTGCCGGGTGGCTGGCGACCCCTCATGTTTTCACATCCAGCCCCCTCTCAGGGGGTCATGCAGGGTCGGAAACGCCGATCCGACGGGTAACGATCCGGTCGCGGCGCGGAACTGTACCCCGGGGTGTCCACCGAAGTGGGGTCAGTCGAGCAGGCGGCGCAGGTGAGCGCCCACCGCGTCGGCCTCGATGAGGAATCCGTCGTGTCCGTACGGGCTCTCGACGACGGCCACGTCATGACCGTCCAGGCCGTGCCGCAGGTGTCGTGCGACCTCTCGCTGGTCGGACACGGGGAACAGCCGGTCGCTGTCGACGCCGAGGACGAGCGTCGGAGCCGTGATGCGGTTCAGGGCCGCGGCGACGCCGCCCCGGTCGCGTCCCACGTCGTGCGAGTTCATCGCCCCGAGCAACGTCACGTAGCTGCCCGCGTCGAAACGACGGGTGAACTTGTTGCCGTGGAAGTCGAGGTAGCTCTCGACCTGGAACCGCCCCGGGCCGCCCAGCGGCGAGATCTCGCTCTGCCAGCTGCGTCCGAACCGGGCGTTGAGCTCGTCGGGGGAGCGGTAGTTCAGCAGGGCCATGCGGCGCGCGAGGGCGAGGCCGCGGTAGGGGCCGTCGACCGCGTCGTAGTAGTCGCCTCCGTCGAAGGCGGAATCCATGCGGATCGCCTCGTACTGCACGGTGTTGAGGCCGATCTGGTCGGCGCTCACGACCGGCGGCGCGGCCAGCACGGCGAGGCGGGCGACGCGCGACGGGTACGTGATCGCCCACTCGAGGGCGTGCATGCCCCCCATCGAGCCGCCGACGACCGCGGCCCAGCGGTCGATGCCGAGGCGGTCGGCGAGGGCGGCCTGGGCGGCGACCTGGTCGCGGATCGTCAGGTGCGGGAACCTCGAGCCCCATTCGACGGCGTCGGGGGCGAACGACGAGGGGCCCGTGCTGCCCTGGCAGCCCCCGAGCACGTTCGGTGCGACGACGAACCAGCGGTCGGTGTCGATCGCGAGGCCCGGGCCGACGACGCCGTTCCACCAGCCGGCCGTGGGGTGGCCGGGCCCGGCCGGCCCGGCGACGTGGCTGTCTCCGGTCAGGGCGTGCGAGACCAGCACGGCGTTGCCCCGGTCGGCGTCGAGCTCGCCCCAGGTCTCGAACGCCAGTCGCGCCCGGGGCAGCACCACACCGCTCTCGAGCGCGAGCTCGTCCAGTGACCCGAACGACCGCCCTCCGGGGTCGTCGCCGTCACGCCAGGCTCCGGTGACCGGCGGGCGCCCCAGCATCGCCAGCCGGGTGCGCTCGCTGACGACGCTCGACGGGACGGTGTCCTCGGGTGTGCTCTGCCAGTCCATGTGTCGTCCATCCTGGACGAGCCGAGGAGGCGCGGTGCGTTTGTTACGCGCACCGCGCCTCCTCGGGTCCGCCGCGACCCGCGCGACCCGCGCGGCCGTCCTAGCTGCTGCGCAGCGCCTCCCGGGTGACGGCGCGTGCCGCGGCGAAGCCCGCGTCGAGGTCGGCCTTGAGGTCGTCGACGTTCTCGAGGCCGACCGAGAGCCGGACGAGTCCCGGGGTGACCCCGGTCGTCAACTGCTGCTCGGGGGTGAGCTGCGAGTGCGTCGTCGAGGCGGGGTGGATGACGAGGCTGCGCACGTCGCCGATGTTGGCGAGGTGGCTGAACAGTCGCAGGTGGTCGACGAGGGCGCGGCCGGCGTCGACACCCCCCTTCAACTCGAACGAGAGGACGGCCCCGACGCCCCGGGGGGCGTACTTGTTCGCCGCCGCGTACCACGGGCTGGTCGGCAGGCCCGCGTAGTAGACCGCGGCGACGTCGTCGCGGGCGTCGAGCCACTCGGCCACCTCCTGCGCGTTCTGGACGTGTCGTTCGATGCGCAGGCTGAGCGTCTCGATGCCCTGGATCAACGAGAAGGCGGTGTCGGGGCTGTTCGACGCGCCGAGGTCGCGCAGCAGCTGCACGCGGGCCTTGATGACGTAGGCCAGCGCGTCGCCGACCGCCTGGGTGTAGACGGCCCCGTGGTACGAGGGGTCGGGCTGCGTCAACCCGGGGAACCGAGCCGCGTTGGCCGACCACGGGAACGTGCCGCCGTCCACGATGAAGCCGCCGATGACCGTGCCGTGCCCGCCGAGGAACTTCGTCGCCGAGTGCACCACGATGTCGGCGCCGTGCTCGAGCGGTCGGATCAGGTAGGGCGTCGCGATGGTGTTGTCGACGATCAGCGGCACGCCCTCGGCGTGCGCCACCCCGGACACCTTCTCGAGGTCGAGGATGTTGATCTTCGGGTTGCCGATCGTCTCGGCGAAGAACAGCTTCGTGTTCGGGCGCACGGCGCGGCGCCACTCGTCGGCGTCGTCCTGGTTCTCGACGAAGGTCGTCTCGATGCCGAGCTTCGCGAGCGTGTACCTGAACAGGTTGTAGGTGCCGCCGTAGATCGACGACGACGACACGATGTGGTCGCCGGCCTCGGCGATGTTCAGCACCGCGAAGGTCGAGGCGGCCTGACCCGACGACACGAGCAGGGCACCCGTCCCGCCCTCGAGCGCGGCGATGCGCTTCTCCACGACGTCGTGGGTGGGGTTCATGATGCGCGAGTAGATGTTGCCGTTCTCGGCCAGGGCGAACAGGTCCTGCGCGTGCTGCGCGTCCCGGAAGACGTACGACGTCGTCTTGTAGATCGGGGTCGCGCGGGCGTGCGTCGTGGGGTCGGGCTGGGCCCCGGCGTGGATCTGCTGCGTCTCGAACTTCCAGTCGGGCTGGGCGTCGGTCATGGTCTGCTCCTGCGATCGGGGTGCGTGGGCCGGGGTGGTCGGCGGGGTCTGCGGTGACAGCCACGCTACGGACCGTGTCCTCGGGCGTCCACGATGCCGGACACGGGGCGTAACGGGGCCGCTAGCGTGGGCCGGGCGCGTCCGCGACGGGCGACGACGACGAACGAGACGACAGGAGGCGCACATGGTGGGACGGGTCGTGGTGACGGGGGCCAGCTCGGGTATCGGAGCGGCGACGGTACGGCTGTTCCGCTCGCGCGGCTGGGAGGTGCTCGCGGTCGCCCGGCGCGAGGACCGCCTCCGTGCGCTCGCCGACGAGACGGGGGCGACCTGGTTCCGGGCCGACCTCACCAGCGACGACGACGTGGCAGCCCTGCGGGCCCACGTCGAGTCGACCGGGCCGCTGCACGCCCTCGTCAACAACGCCGGCGGCGCCTTCGGACTCGACAGCGTCGAGAACGGCTCGATCGACGACTGGCAGCGCATGTTCGAGGTCAACGTGCTCGGCACGAAGCGCGCGGTCACCGCCCTGCTGCCGTCGCTGCGCCACGGAGCCGAGGAGGCGCGGGGCGCCGACATCGTCACGGTCACCTCGATCGCCGGCCACGTCGCGTACGAGAACGGCGGCGGCTACAACGCCTCGAAGTTCGCCGAGCACGCCCTCGTGGCCGTGCTGCGGCTCGAGCTGGCGGGGGAGCCGATCCGGGTGATCGAGATCGCGCCGGGAATGGTGCACACCGAGGAGTTCTCGCTCGTGCGCTTCGGCGGTGACCGGGACCGCGCGGACGCCGTGTACCGTGACGTCGAGTCGCCGCTGACGGCCGACGACGTCGCCGAGTCGATCGTGCACTCCGTCGAGCTGCCGGCCCACGTCAACCTCGACCTGGTGACCATCAAGCCCGTGGCGCAGGCGGCCACCTACAAGGTCGCCAAGGGCGAGCTGAAGGTCAGGAAGGACTGACTCGCGGGGGGCCGTCCGGGTCGGCGGCATCCGACCGGGCCCGGCGCAGCGCCGCGAGGTCGCCCTCGACGAGGTCGCGCAGCCGTTCGTGACGGCCGTCGTCGTAGTCGTCGTCGGGACGGGCGGCCCAGCCGAGCCGATCGACGACGGTCTGCCCGACGTCGTCCCACGCCCGTGCGCGGGCGGCCGCCACGACCTCGGCCACGAAGTCGTCGTCGTCCCGGCGGGCGGCCAGTGCCCGGGCCACGCCCTTCGAGGCGGCCTCGCGCAGCTTCAACGCGTCGACGTCCTCGGGGCGGTAGTCGAACTGGTGGCGTGACTGCCCGTACGACCGCCCGGTCATCCGGCGCAGCCGGCGCACCCGGACGGCGGCAGCGGTCTGCTCGTCGGTCAACCGGTCGATCTCGTCGCGGGCGGCCCGGGTGGCGACGTCATCGTCGAACGGCAGGTGCTCTTGCAGGGCCCGGCGGATGATCCGGTTCGTCACGGCGACGACCAGGGCCGACCGGACGATCAGGAGCCCTTCGTCGACGGCGCGCTCGAGAGCGGTGCGTTCCGCGCGGCGGCGCGTACCGGGGCCGTGGGGCACTCGTCGACGTCCTCTCGTGTTGGTGGGTCGGTCCCGACCCTACCGGCGCCCGCGCGGGTGCCGACCGGGTGACGGGCCGGGGCCACGGCCGGACGCGCGACGCGTCGCGCGGGTCACCAGGGGGTGGTTCCGACCTGGGGCGACCCGATCGGCGACCGGACGGACGGCAAGGACGGCACCCGCGCCTCCCGCGGTCCCGGGCCCGACGGGCCGCGGAACCGCGCGGGATCGCGGGCCTCACCCGATGCGTACCGGCACGGGTCGGGCCCCACCCGGACGTCACCCGGACGAGGCCCCCTCGAACGGGGGAGGCCCTCGTGTCTCGTGTTCCCAGCGACCCCCGCGTAGCGTTGTCGACGTCAGGACGCCCCGAACCCGAATCCGGGGCGAGCCTCTGCCGCGGTCGCCCGAATCGACCGGTGGCCGACGACGCCGGGCCACCCACCCGACGACGTCACCGAACGCACCCTCCGACGAGGGTCGCCACCCGAACGCGCCCGCCCGCGGCGTGACGGCGACCGTCGACGAACCCCGAGGAACCCCCGTGACCCTCCGCGTCCGCCCGCCCCTGCCGGCTCTCCGCCCGTCCACCCGCCGCACCCCCCGCGGAGGCACCGCGTGAACCGCCCGGCCCCCCGCGTCAGCGTCGTCGTCTGCGCCGACGGCTCCACCCCGTTCGACGGTCTGACGGCCGCACTCGACTCCGTCCTGCGCGACGGGGACGTGCACGACGTCGTGGCCGTCGTCGATCGGGCGCCGCGACTCCGCGACCACCTGCGCCACCGGTACGACGACCTCGTGGTCGTCGACAACACGCGCACACCGGGGCTCGCCGGCAGCCGCGACACCGGGATCGAGTCCGCGCGTGGCGACGTCGTGGCGTTCCTCGCCGCGGACTGCGTCGCCCACGCCGGCTGGGCCCGGGCCCTCGCCGCGCCGTTCGACCAGGTCGACGTGATCGCCGTCGTCGGTCGGACCGAACCGACCTGGCCCGGCACGGCCGCGTCGGCCCTGCCGGACGACCTGCTCTGGGCCGTCGACTGCACGCCCCGCTCGCGACCCGACGGCCTCGTCGGGCTCGACGACGTGGCGGGTGCCACCGTGGCCTTCCGACGGTGGGACCTGCTGCAGGTCGGCGGCCTGGCCAGCGGCCTCGACGCCCGTGAGGGCGTGCCCCGCGGTGCCGAGTTCGTGGAGTTGTGCCTGCGTCTGGCGGCGGACGAGCCGGAGGCGCGGGTCGTCTCGGCCTCGTTGGCCCGCGTCTCGCGCACCGTACACCCCGGCGAGACCCGTCGACGTTCCGTCGTGGGCGCCGCCGTCGACCGTGGTGTCGCCCAGGTCGCACTGCGCCGCTCGATCGGAGGGGATGGCGACGGCGACACCCTCCGGGGCGTCGCGTTCGCTCGCCTGGCCTCGAGCGCGTGGTCGTCGTTCGTCGGTCGCCGTCGGGGCACGACGGTGCTGGCCGCCGCCGCGATCGCCCTCGTGACCGGTCGCCTGCTCGGCCGGGTGCGGGGGACGCGCATCGGCCTGCCGCTCGACCAGCTCGAACCCCTGCGCTCGGCCACCGTCCGCCGGTGACCGTGACCGCCCGGAAGGGGCGCGTCGTCGGTCCCGGCGGCGACACCCGTGGCCAGCTGTGGACCGTTCAGGGGCGGCGTCCGTAGCGTGGCGGGCATGGACCTGACCACACCGGGGGCCGAGCCCGATCCGGTGACCCGCACCGCGCCTCCGTTGCTGCGCCCGGCGTTCATCCGGCAGCACTGGGGCGGGCTGGCCTTCGCGCACTGGCGGGTCGAGCCCGACCGTGTCGCACCGCTGCTGCCACCCGGTACCCGGCCCGACGTGTTCGACGGCTCGACGTGGGTCGGGCTCATCCCGTTCAAGCTGACCGGCAGCGCCTTCGGGCCACTGCCCGCCGTGCCTTGGGCCGGTGACTTCCTCGAGACGAACGTGCGGCTCTACTCGGTCGACGCCCTCGGGCGTCGCGGCGTGGTGTTCCGCACCCTCGAGGCGCAGCGCCTCGTCTCGGTGCTGGCCGCCAACGTCGGGCTCGGACTGCCGTACCGGTGGTCGTCGATGCACGAGACCCGGGCCGACGGGGTCGTGACGTACCGCAGCACTCGACTCGGGCCGGGGGCGAACCCGTCGTCGCGCCTGGCCGTCCGTCCGACCGACGAGGTCGTCGACGGCGACCCGCTCGCCGAGTTCCTCACCGCCCGCTGGGGCATGCACGTCGCCCGGGGCGGCCGCACGCGGTACTGGCCGAACCGCCACGACGCCTGGTCGCTGCGTCGGGCCGAGCTGGTCGACCTCGACGACGAGCTGGTGTCGGACGGCGGCCTGCCGGGCGTCACCGACCGCGAGCCCGACTCGCTGCTCTGGTCCGACGGCGTCGACACCGTCTTCGCGCCTCCCGGGGGTGCCTGGGTCCCCGCGTGACGCGTGGGGGCCTGCGCGCGTTACGGTTGTCGGCATGGTCACCCCACCCGACGACAGCCAGGCCGCCCCCGCACGACCCGAGGTCGAGGCTCCCGAGAGAGAGGTGCTGGGTTGGCTCGAGTTCGGTGAGGCCGCCCGCCACCTGGCCTCGGACGTCGTCCAGGCGGGGTTCGCACCCGACGTGATCGTCGCCGTCGCCCGGGGCGGGCTCGTGCTCGCCGGGGCCGTGGCCTACGCGCTCGACACCAAGATGTGCGGCTCGATCAACGTCGAGTTCTACACGGGCGTCGACGAGCGGCTCCCCGAGCCCGTGCTGCTGCCGCCGACGCTCGACGCACCGTCACTCGAAGGCAAGAAGGTGCTCGTCGTCGACGACGTGTCCGACTCGGGCCGCACCCTCGTGCTCGTGCGCGACCTGCTCGCCGAGGTCGCCGCCGAGGTGCGCACCGTCTGCCTGTACAGCAAGCCTCGCACGGTGCTCGAGCCCGACTTCGTCTGGAAGCGCACCGATCAGTGGATCACCTTCCCGTGGAGCGCGCTGCCGCCGGTGACCCGCGAGGTCGGCTCGGGGGTCGGCGCGTGAGCATCCACCTCGTGGGCGGCGGCTGGTCCCCCGACGACACCGAGCTCTACGACCTCTTCGTGGCCGAGGCCGCCGTGCGCGGTGCCGCCGTCGGCCGCAGCGTGCCCCGCATCGCCGTGTTGATCGTCGTCGCCGACGAGTCGCCGTCGGCAGAGTTCCGTGACGGCTACCCCGCCATGATCGCCGCCGGCGGGCGCTGCGAGGCGCTCACCACCATCGTCACCGCCGGGGACGAGTTCGACACCCGCGTGCTCAGCGACGTCGACGGGTTGCTGGTCGCGGGCGGTCTCACCCCGGCCTACCTCGACGCCGTCGCGCCGCTGATCGACCAGGTGCGCCTGCTCGTCGCCGACGGGCTGCCCTACCTCGGTTTCTCGGCCGGGGCGATGATCGCCGCCGACCGCGCCCTGCTCGGCGGCTGGCTGATCGGCGACGTGCCGGTCTGCCCGGAGGACGCCGCCGAAGACCTCGACGAGGTGACCCTGGCGGACGGACTCGGCCTGGTCGACCTCGCCATCGACGTGCACGCCGCCCAGTGGGGCACCCTGACCCGGCTCATCGCCGCCACCGAGGCCGGGCTGGTCCGGGGCGGCGTCGCCATCGACGAGAACACGGCCCTGGTCGTCGGCGAGGGCGCCCTCGCGGTGCTGGGAACGGGAAGCGTCTGGCGCGTCGAACCGCAGCTCGACGACGACGGCGAGATCGTCGGCGTCTCGGTCGGCACGCTCGGGGTCGAGTGACCGACGCGACCGGCCCCGGCCAGGGCGGCGAGCAGTCCCGAAACGAGGCGCACGACCACCGTCGACCGCTCTCCGAGCAGATCGACCCGTCGTGGGCGTCGGCGCTCGAGCCCGTCGCCGACCGCATCGCCGACATGGGCGAGTACCTGCGCTCCGAGGTGCGCGCGGGCCGCGGTTACCTGCCCGCGGGCGAGAACGTGCTGCGGGCCTTCCGGCAGCCGCTCGACGACGTCCGCGTCCTCGTGGTCGGTCAGGACCCCTACCCGACGCCCGGCCACCCGATCGGACTGTCGTTCGCCGTCGACCCCCACGTCCGCCCGGTGCCGCGCAGCCTCGCCAACGTCTACCGCGAACTGCACGACGACCTCGGCGTGCCGGTCGTCGAGCACGGCGACCTCACCTCGTGGTCACGCAACGGCGTGCTGCTGCTCAACCGGGTGCTCACGGTGCGCCCGGGCGAGACGGCGTCGCACCGCGGCAAAGGCTGGGAGCCGGTCACCCAGCGGGCGATCGAGGTCCTGGCGGCACGCGGAGGCCCTCTCGTGGCCATCCTCTGGGGCCGTGACGCGTCGGCACTCAAGCCTCTGCTCGGCGACGTCCCCTCGATCGAGTCACCCCACCCGAGCCCCTTGTCGGCGTCACGCGGTTTCTTCGGTTCGCGGCCGTTCAGCCGGGCGAACGAGCTGCTGGTCGCCCAGGGCGGCGAACCCGTCGACTGGACGCTCCCGCCCGCGGCCTGAGCCGGGCCCGCACCGGCGTGACAGAGTGGGGTCGTGCTCGAAGAGGAATACCAGCCCCGACGGCGACTGCCCCGGGCCCTGCGGCCCCCGGCTTCGGTCGAGCCCGCGTTCACGTTCGAGATCCGCCCCGCGACGGCCGCCGACCTGCCCTACGTGCGTGAGATCTACAACCACTACGTCGCGAACTCGTCCGTCACCTTCGACGAGGACGCCATGACCCTCGCCGAGTGGCGCCGCAAGCTCGCCTTCGTCACCACTCTCGGCATGCCCTTCCTGGTGGCGGTGAACCCGTCCGGTGAGGCCCTCGGCTACGCGGTCGCGACCCCGTGGGGCGGCAAGGCGGCGTATCGATACACCGTCGAGAGCTCGATCTACCTGCGGGCCGCGTCGACGGGCAAGGGCCTCGGCCGCGCCCTGCTCGAGGCGCTCGTCGAGGCCTGTCGTGACGCGGGCATCCGCGAGATGATCGCCGTCATCGCCGACAAGAACGCCGAGGCGTCGATCGGCCTGCACGAGCGGCTCGGCTTCACCGAGGTCGGCCGCATGGGGCGGGTCGGCTTCAAGTTCGGACGGTGGCTCGGCACGGTCACGATGCAGAAGTCGCTCAAGAAGCGCCGCCGCGGCTGAGGCTCAGGGCAGCGGGCCGACGATCTCGTGCAGCATCCGTTCGGTCGCCGCGACGGTACACGGCTCGCCACGCCAGAGCATGCGGACGATCAAGCCGTCGACGGCCAGGGCGACGACGTCGAGCCGCTCGCCCGGCACGCCGGCCCGTGCCAGCACGTGCTCGAGCGACGAGTACCAGAGCTCGGCGTCCTCGCGCAGCGACGGGTCCCGCATGGCGGTGAAGAGCAGTTCGTACTGCGCCCGGGCCGACCCGCGCTCGGTGATCGCGTACCGGACGAGCGTCTCGGCGAGGTCACGCAAGGAGGCGCGCTCGAGTCGGTCGAACGAGCGCACCCAGTCGATGGTCGCGTGGCGGAGCGCCGCACGCAGCAGGTCGTCCCGGCCGGCGAAGTAGTACGTGGCCGCCGAGACCGGGACGCCGGCCGCACGGGCGACGGCCCGGTGCGTCACGGCCGAGGGGCCGCCCGCCTCGAGGACGGCCAGGACGCCGTCGAGCAGCGCGCGCCTCCTGGTCTCGCCCTTGGGGGTGAGGGCCTGGCCGCCGGGGCCCACGGTGGATCCGCCGGGGCCGAGGGTCGACCCGCCGGGTTCGGGGGCCGGGTCGTCACCCGACGTCGTGTCGCTCACCGGGGTCAGGCCGTGACCTGGTGGCGGCCGCCGAGCTCGAGCATCGTGACTCCGCCGATCACGAGGACGATGCCGCCGAGCTGGACGAGGGTCAACGGCTCCTTGAAGAAGATCCAGCTGATGAGGGCGACCAGCACGACGCCGACGCCGGCCCAGATCGCGTAGGCGATGCCGAGCGGCACGCCCTTGGTCAGCGACTGCGAGAGCATCGCGAAGGCGAAGACGTAGCCGACCACGACCGCCGCGTACTGCCACCACTTGGCGTCGGGGCCGCTGGTGACCTTGAGGAAGCTCGTGGCGAAGACCTCGCCGACGATGGCGAGTGCGAGGAAGAGGTAACCCATGACGGTGTCCTGTCGAGACGTGCGACGGTCCCGGCGGCGACCTGCGGCCGAGGGAGCACGAATGGGACAAATGTACCAGAAAAGGCAGCCCGTGGCCTGGCCTGCGGCCTAGGCTCGACGGGTGTTCGAACTCCATCACCTGAGCGCCCACGAGCAGTGGGACTGGCTGCGCCGCGGCGAGGTCTCGCCCCGCGAGCTGACCACCCACTACCTCGAGCGCATCGCCCGTCTCGACGGCGACCTCGGTGCGTTCGTCACGGTGACCGACGACGCCGCCCGCACGCGGGCCGACGCCCTGGCCGCCGCCGGCCCCTCGGTCGCGCCGCTCTGGGGGCTGCCGCTGGCCGACAAGGACCTCAGCGACCGGGCCGGTGTGCCGACCTGGTCCGGGTCGCGCCTCAGCCGGGGACGGGTGCCCGAGACGTCGTCCGAGATCACCGAGGTGCTCGACGAGGCCGGTGCGATCAGCGTGGGTAAGACGGCGACGCCCGAGTTCGGGCTGACCGCGTACACCGAGACGCTCGTCGGTCCGCCGACGCGCAACCCGTGGTCACCCGGGACGGGCGCGGGCGGGTCGAGCGGCGGGGCCGCGGCCGCCGTCGCCGCGGGGCTGCTGCCCTTCGCCCCCGGGTCGGACGGCGGAGGCAGCATCCGCATCCCGGCCGCCGCCACCGGCCTGGTCGGCCTCAAACCCTCGCGGGGCCGGGTGCCGGCGCAGTCGGGGTTGACCAGCCTCGCGGGCCTTCCCGTCGGTGGTGCGCTGGCCCGGTCGGTCGCCGACGCCGCCTTGCTGCTCGACGCGATGGTGTCGCCCGACGGTCGTCCACCGCGCCACCACCAGGCGCTCTCGGCTCCGCCGTCACCCGACGGGGCGTACCTCGGCACCGCCGTACGGGGCGAGGGACGCTTCCAGATCGCCGTGATGACGACCAGCCCGTGGGACGACGCGTTCGACGTCCGGGTCGACCCGCGCCTCCTGGGCGTCCTCGGCGAGACCGCCGACCTGCTCGCGACGACGGGGCACGGGATCGACGAGACCAGCCTGCCTCCGTCGGACTACCCGGCGCTCTTCCGCACGATCTGGCAGGCGGGGGCGGCGGGCATCCCCGCCGAGACCGAGGCCGAGCTGGCGCTGCTCGAGCCGATCACCCGGTGGTTGGTCGAGCAGGGCCGACGCGTGACGGCACGCGAGCTGTCGACGGCACTCGTCGGGCTGGCGGCGTTCGAGCGCGACGTGATCGAGCGGTTCTCGGCCTTCGACGCCGTCCTGACACCGACTCTCGCCATGTTGCCGCGGCCGATCGGCTGGTACGACGCCGAGGACGCCGAGCGCAACTTCGAGCAGCAGTGCCTGTACTCGCCGTTCACGTCGTTCGTCAACGTGGCCGGGCTGCCCGCGATCAGCTTGCCCGTGGGCGAGGTCGACGGGCTGCCGGCGGGCGTGCAGCTGATCGGACGGCCGGGCCGCGAGGACGTCCTGCTCGCGATCGGCGCGCAGCTCGAGCGTCGGCTGCGGTGGCAGCGCCGGCACCCGTCGATGTGGTGAGCCCGGCCCGGGTGCCCCGCGTCAGTCGAGAGTCGGGACCGACTCGACGAGCGTGCGCGTGTAGGGGTGCTGCGGCCGGCGCAACACGTCGTCGGTGACCCCCTGCTCGACGATGCGTCCGTCGCGCAGCACCGCGACCCGGTCGGCGAGGTGCTGCACGAGCCCGATGTCGTGCGACACGAGCAGAAGCGCCAACCCCCGTTCGTCGCGCAGCTCGCGCAGCAGCTCGAGGATCTGGGCCCGGACGGTGACGTCGAGCGCGCTCATCGGTTCGTCGCCGATCAGCAACCGCGGCCGGTGCACGAGGGCCCGGGCCAGGGCGATGCGCTGTCGCTGTCCTCCGCTGAACTCGTGCGGCCACGACGCCGCGTCCTCGGCGGCGAGCCCGACGCGTTCGAGCATCTCGGCCACCAGGCGGTCGTGGTCGCCCTCGACGCCGAGGGCGCGCAGGGGTTCGGCCACCGTGTCGCCGACGCGCATGCGGGGGTCGAGCGAGCTGTAGGGGTCCTGCAGGACGATCCCGGACTGCCGACGCAGCCAGCGCAGGCGTGAGGCGCGGTCGGGCGCGACCGTCCGGCCGTCGAAGGTCACCGTGCCCGAGGTCGCGCGGTCGAGGGCGAGCAGCAGGCGCACGAGCGTGGACTTGCCCGAGCCCGACTCGCCGATGAGGGCGACGCTCTCGCCGGCCGCGACCTCGAGGTCGGCGTCGACCAGCGCGTGACGCACCGGGCCCGGCTGGAACGGCGACCGGCGCGGCAGCGTGAACGTGCGGGTGAGGCCCCGGGCGATCAGCAGAGGAGGCGCGGGTGCGGTGGTCGTGTCGCTCACGAGGCCCTCCAGGTCGTCGCCCGCGTGGCCTCGACGAGTCCCCGGGTGACCTCGTGCTCGGGGCGGTGGAGCAGTCGCTCGACGGGGCCGCGCTCGACGACGCGGCCGCGCGAGAGCACCGCGGCGTGGTCGGTGATGCGCGAGAGCACGGCGAGGTCGTGCGTGACGAAGAGCAGTGACGTGCGCTGCTCGTCGACGAGGCGTTGGAAGAGCGCGAGCACCTCGGCCTGCGTCGTGACGTCGAGCGCCGTGGTGGGCTCGTCCGCGAGCACGAGGCCCGGGCGGTTGATCAGGGCCATCGCGATGCCGACCCGCTGTCGTTGGCCGCCCGAGAGCTGGTGCGGGTACAGGTCGACGACGGTCTCGGGGTCGGGTAGGCCGACCTCGGCGGCGGCCGCCACGGCCCGGGCGCGGGCATCCCGGCGACCGACGCGGCCGTGCAGGCGGAGGGGCTCGGCGATCTGCCGCCCGACGGTGACGACGGGGTCGAGGGCGGTGCGGGGGTCCTGGAAGACCGTGCCGACGACACGGCCGCGCAGCCCGGCCAGGTCGCGCTCGGACGCCCCGAGCAGCTCGCGTCCGTCCAGCCGGATGCTGCCCGTGGCGCGGGCGCCGTCGGGCAGCAGGCCGAGGACGGCCAGCGTCGTGAGCGACTTGCCCGAGCCGGACTCGCCGATCAGCCCGACCCGCGCACCGTCGGGCACGTCGAGCGAGAGGCCGTCGACGACGCGGCGGTCGCCGATGGTCACGGTCAGGTCGTCGATCACGAGGCTCACGAGACGACCCCCGGGGCGACAGGGCGCGGGGGAGCGGCGGGCGGCGGCGTCGACCCGTCGGCGGGTCTGCCCCGGCCGCCTCGACGCGACCGCAGCCGCGGGTCGGACGCGTCGCGCACGGCGTCGCCCAGCAGGTTGAGCGCCAGGACGGTCAGCGTGATGGCCAGCCCCGGCCAGACGACCGAGCCGGGGTGCACGCCGATGAACTTCTGCAGGTCGCTCAGCAGACGGCCCCACGAGGCGGTGTTGGCCGGGGCACCGTAGCCGAGGAACGACAGGCCTGCCTCGGCGAGCACGCTCGTGGCCATCGACAGCGAGAGCTGGACGACGAAGACGGGCGCGACGTTAGGCAGCAGATGACGTCGCAGCACGGCCCCCGTGCCGAGTCCGTTCGCCCGGGCGGCGAGCACGTAGTCGGTCCGCGCGACCTGCCGGATCTCGGATCGGCTGACCCGGGCGATCGTCACGCCGTAGCCGATCCCGACCGCGACGACCACCACGGTGAGCGACCCGCCGAACGCCGCCGCGAGGGCCATGGCGATCAAGAGCGTGGGGAACGCCACGAGCACGTCGATCAGCACGGCGACCGACTCGCGCACCCAGCGGGACGTCAACGACCCGAGGGCCGCGAGGCCCACGCCGACGACGGTGGCGACCACCCCCGAGGCGACGGCGACCACGACGGTGGTGCCGGTGGCGGCGAAGACGTAGCTGAAGATGTCACGGCCGACCGAGTCGGTGCCGAACGGGTGCGCCAGCGAGGGGGTCAGCCACGCCGAGTAGGGGTCGGTCTCGAAGGGGTCGAGCGGGGTCCAGAACAGGCTGACCAGGGCCGACAGGACGACGAGGGCGAGCCATCCGACGCCGAACAGGCCCTGCGGGCGACGCAGCAGCTCGCGGACGAACGCGCCGCGCCTCATCGGTCGCCCTCGCGCAGGCGCGGGTCGAGTCGTCGGTGCACGACGTCGATCACGAGGCCGATGAACAGCACCAGCGTGGTCAGCGTCATCAGTTCACCCTGCACCTTGGTCAGGTCGCGGCGACCGACGTCGGTCACCAGCATGCGGCCGAGCCCCGGCAGCGTGAACAACTGCTCGATCACGACGGCGGACACGATCAGGCCGGCCACCTGCAGCCCGAGGATCGACACCACGCTGAGCATGACGTTCGGCAGTCCGTGCCGCACGAGGGCACGTGACCGGGTCATGCCGTTGGCGGCGGCCGTTCGCACGTAGTCCTGGTCGAGGGCGCCGAGCGCCGCCGAGCGCGTGAAGCGCAGCAGCACGGCCCCCTCGACGATCCCGATGGTGAGCGCGGGCAGGACGAGCGAGCGCAGCGCCCGCCCGGGTTCGCTCCAGCCGTCGACCGGGAACCCCTGCGTCGGCAGCAGCCGCAGGGTCACGGCGAAGACGCCGATCAGCAGCATGCCCGCCCAGACGACCGGGACGGCGGCCAACAGCTGGGCGCCCGTGCCGAGGACGACACCGGAGGCGCGGCCGCGGCGGAGCGCGCTCGTCACGCCGAGCGGGATGCCGATCAGCAACCCGAAGACCAGCGAGAGGCCGGCGAGCGGGAGGGTGACGGCCAGCTTGTCGAGGACCTCGTCGATCACCGGCGTCCCCGTGACGAGCGACTCGCCGAGGTCGAGGCGCAGCAGCCCGCCGGCCCAGTCGAGGTACTGCACCACGACGGGCCGGTCGAGACCGAGCTGCTGACGGAGGGCGGCGACCTGTTCGGGCGAGCCGGTCGTCCCCGCGATCGCCTGGGCGACGTCGCCCGGCAGCAACCGCAGCGTCGCGAAGATCAGCACGCTCGCGACGGCCAGCCCCCCGACGAAGAGGAGCAGGCGTCCGATGACGAAGCGGGTCACTCCGCCGTGGCCAGGTCGGCCAGGTCGAGGCGGGTCGTGGTCGAACTCGTCGGGAACCCGGTGACGCCGTCGTGGATCGCCGTCAGCGTGGTGGCCGTGTAGAGCCACTCGGCAGGGGCGTCGTCCGAGACGATCCTCGCGGCCTCGGCGAGCTTCTCGTCGGCGACCTGCGGGTCGGTCGCGGCGATCGACTCGGCGTAGAGCTGCTGGACGGGTGCGCTGTCGTAGCCCCAGTAGTAGTCCGGGTTCGCCCAGTTCGCGAAGTCGTGGGTCTCGGCGTGGTTCACCATGCTGAGCTCGAAGTCCTTGTCCACGTAGACGTCGTCGAGCCAGGTGCTGAAGTCGACCTGCTGCACCGTCACGGTGACGCCGACGGCCTTGAGTTGCGTGGTCAGCACGTCGCCGATCGCGGCCGGGTAGACGTTGGGGTACTCGAGGGTCAGTGACAGGTCACCGTCGTGGCCGGCCTCGGCGAGCAGGGTCCTCGCCTCGTCGGGGTCGTAGGCGTCGACGCTCGTGAGGTCCTCGTAGCCGGGGTCGAGCTCGGGGATCGGGCCGCCCTGGTCGACGGCCGACCCGCCGACGGCGGTGATCAGCGCGTCGTTGTCGATCGCGAGCCGCACGGCCTCGCGGACCTTCGCGTCGGTGAACGGCGCGACGGCGTTGTTGAACGCGAGGGTGTACTTGTCGGTCGTCTTGCCCTTCTCGACCGTGATGCCGTCGACGCCGTCGAGCTGGCTCGACAGGGTCGCGTCGACCGCGGTCTGCACGTCGACGTCGCCCGAGATCGAGGCGTTGATCGCGGCGGACGGGTCGGTCACGTAGCGGAAGGTGACGCCCGCGACCTTCGCCGGGGTGCCCCAGTAGTCGTCGAAGCGCCCGAGCTGCAGGTTGTCGCCCTGCCGCCAGCTCGTCAGTTCGAAGGGCCCGGTACCGTTCGCCGTGGTCGAGAGGTCGTTCGTCGCCGACTGCTGCAGCACGAGACCGGCTCGCCCCGTGAGGTTGAACAGCAGAGACGAATCGGGTCGCGAGAGCGTGAGCACGACGGTGTCGGCGGCGGGCGCCGTGACGGTCGAGACGGCGGCGAGGTCGGCGTGGTTGGCGAGCGAGGCGTCGTCCTTGACCTGCGACAGCGACCAGACGACGTCGTCGGCCGTCATGGCGGCGCCGTCGTGGAAGGTCACGCCGTCGTGCAGCGTGAACGTGTAGACGAGGCCGTCGTCGCTGACCGTGTGGTTCGCGGCCAGCACGTCGCGGATCTCGTTGTCCTGCGTGCGACCGACGAGACCCTGGTACACGTTGTCGATCAGCACCTGGTCGAGCGCGATGCCCGCCGTGCTGCGGATGTCGAGGTCGCTCGGCTCGAGCACGAGACCGACCGTGACGGTCGCGTCGGGGTCGGGGGTGCCCGACCCGTCGGGGGACGACGTGGACGAGCAGCCCGTCGCGACGAGCAACAGCGCGGCGACGGCGGCGGAGAGGGGGAGGGTGCGCACCTGGTGGGGCCTTCCGGGGATGGCCGTGGCGGATCGTCCACGGCGACGAGGGACCGGGGGCGCGGGGGAGCCACCCGGTCGTTCGGCGGGGGAGTCCCGGTCGCTGCTGAACCGGTCCACGCGATCCGCCACCGTGTTGCTGTCGGACACGGTACGGCCCCTTGTGCCGGGCGTCGCTGACGGACTCCCGAACCCGTCAGAACCTACCATCACGGCAGCGAGGTCGCTGTCAATCGAGAGACCCGTGTGGCGGATGAGGCAAGCCTTACCTATATTGAAGAGGACATGCTCCTCGTAGACCAGAACCCGCCCCTGCCGCACGACGCCCTGCGCGTCCTCTTCGCCGCAGACGCGACGTCGATCCCCGTCCTGCGAGAGATGCTCTCGGTCCTGCCGATCTGCGCCCGGGGTCAGGTGTTCGTCGAGGTCGACAGCGTCGACGACGTCGTGCCGCTCGCCTCGCCGGGTCGTGTCACCGTCACCTGGCTCGCCCGCGACCGCCGCTCGGGCGTGCCCGGCACCAGCACGGCCTGCGCCCCGGGTCAGGCCCTCGAGCGTGCGGTCCGCGCCTGGCTCGGCGAGATGTACGTCGAACCCGAGACCGTGGCGACGGGTGACCACGTCGTCTGGATCGGTGGCCCGCGCTCGTTCGCCTACGACCTGCGGCACGACCTGCACCAGCTCTTCCACGTCGGCACGCCCGCCGCCGCCTGACCGGCGTCTCTCGATGACGATCACGTCCACCACCACCGTCGAGCGCCCCGCGAAGGCGGCGCACCGTCCCTACCGCGTCCGGGTCGCGGCGGTCCGTCGCCTCGCGCCGTCGTTCGTGCGCATCACCTTCACGGGCGACGACCTCGGCGACTTCGGCGTCGACGGCCTCGACCAGCGCATCAAGGTCGTCCTGCCCCTCGAGGGCACCGGCTACGACACGTTCCCCACCGACGACTGGTACGCCGCGTGGCGAGCGCTTCCGCCCGAGCAGCAGAACACGTTCCGCACGTACACCGCGCGAGCCGCGCGTCCCGCCCTTCGCGAGGTCGATGTCGACTTCGTCTGCCACGGTGACACCGGTCCCGCCTCGGCCTGGGCAGGTCGAGCCCGGGTCGGCGACGAACTCGTGCTGATCGGTCCCGACGCGACCAGCGGTGTCACGGGCAGCGGGGTCGAGTGGTCACCCGGTGACGCGCGCACCGTGCTGCTGGCCGGCGACGAGACCGCGGCCCCGGCCATCTGCTCCATCGTCGAGGCGCTGCCGGCGGACGCCCGGGGGTGCGTCTTCATCGAGATCCCGACCGCGGCCGACGAGCTCGATCTCGTCGCGCCTCCCGGGGTCGACGTCCACTGGCTGCCCCGTCGAGAGGCGACGTCCGGCCACGGTGAGGCCCTGATCGTGGCGGTACGTCGTTGGACTGCGCGGTACGTCACCGCCTGGCACCACGGTGTCGAGGTGAGCGAGGTCGACGTCGACCACGACCTCCTGTGGGACGTCCCCCAGGGCGACGACCCGCGTGGCGCCGCCGTCAGCTCCGACCTCTACGCCTGGTTCGCGGGCGAGGCGGGCGCCATCAAGACGCTCCGCCGCTTCCTCGTCAGCGAGGTCGGCATCGATCGGCGCCAGGTCGCCTTCATGGGCTATTGGCGGGTCGGCAGGTCCGAGTCCTGACGTGAGGCCCCGAGGCGCAGGAGGCGCGACCACGTCGGTCGCGCCTCCTGCGTCTCGTCCTCGGGCCGCGCCTAGACCTCGGCGGGCAGTCCGACCAGCTCGGAGGTGCGCTCCCAGAGTGCTTCGGCGAGCAGAGGGTCGGTCGCCTGCCGGTGCAGGCGGCCGTGTGGCTTCAGCTGGTCGAAGTAGGTGCCGCTCTCGACCGCGATCGTCGTCGGGCCGGCGAGCTGGACCAGCGGCACGGCACCGGCCGAGGCCGAGATGCCGTAGTTGCCGTTCGTCAGCACGTTCGCGACCCGCATGGAGCGTGAGTCCGACCCGAATCCGGTCACCACGATGCCCGGGTGGAACGAGAACGCCTCGAGCCCGGTGCGCTTCGCGAGCTCGCGGATGAACAGGACGGTCTCGATCTTGGTCGTGCCGTACTGACGCCACCCACCGCCCCAGCGCCGCTTCGACCAGTTGAGGTCGTCGAGCCGCACGTGGCCGAGCAGGTTGGCCGTGCTCGCCGTCGAGACGACACGTCCACCGCTCTCGACGAGGCGGGGCAGGAGCAGCCGGGTCAACAGGAACGGCGCGAGGTGGTTCGACTGCAGGGTGCGCTCGAAGCCGTCCGCCGTGACGCCCCGTTCGCTGACGAGACCGCCGGCGTTGTTCGCGAGGGCGTCGATCCGCGGATAGCGGTCGAGCAACCGCTCGGCCAACGACCGGACGTCGTCGAGCCGGTCGTAGTCGACGAGGAAGGCCGTTCCGCCCACCTCGTCGGCCACGGCCTGCGTGCGCTCGGGGTCGCGTCCGACCACACCGATCTCGGCGCCGCCTCTCGCGAGCTCGCGGGCGGCCTCGCGGCCGATGCCGCTGCTCGCCCCGGTGATGATCACGGTGCGGGTCATCGATATCCGCCCTTCTCGAGGCCGGCCTCGATCTCGAATCTGTTCGACAGCGGGTCGCTGCCGGCCAAGAAGTACAGTACGGGCATCAGCATGCCGTACTTCCGCCACTGACGGACGTGCACGGCCTCGTGGTCGAGGACGCGCGGCCCGTCGTTGTCCCGGGTGAGGTACACCCGACCGACGCAGGTGCCCCCGCGCTTGAACGCCCAGCGGGGCAGTCCCCGGCACACGATCAGGTCACCGACGACGCGGACGCGTCCGACGCTGAGCGGCACCCCGATCACGAGGCCGACCGCCGTCGCCCAGGCGCAACCGATCCTCGAGATCGGGGAGTCGACCAGGGGGTTCCTCACGGACGTCCGTACGCGTCCAGCAGGCGCAGCCAGACCTCGCTGACCGTGGGGTACGAGGGCACGGCATGCCAGAGGCGATCGATCGGCACCTCGCCGACGACAGCGATCGTGGCGGCGTGCAGCAGGTCGCTGACGTCCGGGCCGACGAAGGTCGCGCCGACGATCACCTTGCGGGACTCGTCGACGACCAGGCGCGCCTGACCCGTGTACTCGTCCGAGTGGATCGCCGAGCCCGCCACGGCGGCGAGGTCGTAGTCGACGACCTTGACGTCGATGCCGCGCTTGCCGGCGGCGTCGGCGGTGAGGCCCACGCTCGCGACCTCGGGGTCGGTGAAGGTGACCTGCGGCACGGCCGCGTCGTCGGCCGTGGCGACGTGGGCACCCCACGGCTCGGCCTGCACGGGCTTGCCGAACGCCCGAGCGGCGATGACCTCTCCGGCCGCGCGGGCCTGGTACTTCCCCTGGTGCGTCAGCAGTGCTCGGTGGTTGACGTCGCCCACGCCGTAGAGCCAGTCGGTGCCCTTGACGAGCATGGTGTCGTCGACGTCGAGCCACTCACCGGGGGTCAACCCGACGTTCTCGAGGCCGAGGTCGGAGGTGCGGGGCACGCGGCCGGTCGCGACGATGATCTCGTCGGCGATCACCGTCGAGTCGTCGTCGAGGCTGACCTCGACCGTGTCGTGCTCGGTACGCAGCACGTGCGAGGGCGAGACGCCGAGGCGTACGTCGACGCCGAGTCCGCGGAGCGAGTCGCCGACGAGTTCGCCGGCGAAGGGCTCCTGCCCGCCGAGCAGACCGCTGCGGGCGATCAGGGTGACGGTCGAGCCGAGCTGCTGGTACGCCGTGGCCATCTCGGCCGCGACGACGCCGCCGCCGACGATGACGACGCTCTGCGGCATCGATTTCACGCTGGTGGCCTCGCGGCTGGTCCAGGGCTTCGCCTCGGCGAGGCCGGGGATGTCCGGCAGCAGGGCCGACGAACCGGTCACGGCGGCCACGGCGTACTTCGCCTGGTGCGCCTCGCCGTTCACCGTCACCTCCTTGACACCGGTGATGGTGGCGTGCCCGCGGATCAGGTCGATGCCGGCACCCTCGACCCAGTCGGCCTGGCCAGAGTCGTCCCAGTTGCTGGTGAACGAGTCGCGCCGACGCAGGACGGCTGCGACGTCGACGTCGCCCGTCACGGCCTGCTTGGCTCCGTCGAGCGACTTGGCCGCGCGGACGACCGCGCTCGAACGCAACAACGCCTTGGACGGCATGCAGGCCCAGTACGAGCACTCGCCGCCGACGAGCTCGGCTTCGACGAGGCCCACCTTGAGGCCGTTGCGGGTGGCGTAGTCGGCCACGTTCTCACCGACAGCGCCGGCTCCGATCACGATGAGGTCATAAGTCGTCATGGCCCCGACGCTAGTCGCCCGAGATCTCGCGTTCTCAGGCGGTTCCGCCCGGGGGACATGGCCGTTTCGTGAAACAGTCCTGGATGTTTTCTGAACGAGGCGAGCGAGATCGCGGAGGCGCGGGTAGCGTCCCAGACATCAGCGCGCCACCGCGATCGTTGCGGCGGAGCGCGTCAACCTACGAGGAGGCACACATGGGACTCGACGACAAGATCAAGAACGCCGCTCAGGACATCGCCGGCAAGGCGAAAGAGACTCTCGGCGACCGCAAGGGCGACGACGAGTTGAAGGCCGAAGGTCAGAAGGACCAGGCCGGTGCCTCCGCCAAGAAGGTCGGCGAAGACGTCAAGGACGTCTTCAAGTAAACCGATCCGCCTCGTTCTCGAGCCCGTCCACCCTTCGGGGTGGACGGGCTCTTTCGTGCGTCTTCTTTCATGCGTCGCCGATGGGGGAGGCGCGGTCAGCGTCCCGTGAACTCGGCGGCGGTCCGCGAGACGAAGGCCTCGAACCCGATCCGGGCGTCGTCCGAGGCGAGCAACCGCACGAGCTCGGGCTGGAGCCGGGCCTCGGCCGCGGCGTCGCCCTCACGAACGGCCAGCCGGGAGTTCGCGAGCGTGGCCTGGACGGCCAGGGGAGCCTGCGCCGCGATGCGTCGGGCGAGGTCGAGGGCGTGCTCGAAGGCCGACCCGACGTCGACCAGGTCTTGCACGATCCCGATGCGCCGCGCCTCCTCGGCGTCCAGGAGGTCGCCGGTCAACAGGTACCGCATGGCGTCACCCCAGCCGACCCGGCGGGGCAACCTGATCGTCGCGCCACCGAACGGCAGGATGGCGCGGCTGACCTCGATCTGGCCGAATCGCGCGTCGCGGCTCGCCACCACGACGTCGCTCGCCAGCGCGAGCTCGACGCCGAGCGTCAGGCAGGTGCCCTGCACGGCCATGACGACGGGCTTGGACACCTGACGTCCGTGGACCTGCCAGGGGTCGAGGCCCCCCTCGGGGACGACGTCCAGACCCTCGGCGGTCACCGCGGGCACGACGTCGCCGAGGTCGAGGCCGGCAGTGAAGTGGTCGCCGTGGGCGAAGAGCAGTCCGACGCGCAGCTCGGGGTCGCGGTCCAGCTCGCCGTAAGCCAGGGCCAGCTCGCGCAGCATCCGCAGGTCGGCGGCGTTGCGCTTGTCGGGTCGGTCGAGGCCGATCAGCAGCACGTGGCCGTCGCGGTCGACCGTGACGCGCGGACGGTCGGTGCTCATGGGGTCGGCGCTCATCGTGACAGGGCCCCGAGGATGCGCAGGATCGTGCCCATGTCGTCGGAGGCCGCCTCGGCGTCGACCGGCGCGAACGAGCAGAGGCCCGCACCGACGAGGGTGAACCGTTCGGTGAGGGCGGTGATCGTCTCGATCAGCACGCCGAGATCGAGGCCGAACGGCTGGGGGTCGAGCAAGCCCTCGACGACTCCCGGGTCGAGCACGTCGAGGTCGACGTGCAGGTAGACCTCGGTGGCCCCGGAGTCCTCGACGGCGGCGACCACGTCGGCGGGGTCGAAGTCGAGAGACGAGACCGTGCGGACGTGGCGGCTGTCGATGTAGCGGTCTTCGGCGTCGTCGTAGCTACGCGCCCCCGCGAGGATCACCCGGGCGGGGTCGAGCGGCTCGGGCGTCGGGCCGGGGCCCATGGTGGGGAGGTCTTCGCCGTCATCGCCGATCAGGGACCGCAGCACCATGCCGCTGAACGCACCGCTCTCGCTGCTGCGGGGGCTGTGCAGGTCGGGGTGGGCGTCGAACCAGACGACGGCGGCGCGCGGCGTGAGGGCGTGACGGACGGCCGCGAACTCGACGCCGCAGTCCCCGCCGACGACGATGGCGGGGGAGTCGTCGGCTCGCAGTTCGCGACCGACCGACTGGGCGATGGTGAGCACCGACGAGAGCCGGTGCACCCGCGTGCCCAACGAATCGCCCGCACCCACGGGGACCTCGACCAGCGTGGTGGCGGACGACGGCAGATCGCCCAAGATGGCGTACGCGCCTTCGGCGAGCCGCATGGCCCTCGACGACGGAGAACCCTGCCACTGTGGAACCACGACGAACCTCACGGGCGTCAGTCTGTCACGGGCGGGTGCCCGTGCTCCAGGTCCAGGGGCGACTCAGCGCGCCGATCGCCCGCTCGAGGGGCCCACGCCCGACGAAGCGCTGCCAGAGGGTCGCGTAGACGAGCGTGAGGACGGCGGCGGCGACCAGGTGGCCGAGGGGAAGGCCGTAGGCCGCGCTCGGGTCGGACAGCCGGTACAGGGTGAACAGGGGCGCCGTGATGAGCACATGGGCCGTGTAGACGGTCAGCGGTTGCGCGCCCGTCGCCGCGAGAGGCCGCAGGACCATGCGGACGACCGCCGCCGCGCCTCCGCGTCCCGGGCCCTCGGGCGTCACGGGACGGCGAGCGGTGGTGGCGAGCAACAGCAGTCCGAGCACCGCGGCGGCGACGCCGCCCGAGCCCACGATCTCGGCCGGCATACCCTCGTGGTCGGCCGGGTCGAACCAGGGGACCGAGGAGGCGCCGGGCAGGAACCGCGCCGAGTACCCCACGATCGCGGCCGACGTCCCGACGACGAGGAGCGTGACCTGGGTGCGGGTGCGGCTCAGGTCGGAGCGCGCCGCGGCGAGACCGACGAGCAGGAAGGGCGTCCAGACCAGCGCCGGGTAGGCCCCGACGAGCAGGGCCTGGGTCGCGAGGCCGCCGGCGCCGGACAGCGCGGTGTCACCGTAGGCGTCGACGGGGACGGACGAGGCCAGCCACGGGGCCACGGCGGCGAGCAGCGCGGCGGCCGCCAGCAGCACGGCCCGAGGGGCGTAGAGCAGCCCCAGCGCCAGGACGAACATCACGCCGTAGTACGGCAGGATCACCAGCAGGTAGGGGTTCCAGGCCTGCAACGCGAGGCCCAGCACGATGAGCAGGCCGGCCCGGATGGCGATACCGCTCACGACGCGCCCTCGACCGCCGCGCGGCGTCGGCCTGGTGCCTCCCGACATGAGCCCGAGCGAGACTCCGGCGAGGGTCGCGAAGAGGATCGCCGACCGACCGTCGAAGACACGCTCGTCGAGCAGCGGCCGAGGCCACATGTGGGCGGCGAACATGCCGATCACGGCGAGGCCACGGGCGACGTCGACGCCCATCAGGCGGGGTGCCGCCCCGCGCGCCTGCACCGGCGGGTCGTCCCCCGGTGCCGACGTGCGGGGCAGCGGCTGGGTCACTTGTCGAGCGCGCCGAGCTTGAGGGCGGCGAGGCGGGCGTCGACCTCGGTCTGCTCGCCGAGGTCGTCCAGGCTCTCGAACTGGGCGTCGAGGCTCGAGGCGGCGAGCTCTTGACGACCGAGCATCTTGGCCTCCTCGCGGCGCACCTTGTCCTCGAAGCGGCTGATCTCGCTCGTCGGGTCGAGGATGTCGATGCTCTGGACGGCGTCGGCGACCTTGGTCTGGGCCTCGACGGTCTTGGAGCGTGCGTTGAGCTCGTCGCGCTTGGCGGCGAGTTGGTCGAGCTTGGACCGCATGCCGGTGAGCCCGGTCTTGAGCTTGTCGACGACGTCGGTCTGGGAGGCGATCTGCGGTTCGGCGGTCTTGGCTTCTTTCTCGCTCTGCAGCTGCTTGCCGAGGGCCACGCGGGCGAGGGCGTCGAACTTGTCGGCGTCGACCGTGTTGCCCGACGAGCGCAGCTCGTCGGCCTTGTTGCTCGCGGCGAGTGCCTTGCGCTCCCAGTCCGCGGCGGCCGCTACGTCCTCGGTGTGGTCCTGTTCGAGCAGGCGCAGGTTGCCGATCGTGGTCGCGACGGCCTCTTCTGCCTCGGCGATGCTGTTGGTGTAGTCGCGGACCATCTGGTCCAGCATCTTGCTGGGGTCCTCGGCCTGGTCGAGCAGGCTGTTGATGTTCGCGCGGGTCAGTTGCGCGATACGTCCGAAGATCGACTGCTTTGCCATGGTGCGTCCTTTCGAGAGGTGGTGCCGTGTGAGAAGTGCTCGTCGTGCTGCTGGTTCGCGGCGGGAGGGGAGCGTGACGGGCGGGCCTAGAACCGGCCGCCGCCGGAGCTGCGGCCGCCGCCTCCGCCGCCTCCGCCGCCTCCGCCGAAGCCGCCGCCTCCGCCGCCGAAGCCGCCGCCGCCGCCGCCGAAGCCGCCGCCGCCCCCGCTGAAGAGTCCGCCTAGCAGCATGCCGGTGACGATGCCGCCGAGGTCGGCCCCGGACGACCCGCGGGTGCCGACGCCGCCGCCGAACGGGCTCGACCGCTGGTACGACGAGACCTCGGCCTCGGCGCCGGCCGCAGCGGCCTGCGACAACTGGACGGCCTGGTGGGCCTCGAACAAGGCGGCGTCGCGGTCGGACGTCGCGAGGGACACCGCGGTGGCCAGGTGGCGCTCGGCCTCGGACAACCGGGTGCGGGGCTGCGGGCCGATGCCGCCCCGACGGGTCTCGATGAAGTCGCGGGTGGCGCTGATCTGGCTGCGGGCGGTCAGCAGCGCCTGGTCGAGGGCCGCCTGTGCCCGGCGCTGCTTCTCGGTGTCCTCGCGTACGGCGGCCAGCACCTGGTCGATGCGGTCGTTGGCGGCACCGAGCGAGGCGACGACGGCGAGCGGGTCGTCGGTCGTCGTCTCGGCCAGCGCCACGGAGGCCCGTGCGGCCGAGACGGAACCGGCGATGTCGACACCCTGCGGAGCCGAGTCGTCGGGCAGGCCTTCGGCCGTCGCGATGTCCCGCCGCAGGTCGAGGGTCATCGCCGAGATCGTGCTGCCCGCCGTCCGCAGCGACTCGGCGGCGGCGTCGACCGCGGTCAGCAACTGGTCGACCTGCGCCAGCGCCTGACGCGCCTCGCGGATGGCGATGACCGCCTCGGACGTAGAGGACGACGCCACCGCGGTCGCGGCCGTTCCCGTCCGCTCGTCGGCGAACTCGAGCAGACGGTCGGCCTGGTCGTCGTTCTGGTCGATCGACGCGACCGCCCGCGCCGAGTAGATCGTGGTCAGCTCGCCGATGACGGTGCGAGCCTTCGTGAGGCGGGCCCGACGGCTCTCGATCTCGCCCGGCAGGGCCTCGACGTCGCGGGGCGCCCGGCTCTCGGCCTCGCGCAGCTCGTCGAACGCCGCGGACTGCTCGGCGAGCGAGGCGTCGGCCGCCTCGCACAACTCGATGATGCGGGTGGTCCATTCGCGACGTTGCTCGGGGGAGTCGGGGATCGAGTCGTCCAGCTTCTGCTGCAGGGCGAACGCCTCGCGGGCGTGCACCCGGGCCGCGTCGAGCGCCTCGGCGAAGGGCTTGGCGGCATCGTCACCGAACTGCGCGGCGGCGAAGCCGACCTCGTGCGCGCCCGCGGTGAGTTCGTCGTCGAGGGCGACCAGCACGCGTGCAGCACGTCTGTCGAGCTCGTCCTGGTCGGCCTTCCGTGCGTCGAACTCGCGGCGACGTCGCCGCGCCCGTCGGATGACGAACACCACGGCGATCGCGGCAGCCAGGAGGACCAGCACCAGCAGTGCCCAGAGCACCCAACTGAGGTCGGGGCCCGCCTCGTCGCTGCGGATGCCGTCGGCCAGGGCGACGGCGGCGCCGGCCCAGTCGCCCTCACGCAGCTGAGGCAGGACCACGTCGGTCTGGAGCGCCTGGCGGTCGGACTCCGAGAGGACCGAGGTGTCGGCCGAGAGATCGTAGAACTGGTCGTCGACCGACACCGAGAGCAGGACGTCGTTCGTGCCGAGCTGGTTGAGCGACGCCGTGGCTTCTCCCCAGGCCGTGCGGTCGGAGGGCGAGGTGAACGAGTCGACGTAGACCACGAAGAGGTTGACGCCGGTGTCGGCCGAGAGCGAGTCGAGTGCGTCGGTGACCTCGCGCTCGTCCGCACCGGTGAGCACGTCGGCCTGATCGACCACGTAGGCGCCCTGGAGCTCGACGGGTTCGACCGCCCGGGCCGGAGCCGCACCGACGGCGATCGCACCCACCAGGGTCAGGACGGCCGTGGTCACGGCGATCACCGCTCGGCTCGTCGGTCGTCGGCCGGTCGTTGCGCTCGTGCTCACGACGCTCCCCTCGCTCGTTGCGGGGGAGTCTATCGACGGCCCCCGTCAGAGCGCCCGGGTCACGAGGCGAGGAGCAGGCCCACCGACGCGACGGCGCAGACCGCCCCGACCGCGTAGAGCACGACCCCCACCGTGCGCGGCGCCCGCCCGTCGTCGTGCGGCGGGTGGACGCGGGCACGGTGAGGACGGTCGGGGTCGTAGTGCACGGTGAGCTCGGTCTCGAGCGGCGTCGTGACCGGGACGTCGCCGAACTGCGTCTCGTGCAGCTGCCCGTCGACGTCCATCCAGCGGGCGGTCGCGGCTCGGGCCCAGTCCGGGGGCGGGATGACCACGCCCACGGTGCTCTCGAGGCGGGTCGCACGGCGGCGGAGCAGCCAACCGGCCAGGAGGAAGGGCGAGCCCACGACGAAGCCGAACCAGCCGAAGAGCTCCACCACCGGCGCGATGACGGAGAAGGCGTCGCTCATGCCACGATCGTACTGTGCCGCCGCGCACCCCGTGACGAACTCGGAGCCTCGTGAACCCCAGCCCTCTCGGCCGTGTGCCGTCGCCCCTCCTCGCCGTCGCGGCGATCGTGTCGGTGCAGTTCGGGGCCGCCCTCGCCAAGACGCACTTCGAGGCCCTGGGTCCGACGGGCGCGGCCGCCCTGCGCCTCGCGTTCGGGGCCGCGCTGCTGCTCGTGGTCTTCCGACCGCGTCCCTGGCGGTGGCCGCGCCGTACCTGGCTCGGCGTGGTCGTGCTCGGCCTGGCCCTTGCGGGGATGAACTCGCTCATCTACCTCGCGATCGACGTCGTGCCGCTCGGGGTCGCGGTCACCCTCGAGTTCCTCGGTCCACTGGTCGTGGCGCTCGTGCAGACGAGGCGGTGGTGGGACGCGGCCTGGGCGCTGCTCGCCCTCGCCGGGGTCGTGCTGCTCGGTTCCGACTCGACCGGCGCGATCCCGCTCGTCGGCGTGCTCCTCGCCCTCGGTGCCGGGGCGTTCTGGGCCTGCTACATCCTGGCCAACGCCTCCCTCGGTCGGGGTCGCGACCCCATGGGCGCCCTCGCGACCGCCATGTTCGTCGCCGCCCTCGTGGTCGTCCCGTTCGGGGCGCACGACGCGACGGTGGCCGTCCGGGCCGACCCGCGCCTCCTGCTGATCTTCCTGGTCGTGGCGGCGCTGACCTCGGCGATCCCGTACGCCCTCGAGTCGGTGGCGCTGCGGCGACTGCCGACCCGGGTGTTCGGCGTCCTGTCCAGCCTGGGGCCGGCGGTGGCCGCGTCGGCCGGGCTCGTCGTGCTCGGCGAGGCGCTCGGGGTGCGCGAGGTGGTGGCCCTGGCCTGTGTGACCACGGCGAGCGTCGGGGTAACGATCGCGGCCGGTCGGCGGCGGCGTCGCGGGGCCCTGCCCGAGGCCTCGGCAGCCTGACCGTATCCGAGCCCCATGCCGCGTCTGTCCGCGGTGCGAACCGGACGGCGAGCCTGACCGCTCCGGGAGGCCTTGTACCCCACTCGCGGGGTACGCTGCGATCACGGCCCACGAGACGGGCCGGAGAACGATGAAGGAGACATCATGGGTGCTGTCTTGGAGCGCACATCCCGAGCCGAGGTCATCCCTCTGGGTGACGGGTTCCATCGCGTGGCGACGCCGACTGCCGGCGTGATCGGTTTCGTGCACGAGAACGACGGGTTGTTCGAGGTGCTTCGCGGACGCGTCCGCACCGCCGTCCGACGCGAGGGCTCGTACCGCACGCTCGACGTCGCCGTGATCGCGCTCACCTACAGTTGAGCGCGACCGTCCACTGACACCGCCCCCGGCGTGTGTCCCCGAGGCCTCGCCACCGGCGGGGCCTCTCCTCTCTCTCCACCCACAGTCGGAAGGCTCCTTGTGACCGTCGTCGGGTACGCCCGCATCTCGCGAGACGATCCGTCGTCCGACCAGCAGGTCGAACGTCTCCGGGCGACCGGGTGCGACAAGATCTTCGTCGATCACGCCACCGGCACCCGGCAGTCACGCCCCGAGTTCGCGAAGGCGATCGGCAGCCTGCGAGAGGGCGACGTGTTCGTCGTGGCGAACGTCGACCGCATCGGTCGCTCGGTCGCCGAACTGGTCGGCGTGATGGCGACCCTCGACGCCCTGGGGGTGGCCTTCCGCTCGATCGACGAGCAGATCGACGAGCTCAACGCCTACGGCCGCTTCTTCTTCCGGGTGACGGCCTCCCTGGCCCGCTTCGACGAGCAGGTCGGGGGTGAGCTGCACCGCGCCGAGACCCGCAGACGTCAGGAGGCGCGGGTCGCGCAGACCCCGAAGCCCCCGGTCTCGAGGCGCCGCCTCGACGCGGCCCGCCAGCTGCGCGCCGGGGGAGCGAGCATGCGCGAGGCCGCCGAGCACGTCGCCGTGCCCGAGCGCGTCCTGCGCCGCGAACTCGAGCGCGACGACGCCGACCGCGCCCGCCGCCAGCCCGACTGACCTGGTGGCCTGCCGCTCGGTCGACCGAACGACGCACGCCGACGGGCTGAGCCGACATCGACGAGGAAAGACGTGGTGCCCCCAGGCAGATTCGAACTGCCGCCCCTGCCTCCGGAGGGCAGTGCTCTATCCCCTGAGCTATGGGGGCCCGGGAACGTCGTCCAGGTTAGCAGCGAATCGGTCCGGCCTGGGACGGCCTCGACTCGCGGGGTGCATCGTGGGGGAGTGACCGACGACACCCGCACCGACCGAGCCGACACCGGCGCCCGTTCCGACCGCACCGATCCCGAGGGTCCGACCCTGCGTGAGCGTCTCCGCTCGGCCAAGGTCTTCCACCCCGAGCTGCCCACCTTCGACGTCGACGACGTGGCCGACGACGCGGTCGACCAGTTCGTCGCGTGGCTCGTCGAGGCCGTCGACCAGGACGTCGCCCAGCCGCACGCCATGGTCATCTCGACCTCGTCGTCCGATGGTGACGTCACGGCCCGCACCCTCCTGCTCAAGGACGTCGACGACGGAGCGCTCTGGTTCGCCACCTCGTCGATCAGCCCGAAGGGTCGGCAGATCGCCGAGAACCCCCGGGTGGCCCTCACCCTCTACTGGCGTGAGCAGGGCCGCCAGGTCCGGGTGCTCGGTCGGGCGACGCCCGGCCCGCGCGAGGTCAGCGAGAAGGACTTCACCGCCCGGCACCCCGACTCGCGCGCCGTCGCCATGACGCAGCCGCAGAGCAGCCCGATCACCGACGAGGCCGAGACACGTCGTCGCCTCGCCGAGGCCAAGGCCGCGATCGAGTCCGACGACACCTTCGTCCCCGAGGACTGGACGGCCTGGCGGGTCGACCCCACCTCGATCGAGTTCTGGCAGGCCACCACGGGCCGCGATCAGGTGCGTCTGCGGTACGACCGCGACGGCGACGGCTGGACCCGCGCCGCCTTGTGGCCGTGACCGCCACGGCGGGTGCCGACGGCGCGACCGCGACCGAGGCTGCGGCGCGGACGTAACGCGGCGACACGCACCTGGCAGGCCGTCGGTGACGACGGCAGCATGGGGGCATGACCTCGTACCGAGCCACGTCGATCCGCCCGAGCGACCCCACCGTCGCCTCGATGCGCCTCGCCGTGGTCGAGGTCACCCGACACCGGCCGCACGCTCCCGAGTACCACGCCTACGTGGACGACATGAACTCCCGCGTGCAGGCGACCGCCGAGGCCGCGGGCTGGCAGGCGACGCGATTCGCGGCGGGTGACCTCGGCACCGACGAGCTGCTGCGCCTGACCGACGACGCCGACGCGATCGTCGTCCTCGGCGGAGAAGACCTGTCACCCCGCCACTACGGAGGCGCGACCGGCTACCCGGGGGAGGGGCGCCACGACCCGGTGGCCGACGAGGCCCAGCTCGCCCTCGTCCGTCGAGCCGTCGCCCGGCGCACCCCGCTGCTCGGCGTCTGCCGCGGCCACCAGCTGATCAACGTCGCGCTCGGTGGCGACCTCGTACAACACCTGGACGACCACGACGGGGTGCATCGCACCCCCGACGCGCCGGTCGACCAGCTCATGCACCCGCACGCCGTCGGGCTCGAGCCCGGCAGTCGCCTCGCCCGGGCCCTCGGCACCGAGCCGGTCGTGCAGAGCGCGCACCACCAGGCCGTCGGTCGCCTGGGCCAGGGCCTCCGCGTCGTCGGCCGCGCCTCCGACGGCACCGTCGAGGCCGTCGAGCACGACTCGGCCCCGGTGGTGGGCGTGCAGTGGCACCCCGAAGACAAAGGAGCCCCGGCCGGTCAACTCGAGGCGCTGTTGGCGTCCTTGGCCGCTTCCGGCGAGGCGGGGCGCCTCGCCTCGTCCGCCGGCTCGAGAACGGACGAGGAGGCGCTGGTCGCCTAGGCCGCGCCCCTCACGCGAGCGCGCCTCCCGCCCTCGCCCTCGGTCTCGGTCTCAGCCGACCTGCTTCAGTGCCGAGAGCACGGCCGACACGACCGGTTCGGCGTCGCCCGGTTCGAGGAACGTCGTCGAGCGGGCCACGACGAACGCCGGTGACGCGAACGCCTCGGCCGTGCCGATCTCGCCGGGCGTGTCGAAGTAGCCCTCGACGCCGAAGGTGGGCACCGAGTTGCTCGTCGCGACGAGCTCGTTGGCCAGCTCGTCGAGGCTGTCCGCGTCGAAGTGCGCCACGCCGACCGTGACGGTGGCGCCGCTGGAGTCCTGCCACGTGCACGTCGTGCCGTCCGCGTCGGCCACCTGCCGCAGGGCCTCACCGTCCCTGCTCTCGTCGCCGCTCGCGCGGTCGTCGGTCACGGCCGTCAACCCCGGGTACCAGGTCGAGAGCGAGCCGGCGTCGAGCAGATCGTCGCAGTCGATCGTGAACGGCGTGCTCACGAGGTCGGGCGTCGGCGTCGCGGTCGGGGTCGAGTCGGCGGTCGCCGAGGCCTGACCGCCCGCCGTCGGGGTGCGACTCGGCGTGGCCTCCGACGGGGCCGTACAGGCGGTGAGGGACAGGGCGAGGGCACCCGTCACGACGAGGGTGCGCAGGACGACGGGGGAGCGGGTCGCGGCGGGGCTCATCCCTCCATCATCACCGACGCCGGGCTCGTCGTCGGCCCCGTGGCGGCCGGTAAGATCGTCCCTCGTGACTCCTGCCGAACTCTCCACGTCCCTGCTCGCCGTCGTCCAGGGCGTCCTCGAGCGCCGAGGCACCGTCGACGTGGCGGTGACCGAGGGCGACGTGGCGCTCGAGCGGCCGAAGAACCGCGAGCACGGCGACTGGGCCTCCAACGTGGCGATGAAGTTCGCGAAGCGCGTCGGCACGAACCCCCGCGAGCTCGCCACCGAGATCGCGGCCGAGCTGGCCGAGGTCGACGGCGTCGCCGACGTCGACGTCGCGGGCCCCGGCTTCATCAACATCCGTCTCGACGCCGCCGCGGCGGGCCTGCTCGCGCGCTCGATCGTCGAGCAGGGCGAGGCGTACGGTCGTGGTGACTACTACCGCGGCGTCACCATCGACCTCGAGTTCGTCTCGGCGAACCCGACGGGCCCGATCCACCTCGGCGGCGTGCGTTGGGCCGCGGTCGGCGACAGCCTGGCCCGCGTCTTCCAGGCCCAGGGCGCCCTCGTCACCCGCGAGTACTACTTCAACGACCACGGTGGGCAGATCGACCGGTTCGCCCGCAGCCTGCTGGCCAGCTCGCTCGGCGAGCCCACCCCCGACGACGGCTACGGCGGTCAGTACATCGCCGAGATCGCCGCCCGCGTCCTGGCGACCTTCGACGGCGACGTGCGCGACCTGCCCCGCGACGAGGCCCAAGAGCTGTTCCGGTCGGTCGGTGTCGACTTCATGTTCGCCGACATCAAGTCCTCGCTGCATGACTTCGGCGTCGACTTCGACGTCTACTTCCACGAGAACTCGCTGCACGAGTCGAAGGCCGTCGAGCGCGCCGTCGCCCGTCTCCGCGAGCTCGGTCACGTCTACGAGTCCGAGGGCGCGACCTGGCTGCGCACCACCGAGTTCGGCGACGACCGCGACCGCGTCATCGTCAAGAGTGACGGCGAAGCCGCGTACATCGCCGGCGACCTGGCCTACTACCTCGACAAGCGTGAGCGCGGTTTCGAGCGCAACCTGATCATGCTCGGTGCCGACCACCACGGCTACGTCGGCCGCATGATGGCGATGTGCGCGGCGTTCGGCGACGAGCCCGGCGTCAACCTCGAGATCCTCATCGGCCAGATGGTCAACCTGCTGCGCGACGGCGAGCCGATGCGCATGTCCAAGCGCGCGGGCACCGTCGTCACGATGGAAGACCTCGTCGACGCGGTGGGCGTCGACGCCGGTCGGTACTCGTTGGTCCGCAGCCCGGTGAACAGCTCGATCGACATCGACCTCGACCTGTTGACCAGACGCAGCAACGACAACCCGGTCTTCTACGTCCAGTACGCCCACGCCCGCACCCGCGCGGTGGCCCGCAACGCCGAGGCGGCCGGTGTCACGCGGGACGCGTTCGACGCGTCACTGCTCACGCACGAGACCGAGAGCGCCCTGCTCGGCGCCCTGTCCGAGCTGCCGCGCGTCGTCGTCCAGGCCGCCGAGCTGCGCGAGCCGCACCGCGTGGCCCGCTACGTCGAAGAGCTCGCCGGCACCTACCACCGCTGGTACGACAACTGTCGCGTCACGCCGCTCGGCGACGACGAGGTCACCGATCTGCACCGCACCCGCCTGTGGCTCAACGACGCCGCCGGCCAGGTCATCCGCAACGGGCTCGGCCTGCTCGGCGTCTCGGCACCCGACCGCATGTGACCTCCCGCGCCGCGCCTCCTCGGTCTCGACCGCAGGAGGCGCGGCGTGAGCGATCCTCGTCGGCCGGCTGACAAGATGGCCCGATGAGCGACATCGACTCCGACTTCTTCGAGGCCAAGCCCGTCGCCCGCCGCCGGGGTCGGGGTTTCGGCATCTTCGTCTTCGTGCTGCTCGGGATCGTGGTGGTCCTCGGAATCCTCGCCGTGGTCGCCGACCTCGTGGTCCGGACCGTCGCCGAGGGCCAGGCCGAGAAACAGATCTCGCAACAGCTCGGCGAGGCCGCCGGCCCGGTCGACGTGCAGATCGGCGGCTTCTCGATGCTGTGGCAGCTCGTGCAGGGCAGCATCGACCAGGCCACCATCTCGTCCGCGGGGTCGTCGGGCGGGTTCTCGTTCGACTTCGACGTGCGCGACGTGCCGACCGACCTCAGCGGTTCGACCGGCGCGATCACCGGAACGGTGACCGCCGACGCGGCGACCGTCAACGCTCTGGCGGCCGTGCAAGAAAGCGGTGGGGCGATCGCGTTCGGCGACGGACAGGTCACCTACGCCCGCGACTTCACGATTCCGTTGGTGAACACGGTCGTCCCCGTGGACGTCGTCGCCACCCCCTCGATCACGAGCGAGGGCCGGGTCATCTCGCTCACGCCGACGACGGCGTCGCTCCGGGACACGTCTCTTTCGCTCGACCTCGCGCCCTTCATCGGCGGCTACGCCTTCGACGTGTGCGCCGCGCAGTACCTGCCCCAGGGCACCACCCTCACCGGCGTCGCGGTCACGTCGGCTGCGGCGACCATCGACGTGACGTCACCGGGCCTGCCGATCTCGTCGAGCGGCATCGGCACCAAGGGGTCCTGCTCCTGACCTCGCCCGTGCCGTCGAGGACGTCCCGACCGTGGCCGCCACGCTCGTCGGCGGTCGGTAGGCTCTGATGTCGTTCCCCGTCCTTCGAACCCCCGAGGTCCGCGTGTCCCCGAACCCCCTGGCTCCTGCCTGGCTCGTCGAGCCGATCGACGCCGACGCCCTCGATCCGGCGGTCTGGTCGGCCACGGCCCGGCGGTCGAGCGACGGCGAACTCGTGCTCGGCGGTGTCACCGCCTCCGAGCTCGTGGCGTCGTTCGGCACCCCGCTCTACGTGCTCGACGAGGACGACGCCCGCACCCGGGCCCTCGAGGCCGTCCGCTCGTTCGAGCGCGAGGCCGCCCGCATCGGCACGACGGCGACGGTCTACTACGCCGCCAAGGCGTTCCTCTCGGCCGAGGTCGCCCGGTGGGTGGCCGAGGCGGGCATGGCCGTCGACATCTGCACCGGCGGTGAGTTCGCCGTCGCCCGGGCCGCGGGCGTCGACCCGGCGCGCATGGGGTTCCACGGCAACAACAAGTCGCTTGCCGAGATCGACCGGACGGTCGAGGCCGGCATCGGCACCGTCGTCCTCGACAACGCCGCCGAGGTCGACCGCGTCGCCGCGGCGGCCGAGCGACACGGGCGCGTCCAACGCGTGCGCCTCCGGGTCAACTCGGGCGTGCACGCCTCCACGCACGAGTACCTCGCCACCGCCCGTGAAGACCAGAAGTTCGGCGTCCCGCTCGCCGAGACCGCCGAGATCGTCGGCTCGATCCGCCGGCAGCCCACGCTCGAGTTCGTCGGACTGCACTCGCACATCGGCTCGCAGATCTTCGGCTCGGACGGCTTCGCCGAGGCCGCCCGCCGGCTGCTCGCCGTTCACGCCGACCTGCTCGCGTTCGGCCCGGTCCCCGAGCTCAACCTCGGGGGTGGCTTCGGCATCGCCTACACGAGCGCCGACGACGCCCGTCCGCTCGACGAGCTCGCCGTCGCCCTCGCCGACATCGTCCAGGCCGAGTGCCTCCGCCTCGAGATCGACGTGCCCCTGCTCGCGGTCGAGCCCGGTCGCGTCGTCGTCGGGCCCGCCGGCACGACCCTCTACGAGGTCGGCACCATCAAGGACGTCACGGTCTCGTCCGACGACGGCACCGCCGTGCGGCGCTACGTCAGCGTCGACGGAGGGATGAGCGACAACGCACGCACCGCCCTGTACGCGGCGGACTACTCCGTGCGCATCGCGAACCGCACCTCCTCGGCCCCGCCCGCGCTCGTCCGTGTCGCCGGAAAGCACTGCGAGAGCGGCGACCTCGTCGTGCTCGCCGACTATCTGCCCGGCGACGTCGCCCCGGGTGACCTCCTCGCCGTGCCCGCCACCGGCGCCTACTGCCACAGCCTCGCCAGCAACTACAACCACGTCGGGCGTCCGCCCGTCGTGGCCGTGCGTGACGGCCGGGCCCGCGTCATCGTGCGGGGCGAGAGCGAAGCCGACCTGCTGGCCCGCGACGCCGGTCTCGACCGGGCGACCCGCGCCTCCTGACCTCGTGCGAGCACCGCACGCCGACGACGAAGCACCCGAGAACGGACTGACATGATCGAATACCGCAACGTGAGGGTCGCCCTGCTGGGCGCCGGCTCGGTGGGGTCGCAGGTGGCGCGGCTGCTGCTCGAGCAGGGCGACGACTTCGCCGGGCGCGCGGGGGCCGGGCTCGAGCTCGTCGGCATCGGCGTCCGTGACGTCGACGCACCCCGAGACGTCGACCTGCCGCACGAGCTGTTCACGACCGACGTCGAGTCCCTCATCGTCGGTGCCGACATCGTCGTCGAACTGATCGGCGGACTCGAGCCGGCCCGGAGCTACGTCCTGCAGGCGCTCAACTCAGGGGCCGACGTCATCACGGGCAACAAGGCCCTGCTCGCCAGCCACGGCACCGAACTCTTCGACGCCGCAGAGCAGGTGGGCGCGCAGGTCTACTACGAGGCCGCGGTCGCCGGGGCCATCCCGATCATCCGCCCGTTGCGCGACAGCCTCGCCGGTGACCGCGTCCAGCGCATCATGGGCATCGTCAACGGCACGACGAACTTCATCCTCGACCGCATGGACACCGACGGCTCGAGCCTCGAGGACGCCTTGGCGACGGCCACGGCCCTCGGCTACGCCGAGGCCGACCCCACGGCCGACATCGAGGGCTACGACGCGGCGCAGAAGGCGGCCATCCTGGCCAGCCTCGCCTTCCACACGGCCGTTCCCCTCGCAGCCGTCCACCGCGAGGGCATCACCTCCGTCACGCACGACCAGGTGGTCGCGGCGCGCAAGGCCGGCTACGTGGTGAAGATCCTCGCGATCTGTGAGCGTCTCGTCGACGACGAGGGGGTCGAGGGCGTGAGCGCCCGCGTGTACCCGGCGCTGGTGCCGCTGAGCCACCCGCTCGCGGCCGTGCACGGCGCCAAGAACGCCGTCTTCGTCGAGGCGGAGTCGGCCGGCGACCTCATGTTCTACGGCGCCGGTGCCGGGGGGGTCGAGACGGCGTCCGCGGTGCTGGGCGACCTCGTGTCGGCCGCGCGTCGCCACGTCATCGGCGGCCCGGGCGTCGCCGAGTCCACCCACGCGAACCTTCCCGTCTTCCCGATCGGCCGCGTGTCGACCCGATACCAGATCACCCTCGACGTGGCGGACCAACCCGGTGTGCTCGCCGAGGTCGCCGGAGTGCTCAGCGAGCACGGCGTCAGCGTCCACAACGTCGAGCAGACGTCGGGCACGACGTCGGGCGTCACGGTCGAGGGTGACCCCGTGGCCACCGCTACGCTGATCATCGGCACCCACCGAGCGCGCGAGTCCGACCTCGCCGCGACCGTGACCGCCCTGAAGAACGCCACGGTCGTGAACTCCGTCACGAGCGTGCTGAGAGTCGAAGGAGCCTGATGGCCCACCAGTGGCAGGGTGTCCTGCGCGAATACGCCGACCGTCTCGACGTCACCGACGCGACCCCGATCGTCACCCTCGGCGAGGGCGGCACGCCGCTCATCCCGGCTCCCGCGTTGTCGAACCGCACGGGTGCCAAGGTCTTCGTCAAGTACGAGGGGATGAACCCGACCGGCTCCTTCAAGGACCGCGGAATGACGATGGCCATCTCGAAGGCCGTCGAGCACGGGGCGAAGGCCGTCATCTGCGCCTCGACCGGAAACACCTCGGCCTCGGCCGCCGCCTACGCCGCGCACGCCGGCATCACCGCCGCGGTGCTGGTGCCCGAGGGCAAGATCGCCATGGGCAAGCTGAGTCAGGCCGTGGCGCACGACGGGCAGCTGCTGCAGATCCAGGGCAACTTCGACGATTGCCTCGACATCGCGCGCGACCTCGCCGCGAACTACCCGGTGCACCTGGTCAACTCGGTCAACAACGACCGCATCGAGGGGCAGAAGACCGGTGCGTTCGAGGTCGTCGACGTGCTCGGCGACGCCCCCGACTTCCACTTCATCCCGGTCGGCAACGCCGGCAACTACACGGCCTACACGCGGGGCTACCGCGAAGACCTCGAGATCGGTCGTGCCACCAAGCTGCCGCGCATGTTCGGCTTCCAGGCCGCCGGCTCGGCGCCGATCGTCGCGGGCGAGGTCGTCAAGGCCCCCGAGACGATCGCCAGTGCCATCCGCATCGGCAACCCGGCATCGTGGCAGCTCGCCCTCGAGGCGCGCGATCTGACCGACGGCTGGTTCGGGGCGATCACCGACGAGGCGATCCTCGCCGCGCAGAAGATCCTCTCCGCCGAGGTGGGCGTCTTCGTCGAGCCCGCGTCGGCCATCAGCGTGGCCGGCCTGCTCGAGCGGGCCGACGCCGGCGTCATCCCCGCCGGGGCCACGGTCGTGCTCACCGTCACGGGCCACGGCCTCAAGGACCCCCAATGGGCCCTGCGTCGCGCCGACGGCAGCGACGTGCAACCGACCGTGGTCGCGAGCGACACGGCCCAGGTGGCCGAGGTGCTCGGTCTCGCACCGGCCTCTGCATGACCTCCGGGGTCGTCGGGCGTTCGGTGCTGGTCAAGGTCCCCGCGACCTCGGCCAACCTGGGCCCCGGCTTCGACACGCTGGGACTCGCGCTCTCGCTCTACGACGAACTCGAGGTCACCGCGACGCCTGAGCCCGGCGTCCGGGTCGAGGTGTCCGGCGTCGGCGAGGGCCAGGTGCCGACCGACGGCTCGAATCTCGTCGTCCAGGCGATCGCCACCGCGTTCGCGTCGGTCGACGTCCCGCTGCCGGGGCTGCACCTCCGGGCTCGCAACGCGATCCCGCACGGCCGAGGGCTCGGGTCGTCCGCCGCTGCCATCGTCTCGGGCATCATGGCCGCCAAGGGGCTGCTCCGCGGCACGGTCGAGCTCGACTCGGCCGCGCTGCTCGCGCTGGCGACCGAGATGGAGGGTCACCCCGACAACGTCGCCCCGGCGTTGTTCGGCGGCCTCACGATCGCCTGGATGAACTCGCACGGTCCGTCGCACAAGCGGCTGCTCGTGCACCGGGGGGTCTCGCCCGTGGTGTTCGTGCCCGAGTCGACCCTCTCGACCAAGCTGGCTCGCAGTCTGCAGCCCGCCTCCGTGCCGCACGAGGACGCCACGTTCAACGTGTCGCGGTCGGCGCTGCTGGTCGCGGCCCTCGTGCAGAGTCCCGAGTTGCTGCTCGCGGCCACCGAGGACCGCCTGCACCAGAGCTACCGCGCCAGTGCCATGCCCGAGACCGACACCCTCATCCGCATGTTGCGCGATGCCGGGCTCGCAGCCGTCGTCTCGGGTGCCGGCCCCTCGCTTCTGGTGCTCGGCAGCGACCCGGCGCAGCGCTTGTTCGCCGCCGACCTGGTGCGCGAACACGCCGTCTCGGCGTGGCGTCCGTTGATGCTGGCCGTCGATCTCAAAGGTGCTACAGTGGTGCCGCACCCGGTAGAAAACTCAGATTTCCTGGGCATCTAGCAGCGTCTCCGCCGTTCTTCGTGGGGGCAACCGCGTGGGGTCACAAGTCTTCGAGTCCCCGGGTCGCACATCCCGTAGTGCACATCTAGCAGTGTTCGTCTGCCGATCTGGTCGACGCGCACCGCACCTCCCAGGCCTCCTGCTCATCCCGTGCAGAGCCCGCACAGGGCAGCCCTCCGGGGCGAACCCGCCCAGTGCAGGCCCGAGGCCGCGAGGTGTGACCAGCTCTGCCCCGCCGATCAACGCGGGGGAGCGAAAGGAACCCATCACTCGTGACTGACGTCCAGAACGGCGCCGCTGCGCCGTCCACGCCCGAACTCACCGCCATGCGCCTGCCCCAGCTGCAGGCCCTCGCCTCGTCGCTCGGCATCAGCGGCATCTCGAAGCTGCGCAAGGGCGACCTCGTCGCCGCCATCGCGGCGAAGCAGGGCGAGGGGGCCGCCGCCGAGGTCGCCCCCCAACCGACGCTCGACGGTGTCGTCGGCGCCGGCGTCCCGGCGTCCGTCGAGACCGCCGTCGCCGAGAGCGCCGAGGCCCCCGCGGCCGAGACGGTCGCCGAGCCCACCGAGGCGCCGACCCGGGCACGTCGCGGCTCGCGTCGCGCCACGTCCGCCGCCGGGGCTCCCGAGTCCCGCGCCGCCGGTGCGCACGTGAACGCCGGCGAGACCGGCGTCACGCCTCTCGTCGAGGTGCCGGCCACCGAGGCCGCCGCCGTCGAGGCTTCCGTCCCCGCCGTCGAGCAGTCGCCGACCGAGCAGTCCACGACCGAGCCGGTCGCGGCCTCCGAGCGTCCGTCCCGCCGTCGTGGCTCGCGCCGCGCCTCCGACGCGTCCGTCGCCGCCGACGCGACGCAGCCCGGTGCGTCGGTCGAGACCCCGGCCGCCGAGCAGTCGGCGGCCACCGAGGCCGCCCCGTCCGCGTCCACCGACGAGGTCGTCTCCGACCAGCAGGGCCAAGCCGACCAGGGCCAGGCCGACCAGGCCCAGTCCGACCAGCAGAACGGCGAGCAGCAGAACGGTGGCCAGCAGGGTGGCGGCCGTCGCAGCCGCAACCGCAACCGTGGCAAGGGTGGGCAGCAGGCCCAGACCGAGCAGAACGGCGGCCAGCAGAACGGCGGCCAGAAGGCCGACGCCCAGCAGAACGGCCAGCAGCAGAACGGCCAGCAGCGCGGCGACCAGCACCGCGGTGACCAGAAGGCCGAGCAGCAGGCGCAGCGTGAGGCCGGCGAGAAGAACGACGCGGCGCGCGGCGAGCAGGCCGGCAACGGCCCGCAGGCCGGTGGTCAGAACGACGAGGGCGGCCGTCAGGGTCGCGGCCGTCAGCGTGACCGCAAGCGCGGTCGTGGTGCCCAGAACGACGACGTCGAGCCCGAGATCGGTGAGGACGACGTCCTCATCCCCGTCGCGGGCATCCTCGACGTGCTCGAGAACTACGCGTTCGTGCGCACCACCGGCTACCTGCCCGGTGCGAGCGACGTCTACGTCTCGCTCGGCCAGGTCAAGAAGTACCACCTGCGCAAGGGCGACGCGGTCGTCGGAGCCATCCGTCAGCCCCATGAGGGCGACCAGGGTCAGGGTCGGCAGAAGTACAACGCGATCGTCAAGATCGACTCGATCAACGGCCAGCCAGTCGACGAGGCGGCCAAGCGTGTCGAGTTCAGCAAGCTGACACCGCTCTACCCGCAGGAGCGCCTGCGTCTCGAGACCGAACCGCAGAAGCTCTCGACCCGCATCATCGATCTCGTGTCGCCGATCGGCAAGGGGCAGCGGGGTCTCATCGTCTCGCCCCCCAAGGCCGGAAAGACCCTCGTCCTCCAGTCGATCGCCAACGCCATCGCGGTCAACAACCCCGAGGTGCACCTCATGGTCGTGCTCGTCGACGAGCGACCCGAAGAGGTCACCGACATGCAGCGCACCGTCAAGGGCGAGGTCATCGCCTCGACCTTCGACCGCCCGGCCGAGGACCACACCACGGTCGCCGAGCTGGCCATCGAGCGCGCCAAGCGCCTCGTCGAGCTGGGCCACGACGTCGTCGTGCTGCTCGACTCGATCACGCGCCTCGGCCGCGCGTACAACTTGGCCGCACCGGCGTCGGGTCGCGTCCTCTCGGGTGGTGTCGACTCGTCGGCCCTCTACCCGCCGAAGCGCTTCTTCGGCGCCGCGCGCAACATCGAGAACGGCGGCTCGTTGACCATCCTCGCGACCGCTCTCGTCGAGACCGGTTCGAAGATGGACGAGGTCATCTTCGAGGAGTTCAAGGGCACCGGCAACATGGAGCTCCGTCTGTCGCGGCACCTGGCCGACAAGCGGATCTTCCCCGCCGTCGACGTCAACGCGTCGGGTACGCGTCGCGAAGAGATGCTGCTCAGCCCCGACGAGGTCAAGATCACCTGGCGCCTGCGCCGGGCACTGGCCGGTCTCGACCAGCAGCAGGCGCTCGAGATCGTCCTGCGCAACCTGCGCGAGACGCAGTCGAACGTCGAGTTCCTCGTCCAGGTCCAGAAGTCGGTCCCCGCCTCGAACGGACACGACTCGGGTCACAAGGAGCACTGAGCGTGTTCGAGTCGGTGGTCGTGCTGCTGGCCGAGCACGACGACCTGCAGACGCAGCTCAGCGATCCGGCCGTCCACGCCGACGCCGCGCGCGCCAAGAAGATTAACCGTCGCTACGCCGAGCTCAGTCGCATCGTGGCTGCTCACTCGGCGTGGCAGCAGGCGGGCGAGGACCTCGAGGCAGCGCGCGAACTCGCGAAAGAGGACGAGGCGTTCGCCGACGAGGTGCCCGCTCTCGAGCAGGCCCTCGACGAGACCCAGGAGCGCTTGAGGCGCCTCCTGATCCCGCGCGACCCGGACGACGGGCGCGACGTGATCATGGAGATCAAGGGCGGCGAAGGCGGGGCCGAGAGCGCCCTCTTCGCGGCCGACCTGCTGCGCATGTACCTGCACTACGCCGAGTCGAAGGGCTGGAAGTCCGAGATGATCGCGAGCGACGACTCCGACCTCGGCGGCTACAAGAACGTGCAGGTCGCGATCAAGTCGAACTCGTCCGATCCCTCACAGGGCGTCTGGGCGCACCTCAAGTACGAGGGCGGCGTGCACCGCGTGCAGCGGGTGCCCGCCACCGAGTCGCAGGGGCGCATCCACACCTCGACCACGGGCGTGCTCGTGTTCCCCGAGGTCGACGAGCCCGAAGAGGTCGACATCAACCAGAACGACCTCAAGATCGACGTCTACCGGTCGAGCGGCCCCGGGGGCCAGTCGGTCAACACCACCGACTCCGCCGTCCGCATCACGCACCTGCCCACGGGCATCGTGGTGGCGATGCAGAACGAGAAGAGCCAGCTGCAGAACCGCGAGGCCGGCATGCGTGTGCTGCGGGCGCGCATCCTGGCCCGTCAGCAAGAAGAGCAGGCGGCCATCGCGTCGGACGCCCGCAAGAGCCAGATCAGGGGCATGGACCGGTCGGAGCGCATCCGCACCTACAACTTCCCCGAGAACCGCATCGCCGACCACCGCACCGGCTACAAGGCGTACAACCTCGACGCGGTCATGGACGGTGCGCTCGACCCGGTGGTCGATTCGTGCATCCAGGCCGACGAAGAGGCGCGCCTCGCCGAGATCGGCGACACCGCGTCGTGACCGACCCGATCGCCGCGGCCTTCGTCGGCGCGACGACGGTCGACGCCGCCCTCCGGGTGGCGTCGAGCGTCCTCGCCGACGCGGGGGTCCCGTCGCCCGACGTCGACGCAGAACTGCTGCTCGGGCACGTCACCGGCCTGGCCAGGGGAGTCGTGCGCGCGAGGGCCGTCACCTCGGCGCCGCTGGCGACGGACGAGCAGGAGGCGCTGATCTCCGCGGTCACGCGCCGCGCCTCCCGCGAGCCCCTGCAGCACATCACGGGGCGCGCGTCCTTCCGCCGCCTCGAGCTGCACGTGGGGCCCGGTGTCTTCGTGCCGCGTCCCGAGACCGAGGGCGTCGCCCAGCTGGCGATCGACGCGCTGCGTGCCGTGCCCGACCCGTCGCCCGTGGCCGTCGACCTCGGCACAGGCAGCGGGGCCCTGGCGTTGGCGATGGCCTCCGAGGTGCCCACGGCGTCCGTGGTCGCCGTCGAACTCTCGCCCGCCGCCGCCGTCTGGACTCGTCGCAACATCGCGTCGGTGGGGGCCGACAACGTGCGGCTCGTCGAGGGCGACCTCTCCGACGCGCTGCCCGAACTCGACGGCACCGTCGCGGTCGTGGTGTCCAACCCGCCGTACGTGCCGACCGGAATGGTCCCCCGCGATCCCGAGGTCCGCCTCCACGATCCCGCCCTCGCCCTCTACGGCGGTGAGGACGGTCTCGACCTCGTCCGTGCCCTGTCTCTCACGGCCCGACGACTGCTCCGCCCCGGGGGAGCGCTCGTCATCGAGCACGGCGAGCTCCAAGGAGGCGCGATCCGCGGCCTCCTGACGGCCGACGGTTGGCGTTCCCCGGCCACGCATCCCGACCTCACCGGTCGCGACCGGGCGACGACGGCGGTGCGCTGACCGGGTTCTCCCGGTCCGTCGCACTATCATCGTCACGTCATGGCCACTTTTCACGACTGCTCCGTCGACTCCGAACTCCTCGCCGGCATGCGCATGGCGCGCGGTGCCATCGGGCGGGGCGAGCTCGTCGTCCTGCCGACCGACACGGTGTACGGCGTCGCGGCCGATGCGTTCGACCCGACCGCCGTCCAGCGTCTGCTCGACGCCAAGGGGCGTGGTCGCCAGTCACCGCCCCCCGTGCTCATCAAGGGACAAGAGACGCTCGCCGCGCTCACCGACCGGGTGCCCGAGGTCGTCCGGCCGTTGCTCGACGAGTTCTGGCCCGGGCCGCTCACGGTGATCTTCCGTGCCCAGGCGTCGCTCAGCTGGGACCTCGGCGAGACCAGGGGCACCGTCGCCCTGCGGGTGCCGAGCCACCGCATCGCCCTCGAGTTGCTCGAAGAGACCGGCCCGCTCGCGGTCTCGAGCGCCAACCTGACCGGCCGGCCCGCTGCCGAGTCGGCGGGTGACGCACGTCGCATGCTGGGCGACTCGGTGTCGGTCTACCTCGACGACGGCCCCGCGGGCACGTCGTACGAGCACCGGGCCGGCGCCAACACGGGTTCGACGATCGTCGACGCCACGGGCGGTGCCGACGGGGTGTTGCGCATCGTGCGCCACGGCGTCCTGTCCGACGCCGACATCACCCGCGTCGTCGGGGTCGACGCCCTCGCGTGAGGTACTACCTCCTCGCGCTGGCGATCTCGGCCGCGGTCAGCTTCGTCCTGTCCGTCGTCGTGTGGCGCGTGGGCCTGAAGTACCGCCTCTACCCCAAGATCCGTGAGCGCGACGTCCACCAGACGCCGACGCCACGCCTCGGGGGCATCGCGATGTGGGCCGGCATCGTCGTCGCGCTCCTCGCGGCCTGGTTCGTCTTCCCCCTCATCTCGGGAGTCGACTACTTCCGTCTCGTGTTCGCCGACGCAGGCCCACCCTTGGCCATCATCGGTGCCGCCACGATCATCGTCGTGATCGGAGTCGTCGACGACCTGTACGACCTCGACTGGATGACCAAGCTGGCAGGGCAGATCATCGCCGCCGGGGTCCTGGCCTGGCAGGGCGTGCAACTCGTCTCGCTGCCCATCGGTGGCAGCCTCGCCATCGGTTCGCCGTACATGTCTCTCGTGCTCACGGTCCTGACGATCGTCCTCGTGATGAACGCCGTGAACTTCATCGACGGTCTCGACGGCCTCGTGGCCGGGGTCGCCATCATCGCGAACGGCGTCTTCTTCGTCTACAGCTTCGTCCTGTCGATCACCATCGGCCAGACCGAGTACTTCAACCTCGCGGCGCTGCTCTCCGCCGTGCTGATCGGGGCCTGTCTCGGGTTCCTGCCGCTCAACTGGCACCCGGCCAAGCTCTTCATGGGTGACGCGGGCGCGCTGCTCACCGGCCTCGTCATGGCCACGAGCGCCATCTCGGTGACCGGGCAGATCGATCCGGCAGGCATCTCCCGTACCGCTCTCCTGCCGGCGTTCATCCCGATCGTGCTGCCGTTCGCGATCCTGATCGTCCCGTTGCTCGACTTCGGCCTCGCCGTCCTCCGTCGGCTGAGCGCCGGCAAGTCTCCCTTCACCGCCGACCGCAAGCACCTGCACCACCGCCTCCTCGACATGGGGCACTCGCACTTCCAGGCCGTCCTGATCTTCTACGCCTGGACCCTCGTCGCGGCCGTCGGCGGCCTGATGTTCCTCTTCGTGAAGCCCACCTATCTGGTCGCCGTGTTCCTCGGTGTCGGTCTGGTCGCCTGCACGGCCGCGACGTTGTCGCCCCTCAGCCGCCGCAAGAAGGTCGAGATCGCCGTCCAGACCACGCGCACCGGCGAACTCTCGGTGACGGAGTCCGACCGGTTCGACCCCCTCGACGCCGCCGCGGACGCCCTCGACCCGCACGACACCGACACCGCGGCCCAGGCCGTGGTGCCCGAATTGACGAACCCGAAGGACCACCCATGAACGCCGGCTCGATCTTCACCCAGATCCTCAAGTACACGGGCGTGCTCGCCCTCGTCATCGCCGTGGTCGGAGGGGGACTCGGCTACCTGTTCGCCGGTACCGACGGTCTGTGGAGCGCCCTCGTCGGGGTCGGCCTGGCGATCCTCTTCGCCGCGATCACGGCCGCGAGCATGCTGGTGGCGATCCGGTTCACCCTCGGCGCGTTCTTCGGCATCGTCATGGGCGCCTGGCTGCTCAAGCTGATCATCTTCATCGTGCTGCTCGTCGTGCTGCGCGACCAGCCGTTCGTCAACGACATCGTGCTGTTCCTGGCCTTGGTCGTCTCGATCATCGGCACGCTCGCCGTCGACGCGCTGGTGGTCGTCCGGGGCCGACTGTCGTACGTCAGCGATGCGACCTTGCCCCCTGCGCCCCAGGAGTGACGGACATGCGTGCAGAGGGTGAAAATACCTCGACCGATTCGTCCAAGCAACCATTACCTTGATAGGGTTGACGACGTTCCCCGGCCGCGTCTCCAGCGTGCACGGATGACAAACCCCACCAATCGTCGCGACACTTCAGGGTGCTCGCCCCGACACAGGAGATAGCGCTGATAGCGAACGCTGTGAACCTGCTCTCCGCTGCCGAAGCCGGCCACGGGGACGGGGGATTCCACGCCCCGACTCTTGACGAGTTCTTCCCTCCCGCCATCTTCTTCGAGGGCACCCCCTTCGAGCTGAACCGCATCATGCTGGTCCGCCTCTTCGCGATCGCCGTCATGTTGCTGCTGTTCTGGCTGGCCCTGCGCAAGGGTCGGCTCATCCCGTCTCGCGGGCAGAGCATCGCAGAGCTGGGCCTCGACTTCGTCCGAATCCAGATCGTCGAAGAGATCCTCGGCGAGAAGCTCGGACGCAAATACCTGCCGCTGCTGGCTGCCATGTTCTTCGGCATCTTCGCCATGAACATCACCGGCATCATTCCGGGCCTCAACATCGCGGGTACCTCGGTCATCGCGATGCCGCTGCTGCTGGCGGTCGTCGCGTACATCATGTTCATCTACGCGGGCTTCCGTGAGGCCGGTGGCGCGACGTTCTTGCGCAACGCCCTCTTCCCGCCCGGTGTGCCGTGGGTTATGTACATCCTGCTGACGCCCATCGAGTTCATCAACATCTTCATCGTGCGGCCCATCTCGTTGGCCCTTCGACTCCTGCTGAACATGATGGTCGGCCACCTCCTGCTGGTGCTCTGCTTCGCCGCGACGCACTTCTTCTTCTTCAGCATGAGCGGGGGCTTCATGGCCTTCGGAGCGCTCACCCTCATCGGTGGCTTCGTGATGACCATCGTCGAGATGGCCGTCGCCGTGCTGCAGGCCTACGTCTTCACGCTCCTCGCCTCGGTCTACATCCAACAGGCCGCGGCGAAAGAACACTAAATACAGACGACGCACGTCATCCGACGAGCATCGCCCAACCGGAAGGAAACACAAGTGGACACCACCACGATCCTCGCTGAGATCAACGGCAACATCGCGACCGTCGGCTACGGCCTCGCTGCGATCGGCCCCGGCATCGGTATCGGCATCGTCGCGGGCAAGACCGTCGAGGCCATGGCCCGTCAGCCCGAGCTGGCCGGTCGCCTCCAGGTCACGATGTTCCTGGGCATCGCGTTCACCGAGCTGCTGGGCTTCATCGGCCTCGCCGCCGGCTTCATCTTCTCCTGATCAGTTAGGACGACACACCGATGATCGAGACGATCCTCGCGGCCGAGGGTGGTGCGCCCGAAGGCGCTGCCATCTTCTTCCCCGCTGGTTACGACATCCTCTGGTCCTTGGTCGTCTTCGTGGTCATCGCTGCGTTCTTCGGGCTCTTCGCGATCCCCAAGTTCCGCAAGATCCTCGACGAGCGTGCCGAGCGCATCGAAGGCGGCATCAAGCACGCCGAAGCTGCGCAGGCCGAGGCTGCCAAGGCCCTCGACGAATACAAGAAGCAACTGGCCGATGCCCGAGCCGAGGCAGCGCGCATCCGTGAGGCCGCGCGCGCCGAAGGCAACGAGATCATCGCCGAGCTCAAGCAGCAGGCGCAGGCCGATGCCGACCGCATCACCGCCTCCGCCCACGCGCAGATCGAGGCCGAGCGTCAGGCCGCCGTCGCCTCGCTCCGGTCCGAGGTCGGTTCCTTGGCCATCGACCTCGCCTCGGGCGTCATCGGTGAGTCGCTCAGCGACGACGCCAAGGCCTCGGCCGTGGTCGACCGCTTCCTCGCCGACCTCGAGGCGGACGAGAACGCTAAGGCGGGCAACTGACGATGGGTTCCATGTCCCGAGAAGCACTCGGTTCGGCGCGGTCGGTCCTCTCCGACCTCGGCGGGTCGGTCGACCTGACGACGGGTGAGCAACTGCTCGACGCCGGCCGGGTCGTCGGCGGCTCCGTTCAGCTGCAGTCGTACCTCGCCGACCCCGCCGTCGACGTCGCGACGAAGAAGCAGTTGCTCGACCGGCTCTTCGGGTCGTTCTCCGAGTCGGCACGGGCGCTACTCGTCTCGGTCGTGGGCAGCCGCTGGTCGTCCTCCGACGACCTGCTGGCCGGAATCGAAGAGGTCGCCTTCCGGGCGATCGCGTCGACCGCCCCCGCCGACAGCGGCATCGAGAACGAATTGTTCGCGTTCGACGCCGCCGTCCGCACCGACTCCCAACTCGAATTGGCCATCGGTTCCAAACTGGGCGATCCGGCCGCGAAGGCGGCCCTGGTCGAGCGTCTGCTCGGAGGCAAGGCCAGCCGTCAGACGGTCGCCATCGTCATGCACCTGGTGCGACAGCCTCGCGGTCGCCGCATCGGAGAACTGTTGCGTCATGCGGCCGACATCGTCGCCGACCAGTCCGACCAGCTCGTCGCGACCGTCACGAGCGCCGTGCGCCTCGACGGAGCGCACGTGACACGGCTGCAGCACGGCTTGGCGAAGCAGTTCGGGCGTAGCCTGCGCATCAACCAGGTCGTCGACCCCGCCGTCGTCGGCGGTCTCCGCGTCCAGGTGGGCGACGAGGTCATCGACGGCACCGTCGCGACCAAGCTCAGCCTGCTCCGCCTGCAGCTCGCCGGCTAGTCACGCTCTCACACACAGACTCGAGGCCTCCCGAAGCCTCGCTACGAATAGGAATCACAATGGCAGACATCAAGATCAGCCCGGATGAGATTCGCGACGCGCTGAAGGACTTCGTCTCGTCGTACGAGCCCTCGAAGGCCTCGACCACCGAGGTCGGCCACGTCACGGACGCAGCAGACGGCATCGCCCACGTCGAGGGACTCCCGGGCGTCATGGCCAACGAGCTCATCCGCTTCGCGGACGGCACGCAGGGCCTCGCCCAGAACCTCGACGAAGACGAGATCGGCGCCATCGTCCTCGGAGAGTTCTCCGGCATCGAAGAGGGCATGGAGGTCACCCGCACGGGTGAGGTCCTCTCCGTCCCCGTCGGTGACGGCTACCTCGGTCGCGTCGTCGACCCGCTGGGTGCCCCCATCGACGGTCTCGGCGACATCGCGACCGAGGGTCGTCGTGCCCTCGAGCTCCAAGCGCCCGGCGTCATGCAGCGCAAGTCGGTCCACGAGCCCATGCAGACCGGCATCAAGGCCATCGACGCCATGATCCCCGTCGGCCGTGGCCAGCGTCAGCTCATCATCGGCGACCGTCAGACCGGCAAGACGGCCATCGCGATCGACACGATCATCAACCAGAAGGCCAACTGGGAGTCCGGCGACGAGAACAAGCAGGTCCGCTGCATCTACGTCGCCATCGGTCAGAAGGGCTCGACGATCGCCTCGGTCAAGGGCGCCCTCGAAGAAGCCGGAGCCATGGAGTACACGACGATCGTCGCCGCTCCCGCCTCGGACCCCGCCGGCTTCAAGTACCTCGCCCCGTACACCGGCTCGGCCATCGGCCAGCACTGGATGTACAGCGGCAAGCACGTCCTCATCATCTTCGACGACCTGTCGAAGCAGGCCGAGGCCTACCGTGCCGTTTCGCTGCTCCTCCGTCGTCCGCCGGGACGTGAGGCCTACCCGGGTGACGTGTTCTACCTGCACTCGCGTCTGCTCGAGCGTTGCGCGAAGCTGTCCGACGAGCTGGGTGCGGGGTCGATGACGGGTCTGCCCATCATCGAGACCAAGGCAAACGACGTCTCGGCCTACATTCCGACCAACGTGATCTCGATCACCGACGGCCAGATCTTCCTGCAGTCCGACCTGTTCAATGCCAACCAGCGTCCCGCTGTCGACGTCGGCATCTCGGTGTCTCGCGTGGGTGGTGACGCCCAGGTCAAGTCGATCAAGAAGGTCTCGGGCACGCTGAAGCTCGAGCTCGCGCAGTACCGGTCGCTCGAGGCCTTCGCGATGTTCGCGTCCGACCTCGACGCCGCCAGCCGTCGTCAGCTCGCGCGTGGTGCCCGTCTCACCGAGCTGCTCAAGCAGCCGCAGTACTCGCCGTACCCCGTCGAGGACCAGGTCGTGTCGATCTGGGCCGGCACCAACGGCAAGCTCGACGAGGTCCCCGTGCCCGACATCCTGCGCTTCGAGCGTGAACTCCTCGACTACATGGGCCGCAACACGTCCGTGTTGTCCGATCTTCGTGAGAAGAACGTCCTGAGCGACGAGATCGTCGCGGCCCTCGAGAGCGGCATCGATTCGTTCAAGCAGGAGTTCCAGACCGGTGAGGGCAAGCCGCTCGCCTCGGTGGGGCGTGAAGAGTTCAAGGCCACCGACGCCGACGACGTCAACCAGGAGAAGATCGTCAAGACGAAGCGCTGACGCGCCCGTTCGACGTTCACGACTGACGAGACAACAGGAGAGTAATGGGAGCCCAACTCCGGGTCTACCGGCAGAGGATCCGCTCTGCGCAGACGACCAAGAAGGTCACTCGCGCGATGGAGCTCATCTCGGCCTCGCGCATCCAGAAGGCGCAGGCCCGGATGAAGGCCTCCGGGCCGTACTCGCGGGCCATCACGCGTGCGGTCTCAGCCGTGGCGACGTTCTCGGACGTCGACCACGTGCTGACCACCGAGCCCGAGACGGTCGAACGCGCTGCGATCGTCGTCTTCACGTCCGACCGCGGCCTGAACGGCGCATTCAGCTCGAACACGCTGAAAGAGAGTGAGCAGCTGGCACAGCTGCTCCGCAGTCAGGGTAAAGAGGTCGTCTATTACCTCGTGGGTCGCAAGGCCCAGGGGTACTTCGCCTTCCGTCGCCGTGACTCCGAGCAGGTCTGGACCGGCAACACCGACCAGCCCGAGTTCTCGACGGCGAAAGAGATCGGCGACGCGGTCGTGTCGAAGTTCCTCACCGAGGCATCCGAGGGTGGCGTGGACGAGATCCACATCGTCTACAACCGCTTCGTGAACATGGTCAGCCAGGTTCCCGAGGTGGTGCGTCTGCTTCCCCTCGAGGTGGTCGAAGGCATCGAAGAGCCCGGCGAGGACGAAGTCCTGCCGCTGTACGACTTCGAGCCCGATCCGACCGAGGTGCTCGACGCCCTCTTGCCGGTCTACATCGAGAGCCGCATCTTCAACGCCATGCTGCAGTCGGCTGCCTCCGAGCACGCCGCCCGACAGAAGGCCATGAAGGCTGCCAGCGACAACGCCGACACCCTCATCCGCGACTTCACCCGTTTGGCCAACAACGCGCGTCAGGCCGAGATCACGCAGCAGATCTCCGAGATCGTGGGCGGCGCAGACGCCCTCGGATCGGCCAAGTAGAGCTCTGCACCACAGCATCATCATCCGAAGAGAGAGAAGCCATGACTGACACCGCAACCGCACCGGTCGCGACCGAGTCGGCTCCCGGCGTCGGGCGTATCGCCCGGGTCACGGGCCCCGTCGTCGACATCGAGTTCCCGCACGATGCCATTCCCGGCGTCTACAACGCGCTGACCACCAAGATCACCATCGGTGAGACGACCACGCAGATCACCCTCGAGGTCGCTCAGCACCTCGGCGACGACCTCGTCCGTGCCATCGCCCTCAAGCCCACCGACGGCATCGTCCGCGGGCAAGAAGTAATCGACACCGGTGCCCCCATCTCGGTTCCCGTCGGTGACGTCACCAAGGGCAAGGTCTTCAGCGTCACGGGCGAGATCCTCAACCTCGAGCCCGGCGAAAAGGTCGAGATCACCGAGCGCTGGCCTATTCACCGCAAGCCCCCCCAGTTCGACCAGCTCGAGTCCAAGACTCAGCTGTTCGAGACGGGCATCAAGTCGATCGACCTCCTGACGCCCTACGTCCAGGGTGGCAAGATCGGTCTCTTCGGTGGCGCGGGCGTCGGCAAGACCGTCCTCATCCAGGAGATGATCCAGCGTGTCGCGCAGGACCACGGTGGTGTGTCGGTGTTCGCCGGAGTCGGGGAGCGTACCCGTGAGGGCAACGACCTCATCGCCGAGATGGACGAGGCGGGTGTCTTCGACAAGACCGCCTTGGTCTTCGGCCAGATGGACGAGCCGCCGGGAACCCGTCTCCGCGTCGCGCTGTCGGCCCTCACCATGGCCGAGTACTTCCGTGACGTGCAGAAGCAGGACGTGCTGCTCTTCATCGACAACATCTTCCGCTTCACGCAGGCCGGTTCCGAGGTCTCGACCTTGCTCGGTCGCATGCCGTCGGCCGTGGGCTACCAGCCGAACCTGGCCGACGAGATGGGCGTCCTGCAAGAACGCATCACCTCGACGCGTGGTCACTCGATCACGTCGCTGCAGGCGATCTACGTGCCGGCCGACGACTACACCGACCCGGCCCCCGCGACGACCTTCGCCCACCTGGACGCGACCACCGAGTTGTCCCGCGAGATCGCGTCGCAGGGTCTCTACCCCGCGATCGACCCGCTCACCTCGACCAGCCGCATCCTCGACCCCCGTTACCTGGGCCAGGCACACTACGACACGGCCATCCGGGTCAAGGCCATCCTGCAGAAGAACAAAGAGCTGCAAGAGATCATCGCGATCCTTGGTGTCGACGAGCTGTCCGAAGAAGACAAGATCACGGTCTCCCGTGCTCGTCGCATCCAGCAGTTCCTCTCGCAGAACACCTACATGGCGAAGAAATTCACCGGTGTCGAGGGTTCGACCGTCCCGCTGAAGGACACCATCGAGTCCTTCACCGCGATCGCCGACGGCGAGTTCGACCACGTCGCCACGCAGGCGTTCTTCAACGTCGGTTCCATCTCGGACGTCGAAGAGAAGTGGGCACAGATCCAGAAGGAGAACGGCTGATCGTGGCTGCTCTCTCTGTCAGCGTCGTGTCGGCCGACCACGAAGTGTGGTCGGGCGAGGCGTCGTCGATCGTCGCTCGCACCGCCGAGGGTGAGATCGGTATCCTCCCCGGTCACGAGCCGATCCTCGCCATCCTGGCATCAGGTCAGGTCAGGGTCCGTTTGTCCGACGGCAGTACCGTCGAGGCCACCGCTGACGACGGATTCCTGTCCGTCGAGAACGACACCGTGACGGTCGTCGCGCGCAACGCGCAGTTGAACTGACCACCAGTCGTCCGCACCACCCAGATCGATGCTGTTCCTGCTGCCCCCGTCCGAGACCAAACTCGACGGGGGCAGCGTCGGTTCACGGCTCGACGTGGCGGCACTGTCGTTCGACGAACTCGGGGGACCGCGCCGCGCCTCCTTGGCTCTGCTCGGTGAGATGTCGGCAGACGTGCCGTCCGCGGTCCTGGCGCTCAAGCTCGGCCCCACCCAGACCCACGAGGTCGAGCGCAACCTGAGGGTGACGGAGTCGCCCACGATGCGTGCGCTGGCGCGCTACACGGGTGTGCTCTTCGATCCACTCGACGTGACGGGTCTCACCGACGACGCGTGGGACTGGGCCCATCGACACGTGGTCGTGCACTCTGCGCTGTTCGGTCTTCTCCGAGCCGGGGACGAGATCCCCGCCTACCGGCTCTCGCATGACTCCAAGCTCCCGCGGACCTCCCTGAAGAAACTCTGGCGTACCCCTGTGTCGGCGGTGCTCGCCGCCGTCGACGAACCCGTCGTCGACCTCCGGTCCGAGGGATACGTCGGCCTCGGGCCGGCGGGTCCCCGCTCGACGTACGTCCGGGTCGTCTCGGACGCGGGGGACCGCCGTCGGGCACTCAACCACTTCAACAAGAAGAGCAAGGGGCTGTTCGTCCGGGCACTCCTGACCGATCGACCCGCGTTGTGCGACATCGGCGACCTCGTGTCCTGGGCCCGCGGGCGCGGATTCGTCATCGAGCCCGGGCTCGAGACCGTCCTCGTCGCCGAGTCCGTCCTCGAGGCGTCGCTCTGACGGTCAGGCGAGCGGTCTTCGGCGTCCACTGCTCAATCGAGGGGCACGGGGCCCTCTCGAAACGCGATGCCCTCGTGGCGGAGCAGCCACTTCTTCGTCTCGACGCCTGCACCGACGGTGTAGCCGGTGACGCCGCCCGTTCGACCGAGGACACGGTGGCACGGGACGAGCAGAGGTAGTGGGTTCGCCGCGACCGCGCCACCGACTGCTCGCCCGGCCCGCGGATTGCCGAAGGTTCCGCCGAGTTGCCCGTAGGTCGTGGCCCGACCCCACTCCACCTCGAGCAGCGCGGCCCAGACCGACCGTTGAAAGCTCGAACCGACCAGGCGGAACGGCAGGTCGAAGCGGGTGCGCACCCCGTCGAAGTAGCCGTGGACCTGCCGGCGGGCGGCATCGAGGAGACTGTCGGGGCGTTCGGGTTGGCCGTCGTGTGGCAGGACGCCGTCGCGCTCGATCGCCAGGCCCTCGACGGCGAAATGCCGGCTGATGATCTCGATGCGTCCGACGGGGGAGTCGAGCCGCACGAGTCCCGGTGGATCGTCGTCGTCGCCGGCTCGGCCAGGCGGCAACGGGGGCACGAGGACGAGGTCGGTCATGGCGTCACGATAAGGGAGAGGCCGGGACGACCCGACAGGGGATCGCTCCGCTGTGCACCGACGGTCACCCCGCTCCGCCTGGGGAGGAGACGACGTCCGGTGAGGCCCCCGGGGACTCCCGGGGCACGGCCGGGCGCTAGCGTGGGGGTCGAGGTCGCCGACGTGCGCGACGGCGACCGGTGAGAGGAACACGATGCCCTCCGAACAGTCACAGGATCCGTGGCACCGACTCCACGGGATCGACGACACCGTCGTCCGCCGTCCCGCCCGCTCATCGGGTGGTGCCGACACGGACGACACGGTCCTCCGGACGTCGCGGCACGAGGTCGGGCCGACCAGCCGGGAGCCGAGCGGGCCCGGTCGACCTGCACCGCGCCTCCACGGGGTGAGGGTGGCCGGGCAGGACCTCCTCCTCGACGCACCCGTCGTGGTGGGGCGACGGCCGGCCGGGCCGCGGGTCGCGTCCGGACCCGTTCCCCGGCTGGTGACCGTGCCGTCGCCCCGGCACGAGGTGTCAGGGGCCCACGTCGACGTCCGCCAGCAAGGAGACATCGTCGTCGTGACCGACCTGCGTTCGACGAACGGGACGCGGGTGATCGAGCCGGGACGCGTTCCCGTGATTCTCCGGCAAGGCGAGTCGCTCGTCGCGCGCGCAGGCACGATAGTGGACGTAGGTGACGGGAACCTTCTCGAGATCCTGCCTCCCCAGCGCATCATCCCGACGAAAGAACCCCTCCTGTGACAGAGCTCGGACGCCCCACGACCGCCCACGCCCTCGGCCTCGACGGCCCGGGGCTCACCTTCGACTGGGCGGGGGTGACCGACGTCGGTCGTCGCCGAGCCCACAACGAGGACAGCTACCTCGCCGAGGCGCCGCTCTTCGTGGTCGCCGACGGCATGGGCGGACACAGCGCCGGCGACGTCGCCAGCGACGCGGTCGTGCGGCGCATGAGTGAGATCGCCTCCCGCCCCTTCGCCACGACGGACGACGTCGAGACGGCCCTTCGCGTCGCCACCGAGGACATCGCCGTGGCCGCGGCCGACACCGAGCTCGGGGTCGGCACGACGGCGACCGGGGCGTTCCTCTCTCGTGAGGCCGAAGGCGCCGAGGTCGACTTCACGGTCTTCAACGTGGGCGACTCGCGCGTGTACATGTTCGAGGCCGGACGTCTGCGCCAGGTGACCGTCGACCACTCCGTCGTCCAGGAGATGGTCGACGCCGGGCTCCTGCACGCGGACGACGCCGAGAAGCACCCCGACAGCAACGTCATCACCCGGGCGGTCGGGTTCGACGTCGACCCGCGGCCCGACTACTGGAGGGTCCCCGCCCGACCCGGCCTGCGCCTCCTCGTCTGCTCGGACGGTCTGACCAAAGAGCTCTCGGCGGACCGCATCGCCGACCTGATGGGCGGTGTCGTCGGTGCCGAGGCGGCGGCGACGGCCCTCGTCGACGCCGCCGTCGAAGCGGGCGGGCGCGACAACGTGACGGCCGTCGTCGTGGACGTCCGGGGTGCCGGGGCACCGGACGCGGACTAGACGCGAGACGCACCCCACGAGGTCTCGACCCCCGAAATGGGGGGACCGGGGCTGTCCACAGAGGGACCGACCGGCCTCTCGGGCGTCGGTGGCCCCCACGTAGAATGGCCGTGGTCGGACCGACGCCGACCGGCTCCGCCCAGCCGACCCGGCATCGATCCCCAGAGGAGGCGACGTGGCTCGACGACTGCCTTCGGCGCCACCCGTGCTGCCGGGCTTCTCGCACGTCCGCGTGCTGGGGTCGGGCGGCTTCGCGGACGTCTTCCTCTACGAGCAGAACATGCCACGGCGACAGGTCGCGGTGAAGGTCATGCTCAGCGAGGTCGTGAACGACCAGGTCAGGCAGATGTTCCAGGCCGAGGCGAACCTCATGGCCCAGCTCAGCGCCCACCCGTCGATCCTCACGGTGTTCCAGGCCAGCGTCTCGGCCGACGGTCGGCCCTACCTGGTGATGGAACTCTGTTCGTCGTCGCTGAGCGAGCGGTACCGGCGCGACCGCATCCCCGTCGCCGACGTGCTGCGCATCGGCGTCAAGATCGGCAGCGCGGTCGAGACGGCCCACCGGCAGGGCGTGCTCCACCGTGACCTCAAACCCTCGAACATCCTCATGACGGCGTACGGCCATCCCGTGTTGTCCGACTTCGGCATCGCCGCATCGCTCGGCGAGAGCGAGCCGCAAGAAGTCGTCGGCATGTCGATTCCGTGGTCGGCCCCCGAGGTGCTGCTCGACGAGACGAACGGCACCATCGAAAGCGAGGTGTGGTCCCTCGGCGCGACGGTGTACTCGCTGCTCGCCGGCCGGAGCCCCTTCGAGGTCCTCGGCGGTGACAAGAACGGAGCGAGCGACCTCATCGGCCGCATCGACAAGGCCAAGCTCGTGCCCACCGGGCGGACTGACGTCCCCCCGACGCTCGAGCGGCTGCTCGCGCGGTCCATGTCGCGGCGCCCCGAGAACCGTCAGGCGAGCGTCCTCGAGTTCGTGCGCGAGCTCCAGCAGGTCGAGAGCGAGATCGGCGTCGCGCAGACGCCCATCGAGGTGGCCGTCGACGACTGGGCCCTCGCGACCGTCGCCGACCTCGAGGACAAGACGCGTGTGCGAGGAGTCACCCCCGTGCAGGCCTCCCGGCGTCGCCGTCGGCGTCGGGCCACCGAGGCCCAGGTGATGGCGCAGCAGGCAGGTTCTCTGCAACAGAGCCGAGCGGTGCCTCGCAGCACCGGCACGCGCCCCGCACGGCGTCGATCGGCGCTCGTCCTGACGTGGGCCCTGGTGGCCGCATCCGTCGTGGGCATCGGTCTCGCGGCCGCGGCGACGCTCGTGCTCGTCCGTTCGACCTCGACCGAGATTCCCCGTGTGGCCGACGTCGCGTCGTCGAGCGACGGGGCGTCGGTGGTCTTCACCTGGAGCGACCCGGGTCTCCGGGCAGGTGACACGTACGTCATCTCGACCGGAGGTCAGACCAGCCAGCAATCCGCCGACCGTTTCGTCGCCACCCCGGCCGATCCGGGCGACGAGGTCTGCATCGTCGTCGCCGTGAGTCGCGGTGGTTCGACCGGCCCCGAGAGCAACGAGAACTGCGCGACGGCGGGTCAGGGCTGATGGCGCGGTTGCTCGACTGGGCTTCCCGTCGTCGGTCCGCCGTGGCCACCGGCATCGGAGTGGTCGTGGTGGCCACGCTCGTGACGACGGTCGCGGTGGCCAGCACCGGCTACGAGGCCCAACGGGTCGACCTGTCCGACGGAACCGTGTGGGTGGCGAACGGCGAACGGGCCGCGATCGGCCGGGCGAACACCGACGTGCTGCAGCTCAACTCCGCCGTCCGCAGCACCGGCAACGACCTCTCGGTCGTGCAGCGAGGGCAGGACGTCCTGCTCGTCGACCGCAGCAACGCCACGGTCGGCGTCGTCGACACCGCCACGGCCGAGGTCGCCGAGAGCGTCCCGCTGCCGCCGGAGTCGCCCGAGGTCACCCTCGCCGGCGACCGTGCCCTCGTCGTGTCGCAGGGCACGGGCGAGGTCTGGTCCCGACCGCTCTCCGACCTGCCGTCCTTCAGCAACGAGGTCGACCCCGACCTCAGCCTCGGCAAAGGGCTGGTCACCAGCGTCACGCCCGACGGCACCGTGGCCGCCTACTCGACCGCCACAGGTCAGGTATCGATCTTCGACGGCACGGTGTCACCGGACGTCACCGAGACGCACGACCTGCCGTCGTCGTCGTCAACGGGTTACCAGGTCGCCTCGGTGGGCAGCCACTGGGCCGTGCTCGACACCGCCGCGGGGGCCCTGGTCGTCGACGGGCGTCGGGTCGACCTGTCCGACCGGGTCTCGGGCGGCATGGCCCTGCAGACCGCGTCCGACGCAGGAGACGACGTCTTGGTCGCCACGGCCACGGGCCTCCTGTCGGTGTCGTCCGACGGCTCCCGGGTGACGGAGGTCGTCGGCGAGCGAGAGGGCGAGCCCGCGCGACCCGTGGTCGTCGGCGAGTGCCGCTACGCCGCCTGGGCGGGTGGTTCGGCGTGGAGCGACTGCGCATCCGCCCGCGGGGGGGTCCTCGCCCTGGACGACATGCCCGGAGGCGCGGATCTCGTCTTCGACGTCAACGCGCGGCGGGTCGTGCTCAACGATCCGGCGACCGGACGATCCTGGGCGGTCCAGCGTTCCGGCCAACTGATCGACAACTGGTCCGACCTGTTCCAGGAGGACCGCGAACAGGAAGACCAGCAGGAGAACGACGACGAGCAGCCGCCCGAGCTCGATCCCGACCAGAAGCCACCGGTCGCCGTCGAGGACGCGTTCGGTGCGCGCCCGGGTCGGGCGAGCACCCTGCCCGTCCTGCTCAACGACTACGACCCGAACGGCGACCCGCTCGTGGTGGACGAGGTGTCCACCCCGGACGAATCCGTCGGTCGGGTGGACCTCGTCAACGATCGTCAGCAGGTGTTGCTCACGCTCACCGACACGGCGTCAGGAACGCTCACCCTCGACTACACGATCTCCGACGGCCGGGGCGGCCGGGCGAGCTCCACGGTCACCGTGACCGTTCGTCAGCCGACCGAGAACTCGCCGCCTCAGCAGGTCCGGAAGACGACCGCATCGGTGTCGTCGTCGGGGCGCGTGACCACGTCGGTGCTCGGCGACTGGATCGACCCGGACGGCGACGCCTTCTACCTGACGTCGGCGGGTGGGTCGGCGGGCGTGTCGTACAAGCCGTCGGGTGACGTCGTCTATCAGGACGCCGGTGCCGGCGACACGACCGTCGACGTCCCGCTGACGGTCTCCGACGGTCGCGACGAAGGGCGTGGCTCGCTCGCGATCGGCGTGTCGGGCGCGGGCCAGGTGCCTCTCGAAGCCCTTCCGTTCTCGCAGCAGGCCTACGCCGGCCAGCAGTTGACCGTGCGACCGCTGACCTACGCCCGAGGCGGCACGGGCACGATCAAGCTGAACAGCGTTCCGGCGAAGGCCGACGTGACCGTCACCCCGAACTACGAGCAGGGGACCTTCCGATTCCTCAGCGACGCGCCCGGGACCCACCTCCTCGAGTACACCGTGACGGACGGCGACCAGACGGCGACCGGGACCGTCCGGGTCGACGTGCAGTCACCTCCCGACGCGGGTACGCCCCCGATCACGACACCCAAGACGATCTTCGTCGAGACGCTGGGGACGCAGACGCTGGACGTCGTCGCGACCGATCGCGACCCGGCCAACAACGTCCTCATGCTCACGGCGACCGACGCCGTGCCCGCCTCGTCCGGGGTCAGGGTCGAGACGCTCGACCAGCGTTACGCCCGGATCACGCTCGCGGCTCCGCTCGACGCCGGGCCGGTCACCTTCGGCTACACGGTCAGCAACGGCCTCGCCTCGGCCACGGGGACGGTGACCGTGGTCGAGATCCCACGCCGGTCGATCACCCAGCCCCCGATCGCGACCGACGACCAGGTGACCGTCCGCGTGGGGGACTCGATCGACATCGACGTCCTCTCGAACGACGAGCAGCCCGACGGAGACGAGCTGACGCTGGTCCCGCGGCTCGAGAGCGACGTCCCGACCGGCAGCGGGCTGCTGTTCGCGTCGGGCAACCGTCTGCGGTACCTCGCGCCGGCGACCCCGGGCAACGTGACGGCGACCTACACCGTCGAGGGTCCGGACGGGCAACGGGCGTCGGCCCAGGTCGCCATCGCGGTCCGCGAGGTCGACGCCGGCAGCAACGCGGCCCCTGCGCCCCAGGCGGTGACGGCTCGCGTGGTCGCCGGCGAGACCGTGCGCATCGGCGTCCCCCTCGACGGGATCGATCCCGACGGCGACTCGGTGCAGTTGCTCGGGGTGGGCACGAACCCCGAGAAGGGCAGTGTGTCGACCGTCGGCACCGACTACGTCGAGTACCAGGCGAACGCCAGCTCGGCGGGCACCGACACCTTCACCTACACGGTCGTCGACGGGTTGGGTGCCCGGGCGACCGGGACGGTCCGCGTGGGCATCTCGACCCGTGCCGACGGGTCGCGCAACCCGATCGCCGTCGCGGACGCGGTGACGATGCGACCGGGCGGGTCCATCACGGTCCGCGTGCTCGACAACGACTCCGACCCCGACGGGGGCGCATTATCGGTCGACGCGGTGGAGGCCAACGGCGAGGACATCGTCGCCAAGGTCGTGTCGGGGACCCTGGTGTCGGTGACACCCCCCGAGGCTCCCGGCACGTACGGCCTGGTCTACACCGTGTCGAACGAGCGAGGCGGCCAGAGTTCGACCTTCGTCACCGTGACGGTCGATCCGGAAGCACCACTGAACTACCCTCTCGCGGACGACACGGTGCTCGGACTCAGCGACATCGCCGGTCGGCAGACCGTGACGGTCAACCCGCTCGCGAACGTCTTCTTCTCGGACGGCAGCACATCGCGACTCGACCTGGGGCTGGCGCCGGGGTTCGGTTCAACCGCCGAGGTGACGCCGAACTCACGGGTCACCGTCCGGATCACCGATTCGAGCCAGATCATTCCCTTCTCCGTCTCGCGGAAGGACGACCCGGGCATCCGCGCCTACGCGTTCATCGTCGTGCCCGGTTTCGACGACGCCCTCCCGCAGATCGACCGGACGGTCCGTCCGATCACCGTCGAGAGCGAGAAGGCCGTCACGATCGACCTCGACCGCTACGTGATCTCGGCCGGCACCAACGGCGTGCGCCTGACCGACCCCGGAACGGTCCGTGCGACGAACTCGAACGGTGACGACCTCGTCGTCGACGACACGACCCTTCGCTTCACGTCGGCCGACCTGTTCTCGGGCACGGCGTCGATCTCGTTCCAGGTGACCGACGGCCGGTCGGCCGACGACCCGGACGGGCGGACGGCCTCGCTCGTGCTGCCGATCACGGTGACGTCGAGGGAGAACCAACCTCCCGTGTTCAATGGCACCTCGATCGACCTCGAACCGGGCCAGTCGCGAACGCTCGATCTCGCTCGGCTCACCACGTATCCCTACCCGGACGACGTGGACGAACTGCGCTTTTCCGTCGAGCAGGGCGGTACGGCCGGCTTCGGCTACGACCTGTCGGGGTCGAAGCTGACCGTCTCGGCCGACGCCGGAACGGCCAAGGGGACGAGCAGGTCGCTGCCCGTCGCCGTCAGCGACGCACTCAACGCCGGCCGGAGCGGGAACGTCACCCTGTCGGTGGTCGGATCGACCCGCCCCCTGGCGCAACCAGCGGTCGACCGTGCCGTCGTCAAGCGGGGTGCCTCGACGACGGTCGACGTGTTGCAGAACGACCAGGCGACGAACCCGTTCCCCGGCCAGGGGCTGAGGGTGGTGGCGATCCGGGGGCTGAACGGGTCGTCCGTCCCGGCCGGTGTCTCCATCACGCCCAGCGGCGACAACCGCAGTCTCGCCGTCTCGGTCGCCGCCTCGGCCGCCCCGGGCGACACGAACCTCCAATACCAGGTGGCCGACGTCACGAACGACCCCGACCGCTACGTCTGGGGCACCGTCACGATCAGCGTTCAGGACGTTCCCACCGCGCCCAACGCGCCCGTCCGGTCGGGCACGTTCAAGGGGGGTCAGCTCACCCTCAGCTACACGGCCCCCGCGGCCAACAACTCGCCGCTGACGGGCTACCGTCTGACGGGCACCGGATCGGCGGGCGGTTCGTACTCGAAGTCGTGTGGACTCGTCACGGTCTGCACCCTGACCGACCTGCCCGCTGGTCAACGATTCTCCTTCACCGTGGTCGCCTCCAACGCCATCGGGGACTCCGCGTCGTCGGCGTCCAGCCCCGCCTACAGCGCGGACTACGTGCCTCCCACACCGACGGGTCTGAGCGCGACCGCGGTGGCATCCGGCCAAGGCGACACCCGGATCAGCTGGACCGACGCAGCGGATCCTCGTCCAGGATCAGCGATCCAGTCGTACGTCGTCGAATGGTCCGGGCCCACGGCCGGATCGCAGACCGTTCGCCGAGGAGCGCAACAGAGCGTCATCACGGGCCTCGTGCCGAACCAGAACTACACGGTCAACGTCTACGCGAAGAACGACGCCGACGTCGACAGCGACGCGGCATGGGCTCGCGCGACCCTGACGAGGGTGGTCCCCGTGGGAAGCCCCGGAGCTCCGCAGGTGGTGGCCTCTCCGGTGAGCGGTGGCGTGCAGATCACCTGGACGCCATCGACCGCGAACGGTGGAACGGCCCCGACGTACAGGGTGGTCCGCCTCGCGAACTCGGACGGGCCCGTGTCGTGCGACACGGTGGGCGACGCCGTTCCCCTCGTCGGTGGGGGAGCGATGGACTCGTCCGCTGAGGACGGGGTCACCTACCTGTACGTCGTCAAGGCGGACAACGGCACCTTCTGTTCGGTCGGCTCGGGTCGAACGACGGCGCTCAAGGCTCCGGGTGCTGCTCGTGCGACGGTGACGGCCAGTGAGAACGGCGGAGGACGTTTCGACGTCAAGGTCTCCGCGGCCGAGGTGGCGACAGGAACAGCGGTCCGCTACGAGTGGTCGCAGAACGGGCAGACGGGTTGGCAAGACGTCGCAGCCGACGGGTTCATCTCGTCGGGTGGCTACGGCACCGAACTCGAGGTCTACGTCCGAGGCTGCCGAGACGCCTCGGAGACGTTCTGCGGCTCCGCGTCCGATCGCTACGCATCGACACCGGTGACCGTGCGACCGACCATCGTCTCGTGCGTCCCCGGCGAACCCCTCGTCGTGAACCGGCCGTCGAACGGTAGCCTCGACTTCTCGGCGACGGTCGAGTTCAACGTCTCGCCGATCCTGCTCGACAACTGGCAGTCCGGGAACGACAGCGGCGCGTACACGACGTCCTCGCGGGTCGAGCCGACGGCCACACAGGTCCGCATCAGAGGGACGGTCGACGGAAAGACCGACAGCGGTTACGCGCAAGTCAACTGCGGCTGAAGCCCACGAACGACACATCGAGGAACGAAGAGCATGAGCATGACCCCCGAGCAGGCGACCTGGTTCTCCGACATCTTCGGGCGCCTGGTGGCCAACGTCGACCAGGTGCTGCTGGGCAAGACCTTCGTCGTGCGGCTGTCCTTCACGGCGCTCCTGAGCGAGGGGCACCTCTTGCTCGAGGACTTCCCGGGCACGGGTAAGACCTCGCTCGCCCGCGCGATCGCGCAGAGCGTCCAGGGCACGAGCAACCGCGTCCAGTTCACGCCCGATCTGCTGCCCGGTGACATCACCGGCGTCAGCATCTACGACCAGAAGGCGGGGGAGTTCGAGTTCCACCGCGGGCCGATCTTCTCCAACATCGTGCTGGCCGACGAGATCAACCGGGCCAGTCCCAAGACACAGTCCGCCCTGCTCGAGGTGATGGAAGAAAGCCGTGTCACGGTCGACGGCGTCAGCCACCCCGTCGGTTCGCCGTTCATGGTGATCGCCACGCAGAACCCGGTCGAACAGGCGGGCACCTATCGTCTGCCCGAGGCCCAGCTCGACCGTTTCATCATGAAGACCTCGATCGGTTACCCCGATCACGCGGCGACCGTGCGCATCCTCGAGGGCTCCGCCACGAGGGTCCACGAGGGCAGCCTCAACCCGATCGTCCAGGCCGGCGTGATCACCGAGATGGCCCGACTCGCCCGCACCGTCCACGTCGAGCCGACCATCAGCGACTACGTCGCACGGCTCGTCGAGGGCACGCGCACCGCTCAAGAGGTCCGTCTGGGCGTGAGCGTCCGCGGTGCGCTGGCCCTCGTCCGATCGGCGAAGACCTACGCGGCGTCCCTCGGCCGCCACTACGTCATCCCGGACGACGTCAAGTCGCTCGCGGAGCCCGTGCTCGCCCACCGTATGGTGCTCGACCCCGAGGCGGAGTTCGACGGCGTGACACCGTCCAGCGTCGTCAGCCAGCTGCTCATCGAGACGGCGCCACCCGCCGAACGGGTAGCCGTGTGAGCGAGCGTCCCCGAGTCACCGACCGGGCCGCGAGACCCGCGTCGGCGACGACCGCGGAGGGCTCCCGTGCCGGTCGCACACGACCGCGGGGAGGCGCCCGTGGCGTCGACCAGCGCTTCGACTCCTCGTTCTCGACGGGAACGCAGGGTCTGACCAACGCCCGCACGCGGATCGTCGGCGACCGCACCGGCATCGGGGCCGACCTGCTCGTCCTGCTGGTCAGGGCGACCCGGGGGGCCCGCCGCGCCATCCGTCGGGCCTTCACCAGCGCCTCCTCGGTGGTCACGCCCTTCGGCTGGTCGATGCTCGTCGCTGCCCCGCTGGCACTGCTCGCCGGCTACCTGCTCGGTTGGACCGAGTTCGTGGTGGTCGGCTTCGCCGCGATCGTGCTGCTCGTCGTCGCGACGCTGGCCCTCATCGGGCGGAACGCCGTCCGCATCACCCTCGAGATCCCCCACGAACGGGTCGCGGTCGGTGCTCCCGCCTCCGGCACCGTGCGGGTGCGCAACGCCAGCAGTCGCCGCATCCTCGGCGTGTCGGTCGAGGTCCCGGTCGGGCCGGGCCTCGCCGAGATCGACCTGCCGAGCCTGCGATCGGGTGACGAGGTCACCGAGTCGTTCGATCTGCCCACCACACGACGCGGCGTCGTCGCCGTGGGTCCGGTCAGCACCGTCCGCGGCGATCCGATCGGCCTCGCCCGTCGCGAGATCGAGTGGACCGGAGTCACCGAGGTGTTCGTGCACCCCCGCACCATCGGGATCCCGAGCACGAGCACGGGACTCATCCGCGACCTCGAGGGCAACCCGACGCGCGACCTCTCGCCCAGCGACATCTCGTTCCACGCCCTCCGCGAGTACCAGCCCGGCGACGAACGACGGAACATCCACTGGAAGTCGACCGCCAAGACCGGCACCTACATGGTGCGGCAGTTCGAGGAGAGCCGCCGCAGCCACCTCGTGATCGCCCTGAGCCTGGCCGCCGGGGACTTCGCGAACGAGGACGAGTTCGAGCTCGCCGTCAGCGTCGCGGGGTCGCTCGGGGCCCGGGCGATCCGGGACGCACGTGAGGTCAGCGTCGTCGTCGGTGAGACCACCCCCGAGTTCGCCAAGCGCAAGCACCTCGAGATCCGCTCGCTGAGCACGCTCACGCGCAACCGGTTGCTCGACGAACTCGCGGTCGTGAGCACGGCCGAGTCGGCACTGGCCATCACCGACGTCGCACGGGTGGCCGGCGATCAGGTCGTCGGGATCTCGGTGGCCTTCCTCGTCGTCGGTTCCACGACGACCGTGACCGAGATGCGCGCGGCGGCCATGCAGTTCCCGCTCGGGGTCGAAGCGGTCGCGATCGTGTGCGATGCCGAGACGGTTCCCGGCATGAGGCGCATCGCCGACCTCACCGTGCTGACCATCGGATACCTCGAAGACCTCCAGAAGTCGCTCGCGCGGACGGCCGGCGCATGAGCGTCGGCGACGAGTCCCGGAGTCCCGCAGGGCAGGTGACGCCTCCTCCTCGTGCCAGGACTCGCGCCCGTCCGGCACGACTACGGGCGCCGTTCGTCACCTCCGTCGTCGCACTCTTCGCCACGTCGCTCGGCACCGCGACCTCTGCTTTCTGGCCGGTGTACGAGAGCGGCGCCTTCGTCCTGCTCGTCGCCGTCGCCTTCGCCGTCGGCGTGGTCGTCGCGCTCGGTGCGGCCGTCCTCCGGCTGTCGAGCGTGTGGGTGTTCGTCGCCACGCTCGCGGCCTACCTCGTCCTCGGCGTGCCGCTGGCCGTGCCGTCCCAGGCCCTCGCCGGGGTGCTGCCCACGGGCAGGGGATTGTGGACGTTGGTCTCGGCGACGGCCCTCGGCTGGAAACAGCTGGTCACGATCGCCCTGCCCGTGGGCAGCTACGAGGCCCTGCTGGTGCCTGTCTTCGCGCTCGTCCTCGTCGGCACGGTCGTCGGTCTGTCCGTCGCGCTCCGCAGTCGGCGCCATGGTGAACTCGCCGTCGTCGTCCCGGTCGTCGTCTGGATCGCGGCGATCGTGCTCGGCCCGGCCGAGGCCTGGTGGCCCCGCGCGGTCGGACTGGCCCTCCTGGTGACGGTGGTCGCCTGGGTGGTGTGGTGGCGCCTCCGTCGACGTCGGGTCGCCCTCGACGCCCTCGCCGCCCGCCCCTCCAGGACGTCGGCGGGGCACCGTCCGGTGGTCGTCCGGGCCGTCGTCGGCACGGTCCTCACGCTGGCCGTCGCCGGAACGGCCGGGACGATCGCCGTCGGGGCGGCCCCGCCGGCCACCTCGCGGACGGTGGCGCGCACGGTCGTCGAACAACCCTTCGACCCGCGCGACCACGTCAGCCCCCTCAGCGGCTTCCGAGCCTACGAACAAGCGCCGACCGTCGACCAGACGCTGCTCACCGTCACGGGGTTGCGCGACGGACAGCGACTTCGCGTCGCCACGCTCGACACCTACGACGGCGTCGTCTACAGCGTCGGCAGCGGCGAGGCCGACAGCGCCTCCGGGTTCTTCACGCGGGTGCCGTCCACCGTCGACCAGTCCGGGGTCGACGGAGAGCCGACCACCGTCGATGTCACGGTGGGGGCCTACGCCGACCTGTGGCTGCCCACCGTAGGCCGACTCGAGTCCGTCGCGTTCGACGGCGCCTCGGCGGACGCCCGGCGGGATGCGTTCTTCTACAACGACCTGACGGGCACCGCGGCCGTCCTCGGCGGCCTGCGCCAGGGAGACTCCTACCGGCTGGACGCGGTCGAGCCCCGACAGCCCCGCGACGACGAGCTCGTCGCGCTCACGCCGGGGACGGCCACGGTGCCGACCCCTCGCGACGTGCCCGACGAGCTGTCCTCCGCGCTCGAGGAGGACGTCGTCGGCGTCCAGGCGCCGGGGGCGCGCCTCCAGGCCGCGCTCACCGCCCTGCGCGAGGACGGCTACGTGAGCCACGGGGTCGGTGCCGACGAGCCGGTCAGCCGATCCGGCCACGGAGCCGACCGCCTCGCGCAACTCTTCACCGACCCCGTCATGATCGGCGACGCCGAGCAGTACGCCACGGCGGCCGCCCTGATGGCCGACCGGCTGGGGTTCCCCGCGAGGGTGGTCATGGGCTTCGCGCCCGAGACCGGCGGAGGCAGCGTCGAGGTCACGGGTTCGAGCGTGACGGCGTGGATCGAGGTCGACACCGCCCAGTACGGCTGGGTGGCGCTCGACCCGAACCCCGCCGAACGGCCGATCCCCGAGGACCAGGTGCAAGATCCCACGCAGATCTCCCGTCCCGAGTCGGTCGTCCAACCCCCGCCCCAGGACCCTCAGGTGCGAGACGACCAGACCCCGCCGCAGTCCGAACAGGACGACCCCGAGACCCCTCCGGCCTGGCTGGCCGTCGTCCTGCTGGTCGTGCGGATCGTCGGCTGGAGCGCCCTCGTCGCCGGCGTGGTCGCGACCCCGTTCGTGACCGTCGTCGCCCTCAAGGCCAGGAGGCGGCGCCGGCGCCGGACGGCCACGACCCCCTCGGACCGCATCAGCGGCGGCTGGCACGAGTTCCAGGACGCCGTGGTCGACCACGGCATCCGCACCCCGCCGGCCGCGACGCGAAGCGAGGTCGCCGCCGTCGTGGGTGGCTCGCGTCCTGCGGTGTTGGCCCGAGTCGCGGACCGTGCGGTGTTCTCGCCGAACCCGCCTGCCGAATCCGACGCCGATCGCGTCTGGACCGCCGTCGCCGAGATGCGACGCGCCCTGGCCGTGGGGCTCACGAGGCGGCAGCGGTTCGCCGCTGCGGTCTCGCTCCGATCATTGCGTGGTTACCATGGGCGCACCCCTCCCGAGCGACAGAGGAACGACTGATGTACTGCCCCACCTGTGCCAGCCCCTTGCCCGTCGGCGCGATGTTCTGCGGCGAGTGCGGTCGGGCTGTCTCGAGCGCAGACCTCGCCGCCGCCCGCCGTCGGGCCGACGCCGCCGCCGAGCACGTCGATGCCGTCACCGCGGCCGACCTGCCCGAGGCACCCACGCGCGCTGCCTCACATCCCCGCCGAGGGGACTCCGAGCCACCCTGGTGGGTGCGCGACCGGCAGCCTGACACCGGTGGCGCCGAGGTCGGGGCGCCCGATGCCGAGGTCGGGTCATCCGGTACCGAGGTCGACGCGCCCGCTACCGGGCAGCACCGAACCATGACGCCCGTGTCGGTACCCGAGCCTCCGGTGTGGCCGGTCGACGACCGGTCCGACGAGCCCGAGGCCGTCCTCCCGGCAGCGCCCGAGGAGGCGCGGGCCGAGTCCCCGGGAGTCCCTCACCCCGTCGGGACCGTGGACGGCGTCAGCCCCGCGGACCCTGTCGTCCACGGGGGCGCCTCCCGCTCCGCAGCCCCCGACGCGGCCGAGCCGCCCACACCGCTCCGGTCGCCTGCCAAGCACGCTGACGACGGGCCGCGGGTGACGCCGGCCCCGCTCTGGACCGCGTCCCTGACGCCCGCCGGCCCGGACGACTCGTCACCGGCCGCCGCGGGGGGCGAGCCCTCGACGTCCGGGGGGCCCGACGACCGTCGAGACGACGAGAGCGACGTGGTCGGCATCGAACCGTCGGTCGACGACCAGGGTGAACGTCCCGCGGGTGCCGATCGCGCAGCGGATGACGACGGTGTCGTGGCGTCGGCGTCATCTGCCGACAACGCTTCCACCGGAGCCGCCGACCTACCTGCCGTGGACGATCACGACGACGAGGTCGCCGCTTCGGCGGGGCCCGCCGCTTCGACGAGGCCCCCCGCGCTGGTGAGTCCGGCGGCCGAGGCCCCCCGTGACGGCGACACCGCTCCCGTCGCCGCCCTCGGCCGCGACTTCCGTCCGCCCGCCCCGGGTGAGACCCCGCCCGCCCCCGTGGACTCCGGTCGACCCGGACCGGTGCCGCTGGTCGAGCCCGTACCGCTCGTCCGACCTGGTTCGGCCGCCGTCCCCGAACGGTGCACGCATTGTGGTGCGTCCATCGGCGAGGACGACATCTTCTGCGGCGAGTGCGGCGCGGTCGTCCAATCGGTCGCGTTGTCGTTCACGGGCCCCGTCGTCCCGCTGCCACCCGAGTGGCGACCGGACGACGACTCCGTCCTCCGCCGCCGTGCGGTCGGCGACGACGATGAGCGGGCCGGATCAGGTGCCGACGACGACGCCGTCGGCCGTGTCTCCTCGGACGGCGACGACGTGCCCTCGCGTGGCGTGGCCGACGACGAGCCGCCCGCGGAACGGCGTCCCGCCCCCGAGCCGATCGACCACGTGCCGGGTTTCCGAGCCGAACGACCGGCCGTGACGCCCGAGCCGACCGTCGCCGACGTTCCCCCCGCACCGTCATCGTCGTCGGCCCCGGCCTGGCGTCCCCGTCGACCGCTCGTCGAGCTACCGGACGACGACGTCGACGAGACCCGCATCGTCCGCCGTGGCGTTCTGGGAACCGAGTACGTGCTGCAGTTCAGCACGGGCGAGAGCATCACGGTCGACGGCACGGGTCTCATCGGCCGCGCACCGACGCCCCAACCGGGGGAGCGCTTCGACCAGCTCGTCCGCATCGTCGATCCCGGCAAGTCGGTGTCCAAGACGCATCTCGAGTTCGGCCAGGAGGCGGGCATCCTGTGGGTCAGCGACCGGTGGTCCGGCAACGGGACGGTCGTGCGCCCACGGGACCTCCCGCCCCGGCGAGCCGATCCGGGCGCCCGGGTCAGGGTGACGCGCGGTACCCGCGTCGAGATCGGCGAGCAGTTCTTCGTCGTCGTCTGACGGACGACTCCTCCCCTCACGGCGAGCCGGGCGGACCGTCCCCAGGTCCGCCCACCTCGCGACGGACGGAGTAGGCGGGCTGTTGCACTGAGGGGATGAAGTCCTCGACCCCGACGACGTCCCCGGCCGTCCCGTCTCGCATCCGGTTGCCTCCGGCACCGGTCCGACCCCACCCGACGGCGGTCCCGGTCGCCGCGACCTCCACGGGCGCCGTCGCGTCGGCGTGCTGCGCCCTCGTGCCCTGGGCGAGCGCGCCCGCCGTCCTCGGGTCCGCGATCGTGACGGGTCTCGCCGTCCTGGGCGGCTGGGCACTGGACCGTCTCCTCGGGGCCCTGGTCACGGCCCGTCGTCGACGGTCGCGGTTCCTGGCGTCTCTCGACGAGATCGACGAGGCCGTCGCGCGTCTGCGGGCGGCGCGGTCGCGTGAGCTGGCCGACTGGTACCCGACGGCCGACCGGCTCGGTGCGTCCGACTCCGTGCGTCGTCCGATCCGGGCGCTGGTGCTCGGGGTGGGTCGCGCCTCCAGCGGGCTCGTGCTCGAGGGGCGCCCCGAGGACGACCTCCGGCCGGGCGATCCGGCCGTCGCCCGACTCGCCCGCCTGCGCGACGAGGCGGCCACCCTCGACGAGGCTCCGCTGTGCGTGCCGCTCTCGTCGACCGTCCGGGTCGTGGGCCCGCCCGTCGTGGCCGAGGCCGTGGCGTCGGGCCTCCGTCGTCAGTTGCGGGCCGCGGGGGCAGCGCCGGCCGAGGCTGCCGGGGCCATCGACTGTGTGCTTGTCGGCACGGCGGCCGCGGCCGAGCCGCGCCCGGTCGACACGATCCTCGTGATCGATCCGGACGGCGAGGCCACGGTCACCCTGAAGGACGGCCGTCGGTGTCGGCAGAGCCTGCGGGTCGCGTTCGTCTCGCTGCGCGACGACGACCCGTGTGGCGTCTAGCGGTCGAGCCCGTTGCCGAGACGGATGCGACCGACGAGGCCGTCACCGCCGGTGACCTTCTCGAGCGTGCGCTCGACCACGCGTTCGGCGGCGGCTGCGTCGACGGCGCCCTCGTCGACCAGGAGGCGCAGCGCGACCAGGGTGCCGGCCCTCACGTTCCCGTCGAGCACCTTCACGGCCACCGCGACGCCGTCGGTCGTGCCCATCACCATGACGCCCTCGGCGCCCAGCTTGGCCAGCACTCCCAGCTCGTCGATCGTCACCGTGTTGGCGCGACCGGGGCCGTCGATCGCCCAGGCGTCGCCGACGACGGCCTCGACGATGTGCGCCGCGTGGTCGTCTCGTCCCGTGCCGGTCGCGCGGACCGACCCCGTGATGCGGCCGATGGCCCGGGCGAGGCCGACGACCGTGGTCGCGATCACCGGGGCGCCGCAGCCGTCGACACCGGCGTGGTCGACGGTCTCCCCGGTGAGTTCGGCGACCGTCTCGCGGACTGCGGCCTGCAGGGGGTGGTCGGTCGCGACGTAGCTCGACGTGTCCCAGCCGTTCTCGACGCAGGCGAGCAGGAACGAGGCGTGCTTGCCCGAGCAGTTCATGGCGAGACGGCGCTTCGCGGAGGCCTCGCGGGCGCTGGCCCGGTCACCGGGCCAGTCCGGCGGGCAGAGCAGGTCGTCCTCGGTGCTGCCCGAGCGGTCCAGCAGTGCCTCGACCACCTCGAGGTGGGCCGGCGTGCCGGCATGGCTCGCCGTGGCCAGGACGGCCTGGGGGCCGTCGAGCGAGACTCCCGATCGCAGCACCGTGAGCGCCTGCAGCGGTTTGAGGCACGAGCGTGGGTAGATCGTCGCGTCGGCGTCCCCGACGCGACGCAGCTCGCGTCCGTCGGCATCCACGACGACGCCTGCACCGACGTGACGGCTCTCGTCCCAGCCCGAGCGTTCGAGCACGGCCAGCTCGACGCTGCCAGACGCGGTCAAGGGGTGACGGGAGGACACGGCGGGGCGGGGGTCGGTCATGATGGGGAGTGTACCGAGGCCCGCCACGCGACCACGTCGCACCGACGAGGGGCCCGAGAGGGAGACAGCATGCTCGACCACGACTACGCCGTCGACGTCCGGTGGACGGGCGACCGGGGCGAGGGCACCACCTCGTACCGTTCCTATGGCCGGGACAACACGATCGTCGCCCCCGGCAAGCAGCACGACATCCTGGCGTCGGCCGACCGCACCTTCCACGGCGACGCCGACCGCTGGAACCCCGAAGAACTGCTCCTGGGCGCCCTGGCCCAGTGCCACCTGCTCAGCTACCTGCACGTCGCCGCCACCGCCGGGGTCGTCGTGGTCGCCTACGAGGACGCCGCCGTGGGGCGCATGACCCAGACGCAGGACGGCGGTGGGCGCTTCACGTCGGTCACCCTGCGCCCTCGGGTGACGGTTGCCGACGAGGGGATGGTCGAGCGCGCCCTCGACCTCCACGCCGAAGCGAGCCGCAAGTGCTTCATCGCGGCATCCGTCGCCTTCCCCGTCGGCCACGAGCCCACCGTGGTGGCGGCGTCCAGAGAAGCCGACCCGGCGTGAGGCACAATGGCACGGCACGTCCGCCGCGCCGAGTCCGGCGGCACGATCCCCGTCACCCTGATCGAGAGAACCTCATGCGCCGCTCCCTCGCCCTCCTGGCCGTCCCCGCCCTCCTGCTGTCCCTCGCCGCCTGCGCGGGCGACGCTGGCGGGTCGACCGGGGCCGCGACGCCGAGCAGCTCGTCGTCGACGACGTCCGACGTCCCCCTGCGCGCGTCCGGGGAGCCCCAGGCCCCCCAAGCCGGCTTCCCGACCGTCGAGCTGGATGCCGACGGTCGCCCGACGGTCACCGTCCCCGACGCCACCGCCCCCACCGAGCTCGGGGTCGAGACGCTGATCAAGGGAGACGGTGCGACGGTCCAGGCCGGCGACACGGTCACCGTCCAGTACCAGGGCGTCATCTGGAACACCGGCGAGATCTTCGACGAGAGCTGGTCGCGAGGTGCCCCTGCCACCTTCTCGACCGACCAGGTCATCACCGGGTTCGCGGACGGCATGGTCGGACAGACCGTCGGGTCGCAGACCGTCGTGGTCATCCCCCCGGCGGACGGCTACGGCGAGGCCGGGCAGCCCCAAGCCGGCATCTCGGGCACCGACACGCTCGTCTTCGTCATCGACATCCTCGCCGTCTCGTAGCCGGCCGTCGCCGCCGACCTCCGAGACGACTCCTCGATGCCCCGCACCGCGCCTCCTCGTCCGTCCACCCGTGCCCGTCGAAGGCGACTCACGGCCCTGGCGGCCGTGCCCCTCGTCGCCCTGGCGCTGAGCGGCTGCACAGGCGGTTCCGACCAGCCGTCGCCCACGGCGAGCGGCCCGGCCGGCGACTGCAAGGCGCCGGCGTCGGGGGAGCTGTCCGACGGCGTCGACGTCACGGGTGAGGTCGAGGCCAAGCCCGAGGTCAGCTTCGACACCCCGCTCGAGGTCGCCACGACGCAACGCACCACACTCGTCCAGGGCAGTGGCGAGGTCGCCGGCCAGGGTGCGGTGGCGAACGTCCGCATCGCGGTCTACGACGCGGGCACCGGGGCCGAGGTCACGTCGGCCGGTTTCGACGAGGGCCAGCAGCCCACGCAGCTCACGGTGAGCACCGACTACTACGTGCCGGGCATCGTCGACGCGATCGCCTGCGTGCCCTCGGGCAGCCGCACGGTGACCGTCGCCTCGGCGGCCGACATGACGACCGCGACCGCGGGGGAGCAGGCCGCGACGCCCACGCCCGTGGTCATCGTCGCCGACGTCGTCTCCATCGTGCCGACCAAGGCGACGGGCGAGGCCCAGCCTCCGCAGGACGGTTTCCCGACGGTCGAGCTCGCCGACGACGGCCAGCCGACGGTGACGATCCCGCCCGGCACCGAACCACCGTCCGACCTGCGGATCGAGGTCCTCAAGAAGGGCGACGGCCCCGTCGTCCCCGATCCCGCGAACGTCACCGTCCAGTACCAGGGCGTCAACTGGACCACCGGCGAGGTCTTCGACCAGAGCTGGGGCAAGGGCACGCCGACGCCGTTCTCGACCGACCAGGTCGTGCCCGGATTCGCCAAGGCCATGATCGGTCAGACGGTCGGCTCGCAGGTCGTGGTGATCATCCCGCCCGCCGAGGGCTACGGCGAGGCCGGCCAGCCCTCGGCCGGCATCGGCGGGACCGACACCCTCGTGTTCGTGATCGACGTCCTGGCCGTCGCCTAGCCGCCCGCGACGTCGACACCGCGGACGGCTCCACCGGCGATCGTCCTAGGCTGACCCCATGCGTCGCATCACGATCCTCGGCTCCACCGGTTCGATCGGGGTCCAGGCCCTCGACGTCGTCCGGGCCCACCCCGACCTGTTCGAGGTCGTCGGCCTCTCGGCCGGCTCGAACCGGGAGGGCGTCGCCGCGCAGGCGGCCGAGTTCGGGGTCGAGCACACCGCGCTCGGCACCGACGAATCGGTCCAGCTCGTCCGCGACGTCCAGGCCGACGTCGTCCTCAACGGCATCACCGGCTCGGTCGGCCTCGCACCGACCCTGGCCGCCCTCGACTCGGGCGCGTCGCTCGCCCTGGCGAACAAGGAGAGCCTCATCGTCGGCGGCGACCTGGTCAAGCAGCGCGCCGCGCCCGGTCAGATCGTGCCCGTCGACTCCGAGCACTCGGCCATCGCGCAAGCCCTGCGGTCGGGAGCCGAGCGCGAGGTCCGTCGGCTCGTCTTGACGGCATCGGGTGGGCCGTTCCGCGGTCGCACGCGGGACTCGCTGGCCGACGTCACCCCGCGTGAGGCGCTCGCGCACCCGACCTGGGACATGGGCCTCGTCGTGACGACGAACTCGTCGACCCTCGTCAACAAGGGGCTCGAGGTGATCGAGGCGCACCTGCTCTTCGACGTCGACTACGACCACATCGACGTCACGGTGCACCCGCAGTCGATCGTCCACTCGATGGTCGAGTTCGTCGACGGGTCGACCATCGCCCAGGCCTCGCCGCCCGACATGCGGCTGCCGATCTCGCTGGGGCTCGCCTGGCCGGACCGCGTCGACGGCGTGGGGGTCCCTCTGGACTGGACCCGCGCCTCCACCTGGACGTTCGAACCGCTGGACGACGAGGCCTTCCCGGCCGTACGTCTCGCCAAGCAGGTGGGGCGGGCCGGCGGCACCCATCCGGCCGTCTTCAACGCGGCCAACGAGCAGGCCGTGCTCGCGTTCCACGCCGGCCGCGTGGGTTACCTCGACATCCTCGACGTGGTCAGCGCCGTCGTCGACCGGCACACGGCGGGCGAGAACAGCCTCGAGGGAGTGCTCGACGCCGAGCGGTGGGCACGTGCCGAGGCGGAGACGCTGCTGGCGCGCTGAGGCGGATGCCCCAGTTCGGGGCTCCCAGCGTCGTCATGGCATCGGCGCGGCGGACGTCCGGCCACGGGCGGCTACCCTTGCCCGGTGCAGACGATCCTCCTCTTCGTGCTCGGCGTCCTGGTCATGGTCGTCGGGTTGGCCGTGTCGATCGCCCTCCACGAGGTGGGCCACCTCGTGCCGGCCAAGAAGTTCGGCGTGAAGGTCGGGCAGTACATGATCGGTTTCGGGCCGACCGTCTTCTCGCGCAAGAAGGGCGAGACCGAGTACGGCGTCAAAGCGTTGCCCCTCGGTGGCTACATCTCGATGTCCGGCATGTTCCCTCCGGGGAAGACCGGGGGAGGCGCGCGCCAGTCGAGCACCGGTTTCTTCAACACCCTCGTGCAGGACGCCCGCACCGCCAGCGCCGAGACGATCGACGACGGCGACGAATCGCGTACCTTCTACCGCCTGCCCGTGTACAAGCGCGTCGTCATCATGCTCGGCGGGCCGTTCATGAACCTGCTCATCGCGATCGTCCTGTTCGCCGTGCTGCTCTGCGGCTTCGGCGTCCAGCAGGCGAGCACGACGGTCGGCAGCGTCAGCACCTGCGTCCTGCCCGCAGGGTCGACCGAGACGAGCTGCCCTTCCGACGCACCCGAGGCCCCCGCCTACGCCGCGGGCATGCTGAACGGCGACCGCATCGTGTCGATCGACGGCACGACCGTCACCGACGGTGACCAGATCACGAGCATCCTGCAACGCTCGCCCGGCGACACCCTCGACGTCGTGGTCGACCGCGACGGCACCGAGCGCACGCTGCAGGTGACGCCGGCGTTGTCCGAACGCTACGTGACGACGTCGAGCGGTGCCGTCGCGACGAACCCCGACGGCAGCTCGCAGACGCAAGAGGTCGGCTTCGTCGGCATCGGCTTCGCGTACGAGAAGGTGCGCGAGCCCGTGACGGCCGTGCTGCCGGCCGTCGGTGACAACGTCGCCCACGTGGTCGGCGTCATCGTCACCCTGCCGCAGCGTCTCGTCGGGGTGGCGCAGGCCGCCTTCGGCGGTGCCGAGCGCGACCCGAACGGCCCGGTCAGCGTCGTCGGCGTCGGGCGCATGGCGGGCGAGATCGCGAGCCTCGACACCATCCCGGTGGTCGACCGCATCAGCACCCTCGTCGGTCTGCTCGCGAGCCTCAACGTCGCGCTGTTCGTGTTCAACCTCGTGCCGCTGATGCCGCTCGACGGTGGTCACGTGGCCGGTGCCCTCATCGAGGCGATCCGCCGCGGCTTCGCCAAGCTCTTCCGCCGACCCGACCCGGGCCCGGTCGACACGGCCAAGGCCATCCCCGTGACCTTCGCCATCGTCATCCTGCTCGGTGGCATGACCGTCCTGCTGACCTACGCCGACATCGTGAACCCGATCAACATCTTCGGTTGACCTCCGGTGGCGGGCGTCGCGTGCCGGGCCGGTCACCCGCCCGTCACGCGGCGTCCAGCGCCGAGGTTTACGATGACATCGTGCCAGCAGTCAATCTCGGAATGCCGAAGGTCCCCGAAGTCCTCGCCCCGCGCCGCAAGACGCGGCAGATCAAGGTCGGCAAGGTGCTCGTGGGTGGCGACGCCCCCGTCAGCGTCCAGTCGATGACCACGACTCCGACTCCGAACATCAACGCCACCCTGCAGCAGATCGCCGAGCTCACGGCCAGTGGCTGCGACATCGTGCGCGTCGCCGTGCCGAGCCGTGACGACGCCGAGGCCCTTCCGATCATCGCCAAGAAGAGCCAGATCCCGGTCATCGCCGACATCCACTTCCAGCCCAACTACGTCTACCAGGCGATCGACGCCGGTTGCGCGGCCGTGCGGGTGAACCCGGGCAACATCCGCAAGTTCGACGACCAGGTCGGCAAGATCGCCGCCGCGGCGAAGGCCGCGGGTGTCTCGATCCGCATCGGCGTCAACGCGGGCTCGCTCGAACCCAGCATCCTGCAGAAGTACGGCAAGGCGACGCCCGAGGCGCTCGTCGAGTCCGCCGTGTGGGAGGCCTCGCTCTTCGAAGAGCACGACTTCCACGACTTCAAGATCTCGGTCAAGCACAACGACCCGATCGTCATGGTCAAGGCCTATCGTCAGCTGGCCGAGCGCGGCGACTGGCCCCTGCACCTCGGTGTCACCGAGGCCGGCCCCGAGTTCCAGGGCACCATCAAGTCGGCCACCGCGTTCGGCATCCTGCTCAGCGAGGGCATCGGCGACACCATCCGGGTGAGCCTCAGCGCCCCGCCCGCGCAAGAGGTCAAGGTCGGTCTCCAGATCCTCCAGTCGCTCAACCTGCGCGAGCGCAAACTCGAGATCGTCAGCTGCCCCAGCTGCGGTCGTGCCCAGGTCGACGTCTACAAGCTGGCCAATGACGTCACGGACGGGCTCGCGGGCATGACCGTCCCGTTGCGCGTCGCCGTCATGGGCTGCGTCGTCAACGGCCCGGGCGAGGCCCGCGAGGCCGACCTGGGCGTCGCGTCCGGCAACGGCAAGGGGCAGATCTTCGTCAAGGGAGAGGTCATCAAGACCGTGCCCGAGTCCGAGATCGTCCAGACGCTCATCGACGAGGCCAACCGTCTCGCGGCCGAGATGCCCCCTGGCGAGCTGGGCTCGCCCGAGGTCGTCACCGTCTGACGCGACCCGCCCCGGGGGCGACGCGACTCCTTCAGGAGGCGCGGTGCGAGGAGTCTCGCACCGCGCCTCCTGCGTGTGGTGCAGCCACGCTCCGTGGGCCGTCCGGTTCGTGTGTCGTCGTGTGACGCCCCGATGTGACGCAGTACGGGGCGTCGGCCAGCATGGAGGACGCACCGCGACAGCCTCGGCCCACCACCGAGCGGTGCCCCCGCAGCGCCCCGAGAGGAACCCATGACCAGCAGCGCCCCCCTGATCGACGCCCCCAAGAAGGGCCCCGGACGACTGATCGCCATCATCGTCGCGGTCGTCGTCGTGCTCGCCGCCGTCGGCATCGCCATCGGTGTCAGCCGTGGCGGTGGCGACGACGAGACCGTGCGCATCGGCGTCGTCGGCGCGAGCGACCCCTACTGGGCCGACTTCGTCCAGGCAGCGGCCGACGAGGGCATCACCGTCGATCTCGTGGACTACTCGGACTACGAGCAGCCGAATCCCGCCCTCGCCGACGGCGAGATCGACCTGAACCAGTTCCAGCACATCGTCTACCTCGCGCAGTACGACGTGGCTTCGGGCAACGACATCGTGCCGATCGGTTCGACGGCCATCTACCCCCTGCCGCTGTACTCGTCGAAGTACACCGAGCTGAGCGACTTCCGACAGGGCGACACCATCGCGATCCCCGACGACTCGAGCAACCTGGCCCGCGCCCTGCTCGTGCTGCAGTCGAACGGCCTGGTCTCGTTGAAGGACGGCGGGACGATCTTCTCGGGCGTCAACGACGTCGACGAGGCGAAGTCGAAGGTGAAGGTCGCCACGGTCAGTGCCGACCTCGCGGCCACGTCGCTGCCCGACTACGCGGGAGCCATCATCAACAACGACTTCGCGACGAAGGCCGGCCTGTCGACCGACGACGTCATCGCCCAGGACGACCCCAAGGACCCCTCGACGGTGCCCTACGCCAACGTCTTCGCGGCCCGCGCGGAAGACAAGGACAACGCCACCTACAAGAAGCTGGTCGAGATCTACCAGGACACCAAGGCCGTCACCGACGGCGTCGTCGACAACTCGGGGGGCACGGCGATCATCACCAAGATCCCCGTGAGCGACCTCGAGGAGTCGCTGACCGAGACCGAGAAGCTCGTCGAACAGAACGGCTGACCCCACCAGGTCGCCACCACCGGCCCGGACCGCGCGCAGATCCCGCTCGCGGTCCGGGCCTCCGCCCGTGCCGAGGAGAACGCGTGCCCGCCATCACCCTGACCGACGTCGTCAAGACGTACCCGCCCCGTGAGAAGGGCGCCGCACCGCTGACCGCGGTCGACGGCGTCAGCCTCGAGATCGCCGAAGGCGAGATCTTCGGCATCATCGGCTACTCGGGGGCGGGCAAGAGCACCCTGGTCCGGCTCGTCAACGCCCTCGAGCCCACGACGAGCGGTCGCATCGAGATCGACGGCCGCGAGATCACGGGGCTGCGCGAGCGCGAGCTCCGCGGCGTGCGGGCCGGAATCGGCATGATCTTCCAGCAGTTCAACCTCTTCTCGTCGAAGACGGTCTGGGGCAACGTCGAGTTCCCCCTCAAGGCGGCGGGCGTGCCGAAGGCCGAGCACCAGCGGCGGATCAGCGACCTGCTGCACTTCGTCGGCCTCGGGGACAAGGCCCACGCCCGGCCGGACCAGCTCTCGGGCGGGCAGAAGCAGCGCGTCGGCATCGCCCGGGCGCTCGCGACGAACCCCGGCATCCTGCTGGCCGACGAGGCGACGAGCGCGCTCGACCCCGAGACGACGAGCGAGGTGCTGGCCCTGCTCAAACGCGTCAACGCCGAGCTCGGCATCACCATCGTCGTCATCACCCACGAGATGGACGTCATCAAGTCGATCGCCGACCGGGTGGCCGTGATGGACTCCGGCCGCGTCGTCGAGACCGGACCGACCTTCGAGGTGTTCTCCGACCCGCAGCAGGCGTCGACCAAGCGGTTCGTCTCGACCGTCATCTCGGGCACGCCGCACGGTGACGAGCTCGAGGCCTTGCGAGCCAGGCACGACGGCACCCTGGTGTCGGTGCGCATCGCCGAGGGCGGCGTCGACCAGCGCGACGTCTTCGCCCTGCTGGCTCGTCACGGCCTCTCGTTCGAGATCGTCTTCGGCGGCGTGAACGACATCCAGGGTCGTACCTTCGGCACCCTGACCCTCGCCGTCATCGGCGACGCGGAGGCCGTGCGCGAGGCCGTCGCCGAGCTGGGCGACAACGCGACCGAACTGCCCGAGTCGGGGCCTGCCGCGCCCACGACCACCGCCACGACCACGGAAGGACGCTGACATGGACTCCCTCATCGACCTGCAGCCCATGCTGTGGCAGGCGGCCGTCGAGACCGTCTACATCGTCGCCCTGACCCTGCTCTTCGGTGGCATCGGGGGGCTCGTGCTCGGTCTCGCGCTCTATCTGACGCGAGGCGGGGCACTGTTCGCCAACCGAGCCGTCTACGGTGTGCTCAACGTGGTCGTCAACGTGTTCCGACCGATCCCGTTCATCATCTTCCTGGCCGCGGCCCAACCCCTGGCGAGGTTCGTGATCGGCTCGGGCAGCGGCAACCCCGCGATCATCTTCACCCTGTCGCTCGCCGCGTCGTTCGCCATCTCGCGCATCGTCGAGCAGAACCTGCTCACCGTGCAGCCCGGCGTCATCGAGGCCGCACGAGCCGCCGGGGCCGGACCCGTCCGGATCATCGGAACGGTGCTGCTCCCCGAGGCGCTGGGCCCGCTCATCCTCGGGTACACGTTCATCTTCGTCGCCTTGGTCGACATGTCGGCGGTGGCCGGCTACATCGGCGGCGGCGGCCTCGGCAACTTCGCCCTGTTGTACGGCTACCGCCAGTTCAACCCGGTCGTGACGTGGGCGGCCGTGCTGTTGATCATCGTGCTGGTGCAGCTCGTCCAGTTCCTGGGCAACTGGCTGGCGAGGCGCGCGCTGCGACGATGACGGCACCGGGGTCGCGGAGGCGGGGCTGTCGGGGGACTGGATTACAGTGGGGCGCGTGACCGACACCGCGACCGCCAGCCAGACCCCGCCGCCGGCCTCGGCCCCCGTGACGCCCGCCGACCTCGAGCGTGCGCGGCAGATCGTCGGGGCGGTGTCGCAGGCTTTCGGCCGCAAGGTCGTCGGTCAGACCGCGCTCCGCGACACACTGCTCGTCGCCCTCATCACGGGCGGACACGTCCTCCTCGAGAGCGTTCCAGGGCTGGCCAAGACGACGGCGGCCCAGACCATCGCGCAGTCGATCGACGCGAGCTTCCGACGCATCCAGTGCACGCCCGACCTGCTGCCGAGCGACATCACGGGCACCCAGATCTACGACGCCCAGAAGTCCACGTTCGTGACCCAGCTCGGGCCGGTCCACTCGAACTTCGTCCTGCTCGACGAGATCAACCGGTCGAGCGCCAAGACCCAGAGCGCCATGCTCGAGGCGATGCAAGAGAGGCAGACCACCATCGGCGGCACGGTCTACCGACTGCCCTCGCCGTTCCTCGTCCTCGCGACGCAGAACCCGATCGAGCAAGAGGGCACGTACCAGCTGCCCGAAGCGCAGCTCGACCGCTTCCTGTTGAAAGAGATCCTCGACTACCCGACGCCGGCCGAAGAGGCCGAGATCATCCGGCGCATCGAGAGCGGCGTCTACGACGAAGCCGACGCGCCGTCGACGGGTGTCGGCCTGGCCGACGTCGTCTACCTGCAAGACCTGGCCAAGCGCGTCTACGTCGACGCGTCGATCGTCAACTACATCGTGCAGCTCATCTACGTCACGCGGCACCCCCAGCAGTACATCCCGGCGACGCTCGCCGACTACGTCGAGTTCGGGGCCAGTCCCCGGGCCAGCATCGCGTTCATGCAGGCCGCCCGCGCCCTCGCCCTGCTGCACGGTCGCGACTACGTCATCCCCGAAGACGTCAAGCACCTGCGGCACTCCGTGCTCCGACACCGCCTGATCCTCAACTACGAGGCGACCGCCGACGAGGTCGCGCCCGAGACGATCATCGACGCCGTCTTCGGCGCGGTCCAGACCCCCTGACCCCGGTGGCCAGCCTGCTGCTGCGTGTGCGGACCAAGATGGGCCTCTTCGCCCACCGACGCACGATCGACCTCCTCGAGGGCGGCTACGCCTCGGTGCACCACGGGCGCAGCCACGACTTCGACGACCTCCGGGCCTACGTCCCGGGCGACGAGGTGAAAGACATCGACTGGAAGGCCACCGCCCGCCACGGTGAGCCCCTGGTCAAACGGTACATCGCGAGCCGGCGCCAGAACCTCGTCCTGGTGATGGACACCGGTCGCAACATGGCGGCGACGGCCACGAGCGGCGAGTCCAAGAAAGACATCGCCCTGATGGCGGCCGGCGCCCTCGCCTACATCGCCGCCAAGCACGGCGACGTCGTCTCGTTGGTGGCCGGCGACTCGTCGGGTACCCGTGCGCATCCGGCCGGCGCGACGGAGGCCCACCTCGAGACCCTCCTGAGGCAGGTCGACCGACGCATCGACCTCGACGCCCCGACGAGTGATCTCGCCGCGGTGCTCGCCTGGGTCGCGCGAGGCGTCCGGCGGCGCTCGATGCTGCTCGTGGTCACCGATGACGTCGCGATCGACGAGCACATCACGCGGCTGCTCCGCCGCCTGCGAGCACAGCACGAAGTCGTCTGGTTGACCATCGGCGACGCCGACCTGATGACCCGCTCCGGCCACGCCGGCGAGGTCTTCGACGTCCGCGAGATGTCCGGACTGCCGGCCTACCTCCGCGAGAACGCACGACTCCGACGCGAGTTCGACGACTCCTCCGTCCGACGGACGGACGACACCGAGCGCGAGCTCCTGGCCCTCGGCATCAGCAGCCAGCGGCTCGGCAGCCAGGCCGAGGTCGTGCCTGGCCTCTTCGCCCTGATCGAGAAGCACCGTCGTGTCGGGCGCTGACGATTTCTTCGGGCCCTACCAGTACCCCCTCTGGGTGCTCTGGCTCGTGCTCGGCCTGCTCGGGCTGGCCCTGATCGCCGCCTGGTACGTCTTCGTGGCCCGCTTCTCGGCCCGGCGACTTCCCCCGGCGCAGCGCGCGGCCCGGGCGGCCTCTCGACCGGCCTCCCTCGCGGACACCAAGATCAAGTACCTCGGCCTGATCGACGAGGTCGAGGCGGCGGCGGCCTCGGGTCGGCTGAACGACCGCGGGGTGCACTCCCGGCTCAGCCTGCTGCTGCGGTTCTTCGTCCACGAGACGAACGGCGTCGACACGCACGTGATGACCCTCGCCGACCTCCGCGAGTCCGACCTGCCCCGGCTCGCCGGGGCGGTCGGGCAGTACTACCCACCGGCCTTCCGGCCCGAGCAGCCCGGCGACCCGGCTCGTGCCGTCGCCACCGCGAGGGACGTGGTGTCGTCATGGGGCTGATCTTCTGGTGGCTGCCGCTCGTCGCACTGGCGGTCGTGGCGGTGGCGGCGTGGCTCTACGTGCGGTGGAGGCGCCGGGACCGAGCGCGCCTCCGTCGTCTCGGGGTGCCGGTCGCGCACGGCGAGCGTCTGACGGCGCTGCCCGCCTATCAGCGGATCGTCCGGCGGTACCGCGTCGCCCTCGCGGTCGTGCTCGCCGCGATGGTCGCGTTGACGGGCATCAGCGTCCTGCTCGCGGCGCGGGTGTCGAGCACCGACGTCGTCGAACCCCAGTCCTACAAGCGTGACATCATGCTCTGCCTCGACGTCTCGGGATCGATGACCGAGGTCGACTCCCAGATCGTCGACACGTTCTCGTCGCTCGCCCAGGGACTCGACGGCGAACGCGTCGGGCTCTACCTGTTCGACAGCTCGGCGGTGCAGGCTTTCCCGTTGACGGACGACTACGACTTCGTGCGGGCGCAGCTCGAGCAGTACCGCGACTCGTTCGACACGATGGGCGAGAACGGCACCCGCTACTGGACGGGCACCGACCTCGGCGACGGGGCCTCCCTCATCGGTGACGGCCTCGCGTCGTGCGTGCTCGGGTTCGGCGACGACGACAGCACGCGACCCAAGTCGGTCGTGCTCGCCACCGACAACTACGTCAACGGCAAGGCGCTCCTCACCCTCACCGACGCAGCCGAGCTGGCGGGCGAGCGCGACGTCCGGGTGTACGCCGTGAACCCTGCCGACCACGGCACCGACGCCGTGGCCGACCAGGTCGCCGCCGAACTGCGCACGGCGGCCGAGTCGACGGATGGCGGTTACTACGCCCTCGACGACTCGACGACCGTGCCGCAGATCGTCGACGAGATCGACGCCCGCGAGGCGGGGCTCTTCACCGGCGCCCGACGACTCGTCGTGACCGACCATCCCCAGGCCCTCGCGATCGCCGCGCTGATCGTCGCGATGGGCGGGCTCGTCATGCTCTGGCGGGTACGACTGTGATCGCCGGTGCGCTGGTGTTCCAGCCCGTCCTGCCCTGGTGGCTGCTGATCGTGGCCGCCGTCGCCCTCGTCGGGTTCACCGGCTGGCGCGTCGTCGCCGAGCGGGCCCGACGACGAGCTCTGCTCACGTGGGTGCGTCGGCTGGTGATCGTCGCGCTGCTGCTCGTCGTCGCGGTCCGCCCGAGCCTGCCCGGCGGAACGGCCCAGGCATCGGTGGCCCAGCTCAACGTCTTCTTCGTGGTCGACACGACCTCGAGCATCGCCGCCGAGGACTGGGGTGACGGCCAGCGTCGTCTCGACGGGGTACGGTCCGACATCGCCGAGGTGACCTCGCAGCTGGCGGGCGCGCGGTTCTCGCTACTGTCCTTCGACAGCACCGCCGTGCTGCGGACGCCGCTGACCGACGACGCCTCCGCCGTGGTCGCCGCCGCGGACGCCATGAACCAAGAGGTCACCTACTACTCGAGCGGCAGTTCGATCAGCGAGGCGAACGACCTGCTCGCCGAGCGGCTGACCGAGGCGCGGGAGAGCGCGCCCGAACGGGCCAACGTCGTCTACTACCTCGGCGACGGCGAGCAGACGAGCGGCACCGAGCCCGAGAGCTTCGCCGCGTCCTCCGGCGACGTCGACGGTGGTGCGGTCTTCGGGTACGGCACCGAGCAAGGGGGCAAGATGCGCGTGTTCGACGGCTACGGCGACGAGTACTCGACCCAGGAGTACATCCAGGACCGCACACAGCCCGGCGATCCCGAGGCCGTCTCGACGATCGACGAGGACGCCCTCCGGCGCATCGCCGACCAGCTCGGCGTACCGTACGTGCACCGCACGGCCGACACGTCCGTGGACGCGGCCGTCGAGGACGCCCGCGACGGGGCCGTCGCATCCGACGAGGGGCGGGCCGACAGCCTGATCGACCTGTACTGGATCGCGGCGATCCCGGCGTTCCTGCTGCTGCTCCTCGACGTGGCCCTGGTGGCTCGGGCTTTGGGCGAGATCCGCACGACCCGGCCCGAGAGAGGCGTGCGCCCGTGACCGACACCCTCGTCCCCCCGCCCGTCGACGAGGTCCGTCGCACTCACGAGGCCGAGGCCGGGCCCGTCGTCGAGCAGTACCGCAAGCGCCTCCGGCGTCGGCTCGTGCTCTGGTCCGCACCGGTCGTGCTCGTCGTGTTGCTCGTGGCCCTCAAGCTGCTCAGCCTGCCCACGTTCGCCGCCTTGACGCAGTGGTCGTACGGCGACCGCGAGTTCGAGCGCAGCGCCTCCCTCGCCGAGCCGCTCGGCGTCGCCAACGTGATCGAGCCCTGGGTGCACCACTTCGACCGGGGCACGGCTTACGCGCAGATCGGCGTGCTCGACGTCGCCCGCGGCGAGTTCGTCACGGCCCTCGACCTCGCCCCCGACGACGCGACGATCTCGTGCGTCATCCGGGTCAACCTGGTGCTCACGATCGAGGCGCAGGGCGACGCCGCCCTGCTCGAACTCCGCTATGCCGACGCCCAGGCGTTGTACGAACTCGGGCAGAAGACCGTCGAGGAGGCGCCCGAGGGCTGCTTCCAGCCACCGGACGACCCCCAGCAGCCCGACACCTCCCAGCCGCTCGACGACGCCCAGCAGCGCCTCGACGAGAAGGGGCAGGAGGCCCAGGGGGGTCAGGGCGACGAGCAGCAGCCCGGAGGTGACGACGGCGGTGATCCCGGTGCCGGGGGAGACGAACCCGGTGACGGAGAGGGGCAGGCGGAGTCCGACGACCCCCTCGACCAGCTGCAGCAGCAGGGCGAGCAGAGCCAGCAGCAGCAGCAGCAGGACACCGACCGCGACCGCTACTACGAGCAGAACCCCGGCGACTACGGCGGCAAGCCGTGGTGACCCGGGAGCGCCCCTAAGCTGGACGGGTGTCCACACGTCTCTCCCAGCTCTTCGTCCGCACCCTCCGAGAAGACCCCTCCGACGCCGAGGTGACCAGTCACCGGCTGCTCGTCCGCGCCGGGTACATCCGGCGTCAGGCGCCGGGCGTCTTCGCCTGGCTGCCGCTCGGCCTGCGTGTCAAGGCCAAGATCGAAGCCGTCATCCGCGACGAGATGCACGCCGCAGGCGCTCAAGAGGTGCACTTCCCCGCCCTGCTGCCGCGTGAGCCCTACGAGGCGACGGGTCGCTGGACCGAGTACGGCGACGGCATGTTCCGGCTGAAGGACCGCAAGGACGCCGACTACCTGCTGGCCCCGACGCACGAAGAGGCTTTCACCCTGCTGGTGAAAGACCTCTACTCGTCCTACAAGGACCTCCCCCTGACGCTCTTCCAGATCCAGGACAAGTACCGAGACGAGGCCCGTCCCCGGGCCGGCCTGCTGCGTGGTCGTGAGTTCACCATGAAGGACGCCTACTCGTTCGACGCGTCCGACGCCGGGCTCGACGAGAGCTACCAGAAGCAGCGGGACGCCTACGAGCGCATCTTCACGCGTCTCGGCCTCGACTACATCATCGTCAAGGCCGACGCCGGGGCCATGGGCGGTTCGCGCAGCGAGGAGTTCCTCCACCCCACCGCCATCGGCGAGGACACCTTCGTCCGCTCGGCAGGCGGCTACACCGCCAACGTCGAGGCCTTCACGACGATCGTCCCCGAGACCGTCCCGCTCGAGGGGCTGGCCCCCGCCCGGCGCCTCGCACCGGCCGACACCCCGACCATCGACTCGCTGGTCGCCCAGCTCAACGCCGACGAGGCTCGAGACTCGGGTCCCTGGACTGCCGCCGACACGCTCAAGAACGTCGTCGTCGCGCTCAGTCACCTCGACGGCTCCCGTGAGCTCGTCGTCGTGGGCCTGCCCGGCGACCGCGAGGTCGACATGAAGCGGCTCGAGGTCGCCTTCGCCCCGGCCGAGGTCGAGGCCGCCGGCGACGCCGATTTCGTGAAGAACCCCGTCCTGGTCCGTGGTTACCTCGGCCCCCAGGTGCTCGGCGGCGAGTCCGACTCGGGTATCCGCTACTTCGTCGACCCCCGCGTGGTCGAGGGTTCGGCCTGGGTCACCGGGGCGAACGAGAAGGGCGTGCACGTGGCCGACCTCGTCATGGGCCGCGACTTCACCGCCGACGGCACCATCGAGGCCGCCCAGGTCCGCGAGGGCGACCCCGCCCCCGACGGCTCAGGCCCGATCGAGACGGCCCGCGGCATGGAGATCGGCCACGTCTTCCAGCTGGGTCGCAAGTACGCCGAGGCCCTCGGCCTCAAGGTGCTCGACGAGAACGGCAAGCAGGTCACGGTCACGATGGGTTCGTACGGCATCGGCGTCACGCGCATCCTCGCGGTCATCGCCGAGGCGAACAACGACTCCAAGGGCCTCATCTGGCCCGCCAACGTCGCCCCGTTCGACGTCCACGTCGTGGCGACCGGCAAGGACCCCGTGGTCTACGAGGTCGCCGAGAAGCTCACCGCCGACCTCGAGGCCCACCGGCTCGACGTCCTCTACGACGACCGTCCCAAGGTGTCGCCTGGTGTGAAATTCGGTGACGCCGAACTCCTCGGCGTGCCGCAGATCGTCGTCGTCGGCCGCTCGGCCGGCGACGGCGTCGTCGAGCTCTGGGACCGCCGCACGGGCGAGCGCACCCCGGTCCCCGTGGCCGAGGCCGTCGCGACCCTGACGGCTCCGCGGACGTCCTGACGGCCCGCACCGCGCCTCCTCGACCCGGCCGGGACCACCCCGAGGAGGCGCGGTGCCGCCCCCGGCGGACGGTCCGCCGGGCACCCCGCTCTCGGGTACCGTAGAGGGATGCTGCGCGCGCCATCGTGCGTGCAGCCTGCAGATCTGAATAGTGGAGGCCCTCAGTGGACATCGACCTGAGCGTGCTGCGTCTCATGGAGCGCGAGCGTGAAATCCCCTTCGACGAACTCGTGCGCATCATCGAGCAGGCCATCCTGACGGCCTACCTCAAGCACACGAACCAGCCCGAGAGTCGCATCCCGGTCGCTCGCGTCGAACTCGACCGCAAGACCGGGCACGTCTCGGTGTACGCCATCGAGCGCGACGACGAGGGCGAGGTCGTGGGCGAGTCCGTCGACAGCCCGAGCGACTTCGGCCGCATCGCCGCCTTCGCGGCCAAGCAGGTCATCAACCAGCGGCTGCGCGACATCGGCGACGACAAGGTGCTCGGCCAGTTCAAGGGCCGAGAAGGCGACATCGTCGCGGGCGTCATCCAGCAGGGGCCGAACCCCCGCATGATCCACGTCGATCTCGGCACGGTCGAGGCGATCCTTCCGCCGGAAGAGCAGGTGCCCGGCGAGAAGTACACCCACGGGTCGCGCATCCGTGTGTACGTCACGGGTGTCAGCAAGGGCACCAAGGGGCCGCAGATCACGGTCTCCCGCACCCACCCCTCGCTCGTGCGCAAGCTCTTCGCCCTCGAGGTGCCCGAGATCGCCAGCGGCGTCGTCGAGATCGTCTCGCTGGCCCGTGAGGCCGGGCACCGCACCAAGATGGCCGTCCGAGCCACCGAGCCCGGCGTCAACGCCAAGGGTGCCTGCATCGGCGAGATGGGGCAGCGCGTGCGCGCCGTCACCACCGAGCTGAACGACGAGAAGATCGACATCGTCGACTACTCGAGCGATCTGCCCGCCTTCGTCGCCAGCGCGCTGTCGCCCGCGAAGGTCTCGTCGGCTTTCGTGATCGACGCGTCGACCAAGGCCGTGCGGGCCCTCGTGCCCGACTACCAGCTGTCGCTCGCGATCGGCAAAGAGGGGCAGAACGCCCGTCTCGCGGCCAAGCTCACGGGTGCGCGGATCGACATCCAACCCGACAGCATCCTCGAGGACGACTGATCGCTCGCACGCGACCACGAGACGACCTGGGCGACCGGCGCACCACGCCGTTCGCCCTCGGCGTCTCCCGTCCGACGACCCGAGGGGGTAAGGTGGAACCCGTCAGAACGTGCATCGGTACTCGAGCGCGCGCTCCACGATCCTCACTTGTGCGGGTCGTCGCCCGAAACGGACGGCTCGTGGTCGACCCGACCGCGACCCTTCCCGGGCGGGGTGCGTGGTTGACGCCGTCGATCGACGCGTTCGAGTCGGCAGTGAAGCGCAGGGCCTTCCGCCGTGCACTCCGCCTCGACTCCGAACCCGACGTCGACGAACTCCGCGCCCACCTCGCGCGGATCACGACTTCACGACCCATCGCCACGACAGAACAGGCTGAACGGCACATGGACAACTAATGAGCAACCACTAATGAGCGGCTCGAAATGAGACCCGTCCAGAACTGAAGGCTCTTCCCGTCTCGGGAAGGGCCCGAGACAGGAGAACTGTGGCTAAACCACGCGTACACGAGATCGCCAGCGAGCTGGGGATCGACAGCAAGACAGCACTAGAGAAGCTCAAAGAGATGGGCGAGTTCGTCAAAGGACCGTCGTCCAGCGTCGAGCCTCCCGTCGCCCGCAAGCTGCGCCAGGCATTCGCCGGTGCCGCCAAGCCCGCGACCCCCGCTGCCAAGGCCCCCGCGGCCGGTGGCGCGACGCAGAGCGCGAGCTCCGCACCCAAGCCCGGCGGACCCCGCCCGGCAGCCCCCAAGCCTCCCGTGGCCGAGCCGGCTCCCGCGCCCGTCGCGGCGGCCGAGCCCGACGTCGACGCGGCACCCGCACCCGTCGCACCCCTGACGGTGGCCGAGCGCCAGGCCCAGGCCGAGGCGCAGCGTGCGGCTGCGGCCGCAGCCGCCAAGGACGGTGCAGAGGCTCCGGCCGACGACGCCGCCAAGCCCGGTGCCGCAGGCCCCAAGCCCGGAGGCCCCCGCCCCGGTGCTCCGCGTCCCGGCAACAACCCCTTCGCCAGCAACCAGGGCATGGGCCGCCCCAGTGCGCCCCGTCCCGGTGGGTCCGGCGCCGCCAGCAGCATGCCCCGTCCCGGTGGGGCGGCCGGCCCGCGCCCGCAGGCCCCGCGTCCCGGTGCGCCCCGTCCGGGCGCTCCGCGTCCCGGCGTCGGTGCCGGCCCCCGTCCCAACGGCTTCGGCCAGCGTCCCGCCGGCGGCGGCGCAGGTCGTCCCGGTGGTGCCGGTGGTGGCTTCCAGCGTCCCGGTGCCGGCGCCGGTGCGCCCGGTGCAGCGGGTGGTTTCCGACCTGGCTTCAGCGGCCCCCGCCCCTCCGGCGGTGGCGGTCGCGGCCGTGGACCCGGTGGCGGTACCGCCGGTGCGTTCGGTCGTGGTGGCGGCAAGAGCAAGGCACGCAAGTCGAAGCGGACGAAGAGGGCCGAGTTCGAGATGCGCTCGGCCCCGTCGTTGGGTGGCGTCAGCGTCCCCCGCGGCGACGGCAGCACGATCGTCCGCCTGCGTCGTGGCGCGTCCATCAGCGACTTCGCCGACAAGATCGACGCGAGCCCCGGCAACCTGGTGACCGTCCTCTTCCACCTCGGTGAGATGGCCACGGCGACCGAGTCTCTCGACGAGGCCACGTTCCAGGTGCTCGGCGAAGAGCTGGGCTACAACATCCAGGTCGTCTCGCCCGAGGACGAAGACAAAGAGCTCCTCGAGGGCTTCGACATCGACCTCGAGCAAGAGCTCGAGGACGAGGACGAGTCCGTCCTGCAGATCCGTCCCCCGGTCGTCACGGTCATGGGCCACGTCGACCACGGAAAGACGCGCCTGCTGGACGCGATCCGCAACGCGAACGTCGTCGCCGGCGAGGCCGGTGGCATCACGCAGCACATCGGTGCGTACCAGGTGTGGGCTCCGCACGAGGGTGTCGAACGCGCCATCACCTTCATCGACACGCCCGGTCACGAGGCGTTCACCGCCATGCGTGCCCGTGGTGCGCAGGTGACCGACATCGCGATCCTCGTGGTCGCGGCGGACGACGGCATCATGCCGCAGACGGTCGAGGCGTTGAACCACGCCCAGGCGGCAGGCGTTCCGATCGTGGTCGCGGTCAACAAGATCGACAAAGAGGGTGCGAACCCGGCCAAGGTGCGTCAGCAGCTGACCGAGTACGGCCTCGTCGCCGAGGAATACGGCGGAGACGTCATGTTCGTCGACGTGTCGGCCCGTGACAACAAGAACATCGACGCCCTCCTCGAGGCCGTCCTGCTCACGGCCGACGCCGGTCTCGACCTGCGTGCGAACCCCGACAAGGACGCCCGAGGCGTCGCGATCGAGGCCCGCCTCGACAAGGGTCGCGGTGCCGTCGCGACGGTGCTCATCCAGTCGGGCACGCTGCGCGTCGGAGACGCCATCGTCGCCGGCACGGCCTACGGTCGCGTCCGCGCCATGGTCGACGAGAACGGCGACTCGGTCGACGAGGCCTACCCGAGCCGGCCCGTGCTGGTCCAGGGTCTGTCGAGCGTTCCGCGAGCCGGCGACACCTTCCTCGTCACCGAGGAGGACCGCACGGCGCGTCAGATCGCCGAGAAGCGTGAAGCCGTCGAGCGCAACGCGTCGCTGGCCAAGGCCCGCAAGCGCATCTCGCTCGAGGACTTCACCCGTGCTCTCGAAGAGGGCAAGGTCGAGGCGCTCAACATCATCATCAAGGGTGACGTGTCGGGTGCCGTCGAGGCGCTCGAGGAGTCCCTGCTCAAGATCGAGGTGGACGACAGCGTGCAGCTGCGCATCATCCACCGCGGCGTGGGTGCGGTCACCGAGAGCGACGTCAACCTGGCGACGGTCGACAACGCCGTCATCATCGGGTTCAACGTCCGTCCCGACACGAAGGCTCGGGAGCGCGCAGCTCGCGAGGGTGTCGACGTGCGGTTCTACTCGGTCATCTACGCGGCGCTCGAGGACATCGAGAACTCGCTCAAGGGCATGCTCAAGCCCGAGTTCGAGGAGAAGCAGTCCGGTGTCGCCGAGATCCGCGAGATCTTCCGCTCGTCGAAGGTCGGCAACATCGCCGGTGTCATCGTGCGATCGGGAACGATCACCCGTAACGCCCGGGCCCGTGTCATCCGCGAGGGTGTCGTCGTGGGCGACAACCTGGCGATCGACTCGCTGCGTCGCTTCAAGGACGACGTCACCGAGGTGCGGACGGACTTCGAGGCCGGCATCGGCCTCGGCAAGTTCAACGACATCCAGATCGGCGACGAGATCGAGACCATCGAGATGGTCGAGAAGCCCCGAGGCTGACCCGGCGTCATCGCAGTACACGAGGCCCCGCTCCGACTACGGTCGGGGCGGGGCCTCACCCCTCTCGCCATGGCGGCGAGCAGCACGAACAGGAGTGAACAATGGTTGACGCGCAACGCGCCCGCAAGATGGCCGACCGCATCCACGAGATCGTCGCGCGGCGTCTCGAACGAGGCATCAAGGACCCTCGCCTCGGGTTCGTCACGATCACCGACGTGAAGGTGACCGGCGACCTGCAGCACGCTTCGGTCTTCTACACGGTCTACGGCACCGACGAGGAGCGTCGCGACACGGGCGCCGCCCTCAAGTCGGCGACCGGCATGCTGCGCAGCGAGGTGGGAAAGAACATCACCGCGCGCCTCACCCCGAGCCTCGAGTTCATCCTCGACGCCCTGCCCGAGAACGCGGCCTCGATCGACCGGCTGCTGCAGGAGGCCCGTCAGCGCGACCACGAGAGCCAGACCATGGCCTCGTCGGCCGAGTACGCCGGCGACGCCGACCCGTACGTGAAGCCGCGCGACGCGGACGACGACGTCGACGGCGGTGAGGGCGGCCTCGACGACGACCTCGCGCTGGACGACGAACTCGGGGCACCGGCCGCGGGCGAGCCGACCGAGCCCGACGGCTCGACCCGCTGACCGACCGCCGGTCGTGACACCCCGCCCGCGTCAGTCGGGCAGTCGATAGCCCTCGTCGGGCGATCCCGTGGCGAGGCCGTCACGGAGCAACCCGGCGAGGGCTCTCTCTCGTTGCACGTCGTCCGCCCAGAGGGCCGCGATCTCGGCGGACGTGACGGGCACGTCGCTGGCCCGCAGTTCGGCCATGACGAGTCCACGCACCTGGCGGTCGGAGCCCTCGAAGCGTGCCTGGGTCCGGAGGCGCGGGCCGGCATGCGCAGGGCGGCCCGCCAGCACCCACGCGCACTGCTCGAGCAGCGGGCAGACGTCGCACGCCGGCGTCCGCGCCGTGCAGACCAGCGCACCCAACTCCATGACGCCCGCGTTGGTGACCCGCGCCTCCTCGAGGTCCTCGGGCAGCTGCGACTCCATCAGGGGCAGGTCGCGCGAGGCCTTGGGCGCCCAGGGTTCGGCGAGCCCCTCGACGGCACGGGCGAGGACGCGGCGGACGTTCGTGTCGACGACCGGGTGACGGTGCCCGTACGCGAAGACCGCGACGGCACGTGAGGTGTACTCGCCGACACCGGGCAGGGCGAGCAGCGAGGGGACGTCCTCGGGCACGACCCCGTCGTGCCGCTCGGTGATGGCCACGGCGGCGGCGTGCAGGGCGAGCGCCCGACGCGGGTACCCCAGTCGCTCCCAGGCGCGCACGGCCTCGGACGCCGGAGAGGTGGCGAGGTCGCGCGGGGCGGGCCAGCGGTCGAGCCACTGCTCGAGCCGCGGAACGACCCGCGCCACAGGCGTCTGCTGCAGCATGATCTCGCTGACGAGCGTGCCCCAGGCGGTGAAGCCGGGCCGTCGCCAGGGCAGGTCGCGACCGTTCGCACGGAACCAGGCGTTCACGGCAGGGGAGATGCTCACCGTGAGAGCCTACGGCGCGTCGGGGGCGCACCCGGCGTCGTGTCGGCCGTCGGGCGTACGGTGTCGGCATGACCACCCGATGGGCCCCTGCCAAGAAAGACACGCTGCGCGAGCTGGCGACCGAGATCGTGCACAACTACGGGCGCGGCCGCGTGCTCGTCGCGATCGACAGCGACGGAGGCGCGGGTGCGGCCGGTCTCGCCGACGACCTCGTCGAGGCCTTCCGCGAGCAGGGCCACGCGGCGTTCCGGGCGTCGCTCGACGGCTTCGAGAAGCGCCCGGAGGGGGCGCCTCGTGACTCCGCGCCCGTGCTCGACGAGAGTCTCTTCCGCCGCGTGCTCGTCGAACCGTTCCGGCTCGGCGGCAGCACGGGCTGGGTCGACCGTGCGTGGGACGCCGACGCCGACCGTGCCGTCGAGTCCGCGTGGGTCACCGGGCCCGCGGACGCCGTCCTGCTGGTCGACGGAACCGACCTGGCCCGTCCAAGCCTCGCAGGGCTGTGGCACTACCGGGTCTGGGTGACGGGCGACGACTCTCGGCTCGACGCCCGGGCCAAGGCGTCGGCCGTCGTCGACAACTCCGATCGTGAGCACCCGCGTCGACGCTTCGACGACGCGTGCTGAGCGCGTCCCCGACGTCGTCGCGGTCGGGCTGCGCTAACGTCGTCGGGTGAACAGCGGCATCCTCCTCGTCGACAAGCCGCAGGGCATCACCAGCCACGACGTCGTGTCGCGGGTGCGCAAGGCGGCAGGGACGCGCAAGGTCGGCCACGCCGGCACCCTCGACCCGTTGGCCACCGGACTGCTGGTGCTCGGCCTCAACTCGTCGACGCGCCTCCTGACCTTCCTCGTCGGCCTCGACAAGGGGTACGACGCGACGATCCGGCTCGGCGTCTCGACGTCGAGCGACGACAGCGACGGCGAGGTCGTCGCGACGACCTCGGCGGGCGACGTCACCGACGTGGCCGTCGACTCCGGCGTCGCGCGTCTCACCGGGCCGATCAGCCAGGTTCCCACGACCGTCAGCGCCATCAAGGTGGACGGGCGTCGTGCGTACGACCTCGCCCGCGCCGGGGTCGAGGTCGAGCTCAAGGCACGCGACGTCACGATCTCCGACTTCACGGTGCTCGCACGACGCGACGCGCTGGTCGACGGGGTCGCCGTCCGCGACCTCGACGTGCGGGTGTCCTGTTCGTCGGGAACCTACGTGAGGGCGCTCGCGCGAGACCTCGGGGCCGACCTCGGCGTGGGGGGACACCTGACCGCGCTGCGGCGGACGCGGGTGGGGCCGTTCGACGTGACCCGCGCCTCCGTGCTCGAGGGCATCGACGTCGCCCCGGCGTTGATCCCTCCCGTCGACGTGGCCCGGACGCTCTTCCCGGCGTGGTCGATGACCGCCGCCGAGACCGTCGACCTCGGGCACGGGAAGCGAGTCACCGTCGACCTGGCCGACACCCCGGGGCCGGTCGCCGCCGTGACACCGGCGGGCACGCTCGCCGGCCTCGTGTCGGTGCGTGCCGGTGCCGCGAAGCCCATCGTTAACTTTCCGACCGACGAGGTGCAGGCATGATCGAATGGTTCACCTGGGTGCAGGTCGTGGTGGCCGTGGTGGCGGGCGTCGTCTGCGTCGTCGCCTGCTTCGCGAGACGGCAACCCGACGACATCACCGTCGGCACGGGCGCCGTGGTCCTGCTGCTGTTGCTCGTGCAACTCGTCGTCGCGATCGTGGCGCCGTTCGTCGGGAACGCGCCGACCGGCAACCTCGTCGAGTTCTACATCTACCTCGTCTCGGCGATCCTGCTCCCGCCGCTCGCCACGGTGTGGGCCCTCGTGGACCGCACCCGGTGGAGCAACCTCGTGCTGGCCACATCGTCCTTCGCGATCGCGGTGATGGTCTACCGCATGTTCCAGATCTGGACCGTCCAAGGGCTCTGACCCACCCTGGCGGCGGAGCGCCCGCCGGAGTCCTATCCTTGACGGGATGGTCACTCAGAAGTCAACGCGCGCGGTCGGTCTCGGCCGGGTCCTCATCGCCGTCTACGCCCTCCTCGCCCTCGCCGCCACCGGCCGGTCGGTCTTCCAGATCGCGACCCAGTTCTCCGAGGCTCCGCTGGCCTACACCTTGAGCGCCCTCTCGGCCGTCGTCTACATCGTCGCCACGGTGGCCCTCATCGCCCCCGGTCAGGGCTGGTACGCCGTGGCCTGGGCGACCATCTCGTTCGAGCTCGCCGGTGTGCTGATCATCGGGCTCATGACCGTGCTCGACCCCGGGCTGTTCCCGCACGACACCGTCTGGTCGATCTTCGGACGCGGCTACGGTTTCGTGCCGCTGGTGCTGCCCGTGCTCGGCATCCTGTGGCTGCGTCGGCAGGGCCGCGCCGCCCGAGCCGGCGGGGCGGACGGGACGGGGGCCGTGGGGGTCGCTCGCCGGACCGATCCGGGCACGACGAGGTAGCGCGTGCAGTTCTACGACCGGGTCGCCGACGTGCCGCCCGACTTCGGGCCGAGTGCCGTGACCATCGGCAAGTTCGACGGTGTCCACGTCGGTCATCGCGCGGTGATCGACATGCTCGAGGGTGTCGCGCGCGACGAGGGCCTCGTCTCCACCGTGGTCACCTTCGACCGGCACCCGTTGGCCGTCCTGCGACCCGACGACGTGCCCACGGCGCTCGTCAGCAACCGGCAGAAGCGCGAACTCCTCGACGACGCCGGGGTGGCCGCCACCCTCATGCTCACCTTCGACGCCGAGTTGCGGGCCCTGACGCCCGACGAGTTCGTCGACCGCATCCTGGTCGGTGCCCTGCACGCCCGGGTCGTGTTCGTCGGCGACGACTTCCGCTTCGGGGTACGCGGCAGCGGCACCGTCGACACCCTGCGAGAGCTGGGTGCCTCGCGGGGCTTCCGGGTCGTGTCGATCGACGACGTGCGGCCGAGCGGTGGCCGCCGGGCGTCCTCGACCTGGATCCGCGAACTGATGGACGCCGGCGACGTCCGTGAGGCGGGCGTCCTGCTCGGCCGCGAGCCGTCGGTGCGCGGCATCGTCGTGCACGGCGAGCAGCGTGGCCGCGAACTGGGCTTTCCGACGGCCAACCTGGCGCGCGACAGCGAGGGTTTCGTCCCGGCCGACGGCGTGTACGCCGCACGCGTGCTGGTGGGCCACACGCTCTACCCGGCGGCCGTGTCGGTCGGCAACAACCCGACCTTCGAGGGCGTGCCGGCGAAGCAGGTCGAGGCGCATCTGCTCGACGTCTCGCTCGACCTCTACGGGCTCGAGGTCACCGTGCACTTCGTCGACTGGGTCCGGGGCAACGTGCGGTTCGACGGGCTCGAGGCGCTCGTCGCCCACATCCGGGCCGACGTCGTCCGCACGCGCGAGATCCTGGGGCTGCCGACCGCTTGACGCGTCGACAGGCGGCGCCCCGCGGTGCCGGTCGGGCGTGCGGCAGTGCGCGGCGCTGCGGTGCGCGTGCGGCGGTGCGGTGCACGGCGCGACCCCCACGAGGAGGCGCGGGTCACGTCGTCGACGTCACCCGCGCCTCCTCGGCTCGTCAGTACGACGTCGTGTCGTCGCCCGCGCCCGAGGCGCGACCCGTCTCGAGGCGGTGTGCCAGGTCGGCGAGGATCGTGCCGCTGGCGCTCGTGCCGAAGCGCGTGACGCCGAGGTCGAGCATCTCGAGCACCGTGTCGAGGCCGCGGACCCCGCCCGAGGCCTTGACCTGGACCGAGTCGGAGACGGCGTCGCGCATCAGGCGCAGGTGGGGGAGCGTCGCCCCGCCACCCGCGAAGCCGGTGGACGTCTTGACGAAGGCCGCCCCGGCGCGCTCCGCGGCCTTCGAGCCCGCGACGATCTGGTCGTCGTCGAGGTAGGCCGTCTCGAGGATGACCTTGACGATCGTCTCGCCCGCGGCGTCGACCACGCCCCGCACATCGGCCTCGACCTCGTCGGTCAGGCCGCTGCGCAGCCAGCCGATGTTGACGACCATGTCGAGCTCGGCGGCACCGTCGGCGATCGCCTGACGCGCCTCGGCGGCCTTGGCTGCCGTCGAGGTCGTGCCGTGCGGGAACCCGATGACGGTGCCGACGAGCACGCCGGTGCCCTCGAGTCCCTCGACGGCGTGCGCGATGTCGGACGGGCGGACGCAGACGCTGAAGACGTGGTTCGCGGCGGCGTCGTCAAGGGCGGCGTCGACCTCGGCCCGGGTGAGCTCGGGCTTGAGGATCGCGTGGTCGATCATGCCGGCGACGGCGGAGACGGTGGGGAGCTGCTGGGTAGTCATGATGGGGTCCAGCGTAGCTTGGGCCCATGTCAGCGAACACTCCCGACGGCATGCCGTCGAGCGCCCCCGTCACGAGCGACACCGATCACGCCGTGGCCTCTCGCCGGGTGCTGGTGACCGGTGCGACCGGGTACATCGGCGGTCGGCTCACGCCGCGGCTCGTGGCCGCCGGGGCGGACGTGCGGGTGCTCGTGCGATCGCCCGAGAAGCTGAGCGACGTGCCCTGGTCGGGCGACGTCGAGGTCGTACAGGGCGACCTGACCGACCCCGAGACCGTGCGACCCGCCATGGAAGGCGTAGACGTCGTCTACTACCTGGCCCACGCGATGGGCGGCAAGGGTGACTTCGAACGTGCCGAGGCCGACGCGGCGCACACCGTCGCCGACGCCGCACGCGACGCGGGAGTGCGCCGCATCGTCTACCTCGGCGGACTGCACCCCGAGGGCGACCTCTCGAAGCACCTGCAGTCGCGCAAGGACGTCGGCGACGTGCTGCTCGCGAGCGGCGTTCCGACGGTGGCCCTGCAGGCCGGCGTCGTGATCGGATCGGGCAGCGCCTCGTTCGAGATGGTGCGGCACCTGACGGACGTGCTGCCCTACATGCCGGCGCCCAAGTGGGTCCGCAACGTCATCCAGCCGATCGCCGTGCGCGACGTGCTGCACTACCTGCTCGGCGCGGCCGACGTGCCCGACGACGTCAACCGCACCTTCGACATCGGCGGCCCCGACGTGCTGCGCTACGGGCAGATGATGAACGGCTACGCCCTCGAGGCCGGCCTCAAGCAGCGCCCCATCGCTTCGTTGCCCGTCTTCACGCCGTGGCTCGCCTCGCAGTGGGTCAACCTCGTCACGCCCGTGCCCCGCGCCCTCGCCGTCCCGATCATCGCGTCGTTGCAGTACGACTGCGTCGTGCGCGAGCACGACATCGATGCCGTCGTGCCGCCGCCCGCCGAGGGGCTGCTGCCCTATCGCCGTGCCGTGCGCCTCGCCCTGCAGCGCGAGCAGGACGGCGACGTCGAGACCAGCTGGCAGGACTCCTCGGTCGCGGGGGCGCCCAGCGACCTGCTGCCGAGCGACCCCGACTGGTCGGGTCACACCGTCTACACCGACGACCGGCAGACCGACACGAGCGCACCGCCGGCCGAGCTCTGGAAGGTGCTCGAGAGCATCGGCGGCGAGAACGGGTGGTACTCGTTCCCGCTCGCCTGGTCGGCCCGCGGCTGGATGGACCGGCTCGTCGGGGGAGTGGGCCTGCGGCGCGGCCGCCGCAGTGCGACCACCTTGCGCGTCGGCGACGCCCTCGACTGGTGGCGGGTCGAGAAGCTCGACCGCGGCCACCTGCTGCGGCTGCGGGCCGAGATGAAGGTCCCGGGAGGCGCGTGGCTGGAACTCACCGTCGAGCCTCGTCCCGGAGGCGGCTCGCACTACCGTCAACGTGCGGTGTTCTTCCCGCAGGGGCTCGGCGGCCGTCTCTACTGGTTCGCGATCCTGCCGTTCCACGGCGTCATCTTCTCGGGCATGCTGCGTCGGATCACGGCGACGGCCGAGCGGGAGGCGACTGCCCGGGCCGGTACGAGCCGGGAGGACGCCGCGCACGGGGCCGGCTCGGCGGGCGCGTCGACGAGCGACGCCACGGCCGCGGCGTGACCGAGCCGCGCCTCCTCGTCCTGTTGACGTCGCCGACGCCGCTGTACCCTGCGGGCGACCAGGCGATGTCGCCGGTACCGCTCTGGCTCGGGGTGTCGTTCGGGGTGCTCGTGGTGGTCTCGTCGTTCGTCGTGCTGCTGCCGCGCGTGCGGCGCGGGCTCGATCGCGTGTGGTCCAGACGGCCGCGGCGTTTCCGTCAGTGACGGGACGGACGGCGGGGACGAGCGCGCCGGTTCGCCGCTTCCCAGCGGGTGATGGCACGATGGGGGCACTTCAGCAGACCACCAGGAGGTCGTGATGACACAACGAGAGACCGTCGCCTTCGTCGGCGACAGCTTGACCGAGAGCGGCGACTGGGCGGCCTGGCTGCCCGACGAGCAGGTCGTCAACCTGGGTGTCGGGGGCGACACGGTCGCCGGCCTGACCGATCGGCTCCACGAAGTCGTGGCCGCGAACCCCGACTCGGTGGTGCTGATGATCGGCACGAACGACTTCACCGCGCGACGCTCGGTCGAGCAGGTGGTCCGGGGCATCGAGAACCTCATGGTGGCCATGCGCCGAGAATTGCCGGGCACCCGCCTGCTGCTGCAGTCGATCGCGCCGAGGGGCGCCGAGTTCGCGCCGCGCCTGAAGGACGCCAACAGGCACCTGCGTCAGTTCTCGTCGACCGTGCGAGCCCAGTGGCTCGACCTGTGGCCCGCCCTCGCAGACGAGTCGGGCGACGCTCTGCGGCCCGAGTTCGCCGCTGATCACGTGCACCTCACCGACGCCGGCTACCAGGCCTGGCTGGCCGAACTGCAGCCCGCCCTCGAGCGTCTGCGCGACGAACCGCCGATGAGTCGGCCGATCAGCGTGCTCGACGTCGCCTACGACATCGAGTAGGCGTGCCCACCCCCACCGCCCCGGCGTTCACGCGACCGGCCCTGGCGCCCGGTCTGCTCGCGGCCATCGCCCTGTTGGCCGGCACGGCCCTGCTCGACTCCGACGTCTTCACCGTGTTCCGGTACGTCGTGTCGATCTTCGCCCTGATCGTCCTCGTGTTCGCCTACCGGGGGCGGGCCTGGTGGGCGCTGCCGCTGCTCGCCGCCGTGGCCGTCCTCTGGAACCCGGTGTTCGTCGTCCCCGTCCAACCCGAGCTCTGGCAAGGTCTGCAGTTCGTCGCCGCCGCGATCATGATCGCGGTCGGCGTGCTCGTGAAGGTGCCCACCGAGGCGTCCGCGGCAGCGCGGGTCGCTCCGGTTCGCGGCCGCCGCTGACCGTCGGGGGTACCGGATCCACCGAGGTGCTTCCGACCCCGTAAAATGCCGAGGGTGCGTCCGCCCGCCCGAGGCCCGCACGGAAGGTTGAGTCTGCATGGCCACGGAGATCCCCGGTACGTCAGAGATGGTCGGCACGTCCGAGAGCCCTCTCCTGACCCCTCGTCACCGAGCCGGTGGTCTCGACCGAGAAGACATCGTGGTCCGCAAGGGCCAGTTCACGCTCCTGAACGGTCACCTCACCCCCCAGCAGTCGATGATCGAGGACCTCCTCTACATCCGTCGCGTCCTCGATGCCGCCCAGGTGCCCTTCCTGCTGGTGCGTGGCAACGACGTCCGCCCGGTGATCGCCGTCGACACCGTGCACCGAGACCGCTTCACCGCCGCCATGATCGCGGCCTCGGCCACCGAGCCCTTCTACGCCAAGCCTCGCAAGGGTCCGGCGTCCCTCGTCGTCGAGGGTGGGCTCGAGCTCGAGACCGAGCGGGTCTTTCGCGTCTACCGGCCCCGGGTGGAGCCCATCGGCCGCCTCCGCTACGGTGCCGGCACGGCCGTGCAGGTCGAGTTCTGGATCATCACCGACGACGAGATCCTCGCCCCGACCGAGAACGCGCTGATGCGCACCGAGCTCCCCCGGGCCGAAGCCGTCGAAGAGACGGTCGAGCGGTACGGCATCGAGTGGCCCACCCTCGAGCACATGTTCGACGACCACGCCACCGACATCACCTTCGACATCGACATCGTCTTCTCGTGGGTCGACGGCAACTCGATCGAGTACCAGCGTGCCCGGGCCGCACAGGCCAAGCGTCACGTGGTAGGCGAGGGAGACGACTCGGCGGCCCGCTTCCGTCAGATCGACGAGCTCAAGTACGCCCTGCGGTCCGTCTACATGTTCGCGCCGTGGGTGCGCAACATCTACATCGCGACCGATTCACCCGTGCCCGAGTGGCTGGGCGAGCACCCTCGCGTCCGCGTCGTGCGGAGCGAAGAGTTCTTCAGCGACCTCTCGATGCTCCCGACGCACAACTCGCAGGCCGTCGAGTCGCAGCTGCACCACATCGAGGGTCTCAGCGAACACTTCCTGTACTCGAACGACGACATGTTCTTCGGGCGCCCGGTCGCACCGAGCATGTTCTTCTCACCCGGGTCGGTCACCAAGTTCATCGAGGCCGACACGCGCATCGGCCTCGGCCACAACAACATCGACCGCAGCGGGTTCGAGAACGCCGCCCGGGTCAACCGACGGCTGTTGCAGCAGCGTTTCGGGCGCGTCCTCACCCGCCACCTCGAGCACACCGCCGCGCCGTTGCGCCGTAGCGTCCTCTTCGAGATGGAGCACGAGTTCGCGGACGAGTTCGCGGCGACGGCCGGTAGCCCCTTCCGGGCGAAGGAGAACATCTCGGTCACGAACTCGCTGTACCACTACTACTCGCTCATGACGGGCCGGGCGATCGTGCAAGAGAACGCCAAGGTCAGTTACATCGACACGACGATGGTGTCGGGGCTCGCATCGTTGTCCGAAGTCCTCAAGAAGCGCTCGTTCGACTTCTTCTGCCTCAACGACGGCAGCTTCCCCGAGGTCACCGACGAAGAACGCACCGCCACGGTCACGGACTTCCTCGAGCGGTACTACCCGTTCCCCGCTCCGTGGGAGAAGGACGAGATGCAGCGCGTCGCCCTCGAGAACGCCGAGCAGGACAGGCGGGCCCTGGGGGCCGAGGCAGCGCAGTCGGGCGAGATCGACGGTTCGTCGTCGGATCGAGGGCTCGAGAGCACGGACTGACCCCCTGGGGGCCCGTGCCTCCGTCAGCGAGGAGTCATGCCGAAGCGGGCGGCCTGCTCACCCGAGAGCGCCGCGTCGAGACGTTCGAGCATGTCGGCACCCATCGTCGGCAGGTCGTCCAGCCCGAACCACCGGGCCTCCGTGTTCTCGCCGTCGGCGGGGGAGGGTTCGCCCGAGACGTACCGCATGACGAAGGTGTGATCGAGGTACTGCGCACGGTCACCGTTCGCGTAGACGACCTCGCCGGTGACTCCGATCGATGCCAGCCGTTCCGCGACGACGTGCAGGTCGGCCTCTTCGAGGGTCTCGCGCACGGCGGCGTCGGCGGGCTGCTCGCCCGGGTCGACGATGCCCGTGACCGGAGTCCATGCGCCGTTGTCGGCTCGTCGGACCAGCAGCGTCTCGTCACCGCGGACGACCACCGCGGTCACGCCCGCCAGCCACAACGGCGCCGTCCCGATCTTCTCGCGCAGGGACAGGACGAAGTCGGGGGTGGCCATGTCAGCACCCTATCGACGGCCCGCCGTAGGCTGACCGGATGCGACCGCCCTGGACCCTGAACGGCTCGGACGTGAGGCGCATCTCCGACATGGCGGGCGAGTCGGTGCTGCTCGCCGGCGGGGGCAGGGCGATCCTGCTGCAACTGGCGAATCCCGGTGTCGGACACGGCGTCGCCGAGCACAGCGACTTCGTCGAGCGCCCGCTGTCCCGACTGCACGGCACCATGACGTACCTCTACGCCATCGTCTTCGGCACACCGTCCGAGGTGGCCCACGTCCGCCGGGACGTCGGTCGGGCGCACCGTCCGGTGCGCGACGGCGAGGACTCACCGGTCGGGTACGACGCGTTCGACCCCACGTTGCAGCTGTGGGTCGCGGCGACGCTCTACGACTCGGCCATGCAGGTGTTCGAGCGGGTGCACGGGCCCATCGACCCCGCTCACGCCGAGGCCGTCTACCAGGACTACGCGCTCGTCGGCACCTCGCTCCAGATGCCGCGGGAGCTGTGGCCGGCCGACGTGGCGTCCTTCAGGCGGTACTGGGACGACGCCGTCGAGGGGCTCGTGGTGGACGACGTCACCCGCCAGGTCGCGTACGAGCTGTTGCACCCGACGACGGGGCCGTGGTGGTTGCGGGGCGTGATGCCGCTGGCCCGACTCGTCACGGCCGGGTCGCTTCCGCCCCGCGTCCGAGACGACTTCGAGCTGCCGTGGTCGAGCGCCGCCCGACGTCGCTACGACCGGGTGATGGGCATCACGGCCGCGGTCGTCCCGCGTCTGCCCCCGCGCCTCCGTCACGTGCTCCGCGACGGCTACCTGCGGCGGCTGCGCTCGGCGATGGCGGCCGAGGCCCGCCCGCCCGGCCACGGCTGACCATGACCCGCCCGCGGCCGGCGACGCCTGTCATCACGGGTCGGCAACTCCTGCCTCCCGTCACGAGAGTCGAGGCGACACGTCGTGCCGGCGTCGCCCGCGGGGCAAGAAGCAGGAGTCGCCGACGGCACGCGGGGCGTTCACGGCAGGCGTGAGCCGCGCGACAGTGGTCGGGTGACGGCGGGCAGGACCCGCCGCGTCAGAGGGTGTCGATCGGACCGGTCAGCGCCAGATCGCGCGGCACCACGGGCACCGGGGCCGTGTCGGTCGCCCGATGGCGAGGGGCGGCCGGGGCGATGCGCACGCCCGCGACGGCCAACCGTTCGGCGACGACGTCGGCCGGGACGTATTCTCCCACGGTGTCGTAGGTGCCGATCGGTACGACCGAGTGCACGACGGTGCCCTCGTAGACGTGCACCAGGTTGAACGCCTGGGCGCCGTCGCGGCCGCGGGTGCCGCCCCCGGCGACGTTGAGGTCTTGCGTGTAGCAGGTGGCGGACGCGACCGAGACGGGCACGCCGGCGAAGGTGGCGTTGGTCGAGTAGTGCAGGTGCCCGGCGATGATGGATCGGACGTCACTGCCCTCGATCACCTCGGCCAGTGCCGCCTGGTCGCGCAACTCGACGAGGGCCGTGAGGTCTTGCACGCTCGGCACCGGTGGGTGGTGCATGGCGATGATGGTGCCGTCGGGGGCGTCGGTCGAGAGCTCCTCGGCGAGCCAGTCCAGCTGGTCACCGGACAGCCGGCCGAAGTGGTGGCCCGGCACGGTCGTGTCAAGGGTGATGACGCGCAGGCCGTTGACGCCGTAGACGAGGTCGACCGGTCGCTGCGACGGCAGCTGCCCGAAGAGCTCGGACCGGAACGCGCTGCGGTCGTCGTGGTTGCCCATGGCCCAGATCACCTGGGCGCCGAGCCGCTCGGCGACGGGTTCGATCAGGGCGCGGAGCTTGCGATACGCGTCGGGCTCACCCTTGTCGGCGAGGTCGCCCGTGAAGACGATGGCCTCGGGTCGCCCGTCGGACGCCTCGATCTCGTCCATGATCTGACGCAGTCGGGCCTCGCTGTCGACGGCGCCGTAGAGGTCGCGGTCACCGCCGACGAGGTGCGTGTCGCTGAGGTGCAGGATGAAGTGGTTCGGCCTGGGGTGTTCGGCCGTCCGGAGATCCATGGTTCTCTCATTCGATGTCGCCGACGCGGGCTCGGGACGAGACCCTCGTTGTTGATCCGTCACCAGTCCATCACCCGTTTGCCATGAGCGGGGTGAACGTGCGCGCGCGTTTCGGTGAACGGTCGACGAACGGACCGCATTCCCGAGCGACGACGCTAGCCCGACACCCGGAACGACGCGACCCCCAGGAGGCGGGGGTCGCGTCGTCGGCGGAGCGAACGGTCCGAGGCGTCAGGGCTTGAGGACGACCTTGATGCAGCCGTCCTCCTTGTTCTTGAAGACGTCGTACATGGCGGCGGCCTCGGACAGCGGCACCGGGTGCGTGACGAGGTCCTCGGTGCCGAGCGGGTCGGTCGGGTCCTCGACGAGGGGCATCAGCGTGTCCATCCACTTCTGGACGTTGCACTGGCCCATCTTGATGGTGATCTGCTTGTCGAACAGCGTGAGGAAGGGCGTGGGATCGGCCGTGCCGCCGTAGACCCCGCTGAGCGAGACGGTGCCGCCTCGGCGGACGATCTCGAAGGCGAGGTGCATGGCGCCGAGGCTGTCGATGCCGGCCTTCTGCATGACGGCCTGGCCGATGGTGTCGGGCAGGGCGGCGGCGAACTTCTGCACGAGGCCGATGCCGGCATGCTCGTGGGCCTCCATGCCGACGGCGTCGACGACGGAGTCGGGGCCACGGTCGTCGGTCATTCCCCTGACGACGTCGGCGACGTCCATCGTCAGGTCGAGGACCTCGACGCCGTGGCGTTCGGCCATCGCACGACGCTCGGGCACCGGGTCGATGCCGATGACGCGGTAGCCGCGGTACGTGCCGATGCGCGAGGCGAACTGGCCGACCGGGCCGAGGCCCAGCACGACGAGGGTGCCGCCCTCGGGCACCTGGGCGTACTCGACGCCCTGCCACGCGGTCGGGAGGATGTCGCTGAGGAACAGGTAGCGCTCGTCGGGCAGGTCGGCGCCGACCGTGACGAGGTTGGCGTCGGCACGGGCGATGCGCAGCTGCTCCGCCTGGCCGCCGGGTACCTGGCCGTACAGCTTGCTGAAGCCGTAGAGGGTCGCGCCCGAGCCGTACTCGGTGACCTGGGTGGTCTCGCACTGCGAGAAGAGTCCTCGGTCGCACATGAAGCAGTGGCCGCAGGCGATGACGAAGGGGACGACGACGCGGTCGCCCACCTTGATGCGGCTGACCTCGGAGCCGACCTGGGTGACGATGCCCATCGTCTCGTGGCCGAGCACGTCGCCCTTGTCGAGGAACGCACCGAGCGCGTCGTAGAGGTGGAGGTCGCTTCCGCAGATCGCCGCCGAGGTGACCTTGATGACCGCGTCGCCGGGTTCGATGATCGTGGGGTCGGGGACGTCCTCGACGGAGACGTTGGTGACGGACTGGTACGTGAGTGCCTTCATGTGTCCCGTCTACGCGTCCGGACGCCGTGCCTCCTGAACGAGGGGTACAGCGGGTGCGGAAAAGCCTCGGGGCGGCCGGACCTCGGCCCGACCGCCCCGAGGCGGATGCTGCGTGTGGTGTCGCCTAGGCGACGGCCGTCGCGGAGGCGACGATGTTGACGACCTTGCGGCCGCCCTTGTTGCCGAACTCGACCGAGCCGGGGGCGAGGGCGAAGAGGGTGTCGTCGCCGCCGCGGCCGACGTTGACGCCGGGGTGGAAGTGGGTGCCGCGCTGGCGGACGATGATCTCGCCGGCGAGGACGACCTGGCCGCCGAAGCGCTTCACGCCGAGGCGCTGTGCGTTCGAGTCACGACCGTTGCGGGTGGACGATGCGCCCTTTTTGTGTGCCATGTGTTGTCAGCTCCTGATTTTCGCGAGCACTACTTGGTGGTGATCGAGGTGATCTTGACGCGGGTCAGGTCGGCACGGAAGCCCATGCGACGCTTGTAACCGGTCTTGTTCTTGTAGTTCTGGATGACGATCTTGGGGCCGCGCAGGTCGTTGAGGACCTCGCCCTCGACCGTGACCTTCGCCAGGTCGTCGCCCGAGAGGATGGTGTCGCCGTCGACGTGCAGGACGGGGACGAACGAGACGGTGTCGGCGGTCGCGGCCTTGAGGCGGTCGACGGTCAGGATCGTGCCGACCTCGACCTTCTCCTGACGGCCACCGGCGCGCACGATTGCGAAAGCCATGGGAACTCCAAAAAGTGTGGGGGATGTGACGCCCGGACTGCCGGACGACGTCGTGGTGCCACGAGGGCAACTTGGATAGTCTTTCACAAATGTCACGACCGATCAAACTTCGCCGCCCGCCGCAGTTCACGGCCGAGATCGTCGACGACGCCCGTGAACGCCTGCTCGACCTGCTCGACGACCTGAAGACGCTCACCACCGACCACGCCGACGACATCGAGGTCTGGGGCTCGGCCGTGACGGCGGCCGGCTGGGAGATCGCGAGCCTCGGCCAGTGGCTCGGGCTCGAGGGCGAGGCGGTGTTGCTGCTCGGCGGTGCGTCGTATCCCGAGATCGCCGAACACCAGGGCACCAGCGCCTCGGCCGTCTACGCCCGCGTCGGTCGGTCCCTGACGCTCGCGCCGTACGCGCACGCCTCCGGCGCGGACGGCTCGACCACCCGCGTCTCGGCCGAGGGCCTCGACCAGGCTCGAGCCGAGTACGACCAGGAGGCGCGGGCCGGCGACCCGACGGACGTCGCCCCGACGGCCGCACCCGTCGGCGATTCGCTGGCCGCCCGCGTGCCCGAGGTGCTGCGGGACGGTGCGCGGCGCACCACCGAGATCGTCGCCGCCCTGCCCGACTACCGACGCAGCAGCGTGCTGTCCACGCTGAGTGTCCTGGCCCGGCAGGGAGTGATCGAACGGGTGGGGCACGGCACCTACGCCCTGCCCCACCCGCCGACCGACTGACCCGCTCGTGGGCGTCGACGCCTCAGCTCGTGGTGCGAGTCACCGCCTCGTCGAGTCCGAACGCCCGCAGCTCGTCGTCGTCGAGCATGCGCGACCTGATCAGGAACCGCTTACCCTCGGGGCTCTCGACCGAGAACCCGGCCCCGCGGCCGGGGACGACGTCGATCGTGAGGTGCGTGTACTTCCAGTACTCGAACTGGCTGCGCGACATGTAGACCTCGATCGGGTCGAGACCGTCGACGAGCAGGTCGCCCAGGTGCACGTCGACCGCGCCGACGCGGAAGAACCCGACCGGGTAGCACATCGGCGACGAGCCGTCGCAGCAGCCGCCCGACTGGTGGAACATCAGCGGCCCGTGCTGGGCGGTCAGGTCGACGAGGAACGTCGCGGCCTCCGGTGTCACGTCGACCCGCGAGGGGGTGGGCCGCGTCATCAGAAGAAGCCCATCGGACCGTCCGCGTAGCTGACGAGCAGGTTCTTCGTCTGCTGGTAGTGGTCGAGCATCATCTTGTGGTTCTCACGCCCGATGCCGGACTGCTTGTAGCCGCCGAACGCCGCCCCGGCGGGATACTGGTGATAGGTGTTCGACCAGACGCGTCCGGCCTGGATGTCACGGCCGGCCCGGTAGAGCTGTGCACCGTTGCGGCTCCAGACGCCGGCGCCGAGACCGTAGAGGGTGTCGTTGGCGATCTTGATGGCGTCGTCGTAGTCGTTGAAGCTCGTCAGTGACAGGACGGGGCCGAAGATCTCCTCCTGGAAGATGCGCATCGAGTTGCGGCCTTCGAAGATCGTCGGGTTGACGTAGTACCCCTCGGTCAGGTCGCCGCCCAGGTCGGCCCGGTCGCCGCCGAGCAGCAGTGTCGCGCCCTCCTGCTTGCCGATGTCCATGTAGCTGAGGATCTTCTCGAGCTGGTCGTTCGAGGCCTGGGCGCCGATCATCGTGTCCATCGAGAGCGGGTTGCCCTGCTTGACCTTCTTGACGCGCTCGACGCCGTCGGCGGTGAACTGGTCGTAGATCGACTGCTGCACGAGCGCCCGGCTCGGGCAGGTGCACACCTCGCCCGAGTTGAGGTTGAAGAACGAGAAGCCTTCGAGCGCCTTGTCGTAGAAGTCGTCCCGTTCGTCGGCGACGTCGGCGAAGAAGACGTTCGGGCTCTTGCCGCCGAGCTCGAGCGTCACCGGGATCAGGTTCTCGCTCGCCATCTGCATGATGAGGCGGCCGGTCGTGGTCTCGCCCGTGAACGCGATCTTGCGGATGTTCGGGTGGCTCGCCAGGGGAGCGCCGGCCTCGACGCCGAACCCGTTGACGATGTTGAGGACGCCGGCGGGCAGAAGGTCCTTGATCAGGTCCATGAAGACGTGGATGGACGCGGGAGTCTGCTCGGCCGGCTTGAGGACGACGCAGTTGCCGGCGGCGAGAGCCGGGGCGAGCTTCCACACGGCCATCAGTAGGGGGAAGTTCCAGGGGATGATCTGCCCGACCACGCCGAGCGGCTCGTGGAAGTGGTACGCGACCGTGTCGGCGTCGATCTCTCCCGTCGACCCCTCTTGCGCACGGATCGCGCCGGCGAAGTACCGGAAGTGGTCGATCGCGAGCGGCACGTCGGCGGCGAGGGCCTCACGGATCGGCTTGCCGTTGTCCCAGGTCTCGGCGACCGCGAGCATCTCGAGGTTGGCCTCCATCACGTCGGCGATCTTGTTCAGGATCAGCGCGCGCTGGGCGATCGTGGTCTTCTTCCACGAGTCGAATGCCCGCCAGGCGGCCTCGACCGCCTTGTCGACGTCGGCCGCGTCGCCCCGCGCGACCTCGGTGAAGACCTTGCCGTTGACCGGGCTCGGGTTCTCGAAGTACCGGCCGCTCGACGGGGCGACGTACTCGCCGCCGATGAAGTGGTCGTAGCGGGGCTTGAAGCTCACCTTCGCGTCCGGCTGTCCCGGGGCGGCGTAGGTGTTCGGGGGAGTGGTGACGGTCATGACGGTCCCTTTCGACGACGGTGTCGGGTCGGCGGCGGGGGTCGCCCGCCGATGGCGGCAGGCTACGTCGGGGCAGGTTGCATCGGGTTGCGCGGTCCGGGACCCGGGCGAGGACTAGAGGCACGGAGCGCGGGTCGCGGGTCGCGGAGGCGCGCGGCACGACGGGCGCGTCAGCCCCGGCTCTCGAGGGCCTCGAGGTGCGCGACGAGGTGCGTCCGCCGGGGCGAACCAGGAGGCAGCCGGCGCAACAGCTCGAGCAGGACGCGCACGTCGTCCCGCCCCGTGGCCGACTCGGAGTACGCCAGCAGGGTGTCGATCGAGCCGTCGGTGAGGAGTGCGTCGCGGACGGTCGCGGCGACCTCGGCCCGGAGTGCGACGACGCCGGGCGCGGTGGACGAGGGGAGGGCCGCGCCCGTGCCGGCCCGCACCGCCGCACGGTGGGCGCCGCGGTCGACGAGGCCGACGAGCGTGTCGAGGTCGAGCGTCACGGGACGGGGCAGCCGGTACGGGCGCGACAGGGGGACCAGCGTCGGGTCGAGGGCCTCGACCACGTGCCGCAGCCGGACCATCTCGGGGCGCAGGGTGGACACCGCGTCGACGTCGCCGTAGACGGCGTCGGCCAGTTCGTGCGCCGTGTAGCCCGCGGGGTGGTGGGCGAGCAGGGTCATGATCTCGGAGTGACGGGCACCCAGGGCGATGCGGCCGTCGCCGACCGCGAGGATCGCCTCGTCGCGGCCCAGGGTGGTGAGGGCCGCCGTGACGGTCGTGCGGGGGGACACGACGTGCAGGGGGTGGCGCGTGGAGCGGGCCGAGGCCCGACCGGCCGCGGCGAACCGCAGGAGCGCGAGGTGCGCCTCCACGGCGGCGACGGTGGCGGTGACGAGGGGCAGGGTCATCGAGCCGGCCGCCCGCTCGTCGCCCGTGATGTCGACGACGCCGATCAGGTGGCCGTCGACGGGGTCGTGGACCGGCACGGCCGTGCAGCTCCAGGCCTGGACGCGGTGGTTCCAGTGTTCGTCGCCCCGGATCTGCACGCCCCGGTCGAGCACGAGCGCGGTACCCGGCGCCGAGGTGCCGACCCGTGCCTCCGACCATCCGGCTCCGGCGACGAACAGCATGTCCTCGGCCCGGCGACGGGCCGCGGGATCGCCCTCGACCCAGAGCAGGCGGCCGTGTTCGTCGCCGATCGCGACCAGCAGCCCCGAACCCGCGACGTCGTCCACCAGCAGGCGACGCACGACGGGGAGGGCGAGCGCCAGCGGATGGTCGCGGCGCCAGTCGTCGAGGTCGTCCTCGGGCAGCTCGAGCCGGGGTAGTCCGTCGGGATCGAGGCGCTGTCGCGAGGCTCGGTCCCACGAATCCCGCACCACCCGACGCAGCGGCCCGACGTCGCGGGGCGGGCGGCTCGCGGTGAGGGACATCGGGCACCCATCGTCGTCGATCGGGGCGAGGCGTCCGTGGTGCGGCGTCGTCGCCGTGGTGCTGTCAGCGTACGGCGGCACGTGGCCACGGGGAAGGGCGCCGCATGGGGGTCTGCTGTGACCTCGTGGCCGATCGGCGGGTGCGGGGCCGGAGGCGCGGGTCAGCTCGCGCAGTCGATGCAGAGTCGCGCGGTGGGGCGCGCCTCGAGCCGGGCGTCGCCGATGCGCGCCGAGCAGCGCTCGCAGCGGCCGAACGTGCCGTCGCCGAGCCGGGCCAGGGCTGCCTCGGCGTCGGCGGCCCGCTCGAGTGCGGACCGCCGGACGGCGTCGAGCTGCGAGCGTTCGTAGGCGATCGTGGAGCCCTCGGGATCGTGCTCGTCGTCGACGTTGGCTCCCTCGCGTGCCGCCGCCACCGCCTCCATGTCCCCGAGCAGTCGCGCGGCCAGCGCGTGGGCCTCGTCGCGCGTGACGCGCAGGCGGTCGGTGGGGTCGATCACGAGGTCACGCGCTCGATCGTCACGCCGTCACGAGCGAGGGCACCTCTTCGCCCGCGCGGGGCGGTGCCGGGGGAGTCCCGTCGCCGAACGGGCGGCCGCCGAGCTGTTCACGCCCGTGCTCGGTGAGCCACCCCGAGGCATCGGGACCGGCCGGGACGATGCCCGTCGGGTTGATGTCGGAGTGGACGACGTAGTAGTGCGCCTTGATCTGATCGAAGTCGATCGTGTCGCCGAACCCCGGCGTCTGGAAGAGGTCGCGGGCGTAGGCCCAGAGCACGGGCATCTCGCTCAGTTTGTCGCGGTTGCACTTGAAGTGCCCGTGGTAGACCGCGTCGAAGCGGGCGAGCGTCGTGAACAAGCGGATGTCGGCCTCGGTGATGGTGTCGCCCACGAGGTATCGCTGGCCGGCGAGTCGCTCGGACAACCAGTCGAGACGCTCGAACAGGGTGCGGTAGGCGCGCTCGTAGCTCTTCTGCGAGCCCGCGAAGCCGGCCCGGTACACGCCGTTGTTGACGTCGCGGAAGACGACGGCGTTCACCTCGTCGATCTCGTGGCGCAGGGCCTCGGGGTAGAGGTCGGGGGCGCCGTCGCGGTGGAACGCCGTCCACTCGGTGGCGAAATCGAGGGTGATCTGCGGGAAGTCGTTCGTGACGACCTTGCCGCTCGGCACGTCGACGACCGCCGGTACCGTGATGCCCCGCGGGTAGTCCGGGGTGCGGGCGAAGAAGGCTTCTTGCAGGCGTTCGATGCCGAGCACGGGGTCACGACCGTCGGGGTCGAGGTCGAAGGTCCAACTCCGGGCGTCGTGCGTGGGACCGGGCAGACCGAGCGAGATAGCGTCCTCGAGCCCCAGCAGACGGCGCGAGATGACGCTGCGGTTCGCCCACGGGCACGCCCGGGCGGCGACCAGGCGGTAGCGGCCCGCCTCGACGGGCCAGCCGTCGACGGCGTCGCGCGTGATGCGGTCCTCGATGTAGTTGGTGTCGCGGGTGTACTCGTGGCCGGGCTCGACGTAGCTGCCCTTGACCTGCTGATCGCTCATGTCGCCACCCTACGCACGGGGTGTCGGCGATTCCTGGCTGCTGCGACGCACGTGGGCGATCGGCGGCCCCGGCGGGCGGGGTGGCGGCACGGGTCAGGAATTGTCGACGGCCAGGGACGAGGAGGCGCGGGTCGCGTTCCAGTCGCGCCACATCGCCTTGAGGTCCCACGCGTTCTCAGCCTCGAGCGAGATGCCGCGCTCGCCGGTGCGACGCGTGCGCCCCTGGATCAGCATCAGCTGCGTGCCGAAGAGGAGGGAGCCGGCGCGGGCCTGGGCCTCGTCGAAGAAGGTGGAGTCGGAGCAGCCGCTGCCGTCGTCGAGACTGATGAAGACGACGCGTCTCCCGCTGCGCATCGGCGGGGTCTGGGTCGCGATGCGGATGCCCGCCACGAGCACGGTCGTGCCGTTCCAGTGGTCGCGCAGGTCGGCGGCGCGGACCACGCCCAGATCGTCGAGCATGGGACGGTAGCTCTCGATCACGTGCTCGCTGACCTCCATCGACAAGATGTCGAGCTCGTCGCTGACCCTCTGTCGGACACCGACGTCGGGCGTGCCGGTCGGCACCGAGTCGGAGTCGTCGATCGAGAAGTCGAGCTGGTTCTCGACGTCGGTGGCCCGAGGGCGCGAGGACCGGCCGGTGAGCGCCCGCACCCGGGCCAGGACGTCACCGCGGGTGCGGCCGGGCCCGGCGACCGAGTCGAGCGCCCCGACCTGCGCCAGGCGTTCGAACAACGACCGGGAGGGCGTCGCCCGCTGCCAGAAGTCGGTGATCGAGTCGTAGGGGCGGTTCACGACGACCCGGGCCAGCTCGGCGTCGCTGATGCCGTGCACGTCGGCGAGCGACAGCCTCAGCCCGAGGTCGCCCACCCGGGTCGGCGCGATCGGGGTCGCCGGAGGTCGGAGGCGCTCGACCCGGTAGACGTCGGTCGAGGCGTTGACGTCGAGCGGCAGCACGGGCACGCCCATGCGTCGGGCCTCGGTCAACAGCAGGCGCTTCGGGTACATGCCGGGGTCGTGGGTGAGGATGCCGGCCAGGAACTCGGCCGGGTAGTGGGTCTTGAGCCAGGCGCTCTGGTAGGTGGGCAAGGCGAACGCCGCCCCGTGCGCCTTGCAGAAGCCGAACGACCCGAACCCCTTGAGCGCCGCCCAGATGCGGTCGACGGCGGCGTCGTCGAACCGCCGGCGGCCCGTCTCGGGGTCGAGGTTGCCGCGGGTGCGCTCGCGGAAGGTCGCCTCGAGCGCGTCGTCGTCGCCCTTGCCCATGTGCCGCCGGATCTCGTCGGCCTCGGCGAGCGACACCTGCATGGTCGCTTCGAGGATGCGCAGCACGTGCTCGTGGTAGATGACCACCCCGTAGCTGTCGTCCAGGAACGACGCGAAGCTCGGGTGCAGGTAGTCGGGCTGCTGGAACCCGTGCTTGGTGTCGAGGAACGGCGCGATCATGTTGCCCTTCATCGGACCGGGGCGGAACAGCGAGATGTCGGCGATCAGGTCTTCGTAGCGGTCGGGCTGCATCTTGCCGATCAGCTCGCGTTGCCCGGGACTCTCGATCTGGAACATGCCCAGCGTGTGGGTGGTCCTGATCGCTTCGAAGGTTGGTTCGTCGTCGTGGGGGATCTCGTCGAGCTCGATGCGACCCTGGCGGTTCACGTAGGGCACGTCGACCGGCAGGGCGCCGGCCAGGGCGGCCCGCGGGCCGTTCACGCGTTCGATCTCGTCGAGGGCATAGGCGAGGGAGCTCTGCATGCGGACGCCGAGGACGTCGAGCTTGAGCAGACCGGCGTCGTTCATGTCGTACTTGTCGAACTGGCTCATCGGCAGGCCGATGCCGCTGGGCTGGACGGGGGTCGTGCTGAGCAGGTCGGAGTCACCGAGGATCACCCCGCACGGGTGCATCGAGATGTGCCGGGGCAGCCGGTCGAGTCGTTCGCTGAGGTCGACGAGCAGATCGATCTGGTCGTTGCTGCGGGCCAGTTCGGCGATCTCGCGCAGCTCGGGTTTCTCGACCATCGCGGTGCGGAGGTCCCGGGCGTTCGACCGCCAGACGTTCTTGGCCACGAGGTCGATCTGCTCGTCGTCGAGCCCCAGCGCGAGGCCGGCGTCGCGCACCGCACCCCGCCCGCGGTAGGTGGACTGCATCGACATGAGCGTGACCCGGTTGCTGCCGTACCGGTCGAAGATCGCCCGGTAGACCTCGTGCCGTCGGGCCGCCTCGACGTCGATGTCGATGTCGGGCAGGGTCTCGCGCTTGTTGCCGAGGAAGCGCTCGAACAGCAGGTCGTGCTCGATCGGGTCGACGTTCGAGATGCGCAGCAGGTAGGTGACGAGGCTGCCGGCACCCGAACCCCGCGCCGCGTTGCGCACCCTCAGGTCGCGCATCAACGCCGAGACGTCGGCCACGGTGAGGAAGTACCCCGCGAAGCCGAAGCCGGTGATGATGCCGAGCTCGTACCGCATGCGTTCTTCGACTTTCTGGCGCAGGGACCGGTCGGCGTCGCCGAAGCGTTCGGTGACGCCGGCTTCGGCCCGCTGGAACAGCGCTTGGTCGGGATCGCCGTCGACGCCGATCGCGCTGAGCTCCGGCACCTTCGGGCGGCCCCACCCGAGGTCGGCGACGGGGTCGATCCGGCAGCGGTCGGCCAGGCGTTCGGTCGCGGCGAGCATCTCGTCGCCGGCGCTGCGGGGCAACGACGACGCGTCGCTCACCAGACGGGCCAGTCGGCGCATGTCGACGGGGCTCTTGAGGTACGCCTGGGCGTTCGGCTGGGGCCGGAACGAGCCGAGAGCGGCGAGGTGCCCGGCCGAGTCGAGCACGTCGGCCGTCACGGCCTCGTCGGGGTCGAGGTAGCGCACCGCGTTCGTCAGCACCGCCGGCACCCCGACGTGGTCGGCGAGCTCGAGCATGCGCGCCGCGTGTCGGATGCTGCGGCTCTCGCCCGGCTCGGTCAGGTGGCAGACCACCTCGACCACCACGCCGCCGGGCAGCGTCGCCGCCCAGTCGGCGAGGGATGCCGCGGCCTCGCCGTGTCGTCCGGCCTGCACCAGCCGTCCGACGTCGGAGTCGGGCCCCAACAGCACGGTCGCCGCCGGCTCGGTCTCGCCCTGGACGAAACCGCGCACCCTCGACCGGGCGATCGTCGCCACACTGTTGGCGCTGCCGCTGGCCCGGCGTGTGGCCCGACCGTGAGACGCGCTGATCAGGCGGCACAGTGCCGCCCACCCCGCCTTCGCCGGGCCGCCGCCCCGCGCCCCGTGTGCCAGCACGACGATGCGGTCGACCCCACCGCCACCGACACCGGCACCCCCGCCGCCCACGACCTCGTCGCGGTCGTCCCGGCAGCCCAGCTCGACCCCGACGATCGGGTCGATGCCCGCCGTCCGGCAGGCCCCGACGTGTCGGATCGCCCCGTACAGCCCGTCACGGTCGGTGATCGCCGCCGCGTCGGCCCCCGCCGTGACGGCGGCGTCGACGAGCGCCTTCGGGTGCGCCGTGCCGTGGTGGGCGCTGAACGCCGACGCGACGCGCAAGTGGGTGAAGCTCATGGGTCGGTACCTCGGGCTGCTGAACCCCCGGCCGGGTCGTTCGAACAGATGTTCGACCAGTGTACGTCGCCACGAATACCTCGTCGCGCCCGAGGTCCGTCTGGCGTCCCGCGGCCTGTCATCATCGAGGCATGCCCGATCGACGCCCCACCCCGCCCGATCGACGGACAGCCCTGCGTCGCGATGCCCGCACCGCGACCCACTGGACCCGCGTCCTGCTGGCCCAGCCGCGCCTCCTGCTCGCCGTGAAGACGGCGCTCGCCGCGGCCCTCGCCTACTGGATCGCCCCGCAGGTGCCCGGTGTCGCGGCCGACTACCCGTACTACGCGCCGCTGGGCGCCGTGATCGCGATGTACCCGACCATCAAGAGCTCGCTCCGTCAGGGGTTCCAGGTGCTGCTCGGCGTGATCGTCGGCATCGGTCTCGCCACGGCGGTCTTCGCCCTGCAGGACGGACAGCCCGGCGTCCTCGCCGTCGCGCTCGTCGTCGGGGTGGGTGTGCTCGTGGCGGGCATCCGGTGGCTGGGTGCCGGCCGCGACTGGGTCCTGACGGCCGGGCTGTTCGTCCTGCTGCTCGGCGGGGCGAACGCCGAGGACTATTCGCTGGGCTACATCGTGCAGATCGGCGTCGGCGTCGTCGTCGGCGTCGTGGTCAACCTGGTGCTCGTGCCGCCGCTCTACGCCTCGCGCGCCGAGCGACGACTCACCCGGGTGAAGGACTCCCTCGCCGACCGGGCCGACGAGATCGCCGGCGTCTTCGAGACGCCCTGGCCCCTCGAGGACGACGAGTGGGAGCGTCGCGTGGGCGTCCTGCCGAGCACCCTCCGCCGTGTGCGCGAGGCCGTGCAGTACGCCGACGAGTCCCGGCACCTGAACCCGCGGCGGATGCTCGGTCGCCGCGACCTGGGGCAGGAGTACGCCGACCTCGCCATCTACGAGCGGGTCTCGTTCCACCTCCAGGACGTCGCCGAGGTCTCGGGCATCCTCGGTCGCCGGATCGGCCGACAGATCGGCATGCCCGACGACCTGGCTCCCGACGTCGCCCGCGCCGTGCACGGCGTCGCCACCGTGATCCGCCGCCACGGGGCCGAGGACGTCGACGCGTTCACCGACGCCCGGCGCCGGGTCGCCGACCTCTGGGACGCCGTCGACGGTCACCGCGACCGCCCGACCACCGACACCAGCGGCGGCGTCTCGATCGCCGTCTCGCTGGGCCGTGTCATCGCCGCGCTCGATCCCGACGACACCACGGCGCCCAGCCCCGAGGACGACCCCGCCGAGGAGGCGCGCACGGCCGACGACGGCTCCGGCGGCCGCGTGGGCGGCACCGACAGCACGGGGCCGGTCGACGACGACACCGCGCCCCGCGACACCGCCCCGCACGACACCGTGCAGGACGGCGACGCCGACTCTCCTCGATGACCTCGATACGGCGCTGATCGCCCGGGAGCAGTACGGTTGACCGGGCACCGGCGCCGAGACGCGACCCGTGCCCTCCGCGGCCGGGGCGGTCGACGGGAATGCCCGTCCCCCCTGTGCGTTGACACCCGTGGCCCCGAGAACCCCCGCCGCCTGATCGACCAGCGACGACCCGATCGCCGCCCTCCCATGAAAGCTGCACCGTGACAGACACCACCACCCTCATCATCCTCGGAGCCAGCGGAGACCTCACCGAGCGTCTGCTGCTCCCCGGCCTCGCGAGCCTGCTGAAGAGCGACCGCGGCGTCGACGTCCAGCTCATCGGCACCGGCCGCAGCGAGCGCAGCCCCGACGAGTGGGACGACGTCGTGAAGACCGCCTTCAACGGCGACGCCGGCAGCGACCTCGCCAAGAAGACCCTGGCGTCCAGCCGCTACATCCAGGGCGATCCGACCACGGTCGAGCACCTCAAGGCCCTGTTCGAGGCCAGCGAGGGCACCCCGGTGATGTACTTCGCCCTGCCGCCCGCGATCAGCACGAAGGTGATCCAGGCGCTCGCCGAGATCGACCTGCCCGACGGCCTGCGTCTCGCCCTCGAGAAGCCGTTCGGCTCCGACGAGCAGAGCGCCCGCGAGCTCAACGCCGAGCTGCTCAAGATCGTCCCCGAAGAGCGCATCCACCGCACCGACCACTTCCTCGGTCGTGCCACGGTCCTCAACATGATCGGCCTCCGATTCGCCAACCGCCTGTTCGAGCCGGTCTGGAACAGCGAGAACATCGAGAAGGTCGAGATCTTCTACGACGAGGTCCTCGGCCTCGAAGGTCGCGCCCAGTACTACGACAAGGCCGGCGCGCTGATCGACATGATCCAGAGCCACCTGCTGCAGGTGCTCGCCGTCATCGCGATGGACGCCCCGTCGAGCATCGACTCGGTCGAGCTGCGCAGCGAGATCGCGCGCGTCCTGCGGGCCACCTGGGTCAAGGACGCCGACCCGGTCGCCTCGAGCCGTCGTGCGCAGTACGCGGCCGGCACCATCGACGGCAAGGACGTCCCCGCGTACGCCGACGAGGACGGTGTCGACGACGACCGTCAGACCGAGACCCTGGCCGAGGTCGAGTTCGAGGTGAAGACCCGTCGCTGGGCCGGCGTCCCGTTCATCCTGCGCTCGGGCAAGGGCATGACCAAGATCCGCAAAGAGGTCCTGATCACCTTCAAGCCGGTCCCGGCGCTGCCCGAGGGCCTCAACGGATCGTCGACGCCCGACACGCTGCGCATCGAGATCAGCCCCGAGACGATGGAGCTCGGCGTCACGACCAACGGTTCGGGCAACCCCTTCGACCTCGAGAAGTCGACGATGTCGGTCACCCTGGGCAAGCCGGAGCTCACGCCCTACGGCGAGGTGCTCAGCGGCATCTTCCACGACGACCCGACGCTGTCGATCCGCGGCGACGTGGCCGAGCGGTGCTGGGCGATCGTCGCTCCCGTCATCGAGGCCTGGAAGGCCGACGAGGTGCCTCTCGACACCTACGCCGCCGGGTCGACCGGCCCGAAGGACTGGCCCGCCTGATTCCTCGCGTCGTCCGCAACGGCCGCCCCGCTCGTCAGAGCAGGGCGGCCGTCGCCGTCCCGGTCGCTCAGGCGTTCGTCGTCGTGGACTCCGTGGACTCCGTGGACTTGGCCGACGTGGCGCGTGAGATCGCGTCCGCCGCGCGCACCAACGCCAGGTGCGAGAGCGCCTGCGGGGTGTTCCCGACGTGGCGGCCGGTCGCGACCTCGATCTCCTCCGAGAGCATGCCGACGTCGTTGCAGTAGCCGACCAGACGGTCCATCAGGGTGACGGCGTCGTCGACGCGACCCGAGGCCGCGTACTGCTCGGCGAGCCAGAACGAGCAGGTCAGGAACGGATTCTCGGCCCCGTCGAGTCCGTCGACGCCGCTCTCGGTCCGGTACCGCATCAGCAGGCCGTCCTGCAACAGGTCGTGCTCGATCGCGGCGACGGTGCCGAGCATCCGGGGGTCGTCCGCGGCGACGAAGCCGACCTGGGAGAGCTGCAACAGGGACGCGTCGACCTCGGTCGTGCCGTAGTGCTGGGTGAAGGAGGCGCGGTCGGCGTTCCAGCCGTTGCTCTCGATCTCGGTGCGCACCTCGTCGCGCAGGCCGCGCCACCGGTCGACCGGGCCGTCGAGACCGAACTGCTCGACCCCCTGGATCGCGCGGTCCAGGGCGGCCCAGATCATCACCCGGGAGTGGGTGAAGTGCTGCAGTTCGCCGCGGATCTCCCAGATGCCGTTGTCGGGGCGGGTCCAGTTGTCCTCGACGTACTGCATGAGGGCGCGTTGCAGAGGCCACGAGTACTCGCTCTCCTCCACGCCGAGCAGACGGGCCTCGTGCAGGGCGACCATGACCTCGCCGAAGATGTCGCCCTGGTACTGCTTGTACGCGGCGTTCCCGATGCGCACCGGTGAGGCGCCGTCATAGCCTGGCAGCTGCCCGAGCTCGCTCTCGTGCAGGTACCGTTCGCCGGCCAGGCCGTACATGATCTGCACGTCGGCGGGGTCTCCGGCGATGGCGCGCAGCAGCCAGCCGCGCCACCGGTCGGCCTCCTCTGCGTAGCCGTGCAGGATGAGCGCCTGCAACGTCATCGACGCGTCTCGCAGCCACACGTAGCGGTAGTCCCAGTTGCGCGAGCCACCGAACTGCTCGGGCAGGCTCGTGGTCGCCGCGGCGACGATGCCTCCGGTGTCCTCGTTGGTCAGGGCCCGCAGGATCAGCAGCGACCGGTGCACCTCGTGGGTGTAGGCCTCGGGTGCCGAGCACCGCGACGCCCACTCCTGCCACCAGGCGACGGTCTCGTCGATCCGGGCCGACACGTCGACGGGCGTCGGCGGCTCGCGGTGCGACGGGTACCAGGTGAGGCTCAGGTCGACCGTCTCGTCTGCGGAGACGTCGAACGTCGCCTCGTGCGTGTGGTCGGTGGCCGTCAGTCGGGGTCCGCGGACGACGACGGCGTCGGGCCCGGCCGTGGCGACGAGCGCGGTTCGGTCGCCCTCGGGGATCTGCCGCACCCACGGGACGGCCGTGCCGTAGCCGAAGCGGATCGCGAGGTCGACGTGCATCGAGACGGTGCCCGAGACCCCGGTCACCCGGCGGACGACGTCGGCCCGTCGGTCGCCGTAGGGCATGAGGTCGGTGACCTCGACCACGCCGGTGGGTGTCGTCCAGCGGGTGACGAGCACGAAGGTGTCGTCGACGTAGCGGCGGGTCGAGGTGGCGGCGGCGTCGGCGGGGGCCACGAGCCAGCGACCGGCGTCGTGGTCGCCCAACAGGGCGCCGAAGGTCGAGGCGGAGTCGAAACGGGGGAGGCAGAGCCAGTCGATGCTGCCGTCGGAGCCCACGAGGCATCCGGTGTGCAGGTCGCCGATCAGTGCGTAGTTCTCGATGGGCAGGGGCATGCGCTCATCAAACCAGCGCGCCCGGGGCTCGGGGTCAGCGTTGCAGCGTCGGGTCGGGCCAGAGCGTCTCGACCTTGGGCTTCTGTCGTCGGGTGCGAGCCCAGACGACGAACCCTGCGAGCGTGAAGGCACCGTAGAAGACGTACATGAACGCCGACGCGTAGTAGCCGGCGCTGAACAGCAGGGGAGTGCCGACGAGGTCGACCGCGACCCAGATCAACCAGAACTCGACCCAGCCCTTGGCCATGCCGTAGGTGGCGAGGAGTGACCCCGTGAAGATCCACGCGTCGGCCCACACGGGTTCGTACGACCCCAGGAGGCGGAACAAGGGAGTCAGCAGGGCGGTGCCGCCGACCAGCACGACGACGATCAGCACCCGGTTCTTCCACCCCGCCCAGCGGGGCTCGACGGCCACGCCACCGGTGTCGCCGGCGTGCTTCCAGCGGTACCAGCCGTAGATCGACACGACGATGAACATGACCTGGCGGGCGGCCTGGCCGAGCAGGTTCACCGGGTTCGGGGTGTCGAACACCGCGCCGAGGAAGACGGTGAACAGCAGCGCGTTGCCCACGATGCCGATCGGCCAGGCCCAGACCTTGCGCCGCATGCCGCCGAGGGCGCTGAGCAGGCCGAAGACGTTGCCGACCACCTCTCGCCAGAGGATCGTCTGGTCGCCGATGTGCAACTGGGCGTCGAACAACCACAGCAACGGATTCATCGGGAGGCTCTCTTCGGTCAGGGTGGCGGGTGGTGCGGGACCACGGCGTCCCCGGGGCGCAGAGCGCCTGGTGCTGCAACGAGTGTGACACGAGGGTCATTCCCGAAGGCCGCCGTCGTCGGGCTGACGGCCCGGGCCGGCGGCCCAGGGGTGGCGGCCCCGGGTCAGGCGAACAGCTGCTGCTCGACCCGGTCGTCGAACACCCCGAGCAGCAACCAGGAGTCGCCCCTGCCGTCGAGCGCCAGGTCGAAGGTGCCGTCGACCCGATGGGCACCGTCGGTGAGCGGCACCGCGTCGACCCGCCAGACGGTCATCTCGAGCAGGTGCGCGCTCGCCCCTCGTGGCGCCCTGGTCGCCGATCGCCACCAATCGGTGCGTGTGACCCAGAGCTCGGGCGAGCTGACGACGCCGTACACGACCCCCCGCCACTCGAAGCGCAGGGGGGCCCCGTCGGGCGTCGTCTCGACCGGGACCTTCTCGTCCACCCTCATCTGCCGACCTCTCGTTCGAATATGTGTTCGAACGGAGTCTACGAACCTCCACCGACATCGGCCACCCCGGGTTCGCCCCGGGCCCTGGCCCGGACCCAGCGCCTCGGGGTCGCTCGTGACCTCACCAGCCGGGCAGCGCCTCCTCGACGTGGGTGACCGCCTCTCGGGGCAGGCCGGCCTCGTCCGCGAACGACCGCCACCGCCGCACGGCGTCGCGCACCTCGTCGACGATGCCCGACGCGTCCCGCACCAGGAAGCGATCGGCCAGGCGCATCACGTCGGCCCGTGAGACGTCTCGGAACACCCCGTCCACCCCCATGAGGTGCTGGTACGTCCACCGCCCGGTCGGGTTGTGCGCGAACGTCACGTCGTACGCGGGGGACAACCCCCACGACGCCCCGGGCCCCGCCAACAGGAACGACGAGTTCTTCGTGTGGTCGTCGTTGTTCGCCGCCAGCACGTTGAAGACCATCCGACGGAACGCCTGCGCCATCGCCTCGTCGCCCGCCCCCAGACGACGGATCGCGTCGAACAGCTGCCCGTAGTCGTGCGCCTGTCGTTGCCGGAAGTCGAGGTGCGCCGCCCCGCACAGCGTCAGGACGTGCGCCTTCCCCTCGGCCCGACGGTCGAACCGACGCGTCATGAAGTGCGACCGCCCGTTCTCGTCGAGCAACCGGCACTCGGCCATGTCGATGCCCGCCGCACCCGCCATCAGCGAGTACGCGTACTCGACCCGGCCGGCGAGGCCTCCCGAGCCCAACTCCGAGTCCGGGCCCAACCCGTCCAGCTTGATCAGCCAGTGCTCGAACCCGTCCGGCGCCGCCAGCTGACCCGACCGGATCTCGCCCGTCACGCGGTTCCACGCCACCACCGCCTTCGCCCGCGCCCCACCCGCCGACGTCCCCACCTGGATCAACGACCGGATGGCCGACTCGGTCTCGTGGTCGTCGCTGAAGCTGACGTCCAGCACGCTGCGTGCCCCTTCGACGAGCGCGCTCAGCTCGAGCGCGCTCGTCGTCCGCTGACGCGGCCCCCGCGACGGCCGGAACTCCAGCGCCCCCATGGCCCGGTCTGCCATGTACGCCAACCGGTCCAACGGGCTCACCTGCCCCCGCGAGACCCCCTGGCGCACCAACCAGGCGTCGATCACCGCGTTGCCGAAGTCGTCCGGCATCGCGTCCGCCAACACGGCGGGCAACCGGTGGAACGTGGCTTCGGGCAGCTGGGGGAAGACGTGCCGCCGGATGCGGATCGGCATCGTCAGAGGCGCCAGCTCGATGCCCCGAGCCACCCAGTCCGGGTAATACTCGAAGACGTACGCCCCGAGGCCCGGGTCGAGCGCCACGGCCCCCACCCGCAGACCCCACGCCGTCACCTCGACCGCACGAACCGGGACCCAGCTCACGAGCCCCCTCCCGACGAGCGCCCGCCCCGGGGCCGGTACACCCGACGACGCGGCTCGTCCCCCGACGACCTCAGCACGTCGAGCGGACTGACGGCGCTCGCCGGGGCGATGTTGCCGAGCGCGCCGTCGGCTCCGAGGGCTCGCAGGACGCGGATGAGCGTGCGCAAGGTGCTGCCTCGCCCGGTCTCGAGAGCCTGCACCGTGCTCGGTGACAGGTCGGCCCGTCGAGCGACCTCGAGCTGGTCGAGCCCCTGGTCGAGCCTCAGACGACGGACCTGATCGCCGACCTGGCGTTCGCGGTCGTCGGTCGAGACGAGGGGCGGAGTCCCACCGTACGGATTCTGATCATCACTGAACACGATGCTCCAATCACGGAATAAACCACGATAGCAGCAATATGACCCAGAAAACGTGATTATCCCACTATTGCAGGCTGATCACACGAGCCGATGGTCAGTCCATCACGCCGTTGTCACGGAGCTGCTCCCACAGGCCCGCGCCGTCGGGCGCCGACACCCAGGCCACGTCGCTGGCGCCGGCGTGCTCCGATCGCGACCGGCCGCCTGCCAGCACGGCCTCGCTGGGCGACAGCTGGCGGATGGCCACGGCGGCGACGTTCTCGGGGTGGTCGTGCAGGAACGTCCCGTACAGCTCTTCGTCGTGCTGCCCGTCGTCGCCGACCAGGAGCCACTTGAGGTCGGGGAACTCTTCGGCGAGTCGGCGAAGGGACTCCTGCTTGTGCAGTCGTCCGCTGCGGAAGATCCGGTCGTGGGTGGGGCCCCAGTCGGTCAACAGCAGCGCGCCGCTCGGGTACAGGTTCCGTGACAGGAAACGGGACAACGTCGGCGCCACGTTCCAGGCTCCCGTCGACAGGTAGATGACGGGGCACCCGGGGTTCGCCGCGTTCAGGCGTTCGTACAGTACGGCCATCCCGGGAACCGGGCGCCGGGCGTGCTCGTTCAGCACGAAGGTGTTCCAGGCGGCGAGCAGCGGCCGGGGCAACGAGGTGACCATCACGGTGTCGTCGATGTCCGAGACGATGCCGAACCGCGCCTCCGGGTCGATCACGAAGATCGGTGCCTCGACCGGCGTCGACCCTTCGGTGGTCAGGGTCGCGACGTGCCAACCGGGTTCGAGGTCGACGGCGATGCGTGCGTCCAGCACACCGCCGCGGTCGGTCTGGACGCGCTGGACGCGACCGCCGAGCGAGATCTCGACCAGCGCCTTCTCGACGGGCACGCTCGTGAAGCTGCGCCACCCCCGGACGTTGAGGCGGTCGACGCCCGACAGCGTGCCGGTCCGTGTGAGCAGCACGCGCGACAGCACACGGGCCCATCCTGGACCGCCGTAGCCGCTGTACGGGACGACCGTGGGCAGCAGCCCGCGGCGTCGGGCTCTCTTCTCACGGAAGCGGTGGACCGAGTTCTCGATGCGAGCCGCCCGGTGCAGGAAGGGCTCGACGGCGGCGGGCGGTGCCTTGCGGGTGTCGGGCATCCGGTCAGTCTCGCACGGTGGGTCGTCGCACGGTGGGTCGTCGGGCGGGCGGGTCAGCCCGCAGGGGCGAGCAGGCCGGGATGGTCGACCGACGTCGAGCCGACCTCGGGGCCGACCTCGTGGTGCAGGAGGCGCTCGGCGATCTCGTCGCTGAGGCCCGCGATGCCCTGCACCAGGTCGTCGTCGCCCTCGGTCCCGGGGTCGAGCCAGTCGTCCATGACGTCCGTGCCGACGAGCACCGGCATGCGGTCGTGCACCTGGCAGACCGGCCCCGAGGAGGCGCGGGTCAACACGGTGGTCGACAGCAGCCACCGAGACGGAGCGCCGACCTCGGCCGACGGATCTCGCCACCACTCGTAGAGCGCGCCGAACAGGACCACCTCGTCGTCGGGCAGCCGGACCAGGACGGGCCGCTTCGAGCCGTCGGGCAGGGCCTGCCACTCGTACCAGCCCGTGGCCGGCACGAGCCCGCGGCGCGAGACCACGGCGTCGCGGAACGACGGCTTCTCGGCGACCGACTCGGACCGCGCGTTGACGAGCGGGGGCCCGGCGTCGGGGCCGGCCGAGCCGCCGGGCACGAGACCCCAGCGAGCCGCGGCGAGGCGACGGACCGGTGGGCCGCCCGCGTCGGCTCCTCGCGGTGCCGCGTCGACCAGGAGACTCACCGGCCGAGTCGGAGCGATATTCCAGGAAGGCTCTGGGAGAGTGTCTCCTGATACATCGACGTCGAACAGGGCCACCAGGTCGCTCGAGGCGCGTGCCATCACGAATCGTCCGCACATGCGACCCATTCTGGTGGCAGTCGCCGACATCCGGTGACCGACACCTCGGTCTCCCTCCGACGTCATCGCACCGTGCCCGACCCCGTCGAGGCATCGCCACGAAACGGAGAAACGTTGCTCGTCACCGACGTCAATGACGCACTGCCCGGGGGTTCACCGCTGCTCAGGAACGAGCCCGTCCAGGCCCGTAGTTCCGCGCGGCTCACCGGGTTGCTCGACGCGGCCGCGGCGATCATCGACGAGATCGGCTACGAGCGTCTGACGACGGCGATGGTCGCCGAGCGGGCAGGGGCGTCGATCGGCACCGTCTACCGCTACTTCCCCGACCGCATCGCCGTCGTGGACGCCCTCGCCCTGCGTTCCGTCCAGCGGCTGACCGTCCGGGTCGGCGAGGCCGTGTCCGACGATGCCGTCAGCGACTGGCGTCGCGCCGTCGACCTGTTCGTCGAGGCCAAGGCCGAGATGTACCGCCGCGAGCCCGGATTCCGCGCCATCCGCTTCGGGGACGCCCCCGACGTCCGTACGCCCGAGACGCGCCAGTACACGAGCCCGTTGGCCGAGCAGCTGCTCACGGTCTTCGTCGACGACTGCTCGGTGACCCGTACCGACGAGCTCGAGCTGGGCCTGCAGGTGGCGGTCGAGATCGCCAACGCTCTTCTGGCGCGAGCCTTCATCGACGATGCCGAGGGCGACGACCGTTTCGTCGGCCAGTGCCGGACGGTGCTCACGGGGTATCTCGAGCCTCTCGTCGCCGCGCGCTGATCTCGCGGGCCGTGTGACGGCGTATGTCAGGGGCCTCGGTGAGGTCGGTGACACATCGTCGAGATCTGTGGTTGGGTGAACGCCCTGGCAAGTGTCGATTCGTGCTGCCCACGAGGAATGAGCCACCCATGATCGAGTTCCGTTCCGTGACGAAGCAGTACCCCGACGGCACCCTCGCGGTCGACGACTTCAGCCTCGTCATCCCGTCCCGGAAGACCACGGTCTTCGTCGGGTCGAGCGGGTGCGGCAAGACGACGATCCTGCGGATGATCAACCGCATGGTCGACCCGACGTCCGGCGTGATCGAGATCGACGGCAAGTCGATCGGCGACCTCGAGCCGGTGGGGTTGCGCCGCGGCATCGGCTACGTCATGCAGAACTCCGGTCTGCTGCCGCACCGCAAGGTCGTCGACAACATCGCCACGGTTCCCGTGCTCAAGGGCACGTCGAAGAAGGTCGCCCGTGACCGCGCCCTCGAGCTGATGGACACCGTCGGGCTCGACCGCGACCTCGCCCAGCGCTACCCGAGTCAGTTGTCCGGCGGGCAGCAGCAGCGCGTCGGCGTCGCCCGCGGTCTCGCCGTCGACCCGAACATCCTGCTCATGGACGAGCCGTTCGGCGCCGTCGACCCACTCGTGCGGTCCGACCTGCAGCAAGAACTCATCCGGCTGCAGCGAGAGCTCGACAAGACCGTCGTCTTCGTCACGCACGACATCGACGAGGCCTTCTACCTGGGCGACCAGGTCGTCATCCTCGAGAAGGGCGGTCAGATCGCCCAACAGGGCAGCCCTGCCGAGATCCTCTCGGCCCCCGCGACCGACTTCGTCGCCGAGTTCATCGGCGCCAACCGGGGCAAGCGTGCGTTGCACGTCGAGCAGACCCCGACCGGGCAGGTGGTGGTCGACGGTGACGGACGCACCGCCGGGGTGCTGACCGAGTCCGTCCGAGGTGGGCGGACGTCGTGAACTGGATCTGGTCGAACAGCGACTACATCCTCGACAAGACGATCGTGCATCTCGGTCTGAGCGTGCCGCCGGTCATCCTGGCGTTCGTCATCTCGTTGCCGATCGGGTGGGCTGCCAACCGGTACACCCGCCTCCGGGGCATCGTCCTCGCGGTCGCCGGATTGTTCTACGCCGTGCCGTCGTTCGCCCTGCTCGTCGTGTTGCCCGGCCTCATCGGGTACAGCATCCGCAGCAACACGAACCTCATCATCGGCCTCACCCTGTACGGGGTCGCCCTGATGGTCCGGTCGGTCGCCGACGGCCTCCAGTCGGTCGAGACCGACGTGCGTCAGTCCGCCACGGCGATCGGCTACTCGGGGTGGCAGCGGTTCTGGCGCGTCGAGATCCCGCTGGCCGGCCCCGTCCTGCTCGCAGGCCTCCGCGTCGTCCTGGTCAGCACCATCAGCCTGGCCACCGTGGGGGGCATCCTCGGCATCAACGGGCTCGGACTGCTCTTCAACGACGGGCTGCAGCGCGACATCATGGCCGAGATCGTGGCGGGCATCGTCCTCACGATCGTCATGGCGCTGGTCCTCGACGGTCTGCTGGTGCTGCTCGGTCGAGCACTGATGCCCTGGACGAGGGGTCACGCGCCGACCAAGGCGAGCACGCCGGCCTGGGCTCGTCAGAAGGTCGTGGCGCCGTGAACCTCTTCGTCGACGCCTTCGCCTGGCTGGCCGACCCGACGCACCTCTCCGGGGCCGACGGGGTGCCCACCCGGCTGGGTGAACACCTCTGGTACACGGTCGTCGCGGTGGTCATCGCCTCCGTCCTCGCCATCCCCGCGGGTTACCTCATCGGACACACGGGTCGTGGCCGCACCCTCGCCGTGGCCCTGACCGGTGGTGCGCGCGCGCTGCCCACCGTCGGGCTGGTGTTCCTCCTGGCTCTGCTCGTCGGCATCGGCATCACGGCGCCGATGATCGCCTTCGTCGTCCTGGCGATTCCCTCCGTGCTCGCCGGCGCCTATTCAGGTTTCGAGGCCGTCGACCGCAAGACGGTCGACGCGGCCCGGGCCGTGGGCATGACCGAATGGCAGATCGTCACCAAGGTCGAGGTGCCCCTCGGGCTGCCCCTGCTGATCGGCGGCATCCGATCGGCCACGCTGCAGGTCGTGGCGACCGCGACCATCGCCACCGTGGTCGGGGCCGGCGGCCTCGGCACGTACATCTTCCGGGGCTTGCGGTCGAACGACTACACACAGATGCTGGCCGGCTCCATCGTCGTCATCGCCCTCGCGGTCGTCCTCGAGATCGTCTTCTCGATCGCCCAGCGTCTCGTCGTCCCCGCCGGGGTCACGGCCGGACGCCCCTCCGACACCCGCTCCAAGGCACTCCGGCCCGGGGCGGTCACGACAACACCCCTCACGAAAGGCACACAGTGATCACAGCGAACAAGAAGGGCCGGCTCACCGTTCTCGGCGCAGTCGCGATCGGGGCCGTGGTGGCCCTGGCAGGGTGCTCGTCGAGCGACCCGCTGAGCTCGGGCGACTCGTCCGAGTCGAGCGACGGTGACACGCTCGTCATCGGCTCGCAGCAGTACTACTCGAACGAGATCATCGCCGAGCTCTACGCCCAGGCACTCGAGGCCAAGGGCTACACGGTCGACCGTCAATATCAGATCGGTCAGCGCGAGGTGTACCTGCCCGAGCTCGAGTCGGGCAAGATCGACGTCTTCCCCGAGTACACCGGCAACCTGCTCCAGTACTACGACAAAGAAGAGACCGCGAAGTCGCCCGAAGAGGTCGAGACGGCTCTGGCCGCCGCGCTGCCCTCCGGTCTGACCGCGCTGAAGGCCGCCGCGGCGTCCGACCAGGACAGCTACAACGTGACGAAGAAGTTCTCCGAGGACAACGACATCACGAGCCTGGCCGACCTGAAGGACTACTCCGGCACGCTGGCGCTGGGTGCTCCGCCCGAGAACGCCGAGCGTCCCTACGGCCCTCCCGGTCTGAAGAGCGTCTACGGCGTCGACGTCACCTCGACCCCGATCGACGACGGTGGTGGCCCCCTGACGGTCAAGGCCCTCACGGACGGCAGCGTCCAACTGGCCGACATCTACACCGCCAGCCCCCTCATCGCCGAGAACGACCTGGTCACGCTCGAGGACCCCGAGAACATGATCCTGCCGCAGAACGTGGTCCCGATCGTGTCCGACAAGGTCGACTCGGACGCGCAGGCCGTCATCGAGAGCGTCGACGCGGTCCTCAGCGCGTCCGACCTGCAGAAACTCAACTCGAAGAGCCAGACCGACAAGGAGTCCTCGGCCACCATCGCCAAGGACTACCTGACCGAGAAGGGCCTGCTCGACAGCTAGGCACTCCCTCTCCGAGAGCCCCGTTCCGTCCGCGGAACGGGGCTCTCCGTCGTCCGGGACCCCGCCCGCAGGGCGAGGACGAGGAGGCGCGGGTCAGGACGCGTCGTCGCCCACGCCGTCGTCGGGGTGCGCCATGTGCCGTTCCTCGCGGCGGTGGAGCACTTTCTTGACGACGACGACCAGCAGGGCGAAGACGGCGATGATGCCGGCGAAGACGTAACCGGCCTGGTGCAGCTGGTCGGCGAGCTCGCGATAGCTGCCGGCGGCGGCGGCACCGACCGAGACGTAGGCGAGAGCCCAGAGGATGCACGCGGGCGTCGTCCAGGCGAGAAAGGTCCGGTAGCGCATCGGGCTCGTGCCCACGGTGAGCGGGATCAACGAATGCAGCACCGGCAGGAACCTCGACACGAAGACGGCGATGCCGCCCCGTCGGGCGAGGTAGTTCTCGGCCCGCACCCAGTTCGCTTCGCCGATGCGTCGGCCGAGCACGCTCGCCCTGATCTTCGGCCCGAAGAACCGGCCGAGGGCGAAGCCCACGCTCTCGCCCACGAGGGCCCCGAGCACGAGGGCCGCGACGAGCGCCCCGAACTCGAACGGCGACGCCACCGCCGTCGCCGACACGATGGCCACCGTGTCGCCGGGCACGATCAGCCCGAGCAGTACCGAGGTCTCGAGGACCATGGCGACGCCGGCCAGCACGGTCCTCAGCACGGGGTCGACGGACTGGACCAGGTCGAGCAGCGTCGTCAGCACGTCGTTCACCCGCCCGAGCCTATTCACAGCGAGTGCACGGCGCCCGAGTGCCCAAAACAACAGGTGTCGTCCATCTCACGCTCTAGGCTCATGACGTCCCGACGGTGCGACGCACGACCACACCACCATCCGAGGGAGAAGGCGCATCCCGATGAACGAGCTGCTCGACCCGCTGCTGCTGTCCCGCTGGCAGTTCGGGCTCACCACGATCTACCACTTCTTGTTCGTGCCGCTCACGATCGGCATGGCGTTCACGGTCGCGGTCTTCCAGACGGCGTGGGTGCGCACGGGCCGCATCCACTACCTGCAGCTGACCCAGTTCTTCGGCAAGATCTTCCTGATCAACTTCGCGATGGGCGTCGTGACCGGAATCGTTCAGGAGTTCCAGTTCGGCATGAACTGGTCCGACTACTCGAGATTCGTCGGCGACGTGTTCGGTGCCCCGCTCGCGCTCGAGGGCCTGCTCGCGTTCTTCCTCGAGGCGACCTTCATCGGCATCTGGATCTTCGGCTGGGACAAGGTGCCGAAGAAGCTGCACCTGGCCAGCATCTGGGGTGCGACCGTCGGCAGCATCCTCTCGGCGTACTTCATCATCGCCGCGAACGCCTTCATGCAGAACCCGGTCGGCTACGACATCAACGAGGAGAAGGGCCGTGCCGAGCTCACCAGCATCTGGGAGGTCCTGACCAACAAGATCGCCCTGGCGGCGTTTCCCCACACGATCTTCGCGTGCTTCATGGTGTCCGCCGCGGTCATCGTCGCGGTCGCCGCCTGGCACCTGTCCCGGAACCAACACCTCGAGACCATGAGGCCGGCCCTGCGCTTCGGCCTCTGGACGATGGTGGCGGCGGGTGCGCTCACCTTCGTCACGGGCGATCAGCTCGGCCTCGCCATGGTCGAGACCCAGCCCATGAAGATGGCCGCCGCGGAGGCGCTCTACACGACCAGCACCGGAGCGGACGCCTCGTTCTCGATCTTGACGCTCGGCACGCCCGACGGTGTGCACGAGCTCTTCAGCATCCGGGTGCCCTACCTGCTGTCGTTCCTGTCGACCCACACGTTCGACGGCACGGTCGAGGGGATCAACGACCTCCAGGCCCAGTACGTGCAGCTCTACGGTCCGGGTGACTACACCCCGATCATCTGGGTCACCTACTGGTCCTTCCGCTGGATGATGGGCCTCGGGATGGTCAGTGTCCTCGTATCGCTCGTCGGCCTCTGGATCACCCGGAAAGGGCGTCTGCCGCAGAACACGTGGGTGTGGCGGGCCGCGGTCTTCAGCTACCCGATGCCTCTGCTGGCGATGATCGTCGGGTGGGTCTTCACCGAGATGGGCCGGCAGCCCTGGCTCGTCTTCGGGCTGCTCAAGACCGAGGACGGCGTCTCGCCCGGGGTCACCGGCCTGACGGTGCTCATCTCCCTCGTCGCCTTCACCCTGATCTACGGGACGCTCGCCGTCGTCGAGTTCAGGCTCATCGTCAAGGCGGCCCAGAAGGGGCCGGCCGACGCCCCGGAACCCGATCCCGTGTCGGGCGAGATCCGACACGAGGCGACGGTCTACTGATGCCCGCGACCCTCGTCGTCCCGACGCGAGAAAGGCTATGACCATGGACCTCCCCACCCTCTGGTTCGTCATCCTCGGCTTCTTCTTCGTCGGCTACTTCGTGCTCGACGGCTTCGACTTCGGGGTCGGCATGTCGCTGCCCTTCCTCGGGCGGGACGACACGGACCGGCGCGTGCTGATCAACACCATCGGTCCCGTCTGGGATCTCAACGAGACCTGGGTCATCGTCGCGGGCGCCTTCCTGTTCGCGGCCTTCCCCGAGTGGTACGCCACGTTGTTCAGCGGGTTCTACCTCCTCATGTTGCTGATCCTGCTGGCCCTGATCGTGCGTGGCGTCTCGTTCGAATACCGGCATCAGCGCCCCGAGGCGTCGTGGAAGCGCCGTTTCGACGCGATGATCGTCGTCGGCTCGGCCGTCCCGGCGTTCGTCTGGGGGCTGGTCTTCGCCAACGTCGTCCGGGGTGTACCGCTGGACGAGGGGCACGACTACACAGGCACGCTGCTCGACCTGCTCAACCCGTACGCCGTCCTGGGCGGCCTCACGACCCTCCTGCTCTTCTTCACGCATGGCGCGGTTTTCGTGACGCTCAAGACCGAGGGCGAGATCCGGAGGCGAGCCCGCCGCCTGGCCGTCCGCGCCGGACTCGTCACGATCGTCGTCGCGGCGGCCTTCCTGGCCCTGACCTCGCTGATGCACGGGACCCTCGTGTCGGTCGTCCTCTCGGTCGTGGCGGCCGTCACCCTGATCGCGTCGTTCGTCGCCAACCTCCGCGGCCGCGAGGGGCGGTCCTTCGGCCTGATGGCCGTCACGATCGCCCTGGCGGTCTCCAGCCTGTTCGCCGCGCTCTTCCCCGGAGTGATGCCGGCGAGCAACGATCCGGCGAACAGCCTGACGATCGCCAACGCGTCGAGCTCGACCTACACCCTGACGATCATGAGCTGGGTCGCCCTCGTCTTCGTCCCGCTCATCCTCGGCTACCAGGGCTTCACCTACTGGATCTTCCGCAAACGGATCAGCCGTGCGGCGATCCCGGCCGCCCACTGAGCCGGCGTCCGTGAGACCGCTCGACCCGCGCCTCCTGCGCTACGCCTCCGCCGCCCGGGTGTTCCTCGGGCTCGGGGCCGTGCTCGGTCTCGTGCAGACCGTCTCGATCGTCGCCGTGGCCTGGTTCACGACGACGGCCGTGGTCCGGGTCGTGGAGGGGCCTGCCACCGACGGACTCGCGACCGCCCTGGTCGGACTCGGCGTCTCGGTGGCGGTGCGGTCGCTCGTGGCGTGGGCGCTCGAGGTGACGTCCGCGCGGGCCGCGGCCCGGGTGAAGAGCCAGCTGCGGGCCCGGGTCGTCCGCGCGGTCGCCGACCGCGGGAGGGCCTGGGTCGACCGGCATTCGTCGGCCCGGGTCGCGACCCTCGTCGGCCCCGGACTCGACGCCCTCGACGAGTACTTCGCCCGGTACCTGCCCCAGCTCGTGCTCACGGCCCTGGCGACGCCGTCGCTGGTCGTCGTCATGGCCCTGCACGACTGGGTCTCGGCCCTGATCGTCGTGCTGACGCTGCCCGTGATCCCCGTCTTCATGGTGCTGATCGGATGGACCACCCGTGCCGCCCAGACGCGCCAGTGGGACCGCCTCACGCACCTCGCCTCGTCGTTCGCCGACGCCGTCGGCGGGGCGTCGACCCTCAAGGCGTTCGGTCGTGAGCGGCGCCAGGTCGAGCGGATCGGTAGCATCACCGACGACTACCGGGTCGAGACGGTGAAGGTGCTGCGCGTGTCGTTCCTCAGCGGCTTCGTGCTCGAGCTGGCGGCGTCGTTGTCGGTCGCGCTCGTCGCCGTCTCGATCGGCATCCGGCTCGTCGACGGCTCGATGGGGCTCACCGCCGGACTGTTCGTGCTGCTGCTCACACCCGAGGCCTACCTGCCCCTGCGCCAGGTCGGCGCGAACTACCACGCCGCAGCCGACGGGGTCGCGGCGGCGGACGACGTCTTCGAGCTGTTGGAAGACGAGAAGGGCGACGTCGCACCTCGGCCGACCGGGTCGGCCGTGGCCGCCGGTCACCACGAGCCCCGCGCCGAGGGCGACGCGCTCGTCGTCGACCGCGTCTCGGTGAGCCGAGGAGGCGCGGTGCGGCTGCCCGAGACCTCGCTCGTCGCCGAGACGGGTCGCGTCACGGCGGTCGTCGGCCCGAGCGGTGCCGGCAAGTCCACCCTGCTCGACGCCGTGCTGGGGCTCGAACCGTGCGAGGGTCGAGTCGTCTGGCGGTCGTCGGGGCGGGCCCCGACGCGCCACGAGATCGCCTGGTCCGGGCAGTCCCCGCTGTTGTCGTCCGGCACCGTGGCCGAGAACGTCGCTCTCGGCGACACGCGCGAGCCCGACACCGAGGCCGTCGTGCGGGCCCTCGACCTGGCCGGTGCGGCGGGCCTCGACCCGGCGCTCGTGCTCGGGGCCGGCGGCCAGGGCCTGTCCGGTGGACAGGCGCAACGGGTGTCGGTGGCCCGGGCGCTGTACCGACTCGATCGGGTGGGGTCGCGCCTCCTGCTGGTCGACGAGCCCTCGTCGGCGCTCGACCCGGTCACCGAGGCCCGGGTCGTGGCGGGGCTCCGACGCATCGCGGCCACGGGCGTCGCGGTGGTCGTCGTCACGCACCGCCGTGCCGTCAGGAACGCCGCCGACGTCGTCGTCGCGATCGGAGGGGCCTCGTGAACCGTTCGTTGCTCCGCGCGGCTCAGCCCGACGCACGCCGGGCCGCCCCCGGCCTGGTGTTCGGCTCGCTCAGCGCACTGTCGGCCGTCGCATTGCTCGCGGCGTCCGCGTACCTGATCACGCGGGCGGCCGAGCAGCCGCCGATCCTCTATCTCTCGCTCGCCGTCGTCGGCGTCCGCGCGTTCGCCCTGACCCGGGCGGTCTTCCGATACCTCGAGCGTTTGTCCAGCCACGATGCCGCCTTCCGTCAGCTGGCCGTGGTCCGCACCGAGCTGTACCGGCGACTGGTCCGCGTGGCCCCGGCGGGTCTCGGTCGCACGGATCGTGGTGACCTGCTCGCGCGCGTCGTCGGCGACGTCGACGCGTTGCAGGACCTTCCCCTGCGGGTGGTGCAGCCCCTCGTGGTGTCGGGCCTGACCTCCGTCGTCGCCGTGGTCGGCGTCGCTCTCGTGTCCCCGCAGGCCGCCGTCGTCCTGGCGGGCGCGCTCGTCCTGGCGTTCGGCGTCGGCTGCGTGGCCGCCGACCGCCTCGCGCGCCGCAGCGAGCACGTCCTCGCCGAGAAGCGTGGTGCGCTCTCGGCCGCGGTGGTCGACCTCGTCCAGAACCTCGACGTGCTGGTCGCGTTCGAGGCCGTGGACCGGCAGCTCGGCCGGGTCGCGGGGCTCGACGACGACCTGCGCCGCGCCTCCTCGCGCCGGGCCCTGACCGGAGGCGTCGTCGCGGCCGTCCTCTCGGCGCTGTCCGGTGCCGCAGCGCTCGCCACGATCCCCGTCGTCGCGCCCGACGCCGCCGCGGGGGGACTGACCGGCCCGGCCGTCGCACTGGTGGTCCTCGTGCCGCTCGCCGTCTTCGAGGTCGTCGGCGCCGTGCCGACGGCCGTGCTGGCCTGGCGGCGGGTCCGCGCGAGCGGGGACCGCGTCGAGTCCGCGGTGCCCGCCGTCGTTCCCGCGGGGGTCGTCGACGACGAGGCCGTCGGCGGGTCGGCGGCCGACGGGGCCGAGATGACGCGGACACTCGTCGGCGCGTCGCGGACGCCCGTGTCGGCCCTGCGTCTGCGGGGCCTCTCGGCGACGTGGCCCGGTGCGGCGGGCCCGGCCCTCCGTGGCGTCGACCTCGACGTCGCCGTCGGCGACCGCGTCGTGGTCGAGGGGCCGAGCGGCGCCGGCAAGACCACGCTGGCCTCGGTGCTCGCCCGGTTCGTCGAACACACCGGACGCTACGAGGTCGGGGGAGTCGACACGGCGACCCTCGCCCCGGCCGCCGTCCGGGCCGCGGTGGGCCTGATCGAGCAGACCCCGTACCTCTTCGACGAGTCACTGCGACAGAACCTCCTCTTCGCCCGCGACACGGCCACCGACGACGATCTCCTGGCCGTGCTCGACCGCGTCGGGCTGGGCGACTGGGCCGCAGGGCGCGGCGGGCTCGACGCTCCCTTGGGCGAGCGGGGAGTCCTCGTCTCGGGCGGTCAGGCCCAGCGCATCTCGTTGGCCCGAGCCCTCCTGCGGGGCTTCCCGGTGCTGATCCTCGACGAGCCCACGGCGGGCCTCGACCCCGAGACCGCCCGCCGGCTCGTCCTCGACGTCCTGACGACGGCCCGGGACGACGGGTCCACGGTGGTCGTCATCTCGCACGTCGAGGTGCCGGCCGAGCTGGTCACACGGCGCGTGCGCGTCGAGTCCGGCCGACTGCGCGACGTCGAGGTCGCCCTCGACGAGGCAGCCGACTCCGACGACTGACGACCCGACGTCCCGGTCGTCGCCGAGGCGCGGTCAGGCGTCGATCGGTCGACGCAGACGATCGAGTCGCGCACGCCAGAGGGCGAGTCGTCCGGGCTCCTCGGCCGGAGCCGGGCCGTCGATCCAGCCGGTGGCGATGCGGATGCCGTGCAACGCGCCGAGGCTCCAGACCTCGAACCCGTCGAGCTCGTCCGGCCGGGTGCGGTCGTGCAACACGTCGACGCCGAGGACGGCGGCCAAGGTCGTCAGGCTGCGGACCGTGACGCCCGGCAGGCGGGGCAGGTCGTCCGCGGGCAGGCAGAGGGCGTCGCCACGCCACCAGACGATCGAGCTCCAGGCGCCCTCGACGACGTGGCCCTCGGGCGAGAGCAGCACGGCCTCGTCGGCCCCCCGGGCCCTGGCCTCGGCGACGAGCGAACCGAGGGTCGCGAGGTCGGGGCCCTTGACCGTGGGCTGCGTGCGGGGATCACGTGCGGCCGTGGCGAGGACGGCCGAGCGACGGCGCGGGGGAGCGGGGCGGAGGCGCAGCTGCAGCCGTGCGCGCCCGGGCCGGTCGCCCGCGTCGCCGGCGACGAGCTCGACCCGGGGGAACCATGCTCCCGTCCGGGGCAGCGTCGCGACGGTGGCGGCCCAGAACGCCGAGACCTCGTCCGCGTCGGGCCCGGCGGGCACCCCGGCGACCGAGCCGGCGAACCGATCGCGGTGCACGTCGAGCGCGAGCACCGAGCCGTCGTCGACCAGCCACGAGTCGGCGACCAGGAGGCGCGGGTCGGCCTCGACCCCCGCCTCGCTCCCACCCGTCGACAGCTCGTCGCCCTGCCAGACGTGCAGCACGTCGCCTCGCGGCCGCTCGGCACTCATCGGGTGGGGGGTCCGCTCATAGGATCAAGGGTATGCGCCCCGCGGTCGTCCGATCCTCCCTGCCGTGGCGCGACCCCGAATCCGTCGTCCGGCACCTGGCCGCGACGGGTGACGTGGTCTGGCGAGACGCCGGCGTGGACGCCGTCGGCGGGCGTTCGATCGTCGGGTGGGGTCGGGCCGCGACGGGTGACTTCCGCGACGGCGGCGCCGACAGGCTATGGCAAGCGGTGCGCGACGACCTGGTCGACGTCGAACCCGACAGCCACCCGCTCGGCTGGGCCGGCTGGCTCGGCTACGGATTCGGCTGCCGGCTGCTGGACCGCGACGCCACCGAGGGACATCGCCCGGCGGCCACCGCCTCCACCGTCGCCGCCGCCGGAGACGCCCCCGACCTCGCTCTGCTCGACGTCGACCGGGCCCTGGTCTTCGACCACGCCGCACGGTCCGTCGAGGCCGTGGCCCGTGCCGGCGACCCGTGGGCCCCCTCGCTGGCCGAGGCCTGGGCCGACGTGCCGCTCGAGCCCCCGGCGCCCGGGCCGATCCGCGCCTCCTCGTCCAAGTCCTCTCCGGCCGACGTGCGTTGGCGGCACCGTCCCGACGAGTACCTCGACCTGATCGAGCGCTGCCGCCGCGCCATCGCGGCCGGCGAGGCGTACCAGCTCTGCCTGACCACGGCGGTCGACGTCGTCGGGCCGGTGGACGCGCTCGAGGCCTTCGCGCGCCTCCGGCGCTCCTCGCCGGCACCGTACGCGTCGTTCGTACGCCTCGGCGACGTCGCCGTCGTCGGGGCGTCGCCCGAGTCGTTCGTCGAGGTGACGACCGACGGTCTGGTGTCGTCGTCGCCGATCAAGGGCACGCGACGCCGCGGGTCGGGCGCCGACGACCCCGCGCTCGCGCGAGAACTCGTCGAGAGCGAGAAGGAGCGCGCCGAGAACGTCATGATCGTCGACCTGGTCCGCAACGATCTCGCCCGGGTGGCCCGACTCGGCACGGTCGAGGTGTCCGAGCTGCTCGCCGTGCACTCGTACGAGCACGTCCATCAGCTCGTCAGCACGGTCAGGGCCCGGCTCGCGGCGGGGCGCACGGCGGCCGACGTCGTCGAGGCGGCGTTCCCGGCCGGGTCGATGACCGGCGCCCCGAAACGTCGCGCCGTCGAGCTGCTCGCCGACCTCGAGGGGGCGCCGCGGGGCGTGTACTCGGGCGCCGTCGGCTGGCTCGGTCGGGACGGCTCGGCCAGCCTGGCCATGACCATCAGGACGATCGTCGTGCAAGGTGCCCGGTCGGCGACCGGGGGACGGCCCGCGCGACCGGCCGGGGCGCGCGTCGGGGTGGGCGGCGGCATCACGATCTCGTCGACGCCGGTCGACGAGCGGGACGAGGTCGAGCTCAAAGCGGCGGCCCTCCTCGCCGTGCTCGGCGTCCGGGCCGCCGACGGGGCCCCGGTGCGCATGTCGTGACCGGGCGCGCCGTTCGGTAGCCTTGGCGAGGATCGCTGAGCCCAGCGCACGTCGCCGTGCCCTCGCGCGGGCGGTCCGCGCCCACCGCACCGACTGCCAGCAGTGAATGAGAGCCCCGTGGCACACGAGCACGACACGACCGCGACCGACGCCTCCCCGGCCACCCCGCCCCACGACGGCCTGCCCGAACGCGAGTACGACGTCGCCCGCCTGCAAGAGAAGTGGCAGGCCCGGTGGGACGCCGAGCAGCCGTTCGTCGTCGACCCCGACGACAAGCGCCCGCGCAAGTACATCCTCGACATGTTCCCGTACCCCTCGGGCGACCTGCACATGGGTCACGCCGAGCAGTATGCGCTCGGCGACATGGTGACGCGGTACTGGCGCCAGCAGGGCTTCAACGTGCTGCACCCGATCGGCTGGGACAGCTTCGGGCTGCCCGCCGAGAACGCGGCCATCAAGCGCGGCGTCGACCCCCGCGAGTGGACCTACGCCAACATCGCGCAGCAGAAGCAGAGCATGAAGCTCTACGCCCCGTCGTTCGACTGGAGCCGGGTGCTGCACACGAGCGATCCCGAGTACTACAAGTGGAACCAGTGGCTGTTCCTCGAGATGTACAAGAAGGGTCTGGCCTACCGGAAAGACAGCTGGGTCAACTGGGACCCGGTCGACCAGACCGTGCTCGCCAACGAGCAGGTGCTGCCCGACGGCACCAGCGACCGGTCGGGTGCCGTCGTGGTCAAGAAGAAGCTGACGCAGTGGTACTTCAAGATCACCGACTACGCCGACCGCCTGCTCGACGACCTCAACCAGCTCGAGGGTCGCTGGCCGACCAAGGTGCTCAACATGCAGCGCAACTGGATCGGCCGCTCGATCGGTGCCGACGTGCACTTCACGGTCGAGGGCCGCGACGAGAGGGTCACGGTGTTCACCACGCGGCCCGACACCCTGTACGGGGCGACCTTCATGGTCGTCGCCCCCGACTCCGACCTGGCCGCCGAGCTCGTCGCCGACGCGACGGACGACGTCAAGGCGACCTTCGCCGAGTACCTCGTCGAGGTGCAGAAGGCCACCGAGATCGAGCGCCAGTCGAGCGAGCGCCCCAAGACCGGCGTGCCGCTCGGCCGGGTGGCGGTCAACCCGCTCACCGGCGACCCGATGCCGGTCTGGGCCGCCGACTACGTGCTGGCCGACTACGGCCACGGGGCGGTCATGGCCGTGCCCGCGCACGACCAGCGCGACCTCGACTTCGCCCGCAAGTACGACCTGCCCGTGCGCGTCGTGGTCGACACGAACGCACCCGTCACGGGTGTCATCCCCAAGCTCGAGCTCGACGAGGACGGCCAGGCGATCCTGCCCGACGACCTGCCCGACCTGAACCCCCGCGAGACGGGCGTGGCCCTGACCGGCGACGGCCGACTGATGAACTCGGGCGCCCTGACCGGCCTCAGCAAGTCGAACGCGATCAAGCGCGTCGTCGAGCTGCTCGAGGCCTCCGGCGACGGCAAGGCGGCCAAGACGTACCGCCTCCGCGACTGGCTGATCTCGCGCCAGCGATTCTGGGGCACGCCCATCCCGATCGTGCACGGCGCCGACGGCGTCGAGGTGCCGGTGCCCTACGACGAGCTGCCGGTCCGGCTGCCGTCCACCGAGGGGCTCGACCTCAAGCCCAAGGGCAGCTCGCCGCTCGGTGCCGCCGAGGACTGGGTGAACGTGCCCGACCCGCGCGACGGGTCGCCGGCGCGCCGCGACGCCGACACGATGGACACCTTCGTCGACAGCTCGTGGTACTTCCTGCGGTTCCTCGACCCGACCGACTCCGACCGGGCCTTCGACCCGGCCCAGGCCAGCAAGTGGGCCCCGGTCGACCAGTACGTCGGAGGCGTCGAGCACGCCATCCTGCACCTGCTCTACGCGCGCTTCATCACCAAGGTGCTCTTCGACCTCGGCCACGTCGACTTCACCGAGCCCTTCAGCGCGCTGCTGAACCAGGGCATGGTGCTGCAGGACGGTGCGAAGATGAGCAAGAGCAAGGGCAACGTCGTCAGCCTCTCGGACGAGATCGACAAGCACGGCGTCGACGCCATCCGCCTGACCATGGCCTTCGCCGGCCCGCCCGAGGACGACATCGACTGGGCCGACGTCTCGCCCGCCGGCTCGGCCAAGTTCCTGGCCCGGGCCTTCCGTCTCGCGAGCGACGTCGACAGCTCGCCGGACGTGGTCTGGGCCGACGGAGACCAGGCCCTGCGCCGCGTGACGCACCGATTCCTCGCCGAGGCCCCGGGGCTCAGCGAGGCGTTCAAGTACAACGTCGTCGTCGCCCGCCTGATGGAGCTCACGAACGCCGTGCGCAAGGCGATCGACTCGGGGCCCGGCGCGTCCGACCCGGCCGTGCGCGAGGCGACCGAGACCGTCGCTCTCGGTCTGTCGCTGTTCGCTCCCTACACGGCCTCCGAGATGTGGGAGAAGCTCGGCTACGACGGCGGTGCGATCGCCACCTACGGCTGGCGCAAGGCCGACCCGACGCTGCTCGTCGAGACGAGCGTCACCGCGGTCGTCCAGGTCAACGGCAAGGTGCGCGACCGGCTCGAGGTGTCGCCCAAGATCACCTCGGACGAGCTCGAGGCGCTGGCCCGCGACTCCGGTGCCGTGCAGCGCGCGATCGGCGACAAGCAGATCGTCAACGTCATCGTGCGGGCGCCCCGTCTGGTGAACATCGCGGTGAAGTAGCCGCCCCGGGGCGCGTCTCGTCCCCACCCGTCGTCGGCCGTCCTGGTTCCCCAGGGCGGCCGACGTCGTCTCCGTGGGCCCGACCGTGTCCGTACGGTGACGGGTCATGACCGTCAGCTTCCGCACCGCCGTCGACCCGTCCGAGCCGGGCGGTCCGAGGTGGCGCGTGGGGCTCGGCGCGGTCGTCGTCCTGCTCTTCGTCGTGCTGGCGGTGAGCGTCGCCGTGTCGGCGTTCGCCACCCGAGGAGGCGCGGCGGACGAGCTCGTGTCCGTCGAGTCGGGCACCGGGGCCGATGCCGGGGCGGGGGCCGGCACCGCGCCTCCCGGGGGTGACCCGGTCGTCTTCGTGCACGTGCACGGTCAGGTCGCTTCACCCGGGCTGTTCGAGCTGCCCCTCGGCGCGCGCGTGATCGACGTGGTCTCCGCGGCCGGCGGGTTCACGGCGGATGCCGACCAGGCGGCGGTGAACCTGGCGCGGGTGCTGGTCGACGGCGAGCAACTGCGGGTGCCGGCCGTGGGGGAGGCCGTGGACGACGGGGTCACGGCTGGCGGAGGCGCGGCCACGGACGGCACGGCGACCGGGGGTGGAGCCGGCGACGGCGGGACGGTCGACCTGAACCTCGCGGACGACGCGGCGTTGCGGACGCTGCCCGGCGTGGGGCCGGCGACCGCGGCGGCGATCTTGTCCTGGCGCGACGACAACGGGCGCTTCCGGAGCGTCGACGACCTCCTCGGGGTGCCGGGCATCGGACCGAAGACGCTCGAGAAGCTCCGCGATCGGGTGCGGGTGTGACGCCGGGTCGCGTCCTCGACCTGCGGCTCGGCGTACCCGTGGCCGTGGCCTGGACCGGTCTCGCCGCGGGTTCGATCCGGCCGGGGCTGCTGCCCGTCGTGGCTGGGGCGGCCCTCGTGGTGTGCGTCGTCGCGGTCGGACTGGTGGTCGGGGCGCGGGTGGGCGTCCTGGCCGCGGGGCGGATACTGCTGGTCGTCGCCCTCAGCGCCGGTGCCTGCGCCGGGCTCACCGCTCAGGCGGCGGTGCGCGACGACCGCCGTCACCCTGCGGGTCTGACATCGTCGGTCGGGCACGCGATCACCGTCGAGGGGCGCCTGCTCGACCGGGTCGAGGGGCGGGCCGACGTGACGACGGTGTCCGTCGACCGGGTCGATGTCGGCCAGGGGGCCGTGGCACTCGGGTCCCGGGTGCCGGTGCGGGTGTTCGGTGCCCGACTCGAGGGGCGCGACCCGGTCGAGATCGGCGCCCGGGTCTCGGCCCGGCTCGTGTTGGGCCCCGTGAGGTACGGCGAGTCGGTCGCGTTCGAGGGGGGTGCGGTCGGGCCGCTCGGCGTCCGGGCCGAGCCCCGGGGGACGTCGGCGTGGTCGAACGGATTGCGGTCGTCCTTCCGCACCGTCGCCGCGCGCCTGCCGGGGGACGGCGGGGCCCTGCTGCCGGGCCTCGCGATCGGCGACACCTCGGGCGTGCCCGACGATCTCGACATCGACATGAAAGCAGCGTCGCTCAGCCATCTGACGGCCGTGTCCGGCTCCAACTGCGCCGTCCTCGTCGCGCTCGTCATGTTCGTCGGGTCGCTGCTGAGGCTGCCTCGCCTGATGCGACTCGCGCTGGCCGTCGCCGTCCTCGTCGCGTTCGTCGTGCTCGTCACGCCCGAGCCGAGCATCGTCCGGGCCACCGTCATGGCCGTGCTCGTGCTCGTGCACCTCGCCGTCGCCCGGCCGATCGGGGGCGTGCCCGTCGTCGCGCTGGCGGTCGCCGGGCTGTTGTTCGTCGACCCCTGGCTGGCGCGCGACCTCGCCTTCGTCCTGTCCGTCCTCGCGACGGCGGGTCTGGTGGTGATCGGTGGTCCGCTGACCACCCTGCTGTCGCGCCTCGTGCCCGAACCGGTGGCGGCGGGCCTCGCCGTGCCGGCGGCAGCGCAGCTCGCCTGTCAACCCGTGCTGCTCGCGCTCGAACCGAGCATCGCCCTGCACGGCGTCGTGGCGAACGTGCTCGCCGGCCCCGCGGCTCCGGGGGCCACCCTGGGCGGGCTCGTCGCCTGCGTTCTCGCGCCCTCGGTGCCCGGGGCGGCGGCGGTGGCCGCCTGGGTCTCGTGGCTGCCCTCGTCCTGGGTGGCCGCCGTGGCCCGATCCGCGGCCACGTGGCCGGGTACCCGACTCCATTGGGACGCCTCGGTGCCGGGCGTCGCCTCCCTGGTGTGCCTGACGGCGCTGGTCGTCGTCGCGGTGGTCGCGCGGGCCCGGGGTCGCACGCGGGCGGTCACGACGACGCTGCTCGTCAGCGTCCTGGTGGTGACCGTCGGGGTCGTGAGCGGGCGCACCCTGGCGACCCGCGCCTCCGTGCCCGACGGCTGGGTCGTCGCCCAGTGCGACGTGGGGCAGGGCGACGCCGTGCTCGTCCGAAGCGGTCCGGCGGTCGCCCTGATCGACGTGGGCGACGACGAGGCCGCCCTCGACCGATGCCTCTCGACGTTCGGCGTGCGCCACGTCGACCTGCTCGTGCTCACCCACTTCGATCGTGACCACGTCGGGGCGGTCGGCTCCGTCGTCGGCCGGGTCGGCACGGCCCTCGTCGGGCCCGTGGGGCGTTCGGACGACACCGAGGTCGTGACGGCGCTGCGCGACGGCGGTGCCCAGATCCAGGAGGCGCAGGGCGGCATCCGGGGACGCCTCGGTGACCTCACGTGGCGGCTGCTCTGGCCGCCTCCCGAGACCCCGGCGGGCAACGACGCCAGCGTTGTGCTGCGCGTCGACCCCGGCGAGACCTGCCGGGTCGGATGCCTCTCGCTGCTCGACCTCGGGGATCTCGGCGAGACCGCGCAGCGTCGTCTGCTCTCGTCGACCGACGGCGGCGACGGGCTCGGACCGGTCGACGTCGTCAAGGTCTCACACCACGGGTCCGCGGACCAGCACGCCGAGTTGTACGAGCGCGTGTCGGCTCGCGTCGGCCTGATCGGCGTGGGTGCCGACAACTCGTACGGGCACCCGTCCGACGTCGCGCTCGACCTGGTCCGGCACGGCGGGGGAGTCGTGGTCCGCAGCGACCAGGCCGGTCAGACCGCGGTCACGCCCGTCGCTCGTGGGGACGGCGACGTCGGCCTGCGGATCTGGCGGGAGCACGCGGCGCCGGGGCCGTGACGACACGTCGGGCACGTCGGTGGCGTCCTCTAGCATCGGAGGTGGCGCGGCGGGCCCCGTGCGCGTGGGACGACGTCCGAGAGGCAGCATGGCAGCGCGAGCGAGTGGCAAGACGACGAAGAAGGCCTCGGTCGCGATCGACCAGGTGGGGTGGGACAAAATCCGGCCCGCGGCCGTCGTGCTGGTGAGCGGGCCCGAGCAGTTCCTCGCGGATCGTGCGTCGCGCCAGTTGCGCGATCAGCTCGCCGCCGAAGACCCCAGCCTCGAGGTGCACGACCTCGAGGCCGACCACTACCAGCCCGGCGAGCTCGTGACCCTGGCGAGCCCGTCGCTCTTCGCCGAGCCGCGTCTCATCCGCGTCTCGAACGTCGAGAAGTGCACCGACGCCTTCCTCACCGAGACGCTCCGGTACCTCGACACGCCGGCCGACGACACGACCCTGGTGTTGCGTCACGGTGGCGGGGTCCGGGGCAAGAAACTCCTCGACGCCGTCCGGGGCGGCACCGGGGGCGGCCTCGAGGTCGTGTGCGCCGAACTCAAGAAAGACACCGAGAAGCTCGAGTTCGCGGCGGCCGAGTTCGCCGCCGAGCGTCGACGCATCTCGCAAGGGGCCCTGCGGGCCCTCGTCACGGCCTTCAACGACGACCTGGCCGAACTGGCCAGCGCCTGTCAGCAGCTGATCAGCGACGCGGCGGCCGAGATCACCGAGGCGACCGTCGAGAAGTACTACTCGGGCCGGGTCGAGACCAACGCCTTCAAGGTGGCCGACGCGGCCATCGCCGGGCACCAGGGCGAAGCCCTCGTCCTGCTGCGTCACGCGCTGTCGACCGGAGCCGATCCCGTCCCCGTGGTGGCGGCGTTCGCGATGAAGATCCGCACGATGGCCAAGCTGCAGGGCTCGTACGGCGGCTCGGGCCAGCTCGCCTCTCGCTTCGGCCTCGCCCCGTGGCAGGTCGAGCGGGCACAGCGTGACCTGCGCGGGTGGTCCGAGGACGGGTTGGGGCGGTGCATCGAGTTGCTCGCCGAGACGGATGCGGCCGTCAAGGGCGCCGAGCGCGATCCGGTGTACGCGCTCGAGCGCATGGTGACCATGATCTCGACGCGCGGTGCGCTTTTGTCGTGAGCCGCGCCTCCTGACCCTCTGGTCGCCGCCGCGACCGTCGCCGGGTACGACGAAGGCCCCGTCTCGATCGAGACGGGGCCTTCGTCGTCGAGCCAGGGGGCTCGGTGGGGGAGCCTAGAGGGCGCCGACCTGCTTCGCGATGGACGACTTGCGGTTCGCGGCCTGGTTCTGGTGGATGACGCCCTTGCTGGCGGCCTTGTCGAGCTTCTTCGACGCGAGGAGCAGAGCCGAGGTGGCCTTGTCCTTGTCGCCGGCGGCGATGGCCTCGCGGGTGGCGCGGACGGCGGTCTTGAGCTCGCTCTTGACGGCGCGGTTGCGGTCCTGGGCCTTCTTGTTGGTGCCGATGCGCTTGATCTGCGACTTGATGTTTGCCACGTGAACTACTTTCTGGATTCTGTGTCTCGGACGGATGTGCGCCAGCCGAGCGTCCGACCGACGTGAATCGATCGACCCGGTGCTGCCGCCGGTGATGGCCACCGGAGCGGCTCTCGGCTGCGATCGCGTTCCGCCACTGCAGACGTAACGCGCAAGCCAACAGGCAACGTTACCAGCAGCAGGCCCGACTCTCAACGAGCGCCGGTCCGTCGGCGTGCCGTGTCGTCCGGGGTACCGTGCCATCATGCCTCAGCTCGCGCCCCACATGACCACCGTGCCCGCGTCCGGAATCCGTCGGGTGTTCGAGCTCGCGGCCCAGCTGGACGACGTCGACATGCTCGTGGTGGGCGAGCCCGACGTGCCCGTGGCCCGCCACATCGCCGACGCGGCCCGCCGCGCCTGGGCCGACGACCGGACGGGCTACACGCCGAACGGCGGCATCCCCGCCCTGCGCGAGGCGCTCGTGGCCAAACTGGCCCGCGAGAACGACGTGCACGTCGACCTCGAGCAGGTCTGGGTCACCGTCGGCGGCACGCAGGCCCTGCACCAGGCCATGGGGCTCCTGCTCGCGGCGGGTGACGAGGTCCTCGTCCCCGACCCCGGCTACACGACCTTCACGATGAACGCGCGCATGCTCGACGCCGTGCCCGTCCCGTACACGCTGACACCTGACCTCGACTTCCACCCCGACCTCGACGAGCTCGAGAACCTCGTCGGCGACCGCACCCGCGTCATCGTGGTCAACAGCCCGTCGAACCCCCTCGGCGTCGTCTACCCCGAAGAGACGCTGCGGCGCCTGCTCGACTTCGCCCGGAGGCACGACCTGTGGGTGCTCAGCGACGAGGTCTACGAGTACTTCACCTACGGGCCGAGACACGTCAGCCTCGCGTCGCTCGACACCGACGACCGGGTGTTCAGCGTCTTCTCGTTGAGCAAGACCTACGCCATGACGGGGGTGCGGGTCGGCTACCTCGTGACGCCCAAGGGGCTCGCCGAGACCATGCGCACCGTCCAGGAGGCGGCGATCAGTTGCGTCGCGGAGCCCGACCAGCACGCCGCCCTCGCCGCCATCGTGGGGGACCACCAGTCCGTGGCCGACGCCCGCGAGCATTATCGGAGCAACCTCGTCCTCGCCACGACCCTGCTGGCCGACCGGGGCATCCGGTACCTCGAACCCACGGGCGCCTTCTACCTCTGGATCGACATGGGCCACGCCTCGCGGGGCGACGTCGCGGGGTGGGCCGAGCGGTTCCTGCTGACGGAGCGGGTCGCGGTCGCGCCCGGCAGCGCCTTCGGGCGGAGCGGTGAGGGGTGGATCAGGGTCTGTCTCGCGTCGGCGCCCGAGGTGATCACTCGGGGACTCGGCAAGCTGCCCGCGCCGGGTGACCCCCGCTGACATCCGGGGGTCAACCCCCTGGGGTCGACGCGGAGGGCTTCCTAGGCTCGAACCATGACGAACCAACCCCTGAACACCCCCGTCTCCGTCCCGACCACGGGCATCCGCTCTCCCCTCGCGGTCTGGAGCCTCGTGCTCGGCCTCGCCTCGATCGGCTTCGGCTTCACCTTCGTCGTCCCGATCGCGGGTCTCGTCCTCGGCATCCTGTCCCGCCGGCGTGAGCCCGAGGGCCGCACGATGGCGCTCATCGGCATCGTCTCGTCCGTCGTCATGCTCGTGGGCACGGTGATCGCGCTCGCGATCGGTCTCGCCGTCGTCGGGGGAGCGGGCGTCCTCGCACTCCTCCCCGGCACCGCCGGCTGAGCGGCGACCCCGCCGGAGCGGCTCGACGCCCGAACCGGCGCCCCGGCGTGGGAGAATCGTGGGGTACCCCCGCCCACCACCCCCAGAGGATCGTGTGAGTCCCCAAGCAACCCGCGCACTCGAGCCGGCGTCGACCGAGCCCGAGTCCCTCCGCAACTTCTGCATCATCGCGCACATCGACCACGGCAAGTCGACCCTCGCCGACCGCATGCTCGGCATCACCGGCGTGGTCGAGTCGCGGGCGATGCGTGCCCAGTACCTCGACCGCATGGACATCGAGCGCGAGCGCGGCATCACCATCAAGAGCCAGGCCGTGCGCATGCCGTGGGAGCGCAACGGCGAGACGTTCGCGCTCAACATGATCGACACCCCCGGCCACGTCGACTTCAGCTACGAGGTCTCTCGCTCGCTGGCCGCCTGCGAGGGCGCGATCCTGCTGGTCGACGCGGCGCAGGGCATCGAGGCGCAGACCCTTGCGAATCTCTACCTGGCGCTCGAGAACGACCTCGAGATCATCCCGGTGCTCAACAAGATCGACCTCCCCGCGGCCGACCCCGACAAGTACGCCGCCGAGCTGGCGGGCCTGATCGGCGGCGACCCCGCCGACGTGCTGCGCGTCAGCGGCAAGACGGGCATGGGCGTCGAAGAGCTCCTCGACCGCGTGGTCGACCGCATCCCCTCGCCCGTCGGCGTCAAGGACGCACCGCCCCGCGCGATGATCTTCGACTCGGTCTACGACAGCTACCGCGGCGTCGTCACCTACATCCGCATGATCGACGGCACCCTGCACCCGCGCGAGAAGGTGCAGATGATGTCGACGAAGTCGACGCACGACATCCTCGAGATCGGCGTCTCGTCGCCCGAGCCCGTCCCCAGCCAGGGGCTCTCGGTCGGCGAGGTCGGCTATCTGATCACCGGCGTGAAAGACGTCCGACTCTCGAAGGTGGGCGACACCGTCACGACGTCGGCCAAGCCCGCGACCGAGGCACTCAGCGGCTACACCGAGCCGCTGCCGATGGTGTTCTCGGGGCTCTACCCGATCGACGGCAGCGACTACCCCCTCCTGCGTGAGGCACTCGACAAGCTCAAGTTGTCCGACGCCGCGCTGGTCTACGAGCCCGAGACGTCCGTCGCCCTGGGCTTCGGCTTCCGCTGCGGGTTCCTCGGCCTGCTCCACCTCGAGATCGTCACCGAGCGCCTCGATCGCGAGTTCGGCCTCGACCTCATCACGACGGCGCCGAGCGTCATCTACGAGGTCACCACCGAAGACAAGAAGACCGTCACGGTCACCAACCCGAGCGAGTTCCCGGGCGGCAAGATCGCCAGCGTCAGCGAGCCCATGGTCAAGGCGGGCATCCTCGCGCCCAAGGACTACGTCGGCGTCATCATGGAGCTCTGCCAACAGCGCCGAGGCACCCTGCTCGGCATGGAGTACCTCGGAGAGGACAGGGTCGAGATCCGCTATGCGATGCCCCTGGGTGAGATCGTGTTCGACTTCTTCGACAGCCTCAAGTCGAAGACGGCGGGCTACGCCAGCCTCGACTACGAACCCATCGGCGACCAAGAGGCCGACCTGGTCAAGGTCGACATCCTGCTGCAGGGTGAACAGGTCGACGCGTTCAGCGCGATCGTGCACCGCGACAAGGCCTACGCCTACGGCGTGCTCATGACGGGCCGACTGCGCGAACTCATCCCGCGTCAGCAGTTCGAGGTGCCCATCCAGGCCGCGATCGGCGCCCGCATCATCGCCCGTGAGAGCATTCGCGCCATGCGCAAGGACGTCCTCGCGAAGTGCTACGGCGGCGACATCTCGCGCAAGCGCAAGCTGCTCGAGAAGCAGAAAGAGGGCAAGAAGCGCATGAAGACCATCGGCCGGGTCGACGTGCCGCAAGAGGCCTTCATCGCCGCCCTGAGCGGCGACGTCGAGAAGAAAGACAAGAAGTAGGGCCCATGCGTCGAGCCACCCACACCGAGACCCGCACGACCTACGGCGAGGTCGGGGCGACGCAGGCCCCCGACCTGATGCAGTACCCGCCGAAGGGCTTCAAGCCGGCCGAGTACCGGGCCCGTGTCGGCCACGGCGACGCCCGTTTCGCTGCGGCGTGGATCGCCACCATGACCTGGCAGATCCAAGAGCGCAGCGGCATCCGCGTCCGGGTCGACAGCGTACCGCCGGCCGACGAGGGCGAGTACACGCCGGTCCAGTTCGACGAGCACGGGCAACCGGTCGACGCGGCCGAGTGGGCGACCGCCCGCGACGAGTCGCGGTACTCGCCCGACGGCACGCCCCTGCTCACGGCGGGCACGACCGCCACGCTCAGCATCGAGGCCTACGGGCGCACGGTCGAGGCCCCGGTGCGGGTCGTCTACGTGATCGACGAACCGAAGCGCAAGGGCTTCGCGTACGGAACCCTCGACGGCCACCCCGAGAGCGGCGAGGAGTCCTGGATCGTCGACCAGACCGACGACGGTTCGGTCTGGCTCTCCATCCGGTCGTTCTCGAAGCCGTCGAGTGCGAAGTGGCGCCTCGTGGCACCGTTCCTGCGACGCACGCAGGCGCAGTACACGAAGCGGTACCTTCGAGCCCTCAGCCTGAACGACAAGGGCGAGCAGACCGACGAGGTCGTCGTCGTGGAAGACACCGAGGCCGGGGTGGGCGACCCCCGCGGCGACGAACGTCCCCCGACCGGCCCGCGCGGCGACGCTGCAGGAACCGGCGCCTGACGGTGCCCGGAGCCCTTCCCCTCGGCGATCCCGCCCCCGTCGACGGACGCCTGCCCGAGACCGTCGCGATCGACGCCGACAGGCGCAACTTCGGGGTCTACCTCCACGTGCCGTTCTGCCGGGTCCGCTGCGGTTACTGCGACTTCAACACCTACACGGGCGACGAGCTGCGGGGCGCGCGCCGCGACGACTACGCCGGGCAGGCCGTCGCCGAGATCGAGCTCGGCGGCCGGGTGCTGCGCGAGGCGGGCCTGCCGCCGCGCCGCGCCTCCTCGGTGTTCTTCGGTGGGGGCACCCCGACGATGCTGCCCTCGGGCGATCTCACCTCGATGCTGCACGCGATGGTCGACACCTGGGGTCTCGAGCCCGGTGCCGAGGTGACGACCGAGGCGAACCCCGACTCGGTGGACGCCGCCTACCTGCAGCAGCTCGCCGACGCCGGCTTCACGCGTGTCAGCTTCGGCATGCAGTCGGCCGTCCCGAGCGTGCTCGCCACCCTCGAGCGCACGCACGACCCCGAGCGCATCCCGTTCGTCGTCCGCTGGGCGCGCGACGCCGGGCTCGACGTCAGCCTCGACCTCATCTACGGCACGCCCGGTGAGACCCTCGACGACTGGAGGCGTTCGCTCGACGTCGCCCTCGAGCAGCGACCGGACCACCTCTCGGCCTACTCGCTGATCGTCGAAGAGGGCACCAAGCTCGCCCGCCAGATCAAGCGCGGCGAGGTCCCGACGCCCGACGACGACACCGCGGCCGACATGTACGAGATCGCCGACGACCGGCTCGCCGAGGCCGGATACGACTGGTACGAGGTCAGCAACTGGTCGCGTGGCCTCGAGCACCGGTCGCGACACAACCTGGCCTACTGGCAGGGCCACGACTGGTGGGGCGTCGGACCGGGCGCGCACAGCCACGTCGGCGGCGTCCGCTGGTGGAACGTCAAGCACCCGGCCGCGTATCAACAGCGCATGGCCGCGGGCGAGTCACCGGCCGCCGGGCGCGAGACCCTCGACGACGAGACGCGTCGGGTCGAGCGCGTGCTGCTCGGGGTGCGCATCCGTGAAGGGCTGCCGACCTCCGAACTCGACGACGACGGTCGCCAGGCGGTCGCCGGCCTCATCGCCGACGGATGGGTCGAGGGGCGTCCGGCCCTGCAAGGGCGGGTCGTCCTCACGCGCGAGGGCCGCCTCATGGCCGATGCCGTCGTGCGGCGCCTCCTGCCCGACTGATCCGCCGCCCGGCCGACGGTGCCGTGCCCTCGGCCGCCGGCGCACCCGGGAGGCACGGGCCCAGAACGCAGGAGGCGCGGCTCCCGGGGGGGAGTCGCGCCTCGCGTCGTGCCCGTGCGGGCGGGTCGAGCGTCTACTTCACGAACTCGAAGGTCAGCGGGTACTTGTACCACTGCCCCTTGTTGGCCGCGACGGCGGCGATGATCGAGAAGATGATGACGAGCACGCCGGCGACCAGTGCCAGCACGCCCCCGATGACGATGACCGCCAGGATCGCCGAGATCACGTAGACGATCGCCATGGTGATCTGGAAGTTCAACGCCGACCGGGTGTGCTCGCGGATGAACGGCCCGCGGTCCTTGAGCACGAGGTAGCCGACGAGGGCCGGGACGAAGGCGAAGATGATGCCGCCGAGGTGGATGAGGGTCGCCCAGAGCTTCTCGTCCTCGGGACGCATCGGCTGGACGGGCTGTGCCTGGTAGCCGGGCTGCTGGCCGTAGCCGGGGCCGGGCTGGCCGGGGCCGGGCCGGCCGTGCCCGTGAGGCTGGCCGTTCTGGCCGGGCCGACCGCTCTGCGGGTCGTTCGGCTGGGCGGGAGGGGTCTCGGTCATGGCTGCACCTGTTCGTGAGTGTCCTGCGGATGTCCCCGCCACCCTAGGGCAGCCGGGCGCGGCGCGAGTAGGCCCCGAGACGGAGGTGACGTACGATTGGCAGTCCGGCACGTCGAGTGCCAGGCCCGGTCGCCCGGCGTGCGGACGACCTGGGGGGCGGTCGAGCGAAGAGAGGTGCGTCATGGTCTCCGAACGCGGTCTCGAAGTGCTGCGGGTCATCGTCCACGACTACGTCGCGTCCCGCGAGCCGGTGGGGTCGAAGTCCATCGTCGAGCGACACCAGTTCGGCGTCTCGGCCGCGACGATCCGTAACGACATGGCCCTGCTCGAAGAAGAAGAGCTCATCGCGGCACCGCACACCTCGTCGGGCCGCGTGCCGACCGACAAGGGCTACCGGCTCTTCGTCAACCAGCTCGCCGACCTGCGGCCCCTCAGCGCGGCCCAACGTCAGGCCATCGAGACCTTCCTCGGCGACTCGACCGACCTCGACGAGGTGCTCGGGCGGACGGTCCGACTACTGTCCCAGCTCACCAACCAGGTCGCCCTGGTCCAGTACCCCACCTTCTCGCGGGCCCGCGTGCGTCACGTCGAGCTGGTGAGCCTGGGCGACGGTCGCGTCATGACGGTGCTCATCACCGACAGCGGCCAGGTCGAGCAGCGGGTCGTCGACATCCGCACCACCGTCGACGAGGCCTTCCTGTCCGAACTGCGGGCCGCCGTCAACGCCGCGGTCGGCGGACGTCCCCTCGCCGAGGCCTCCACGGCCCTCGCCGACCTGCCGGCTCGTTTCCGCCCCGACCTCGCGGCGGTCGTCGGCATCGTGGTCGCCAGCCTCACCGAGCAGATCGCGGCCGGTCGCCAGGACCGCCTCGTCATGGCCGGTGCGGCTAACCTCGTGCGGACGGGCGACGACTTCAGCGGCGACCTCTACCCGGTGCTCGAGGCGATAGAAGAGCAGGTCGCCCTGCTCCGACTGTTCGGCGAGATGCAACTCGACGCCGTCGACGTGGCCGCGAGCATCGGACGCGAGAACGCCTCCTTCGGGCTGTCCCAGGCGTCCGTCTTGGCCAGCGGGTACTCGACGCAGGGCAGCGAGATCGCACGACTCGGCGTCCTCGGTCCCATGCGCATGGACTACTCGACCAACATGGCGGCGGTGCGTGCCGTCGCCCGTTACCTGTCGTCGCTGCTCGCCGAGCGGTAGCCGACACCTGCGGCCCCGGCCGTCACGCGACCCCCACCCCCGTCCCGGTCCGCCGGGCCCGGCCCCGCCGGGAAGACCACCACACCACACCAGAGGCAGACGAGAACCAGTGGCAGATCATTACGACGTCCTCGGAGTCGACCGTCAGGCGACCCCGGAAGAGATCAAGAAGGCGTACCGCAAGCTCGCTCGCGAGCTGCACCCCGACGTCAACCCCAGCCCCGAGGCGTCCGAGCGGTTCAAGGACGTGACGCACGCCTACGACGTGCTCAGCGACCCGCAGCAGCGCGAGCGCTACGACCTCGGTCCGCAGCCCGGCTTCGGCGGGGGCGGGGGAGGCGGGGCCGCCGGCTTCGGCGACATCTTCGACGCCTTCTTCGGCGGCGGCGGCCAGGGCCAGCGCCAGGGGCCCCGGAGCCGGCGAGAGCGGGGGCAGGACGCGCTGCTGCGCCTCGAGGTCGACCTCGACGACATCGTCTTCGGCACCCAGCGCGACATCGAGGTCGACACGGCCGTCCTCTGCGACACGTGCAGCGGCTCGTGCTGCGCCCCCGGCACCTCGCCGCAGACCTGCGACATCTGCGGAGGCTCTGGCCAGATCCAGCGCACCGTGCGGTCGTTGCTCGGCAACGTCATGACGTCGAGCCCGTGCGGCACCTGCCGCGGCTACGGCACCGTCATCCCGAACCCCTGCCCCACCTGTCAAGGGCAGGGCCGCGTACGGGCCCGCCGATCGATCCCCATCGACATCCCCGCGGGCGTGGACACGGGTCTCAGGCTCCAGCTGCCGGGTCAGGGCGAGGTCGGTCAGGCCGGCGGCCCGAACGGCGACCTCTACCTCGAGGTCAAGGTGCGGCACCACGACACGTACAGCCGCAACGGCGACGACCTGCTCGCGACGCTCGAGGTGCAGATGGCCGACGCCGTCCTGGGCACGTCGACGACGCTCACCGGGCTCGACGGCGAGATCGAGGTCGAGATCAAGCCCGGCACGCAGAGCGCCGACATCATCACCGTGAAAGATCGAGGCATCACGCGATTGCGCGGCACGGGACGAGGTGACCTCAAGATCGGTGTGCAGGTGGTCACCCCGACCAAGCTCAGCCACAAAGAGCGAGAGCTGATCGAGAAGTTCGCCGCGGGTCGACGCTCGCAGGCGCCCGAGCTGTCGCACTTCCAGCAGGGTCTCTTCGGCAAGTTGCGCGACCGCTTCCTGAACTTCTGATCGTGGCGCACTTCTACCTGGTCGACGACCTGTCCGGCGCCGAGGTCGGTTCGTCGGTCGAGCTGACCGGTTCCGAGGCTCGGCACGCGGTCACGGTCAGCCGTGTCCGGGTGGGCGAGGCGCTGACGCTCGGCAACGCCCGCGGGCTCGTGGTCCAGGGCGAGGTGACCGAGGCGGCGCCCGAGCGGCTGGTGCTGCTCGCGACGCGGGTGGTGCAGCACGAGCCGCCGACGACGCGGCTGGTCCTCGCCCAGGCCCTCGCCAAGGGCGACCGCGACGAGCTCGCGGTGCAGGCCGCGACCGAGCTCGGCGTCGACGAGATCGTCCCGTGGGCCGCGGCCCGCAGCATCTCCCGCTGGGAGGGCCCCAAGGTCGCCAAGGGGCTCACCCGCTGGTCGTCGATCGTCCGCGAGGCGACCAAGCAGTCCATCCGTCCCTGGGCACCCGAGGTGTCCGGGCTCGCGACGACGAGGCAGCTGGCCGAGCGCGCCTCCCGCGATCTCGTGCTCGTGCTCGAACCGTCGGCCGAGCAGGCGCTCACGACGGTCGACCTGACCTCAGGAGGCGCGGTGCCCGACCGCGTCGTCGTCGTCGTCGGTCCCGAGGGCGGAGTGTCGCCCGCCGAGCTGCGGCAGCTCACCGAGGCGGGTGCTCGCGCCGTGCGCCTCGGGGACGCCGTGCTGCGCACCTCCACGGCCGGTCCCGCCGCCCTGTCCGTCCTGAGCGCGCGGCTCGGCCGCTGGTGAGCGCGCGGCCACCGAGGACGCCGTCGGCGGCCGTCGCTACGATGGGCAGCATGTCCGAGACCTCCGACGAGCCCACCGTCTTCAGCCGAATCGTCGCGCGCGAGATCCCCGCCGACATCGTGTTCGAGAGCGAGACCGTCCTCGCGTTCCGCGACATCGCGCCGCAGGCACCCGTCCACCTGCTCGTGGTGCCCAAGACCCAGGCCTACCGCGACGTCGTCGAGCTCGCCGCGGGCGATCCGGCCCTGCTCGCCGAGATGGTCGCGACCGCCGCGCGACTCGCCGCCGATCCGGTGGCCTTCGGGGAACACTCCGGGGCCGAGTTCCGTTTGATCTTCAACACCGGCGCATCCGCCGGGCAGACCGTGTTCCACGTGCACGCCCATGTGCTCGGTGGTCCCCTGGAGGAAGGCACCCTTGCCCACTAGCGACACGAACGCCACCGGCCCCACGACACCCACGACACCCACGACGAGCGACGACGTCCGGCGTGTCGACGTCACCGTCGACGGCGTCGCCATGGTCCAGCTGCTGGGCCCGCAGGACCGCCTGCTCCGTGCGGTCGAGAAGCAGTACCCCGAGGTCCGCGTGCTCGTGCGGGGCAACGAGGTCACCCTCGAGGGGCCCGCGGCCGCCGTCGGTCGGGCCGAGGGGCTCGTCGCCGAACTCGTCTCGATGGTCCGTGGCGGGCACGACCTCGGTCCGGCCGAGGTCGTGACGTCGGCCCGTCTGCTCGACTCGGGGCAGGGCAGCCCGTCCGAGGTCTTCGGCCAACCCATCGTCACCAGCCGTGGCAAAGGCGTGCGGGCGAAGACACCGGGTCAGAAAGAGTACGTCGACGCGATCGACCAGCACACCATCACGTTCGGCATCGGCCCGGCCGGCACCGGCAAGACGTACCTCGCCATGGCGAAGGCCGTCCAGGCGCTGCAGCGTCGCGAGGTCCAGCGCATCATCCTGACGCGCCCGGCCGTCGAGGCGGGCGAGCGACTGGGATTCCTGCCGGGCACACTGACTGACAAGATCGACCCGTACCTCCGTCCGCTCTACGACGCGCTCAACGAGATGATGGACCCCGAGATCGTCCCGAAGCTGCTCGCGGCCGGCACCGTCGAGGTGGCCCCCCTGGCCTACATGCGCGGTCGCACCCTGAACGACGCGTTCGTCGTCCTCGACGAGGCTCAGAACACGACGCCCGAGCAGATGAAGATGTTCCTCACCCGTCTCGGCTTCGGCTCGCGCATGGTCGTGACGGGCGACGTCACCCAGGTCGACCTGCCCACCGGGGCCAGCGGCCTCCAGCTCGTCACGACGGTGCTCGACGGCATCGACGACATCCACTTCGCCCGTCTCACCAGCGACGACGTCGTGCGGCACACGCTCGTCGGTCGCATCGTCGACGCGTACACGACCTACGACGCCGAGCGTCAGGCCCAGCAGCACCGCCGTCACGAGGCGGCACATGACCAGGCCGAGTCGGGCAACCGCGCCGAGCGGCGGGCCGACGCCCGCGACCGCCTGCCGAAGAGAGGAACCCGGTGAGCATCGAGGTCGCCAACGAATCCGCCGTCGAGGTCGACGAGGCCACGATCCAGCGTCTGGCCACCTTCGCGCTCGATCAGATGCACGTGCACCCCGAGGCCGAGCTCGCGATCGTCTTCGTCGACGAGGCCGCGATGGAGCAACTCCACGTCCAGTGGATGGACGAACCCGGCCCGACCGACGTGCTGAGCTTCCCCATGGACGAGCTGCGTCCGGGCACCGAGGACGAGCCGACCCCGGCCGGCCTCCTCGGCGACATCGTCGTGTGCCCGCAGGTGGCCGTCGCACAGGCCGCCACGGCGGGGCATGCCCCTCTCGACGAGATGCTGCTCCTCACCTGTCACGGCATCCTGCACCTCCTCGGGTTCGACCACGCCGAGCCCGACGACGAGCGCGAGATGTTCGGTCTGCAGCGCGAGATCCTCGCGGCCTTCGCCGCGGCCGACACGAGTCGGTGACGCCGTGATGGTCACGGTCTTCGTCGTCGTGGCGGTCTTCCTGGTGGTCTTCGGCGGCCTGCTGGCCGCGGCCGACTCGGCACTGGGCGTGCTCAGCCGCCAAGACCTCCTCGACGAGGCCGACGACGATCCGCGCCACGCCACGCCGTTGACCGCGATCGCGGCCGACGTCGGGGCGCACGTGAACGCCGTCAACTTCGTCCGCATCCTGGCCGAGACGTCGGCGGCGGTCCTCGTGTCGTTGTCGTTCGCGTTCTCGGTCGAGCCCTGGTGGTTGGCCCTGTTGCTCTCGGCGCTCATCATGACGGTCGTGTCCTTCGTGCTCGTGGGTTCCAGCCCGCGCAGCGTCGGTCGTGCCCACGCCCGCGGCCTCGTCCGGCTCACCTCGGGTCTCGTACGGTTCGTCCGGGTCGTCCTGGGCCCACTCGCCGACGCCCTGGTGGCGATCGGCAACCGGGTCACCCCCGGTCGTCCACGCAGTGCGTCGTTCTCCTCCGAAGAACAGCTGCTCAGCATGGTCGACGAGGCGACAGAGCTCGACGTCCTCGAAGAGGACGACCGAGAACTGATCCACTCGATCTTCGAGTTCAGCGACACCGTCGTCCGCGAGGTGATGGTGCCCCGCACCGACATGGTCACCCTCGACGCCACCGCGTCGGTCGGCTCGGCGATGAGCCTCTTCCTCGGCAGGGGGGTCTCCCGCGTGCCCGTCGTCGGCCGGGACTCCGACGACGTCATCGGCATCGTGTACCTGCGCGACCTCGCCCGACGGCTGCACGAGCACAGCGGCGACGACTCGGCTCCCGTCACGACCCTCGCGCGTCCGGCCGTCTTCGTGCCCGAGTCCAAGAAGGCGGACGACGCCCTGCGGCAGATGCAGCTCGACAAGAACCACCTGGCCATGGTCGTCGACGAGTACGGCGGCATCGCCGGCCTCGTGACGCTCGAGGACCTGATCGAAGAGCTCGTCGGCGACATCAGCGACGAGTACGACCGTGAGGTCGCCCCGCACCGCGAGGTCTCGACGGGGGTCTTCCGCGTCAGCGCCCGGCTCCCCGTCGACGAGCTCGGCGACCTCTTCGGCCTCGAACTCGACGACGACGACGTGGACTCGGTGGGCGGCCTGCTCACCAAGGTCCTGGGGCGCCTGCCCGAGCAGGGGTCGGTCGTCCGCGTCTCGGGTCTCGTCCTCACCGCCGACCGCACCGAGGGGCGTCGGCACGACCTGCAGACCGTCCTGGTCGAGCGCGATCCCGAGCTCGCCGACGCGCAGGCGGCGTTCGCCGACACCGCTCGCGACGACTGATCGTCGGGTCGACGCGACCCACCACCTCCCATCCGTTCCACCACGTCCACGAAAGGCCCCCATGTCGACCACCGGAGACGACCTCACCCCCTCGGCCGCGCCTCCTCGGGGGGCGACCTACCGAGCCGGGTTCGTCTCGTTCGTCGGGCGACCCAACGTCGGCAAGTCGACGCTGACCAACGCTCTCGTGGGCGAGAAGGTCGCGATCACCTCGTCCAAGCCGCAGACGACCCGTCGTGCGATCCGCGGCATCGTGCACCAGGCGACCGGTCAGCTCGTCCTGGTCGACACTCCGGGCATGCACCGCCCGCGCACGCTGCTCGGAGAGCGGCTCAACGACATCGTCCAGACCACGCTCGGTGACGTCGACGTCATCGGGTTCTGCGTGCCCGCCGACGAGAAGCTCGGCCCGGGCGACCGGTTCATCAACGAGCAGCTCGACGCCTACCCGAGGGCGAAGAAGGTCGCGATCGTGACCAAGACCGACGCCACGTCGCGGCCCGCGGTCGCCGAGCAACTGCTCGCCGTCAGCCGGTTGCGCGACTGGGAGGCGATCATCCCGTTGTCGGCCGTCAGCGACGTGCAGCTCGACGTCCTCACCGCCGAGCTGATCAAGCTCATGCCGCTGTCGCAGCCGTTGTACCCGTCCGACGCGGTCACGGAAGAGGGGTTGACCGACCGGGTGGCCGAGTACGTCCGCGAGGCCGCGCTCGAGGGTGTGCAGGACGAACTGCCGCACTCGCTCGCCGTGACGATCGACGACATGGTCGAGCGCGACGACAAAGACCTCCTCGAGATCTACGCCAACCTCTTCGTCGAGCGTGACAGCCAGAAGGCCATCGTGATCGGCAAGGGCGGTCAACGCCTGCGCGAGGTGGGTGAGCGTGCGCGGGCACAGATCGAGCCGCTCGTCGGCAAGCAGGTGTTCCTGTCGATCCGCGTCAAGGTCGCGAAGGACTGGCAGCGCGACCCGAAGCAGCTCGGTCGACTCGGCTTCTGACCCGCGTCGGGGGTCGACCTGCCCGTCGCTCGCGGTCTGGCCGCCCTCGTTCCTCCGGATGATCGACATGGTCCCGAGGTCGTTCGTGCGGGACGCACGGCCCGCGCGGGTCGTCGGAGGTCGTACGGTGGTCGGGTGATCTTCCGCCGCCTCGCGCCCTACCAGGTCGCCGTCGACCTGACGGCGGCGGCGCTCCTCGGCGTGATCGGCCTGGTGCTGTCCGACGGCGCCGTGACGACCCCGTTCGTCGTTCTCGGCATGACGGTCACGTTCGCGTTGCGGCGGCTGTCGCCCGGGCTCGCCCTGACCCTCGCCTGGCTGGTCGCGGCCTCGCAGATGGCGACGGGCAGCACGCCCGGCTTCACGAACCTTGCGATCTGCGCGGTGCTCTATTCGACGGCCGCCTACGGTACCGACCGGGTCAAGTGGTCCGGTCTGGTCTCGGTCGGTGCGGGTGCCCTCGTGGGCACGTTCTACCTCTCGTTCGTGCAAGGGACCCTGTTCGGGGTCGACTACGACGTCTACGCGGTGACCGACGTCGTCCGCATCCTCCTCCAGCTGGGGATCGCCCTCCTCGGGTTCCTCGCCCTGCTCGGTCTGCCGTGGGCCGGGGGACTGCTGGCCCGGGCACGTTGGTCGGAGCGGCTCAGCCGCGAGGCGCGGCTCATCGCCGAGCGTGAGACCGCCCGTGCCGAGAACGACGCCGCCCGGGCCGAACGTGAGGCAGCCCGAGCCGAGCGCGACATCGCGGTCGAGCAAGAACGCAACCGCATCGCGCGGGACATGCACGACGTCGTCGCCCACTCGCTGGCCGTCGTGATCGCCCAGGCCGACGGGGCCCGCTACGCCGCCCGGGTCGACCCGACCTCGGTGGACGGTGCCCTGACCACCATCGCCACGACGGCGCGCGAAGCCCTGGGCGACGTGCGCGTCCTGCTCGGCCAGCTGCGGCACAGCCAGGGCGAGGCGCCCCAGCCCGCTCTCGGCGATCTCGACCGGCTGCTCGAGCAGATGCGTGGTTCGGGTCTCACCGTCGACCTCCGCGTGACGGGCGAGCCCCAGGTGCTCGGGACGAATCGGCAGCTGGCCGTGTTCCGCATCGTGCAGGAGAGCCTGACCAACGTGCTCCGCCACGGGGCCGCCGACCAGCCCGTCGACCTGCGCTTCGACTGGCGGTACGAGGCGCTGCACCTGGTCATCTCGAACGTCGTCCGACCGCCGACGCGTCCGATCGACACCACCGGCGACGAACGGCGAGGCGGCCACGGGCTCGACGGCATGCGCGAACGCGCGACCCTGGCGGGCGGCTCGCTCACCACCCAGAACGCCGACGGACGCTTCGTCGTCCACGCCATCGTGCCGACCCTGGCACTGACCCAAGAGGTACGCATCCGATGATCGACATGCCCGGCCGTTCGACGGCACCCATCCGTGTCGCCCTGGTCGACGACCAAGCCCTGTTCCGCGCCGGCATCAAGATGCTGGTCGGCTCGCAGCCCGACCTCGAGTTCGTGGGCGAGGCCAGCAACGGCGACGAGGGTGTCTCGATGGTCGCGCGCACCGCCCCCGACGTCGTCCTGATGGACATCCGCATGCCCGTCATGGACGGCATCGCCGCCACCACCGCCGTCCTGGCGCAGGCCGAGGCGGCGTCCCGCCGTCCGCCGCGCATCATCGTGCTGACGACCTTCGACCTCGACGAGGCAGCGACCCGTGCGATCCGAGGAGGCGCGAGCGGCTTCGTCCTCAAGGACGCCGACCCCGAGTTCCTGCTGGCCGCCATCCGGACCGTGCACTCCGGCAACGCCGTCATCGCGGCGTCCGCCACGCGGGAGCTCTTCGAGCACTTCGACGGTCGGGCCTCACGTGCCCGCGCCGTCCCCGAGTCGTTCGGGACCCTCACCACGCGTGAGCGGGACATCTTCGACCTCGCGGCGCGGGGGCTCAGCAATTCCGAGATCGCGTCGCAGGAGTTCCTCAGCGAGGCGACCGTCAAGACCCACATCAGTCGTGTGCTCTCGAAGTTGTCGCTCCGCGACCGGGTGCAGCTCGTGGTCTACGCGTACGAACACGGGCTCGCCCGGTAGACGCGGCGGGTGGGTGACGTCCCGCCCGCGGCGGGATCGGAGTGCTGACCGTGCGGACGCTGACCGCTGGTGATGAGCCTGCTGTGATCGCGTCGAACACCGCGTGTCCTCGTCGTCGGGAGCGGCAGAGTGACCCCTGGGTGGTCGCCACCCCGCTCCTCCGCCGAAAGAAGCTCTCGCATGAACTGGTTGCTGTCGGTCCCGTTGCTGTCGTCGACGGTGCTGGTCGTGGTCGACGTCGTCGTCGCACTGGTCGCGATCGGACTCCTCGTCCGTCCGCGGACCCGCCGGACGTGGTGGAGGTGGGTCGCCCTCGCGGTCCTCGTCGGTGCCGGACTGGGGGCCGTCGCCACATGGTGGCTCGGCGACGTGCGCGACGTGCTGGGCCTGTCGCCGACCTGGGTGGACCGCCTCTGGGTCGCCGCGGTGCTCGCCGGCCTCGGGATCGTCGTCGTCAACCTGTTCCGCACCCGGTGGTGGCGGAAGCTCGTGGCCGTGCTGGCCGTCCTGGTGTTCGCCCTGGCGGGTGGCCTCGCCCTCAACCGGGACGGCAGCGTGTACCAGGACCTGTCGCAGGCGCTCGGCCAGGACGAGGTGCCGGCCCTCTCGGTCACCACCACCGCGCCTCCGTCCGCGGACACTGCCTCGACGGAGTTCGACCCGACGCTCTGGTCGATCTGGAAGGCTCCCGCCGACCTGCCCGCCACCGGTCGGTACGGCAGCGTGTCCATCCCCGGGACCGTCTCGCACTTTCCGGCACGTGACGCCATCGTCTACCTGCCTCCGGCGGCCCTCGTGGCGAATGCTCCGGCCCTCCCGGTGATGATCATGATGTCGGGACAACCGGCCGAACCGAGCTCGGTGGTCACGGCCGGGCACCTCGTCGAGACGCTGGACGGCTTCGCGGCGAAGAACCACGGTCTCGCGCCGATCGTCGTCGTCCCCGACCAGCTGAGTGCCGACGCGCACAACCCGATGTGCGTGGACGGGGCCCTGGGCAACAGCGCCACCTACATCACCACCGACGTGGTCGACTACATGACGAGCCACTTCCACGTCGCCTCGGGCTCGAGGGCGTGGACGGTCGGCGGGTTCTCGCAGGGCGGCACCTGCTCGATCCAGTTCGCCGCGGGTCGACCCGACCTGTTCTCGACCTTCATCGACGTGTCGGGTGAGCTCGGCCCCTCGATCGGCGACGAGAAGACCACGATCGCCGAGGGCTTCGCCGGGAACCGAGCCGCCTACGAGGCCGCCCGACCCCAGGCGATCATGACGCAGCACGGGCCCTACGCGGACACCGCGGCGTTCTTCGCCGTCGGCGCCACCGACGGTCGGTACGGTCAGATCATGACGGTGAACTCCGCGGCCGCGGCGAAGGCGGGCATGGCGGTGACGCGCTACGTGTCACCGGGCAGCGGACACGACTGGACGACCGCGAGCAACGGATTCGCCCACGGCATCGGGCAGTTCTACCCTCGCCTCGGCCTCAGCGAGTCGGTGCAGACCCCGTGAGCGTCGAGGTGGCCGAGGCCGGTCCGGGCGCGTCGACACCGCCCACCCCCCACGATCCGGGGCGTGCACGGCGGGTCATGGCCGGCCTGGCGACCCGCATCGTGACGTTCGTCAGTGCCCGCCCCGTGAGCCTCACCGTCGCGCTGTCGCTCATCGTGCTGGCATTCGCTTCCGGCAGTGTGACGCACGCCCCGAGCGAACGCTTGCGCGATCTCGTCGGAGCAGGACTCGATCCCTTCGAGGACCGCAGGTCATGGTTGCTCGTCTTCGGCTCGGTCTTCGTCGCCGGCGGCCCCACCCAACTCGTCCTCGCCGTGATCGGCGTGCTCGTGCTCGTCGGCGCGGCCGAGCGCCGGATGGGCTGGGTCCGCACGGTCGTGGCCTACCTGGTGACGGCCGTCGTGGCGACCGGTGTCGGCGTCACGGTGCAGGCCCTCGGGCAGGCGGTCGGCGAGACCTGGGCCCTCGAGGTGGCCGCCGAGTCCACCTTGCACCCGTTCACACCCGCCCTCGGCACGATCATGGCCGCCAGTGCGTTCTTCGGGCCGCTCTGGCGACGCCGCATCCGGTTGGTCGGGTTCTCGGTCGTGCTCGCCTTCGTGCTCTACGACGGACACCCCTCGGGTCTCTACGCCCTCCTCGGCGCCCTCGTGGGGCTCGCGCTCGGGGTGGTGCTGGCCGATCGCCGGGCCGAGCGCGGATGGCTGCGCAGCTCCCACCACGAGGTGCGGCGTCTCGCGTCGACCATCGTCGCGGTGACGGCGGTGGGCCCCGTCCTGACCCTGCTCGCCCGCAGCCCGATCGGTGCCCTCTCGCCCCTCGGCATGCTCTTCCGAGACGTCCTGCCGGGCCGGTCGCTCTCGGCCGCCTGCGCCGCCGCGGGACGAGGTGCTCCCGACCGGCACGTGCCCCCGGTCGGGGCGTGCGCGCGCGCCGCCGCCCTGGCGGGCATCGACACCCTGCCGACCGTCCTGCTCAGCCTGTTGCCGCTGGTCGTGCTGCTCGTCAGCGCCTGGTACCTGCGGCGGGGCCGGCGTCTCGCCCTCGACGTGGCCGTCGCGGTCAACGGGCTGCTCGCCGTCTTCGCCGGTCTCTACTACGTGGTCCTGCCCGTCACCACCGATCCGGTCGTCGACCGACCCCGTCACGTGGTCGAGAGGGTGGTGCTGGCGGCCCTGGCGGTCGCCGTGCCGGCAGCCGTCGCCGTCGGGCTGTTCCTCCTCCGCCGTCACTTCGGCATCGGGGCCGAAGGAGCGCGACGCCCCCGGTACGCCTTCGTCGTCGTGGTGTCGGGGCTCGTGCTGGCGGCGACCTTCGCGGCCGCCGGGTGGGCGGGGCGCGCCTCCTTCGTCCCGGCGATCGGGCCGCGGACCTTGCTGCTCGACGTACCGGAGCGCTTCGTGCCGGTCGGGTTCGTCGGGCTGACGCGCATCGGGCCGGTACCCGACGGCGGGGTCGTCCGGGCCGCGTTCGAATGGGTGGGTCCGCTCTGGTGGCTCGTCGTGCTGGTGGGGCTCGTGGTGGCGGCGGCCCGGCCGGGCGACGTCCGTCCCGATGCGGCACGCGCGCAGGTGCGAGAGATCGTGCACCGCGGGACGCCGGGAACGCTGTCGCACATGGCGCTCTGGGAGGGCAACCAGTACTGGTTCTCGGCCGATGGTCGCGCGGTCGTCGCCCATCGCGTCGTCGCGGGCATCGCCATCACCACGGGCGAGCCCCTGTGCCCTGCCGACCGTATCCCCGAGGTCACCCGCGAGTTCGCCCGCTGGTGCGACGACCAGGGTCTCACCCCGGTCTTCTACAGCGTGAGGGGCGAGCTCACGCCCCTCTACGACGAGATGGGCTGGGCGACCCTGCCCGTCGGCGAAGAGACGGTACTGCACCCGGCCACCTTCGCCATGACGGGCAAGAAGTGGCAGGACGTCAGGTCGAGCATCAATCGCGCGACGAAGAACGGCATCCGTGCCGAGTGGACCCGGTACGCCGACCTCCGTCCCGCCGTGGCCCGGCAGATCGGCGAGATCAGCGAGCAATGGGTCGCCGAGAAGAACCTGCCCGAGATGGGCTTCACCCTCGGCGGGGTCGACGAGTTGAAGGACCCGGACGTGGCCCTGGTGCTCGCCCTCGACGAGGACGACTCGGTCCAGGCCGTGACGAGCTGGCTGCCCTCGTGGAGCGATGGCGAGGTCGTCGGCTGGACGCTCGACTTCATGCGACGCCGACCCGACAGCATGAACGGCGTCATGGAGTTCGTCATCGCCTCGTCGGCCCTCGCCATGAAAGAACAGGGCGTCGAGTTCCTCAGCCTGTCGGCGGCACCGCTCGCGACCAGCGGATCGCCCGAGGGCCCGGCGACGCAGACCGAGCGCGTGCTGACCTTCCTCGGACGCGTGCTCGAGCCGGCCTACGGGTTCCAGACCTTGCTCACGTTCAAGAAGAAGTTCCAACCCGAGTTCGTGCCGCTCGTCATGGCCTTCCCCGATCCGGTGCAGTTGCCGGCCATCGGCACGGCGCTCGGCCGCGCGTACCTGCCCGACCTGTCGGTCGGTGCGGTCGTGCGGCTCGTCCGCACGGTCGTCTGACCCGGTGGCCTTCCGAGGAGCGCGGTGCCGGAAGCCGACGACCCGCGCCTCCTCGGTCGGTGCTAGCCTCGTCACGTGTCCACCGGCCTGCTCCTCCTTAGCTGCCGCGGCGAGTCCTGACCCAGGCCCCCCTCGTCGCGGAGTTCGTCGTCGGCCGACACCCCCGCGAAGAGCAGCCCCTCGAGGGCGAGAGAGACCACAGGACATGAAGAACGCACAACAGCCGTCGGCCATGCCGATCCACAAGTACCGGCCCTTCCACGAGCAGATCGCCGTCGACCTGCCCGACCGGACCTGGCCTTCGAAGCGCATCACCGAGGCTCCGCGCTGGTGTGCCGTCGACCTGCGAGACGGCAACCAGGCGCTGATCGACCCGATGAGCCCCGAGCGCAAGCGCATCATGTTCGACCTGCTGGTCGGCATGGGCTACAAAGAGATCGAGGTCGGCTTCCCGAGCGCCTCGCAGACCGACTTCGACTTCGTGCGCAGCCTCATCGACGAGGGTGCCATCCCGGACGACGTGACGATCCAGGTGCTGACCCAGGCGCGCGAGCACCTGATCGCCCGCACCTACGAGTCGATCGCCGGCGCCAAGCAGGCCATCGTCCACCTGTACAACTCGACGAGCGTGCTGCAACGCGACGTCGTGTTCCGCACCGACCGCCAGGGCATCGTCGACATCGCGCTCGAGGGCGTGCGCCTCTGCCTCGAGGCCGAGAAGACCGTCCCCGAGACGGCCGTCTACTACGAGTACTCGCCCGAGAGCTACACCGGCACCGAGCTCGACTTCGCGCTCGACATCTGCAACCAGGTGATCGAGGCGTTCGACGCGACGCCCGCGCGTCCCGTGATCATCAACCTGCCGGCGACCGTCGAGATGGCGACCCCCAACGTCTACGCCGACTCGATCGAGTGGATGCACCGGCACCTGGCCCGTCGCGACAGCGTCATCCTGTCGCTGCACCCCCACAACGACCGGGGCACCGGCATCGCCGCTGCCGAGTTGGGCTACCTGGCCGGCGCCGACCGCATCGAGGGCTGCCTCTTCGGCAACGGCGAGCGGACCGGCAACGTCGACCTCGTCGCCCTGGGCATCAACCTGTTCACCCAGGGCATCGACCCGCAGATCGACTTCAGCGACCTCGACATGGTCAAACGCACGGCCGAGCACTGCAACCAGCTGCCCGTGCACGAACGCAGCCCCTGGGCCGGCGACCTCGTCTACACGGCGTTCTCGGGCTCGCATCAGGACGCCATCAAGAAAGGCTTCGAGGCCATGGCCGCCACCGCGGCGTCGCGGGGCGTCGAGGTCGACGAGCTCGAGTGGGCCGTGCCGTACCTGCCGGTCGACCCGAAAGACCTGGGTCGCAGCTACGAGGCGGTCATCCGGGTCAACTCGCAGTCGGGCAAGGGCGGCGTGGCCTACCTGCTCAAGGCCGACCACGCCATCGACCTGCCGCGCAAGCTGCAGATCGAGTTCAGCGGGGTCGTCCAGTCCCGCACCGACAGCGAGGGCGGCGAGATGACGAGCGCCCACATCTGGTCGATCTTCCAGGACGAGTACCTGCCCGCCGACGCCGCCGACGACAAGTGGGGTCGCTTCGAGCTGACTCGCACGAGCACCTCGAGCGACATGTCGGGTCAGACCACGCTCGACGTCGACCTGCGGGTCGGCGAGACGGTCGAGTCGACCTCGGCCCGCGGTACCGGACCGATCGCGGCGTTCATCGCCGTGCTCGCCGAACAGGGTGTCCAGGTGAAGCTGTACGACTACGTCGAGCACACGTTGAGCGCCTCGGGCGACGCGCAGGCCGCCGCCTACGTCGAGCTCGACGTCGACGGCACCCGGCTCTGGGGCGTCGGCATCGACGCCGACATCTCGACGGCCTCGCTCAAGGCGGTCGTCTCGGCGGTGAACCGTGCCATCCGCACGACGACCGACGTGAGGCAGCTCGCCTCCGTCTGACCGACCCGTTCCGATCCGCCCCCGGTGCCCTCGGCGCCGGGGGCGTCGTCGTGCCGCCGGGTGCGGGCAACTCCTGCCTGGTGTCGCACGGGGGCGCGGGTGCACGGCCTGGCGGTGTGCGCCGGCGCAGAATGCAGGAGTTGTCGACGCGGGCGCCGGAGGTCGTCACGGGTGGCGAGCCTCAGCGGCGGGGACGAGCCCCGGAGGCCGAGGTCAGCGGGGCCGGCGCCAGCGGGGGAGCCGGCTGAGGGCGCGCTGCTCGGGCAGGGTCCACCCGAATCGCACCGCCAGCATGCGGATCACGAGCGTGATCGACGTCCCGGCGATCGCCGACACGGCCACGGGTGCCCCGAGCGTCACGGCCACCACGAGCACGATGGTGCCCCCGGCCGCGGCCACGGCGTAGAGCGACCCCACGTGCATCATCGCGATGGTCAGGTTCATCAGCAGGTCGCGCAGCACCGATCCGCCGACGGCCGCGATGACGCCGACGAACACGGCGGGGATCTCGGGAAGTCCGAGCGAGAGCGCCTTGGTCGACCCGATCGCGCCGAGCAACCCGATCGTCAGGGCGTCCAGCACGGTGATGACCCCGGCGAGTCGGGTGAAGACCCGTTGCAACGCCATGCCGACGATCGCGGCGGCGACGGCGACCAGCAGGTACCAGTTGCTCGTCATCGCGCGCGGCACCTCGCCCAGCAACACGTCGCGCAGCACGCCGCCGCCGAGCCCGGTGGCGATGCCGATGATGGCGATGCCCAGCAGGTCGAGACGACGGTCCTTGTACTCGGACGCGAACATGGCGCCCTGCAGGCTGCCGATGCCGACGGCGAGGAGGTCCACCCACAGGGGTACGGCGAAGGCTGTGGCGTGCACCTGACGTTTGTACCACGCGTGGGATGCTTGGCAGGTGCCCGTCTACCGTGATGAATGCGTCGTGCTGCGCACCCACAAGCTGGGTGAGGCCGACCGCATCCTCACGATGCTCAGTCGCAACCACGGCAAGATCCGGGCCGTCGCCAAGGGGGTCCGGCGAACGGCGTCGAAGTTCGGCGCGCGGCTCGAGCCGATGATGGTCGCCGACCTGCAGCTCTACGAGGGCCGCTCGCTCGACATCGTGCAGCAGGCCGAGTCCCTGGGCTCGTACGGTGCCGTGATCGCCGGCGACTACGAGAGCTACACCGCCGGCAGCGTCATGGTCGAGACGGCCGACAAGCTGACCGAGGCCGAGGCGGGACTGCAGCAGTACCTCCTGCTCGTCGGGGCTCTCCGCTCCTTGTCGAGGCACGAACACGAGCCCCAGCTCACGCTCGACTCGTACCTCCTGCGCGCGCTCAGCATCGCGGGTTGGTCACCCAGCTTCGGCGAGTGCGCCGTCACCGGCGCACCCGGGCCGCACTCGGCCTTCGTCGTCCAACTGGGTGGGGTGGTGGCCGACTCGCACGCCCCTCCCGGCGCGCCGCGGTTGACGCAGGAGGCGCTGGCCCTGTTGGGCGCGCTCCTCACGGGGGACTGGGATCACGCCGAGGAAGCCCCCGACGCGACCCGCAACCAGGCGAGCGGCGTGGTCGCCGCGTACACGCAATGGCATCTCGAACGCGGACTGCGATCGCTGCAGCACGTCGACCGGGTGCCCGGAAGAGAGAGACCGTGAAGAAGACCCATCGCGACGCCGTCGATTTCCGCCCGCTCGACTGGACCGGTGTCCATCCGCCGACGATGCCGAGGGGCGCCGTGCCCGAGCACGTCGCGATCGTGATGGACGGCAACGGCCGCTGGGCCAACGGGCGGGGGCTCACCCGCGTCGAGGGGCACAAAGCGGGCGAGATGTCGCTGCTCGACGTGGTCGCCGGAGCGATCCAGATCGGCGTGAAGCACCTCAGCGTCTACGCGTTCTCGACCGAGAACTGGAAACGCTCGCCCGACGAGGTGCGCTTCCTGATGGGCTTCAACCGCGACGTGCTGCACCGCCGGCGCGATCAGTTGAACGCCTGGGGCGTGCGGGTCAGGTGGGCCGGGCGGAAGCCCCGGCTGTGGGGGTCGGTCATCAAAGAGCTGCAGTTCGCCGAGGAGCTGACGAAGGGCAACGACGTCCTGACCCTGACGATGTGCGTCAACTACGGCGGGCGGACCGAGATCGCCGACGCGGTGCGGTCCATCGCGGACGACGTCGCCGCCGGTCGGCTCAAGCCCTCGGCCGTCGGCGAGAAGCTGATCCAGAAGCGGTTGTACGCGCCCGACCTGCCCGACGTCGACCTCTTCGTGCGCAGCTCGGGCGAGCAGCGCACCAGCAACTTCATGCTCTGGCAGTCCGCCTACGCCGAGATGGTGTTCCTCGACCAGCTGTGGCCCGACTTCACACGTACCGACCTGTGGCAGGCCGTCGAGACGTACGCCTCGCGCACGCGCCGGTTCGGGGGAGCGGTGGACGCCCCGACCCCGGCCTGACGGGAAGCCCGTCAGAACTGGATGTTCGCGCCCAGGAAGATGCGCTCGGCGGGCCACAGGAACTGCAGGGTCAACGGCCCGTCACCCGCCCGGTGGAACCATGCGTTGGCGAAGACGGTCGACTCGCCCGGCAGCAGGTACCACGTGGCGCTGTCGGCCGGGAACTTCGAGTCGAGAGACGTCTCGTAGCCGAGCTGGGTCAAGAGGTCCTGTCCGGCGAAGACGTCCTGCGTGGCCAGGTCGTTGCCGTAGGACGAGTAGTCGGCGCTGAGGTCGGTGAGGTCGAGGCGGCGCTGCGAGTTGTTCGTCAACACGTACGCCGTGACCTCGACGTCGGTGCCGGCGGGGTAGGGGTCGGTGCCGTCGGGGCGCGCGTAGATCGAGGGGGCCGTGGTGGTGAGCTCGCCGACGCCGTAGACGTAGATGGTGAGGTCTTTGTAGTTGACCTGGTTGAGCAGCGTGCCGCCCGGTGCGAGCGCGTCGGGCTGCGAGCCCGTGCCCCCGCCCGTGCCGGGCGCGCCCGTCACCTGGGGCTGGGGGGCGCCGGTGCCGCCGGTGCCCGGAGTCGACGCCGATCCGCCCGCACCCACCGGCGTCAGGTCGTCGAGGCTCGGGAAACACCCGGTGAGCCCGACGAGGGCCAGCACCGAGACGGCGACGCCGACGGTCAGTCTTCTGCGCACGACCTGCACCCCTCCCGATTCGTCGTCCAAGCCTAACCCGCTGTCGTGGACGGCTCGGCGTGCCGGACCGGCACGAGCCCCAGCGCGTCGCCGTCCACCTGCCCGAAGGCGTCCAGGACGGCACGCACGCTCGGCACACGGTCACCACCGCGCCCGTGGACGACGTGCACCACGCGGGCGAGCCCTTCGTCGAGCTCGACCACACGTACCCCGGGAGGCACGGCAGCGGACACGAGGGAGAGCCCTGGCAGCAGGGCGACGCCGAGCCCCGCCGCGACGAGCCCGAGCACGGCCAGCGCGTTGTCGGTCTCGAGCACGATCTCGGGTTCGAACCCGGACGCGGCGCAGGTGGCGAGCAGGTGACCCCGGCAACGGGGGCACCCGCCGATCCAGCGCTCGTGCGCCAGGCCCGCGAAGTCGTCGCCCCGGGTGAAGGCGTGCGCCGAGGGCACGGCGAGCACCGTGCGGTCGACGAAGGAGGCGCGGTGCAGCAGCCCGTCCAGGTCGCGTTCGCCCCCGGGGCCGCCCCCGTGGTGGAAGGTGACCGCCACGTCGGCCGAGCCGTCCCGTAGTCGTGCCAGCGCCTCCGGCGGTTCCGCCTCGACGTAGTCGACCGTCAGGCCGGGGTGCCGGTCGCGCAGACGGGACAGCACGTCGGGGACGATCGTCGACGACGCGCTCGGGAACCCGGCCACCGTGACGCGGCCCATGGCGACGCCGCCCAGGTCGTCGAGGTCCTGCCGCGCGGCGTCGAGGGCGGCCTGCACGTGGACGGCGTGCGCGGCGAGTCTCTGCCCGGCCTCGGTCAGGGCCACGCCGCGGCCGGCGCGCAGCACGAGCGGCTGGCCGACCTGGCGTTCGGCACGACGCAGTTGCTGGCTGACGGCGGGCTGGCTGTAGCCGAGCAGGACGGCCGCCGCGGTGATGGTGCCGGCGTCGGCGACGGCGCGGACGACGCGCAGAGACGCGAGGTCGAGTTCGTCGGTCATGCTCGAATCATAAGCAGAGGTGATGCTCGACCTCAGACACTGGCGGTTGTCCCAGGGTCCCGTCGGGTCGAGCCTGGGACCATGACCACGCCGCGTACCGACCTCTTCGTCCCCGTCCCGGGCTACCTCGCGGCCTGCACCATGGGCCTGCCGCTCCGTTCCACGCTCGACGCGATGCGCACCGACCTCGACCGCTGGGAGTCCGGGCGGGCCGGGCCCGTCACTTACGGCGCCGTCGTCGAGGAGGCGCGCGCGGCCTTCGCCCGCCTGGCCCGGGTCGACGTCGGCCGCGTCGCCATCGCGTCCCAGACCTCCTCGATGGTCGCCGTGATCGCCGCCTCCGTACCCGACGGTGCCGAGGTGCTCGTGCCCACCGGCGACTTCAGCTCGATCGTCTACCCCTTCGTGGTGCAGGAGGCGCGGGGCGTCCGGGTGCGGAGCGTCCCGCTCGACGAGGTGGCCGGTTCCGTCGGGCCCGACACGCACCTGGTGGCCTGGTCGGCCGTCCAGTCCGCCACCGGCGAGGTCGCCGACGACGCGGACATCGTCGCCGCGGCGGCCCGCCACGGAGCGCTGACGCTCTGCGACCTCACGCAGGCCGCGGGTGTGCGGCCCGTCGACGCCTCGCGCTACGACGCCAGCGTCACGCACGCGTACAAGTGGTTGTGCTGCCCGCGCGGGGTGGCGTTCCTGACCCTGGGAGACCGGCTGCGCCGTCACATGGTGCCGTCCCAGGCGGGGTGGTACGCCGGCGCCGACGTGTGGGCGTCGTGTTACGGCCCCGAGATGAACCTCGCCACGGATGCCCGGGCGTTCGACGTGTCACCCGCCTGGCAGGCCTGGGCCGGGGCGCTGCCCGCCCTCGAGACGTTCGCCGGGCTCGACGCCGACGAGACCTGGGCGCACGCGACCGGGACGGGCGACGCGCTCTGCTCGCGGCTCGGGCTCGAGGCGCAGGGCCGCGCGATCGTGACCTGGGCCGATCCCGACGGACGCGACCAGCGCCTCCTCGGCGACGCCGGCCTGACCGTCTCGGGGCGCGCCGGTCGCGTCCGCGTCGCGTTCCACCTCTGGAACGACGAGAGCGACGTCGAGGCGGTCGTGGCCGCGCTCGGCCGGTGACGCTCCGCCGCTAGAGTTGCCGGGTACCTCGACCGACCGGGCATCCAGCTCGGGCCTCAACACATCGGAGCATCACACGTGGCAGCACCCAACCGTCTCGATTCCGTCATCGCCCTGGCCAAACGCCGCGGCTTCGTCTTCCAGTCGGGAGAGATCTACGGCGGTTCGCGCTCGGCCTGGGACTACGGGCCCCTCGGAGTCGCTCTGAAGGAGAACATCAAGCGCCAGTGGTGGCAGACCATGGTGCAGGGCCGCGACGACGTCGTCGGTCTGGACTCCGCGGTGATCCTGCCGCGTCAGGTGTGGGAGGCCTCGGGCCACGTCGAGGTCTTCAGCGACCCGCTGGTCGAGTCGTTGCACACCCACAAGCGGTACCGCGCCGACCACCTCCTCGAGGCGTACGAGGCGAAGCACGGCCACCCGCCCGAGAACGGCCTCGCCGACGTCCGCGACCCCGACACGGGCCAGCCCGGCTCGTGGACCGAACCGCAGAACTTCTCGGGCCTGCTCAAGACCTTCCTCGGTCCCGTCGACAACGAGCAGGGCATGGCCTACCTGCGACCCGAGACGGCGCAGGGCATCTTCACCAACTTCGACAACATCCTGCAGTCGTCGCGCATCAAGCCGCCGTTCGGCATCGGGCAGATCGGCAAGAGCTTCCGCAACGAGATCACGCCCGGCAACTTCATCTTCCGCACGCGCGAGTTCGAGCAGATGGAGATGGAGTTCTTCGTCGAGCCAGGCAGCGACGAAGAATGGCACCAGTACTGGATCGACCAGCGGTTCCAGTGGTACGTGGACCTCGGCATCGACCCAGAGAACCTGCGTCTCTACGAGCACGCCGCCGAGAAGCTCTCGCACTACTCGAAGCGCACCGTCGACATCGAGTACCGCTTCCGCTTCGCCGGTGGCGAGTTCGGCGAGCTCGAGGGCATCGCGAACCGCACCGACTACGACCTCAAGACCCACGCCGCCGCCTCGGGCAAAGACCTCACCTACTTCGATCAGGCGAAGAACGAGCGTTGGACCCCGTACGTCATCGAGCCCGCGGCCGGCCTGACCCGCTCGCTCATGGCGTTCCTGGTCGACGCGTACACCGAGGACGAGGCGCCCAACGCCAAGGGCGGCGTCGACAAGCGCACGGTGCTGAAGCTCGACCGCCGTCTGGCACCGATCAAGGTCGCCGTGCTGCCGCTCAGCCGCAACGAGCAGCTGTCGCCCATGGCTCGCGGGCTCGCGGCCGACCTCCGCAAGTACTGGAACATCGACTTCGACGACGCCGGTGCCATCGGCCGTCGCTATCGCCGGCAGGACGAGATCGGCACGCCGTTCTGCGTCACCGTCGACTTCGACTCGCTCGAGGACGACGCCGTCACCGTCCGCGAGCGCGACACCATGGCCCAGCAGCGCATCCCGCTGGCGGGGCTACGGGCGTACCTGGCCGAGCAGCTGCTCGGCGCGTAACCGCCACCGGGGCGGGGCCGAACCCGGCCCCGCACCGCGCGGTCCGGCGCCGGCGCCGCTCCGGCACCGGCACCGGCGTCGGCGCCGCTCCGGCACCGGCGTCGGCGCCGCTCCGGTCCCCCTCCGCCGCGCCGACCCGTGCCGTGCCTTCCGGTGTCTTTCGTGGCACCCGCGCCGTGTCGGCAACTCCTGCCTCGTGCAGCGGCGGAGGCCGAGCGACCGGCGTCTCGTCCGGTCGCCAGACGGGATGCAGGAGTTGCCGACCTCGGCGGCCGGGGTCGCGAGTCGGTGCTCGCCCCCAGGCTCTCGCGCGGCCGGGTCATCCCCAGTGGCGCGGTGGTGCCCCGTTCTCGTCGGCGTCGCTCGGCACGCTGTGGGGCATGACCACGATCGCCGAACTCGTCTCCGCCGCCGGCGGCCTGCTGCACAAGCGTGACCTCGTCGCGCTCGGTGCGTCGGACCGCCATCTGACCGTCGCCGTAAGGTCCCGCACGGTGCGTCGACCCCGCCGTGGCTGGTACTCGACCTGGCCCCGAGACGACCCTCGGTTCGTCGCCGTCGCGGTGGGCGGCCGACTCACCGGGGCAGCGGCGCTCCATCAGCTCGGTGCCTGGTCGTGGCGGCGCCCGACCATCACCGTCTCCGTGCCCGAGACCGCGTCACGGCTCCGGCGGCGTCCGGGTGTCCGCGTCGTGTGGGACCCGGTCGAGCTCGAGGGCCGAGGCACGACCTGGTCCGTGGACCCGCGAGACGCCCTGGCCCGGGCGGTGGTCGAGGCGGGGTCGCTCGAGGACGCGGTCATCCTGGTCGACTGGGCCCGCGCCGCCGGCATCGTGACCGACGACTCGGACGCCGCCGAGGTCCTCGCACGGAAGCGTGCCGACGCCGCGGGACTGGTGGCCTGGAGCGACGGGGGAGCCGAGAGCATCCTCGAGTCGGCGGCCGGAACGCGTCTGCGACGCGCCGGGCACCACGTCGTGCGGCAGGTCCCGGTCGGTGACACGGGCAAGATCCTGGACATGCTCGTCGACGGGGTCGTGGGCCTCGAGACCGACGGTCGTGCGCACCACGAGAACCGGTTCGACCAGGATCGTCTCAAGGACGCCGACATCGCCCTCGTCGGACATGTTCCGTTCCGGGCGGGCACCATCATGGTCCGTGACCTGTGGGCCCGTACCTCGGCTGCCGTCGAGGCCCTCGTCACCACGGCGGGCGGACCGAGACCGGCGTCACGTGTCGGCAACTCCTGCCTGCCGCGCGTGCTCGGGCCGCGGGGTCGTCGGACGTGGCGGCTCGCCGTCCCCGGGCGCCGCACGGGGCAGGAGTTGCCGACACGGGGGACGCGGGTGAGCGATGCGGGCGAGGCACGGGGAATGACGGTGGTCGGGCGCACGTTGGGAGTGCCGTGACCGTAGACTCCGCCTCCCCGTCCGCGACCGTCAAGGTCGACATCTGGTCCGACATCGCCTGCCCGTGGTGCTTCATCGGCAAGCGTAAGTTCGAGGAGGCCGTGCGACGCTTCGGCGGCCCCGTCGAGGTCGAGTACCACTCGTTCGAGCTGTCGCCCGACACCCCGGTCGACTTCGAGGGCGACGAGGTCGACTTCCTCTCGAAGCACAAAGGAATGCCCGCCGACCAGGTCCGAGGGATGCTCGGCACCGTCGCGGGGATCGCGGCCGAGGTCGGTCTCGCCTACGACTTCGACCGTCTCCAGCACACGAACACCGTCAAGGCGCACGAGCTGCTGCACTTCGCCAAGGCGAACGGCCGTCAGGTCGAGATGAAAGAACGACTCCTCCACGCGTACTTCGAGGAGGGTCGCCACGTGGGCCGCGTCGACGACCTCGTCGTGCTGGCCGGTGAGGTCGGTCTCGACGAGAAGGAGGCGCGCGCGGCCCTCGAAACGGGGCGTCACCTCGACGACGTGCGCGCCGACCAGGCCCAGGCGCAGGCGTTCGGCATCACCGGCGTCCCCTTCTTCGTCCTCGACGGCAAGTACGGCATCTCGGGAGCCCAGGCCCCCGAGGCCTTCGTGCAGGCCCTCGAGCAGGTCGCCGCCGAGGTGGCGCGGTGAGTGGGGCCGTCGGGTTCGGGGCGACATCGCCCTCCACTCCGTTCACCATGCTCGGCTCGTCCGACGCAGTCGCATGCGTGGGGGACTCCTGCCTCGTCGCCCCGCCGGGCATTCTCGGTGCGTCGACCGACGGGTCCCCGGACGACGAGCCCGGGAGGCGCGGCGTCAGTCGCTGATGTCGCCCACGGTCGCGTCGTACCCGGCGATCAGGGCGTCGGCCTCGACGAAGGCGCTGAAGCCGTGGGCTCCGGCCCCCAGGGCGACGCGCCTCCCGACGATGCGGGAGTCCGCGACGACCGGCCAGGCGGTCGAACTGCCCAGGGGGGTGATCGTGCCCCGCTCGTACCCGGTGGCCTCGAGGGCCACCTCGGCGCTCGGCATCGACAGCTTGTTGACGCCGACGACAGCCCGGAGCCTCGCCCACGAGATCTGTCGGTCACCCGGGACCAGCGCGAACAAGAACGACCCGTCGTGTCTCTTGACGACGAGGCTCTTCACGATGTCCGACGGCTGCAGTCCGAGCGAGGTAGCCGCCGCCTCGAGCGAGTCGGCCGCCGGACGGGCCACGATCTCGACCTCGAGGCCTCGCGCGGCGGCGTCCGTGCGCACCCGTCCCGTGCCGTCCAGCGGCTCTGGACCGCCCCCGGCCTCCGCGTCGTCCACACCACTCGTCAGCCCGCCGTCGCTCATGGGAGAATCGTAACGATGTCCACCACCACCCTGCCCTCGCGCGGTCTCTCGATCGGTCCGATCGACGTGGCCTCTCCGGTCGTGCTCGCCCCCATGGCGGGCATCACCAACACGGCCTACCGCCGCCTCTGTCGCGAATACGGCGCGGGGCTCTACGTGAGCGAGATGATCACGAGTCGCGCGCTGGTCGAGCGCACGCCCGAGTCGATGCGTCTGATCCAGCACCACGAGTCCGAGACCCCGCGCAGCATCCAGCTCTACGGCGTCGAGCCCAACACGGTGGCCGAGGCGGTCACCATGCTGGTCGCCGAGGACCGTGCCGACCACATCGACCTCAACTTCGGCTGCCCGGTCCCCAAGGTCACCCGCAAGGGCGGCGGTTCGGCCCTGCCCTGGAAGATCGGCCTCTTCCGCGAGATCGTCGAGGGCGCGGTCAAGGCCGCCGGAGACATCCCGGTCACCGTCAAGATGCGCAAGGGCATCGACGACGACCACCTCACCTACCTCGAGGCCGGTCGCGCCGCGCAGGGCGCCGGGGTGGCGAGCATCGCGTTGCACGCCCGCACGGCGGCCGACTTCTACTCGGGCACCGCCGACTGGTCGGCGATCGCGACCCTGAAGCAGACGATCACCGACGTGCCGGTCCTCGGCAACGGCGACATCTGGTCGGCGGCCGACGCCCTCCGCATGGTCGACGAGACCGGCTGCGACGGCGTGGTCGTCGGCCGGGGCTGCCTCGGTCGCCCGTGGTTGTTCGGCGATCTCGCCGCGGCTTTCCGTGGTGAAAACCTCAAGGCCGAGCCGACCCTCGGCGAGGTGGGTCGGGCCTTCCGGCGCCACGCCGAGCTCATGGTCGAGTTCTGGTCGGGCGACGAGGGTCGGGCCTGCCGCGACATGCGCAAGCACGTCGCCTGGTACTTCAAGGGCTACCCCGTGGGCGGAGAGGTGCGTGCCGCTCTCGCCCTCGCCGACTCGCTGCAGCAGATCGACGACCTGCTCGCCACGATGGACCCCGACGAGCAGTACCCCGGCGAGGCCGCCGAGGGGCCGCGAGGTCGCGCCGGCAGCCCCAAGCGTCCGGCCCTGCCCGACCGGTGGCTCGAGAGCCGCGACCTCGACGAGGCCTTCAAGGCCGAGCTCGCCGCCGCCGAACTGCACCACAGCGGCGGCTAGGCACGCCCGTCCGCGAGATCCCTTCCCTTCCCGACCGAGAGGCCCCGGTGTCCACCGAAGCCCTGCCGAGTGCCGCCCCCGGGTACGACCCCGCCGACTCCGAGCGATGGTTGCCCGAGCAGCACTCCAATCGCCGCAGCGACTTCGCCCGTGACCGGGCGCGCCTCCTGCATTCCAGTGCGCTGCGTCGTCTCGCGGCGAAGACCCAGGTGCTGAGCCCGACCGCCGGCCTCGACTTCGCCCGCAACCGGTTGACGCACTCGCTCGAGGTCGCGCAGGTCGGTCGAGAGCTCGCCACGAGCCTGGGTCTCGACCCCGACGTCGTCGACACGGCCTGCCTGGCGCACGACCTCGGGCACCCGCCGTTCGGGCACAATGGCGAGCGAGCGCTCAACGAGTGGTCGACCGACATCGGTGGTTTCGAGGGCAACGCGCAGACCCTCCGGCTGTTGACCCGCATCGAGCCCAAGGTGATCGACGCGACGGGTCGCAGTTTCGGCTTGAACCTGACGCGGGCCAGCCTCGACGCCAGCTGCAAGTACCCGTGGCCCACGGCTCAGGGCATCCCCGATCCGGGCGGCCGCATGAAGTTCGGTTTCTACGACGACGACACGGCCGCGTTCGAGTGGCTGCGCCGGGGCGCTCCGCGTCGACGGCGGTGCGTCGAGGCCCAGGTGATGGACCTCAGCGACGACATCGCGTACTCGGTCCACGACTTCGAGGACGCCGTGGTCAACGGCTACGTCGACGTCGCCGCGTTGGGGGCCCGGGTCGACCACGACTCGTTGGTCACGGCCATGCACGAGTGGGTCGGTGGCGAGTTGAGCCGCGACGAGCTGACCGAGGCCTTCGACCGATTGCAGGCGCTGCCCTTCTGGCTCGAGTCGTACGACGGGAGCCGGTTCGCCCAGGCCCGCCTCAAGAACCTCACGAGCCAGCTGATCGGCCGTTTCGCCGGGTCGGCCACCCAGGCCACGCGCGAGTCCTATCCCGGCGACGCCTTGATGCGGTTCGGCGCCTCGGTGGTCGTCGCCCCCGACGTGATCGGCGAGATCGCCGTGCTGAAGGGCATCGTCGCCGCGTTCGTCATGACCCGCGACAACCGGCAGCCCATCTACCTGCGTCAGCGCGAAGTGCTGACCGGCCTCGCCGACGCGCTCTGGCAGTCGGGCCCGTCCGAGCTCGACCGGGGTTTCGCGGCCGACTGGGCTTCGGCGGACGACGATGCCGCGAGGCGTCGCGTCGTCGTCGACCAGGTCGCCTCCCTGACCGACCAGAGCGCCATGGCCTGGCACGATCGGCTGACCGCCGGCCGGTAGGGCCGACCGGCCGCCGTCAGGGCACGACGCCTCGAGGAGGCGCGGGTCCTCCCCAGCGCGGGCGCGCCTCCTCGTCGTCCCGCGGTCGGCGCCTCGGATGGGACTCCTCGGTGGCGCGACCTACAATCGACACGTGCCCGGCCTGATCAAACGCAACGACATCGACGAGGTCCGGTCGCGCACCAACATCGCCGACATCGTCGGCGACCACGTCACGCTCAAGGGCGCCGGCGTGGGCTCGCTGAAGGGACTCTGCCCGTTCCACGACGAGCGCAGTCCGAGCTTCCACGTCCGACCCCAGGTGGGCCGCTACCACTGCTTCGGTTGCGGCGAGGACGGCGACGTCTTCAGCTTCGTGATGAAGACCGACCACACGACGTTCCAAGAGGCCGTCGAGCGCATGGCCGCGCGCATCGGCTTCGAGTTGCATTACGAAGACGGCGGGCAGGCCAGTGACCACGGCAACCGGGCGCGACTCATCTCGGCGAACGAGGCGGCTCGCGAATTCTTCGTGGGCCACCTGACGGCCGCCGACGCCGAGCCCGGGCGACGGTTCCTCGGCGAGCGGGGCTTCGACCCGGCCGCGGCCGAGCGCTTCGGCGTCGGTTTCGCCCCCAAGTCGTTCGATGCTCTGCGGTCGCACCTCAAGGGGCTCGGCTACCGCGACGACGAACTCGTCTCCGCGGGGTTGCTGAGTCAGGGCGACCGCAGCCCCTACGACCGCTTCCGGGGGCGGTTGGTCTGGCCGATCCGCAGCCCCTACGACCGCTTCCGGGGGCGGTTGGTCTGGCCGATCCGCGACGTCACGGGGTCGACCATCGGGTTCGGTGCGCGACGCCTGCTCGAGGACGACAAGGGGCCGAAGTACCTCAACACCCCCGAGACGCCGATCTACCACAAGTCGCAGGTGCTCTACGGGCTCGACCTGGCCCGTCGGGACATCTCGAAGGGCAAGCAGGTCGTCATCGTCGAGGGCTACACCGATGTCATGGCCTGCCACCTTGCCGGCGTCACGACGGCCGTGGCGACCTGTGGCACGTCGTTCGGGGTCGACCACATCAAGGTGCTTCGTCCCATGCTCGGCGACGTCGGCGGTGCCGACACGTCGACGGGTGGCGAGGTCGTGTTCACCTTCGACCCCGACGAGGCGGGTCAGCGCGCCGCGTCCCGCGCGTTCGCCGAAGAGCAGCGGTTCGCCGCGCAGACGTTCGTCGCAGTGGCACCCGACGGGCTCGATCCGTGCGACCTGAGGCTGAACCGCGGCGACGACGCCGTGCGCCGTCTCATCTCGACCAAGCGGCCGATGTTCGAGTTCATGATCCGTCGGCTGATCGACGGGCACGATCTCGAGACCGTCGAGGGGCGCGTGTCGGCGCTCCGGGCGGCCTCCCCGGTGGTGGCCGGCATCCGTGACCGCTCGATGACGCAAGGCTACGTGCGGTCGCTGGCGGGCTGGCTGGGGCTCGACCCGGCCGACGTGGCGCGGTCCGTCGACGACGCGGGTCGCGCCTCCTCGGCCCAGAACGCGCTCGAGCGGTCGCAGCCGAAGAGCGTCTCCGACGGCCGGCAGTCGATCACGAGCCTGCCCCCGGTGCCCGACGAGCCGGCCGGCCCGAGCCTGTTGACGCTGCCGGGTGACCTGACCACCCGCACCGAGCGCGACGCGCTCATGGCGATGCTCCAACACCCGGCGACGGTCGGCTTCGACCTCATGCAGCGGGCGGCCCGGGCACGCATCGAGAACAGCGCCCTGGCCGTCGTCCGCGATGCGATCGGGGCGAGCCTCGACCGGTTCGACTCGGCCGACTGGCTCGACGTCGTCCTCGGCCAGACCCCGTCGCCGTTCGACGCCCTGGCGAAAGAGCTCGCGGTGGCCCCGATCCCCGAGCGCGAGGGGCGCGAGATCACGACGTATTGTCGCGGCATCGTCGTCTCGATCGTCGAACGCGACCTGATCCGCGAGAAGTCCGAGTTACTCGGGCAGTCGTTCCGCACCGACGTGAAGACCGAGCCCGAACGCTGGCGCGAGATCCAGGTGCGCATCGCCGCGGTCGAGGCCGAGCGCCGGTCCGTCCGCCAAGAGTGAGGTCGCGGCCGTGTCTCGGCTCCCAGGTCTGAACGCGCATACATCGCGGGAGTCCGTCGTCGCGGACGACCGGACCAGCTGGCAAGGGTTCGTTGCGGGCCTGTAAACAGTTGCGAGATGAGCCGGTCTCGGACTCACGGGTGTGTTACCAATGGACGTTCCCCGAAACGGCCGCGTCCACAGCACGGCCCGGGGCCCCTTGCACACAGAGAAAGAGGTAACCGGATATGACATCCGACTCCACGCTCGCCCGACGCGCCCTCGCCGTCGTCGGTGGCGCCGCTGCCACCGCGCTCGTCCTCTCGGGCTGCGCCTCCGGTGGTGACGCGACCGACGCCCTCGACGGTCTCAGCATCGGCACGACCGACGTCATCACGTCGCTCGACCCCGCCGGTTCGTACGACAACGGGTCGTTCGCCGTCCAGAACCAGGTGTTCGGGTTCCTGACGAACGCCCCGTACGGCAGCCCCGACGTCGAGCCCGACCTGGCCGCGTCCGCGGACTTCACCAGCCCGACCGAGTACACGGTCACGCTGAAGGACGGACTGACCTTCGCCAACGGCAACGCGCTCACCTCGAGCGACGTCAAGTTCAGCTTCGACCGTCAGCTGGCCATCGCCGACCCCAACGGCCCGTCGTCGTTGCTCGGCAACCTGGCCAGCACCGACGCACCGGACGACACCACCGTCGTCTTCACCCTCAAGTCGGCCGACCAGACCTGGCCGCAGGTGCTCTCGAGCCCCGCCGGCCCGATCGTCGACGAGGACGTCTTCTCGGCGACCGCGCTGACCGACGCCGACGACATCGTCAAGGGCGACGCCTTCTCGGGCCAGTACACCATCACCGACTACTCGCAGAACGAGACGATCGCCTACGAGGCGAACGCCGCGTACGACGGCGTGCTCGGTGCTCCGAAGACCGACTCGGTCACGGCGACGTATTACACCGAAGAGACCGACCTCAAGCTCGCGGTCCAGAACGGCGACGTCGACGTCGCGAACCGCAGCCTGAGCCCCACCGACCTGGCCGACCTGGCGAAGGACGACTCGCTCACGGTGCACAACGGCCCCGGCGGCGAGATCCGCTACCTCGTCTTCAACTTCAACACCATGCCCTTCGGTGCGACGCAGCCCGACGCCGACCCGGCCAAGGCCTTGGCCGTTCGTCAGTCGGTGGCCGGCACGATCGACCGTGCCGCCCTCGCGAAGGACGTCTACAACGACACCTACACGCCGCTCTACTCGGTCGTCCCCGACGGCCTGACCGGCGCGACCAAGCCCCTCGAGAGCCTCTACGGCGACGGCAAGGGCGGCCCCGACGTCGACAAGGCCGCCGCGGCCCTGTCGGCTGCCGGCGTCAGCACCCCGGTGTCGATCGACCTGCAGTACAGCCCCGACCACTACGGTGCGTCGAGCGACGAGGAGTACGCGCTGATCAAGTCGCAGCTCGAGGCGAGCGGCCTGTTCACCGTCAACCTGCAGTCGACCCTGTGGGACACCTACAGCACCGAGCGCCGTGAGGACGCCTACCCCGTGTACCAGCTGGGTTGGTTCCCCGACTTCTCGGACGCCGACAACTACCTGACCCCGTTCTTCAGCGCGGACAACTTCGTCGGCAACCACTACGACAGCCCGACCGTCCAGGGTCTGCTGACGCAGGAGATCGGCGAGCAGGACGCTTCGGCGCGCGAGGCGACCATCGGTCAGATCCAGGACGCCGTCGCGGCCGACCTGCCCACGCTGCCGTTGCTGCAGGGCACGCAGGTCGTCGTCTCGCAGTCCGACGTGAAGGGCGTGGACGACACGCTCGACGCGTCGTTCAAGTTCCGTTACGGTGCGCTGAGCCGCTGACGCGCCTCCTCGGCCCCTGAGCCCCGCCGGCGCGCCGGCAGGGCTCGCGGGCCGGGGGACTCCGCACCACGGCCGTCCGCCGAGGGGGCGACTCGCGATCCCGCGGGGCGCCCCCTCCGGTCTGCGACCGGCACCACACCATCGAAAGGCCCAACGACGTGACCCTGATCACCGACGGCTCCCTCACGGCGCCGCCCACCTCCAGCCCCGGGAAGTCCCGCGGTTCCGGCGGTGGCGGCCTCGGACGCTACATCGTGGTCCGCGCGATCCTCATCGTGCCGACCGTGTTCATCCTCGTCACGCTCGTGTTCTTCCTGATGCGCGTGGTCGGAAACCCGATCACCGCCTCCGTCGGCGGTCGCCTCACCGAGGCGCAGCTGCAAGAGCGTCTCGCGGCCGCCGGCTACGACCGCCCGGTGATCGTCCAGTACCTCGAGTACCTGGGCCAGATCGTGCGCGGCGACTTCGGCACCACCGCGACCGACAACCGCGAGATCAGCGGCATCCTGTTGCAGTACGGGAGCGCCACGATCGAGCTGGTCTTCTACGCGCTGATCGTCGCCCTCGTGCTGGGCATCCCTCTCGGCATGCTCGCCGCCTACGTGCGCGACCGCTGGCCCGACGCGATCCTGCGCGTCCTCGCGATCCTCGCCTACGCCACCCCGGTCTTCTTCGCCGGCCTGCTGCTCAAGCTGACCTTCTCGGTCTGGCTCGGCTGGCTGCCCCTGGGCGGTCGTGCGAGCACCCGCGTCGCCATCGCGCTGGGTCGGATCGACAATCCGACGGGCATCTACATCGTCGACGCCCTGCGCACCGGCAACTCGACGATCATCGTCGACGTGCTGTCGCACGCCGTCCTGCCCGCCTTGGCGCTCGGCGTCCTGACCGCCGGCATCTTCCTGCGCCTCGTGCGCACCAACGTGATCGGCACGCTCGGTTCCGAGTACGTCGACGCGGCCCGGTCGCGGGGTGTCAGCGAGTTCCGGCTCGTCCGGGCCCACGCGCTCAAGCCCGCGCTGATCCCGATTATCACCGTCATGGGACTGCAGATCGCCATGCTGCTCGGCGGCTCGGTGCTGACCGAGACCACCTTCGGCTGGCGCGGGTTGGGCTTCCAGCTGCAGCAGTACCTGTCGGCCCGGGACTTCATCGCCGTGCAGGGCATCGTGGCCGTGCTCGCCGTCATCGTCGCCGTGACCAACTTCGTGGTCGACGTGATCGCCGCCCTGATCGACCCCCGCGTGAGGTACTGACCATGACCGATGCAGCCGTCGCGGCCGACCGCCGCGAGCCCCTCTACAAGCGCCTCCCCGTCGTCGCGCAGATCCGTCGTTCGGTCGGCCTGCAGCGCGGCATGCTGCTGACCGGAGTCGTCATCGTCGCCGTCTTCGTGGTGCTGGCGATCTTCGCCCCGCTCATCGCCCCGTACGGCTTCGGCCAGCTGCGCGGGGCCACCGAGGCCTTTCCCCGCCAGGCGCCGCCCTCGGCCGAGCACCTGTGGGGCACCACGGTCGGCGGCTACGACGTCTTCAGCCGTGTCATGTGGGGCACCCGCACCGCCGTCGCGGTCGTCATCGTGGCCGTCGTGCTGTCGATCACGATCGGCGTGACGCTCGGTCTGATCTCGGGCTACCTCGGCGGGTGGCTCGACCGGGTGCTCGTGGTCGTCGCCGACGCGGTCTACGCCTTCCCGTCGCTGTTGCTCGCGATCGTCGTGTCGATCGTCATCAGCGGTGGCCAGTCGAGCCTCTGGGGCGGCATCATCTCGGCGGGCATCTCGATCACCGTGGTCTACGTGCCGCAGTACTTCCGGGTCGTCCGCGCCGAGGCCACCAGGCTGAAGGCCGAGGCCTTCGTCGAGTCGGCCAAGGTGAACGGCAGCAGCACGGGCCGCATCATGTTCAAGCACGTCCTGCGGAACGCCACGCGCAGCCTGCCCCTGATCCTCACGCTGAACGCGTCCGAGGCGATCCTCACCCTCGCGGCCCTCGGCTTCCTGGGCTTCGGCATCGGCCCGACCGCTGCGGCGGAGTGGGGCTACGACCTGAATCGCGCCCTGTCCGACACGGCCAGCGGCATCTGGTGGACCGGCGTCTTCCCGGGAGCGGCGATCGTGCTGATGGTTCTCGGCATCACGCTGATGGGCGAGAGCCTGAACGACCTGGCCGACCCGCGCCTCCGGACCCGACGTCGCGCGAAGCGCAAGACGAAGGGCACCCGCGGCACCGAGCAGGCCACGACCACGACGAACGACGAGGTGACCGCATGAACGCCGACACGACCACGACCGGCCGACCGACGGCGCCTCGCGACGAGCGTCCCGTCGCCGTCGGCATCACCGACCTCGAGGTGACATTCGCGACCGACGGCGGTGACGTGGCCGCCGTGCAGGGCGTGACCCTCGACGTCCGCGCCGGCGAGGTGCTCGCCATCGTCGGCGAATCCGGCAGCGGCAAGACCGTGACCGCCAAGACGATCCTCGGCCTGCTGCCCGAGACGGCGGTCGCCACCGGTGCGGTGCTGCTCTCGGGGCAGAACGTCCTCGAGATCGGCCCGAAGAAGGTGCGCGAGCTGCGCGGCACCGACGTCGCCATGGTCTTCCAAGAGCCTTCCACCGCGCTGAACCCCGTCTACACGGTGGGCTGGCAGATCGCCGAGGGCTTGCGGGCGCACGGCAAGGTCGGACGCAAGGAGGCGCGGGCAAAGGCGATCGACATCCTGCGTCGCGTGGGCATCCCCGACCCCGAGACCCGCGTCGACTACTACCCGCACCAGTTCTCGGGCGGCCAGAAGCAGCGTGTGGTCATCGCCATGGCGCTGGTGCTCGATCCGTCCGTGATCGTCGCGGACGAGCCGACGACGGCCCTCGACGTGACCGTGCAGGCCGAGATCCTCGACCTGTTGCGCCGCTGCCGTGACGAGTTCGGCACGGCCATCGTGCTGATCACGCACAACATGGGCGTGGTCGCCGACCTCGCCGACCGCGTCGCCGTCATGTACCTCGGCAAGGTCGTCGAACAGGCGCCCGCCGTCGAGTTGTTCGCGAACCCGCAGGACGACTACACCAAGCGTCTGCTCGGCTCGGTGCCCAAGCTCGAGGCCCGGGGTCACACGCAGCAGGAGCAACCGGCCGACAGCGAGGTCGTCGTGCGCGCCAGCGGGCTCGAGATCGAGTACCCGGGACGCCTCGGCCGCGGCGGCTTCCGGGCCGTCAAGGGCGTCGACTTCACGATCGCCCGCGGCGAGGTCCTGGGCCTGGTCGGCGAGAGCGGTTCGGGCAAGACCACGATCGGGCGGGCCATCGCCGGGTTGACGAAGGTCACCGGCGGGTCGCTCGAGGTGCTGGGCATCGAGATGAACGGGGTGCACGAGCGCGACTTCAAGCCGAAGCGCGCCGACATCGGTTTCGTCTTCCAGGACCCCGCGTCGAGCTTCAACCCCCTGCTCACGATCGCCGAGTGCGTGGCGGAGCCCTTGATCGTGCACGGCCGCGCGAAGGACGCCCGCGCCGCTCGCCCCCGCGTCGACGAACTGCTCGAGGCGGTGCAGCTGCCGAAGTCGTTCGCCGACCGCTACCCGCACGAGCTCAGCGGCGGACAACGCCAGCGGGCCAGCCTCGCCCGGTCGCTCGCCCTCGACCCGACGTTGCTGATCGCCGACGAGCCCACGAGCGCCCTCGACGTGTCGGTGCAGGCACGCGTGCTCGAGTTGTTCACCGAACTGCAGTCGCAGCTGGGCTTCGCCGCCCTGTTCATCAGCCACGACCTCGCCGTCGTGAACATGCTGGCCGACCGGATCGGCGTGCTGTTCCACGGCGACCTGATCGAGAGCGGTCCGAACGACCAGGTCCTCGGCGCACCCGAGCACCCCTACACGCAGCGCCTGCTGGCGTCGTTGCCGGTGCCCGATCCGATCGAGCAGGCGTCTCGTCGCGAGCGGTTGGCAGCCCTGGACCGCCGGGCGGCGGACGACGCCGCCCCCGGACGCGCCACGGGCGGGGTGGCCTGAGGGTGCCGGGTCGCGAGCTCGACCTCGATCAGCCGGTCGTCACCGACGACCTCTCGCTGCTCTACCCGGCGCGCGCCGGCCACCCGGCCGTGCGCGCCGTCGACGGCGTCACGTTGCGGGTCGAGCCGGGCGAGATCGTCGCCGTGCTCGGCGAGAGCGGTTCGGGCAAGTCGACCCTCGCCATGGCCCTGGCGGGGCTGACCGGCACGGGCCGCGTCGACGAGGGGCGGCCGCGCCTCGTCGGCGGCACGGCCCGGGTGTTCGGTCAGGACGTCGGCAAGCTGTCGAGCCGGCGTCGCGATCGGCTGTCGACCATGGTCGGCTACCTGGCCCAGGACGACGGCGAACGCCTCAGTCCCGACCTGACCGTGGGCGAGGCCATCGCCGAGCCCATCTACCTGCGCGACCGCAAGTTCGACCGGACCGAGGCCGGGCGCATCGTCGCCACGCTCGTCGACGGTGTCCACCTGCCGCTCGGCACGATGCTCAAGCAGACCTGGGAGCTCAGCTCGGGTCAGCGGCAGCGTGTCGCCCTGGCCCGCAGCCTCGTCCTCGAACCGCCGCTGCTGATCGCGGACGAGCCCGCCCGTGGCGTCGACGTGCTCGTCCGCCAGGCCGTCCTCGACGTGATCAAGAACCTGCACGAGGGTCGTCAGTTCTCCGCCCTCGTCGTCACCTCGTCGGTGGCCGAGGCCCGGGCGATCACCGACCGGGTCGCCGTCATGCGGGCCGGCCGCCTGGTGGGGCTGGGCGACATCGACGAGGTCCTCAGGACCGGTATCGACCCGTACGTCAAGGTGCTCTCGCAGACCACCCCGATCGACATCATCCGGCCCGAGGAGCGCGAGGCCGGGCGCCCGCTCGAACCCGACCCCGACGCCGGGGCCACGGGCGACCAGGCACCGTGAGCGCCGAGCCGGCCTCGGGCCCCGCACCAGCGACGAGCCCAGGAGGCGCGCGCGGCCACCGCGCGGTCGTCACCGCGGGTCCCGTCCTCACGCCGGAGCGACGCCCGACCCCGGGCGCCGTCTCGGTGGCTCCCCGATCGACCCCGGTCTTCGTCGAGGCCGTGCGTGCCGGGGGAGCGGACGTCGTCCCGCTCGGCCCGGAGACCCGCGGTCTGGTCTGGCTCTCGTACCGCGATCCGGCGGGCCTCGCGCGAGCCCTGGACGAGAATCCGGCCATCGAGTGGGTGCAGCTGCCGTACGCCGGGGTCGACGCCTTCGCCGACGTGATCTCGGCCCGTGCCGACCGAGCGCTGCCGCTCTGGACCAGTGCCAAGGGGGCGTTCGCCGAACCCGTGGCCGAACACGCCCTCATGCTCGTGCTCTCGCTGCTGCGGGTCGTGCCCCAGCGCGTCCGCGCGACGGCCTGGGCCACCGAACAGCAGGGCCGCTCGCTCTACGGGCGGCACGTCGTGATCGTCGGCGCCGGTGGCATCGCGATCGAGCTGATGCGGCTCCTGGCCCCGTTCGACGTCCGGGTGACGATCGTGCGCCGTTCGGGCGACCCCGTGCCCGGAGCCGATCTGACGGTGCCCGTCGAACGCCTCGACGGGGTGCTGCCGGCCGCCGACGTCCTCGTCCTCGCCGCAGCCGCCACGCCCGGCACGGCGGGCCTGTTGGACGCGCGCCGGCTGGCTCTGCTGCCACCGACGGCCGTGTTCGTGAACGTCGCGCGGGGCAGCCTGGTCGACACGGACGCCCTCGTCACCGCGGTCCGGTCGGAACGTCTCTGGGGAGCAGGCGTGGACGTCACCACGCCCGAACCACTCCCCGACGGTCACCCGCTCTTCCACGAGCCGCGCGTCATCGTGACCCCCCATCAGGCGGACACGCCGGAGATGACCGCCCCGTTGTTGGCCGAGCGCATCCGCCACAACGTCCGGGCGTTCCTCGGTGACGGCGAGTTCGTCGGCGTCGTCGACCCGCACGACGGGTACTGACGCAGCGGTCGGGGCGTGCGACGCGCCGCGCCGACGGCGTGGTCCGTCGGGGCCTCAGATCTTTGCTAGTGTTGTCTCCGCTGTCACGGACGAAAGTCCGGGGCGGTTGCCATTCCTCGATAGCTCAATTGGCAGAGCAGCCGGCTGTTAACCGGCAGGTTGTTGGTTCGAGTCCAACTCGGGGAGCGAAGGCCCAGAGGCTCCACCCTCTGGGCCTTTTCTCTTGCCCGGTCCGCCTCAGGCGGTGGACGAGAAGGAGGCGCGTCCTGCGGTTCGCAGGACGCGCCTCCTTCGTCTCGGGTCGGCCCGGTCCGAGGTCAGTCCTCGAGGTGGTCGACTCCCGGCAGCCACGTGCTGCCCGGCTGGCCCCAGCCCTTCTTGCGGACCGCTTTGGCGGCCGCCTTGTGGAACGGGTGCTCGAGCCGGTCCGCGTAGAGGATGCCGTCGAGGTGGTCGTACTCGTGCTGGAAGATGCGGGCGAGCCAGCCCCAGACCTCGATCTCGAACTCGTCGCCCTCGAGGTCGGTGGCCCGCAGCACGACGCCGTCGGCGCGGCGCAGCGGGAACCTCTCGCCCGGCACCGACAGGCACCCCTCGGACTCGGAGTCGTCGTCGTCGAGTGATTCGATCGAGAGCGGGCTCTGCCAGAGCGTCGGGTTGATCGCGACGCCGCGCCACAGTTCGCCGTCGTCGTCGGTCCACGAGTAGACGAACAAGCGCTTGCCGACGCCCACCTGAGGGCCGGCGAGGCCGACGCCGGGGGCGGCGTCCATCGTCTCGAACATGTCGGCGACCAGCGTGCGCAACTCGTCGTCGACGACGGTCACCTCGGAGGCGGGGGAGTGGAGCACGGGGTCACCCGTGATGGAAATGGGTCGAACGGCCATTCGTCCAGACTATCCAGCGCCACGGCGCTAGCGTGGACGCCGTGACGACGGACATCGGGGAGCTCACCCAGCAGGTATCCCTGACCCCCTACCAGGCGCTCGGCATCCCCATCGCCCTGATCGGTGCGGTGTTCCTCTCGATCGGCGCGCAGCTGCAGCACCAGGGCGTCGCCAAGGTCGAGCGGCGGATCGGCGCGGCGAAGAGCGGCATGAACGTCCGCCAGGTGCTCGCCCTCGTGGGCCGCCCCTCGTGGGTGCTGGGCACGCTGATGCTCGGCCTCGCGATCCTGTTCCAGCTGACCAGCCTCCGCATCGCACCGTTGCTCGTGGTGCAACCGCTCGGGGCGGTCGCGCTCGTGATCACGGCGATCCTCAACTCGCGTTCCACCGGACGACGGCTCGACCGGCGTGCCAAGCGGGCGATCCTCTTCTGCGTCGGCGGGGTCGGTCTGTTCGTCACCGTGGCGGCCTTCACGGCCATCGAGCCCGAGATCACGACCCGGCAGCTCGTCACCGTGCTCGTGATCCTCGCCGTCGTCGGAGCCGTGCTGGGCGTCGCCTTCGCGCTGCTGCGCCGCCGCCGCAGCGCCCTGTTCTACATCATCGCGGCGGGCGTGCTGTACGGCTTCGTCGCGACTCTCGCCAAGGTCGTGCTGAACCGCGTCTTCGCCGGCAATTTTGACTGGCTGACGATCGTCTGCATCGTCTTCCTGCTCGCGGCCGGTCTGCTCGGAGGGTACTTCGTGCAGAACGCCTACTCGTCCGGGCCGCCCGACCTCGTCATCGCCGGCCTCACCGTCGTCGACCCGCTCATCGCGGTCGGCATCGGCATCGTCGTGCTCGGCGAGGCGCAGAACGCGCCCGCGATCGCGGGCGTCTTCTTCGTCGTCGCGGCCGCCATCGCGGTCTACGGCGTGTTCCAACTCGCCAAATACCATCCCCAGACCCGAGCCTGAGCTAGCGTGGGTTCGTCGCGTCCGCCGGTCCCACGACCATCCGGCCGCACGACGCGCCGCACACTCCACCGAGCACGAGAAGGACGCCACGACCCGTGACACCTGCCCCGACGCCCTCGGAACCCGGCCGACCCGACGACGCGACGTCGGCTGCTGTCGACCGCCGCGCCTCCTCGGGGTCGTCCGACCGCCTCACCGTGCTGATCGCGGGCGACACCTTCCCGCCCGACGTCAACGGCGCCGCCAACTTCACCGAGCGGCTCGCCGTGGGCCTCGCACAGCGCGGCCATGACGTGCACCTCATGGTGCCGGCTGCGAGCCGCCACCACGGCACCTTCCTCGAACAGCACGGCGGCGTGACGCTGACGGTGCACCGGCTCTACTCGACCCGCTGGCCGTTGCACGACTGGCTGCGTTTCGCGACACCGTGGCGGGTGCAAGAACACGCCGAGAAGATCTTCGACGAGATCCACCCCGACGTGGTGCACATCCAGTCGCACATCGTCATGGGCCGGGGTGTGGCGCAGGTCGCCGAACGCCGTGGCGTCCGCATCGTCGCGACGAACCACTTCATGCCCGAGAACCTGCTCGAGCACACCGGGCTGCCGAAGGGTCTCCGCGCCAAGGCGACCCAGATGGCGTGGAACGACGCGAGCAAGACGTTCCGCAAGGCCGCCGCGATCACGACACCCACGCAGAAGGCGGCGACGTTCCTCGAGAAGTCGGTCGCCGTCACCGGTGTGCTCGCCGTCTCGTGCGGCATCGAGGCCGGCCACTACACGGCCCTCGACACCCGCCCCGAGTCGAATCGCATCGTGTTCGTCGGTCGGGTCACGGCCGAGAAGCAGATCGACGTGTTGCTCAAGGCCATGACGTTGCTCGACCCCGCCCTCGGCGCCACGCTGACGATCGTGGGCGGGGGAGACCTGTTCAAGCAGCTCCAGACGACCAGTCGCGACCTGGGGCTCGCCGACGTGGTCACCTTCGCGGGCTACCTGTCCGACGACGAGTTGCGTCGCACGCTCACTGAGTCGACCGTGTTCGCCATGCCGTCGATCGCCGAGCTGCAGAGCATCGCCAGCCTCGAGGCGATGGCCTCGGGCCTGCCGATCGTCGTGGCCGACGCGATGGCCCTGCCGCACCTGGTCGACGAGGGCGAGAACGGCTACCTCTTCCGCCCGGGCGACAGCCGCGACCTCGCCGACAAGCTCACGACGGTGTTGACCGCACCCGACGACGAGTACCTCGCCATGCGCCGGGCCAGCCTGAAGGTGATCGAGGGGCACGACATCGAGCGCACGCTCAGCGTGTTCGAGAGCCTGTATCGTGGTCAGCCGGTGGTCCCCTCCACCGACGCGGCGTCCGACCGCGCGCACTGACGGTCGACCGCGGCACCGCCCCGGCCGACCGCAATACGCGCCGGTGGGCCGACGCGGGGGGCGGTAGCTCAGCCGGTTAGAGCAGTCGACTCATAATCGATCGGTCACGGGTTCAAGTCCCGTCCGCCCTACTCGTCGTGTTCGGACGCGGTTCGTCGCCGGCCCGGCCGCCGGGCCGGCCGCCGGGCCGGGTGAGTCGTGTCCGGCACCCCGCGAGCACGGCCTCCGGGCCTGCTGTGAGCGCGGCCGCGTCGTCGCGCGGTGACGTCCGCGCGTGGCACGATGTCGACCATGTTCACCAAGCGGCCCCGACGGCCGGAGCCCGACCCCGACGCCTGGGGCGGCGACTCCTCCGACGACGACAGGCGTTCGGGCCCGGCCCGCATGGGCGTGGGGGCGCAGGTGTACGTGCTCGATTCGGACGAAGATCCGGCGACGCCGTTTCCGTACGGCCCGACCGGCATCGTGGTCCGCGCCGGGGGGAGCGCCTGGCAGGGGGTGTCGGCCATCGGTGGGTCGGCCCGCACCTGGTGGGTCGAGTTCGACTCGCCCCAGATCGATCGTGACGGCGACGGGCCCGTCTCGCAGGCGCAGGTCGCCGAGCGCTGGCTGCGCCTCGCCCCTCTCGCCTGAACCTCGCCGGCCGCCCGGTCCGCCCCGACGGCGCGCCCGCCTGGCAGCGCGCCTGACTGCCGCGTCGACCACCCCGCCGCGTGGTCGGCAACTCCTGCCTCCTGCTGCGCTGATCCGTGCGGGCGCCGTGTTCCGGCGCCCGAGCATTCGCGGCGCAGCACCGGCCCGGAGTTGCCGACACGCGATTCGAGGCGGCCCTCGGGAATGCCGGATGCGACTCCTCGGTTCACCGAAGTGCATGCAAACGCATGCAGATGTTCTAAGGTGGAGCAATGCAGTTCGGAATCTTCAGCGTCGGCGACATCACGACCGACCCGACCACCGGTGCCACCCCGACCGAGGGGGAGCGTCTCCAGGCGATGGTCACCATCGCCAAGAAGGCCGAGGAGGTGGGTCTCGACGTCTACGCGGCTGGCGAGCACCACAACCCGCCCTTCGTGAACTCGAGCCCGACCACCCTCCTCGCGTTCATCGCCGCTCAGACCGAGCGCATCGTGCTCAGCACCGCCACCACCCTGATCACGACGAACGACCCGGTGAAGATCGCCGAGGACTTCGCCCTGCTGCAACACCTGGCGGGCGGCCGCGTCGACCTCACGCTCGGTCGCGGCAACACGGGCCCGGTGTACCCGTGGTTCGGTAAGGACATCCGCCAGGGGATCAACCTCGCCATCGAGAACTACGCCCTGCTGCACCGGCTCTGGAGCGAGGACGTCGTCGACTGGAAGGGCCACTTCCGCACGCCGCTGCAGGGCTTCACGGCGACCCCGCGTCCCCTCGACGGTGTCGCACCGTTCGTCTGGCACGGTTCGATCCGCAGTCCCGAGATCGCCGAGCAGGCCGCCTACTACGGTGACGGCTTCTTCGCCAACCACATCTTCTGGCCCGCCTCCCACACGAAGCAGATGGTCGAGCTCTACCGCACCCGCTTCGAACACCACGGGCACGGCCGGGCCGACCAGGCGATCGTCGGCCTCGGTGGTCAGGTCTTCCTGGCCAAGAACTCGCAGGACGCCAAACGCACCTTCCGCCCCTACTTCGACAACGCGCCCGTCTACGGTCACGGCCCGTCGATGGAGGACTTCACGAGCCAGACGCCGCTCACCGTCGGCAGCCCTCAGGAGGTCATCGACCGCACCCTCGGTTTCCGCGACTACGTGGGCGACTACCAGCGTCAGCTGTTCCTGATGGACCACGCCGGTCTGCCCCTGAAGACCGTCCTCGAGCAGCTCGACATCCTGGGCAGCGAGGTCGTGCCGGTCCTGCGTCGCGAGTTCGCCGCGAACCGTCCGGCCCACGTGCCCGACGCCCCCACGCATGCCTCGCTCGTCGAGGCCGCGACCCGGGTGTCGCAGTCCACCGCCGCACCCACCGTGCACGACGCGCTCACCGCGTCGTCCGCCCGCTGAGAAGCCGAGGAGGCGCTGCCATGAGCACCAAGAAGATCGTCGCCCTGTCCGCGGGGCTGAGCCAGCCCTCGTCCACTCGTCTCCTGGCCGACCGTCTCGTCGAGGCGACGACGCGCGACCTCGTGGGCCGCGGCTCGTTCGTCGAGGTCGAGGTCGTCGAGCTGCGCGACCTCGCGCACGAGGTGACGGACGCGATGCTGACCGGTTTCGCGCCTCCCGCCCTCGCCGAGGCGCTCGAGAAGGTGACGAGCGCCGATGGCGTGATCGCGGTCACACCCGTCTTCTCGTCGTCGTACAGCGGGTTGTTCAAGTCGTTCGTCGACGTCATGGACCACAAGGCCCTGACCGGGACGCCGGTGCTCATCGCGGCGACGGGTGGCACGGCCCGTCACTCGCTCGCTCTCGAGTACGCCGTGCGACCGCTGTTCGCCTACTTCCAGGCCGTCGTCGTGCCCACCTCGGTGTTCGCGGCGTCCGAGGACTGGGGCGAGGGCGACGGCACCGCGACGACGCTGCCCGAGCGCGTGACGCGTGCCGCGGGGGAGTTCTCCGAGCTCGTCGCACGGCACGAGGGGTCGCTCGACGATCCGTTCGCCGCGATCGTCCCGTTCGACGAGCAGCTGCGTCGCCTCGCCGTGGGTCGCGACGACACCCAGCCCTGAGGGGTGGGACGAGGAGGCGCGGTGCCGGTCTCGACCACGTCCCGTACCCCGGGGCATGAACCGCGCCTCCTCGGCGTTGCCCTCCGTCAGACCCAGGAGGACCGATGACCGACAGCATCCCCGAGACCGACGGCGCGCCCGAGAACGACGGCACGCCCGAGACCGATCTCGCGCAGGCCGAGCTCGACCGTTTCCAAGCGCTGCGCCGCGCCCGCGCCGTGTCGTCGCAGGGCCCTCTCGCCCTGATCGGCACCCAGTGGGTCGACCTCGAGCAGACGGTGTGGGGCGCTCCCGGCCGCTGGGCCCCGACGCCGCGGGGGGTGTCGGGCCTGATGCTGACGGCGACCGCCGCGGACGGCATCCGCGTCGACGGCGACCTGGTCGACGGCACCGTGGTCGTGGCGGGTGACGACGCCCTGGCGCCGAGCGGCATCCGGTTCTCGGACACGACGACCGGCACGGTGATCGCGAACGACGACCACTCGAGCTACGCGCTCCGTGTCTGGGACTCCGCGTCGGACGCGGTCACGGGGTTCGGCTCGATCGATGCCTTCCCGTTCGACCCCGCCTGGGTCGTCACGGCCGACTTCGTGCCGACCTCGCCCGACGCGACGATCGACATCCGCCACCAGAAGGATCTCGAGCTCAGCCGCCCGAAGCCGCTGTCCGGGCTGATCCGGTTCACGCGCGACGGGATCGACCACGAGCTCGCGGCGTTCCCGGCGGGGGACGGCGACCGACTGCAGCTCGTCTTCGGCGACGCGACCAACGGCGACAGCACCTACTCGGTCGGACGGTTCCTCTTCCCGACACCGAACGGCGACGGCACGATCACGCTCGACTTCAATCGTGCCGTCCTGCCGCCGTGCGCGTTCTCGTACGCGTTCAACTGCCCGATCCCGCCCGCTCGGAACCGCTTCGCCGTGGCGATCGAGGCGGGCGAGAAGAACGTGCTCGACTCCGCGGGCCGGCCGCTGCACTAGGTCGGGGTCGGCGGGGTCGGTCGGTGGTGGGATGATCGACCCGTGTTCTTCCTGCTGCGTCGACTGCCCGACGGCGACGTCGAGCTGACGCGGTACGGGCGCGGTGGGGCCGGCCGGCTCGAGGCGACGGGCGTCGAGACGATCGCCGCCGCCGGGCTGCCGACTCGCGTGGCCGAGCTCGAGGGCGAGGCCTCGCCCCGCTGGGTCTGGGACGACACCCCTCGGTGGTACCCGCGCCTCCTCGACGCCGGGGTCACGGTCGCACGCTGTGTCGACCTCCGGCTCGTGCACGCGATCCTGCGTCGCTCGACGGCCGCGCCCGGCTTTCCGCGCGGTGGCTCGGCGCCTGGCCCGTGGGACGTCGGCCAGGCCGTGCCCGGCGAGTCGGACGGCCTGTTCGAGGTCGTGCCCGAATCGCTGCCCGACCCGGCGGGCGAGTTCCACGCCCAGCGCGAGGCGGTCGAGTCCTCGCCGACCCGGGGACGACTCGAACTGCTGGTCACCGCCGAGTCCACCGGCGCCCTGATCGCGGCCGAGATGCGACACCGGGGCATCCCGTGGTCCGCCCGGGTGCACGACGAGCTGCTGACCTCGGCGCTCGGGCCGCGGCCCACCCCGGGTGAGCGCCCGGCCCGCATGCGCGCGGCCCTCGACGAGGTGCGACGGGCCCTCGACGCCCCCGACCTCAACCCCGATTCGCCGGCAGAACTGATCAAGGCCTTGAACCGCTCGGGCGTGCTCGTGCAGTCGACGCGTCAGTGGGAGCTCCAGCGGCACGACCACCCCTCGATCGGCCCCCTGCTCGCCTACAAGAAGATGCAACGGCTGCTCGTGGCCAACGGGTGGACGTGGCTCGACGCGTGGGTGTGTGGCGGCCGCTTCCGACCCGACTACGTACCGGGTGGTGTCGTGACCGGTCGCTGGGCCACCAGCGGAGGAGGCGCGCTGCAGCTCCCGAGGGCGGTGCGCGGCGCCGTCGTGGCCGACCCGGGCTGGAAACTCGTGGTCGCCGACGCCTCGCAACTCGAGCCGCGCATCCTGACCGGGCTGTCCGGTGACCGGGCGATGGCGCGGGCGGGGTCGGGTGACCTCTACGAGGGCATCGTCGCGAGCGGGGCCGTCGCGACCCGCGCCGAGGCCAAGGTCGCCATGCTCGGCGCGATGTACGGGGCAACCCAGGGGGACAGCGGACGGCTCGTCCCGCGGCTCGCCCGGCGTTTTCCCGACGCCATGGCGCTCGTCGAGACGGCGGCCCGCACGGGCGAGGTCGGCGGAGTCGTCGACACGTTGCTCGGGCGCAGCTCGCCCCGACCGTCCGATGATCCCGGCGCGGACGACGCCGGCGTGGGCGACGCCGGGGCGGGTGCCCTGCCGCCCGAGATGGGCGTCCGACCTGCCGATCGCGATGCCCGCGCCTGGGGTCGCTTCACGCGCAACTTCGTGGTGCAGGGCACGGCCGCCGAGTGGGCACTCTGCTGGATGGGCGCCTTGCGACGCCGTCTCCAGGCCCGGTGGGGGACCGACGCCCGGGCACCCCACTTCGTCTTCTTCTTGCACGACGAGGTGGTCGTGCATGCGCCCGCCGACGTCGCCGACGAGGTCGCCGTGCTGGTCGCCGCGAGCGCGGTCGAAGCCGGCCGCCTGCTCTTCGGCGACTCGCCAGTGGCCTTCCCGGTGACCGTCGCCGTCGTCGACGACTACTCGCAGGCCAAGTGACCGGGCGGGCCGAGGCGTACCGGCCGCGATTGGCAGGTGTTACACAGTTGTGATTTCTCAGGCGGGTCGGTCATAATTCACAGAACGGGCCTCGGCCCGCGTCTCACCGGGCTCCGGCTCGAACAATCGAAGAACGCACACGAATCACGTCTGACAGGTCGATGGGGAAGTCGCACCTGAACCAGATGGAGGAATCGTGGCTGCTGCAACCGCTCGGGGAGTGCTCTACGTGCACTCGTCCCCTCGTGCACTGTGCCCACACGTCGAGTGGGCCGTCGGTCGTGCCCTCGGGCACGGCGTGAACTTCGCCTGGGTCGATCAGCCCGTGCTGCCCGGTGCCCAGCGCACCGAGTTCTCGTGGCAGGGTGACGAGGGCTCCGGTGCCCGCATCGCCTCGGCCCTGCGGGGCTGGGAGCACTTGCGGTACGAGGTGACCGAAGACCCTGGTGAGACCCACGACGGCGGTCGCTGGATGCACTCGCCCGATCTCGGTGTCTTCTTCGCCCAGACCGACACGGCCGGCAACACCGTCATCCCCGAGGACCGCATCCGCTACGCCATGGAGATCGCCGGCTCGAACACCCTCGAGCTCCACCGCGAGCTGCGCCTGGCCCTCGGCCAGGCCTGGGACGACGAGCTCGAGCCGTTCCGGTACAGCGGCGAGGGCAACCCCGTCGTCTGGCTGCACAAGGTCGGTTGACCCCCTGCAGCCCGGGCGACGCGCATCTCGGGCGCACCCGCTGACGACGCAGGAGGCGCGGGTGGCGTGATCACGCCACCCGCGCCTCCTGCGCTGCTCGCTCCGGTCAGACCGAGCGGAAGCCGATGACGGCGTTGTGGCCGCCGAAGCCGAACGAGTTGCTGATCGCGACGATCTCGCCCGCGGGCAGCGGACGGGGTTCGCCGACGACGACGTCCATGTCGATCTCGTCGTCCATCTGCGTGACGTTGATGGTCTGCGGAGCGACACGTTCGTGCAGCGCCTTGACCGTGAACAGCGCCTCGATGCCGCCGGCACCGCCGAGCAGGTGGCCCGTGGCCGCCTTGGTCGCCGAGACGATCAGCTTCGAGGTGTGGTCGCCGAAGACGCGCTTGATGGCGTGGTACTCGGCGATGTCGCCGACCGGGGTGCTCGTCGCGTGCGCGTTGACGTGGACGACCTGGTCACGCTCGACGCCGGCGTTCTCGAGCGTCGCGATGACGGCCCGGGCGGCCCCGGTGCCCTCGGGGTCGGGGGCGGTGATGTGGTACGAGTCGCTCGTGACCGCACCGCCGATCAGTTCGGCGTAGATGCGGGCCCCACGGGCCAGGGCGTGCTCCTCGGTCTCGAGGACGAGGGCGGCACCACCCTCGGCGAGGACGAAGCCGTCCCGCGTGACGTCGTAGGGACGCGAGGCGGTGGCCGGGTCGTCGTTGCGCTTCGAGAGGGCCTGCATGGCGGCGAAGGAGGCCATGGGCATCGGGTGGATCGCCGCCTCGGATCCGCCGGCGACGGCGATGTCGGCGAGGCCCGACTGGAGGTGCTCATAGGCCATGGCGATCGACTCGGTGCTGGAGGCGCAGGCCGAGACGACCGTGCGGGCGCCGGCACGAGCCCCGAGGCTCATCGAGATGGCCGCGGCGGGGCCGTTCGGCATGAGCATGGGCACGGTCATCGGCAGCACGCGGCGCGGGCCCTTCTCCCGCAGGGTGTCCCAACCGTCGAGCAGGGTCCACACACCACCGATGCCGGTGGCCCAGTCGACGATGAAGCGCTCGGGGACGACCTCGGGCGAGCCGGCGTCGGCCCAGGCCTCGCGGGCTGCGGTGAGCGCGAACTGGCTCGACGGGTCGAGGCGCTTGACCTCGCGGCGGTCGAGCACGTCGGCCGAGGGGGTGCGTGCCTGGCCGGCGAAGGTGACGGGCAGCTCGTACTTGGCGACCCAGTCCTGCTCGAGCGTGGTGATGCCCGACTGGCCGTCGAGCAGGTTCTGCCAGCTCTCGGTGGCGGTGCCACCGAGCGGGCTCGTGGCGCCGAGTCCGGTGACGACGATCTTCTTGGTCATTGACGTTCCTTCTGGGAGGGCCGGTCGGGGTGCTGTGCCGATGTGCGACGACGCCGTGACCCGGGCTGCAGCGGAAGCTGGTGGCGTGGGATCGACGGCGTCGAGGGCACAGCGGCGGGGCCCGGTCGCCGAGAGGGGCGACCGGGCAGCCGACGTCTTAGTTCTGCGCCTTGTGGATGTACGTGACGGCGTCGCCGACGGTCTTGAGGTTCTTGACCTCTTCGTCGGGGATCTTGACGTCGAACTTCTCTTCGGCGTTGACGACGATGGTCATCATGGAGATCGAGTCGATGTCGAGGTCGTCGGTGAACGACTTGTCCATCTCGACGGTGTCGGTGGCGATCCCGGTCTCGTCGTTGACGAGCTCGGCGAGGCCGGCGAGGACTTCTTCGGTGGACAGTGCCATGGTGTTGTCTCCTTGAGGGGGGTGTCGTTGTGACCGGGGTAAAGCCTATACAGCCGCCCCCGGTCGGGCGGGCAGCGGCGCGCTAGGGCAGCACGACCACCTGGGCGCCGAACACGAGTCCGGCACCGAAACCGATCTGCAGCGCGAGGCCGCCACTCAGCTCCGGGTGTTCGTCGAGCAGTCGGTGGGTCGCGAGCGGGATGCTCGCGGCCGAGGTGTTGCCGGTGGTCGCGATGTCGCGACCGATCACGACGGACTCGGGCAGGCCGAGCTGCTTGGCGAACTCGTCGATGATGCGCATGTTGGCCTGGTGCGGCACGAAGGCGGAGAGCTGGTCGGCGGTGACGCCCGCGCGCTCCAGGGCCTCTTTGGCGACCTTCGCCATCTCCCAGACCGCCCAGCGGAAGACCGTCTGACCTTCTTGGCGCAGGGTCGGCCAGGGGACCTCGCCCGCACCCTCGCGGTACTCGGTCATGGTGTTGGTCATGCCGATGGCGTCCCACTTCGAGCCGTCCGAGCCCCAGACGGTCGGGCCGATGCCGGCGCTGTCGGACGGGCCGACGACGGCGGCGCCGGCCCCGTCGGCGAGCAGGAACGAGATCGTGCGGTCGGTCGGGTCGATGACGTCGCTGAGCTTCTCGGCGCCGACGACCAGGACGTACTCGGCGAGGCCCGACTTGACGAACGAGTCGGCCTGCGCGATGCCGTAGGTGAACCCGGCGCAGGCGGCCGAGATGTCGTACGCGGCGGCAGGGTTCGCCCCGACGCGCTCGGCGAGGAGCGACGCGACCGAGGGGGTCACGACGCCTGCGCCGATGGTCGACACGAGGACGGCGCCGATCTGGTCGGGGCGGATGCCCGACTTCGCGATGGCCTCGGTGGCGGCGGTCTCGGCGAGGTCGACGACCTTGACGTCCTTGCCGGCACGGCGACGGGTGATCACACCCGTGCGCTGCTGGATCCACTCGTCGCTCGAGTTGATGGGCTCGACGATGTCGGCGTTGGGCACGACGTTCTCGCCGCGGGCGGCGCCGAGCGCGTAGATGCGGGTGAACCGGGCACCGGTGGTCTGGTTGAGCTGGGGGGTGGTCATGCTGCTCCCTCGATGAGGTCGACGGCGGCCTGCAGGTCGTCGGGTGTCTTGACGGCGACCGAGGGGACGCCCCTCAGTGCGCGCTTGGCGAGGCCGGTGAGGGCTCCGGCCGGGGCGAGTTCGACGATGCCCGTCACGCCGGCGTCGGCGAAGGACCGCATGGTCGCATCCCATCGGACGGGCGAGGACACCTGGCCGACCAGCAGGTCGACGAACCGGGCACCCGAGTCGACGGTGGTGCCGTCGTGGTTGGTCCAGAGGGTGAGTGACGGGTCCGAGGCCGGGACACCGTCGGCAGCAGCGCGCAGGCGCTCGACGGCCGGCTGCATGAACCGGGTGTGGAAGGCGCCGGCGACCTGCAGGGGTACGACGCGGCTCTTGGCCGGCGGGTCGGCCGCGAGCTCGGCGAGGGCGGCGGTCTCACCCGCGACCACGATCTGGCCACCACCGTTGTAGTTTGCGGGGGAGAGACCGAGCGCGTCGAGGCGGGCGAGCAGTTCGGTCTCGTCGCCGCCGAGGACGGCGCTCATCCCGGTCTCGACGAGGGCCGCCGCGTCGGCCATGGCTCGGCCACGCTCGGCGACGAGAGTCAGGGCGTCGACGTCGGTCAGGACGCCGCTGACGGCCGCGGCGGTGAACTCACCGACGGAGTGGCCCGCGACGCCGGCGACGGCTGACGGGTCGACGCGGGCGAAGAGGGCGCGCGCCGTGAGGATGCCGGCGGCGACGATGAGGGGCTGGGCCACGGCGGTGTCTCGGATCGTGTCCGCGTCCGACGTGGTGCCGTGGGCGACGAGGTCGGTGCGGGCCGCGTCCCCGAGCGACGCCAACAGGGCGCGCTGCTCCGGGTCGGCGAGCCAGGGTTCGAGGAAACCAGGAGTTTGGGAGCCCTGACCGGGCGCTACGACAACGATCACTGGTCCATCATGCCAACGAGTCGGGGGTCTGCGGTGTAGCAACTCGACCAAAGATGTGCGCCGACGTTGTCGAACCACACAGCGGGAGCGGGGGGCAGGTCGACTGTCACTTGCGTCGGGTGGTCGACCCGTCGGGGTCGGCGATCGATCCGAGCACGAGCGCTGACTGCAGGATGAGCGCCTCGCGGGCTCCGGTCGCGTCCCAGCCGATCACGTCGGTGACACGCTTGAGGCGGTAGCGCACGGTGTTCGGGTGCACGAAGAGCTCCCGAGCCGTGGCCTCGAGCGAGCGACCGTTGTCGAGGTAGCACCAGAGGGTGGTCAAGAGCTCGGTGGAGTGGGTCTTGAGCGGTTTGTAGATGCGGTTGACGAGTGTCGACCGGGCCACGGGATCTCCGGCGAGAGCCCGTTCCGGCAGGAGGTCGTCGGCCAGCACGGGGCGTGGGGCGTTGCGCCAGGCCCGGGCGACGGCGAAGCCGGCGAGGGCCGCCTTGGCGCTCTTCGAGGCGTCGACGAGGCTCGGCACCTCGTGGCCGAGCACGAGGTGCCCCTCGCCGAATCCGGGTTCGAGGGCGCGGGCGATGTCGGTGAAACTGGGATGCGTCGAGGAGGCGCTGCTCTCGTCGAGCGGGTCGGCCCGGCCGATGACGAGCACCAGACGACTGCCCTGGACGCCGATCAGCACGTCTGCCTCGCGGTGCCGCGCCGTGCGGCGGAGCATGTCGACGTCGAGCATGCGAGGAGCCGTGCCGACGAGGACGGCGACCTCGCCGTGACCGTGCCAGCCGAGGGCGGCGATGCGGCTGGGCAGCTCGTCGTCGTATTCGCCGCTCAGGATCGAGTCGACGACCAGTGCCTCGAGCCGGGCGTCCCAGAGACCGCGGGCTTCGGCGGCTCGGGCGTACACGTCGGCCGAGGCGAACGCGATCTCGCGCGAGTAGAGCAGGATCGCCTCACGCAGCGAGTCGTCGCCGTCCTTGACGCGTTCTTCGACGACCTCGACGGTGATGCGGATGAGCTGCAGCGTCTGGGTCAGGCTCACCGAGCGGAGCAGTTCACGGGGAGCCGAACCGAACACGTCGGCCGCGATCCACGGAGTGGAACGGGGGTCGGCGAACCAGCTGATGAACGAGGTGATGCCGGCCTGGGCGACGAGCCCGACCGCCGAGCGGCGCCCCGGGGGCATGTCTCCGTACCACGGCAGCGTCTCTTCGAGGCGCTTGATGGTCGCGGTGGACAACTCACCCGAGACCGTCCGCAGCCACGCGAGCGTGCGCTCTTTGGTGGCTGCGGACGGCTGCAGGGGTGACGTGGGCACCCGCTCGGCGCTCACGGGGTCGTCAGACCTCCCCGCCGGCGGTGCCGCTGGTGCCGGCGGTGACGTCGTGCAGTCGGTACCGGTCGATGGCCTGCTGGACGACGCTCGGGTCGACCTCGCCACGGCGGGCCAGGGCCTGCAGGGTACGGACGACGACCGAGGGGCCGTCGATCTTGAAGAACCGGCGAGCGGCGGCACGGGTGTCGCTGAAGCCGAAGCCGTCGGCACCGAGTGTCAGGTAGTCACCGGGCACGTATTCGCGGATCTGATCGGGCACGGCCGCCATGAAGTCGCTGGTGGCGATGAACGGACCCTCGGCACCCTGGAGCTTCTCGGTGACGTACGGCGTCTTCGGCTCGTCGTTCGGATTCAGGAAGTTGTGCTCTTCGGCGGCGAGGCCGTCGCGTCGCAGTTCGTTCCAGCTGGTGACGCTCCAGACGTCGGCCGCGACGTTCCAGTCGTCGGCGAGCAACTGCTGGGCCTCGAGGGCCCACGGCACACCGACGCCCGAGGCGAGCAACTGGGCGCGGGGGCCGAGGTTCTCGGCTTCTTTAAGCTTGTAGATGCCGCGGACGACACCGTCGACGTCGAGCCCCTCGGGCTCGACGGGCTGGGCCATCGGCTCGTTGTAGACGGTGATGTAATACATGACGTTCGGGTCTGGGTGCGACGCGTTGCCGTGTTCGTCCGTGCCGTACATGCGGTCCATGCCCGACTTGACGATGTGCCCGAGCTCGTAACCGTACGCGGGGTCGTACGAGACGACCGCGGGGTTCGTGGAGGCGAGCAGCAACGAGTGGCCGTCGGCGTGCTGCAGGCCTTCACCGGTGAGCGTCGTGCGACCGGCGGTGGCCCCGATGATGAATCCGCGAGCCATCTGGTCTCCCGCGGCCCACATCGCGTCACCGGTGCGCTGGAACCCGAACATCGAGTAGAAGACGTAGACCGGGATGAGCGGCTCGCCCTGAGTCGAATACGAGGTGCCGACGGCGGTGAAGGCCGCGAACGCACCGGCCTCGTTGATGCCGACGTGGATGATCTGACCCTGCGGGCTCTCTTTGTAGGCGAGCAGCAGTTCGCGGTCGACCGACGTGTAGTGCTGGCCGTTGGGGTTGTAGATCTTGGACGTCGGGAAGTAGGCGTCCATGCCGAAGGTCCGGGCCTCGTCGGGGATGATCGGCACGATGCGGTGCCCGAAGTCGGGCGAGCGCAGCAGGTCTTTCAGTAGGCGCGCGAAGGCCATCGTCGTGGCGACCTCCTGTTTGCCCGATCCCTTCTTGACGACGTCGTAGGTCTTCGCCTCGGGCACGGCGATCTGCGTGTACTTGGTGCGACGTTCGGGGACGTAGCCGCCGAGCGCGCGACGACGCTCTTGCATGTACTGGATCGCGTCGTCGTCCTGGCCGGGGTGGTAATACGGCGGCAGGTACGGGTTCTCGTCGAGCTGGGCGTCGCTGATCGGGATGCGGAGCTCGTCACGGAACTGCTTGAGATTGTCGAGCGTGAGCTTCTTCATCTGGTGGGTCGCGTTGCGGCCCTCGAACGACGGGCCGAGGCCATAGCCCTTGACCGTCTTCGCCAGGATGACCGTGGGCTGGCCTTTGTGCTCGGTCGCGGCCTTGAACGCGGCGTAGACCTTGCGGTAGTCGTGGCCACCGCGTTTGAGGTTCCAGATGTCGTCGTCCGAGTAGTCCGCGACGAGTTCGAGGGCGCGGGGGTCGCGGCCGAAGAAGTTGTCGCGGACGTAGCCGCCGCTCTCGGCCTTGTAGGTCTGGAAGTCGCCGTCGGGCGTGGTGTTCATCAGGTTGAGCAGCGCACCGCTCGAGTCGTTGGCGAGCAGGCTGTCCCACTCGCGACCCCAGACGACCTTGATGACGTTCCAGCCGGCGCCGCGGAAGAACGACTCGAGTTCTTGGATGATCTTGCCGTTGCCGCGGACGGGGCCGTCGAGGCGCTGGAGGTTGCAGTTGACGATGAAGTTGAGGTTGTCGAGGCCTTCGTTGGCCGCCACCTGCAGCTGACCGCGGCTCTCGACCTCGTCCATCTCGCCGTCGCCGAGGAACGCCCAGACCTGCTGGTCGCTGGCGTCCTTGATGCCCCGGTTGGTAAGGTACTTCGCGACCTGTGCCTGGTAGATGGCGTTGATCGGCCCGAGACCCATCGACACGGTCGGGAACTGCCAGAACTCGGGCATGAGGCGAGGGTGCGGGTACGAGCTGAGCCCGCCCGACGCGTGGGACTTCTCTTGACGGAAGCCGTCGAGTTGGTCGGTGCCGAGACGCCCCTCGAGATAGGCGCGGGCGTACATGCCGGGGGAGGCGTGGCCCTGGAAGAACACCTGGTCACCACCGCCGGAGTGGTCCTGACCGCGGAAGAAGTGGTTGTTGCCGACCTCGTAGAGTGCGGCCGACGACGCGTAGGTCGAGATGTGCCCGCCCACCGAGATGCCGGGACGCTGGGCGCGGTGCACCGTGATCGCGGCGTTCCAGCGGACCCACTTGCGGTAGCGACGTTCGAGTTCTTCGTCGCCCGGGAACTCGGGCTCGTCCTCGGGGGCGATGGTGTTGACGTAATCCGTCTTGGGGACCATCGGCACGCCCAGGTGCAGCTCACTCGACCGGGTGAGCAGGCTCTTCATGATCTCGCGGGCACGTTCGTGACCCTGCGCCTTCACGAGAGCGTCGAGCGACTCGCGCCACTCCGCGGTCTCTTCGGGATCGCGATCGGCCTTGTCGACCGTGTACGGGTCCTGATCGTTAACCGTCACCCTTGACCTCAATCATCTGTGTGGAGCGGCCTCCTCTTGGAAGGCCACCGCGTGGAGTGGACAAACAGATGTCAGGCCCGTCGTGCCCGGGTTCCGAGACGTACTCCGCCTGACCCGACCACTCTAGTTGCCCCGGCCGACGCAGGCTCGGCACGCGCTGGGAACGCTCGGCGACGCCGCCGCTTGAAATCCGACGCGTGAGGCGTAGGATCGGCGATCGTGTCAGTCGCCGACCGCCCGGGTCGACGCGAAAGGAACGCACCCATGGCTCTGGAGAACGCCATCCAGGCTCCCGACTTCGACCTGCCGAACCAGTTCGGCGAGCGAGTGCGGTTGAGCGACTTCCGGGGCGTCAAGCCCGTGGCCCTGGTGTTCTTCCCCCTGGCGTTCAGCAGCACCTGCACGAAAGAGCTCTGCACGCTGCGCGACAACCTCGCGATGTTCCAGGACCACCGCGTCGAGCTGCTGGTCGTCTCGGTCGACTCGAAGGCGACGTTGCGCGCGTTCGCCGAGGAGAAGGGCTACGACTTCACCCTGCTGGCCGACTTCTGGCCCCACGGCGAGGTCTCGAAGGAGTACGGAGTCTTCCTCGAGAACAAAGGCTTCGCGACGCGCACCACGTTCCTGATCGACGTCGACGGCGTCATTCGCGAGCACTTCGGCACCGAGCCCGGTCAGGAGCGTTCGCTCGCCGACTACCGGGCCGCCCTCGACCTGCTCGTCCCCGTCACGGTCTGACGACCGGGGCAACCCTCGGGAGGCGCGGGTCGGCTCGCGCACCCGCTAGCCTGGAGTCGCTCGCCCGGCTCGCACCGGCGCGAGGGCCTTTAGCTCAGTTGGTAGAGCGCCACGTTTACACCGTGGATGTCATCGGTTCGAGCCCGGTAGGGCCCACGACGTGCCCGACGGCCGGTCGCGCGCCGGGTCAGGTCGGCTGGACGAGCCGCGGGCCGTGTCCCGGAGAGACCGAACTCTGCAAGACCAGGGCTGCTGCTCCGATCGCGGCGGAGTCTCTCGGGTTCGTGGCCAACTCGACGCGGACGTCATGGGATTGCCGGGCGAAGGCGCTCTCCATGAGACGTTCTCGGACGGCTCGGGCGTACACGGAACCCGCGACCGCGATGCTCGGACCGGCGAGCACGAGCCGGTCGACGTCGAGCACGTTGACGAACGACACGACGGCGGCGGCGAGATAGCGCGCGGACGTGGCGATCAAGCTCTCGGCGACAGGGTGCCCGCCCACGGCAGCGCGAGCCAGACGGTCGAAGTCCTGGGCCACGGTGTGCTCCTCGAAGGCGAGTCCGAGGCCGGTCAGGCGCCCTGACTTCTCGCGTGCCCGGAGCAGGACGGCGGCAGGCGCCGCATAGCGTTCCACGCATCCTCGGTTGCCACAGAAACAGGGCTCGCCGTCGAGGTCGACGGACATGTGCCCGAGCTCGCCGGCGTTCGAGCTCGCACCGCGGTAGAGGGCCCCGTCGATGATGATGCCCGCACCCAGGCCCGTGCCCATGTAGATGCCGGCGAAGGTCTCGGTCCGGGGGACACGACGCGTCCAGAACTCGCCCACGGCTGCGGCTGCGGCGTCGTTGTCGATGAGGACGGGCACGTCGAGGCGTTCCGACAGCCGGTCACGGAGCGAGAAACCCTCCCACCTCCGGAGCGTCGGGGAGCGGAGGATGGCACCGTGGTCGGCCGAGAGCGGGCCGGGTGCGACCACGGCGACACCCGCGATCGACGCTCGCGAGATACCGGCTGCGTCGACGAAGGCGTCGAACTGTGCCACGAGGCGATCGGTCACGTCGTCCGGCGAGTCGAGCGACGCGCCGTCGACGAGCTGCCGGGCGACGATCCCCCCTCCCGCACCCGTCGCCACGAAGGTCATCGACTCGAAACCGAGCTGGACACCCACCGCGTAGAGGGCGCCCGGATTGATCTCGACGAGGGTGCGCGGCTTGCCGCCGCCGGAGGCGACGCGTCCGCCCTCGCGGACGATGCCCTCGGCGAGCAGCTTGCGGACGATGTTCGAGATGCTCGGCTGGGTGAGGCCGGTCGTCGCGGTCAGCTCCACCCTGCTGATCGGGCCGGACGAGCGGATGACGTCGACGACGAGTGCGCGACTGCCCGGCCCGGACGCGGAGGATTCGGGTCTGGCCACGTCGTCCTCCCCACCTCGGGCGTGCCCTGGTCTCGTTCCGGCCCGCGTCGATGACACGATAGCGGTCACGAGACAGCGCACGGCACCGTGATCCGGGCCGAGGAGGACGAGGCGATGCGAGACGCGACCCTGACCGAGAGCGACCGTTCGTCGCGCCTCCCGCGGCCCATCGGCCTGACGCTGGTGCGTCCCAGCGAGATCTACGGGGCCGAGCCGTACTTCCACGAGCTCACCGCGGGCCTCGACCGTGTCGTGCGACCGCGGGGGCACGCGGTCCTGCTGCGGGTCCTTCCCGATCGGGACGCCGAACTCGAGTTGTGCCGACGGTGGTCGGCCGAGGGCGTCGTGGACGCCGTGGTCCTCGTCGACCTCAGCGTGGACGACCCCCGGGTGTCCCTGGTCTCCGAGCTGGGATTGCCCGCGATCTCGGTGTCGTCGCCGACGATCTCGAACGGGCTCCCCGCCGTCTGGACGAACGACGACGTCGCCGTCCAGGAGGCGGTGGAGGCGTTGGCGTCGCTGGGTCACGTCCGCCTCGCCCACGTCAGCGGACCGCTGCGCCTCGCCCACTCAGTCGCTCGCCGGGACACCTTCGTGTCGGTCTGCGACGATCGCGGGCTGACCGCGGCGACGGTGACGGGCGACTACTCGTTCGAGTCGGGCGAGCGAGCCCTCGCGGCACTGCTCGACGGGCCGGTCGACTCTGACGACCAGGCCGTCGAGGGCGCCCCGGCTGGTCCGACCGCGGTGGTCTTCGACAACGATCTGATGGCGCTGGGCGGGCTCGCCGAGGCTCGACGCCTCGGTCTGAACGTGCCCGGTGACCTCTCGATCGTCGCGTGGGACGACTCGGCCCAGTGCCAGCTCTCCGAGCCGGCGCTCTCCGCCCTCAGCCACGACGTCCAGCGCATCGGCGAGATGGTGGGCGAGACGGTGTTGGCCGTGCTCGACGGTGAGAGGCCGCCCACCCTCGAGGCACCGCCCATCGTCTTCGTGCCCCGAGCGACGACCGGCCCGCCCGTCCACTGACGTCTCGAGGACGAGCGTCTTGTCGTTCCCTTCGTCGATCTTTGTCAGTCGGCAGTGCATAAATTAATAATCAAAGTCTTGACACGACTTGGTGTGGCGGGCGAAGCTGAGGCACCTGACCAGCTCGCACCCGCCGAGACCGGTCGGACGGAACGGCCGAGGCACCTCGCCGGCACCCACGAACGAAGGAGTTCGCACGCATGAAGAAGACAGCACTCATGGGCATGGCGATGGTCTCGCTGACCGCGATCGGTCTCAGCGGCTGCTCGTCGGCGTCCAACGACGACGGCGATCCCTCGGGTGAGATCACCGTGCTCACCAACCGCACCGACCTCGTCGACACGACCTTCGCCGACTACGCGAAGACGTTCGAGGACAAGTACCCGGGCACGAGCGTGACCTTCGAGGCGCTGACCGACTACGAGGGCGACGTCAAGATCCGCCTGAACTCGAAGGACTACGGCGACGCGCTGCTCATCCCCAGCTCGAACGTCACGAAGGACCAGTACGCGAGCTTCTTCGAGCCCCTCGGCACGGTCGACGAGATGAGCGAGAAGTACCGCTTCGTCGACGCGGGCGCCTACGACGGACAGGTCTACGGCATCTCGACCTTCGGCTCGGCCATGGGCATGGTCGTCAACAAGAAGGTCTGGGCCGACGCGGGCGTCACCGAGGCCCCGACCACGCAGGAGGAGTACCTCACCGACCTGCAGGCGATCCGCGACAAGACCGACGCCGACCCCTACTACACGAACTACGCCGACGGCTGGCCGCTGGCGACCATCGAGGGCAACCTCGGTGCCACCCAGGGCCCTGACGTCCGCATGGAGATGGCCGAGGACGACGCGCCCTGGACCGAGGGCACCGACCAGTACAAGATCGACGACCTGCTCTTCCAGACCGTCGAGGCCGGCCTCAGCGAAGCCGACCCGACCACGACCAACTGGGAGGAGTCCAAGAACCTCCTCGCTCAGGGCAAGATCGGCTCGATGGTCCTCGGCTCCTGGGCCGTCAGCCAGATGCAGGACGCCGCCGAGGCCGCTGGCGCCTCCCGCGACGACATCGGCTTCTGGCCGATGCCCTGGCAGGTGGACGGCCGGTTCACCTCGGTGACGGCCAGCGACAAGGTCCTCGGCGTCAGCAAGAACAGCGACAACAAGGCGACCGCGAAGGCCTGGGTCGAGTGGTTCACGAACGAGTCCGGCTACGCCGAGAGCCAGGGAGCCATCAGCCCCGTCATGAGCGACCCCGAGCCCGACACCCTCTCGGACTTCACTGCCCTCGACGTCCAGTACCTCGAGCTGGCCCCGGACCCTGTCGGCAAGGAGGCGCTGCTCACGGACATCGCCAACGAGGCGGAGATCGACATCTTCGGCAACGCCTACCGCCAGAAGTTGATCGACACCGCCCGTGGCGCCGCCGACGGCGACGAGGACTCGTTCTTCTCCGACCTCAACGACCGCTGGGCCGCAGCGCAGGAGAAGGTCTCCGAATGACCCAGCTCGCCTCGCCTCCCGAGGTCGCGGCGACCGTCACCGACGACGGCCGGCGCCGGGGCACCCGCCCCGGCGCCGGCCCGGCCGGGCGCGTGGGCCGTCGCGGCCTGCGCGTCACCCCGTGGCTCTTCCTCGTCGTGCCGCTGGCGTTCCTCATCGTCCTGACCTACGTGCCGGTCGCGAACCTGCTCTGGTACAGCGTCACCGACTGGGACGGCCTGTCGCCGGTCAAGGAGTTCGTCGGCCCCGAGAACTTCGTCGAGATCTTCACCCGGCCCGAGATCTTCCAGGTCTTCTTCGTCAGCCTCTTCTACCTGGCCGGCGCCATCGCCCAGCTCGTCCTGGCCCTGTACTTCGCGACCCTCCTCAGCTTCAAGACCCGCTTCTCGAACCTGTTCAAGGGCATCATCTTCTTCCCGTACCTCATCAACGGGGTCGCGATCGGCCTCGTCTTCCTCTACTTCTTCCGCCCCGGCGGCACCCTCGACGCCCTCGCCGCCCTCGTCGGCGTCGAGAACACCCCGCAGTGGCTCGGCGACCCCGGCGTCGTCAACACCTCGCTCGCCGCGACGAGCGTCTGGCGCTACATGGGCCTGAACTTCGTGCTCTTCCTGGGCGCGATCCAGTCGGTCCCGTCCGAGCAGTACGAGGCGGCCGACCTCGACGGCGCGACGTCGTGGCACAAGTTCCTCTACATCATCGTGCCCAGCATCCGGCGAATCCTCGGCCTGTCGTTCATCCTCGCGATCGCCGGTGCCCTCTCGGCGTTCGAGATGCCGTACATCATGACCGGAGGCGCCAACGGGTCGGAGACGTTCGTCATCCAGACCGTCGACACCGCGTTCCGCTTCTCCAAGGTGGGCCTCGCCTCCGCCATGGCCGTGGTCCTGCTCGTCATCGTGCTCGTCATCACGGCGGTGCAGCGGCTGCTGTTCCCCGACGAGAAGAAGGAGGACGCCTCGTGACCACCACCGCGTCGCTGAACCGTTCGCGCACGCTCGCCCGCACCGGGACGACCGTGAAGTACGTCAGCCTCGTGCTCGCGTGCCTCGCGGCCCTCGTCCCGCTCGTCACCATCGTCATGCTCGCGTTCAAGACGGACGAGGAGTACCGGACCACGACCCCGCTCACCCCGCCCGGCAACTGGCTCAACCTCGACAACTTCGTCACCGCCTTCACCCAGGGCGGCATGCTGACGGGCTTCGTCAACACGGGGATCATCCTCGTCGTGTCCGTCGTCGGGACCATCCTGATCGGCACGATGGCCGCCTACGCCATCGACCGGTTCCGCTTCCGCGGCCGGAAGCTCGTGCTCGGGGGGTTCCTGCTCGCGACCCTCGTGCCGTCGGTCACGACGCAGGTCGCGACCTTCCAGGTGATCAGCGCCCTCGACCTCTTCAACACCCGGGGCGCGGCGATCCTCCTCTTCATGGGGACCGACATCGTCGCGATCTACATCTTCCTGCAGTTCATGCAGTCGATCCCCGTCTCGCTCGACGAGGCCGCGATGCTCGACGGCGCGAGCCGCTTCACCGTCTACTGGCGGATCGTCCTGCCGCTGCTCAAGCCGGCGATCGCGACGGTGGTGATCATCAAGGGCATCGCGGTCTACAACGAGTTCTACATCCCGTTCCTCTACATGCCCTCGCAGGACCTCGGCGTCATCTCGACCTCGCTATTCCGCTTCATGGGCCCCTTCGGCGCGCAATGGGAGGTCATCGCGGCCGGGACGCTGCTCGTGATCGTCCCCACCCTCATCGCCTTCCTCTTCCTCCAGCGATACATCTACAACGGCCTCACGGCAGGAGCCACCAAGTGACCACCATCCTCCCCACCACCGCCACCGAGACCCGCCGCCCGCTGCACGACGGCTGGTCCGTCCGCTCGACCCGCGGTCCGGTGCCCGCCGAGATCGTCGCCGCGAGCGTCCCCGCGACGGTGCCCGGCCTCGTCCACACCGACCTCCTCGCCGCCGGCCTCATCCCCGACCCCTACCTCGATCGGAACGAGCAGAAGGTCACCTGGATCGGCGAGAGCGACTGGGAGTACCGCACCACGTTCGCGTGGAGCCCCGACGGCCACGACCGCCACGACCTCGTCTTCGAGGGCCTCGACACCGTCGCCACGGTCACCCTCAACGGCACCGAGCTGGCACGCACCGTCAACCAGCACCGCACCTACCGCCTCCCGGCCGACGGGGCGCTCGTCGACGGCGACAACGACCTCGTCGTCCACTTCGCCTCGCCCGTCGCCTACGCCGACCAGGCCAGCCTCGACATCGGCTACCGGCCGCACACCTACTTCCACCCCTTCAACGCCATCCGCAAGGCGGCCTGCAACTTCGGCTGGGACTGGGGCCTCGACGCCGCCTCCTCGGGCATCGTCAAGCCCGTCACCCTGCACTCCTGGTCGGGCGCCCGCGTCGAGAGCGTCCGCCCCGTCGTGACGACCGACGGAGGCGCGGGTCACGTCCGCGCCCACGTCACGCTCGAGAGGGCGGCCGGCTCCGACGCCGCGGTGATCGTCTCCGGCTCCGTGACGAGCCCAGACGGAGTCGAGGCAGCCACGGCCGGCGTCGACGTCGCCCCGGGGGCGACCGAGGCCGTCGTCGACCTCGACGTCGCCGACGTGGCACTCTGGTGGCCCCGCGGCCACGGCGACGCCGTCCTCTACGACCTCGCCGTCGACCTCGTCGTCGACGACCGGCCCGCCGCCGCCTGGTCGACTCGCATCGGCTTCCGCACGGTCGTCGTCGAGCTCGAGCCCGACTCCGAGGGCACCAGCTTCCGGGTCGTCGTCAACGGGCAGCCCGTCTGGACCAGGGGCGCGAACTGGATCCCCGACGACGCTTTCGTCACCCGCGTCACCCGCGACCGTGTCGCCGCCCGCCTCGACCAGGCCGAGTTCGCGAACATGAACCTGCTGCGCGTCTGGGGCGGCGGCTACTACGAGTCCGACGACTTCTACGAGCTGTGCGACGAACGCGGCATCATGACCTGGCAGGACTTCCTCTTCGCCTGCGCCTCTTACGCCGAGGAGGAACCGCTCCGCAGCGAGGTCGAGGCCGAGGTCCGCGACAACGTGACGCGCCTGATGTCCCACCCGAGCCTCGTGCTCTGGAACGGCAACAACGAGAACATCTGGGGCTTCGAGGAGTGGGGCTGGGAGAAGCGCCTCCAGGGTCGCACCTGGGGCCTCGGCTACTACCTCGACCTGCTGCCGCGCCTCGTCGCCGAGCTCGACCCCGAGCGGTCCTACACGCCGGGCAGCCCCTGGTCGGGCGACCCCGAACGCCCGGCGAACGAGATCGAGCACGGCTCGGTGCACCTCTGGGAGCTGTGGAACCGCGTCGACTACCCGCACTACCGCGACACCGTCCCCCGCTTCGTCGCCGAGTTCGGCTGGCAGGGCCCCGCGACATGGTCCACCATCCAGCAGTCGATCTCCGACTCGCCCCTGACGCCCGAGTCGCCCGGCATGATCTGGCACCAGAAGGCGACCGACGGCAACGACAAGCTGACCGACGGCCTCGTCGCGCACCTCCCGCTGCCCGACGACACCGAGGACTGGCACTGGGCCATGTCGCTGAACCAGGCGAACGCCGTCGCCTTCGCCATCGAGCACTGGCGGTCGTGGAGCCCCACCACCATGGGCTCCATCGTCTGGCAGCTGAACGACTGCTGGCCCGTCACCTCGTGGGCCGCCGTCGACGGCTACGGCCGCGCCAAGCCGCTGCTCTACGCCCTCAAGCACGTCTACGCCGACCGCCTCGTCACGATCCAGCCGCGCGGAGACGACCTCGTCGCCGCCGTCTCGAACGACTCGCCCGAGGCGTGGGAGGCGCAGGTCGCCCTCCAAAGGCTCTCGTACGAGGGCGAGGTGCTCGCCTCCGCGACGGTCGACCTGGTGCTCGACGCCCGCACCACCACCACGGTCGCGATCCCCGCCGAGATCACCGCCTTCGGCGACCCGGCCCGCGAGCTGATCGTCGCCACGGTCGGCGCCGAGCGAGGACTGTGGTTCCCGGTCGAACAGCGCGACTCGGCCCTGACCGCCGCCGAGCTGACGACGACCGTCACCGCGGTCGACGGCGGCTACGACGTCGTGGTGACCAGCGCCTCCTTGGCTCGCGACGTGACGCTGCTCGTCGACAAGGTCGACGTGCACGCCGTCGTCGACGACATGATGGTCACCCTGCTGCCCGGGGAGTCCGTGACGTTCCGCGTGACCACCGAGGCCGACCTCAGCCCCGACCAGCTGACCTCGGCGAGCGTGCTGCGCACGTCGAACCAGCTCGTCGTCGACTGGGCCTGACGATGTCGAGGCTCGCCCTGGCCGCCCTCCCGGCCGGCGGCGAGCTGCCGGGTGCCGGCATCGGGTCGGCCGGCCCCGTCGATCTCGTCGCGGGCACGGTGAGCCCGAAGAACCTGCCCGCCCTCGCCGGCTTCGATCTGCGCCGAGCCGCCGCTCCCTTGCTAGGAGCCGCCGCATTCGTCCACCGCCCCGACATGGTCGACCCGAACACGGTCGGCACACGGCGGCTGGTCGGCACCACCTGACACCGGGCGGCCCGACCGGGCGCCCTGATCACCGCACGGCCGAAGGAGCCTGAGCACCGATGACGACACCGACCGCTACCAACGACCACGACCACGACCACGACCATCTGTCCCGCACGACCCCGAGACCGGTACGGACGAGGTCGATCCGAGTGTGCGCCGTGGTCGCCACGGGCGTCCTGCTCGGCTCGCTCGCACCCCTGACACCACACCAGGCGGAGACCGCGTCCGCCGCGCCCCGCGCCGACTGGACGACCCAGAACACCGAGTTCGTCACCCGGGACGCGTCGCGCCTCCGACTCGGGGGCGAGACCTTCCGGGCCAGCGGGGCCAACATCTACTGGCTCGGCCTCGACGAGAACGTCGGAGGGGTCGACTACCCGACTTTCTTCCGGATCAAGGACACCCTCGACTCGGCCCACCGCGCCGGCATCACCGTCGTCCGCTCGCACATGGGCACCTCCACGGCACAGGACGACGCGAACACGCTGGCGCTGATGCCGAGCCTGGGCGAGTACGACGACGACGCCTTCGCCACGATCGACTTCGCCGTCGCGTACGCCGGATCGCTCGGCATCCGGCTGATCCTGCCGCTCACCGACGAGTGGGAGTACTACCACGGCGGCCACCGCGACTTCACGACGCCCCTGGGCCTCGAGTCCGCGGACTTCTACACCGACCCGAGGGCCATCGACGCCTACCAGGACTACGTCGACCACGTCGTCGGGCGCACCAACGCGCTGACCGGCGTCCCCTACGCCGAGGACCCGACCATCATGGCCTGGGAACTCGGCAACGAACTCGAGGGCATGACCCTCCCGTGGATCGACGAACAGGTCGCCCACATCAAGCGGCAGGCCCCGTCGCAGCTCGTCGCCGCCGGCCGACGGTTCGACATCGACCCCGACACCCTCGCGGCGACCGCGCTCGACATCGTCGACGTCCACTACTACCCGCCGACGGCCGCCCGCGTCTCAGCCGATGCCGCGACCGTCACCGCCGCCGGGAAGGTCTACATCGCCGGCGAGTACGCCTCGACGGCGGCGACGCCCACGCTGTTGAGCCCGCTCGCCCAGGACCAGGCCGTCTCCGGGATGTTCGCCTGGTCGCTGTTCGGTCACGACGACCGAGCCGGCCTCGTGCCCCACGACGACGGCTTCACCTTCCACCTGCCCGGAGGGACGCCGTCCGAAGAGTCCCGGGCCGAGGCGATCCGCCAGTACGCCCGCGACATCGGCGTCGTGTTGCCCGCACTGCCTCTCGAGGCTCCGCTCGTGACGAGCGTGCAGCGAGCCCAGGGCATCTCGACCATCACCTGGCGCGGGACGGCAGGCGCCACCGGCTACGTCGTCGAGCGACAGGTCGCCGACCAGCCGTGGACGACCGTCACCGAGGAGGCGCTGGGCGCGTCGGCCGGGACCGTCACCGACATCGAGTCCCCGGCCGGCGCCTCCTACCGGGTGCGGGCGCTCGACGGCACGGGGACGACCGGACCCGCGTCCGACGTCGTCCACCCGGACGGTGGCGACGTGCTCGTGGACCCCGTGCAGGACTGGCGCCTCTCGTCCGCACACGACGGCGTGACGGTCGCGGCCGACCCCGACGGAGGCTCCGTGATCGCGACGGACGGTGCATCCGGCACGGTGGCCTGGCAACGTGCCGGGCTCACCCGTGCCGAGTTCCAGGTCGACGAGCCGGCCGCCGCCCGCGTCGAGACCAGCGTGGACGGCAGTAGCTGGGTGCCCGCCGCCACGGTCGTCACCGACGATGGATCGGCCGTGGCCGACGGCCTCGTCGGCGACCACGTCCGCATCGTGCTGAGCGGGGACGCGCACCTCACGCGGGCCACCCTGCGGTCCGCGGCCGTCGACCCCACCACGGCGCCCGGGGCGTTCTCGCTCCAGGCGCCCCTCGACCAGACGACGGGCACCACCTCGACACCGGACTTCGCGTGGACGGCCGCGGCGGACGCCGCTTACTACCGCTTCGCGCTCACGGACCCCGAGGGCACGGTCGCGGCCTCGGCCGACGGTCTGACCGGCACGTCGTACCGGCCCGACGTCACGCTCGTGCCCGGCACGACCTACCGGTGGTCGGTCGAGGCCGTGAACGGTGTCGGCACCACGACGTCGGTGCCCACGACGGCGTCCTTCGCCACGCGGCCGCTCCCGACGGAGGCGCTCGTGGTGGAGGACTTCGAGGAGTACGCCGACGACGCCGCCGTCGCCAGCACCTACGTGCGCAACACGGGTGGGGGAGCCGTCACGCCGACCCTCGGCGAGAACCCGTCCACGGGCTCGCAGGCGGGGCAGTTCGCCTACGACCTCGCCGGCCCCGGCTACGCGGGCGTCGTCCGCACCCTCGCCGAGGCGCAGGACTGGTGGGGCTACACCGGCCTCTCGCTCTCGCTGCGTGCCCCGGCCGGAGTCGACGTCACCGTGCAGATCGTGGCCGGAGGGTCGTACTTCGAGACCACCCTCGCGGTCGAGGGGGAGGGCTGGCAGCAGATCGACGTGCCCTTCAGCGCGTTCGCGCCGCCCGCCTGGGCGGGCGACGCCGCCCTCGACCCGTCGAGCGTGACGCAGCTCGCCTTCTACCTCGGCGGCGACGGCGCAGGCGAGCTGCTCGTGGACGACGTCGTCACGACGGTCGACCCTGCCGCGGTCCTGCCTGTCGATCCGGGCGCGCCCGGAACGCCCGGCGGCGGTGACGGACCGGCCGCAGGTCCGGGGTCCGGTGCAGGAGGCGCGGTGCCCGTCAGCGGGACCGGCACCGTCCCGGCCTCTGCCACCACCGCCTCCACGGGTCTCGCCTTCACCGGCTCGGCCTCGACCACGGCGCTCGCCCTGGCCGCCCTGGCATCGGTTCTCGCCGGTGCCGTCGCACTCCGAGCCGCACGACGACGTCGGCTCGCATCGACGACCACCTCGGTGGTCGAGCGGGGAGAAGCATGACCACACGGTCGAAGCGCCCCTCAGTGGGCAGCGGGTTGTCGACCAGGCCGAGTCGGAGTGGAAGGACGGGGCGCCTGTAGGCCTGGAGCCCCTTGTCCTCGAGACTCGGCGGTCTGTCGCCTCCGCGTCTCGGACCACGGGTCGTCGTCGACGGATCTGCTGGGCGGCAGGTCGACGTCGTCAGGCCGTACCCGGCGCGCCATGAGCTCGCTCTTCCGGCGTGGTGCGACGGGGCGACGCGAGTGCCGCGATCGACAAGGCGACCCAGACGACGACCGAGAACGTCGCCATGCCGAGGGTCGACGGGTCTCCACCGAGGGAGACCGCCCAGTTCGTCAGGACGCTCGCCATCCAGGGAGCGACCGACAGGACGATCGTTCCCCCGAGGCGGTGGCCTGCCAGTCGAGCACCGACGGCAGCGGAGAGTGCGATGACGATCAGGATGCCGGTCACGCCCGGAGAGAGCAGTCCACCGGCCCACAGATACCGGTTGAAGAAGTCGTACCAGCTCGGGAGTCCCTCGGCCGACGGCACCGACACCCGGTCCACCCGGTGCATGACCAGCAGCGCCCCCGCGAGGGTGACGAACCAGGCCGCCGAGGCGGCGGCGGTCGTTCTGTTCCGGCGCTGCGTCCCTGCGGCGGCGATGATGCCGAGACCGGCGAGGAGAACGAACGTGACGCGATCGGGACTCGGGTGGACCACGACGTAGTCGGGCGAGCTGCCCGTCTGCGACGCAATCAGCACGACGGCGAGGAGCGACGCTCCCAGCGTGCTGACGCGGGCGGCCGTGCTCCGGTTCATCAGGACGAGGACGGCCGACGAGACCCAGAGTGCTGTCACGAGGACGCCGGCGCTGGCGAAGGGGCCGAAGGGGTCGAGCGAGGAGGCCTGTGCCCGCGGGTTCCATGGCATCCAGTCCTGCACGATGAAGTAGACCAGCGACCACGCGACGCCGGTGGCCAGGGCGAAGCTCGCGGCCTGCTCTCGTGCCTCGGCCGGGAAGACGGCGGTGACGCGGGCGGCGAGCCCGTTCGCGGCGAGGTCGAGCATCTCTGCCCGGCGAGGGCGCTCTCGCCCCTCCGCTTCGGCCACGTCGAGCAAAGTCCCCACGATGGCCTCCTCGTTCGATCGTCGCCAGCGTCCCGGGTACCACCGGAGGACGCGCCGGTAGCGTTCTTCCAAGTGACGGAGGTCCAAGCCGGCGTCGCTCATCAGGCGCTCCTCAGCTGGGCCTGGCCCGCGATCCCTCGTGGTCGCCATTCGGCGATGCGGGCTCGAGCCGCTGCGGCGTTCGCCTCCAGTCGAGTCGCGGCCGATCGAAGGGCCTCGATGCCTTCAGCGGTGACGTCGAAGTAGCGACGGTTCCTGCCGTCGACCACCTCGTCGCCCGCCACGGCGACCAGGCCCTGTTCCGCGAGCCGATCGAGAGCGGCGTAAAGGGTGCCGACCTTGAGTCGCACCCGGCCGCCGGAGAGCTCCGCGGCGTCGGCGATGAGTGCGTACCCGTGTTTGCGTCCGCCGGCGAGCGATGTGAGCACGAGCATGGTGGGCTCGCGCATCTCCGTCTGATTCATGCCGCCAGTATATTCAAGCAATCAGAACATGCAAGCGGGAATCGTCCTGGATGCCTAGCGTGGAGTCATGAACCCGAGGCCGCGCCTTGTGGCAGCCCTGGCCCTCCTCCTCGTGGCAGGAACGACGGGGTGCGCTTCCGGCGGGTCGCCGCCCGGGGACGGCCCCTGTGTGCCTCGCCTCGAAGTGAGCCCGGCGAAGGCCGCCCCTGGTGAGACCGTCACCATCTCCTCGGACGACTCGTGCGCGACAGCTCCGCCGTCCGGCGGGTGGAGGGTCGGGGCGGGACACGTCGGAGACGGCGACCCGATCGCGACCGTCAGCACGACGGAGACCTTCGACGGATACTTCCGTGCCACGCTGGCCTTGGCGGTCGACTTCCCGACCGGCGAGAGCTACGTGGCTGTCATCGACTGGGATGTCGGCGACTGCGACGACACCGCGAGCTGCGCCGGCCCGAGCGATACGTTCCAGGTCGCAGAGTAGCCCGGGAGGGCAGCCTCCCCAGGTGTCGGGTGGGGTGTGACCACGCCGGCGGCGCCTTAGCGACTGCCGGGGCTTATGTCCATACCTGGTGTGGATCGATCCGCGGGCGGACCCTAGAAGGGTCTCGAGGCGGGTTCAGGTCCTCGAGGCATGCGGTCCGCCCCATTCGGGTGTGGTGAGACCTGCCGGTGGCAGGGTCCTCTTCGGGTGAGGACCCTGCCGCCCCTCTGCGCCCGCAGGTCTACTCTCGGTGTCTGAGGAGAGCCGAGCGGTCGCGTCGTGGATGCGAGTCGGTCACGGGACGTGGCGACGCAGGCAGGCTGGCGCGGTGCGACGCGAGATTCGCACATCCACCCCGCGGCCCAGACCCTGCTGCCAGCACCGTTTCGACCCGATCCCGCACGGAGTGCTCCATGGGATACATCGTCTACGACGGCGACATCCTCGAATTCAAGGTCGAGGACCGCCTACTCGCACACCTCCAGATCGTCATCGTCAACAAGTTCCGACAGAACGAGTCCTTCATGTTCTCGTGGAAGGAACCCATCGAGACCGGCGACGGCCGGTCGACGGTCTGGCTCTCGCCGCACATCGGCCTGCGTTTCAAGTTCGCCGGCAGTCGCTCCGTCGAGATCAACCCGACCTGGCTCGCGGCACTGTACGCCAGTGCCGCCTCCGGCAGGGGGCTCTACCCCGAAGCCGAACCCGACCGTGACCCGACGACAGAGCTCCCCGGCACGAGTGGCGGACACGTCGACTGGGCCACCGACCGTCCGGAATCACCGACGAGCCGAGCAGCGAGACCTCCCGGCGCCGCCCAGCCCTGAGACGGCAGGTGTCGACGACGAAGAACTCGTCCACGGGCAGCATCGCCCGGCACGATCGAGGGGCCGATCAGGGGGCCGTCGTCACCGGTGTGACCCGGGGCGGCCGTGGCACAGCCACCCCGGCGGCGACCGAGGGTCAGCGGCGAGCGGTGCCGCGGCGGCCCGAGACGGTCACCCAGATCACCAGGACGACGATCGCGCCGATGATCGACCCGATGATGCCGGCGGGCTGGAAGAAGCCGTCCGTCGGGTCGTGCTGGAACAACAGGAAGCCGAGGAACCCGCCGACGAAGGAGCCGATGATGCCGAGCAGGATCGTCATGGCGATCGAGAGGCTCTGGCGGCCCGGGACGACCGCTCGCGCGATGAACCCTGCGATGAGGCCGACGACGAGCAAGCTGATGATGAGACCGATCATGGTGTTCTCCTTCCGGGAGAGGTGGGCGACGGGCACCGTCGGTGCCGCGGCGTCGCATGACTCAGCAGACGACCCCTGGAGGTGTGGCGGCACACCCCTCGGGGTGGGATGGTGTCGTCATGCCCCTCGCCCCACCCCGATCGATCACCGTCGCGCTCGTCGATGACTACGACGTCGTGCTCGCCGGTCTCGCCCACATGTTCGATCGGTACCGCGACCGCATCGTCGTCGCCGAGATCGACGCCACGACGGCGTTGTCCGATCGGGTCGACGTCGTCCTCTACGACTCCTTCGCCCAGCCCGAGTCCGATCACCACGAGCTCGCCGAACTCGTCGCCAACCCGGCGGCCGGCAAGGTGGTCGTCTACACCTGGAACTTCCACCCCGAGCTCGTCGAGTCGGCGCTCGCCCAGGGCGTGCACGGGTACCTGTCCAAGACCCTCGCGGCACGCGAGCTCGTCGAAGCGCTCGAGGCGGTCCATCGCGGAGAACAGGTCGTCAGCGAGGTGCGGGGGCGAACGCCGAGCGCGCCGGGACTCGACTGGCCGGGCCGCCGTGAGGGCATCACCGACCGGGAGTCGGAGATCCTGGCCCTCATCACCCAGGGCAAGAGCAACGCCGAGGTCGCGGCGCTGACCTACCTGAGCCCGAACACGGTCAAGTCGTACATCCGGTCGGTCTACCGGCGGATCGGCGCCACGAGCAGGACCCAGGCCGTGCTGTGGGGGGTCCAGAACGGCTTCCGCCCGGACCACCACCGGATCGACCACTGGCTCGGCGGCCCCTGAGGCGTGACCACCGCCTCCTACCGCTCGCTGCGGGTCGCGAGCACGGCCCGGGCGGCCATGCCGATGACGGCGCTGTACGTGGGGTAGGCGAAGCGCACGTCGGCCAGGGTGGCGACGTCGTAGTCCTTCTCCGAGATGCCCATGTGCTGTCTGCCCTTCGTGCGCTCTGTCGCTCGGGTGCACTCAACCAGGCGCACATGCACGGGGGCCCGGCCGCCGCCCGTGGCGACGAGACGTCCCGTGCCGTCGTCGGGGCCGTCCACGGGGGTCGGGGTCGCTTCGGGGCTCACCACGCCGGGCGCGAGTAGCGTCGCGGCCGTGAAGCCGAGCCCGTCCCGTGAACCCGCCCGCGCCTCCTCGGGGGTCCGCGTGCCCCTGGCCGCGAGGCTCGTCCTGCCCGGCGCGCTCGTCCCCGTCTTCTTGCGGGCGACGCACGCGAACCGCACCTTCGTCACCGCCGCGGGCGCCCAGCGGCGCATCCGACAGCGCGCGCTGCGACCCGCTCCGTTCGGCCCGCCGGCGACCCTGCGCGACGACGTCCGCGTCGACGTCGCGCAGCGCGGCGGCTGGCCGGTCTACTCGATCACCCGGCGTGACGGCGCCTCGCACGGCACCGTCGTCTCCGCGCACGGCGGTGGCTGGGTGGGCGAGATCGTCTCGCAGCACTGGCATCTCGCCGCGCAGCTCGCCGCCGAGGTGGGCGCGACCGTCGTCCTGCCGATCTACCCGCTGGTACCCTTCGGCACCGCCGAGGAGGCGCGGGTCGGCATCGTCGACCTGGTCGCCTCGGCCGACGGCCCCGTCGCCCTGGCCGGGGACTCGGCCGGCGGTCAGATCGTGCTCTCGGCGGCCCTGTCGCTGCGCGACGCGGGTGTCGTCCTGGCGAACACGGTGCTGATCGCCCCGGCGCTCGACCTCACCTGGAGCAACCCGCGCATCCCCGAGGTGCAACCCAGCGACCCGTGGCTCGGGACGCCAGGCGGTCGCGTGCTCGCCGAGCACTGGCGTGGCTCGCTCGACCTCCGGCACCCCACGGTCAGCCCGCTCTTCGGTGACCTGACGGGGCTGGGAGCGGTGACGGTGTTCACGGGCACGCGGGACGTCCTCAACCCCGACGCGCACCTCCTGCGCGAGAAGGCAGCCCGGGCCGGCGTCGTCCTCGAGTGGCACGAGGGCCAGGGCGACGTGCACGCGTACCCGCTGCTGCCGACGCGCTCGGGCCGGGAGGCGCGGGCCGCGATCGTGCGGACCCTCCGGCGGTCGTTCGGTCGCTGAGGCGGGGAGGCCGCCGAACGGGAAGACGGGGCTCGCCCTCGTCGTTGTCTCCGGCACGCAACCGAAAGGAACACCATGTCCACGATCGTCACCGCCGCCTCCGGTCAGCTCGGCCACCTCGTCGTCGAGGCCCTGCTCGCCCGAGGAGCCGCCCCCGAGAGCGTCGTCGCCACGTCGCGCGACGTGGCGAAGCTGACCGACCTCGACGAGCGCGGCGTGCGCACGGCCGAGCTCGACTACACGCGGCCCGACACCGCCGCGGCCGTCATCGGTGCCGGAGACGTGGTGGTGCTCATCTCGAGCGACGCCGTGGGGCAGCGCGTGGCGCAGCACGCCGCCGTCGTCGACGCCGCGAAGGCCGCCGGGGCCGCCCGCGTCGTCTACACCAGCGCCCCGAAGGCCACGACCTCGGCCCTCGTGCTTGCGCCCGAGCACAAGGCGACCGAAGAGCACCTGGCCGCGTCGGGCGTGCCCGCGACCGTCCTGCGCAACGGCTGGTACACCGAGAACTACGCCGGAGAGGTCGCCACGGCTCGCGAGTCGGGCGTCGTCTCCGCGAGCGTGGGCGACGGTCGCGTCGCGAGCGCTAGCCGGCGCGACTACGCCGAGGCCGCGGCGGTGGCCGCCCTCGACGACTCGACCGCGGGACGGACCTTCGAGCTGTCGGGCGACCACGCCTGGAACTGGGACGAGCTGGCCGGGGCCGTCGCGGGCATCACCGGCACGCCCGTCCGCTACGAGTCGCTCACGCCCGACCAGCACGCCGAGCGCCTGCGCGGCGCCGGCCTCGACGAGGGCACGGTCGGCTTCGTCGTCGCCCTCGACGGCAACATCCGCGACGGACTCCTCGCCGAGACGAGCGGTGAGCTCCGGGCGCTGATCGGCCGGCCGACCACGCCGCTGGCCGAGGGCCTCGCGGCGGCGTCCGCCTAGTCGCCCACGACGCGGGGACGGCGAGGAGGCGCGGCGCGGGGGCCCACGGGTCCGCGCCTCCTCGGCGGGGTCGTCGCGGTCCCGGTGTCTAGGCTCGGGTCATGGCCACACTCCTCCTCGTCCGGCACGGACGCACCACCGCCAACGCGAGCGGCGTGCTCGCCGGACGGACGGCCGGCGTCCGGCTCGACGACGTCGGTCGCGAGCAGGCCCGGCGCACGGCCGAGCGCCTCGCCGTCGTGCCGCTCGTCGGCGTCGTGTCGAGCCCGCTCGAACGGTGCCGCCAGACGGCGCGGGCGATCCTCGACCGCCAGACGGGCGCGCCGGCGACGCCGATCGACCGTGGCATCACCGAATGCGACTACGGCGACTGGCAGGGTCGACCGCTCAAGGAACTCTCGGGGGAACCCCTCTGGTCGGTCGTGCAGAACCAGCCCTCGGCCGCGGTCTTCCCCGGCGGCGAGTCGCTGCAGACCATGCAGTCGAGAGCGGTCGCCGCGGTCCGTCGACACGACGCGGCGTTCGAGGCCGAGCACGGCCCGGGCGCCGTCTGGGTCGCCGTCAGCCACGGCGACCTCATCAAGTCGATCCTGGCGGACGCCTACGGCATGCACCTCGACCTCTTCCAGCGCATCACCGTCGGGCCCGCCTCGGTGTCGATCGTGCGCTACGGACCGAACCGACCCGACGTCGTCGCGACGAACACCGACTCGGGTGACCTCTCGTGGCTGCGGCAGGCCGCTCCGGCAGCCGACGCGGCCGTCGGGGGAGGCGCGGGTCCGACCGGTGCCGACGGTGACGCCCGGCAGTCTGTCGCGACCTGAGCGCCCGCGTCTGGCCGCTCGTAGACTCGACGCATGCCCTCCATCGTCCATGCCTTCGACTGGCCGGATCGCGTCGTCGTCGGCACCGTCGGCCGCCCCGGCGCCCGCGCGTTCTACCTCCAGGCCCGTGACGGGGCCCGCGTCACCAGCGTCGGTCTCGAGAAGATGCAGTCGGCCGCCCTCGCCGAGAAGATCGACGAGATCCTCGACCGGGTGATGGCCGCCGACGGCAACCCGGTCAGCGTGCCGACCGGCATCCCCGTCGAGCTCGTCGACAACGAGCCCCTCGACCAACCCGTCGAGCCCGAGTTCCGAGCCGGAGCGCTCAGCCTCGGGTGGGATCCTTCGACCGCCCAGGTCGTGATCGAGGCGTTCCCGCTGATCGAGGTCGACGACGACGCCGAGGTCGACGGTGCCGAGCTCGAGCCCGACGAGGTCCTCGTCGTCCGTATCCCCGTCGGCACGGCGCGGGCCTTCGCGGCACGTACCCTCGAGATCGTCGGCGCCGGTCGGCCGCTCTGCCCCTTCTGCGGGCAGCCGATCGACCCAGAGGGTCACGTCTGCGTCCTCTCCGGCGATCTCTGATGTCCTCGGCGCCGGCTGATGACGCGCCGGCCGACGTGCCCGGGTCCGTCCCCGTTCCGCGGGACGACGTCGAACTCGAGCTCACGGGCCGCATCCGGACGGCGTCGAACGCGTCCTTCCTGGCCCGCCTCGGCGACCTGTCGGTCATCTACAAGCCCGTCGCCGGCGAGCGCCCGCTCTGGGACTTCCCCGACGGACGGCTCGCCGACCGTGAGGTGGCTGCCTACCTCGTCTCGGAAGTCCTGGGCTGGGACGTCGTCCCGCGCACCTGGCTGCGGGACGGCCCCCTGGGTGAGGGGATGGTCCAACTCTGGCAGGACGTCGACCCCGAGCTGGACGCGGTCGACCTCGTCCCCGTCGACGAACTTCCCGACGACGGGTGGCGTCTCGTCCTCGAGGGGGACGGCGACGACGGGCCCGTGGCCTTGATCCACGAGGACACCGAGGCCCTCCGACGCATGGCCGTCTTCGACGTCGTGGTCAACAACGCCGACCGCAAGGGCGCCCATGTGCTGGCGCTGCCCGACGGGCGACGGCATGGCGTCGACCATGGACTCACCTTCCACGCCGAGCACAAGCTGCGCACGGTGCTCTGGGGCTGGATCGGCGAAGAGTTGACCGCGGACGAGGTCGGCGGGATCGGTCGCGTACGGTCCGCGCTCTCGGGTCCGTTGGGCTCCGCGCTGGCCCCACTCCTCACACCCGACGAGCTCGAGGCGTTGGACGCCCGCTGCGCCGGCCTGCTCGCCTCGCCCGTCTTCCCCGAGCCGCGAGGGCCTATGCCGGCGGTTCCGTGGCCCGTGTTCTGACGTACGACCCGACCACCGCCGCACCGAGTTCGTCCAGGTCGGGAGCGACGACGGAACCGTCGACGCGTCGCGCCATGCCGTCGACGAACCGTGCCAGACCGGGGTCGTCGCCGAGTCGGAAGAACGTCGTGTGCGCGCCGAGGCGGCGGGCGACGTCGAGCTGCTCCACCGCCCGCAGGATCGTCACGGGGTGCGGCGGGTAGTCGAAGAAGACCTCGCCGCCGGGCTCGAGATGCGAGGTCGGCTCGCCGTCCGTGACGATCAGCAGGACGGGCTGCGCGGTCGGGTGCTTGCGGAAGTGCCGGTTCGCCAGCAGCAGAGCGTGGTGCAGGTTCGTGCCCTTGTCCCATTTCGCGTCCAGGGCGACGAGCTGCTCGATCGGCATGACCTCGGCGTGGCGACCGAAGCCGATGAGCTGCAGGTCGTCGCCTCGGAAGCGCGACGTGATCAGGGTGTGCAGGGCGAGGGCCGTGCGCTTCATCGGAACCCAGCGGTCCTCCATCGCCATCGAGAACGACGTGTCGACGAGCAGGGCGACGCAGGCCTGCGTCCGGGTGTCGGTCTCGTGCACCTCGACGTCGCCGATCTCGATGCGCACCCCGGCGTCCGTCCGGGCCCCCTCGGCCGCGGTCCGGGTGACGGCGTTGGTGATCGTCCGCGTCACGTCCCACGGCTCGGTGTCGCCGAACGCCCACTCACGACTCGCGCCGGAGCGGTCGCCGAGCGCTCCCGCGGAGCGCAGCTCGCGCCTCCCGGCTCGTCCGGACAGCTTGGTGGCGACGTCGCGCAGGAGGTCCTTGCCGAGCTGACGCATGGCCCGCGGTGTGAGCGCAAGCGTGCCGTCGGCCCGACGTCGGAGGGCTCCCGAGTCGCGCAGCGCCTTCTCGAGTCGTCGCAGCGCGGCGACGTCGACGGCGGCCTGCTCGCCCAACTGGCGCCTGAGGGCGTCGACGTCGACGTCGTCGAGCGTCGACCCGCGGGACTGCTGGGCCAGTTGTTCGGCGAGGGCGTCGAGGTCGGCGAGGTCCTGGAAGACCCCGGTACCGTCACCGAGCCCGAGGCCCTGCTCACCGTCCATGCCCTCGGAGCCGCCCCAGTCCTGCCCCGGTCGCAACGAGCGCAGGGTGCCGTCGAGTTGTTCGAGCGACTGCATCAGGTCGGGGGAGCCGAAGGCCTGCTGGGCCAACGCATCGAGTTCGGTTCGTTGCTCGGCCGACATCGAGTTGCGGAGGCGCTGGGCGGCTGCGGCGCGGGCGGCCAGGGCGTCGATCAGCTCGTCGACGTCGCCCGGTCGCTCGGGGAACGACGACCCGTGCTTCGCCATGAAGTCGTCGAACTGCTCGGGGGTGTCGTCGCCGCGGGCGTGGGCGTCGAGCAGGTCGTTCAGGTCGCGCAGCATCTCGGCGACGGCCTCGCGGTCGGCGTCGGTCGCGTTCTCGAGGGCGCCCTTCATGCCGGCGAAGCGTTGGTCGAGCATCTCGCGACCGAGGAGGTCCTTGATCTGCTCGTAGGCCTGTCGGGCCTCGCCGCTCTGCCACCGGTAGCTAGACAGCTCGGCGACGGCACCGGCCGGGGACGACGGGAGGCTGTCGAGCTGCAGCTGGGCCAGGGCGCGATCGCCGTCGTCGAGGTCGACGTCGCGGGCGAGCTGTGCCCGTTCGGAGCGGAGCGCTCGGTCCAGCAGCTCGCGGACCTCCTGCAGCGTGCCGTCGAGGTGGTGGTCGCGGGTCAGGGCCCTGCGGCGTTCGGCGACCTGACGCGCGAGGTCGTCGAGACCGATCTGGTCCCTCCCCCCGCGGCGCAGGAACTCCCGGAGTGCGGCCTCGGCGCTCGTGCCCGCCATGACGTCGCGACCGACGGCGTCGAGCGCCTCGGAGAGGTCGGCAGGAGGCGCGAGGGGGTCGGGGCCGTCGGCGTACCTCTGGTAGCGCGCGGCCCGGTGCAACCGTCGGTTCGCCCTAGCCACGTCGCACCTCAGAACCCGTAGGCCGCTTCACCGTCGCCGCTCTCCTTGCTCACGCGTCGGGACAAGAAAAGACCTTCGAGGGCCAACTCGATCGCCCCGGCACGCCCGCCGTCCGACGTGGCACCGAGTCGCTCGGCCACCCGGTCGTAGAGGTCGTCCTCACCGAGCGAGGGCAGACCGGCCAGGAAGTCCCGGGCGGTCACCTGCTCACCGGTGGTCACCATGACGCCCGACTCGAGCGCGTCGACGAGCGCGTCGAAGTCCACCCCCCGGAAGTGAGCCCGGACGGTCTCGGCGGTGGCCGTCCTCAGCAGGTGTTCGAGGACCTCCTCGGCCCGGTCCTCCTCGCCGGACTCGAACTCGATCTTGCCGCCGAGCACGTCGACGGCCGTCTCGAGGTCGATCGGACGTGCGACGGCTTCGTTCTCGCCCTGGCGGGTGGCGCGGTGCAGGGCGGCCGCCGCGATCGTCTCGGCCCCGGCGATCGCGAACCGGGCGCTGACGCCACTGCGCTGGTCGACCGAGGGCGATTCGCGCAGGGCACGCGTGAAGCGGGCCAGGATCTCGACGAGGTGGTCCGGCACCTCGGCCACGAGGTCGGCTTCCTGCCGGACGACGGCGATCTCGTCGGCCAGCTCGGTCGGGTAGTGCGTCCGGATCTCGGCACCGAAGCGGTCTTTCAGGGGGGTGATGATCCGCCCGCGGTTCGTGTAATCCTCGGGGTTGGCGCTGGCGACGACGAGCACGTCCAACGGCAGTCGGAGGACGTATCCGCGGATCTGGATGTCGCGCTCCTCCATCACGTTCAGCATCGCGACCTGGATGCGTTCGGCGAGGTCTGGCAGTTCGTTGACGGCCACGATGCCGCGGTGGCCCCGGGGGATCAGCCCGAAGTGGATCGTCTCGGGGTCGCCCAGGCTCCGGCCCTCGGCCACGCGCATCGGGTCGACGTCGCCGATCAGGTCGGCGACGCTCGTGTCGGGCGTCGCGAGCTTCTCGACGTAGCGCTCGTCGCGGCCGCGCCAGGTGACGGGCAGCTCGTCGCCGAGCTCGGCCGCACGTCGACGGCTCTCGCTCGTGATGGGTTCGAACGGGTGCTCGCCGAGTTCGGATCCCTCGATGACGGGGGACCACTCGTCGAGGAGCCCGGCGAGGGTCCGGAGCAGGCGGGTCTTGCCCTGGCCGCGTTCACCGAGCAGGACGATGTCGTGACCGGCGATCAGCGCCCGTTCGAGTTGGGGGATGACGGTCGACTCGAAGCCGTGGAGTCCCGGCCACGGGTCTCGGCCCTCGCGGAGGGCGTCCAGCAGGTTGTCACGGATCTCGGTGCGGAGGGGCTTGGGGACGTGGCCCGAGCGCCTGAGGTCGCCGACGGTTCTCGCGGAGGGAGGCATCACCCCGGTGACGCTACGCTCCCGATCCGGACCTGGCGAGGGGCGCCTCCTGCGAGCTTGCCGAGACGTCACGATTCGACGACATCCGTCGCGTGACGGTGGTCGCGTCGCCTCGGAGCCGGTTGACTGGGGCGCATGCCTGCCGACGAAGACGTCCTCCGGACACCCGACCTCACGACCCCCGTCTCGACCAGGAGGTGGCGGATCGTCGGCCCGGGGCTGGTGGTCGCGGCCACCGGCATCGGTGCCGGCGACCTGGTCGCCACCCTCGTGGCGGGCTCCCGGTTCGGGTACGCCCTCGCCTGGACGGTCGTCGTCGGCGTCGTCATCAAGATCGCGCTCGTCGAGGGCGCCGGGCGGTGGTCGCTCGCGACCGGTCGCACGATCTTCGAGGGGTGGCGATCACTCGGACGGTGGACGAGCGTGTACTTCGGCGTCTACATCGTCGTCTGGGGTTTCGTCTACGGCGCGGCCGCCATGAGCTCGTCGGCCCTGCCCCTGCAGGCGCTCTTCCCGGGCGTCGACCTCAAGGTCTTCGCCATCGGTGCGGGGGTGCTCGGCGGTGTCATGGTCTGGTTCGGCAAGTACTCGTTCTTCGAGAAGGTCATCGCCTTCTTCGTGGGCGTCATGTTCGTCACCGTCGTCGGTTCGGCGATCGTCACGCTGCCCAACCTCGGCGAACTCGCGGCCGGTCTCGTGCCGACGATCCCCGAGAACGGGCTCGTCGTCGCCCTCAGCGTGACCGGCGGAGTCGGTGGCACCATCACCCTGGCGGCCTACGGCTACTGGCTGCGCGAGAAGGGCTGGCACAGCCCGGGCTGGATGAAGGTCATGCGGCTCGACAACGGCGTGGCCTACGTCGTCAGCGGCGTGTTCGTCTTCTCCATGCTCGTCGTCGGTGCCGAACTGCTGTACTCGGGCGGCATCGCCCTGGCCGACGGCGAGGGCGGTCTCGTGCAGCTGGCCGCCGTCCTCGGCGAGCGCTACGGCACGTTCATGACCTGGTTCTTCCTGATCGGGTTCTTCGCGACCTCGTTCTCGTCGATCCTCGGGGTGTGGAACGGCGTCTCGCTGATGTTCGCGGACTTCGTGGGCACCCTTCGAGGGCTCGACTCCGACGACCCGCGTCGCCGCATCGGCGGTCTGTACTACCGCGTGTTCGTCGTCTGGCTGACGGTGCCTCCGATGGCGATCCTCTTCCTGGACCGGCCGATCGGGTTGATCGTCCTCTACGGGGTGCTCGGGGCCCTCTTCATGCCCTTCCTCGCGATCACGCTGCTCTGGCTGCTTAACTCGTCGCGCACGCCCGCCGAGTGGCGTAGCCGGTGGCTCAGCAACTCGCTCATGACGATCTGCGCCGTGCTCTTCGTCGTGCTCGGAGTGCAGCAGCTGCTGACCGAGGTCGGCAAGCTCTTCGCCTGACCCGCCTGACCCGCGCGTGACACGCCGCCGGCGGGGCGGACCGGCGGAGCCCGCCGTCGATCAGTTCGCGGGCGACCTACTGCACCGCCGCCGTGAGGCGCGCGACGTTGTCGAGCACCTGCAGGGGAGCGGGCCGCGTGAGCCAGCCGGCCAGCGTGATCTCGTGCGACTTCTCGCGGTAGTCCGCCTCGATCTCGCGCACCTGGTCGACGAAGCCCGCCCCACGCACCATGAGCGACACCTCGAAGTTCAGGCTGAAGGAGCGCATGTCCATGTTGCTCGAGCCGATCACCGCCACGTCGTCGTCGACCGTGAAGTGCTTCGAGTGCAGGACGATTGGCTTCTCGTAGAGGAAGATGCGGACGCCGGCCCGCAGCAGCGTCTCGTAGTACGACCGCTGGGCGTGGTACACGAGGAACTGGTCGGCGACCTCGCAGGCGAACAGCTGCACGTCGACGCCTCGCTCGGCGGCCGTGGTGATGGCGTAGAGCATCGAGTCGTCGGGCACGAAGTAGGGGCTCGCGATGATCAGGCGTTCCTGCGCACCGTAGACCAGGGCGTTGAAGAGCCGCAGGTTGTTCTCGCCGTCGAACCCGGGCCCGCTCGGCACGACCTGGCACTCGTAGGCGTCGTCGCCCGTGCGGCGTTCGACGAGCGGTTCGGCCTCGGCGTCGGTGGGCAGTTCGTCGGTCTCGCTGTACCAGTCGGTGATGAAGAGGGCGTTGAGGCCGATGGCGGCGGGCCCGTCGACGCGCACCATGAGGTCCTTCCACTGCAGGCCGCGCCGGATGTTGCCGCGCTTGTTGTAACTGGGGTCGGTCATGTTCTGCGACCCGGTGAACGCGACGTCGCCGTCGACGACGACGATCTTGCGGTGGTTGCGCAGGTCGGGCCTGCGCCACATGCCCTTGGTGGGATGGAACGGCAGCATCTCCTCGAAACGGATGCCGTTGTCGCGGAGCCAGGTGCGCGTGACCCGACCCTGGGGGTTGCGGATGGTCGCCCAGTGGTCGTAGAGCACGCGGACCTTGACCCCGCGTTCGTGGGCCCGCGTGAGGGCGTCGAAGAAGAGGAAGGTCGACTCGTCGCGCGTGAAGATGTAGAACTCGACGTGGACGTACCGCTCGGCCGCGTCGACCGCCTCGGTCATGGCCGCGATCGAGCCGGCGTAGTCCGGCAGCAGTCGGGCCGTGTTGCCCGGGATCAAGGGCATGGCGCCGAGCGTGCGGTTCAGCTGGACGACCGTGCCGAACCATGGCGGCTGGGTGTCGGTCGGCACGCGGTTGTCGAGGCCCTGCGTGTTCTCGAGGATCAGCGAGTTGATCTCGCGCTGCTTGTCCCGTCGGTCCTTCGGCAACTTCGTGCTGCCGAGCAGGCCGTAGAGCACGCTGCCCGGGATCGGGGCGACGAAGATCGCCATCAGCCAGGCCATGGCCGAACTCGGGCGCCGGTTCCGCGGCACGACCGCCACCGACACGATCCTGATGAGGATGTCGACCACCAGGATCACGGTGGGGAAGGCCTTGAGGAGCTTGCGCCAGGTCATCCGCCGATCATCGCAGGTCGGCGCGCCCCGCGACCGCCCCCGTTCACGCCGCTGGCACGGCGGCGCCCCGGGCGTCTCCGAGCCGAAGGGGCGGGCCGGGGCCGCACCGCGCCTCCTATGCTCAGGGGATGTCGTCCGGTCACCCGCGTCCGTCCCGCACCGACGTCGACCTGGTCGTCGTCGGCGGCGGTGCCATGGGCCTCGCGACCGCGTGGCAGGCCGCGGCGCGCGGGCACGAGGTCGTGCTCGTCGAGCGGTTCGAGCAGGGGCACCATCGGGGCGCCTCCCACGGCGCGACCCGCAACCTCAACGTCGCCTACGACGACGCCGACTACGTCGCCCTCGTGCAGGAGGCGCGGGTGCGGTGGGACGCGCTGGCGGACGAGACCGGCATGCCGTTGCTCGATCTCGTGGGGGTCGTGAACCACGGTCGCCCGTCGATGCTCCGGCGTATGAGGGCGTTGCACGTCGATGCCGGCGTCCCGAGCGAACTCGTCGACGCCGCCGAGGCGGGGGAGCGGTGGCGAGGCATCCGCTTCGACACCGAGGTGTTGCACGTGCCCGGCAGCGGTCGCATCCGTGCCGCGGACGCCCTGACGGCACTCGCCCGGGCGGCCACGGTCCACGGGGCGCGGCTGCTCTGGTCGACGAAGGTCACGGGGCTGCACGTGGAGGGCCCCGAGCGCGCGCGCGTGGTCACCCCGGACGCCGAGTACACCGCCCGGCGCGTGGTGGTGACGGCGGGCGCCTGGACCGAGGACGTCGTCTGCGGCCTCGTCCGTCTGCCTCGACTCACCGTGACGCAGGAGCAACCGGCACACTTCGCCGTGACCGACCCCGGGGCCGTGTGGCCGAGCTTCAACCACCGACCCGAACCGGGTCGGCCCGCCGAGTCGTGGTGGCCGAGCGTCGTCTACGGCATGCTCACGCCGGGTGAGGGCGTGAAGGCGGGCTGGCACGGAGCCGGCCCCGTCGTGCATCCCGACCGCCGGTCGTTCGAGCCCGACCCCGGACAACTCGAGCAGCTGCGGCGATACGCCCGCGAGTGGCTGCCCGGCGTCGACGCCGAGACCGCGGATCCGATCAGCTGCACGTACACGACGACCGACGACGAGGACTTCGTGCTCGACCGGGTCGGCCCCGTCGTGGTGGGGGCGGGCTTCTCCGGACACGGGTTCAAGTTCACGCCCCTCGTCGGGTCGATCCTGGTCGACCTCGTCGAGGGTGGAGAAGCCCCGGCGAGGTTCCGACGACTGGGCCGACCGTGACCCGTCGGGCCGCGACGACGCGGGGCACCGTGGCGGGCCTGCCGTTCGTCCGCCGGGGGAGGGGCACACCCACGATCCTGTTGCCCGGGATCGGGCCGCCGGGGCCATGCGCGGTCAGACGACCACCGGTGTCCCGGCCTCGTGGGCCCTCCGGGGCCTCGGGCGCCTGGCACACCTCTTCGTCGTCGGCGACCGGCACGAGGACCTCGTCGTGACGCTGGACGCCGAGGACTCGTTCGACGTGGGTGCCCGCCTCGGTGCGGTCGCGGCGCCGACGCTCGTCGTGGCCGGCGGGGCCGACGGTTTCTACCCCCTCGACCTCGTGGTGCGCACCGTGGCCGGCCTGCCGGACGCGACGCTCGCCGTGCACCCTCGGTCGGGCCACCTCGGGCTGGGCTCCCGGGGAGTCTCGCGCGAGGTGCTCGCCCACCTCACCCGCACCTCCTGACCTGTCGGCCGTCACGGTCAGCGCAAGTTCGGACGGGCATCCCGGAACGAGGAATGTGCCGGTCGGACCGGCGAGTCCCCCCGGCACGAGACCGTTCGTCACCTACCATCCGAGCATGGCCGACAACGTGCAGACCGCGAGCGTCGGGGGCATCGCACCCCTCGACGACGACGTCACGTTCCACCGGCGCCGTGTGACGTTCGTCGCACCCCTCGACGACACCGTCCCCGAGCCCTCCGCTCGCCCGGACCAGCAGGAGCACCACCCCGTGAACCAGACCCTCGCACCCGAGACCGCCGTCGACCGGTTCGACGATCAGATCGAGACACCGCAGATCGGGGCCCACCCGCTCGATTCGGCGCCCGAGGTCGAGTCCGCGCCCGTGGCGCCGTCGCCCCGCGCCCCCCGCCCCGTCTCGGTCCCCTCGCATCGTGCCGACGTCGTCCTCGACGACGTCGTGCCCACCGACGCCTTCGAGGCCCGCCCCGCGAGCGTCGCCCGCCACTCGGTCGACACCTCGGCCATCACGCTGCCGGTGCTCGCCGTGTCGGTGCCCGGCGACCTGCCGCAGCCCCCCGAGCGGCTCACGCTCGACGACGAGGTCCTCGCCCGACTGGTCGAGAAGCGCCTGGAAGACACCGCGACGATCGACCTGATGGCCGTCGTCCAGGCCCAGCTCGCCCTGCGCACGGTCGAGGCGGCGCGTTTCGCCTCGTGGGAGGACGAGATCACCCGCGTCGGCACCGACGAGGCGGCCCGCGCGCTCGAGGCCACGCGCCTCCGGTTCACCGGCGTCCTGCCGGTCGTGACGCCGGCAGCGCTGCGCGAGCCCCGACCCGTCGTCGAGGCGGGCCACGCACCCGCCGCACCCGTCAGCGATCTCGACGTCGCGCGCACCTCGGTCGCCGCCTCGACCCCTCCGGGGGTCGTCGGCACGTCGACCGGTCCCGAGGCCCTCGTCGCCCATCCGGGCGGCTCGGGCGGTACTCCCGACGAACAGGCGATGACGGACAACCAGGCCGCAGCCGATCAGGAGGCGCTGGTCGCGCCGACCGCGTCGTCTCCCGACGCGCAGGCCGTCGCCTCCGCCCCCGTCCCGCCCCTGCGGGCTCGTCCCGTCGCCCTCGTGGTCGCCGCCACGGCCGCCCTGGTGGTCCTCGCGGCCGTCGTGCTGGCCTTCCTCCCGGCCCTCGCCGTCGCCTCGGCCGTCCTCGCGACCGTCGCCGTCCCGGTCACGACCGGTCTCGTCGGTCTGGCCGCCCTGTCCTCGGTCTCGATCCGTCCCGACGACGCTTCGCGAGTCGCCCGCCGCGGTCCGATCGGCGTCGTGGCCGGTGTCGTGGCCGGCACCGTCGTGGGGTTCGGACTGCTCCTGAGCGATCTCGGTCCGTTCGCCTGGCAGGGCTTCCTCGTCCGCGCCGTCGGCCTCACCGGCCTGTCGACGTCGGTCTCGGTCGTCGTCGCGCTGCTCGGCGCCGCGGTCGTGGCGTTCATCGTCGCGGTCATGATCACGGGGTTCCGCTCGACGGCTCGCGACTAAGCTGTCGAGGTGTCCACCCTCGCTTCGGTCAACTCCGTCATCGAACGCCTCTGGCCGCTCTCCGGCGCCTCGTCGTGGGATTCTCCCGGCCTCGTCGTGGGCGACCCCGACCAGCCCGTGACCCACGTGCACCTGGCCGTCGACGCCGTGCTCGACACCGTCGACGAGGCCGTCGGCATGGGCGCGGACCTGCTGCTCGTCCACCACCCTCTGCTGTTCCACGGCGTCTCGACGGTCGCCGAAGACACCACCAAGGGCGCCGTCGTCGCACGGCTCGTCCGGGCCGGGTGCGGCCTCGTCGCCGCCCACACCAACGCCGACGTCGTCGAGACGGGCACGTCCCGCGTCCTCGCCCACCAGCTGGGCCTCCTCGAGCAGCGCCCGATCACCTCGGGCACCACCGAGGGCACGGGCCTCGGCATCGTCGGGCGTCTGCCGCACGCGATGACCCTCGTCGCCCTCGCCCGCCAGCTCGGCGACGTGCTGCCCCCGACCGCGTCGGGCGTCCGCGTGGCCGGTGACGCCGATCGCGTCGTCGAGACGGTCGCCCTCTGCGCGGGCGCCGGCGACTCGCTGCTGACCGACCCGGCGGTGCTCGCGGCCGACGTCTACCTGACGAGCGACCTGCGTCACCATCCTGCGTCCGACGCCCGTGACCTCATGCGCCTGGGCCGCGGTCCCGCCCTCGTCGACGTGTCGCACTGGGCCGCCGAGTGGCTCTGGCTCGACACGGCGGCCGCGCAGTTGCGCCGTGAGCTGCACGACGTCGAGGTCACCCTGAGCGATCTGCGCACCGACCCGTGGGACTTCGCCGTCGTGCAGTGAGCCCCTCGCGCCGTCCCCCGCGACGGCGCCGGGTCGCGACGCGTGAGACCACGCGACCCGCGCCCCCTCATCGCCCCGTTCCCGCTTTCCCCCGACCCCGAGAAGAGTCCCCATGCCCCTCATGAAAGCCAGCTACGAGCACCAGGCGCTGTTGCTCGACCTGCAGCAGCTCGACACCGCGCTGCGGCAGATCGCGCACAAAGGTGCCAACCTGCCCGAGATCGCCGTGCTCGCGTCGCTCGAGGGAGACGGTTCGCGCCTGCGCAGCCGCCTCGCGACCGAGCAAGGCGCCTGGGAGGACGCGCAGAGCGAGCTCAAACGCATCGAGTCCGACGTCGCCGTCGTCGAGGCGCGCGTCGCCCGGGACGAACAGCGCATCGCGTCGTCGTCGTCCACCAAGGACGTCGCGGCCCTCGAGGGTGAGCTCGCGGCTCTCGCCAAGCGCCGCTCCGACCTCGAGGACCTCGAACTCGAGGTGATGGAGCGCGTCGAGAGCCTGGGCGCGGTCGCCGCCGTCACGCGAGGCGAGCTGGACCAGCTCGAGACCCGGCGCGTCGACGCCGAGACCGGACGCGACGCGACGCTGTCCGAGCTCGAGGCCGACCGGGCCGAGGTCGTCGCGAACCGCGAGACCATCGCGGCGACGGTGCCGGCCGACCTGCTGGCACTCTACGAACGACAGCGTGACCGCTACGGCGTCGGCGCGTCCCTGCTGCGCGGTGGCGTGTCGAGCGCGAGCGGCGTCGCCCTCACGGGCAGCGACCTGGCCGCGGTGCGTGCCGCGGCCGAGGACGACGTCGTCCTCTGCCCCGACAGCAACGCCGTCCTCGTCCGCACGTACGAGTCCGGCATCTGACCCCGGGCCGTGCCTCGGACGTCCCGCGGCACCACCGACGGGCGCCGCACCACTAGGCTCGGGGACGCGAATGGGTCGACAAGACGGTCGCGTCGGCGGGTGCCAACCCGCCGCCGAGGAACGTCCGGGCTCCACAGAGCAGGGCGGTGGGTAACACCCACCCGGGGCAACCCGCGAGAAAGTGCAACAGAGAGCAGACCGCCACGGGTCGCACCTCCGGGTGCGGCGCGGGGTAAGGGTGAAACGGCGGTGTAAGAGACCACCAGCGGCTCGGGTGACCGGCCGGCTATGTAAACCTCGCCCGGAGCAAGGTCAAAGAGGGGACGACGAGGCTGCTCGCCGAGTCCCCGGGTAGACCGCTAGAGAGCTGCGGCAACGTAGTTCCGAGAGAGATGGCCGTCCATGGTGCCTCGGCACCGGGACAGAACCCGGCGTACCAGTCGGCCCATTCGCCTCACGCGAGAAAGACCCCGGACCAGGAGGCGCGCCTCCTGGTCCGGGGTCTTCCTCACGTCGGTCGTGTCTCGTCTCAGAACGCCGGGTTCGAGTCGGCCGCCAGGGCGGCGGCGCCCATGATGCCGGCGTTGTTGCGGAGCTTCGCCGGCACGATCTCGGCCCGCAGGTCGAGCAGCGGCAGGAACTCCTCGTGGTGCTTGGACACGCCGCCCCCGACGATGATCAGGCGGGGGTAGAGGAGCGCCTCGAGGTGCGAGTAGTACTTCTGCAGGCGCTTGGCCCAGTGCTTCCAGCTGAGGTCGTCGCGCTCCTTGGCGGCGTAGGACGCCTTGGTCTCGTAGTCCTTGCCCCCGATCTCGAGGTGCCCGAGCTCGGCGTTGACGATGAGGACGCCGTCGTTGATCAAGGCGGTGCCGATGCCCGTGCCGAGCGTCGTCATGACGACGAGGCCCTTGACGTCCTTCGCGGCACCGAAGCGTGTCTCGGCGTAGCCGGCCGCGTCGGCGTCGTTCACGAAGTGGATGTCGCGTCCGAGGGTCGTCTCGAAGAGCTTCTCGGCTTCGAAGTCGATCCATTTCTTCGACACGTTCGCGGCCGAGAGGGTCTTGCCGTCCATGATGGCGGCCGGGAAACAGACGCCGACCGGCACCGACGCGTCGTCGAGGCCGAGCTCATCGACGATCTGCTTGACGACCGCGACGATCGCGTCGGGCTCGCCGCCCTCGGGAGTGCTCTTCTTGATGCGGTCCGAGAGCAGTTCGCCGCTCTCGAGGTCGACGATCGCCCCCTTGATGCCGGTGCCGCCGATGTCGATTCCCACTGCGGTGCGTGCCATTTGGGGTCCTTTCTCAGGAGAGCGTGAGGATGTCGGCACCACGTTCGGTGACGACCAGGGTGTGCTCGAACTGGGCCGTGAGGCTCTTGTCGCGGGTGGTGACGGTCCAGTCGTCGTCCCAGACGTCGGCGTCGATGCCGCCGAGGGTGAGCATGGGCTCGATGGTGAACACCATGCCGACCTCGATGACGTCGTCGTACTGCGGCGCGTCGTAGTGGGGGATGATCAGGCCCGAGTGGAAGGCCCGGCCGACGCCGTGGCCCGTGTAGTCGCGCACGACGCCGAGACCGAAGCGCTTGGCGTAGGACTCGATGGCGCGGCCGATCACGTTGACCTGACGCCCCGGGGCGACGGCCTTGATGCCGCGTCTCAAGGCCTCACGGGTGCGGTCGACCAGTTCGACGGTCGCGGGCGCGCCCTCGCCGACCACGAAGGTGCGGTTGAGGTCGCCGTGGACGCCGTCCTTGTAGGCGGTGATGTCGACGTTGATCAGGTCGCCGTCCTGCAGGACGGTGTCGTCGGGGATGCCGTGGCAGATGACCTCGTTGACCGAGGTGCAGACCGACTTGGGGTAGCCGCGATACCCCAGGGTCGACGGGTAGGCACGGTGGGCGACCACGAATTCGTGGGCCACCCGGTCGAGCTCGTCGGTCGTGACGCCGGGCCGGAGCGCGGCTTCGACGGCGTCGATGGCCTGCGAGGCGATGCGGCCGCTCTCGCGGATCAGTTCGACGGTCTCGGCGTCGTAGACGTCGCCGCCGGTGTACTCGGCGGGGGCGGCCTTGCCGACGTACTCGGGTCGGGCGATCGACGGGGGGACCGGACGCTGCGACGAGATCCGGCCCGGGGTCAAGAATCCGTGAGAGTCCCGGGGCATGTGCACCAGCTTAGGGGGCGGTGCCTCCGCGGGCCGCCGTCGGCCCCGTCGAGGGCAGGGGCCCCCGTCGAGGGCAGGGGCCCCCATCGGGGGGATTCCTCGACACGGGGTACATCTGGCAGTCTCCCCCGGGGGACAACGAGGACGAGGGACGACGTGGGACGCAACAGGATCAGGAGGGCCGTGGTCGCCGTGGTGGCGACGTTGGCGCTCGTCGGTGGCACGGTGGCGGCGACCTCGCCCGCGGAAGCGGCGAACGGCGCGATGATCGTGCCGGCGACGGGACGCATCACCGGCACCGTCGGAAGCCACTGTGGCGCGAACGACACGCATTCGGGCACCGACATCGCCCGGTTGTCGGGCGGGCAGGTGGTGGCGGCCGCCGCGGGCACGGTGGTCTCGGTGACCCAGTCGACGGCCACCACGGGCTACGGCACCCAGGTGGTCCTCCAGCACGCCGCGGGATACACGACCCGCTACGCCCACCTCGTCGTGAACTCGACCACCGTGACCCCGGGTCAGAGCGTGAGGCAGGGCCAGGCCCTCGGCTCGATGGGGTCGACCGGCGCGTCGTCCGGGGTCCACCTGCACTTCGAGGTCCGCGTCGGCGGAGCCGTCCAAGACGGCCTCAACTCGTACTTCACCTGCGGCCGGAACGTCACACTCGGCACCCCCGTCGGGTGGAGTTTCCCGGGCCTCGGCGACGGACTCGCCGACCGTGACGGAGACAAGATCCCGAACGCCGCGGACTCCTGCCCCGACACGGCGGGCTTCGGGCTCTACGCCGGCTGCGGTCTGCCGAGGACGGCCAACTCGACGGACTTCGACGGCAACGGTCGTGCCGACGTCTTCTACGGCAACCCGAACGGACAATGGTGGGCCTCGGACGGCGGCACGTCCAACTGGCGGACGCTCGCGTCCGGCAACGTCGAGACGAGTCTCTTCCAGTTCGCCGACTTCGATGGCGACCGCCGCAGCGACGTCTTCTGGCCGTCGGCCGACGGTTCGTGGCGCATCTCCTCCGGCGGGGTCTCGTCCTGGGTTCGCATCAACGGTGCCCGCGAGGCACCGGGTCACGAACTGCAGCTGGGCGACTTCGACGGGGACGGACGCGCCGACGTCTTCTGGGCCAACTCCGCCAAGCAGACGTGGCAGGTCTCGTACGGCGGGACCTCTGCCTGGGTCACCACCGCCTCCGACGTGCCGAACACCGACATCCGCATCGCCGACCTGGACGGCGACGGCCGGGACGACGTCTTCTGGGCACATCCGACGGGCGCCTGGTGGGCGGCGTCGTCGGCCAAGACGCCGTGGCGCACCATGGCTTCCGCGGGCGTCCCGATGGCCGAGATGGACCTGGCCGACCTCGACGGTGACCGTCGTGCCGACGTCTTCTGGGCGAACCGCGCGGACGGCAGGTGGTACGTGTCGAGCGGCGGCGTGGCCTCGTGGCTGAGCCGGGTCTTCGCGGGCGACCCACCCGAGCGGCTCCAGCTGGGCGATCTCGACGGAGACGGGCGTGCGGACGTGCACTACGCAGACCTCAAGGCCGGTGTCTGGCTGTCGTCGTCGGGTGCGGTGTCGTCCTGGCAGCGACTCGCCTTCGCGGGCGTCGACCCGCGCCTCCTCGTGGTGCGCTGAGCCGCGCCGGTCGGTGATCACCGCCCCTCGGGCGGCCGACCGTGCCGTGGGACCACCGCTCGCGTCGCCGCGCAGTAGCCTGCACCCATGACGACAGAGTTCTGGTTCAACACGAAGACGCACGAGGTCGAAGAGGGCAAGGTCTCGCCGGCCGTCGACCGTGCGGGGCCTTACGCCACGCGCGACGAGGCGGCGAAGGCGATCGAGACGATCAAGGCCCGCAACGCCGCTCTCGACGCCGAAGAGGCCGCCGACGCCTGATCGGCTGCGGTGTCCCGTCGGCTGACCGCCGTCGGGACGCCCGGGCCTCAGACCGTCGTCGGTCGGTACGTGATCGGCAGGCGGCGGTCGCGGCCGAAGGCCATTCCCGAGATCTTCGGACCGATCGCGCCCTGTCGGCGTTTCCACTCGGACCGGTCGACCAGTCTCGTGATCTCGGCCACCGTGTCGGCGTCGTAGCCGAGTGCCACGACGTCGGCCGCCCCGAGCGCGTTCGTCACGTAGCCCTCGAGGATGCCGTCGAGCACCTCGTACGGCGGCAACGAGTCCTCGTCCTTCTGGTCGGGGCGCAGCTCGGCCGAGGGCGGCTTGGTGATCGAGTTCTCGGGGATCGGCGCCGTCTCGCCGATCGACTCGGCGTTGGCGTTCCGCCACCGGGCGAGTTCCCAGACCATCGTCTTCGGCACGTCCTTGATCGGTGCGAAACCGCCCACGGAGTCGCCGTAGATCGTCGAGTAGCCCACGGCCAGCTCGGTCTTGTTGCCGGTGGTCAGCACGAGGTGGCCGTGCAGGTTCGACAGTCCCATCAGCACGAGGGCCCGGGCGCGGGCCTGGACGTTCTCGGCCGCGAGGCCCGTCAGGTGCAACTGCTCCTCGAACGGCGCGACGAGGTCGGCGATCGGCTCGGTCGAGTACTGCACGCCGATCCGCTCGGCGACGTCGTCGGCGTCGCTGCGGCTGTGCTCGCTCGACCAGCGGCTCGGCATCGAGACGCCGTACACGGCGTCGGCCCCGATCGCGTCCGCGGCGACGGCCGCGCAGACAGCCGAGTCGATGCCGCCCGAGAGGCCCAGGATCACGCTGCGGAACCCGTTCTTCCGCACGTAGTCGCGGGTTCCGACCACGAGGGCGTTCCACAGCTGCTCTCGGTCGTCGGGAAGCTCGGCGACGTCCCGTGCGACCGCGGGCGAGGAGGCACGGGCCTGCCCGACCGCGGAGCCGTCGGACGGGGCGCCGGTCGCGTCGAGCTCGACGCGACGGATGCCCTCGGGCAGCTCGGTGTCGGTCGCCGGCTCGGGGTCGAGGTCGACGACCAGCAGGTGCTCGTCGAACTGCGGTGCCCGGGCGAGGATCGTCCCGCTGCCGTCGACGACGACGCTGTCGCCGTCGAAGACGAGGTCGTCCTGACCACCGACGATGTTGACGTAGGCCACCAGGGTGTCGTTCTCGACCGCCCGGCGGGTCACGAGCGGGAGGCGCACCTCGTCCTTGTCGCGGACGAACGGGCTCGCGTTGATCACCACGAGCAGCCCGGCGTCCGCGTGCAGCACGCGCTCGACCGGCCCACCGTCGCGCCAGAGGTCCTCGCAGATGACGAGGGCGACGTCGACCCCCGCCACGCGGACGACGAGCAGCTCGTCGCCGGGGATGAACACGCGGTACTCGTCGAAGACCGAGTAGTTCGGCAGGTGGTATTTGGCGGTGGTCGTCACGACACGCCCGCCCTGCAGGACGCTGGCGCAGTTCTTCGCGATGGCCGTGGGGGCGTTGCTCGTGCCCAGCAGCCGGGGCTCGAACGGGCCGTCGGCGTGGCCCACCACGACGGGCAGGTCGCCCAGCCCTTCGGCCGCGAGGGTCTCGGCCAGCACCTCGACGGCGTGCCGACTGGCCTGCAAGAAGCTCGGCCGACTGGCGAGGTCTTCGATCGGGTAGCCCGTGACGCTCATCTCGCCTGCGGCGAGGAGGTCGGCGCCGGCGGCGTGGGCCCGGCGGGCCGCCTCGACGATCTGGGCGGAGTTGCCGGCGAGGTCGCCGACGACGGGGTTGGTCTGCGCGAGCGCCAAGCGGAGTCGGGGCATGTCCACTACCGTAGTGGCGGAGCAGAAAGGCCGTGGCATGGACAAACAGAGGGACTTCGTCCTCCGCACGATCGAAGAGCGCGGCATCAAGTTCATCCGCCTCTGGTTCACCGACGTGATCGGCACGCTCAAGTCCGTCGCCATCGCCCCGGCCGAGGTCGAGGGGGCCTTCGCCGAAGGCATCGGCTTCGACGGCTCGGCCATCGAGGGACTGACCCGGTCGTACGAGGCCGACGTGCTCGCCCAGCCCGACCCGACGACGTTCCAGATCCTGCCCTGGCGGGGCGAGGTCGACCCGACCGCCCGCATGTTCTGCGACATCACGACGCCCGACGGGCAGCCCGCCGTGGCCGACCCGCGCAACGTGCTCAAGCGCACCCTCGCCCGGGCCGGCGAGCGTGGCTTCACCTTCTACACCCACCCCGAGGTCGAGTTCTACCTCCTCAAGAGCGCCCAGCTCGGTGCCGACGGCCCCCAGCCGGTCGACTCGGCCGGTTACTTCGACAACGTGCCGGGCGGCACCGCCCACGACTTCCGGCGCCGCTCGGTCCGCATGCTCGAAGACCTCGGGATCTCGGTCGAGTTCAGCCACCACGAGGCGGGCCCTGGTCAGAACGAGATCGACCTCCGGTACGCCGACGCGTTGACGACGGCCGACAACATCATGACCTTCCGCACGGTCATCAAAGAGGTCGCCATCGAGCAGGGCGTCTTCGCCTCGTTCATGCCGAAGCCCTTCAGCCAGCACCCCGGCTCGGGTATGCACACCCACATGTCGCTCTTCGAGGGGGATTCCAACGCCTTCTACGAGGCGGGGGCCGAGTACCAGCTGTCGACCATCGGTCGTCAGTTCATCGCGGGCCTGCTCAAGCACGCACCCGAGATCACGGCCGTGACGAACCAGTTCGTCAACAGCTACAAGCGCCTCTGGGGCGGCGACGAGGCCCCGAGCTTCGTCACGTGGGGCCACAACAACCGCTCCGCCCTCGTCCGCGTCCCGCTCTACAAGCCGAACAAGGGCAACTCGAGCCGCGTCGAGTACCGCGCCATCGACTCGGCTGCGAACCCGTACCTGGCCTTCTCGTTGATGCTCGCGGCGGGCCTCAAGGGCATCGAAGAGGGCTACGAGCTGCCGGCCGAGGCCGAAGACAACGTCTGGGGTCTGAGCGACGCCGAGCGTCGTGCCCTGGGTTACCGTCAGCTGCCCGCCAGCCTGGACCACGCCCTGTCGATCATGGAGAGCAGCGAGCTCGTGGCCGAGACCCTGGGCGAACAGGTCTTCAACTACGTCCTGCTCAACAAGCGTCAAGAGTGGAAGGAATACCGGGCACAGGTCACCCCGTTCGAGCTGCGCTCGAACCTCGAGATCCTCTAGCCGTCCGGTCGACGCGCCCTCATGCCCCGATCCGCGACCGGTCTCTCCGAGCTGGCGCGGCTCGGGTTCTCCGACCTCGGTGCCGGGCGAGACCGGCTGGATCGCCTCGTCGCCGAGGTGCCACAGGTCCGCGACCTGGTCCCGTGGTTCGCCACGGTCGCCGACCCGGACGCGGCCCTCGTGCACCTCGAGCGGTCGGTCGAGCGTGATCGTGCCGGCGTGGTCGAGTTGCTCGACGGCGAGGCCGGGCCGCGCCTCCTGAGGGTCCTCGGTGCATCCGAGGGACTCGCGGACTTCGTCGCGCGTCGCCCCGTCGAAGCGTCCGTCCTGCTCGAGCCCTTGGACGAGCCGCCGTCGGCTGCGACGTATCGCGACGACGTCCGTCGGGCGGCGACAGGGCTGACCGGTGACGAGGCTCGTGTCGCACTGCGGGTCCGGTACCGACGCCACCTGCTGCAGCTGGCGTCGTACGACCTCGAGGCCGACGACCCCGTCGAGGTCCTGCCCCGAGTCGCGGCTGCCCTGGCCGACCTGGCGGGCGCCGCCCTCGACGCGGCCGTCGACGTGGCGAGACGCGAGGTCCCGTTCCCCGCCGTCGACGTCGAGCGCACCCGGCTCGCCGTCATCGGCATGGGCAAGGCCGGAGCACGCGAGCTGAACTACCTCAGCGACGTCGACGTGGTCTACGTCGCCGAGGGGGTCGACGGGCTCGAGAACGGTCGCGCCGTCGAGATCGGCACTCGCCTCGCGATGCACGCCGCCCGGGCGATCTCCGACCTCGCCGCCGAACCCGACCTCTGGGAGGTCGACGCGAACCTGCGGCCCGAGGGCAAGGACGGCGCCCTCGTCCGGACGCTGGAGTCGCACGTCGCCTACTACGAGCGCTGGGCGAAGGGGTGGGAGTTCCAGGCCCTGCTGAAGGCCCGCCCCCTGGCCGGCGACGTCGACCTCGGCGAGCGCTACGTGGCCGCCGTCGCTCCGTTCGTGTGGTCGGCCGCCTCGCGCGAGAACTTCGTCGAGTCGGTCCAGGCGATGCGTGAACGGGTCACGGCCCTGATCCCCGCCGACGAGGTGGACCGGCAGCTCAAACTCGGTCCCGGCGGGCTCCGAGACATCGAGTTCACCATCCAGCTGCTGCAGCTGGTCCACGGGCAGGCCGACGAACGGGTGCACCAGCGCTCGACCCTGGACGCCCTCGGCGCGCTGGCGGCACGCGGATACGTCGGGCGCGCCGAGGCCGCCGAGTTCGACCGCGACTACCGGGTGCTGCGCCTGCTCGAGCACCGCATCCAATTGACACGGCTCCGGCGCACGCACCTCATGCCGACCGACGAGAACGCCCTCCGGGTCCTCGCCCGAGGCACCGGTCTCGCGGCGGGGGCGGCCCGACTCGTCGACCTGTGGCAGGGGGTGAAGCGGCGGGTCCGCACGCTGCACGTGCGACTGTTCTACCGCCCGCTCCTCTCGGCCGTCGCGGCCCGCCCCGAAGAGGACCTCGCGCTCAGCTCCGACCAGGCCACCGCACGGCTCGCGGCCATCGGCTTCGCCGACCCGAAGGGCGCGCTCGGGCATATCGCGGCCCTGACGGCCGGTGTCTCACGCCGGGCCAGCATCCAACGCCACCTGCTGCCCGCGATGCTGCAGTGGTTCGCCGACGGCACCGACCCCGACCTGGGCCTGCTCGCGTTCCGGCGGCTCAGCGACGGGCTGGGGGAGTCGTACTGGTTCCTCCGCATGCTGCGGGACTCCTCCGGGGCGGCCCACCGTCTGACGACCGTCCTGTCGTCCTCGACCTTCGCGGCCGACCTCCTCGAGCGCATCCCCGAGGCGGCGGCCTGGCTCGAGAACGACGCCGAGCTCCGGGCCCGCCCCCTCGCGAGCCTGCTCGACGAGACGGCCGCCACACTCGCACGACATCGCTCGTCCGACGCGGCGGCGACCGTCCTGCGCCAGGCGAGACGCCGCGAGATCCTGCGGCTGGCCGTCGGGGGCATCCTCGGCATCCTCGACATCGACGCCCTCGCCCGGGGGCTCACCGCGGTGACCACGGCGTCGGTGACCGGGGCGCTGGCCCTCGCCCGCCGGGACGCCGGCGACCTCGAGTTCGCCGTGATCGCGATGGGTCGCTACGGGGGAGAAGAGCTGGGGTTCGGCTCGGACGCCGACGTGCTCTACGTCTACCGGGCTCCCGAGGGCGACGAGACGGCGCACCGTCGGGCCCTCGCCGTGGCCGCCGAGATGAGCCGGCTCACGTCGGATGCGCTCGTGCCCTTCGACCTCGACACCGGACTGCGACCCGAGGGGAAGAACGGGCCGGTGGTCCGGTCCTTGTCGTCGTACCGCGCCTACTACGCCCGCTGGTCGCTGACGTGGGAGGCCCAGTCTCTGTTGCGGGCCCGGCCCGTGGCCGGCGACGGGGCACTCCTCGACGACTTCATGGTCGTCGCCGACTCGGTTCGCTACCCCACGGAGCTGACCGAGCAACAGATCCGTGAGGTGAAGCGGATCAAGGCACGCGTGGAGTCCGAGCGGCTGCCCAAGGGTGCCGAACCCTCGCGCCACCTCAAACTGGGCCGGGGTTCGCTCAGCGACGTCGAGTGGTTCGTGCAGCTGCTGCAGCTGCGACACGGGGTCCACGTGCCGGGCCTCCGGACCCCGTCCACCCTGGACGCCCTCGCTGCCGCCGTGGAGGCGGGACTGGTGGCCACCGACGACGCGCAGCGGCTGCACGACGCCTGGATCATGGCCTCGAGGGCACGCTCGGCGGTCACCCTCTGGACCTCTCGCACGCAGGACGTCCTGCCACGTGACCGGCGTCAGCTCGAGGGGGTGGCGCGGTTGATGGAGTACCCCCCGGGGTCGGCGACGAGCCTGGAAGAGGACTACCTCGCCGTCACGCGTCGGTCTCGGGCCGTCTTCGAGCGCGAGTTCTACGGCGTCGACGAGGCCCCCGAACCTCTCGGCTGAGGTCGGCCGCGCAGGACGACACGCCCGGGATGCCCCGCGCCGACCGATTGTGGCCGATTGATCCGACGCCGTCCGGATGTACCCCGTAAGTGGCCTCTGTACCCCTGCTCGCGTGTCCAGTGCATTTCGGGCAGATGACCCCCGTAGGGGGTCGCGGCGTGGGAAGGGCGGAATCGACGAACGGTGCCCATAGGGCAACGAGACCGGATGCGGCGATGTATGGGTCACTGACCAGGTATTTCGTCAGGCAGGCCACCGATGCCGTCGACCGAAGCTTCGTCGCGTCCGAACCGGGCCGTTCGCTCGTCAGCGGTCGGCACGCGTGTCAGCACTTTGGTCGACAGCACCATGCAGGACTCCATGTACCCCTGCGACCCACGCAGCACCCCCGCGCTCGGGGGATGCTTGTGAGGCACTCGTAGGTGACTGAGAATTCCCTCAACCCGATAGACCAATTCCCCAGCGTTGCGGAAGTCGATCCCTTCTCACACCTCAGGTGGCCATCGTGTTGACCTTCATCCTGCAACTCCGATCCATGGCGGGCGGATACCCGGAGATCTATCTCTTCGCCGCCTACAGCGCCCTCATCTGGGTGCTCTGGATCATCAAAGTCCTGCTCTCCCGCCGCTACCGTCCGTTCACCGGCGAGTTCCGCGGCACCACCAGCGTCGTCGTCCCCGTCGTGGACGAGCCGCTCGATCTCTTCCGCGACGTCATCGGCCGTATGGTCGAACAGGGCCCCGGCGAGATCATCGTCGTCATCAACGGCAAACCGAACCCCGAGCTCGCGGCCGTCTGCGACGAGTTCGGCCCACTCGTCCGATGGGTGCACACGCCGATCCCGGGCAAGCGCAACGCCGTCATGATCGGCACCGAGCTGAGCCGCGGCGACATCACCGTCCTCGTCGACTCCGACACGGTCTGGACTCCCGGCACGCTCTCCGAGTTGTTGCGGCCCTTCGCCCAGGAGAACGTCGGGGGAGTGACCACCCGTCAGCGCATCCTCGAACCCGAGCGGAGCTGGATCACCCGCTGGGCCGACTGGCTCGAGAACTCGCGGGCGCTCTACTCGATGCCCGCGCAGAGCGTCCTCGGGCAGATCGGCTGCCTGCCGGGCCGCACGATCGCCTTCCGTCGCGAGATCCTCGTGCGGGTGATGGACAAGTTCATGACCGAGAAGTTCATGGGTGTCTTCCTCGAGGTCAGCGACGATCGCACCCTGACGAACCTCACGCTCAAAGAGGGTTATCGGACGGTGTACCAGCACACGAGCCTCGTCTACACGGACGCTCCGCTGCAGGTGAAGAAGCTCTACAAGCAGCAACTGCGCTGGGCCCGCGGCAGCCAGTACAACACCCTGCGCATGATGCCGTGGATGATCGGTCACGCCCCGTTGCTCGCGTTCTTCTTCGCGATGGACATCGTGCTGCCCTTCATGCTGATGGGCGTCATCGGCGGCTGGATCTACCGGGGCATCACCGGCCAGGGCGTCAACCTGTACCGCGGCATCCTCGAGGAGTACGGCGTGCAGACGGGCCTGATCAGCATCGTCGTCCTGATGGTCCTCTCGTCGGTGCTGAGCATGGCGATCCGTCAGATGCGTCACCTCGCCGAGAAGCCGTCCGACTTCTTCCGCCTGCCGGTGTTCATCATCGTGTCGACGTTCTTCCTCATGCCCATCCGGGTCATCGGCTTCTTCCGCATGGGTCACGCCAGCGGCTGGGGAACCCGGGCCGGGGCCTACGCAGGAGGCGCGGCGAACGACGAGCTGCAGGACGCGATCGACGAGGTGGCCGAGGAGGCCCCGATCGACGCCCTCGAACGCCAGTTCCGTGACGGGGTCGACCCCGGCGTCGACACCCTCTTCGACTTCGGCTCGTCCACCGACGACACGGACGACCGCGGTGCCGTGCTGGTCAAGAGCCGCAAGGCGGCGCTGGCCGCCGAAGCGGAGGAGTCGAACGCGCCGGCACCGGTCGCCGCCGTGGCGACCGCCACCGCGCCTCCACGTCGCCGCCTCAACCCCAAAGCCGGTTTCCCGTACCTGATCGGCGCCGCGATCATCGCCCTGGAGGTCTTCTTCATTGTCTGACTCGACGCAGGACTTCGTCACCCCCGTCCACATGCAGTCGGGTGCCTGGTGGGCGACCTCGCACGGCAACGCCCGCCGCACGGCGCTCGGTGCCACCGCCGTGGTCGTGCTGCTCGCCATGATCTCGTGGCTCATCTGGGTCTCACCGTCCGACAACATCGTGCGCAGCGCCGTCACCGAGGTCACGGGCGTCGACCCGTCGATCAACGTCTCGTCGCTCAAGGCCGACCGGTCGGCGCTGCTCGACCAGCTGGTCTCCGCCAAGAAGCAGCTCGCCGAGAGCAAGGCGGCCCTGGCCGACGTGCAGCAGCAGGCCTGGACGTCCGAAGGGCAGCTGACCGCGGCGCAGGCGAAGCTCACGTCCGCCGAGTCGGCCCTGGCCCAGGCGCAGTCCGCCGCGGACGCGGGCCAGGAGGCGGGCTCGGGCTCGGGTGCGGCAGGCATCGCGGCCGGTGGGCGAGGCGCAGGGAGCGGTGCACCCGGCGGCTCCGGGTCGGGAGGCACCGGCTCGAACGGTTCGACCGGTGGGGGCGCCACGGGCCCCGTCACGGTCCAGACGCCGTCCCTCGCGTCGATCATCGACCCCGAGTCGCGGTACTTCGGGCTCTTCACGGATCAGGCGCCGTTCAACTGGGCGACCTACGACGCCCAGGAGGCGGCGGTCGGTTCCGAGGCGAACATGGTCGGATACTTCCAGGGCTTCGACCAGGAGTTCCGCGCCGACGCCGTCCGGTCGTCCTGGTCCCGGGGCAAGTTGCCGGTGTTGACCTGGGAGTCGCAGCCGATCAAGGCCGGCAACAACGAGTCGGAACAGCCCGACTACAGCCTGAAGAAGATCATCGACGGCAGCTTCGACTCCTACCTGACCACGTACGCCGACGACATCGTCGCGAACGGCATGCCCCTGGGACTTCGGTTCGATCACGAGATGAACGGCACCTGGTACCCCTGGAGCACGGACTACGGCAACAGCAAGGGCGCCGTGAACGGCAACGGACCCCAGGACTTCGTCAAGGCCTGGCAGCACGTCCACGACCTCTTCGAGCGTGAGGGGGCGAACGACCTGGTGGCCTGGGTCTGGGCACCCACGCGCGTCGACCGTCTCGCCACCGGCAAGACCGGCGGGAGCAACCACACGACCCAGGAGTTCCTCGCGAGCCTCTACCCGGGTGCCGACTACGTCGACATCGTGGGCATGTCGGGCTACTACCGCCCGCCGTACGACGACAAGTCGAAGCCGACCTTCGACAGCACCTTCGGAGCCACGCTGAAGCAGATCCGGGCCATCGCACCGGGCAAGAACATCCTGCTCGCCGAGATCGGCGCGAGCGAGACGGGTGGGTCGTCGGATCCGACGGCCACGAGCGAGAAGGCCCAGTGGTTCGACTCGTTGTTCACCGCACTGGCCGACCCGGCCAACGCGGACATCATCGGCTTCTCGTACTTCGACCTCGTGGCCACGACGGTCGTCGACGGCGTGCGCTCGACCAACGACTGGCGACTGACCTCGCGATCCGACAGCCTCGCCGCCTTCACGGCGGGGATCACCCGACGCGACGTCGGCTTCGACCTGCAGCCGTCGCCGTGACGGCCCCCACCCCCTTCCTCGTCTCCCGCCTCTCCCTCACACCCAGGAGCGCATCATGAAGAAAGACGCCACCACCCCCGAGTCCGCCGTCGTCGAGAAGGCAGCCGACGCCCCTTCCGTGAAGCCCCGCATCAGCGTCATCGGCACCGGCTACCTCGGCGCGACGCACGCCGCGGCCATGGCCGAGATGGGCTTCGACGTGATCGGGGTCGACACCGACCCCGCCAAGGTCGCCGCCCTGGCCGAGGGCCGGGTGCCGTTCTTCGAGCCCGGCCTGCCCGAGTTGATCGTGAAGCACGTGGGGTCCGGTCACCTCACCTTCACCACCGACCTCGCCGAGGCCGTCGCCCTGTCGGACGTGCACTTCATCTGCGTCGGCACGCCGCAGCGTCGGGGGAGCCACGCCGCGAACCTCTCGTACGTCGAGGAGGCGACCCGCAACGTCGCCGCCGCCCTGAGCCACGACGGCCTCATCGTGGGCAAGTCGACCGTCCCGGTCGGAACGGCGGCGCACCTGCGCGAGATCGTGGCAGGCGTCGTCCCCGCCGGTGTCTCGGCCGACCTCGTCTGGAACCCCGAGTTCCTCCGCGAGGGCCACGCCGTCGAGGACACCCTGCGTCCCGACCGCATCGTCTTCGGTGGGACCGACGTCCGCTCCGAGGCCCTGATGCGCGAGGTCTACGCGATGCCCATCGCCACGGGCACGCCGGTCATCTCGTGCGATCTGCCGACCGCCGAGCTGGTCAAGGTCAGCGCCAACGCGTTCCTGGCGACGAAGATCTCGTTCATCAACGCGATCAGCGAGTTGTGCGAGGCGGCCGGTGCCAACGTGTCGACCCTCGCCGATGCCCTCGGCTTCGACGACCGCATCGGCCGCAAGTTCCTCAACGCCGGTCTCGGCTTCGGTGGCGGTTGCCTGCCGAAGGACATCCGTGCCCTGATGTTCCGGGCCAACGAGCTCTCGGCCCACCGAGTGGTCGGGCTCATGCAGCAGGTCGACGAGATCAACATGGCCCAGCGTCAGCGCGTCATCGACCAGGCGATCGACGCCTGCGGCGGGTCGGTGCTCAATCGGCGCATCGCGGTGCTCGGGGCGGCGTTCAAGCCGCACACCGACGACGTGCGCGACTCGCCGGCCCTGAACGTCGCAGCAGCCCTGCATCTGCGCGGCGCCCAGGTGCTCGTGGTCGACCCCGAGGCGACGCAGACGGCCCAACGCAGCTTCCCGACGCTGTCGTTCGCCGACTCGGCCGCCGAGGCCGTGACGGACGCCGACGCGGTGCTGCTGCTCACCGAATGGCCCGAGTTCGTCGGCGCGGACGCGGCCGGACTCGCCGAGCTCGCCGCGAACCCCGTGGTGATCGACGCGCGCAACGTGCTCGACGCCGAGGTCTGGTCGGCCGCCGGATGGGAGGTCCGCCCGTTGGGTGGCCGTCGCACGCCGGCCCAGCGCCGCGTGCTGGCGCCGACCGCCGTACCCGCCTGACCGGATCGTCGGGCACGGGCTGACGGGCCGCCTCCTGCGGGAGGCGGCCCGTCCTGCGTGAGTGGCCTCGCGCCTCCTGGGCGCCGGCAGCCCCCGAGGAGGCGCGAGTCGCCTCGTCGAGGACGCCGCCCACCACACGCGAGAGGCCCGCACCCCCGAGGGATGCGGGCCTCTCGGCGTTCGTCGCCGACGGGTCAGACGCCGAAGTACAGCTCGAACTCGAAGGGGTGAGGGCGCTGCGCCATGGGCAGGATCTCTTTCTCGCGCTTGTACGCGATCCAGGTCTCGATGAGGTCCTCGGTGAAGACGTTGCCCTTGGTCAGGAACTCGTGGTCGGCCTCGAGCGCGTCGAGGGCGCCCTCGAGCGACGCCGGCACCTGCGGGATGTTCTTCGCTTCCTCGGGGGGCAGCTCGTAGAGGTCCTTGTCGACGGGCTCGTGCGGCTCGATGCGGTTCTGGATGCCGTCGAGGCCGGCCATCAGCTGGGCGGCGAACGCCAGGTAGGGGTTCGAGGCGGCGTCGGGAACGCGGAACTCGATGCGCTTGGCCTTCGGGTTCGTGCCCGTGATGGGGATGCGGATGGCCGCCGAGCGGTTGCCCGCCGAGTAGACCAGGTTGACGGGGGCCTCGAAGCCGGGGATCAGACGGTGGTACGAGTTGATCGACGGGTTCGTGAACGCCAGCACCGCGGGGGCGTGCTTCAGCAGGCCACCGATGTACCAGCGTGCGAGGTCGGAGAGCCCGCCGTAGCCGTTCTCGTCGTAGAAGAGGGGCTTGCCGTCGTTCCACAGCGACTGGTGGGTGTGCATGCCCGAGCCGTTGTCACCGAAGAGCGGCTTCGGCATGAAGGTCGCGACCTTGCCCCACTGCTCAGCGGTGTTCTTGACGATGTACTTGAACTTGAGGATGTCGTCCGCGGCGTGGACCATCGTGTCGAACTTGTAGTTGATCTCCTGCTGGCCACCCGTGCCCACCTCGTGGTGCGCACGCTCGAGCTCGAGACCCGAGTCGATCAGCTTGAGGCTGATGTCGTCGCGCAGGTCGGCCGTCTTGTCGACGGGGCTGACCGGGAAGTAGCCGCCCTTGTAGGCCGTCTTGTTGGCGAGGTTGCCGCCCTCTTCGACGCGGCCGGTGTTCCAGGCGCCCTCTTCGGAGTCGACGCTGTAGAAGCTGGCGTTCTGCTTCACCTCGTAGCGGACGTCGTCGAAGATGTAGAACTCCGCCTCGGGCGCGAAGAACGCCGTGTCGGCGATGCCGGTCGACGCGAGGTACTTCTCGGCCTTCTTGGCGACCTGGCGCGGGTCACGGCTGTACAGCTCGCCGTTGCGCGGGTTGAAGATGTCGAAGACGAGGACGAGCGTGCGCTCGACGCGGAACGGGTCGACGTACCCGGTCGTGACGTCGGGGATGAGCTGCATGTCCGACTCGTGGATGGAGGCGAAGCCCCGGATGGAGGACCCGTCGAAGAGCTGTCCGACGGAGAAGAACTCCTCGTCGACCGTGGAGGCGGGGATGTTGAAGTGCTGCTGGACACCGGGAAGATCGGTGAAGCGGATGTCAAGGAACTTGACGTCGGTGTCCTTGATGAACTTCAGCACCTCGGAAGAATCGGTGAACATCTAGATGTCTCTCCAATGGGCTTGGAACGGATCGGATGCGGGACGCAGCCTTCGACGAGGCTACGGAGGGGCCGTTTCGCTGCGGTGTCCCTCGTGTTTCCGGCATGTTACGGCTCGGCCCCTCGGTAGGCTCTGAGCATGCCCGATCGCACCGCGCCTCCTTCACGCCCCGCCTCGGTGGGCGGTCCCGACGACGGTGCGCAACGCTGGCCGGGGGAGAGGCTCGGGTTGCCCGAGAAGGGGCCCCGGTCCGTGGCTCGACTCGGACGGCGCGTCGCAGGGCTCGCCCTCGACTGGGCGATCGCCTACGCCGTGGCCGCGCTCTTCTTCGGCGGAGAAGGTCTCGCCATCACCGGGGTGTTCCTGCTGATGCAGATGCTGTTCCTCGTGCTGTTCGGCGGATCGCTCGGGCACCTCGCCTTGGGCATGCGCCTCGTGCCGATGGCCGGTGGCCGCATCGGCGTCGGACGGCCCGTCCTGCGGTCGGTGCTGCTCGTGCTCGTCATCCCGGCCGTCGTCTGGGACCTCGACCAGCGGGGCCTGCACGACCGCGTCGCTGCAACGCTCCTCGTCCGCGTCTGAGACGCCCCACCGATCCGACGGACGGACGACGGCGCCCCTCCTGCCAGGAGGGGCGCCGTCGTCAGGACACGTCGAGGCGGATGTCGCCAGGGTCAGCGCGGGCGACCCGACCGGACCTTGAAGGGGTCGACGCCCTTGGGGATGGGCAGGCCGTTCTGACCGAGGGACTGGAGGCGGTTGCTGACGGCGAGCACCTCGTTGCGGTTGATCGACGACTTGAGCTTGTTCATGCGGGCCGCGAGCTTGTGAAGGGGCACGGCGTCGGTGTCGGGACCGACGTTGAGGACGTGGACCGGGACGTTCGGCAGGATGCGGGTCACCTTCCGACGCTCTTCGTCGACGAGTCGACGGGTCTGACCTGCGCCGCCCTCGGCGATCAACACCACACCCGGCTTGCCGACCGCGCGGTACACCGCGGCCTGGCTGCGGCCCTGGACGGCGACGGGCATCTCGGCGGCGCGCCACGCACGCCGCAGTCCGCTCTTCATGACGGCGCCGACGGCACCGGGCTGTCCCTCGATCTGTGAGTACGCCGCGCGCTCGGCCTTGCGGCCCAGAACGATCAGCAGCAGCAGGAACCCGAGCATGACGCCGACGACGATGTACAGCACCAGGGCGAGCACGTTACCGCCCGTGAGCAGCAGCGCCGCCGCCACGCCGAGCAGGACGGGCACGAAGAACGCCAGCAGCATCATCGGCAGCGCCGTCTTGTCGATGCGGCGGGTCATCTGGAAGACCTGCCACATCTGCTTGAAACGGCCGGGTTCCTTCGGCGGTTTCGGGGACGTGTTCTCGGGGGACGTGCGACGAGCCATGTGCACCAGGATACGGGGTAAGCGGTCCGGACGAGTCCTCCCCAGGTACTCGAGTCCGTCGACGATCGACAGAGGTCGCCGACGCGACGACGTCGCCGACCACGGGACGGCACCATCGCCCCATGACGAGCGAGACGATCGGCCCCTACCGCGTGCTCTCCCGACGCCTCGACGGTGACGTGGAGCGCGTCCTCGCCGAGGCGCCCGGTGGCTCGCGCGTCGTGCTCAGGAGGCGCGGCTCGGGGTCGGCCCGACGACGCTCCGTCGCCGAGGCGGTCGCCTTCGCCCACGCGGACCACCCGCACGTCGCTGCCCTCGTCGACGTGCTCACGGGTGATTCGGGCGAGCTCGTGCTGGCCTTCGAGGACGTCGGCGGCGAGCCGCTCGCCTCGTGGCTCGCAGCCAGGGGACGTCCCGAGCCGGGCGAGGTCATCACCCTCGTCGTGCCGGTGGTGGGCGCGATCCAGCATCTGGCTCGCCGCGGGGTGGCGATCAGCGCCCTCGAGGTCGATGACGTCGAGATCGACGAACGCGGGGCGCCCGTCTTGGTCGGCCTGCCTTCGGCAGCGACGATGCCTGACGCCGAGTACGCGTCGGTGCCCGTGGCAGCGGCATTCGCCGGGGCGATGATCGGCCGGGCGATCGGGCCCGGCTCACCGGGCTCGAGGCCGCCCCTGGACTCGTCGAGCTTCGAGTCCCTGGTGGAGTCGCTCTTCGACCTCGGTGAGGCCGTCCCGCTGTCGAGTGTCGACGCGACCGGCGAGGACGTCGACGCCCTCCTCCGGGGCGCCCGCCGAGGAGCGGCGCAGGCGGGCCAGGCGGACGAGCCGGTCGTGACGGGCTGGCTCGCGCTCCTGCCCGAATGGGAGGTGCTCGATCGGGTGCTCGCGCGCGTGCCCGACCTGCGGCCGCGACGGGTGCTCGCCGGACTCGGAGCCGTCAGGGGGCGCTACCGACTGCTCGCGGCCGGGGCCGTCGTGGTCGTCGGCGCGACCGTCGCCCTCGGACCGACCTCGGGGATTCGCGATGATGGGCCGGCCGAGACGGGGATGCCGACAGCCATGTCGACGATGGGCGGGCTCTCGGCACAGGACAGGCCGGCAGACGATGCATCGGGCGCCGCGACGTCGCCACCTGGGAGGCCGGGCGGAACGGCCACGGCGGCGACAGCCGACGAGATCGAGGTGGCCGTCACCGGCGATGACGCCCGGACGGCAGCGGTGGTGCTCCTCGCGTCGAGGCTGGAATGTCTGCGGGATGCCACTCCGAGCTGTCTCGGCGCCGTCGACCAACCGGGTTCGCCGATCGCGCTCCGGGACGCCGCCGTGCTCGACGACCCCTCCCTCGCCGGATCGGCAGCGGTCGAGCTCGAGTTGGCGGGTGAGGCGTCCCGAACCGGCGGGACGGTCGTGCTCGAGGCGACGGGGCCCCACGGCGAACCGGCCTTGGTCCTCGTGATGAGGACCGAGGCCGGTTGGCGGCTTCGCGAGGTGTTCGTCGAGTCGTGAGCCCGTGCAGGACTCACCCGACGGTCGTCAGATGCCGAGCTTGGACGTGAAGTCCCCGCCCTCGAGACGATCCTTCACCGCGACCAGGAAGCGTGCGGCGTCGGCACCGTCGACGATGCGGTGGTCGTACGACAGGGCCAGGTAGACCATCGACCTGATCGCGATGGACTCCGAACCGTCGGCCTTGATGACCACCGGACGCTTGACGACGATGCCGGTGCCGAGGATGGCGACCTGCGGAAGGAAGACCACCGGCGTGTCGAACAGGGCGCCGCGCGAGCCCGTGTTCGTGACGGTGAACGTGCCACCGGCCAATTCGTCGGGCTTCAGCTTGTTGTCCCGCGTGCGCTGCGCGAGGTCGGCGATCTCGCCGGCGATGCCCGCGAGATCGAGGTCGGAGGCGTTCTTGATGACCGGGGTCAGCAGGCCACGCTCGGTGTCGACCGCCATGGCCACGTGCTCGTGGTCGGGGTAGACGATCGAATCGCCGTCGACCGTGGCGTTGAGCTTCGGGTGCGCCTTGAGTGCCTCGGCGGCTGCCAGGGTGAAGAAGGGGAGGAACGACAACTTGTTGCCGGTCTTCTCCAGGAAGGCACCCTTGTGGGCATCACGGAACGCAGCGACCTTGGTGACGTCGACCTCGACCACGCTGGTGAGCTGGGCCATGGCCTGCATCGACTGGACGGCACGTTCGGCGACGACCTTGCGAAGGCGCGACATCGGGACGGTGGTGCCGCGCAACGGCGACACCTCGATCGGTGCGGGACCGGACGAAGCCGGTGCCGTGGTCGATGCGGACGCGGCGGCCTCGGCCGCGGCGAGGACGTCCTCCTTGCGGATGCGGCCGCCGACTCCGCTGCCCGACAGGGTGGAGATGTCGACACCCTTCTCGTTCGCCAACTTGCGGACGAGAGGGGTGACGTACCCGACCGGGGCACCGCTGCTGGGTGCCGGCGCGGCGGGGGCGGACGACTCGGCCGACCCCGTCGCGGGCGAGGACGTGGGAGCCGACGGAGCAGGTTGCTCGCTGCTGGGCTGGGTGGCCTCGGGCTGCGTCGCGGCGGGCTGCTGACCGGCAGCGTCCTGCTCCGCGGCGGGCGCCGGGTCCACCGCGGGGGCGGGTTCGGGCGCGCTGGCCGACGAGTCCTCGCCGGGGGCGGGGGCGGCGGACGAGGCCACCTCGGGCTCGGCGGCCTCGGGCTCGGCGGGTGCCTCAGGAGCCTGCTCGGGCTCAGCCGCGGCTTCGGGCTCGGCGGCGGGTGCCTCGGAGGCACTGCCGTCCCCGATTCGGACCAGGGCGGTGCCGACCTCGACGGTCTCGTCCTCGGGGACGAGGATCTCCTCGATCACGCCGGCGACGGGGGAAGGGATCTCGGTGTCGACCTTGTCGGTCGAGACCTCGAGCAGCGGCTCGTCGACCTCGACGCGGTCACCGACGTTCTTCAACCAGCGGGTGACCGTACCCTCGGTGACACTCTCACCGAGTGCCGGGAGGTTGACGGATTCGCTCATCTGTGGGGCTCCTTTGACGACATTGTGTGTCTGTGGTTGCTGTGGTGGTGATGCGGGCCCCTGCTGGGCAGGAGCGATGGTGCTCGGGATCTACATCGCGTGGAGGGGCTTGCCGGCGAGGGCCAGCATGGCTTCTCCGAGTGCTTCGTTCTGGGTGGGGTGCGCGTGGATCAGGGGAGCGACGTCTTCGGGATAGGCCTCCCAGTTGACGGCGAGCTGTGCCTCGCCGATCAGCTCGCCGACGCGGGCGCCGATCATGTGCACGCCGACGACGGGACCGTCGACCACCCGGACGACCTTGACCGAGCCGCTCGTCCCGATGATGTGGCTCTTGCCGTTGCCGGCGAGGTTGTAGTCGTAGCTGGTGACCTTGTCGGCGCCGTACTGGTCCGCTGCCTTGACCTCGGTCAGGCCGACCGATGCGACCTCGGGGTCGGAGTAGGTGACCTTCGGGATGTTCACGTCGGAGATCACCTGGGGCTTCAGGCCCGCGATCTCCTCGGCGACGAAGATGCCGTGCTGGAAGCTGCGGTGCGCGAGCTGCAGGCCGGGGACGATGTCGCCCAGGGCGTAGACGCCGGGGACGTTCGTCGCGAGGCGCTCGTTCGTCAGCACGAAGCCGCGGTCCATCGTGACCCCGACTTCTTCGTAGCCGAGACCTGCGGTCGACGGGCCCCGGCCGACGGCGACGAGCATGAGATCGGCTTCGAAGGTCTTGCCGTCCTCGAGGGTGACGACGACGCCGTCGTCGTTCTGCTCGACACCCTGGAAGCGGACGCCGAGCGAGAACGCGATTCCTCGCTTGCGGAAAGCCCTCTCGAACTGCTTCGAGATCGACTCTTCTTCGTTGGGGACGAGGTGGGGGAGCGCTTCCACGATGGTCACGTCCACGCCGAAGCTCTTCCAGACGCTGGCGAACTCGACGCCGATGACTCCGCCGCCGAGGATGACGACCTTGTCGGGCACGTGATCGAGGGCGAGGGCGTGCTCGCTGGTGATGACCTTGCCGCCGATCTCGAGCCCAGGGAGGCTGCGTGAGTACGACCCCGTGGCGAGGACGACGTTCTTCGCCTTGAGCGTGGTGTCGCCGACTTGGACGGTCGAGGGCGAGGTGAGCTTCCCCTCGCCTTCGACGGTCGTGATGCCTCGGGCCTTCACGAGCCCTTGGAGACCCTTGTACTTGCTGGCGACGATGCCTTCGCGGTAAGAGGTCACGGCGGCGATGTCGATGCCATGGAAGTCGGTGTTGACGCCGTACTTCGCGGATTCGCGCGACACGTCGGCCACTTCGGCCGAGTGCAGCAGCGCCTTGGTGGGGATGCAGCCTCGGTGGAGGCACGTGCCCCCGACCTTGTCCTTCTCGACGAGTGCGACGCTCAGTCCCAGCTCGCTCGCTCGTAGCGCCGCGGCGTATCCGCCGCTCCCGCCACCGAGCACGACCAGGTCAAAATTCTGTTCCGACACCCAGCAACTCCCTCGTGCGTCCGCGGTGCCCCGACGCCGAGGCGGGGTCGTCGCGGTGGCGACGGCGCCCGACCCCGAACCGACCGCATCGTCCGGCGGCGTCGTGGTGACGCACGCCGGGGGATGCTCTCGGGGGACCGATCTCAGCGGGTTTCTCCCGCCCCCTCGACCCTACTACGCAGCGGAAAACTTGTCGGCCAGCTCGATCAGGGTGCGGACCGTGACGCCCGTCGAACCCTTGGCCGTGTAGCCGAAGCCGCCGCCCTTGTTGTTCGAGGGGCCGGCGATGTCGAGGTGTGCCCAGGGGATGGGGGTCGACGTGCCCTCGCGCGTCCCCACGAACTCGTTGAGGAACACCCCGGCGAGCAGCATGCCGGCGGCCGTGTTGCCTGGTGTGGCGTTCACCAGGTCGGCCACGTCGGAGTTGAGCCGGGCGCGGAGTTCGGCAGCCAGGGGCATGCGCCAGAACGTCTCACCCGTCGTGTCGGCCAGAGACACGATCTCGGTCGCGAGGTCGTCGTTGCCCATGACTCCGACGTAGCGCGTGCCGAGGGCGACGACCTGAGCGCCCGTGAGCGTCGCGACGTCGACGATGGCGTCGGGCTGTTCGTCGCTCGCCGCGACGAGACCGTCGGCCATGACCAGCCGGCCCTCGGCGTCTGTGTTGGTCACCTCGACGGTCGTGCCGCCCTTGATCGTGAGTACGTCGTCGGGACGGATGGCGGTGCCGCTCGGCATGTTCTCGGCGATGCACAGCCAGGCGGTCAGCCGGACCGGCAACCGCAGCTTCGCGACGGCCACCGTCACGGCGAGGACCGTGGCGGCTCCCGTCATGTCGTCCTTCATGCCGAGCATGCTCGCGGCGGGCTTGAGCGAGAGTCCGCCGGTGTCGTAGGTGATGCCCTTGCCGACCAGGGCCAGGTGCTTGGTGGCCCCGGCGGGGGCGTACTCGACCTTGACCAGTCGCGGAGCGCGGCTGGAGCCCTGGCCGACGCCGAGGATGCCCCCGTACCCGCCGTCGCGGAGGCCGTCCTCGTCGAGGACGGTCACCGAGAGGGCATCGTCCGAGGCGTGTGTCACGGCGAAGTCGGCGAGTGCCTGCGGGTACATCTGTTGCGGGGGAGTCGTGGCCAGGTCGCGGACGGTGTGCACCGCTTCGGCGACGACGGCCGCGCGTACGAGGACGGAGTCGGACGGGCCCGTCGACGTCGCGAGGGCGATGTCCCGAGCGTGACGACGGGTGTCGGACGCCGACGCGTGGCGGAACGAGTCGAACTCGTAGGACGCGATCGCGGCGCCTTCGAGGGCGGCCAGGGCCTGGTCGTCGTCCGCGACGGGCAGCGCCAGGACGACCCGGTCGACGGCCGTGAGCTGGCGGACGGCCGAGCCCGCCGCGTAACGGAGGCTCTCGGTCGTGATCGAGTCACCCAGGCCGACCAATGCCACGAGGGCGGCGGCGACGCCGTGGCCGGGGACCTTGACCAGCTCGTCACGGGCACCGGTCACGCCCAGGGCGGCGAAGGACTCGGCGAGTCCGTCGACCTCGAGGGTCGGCTCGGGGCCGTCGGCCCCCTTCACGACACCGACGACGAGCACGTCGGCCTCGGCGGCGGTCGGATCGGACGAGAGGACGGAGAGGGTGGCGACGGTCATCGGCCCATCGTATCGACCGTGCTGTTCGCTCTCGGCACGTGGTCACCGGCCCTCTCGTCGACGCCCGATGCCTAGCATGGACGATATGCACGACCCCGCAGCTCTCTACGACATCGCCCCCGACGCCGACGGCGTGCCCGAAGGCCTGCCGCTCGTCGCCGGTTTGACCGGGTTCGCCGACGCGGGTTCGGCGGTGAGTCAGCTGGCGGAGTACGTCCTCGACACGCTCGGCCACACCCTCGTGGCGTCCTTCGACGCCGACGAGCTCCTCGACTACCGGGCTCGTCGTCCCACCTTCACATTCGACCAGGACCACATCTCCGAGATCGAACCCTCGACCCTCTCCCTGTATCTCGTCCGAGACGACCTCGGTCAACAGTTCCTGCTCCTCGCGGGCTTCGAACCCGACTTCCAGTGGCAGCGTTTCACCGCGGCCGTCGTGCAACTCGTCGAGCGCTACCGCGTGTCGACCACGACCTGGGTGCATTCGATCCCCATGCCCGTGCCGCACACGCGCCCGATCGGGGTCACGGTCAGCGGCAACCGCTCAGACCTGGTCGAGGCGATGTCCGTGTGGAAGCCCGTCACGCAGGCCCCGGCGAACGCGCTGCACCTCGTCGAGCACCGTCTCGGCGAGACGGGGCACCCCACCACGGGGTTCGTCCTGTTGGTGCCGCACTACCTGGCCGACACGGAGTTCCCCGACGCCGCCGTCGCGGCCCTCTCGAGCATCAGCGCCGCGACCGGGCTGATCTTCCCGACCGACCGCCTTCGCGAAGAAGGTCGCGACTTCATGGTGAAGGTCGACGAGCAGGTCGCCGGCAACCACGAGCTCTCACGCCTCGTCGCCACGCTCGAAGAGCGCCACGACACCTACATGCAGGGCAATCCCCTTCCGTCCCCGCTGACCGATCAGGACGGCCAGGTGCCCTCGGCCGACGCCTTGGCCGCCGAGTTGGAGAAGTTCCTGGCCACGCGGCGGGTCGACGGCGAGGGTGACGTCCCCTCCTGACCGAGTCCGCGCCTCCCGGGCCCGTTCCGGTCCTGGACGGCGGGAGGTGCGGGCCGGTAGCCGGCCCTCGATCGGCTAGTGTCGCGTGGTGAACTCCGCACGCGCCTGGATCGTCTGGGGAGCCGCCGTCTTCGCGTACGTCGTCGCCGTCCTGCAGCGCTCGTCGCTCGGAGTCTCGGGTGTCGAGGCGCAGCACCTCTTCGGCGTCTCGGCGTCGACCCTGTCGACGCTCGCCGTCGTCCAGCTCGTCGTCTACGCCGGCCTACAGATCCCGGTCGGCGTGTTGCTCGACCGGGTGGGACCCAAGAGGCTGATCGTCGCCGGAGCCGTCCTGCTGGCCGCAGGTCAACTCGTCGTGGCTTTCTCTCCACCGACCATCGGCGTCGCCGTCGTGGGTCGCGTGCTCGTCGGCGCCGGCGACGCGATGACCTTCATCTCGGTGATCCGGCTGCTGCCGTCGTGGTTCCGTGGTCCGATCCTGCCGCAGGTGTCGCAGTGGACCGGCAACGTCGGACAACTCGGCCAGGTGCTGTCGGCCGTGCCGCTCTCCATCGTCCTCCACGGGGCGGGGTGGGGTCCCGCCTTCTTGAGCGCAGCCTCCCTGTCGGTCGTCGCCGCCGTCGTGGTGGTGTCGGTCGTGAAAGAATCACCGACCGGTCGCGTGCGATCCGGGGGAGGCGTCAGTTGGGCCGACGCGGGTCGACAGCTCGGACAGAGCGTGCGTCGTCCGGGGACGCGGTTGGGGTTCTGGTCGCACTTCGTGACCCAATCGTCGGGCACCGTGTTCAGTCTGCTGTGGGGCGTCCCCTTGCTCGTGGGCGGTCTCGGCTTCTCGACCGGCGAGGCCTCGGGCATGCTCTCGCTGCTGGTCCTGTCGGGAGTCGTCGCAGGGCCGGTGCTCGGGCTGCTGGTCGCTCGGTACCCGATGCGACGGTCCAACCTCGTGCTCGGCATCGTCACGGTGCTTGCCGTGGTCTGGACGATGTTGCTGGCGTGGCCCGGGACTCCGCCGCACTGGCTGGCCTACGTGCTCGTCGTCGTCCTCGGGGTGGGCGGACCGGGTTCGCTGATCGGCTTCGACTTCGCGCGGACCTTCAATCCGCTGCGCAGCCTCGGTGTGGCCAACGGCGTGGTCAACGTCGGTGGCTTCCTGGCGAGCTTCGTCATGATGTTCCTGATCGGTGTCGTCCTCGACCGGCTCGACGCGGTCCGCATCGCCTCGGGACAGCCGAGCGACCTCTTCGCGTTCGAGTCGTTCCGCATCGCGCTCCTCGTCCAGTACGTGGTGGTCGGCGGTGGTGTGGTGGCCTTGCTCGTCGAGCGCCGGCGGACACGCCGGGGTCTGCGCCTCGAAGAGGGAATAGAGGTGGCTCCCCTCTGGGTTGCCCTGAACAGGAGATGGCAGGCCGCACGCCGTCGCACCCGGCGGGGGCCGATCGCCTGAAGCGGCCCGCGTCGTCCGGCTCCCTGTGGACGTGCAATAATGGGATACGGACCCGTTCATGTCCATCGATCGAGTTCACGAGTCGGCACAGCCGTCGCGCAATCGATCGAGGACTTGACATGGGTCCTCGTACTGCCCGAATTCGGCCGACGCCCAGTGCCGGTCGACGTCCCCACCGGCGCACGTGAACGCGACGATCGCGTCAGGTCCGGAACGTACCGAGAACTGAAAGGTGTTCGCATGGCTACACGCAGCAAAGCGACCACGGCCCCTGACGAGGCCGTGACCGACGACACGGCCGTCGAGGCCGAGACCACGGCCCCCGCCGCCAAGAAGGCACCGGCCAAGAGAGCTCCCGCCAAGAAGGCGACGACCAAGGCTCCGGCCAAGACGGCAGCCGCCAAGAAGGCCGCCGCGGCCGAACCGGCTGACGACGAGGTCGACAGCGAGGCCGCCGTCGACCCGGCCGCCGCCGCCGACGACGCCGACGGCGAGGGCACGAAGGCCGCCCCCGAGGTCCTCCCGACGGGCGCGCTCGTCATCTCGCAGGACGACGACGACGAGATGCCCGTCTACTCGACGACCATCACGGGGGCGACGGCCGACCCGGTCAAGGACTACCTGAAGCAGATCGGCAAGGTCGCCCTGCTGAACGCGGCCGAAGAGGTCGAGCTCGCCATGCGCATCGAAGCGGGTCTCTTCGCCGACGACAAGCTCGCCAACAGCACCGGTCTGAGCCGTGAACTCGAGCGCGAGCTGCGCTGGGTGTCCCGCGACGGTCAACGGGCCAAGAGCCACCTGCTCGGTGCCAACCTCCGACTCGTCGTCAGCCTCGCCAAGCGTTACACCGGCCGTGGCATGCAGTTCCTCGACCTGATCCAAGAGGGCAACCTGGGGCTGATCAGGGCCGTCGAGAAATTCGACTACACCAAGGGCTTCAAATTCTCGACCTACGCCACGTGGTGGATCCGTCAGGCCATCACGCGTGCCATGGCCGACCAGGCCCGGACCATCCGCATCCCGGTGCACATGGTCGAGGTCATCAACAAGCTCGCCCGCGTCCAGCGCCAGATGCTGCAGGACCTCGGTCGCGAGCCCACGCCCGAAGAGCTCTCGCGTGAACTCGACATGACGCCCGAGAAGGTCGTCGAGGTCCAGAAGTACGGTCGCGAGCCCATCTCGCTGCACACGCCCCTGGGTGAAGACGGTGACAGCGAGTTCGGTGACCTCATCGAGGACACCGAGGCGGTCGTGCCGGCCGACGCCGTCGGCTTCACGATGCTGCAGAAGCAGCTCGAGTCGCTGCTCGACAGCCTCTCCGAGCGCGAGGCCGGCGTCATCCGCATGCGCTTCGGGCTCGGTGACGGCATGCCGAAGACCCTCGACCAGATCGGCGACACGTTCGGCGTGACGCGCGAGCGCATCCGCCAGATCGAGTCCAAGACGATGGCCAAGCTCCGCCACCCGTCGCGATCGCAGTCGCTCCGCGACTACCTCGAGTAAGCCCGTGCGCTACCTGGTCCCCGTGCTGGCCGGCCGCCTCGTCCGGGCGGTCGCCCGGCTCCGGGGTGGTGGGTCCGCGTACCCGGGGCAGACAGTCCTGAAGCTCGCTCCCGATTTCCTCACGCACGTCTCGTCCCAGTTCGAGCGCGGTGTCGTGTTCGTGCTGGGGTCGAACGGCAAGTCGACGACCACGATGATGCTCACCGAGACGCTTCGCGCCCACGGACTCAAGGTGTTCACGAACCCGACGGGCGCCAATCTGCCCCAGGGCATCGCGTCGGCCTTCCTCCGCGAGGTGACTCCATTCGGCCGCGTCCGCGACGACATCGGGGTGATCGAGGTCGACGAGGCGTTCGCCGTCGAGTTGACGAAGTCCCTGCACCCCTCGACCGTCCTCATGCTGAACGTGCAGGTCGACCAGCTGTACCGGTTCTTCGAGACCGAGCGGGTCGGCACGATGATGACCGACACGGCTGCCGAGGCCACTGTCGCGGTCGTGACGAACCGCGACGACCAGCACCTCGGCCCGTACCAAGCCGTCGGCCGCCAGACCGTGAGCCGCTTCGGCGCCTCGCCCGAGGTCGTCTCGGCGTCACCCAACGGTCTTCAGAACGCTCACGACTTCAGCCGTGAGGCCGACGCCTCGTTGACCGCCGAGACCGAGGTGACCGCCCTCACGGGCACGGGTGCCACCATCACGGTCTCGGGCACGCCGATCGACGTCCGGCTTCCGGCGCGCGGTCTGCACTACGCGGTCGACGCCGCGGCAGCGCTCCAGACAGCCTCTGTGGTCCTGGGGCACCCGGTCGATCCTGCGGCCGTGCGTCGAGCTTTCGAGAGCATGAAGCCGGCCTACGGTCGCGGAGAGCGCATGTCCCTGGGTGCCGACGAAGCCGAGTTCATCATGTTCAAGAACGCGGCGAGCCTCCAGCTGAACCTCGATGCGCTCCCGCAGGGCGTCGAGCAGGTCATGTTGGCCATCGACGAGGGCACGCCCGACATCTCGTGGATCTACGACATCGACTTCTCGCACCTGGACCACGTCGACGTCCTGGCGGGCGCGAAGGCCTGGCAGTTGGCCTTGCGACTCGAGCACGAGGGCATCCCCGTTCACGTGATCGAAGAGGACATCTCGAAAGCGATTCGCCTCATGCGGGCGCTCCCGTCCCCGAGCGACAACACGAAGCATTTCGTGACGAACTACGAGCAGATGATGCTGGCCCGCCGCATCCTCGGCCACCCCGACCTGGAGAAGACCGCGTGAGCGACGACGTCCTCCGAATCGTTCATCTCTACCCGGAAGAGCTCGGCGTGAGCGGCGATCGGGGCAACGTGACGTCGCTGGCCGTCCGTGCGCACCGGGCCGGGGTCGAGAGCACCGTCCTCGAATACCGCGTAGGTGATGAGACGCCGACCGTCGCGGACGTGGTCGTGGTGGGGCACGGTCCCCTGTCCGGCGTCCGGGCCGTCGCCGCAGACGCTCGTCGCCTCGCGCCGGCTCTCGAGTCGTTCGCCGCCTCGGGTGTCCCGGTCGTGGCGGTGGGAGGCGGCCTCGAGCTCCTGAGCCGCGGTGTCGAGGACGTCGACGGCGAGTCCGTCGAGGGAGTCGGTTTCTTCGACGCCCTCGTCCGCCGCGGAGCTCCTCGCCGGACGAACTACCTGCAGGTGACGACCGATTACCAGGGTGACGAGATCACCCTGTTCGGCTTCGAGGACCATGCCGCACACCTCGAACTCGGCGCGGGTGCCGAACCGTTCGGGGCCGTGGTCTACGGAGGCGGTAACGGCGACGGCCGAGAGGGAGTACGGCGCGGGGTCTCGTTCGGCACACAACTCAAGGGTCCGGTCCTGCCGCTCAATCCCGCTCTGACCGACCGGGTGCTCCGGGTCGCGCTGAGCCGGCGGATGATCTCGTACTCGCCGGGCGAAGGGCATGTGAAGCTCGACGAGTACGCGGCCGCCTCACAGAAGGTGATAGCCGACAACCTCGAGCGTTCGTTCAAGGCCATGTGACGACTTCGAAGCCGGTCACACGACGAAGGCCCCGCATCGATCGGATGCGGGGCCTTCGTCGTGTCGTCGCCCTGGGCTGTGGTCCGGGGCGACCCGGTGCCTCAGTGGGCGAGGAGCTTGGAGCTCTCGTCGAGCCATTCGATGGCGGTTGGCTGCAGCTTCTCCTTGAACTTCGCGCCGTGGTGGGCGCAGAAGAGGAGTTCGCCGGTGGCCATGGTCGCGCGGATGTACGCCTGGGCTCCGCAGCTGTCGCAGCGGTCCGCGGCGCTCAACTGATAGCGGGAGCCGAGCTCGTCGACGGCGGTCTGGTCGGTGGCCATCTGAGTCATGTGATGCTCCTCCTGACGGTGGTGCGGTGGGTGAACACTCATCAAAACACGCCGAGGTCGGCATTGCGTGACATCGGTCCCTGATTTCGCTCATCGCGTAGCGAAGATCGGACCTTCGAGTGTCGAAGCCGCCGTGTCGGCGGCCCTCGATAGTCTGTAACCCGGCGACCGCCTCCCCGCATTCCCGTCGTCGTATGACGACTGCGGGCTTTCCTGGAGAACCATGCCCCCCACCTCGTCCGCACCGGCTTCCGACTACTCGGCCCGACACCTCTCGGTGCTCGAGGGCCTCGAGGCCGTTCGCAAACGTCCCGGCATGTACATCGGATCGACCGACTCCCGTGGTCTCATGCACTGCCTCTGGGAGATCATCGACAATTCGGTGGACGAGGCCCTCGGCGGGCACGGCGACACGATCGACGTCGTGCTGCATGCCGACGACAGCGTCGAGGTGCGAGACAGCGGGCGCGGTGTTCCCGTCGACATCGAACCCAAGACGGGACTCAGCGGCGTCGAGGTGGTCTTCACGAAGCTCCACGCGGGTGGCAAGTTCGGTGGCGGCTCCTACACGTCGTCGGGCGGCCTCCACGGCGTCGGTGCCTCCGTCGTCAACGCGTTGTCCGAGCGACTCGATGTCGAGGTCGACCGGGGCGGCAAGACCTACGCCATGTCGTTCCGTCGCGGGGAGCCCGGCACCTTCGACGACGACGGCGAGCCCACCCCCGATTCGCCCTTCACCCCGTTCGTCTCCGGCAGTGTGCTCCGCGAGGTGGGAAAGACCAAACGGGGTGTCACCGGCACCCGAGTGCGGTACTGGGCCGATCGGCAGATCTTCACCAGGGGGGCCTCGTTCCAGAACGACGAGCTGTCGGCCAGGGCTCGGCAGACGGCGTTCCTCATCCCGGGGCTCACGTTGACGCTGCGAGACGAGCGCTCCGGCTCCTTGACCGACGGCGGCTTCCCGCTCGAGAGCACCTTCCGGTTCGACGGGGGCATCAGCGAGTACGTCGAGTTCCTCGCCCCCGACACCGCGGTCACCGACACGTGGCGCCTCACCGGGTCAGGCAGCTACACCGAGACGGTGCCGGTCCTCACCGACGGCGGCGCCATGATCGCCACCGAACTCGAGCGCGAGTGCGAGGTCGACATCGCTCTGCGCTGGGGCGGGGGGTACGAGACCGTGTTCCGCAGCTATGTGAACATCATCGCCACTCCCAAGGGTGGCTCCCACCAGGCGGGCTTCGAGACCGGCCTGCTGAAGTTCGTGCGCCAGCAGGTCGAGGCCAACGCCCGCCGACTCAAGGTCGGCAACGACAAGATCGAGAAGGACGATGTCCTCGCCGGTCTCACCGCCGTGCTGACCGTCCGCCTGCCCGAGCCGCAGTTCGAGGGGCAGACGAAAGAGATCCTGGGCACGCCCGCCGTGCGCGCGATCGTGGCCAACGTCGTGGCCACCGAGTTCGCCAAGCTGTTCTCCTCGTCCCGACGAGAGGACAAGGCCCAGACCGCCCTCGTGCTCGACAAGGTCGTGGCCGAGATGAAGACCCGCATCGCCGCGAGGGCGCACAAAGAGACGCAGCGTCGAAAGAACGCCCTCGAGAACTCGACCCTTCCCGCCAAGCTCGTCGACTGCCGGTCGAACGACGTGGCGAACAGCGAACTGTTCATCGTCGAGGGCGACTCCGCGCTCGGGACGGCCAAGGTCGCCCGCAACAGCGAGTTCCAGGCGCTCCTGCCGATCCGCGGCAAGATCCTCAACGTCCAGAAGGCCTCGGTCAGTGACATGCTGTCGAATCTCGAGTGCGCCTCCATCATCCAGGTGTTGGGGGCCGGGTCGGGTCGGTCCTTCGATCTCGAGGCCGCCCGTTACGGCAAGGTCATCATCATGAGCGACGCCGACGTGGACGGTGCCCACATCCGGACGCTCCTGCTCACCCTGTTCTTCCGGTACATGCGACCGATGATCGAGGCGGGTCGCGTCTTCGCCGCGGTTCCACCGCTGCACCGCGTGGTCGTGATGCACCCCGGGAGCAAGCCCAACGAGACCATCTACACGTATTCCGAGAAAGAGTTGCACGGTGTCCTGGCGGGACTCAAGCGCACCAACAAGAAGTTCCAGGACCCCATCCAGCGCTACAAGGGTCTTGGCGAGATGGACGCGGAGCAACTCCGCACCACGACGATGGAACGTCAGAACCGCATGTTGAGGCGGGTCAAGGTCGACGACGCCGAGAACGCGACCCGCGTGTTCGAACTGCTGATGGGCAACGACGTCGCTCCACGGAAGGAATTCATCATCGAGGGTGCCGGCCTCAGCCGGGACCGTATCGACGTCTGAGCACGCACCGCTTCGAGCTCGACGACGGCGCCCCACCCTGGTCCCAGGGTGGGGCGCCGTCGTCGATGGCCGAGACGATCACACGATGGGGTCCGCACCGGCCTCGAGACCTGTCGCGGAGTCCGTGATGTGCGCCACGGACGCCCCGATGGACCCGATGAGGGCGTCGAGGGGCGCGCCCGAGCCGTCACGACGAGCGAGGTCGATCGGCAAGGTGCGAACGGATCCGTCGGGACCGACCGCCTGGGCCGGAACCGGCCCGACCCAGGCCAGCGACAAGCCGTCCTCGCCTTTCAACAAAGAGTGCGACCGCACCCCGCCGGTCGCGCGGCCCTTGCCCGGGTACTCGTCGAACGCGCTCAGCTTCGCGCGTCCGGGGTCGGTACCCGCGATGGTGGAGCTGCTCGACGACACGGTGGCCACGACGGCCTCGCGGCCCGCGGGCACGGCTCCGAAGAAGAGGACGGCGGCGTCGCCGGGAAGGTTGATGCCGGCGACCCCGCCGCCGACGGGCCCCTGCGGACGGACCGACGAGGCCGGGAACCTGAGGAGCTGCGCGCCCGAGCTGACGAAGACCAACTCGTCGTCGTCGGCCCCTTGGGCGACACCGACCACCTCATCGCCCTTCTTGAGCGTGATCACCGGGAAATCGGGTCGTGCGGGGTACTGTCCCGTCGCGACCCGCTTGACGACCCCGCGGGCCGTGCCGAGGGCGATGGTGCGATCGGCGGTCAGGGAGACGAGTCCCAACACGCGCTCTTTCTTGTCGACCAGGCCCAGGTAGTCCCGGATGGGTACGCCGGCACCCAGCTGTACGGAGGTGGGGGGCACCGAGGGGAGGTCGACCGGGGTGAGTCGCACGAGGCGACCGTGGTTCGTCACGGCACCGATCTCGGTGCGCGTGGTCGTGTCGATCGACGAGAGGACGGCGTCGTGCTTCGTGCGCCGGGCCGGGGGAGTGGGAACAGCCGAGTCGGGGTCGAGGTGATCCACCCGCAGGACGCGGCCCGTCGTGGAGAGGAACACTCGGGTCGGGGTGTCGGCGATCTCGAGGGTGGGAACGGACTTGTTGCCGCGGCCCGTCGTCGCGACGCTCGCTTTGGCCTCGGTCAGCAGCGTCCGCCGCGGTGTGCCGAACTGTTCGGCGATGTCACCCAGCTCGCTCGAGACGAGGGCACGGAGGCGGACGGGGTCGGCCAGCAGATCCTTCAGGTCGGCGATGGCCGCGAGTAGCTCGTCCCGTTCGGCCTCGAGCTCGATACGACTGAACTTGGTCAGCCGCCGCAATTGCAGGTCGAGGATGTACTCGGCTTGGATCTCACTGAGGTCGAACACCTCGCGCAGGCGGGCGCGGGCGGCGGCCGTGTCGTCGCTCGTCCGGATGACCTGGATGACCTCGTCGATGTCGACGATGGCGACGAGCAGGCCCTCGACGAGGTGGAGGCGGTCCTCTCTCTTCGCGAGTCGGTAGCGGCTGCGACGCGTGACGACGGAGAGTCGGTGCGCGACGTAGACCTCGAGCATCTCCTTCAGCCCGAGCGTCCGTGGTTGGCCCTCGACCAGGGCGACGTTGTTGATGCTGAAGCCATCCTCGAGTGGCGTGTACCGGTACAGCTGTTCGAGCACCGCCTCAGGGCTGAACCCGGTCTTGATGCCGATGACGAGACGGAGGCCGTGCTTGTGGTCCGTCAGGTCGGTGACGTCCGTGATGCCGGTCAGCTTCTTCGCCTGCACTCCGTCCTTGATCTTCTCGATCACCTTCTCGGGCCCCACGAGGTAGGGCAGCTCGGTGACCACGAGGCCGTTCTTCCGTGCCGTGATGCTCTCCACGCTGACACGGGCCCGGGTCTTGAAGCTGCCTCGACCCGTGGCGTAGGCGTCGCGCACGCCGGCGAGTCCGGCGATCGTGCCGCCGGTGGGCAGGTCGGGTCCGGGCACGAACGCCATGAGGTCGTCGAGGCTCGCGTCGGGATGGTCGATCAGGTGGCGGGCGGCGCCGACGACCTCGACGAGGTTGTGCGGCGCCATGTTCGTCGCCATGCCCACCGCGATGCCGCTCGCGCCGTTCACCAGCAGGTTCGGGAAGGCCGCGGGGAGGACCTCGGGCTGCATCAACTGGTTGTCGTAGTTGGGGACGAAGTCGACGACGTCCTCGCCGAGTCCCTGGGTCATCGCCAGCGACGCCTCGGCGAGGCGAGCCTCGGTGTAGCGGGGCGCGGCCGGCCCGTCGTCGAGCGAGCCGAAGTTGCCGTGCCCGTCGATGAGCGGCACGCGCATGGTGAACGGTTGGGCCTGACGCACCATGGCGTCGTAGATCGCGGTGTCGCCGTGGGGGTGCAACTTGCCCATGACCTCGCCGACGACCCGCGCGCTCTTCACGTGGCCCCGGTCGGGCCGCAGGCCCATCTCGGACATCTGGTAGAGGATGCGGCGCTGGACCGGCTTGAGGCCGTCGCGAGCGTCGGGCAGGGCCCGCGAGTAGATGACCGAGTAGGCGTATTCGAGGAAGGACCCCTGCATCTCGAGGGAGACGTCGATGTCTTCGATGCGTTCGCCGTGGTCGGGGCTGCTCGTGTTCTCGGTGGTGGTCATGCACTTCTCACGGATCGGGACGGACGGGGCACGCGATCGTCGCTGTGCCAGACTGGGGCCGGTGTCCTCCATCGTACCGGCGCGCCCCCGAGGGGCCGTGAGCCTGGCCGACGTGGTGCCCTCCTGTCTCGCGTCCCTGCGGGGCGAGGCGAACGCGCTCCACCTGCCGCCCGCCCGTGCTGCCGTCGTGGTCCTGGTGGACGGCCTCGGCCAAGCGGCCCTCGGTGCCCGTCGCGGTCACGCCCGGACGTTGTCGGGGGTCAAGGGCAGCCTGTGGTCCGGGTGGCCGACGACCACCGCGGCGGCGCTCACCACGTTGACGACCGGCGCGCTCCCGGGCGAGCACGGTCTCGTCGGGTACTCCGCCTACGATGCCGAGAACGATCGGGTCGTCAAGCAGCTCTCGGGCTGGGACGAGCACATGCGGCCCGACGAATGGCAGCGTCGTCCCACGTTGTTCGAGACGGCGCCCGACGTGTGGTCCCACGCCGTGGGCCCCAAGCGCTACCGGTCGTCCGGTCTCACGGAGGCCATCCTGCGCGGTGCCGTCTACGACGTGGCCGAGAGCGTGGGGGACCGGTTCGCGACCGCGGCGAGACTCGTCGACTCGACCGGCGCCTCCTTGGTCTATCTGTACGTCCCCGAACTCGACATGATCGCCCACCGGGCCGGGTGGGAGTCCGACGAATGGATCGACGCCCTCGAGGGCGTCGACGCCGAGGTGCGCAAGCTCGAGTCCGCCGTCGCACCGGACGTCGGGGTGATCGTCACGGCCGACCACGGGATCATCGACGTGGCCGAGCGTCGAAGGATCGTGTTCGGGGGTATCGCGGCCCTGGTCGACGGGGTGAGGCACGTGGCAGGAGAACCGCGGTGCCTGCAGCTGCACGTCGAGCCCGATGCGGACGAGACCAGACGGAGCGCGCTGCTCGACGCCTGGCGGTCGACCGAAGGCGACCGGGCGTGGGTGCTGACGCGAGCCGAGGCGATCGACGCCGGATGGTTCGGGGCCGTCGACCCCGTGGTGCTTCCCCGCATCGGCGACGTGATCGTCGCAGCTCGACGGGGAGTCGCCTACTACGACGGACGAGACCGCGGTGGTGAACCCGGCACGATGACGGGCCACCACGGATCGTGGTCCGACGACGAGACGATGGTGCCCCTCCGGACGTTCGGCGCCTACCGCCGGTGACCGTCGCCTGCCGGGGCGGCAGTCGAGGTCGTGGTCCGAACCGCGGATCAGGCGGGATCGTCGTCCGAACGCGCGCCGAACACGATCTCGTCCCAACTGGGCATCGACGTGCGGCCGCGGGCCTTCTTGGTCGTCTGGGCCGCGCTGGGCATCTCGCGTCGGCCGGCCCGTCCGCGGCTGCCGCGGATGCCCGTGGGCTGAACCGGAACGGCGTCCGTGGCCGAGCCGCCACGGGTCGACCGGTCGGGTAGGACCGGAGTGGATTCGGTGGCCCCTTCGGGTAGGTCGAAGTCGTCCAGCGGCACGTCGATCACACGGATCGTTCCGGTGACCGGATGGTCGGGCCGCCCGTCGTCGTCCGAGAAACGGGCCGCCTCGCGTTCTCCACGACGGCGCCGCAGCGCCTCGAGGAGGTCCGCGGTCTGGTCGTGCCCGTCGGCGTCGTCGGGTGCGCGGTTCGCGGCGGCGAAGGAGGCGGTGCCCCGGGCACCGGGACGCAACCGGTCGGTCGCGGTCTCGGCGGGGAGCTCGACCTCCTCGACCTCATCCACCAGGAAGGCGCCGCTGTCGAACCTACCCGAGGTGTCCTCCTGACGTGGCTCGCGGACCACGGCCCGGAGGCGCGGGACGAGCGGACCGACTTCCTCACCGTGCTGGGAGAGTCGGTGGGCGTCCCCGCCCAGGGGAGCCAGGACGGACTTCTTCGGGTCGAACCGCCACGTCGCGTTGCGTTCGACCTCGTGCGTGACGAAGGCCAGGTGGACCACCCAGCCGTGCTCGGCGTCCTTGTAGGCGGTCCATTCGCGCTGCGAGGTCTCGGCGCCATCGAGTCGTTCGTCGATGATGGCGCCGAAGGTCGTCGCCTGGACCCCTGGAGCCGCGTCGTCGGCCACCGACACGGTGACGGCGCGGGCGCTCTCGAGGACGAAGGCGCGTTCGGCGAGCACCGGACCCTCGAACCGGTGCACGTAGTCGAGATCGGCACCGGTCAGCTCGGCCACCTGCTTCGAGGTCTTGCCCGCCCGGACGAGGGCCTGGATCTCACGAGGCGGTGCCTTGCGTTCGACCGGCGCGTCACCGGGGCTGGCCGCCCGGAGCTGTGAGTGGAGAGTGTGCGTGACGGGAAGGCGGTACTCGCCACCGGCGTCGGTGGAGACGAGCAGAGCTCCGCTCTGGACGCCGATGACCCTGAGATCCTGCATTTTCCACGCCTTTCACCGTCGTGATCCGGTGCCAAGAGTCGCACGTCGACCCCCGTTATCTCGGGAATACGACGGGCGTGCCGTCAGTTCTTCCGAGGCGGCTGAAAGGCCGTGGGAACGGGTTTGCTATTCGACAACGAGTGATGCAAACTGCACCCGCCGAATCGGGCACACGAACGACCGAAGAACTGGATGGGCATGGCCACCGACTACGACGCACCTCGCAAGAACGACGACGACGGCTCGGAGTCGATCGAGGGGCTCAAAGAGAGGGTCCCCGACAAGATGACCGGCGTCGTCGACGACGACGCCGACAACCCGGGCTCGTTCGAGCTCGCCGGGCAGGACCTCTCGGACCTCGACCTCGACGTCGTCGTCCTCCCCCCGCAGGTCGACGAGTTCACCTGTGTGGAGTGCTTCTTGGTGAAGCACCGGTCGCAGCTCGATCACGAGACCAAGCTGGGTGCTATCTGCCGGGAGTGCGCAGCCTGAGCGCGTCGAGCCGCCGGACGACCTCGTCGGGACGACGGGTCGACACCAACCAATAGGGCGCGGGGTCGTCGAGGTCCGTCAACGAGATCTTGACCACCGGCCGCACCCAGCCTCTGAAGAGGGTCCAAGCTCGCGCGTCGAGTCTGGGCCCTCTTTCTCGTGTCGCCTCGGCACCGGTGAACCCCTCGGCTCCACCTATCTCGTGAGGGTACAGACGCGCCCTGCCGGCGGTGAAGCCCTCGTCGTCGATCGTCAGCACGGGCGACGTCAGGACGAGCAGGACGACGGCCGCCGCGTAGAACACGACGGCCATGATCACGCCCACCGTCGAGTTGATCGGCAGGAAGACCAGAAGCGTCGCGGGGACGAGCAACGCGCAGGCCACGAATACGGAGAGCGGCGGGAGCAGGCGCTCACGGTAGGGGTTCATGACGTCCATTCGACCAGACTTCTGCACTACCCTCGACACGTGACCCAGACCCTCGACGTCCTCATCGCCGCCGAGACGGCCTCGGTGCCCGTCTACTCCCACCCGGGCGACGCCGGCGCCGACCTGCTCTCGACCGACGACCTGGTGTTGCGGCCGGGGCACCGTGCCCTCGTGGGCACGGGTGTCGCCATCGCCCTGCCCGACGGTTTCGCCGCCTTCGTCATGCCGCGAAGCGGCCTGGCCGCGAAACACGGCATCACCGTCGTGAACGCGCCGGGAACCGTCGACGCGGGCTACCGCGGCGAGATCAAGGTCTCGCTGCTGAACACCGACCTCGAGACCGAGCACCACGTCGCCGTCGGCGACAAGATCGCCCAACTCGTCATCATGCCGGTCGTCCGCGCGACCTTCGTCCCCGTGACGACGCTCCCCGAGAGCGTCCGTGGGGTCGGCGGGCACGGGTCCACCGGATACGCACACAACCCAGGAGGCACCGCGTGAGGAAGTCCAAACGCCGCGAGCAAGAACTGGCCGAGGTCGAGATCGACGTCGAATCGGCCGACGTCGCAGATGTCGAGATCGACATCGAGTCCCTCGACGACGCCGAGGTCGAGGTGTTCGACGACTCGAAGTCGGCACCCGAGGATCGCGCCGACGTCGGCCCCCTGGACGAGACCGAGGCCAACCCCGTCCGGCCCTACGTCGATCTCGGCGGTGTCAAGATCCTGCCGCGCGAGGGGCTCCACCTCCGTCTCGAGGTCGAGGAGGGGAGCAAGCGCGTCGTCGCCGTCGGTCTCGACTTCGCCAAGTCGACGCTGCAGGTGCAACCGTTCGCGGCGCCGCGCACGACAGGTCTCTGGAACGAGATCCGGGGCCAGATCAGTGAGCAGATCGAGAAGCAGGGCGGCACGACGGCCGAGGTCGAGGGGCCGTTCGGGCCGGAGGTCCGCGCCGAGATCCCCGTCATGGGCGGCGACCCCGGAACGACCAGGCGTGCGCGTTTCATCGGCGTCGACGGCCCCCGGTGGTTCCTCCGCGGTGTCATCGCGGGGGACGCCGCGCTCGAGGGCGAGGCCGCCGAGAAGATCGAAGACCTGTTCCGTAGCATCGTCGTGGTGCGTGGGACGACCCCCATGCCTCCGCGCGAGCTCATCCCGCTCGCCATGCCGAAGACCGGCCCGACCGACGCCCCGGGCACCACGCCCTCGGTCGTCTGAATCGACGTGTCCGCGCCCGACCAGCCGCCCGACCAGCGGCCCGATCCGGCTGATCCGTCCCCGCTCGACGATCCCCGGGTGTCACTGGCGGCCCAGTTGCAAGCGGCCGCCCGGCGCGCAGGCATCGGCCAGGTCGCGCCCGGCGAGGTGCCCACGGCGGCAGCGCTCCTGACCGCGATCGGCGGAGTGCGCGGTCTCGTGGAGTCGATCGTCCCGGGGCTCGGCTTCGTCGTCGTCTACACCATCACCCGCGACGTCGTCCCGTCGGTCCTCATCCCATTGGTGCTGGCCGTCGCCTTCGTGGTGGCCCGGGCCGTCCAGCGCGGCCCGGTCGCCCAGGCTCTCGCGGGCGTCTTCGGCATCGCGTTGTCCGCGGGCATCGCCTTGCTCTCCGGCCGAGCCGAGAACAACTTCGTGCCCGGCCTGCTGATCAACGCGGCGTCTCTGTCGGCCATGGTCGTGAGCATCGCCGTGCGCTGGCCCCTGATCGGTATCGTCGTCGGCCTCCTGACCAACGACGGCACGGGGTGGCGGGCCGATCGGGCGAAGCGGCGGGTGCTCGTCCTGGCCACGTGGTTGTGGGCCGGCCTCTTCGCCGCCCGTCTCGTCGTCCAGGTGCCCCTCTGGATGGCGGGAGACGTCGCGCTCCTCGGCACGCTCAAGCTCGTGATGGGTCTGCCCCTCTATGCCGGTCTGCTGTGGATCACGTGGCTGCTCGTCCGGACGGTCTACCGGGGACGCGACGAGGCGGACGACGCGCGGGTCCCTTCGGCCTGACCCGCGCCTCCTGGTGCTATGTTTTATCTCGACATCGAGATAAATCGCTGGGATCGGCCCCGGGGACACCCCGCGGACTTAGGCTGACCTCGCTGGTGGGCGTCGCGCGCACCGGCCAAGATGAGGGCGTAGTCAGCAAGGGAGACGGCACGTGTCTGCAATCAACAGTTTCGGCTCGAAGAACACCCTCACGGTCGGGTCCACCGACTACGAGGTCTACCGCATCGACGCGGTCGACGGTTCTTCGAAGCTTCCGTTCAGCCTCAAGGTCCTGCTCGAGAACCTCCTCCGAACCGAGGACGGTGCGAACGTCACGGGTGACCAAATCCGGGCACTCGGCTCGTGGCAGCCCACCGCCGAGCCCGACACCGAGATCCAGTTCACGCCGGCGCGCGTGGTCATGCAGGACTTCACGGGGGTGCCCTGCATCGTCGATCTCGCCACCATGCGCGAGGCCGTCGCCGAACTGGGTGGCGACCCCACCAAGATCAACCCGCTGGCGCCTGCCGAGCTCGTCATCGACCACTCGGTCATCGCGGATCTCTTCGGCACCGCCAACGCCCTCGAACGCAACGTCGAGATCGAGTACGAGCGCAACGGCGAGCGGTACCAGTTCCTCCGCTGGGGCCAGACGGCCTTCGACGACTTCAAGGTCGTCCCGCCGGGCACGGGCATCGTCCACCAGGTCAACATCGAGTACCTCGCGCGTGTGACCTACAGCCGTGAGGTCGGTGGAGTGCTCCAGGCCTATCCCGACACCCTCGTCGGCACCGACTCGCACACGACGATGGTCAACGGCCTGGGCGTGCTCGGCTGGGGCGTGGGGGGCATCGAGGCCGAGGCCGCCATGCTCGGCCAGCCCGTGTCGATGTTGATCCCGAAGGTCGTGGGGTTCAAGCTCTCGGGGTCCATCCCGACGGGGGTCACGGCCACCGACGTCGTGCTCACCATCACGCAGCAGCTGCGTCGCCATGGCGTCGTGGGCAAGTTCGTCGAGTTCTACGGCGAAGGCGTCGCCGAGGTTCCCCTGGCCAACCGCGCCACCATCGGCAACATGAGTCCCGAGTTCGGTTCGACGGCGGCGATCTTCCCGATCGACGACGTCACGCTCGACTACCTGCGCCTCACCGGACGCTCGGACGAGCAGATCGCTCTCGTCGAGCAATACAGCAAGCTGCAAGGACTGTGGCACGACCCCTCGGTCGAGCCCGTCTTCAGCGAGTACCTCGAACTCGACCTCGCGACGGTGGTGCCCTCGATCGCGGGTCCCAAACGTCCGCAAGATCGCATCGAGCTCACCGAGGCCAAGTCGCAGTTCGAGGTCGACCTCGAGAACTACGCCAGCACGGACCACTCCCACGTCGACGCGGCCGTCGAGGGTACGTTTCCTGCCTCCGACCCGATCGGCTTCACCGCCGAGGACGACGACGACGCCCAGCCACACTCGATCTCGCACACGTCGCACGCCCCGGCCAAGGTGTCCAAGCCCACGGCCGTCGAGCTCGGTGACGGCTCGACGTTCACGCTGGACCACGGAGCCGTCGCCATCGCGGCCATCACGTCGTGCACGAACACGTCCAACCCCTCGGTCATGCTGGCTGCGGGTCTCCTGGCTCGCAACGCCAGCAAGAAGGGCCTGAAGGCCAAACCGTGGGTCAAGACCACCCTCGCGCCCGGATCGAAGGTCGTCACCGACTACTACGAGAAGGCCGGTTTGACCACCTACCTCGAGGACCTCGGCTTCTACACCGTCGGCTATGGCTGCACGACGTGCATCGGCAACTCCGGGCCGCTGCTCGACGAGATCTCGGCGGCCGTACAGGACAACGACCTCGCCGTCACGGCCGTGCTGTCGGGCAACCGTAACTTCGAGGGCCGGATCAACCCCGACGTCAAGATGAACTACCTGGCCAGCCCACCCCTGGTCATCGCGTACGCCCTCGCCGGTTCGATGAACTTCGACTTCGAGAACGACGCACTCGGTACGTCTGACGACGGCACCGACATCTACCTCCGGGACATCTGGCCCGACGCGGCCGAGGTGCAGCAGACGATCGACTCGTCCATCGACACCGGCATGTTCACCCACGAGTACGCGGGTGTGTTCGACGGAGACGAGCGCTGGCGTTCGCTGCCCACACCCACCGGTGCCACTTTCGAGTGGGACGCAGAGTCGACGTACGTCCGCAAACCCCCGTATTTCGAGGGCATGACGATCGAGACGACCCCGGTCGCCGACATTCGGGGCGCTCGTGTGCTCGCCAAGCTGGGCGACTCCGTCACGACCGACCACATCAGCCCTGCCGGGTCGATCAAGGTCGACAGCCCGGCCGGCCACTACCTCGACGAGCACGGCGTCGACCGCAAGGACTTCAACTCGTACGGGTCCCGCCGAGGCAACCACGAGGTCATGATCCGCGGCACGTTCGCGAACATCCGGCTCAAGAACCAGCTGTTGGACGGCGTCGAGGGTGGTTACACGCGAGACTTCACGCAGGCCGAGGGGCCCGAGTCGTTCATCTACGACGCCAGCGCTCGGTACCAAGAGCAAGGAACGCCGCTCGTGATCCTCGGCGGCAAGGAGTACGGCTCCGGTTCGTCCCGGGACTGGGCCGCGAAGGGCACGAGCCTGCTCGGGGTCAAGGCGGTCATCACCGAGAGCTTCGAGCGCATCCACCGGTCGAACCTGATCGGGATGGGCGTGGTTCCGCTGCAGTTCCCGGCGGGTGAGAGCTGGGAATCGCTCGGACTCGACGGCACCGAGCAGATCGACATCGCCGGGATCGAGCAGCTGAACGAGGGCACGACACCCAAGACGGTCCACGTGACCGCCCGCCCGACCGCTCACTCGCCCGAGGGCAAGCAGCCGGTCGAATTCGATGCCGTCGTTCGCATCGACACGCCCGGCGAGGCGGACTACTACCGCAACGGCGGCATCCTGCAGTACGTCCTGCGCAGCCTGGTCTGATCGACCGACCCCGCACCGACCGGACCCCCGGACGACGACCCGCGTCGTCCGGGGGTCGCACGGCGTTCTCGCCGGGCTCGTGCTTAGACTGGCGGGATGCCCGACAGGGCCGAGAGGGAAGGCCAGCATGAGCCTGTTGCAGACCATCACGGGGCCTCGTGACCTCGACCGCCTGACGAATGAACAGATGGTCGAACTGGCCGCGGACATCCGTCGGTTCCTCGTGACGGAGGTGTCCAAGACCGGGGGCCACCTCGGCCCGAACCTGGGCGTCGTCGAGCTGACCCTGGCGATGCACCGGGTCTTCCACTCCCCACACGACGCCTTCGTCTTCGACACGGGTCACCAGTCGTACGTGCACAAGTTGCTCACCGGTCGCCAGGACTTCTCGGGTCTGCGCCTGAGAGGCGGCCTCGCCGGCTACCCGCAGCGGTCCGAGTCCGAGCACGACATCGTCGAGAGCTCCCATGCCTCGAGTTCGCTCTCGTGGGCAGACGGGATCTCGCGAGCCTTCCAACTCACCGGCCGAGACGACCGTCACGTGGTCGCCGTCGTGGGGGACGGTGCGCTCACCGGCGGCATGACCTGGGAGGCCCTGAACAACATCAGTGACGACAACGACCGTCGCCTCACCATCGTCGTCAACGACAACGGCCGGTCGTACGCCCCGACCATCGGGGGAATGGCCCGCTTCCTCAACACGGTCCGTACCCGCCAGGCCTACCGCGAGCTCCACGTCGGCAGCCGGGCGATGTTCGACCGACTCGGACATCCTGGTCGCGCCGTCTACCGCGGTGTCCGAGGTGGACTGCACGGTTTCCTGAGCCGATTCACCAACAACGAGGCGCTCTACTCGAACCTGGACATCAAGTACATCGGGCCGGTCGACGGGCACGATCAGGTCGCCATGGAAGAAGCCCTCCTCCAGGCGAAGAACTACGGCGCCCCCGTCATCGTGCACGCGATCACCGAGAAGGGCCGAGGCTTCGATCCGGCTCGCGCCGACGTCGCCGACCAGTTCCACGCCGTCGGACAGATCGACCCCGAGACGGGGGAGCCCCTCGAGGCGGCCACCTCGCCGTCATGGACGTCCGTGTTCGCAGACGAGATCGTCGACATCGCCGAGCACGACGAGAAGGTCGTCGGCATCACGGCGGCGATGCTGCGACCCGTGGGACTGCACAAGCTCGCCGAACGGTTCCCGAAGCGGGTCTTCGACGTCGGCATCGCCGAGCAACACGCCGTGACGAGCGCTGCCGGTCTGGCGTTCGGCGGTCTGCATCCGGTCGTCGCTCTGTACGCGACCTTCGTGAACCGTGCCTTCGACCAGGTGCTGATGGACGTGGCCCTGCACCGCGCAGGCGTCACCTTCGTCCTCGATCGCGCCGGTGTCACCGGCCCGGACGGTCCGAGCCACCACGGAATGTGGGATCTCGCGCTGCTGCAGATCGTGCCGCACATCCGTCTTGCCGCACCGCGTGACGCGACGCGCCTCCGAGAAGAACTGCGGGAGGCCGTCGCCGTCGACGACGCCCCGACCGTCATCCGTTTCTCGAAAGGTGCCGTCGGCATCGAGCACGAGGCCGTCGAACGCCTCGAGGACGGCGTCGAGGTGCTGCGTCGCGCCGAGCGCGACGACGTCCTCATCGTCTGTGTCGGCCCCATGGCCGGGATCGGGCTCGAGGTCGCCGAGCGTCTCGAGGCTCAAGGCATCGGCGCGACGGTCGTCGACCCGCGGTGGGTCGTTCCGGTGCCCGGCAGCATCATCGAGCTGGCCGCGGCGCACCGCCTCGTCATCACGATCGAGGACGGCGTCCGGGTGGGCGGGATCGGCACCCGTGTCCGGCAGGACCTCCGGGGCGCGGGCGTCGACACGGCGGTGACCGAACTCGGCCTTCCCGACGAGTTCCTCGAGCACGGGTCCCGGGCCCAGATCCTCGAAGAGGCCGGCCTCACCCCGCAGCACATTGCCCGCGACGTGGTCGGCCAGGTGCTGGGAAGCCGCATCCCCGTGGCGAGGCCTCTGGACGACATCACCACCGCGTCGAGGCACGAGGATGCGCGCCGCGAGTGACGCCGGCCGCGGAGGCACAGTCGGGTGCTGACCTCGAAGGCCCCGTCTCGACCTGAGACGGGGCCTTCGAGGTGGCGTGGACTACTCGACGCCGCGGATGGCCGGCTCGTGGAAATCGCGTCCCCGGACGCGTCGCGAGGCACCGACCCGGTCGAGGTACGGAGTGACCCCGCCCATCTGGAACGGGTAGCCGGCCCCGAGGATCAAGCAGAGATCGATGTCCTCGGCAGCGGCCACGACGTCGTCGTCGAGCATGCGCCCGACCTCGTCGGCCAGACCGTCCTCGATGCGGATGCGCAGCTCGTCGTCGGTGAGGGCCGTACCCGGTCCGGCGGCGAGGGCCACCGCCTTTTTGTCGAAACCCTTGCGACGGCCTTTGGAATCGCGCTCGAATATGGTGCCGTGCTCGGCCAGACGGTGCAGGCCCTCGCTGGCGTGGAACCGCTCCGGAAAGGCGGCATGGTGGGTGTCGAGAACGTGCGCACCGACGGTCAGCCCCACGAGTTCGAGCAGTTCGAACGGCGTCATGGGCAGACCGAACGGGGCGGTCGCACGATCGACTACCTCGAAGGGAGTCCCCGTCTCGACAGCGTGCATGGCCTCGCCCAGCAACTTGGCCAAGAGGCGGTTGACGACGAAACCGGGGGTATCGGCCGTGATGACGGCGTTCTTCCGAAGGGCCTTCGCCGTCACCATGGCCGTGCTCAGGGTCGCGTCGTCCGTCGCCGGCGTCCTGACGACCTCGACGAGAGGCATCACGGCCACGGGATTGAAGAAGTGGAATCCGACCAGCCGTTCAGGATGCGCGAGTCGGGCCCCGATCTGCTCGACGCTGAGCGACGAGGTGTTCGTCGCCAACACCGTGGTGTCCGAGACGACGGCCTCGACGTTCGCGAACACGTCTTGCTTGACGGCCAGCTCCTCGAAGACGGCCTCGATGACCCAGTCGGCGTCCGCGAAGTCCGCGAGGTCGGTCGTGCCGGTGATGAGCGCCTTGAGCCGGTTCGACTCGTCATGCGAGATCCGGCCCTTGCCCGCGAGATCGTCGATCTCGCCTCTGATGCGGCCGACGGCCGTGTCGACCCGGGCCTGGTCGAGGTCGGTGATGACGACCGGAACGCGCAGACGGCGTACGAAGAGCAGCGCGAATTGGCTCGCCATGAGGCCGGCTCCGACGATGCCGACCTTTCCGACCTTGCGGGCGAGGTCGGGCGAGGGCGCACCGGCCGGCTTCTTCGCCCGCTTCTGGACGAGGTCGAAGGCGTACATGCTCGCGTGGAACTGGTCGCCCGCCACGAGGTCCGCCAGAGCTTCGTCCTCTGCCGCGAACCCCGTCGCGCGGTCGCTGTTCTTCGCGGCCTTGAGCAGATCGAGGGCAGCGTAGGGCGATTTCGCGACGGTCCCGATCTTCGACTCGAGCGACTTGCGCGCCATCGAGATCGCGACGTCCCACTTGACCGCCCGCTCGAGCTTCCCCGGGACGTTGGGTCGCTTGACGGCGACTCGACCGGTCAGCACGCCGTCTGCCCAACGGATGCTGTCCTCGAGGAAGGAAGCGGGGCCGAACATGACGTCGACGATCCCGAGTTCGAGCGCCTGAGCCGGCTTGAGGGTGCGGTTGTTCTTCAACGGGTTCTCGATGACGACCTTGAGCGCGTTCTCGATGCCGATCAGGTTCGGGAGCAACCACGCACCACCCCAGCCGGGGATGATGCCGAGGAAGACCTCGGGCAAGGCGATCGCCGCGGCCGACGAGTCGATCGTCCGGTAGTCGGCGTGCAGACCGATCTCCACGCCGCCGCCGAGCGCGAGCCCGTTGACGAAGACGAAGGTCGGCACGCCGGCGTCGTGCAGTTTGCCGAGCACGGCGTGGCCGAGTCGCGCCAGTTCACGGGCGACGTCGCGGCTGGGGATCGCGCTGACCTTGCTGAGGTCGGCTCCGGCCGCGAGGAAGTACGGCTTTCCGGTGACGGCGATGGCCGCGATCTCACCCGAGGAGGCGCGGGCACGGACGGCATCGAGGGTCGCTCCGAACTCGTGGAGCGTCGCCGGCCCCAACGTGCTCGGCCGGGTGTGGTCGCGCCCGTTGTCCAGCGTGATCAGGGCGAGCACGCCGCCGGAGGGCAGCGGCACGTCGCGGACGTAGGAGTGCGTGACGATCTCGTCGGCCGAGAGCTCGGTCAGTTGTTCGGTCGCCGTGCTCATGCGCGAGCCGCCTTTCGCGAATAGTGGGGATTCTCCCAGATGACGCTGCCGCCCTGGCCGAGACCGATGCACATGGCCGTCAACCCGTACCGCACCTCGGGGTGCTGCTCGAACTGGCGGGCCAGTTGGATCATCAGCCGGACTCCCGAGGACGCGAGTGGATGACCCACGGCGATGGCGCCTCCCCACGGGTTCACACGAGGATCGTCGTCGTCGATGCCGAAATGGTCGAGCAGCGACAACACCTGCACGGCGAACGCCTCGTTCAACTCGAAGAGGCCGATGTCGTCGATCGAGAGACCGGCCTTGCGGAGGGCCTTCTCGGTGGACGGCACGGGCCCGATGCCCATGATCTCGGGCTCGACTCCCGCGTAGGCGAAGCTGATAAGGCGCATCTTGGGAGCGAGGCCGAGTTCTTTCGCGGCCGCCCCGGACGCCATCAGGCTGACCGTCGCCCCGTCGTTGAGGCCGGACGAGTTGCCTGCGGTGACGCGGCCGTGCGGCCGGAAGGGCGTGCGAAGACCGGCCAGCCCCTCCAAGGTCGTCTCGGGTCGGGGTGCCTCGTCACGGGTGGCGAGCCCCCACCCCTCGGCGGTCTTGATCGCGACGGGGATCAGGTCGGGCTGGATCTGGCCGGCTTCGTAGGCGGCCGCGAGCTTCTGCTGCGACCGCATGGCGTAACGATCGGAGCGCTCTTTGGTCAACTGCGGGAACCGGTCGTGGATGCGCTCGGCGGTGTTGCCCATGTTGAGGGCTTCGCCGCTGACGAGCTTCTCGGCGACGAACCGGGGGTTCGGGTCGGCGTTGAACCCCATCGGGTGGCGTCCCATGTGCTCGACCCCACCGGCGAGGGCGACGTCGTAGGCGCCGAAGGCGATGCCGCCGGCGACGGTCGTGACGCTGGTCATGGCACCGGCGCACATGCGGTCGATGGCGTAGCCGGGCACGGACCGGGGCAGGCCGGCGAGCAGCGCTGTCGTGCGTCCCAGGGTGAGCCCCTGGTCGCCCTGCTGCGTCGTCGCCGCGACGGCGACGTCGTCGATGCGCTCTGGCGGCAGGGACGGATTGCGTTCGAGCAATCCCTTCATCGCCTTGACGACCAGGTCGTCGGCGCGGGTCTGCCAGTACATGCCTTTGTCGCCGGCCCGCCCGAACGGGGTGCGTACCCCGTCGACGAACACGACATCGTTGCTCTCGGCCACAGTGCCTCCAGTGTCAGGATCTGTTCCTGATCTTAGGGACGCCGCCAGGAGCCCGAGAATCGTTCGAGCAATCCTACGAAGCGCCGTCGCCCGGCGCCTCGGGCTCTTGGTGAGCGTCGACAAAGGCGACGGCGACGGCGTCGGCGACGGCGTCGACCTGCCAGGCCCGGGCGCCGAGGTCGACCATCGCGGCTGCGATGGTCGACGTGTCGAAAGGGATCGGCGGGTCCCAGGCCAACCGACGCAGGGTCTCGGGGGTGAGCAGGTTCTCGACCGGCAGATCGAGCCCGGCGGCGATCTCGGCCACCTTCGGTCGCACGGCCTTGTACCGCGCATCGGCCATCGGGTTCTTGTCCGCCCACGAACGCGGCGGCGGCAGGGTGTCGCTCGCGGGCCCGCGATGCGAGGGCAGGTCGGTCGTCTCGCGGCCGCGTTCGATCGCCGCGAACCACCGGTCGAGTTCGCTGCGACTGGCACGACCCACGAATTCCTTGATGCCGGCGAGCGACCGTTTGTCGGTGGGCATCGCCTTCGTGGCGGCGACGAGCGAGGAATCCGGGACGAGACGGCCCGGAGCCGTGTCGATCTCGCGGGCGTAGTCGTCGCGTGCCTGCCAGAGCTCGCGGGCAACGGCCAGCGACCGTGATCCGCGGACGCTGTGCAGCCCGGTCAGCCGCCGCCACGGGTCGACCTTCGCGGGCTTGGCCTCACGACGCAGGGTCGCCTCGAACTCCTGACGCGCGATCTCGAGCTTGCCCGCGTCCGCGAGCACCGCCTCCATGGCGTCGCGCAGGTCGACCAGCAGCTCGACATCGAGAGCGGCGTAGACCAGCCAGCTCTGCGGCAAGGGTCTCGTCGACCAGTCGGCAGCGCTGTGCTCCTTGGCGAGGTGGACGCCCAGCAGCTGCTCGACGACGGCTCCGAGCCCCACCTTCGGGAGACCGGCGAGACGCGCGCCCAGTTCGGTGTCGAAGATGCGGCTCGGGTCGAGGCCCACCTCGCGCAGGCACGCGAGGTCCTGGCTGGCGGCGTGGAGAACCCACTCCTCGTCGCCGATCACCTCTTGAAGTTCGGCGAAGGAACCGATGGCGGGCGGGTCGAGCAGGAACACCCCTGAACCTCGCCGGAACACCTGGATGAGGTAGGCCCGCTGCGAGTAGCGATAACCGGAGGCACGTTCGGCGTCGATCGAGACCGGCCCGGTCCCGGCACGGATCGCCTCGACGGCGGCCAGATAGCCCGGGCGGTCGTCGATCACCGTGACCTCGTCGTGCACCGAATCGGCGGTCTCGGCGACGGGTCGCACGGTGACCCGGGGTCCCGTGTCGCGGGGGCCTGAGCCGTCGGGTGCTGCCTCGTCTGGTCTCGCTGTGGTCATGTCTCCGCTGTTCTTTCCGGGGGCGCTGTTCTGTTCCGGTGGTTCAGTCTCGTCCGACCCGTCGCGACGCGAGGAGCGTGACGCCCTCGACGGTCGGGGGCAGGCCGGCGAGCGTGCAGACCAATTCGCTCCACGCCTCGATGTGCGGGGCCAGGTCGGTGGTGGTGGGGCTCCAGGACGCCCGGAGTTCGAGCTGGGCCCCGTCGCCGTGGCTGGCCAGCTCACCGTATCCGGTCGAGAGGATCTTCGTGGCGGTGCCCGACGCCTGGGCGTACGAGGCTCCGCGGGCGTCGAGGCTGTCGACGAGCCAGGACCACGCGACGTCGGCCACGAACGGATCGAGCGCGATCTCGGTCTCGAGCGGGGCCTGCGCGAAGCTGACGACCCGGAACGGACCACCCCAGGCCTCGGGTTCGTCGTCGTCGTAGAGAAGCACGAAGCGGCCCGTGCCGAGATCGGGGTCGGGCCGGCCGGACGAGCCGACGACGTCCCCTGCGAGGGCCAGGGCATGGGGGGCGAGGCCGCTGGGCGCGGGGATCTCGGTCACGGCGAGGGAGTCCCGGGCGGCGGCGCGGTGGACGGACTCGACGGCCGCGGCGAACGCGGGCGGACGGGGCGGCGTCGGGGGGATCTCGGACACGTTGGAAGACTAGGGTCGATCCCGAGGGCAGCCCCCACGGCACGCCGCGCCCGGCTCAGCGGATACACAGGTCGCCCTCACCCCCACCTCTGACCGCCCGAGGAGGCGCCGTGACCCGCCCCGCATCCACCCGACGAGGCGGCGTCGGTCCGCTCGCGGTCGTCTCGATCTCGGTCGGGGGCACCGTGCTCGTGTGCACCGCAGCCATCGTCTCTGGAATCGTGGCGATCGCCCGCAAGATCGTGACGCCCGCTCGGGGCCGACGTGACGACGTGCGGATCGAGTCCTACGACGCCCCCGCGGGGACGATCACCCTGAGCTCGACACCGGACACACGCCTTCCCGGCCGCTACAGCTTCTGGTTCGGGCGGGGCACGGGCCACGCCAGGGTCGGTGGCGTCGTCCGTGATGACGGTCGGCACGTCGAGCGCCGGGTCGAGGCCGTCGAAGGCGCCGATCTGACCAAGGCCCACCGCGGCCGCATCGGCGGGTGGCTGTTCCCCACCCCGGGCGACGCCGGGCTGGTGGCGGACGAGGTCGTGGTCCCCACGGACGTCGGTCCGGCACCGGCATGGCTCGTCCCCGCCGACGCCGGGCTCGTCGGGCCGTGGATGATCGGCGTGCACGGGCGGGGTGTCACCCGGGCCGAGACGATCCGGGCGGCCCCCGTCTTCCACCGCGAGGGCCTCACCTCGCTGCTGGTGTCGTACCGCAACGACGGCGAGGCACCCCGTTCTTCGGACGGCCGCTACGCCCTGGGCGACTCCGAGTGGCGAGACGTCGAGTCGGCGATCCGGTACGCCCTGGACCACGGGGCGACGTCGGTCGTGTTGATGGGGTGGTCCATGGGCGGCGCGCTCGTGTTGCAGGCCGCTACCCGTTCCGCCCTGCGCGGGGCCGTCTCGGGCCTCGTGCTCGAATCGCCCGTCGTCGACTGGCGGACGACACTCGCGTACCAGGGGGCGGCCATGCGGGTGCCGACGGTGGTCCAGGGCCTGGTGTTGCGCCTCCTGGGTTCACCCCGGCTCTGCCGCGTGGCCGGCATCGCCGAGCGCATCGACTTCGACCGGCTCGACCTCGTCTCGCGAGCGGGTGACCTCGACGTGCCGGTGCTGTTGCTGCACAGCGACGACGACGGTTTCGTACCGTCGACGGCGTCGCATGCGTTGGCCGAGGCGCGGCCCGACCTCGTCACCTTCGAGGTGTTCGACGTCGCACGGCACACCAAACTCTGGAACCTCGACCCCGAGCGGTTCGAGGATGCCGTCGCCGACTGGCTCGACCGTCAGCGGCTCGCGGGACCGCCCTCGACCGACCAGCGCGCGTAGAGCGTGCTCTGCTCGTCGACGAGCAGCTGGCCGAGCACGAGCGACGCCGGGTCGAAGCGCTCCCGACCGAAGACGGGCAGCCCGCTGCCGATGACGACCGGCGAGGTCGACAGGCAGAGTTCGTCCACGAGACCGTCGCGCAAGAACTGACCGGCGAGCGAGGGGCCGCCCTCGCAGACGAGAGAACGGAGGCGCTGCTCTCGGAGGCAGCGCAGGATCGCGGCGGGTCCCAGCCGTCCGTCGTCGTCGGGCGCCGTCAACACGGTGGCGACCGCCCAGATCGCCTCGCCGAGGGTCTCGCGGACGCGTGTCCGGGCGGAGGCGGGGCAGACCACGACCACCCGTTCGGCCTCGTCGGGGTCCATGCGATGGCCCGAGAGGTCGCCCGAGGACGTGACGACGACGAGGCGCGAGGACTTCGGCACCCGGTAGCCCTCGGCCCGCACGCTGGCCGCACCGACGAGGACGCCGTCGGCGAGCGAGCGGATGGCCGCGAGGATCGTGCGGTCGGTGGCGTTGCTCAGCGACTCGGAGGTGCCGTCGGAACCCGCGGCGTCTCCACTCACCGCGGCGATCAGGTTGAGTCGCAGCCAGGTCTCGCGGGGTGGGGCGTACAGCTCGCGGATGCGGGCGGTCGTCGAGTCCTCGTCGATGTCGAGCTCCAGCCCGACGTCGCCCGGTCGCTCGAGGGCATGCAGCACCCGGAGCGTCACGCGCCGGCGGTCCGCTCGCGGATCTGACGCTTCGCCCGACCGAGCAGGGCGGTCATTCCCCGGATGCGCAGCGGGCTCACGGCCTCGGAGAGACCGATCGTCTGCGGGTAGTCGTCGGGGACGTCGTCGAGCACCTGGTCGACCGTGAGGCCCTCGAGACCCTGGGCGAGGATCGACGCGAAACCGCGGGTCGTCGGCGCCTCGCGCGGTGCCGTGGCATGCAGGTGCACGCGACCGTCGGTCACCTCGACGAAGAGGAACACGGGGGACTGGCACTCGACCACCCGTTCGAGCAGGTCGGGATGGTCCGCGTAGCGGGCCGGCAGCTCGGGCAGTTCGTTCGAGAACTCGAGCAGCAACTGCAGACGGTTTCGCACGTCGAGGGCGAGGAACTCCTCGCGGATCTCGACGAGGGCCTCGGGCAGGTCGGCGTCGGTCACCGGGCCGGCACCTCGCCCGGTTCGGTGCCCTGGACGATCGGCACCCGGACGGCACTGCCCCACTCGGTCCACGACCCGTCGTAGTTGCGAACGTCCTCGAATCCCATGAGGTGGGTCAGGACGAACCAGGTGTGGCTCGACCGTTCGCCGATGCGGCAGTAGGCGACGACCTGGTCGCCGTCGGACAGACCGGCGCCGTCCCGGTAGATCGCGTCGAGCTCGGCCAGCGGTCGGAAGGTGCCGTCGTCGGCCGCGGCCTTGCCCCACGGCACGTTCTGCGCGCTCGGGATGTGACCGGCGCGCAGGGCTCCCTCGTCGGGGTAGGCCGGAGCCGTGGTGCGCTGTCCTGAGAACTCCTCGGGCGAACGCACGTCGATCAACGGCTTTCCGAGGTGGGCCAGCACGTCGTCCTTGTACGCGCGGATGACGCTGTCGTCGCGCTCGACGACGGGGTAGTCGGTGGCCGGGACCGCGGGGGCGTCGGTCGTGTAGTCGCGCCCCTCGGCCTCCCACTTGGCACGACCTCCGTCGAGGAGGCGGACGTCCTCGTGCCCGAAGAGCGAGAACACCCAGAGCGCGTAGGCGGCCCACCAGTTGTTCTTGTCGCCGTAGATGACGACGGTGCTGTCGCGCGAGATCCCGCTGCGACCCATCAGCGCGGCGAAGCCCTCGCCGTCGACGTAGTCGCGCTGCACCGGGTCGTTGAGGTCGAGGTGCCAGTCGATCTTGACGGCGCCGGCGATGTGGCCGGTCTCGTACAGCAGGACGTCCTCGTCGGACTCGACGACGACGAGCCCGGGGGTGCCGAGGTGCTGCTGCAACCACTCGGTGCTGACGAGACGCTCGGGGTGGGCGTACTCGCCGAAGCGGGCGGACGTGTCGTGCTCGACGGCCATGGTGTCTCCTTGTGCGGGTGTCGGGGTGGAGCCGACGTCGGGCGACGGGTGGTGCCCGGCGGCGTAGGATCGCCTCTGGTCGGCCCCGTCGAGGTTACGCATGCCGCGTGACCGTCGCCCGGGAACCGTACGACTCTGACACAGATCCCCGCCCACCCCACCGCGAGGCCGCGCCCATGCCCCCCGAATCCGTCAGCACCCTCGTGTCCCTGACCGACCGCACCCCGACCATCACGGGGGCCGAGATCGTGACGCAACTCGTGCCTCCTCGTCAGTTCGCCGAGGCCTCGCTCGAGAACTACCGGCCCGATCCGGACTTCGCCTCGCAGGCCGAGGCCGTCGCCGCCGTGACCGAATTCGGAGGCGCGGGTGCCGACGCGCCGCGGAGGGGCCTGTTCCGCAAGAAGCCGGCCGCCCCGGCCGTGCGGCCGGGCCTCTATCTCGACGGCGGCTTCGGTGTGGGCAAGACCCACCTGCTCGCCGCCCTCTGGAACAGGACGCCCGGTCGCCGCTACTTCGGCACGTTCATCGAGTACACCGCTTTGGTCGGCGCGGTGGGTTACGCCGGTGCGGCATCGCAGCTCAAGGGCGCCACCCTCGTCTGCATCGACGAGTTCGAGCTCGACGACCCGGGCGACACGATGATGATGACCCGACTGCTCGGCGACCTGGCCGACGACGGCACCCGCATCGCCGCCACCTCGAACACACCGCCCAACGCCCTCGGCGAGGGCCGGTTCGCCGCGGCCGACTTCCTCCGCGAGATCCAGGGGCTGAGCGACAAGTTCCTCACGCTGCGCATCGACGGCAACGACTACCGCCGACGTGAGGTCGAGGCGCGGGCGCACGTCGCCGACGACGTCGACGGTGCCACGCGAGCCCTCGGCGGCACCGTGTCGCTCGACGACTTCGATGGGGTCGTCCGCCACCTCGCCACGGTCCACCCCAGCAAGTACGTCAAGCTCGTCGACGATCTCGACGCCGTGGGACTGCGTGACGTCCACGTGCTGACCAGCCAGGTCGACGCACTGCGCCTCGTGGCGTTCGTGGACCGCCTCTACGACGCTCAGATCCGGGTCGTCGCCTCGGGTACGCCCCTCGACCAGGTCTTCTCGGACGAGATGCTCGCCGGCGGCTACCGCAAGAAGTACCTGCGCGCCGTCTCGCGCCTGGTGGCCCTCACCTCGCTCTGACCACCTCCACGCCTCGCCGGGGGTGATCCGGTAACACGTTGTTTACCTGCGCCCGAATCGTGTTACATCGGGGAAACAATCCCGCACACGCCCGGAAACCTCACCCCGCGACACTGGGGGCCGCACCGGACGAGAGCGATCGTCACCACAGCCCGCCAACCCGCGCGGTCGACCTCGACGTCGGTGCCTCCCTGGCTCAGAAACTCGAGAGGTGACCCACCCATGGACCAAGGCAACACCGCCTTCATGTTGATCTGTGCGGCACTCGTGCTGCTCATGACCCCCGGCCTGGCCTTCTTCTACGGCGGCCTCGTCAAGGCCAAGAGCGTCATCAGCATGATGATGCTGAGTTTCGGGGCCATGGGCCTCATCGGCGTGCTGTGGGTGCTCTTCGGCTACGCGATCGCCTTCGGCAATCCGACCTCGATCCCCGGTGGCAGCGAGAGCTTCGTGGGCATCCAGGGCTGGTTCGGCCTCGACGTCGCGAACCTCGGCCTCGGCGCCGCCTTCGAGGACAGCCTGAACCCGACCGGTGACTACCCGACGATCGCCTTCGCCGCGTTCCAGGCCACCTTCGCCATCATCACGGTCGCGCTCATCTCGGGTGCCATCGCCGACCGTGCCAAGTTCGGCGCATGGATGATCTTCGCCGGCGTCTGGGCCACGGTCGTCTACTTCCCGGTCGCCAGCTGGGTCTTCAACTTCACGAGCGACGCCGACGGCAACACGGTCGGTGGCTGGATCGCCGCCATGGGCGTCATCGACTTCGCCGGCGGGACGGCCGTCCACATCAACGCGGGTGCCGCTGCCCTGGCCCTGGCTCTCGTCCTCGGCAAGCGCGTCGGGTTCGCGAAGGGTGCCGACAAGCCGCACAACCCGCCCTTCGTCCTGCTGGGCGCCGGACTGCTGTGGTTCGGGTGGTTCGGCTTCAACGCCGGCTCCGAACTCGCGGCCGACGGCGTCGCCGCCCTGGCGTTCCTCAACACCATCGCCGCCCCCGCCGCCGCCGTGCTCGGCTGGCTCGTCGTCGAGAAGGTGAAGGACGGCAAGGCCACCTCGGTCGGCGCCGCCTCGGGTGCCGTCGCGGGCCTGGTCGCGATCACCCCGGCCTGTGCCGCCCTCACCCCGGGCTGGGCCGTCGTCCTCGGCGTCCTCGCGGGTGCCGTCTGCGCCCTCGCGATCGACCTCAAGTTCACGCTCGGCTTCGACGACTCGCTCGACGTCGTGGGCATCCACCTCGTCGGCGGCTTGATCGGCACGCTGTACCTCGGCATCTTCGCCAACGAGACCGGCCTGATCTTCTCGGGTTCCTTCACGCAGCTCGGTGTGCAGGCGCTCTCGGCCGTCGCGGTGCTGCTCTACTCGTTCGTCCTGGCCTTCGTCATCGGCACCGTGATCGAGAAGACCATCGGATTCCGCGTCAAGAACGAGGACGAGGTGGCCGGCATCGACCTCGCCCTGCACGGCGAAGAGGGCTACGTCCTCGAGAACTCGCGCGCCTGACCCACTCCGCGCGACGAACGGCCCCGGTCCTCGGACCGGGGCCGTTCGTCGCGCGGGCGGGGGCGTCGGCAGAGCGCAGGAGGCGCGGTGCGCGACCTCCTCGCACCGCGCCTCCTGCGGTGGGTCGCGTCGCCCGACCCGGCCACGCCCTCGCCTACCCGCTCTCAGACCACCGAGAACCACACCGTGGTCTCGCCCGGCACCTCGGTGACCCCGCCGAGCGTGTCGTCCAGCGGCTCGCTGGACGCCAGGACGCGCGCGCCGGTCGGCAGGTCGACCGGACCACCACCGAAGTTCGTCAGCGAGTGCCAGCCGTCGTGACGGGCGAAGTGCACGACGTCGTCCGGGGCGCCGTCCGCCCAGCGGAGTGTCTCGCCGCGCTGCAGCTCGCGGCGGAGGGCGAGGGCGCGGCGGTAGATCGACAGGGTCGACTCGTCCTCGTCGTCCTGCACCGAGACGGCGAGGTCCTCGAACCATTCGGGCTGCGGCAGGTGCGGGGCGTGGTCGCCGAAGCCCAGGGCAGGCTCGGTGGTGTCCCAAGGCAGGGGCACGCGGCTGCCGTCGCGGCCCTTCCGTCGGTGGCCGGTGCGGGTCCAGACGGGGTCCTGCACGTCGTCGGGCTGCAGGTCGGCCACCTCGAACAGGCCGAGTTCCTCGCCCTGGTAGACGTAGGCCGAGCCCGGGAGGGCGAGCATGAGCAACGTCGCGGCACGGGCCCGACGCAGGCCCGCGTCGGGGTTCAGGGTCGGCCGACGGCCGTCGCTCAGGACGAAGGCGTCGAGGTCCTGCCCCTTCGGCAGGCCGTAGCGCGTGGCGTGACGGACGACGTCGTGGTTCGAGAGCACCCAGGTGCTCGTCGCGCCGCTGACGGCAGCCTGCTCGAGGGTGGCAGCGATGATCGTCCGGAACTGGTCGGCGTCGAAGTCGGCCCGGGTCAGCGCGAAGTTGAAGGCCTGGCCGAGCTCGGTGGGGCGGGCGTAGAGCGGCACGCGTTCGGGCTGCACCCAGGCCTCGGCGACCGCGGTACGGGGTGGGTCGTACTCGTCGAAGACCCGGCGCCAGCCCTCGAAGATGGTGTGGACCTCGTCGCGGTCGTAGAGCGGGTCGCTGCCGTCCACCGGCAGCACGTGGCGCTCGGCGGCGTCGCGCAGGGGCTCGGTCAGGTCCTTCGCGAGCCCGTGCGCGACATCGACCCGGAAACCGTCGACGCCTCGGTCCGACCAGAACCGCAGGGTGGTCTCGAAGTCGGCGCGCACCTCGGGGTTGCTCCAGTCGAGGTCGGGTTGCTCGGGTGCGAAGAGATGCAGGTACCACTGCTCGGGGGTTCCGTCCGGACGGTGCAGACGGGTCCAGGCGCCCCCTCCGAAGTTCGACACCCAGGTCGACGGGGGAGTGTCTCCACCGTCGCCGAGGCCGTCCCGGAAGACGTAGCGGGCACGGACGGCGCTCCCGGGCTCGGACGCCACCGCGTCGCGGAACCACTCGTGCTCGCTCGAGGTGTGGTTCGGGACGATGTCGACGACGACCTTGATCCCGGCCGCGTGCAGGGCGGTGACCATCTCGTCGAAATCGTCGAGGGTGCCCAGTCGCGGGTCGACGTCGCGGTAGTCGGCGACGTCGTAGCCGCCGTCGGCGAGGGGCGACGGGTAGAACGGGCTCAGCCAGACGGCGTCGACCCCGAGTCGCCGGAGGTACGGAACGCGCGAGGTCACGCCGGGCAGGTCGCCGATGCCGTCGGCGTTCGCGTCGGCGAAGCTGCGCGGATAGACCTGGTAGACGACCGCCTGGCGCCACCAGTCCGCGTCGGGGACGGTCGTCGGGTGGATCGTGGATTCACGGGAGGCGGGGGAGTCGGTCATGGGGCGAGGATGCCACGTCTCGGGCGCCGGCGGCGTCGAGAGCTCGGACGGCCCCGCCGGGCCGAAGCCTCTGCCCGGGAACGACGGAAGGCCCTGCGGATGCAGGGCCTTCAGGAGAGCGTCGTGGGCGATACCGGGCTCGAACCGATGACCTCTTCCGTGTGAAGGAAGCGCGCTACCAACTGCGCCAATCGCCCGTGTGGGACTCGACGATGCTAGTGCATGGCGGGGCTCTGACGCCATTCGGCCGATCGTCGAGGCCCCCGTCATGGCCTGGCCCGTGAGCGCTCAAGACACGAACTTCCCTCGATTTGGTTTCTGCCCCGGGGTGTGGGTATTGTTCTTTTGCACGCAGAAATGCAAAGCGAAATGCGGATGTGGCGCAGCGGTAGCGCATCACCTTGCCAAGGTGAGGGTCGCGAGTTCGAATCTCGTCATCCGCTCGAGTGTAATGCTCACCAGAGGGTGGTCCACCGACTGGTGGCCTCTCTCTGGGGGGCTACTCGTATGGTGGAGTGGCCGAGAGGCGAGGCACCGGCCTGCAAAGCCGTTCACGCGGGTTCAAATCCCGTCTCCACCTCCATTCGATCATGACCTAGGTCTAGAGTCGATGTTGCAATTGAATAGTCGGTCTGACGTGATAGATGTCGGACCGTAGAGACATGAGCGATTGGCGCAGCGGTAGCGCGCTTCCCTGACACGGAAGAGGTCGCTGGTTCGATCCCAGTATCGCTCACATACAGAAAGCCCCGGCCTCGGCCGGGGCTTTCGTCATGTCCGGGCCGAGCCCGTGGGTCCTGCCGAGATGTCACGACATGCCGCTCGCCTCGATACGTGAGTGGCAGGTCGCGACACCTCGCGGCCTTGCCCTAGGGGGTGCCGGTCCCCGGGCCGAGGCCGACTCCGTTCCCTTGGCCGTTGCCCTTGCCGTTCCCGTTGTTGCCGGGCCCGCTGTTCCCGCCCGAGGAGCCGACGCCGGGCACCTCGACGGTCGGAGGCGTCACGGGGTCGACCGTGGGCTGCATCGTCGGCTCGACCGGTGCCTCCTGGGACGGGCTGACCTCGTCCGAGGGTGCCGGATCCGCCGGTGACTCGTCAGTGGAGTCCTCCGTCGGCGACGGTGACTCGTCGTCCGACGACTCGGAGGGTGTCATCGAGGGGTCCGACTCGACACTCGGACTCGTGCTCTCGGTCGGGCCGACCACGTCACCGTCGCGGGTGGCGGCCCACCCGATGCCTGCCGCCAGCAGCCCGGCGACGACGATGGCCGCCAGCACGAGTGGCCAGCGCCGACGCTTCCGAGTACCCTCGTGCGGCTCGACGTCGACCGCGAGACCCGTGGCGTCCGCCCCCGAGGCCGCCCCCGCCCCGAGCACCTGCGTGCGAGCGTCGTCCCGGGGCAGGACGCGGGTGGGCGTGTCGCCACCGGGCAGAGCCGCCGTGGCGACGTCGGGAGCGGCCATGACGCGCGTGACGGCGTCGGTCGACCCGGCACCCTGGATCGCCAGCGCGCGGGCGGCCCGTGCGACCTCGGCGGCGCCGGGACGGTCCTCCGGTGCGCGCGAGGTCATGCGCGTCAGCAGCTCAGCCCACCCCACCCCGATCGAGGCCGGGATCTCGGGGTCGCGGGTGAGACGGGCCATGACCGACTCGACGACCGAACCCGTGAACACGCGCCGACCGGTCAGTGCCTCGACCAGGACCAGTCCGAGCGAGTAGACGTCGGACGCCGGGGCCGGCGGACGCCCCTCGGCCTGTTCCGGGCTGACGAAGGCGGCCGTGCCCATCAAGGTGCCCGTGGCCGTCACCCGCGTCGAGTCGATCAGGTAGGCGATGCCGAAGTCGGCGAGCTTGGCCCTCCGGGGGTCGCCCTCGTGGTGGGGCGCCGCGAGCAGGATGTTCGCGGGCTTGACGTCCCGGTGGACGACGCCCGCGCGGTGGACCGCCGCCAGGCCGTCCGCGACGTCGCCGAGCAGCGCCGCCGCCTGGGCGTGCGACAGCGGCCCGTCGGCGAGCACGGTCTGCAGGGTCGGCCCGTCGACGTACTCCATCACGAGGTAGGCGTCGTCGTCGTGGCCGTCTCCCTCGACACGGGCGTCGTAGAGCGTCACGAGCCCCGGGTGGTTGAGCGATGCCAGGAGGCGCACCTCGCTGACCTGTCGGCTGAGGTCGTGGACGTCGTGCCCGTCCGACGAGAACAGTTTCACGGCGACGTCCCGTCCGAGCTCGAGGTCGTGCGCCCGGTAGACGGCCCCCATGCCGCCACGTCCGACGATGGCGTCGAGCCGGTAGCGGCCGCCGATGGTCGAGCCGAGGCGTGGGTCGGCCTGCTCCCGGGGGCTCATGCGTTCGCCTCCCTCGGCGACTCGGCGAGCACCGGTTCTCGACCACGGGCCGACTCACGACTCGTCGCGAGACGCGCGGCGACCACGTCGAGCACGGTCTCTGCCACGGCGGCCTTCGACCCCTCGACCTCGGACACCACGTCACCGGTGGCGTCGATCACGACGACGGCGGTGTCGTCGCTGCCGAAACCGGTCGTCCAGCCCACCGTGTTGAGCACGAGGAGGTCAGCCCCCTTCCGCCGTTGCTTGGCGCGCCCGAGCGAGAGCAGTCCGTCGCGGTCGCCGGCCGTCTCGGCCGCGAAACCGACGACCACCTGCCCGGCCGGACGGCGGGCGACGAGTCCGGCCAGGACGTCGGGGGTGCGCACGAGACGCACGGTCAACTCGTCGCCCGAGTCGTCCTTGCGGATCTTGCCGTCAGCCACCGAGAGAGGTCGGTAGTCGGCGACCGCGGCCGCCATGATGACGACGTCGGCGGTAGGAGCGTGCTCGGCCATGGCGGTCTCGAGCTCGAGGGCCGTGCCGACCTCGACGACGTCGACCGCGGCGTCGGTCTCGAGCGTCTGCCGGACGGCACCGTCGAGAGCGGCGGCGACGACGGTGACGCGGGCCCCGCGTCCGGCCGCAGCCAGGGCGAGCGCCGCGCCCTGCTTTCCGCTCGAACGGTTGCCGACGAACCGCACGGGGTCGAGGGGCTCGCGGGTACCACCGGCGGAGACGACCAGCCGCAGCCCGTCCAGGTCGCCGACCCGCGCCTCCTGACCCCGAGCACCGGGGACGACGGCGGGGGAGGCGCCGACCGGGTCGACCACGCGGGCGAGGGCCACGGCGACGATCTCGTCGGGCTCGCTCAGCCGGCCCGGCCCCACGTCGCCACCGGTCAGCGGACCGTCGTCGGGGCCGACGACGGTCACGCCGCGGGACGTCAGCAGCTCGACGTTCGCGACCGTGGCCGGGTTCCGCCACATCTCGGTGTGCATCGCCGGCGCGACGACGAGAGGTGCCGTGCTCGCGAGGATCGTCGTGCCGAGCAGGTCGTCGGACAGCCCGTGAGCGATCTTCGCCAGGGTGTGCGCGGTGGCCGGTGCCACGACGATCAGGTCGGCTCGCTGCCCCAGGGCCACGTGCCGGACCTCGGCGACGTCGTCGAAGACCGACTCGTGCACGGGGTTGCGACTCGTGGCCTCCCAGGTCGGCGCACCGACGAAGCGCAGCGCGGCAGCGGTGGGGACGACGTGCACGTCGTGTCCGCGCAGCACGAGGCCGCGGACGATCCCGACGGCCTTGTACGCCGCGATGCCGCCGGAGACGCCGACGACGACGGACAGGCGACGCGGGGCGTCGGCGGGGGAGGAGCGGGGGTGGTCGTGCGTCACGGTGGGCCTCGTCGATCGATCCGTCGGTCGGCCGACCCGGTGCCGGGTCGGTAGCGTTGCCCCCCACGATGCCGCATCCCGCGGCCGAGCGTCGGCCCCCGACCCGACGAGACCCCACCCTGAGGACCCCATGTGCACCGTCGTCGTCGCCGTTCAGCCGGGCGCGCCCTGGCCCGTCGTCCTCCTCGGGCTGCGGGACGAGTCGCCCGACCGCCCCTGGGACGAGCCGGGCCCCTGGTGGCCCGACCTCGGCGAGCGGGTGACCGGAGTGCACGACCGGGAGGCGGGCGGCGCCTGGTTGGCGACCGCCCGCGAGCCGAGCCGCGCGAGCGTCGTGCTGAACCGGCACGAGACTCCCGCACGGCCGCCTGGCGGATGGACCACCCGCGGAGCGCTGCCCTTGCGAGCAGCCGCCGACGGCTCCCTGCCGAAGGGACCGCAGACGACCCGCACCTTCAACCTGCTCACCGCGGACCCGGGAGGCGCGGTGCATTCCGTGTGGGACGGCACCGCCACCGAGACGACCCGCCTCGCCCCCGGGGTGCACCTGTTGACGCACGCCGCACCCGACGACCGGTCCGTGCCCCGTGTCGACCGGTGGCTCCCTCGGTTCCGCGACGTCGAGCCTCCCTCCGGTCCTCTGCCGGCGGCGGCCGGGGGCGAGGGCAGCTGGACGCCGTGGCTCGACCTGCTGCGTGAGAGCAGCGCCCTGCCGACGGACGACGACGACGCGCTCGTGCGGGCCGACCTCGTCGACGGGCACCTCTTCCACTCGCTGTCGCTCAGCACCGTCGCCGTCTCGGCCGACGACGTGGCCCACCGACACGTGCGTCTCGACGGCGCGCCCTCGGTCGCGGAGGCGATCGCACGACGCTGACGGAGACGTGCCGACACCCGACCGCTGGGCTGCGACGTCATGTGGAGTCATCGGGAATCACGCTCGCCCCTGCGGCGTTAGTGTCGGGAGGCTCGTCCGACCCCCGACCCCCGACCCCCGACCCCCGAGCCGCAGCAAAGGAACCCTCGTGAAGATCACCGCCGTCCGCACCGTCCGTCGTCTCGCCTCCGTCGGTGTCGCCGCCGCCGCCGTCGTGGCCCTGGCCGCCTGCGCGCCCGCCTCCACCGACGGGGTCGTCCAGTCGACGGGCAACGCCACCGCGGACACGAGCGACGCGCAGAGCCTGTCCGACATCCAGCAGTCCGGCGAGCTCGTCATCGGCACCGAGGGCACCTACCAGCCCTTCACGTACCACGAGGGCGGCTCCGGTGCCCTGACCGGCTACGACGTCGACGTCGCCACCGCCGTCGCCGAGAAGCTCGGCGTCACCCCCACGTTCGAGGAGACCCAGTTCGACGCCCTGCTCGCCGGGCTCTCGGCCGGGCGCTTCAACATCGTCGCGAACCAGATCTCCATCACCGACGAGCGTGAGGTGACCTACGACTTCTCGACGCCGTACACCGTGAGCCGAGGCGTCGTCATCACGTCGGCCGACAACACCGACATCACGTCGCTCGCCGACCTCGAGGGCAAGACGACGGCCCAGTCGCAGTCGAGCAACTTCTACACGACCGCCAAGGACGCCGGCGCCGACGTGCAGGTCGTCGACGGCTGGGCCCAGTCGGTCGCGCTGCTCGAGCAGGGCCGCATCGACGCGACGGTCAACGACGAGCTGACCTTCCTCGACTACGTCAAGACCAACCCCGACCAGGCCGCCGGCATCAAGATCGCGGCGACCACCGACGACGTCTCGCGTTCCGCCCTGGTCACCACCAAGGGCAGTGACGACCTCGTGAAGGCCCTCGACGACGCTCTCGCCGAGCTCAAGGCCGACGGCACCCTGTCGACGATCAGCGAGAAGTACTTCGGCCAGGACGTCAGCGAGTAGGCATGCAGTCTTCCCTCGACCTCTTCTGGCGGTCCCTGTGGCCGATCGTGTCGGGGGCCCTGGTCGCGTCCATCCCGCTCGCGTTCATCTCGATGGCGATCGGCCTCGTCATCGCCGTCGTCATCGCGCTGATGCGACTGTCCGGGCAGGCGTGGCTCGCGGGTCTCGCCCGGGTGTACGTCTCGCTGATCCGCGGCACGCCCCTGCTGGTGCAGCTGTTCGTCGTCTTCTACGGCCTGCCCTCGGTCGGCGTGAGGCTCGACCCGTGGCCGAGCGCCATCATCGCGTTCTCGCTGAACGTGGGCGGGTACGCCGCCGAGGTGATCCGGGCCGCGATCCTCTCGGTGCCGAAGGGCCAGTGGGAGGCCGCCCACACGATCGGCATGTCACGCGGGCTGGCGCTGCGGCGGATCATCCTGCCGCAGGCGGCCCGCGTGTCGGTGCCACCGCTGTCGAACACCTTCATCAGCCTGATGAAGGACACCTCGCTCGCCAGCGTCATCCTCGTGGTCGAGCTGTTCCGTCAGGCGCAGCAGATCGCCGTGGTCTCGAACCAGTTCCTGGTGGTCTACCTCGAGGCCGCCCTGGTCTACTGGGTGATCTGCCTGGTCCTGTCGTTCGGGCAGGACGCCCTCGAGAAGAGATTGGACCGCCACGTTGCCCGCTGACGTCACCCCGCCCCGGACCGCCGGTGCGGCCGACGCACCCGTGCTGACCGTCCGCGGCCTGCACAAGTCGTTCGGTGAGAACGAGGTGCTCCGCGGCATCGACCTCGAGGTCCGGCGCGGACGCGTCGTCGCCATCATCGGCCCGTCGGGCTCGGGCAAGACCACCGTGCTGCGTTCGCTCAACTCCCTCGAGGTGCCCGACGGCGGAGTCGTCACGCTCTCCGACGGCCGGTCGATCGACTTCGGGGGCACGGTCGGCAAGCGCGACCTGCTCGCGCTGCGCGACAGGTCGTCGATGGTCTTCCAGCACTTCAACCTGTTCCCGCACCTCACGGTGCTCCAGAACGTCGTCGAGGGGCCGGTCCGCGTCCAGGGCCGCGATCCGAAGGAGGCGCGAGCCGAGGCCGAGGCGCTCCTCGCGAGGGTGGGACTCGCCGAGAAGGCCGACGCCTACCCCTCCGAACTCTCGGGCGGACAGCAGCAGCGCGTGGGCATCGTCCGCGCGCTCGCGCTGCGGCCCGAGCTGCTGCTCTTCGACGAGCCGACCTCCGCACTCGACCCCGAGCTGGTGGGTGACGTCCTCACGGTCGTGAAAGAGCTCGCCGACGAGGGCTGGACGATGATCGTCGTCACCCACGAGCTCGAGTTCGCCCGCCGGGTGGCCGACGAGCTGCTCTTCATGGACGCCGGGGTCGTCGTCGAGCGCGGCCGACCCGCCGACGTGCTGACGAGGCCGCGAGAAGCCCGCACGCAGCAGTTCCTCCAGCGGGTGCTCAAGCCGCTCGACGACTGACGGGCCAGCCGCGCACGAGACGACCCGCGCCTCCTCGGCCACCGGACCAGGAGGCGCGGGTCGCCGTCGCGGCGGACGCCTAGCCGAACAAGCGGTGCGACGCGATGCGCGCGCCCTCGCCGAGCGAGGCGAGCTTGGCCACGGCGATCTGTGGGTGTATCCGGCCGCCCAGGCCGCAGTCGGTGGACGCGACGACGTTCTCGGGCCCGACCAGCGAGGCGAACCGTTCGATTCGGTCGGCAACGAGCTCAGGGTGTTCGACGACGTTGGTGGCGTGACTGACGACGCCCGGCACGATCTTCTTGCCGGCGGGCAGCTCGACGTCGCGCCAGAGCTTCCACTCGTGGTCGTGACGGACGTTCGCCGCCTCGAACGAGTACGAGCCGGCGTCGATCTCGAGCATGAGGTCGACGATGTGACGGAACTCGACGTCGGTCGTGTGCGGTCCGTGCCACGAGCCCCAACAGAGGTGGAAGCGCACCTGTTCGGGCGGCAGGCCGCGCAGGGCGTGGTTGAGCGCCTCGACCCGGATGCGTGTGAAGGCGCGGTAGTCCTCGACGCTCGGCTCGGGGTTGATCTGGTCCCAGTTCTCGGCGATCGACGGGTCGTCGATCTGCACGGTGAGGCCCGCCTCGACGATCGCCGTGTACTCCTCGCGCAGCACCTCGGCCCAGGCCCAGATGTGCTCTTCGTCGGTGGCGTAGAAGTCGTTCGCGATGCGGGCGCCGCTGCCCGGCGACAACGACGTGATGAAACCCGATGTCGAGCCGCTCGCCTCGAGACCCGCCGTCAGGTTGGCGATGTCCGAGGCGATCGCGGCCTGGCCGACGTAGGCCAACGCGCCCGTCGTGCTCGGGAACGACGTCGCGCCCGAGCCCGTGCCGATGCCCGAGGTCGGGTCGGTGTAGGCGGCGTTGAACGTCTGCCAGTCGCGGCGGTCGGGGAACGACGTCAGCCGCACGTCGCCGGGGGAGGACCGCACGGCCGGCTGGCTGAAGATGTCCGACCCGGTCAGCGAGAGCCCGCTGACTCGCTGGAACGAGTACGACCACCAGGCCCCGTAGTCGACGGCGCTCGTCATGGCCTTGCCGTACTCGCCGTCGCCGACGATCGTGATGCCGAGGTCGTTCTGACGCCGCACGAGATCGACGACGGCATCGGTCAGCAGGTTGTCGAACTCGGGAGTGCGCTCGAGGGTGAAGCCGTCCTCGCCGAGGGCGCGCGCGTCGTTCGCCGCGATCAGCTCGGGTGTGCGCGGCAGGCTTCCCGCGTGGGTGGTCTGGATGCGGCCGGATGTGGTCGTCATGGGTGCTCCGTTCGTCGCCACCACTCTGGCCCTCGACCCCTGCCGTGGGCGACGTCCGCGACACGGGGCGTCACAGCGACGCGGTCGGGAACACCGGGCGGGCGGCGACCGTTGCGTCCTGTGTCGGTCGACGCCGGGCCCCTCGGGGTGCCTCGCTACGATCGACGAGAAGGGACATCGTGACCACCACCTCCTCCGAACCATCCACCGCCCGTCCGGGTTTGTCCGACGACGACGCCCGCCGTCTGCGCACCGACTTCCCGCTGCTCCGGCAGGACGTCAACGGTGAGCCGCTGGCCTACCTCGACTCGGGGGCGACGGCACAGCGACCGACCGCCGTGCTCGACGCGGAACGCCGGTTCCTCGAGACGACCAATTCTGCCGTGCATCGCGGGGCGCACACGCTCGCAGCCCTGTCGACCGAGGCCTACGAAGAGGCCCGCGAGACGGTCGCCCGCTTCGTCGGTGCCGACGTCGACGAGATCGTCTGGACCTCGAACGCGACCGATGCCCTCAACGTCGTGGCGTACGGTGTCGCGAACGCCACGCACGGCCGGGGTGGTGAGGCCGCGCGACGCTTCGCCCTGGCACCCGGCGACGAGATCGTCGTGACCGAGGCCGAACATCACGCCAACCTCGTGCCGTGGCACGAACTCGCGGCGACGACCGGGGCGGTGCTGCGCTTCGTGCCCGTCGCGGACGACGGCACCTGGACCGCGGCCGACGCGGCGTCCGTGATCGGACCCCGTACGCGCCTCCTCGCATTCGCCCACGTCTCGAACGTGACCGGCTTCGTCGCGCCCGTCGCCGAGCTGGTGGGGCTGGCGCACGCAGTCGACGCCCTCGTGGTGCTCGACGCCTGCCAGTCCGTTCCGCACCGGCCGGTCGACCTGCACGCCCTCGACGTCGACTTCGCCGCGTTCTCGGGCCACAAGATGCTGGGGCCCACGGGCATCGGCGTGCTCTACGGTCGTGCCGAGCTGCTGAACGCGCTGCCGCCCTTCCGCACCGGGGGCTCGATGATCACGACGGTCACGATGGACGGCGCCGAATACCTGCCCGCCCCCCAGCGCTTCGAGGCCGGCACGCAGCCCGTGTCGCAGGCCGTCGCCCTGGCCGAGGCCGTGCGCTACCTCGAGTCCGTCGGCATGGACCGCGTACGGGAGCACGAGGAGGCCCTCGCCGATCGACTCGTCCGCGGGCTGAGCACGCTCGAGGGCGTGACGGTCGTCGGACCATCCGCCGGGGTGCCGCGATCGGGACTCGCCAGCTTCGTCGTCGACGGGGTGCACGCCCACGACGTCGGCCAGTTCCTCGACGCCCGGGGCATCGCCGTGCGCGTCGGTCACCACTGTGCGCAACCTCTGCACCGGCGACTCGGTGTGACGGCCACGACACGGGCCAGCACGTACCTGTACTCGTCGAGCGACGAGGTCGACCGGCTCGTCGCGGGGGTCGCCGAGGTCCGCGGCTACTTCGGAGTCGCGGGCCCACCGTCGCCCGACGAGAAGACCGAGGAGGCGCGGTGAGCGCCGCCCTCGACGGCCTGTACCAGCAGGTCATCCTCGATCACGCCAAGGCGCGGCACGGCGACGGCGAGCTGCCGTCGGCCGACGCGCAGCACTACGAGCGCAACCCGACCTGCGGCGACGAGATCACCGTCCGAGTCGCCCTCGAGCCCGGCACGGACCGCATCGCCGACCTGCGCTGGCAGGGCGCGGGCTGCAGCATCTCGATGGCCTCGGCCTCGGTGCTTGCGCAGCTCGCTCCGGGCCGCTCCTTGCCCGAACTCGACGCCCTCGTCGCGGAGTTCCGGGACATGATGCGGTCCCGAGGCGCCGGGGAACCCGACGACGAGGTGCTCGGCGACGCCGTCGTGTTCCACGGGGTCTCGAAGTTCGTCATGCGGGTCAAGTGCGGCATGCTCGCCTGGGTCGCGGCCGAGGCGTGTTCGAGCGAGTTGCGAGCGGCCTGAGCCGACCGTGGCCGCGTCGCCGGTCGGCGGGGTCCCCGGCCGGTCGTCGGCCCACGACTAAAGTGGTTCCCGCCCCTCGACGATAGGAACCACCGCCGTGTCCGACCAGACCGACCTCGACCCGAACGCCCTCCCAGCCCCCGGCCTCTCGGCCGTCGAGGCCACCGAGACGACGACCGGCTTCGAGTTGTTCACCGACAAGACGGTCGTGGCCGTCCGCGTGGCCGGCGAGCTGCGCGACCTGGCCACCGAGCTGCAGGCGGGTGACGTGGCCGAGCCCGTCACGATCGACTCGCCCGACGGACTCTCGATCCTGCGGCACTCGGCGGCCCACGTCATGGCTCAGGCCGTGCAGCAGATCAACCCCGAGGCCAAGCTCGGCATCGGGCCGCCCGTCACCGACGGCTTCTACTACGACTTCGACGTCGCCGAGCCCTTCACGCCCGACGATCTCAAGGCGATCGAGAAGGGCATGGAGCGCATCATCCGTCAGGGCCAGCGCTTCCGTCGCCGCGTCGTGACCGACGACGAGGCCCGCGACCTGCTCGCCCACGAACCGTTCAAGCTCGAGCTGATCGGTCTCAAGGGTGGTTCGGCCGACGAGCTCGGCGCGGACGGCGAGTCGGTCGAGGTCGGCGGGGCCGAGCTCACGGTCTACGACAACCTCGACCCGAAGACCGGCGAGGTCATCTGGTTCGACCTCTGCCGAGGTCCCCACGTGCCCAGCACGCGCCTCCTCGGCAACGCCACGAAACTCATGCGTGTGGCGGCCGCCTACTGGCGTGGCTCCGAGAAGAACCCGCAGCTGCAGCGGATCTACGGCACGGCCTGGCCCACCAAAGACGACCTGCGCGCCTACCAGGCCCGGCTCGAGGAGGCGGCCAAGCGTGACCACCGCAAGCTCGGCGCCGAGCTCGACCTCTTCTCGTTCCCCGACGAGATCGGCTCGGGTCTGGCCATCTTCCATCCCAAGGGCGGCATCATCCGTCGTCAGATGGAGGACTACTCGCGCGAGCGGCACGAGAAGGCCGGATACGAGTTCGTCTACACGCCGCACATCACCAAGGCGAACCTGTTCGAGACCTCGGGCCACCTGGGTTGGTACAAGGACGGCATGTTCCCGGCGATGCACCTGGACGAGGCTCGCAACGACGAGGGCGAGGTCACCCGCCAGGGCGCCGACTACTACCTCAAGCCGATGAACTGCCCGATGCACATCCTGGCCTACCGGTCGTCCGCCAAGTCCTACCGAGACCTGCCTCAGCGCCTGTTCGAGTTCGGAACGGTGTACCGCAACGAGAAGTCCGGCGTCATCCACGGCCTCACCCGCGTGCGGGGCATGACGCAGGACGACGCGCACATCTTCACGACACGCGACGACATGGCCGCCGAGCTCAAGGGCACGCTCGACTTCGTGCTCAGCCTGCTGCGCGACTACGGCCTCGACGACTTCTACCTCGAACTGTCCACGAAGGACCCCGAGAAGTACGTCGGTGACGACGACACCTGGGACGAGGCGACGGCGACCCTGCGGCAGGTCGCGGAAGAGACCGGTCTCGAGCTCGTACCCGATCCCGCCGGCGCGGCGTTCTACGGCCCCAAGATCTCGGTCCAGGCACGCGACGCGATCGGTCGGACCTGGCAGATGTCGACCGTCCAGCTCGACTTCAACCTGCCGGAGCGCTTCGACCTCGAGTACACGGCGGCCGATGGCTCCCGGCAGCGACCGGTCATGATCCACCGGGCCCTGTTCGGCTCGATCGAGCGCTTCTTCGGCGTTCTCACCGAGCACTACGCGGGGGCGTTCCCGGTCTGGCTGGCCCCGGTGCAGGTCGTGGCGATCCCCGTCGCAGACGAGTACGGCGACTACCTCGACGGCGTCGTGGCTCGCCTCCGGGAGGTCGGGGTCCGCGCCCAGGTCGACCACAGCGACGACAGGATGCCGAAGAAGATCCGCACGCACACCAAGGCCAAGGTGCCGTTCCAGCTGATCGCCGGCGAAGACGACCGGGCGGCCGGCGCGGTCAGCTTCCGCTACCGCGACGGTTCGCAGGAGAACGGCGTGCCGCTCGACGAGGCCGTCGCCAAGATCGTCACGGCGATCGAGACCAAGGCCCAGGTCTGACCGTGGGCGCCGACGGGCCCGTGGCCGAGTCCTCCGCCGACTTCGCCGCGGTCCCCGACGCGTTCCAGCGACTCTGGACGCCGCACCGCGCCGTCTACGTCGAGGCCGGACAGGGCGCCCACGACGATTCCTGCCCCTTCTGCAGTGCGCCGTCGAGGTCCGACGACGAGGCGCTCATCGTGGCACGGGGACAGCATGCCTACGTGCTGCTGAACCTCTACCCGTACAACCCGGGGCACCTGTTGGTCTGCCCTTACCGACACGTATCGACCTACGACCTCGCCACCCTCGACGAGGTCGCCGAGATCGCCTCCCTGACGCAGATCGCCATGCGGGTCCTGACCCGGGTGTCACACGCTCAGGGCTTCAACATCGGCATGAACCAGGGGCAGGTCGGCGGGGCCGGGATCGCCGCCCACCTGCATCAGCACGTCGTCCCGCGTTACGGCGGTGACTCGAATTTCTTCCCGATCATCGCGCAGACCAAGGCCGTCACGCAGCTGCTCGGCGACGTCCGCCTCGCGGTCGCCGAGGCCTGGCCGACCGGCCGCGCCGATCAGGCCCCGACGGCGTCGCCCGCGGAGTGATCGGGCCTAAGATAGGGCCATCATGAGCGACACGACACCTGCCTCCAGCCCGTCCTCCACCACCGGTTCGAGCCGCGTCAAACGCGGTCTCGCCGAGATGCTCAAGGGCGGCGTCATCATGGACGTCGTCAACGTCGAGCAGGCGAAGATCGCCGAGGACGCCGGCGCCGTCGCGGTCATGGCTCTCGAGCGCGTTCCCGCCGACATTCGGTCCCAGGGTGGCGTGGCCCGCATGAGCGACCCCGACATGATCGACGAGATCGTCGCAGCGGTCTCGATTCCCGTCATGGCGAAGGCTCGCATCGGTCACTTCGTCGAGGCGCAGATCCTGCAGACCCTGGGCGTCGACTACATCGACGAGTCCGAGGTGCTGAGTCCCGCCGATTACGTGAACCACATCGACAAATGGAACTTCACCGTCCCGTTCGTGTGCGGTGCCACCAACCTGGGCGAGGCCCTCCGTCGGATCACCGAGGGCGCGGCCATGATCCGTTCCAAGGGCGAGGCCGGCACGGGCGACGTGTCCGAGGCCACCAAGCACATCCGCACGATCTCGAAAGAGGTCGCTCAACTGCGCGGCCTCAAGGCCGACGAGCTGTACGTGGCCGCCAAAGAGTTGCAGGCTCCCTTCGAGCTCGTCAAAGAGATCGCCGAGACCGGCAAGCTGCCCGTCGTCCTCTTCACCGCCGGTGGCGTCGCGACACCCGCCGACGCGGCCCTCATGATGCAGCTCGGTGCCGACGGCGTGTTCGTCGGCTCGGGCATCTTCAAGTCGGGCAACCCGGCGGAACGCGCCAAGGCGATCGTCAAGGCCACCACGTTCTTCGACGACCCCCAGGTGGTGGCGGACGCCTCCCGCGGTCTCGGTGAGGCCATGGTCGGCATCAACGTCCCCGACCTCCCCGCACCGCACCGCCTCGCCGAGCGTGGCTGGTGACCCGGCGGCCCGTCCGTCGATGAACACCGTTCGAACCCCACGCGTGGGTGTCCTCGCGCTGCAGGGCGACTTCCGTGAGCACCTGACCGTCCTCACCTCGCTCGGGGCCGACGCGGTTCCCGTCCGGCGTCCGTCAGAGCTCGACGAGATCGACGGGCTCGTGCTCCCGGGCGGCGAGTCGAGCGTCATGGACAAGCTCGCACGCGCTTTCGACCTCGACGGCCCCCTTCGTCACGCCATCGGGTCGGGGTTGCCCGTCTACGGCACGTGCGCCGGGCTGATCATGCTGGCCGACCGCATCGTCGACGGCATCCCCGGTCAGCGCAGCCTCGGTGGACTCGACGTGTCGGTCCAACGCAACGCCTTCGGCTCGCAGACCGATTCGTTCGAGACAGACGTCGAGGTCCCGGTCCTCGAGGGCCCACCCGTGCACGCCGTGTTCATCCGGGCTCCCGTGGTCGACCAGGTCGGCCCGGCCGCCACGGCCATCGGCGTCCTCGAGGACGGCCGGGTGGTCGCCGTCGAACAGGGCCCCTTGATGGGCACGTCGTTCCATCCCGAGGTCACTGACGACCTCAGGTTCCACGCGCGCTTCCTCGACAAAGCCCGAGCGCGGGCGTCACGGTAGACTCGTCGAGATCCACGTCAGCATCTGAAGGAGCACCGTGTCCGGGCATTCCAAGTGGGCAACGACCAAGCACAAGAAGGCCGTCATCGACAGCCGTCGCGCCAAGTCGTTCGCCAAGCTCATCAAGAACATCGAGGTCGCGGCCAAGCAGGGTGGGGCCGACATGTCGGGCAACCCGACGCTGGTCGATGCCGTGCAGAAGGCCAAGAAGACCTCGGTCCCCAACGACAACATCGATCGTGCCGTCAAGCGTGGTGCAGGTCTCAGCGGTGAGAGCGTCGACTACCAGACGATCATGTACGAGGGCTACGGCCCGAACGGAGTCGCTCTGCTGATCGAGTGCCTCACCGACAACAAGAACCGAGCTGCCGCCAACGTGCGCACGGTGATGTCGCGCAACGGTGGCACCATGGCCGACCCCGGCAGTGTCGCCTACAACTTCAGCCGCAAGGGCGTCATCGCCGTCATGAAGACCGACGACCTCACCGAGGACGACGTCCTCGCGGCCGTCCTCGACGCCGGTGCCGAAGAAGTCACCGGCCGTGGTGAGGGCTTCGAGATCGTCACCGAGGCGTCCGACCTCGTCCCGGCACGCTCGGCCCTGCAAGACGCCGGCATCGATTACGACTCGGCCGACATCGAGTTCGTCCCGGGGGTCAAGATCGAGGTCGACCTCGAGACGGCTCGCAAGGTGTTCCGGCTCATCGACGCGCTCGACGACGACGACGACGTCCAGAACGTCTACGCGAACCACGACGTCCCCGCCGACGTGCAGGCCGCACTCGACGACGAGGACTAGGTCGTCGGGGTGACGCTCCGGGTGCTCGGCATCGATCCCGGGCTCACCCGCTGCGGGGTGGGTGTCGTCGAGGTCGACGCCCACCGTCGGGCGACCCTCGTGGACGTGCAGGTCATCCGCACCGCTCCTGACCTCGCCCTCGAACAGCGTCTCCTCGTCCTCGGTCGCGGCCTCGAGGCGCTCATCGACGAACACCGGCCGGACGCCATGGCGATCGAGCGGGTCTTCGCCCAGCAGAACGTCCGCAGCGTCATGGGGGTGGCTCAGGTGAGTGGTCTCGCCCTGCGTGCGGCGGCCGAGCGCGAGATCCCCGTCACGCTGCACACGCCGTCCGAGGTCAAGGCGGCCGTGACCGGCTACGGAGCGGCCGACAAGAAACAGGTCGGCACGATGGTCGCCCGGTTGCTGGGCCTCTCGGAGGCACCGAGGCCGGCGGACGCCGCGGACGCTCTGGCCCTGGCCATCTGCCATGCCTGGCGAGGGGCGCCCGTCGCGGCCCGCGCCTCCTCGGGTTCGCTCACGCCGGCCCAGCTAGCGTGGCGCGACGCCGAGAAGTCGGTGCGCACTCCTAGGCTGGGGGCATGATCTCGAGCGTCCGCGGTACCGTCCTGTCCGCGTCCGGAACGACGATCGTGGTCGAGGTCGGCGGTGTGGGCCTCCGGGTGTCGGTCACCCCACAGCTCGCGTTGACGGTCCGGGTGGGCGAGCAGGCGCTCGTGCACACGGCGTTGATCGTCCGAGAAGACGACCTCTCGCTCTTCGGGTTCGCCGACCGTGAAGAACTCGAGGTGTTCGATCTTCTCCGCAGCGTGACGGGCGTCGGACCGAAATCGGCCCAGGGCGTGCTCTCGACGCTCACTCCACACCAGGTCGCGACCGCAGTGGCCGACGACGACGACGCGGCGTTCCGCCGCGTGTCGGGCATCGGGCCCAAGACGGCGAAGCTGATCGTCCTGTCGTTGGCCGGAAAACTCGACGTGGCACCCAGCGCGCCGACGGTCACGGCCGCGTCCACGACCGCCGCCGACGTGCTCGTCGCGCTGGTCGGACTCGGATGGTCCGAGCGCGAGGCCCAAGCCGCGATCGACGCCGTCGCGATCGAGCGGGGTGACGCCGTCGCGGTGGCCGTGCCGCAGCTGCTCCGCGCGGCGCTCGGTCACCTGGGGCCGCAGAAGTCCGCCGGGGCCCGCGCGTGAGCGACGACGACCTGACCCGTCCGACCCTCGAGTCCGAGGCCGAGTTGGCCTTCGAGGGGGCGCTGCGGCCCACCTCGCTCGGTGAGTTCGTCGGGCAGACCAAGGTCCGGGGCCAGCTCGAGCTGCTGCTCAAGGCCGCGACGATGCAGGGCCGCACCCCCGACCACATCCTCCTCGCGGGCCCGCCCGGGCTCGGCAAGACGACTCTCGCCATGATCGTGGCCCACGAGGGGGCCAGGCCGCTACGCATGTCGTCTGGCCCGGCGATCCAGCACGCGGGTGACCTCGCTGCCGTCCTCTCCGCGCTCGTACCGGGCGAGGTCCTCTTCATCGACGAGATCCACCGCATGGCACGGCCGGCCGAAGAGATGCTGTACCTCGCGATGGAGGACTACCGCATCGACATCATGGTGGGCAAGGGCGCGGGCGCGACCAGCATCCCCCTCGAGTTGTCGCCCTTCACCCTCGTGGGCGCCACCACCCGCAGCGGCCTGCTCCCCAACCCCCTGCGCGACCGATTCGGATTCACGGCACACCTCGAGTTCTACGACGAGGCCGAACTGACCGAGGTCCTCCGCCGGGCCGCATCGCTTCTCGGCATCGTCATCGACGGCGCCGCCCTGGCCGAGATCGCCGGTCGCTGCCGGGGCACGCCCCGCATCGCGAACCGTCTCCTGAGGCGGGTGCGCGACTACGCACTCGTCCACGGGCGCGACGCCGACCTGGCGACCGTACGTGAGGCGCTCGACCTCTACGACGTCGATTCGCTGGGGCTCGACCGGCTCGACCGCGAGGTGGTCCAGACCGTGCTCACCCGTTTCGGCGGCGGACCCGTCGGTCTCAACACACTGGCGGTCTCGGTGGGCGAAGAAGCTGACACCATCGAGTCCGTCGTGGAGCCGTTCCTGGTCCGCGTCGGCCTGCTCACCCGCACGCCCCGGGGGCGCATCGCGACACCCGAGGCCTGGCGACACTTCGGTCTGGTGCACGCTTCAGGGGCGCTGTTCGGCGATGACCTATAATTCCTGCAGGTCCGAGGCCGTCGTTCGCTGAAGCGAGTCCCGCTCGGCCCACACCCCCGATAGCGAAAGGGAGTTCCGCATGGATCCCGCAACCCTCATCATGGTCCTCCTCCTGGTGGTCCTCGTCGTCTTCATGTTCCGCAACAAGAAGAAGCGCGACCGTCAGCAGGCCGAACTGCAGAACAAGCTGGTGCCCGGCGTCGAGGTCATGTTGTCGTTCGGCGTCTACGGAACCGTCGTCTCCATCGACGACGAGAACAACGTGGCGGAGGTCGAGGTCTCACCCGGCACGGTCCTCAAGGTGCACCGTCAGACCCTCGGTCGCGTCGTCGAACCGGTCATCGACGAGACGGTCGCCGACGACGCCGACTCGCTGACCGACACCACCGTCGAGCACGACCGTGTCATCGACGACGCACCCGGGTTCGGTGAGCGCGCCACGTCCGCACCGGTCGACTCGACCGTCGCCAAGGACTCCGACAACAAGGCCTGACCTGACGACCGCCCCGACCGCCCAGAGCGGTCGGGCCCGATCCACGGCGCGCGCTCCGGGTGAGCGCGCGCTCCCATGAGAAAGCAGAGTTCCTCCGTGGCACGCTCGACGCCGGTGAAGAAAGCAATACGATCCCTGACCTGGTTGTTGGTCATCATCGCCGGCCTCACGGCCCTGAACGGCACGGCCACGTTCCTCAACGACTCGGGTCGTGACGGCTGGTGGAACGGCGCCAGCTGGGTACCCGAACTCGCCCTCGACCTTCAGGGCGGGACGCAGATCACCCTCGCGGCTCAGCTCCAGAGCGGTGAGTCCGTGTCGTCGCAGCAGCTCGACCAGGCCGTCACGATCATCCGGCAGCGCATCGACTCGGCCGGCGTCTCGGAATCCGAGATCACCAAGCAGGGCACGCAGAACATCGTCGTCTCCATCCCGGGGCGGCCCGACAACGCGACCCTCGAGCGCATCGAGGCGTCAGCCAAGCTGACTTTCCGCCCGGTGCTCTACACCGAGGCCGTGTCGAACGCGGCTGTCGGAGGAGAAGGCGACGACGCCACGGCCAGCCCGAGCGCCACGCCCTACACTCCCAACCCCGACCTCGAGAGCACGCCCACGGCCTCGCCGACGAATGCATCCGACCTGGCCTGGATCACCCCCCAGCTGGCCGACCTTTACCAGAACTACGACTGCGCAGCCGAGAACGACCTCGCCACGGCTCGTGACGACGAGCCGCTCGTGACCTGCTCCACCGACGGTACGGCCAAGTACATCCTCGGTCCGGTCGAGGTGCAGGGCTCCGACATCAGCGACGCCACGAACGGCCTCGCGGCCGACTCGCAGGGCAACTCGACGAACACCTGGGCCGTCAACCTGGAATTCGACGGCCAGGGCACCGACCGGTTCGCCGAGGTCACCTCGCGCCTCGTCTCGTTGCAGGCCCCGCAGAACCAGTTCGCCGTGACCCTCGACAACCAGGTCATCACGGCGCCGTCCGCCAACGCCGCCATCACCGACGGCCGGGCCCAGATCACGGGCCAGTTCACGCAGGACTCCTCGAAGACCCTCGCCGACCAGCTCAAGTTCGGCGCGCTCCCCTTGAGCTTCTCCGTCCAGAGCAACGAGACGATCACTGCGACGCTGGGCCAGACCCAGTTGGTGAGCGGTCTGATCGCCGGGCTCATCGGTCTGATCCTCGTCGTGATCTACTCGCTCATCCAGTACCGGGCTCTGGCGTTCGTCACGGTCCTGTCGCTCGTCATCGCCGCCGTGCTCACCTACCTCGTCATCGCCATCCTGTCGTGGCGCGAGGGGTACCGCCTCTCGCTCGCGGGGGTGACGGGTCTGATCGTGGCCATCGGCATCACGGCTGACTCGTTCATCGTGTACTTCGAACGCATCCGGGACGAACTCCGCGACGGCCGCATCCTCGAGAGCGCCGTCGAATCGGGATGGAAACGCGCCATCCGCACCATCGTCGCCTCCGACACCGTCAACTTCCTCGCGGCCATCACGCTGTTCATCCTCGCGGTGGGAAACGTCAAGGGTTTCGCGCTCACCCTGGGTATCACCACGGTGATCGACCTCATCGTCGTCTCGCTGTTCACACATCCGATGCTGCAATTGATCGCTCGGACACGGTTCTTCGGCGAGGGGCACTCGTTCAGCGGGCTCGATCCGCGTGCCCTCGGCGCCGTCTATCGGGGACGTGCGCAGTTCCGCACCCCGGCCGTCGCCGACCGCAAGGGAGCCGGTGGCCGCGAGGCCGTCAAGCGTCAGACCATCGCCGAGCGCAAAGCCGCCGAGAAGAACACCGAGCGCGTCGACACGTCGACCGCCGGTGAAGGGAAGAAGGACTCCTGATGGCCAGTTTCTCGAAATTCGGCAACGACCTCTACACGGGTGCCCGGTCGTACGACATCGTCGGTCACCGCCGCCGCTGGTACTGGATCGCGGCCCTCGTCATCCTCATCTCGGTCACCGTCCCGTTCCTGCGCGGGGGATTCCACTTCGGTATCGAGTTCACCGGTGGCTCGGAGTTCCAGGTCGCGCAGCCCGCCGAACTCGACCAGGACATCGCCTCGGCGACCGTCGACGAGGTGGTACCGGGGTCGAACCCCCGGGTCACCCAGGTGGGTACCGACACGATCCGCGTGCAGACCTCGCAGCTCGAGGCCGCCCAGACGAACGACGTGGCAGCAGCCTTGGCCACGGCGTACGACGTCCCGGACGACCGTGTCACCTCGTCCTTCATCGGTGCCTCGTGGGGCGCCGACATCACGAGCCAGGCCATCAAGGGGCTCGTGATCTTCCTGATCCTCGCCGCGATCGGCATGACGCTGTACTTCCGCACCTGGAAGATGTCCCTGGCGGCGATGGCCGCCCTGCTGCACGACCTCGTGCTGACCGCGGGCATCTACGGCATCGTCGGCTTCGAGGTCACCCCGGCCGCGGTCATCGGCTTCCTGACGATCCTGGGCTACTCGCTCTACGACACGGTGGTGGTGTTCGACAAAATCCGTGAGAACACGGCCGACGACGGCGAGGGTTCGCGACGCACCTTCGGGCAGTCCGTGAACCTGGCGGTCAACCAGACGCTCGTGAGGTCGATCAACACGTCCGTGGTGGCGCTGCTCCCCGTCGCGGCCATCCTCTTCATCGGCGCGTTCGTCCTGGGAGCCGGCACGCTCCGAGACATCTCGCTGGCACTCTTCATCGGCATCCTGGTCGGCACCTATTCGACGATCTTCATCGCTTCGCCGCTGTACGCCACCCTCCGACTCCGTGAGCCCGACATCGCGAAACGCGACGCCCGGAAGCTCGAGGCGCAGAAGACCGAGCCGCTCACCGTCGACGAGACCGTGGGCGCATGATCGGGGGCGCCCCTCGACCCGAGGTGACCGCGGGCGAGGCCGCCGAGGCCCTCGCGGCCGGCACGTTCGTCCTCGACGTCCGTGAGCGCCACGAATGGGACGAGGCGCACGCACCCGGTGCGACGCTCGTCCCGCTCTCCGAGCTGAACGACCGGCTCGACGAAGTGCCCACCGACCGACCCGTCCTCGTCGTCTGTCATTCCGGCATGCGCTCGGCCCGGGCCACGGACGCCCTCCGCGGCATCGGTGTCGACGCACGGAACGTCGTCGGCGGGATGCTCGCCTGGCGCGACGCCGATGGTCCGGTCGTGTCGGGCGGCGACGCCGCTCGGCCGTCTGCCGACTGATCGCCGACGGGTACCCTTGAGCACACGGAGTCCCCGTCCGACCGCGATGGTCGCCGGGGACACTCCGACCCGAGAGAACGAGGTGCTGCCGTGACCGAGATCACCACACGGAACAACTCCGCACCGTCCGAGACACCCGGCGGTCAGAACACGGCTTCGTTGCGGACGCTCTTACCTCGGCTCTTCTCACGCAGCCAACCGGCGGGCGCCGTCGACCGGTTGATCAAGACCGTCCGCATGCACCACCCGAAGGCCGACATCGTCATCATCGAGCGTGCCTACTCGGTGGCGGAGAAAGCCCACACGGGCCAGCTCCGCAAGAGCGGCGAGCCCTACATCACGCACCCGGTCGCCGTGGCGCAGATCCTCGCCGACCTTGGCATCGGTTCGAAGACCATCGCGGCCGCTCTCCTGCACGACACCGTCGAAGACACCGAGTACACGTTGGCCATGCTGCAGCGGGACTTCGGTGACGAGATCGCCATGCTCGTCGACGGAGTCACGAAGCTCGACAAGCTGAAGTACGGCGACAGCGCGCAGGCCGAGACCGTCCGCAAGATGGTCGTCGCCATGTCGAAGGACATCCGGGTGCTCGTCATCAAGTTGGCGGACCGACTGCACAACGCCCGTACCTGGGGCTTCGTCGAGTCGGCGTCGGCGACCCGCAAGGCCACCGAGACCCTCGAGATCTACGCGCCCCTCGCCCATCGCCTCGGAATCCAGACGATCAAGTGGGAGCTCGAGGACCTCTCGTTCGCCGTGCTCCACCCCAAGCTCTACGTCGAGATCGACAACTTGGTCAAACAGCGAACGCCGCAGCGCGAGCAATTCGTCCAGAACGTCATCAACGCCGTCAAGTCCGACCTGAAGTCGACGAAGATCCGCGGCGACGTCATGGGCCGCCCCAAGCAGTACTACTCCATCTACCAGAAGATGATCGTCCGCGGGCGAGAGTTCGACGAGATCTACGATCTCGTCGGCATCCGAATCCTGGTCAACTCGTTGCGCGACTGCTATGCCGTGCTCGGGTCGATCCACGCGCGGTGGAACCCCATCCCGGGCCGCTTCAAGGACTACATCGCCACGCCCAAGTTCAACCTGTACCAGTCCCTGCACACGACCGTCATCGGGCCCAAGGGACGACCCGTCGAGATCCAGATCCGAACTCACGAGATGCACCAGCGTGCCGAGTTCGGCGTGGCCGCCCATTGGAAATACAAGCAGCGCATGAACGGCGGGCGCGACGACCAAGGCGGTGCCAAGACCGAGACCGACATGGCCTGGCTCGCGCACATCTCGGACTGGCAGGCCGAGACCGCCGACCCCAGCGAGTTCCTCGACAGCCTCCGTTTCGAGATCGGCGCCAAGGAGGTCTACGTCTTCACCCCCCAGGGCAAGGTCATCGGCCTGCCGTCGGGCGCGACTCCGGTCGACTTCGCCTACGCCGTGCACACGGAGGTCGGTCACCGAACGATGGGTGCCAAGGTCAACGGGCGGCTCGTGCCTCTCGAGAGCGTCCTGTCGAGTGGGGACGTCATCGAGGTCTTCACCTCGAAGAACCCCGATTCGGGCCCGAGCCAGGACTGGCTCGCCTTCGTCAAGAGCCCTCGCGCCCGGAACAAGATCCGTCAGTGGTTCACGAAAGAGCGCCGCGACGAGGCCATGGAACAGGGCAAGGACGCCATCGCCCGAGCCATGCGCAAGCAGAATCTGCCCCTGCAGAAGTTGATGACGCAGGACAGCATCGCCGAGGTCGCCGCGACGATGCGGTACGACGACGTGTCGAGCCTCTACGCCGCCGTCGGCGAAGGACACATCTCGACCCAATCGGTCATCGAGAAGATCTTGGCCGCGGTCCACACGCAGACCGAGGTCGACGAGGGCGAGTTCGAGTTCCCCAGCCAGGGACGCGCTCGGCCGCTGCGCAACAGTGACTCGGGCGTGCTCGTCCGCGGAGCGCCCGACATCCTCGTGAAGCTCGCCAAGTGCTGCACCCCGGTGCCTGGTGACCAGATCGTCGGATTCGTCACCCGGGGCCAGGGTGTCAGCGTGCATCAAGCCAACTGCCACAACGTGCAAGGGCTCTTGAAAGAGCCCGAGCGGATGATCGAGGTGGACTGGGCTCCGTCCTCCAAGAGCGTCTTCATGGTGCAGATCCAGATCGAGGCACTCGACCGCAGTGGACTGCTGTCCGACGTCACCCGTGTGCTCTCGGAGCATCACGTGAACATCCTCTCGGCGACGGTGTCGACCTCGACCGAGCGGCTGGCACTCAGCCGTTTCGTCTTCGAGATGGGTGACACCACACATCTCGACCGCGTCCTGAACGCAGTCCGGCGCATCGACGCGGTGTACGACGTCTACCGTGTCAGCGCCGGCTGACCCGGCATCACCGCCCGATGGGCCTCGCGTGCGTCCGTGTCCCGGCCTTCGTCACTGACGAGTTCCGAACCGTCAGGTGCGCATGCCCGGGCGAGGCGGTCGAGCGTTCGGTCGCGATGGGGGAGCCGACCGCGTCGATCGAGAACGGCGACCGCCTCGGTGGTCGTGACGCGTTGGTGTGACGCGACGTCCCGGGCGGCCGTCGCGTCCTGAGGCGCCCAATCCTCGCGTCGGGCGAGATCGACCAGGGTGCGTGCCGGCGTCGTGACGGCGGCCCCGCCTACCGAGACGATCTCGTCGTGGTCGATGACGACCTGTCGGACCACGGATCCACGACCTCGATGCTTCACCCTGGCCGGCGACACGACCAGTCCGGAGTGGGGGAGTGGTGCGGGCCCTCGTGCACCCCACACCCACGCCGCCGTCCGTTCGGCGGCCACGACTCCTGCGCCGAGGGCGAGACCCGCCGCGACCGCTCGACCGACGTGGTCGTCGATCTCGGCGACGCTTCGCCACGCGTCGCCGCATGCGTAGACCTGACCGTCCAGGGCGGCCGCCCGCAGTTCGGCCTCGGGAAGGTCGTCGGGGGTCAGAACCGTCGGGAGTCGTTCGGGCACGTTCCCAGCCTGGCCGACCGAGGGGCCGACGACGAACCGCCCGACACTCCCTGTGGAGAATCGGACGGTTCGTGATGTCGGTGAGCCGGTGGCCCGGGACGGTCAACCCAGGGCGTCGAGCCAGACCTTCCGAGCGTCGAGGGCTTCTTGCGCCTCTTTGACCCGACGTGCGTCGCCACTCGCCTCGGCCGTCGCGAGCTCGTCCTCGAGCTTGCTGATGGCGTCGTGCAGCTGGCTGGCGAGTCCCTGCGACCGCGCCTGACGTTCGGGGTTGTTCTTCTCCCAGAACTGCTCGTCGAGTTCACGAACGTGCGACTCGACCTTGCGGAGACGGTCTTCGACGACCCGGACCTGCTCACGAGGGACACGTCCGATCTCGTCCCAGCGCAGCTGGACCGAGGTCAGGGCCTCACGTGCGGGCACCCGGTCGGTGACGGTCAGTATCTTCTCGGCCTCGGTGAGGAGCTCGAGCTTGCGTTCGAGATTGCCCTCGTATTCGGCGGCATCCTGGGCCACGACCTCGGACTTGGCGGCGTACAAGACGTCACCGGCCCGCTTGAACTTCGCCCAGAGGGCGTCGTCATACTTCTTGCCGGCGCGTCCGGCGCGCTTCCAGTCCTCGAGCAGTCCCCGGTAGGCGGGGATGCCGTCGACACCCTTCGGTGCGAGGGCCTCGGCCGACTCGACGAGGGACTGCTTGCGCTGACGGGCGTCACGGTGCGTGGCGTCGAGCTCGGCGTAGAAGGCCTTGCGGTGTTGGTCGATCGTCGTGCGCGCGGCACGGAAGCGCTTCCAGAGGTCGTTGCCCTCGCCCTTGGGGATGCGCGGACCGTCCTGCTGGTGTTTCTGCCAGCGGGCAAAGATGTCATCGATGGTGGCCGTCACCTGCTTCCACTGCACGCGGGCCGGATCCTGAGCCGCGAGCGACTCGGCTTCGACGACGAGGGCGGTGCGGTAGGCGACGGCCTCGGTCAGGGCCTTCTGCGCCTCGGCGCTCTGCTGTTGCGTGAGCTCGTCCACCGTGGAGTCGAGAGCCGACACGCGAGCACGCAGCGCCCCGAGGTCGCCGACCGCGCTCGGTTCGACGAGCTGCTCGCGGAGGTGCGTGACGGTCTTGACGACGTCGCCGGCCGAAGCACCGCGCTTGATGCGCTGCTCGAGCAACGTCACCTGCCCGGCGAGTTCGATGAACTTGCGCTCGTAGTACGCGAGAGCCTCGGCAGGCGTCGCATCGGGGTAATGCCCCACGGCGCGCTCATCATCGGCCTCGCGGACGTAGACCGTGCCGTCGTCGTCGACGCGGCCCCAGGGTGCCTGATCGTCAGTAGCCACTTTTATCCCTTGCTGAAAGTGCTCGTCGCGGAACCAGGACGGGCCACCGCGATGGGTGCCCAGCCTATTGCACGGCGGGCCCGGACGGACTACTCGATGGTGGCGCCCGTGATCGTGGTCGCCACCACGGGGGCGCCGTCGGTCTCGCTCGAGCCGGGTGTCAGGCCCGCGTCGGTGATCTCGGCCTCGAGCTGGTCGAGTCCACTCGTGACGTGGCCGACGACCGTGTACCCGCCGGTCGAGCCGTCCAGGGTGGTGTCGCCGTACGTGATGAAGAACTGCGTCGACTGCGAGTACGGGTCGGTGCTGCGAGCCATGGCGATCGTGCCGGTCGGGTAGACGCCGTCGGCGGGGACGTTCTCGAGCGGCCCGAAGGTGAAGCCGGCGTCGCCCGTGCCGTCTCCGTTGGCGGAACCGCACTGGATGAACTTCGCCGTCTCGGCATCGCTCATCCGGTGGCAGGTCGTGCCCGTGTAGAAGCCCTTCTGCACGAGGTCGATGACGACACTCGCCGCCTGCGGCGCCTTGGCGCCGTCCAGTTCGATCCCGAGGTCGACACCGTCGTTCAGCGTCAGCTGACCGGTCCAGGCTCGTCCCTCGGCGATCGAGTCGCTGGGGACGTCACCGACGTTCTCGCCTGCGGCGGGCGTCGAGGAGGCGCTGGGCACGTCCGAGGGAGCGGCCGAGGGGGCACCGGGCCCGCTCGTCGACCAGTAGACCTGGGCCACGGCTGCGAGGCCGACCACGACCACGACTGCGGTCACGGCCAGGACGTTGTCGCGGCGGCGACGGGCGACCTGCGTGGCGTGCACCTGCTGTCGAGCGGTGTACCTGCGGAGCCGGTCTCGGTTCTCACGGTCCGGGTTCTTGCTCGGTGCCACGGGTCCTCCAGCTCGGTGATGTCCAGCCTGCACTGTATCGGAGGGCCGGTCTAGCATGGGTCATCATGAGCCCGCTCCCGCAGAGCTCGACCCCTCTCGCGGTCCGCATGCGCCCCACCACCCTCGACGAGGTCGCCGGCCAGCGGCACCTCCTCCGGCCCGGCTCGCCGCTCGTCACGTTGGCGGCCGAGACCGGCGCCGACCAAGGGGCCGTCTCGGTGATCCTCTGGGGCCCTCCGGGCACGGGAAAGACCACCCTCGCCCAGGCCATCGCCCGGAGCTCGGGCCGGCAGTTCATCGAACTGTCCGCTGTCACCGCGGGCGTCAAGGACGTCCGACAGGTCATGGAGAAGGCCCTGTCGAACCGCGACCTCTACGGCACGACGACGGTGCTCTTCCTCGACGAGATCCACCGCTTCACCAAGGCGCAGCAGGACGCCCTGCTGCCGGGCGTCGAGAACGGCTGGGTCATCCTCATCGCCGCCACGACCGAGAACCCCTCGTTCTCGGTCATCACGCCGTTGCTGTCCCGCTCGCTCCTGCTGACGCTCGAACAGCTCAGCGACGACGACCTGGCCCAGCTGGTTCAGCGAGCGGTCGTCGACCCCCGTGGTCTCGACGAGTCGGTCCGGCTCGACGACGAGGCCTTGGCCACCATCGTCCGGTTGGCCTCGGGCGACGCACGTCGTGCGCTCACGGCACTCGAGGCGTCCGCCCACTCGGCGTGGGCCACGAAGCTCGAGGCGGACGCGGTGCCGACCGCCTCGGCGGCCGACGCGTCCGACGCCGACTTCGACCCCGACGCCGAGTACGGCGAGAGCGATCCCGACGACGACCGCCCCACGATCACGTCCGAGATCGTCGCCCAGTCGGTCGACCGGGCCCTGCTCCGGTACGACCGCAACGGCGACGAACACTACGACGTCATCAGCGCCTTCATCAAGTCGATCCGGGGGTCCGACGTCGACGCCGCGCTCCACTACCTCGCCCGCATGATCGAGGCGGGCGAGGATCCCCGCTTCATCTGCCGTCGCATCATCGTGTCGGCCGGCGAGGACATCGGCATGGCCGATCCGAACGCGCTGACCGTCGCGGTCTCGGCCGCGACCGCCGTGCAGATGATCGGCATGCCCGAGGGGCGAATTCCCATGGCCGAGGCCGTCGTCTACCTGGCGACCGCACCGAAGTCGAACCGGTCCTACTCGGCTCTCGACGCCGCCATCGCCGACGTCCGGGCAGGCAAGGCCGGTCGCGTGCCCAAGCACCTCCGAGACGCCCACTATCCCGGGGCCAGACGCCTCGGCCACGGGAAGGGCTATCGCTACGCCCATGACTCCGAGTTCGCAGTGGTCGAGCAGCAGTACCTTCCCGACGAGCTCGTCGGCCACGAGTACTACGCACCCACCGCCAACGGCAACGAGCGGGACGTCACGGCCCGCCTCGAGAAGCTGCGCCGCATCATCCGAGGGCACTGACGACCCGCTCGTGCTCCTGCTCGCTTCGGCGCCCGGCCTCCTGTATGCTCGCGTGGTTGCCTGTTCTCGGGCGTCGACGCGCGGCTGCTGACGACGACCCGATCAAGGTGCGACGACCTGTAGCCGGTCGCCACCGCGGCACTCACCCCTCTTGTTACGCCGCCCGGCGCTCGCGCGCTGGGGCGGTCCCTGACGAACCACCGACAAGAAAAAAGGAACAAGTGTCCACGAAGTCACGTACCCGTAGCAAGACCCGTCTCTCGCGTGCCCTCGGCATCGCGTTGACCCCGAAGGCCGCTCGTTACCTCGAGAAGCGTCCCTACGCTCCTGGCGAGCACGGCCGCACCAAGCGCAAGACCGACAGCGACTACGCCGTCCGTCTTCGTGAGAAGCAGCGCCTGCGTGCCCAGTACGGCATCCGCGAGGCCCAGCTCAAGATCGTCTTCAACGAGGCCCGCAAGGCCTCGGGCCTGACCGGTGAGAACCTGGTCGAGCTCCTCGAGACCCGTCTCGACGCCCTCGTCCTGCGTGCCGGCTTCGCCCGCACGACGGCCCAGGCCCGTCAGATGGTCGTGCACCGTCACATCCTCGTCGACGGCAAGCTCGTCGACCGCCCCTCGTTCCGCGTCAAGCCGGGTCAAATGATCCACGTCAAAGAGCGCAGCGAGAAGACCGAGCCCTTCCAGGTCGCCGCGGCCGGCGGTCACGTCGACCTGCTGCCCAAGGTGCCCGGCTACCTCGAGGTCGAGATCGACAAGCTGCAGGCCCGCCTCGTGCGCCGCCCGAAGCGCGTCGAGGTCCCGGTGACCTGCGAGGTCCAGCTCGTCGTCGAGTACTACGCCGCGCGCTAGAACTCGTCACCCCGTCAGGAGCGGGCCACGGTCGTGGCCCGCTCCTTTCGCGTTCCCGGGGCCGGGTAAGCTGATGTGTCGTCGCGCTCGCACGTCGCGGCACCAGCCCCAAGAGGAGTCCCCGTGAAGAGCCTGTTCCTGCTCGCCGTCGGTGTCGTCGGCGGCTTCGCCGTCGCCCACCAGTTCAACAAGACACCCCGGGGTCAGCAGTTCTTCGGCGGCCTCGACGGCAACGTGAAGTCGTTCCGCGCCGCCGTGGTCGACGGCTACAAGGCCCGCGAGGCCGAACTGCGCACCGACCGCGACGAGTCCTGAGCGCCCGCCCGCGCCTCCTCGTCCTGACACACGACCAACCCACCCTCGGGAGAACCATGCAGACCGCCGAAATCCGCCGCCGTTGGCTCGACTACTTCGGCGATCGGGGCCACACCGTCGTCCCGTCCGCGTCCCTGGTCAGCGACGACCCGAGCCTCCTCTTCACGGTCGCGGGCATGGTCCCGTTCATCCCCTACCTCACCGGGCTCGTCCCGACGCCGTACCCGCGAGCCACGAGCGTCCAGAAGTGCATCCGCACCAACGACATCGAAGAGGTCGGCAAGACGCCGCGACACGGCACGTTCTTCCAGATGAACGGGAACTTCTCCTTCGGTGACTACTTCAAAGAAGAAGCGATCGGCTACGCCTGGGAGCTCCTCACCTCGAGCGAGGCCGACGGCGGCCTGGCGTTCTCGCCCGACGACCTGTGGGTGACCGTCTACGAAGAGGACGACGAGGCCATCGCCCTCTGGAAGAAGGTGGCCGGACTGCCCGACGAGCGCATCCAGCGCCTCGGCAAGGACTCCAACTACTGGCACACGGGCCAGCCGGGGCCGGCCGGGCCGTGCTCCGAGATCTTCTTCGACCGCGGCCCCGCCTACGGTGCCGACGGGGGTCCGGCGACGGACGACGACCGGTACGTCGAGATCTGGAACCTCGTGTTCATGCAGTACCAGATCGAGAACGTGCGCTCGAAGGTCGATTTCGACATCGTGCGCGAACTGCCGAACAAGAACATCGACACCGGCATGGGCCTCGAGCGCGTGGCCTTCCTGAAACAGGGCGTCGACAACATGTACGAGATCGACCAGGTGCGCCCGGTCCTCGACAAGGCCGCCGAGCTGTCCGGGCGGCGCTACGGCGCGGTCCACGACGACGACGTCCGCATGCGGGTCATCGCCGACCACGTCCGCAGCTCGCTCATGCTGATGTCCGACGGGGTCCGCCCGTCGAACGAGGGCCGCGGCTACATCCTCCGCCGCCTCCTACGACGCACGGTCCGCTCGATGCGCCTGCTCGGCGTCGACGGCCCTACCTTCCCCGCGCTCTTCCCCGAGTCTCGCGATGCGATGAAGGCCGCCTACCCCGAGGTCGAGACCGACTACGAGCGCATCTCGCGCCTGGCCTACGCCGAGGAGGAGACCTTCCTGCGCACCCTGGCCGCCGGCACGAACATCCTCGACATAGCCGTCGACGACACCAAGCAGCGCGCCTCGGCGGGCACGACCCCGCAGCTGCAGGGCGACACGGCGTTCCTCCTGCACGACACCTTCGGGTTCCCCATCGACCTCACGCTCGAGATCGCCGAAGAGAGCGGCCTGACGGTCGACCGTGAGGCGTTCGATCGGCTGATGTCCGAGCAGCGTGCCCGCGCGAAGGCCGACGCCAAGTCGCGCAAGGTGGCCTTGGCCGATCTGAGCGTCTACAGCGCGTTCCGCGCCCAGGGCGAGACGGTCTTCACCGGCTACGACGAGCTCGACACCGAGACCCGCGTGCTGGGCCTGATCGTCGACGGGGCCGACGTCGACCGGGCCGTGGCAGGCGACATCGCCGAGGTGATCCTCGCCGAGACCTCTCTGTACGCCGAGTCCGGCGGCCAGGAGGCCGACTCGGGCCGCATCGTCGGCGCGGGCTTCGACCTCGAGGTCCTCGACGTGCAGAAGCCGGTCAAAGGTCTGATCAGCCACCGCGTCCAGGTCGCCTCCGGCGAGGTGGGAGTCGGCGACGCCGCGACCAGCGTGGTCGACCCCGCATACCGCCGGGGCGCTACGCAGGCACACTCCGCGACGCACCTGATCCACGCCGCCCTCCGAGAGGTGCTCGGCCCGGAGGCGCACCAGGCCGGGTCCTACAACAAGGCCGGCTACATGCGGCTCGACTTCAACTGGAACCAGGCGCTGAGCGCCCAGACACGCTCCGAGATCGAAGAGATCGCCAACAACGCGATCCGCGACGACCTGCAGGTCGTCACCCGCGAGATGCCCCTTGACGACGCCCGCGCCCTGGGTGCGATGGCGCTGTTCGGTGAGAAGTACGGCGAGACCGTCCGCATGGTCGACATCGGTGGTCCGTGGTCGCGCGAACTCTGCGCGGGCACCCACGTCTCGACCAGCTCGCAGGTCGGCCTCATCAACCTCGTCAGCGAGACCTCGGTGGGGTCGACCAACCGCCGCGTCGAGTCGCTCGTCGGCATGGACGCGTTCCGCGACTTCGCTGCCGAGCGTGCCCTCGTGTCCCAACTGACCTCGTCACTCAAGACCCCGCGTGATCAGCTGGCCGACCGCATCGGTGATCTCGTCACGAGCCTGCGCACGGCAGAGAAGAAGATCGCCGAGTTCGAGTCCGCCCGCCTCGCCACGCGAGTCCCGGCGTTGGCCGAGACGGCGACCTCCGTCGGGGCCCTCACGGTCGTCGCCGAATCGGTCGGGTCGCTCGGTTCGACCGACGACCTGCGGTCACTCGCCCTGTCGGTGCGCGAACGCCTCGGTGCGTCCAGCACGTCGGTCGTCGCCTTGGCAGCCGACGTCGCGGGCAAGCCCGCCGTGATCGTGGCCACCACCGACGGTGCCCGCCAAGCCGGCGTCAAGGCCGGGCGTCTCGCCAAGGGCGCCGCCTCGGTTCTCGGCGGCGGCGGCGGCGGCAAGGACGACCTCGCTCAGGGCGGTGGGTCCGACGTCTCGGCGATCCCCACGGCACTGGCCGGCATCGTCGCCGAGCTCGGGGCCTGAGCATCGCGATGCGTCGCGGCGTACGGATCGGCATCGACGTGGGCAAGGCCCGGGTCGGCGTCGCCCGCACCGATCCCGACGGCCTGATCGCCACTCCGGTCGAGACGCTGGCGCGTTCCGCCGACGGCGTGGCCGACATCGGCGCGGTCCGCGACCTGGTCGCCGAGCTCGACGCGCTCGAGGTGATCGTCGGTCTGCCCATCGCCCTCTCCGGTCGCGACACGGCGTCGACGCAGGACGCACGGGACTTCGCCGCGGCGATCGCGCAAGCCGTGACGGTGCCCGTCCGTCTCGTCGACGAACGCCTCTCGACGGTCAGCGCCCAGGGTGCCCTCCGAGCCTCCGGTCGCAAGGGCAGGAGTCAACGGTCCGTGATCGACCAAGTAGCCGCTGTTATCATCGTCCAGCACGCGCTCGACCTCGAACGCTCGAGCGGTCAGCCGCCCGGGCGGACGGTTGACGCGACCCGAGAGACGGGCGGCGACGTCGCCGCACCCGCCACCGACGAAAGACAGTGATTCGTGGCCGACGAACCCGACTGGGACGACATCTTCAGGTCCCAACCCCAGAACGACCGCCCTGGCGACACGGCCGGAGGTCGCCGAGGCGACTCGGGCGACGGTGAGTCGGGTCGCGGTGACGGGACGCCGCTCCGGCGGAGCACGCATCGAGAGGCTCCTGCGCTCTCCCGGCGCGAGCAGCGCGAGCGCGAGAGACAGGCCGATCCCGTCGTCGTCACGCCATCCGACGATGAGGACGAGCGCTCCCGGCGACGCGCGACTCGGGAACCACGCGAACGTCGGTCCAAGAAAGGCCCGATCGTCCTCGCGACGATCCTCGTGCTCGTCCTCGCCGGAGGCACCGCCGGCGTCGCCGCCGCCTGGGGGCAGGTGCAACCCCTGATCGCCAAGTTCACGGGTGATGACGAACCGGCCGACTACGCCGGCAGCGGCAACGGCACGCCCGTCGAGTTCGCCATCGTCTCCGGCCAGGTCGGCTCCGACATCGCCCAGAACCTCGCCGACGCCGGAGTCACACAGAGCTACGAGTCGGCCTACTCGGTCCTGTTGTCCAACCCGTCGATGACCTTCCAGCCGGGCACGTATACCCTGCAGCAGCAGATGAGTGCCCAGTCGGCCCTCGACGCGCTGCAGGACAGCGCCAACCGCATCACCAACAAGGTCGTCATCCCCGAGGGAACCGCAGCGGCGGACGTCTACGAACTGCTCGCCACCGCGACGTCGATCCCGATCGCCGACGTCCAGGCCGCCGCCGCGGACCACACGTCGTTCGGTCTGCCCGCCGAAGCGACGAGCCTCGAGGGATGGCTCTTCCCGGCGACGTACGAGCTCGACCCGGGCAAGACGGCGCACGACTACCTGCAAGACATGGTCACCACCATGACCGAGCACCTGCAGTCCGCGGGTGCGCAGCCCGCCGACTACCAGAAGACCATCGTCTTCGCGTCGCTCATCCAGAAAGAAGCCGGTCTCGCAGACGATTACCCCAAGGTCGCTCGGGTCTTCCAGAACCGTCTCGACCAGGGCATGCTGCTGCAATCGGATGCCACGGTCGCCTACGGGACGGGCAACACCCACCGGGTCACGACGACCGACGAAGAGCGCGGCGACGCGAACAACGCCTACAACACCTACGTCCACGAGGGTCTCCCGGTGGGGCCGATCTCCAACCCGGGCGACCTCGCCCTCAACGCGGCCCTCAAACCGGCCGACGGCACGTGGCTGTACTTCGTCACGGTGAACCTCGACACCGGCGAGACGGCTTTCTCGACCACGTTCGCCGAACACCAGGCCGCGGTGAAGCAATGGCAGGCCTGGATGCGCGAGCACCCCGAATACCAATAGAGCGGTCGGTCCGGGGGACCACCGCGCAGGGCCTTTCAGAGGGGTCGGCCGGCCGTCACACGGTCGGTCGACCCCTCTGCCTGTGGGAGGATCGACACCATGCTTCGTTGGTTGACCGCTGGAGAATCTCACGGGCCCGAGCTCGTCGCCGTCCTCGAGGGATTGCCGGCCGGCGTGCCGGTGTCGCTCGACGCGATCCGCACCGACCTCGCCCGCCGCAAACTGGGCTACGGCCGGGGTTCGCGCATGAAGTTCGAGCAGGACGAGCTGAACATCTCGGGTGGCGTGCGTCACGGCCTCACGATGGGCAGCCCCGTCGCCTTGCGCATCGGCAACACCGAGTGGCCGAAATGGGTCGAGGTCATGAACCCCGAGCCGGTCGAGGTGAGCGACGCCTCACGGGGCCGAAGCGCCCCGCTCACCCGGCCACGGCCCGGCCATGCCGACCTCGTCGGAATGCAGAAGTACGACGTGGACGAGGCCCGTCCGATCCTCGAGCGTGCCAGTGCTCGCGAGACGGCGGCACGAGTGGCACTCGGAGCCGTCGCGCGGTCCTTCCTCGCCGAGCTCGGCATCGAGCTCGTCAGCCACACCCTGGCCATCGGCCCCGTGCGCGTCCCCGAGGGCACCCCCGTGCCGGTCCCGTCCGACGTCGATCGTCTCGACGACGATCCCTTGCGCTGCTTCGACGAGAAGACGAGTCGACTCATGGTCGACGAGGTCGAGTCCGCCAAGAAAGACGGCGACACCCTCGGCGGCGTGGTCGAAGTGCTCGCCTACGGCGTGCCGCCCGGGCTCGGCTCGCACGTGCACTGGGACCGCCGTCTCGACTCGCAGCTGGCCGCGGCGTTGATGGGCATCCAGGCGATCAAGGGCGTCGAGGTCGGAGACGGTTTCGAGACCACCCGCAGACGTGGCTCCGTCGCCCATGACGAACTGCACCGTTCCGGCGGGGTCATCTCGCGTGACACCGACCGCGCCGGGGGTACCGAAGGGGGCATGAGCACGGGCACCGTGCTTCGCGTCCGCGCCGGCATGAAACCCATCGCCACCGTGCCCCGGGCCCTCGCCACCATCGACGTCGCGACCGGAGAAGAGAGCAAGGCGCACCACCAACGATCCGACGTCTGCGCGGTCCCGGCCGCCGGTGTCGTCGCGGAGTCGATGGTCGCCCTCGTCCTCGCCAACTCGGTGCTCGAGAAGTTCGGGGGCGACTCGCTGCGCGAGACCGCCCGCAACCTCCGCGGCTACCTCGACGCCATCCCCGAGAACCTGCGGACTCAGCCGGCGTCCGGCACCGAGTGACGACCGCGCGACCCATCGTCCTGATCGGGCCGATGGGAGCAGGCAAGACGAGCATCGGCAAGAAGCTCTCGCGACGACTCGACGTCCCGTTCGTCGACAGCGACCGCCTCGTCGTCCGGCGACACGGGCCGATCGCCGATCTGTTCGAGAACCACGGTGAAGCGCACTTCCGCCACGTCGAGCACGACGCGGTGGTCGAGGCCTTGGCCGTCAACGGGGTGGTGTCGCTGGGCGGGGGAGCCGTCCTCGACCACCGCACCCGCGCCTCCTTGACCGGGCTCCCGGTCATCCTGCTGACCGTCTCGGCCGAAGCCGTCGAATCGAGGCTGGCCGGCAGCGCCCGCCCCCTGCTGCAGCGCGGTGGCATCGAGTCCTGGCGCACCATCGCGGCCGAGCGCGATCCCGTCTACCGGGCGCTCGCGTCCGTCGTGTTCGACACGTCCCACCGGCCCGTCTCGACAGTCGTCGACGACATCGAGACCTGGCTCGACTCCGAGAGAGGCACCGCATGACCGACGAGACCGACACCACGACCATCCACGTCGGGGGAAACGCCCCCTACGACGTCCTCGTCGGCCGGGGCCTCACCAGTCGCCTGCCGGGCGTGCTGCACCCGCAGACCAAGAAGGTGCTCATCGTCCACTCGCCCACCCTGGGCCGCAAGGCCGGCGCGGTGCGTGACGCCCTGGTCGATGCGGGCTACGAGGCCCTGATCGCCGAGGTGCCCGACGCCGAGGACGCCAAGCGCATCGAGGTCGCCGCTTTCTGCTGGCAGGTGCTCGGACAGGCCGACTTCACTCGCACGGACGCCGTCATCGGCCTCGGCGGCGGGGCCATCACCGACCTCGCCGGCTTCGTCGCGGGCACCTGGCTCCGGGGCGTCCCCCTGGTCCAGATGCCGACGAGCGTGCTGGGGCTCGTCGACGCGAGCGTCGGCGGCAAGACCGGTGTGAACACGGCCGAGGGCAAGAACCTGGTCGGTGTCTTCCACCCGCCCGTCGCGGTCTTGGCCGACCTCGACCACCTCGACACCCTGTCCAAGAACGAGATCCTCGCCGGGTTCGCCGAGGTCGTCAAGGTCGGCTTCATCGCCGAGCCAGAGATCCTCGACATCGTCGAGGCCGACGTCGACCGGGCGACCGACCCGGCGACACCCGAGTTCCGACGGGTCGTCGAACTGGCGATCGGCCTCAAGGCCCGCGTCGTCGGCGAGGACCTCACCGAACAAGGACTGCGCGAGATCCTCAACTACGGTCACACGCTCGGCCACGCCGTCGAGCACGCCGAGCGCTACCAGTGGCGCCACGGGGCAGCGGTCTCGGTGGGCATGGTGTTCGCCGCCGAACTGGCGCGCCTGACCGGCCGGTTGTCCGACGAGGCGGTGGACCGTCATCGTCGAATCCTCGAATCGCTGACCCTGCCCGTGTCGTACCCCCTCGGCCGCTGGAACACCCTGCTGGCGACGATGCAGCGTGACAAGAAGGCTCGGGCGGGCCTCCTCCGGTTCATCGTGCTCGACGAGATCGGACGGCCGACCGTGCTGCAGGGCCCGGACCAGAGCCTGCTCTTCGCGGCCTACCAAGAGATCGGCTCCTAGCCCTTCGGGCCCTCAGGGCGTCCGCTACACTCGACGATGGCCGATTCCGGCCGATCTCCCACCACCTCGAACGGATCATCCGCGCATGGCGACTACCAACGACATCAAGAACGGTGCCGTCCTCAACCTCGACGGCCAACTCTGGAACGTCATCGAGTTCCAGCACGTCAAGCCGGGCAAGGGTGGCGCGTTCGTCCGCACGAAGATGAAGAACGTGATGTCGGGCAAGGTCGTCGACAAGACGTTCAACGCCGGCACCAAGATCGACTTCGCCAACGTCGACCGTCGTGAGTACACCTACCTCTACGCCGAGGCCGACGGCTACGTCTTCATGGACACCAGCGACTACGACCAGATCAACGTGCCCGCCACGATCGTCGGCGACGCGAAGAACTTCATGCTCGAGAACCAGAACGTGCAGATGGCCCTGCACGACGGCGACCCGCTCTACATCGAGCTGCCGGCGTCGGTGATCCTCGAGGTCACGTACACCGAGCCGGGCCTGCAGGGCGACCGCTCGACCGGCGGCACGAAGCCCGCCACCGTCGAGACCGGCTACGAGATCCAGGTCCCGCTGTTCCTCGAGACCGGCACCAAGGTCAAGGTCGACACGCGCGACGGCGGCTACCTCGGCCGCGTCAACGACTAGTCGGTGAGCGCACGCACCAAGGCGCGCAAGCGCGCCCTCGACGTCCTGTACGTCGCCGACATCCGTCAGATCACGATGACCGACGCCCTCGTCGCCGAGACCCAGCGTGCCCTCGACCAGCCCGAACGCGGCTCGAGCTGGGGATACGCCCGCGACATCGTGCAGGGGGTCATCGACCACCGCGACGAGATCGACGAACTGATCGAGACGTACTCGCAGGGTTGGACCCTCGCCCGCATGCCCACCCTCGATCGCGGCATCATCCGCATCGGCATCTGGGAGCTCCGCCACAACGACGAGATCCCCGACGCCGTGGCCATCAGCGAGGCCGTCGAGCTGGCGCAGACCCTCAGCACCGACGACTCGGCCTCGTTCGTCAACGGCCTGCTCGGCCGCATCGCGACCGCCGGCTGATCGTCGCGGGTCGACTCATCGGTCACGTCACGACGCGATAGGCTCGAACCACCCACACCGACATCCTTTAAGTTCCGTCCCGAGAGGCGGGGAAGGAGGTCCGATTGAGCACCCGTACCGTGCTGAGTCAGGCTGACATCGCGCGTGCCCTCACGCGCATATCGCACGAGATCCTCGAGTCCAACAAGGGTGCCGACGGCCTCGTCGTCCTGGGCATCCCGACGCGGGGCGTCGTCCTCGCCGAGCGCCTGGCCGCTTCCCTGTCGTCCATCGCGGGCGGTCCCGTACCCGTCGGTTCGGTCGACGTGACCATGTACCGCGACGACCTCCGCCGTCAGCCCACCCGGTCGCCCCGTCCCACCTCCGTCCCGTCCGGCGGCATCGACGGCAAGACCGTCGTCCTGGTCGACGACGTCCTCTACTCGGGCCGGACCATCCGCGCAGCGCTCGACGCGCTCAGTTCGCTCGGACGCCCCCGGGCCGTCCGCCTCGCCGTGCTCGTCGACCGGGGCCACCGCGAGTTGCCCATCCGCGCCGACTTCGTGGGCAAGAACCTGCCCACCTCGGCCGTCGAGCGCATCTTCGTCCGACTGCACGGCGTCGACGACGACGAGCTCGTCGCGATCGACGACGGGGCGGTCGAAGGAGGCGCGCGCGGCCATGCGGCCCCCGTCACCATCCCGGGGGCGGACCGATGAGGCACCTGCTCAGCACGGCCGACCTCTCGCGAGACGACGCGATCCGCGTGCTCGACGTGGCCGAGGACATGGCCGACGTCGCCACCCGCGAGGTGCGCAAGCTCCCGACGCTGCGCGGCATCACGGTCGTCAACCTCTTCTACGAGGACAGCACGCGCACCCGGATCTCGTTCGAGGCCGCGGCCAAACGCCTCAGCGCCGACGTCATCAACTTCGCGGCCAAGGGGTCGAGCGTCTCGAAGGGGGAGTCCCTCAAAGACACGGCCCAGACGCTCGCCGCCATGGGGGCCGACGGCATCGTGATCCGTCACCCGTCGAGCGGTGCCCCTCGCGTGCTCGCCGACAGCGGCTGGGTGGACGCCGGCATCGTCAACGCCGGCGACGGGACCCACGAGCACCCCACGCAGGCGTTGCTCGACGCGTTCACGATCCGCCGCCGCGTCCACGGGGCAGCGAGCCGAGGACGCGACCTCGACGGGGTCGAGGTGATGATCGTGGGCGACATCCTGCATTCGCGGGTCGCCCGCTCCAACGCGTGGCTGCTCAGGACGCTCGGTGCCCACGTGACGGTGGTCGCGCCTCCCACGCTCGTCCCGGTCGACGTCAGCCGGTTCGGGGTAGCCGTCCGCTACGACCTCGATCTCGCCCTCGCCGAGGTGCGTCCCGACGTCGTCATGATGCTGCGCATCCAGCAGGAGCGCATGAACGACGCGTTCTTCCCGAATCCGCGAGAGTACGCCCGGTCGTGGGGTCTGGGCGCCTCGCGTTTCCGGTCGCTGCCGCAGTCGACCATCGTCATGCACCCCGGCCCGATGAACCGTGGGCTCGAGATCAGCGACGAGGCGGCCGACTCGCCGCGGTCGACGGTCCGCGAGCAGGTCACGAACGGCGTGGCCGTCCGCATGGCCGTGCTCTACCTCACCCTCGCCGGCGACCGAGAGGACGCATCGTGACCATCACCCATCTCATCCGAGGCGCCGAGACCGCCGACGGCAGCAGGACGGACGTCCTCGTCCGCGACGGAGTCGTCGTCGAGCTCGGCACCGGCCTGACCGCCGCGGGCGCGACGGTCACCGACGCGGACGGGCTGCTGCTGCTGCCCGGGCTCGTCGACCTGCACACGCACCTGCGCGAGCCCGGGGGCGAGGGCAGCGAGACCGTCCTGACGGGCTCGCGCGCCGCGGCCGCCGGGGGCTACACCGCCGTCAACGCCATGGCCAACTCCTCGCCCGTGGCCGACACCGCGGGGGTCGTCGAACAGGTGCAGGCGCTGGGGGAGCGCGCCGGCTTCGTGACCGTCCGCCCGATCGGTGCCGTCAGCCGAGGCCTGGAGGGCACCCACCTCTCCGAGATCGGCGCCATGGCCCACTCGAGGGCCGCCGTCCGGGTCTTCTCCGACGACGGATCCTGCGTCGCCGACCCGCTGCTGATGCGCCGGGCCCTCGAGTACATCAAAGGATTCGGGGGAGTCCTCGCCCAGCACGCGCAAGAGCCCCGGCTGACCGAAGGCGCACAGATGAACGAGGGCGCGCTCTCGGCCGAGCTCGGCCTGGGCGGCTGGCCGGCGGTCGCCGAAGAGGCGATCATCGCCCGTGACGTGCTGCTCGCCGACCACGTCGGCGCCCGACTGCACGTGTGCCACGTGTCGACGGCGGGCAGCGTCGAGGTGATCCGCTGGGCCAAGTCGCGCGGCATCGAGGTCACGGCCGAGGTGACGCCGCACCACCTCCTGTTGACCGAAGACCTGGTCTCGGGCTACGACTCGCGCTACAAGGTGAATCCCCCACTCCGTCGCTCCGAAGACGTCGAGGCGTTGCGTGCCGCCCTGGCCGACGGCACGATCGACGTCGTCGCCACGGACCACGCCCCGCACACCTCCGAGGCGAAATGCTGCGAGTGGGACGCCGCCGCGAACGGCATGGTCGGTCTCGAATCGGCCCTGTCGGTCGTGCACCACACCATGGTCGACACGGGGCTGATCGGCTGGGCCGACGTGGCCCGCGTGATGTCGATCACCCCGGCCGCCATCGGCCAGGTGGCCGGGCACGGGCGTCCCCTCGCCCTAGGCGAGCCCGCCGAGCTCACGCTCTACGATCGAGGGGTGACCCGCACGTTCTCGACCGAGCACCTCGCGGGGAAGAGCCGCAACTCGCCCTACCTCGGACGCGTCCTGCCCGGTCAGGTGCGGGCGACCTTCCACCACGGCTACGCGACCGTGGTCGACGGCCACGTCGTCGACAGCGAGGTCGTCGCCCATGCCGCCCGGCTCGTCGACACCGCCGCCGCCGCCCTCGCGGCCGCCGAGGGGACGACCGCCCGATGAGCCAGTGGATCATCGCCGCGCTCATCCTCGTCGGCGTCGGACTGTTGATCGGGTCGATGGCCCGGTCCTGGCGGGCCCGCGGTCGCCGTCAGTCCGACATCCCGGCCCCCGACCGTGCGCCGGACGACCTGTCCGAGCCGATCGTGGCGGTCGACGCGTTCTACGTGGCGACGTCACGAGGCGGCGACCCGCTCGACCGCGTCGTGGTCCACGGCCTCGGGTTCCGCGCCCGGGCGATCGTGTCCGTCCACGCCGAGGGCGTGCGCCTCGAGATCGCAGGCGAACCGGCCCTGCTGATCCGCGCCTCCTCGTTGCGTGGCGTCGACCGCGCGACCTGGACCATCGACCGCGTCGTCGAGCGAGACGGCCTCGTCCTCGTCGGCTGGCGCCTCGGCGACGTCGACCTCGACACCTACCTGCGCATCACCGACGACCCGGCACCCGTCGTCGCCGCGATCCGCCCCCTCGTCCCCACGGCCCCCGGGGCCGGCACCACCAAGGAGAAGACCATTGACTGACGCCTCCACCACCGACAGGGCCGTGCTGGTCCTCGCCGACGGCACCCGGTACTCGGGTCGCGCCTACGGCGCCGTCGGACGCACACTCGGCGAGGTCGTCTTCGCGACCGGCATGACCGGCTACCAGGAGACCCTGACCGACCCCTCGTACGCCGGGCAGATCGTCGTCATGACCGCGCCGCACATCGGCAACACGGGCGTGAACGACACCGATCCCGAGTCGCGCCGCATCTGGGTCGCCGGCTACGTCGTGCGTGATGCCAGCCGCGTGGTCTCGAACCACCGGGCACAGGGCAGCCTCGACGTCCAGCTGGTCGCCGACGGCATCGTCGGCATCCGCGGAATCGACACCCGCGCCGTCACGCGCCGTCTACGCGAGGTCGGCTCGATGAAGGGTGGGGTATTCAGCGGGCCGGACGCCGGGCTCGACCCCGACGAGCAGCTCGCCCTCGTGACCGCCGGGGCCGACATGCGCGGCCTCAACCTCTCGAGCCAGGTGTCCACGGTCGAGCCATACGTGCTGCAAGCCGAGGGCGACCGCATCGGCTCCGTCGCCGTGCTCGACCTGGGTGTCAAGACCTCGACCCTGCGGTACCTCGCGCAGCGCGGCTTCGAGGTGCACGTGCTGCCGCAGTCGACGACCCTCGACGAGCTCCGCGCCCTCGCCCCCGACGCGCTCTTCTACTCGAACGGTCCGGGCGACCCGGCGGCCAGCGACTCGCAGGTCGAACTGCTGCAGGGCGCCCTGCGCGACGGTCTGCCGTACTTCGGCATCTGCTTCGGCAACCAGCTGTTCGGTCGGGCACTGGGCTTCGGCACGTACAAGCTGCCCTTCGGCCACCGCGGCATCAACCAGCCGGTGCTCGACAAGACCACGAACAAGGTCGAGATCACCAGCCAGAACCACGGCTTCGCGGTCGACGCGCCCATCGACGGCGTGCTCGACTCACCGGCCGGGTTCGGCCGGGTGGAGGTCAGCCACTACAGCCTGAACGACCAGGTCGTCGAGGGCCTCCGCGCACTCGACATCCCGGCGTTCTCCGTGCAGTACCACCCCGAGGCCGCCGCGGGCCCGCACGACAGCAACCACCTCTTCGACCGCTTCCGCGAGGCGGTCGTCGCCCGCACGAACGGCCAGGCCGTCGACTTCGGCTCCGACATCGAAAGCAGCAACTGATGCCCAAGCGTGACGACATCAACTCCGTCCTCGTGATCGGCTCCGGGCCGATCGTCATCGGCCAGGCGGCCGAGTTCGACTACTCGGGCACCCAGGCCTGCCGCGTGCTGCGCGAAGAGGGCGTCCGGGTCATCCTCGTGAACCCGAACCCGGCCACCATCATGACCGACCCCGACTTCGCCGACGCCACGTACATCGAGCCCATCACCTCCGAGGTGCTCGAGGCGATCATCGTCAAGGAGCGTCCCGACGCGATCCTGCCCACCCTCGGCGGGCAGACGGCCCTCAACGCCGCCATCGCCCTCGATGAGGAAGGCATCCTCGCCAAGCACGGCGTCGAACTGATCGGCGCCAAGGTCGAGGCCATCCAGAAGGGCGAGGACCGCCAGCTCTTCAAGAAGCTCGTGCTCGAGTCCGGTGCCGACGTCGCCAAGTCCTACATCGCCACGACGGTCGACCAAGCCGTCGAGTACGCCGAGGATCTCGGGTACCCCTTGGTCATCCGCCCCTCGTTCACCATGGGCGGGCTCGGGTCGGGCTTCGCGTATACCCGAGACGAACTCGTCCGCATGGTCACCGACGGCCTGCACCAGAGCCCCACCACCGAGGTCCTGCTCGAAGAGAGCATCCTCGGTTGGAAGGAGTACGAGCTCGAGATGATGCGCGACACGGCCGACAACACGGTCGTGGTCTGCTCGATCGAGAACGTCGACCCGGTCGGCGTCCATACCGGCGACTCCATCACCGTCGCGCCCGCGCTCACCCTGACCGACCGCGAGTACCAGAACCTGCGCGACATCAGCATCGACATCATCCGTCGCGTCGGTGTCGACACCGGAGGCTGCAACATCCAGTTCGCAGTGGACCCGGCGGACGGCCGCGTCATCGTCATCGAGATGAACCCCCGCGTGTCGCGCTCCAGCGCACTCGCGTCCAAGGCGACCGGCTTCCCGATCGCCAAGATCGCGGCGAAGCTGGCCCTCGGGTACCGTCTCGACGAGATCCCCAACGACATCACGAAGGTGACCCCCGCCTCCTTCGAACCGACGCTCGACTACGTCGTCGTCAAGGTGCCCCGGTTCGCGTTCGAGAAGTTCCCGGCGGCGGACACGACGCTCACCACGACGATGAAGAGCGTCGGAGAGGCGATGGCCCTCGGCCGCAACTTCACCCAGGCGCTGCAGAAGTCGCTCCGGTCGCTCGAGAAGCGCGGGTCGAGCTTCCACTGGCAGGGCGAACCCGGAGACCAGGAGGCGCTGCTCGCGTTGTCGGCGACGCCCACCGACGGTCGCATCGTCACCGTCCAGCAGGCCCTGCGGGCCGGCGCCACCGCCGAGCAGGTCTTCGACGCCACGAAGATCGATCCTTGGTTCGTCGACCAGATCGTGCTGATCAACGAGGTCGCCGAGCAGGTCGCCTCGGCCGCCGAGCTCGACGCCGAAACCCTCGTGCTGGCGAAGGACCACGGGTTCAGCGACGACCAGATCGGCCAGTTGCGCGGCCTCTCCGAGCAGCAGGTGCGCGATCATCGCCACGCGCTCGACGTGCGCCCCGTCTTCAAGACCGTCGACACCTGCGCGGGGGAGTTCCCCGCCCTGACGCCTTACCACTACTCGAGCTACGACACCGAGACCGAGGTCGTGGCCAGCGGCCGCCGCAAGGTGATCATCCTCGGCTCGGGGCCGAACCGCATCGGTCAGGGCGTCGAGTTCGACTACTCGTGCGTGCACGCCAGCTTCGCCCTGAGCGACGCAGGGTTCGAGACGATCATGATCAACTGCAACCCCGAGACCGTCTCGACCGACTACGACACGAGCGATCGGCTGTACTTCGAGCCGCTCACCCTCGAGGACGTCCTCGAGGTCATCCACGCCGAGAGCGCCAGTGGTGAACTCGTCGGCGTCGTCGTGCAGCTCGGCGGCCAGACGGCTCTCGGCCTGTCGAAGGGGCTCGAGGCCGCCGGTGTGCCGATCCTCGGCACGACACCCGACGCGATCGACTCTGCCGAAGAACGAGGCCTGTTCCAAGGCATCCTCGACGCGGCCGGCCTTCTCGCACCGCGCAACGGTACGGCGACCGACTACGACAGCGCGGTCGCGGTCGCCGAAGAGATCGGCTACCCGGTACTGGTCCGACCGTCGTACGTCCTCGGCGGGCGCGGTATGGAGATCGTCTACGACAGCCCCTCGCTCGCCGACTACTTCGAACGGGTCGCGGATCAGGCCATCATCGGCCCCGATGCGCCCTTGCTGGTGGACCGCTTCTTGGACGACGCCGTCGAGATCGACGTCGACGCGCTCTACGACGGGACCGAGCTGTACGTCGGAGGCATCATGGAGCACATCGAGGAGGCCGGCATCCACTCCGGCGACTCGAGTTGCACCCTGCCGCCCGTCACGCTCGGGAAGGGTGAGATCGATCGTGTCCGCGACGCGACCCTCGCCATCGCGAAGGGCATCGGCGTGTCCGGTCTGCTCAACGTGCAGTTCGCGATCGCAGCAGGCGTCCTGTACGTCATCGAGGCGAACCCCCGGGCGAGCCGCACGGTGCCGTTCGTGTCGAAGGCGCTCGGTATCCCGCTGGCCAAGGCCGCCTCGCTGATCATGGTCGGTCACAGCGTGCGCGATCTGGTCGAGAGCGGCCTGCTGCCCCGGCAGGACGGCTCGGACGTCCCCCTCGACTCGCCGATCTCGGTGAAGGAGGCCGTGCTGCCCTTCAAACGGTTCCGTACGAAAGAGGGCCAGGTCGTCGACAGCGTCCTCAGCCCCGAGATGCGCTCGACCGGTGAGGTCATGGGCATCGACCGCGACTTCCCCCGAGCCTTCGCGAAGAGCCAGACGGCCGCCTACGGCGGACTCCCGACCTCGGGGACCGTCTTCGTCAGCGTCGCCGACCGCGACAAGCGGGCGATCGTGTTGCCGGTGCTGCGGCTCCAGCAACTCGGATTCCGCATCCTGGCGACAGAGGGGACGGCCACCGTCCTCGTGCGCAACGGCATCCACGCCGACACCGTCGACAAGTTCAGCGCCGGGGGCCACTCGGTCGTCGACCTGATCAACGCCGACGAGGTCGACATCGTGATCAACACCCCGAGCGGGTCGAGCGCTCGGGCCGACGGCTACGAGATCCGCGCGGCGACGGTCGCCGCTGACAAGGCGCTCTTCACGACGATCGCCCAGCTCGGCGCGGCGGTCGCCTCGATCGAGGCCGTGCAGAGCGACCTCGAAGTGACGAGCCTGCAGGACTACGGTCTCGCCCGGGCGGCCCGACGGTGACCTCGTCGTTCGGGGACCGGCTCGCTGCGGCGTTCGCCGCGACCGGACCCCTCTGCGTCGGCATCGATCCCCATCCCCACCTCCTCGACCTGTGGGGCCTCCCGGTCGACGCCTCGGGTGTGCGCGAGTTCGGCCTGCGCGTCGTCGACGGCCTGGTCGGCTCGGCGACGATCGTCAAACCGCAGGTCGCGTTCTTCGAGCGCTGGGGCTCGGCGGGATTCGCGGCCCTCGAGGACGTCCTCGAGGCCGGACGCGAGCGGGGCCTGCTACAGATCGGCGACGCGAAACGGGGCGACATCGGCTCAACGATGGACGGCTACGGCGACGCCTGGTTCGACGGTTCGTCGCCGTTGCGGGTCGACGCCCTGACCGTCTCTCCCTATCTCGGCTTCGACTCCATGGGCGGCCTGGTGACACGGGCACGGGCCGTCGGCGCCGGCGTCTTCGTGCTCGCCGCGACGTCCAACGCCGAGGCGCTGGCGACCCAGACGGCCGTGCGGACCGACGTCCACGGCGCGGAGGGCACCGTCGCGAGCGGTATCGTCGATGACGTGCTCCATGACAACCAGACGGCGGGCGACGCCTCGTTCGGCAGCGTCGGCCTCGTGCTCGGCGCGACCGTCGACCTCGACGACTACGGCATCGACGCCGCGCGGCTCACGACGACACCGGTACTCGCCCCGGGGTTCGGCCACCAGGGCGCGACGTACACCGACCTGCCCCGACTCTTCGGCCCCGCCGCCGGAGCGGTGCTGGTCTCTGCCTCCCGTGCCCTCCTCTCGGCGGGTCCGGCAGGCTTCGCCGACGCGGTCCGTCGTGATGCCGACGAGGTGCGTTCGTGCCTCGTCTGACCCCGCCTCCCGTCGACCGAGCCGCGGCGGCCCGAGCCGCCGTGGCGGCGCGACGTGGTCGCGCCGCCGTCAAGAACGCCGTCGCTGCGCGGACCCGCAGTGCACTCGACGTCGCCGAGGCCGCATGGGCCGGCGAACCCACGAGCCCCGAGGGGTCACTGAGGGTTCGCGAACTGCTCACGAGCATCCCGGGTATCGGGCCGACCCGCGTGGCACGGATCATGACCGAGCTCGGCATCGCCGAGTCCAAGCGGGTCGGCGGGCTCGGCGTCAGGCAACGTCGCCTCCTCGGCGACTGGCTGGCCGCGCGCGAGGCCAAGGGGCGGCTCCGATCCCGACTCGTCGTCCTGGCGGGCCCCACGGCCGTGGGCAAGGGCACCGTCTCGACCTACATCCGCGAGAACTACCCCGACGTGCACCTCAGCGTGTCGGCGACGACCCGTGCCCCACGGCCCGGCGAGGTCGACGGGGTCCACTACTACTTCGTGGACGACGCGGAGTTCGACCGGATGATCCGCGACCGCGAACTGCTCGAGTACGCCACGGTGCACAACTCGTACCGCTACGGCACGCCCCGCCCCCCGTTGGACGCCGCATTGAACGAGGGCCGCAGCGTGCTGCTCGAGATCGACCTGCAGGGAGCCCGACTCGTCCGGGCCGCGATGCCCGAGGCCGTACTGGTCTTCCTGCTGCCCCCGACCTGGGACGAACTGGTCCGTCGGCTCATCGGTCGGGGCACCGAGGACGCCACCGAACAGCAGCGGCGACTCGAGACCGCGAAGGTCGAACTGGCCGCCCAGGACGAGTTCGACGCGCGTGTCGTGAACCACGACGTGGCCGAAGCGGCCCGTGAGGTCGTAGAATTGATGACTGCGCCCGAACCGGGTCGCACCCGCGCGTGACCCGCGCCCCGATCTTGGTGCCCACGCTCGTCCCGAGCGGTGTAGGCACCGACCCCCATCGACACGAGGAGCAACCAATGGCCGACAAGAACCAGGGCATCATCGATCCCCCCATCGACGAGCTGCTGTCGAAGGTCGAGTCGAAGTACGCGCTCGTCATCTTCGCCTCCAAGCGCGCCCGCCAGATCAACGACTACTACGCCGACCTGCACGAGGGCAGCCTGTTCGACAACGTGGGCCCCCTCGTCGACAGCTCGATCGACGACAAGCCCCTCTCGGTCGCCATGCACGAGATCAACGAGGACAAGCTCGAGGTGAAGCCGCTCGCGACTCCTGCCGAGTAGCGAGGCGACACGACCAGCCCCTCTGACGGTGGTCGGTCATATCATCTGACGAGGCCCCCGGGAGTCCATCCCGCGGGGCCTCATCGCGTCCGCACCCCCGAACGACACCCAGAGGAACACCGTGACCCTGACCGACACGACGAGCGACACCGCCACGACGCCACCGACCTCCCTGCGATTGTTCACGTCCGAGTCGGTCACCGAGGGCCACCCCGACAAGATCTGCGACCAGATCTCGGACGGCATCCTCGACGCGCTGCTCGCCGTCGACCCCGCCAGTCGCGTCGCGGTCGAGACGATGGTCACGACGGGTCTCGTCCACGTCGCGGGCGAGGTCACCACCAAGGGCTACGTCGACATCCCCACGATCGTGCGCGACCTCATCGTCGGTATCGGGTACGACTCGTCGGCGGTGAGCTTCGACGGCCGCACGTGCGGTGTCGAGGTGTCGATCGGGTCGCAGTCTCCCGACATCGCCCAGGGCGTCGACACGGCACTCGAGGCGCGCGGAGGCGACGACGACCTGCTGAACCGACAGGGCGCGGGCGACCAGGGCATCATGTTCGGCTATGCCACCAACGAGACTCCCCAGTACATGCCGCTCCCCGTCTGGCTCGCGCACCGCCTGGCCGAGCGCCTGGCGGCCGTGCGCAAGTCGGGCACCCTCGACTACCTGCGACCCGACGGCAAGACGCAGGTGACGGTCGGCTACGACGGAGTCGTGCCCAAAACGGTCGACACCGTCGTCCTGTCCACGCAGCACTCGCCCGCCGTCTCGAGCGAGCAGCTCGAGTCCGACGTCATCGAGCACGTCATCCGACCCATCCTCGACGAGGCGGGCCTGTCGTCCACCCACACCCGGTTCATCATCAACCCGACGGGCCGATTCGAGATCGGTGGGCCCCAGGGTGACGCCGGTCTGACCGGCCGAAAGATCATCGTCGACACCTACGGCGGCGCGAGCCGTCACGGTGGGGGCGCGTTCTCGGGCAAGGACCCCTCGAAGGTCGACCGCTCCGCCGCGTACGCCATGCGCTGGGTGGCCAAGAACGCCGTCGCCGCCGGGCTCGCCGACCGACTCGAACTCCAGGTCGCCTACGCCATCGGGCGGGCCGCGCCCGTCGGCCTCTACGTCGAGACCTTCGGCACGGGGCACGTCGGCGACGACGCCATCACAGCCGCCATCGAAACGGTGTTCGACCTCCGCCCGGCGGCCATCATCCGCGACCTCGACCTCCTCCGACCGATCTACTCGGCGACGTCGACCTACGGCCACTTCGGTCGTGATCTGCCCGACTTCACCTGGGAGGCGCTCGACCGCGTCGACGCCCTCCGGGCCGCCGCCGGGCTCTGACCGTGCCGGCGGTCGCCGACACGCCCGTCGGGGGCGGCCCGCGCGTCGTCCGGGTGATGGTCGAGTCACCCCTGCCGCAGCTGGACCGGTTGTTCGACTACGCGGTGCCCGAGCGACTGCGCGAGCAGATCACACCCGGAATCCGCGTCAGGGTGCCCCTCCGTTCGGCCGGGCGCATCGCCGACGGGTTCGTCGTCGAGACGGCCTCGTCGTCCGAGCACGGCGGCGACCTGAGCGAGATCGACGACGTCGTGTCGACCGTGTCCGTCCTGGCGCCCGAGGTGTGGAGACTCGCCCGGGCCCTGGCCGACCGGGCCGGCGGGTCGGCCAGCGACGTCGTCCGATTGGCCGTGCCTCCGCGCCAGGTCCGGGTCGAGAAGGCACACCTGGCGGGCGCCGAGAACGCGTCCCCTCGGCACCCGGAGGTCGTCGACCCGTCCACGTCACCGACGGACGTCGACCCGAGCGTCGAGGACCACGGGCCCGTGCCGGTCGTCGTGGGCTACCGGTCCACCGACCTCGCCGGGCTCGTGGCGGCTCGGGGTCGGGCGGCGGTCGATGCCGTCCCACTGCTCGTCGAGCTGCCGGACGGATCGTGGGTCGGGCACTGGGCACTGACAGCCGCACAGCTCGCCGCCGTCTCGCTGGCGGCCGGTGACAACGCCGTCGTCGCCGTCCCCGACTACCGCGACGAAGAACACGTGCTCCAGGCCCTCGCGGCCGTCCTCCCGCCCGACCGCGTCGTGCGGCTCGACTCCCGGCAGTCCAACGCCGACCGCTATCGGGCGCTGCTCCGCGCCCGGGGCGACGAGCCCGTGGTCGTCGTCGGCAACCGGTCCGTCCTCCTCGCGCCGTCGACACGCCTCGGCGTCATCGTGGTGTTCGACGACGGCGACCCGTCTTTCAGCGAACCCCTCGCGCCCTACGTGCACGCCCGCGACACCGCGCTGCTCCGGCAGACCCAGCAAGAGAGCGCGCTCGTCTTCCTCGGGCACTCCCGCAGCACCGACGTGCAGCGCCTCGTCGAGATCGGCTTCCTCGCCGAGGTCCGTCCCGATCCCCGCTACCAGCCCAGAGTCGTGCCCACCGTCCGGCAGGCCGCCTCCGACGGCTTCGCCGCTCAGGCCCGCATCCCGTCCTCGGCCTACGCCGAGGCCCGGGCGGCCGTCGAGCACGGGCCGGTGCTGATCCAGGTCGCCTCGCCGGGCTACTCGCCCCGGTTGGCATGCGTCGACTGTGGCGACACGGCGCGGTGCCTCCGCTGCAACGGACCGCTCCAGCAGCGCGAGCGAGGCGCGACCCCGTCGTGCGCCTGGTGCGGCGCCCTCGCCGTCTCGTGGCACTGCCGCACCTGCGAAGGCACCCGCATGCGTGCCGTCGGCACGGGCGCGTCGCGGACGGCCGACGAGCTCGGCAAGGCGTTCCCCGGCGTCCGGATCATCGTGTCGGACGGTGCCCGGGCTCTGACCCACGTCGACGATGCCCCGGCGATCGTCGTCGCGACTCGCGGTGCGGAGCCGGTCGCGCCCGGTGGCTACCGGGCGGTCCTGCTGCTCGACGGCGAACGCATGCTCGCCAGAGAGAGCCTCCGCGTCGCCGAGGACTGCCTGCGCTGGTGGGCGAACGCCACGGCACTCGCGGCACGGCGCGCGCCGGTCGTCCTGGTGGGCGTGGGCGGGGCGATCGCTTCCGCCCTCGCCACGTGGGAGCTCGCCCGCTTCGTCTCCGCCGAGCTCGCCGACCGTCGCGTCCTGCGCTTCCCGCCGGCCGTCCGCGTGGCCACCGTGACCGGCGCGGTCGAGACCGTCGCGCGCGCACTCGACGACCTCCCCGACGAGGTCCGCACCGAGACCCTCGGCCCGGTCGACGTCGATCCGGCGGGGGTGAGGGCCATCGTCCGTTTCGACTACGCGCGCGGTCATGACGTGGCCCTCGCCCTGCGCTCGCAGGTCATCCGAGCGGCGACCGACCGTCGCAAGGCCCTCGGTCAGAAGCGGGCACGGGCCGTCCCTACACTCAGAGTGCGGTTCGACGACGTCGAGCCGTTCGCCGACTGAACCACCAGGAACCCCATGCGCCTCGTCTTCGCCGGCAGCCCAGCAGCTGCCGTCCCCTCGCTCACCGCCCTGGCCGACGGCCCGCACGAGGTCGTCGCCGTGCTGACCCGCGACGACACCCCCCAGGGGCGGAAGCGCGTCCTCACCCCCACACCGGTCGCGGTCGAGGCCGACCGCCTCGGCCTCCGCGTCGTCAAGGCCCGGCGCATCACGCCCGAGGTCACGGCCGAGCTCTCGACGCTCGAGGCCGACCTCGGCGTCGTCGTCGCCTACGGGGCCCTGTTGCGTGAGCCCCTGCTCGGGGCGCCCCGGCTCGGCTGGATCAACCTGCACTTCTCCCTGCTTCCCGCCTGGCGTGGTGCGGCACCCGTTCAGCGATCGCTCATGGCGGGCGACGCCGTGACGGGCGCGGCGGTGTTCCAGCTCGTCCCCGAGCTCGACGCCGGTGACGTCTACGGCACCCTCGAGCGTCCCCTCGACGGCACCGAGACCGCCGGGTCACTCCTCGCCGAGCTGGCGCAGACCGGGTCCGCCCTACTGGTCGACGTCGTCGCCCGCCTCGCCGACGGCACGGCCGTGCCGAGACCCCAGACCGGCGAGGTCACGCTCGCCCCCAAGCTGACCCTCGCCGACGGGGTTCTCGACGCCTCCCGATCGGCGGCCGAGCTGATCAGCCGTTTCCGCGGCGTGACGCCCGAACCCGGTGCCCGCGTCGACCTCGACGGCGTCGGCCTCAAGATCACGGAGGCGCGGGTGACGTCGGGGGACGAGGCGCCTCTCGAGGCCGGTCGCCTCGAGTCCCGCGGCCGCCGTCTGCTGTTGGGCACGGCTTCCTCGCCGGTCGAGCTCGTCCGGGTGCAACCGGCCGGCAAGAAGGAGATGCCTGCAGCCGACTGGTGGCGAGGGCTGCCCGCCGGCGTGGACCGTCGCGTGACCGTACCCACCTCTGCCGCCCCGGCCGACACCGCCGCAGACCCCGCCATCGACACGAAGAGCACCTCATGAGCCGAGTCCAACCCGCCCGCCAGGTCGCCCTCGACGTCCTCCGGGCCGTCGAGCACGACGACGCGTACGCGAACCTGCTGCTCCCGCAACGCATCGTCCGGGCCCGCCTCGGGGCCCAGGACGCAGGGCTCGCGACCGAACTGACCTACGGCACCCTGCGCCTCCGGGGGTACTACGACCGCGTCATCTCGCTGGCCGCCCGCCGGGGGACCGACGCGATCGACCCCGCGCTCCTCGACGTCCTGCGACTCGGCGCGCACCAATTGCTCTCCACGCGGGTGGCGGTCCATGCCGCCGTCGACGAGAGCGTCGAGCTCGCGCGTCAGGTGGGCAGCCGCTCGGGCACGGGTTTCGTGAACGGCGTGCTCCGCACCATCTCGAGGTCGACGCCCGACGAGTGGCGCGATCGCGTCCTGGCCGGCACGACCGGCGACGACGACCGTCTGGCGGCCGAATGGTCGCACCCCGCCTGGGTGGTGCGGGCGTTCCGCCGCTCGTTGGCCGCCGAGGGCCGAGAGGACGAGCTCGTCGATCTGCTGTCGGCCGACAACGATGCCCCCAAGGTCAGCCTCGTAGCCCTTCCCGGGCTCGCCGAGGTCTCCGAGCTCGGGGCCCCGAGCGGGCGCCTCTCGCCCCTCGCCGCGACCAGCGGCGGGGGTGATCCGGCCCAGCAGACGGCCGTCCGTGAGGGTCGCGCCCGCGTTCAGGACGAGGGGTCGCAGCTCGCGGCGCTGCTGCTCAGCCGTCACCGGCCCGCCCAGGCCGGAGAACGCTGGCTCGACATGTGCGCGGGCCCGGGCGGGAAGGCCGCCCTGCTGGGTGCCGAAGCCGCCCGGGTCGGTGCCCACCTCGTCGCCAACGAACTCGTCCCGGCCCGAGCGGGCCTCGTCCGGCAGGCCCTCGAGGCCGTTCCCGGCGACGTCGAGGTGCTCGAAGGGGATGCCACCAGGTTCGGGGCGGAGCAGCCCGAAGGCTTCGACCGCATCCTCCTCGACGCGCCCTGCACCGGTCTCGGCGCGCTGCGACGGCGGCCGGAGGCCCGGTGGCGCAAGCAGCCGGCCGACGTCGGACAGCTGACGGCCCTGCAGTCACGCCTGTTCGCCAGCGCGTTGGACGCGTTGGCGCCCGGGGGAGTCCTCGCCTACGTGACCTGCTCGCCCCACACGGCCGAGACCCGTGGCATCGTCGAGACGGGGCTCCGAGGCCGTGGTGACGACTTCGTCCTGCTCGACGCCACGGCCGGCGTCGACGGCATCGCCGGTCGGCCCGTCGACCTCGCGTCGGCGCCGTTCGTCCAGCTCTGGCCCCACCGCCACGGGACGGACGCCATGTTCGTCGCCCTGATCGAGAAACGCGCCGGACGGTAGGCTCGTCCCGTGTCGATCCGCATCAGCCCCAGCATCCTCTCGGCCGACTTCGCCAACCTCGAACGTGACCTTCAGCGCATCGCCGACGCCGACCTCGTGCACGTCGACGTCATGGACGGCCACTTCGTGCCCAACCTCACGCTCGGCCTGCCCGTCGTGCAGCGTCTCGGCGAGGTCAGCCCGGTGCCGCTCGACCTGCACCTCATGATCGACGACGCCGATCGTTGGGCGCCCCGCTACGCCGAGACGGGTGCCTTCTCGGTGACCTTCTCGGCCGAGGCCGCGGCCGACCCCGTCTCGACGGCGCGCGCCATCCGCAGCAACGGTGCCCGCGCCTCCGTCGCCGTCAAGCCCGGCACCGACCTCGAGCCCTACCTGCAGACCCTCGACGCGTACGACATGATCCTCGTCATGACCGTCGAGCCGGGGTTCGGCGGGCAGTCCTTCATGCCCGAGACGATGGCGAAGCTGGCCCGAGCCCGTGACGCCGTGCGCGCCTCCGGACTCGACGTCTGGCTCGAGGTCGACGGCGGCATCACGACCGAGACCATCGTCACCGCCGTCGAGAACGGTGCCGACACCGTCGTCGCCGGGTCCGCCGTGTACAGCGGGTCGCCCGTCGACAACATCGCTGCACTCCGGGCGGCCGCCGCGACGGTAGCCTTGACGTCGTGAAATCCTTCGACGACCTGTACCTCGAGCTCAGCGACAAGGCCCGCGACCGGCCCGACGGGTCGGGCACCGTGGCCGAGCTCGACGCCGGCATGCACCAGATCGGCAAGAAGATCGTCGAAGAGGCCGCCGAGGTCTGGATGGCCGCCGAGTACGAGGGCGACGTCGCGACCGCCGAAGAGATCTCCCAGCTCATTTACCACGTGCAGGTCATGATGATCGCCAAGGGCATCACCCCGGCCGACGTCTACCGACATCTCTGAGTCGGCCTCCGTCACTCCCGTTCGTCACGCCGCCCACGCGGCGCCCCAGCAGACAGAGAAACCCATGCTCCGCGTCGCAGTGCCCAACAAGGGCTCGCTCAGCGAGACCGCCTCCGCCATGCTCGCCGAAGCCGGCTACACCGGTCGTCGAGACCCCAAGACCCTCCACGTCGAAGACCCTCGCAACGGCGTCGAGTTCTTCTACCTCCGCCCGCGCGACATCGCCACGTACGTCGGATCGGGCGCCCTCGACGTCGGTATCACGGGCCGAGACCTGCTGCTCGACTCGCACTCGCCGGCCCATGAGGTCGCGCCCCTCGACTTCGGCGGTTCGACCTTCCGCTTCGCGGGCCCTCCCGGTCGCTTCGCCGATCTGCGACAGCTGCAGGGCACCCGGGTCGCGACGAGCTACGCGGGGCTCGTCGGCTCGTTCCTCGAGAGCCACGGAGTGACCGCGACCCTCGTACCCCTCGACGGTGCCGTCGAGAGCGCCGTCCAACTGGGTGTCGCCGACGCCGTCGCCGACGTCGTGTCGACGGGCGCCACCCTGCGCGCCGCCGGGCTCGAGATCTTCGGGCCGGTCATCCTCGAGTCCACCGCCGTCCTCATCTCCTCCGACGCCGAGGTCGACGGTCTCGCCGTCCTCCACCGGCGCCTGCAGGGCGTCCTCGTCGCCCGTCAGTACGTCCTGATGGACTACGACGTCCCCGTCGACAGGCTCGACGCCGCCACGGCCGTCGCCGGCGGTATGGAATCACCCACCGTGTCGCCGCTGCACGATCGCGACTGGGCCGCGGTCCGGGTCATGGTCCCGCGGGCCGACACGAACCAGGTGATGGACGCCCTCTACGACCTCGGCGCCCGGGCCATCCTGGTCAGCCCGATCCACGCCGCGAGGCTGTAGCCGTGCCCGCCGACGACGCGACCGCCGTCGCCCCGTCCCTCGCCGTCCGGGTCATCCCGTGCCTCGACGTGGCCGCCGGTCGCGTGGTGAAGGGCGTCAACTTCCTCGACCTGCGTGACGCGGGCGACCCGGTCGAACTGGCCCGCACCTACTACGAGCAAGGTGCGGACGAGATCACCTTCCTCGACGTGACGGCCACGGTCGACGAACGGTCGACCACCTACGACGTCGTCCGAGCCACGGCCGAGCAGGTCTTCATCCCGCTGACCGTCGGCGGCGGTGTGCGCAGCACCGACGACGTCGCTCGCCTGCAGGCGGCCGGGGCCGACAAGATCGGCGTCAACAGCGCGGCCATCGCCCGACCCGACCTCATCGGCGAGATCGCCGACCGCTTCGGAGCCCAGGCGGTCGTTCTCTCGCTCGACGTCAAGCGGTCGACCGTGACCGCGTCGGGCTTCGTCGTCACGACCCACGGCGGCCGCACCGAGACGACCCTGGACGCCCTCGACTGGGCTCGTGAGGCCGTCGAACGCGGGGCGGGCGAACTGCTCGTCAACTCGATCGACGCCGACGGCACCAAACAGGGCTTCGACCTCGAACTCGTCCGCGCCATGCGTGAGCTCAGTCGTGTCCCGGTCGTCGCGTCCGGAGGCGCGGGTCGGCTCGAGCACTTCGCCCCCGCCATCGAAGCGGGCGCCGACGCCGTGCTCGCGGCGTCGGTCTTCCACAACGGCGAACTCACCGTCGGCCAGGTCAAGGACGAGCTGGCGCGGTCAGGAGCCGTCGTCCGCTGAGGTGGCCGGTCACCCTCCACCGAGAACGCAGACCACCACCCGACACCGCACCGCACCGCACCGCACCGCACCGAGGAGCACATCATGACCGACCAGCTGACGCGCGAGACGGTCGAGCCCGTCGTCTCCCGTGCCCGGTTCGACGCGTCGGGCCTGCTGCCCGCCATCATCCAGCAAGAGGGCACGAAGGACGTGCTCATGATGGGCTGGATGGACGCCGAGGCGCTCCGTCGCACGCTCACCGAGGGACGCGTCACGTTCTGGTCCCGCTCCCGGCAGGAGTACTGGCGGAAGGGCGACTCGTCCGGTCACGCGCAGTTCGTCCGCGCCGCCGCCCTCGACTGCGACGACGACGTGCTACTGGTCACGGTCGAGCAGATCGGCGCGGCCTGCCACACGGGTTCCCACTCGTGTTTCGAGGTCGACCCGCTCGAACCGGCCACCGCCTCCTCGTCCGGGTCTTCCGGTTCCGACGGCCCGACCGGAGGTCCCCGTGCCTGACGCTCCTGTCCGCACCTCCACGACCCGGGCCCAGTTCGACGAGCGGCTGGCCGGCCACCGCGTCGTGCCCGTCGTCCGCGACCTGTTCGCCGACGGCGAGACCCCGGTCGGCGTGTACCGCAAGCTCGCCGACGGCAGGCCCGGCAGCTTCCTCCTCGAATCGGCGGCTCAGGGCGGCATCTGGTCACGGTGGTCGTTCGTCGGCGTCTCGTCCTTCGGCGTGCTCACGACGGACGGCGGCGAGGCCCGTTGGATCGACTACGGCATCGACCGCGGGCGGGCCCTGGGCGACGCCACGGGTCGCCCTCTCGAGGTGCTCTCCGCCCTGCACCACCGATGGGCCACCCCGCGCATCGACGGGATGCCGCCCCTCACCGGCGGGCTCGTCGGTTTCATCGGCTGGGAGGCCGTCCGCGAGCTCGAGCACCTGCCCGACGTACCACCGGCCGAGTTCACCGTGCCCTCGCAGGCCCTCAGCTTCGTCTCCGAACTCGTGGCCCTCGACCACCGGACCGGTGCCGTCCTGCTCGTCGCGACCGCGCTGAACGACGGCACCGACGCGCCCGACGATCTCTGGTCCGACGCACAGTCCCGCCTCGACGACCTGCAGTCCCGGCTCGCCGCCCCGAGCGAGGCGTTCCTGTCCGACGTCGACCTGACGATCGAGGCGACGCCCACCCGACGCTCCAGCGACGCCGAGTACGCGCACGCGATCGATCGGTCGAAACAGTTCATCCACGACGGCGACGTCTTCCAGGTCGTGATCTCCCAGCGTTTCGACCACGAGGTCACGGCCGAACCCCTCGACGTCTACCGGGTGCTGCGGACGCTCAACCCGAGTCCCTACATGTATCTCGTGACACTGGACGACGTCCAGGGTCGGCCCTACACGATCGTCGGCTCCTCACCCGAAGCGTTGGTCAAGGTCGACGGACGCCGTGCCTACACGCATCCCATCGCGGGTTCGAAGCCTCGAGGCGCCTCGCCCGACGAGGACCAGCGCTACGCCGACGAGCTCGCGGCGGACGAGAAAGAGCGCGCGGAGCACCTCATGCTGGTCGACCTGGCCCGCAACGACCTGCTCAAGGTGTGCACGCCCGGCACCGTCGAGGTCACCGAGTTCATGCAGGTCGAACGGTTCAGCCACATCATGCACCTCGTGTCGAGCGTCGAGGGCGACCTCGCCCCCGGCAGGGACGCCATCGACGCCTTCCGGGCCACGTTCCCGGCCGGCACGCTGTCGGGTGCCCCCAAGCCCCGGGCCCTCGAGATCATCGACGAGCTCGAACCGGCCCAGCGCGGCGTCTACGGGGGAGTGGTCGGCTACTTCGACTTCGCCGGTTCGGCCGACGTCGCGATCGCGATCCGCACGGTCCTGTTGCAGGACGGCGTGGCCCGTGTCCAGGCAGGCGCAGGACTCGTCGCCGACAGCGACCCCGTCGCCGAGAACCAGGAGGCGCGCAACAAGGCCGCGGCCCCCTTGCGCGCCGTCGCGGTCGCCAACGCCATGACACGGCTTCGCTGATGACGGCTCGACGCCTGAAGCTCACGACGATCCTGTCAGGCATCGTGTTCGCAGGCCTGGCCCTGCTGTCCTGGACCCAGGACTGGTTCCACGTCGTCGTGGCGTCGCCCCAGGGCGGTGACCTGCCGCTCGACGTCGCCGGCGACGTCGCAGGAGCACCCTTGTCCGCCCTGTCGCTGGCCAGCCTCGCGCTCTTCGGCGCACTCACGATCGCCGGTCGCGTGTTCCGGGTGGTCCTGGGGGCGCTGCAGGTGGCGCTCGGAGCCAGCGTGGTCGTGACGACGGCGACGGCCCTGGCCGACCCCGTACGCGCGTCGGGCAGCGCCGTGACCACGGCCACGGGCGTCGACGGCACCGACTCGATCCGCGGCATCGTCTCGTCGGTCGAGCCGACGGCCTGGCCCTGGCTCGGGCTCGCCGCCGGCGTGCTCGCCGCGCTGCTCGGGATCACCACCGTGCTCCTCTCGGGTGCCTGGCCGCAGGCCACACGCAAGTACTCCGCGACGCGCCTCGTCGTGGCGGACCCGACTGCCGACCCGGCCGCCGCCTGGGACGCCCTCTCGGGCGGGGAGGACCCGACCGACGCCCCCTCGCGCCGCGACGAGGGCGGGTCGGGCCCCACCGAGCAGGACCGCACCGGGTAGACTCGGCCCTCGAACCGACCAGATCCAAGGAGCACTGTGAGCACGAACACGACGAGCACCCCCTCCGGTGGCGACGCGCCCCTGAAGAACGCCCCGGCGAAGGTCGACTCCGGCTCGAAGGGCCACGACACCGAGACGGCCGACGACCTGGGCCACGGCAACTCGCCCGCGGCCTGGACGGCTGTCGTCATCATGCTGGTCGGCTTCGCCATCGGCACCCTGGCCTTCTTCCTCGACGTGCCCTGGATCGTCTGGGCGTCCGCGGGCCTCGTGGTCGTCGGACTCGTCGTAGGTCTCGTGCTCAAGAAGGCCGGCTACGGCGTCGGCGGTCACCGCTACGTGCCGAAGGCCCACAACTAGGTGCTCGACGACCTGTACGCGGGTGCCGTGGCCGACGCCGCGGCACGCCGCGAGTCCCTTCCGTTCGCCGCCGTCGAGGCGGCGGCGCTTTCTCGTGAGCCCGCCCTCGACGCTCGGGCCGCCCTCGCTCCGGCCGACCGGGTCAAGGTCATCGCCGAGGTGAAGCGCGCGAGTCCGTCACGGGGTCATCTCTCGACCATCGCCGACCCGGCGTCGTTGGCCCGCTCCTACGCGACCGGTGGCGCCAGCGCGATCAGCGTCCTCACCGAGGGGCGCAAGTTCAAGGGCTCCCTCGCCGACCTCGAGGCGGTGCGCGCTGCCGTCGACGTGCCCGTCCTCCGCAAGGACTTCATCGCGGACGCCTATCAGGTCTTCGAAGCCCGGGCGGCCGGCGCAGACCTCGTCCTCCTGATCGTGGCAGGCCTCGAGCAGCCTCGCCTCGTCGAGCTGCACGACCTCGCACGACAGCTCGGCATGACGGCCCTGATCGAGGCGCACTCGGCCGACGAGGTGTCCCGAGGGCTCGACGCAGGTGCGACGGTCCTCGGCGTCAACGCACGCGACCTGACGACCTTCGAACTCGACCGGGACCTGTTCGGCCGACTGTCCGACTCGATCCCGGCGGGCGTCACCCGTGTCGCCGAGTCGGCCGTCTCGTCTCCTGACGACGTCGCGCACTACCGTCGCTCGGGTGCCGACGTCGTGCTCGTGGGCGAAGCCCTCGTGACGCACGGCGACCCCGCCGACGCCATCACCCGCTTCCTGGAGGTCTGAACCATGGCACTACGCGACGAGACGGGCCCGTATTTCGGCTCGTTCGGTGGGCGCTTCGTGCCCGAATCCCTCGTGGCCGCTCTCGACGAGCTGGACGCGGCCTACAAGGCCGCCGCCGTCGATCCCGAGTTCGCCGCAGAGTTGACGGCTCTGCACGCCACCTACACGGGGCGGCCCTCGATCATCACCGAGGTACCGCGATTCGCTCGGCACGCCGGTGGCGCCCGGATCATCCTGAAGCGCGAAGACCTCAACCACACGGGGTCTCACAAGATCAACAACGTGCTCGGGCAGGCCCTGTTGGCTCGGAAGCTCGGCAAGACCCGCCTGATCGCCGAGACCGGCGCCGGTCAGCACGGCGTCGCCACGGCCACCGCTGCAGCCCTCTTCGGCATGGAGTGCGTCGTCTACATGGGCCAGGTCGACACCGAGCGCCAGGCGCTCAACGTCGCACGGATGCGCCTGCTCGGGGCCGAGGTCGTCTCGGTCACGACGGGCTCCCGCACACTGAAGGACGCGATCAACGACGCCATGCGCGATTGGGTCGCCAGCGTCGACACCACGCACTACGTGTTGGGCACCGTCGCCGGGCCGCACCCGTTCCCGGCCATGGTTCGCGACTTCCACAAGATCATCGGTGAAGAAGCTCGCCGACAGGTCCTGGACCTGACCGGTGCACTACCGGATGCCGTCACCGCCTGTGTCGGCGGGGGGTCGAACGCGATGGGCATCTTCCACGCTTTCCTCGACGACCCCTCCGTCCGCTTGTTCGGCTTCGAGGCCGGCGGCGACGGCGTCGAGACTGGCCGTCACGCGGCCTCCATCACGCTCGGCCGCATCGGCAACCTCCAAGGAACCAAGTCCTACCTCATGCAAGACGAGGACGGTCAGACCCTCGAGAGCCACTCGATCTCGGCCGGCCTGGACTACCCGAGCGTCGGCCCCGAGCACGCCTGGCTGTCCGAGTCCGGGCGGGCCGAGTACCAGCCGATCACCGACGACGAGGCGATGCAGGCTTTCCGTCTCCTGTCGCAGACCGAGGGCATCATGCCGGCGATCGAGTCCGCCCACGCCCTCGCGGGCACCATCAAGCTCGGCCTCGAGCACCCCGACTGGACGATTTTGGTCTCGCTCAGCGGCCGTGGCGACAAGGACGTCGCGACCGCCAGCCGGTACTTCGGCGTCCTCGACGAGAAGGCGCAGCAGCTGTGAGCGCGGCGAGTCCCGGTGGCGTGAGCAAGGTGGGTGGGGCCATCCGCGCCCGCCGCGACGCCGGGAGCGGCGCCGTGGTGGGATACCTGCCCGTCGGGTTCCCCGACCTCGACACGAGCATCGAGGCGGCGGTGGCGATGGCGGAGAACGGCATCGACGTCATCGAGCTCGGCATCCCGTATTCCGACCCGGTCATGGACGGCCCGGTGATCCAGGCCGCCACGCAACGATCGCTCGCCGAGGGGTTCCGTGTCCGCGACGTCTTCACGGCGATCCGCGAGATCACGGCCCGTGTGGACGCACCCGTCATTCCCATGACCTATTGGAACCCCGTGGAGCAGTACGGTGTGCAGCGTTTCGCCGACGACCTCGCGGCCGCGGGCGGAGCCGGCCTCATCACGCCCGACCTGATCCCCGACGAAGCCGGCGCATGGATGGCCGCCGCCGAGGCCGCCGACCTCGACCGGGTCTTCCTCGCGGCTCCGTCGTCGAGCGATTCGCGCCTCCGACAGGCCGTCGCCAGCAGTCGAGGATTCGTCTACACCGTCTCGACGATGGGCATCACGGGTGCCCGTTCCGACGTCGACTCGGCCGCGAGCACACTGGTGGCGCGATTGCGTGGAGTCGGCGTGGAGAACGCGTGCGTCGGGCTCGGCATCTCGACGGCCCGACAGGTCCGCGAGGTGCTCGAGTACGCCGACGGGGCCATCATCGGTTCGGCCTTCGTGCGTGCCCTCGCCGACGGAGGGGTCGATCGCCTCGCCGAGGTGTCCGCCGATCTCTCGTCCGGCGCGGCGCCGTCCGCCTCCTGACCCCCTCCGGTCCGACGCCCTCGCGCTAGAGTCGTCACCCGTCGGGTGACCGACGCCCCGAACCTCTCCGAAAGGCATCCCGCCCGTGTTCGTTCCCCTGAGCATCCCGAGCCCGTCGGCCGCCTGGCAGTACCTCGACGTCACCGCCTGGTTGAACTCGACCTTCGGGGCCTCGCTGCCCGGCTCACTGCGCATCCACGCCTATGCCATCTGCATCCTCGTCGGCATCATCGCCGCCGTCATCCTCACGAACCACCGCCTGAACCGTCAGGGGGCGGAGAAGGGCATCGTCATCGACGTGGCCATCTGGGCCGTCGTCTTCGGAATCGCCGGAGGCCGGTTCTTCCACGTGGTGACGCACCCGGGCGACTACTTCGCGGGGCAGGAGTGGTGGCGAGCCTTCGCCGTCTGGGAAGGCGGGCTGGCAATCTACGGCGCACTGCTCTTCGGTGCCGTCGGCGTCTGGCTCGGCTGCCGCTTCACCGGCCTGCGGTTCACGGTGTTCGCCGACGCCCTCGCCCCGGGCCTGCTCGTCGCGCAGGCCTTCGGACGCCTCGGCAACTGGTTCAACCACGAACTCTTCGGCATGCCCACCGACCTGCCCTGGGGCCTCGAGATCGAGTCGACGAACGCCGCCTTCCCCACCGGCCTGCCCGAGGGCACGCTCTTCCACCCGACATTCCTCTACGAGATCGTCTGGATGCTGGCCGGGGTCGCGATCTTGTTGCTCCTCGAGAAGAAGATCCCGATGCAGTGGGGCAGGTCGCTGGCCTTCTACCTTGTCTGGTACGGCATCGGGCGCGCTTGGTTCGAGTCCATCCGCACCGACCCCAGCCTGCTGTTCTTCGGCATCCGCACGAACGTCTGGATGAGCGTCTTCGCCGTCGTCCTCGGCATCGTGATCTTCGTCGTCGCTTCGCGTCGTCACACCGGCACCGTCCCCGGGCCCTACGTGCCCGGTCGCGCACCGAGCGAGCGAGCGTCTGTTGTAGACTCCGATGACACGTACACGGAGAACGACGAACCCGAGTTGGTCACCGTTGGCGCATCGGACGACAAGACCGATCGCTCACCGCGTCCCTAGGTCGTCCACTCCACGACGACCGCAGGCCCGGCGCCCCATCGATGTGGCGCCCGATCCTCTCCACCCCATCCCGGTGCGAATGATCCGCCCGCGACACGGTTCTGTGCACGCACCTGCGCCTCGTAAGATCGAGCGCAGTCGGCGCTTCCCACCGGCGTGTACGCTCACGGTCGCCACGAGCCGACCTCTCCCGCCGAGTCGGGGCCATCCACAGACCCCGGCCCCGTCAGGCACCTCGGGTCGACGTCGTCCCGCCCCCTGTCGGATCTCTTCGTGAGGACGGATTCCATGGCTCTCACGCCAGCACACCAGCAGTTCAGCACGGTTCCCGAGGCCAACGGCCTCTACGACCCGCGCAACGAGAAGGACGCCTGTGGCCTCGCCATGGTGGCGACCCTCCGCGGAACGCCTGGCCACGACATCGTGGACACCGCCCTCCGGGCCCTCCGTAACCTCGAGCACCGAGGTGCCGTCGGATCCGACGCCGGGACGGGTGACGGCGCGGGCATCCTCTGCCAGGTGCCCGACGAGTTCCTCCGCCACGAAGTCGACTTCGATCTGCCACCGGCAGGCCAGTACGCGGTGGGCATCGCCTACCTGCCCCTCGACGAACAGGAGCGCTCCGAGCTCAAGACGGGCATCGAGCGCATCGCCGATCTCGAGCACCTCGACGTTCTCGGCTGGCGTGAGGTCCCCGTGCGACCCGAAGAACTGGGCACGCTCGCGCGCAACGCCATGCCCGCCTTCGAGCAGCTCTTCGTCGCCAGCAGACACCACGACGCCGACGGGGTCCCGCTCGCCGGTGTCGCGCTGGACCGCCAGGCCTTCCGGTTGCGTAAGCGTGCAGAGCGCAAGCTCTCGGCCTATTTCACGTCGCTGGGCAGCAGGACCATGGTCTACAAGGGCATGGTCACGACGTTGCAGCTGGAGCCGTTCTACCCCGACCTGAGTGACGAACGCTTCGCGTCGAAGCTCGCCATCGTGCACTCGAGGTACTCGACGAACACGTTCCCGTCGTGGCCGCTGGCACAGCCCTTCCGCATGATCGCGCACAACGGCGAGATCAACACCGTCCGGGGCAACCGCAACTGGATGCGCGCCCGCCAGTCCCAGCTCGAGAACGAGCTGATCGGCGACCTCAAGCCCATCCTCCCGATCGTCAGCCCAGGGGCGAGTGACTCGGCGTCCTTCGACGAAGTCGTCGAGTTGCTCAGCCTGACCGGCCGGTCCCTGCCGCACGCGGTCATGATGATGGTGCCTGAGGCCTGGGAGAACCAGGTCGACATCGACCCCACCCTGCGCGACTTCTACGAGTACCACTCCATGCTCATGGAGGCGTGGGACGGCCCGGCGGCCATCACGTTCACCGACGGGACGCACGTCGGTGCCACCCTCGATCGGAACGGCCTTCGCCCTGGTCGCTACCTCGTCACCGACGACGGCCTCGTGGTCCTCGCGAGCGAGATCGGCGTCATCGACGTCGACCCTGCCAAGGTGGTCCGCAAGGGTCGCCTCCGCCCCGGCAAGATGTTCCTGGTCGACACCGAGGCCGGGCGCATCATCGAGGACGACGAGATCAAGCGCGACCTCGCCACGGCCGCGCCCTACGGCGACTGGCTCGCCGAGGGGCGCATCCACCTCTCCGAGCTGCCCGAGCGGGAGCACATCGTGCACACCCCCGCCTCGGTCACCCGTCGTCAGCGCACCTTCGGCTACACCGAGGAAGAGGTCCGCATCCTGCTGACCCCGATGGCGAAGACGGGCGCGGAGCCCTTGGGAGCCATGGGGAGCGACACGCCGATCGCCGTCCTGTCCGAGCGGCCGCGCCTCCTGTTCGACTACTTCACCCAACAATTCGCGCAGGTGACGAACCCACCGCTCGACTCCATCCGCGAGTCGGTCGTCACGTCGCTCAAGCTGGGTCTCGGGCCTGAGCGGAACCTGCTCGCCGCGACACCCGAGCACGCTCGGCAGGTGATCCTCGACTTCCCGGTCATCGACAACGACGAGCTCGCCAAGATCCAGCACATCGACCCGAGTCCCGGGTCCCGGGTGACGTCGACCATCCGTGGTCTCTACCGTGCCGACAAGGGCCCGCGGGCTCTCGAGAAGCGCATCGCCGCGATGTGCAACGAGGTCGACGACGCCATCGAGGCGGGCGCCGAGTTCATCGTCCTCTCCGACCGTGACTCGAACGCCGACTTCGCACCCGTGCCATCGCTGCTCATGATCGCCGCGGTGCACCACCACCTCATCCGTACCGAGAATCGCATGAAGGTCGGCCTGATCGTCGAGGCCGGCGACGTGCGCGAGGTCCATCACGTGGCCACCCTGATCGGCTACGGCGCTTCCGCGGTCAACCCCTACCTCGCGATGGAGACCTGCGAGAACCTGGTGCGTGCCGGCATGATCACCGGGCTCACGCCCGAGGACGCCGTGCACAACCTCATCAAGGCACTCGGCAAGGGCGTGCTCAAGATCATGTCCAAGATGGGTATCTCGACGGTGTCGAGCTACGCCGCGGCCCAGGCGTTCGAGGCCGTGGGCCTCAGCCAGGAGTTCGTCGACACCTACTTCACCGGCACGTCGTCGGTGCTCGGTGGTGTCGGGATCGACGTCGTCGCGGCCGAGAACATGCAGCGTCACACGAGCGCGTACCCCAGCGACGGATCCGTCATCGCCCATGAGCGGCTGGCCACGGGCGGCGAGTACCAGTGGCGACGCGAGGGCCCCCGTCACCTCTTCAACCCCGACACCGTGTTCCGGCTCCAACACGCCACGCGCACCCGTCGGTACGACATCTTCCGCGAGTACACCAAGCTCGTCGACGACCAGGCCGAGCAGCTGATGACGCTCCGCGGGCTGTTCCGGCTCAAGCACGGGGTCCGGCCCGCCGTCCCCCTCGACGAGGTCGAGCCCATCGAGTCGATCGTGAAGCGGTTCTCGACGGGGGCGATGAGCTACGGCTCGATCTCGCAAGAGGCCCACGAGACCCTCGCCATCGCGATGAACCGCCTCGGTGGGAAGTCCAACACCGGCGAAGGCGGAGAAGACGTCGACCGGCTGCTCGACCCCGAGCGCCGCAGCGCCGTGAAGCAGGTGGCCTCCGGCCGCTTCGGTGTGACGAGCATGTACCTCACCCACGCCACCGACATCCAGCTCAAGATGGCCCAGGGAGCCAAGCCCGGCGAGGGCGGACAACTGCCTCCGACGAAGGTCTACCCCTGGGTGGCGCGCACTCGTCACGCGACCGCGGGCGTGGGTCTCATCTCACCGCCCCCGCACCACGACATCTACTCGATCGAGGACCTGAAACAGCTCATCTTCGACGTGAAGCGCGCCAACCCCAAGGCCCGTGTGCACGTCAAGCTCGTGAGCCAGTCCGGCATCGGGGCGGTGGCCGCCGGGGTCACCAAGGCCCTGGCCGACGTCGTGCTGGTCTCCGGCCATGACGGCGGCACGGGTGCCAGCCCCCTCAACTCCCTGAAGCACGCAGGTACGCCCTGGGAGATCGGCCTCGCCGAGACCCAGCAGACGCTGATGCTGAACGGCATGCGCGACCGGGTCGTCGTCCAGGTCGATGGTCAGATGAAGACCGGTCGTGACGTCCTCATCGCCGCGTTGCTCGGTGGCGAGGAGTTCGGTTTCGCGACGGCGCCGCTGATCGTCGAGGGATGCATCATGATGCGGGTCTGCCACCTCGACACCTGCCCGGTCGGCGTCGCTACGCAGAACCCCGAACTCCGTGCCCGCTTCTCGGGCAAGCCCGAGTTCGTCGTCAACTTCTTCGAGTTCCTGGCGCAGGAAGTACGCGAGTACCTCGCGGCCCTGGGATTCCGCAGTCTCGACGAGGCCATCGGCCGGACCGACGTCCTCGACGTCGACCGCGCCGTCGACCACTGGAAGGCCTCGGGCCTCGATCTGGCCCCGGTGCTCGTCGGACCGACCTTCGCCGACGACGAGCCCCGCCGCAATCACACCGCCCAGGACCACGGCCTCGACCAGCACTTCGACGTCCAACTGATCGAGCGCAGCGCCGATGTGCTCGAGAACGGCGGTCACGTCGAGATCACTCTGCCGATCCGCAACACGGAGCGCGCGGTGGGCACCATGCTCGGTCATGAGGTCACCCTTCGGCACGGCGAGCACGGCCTGCCCGACGGCAGCATCGAGGTGAACCTCAGCGGTTCGGCCGGGCAGTCGCTCGGCGCTTTTCTGCCGGCCGGCATCACCCTGCGACTCGAAGGAGACAGCAACGACTACGTGGGGAAGGGCCTCTCGGGCGGCAACGTCGTCGTGCGCCCGCCGCGTGGCAGTGCCTTCGCGGCCGAGGAGAACGTCATCGCAGGCAACGTCATCGGCTACGGCGCCACCCAGGGCAGCATGTTCCTGCGCGGAATCGTGGGGGAGCGGTTCCTGGTCCGCAACTCGGGGGCCAGCGCGGTCGCCGAGGGCGTCGGCGACCACGCGCTCGAGTACATGACGGGCGGCCTCGCCGTCATCCTGGGCGACACCGGCCGGAATCTCGGTGCGGGCATGTCGGGCGGGACGGCCTACGTGCACCGTCTGAAACCCGAACGGGTGAACGCCGAGGCCCTCGCCTCGGGTGAGCTCGAGCTCCACCCGCTCGGCAGCGCCGACGTCGAGATCCTGACCGACCTGCTCCGGCGTCACCTGGCCGAGACCGGGTCACCCGTGGCGCAACGCATGCTCGACGACCTGGACGCCACGGTGACGGAGTTCGTCAAGGTGCTGCCCCGCGACTACGCCGCCGTCCTCGCCACCCGGCAGACGGCCGTCGACGAGGGTCTCGACCCCGATGGCGACGAAGCATGGAAGAGAATCCTGGAGGTGACCGGTGGCTGACCCCAAAGGCTTCCTGAAGACGCAGTCGCGCGAGCTGCCCAAGCGTCGACCCGTGTCTGTGCGGCTCATGGACTGGAAAGAGGTCTACGAGCAACAGGAGAGCGGAGCGCTGCGCCGCCAGGCCGGCCGCTGCATGGACTGCGGCGTGCCGTTCTGCCATCAGGGCTGCCCGCTCGGCAACCTGATCCCCGAGTGGAACGACCTGATGTGGCGCGGTGAGGGCCGTCAGGCCATCGAGCGCTTGCACGCGACCAACAACTTCCCCGAGTTCACGGGTCGTCTCTGCCCCGCGCCGTGTGAGTCCTCCTGCGTGCTCGGCATCAACCAGCCGCCGGTGACCATCAAGCAGGTCGAGGTCTCGATCATCGACCAGGCGTTCGCCAACGGCTGGGTCACCCCGCACCCGCCCGAGCGCCTGACCGGCAAGACCGTCGCGGTGGTCGGTTCGGGCCCCGCCGGGCTCGCGGCCGCCCAGCAGCTCACCCGTGCGGGCCACACCGTCGCCGTGTACGAGCGCGAGGACCGCATCGGCGGCCTCCTGCGCTACGGCATCCCCGACTTCAAGATGGAGAAGAAGCAGCTCGAGCAACGCATCGCCCAGATGCAGGCCGAGGGTACGCGCTTCCGTGCCCGGGTCGAGATCGGTCGCGACATCGCGTGGGACGACCTGCGGGCCCGCTACGACGCCGTCGTCGTCGCGACGGGTGCCACGGTGCCCCGCGACCTGCCGATCCCTGGACGCGACCTGTCCGGCATCCACTTCGCCATGGACTACCTCGTCCAGCAGAACAAGGTGGGAGCAGGCGACACGGTCGCCGACCAGATCACGGCCGAGGGCAAGCACGTCGTCGTCCTGGGTGGCGGCGACACGGGTGCGGACTGCATCGGCACCGCGCACCGTCAAGGCGCCCTCTCGGTGACCAACCTCGCCATCGGCCAGCAGCCGCCCGAAGAACGCCCTGAAGCGCAGCCGTGGCCGATGTTCCCCACCCTGTTCGAGGTGTCGAGCGCGCATGAAGAAGGCGGCGAGCGGGTCTACCTGGCCTCGACGGTCGAGTTCCTGACGAACGAGGTCGGCGAGGTGCGGGCCATCCGCGTCGCCGAGACCGAGTACGTCGACGGTCGGCGAGTCCCCAAGGCGGGAACCGAGCGCGAGGTTCCCGCCGACCTCGTCCTCCTCGCCCTCGGTTTCACCGGGCCCGAGCGAGTCACCATCGAAGATCAGCTGCGGCTCACCTTCGACGGCCACGGCTCACTCGAGCGCGGTGCCACGTACGAGACCGGCGAGCCCGGAGTCTTCGTGACCGGCGACGCCGGTCGCGGGCAGTCGCTCATCGTGTGGGCGATCGCCGAGGGGCGGGCGACGGCCTCGGCCGTCGACGCCTACCTCGAGGGCGAGACCGTTCTGCCCTTCCCGGTGAAGCCCACCGATCGGTCCATCTCGGTCTGATCAGGCCCCTCGACGGGAATAGGGTGGGAGGCGGGTCTGCAGTCGTCCCACCCCCATTACCCCCACACGAACGGAACACATGAGACGCGCAAAGATCGTCGCCACCCTCGGGCCGGCGACGTCGAGCTACGACGACATCCGGGCGATCATCGACGCCGGCGTCGACGTGGCCCGCATGAACCTCAGCCACGGCAGCTACGACGTCCACGAGGGCGTCTACGCCAACGTCCGTCAGGCCTCCGCCGACTCGGGACGCGCCGTCGCGGTCCTCGTCGACCTGCAGGGTCCCAAGATCCGCCTCGGCAAGTTCGCCGACGGTCCGCACGACCTCGAGGTCGGCGACGTCTTCAAGATCACCACGGACGAGATCCTGGGCTCGAAAGACATCTGCGGCACGACCTTCAAGGGCCTGCCCGACGACGTCAAGGCGGGCGACCCCCTGCTCATCGACGACGGTCGCGTGAAGTTGCGTGTCCTCGAGACCGACGGGACGGTCGTCACGACCGAGGTCGTCGTCGCCGGCACGGTCTCGAACAACAAGGGCATCAACCTCCCCGGCGTCGCGGTGAACGTCCCCGCCCTCTCCGACAAAGACGAAGCCGACCTGCGCTGGGGCCTCCAGCTCGGTGCAGACCTCATCGCCCTCTCGTTCGTGCGCGACGCGGACGACGTCGTGCGCGTGCACGAGATCATGGCCGAAGAGGGTCGCAAGGTCCCCGTGTACGCCAAGATCGAGAAACCCCAGGCCGTCGACAACCTCGAGGCCATCATCGACGCGTTCGACGGCATCATGGTCGCCCGCGGCGACCTGGGCGTCGAGCTGCCCCTCGAGGCCGTGCCCATCGTTCAGAAGCACGCAGTCGAGCTCTCGCGTCGCATGGCCAAGCCCGTCATCGTCGCCACGCAGATGCTCGAGTCGATGATCTCGAGCCCGATCCCCACTCGCGCCGAGACGTCCGACGTTGCCAACGCCGTCCTGGACGGTACCGACGCGGTCATGCTCTCGGGCGAGACGAGCGTCGGTGAGTACCCCGTCATCACGGTGCAGACCATGGCGCGCATCGTCGCTTCAACCGAAGAGCACGGTCTCGAGCGCATCCCCCCGCTCGGCACCCGCCCCCGTACTCAGGGTGGCGCCATCACGCTCGCCGCGGCCGACGTCGCCGAATTCGTGCAGGCGAAGTTCCTCTGCGTCTTCACGGAGTCGGGTGATTCGGTGCGTCGCATGTCGCGCCTCCGCCACTCGATCCCCATCCTCGCATTCACGCCCAACGAGGCGATCCGACGGCGCATGGCCATCAGCTGGGGCGTGCAGTCCTACCTGGTCGAGACGGTCACGCACACCGACGCCATGTTCGCCCAGGTCGACGACATCCTGCTCGGGAACGACCTCGCCGAGTCGGGTGACAAGGTGATCGTGATCGCCGGGTCCCCTCCCGGCATCGCGGGCTCGACGAACGACCTGCGGGTGCACCGCGTGGGTGACGCCCACGGCGAGGCCGCCCCGGCCTACGCGTCGCAGCCCTGACACACCGCGACATCCTGGCGAAGCCGGGGCGATCCCATCGGATCGTCCCGGCTTCGTCGTGTGGGCGAGGCGTACGCTCACCACATGTCCGTGGACGCTCGACACCCCTCGTGCTTCGAGTTCGAGGCGCGCTTGTACGTCGTGCCGTCCTGGAGCGGCCACGGCGTTGCCGAGACCCGGCGCAGCCTCGGGCCCGAGATCCGGGACACCAGCCGCGGAGGCGCGGGTGCAGGCCGGTGGGCGACCCTCGGCGCTCTCGTGGGCGGCTCGTTCCTCGGGGGAGTCGCCGCGACCGTGTGGCGGGTCGACGGCCTCTGGGCCCTGCTGCTGATCTTCGTCCTGGGTGCCGCGGTCGGAGCCGTGCTCGCCGTCGGTACCCGGACGATCTTCCGTGAGGGAGAGGCCGGCCAGGCACCGACGGTCGACGCCCCGGGTCCGTCTGATCGGCGCTTGCCGGCCGTCGAGGTCCCGTGGGACGTGGCTCGCGCCGCTCCCGAGGACTCCACGGGGGACGAACTCGTCCTCTGGGCGACCTTGACCAGCCGTTACCGCGAGGCGAGAGAAGCACTCGTCGTCGGTGGTGGAGAGGACGATCGGTTCACCGACCCCCGCGAGGCCGGTGCACGGATCGCCGAGTGGGAGACCGCCTACCGGACGGCGAGTCGCGACTACGAACCCGTGGCGCGCCTCCTCGGCTTTCCCCTCCCGTGAGGTCGCGGCCCGTCGCCCCCGTCCGGGGACGGAGAAAGCCCCGACCCGCATGAGCGGATCGGGGCTTTCGGTTCAGTGACGGGCGAGCCCGCCGACTGACGGCGTCACGAGGACGCCACCGAGTCAGATGACGCGGATGTTCTCGGCCTGGAGGCCCTTGTTGCCCTGAGCCGTGTCGAACTCGACCTTCTGGTTCTCTTCCAGGTTGCGGTAGCCGTCGCCGGCGATCGCGGAGAAGTGCGCGAAGACGTCAGTGGTTCCGTCGTCGGGGGTGATGAAGCCGAAGCCCTTTTCGGAGTTGAACCACTTAACGGTGCCTGTTGCCATTTTTCTATTTCCTTCAATCAGAGTTGTCGATCTCGATTTCGAGATCGCTCGTCGCGGTGCCTTTTTGTCCGCTCCCTCTGAGAACGACGCCACCGTCGGAACCCCTCTCGGTGAGAGGAGGCCTTCGGCACGTCGCGAGATACAAATGCGTAACACAACAACCAGTGACCCAAGCGTAGTGCACGGATGCTCGCGGGCGCATCCCCTGAGCAGAACTCGTGTCGGCGTGTCGACCCGTCGGCAGATGTGTTCGGTGAGCGGACGAGGGAACGAGATCCACATCTCGTCGGCCTGGTCGGCGACGGGGCTGGTGCCGGATGTGGGACTCGAACCCACACGCCCTCACGGACAGAGCATTTTGAGTGCTCCGCGTCTGCCATTCCGCCAATCCGGCGCACAACAACCACGTCGACAATACCGTAGGCTTCACGTCGTGAGTGACCAGGAAGCAACCCCAGCAGCACCCCGTCGCGTCGTCGTGGCCGAAGATGAGTCCCTCATCCGCCTCGACATCGTCGAGATCCTCCGCGACAACGGTTTCGAGGTGGTGGGTGAGGCCGGAGACGGCGAGACCGCCGTAGCCCTCGCCACCGAGCTGCGCCCCGACCTCGTCATCATGGACGTCAAGATGCCCCAGTTGGACGGCATCTCCGCCGCCGAGCGGCTCTCGAAGGCACACATCGCGCCGGTCGTCCTGCTGACCGCATTCAGCCAGAAGGAACTCGTCGAACGAGCCAGCGAAGCCGGCGCCCTCGCCTACGTCGTGAAGCCCTTCACACCGAACGACCTGCTGCCCGCGATCGAGATCGCCCTTTCGCGATACGCGCAGATCATCACCCTCGAGGCCGAGGTCGCCGACCTGGTCGAGCGGTTCGAGACCCGCAAGCTCGTCGATCGGGCCAAGGGCCTCCTCAACGAGAAGATGGGACTCACCGAGCCCGAGGCTTTCCGCTGGATCCAGAAGGCGTCCATGGATCGTCGCCTCACGATGCACGACGTGGCTCAGGCGATCATCGAACAGCTCAGCGCCAAGAAGTAGTCGTCCGCGACGAGAGAAGGCCCGCCCCGACGACCGGGACGGGCCTTCTCCCGTCAGGGGGCTAGTCGCGGGCGTCCGTGAGGAAGTTCGTGATGCGGACCGTCGACAGCAGGCGGCCGCGGTCGTCGGTCATGACGACCTGATGCGTGGTGAGGGTCGAGCCGAGATGCAGGGCCGTGCAGGTGCCCGTCACCCAACCGGTCGCCGCCGACCGACTGTGGCTCGCGTTCAGTTCGATGCCCATCGCGAGGCGTCCGGCTCCGGCGTGCACGTTCGCCGCGACGGACCCGAGCGTCTCGGCCAGGACGACGTGCGCGCCGCCGTGCAGGATGCCCACCGGCTGCGTGTTGCCCGCCACCGGCATCCGGCCCACGGCTCTCTCGGCGCTCATCTCGTCGATGACGATGCCCATCTTCTCGGCCAGCGCGCCGACACCCCGACGGCGGAACAACTCGACGGCGGCATCGCTCAGGGACGCGTCCGACGAGACGGTCCTCTCGGCGTCGTTCGGGACGGCGGACGGACTGCTCATGGTTCTCCGGGTGATCGGACCGGGGCACCCGGCGACGGTGTCGGAGGTGCCCGCTAGGCTGACGTGGTGACGGACGACACGAAGCCTACCCTCCTGGTCATCGACGGCCATTCCCTTGCTTTCCGGGCCTTCTACGCCCTTCCGGTCGACAGTTTCGTGAACCGCGAAGGCCAGCACACGAACGCCATCCACGGCTTCATCTCGATGCTGCTCAGCCTGCTCAAGGCCGAGAAACCGACGCATCTGGCCGTCGCGTTCGACATCTCGCGCTTCTCCTTCCGCACCCGTGAGTACCCCGAGTACAAGGGCACACGGTCCGAGACCCCGCCCGAGTTCGTCGGTCAGATCCCGCTATTGCAAGAGGCGCTGCACGCCATGGGCATCACGACCATCACGAAAGAGGATTTCGAGGCCGACGACATCCTGGCGACCCTCGCTTCCCGCGGTCGCGACGACGGTTACCGGGTACTGGTGGTCTCCGGCGACCGCGACGCCATCCAGATGGTCAACGACGACGTCACCCTCCTGTACCCCTCGGCCCGCGGTGTCAGCGAGCTCACCCGGTACGACCGCGACAAGGTCTTCGAGCGCTACGGCATCGAGCCCCATCAGTACCCCGAGGTCGCCGCCCTGGTCGGTGAGACGAGCGACAACCTCATCGGCATCGACAAGGTGGGGGAGAAGACCGCCGTCAAGTGGATCAACCTCTACGGCGGGCTCGACGAGATCATCGCGCGGGCCGACGAGATCAAGGGCGTCGTCGGGCAGAAGCTGCGTGAGCAGAAAGACAACGCCGTCCGCAACCGCCGGCTGAATCGGCTCGTCACCGACGTCGAACTGCCGGTGGGGCCCGGCGACCTCCAGCGCCGGGGCATCGACGAGGCCGCCGTCCGAGAGCTGTTCGACAAGCTACAGTTCCGCACCCTGCTCGAACGCGTCCTGGCCCTGTCCGAAACGACCGACCCGTCGGCCGCGAACGCGGGCGAGACAGCGGTGGCGGCGTCGCCCGAGGGCCTCCCCGTCGTCCGGACCCTCATCGACGAAGAACTCGCCTTCTGGCTCAAGAAGCACGCATCCGATCCCCAGAAGCCCGTCGGCCTGACCGTCGAGTACGGCACGGACGGCATCGTCGGACTCGGCATCTCGTCCCTCGACGAGTCGGCGTACGTGCCCTGGGCCGCGGGTCGCGGCGATTACGTGGCCCTCGAGGCGTGGCTCGACGACGCCACGCCCAAGGTGGTCCACGACGCGAAGCGGGCCTACAAGGCGCTCTCTCGTGGCGGCCTCAGGCTGACGGGAATCGTCGGCGACCCCCGGATCGCCGCCTGGCTGCTGCGTCCGGGCCGCACCTCGTTCTCACTCTCCGACCTCGTCTACGAGCAGATGGGCGAGACGTTGCCCGTCGGCGACCCCAACCAGCTCGTGTCCGCCGACGACGACGTCAACGTGGCCTCCGAGGCCTGGTACGTCCTCCGACTGTCCGAGTCGCTGGTGGACTCCCTCGACGACGGTTCCCGACGGGTGCTCACCGAGATCGAACTGCCGCTCGTCCCGGTGCTCGGTGACATGGAGCTCACCGGTGTCGCGGCCGACCGCGACACTCTCAAGGCGCTCTCGCTGCGACTGGGCGAACAGGCCGGCGAGCTGGCGTCGGCCTCCTTCGCCGAGATCGGTCGCGAGGTGAACCTCGGCTCACCCAAGCAACTCCAAGAGGTGCTGTTCGAGCAGCTCGAGATGCCCAAGACGCGGGCCACCAAGACGGGCTACTCGACCGACGCCGCCTCCCTGGCCGATCTGCAAGAGAAGCACCCGCACCCCTTCCTCGACCTGTTGTTGAAGCATCGTGACGCGACGAAGCTGCGCCAGATCATCGAGACCCTCGAGAAGTCGATCGCCGACGACGCCCGCATCCACACGACCTACGACCAGACGGGCACGACGACCGGACGCATCTCGTCCGTCGACCCCAACCTCCAGAACATCCCGGTCAAGGCCGCCGTGGGTCGCGAGATCCGCGCGGCGTTCGTGCACGGGCCCGACTACGAGACCCTCCTCACGGCCGACTACTCGCAGATCGAGATGCGCATCATGGCCCACCTCTCGGGTGACGAGGGGCTGATCCAGGCCTTCAACGAAGGAGAAGACCTGCACCGGTTCGTCGGCGCCCGCATCTTCGGGGTAGAACCCGCCGACGTCACCCCTGCCATGCGCACGAAGGTCAAGGCCATGTCCTACGGCCTGGCCTACGGACTCAGCGCCTTCGGCCTGTCGAAGCAGCTGCGGATCGAGACGGCCGAGGCGCGCCAGCTCATGACCGACTACTTCGCCCGGTTCGGTGCCGTCCGCGAGTATCTCCGCAACGTCGTCGAGCAGGCACGAGAAGACGGCTACACCGAGACCATCTACGGTCGGCGCCGCCCCTTCGCCGACCTCAAGTCCCCGAATCGCGTCCTGCGCGAGAACGCCGAGCGGGCCGCGTTGAACGCGCCGATCCAGGGCTCGGCGGCCGACATCATGAAGATTGCGATGCTCGGAGTCCGGTCAGAACTCGACGAGCGAGAGATGGGCTCGCGAGTGCTGCTGCAGGTGCACGACGAGCTCATCGTCGAGGTCGCACCGGGCGAGGTCGACGACGTACGAGAGATCGTCCGTCGGCGCATGAGCGGCGCGGCCGACCTCCGCGTGCCGCTCGACGTCAGCGTCGGACTCGGCGAGAGCTGGGACGCAGCCGCCCACTGAGCCGATGCCTCCGCATGACCGAGCGGCCGCACGCCCGGGCTCGGGCTCGAGTGACGAACGTGGCCGAATCAGACCATCCCACGGTCGGAAGCTCGACCCTTCTCGTCCCACGCGCCCCTGGTTCTCGGGGACCCGCATCATCGGGTCCGGATTCTCCGCCCGGTCGGGCCCCGCTCGGGCGCTAGATGCCCGTTCGGCGGGCATTCCGCTGCCCATCAGGCATCGAAACGTCCCCCGACTCGGGCACAAACGGACACGACACGCGGCACAGACTTGACCGAGCCACACAAACGGACTTATATAAGCGCAGATCAACAGCAGTTGAACTCCTTCCGCACTTCCGCACCACCGGTCAGCCCCGAGGCGACCGAGCAGTCCGACGACGAGGTCTCCCATGTACGCACCGGAGCGTCACCAGCAGATCCTCGACACGGCCCTGTCCCGGGGCCGGGTCGAGGTCGCCGGTCTCGCACGAGAGCTCTCCGTCGCGCCCGAGACCGTGCGCCGCGACCTGACGGCCCTCGAGCGCCGAGGAGTCCTGCGCCGCGTGCACGGGGGTGCCATCGCCGTCGAGCGGCTCGGCATCGAGCCTCCCGTGGTCGACCGCGAGGGCACGGCCGCCTCCGAGAAGGAGCGCATCGCCCGGGCAGCGCTCGACGAACTGCCCGACGGCGGCTCGATCATCGTCGACGCCGGCACCTCGACCATCCGCCTCGCCGAACTGCTCCCCCTCGACCGCGAGCTGACCGTGGTGACGCACTCCCTCGCCGTCGCCACCATCCTGATCAGCCGTCCGAACGTCACACTGCACCTGCTCGGGGGTCTCATTCGCACCCGCACGTACTCTGCCGTGGGGGACTGGACGCGAGCCCAGATCGCCGACGTCTTCGCCGACGTGGCGTTCATCGGCACGAACGGCGTGTCGGTCGAACGCGGCATCAGCACCCCTGATCTCGCGGAGGCGCGGGTCAAGCGCGCGCTCATCGGCGCCTCGCGACGCACGGTCGTCCTCGCCGACCACACCAAGTTCGGTCGCGAGGACTTCGCCAAGGTCGCGCCCCTCACAGACGTCGACACCGTCATCACCGACTCCGGCGTGGACGCCGAACTGGCCGACGACGTCGAACAGGCCGGACCGCGGGTCGTGATCGCATGACGCGACTCCGCTCGGCCACCCTCGTACCACCCCGACGCACCACAGCACCTCGCACCACCTCCCTCACCCCCCACTCCTCTCGTCGCTGAGAGAACAAGGAGAACTCGACACCATGTCCGAATTCACGCCCACCGTCACCGGTACGGGAGCCCGAGCGCGCGTCCAGCGCTTCGGCGGCTTCCTGGCCGGCATGATCATGCCGAACATCGGCGCCTTCATCGCCTGGGGCCTCATCACGGCCCTCTTCATCCAGACCGGCTGGACGCCGGTGCCGCAGCTCGGCGGCTTCGGCGAGATGTCCGACGGCACCCCGTGGCCCGGCCTCGTCGGCCCGATCATCACCTACCTGCTGCCGATCCTGATCGCCTACACCGGTGGTCGCATGGTGCACGGCCAGCGCGGTGCCGTCATCGGTGCCGTGGCCGTCATGGGCGTCATCGTCGCCACCGACGTGCCGCAGTTCCTCGGCGCGATGATCGTCGGCCCCCTCTCCGCCTGGGTCCTGAAGCAGTTCGACCGTCTGGTCGACGGACGCATCAAGTCCGGCTTCGAGATGCTCGTCAACAACTTCTCGCTCGGCATCATCGGTGGGGCCATGGCGGTCCTGTCGTTCTTCGGGCTGGCCCCCGTCACCACCGCCATCACGAACGTCTTCGGCGGCGCCGTCGGCTTCCTCGTCGACCGCGGTCTGCTTCCCCTCGCCTCGATCATCATCGAGCCGGCCAAGGTGCTCTTCCTCAACAACGCTATCAACCAGGGCATCCTGACCCCGCTCGGCGGCACCCAGGTGCAGGAGACCGGCAAGTCGATCCTCTTCATGCTCGAGTCGAACCCCGGCCCCGGCCTCGGCATCCTGCTCGCGTTCCTGTTCTTCGGTCCGCGCGCGATCCGCCCCTCGGCTCCCGCCGCGATCATCGTGCACTTCTTCGGTGGCATCCACGAGATCTACTTCCCGTACGTGCTCATGAAGCCGATCCTGCTCGTCGCCGCAATCCTCGGTGGCGCGACCGGCATCGCGACCTTCGCGCTGTTCAACGTCGGCCTCGTCGGCCCCGCCTCGCCCGGCAGCATCATCGCCTACACGCTCGTCGCAGCCCGTGGGGACCTTCTCCCGATCTACCTGGGTATCCTGCTGTCGGCGGCCGTCTCGTTCGTCGTCTCGTCCCTCCTGATGGGCTTCGGTCGCAAGGAGAACCGCGAGGCCCGTGCCGAGGACTCCGCCGCGCAGGAGCAGGCTCTCGCCGACGCCCAGGCCGCCACCGCGTCCAACAAGGCCACCAGCAAGGGCACTGCGGCACCCACCGCCTAGCCCACTGCACCACCAGGCAGCACCACCACCACACAAGGAGAAGGTCATGGCAACCCTCGACGGTTCCAGCATCAAGAAACTCATCGTCGCGTGCGACGCGGGCATGGGCAGCAGCGTCATGCTGGCGTCCACGCTCAAGAAGCAGCTGAAGAAGAGCGGTGTCACCGTCGAGCACTCGCCCGTCGCGTCGATCCCGTCGGACGCCGACGTCGTCGTCACCCAGAACAACCTGGCCGAGCGCGCTCGCGGCGTCGTGCCGAACGTGCCCGTCGTGCCGTTCCAGTTGTTCATGGGAGACCCCAACGTCGCCAAGGTCGTCAAGGCGATCCAGGACGGCTCGACGGTCGAGGTCTGACGATGACCGACCAGCAGGCACCCGAGCTCTCGGCGCTCCTCGCCGAGTCGTCCATCCGACTCGACGAGATCGCCGCCTCGCGTGACGAGGCCATCCGCAAGACGGGCCAGGCGCTCATCGACGCGGGCGCGATCGACGAGACCTACGTCGACGCGATGTTCGAGCGTGAGAACTCGGTGTCCACCTATGTCGGCGAGGGTGTGGCGATTCCGCACGGCACCCTCGCCGGCAAGGACTCGGTCAAAGAGGATGCCCTCGTCGTGCTGCGGTTCCCGACCCCGGTCGACTGGGACGGCAACGAGGTCTCGGTGACGGTCGGCATCGCCGCCAAGGGCAACGGCCACATCGCCATCCTCAGCCAGCTCGCCAGCATCCTGATGGACCCCGACAAGGCCGCGGCGTTGCGCGGATCGACCACGACCGCCGAGGTCTACGAGTTGCTCGCGTCGACCGACGACGACGACTGACCCCCACCCCCTTCTGAGGAGAAGACATGCCAGAACGTTCCGTCACCATCGCCTCGAGCGTCGGGCTGCACGCCCGTCCCGCCTCGTTGTTCAGCCAGGCCGCCGGCAAGACCGGCGCCAAGGTCACGCTGACCTCCGCGGCCGGCAAGAGCGTCAACGCCGCCAGCATCCTCGGCGTGCTCTCGCTGGGCATCGGCCACGGTGAAGAGGTCGTCGTCGCGACCGAGGGCGACAACGCCGAAGCCGCTCTCGACGAGCTCGTCGCGCTCCTCGCGACCGACCTCGACAAGGACTAGACACCAGCCAGAGAACGGGGCGCCCGCCGACGAGAGTCGGTGGGCGCCCCGTTCGTCGTCGGGGCCCCGAGGAGGCGCGGTGCGGGACCCACCGCCCCGCGCCTCCTGCGTCACTAGGCTCGTCGGCATGACCGATCCCGCGACGACGCCGACCCCTCGCACACCGACCCCCGTCGACGGGGTCGCCGAGCGGTGGGTGGACACCCTCTGCGAGCTCGACCCCACCACCGCGACCTGGATCGGCCGTGAGGGCCGGACCGGTGAGTACGGCGACTACTCGCCCGACGGTCACGCCCGCCGCGTCGAGGCGGTCCGGGCCACGCTGGCCGAACTGCGGAGCACCACCCCCGTCGACGACGTCGACCGCGTCACCCGGGACGACCTGACGAGCGAGCTCGAACTCGACCTCGAGTACGCCGAGCAGAGACTCGAACTGCGCGACCTCAACGTCATCGCGTCGCCCGCGCAGGGCATCCGCGAGGTGTTCGACCTGATGCCGACCGGGTCGGAAGGCGACTGGGTCGACGTCGCGTCCCGCCTCGGCCGGGTACGGACCGCCGTCGACCAGTACGTGGAGACGTTGCGTTCCGGCATCGCCGGGGGAGTGACCCCCGCCCGGCGCCAGGTCGAGAAGGTGGCCGAACAATGCGCTCGCATCGGTGCCGACGACGGGTTCTTCGCCGAGTTCGTGGACGGTGCCCGGCTCGGCGACGGCAGCGAACCCGGCACGGCGCTGGCTCGCGACCTCACCTCGGGCGCTTCGTCGGCCGCTCAGGCCTACGTCGACCTGCGGCGGTTCCTGCTCGACGAGCTGCTCCCCGTAGCCAACGCCGTCGACGCCGTCGGGCGTGACGCGTACGCCCTGCACTCGCGGCGGTTCCTCGGAGCGACGGTCGACCTCGACGAGACCTACGAGTGGGGGATCGACGAGCTGGCCCGGATGACGAGCGAACAAGAGGCGGTCGCCCGGCAGATCGAACCCGGGGCGTCGGTCTCGCGGGCCATCGAGTTGCTCGATGCAGACCCCGCACGCCAACTCGACGGCACCGACGCGCTCCGCGCCTGGATGCAGGGGCTCAGCGACCGGGCCGTCGCCGAGCTGGGACGGGAGCAGTTCGACATCCCCGAGCCGGTTCGTCGGCTCGAGTGCCGCATCGCGCCGACGAAGGACGGCGGCATCTACTACACGAGCCCCAGTGACGACTTCTCGCGACCCGGCCGCATGTGGTGGTCGGTGCCCGAGGGCGTCACCCGCTTCGGCACCTGGCGTGAGACGACCACGGTCTTCCACGAGGGCGTCCCGGGCCACCATCTGCAACTCGGCCAGGCCGTCTACGACCGGGCCACGCTGAACACCTGGCGTCGACAGTTGGCGGGGACTTCGGGGCACGCCGAAGGGTGGGCGCTCTACGCGGAGCGGCTGATGGACGAGCTCGGCTGGCTCGGCGACCCGGGCGACCGGTTGGGCATGCTCGACGGTCAGCGCATGCGCGCGGCGCGCGTCGTGCTCGACATCGGCGTCCACCTCGGCAAGCCCTTCCCGGCCGGCGGGGGCACCTGGGACGCGACGAACGCCTTCACCTTCATGTCGGACAACGTCAACATGGACACCGGGTTCGTGCGCTTCGAGGTCGACAGGTACCTCGGCTGGCCGGGGCAGGCACCGTCGTACAAGGTCGGTCAGCGCATCTGGGAGGACCTCCGCGCCGAACGTGCCCGGCGGGACGGCGACGCGTTCGACGTGAAGGCCTTCCACCGGGACGCCCTGCGGTTGGGCGGGGTCGGGCTCGACACGCTCCGGCGGGCCCTCCTGGCGTGAGCAGTCCCGGCTCTCGACACGCCGTTGCCCGCACCTGCGGCACCGCGCTAAGATGATCGAGCGCTATCTGCGTCGATCTTTCCGCACGCCGCGTTCGACACATCCTCCCGAACACCGTTCGAGGGACGAGCACGGCCCGATTCATGCCCGTACTGGAGCACTAACTACATGACAACCGTAACGACCAAGGCACCCAAGCAGGTCGCCATCAACGACATCGGATCCGCTGATGACTTCCTGGCCGCGGTCGAGAAGACCCTGAAGTTCTTCAACGACGGCGACCTCATCGAAGGCACCGTCGTGAAGATCGACCGCGACGAGGTTCTCCTCGACGTCGGCTACAAGACCGAGGGTGTCATCCCCTCGCGTGAACTCTCGATCAAACACGACGTCGACCCCACCGAGGTCGTCGAGGTCGGCGACACGGTCGAAGCCCTCGTCCTCCAGAAGGAAGACAAAGAAGGCCGCCTGATCCTGTCCAAGAAGCGCGCTCAGTACGAGCGTGCCTGGGGCGACGTGGAGAAGATCAAGGACGCCGACGGCGTCGTCACCGGTACGGTCATCGAGGTCGTCAAGGGTGGCCTCATCGTCGACATCGGCCTCCGAGGCTTCCTCCCCGCCTCGCTCATCGAACTGCGCCGCGTCCGCGACCTCACGCCCTACCTGGGCCAAGAGATCGAGGCCAAGATCCTCGAGCTCGACAAGAACCGCAACAACGTGGTCCTGTCACGCCGTGCGCTGCTCGAGCAGACGCAGTCCGAGAGCCGCACCACATTCCTGAACAACCTCCACAAGGGCCAGGTCCGCAAGGGCGTCGTCTCCTCGATCGTCAACTTCGGTGCGTTCGTCGACCTCGGCGGCGTGGACGGTCTCGTGCACGTCAGCGAGCTCAGCTGGAAGCACATCGAGCACGCCAGCGAGGTCGTCGAGGTGGGCCAAGAGGTCACCGTCGAGATCCTCGAGGTCGACCTCGACCGTGAGCGCGTGTCGCTCTCGCTCAAGGCCACCCAGGAAGACCCGTGGCAGGTGTTCGCACGTACGCACGCGATCGGCCAGGTCGCTCCGGGCAAGGTCACGAAGCTCGTCCCCTTCGGTGCGTTCGTCCGCGTGGCCGACGGCATCGAGGGCCTCGTGCACATCTCCGAGCTGTCGGCGAAGCACGTCGAGTTGGCCGAGCAGGTCGTCGCCGTCGGCGACGAGGTGTTCGTCAAGGTCATCGACATCGACCTCGACCGCCGTCGCATCTCGCTGAGCCTCAAGCAGGCCAACGAGGGCGTCGACCCCGAGGGCACCGAGTTCGACCCGGCGCTCTACGGCATGCTCACCGAGTACGACGACCAGGGCAACTACAAGTACCCCGAGGGCTTCGACCCCGAGACGAACGAGTGGCGCGAGGGCTTCGACTCGCAGCGCGAGAAGTGGGAGCAGGACTACGCTGCGGCCCAGGCGCGCTGGGAAGCCCACAAGAAGCAGGTCGCTGCCTCGCTCGTCGAAGAGACGACGTTCGACGCTCCCACGGGTTCGTCGTTCTCGGCCGAGTCCGCTTCGGGTGCCGGCACCCTCGCCGACGACGAGTCGCTGGCGGCTCTGCGCGAGAAGCTGTCGAACAACAACTGAGTCCCACGGGTCTCGACCAGAAGGCGGTTCCTCCCCGGGGGAGCCGCCTTCCGGCGTTCCCGGCGTAGTCTCGACGTCGTGTTCGTCTGTGGATTGACCGGTGGCATCGCGGCCGGCAAGTCGGTCGTGGCCCGTCGACTAGCGGAACGAGGGGCCGCACACGTCGACGCCGACGCCCTCGCCCGCGAGGTGGTCGAGCCCGGGTCGGCAGGACTCGAGGCCGTGGTCGCCCGCTTCGGGTCCGTCGTGTTGCAACCCGACGGCTCCCTCGACCGGGCCGCTCTGGGGGCCGTCGTCTTCGCCGACCCTGCCGCCCGCCGCGATCTCGAGGGGATCACTCACCCGGCCGTGCACGCTCTCTCGGCCCGGCGCATGGCCGACGCCGTCGCTGACGACCCGGAACGCGTCGTGGTCTACGACGTACCGCTCCTCGTCGAAGCACGGGGCACCGACGGCTTCGACCTGGTGGTCGTCGTGCACGCCCCTCGCGAGGTGCGTCTGAGGCGACTCGTCGAACTGCGGGGGATGAGCGACGAGGAGGCGCGGCGCCGGGTGGACGCGCAAGCGGACGACCGGACGCGGCTCGCCGTCGCGGACGTCGTCGTCGACTCGTCCGGTTCACTCGAGCACACGATGGAGCAGGCCGACGACCTCTACGACCGGCTGCGTTCGCTGTCAGCGGCGAAGCGGGCAGCCTCCCCGGATACGAGTGTCGGTGGTCCCTCGTAAGCTGGAATCCATGGAACCGACCCGTAGCGTCCGCCCGTTCGAAGTCATCAGTGAGTTCGAACCCAGCGGCGACCAGCCGGCCGCCATCGCCGAGCTGGCGGGGCGCATCAACGCCGGTGAGACCGACGTCGTCCTGCTGGGCGCCACCGGAACAGGCAAGTCGGCGACCACGGCCTGGCTCGTCGAACAGGTGCAGCGCCCCACGCTCGTCCTGGCCCACAACAAGACGCTCGCGGCCCAGTTGGCGAACGAGTTCCGGTCACTCTTCCCGAACAACGCCGTCGAGTACTTCGTGTCGTACTACGACTACTACCAGCCCGAGGCCTACGTCCCGCAGACCGACACCTTCATCGAGAAGGACAGCTCCGTCAACGCCGAGGTCGAGCGCCTGCGGCACTCGACGACGAACTCCCTGCTGAGCCGCCGCGACGTCATCGTCGTCTCGACGGTCTCGTGCATCTACGGTCTAGGCACCCCCGAGGGCTACATGGAGGCCATGATCGCCCTCCAAGTCGGCATGCGGATCGACCGCGAGACGCTGATCCGCCGTTTCGTCTCGATGCAGTACCAGCGCAACGACATCGACTTCTCCCGCGGCAACTTCCGCGTACGGGGCGACACCATCGAGATCATCCCCATGTACGAAGAGCTCGCCATCCGCATCGAGATGTTCGGCGACGAGATCGAGGCCCTCTACGCCCTCCACCCGCTCACGGGCGACGTGGTCCGGACGATGGACGCCGTGTCGGTCTTCCCGGGGTCGCACTACGTCGCGGGCACCGACGTCATGCATCGAGCGATCGGCACCATCAAGGACGAACTCGCCACCCGCCTCGACGAGCTCGACAAGCAGGGCAAGCTCCTCGAGTCCCAGCGTCTGCGCATGCGCACGACCTTCGACCTCGAGATGATGGAACAGATCGGCTTCTGCAACGGCATCGAGAACTACTCGGCGCACATCGACGGTCGAGCGCCCGGCGAGGCGCCACACTGCCTGCTCGACTACTTCCCCGACGACCTGCTCGTGGTGATCGACGAATCGCACGTCACCGTGCCTCAGATCGGTGCCATGTACGAGGGCGACGCGTCACGCAAGCGCACCCTCGTCGACCACGGCTTCCGGCTGCCGAGTGCCCTCGACAACAGACCGCTGAAGTTCGAGGAGTTCCTCGACCGGGTCGGCCAGAAGGTCTACCTCTCGGCGACACCCGGCAAATACGAGTTGGGCATCACCGACAGCGTGGTCGAGCAGATCATCCGACCCACCGGGCTCATCGATCCCGAGATCGTGGTCAAGCCGTCCGCGGGTCAGATCGACGACCTGCTCGAAGAGATCCGCACACGGGTCGAGATCGACGAACGCGTCCTGGTCACCACCCTGACCAAGAAGATGGCCGAAGAACTCACCGACTTCCTCACCGAGGCCGGCGTGCGTGTACGGTACCTGCACTCCGACGTCGACACGCTTCGTCGGGTCGAACTGCTGACCGAACTGCGCCAGGGGGTCTACGACGTGCTCGTCGGCATCAACCTTCTCCGTGAGGGCCTCGACCTCCCCGAGGTGTCACTCGTCGCCATCCTCGACGCCGACAAAGAGGGCTTCCTCCGCTCGTCGACGTCGCTCATCCAGACCATCGGTCGTGCGGCCCGCAACGTGTCGGGCCAGGTGCACATGTACGCCGATGTCATGACCGACTCGATGAAACAGGCTCTCGAAGAGACCGACCGGCGTCGTGAGAAGCAGGTGGCCTACAACCTCGAGCGCGGAATCGACCCCCAGCCGCTGCGGAAGAAGATCGCCGACATCACCGAGGTCCTGGCCCGAGAGGGCGCCGACACCGCTCGTCTCCTCGCCGATCGGCAAGGCGGCAAGCGCGCCCCCACGCCGAACCTCCGCCGCGAAGGCAAGGCGGCCAGCGCGGCGAACGGTCTGGAAGCCATCATCGCCGACCTCAACGAGCAGATGCTGCAGGCCTCGGCCGAGCTCAAGTTCGAGTTGGCCGGCCGGCTCCGCGACGAGGTCGCCGATCTGAAGAAAGACCTGCGGCAGATGGAGGCGGCCGGTCATGCCCGGTGATCGTCGCCGTGTCGTCGTCACGGGTGCGACCGCGGGTCTCGGCTACTACTCGGCCGAGCGGCTCGTCGCGGCCGGTCATCAGGTCGTCCTCGCGGCCCGCGATGCCGAGAGAGCCGTCCGGGCCGCCGATCTCCTGCGCGTCCGCGTGCCGGGGGCGGACGTCGACACCGTCGCCCTCGACCTCGCCGACCTGGCGTCGGTCCGCACGGGTGCGTCCGCCATCTCCGCCGGGGGGCCGGTCGACGGCCTGCTGGCCAACGCCGGCGTCGTGGGTTCCCGTCGGCGTCAGACCACGACCGACGGATTCGAGCTCCAGTTCGGCACCAACCACCTCGGGCACTTCGCGCTGGTCTCGCATCTTCTTCCGGCACTCGAGTCGGCCGGGAGGGCGCGGGTCGTGCACCTCGGCAGCATCAGCCACCGGTGGGTGCGACTCGACCTCGACGATCCCATGATGGTCTCGAGCTACTCGGGGGCCGTGGCCTACGCACGATCCAAGCTCGCGGTGATGACCTTCGGGTTCGACCTCGACCGGCGCCTCCGGGCCGCCGGATCATCCGTCTCGAGCGTCGTCGCCCACCCCGGGTTCTCGTGGGAGTCGCTCAGCGACCCACGCCCGCCCGTGGTCGAGCCTCGCCGTCCTCCCGCCGTCCTCACCTCGATGATGCACACGTTCTCCCAGGGCAAAGAGGTCGGCGCAGAGCCCCTCGTCCACGCCCTCGCGGGCGAAGACGTCGTCGGCGGGGAATACTGGGGTCCGGCCGGATGGTTCCAGCTGACCGGCGCCCCGGCTCGCGTGCCCGCCAAACGTCACACCCGCGACGAGTCGGTCGCAGCCCGTCTGTGGCAGGTGTCGGCCGGCCTGACGGGCGTCCAGCCGGTCATCTCGTCCCCGGCCCCCTGAACCCGCGCCGCCGGCTGCATCCCCTGCGGGCCTGCCCGCCACGACGACGAGCGTCGTCCACATCGACAGAATGGTAAGAGTGTCCATCTCCCCTGTAGAAGGTTCCTCCACGCTGAGCGTCCGGGGTGCCCGAGTGCACAACCTGAACAACGTCGACCTCGAGATCCCACGTGACTCGTTGGTCGTCTTCACCGGTTTGTCCGGCTCCGGCAAGTCGTCCCTCGCGTTCGACACGATCTTCGCCGAGGGGCAAAGACGGTACGTCGAGTCGCTGTCCGCCTACGCGCGGCAGTTCCTGGGCCAGGTCGACCGGCCCGACGTGGACTTCATCGAAGGTCTCAGCCCCGCGGTCTCGATCGACCAGAAGTCCACGAACCGCAACCCGCGGTCGACGGTCGGCACGATCACCGAGATCTACGACTACATGCGCCTCCTCTGGGCACGCATCGGCGTGCCGCATTGCGCCGTCTGCGGCGAGAAGATCAGCAAGCAGAGCGTGCAACAGATCGCCGACCAGCTCATGACCCTCGAGACGGGCACCCGCTACCAGGTGCTGAGCCCCGTGGTCTCGCAGAAGAAGGGCGAGTTCGTCGACCTGTTCGCCGAGCTCGCGTCCACGGGGTACTCCCGGGCCATCGTCGACGGTGAGCAGATCCAGCTCAGTTCGCCGCCCAAGCTGAAGAAGCAGATCAAGCACGACATCTCGGTCGTGGTCGATCGCCTCGTCGCCTCCGATCAGGCACTGACGCGTCTGACCGATTCCCTCGAGACCGCCCTCCGCCTGACCGACGGCCTGGTCACGATCGACTTCGTCGACACCGACGAGGGCGCGGCCGGCAAATACCGGACGTTCTCCGAGAAGCTCTCGTGCCCGAACAACCACCCGGTCCAGCTCACCGAGATCGAGCCCCGGACGTTCTCGTTCAACGCGCCCTTTGGCGCCTGCCCCGAATGCTCCGGTCTCGGCACCAAGATGTCGGTCGACTCCGATCTGCTGCTCGGCGACCCGGAGCTCAGCCTCGCCGACGGTGTCATCCTCCCCTGGACCCAGTCCGGCAAGGGGCTCTACAACTACTTCCAGAAGCTCCTCGAGGGCCTGGCCGGCGATCTCGGCTTCAGCCTCAAGACCCCGTGGCACGACCTGCCCGAGAAGATCCAGCAGGCCGTCCTGCAGGGCAACGACTTCGAGGTCACGGTCAAGTGGCGTAACCGCTTCGGGCGTGAGATGACGTACTCGACCGGTTTCGAGGGCGTGATGCCCTACATCGAACGCAAGTACGCCGAGGCCGAGACCGACACGCAGCGCCAGCGCTACGCGTCCTACCTCCGCGAGATCCCGTGCGTCGTCTGCAAGGGCAAGCGACTGAAGCCCGAGGTCCTCGCGGTTCTGGTCGACGGGAACGATATCGCGACCGTGTCCGAGCTGAGCCTCGCCGACGCATTCGAGTTCATGAACGGCCTCACCCTCACGACCCGCGAGGCGCGCATCGCTGCCCAGGTCCTTCGTGAGATCCGTGTCCGGCTCGAGTTCCTGCTCGAGGTGGGTCTCACGTACCTCTCGCTGGCCCGCGCCGCCGGGTCGCTCTCGGGTGGCGAGGCCCAGCGCATCCGACTCGCGACCCAGATCGGCTCGGGCCTCACCGGGGTGCTCTACGTCCTCGACGAGCCGAGCATCGGCCTGCACCAGCGGGACAACCGCAGACTGATCGACACGCTGGTCAAACTGAAGAATCTCGGCAACACGCTGATCGTCGTCGAGCACGACGAGGACACCATCAAGACGGCCGACTGGGTCGTCGACATCGGTCCGGGTGCCGGCGTCAACGGCGGCACGGTCGTGCACTCGGGCAGCTACGAGGACCTCGTGGCGAACACCGACTCGTACACGGGCGACTACCTCGCCGGGCGGCGCTCCATCGAGACCCCGACCAGCCGTCGTCCCGTCGACAAGAAGCGCATGATCTCGGTGGTGGGCGCCAAGGCCAACAACCTGCGCGACGTCACCGTCGATTTCCCCCTGGGCACCTTCGTCGCCGTGACGGGCGTCAGTGGTTCCGGCAAGTCCTCACTCGTCAACGACATCCTGTACAAGGTCCTGGCGAACCAGCTCAACGGAGCCCGTCAGATCCCCGGCAAGCACACCCGTGTCACGGGGCTCGACGCCCTCGACAAGGTCGTCCACGTGGACCAGGCGCCCATCGGCCGCACCCCTCGCTCGAACCCCGCGACCTACACGGGCGTCTTCGACCGCATCCGCACCCTCTTCGCCGAGACGACCGATGCGAAGGCCCGCGGCTACCTGCCGGGGCGGTTCAGCTTCAACGTCAAGGGCGGCCGCTGCGAGAACTGCGCGGGTGACGGCACCATCAAGATCGAGATGAACTTCCTGCCCGACGTCTACGTGGCGTGCGAGGTCTGCGGCGGCGCGCGGTACAACCGCGACACCCTGGCGGTGCGGTACAAGGGCAAGAACATCTCGGAGGTCCTCGAGATGCCGATCAGCGAGGCCGCCGAGTTCTTCGCCCCCATCTCGGCCATCTCGCGGTTCATGTCGACCCTGGTCGACGTCGGCCTCGGCTACGTGCGACTCGGTCAGAGCGCCACCACGTTGAGTGGTGGCGAGGCCCAGCGCGTCAAGCTCGCGACCGAGCTGCAGAAGAGATCCAACGGGCGCAGCGTCTACGTGCTCGACGAGCCCACCACGGGTCTGCACTTCGAAGACGTCCGCAAGCTCCTGCTCGTGCTGAACGGCCTCGTCGAGAAGGGCAACACCGTGATCACGATCGAGCACAACCTCGACGTCATCAAGTCCGCCGATTGGCTGATCGACATGGGCCCCGAAGGAGGCGCGGGTGGCGGTACCGTCATCGCCACCGGCACGCCCGAGCACCTCGCCACCGTGCCCGAGAGTCACACCGGCGTCTTCTTGAAGGAGATCCTCGAGTCGGGACACACCGTGCCCCGAGTCCAGAAGAAGAAGCCCACGTCGACGCGCCGTCGGGAGGCCGTCGAAGCACGATGAGCAACACCGTCTCCTGGCGTCCGAAAGCGGGCGAGATCCCGACCGACCCCGGCGTCTACCGCTGGCGTGACGAGCGGGGGAGGGTCCTCTACGTCGGCAAGGCCAAGAACCTCCGGGCCCGGCTGAGCAACTACTTCGCGCCGCTGCCCTCTCTCCACGAACGCACCCGTCGGATGGTCCTGACCGCTCGATCGGTCGAGTGGACCGTCGTGGGCAGCGACATCGAGGCGCTCCAGCTCGAGTACACGTGGATCAAAGAGTTCGATCCGCCGTTCAACGTCAAGTTCCGTGACGACAAGACCTATCCGTTCATGGCCGTGACCCTGGCCGACGAGGCTCCGCGGGTCATGGTCACGCGCAACCCGCGCATCAAGGGGGCCAAGTACTTCGGGCCCTACCCGAAGATCTGGGCGGTCCACGACACCATCGACCTAATGATCAAGGTCTTCCCCATCCGCACCTGCTCCGACAGCAGCTACAAGAAGGCGATGCAGACGGGCAAGCCCTGCTTCCCCGGGCAGATCGGTCGTTGCGGGGGTCCCTGCTCCCACAAGGTGTCGATCGACGAGCACCGGGCCGTCGTCGACGAGTTCGTCAAGTTCATGGGCAGCTACGACAAGAAGGTGATCGCCGACCTGCAGCGGTCCATGAGGACGGCCGCCCTCGAGCAGCGTTTCGAGGACGCTGCGGCCTATCGGGACCAGGTACAAGCTCTCGAGGCGGTACTCGACAAGTCGGCGGTCGTCCTGCGCGACAACGTCGACCTCGACCTCTTCGCCCTCGCCGAGGACGAGCTGGCGGCCGCCGTACAGCTCTTCACGGTGAGGGGTGGCCGAATCCGCGGCTCCCGCGGATGGGTCGTCGACAAAGAGATCGACATCTCGACCGGCGACCTCGTCGAGCAGGTCCTGCAGGGCATCTACACCGCCGGCGCCGAACTGCCCCGTGAGATCGTCGTCACCGAGACACCGGACGACAACGACGCCCTCGAGAGCGTGTTGAGTTCCCTCCGCAGGCGCGGACGGGTGCAGATCCATACGGCACAGCGCGGTGAGAAGGCCAACCTGATGCAGACGGCGACCCTCAACGCGCAGCAATCACTCATGCTCTACAAGACCCGTCGCAGCGCCGATTTCGCCACCCGGTCGACGGCCCTGGCCGACATCCAGGAGGCCCTCGGCATGAGCGACGCACCCCTGCGCATGGAGTGCTACGACGTGTCCCACCTCTCGGGCACGAACATCGTCGCCTCGATGGTGGTGTTCGAAGACGGTCTGCCCCGCAAGGACCAGTACCGACGTTTCAACATCCCGCAGTCGACCGACGACACCGAGTCCATCTACCAGACCCTGAGCCGCCGTCTCTCACGGCTCGACGACGAACTCGCGCCCGTCGAAGAGGTGGGCGAGCAGCGCAAGCGCTTCGCGTACCGCCCCAACCTGTTGATCGTCGACGGCGGACAACCTCAGGTGGCGGCGGCCCGGCGGGCCCTCGAGGACGCCGGCGTCACCGACATCGCGCTGTGCGGCATCGCCAAACGGCTCGAAGAGATCTGGTTGCCCGACGACGACTTCCCGGTCATCCTGCCGCGCAACAGCGACGCACTGTTCCTCATCCAACGCATCCGCGACGAGGCGCACCGGTTCGCGATCACGCACCAAAGACAACGGCGCAAGCGGGACATCTCGACACAACTCGCCGAGATACCGGGGCTGGGGCCCTCTCGGGTCGCTGTCCTCTTGAAGCACTTCGGCTCGGTCAAGAGACTGAAGGACGCCGAGGCGGCCGACATCTCGGCGATCCGCGGCATCGGCCCGACGCTCGCCGCAGCGGTCGTCGAACGGCTCCGCGGGGCCGAGGACGTGACGGCCGACGACGGCGTGCCCCCCACGAGCCCCGCCTAGACTCGATGCACCGCCCGCCGACCCGGAGGACACCACCGACATGAGCGACGCCAGCGAACAGCAAGAGGTCCTGATCGTGACGGGCATGTCCGGCGCAGGACGGTCGACCGTCGGCAACGCCCTCGAAGACCTCGACTGGTACGTGGTGGACAACCTGCCTGCCCAGATGCTGCGCCCCCTGCTCGACCTCGCCGAACGCGCGGGGGACTCGCTCCCCAAGATCGCGGCCGTGGTCGACGTCCGAGGGGGACGTTTGTTTAGCGAGGCGCAGGAGGCCGTCCGCACCCTTCGGGCGAGCATGCCCAGCAAGGTGCGCGTGCTCTTCCTCGACGCGACCGACGCGGCGTTGGTCCGGCGTTTCGAGCAGGTCCGGCGGCCGCACCCGCTGCAGGGCGACGGCACGTTGCTCGACGGCATCCTCGCCGAGCGTGCGCGAATGGAAGAACTGCGCGAGACCAGCGATGTGATCATCGACACGTCCGAACTGAACATCCACCAGCTGGCCACGACGATCTCCGAGAAGTTCGCCGAGTCGGACCGCGCCGGCGTGCAGGTGACCGTCCTCAGCTTCGGGTTCAAGTACGGCCTGCCCACCGACGCCGACATGGTGGGCGACGCGCGATTCCTCCCCAACCCGTTCTGGGTGCCCGCGCTCCGGCAGCAGTCGGGGCTCGACGAGCCGGTCACGACGTACGTCATGCAGCAAGACGGGGCACGGGAGTTCGTCGACGCCTTCGCCGCCTCGCTCGTCCCCGTGCTGTCGGGCTATCAGCGTGAGAACAAGAGACACGCTACGATCGCCATTGGCTGCACCGGGGGCAAACATCGATCGGTCACCCTCGTGGGTGAACTGGCGGCGCGTCTGCGTGGACTCCCCGGCGTGGCCGTCAGCGTGAAACACCGCGACCTCGGCCGAGAATGACCCACCGAGGTCCTTCAGCACGCCCGTGAACCGACGACAAGTCGACCTGACGAAAAGGAACAACCGGAGTGGCCCAGACTGCCGACGTCAAAGAAGAACTCGCCCGCGTCGAGGTGAGCAGGACGACGATCCGGGCCGCCGAGCTCGCCACAGTCCTCCGCTTCGCCGGGGGACTGCACCTCATCTCCGGTCGGATCGCGGTCGAGGCCGAGCTCGACTCGGCCCTGATCGCCCGACGTGTCCGGAAAGACCTCGCCGAGCTGTACGGGGCTCGCAGCGACGTCGCCATGACGGCGCCTTCCGGCACCCGACGGACCCCCGGGTTCCTCGTGCGGGTGCACGAGGCCGGCGAGACGCTGGCCCGTCAGACCGGGCTCATGGATGCCCGTCGGCGACCGGTGCGTGGCCTGCCCAACCGGCTCACGACCGGCTCGCGTGACGACCTCGCCGCCATCTGGCGAGGCGCCTTCCTCGCCCAAGGTTCGCTGACCGATCCGGGCCGCTCCGCGTCCCTCGAGGTCGTCTGCCCGGGCAACGAGACCGCCATGGCGCTCGTCGGTGCGGCCGGCCGACTCGGCATCGCCGCCAAGGCCCGTGAGGTCCGAGGCGTGCATCGCGTCATCATCCGAGACGGCGAGGCGATCGGCACCATGCTCAAGGTCATGGGCGCCGAGCAGAGCGTCACCGACTGGGAAGAGATGCGCCAGCGACGTGAGGTGCGCGCGACGGCCAACCGTCTCGTCAACTTCGACGACGCCAACCTGCGGCGTTCGGCTCAAGCAGCCGTGGCCGCCTGCGCCCGGGTCGATCGAGCCATGGAGCTGCTCGGTGACGACATCCCCGACCACCTCAAGTACGCGGGCGAACTCCGCCTCGCCCATCGTGACGCCAGCCTGGACGAACTCGGCCACCACGCCGACCCCCCGATGACCAAGGACGCCGTCGCGGGGCGCATCCGGCGCCTCCTCGCCATGGCCGACAAGAAGGCCAGCGACCTGGGCCTGCCCGGTACGGACGCCAACCTGCCGAACGACCTCGACCTCGACTGAGGTCCGTCAGGGTGTCCCGTCACGTCACGGGACAACGATTTGCAGAGGGCTGCTGCTACTGTCGTAAACGGTGTCCGACCCGAGGTCATCGAGAGTTCGGGCGACGCCACGGGCCTGGTCGCCCACACCCTCCACGCGTCCCCACGACGCCTGATCATCAGGAGTTTCATTGACCGTCAAGATCGGCATCAACGGCTTCGGTCGCATCGGCCGTAACTACTTCCGCGCGGCGCTCGCCAAAGGCACCGACATCGAGATCGTCGCCGTCAACGACCTGACCGACAACGCCGCCCTCGCGCACCTCCTCAAGTTCGACTCGATCACCGGTCGCCTCGACGCCACCGTCGAGCTGGACGGTGACTCGATCGTCGTCGACGGCAAGCCGATCAAGGTGCTCGCCGAGCGCGACCCCGCCAACCTGCCCTGGGGCGAGTTGGGCGTCGACATCGTCGTCGAGTCGACCGGCTTCTTCACGAAGGCCGAGGACGCCCGCAAGCACATCACGGCCGGCGCGAAGAAGGTCCTCATCTCGGCTCCGGCCACCGGTGACGACGCCACCATCGTGCTGGGTGTGAACGAGGGCATCTACGACCCCGCCAACCACCACATCATCTCGAACGCGTCGTGCACGACCAATAGCCTCGCGCCCCTGATGAAGGTGTTCCTCGACAACTTCGGTGTCGAGCGCGGTCTGATGACGACCGTCCACGCCTACACGGCCGACCAGAACCTGCAGGACGGCCCGCACAAGGACCCCCGTCGTGCCCGGGCCGCGGCGCTCAACATCGTCCCGACGTCGACCGGTGCCGCGAAGGCCATCGGCCTCGTCATCCCCGAGCTCGCCGGCAAGCTCGACGGCTACGCCCTGCGCGTGCCCGTTCCCACCGGCTCGATCACGGACGTGACCCTCGAGACCAGCAGCCCGGTGACGGTCGAGCAGATCAACGCCGCCTACAAGGCTGCCGCCGAAGGTGAACTCAAGGGCATCCTGGCCTACTCCGAGGACCCCCTGGTGTCGACCGACATCACGACCGACCCGCACTCGTCGATCTACGACTCGGGCCTCACCAAAGTCATCGGCAACCTCGTCAAGATCACCTCGTGGTACGACAACGAGTGGGGCTACTCGAACCGACTCGTCGACCTGACGAAGTACGTGGCCGACCGCCTCTAGACCGATCTCGGCGCCTCGGCCCTCCAGGGCCGGGGCGCCGTCCTCCAACCTGAAACGAAGCCATGAGCCTGCGCACCCTCGATTCACTCGGCCCCCTGTCGGGCAAACGCGTCATCGTCCGATGCGACCTCAACGTCCCACTGAAAGACGGCGAGATCACCGACGACGGGCGCATCCGTGCCTCCCTCGAGACCCTCGACCTGCTGATCAACCAGGGGGCGAGGGTGGTCGTCATCGCCCACCTCGGTCGTCCCGACGGCGAGGCCAAAGCCGAGTACAGCCTGCGACCGGTCGCGCAGCGACTCAGCGAACTGCTCGGGAAGAGCGTCGCCTTCGCGGCGAGCACCGTCGGCGACGAGACCACCGCAGCGGTCGACGGCCTGGCCGACGGCCAAGTCGTGGTGCTCGAGAACCTGCGGTACAACGCCGCAGAGACCTCGAAAGACGAGTCGGAGCGCCAGGAGTTCGCTCGCCGTCTGGCCGAACTCGGTGACGTCTTCGTCTCCGACGGTTTCGGCGTCGTACACCGCAAGCAGGCGAGCGTCTACGAACTGCCTGCGCTCCTGCCGAGTGCGGCGGGAACGTTGATCTCACGCGAACTCGAGGTGCTCGACAAACTCACCGAGAATCCCGTGCGGCCCTACACGGTCGTCCTCGGCGGCTCGAAGGTCTCGGACAAACTCGGTGTCATCGAACATCTGCTGCCACGGGTCGACAACCTGCTCATCGGCGGCGGCATGCTGTTCACGTTCCTCGCCGCCCAGGGACTTCCGGTCGGCAAGAGCCTGCTCGAGAAGGACCAGCTCGACCGTGTCCGAGGGTACGTGGACGAAGCGGCGCGTCGAGGCGTCAACCTCGTGCTTCCCGTCGACGTCGTGGTCGCCTCGTCCTTCAGCGCAGACGCTGAGCACACCGTGGTGGCCTCGGACGGCATCGAGTCCTCCCCGTTGGGTTCGGACGCACTCGGGCTGGACATCGGCCCCGAGACGGCGGCCCGGTTCGCCGAGATCGTCCAGACGTCGTCCACGGTCTTCTGGAACGGACCCATGGGAGTCTTCGAATTCCCGGCCTTCGCGCACGGAACCAAGTCGGTCGCCGACGCTCTGACCCGTGTCTCGGGTCTTGGCGTCGTCGGTGGCGGCGACTCGGCAGCGGCCGTTCGGGCCCTGGGCTTCTCGGACGAGCAGTTCGGCCACATCTCCACCGGTGGTGGAGCCAGCCTCGAGTTCCTCGAGGGCAAACGACTCCCCGGACTGGAGGTCCTCGGATGGTGACCACACGCACCCCCCTCATCGCCGGCAACTGGAAGATGAACCTCGATCACCTGCAGGCGATCGCGTTCGTCCAGAAGCTCGCTTGGTCCCTCAAGGACGCCAAACACGACTTCACGTCCGTCGAGACCGCGGTGTTCCCGCCGTTCACCGACCTGCGTAGCGTGCAGACCTTGCTCGACGCCGACAAGCTCGAGCTGGCTCTCGGAGCCCAGGACCTGTCCGCCCACGACTCGGGTGCCTACACGGGCGAGGTCTCCGGTCAGTTCCTGGCCAAGCTCGACGTCCGTTACGTCCTGGTCGGGCACTCGGAGCGTCGGACGCTCCATGCCGAGGACGACGAGGTCGTGGCGACGAAGGTCGCCGCGGCCCACCGGACGGGTCTCGTTCCCGTCATCTGCGTCGGTGAAACCGCCGACGACCTCGAGCAGCACGGACCGAGCGCGGTTCCGGTGGCTCAGCTCCGGGCCGCTCTCGCCCAGGTGCCGGCGTCCGCCGAGATCGTCGTGGCCTACGAGCCCGTCTGGGCGATCGGCTCCGGTCAGGCCGCGACGGCCGAGCAGGCCGAGCAGGTCTGCGCAGCCCTGCGCGTGGCGCTCGTCGAGCTCGTCGGACCGGATGCCGCGGCCGCGACCCGCATCCTCTACGGTGGATCCGTCAAATCGACGAACATCGCCTCGTTCATGCGTGAGCCCAACGTCGACGGAGCCCTCGTCGGCGGAGCGAGCCTCGATGTCTCAGAGTTCGCCAGCATCGTCCGCTTCCAGGCGCACGTCGGCGTCTGAGTCGAGGGGCGTCTCTCGACGACGCCCCTCCGATTCGACCTCCCCGGGGGGCGACCTCTCGCGGCTATACTGGTCAGCGGTCTCACCGCATCGAAAGGTCCTACGTGGAAATTCTCCAGGTCATCCTGCAGGTGTTGCTCGGCATCACGAGCCTCCTGCTGACCCTCCTCATCCTGCTCCACCGCGGTCGCGGCGGCGGTCTGTCCGACATGTTCGGCGGTGGTGTCACGAGTAACCTCGGAGCCTCCGGCGTCGCCGAGCGCAACCTCAACCGCATCACCGTGTTCCTGGGTCTCGTGTGGATCACGTGCATCGTGGTCCTCGGCCTCATCACCAAGTTCGCGGCGGTCAGCTGATGGCCTCCGGCGGTAGTGCAATCCGTGGTTCACGCGTTGGCGCGGGTCCCATGGGCGAACAGGACCGTGGCTTCCATGCCGAGCGGATCACCATCTCGTACTGGGATGCCCTTGGCAACGAGGTCGTCCGTCACTTCGCGGCGAACGTGCCAGATGAAGAGATCCCCGAAACGGTCGACTCGCCCTCGAGCGGTCTTCCGGCAGGCCGCGACAAGGCCAATCCACCGACGGTCGCCAAACTCGAACCGTACAAGACGCACCTCGCGTACGTCAAAGAGCGACGGACCGAAGAAGAGGCCGAACAGCTCCTCGAAGAGGCCCTTCAGCAATTGAGGGTCCGCCGCGGCAAGGCCTGACGGGTCGGACGTGCCTCGTAGGCATCTCTCGACTTTGGGCAACGACGAAGGGCCCCGCAGCTATCCGCTGCGGGGCCCTTCGTCCTGCCGGGATACTCAGCCCGGACCCGCACTCAATACGTCGAGGCGATGAGATTCTCGGGGACCTCCGCCGCAGCATCCTGATCGACGAAGAAGACCGTTCGCTTGCGCCCCTTGACACCCGCCACCGGGACTTGGTCCGCGCCGGCGCCGGCCAGGGCGAGCCCCAGGGACGAGGCCTTCTCGGCCCCGGCGAGGATCATCCAGACGCGCTGCGAGTTGTTGATCACCGGGAGGCTCAGTGTCAGGCGCACCGGCGGCGACTTCGGGGAGTCGTCGATGGTGAGCACGGTGGGCTCCGATTGCCGGATCTGCGCCTTGTCGGGAAAGAGTGACGCGACGTGGCCGTCGGGACCCACGCCGAGCAACGTGATGTCGAACCTCGGCGCCGCGTCGTCGGCCTGAGCGTGCTCGAGCAGGTCCGCACGATAGGCCGCGGCAGCCGCCTCGACGTCGTCGAAGTCACCCACGGCACCGAATCGGTGAACGTTCTCGGGCAGCAGGCCGATGTGGTCGAGCAGGTCGATGCCGGCCTGGGTGTCGTTGCGATCGGCGTCACCCGACGGGACCCAGCGTTCGTCCGCCCACCAGATCGAGACCTTGGACCAGTCGACGCTGTCGCGGGCCGGCGACGCGTTGATGGCCGCCAGAACGAGGGTGCTGACCGACCCACCGCTCACGACGACCGACGCATAGTTCTGCTCTTCGAGCACGTCGATGATCTTGGTGATGAAGCGGGCGGCCACGGACGCACCCAAGGATTCTTTGTCGGGGTGGACCAGCACCCGGCGTTCGTTCGTCACGGTTCTCTTCTGCTCTAGTTGCTCTGGACGGGTTCGCTCAGTTGGCCGACCCCGTGTCTCACGACGTTCCCGAACAGGTCGTCGGGGTCGAGTCTACGGAGTTCCTCGGCCAGGCAGTCGCGCAGCGAGCGGCGTGGCAGCGCGAGATCATGCGTGGGCTGGCCGGGCTGGGTCAGTGTGGCGACGTCGTCGAGGGACCTCTCGAGAACGATGGACCCGGAGGCGCGGACCAGTTGGACCCCGTGGATGCCGCTCGAACCGGTGGCCCGTGTCGTCAACTCGCCGTCCACCGGCACCTGGAGCTGAAGACGCAGCCACGCGGCGAGCAGCAGGGTCGAAGGGGAGTCGGGCGCCCCTGAGACACCGACCTCGGTGACCGACTCGTAGGGCGGCTGATCGAGCACCGCGGCGAGCTGTGCCCGCCAGAGGGTGAGGCGGGTCCAGGCGAAGTCGGTGTCGCCGGGAGCGTAACTGCGCGCGAGGTCGATGATCGACTGACGCGGGTTGCGCTGACTCGCGGCATCCGTGATTCGCCGCTGGGCGATACGTCCCAGGGGAGACTCGGAGACGACGACGGGGGCGGTCTTGGGCCACCACGCGACGACAGGAGCATCCGGCAGAAGGAGACCGGTGACGAGCCCCTCCTCGTCACTCGCGGTCTCGCCATAGGCGCGAAGCAGGATGACCTCACTGGCGCCGGCATCTCCACCGACGCGGATCTGGGCGTCGAGTCGACCGACGACGTCGGCGTCGTCGTCGTCGGTCGACGTGGACACCACGATGACCCTCATGGGATGCTCGCGAGATGCGTCGTTCGCGGCCTCGATCGCTTCTTCCTCGTCGCCGAGCCGGGTGGAGATGATCAACGTGAGGACACGGCCCAACGCCACCGCGCCTCCTTCTTCCCTGATCTTGACGAGCGCCTTCTGGACGCGGCTGATGGTGCTGTCGGGCAGGTCGACGATCACGGACGCCTCCAGGTACGGCCGTCTCGGGCCATGAGTTCATCGGCCGAGGCGGGGCCCCACGTGCCGGGTCGGTACTGCTCGGGCTGGCCCTGCGTGGCCCAGAACTCCTCGATCGGGTCGAGGATCTTCCAGGACAGTTCGACCTCCTCGTGTCGGGGGAACAGCGGTGGGTCACCGAGGAGTACGTCGAGGATGAGACGCTCGTAGGCCTCGGGGCTCGCCTCGGTGAAGGCGTGGCCGTAGCCGAAGTCCATCGTGACGTCGCGGACCTGCGTGCCGATGCCGGGCACCTTCGACCCGAATCGCAGGGTCACTCCCTCGTCGGGCTGGACACGGATCACGAGCGCGTTCTGCCCCAGGGACGTCTGGGTGCCGAAGATGTTCTCGGGCACCTGCTTGAACACCACGGCTATTTCGGTCACCCGACGCCCGAGGCGTTTTCCCGCGCGGAGGTAGAACGGCACACCCGCCCACCGACGGGTCGCGATCTCGAGCTTGATCGCGGCGAAGGTCTCCGTCGTGCTCTGGGGGTTCATGCCCTCTTCGTCGAGGAAGCCGAGGACCTTCTCACCACCTTGCCACCCTCCGGCGTACTGGCCCCGGGCGGTGCCCGCGGCGAGGTCGGCAGGCAGGCGGACGGCCGACAGGATCTTCTCCTTCTCGGCCCGGAGGTCGCGAGCGGCGAACGTGACGGGTTCTTCCATGGCCGTGAGCGCGAGCAATTGGAGGAGGTGGTTCTGGATGACGTCGCGAGCGGCCCCGATCCCGTCGTAGTAACCAGCTCGCCCGCCGACGCCGATGTCCTCGGCCATGGTGATCTGGACGTGGTCCACGTAGTTGGAGTTCCAGAGGGGTTCGTACATCTGGTTGGCGAAGCGGAGCGTGAGCAGGTTCTGCACCGTCTCTTTGCCGAGGTAGTGATCGATGCGGAAGACGCTGTCGGGCTCGAACACGGTCTCGACGACGGCGTTGAGTTCGCGAGCCGACGTCAGGTCGCTGCCGAAGGGCTTCTCGATGACGACACGTCGCCACGCACCGTCCTTCTCTTCGGCGAGCCCCGAATTGCGCAGTTGTTCGGTGACCATGGGGAAGGCCTTGGGGGGGATGGAGAGGTAGAACGCGTGGTTGCCCATCGTGCCGCGCTCACGGTCAAGCTCTTCGATGGTGTCCTTGAGTCGAGCGAACGCGTCGGCGTCGTCGAAGACTCCCTGGACGAAACGGAATCCTTCTTTGAGCTGGCGCCAGACGTCTTCGTCGAACGCCGTGCGCGCGTGCTGCTTCACGGCCTCGTAGACGACCTGCTCGAAGTCCTGACCCTCGAACTCGCGCCGGGCGAACCCGACGAGTGCGAAGCCCGGCGGCAGCAGGCCACGGTTGGCGAGGTCGTAGACGGCGGGCATGAGCTTCTTGCGGGAGAGATCCCCCGTCACGCCGAAGATGATGAGGCCGCTGGGGCCGGCGATGCGATTGAGACGCCGGTCGGAGGGCAGCCTCAGTGGGTTGGACTCCGGGGTGATCGGCACCGGTGACATGGGCATCCGTTCTGTGGTTCGAGGGGGAGATCCGGGCGCGGGCGAGTGAGGACGGCGGGGATCACCGGGGCAAGACGAAAGGGCCGGCGCCCGTGAGGACGCCGGCCCTTTCGACTCAGCGGAGAGCGGCGGTGATGACCGGCAGCGCGGCGGCCACGTCGGTCACCGTCAGCGTGAGCACGGGACGCCCGTGTTCTGCCAGGACCTTCGCGTCGCCCGCGGCCTGGGCCTGGACGAGCTGCCCGAACGTGAACGGGCTGTCCGGGATCTCGAGGTCGGTCTCGGGCACCTGCGTGATCTGCAGGAACACGCCGTTGGCTGGGCCGCCCTTGTGGTACTGACCCGTCGAGTGCAGGAATCGCGGCCCCCACCCGAAGGTGACGGGACGCTGCGTGCGCGCGGCGAGCAGATCGCGGACCTCTTCGAGCTGCGGGTTCGCCACTCGATCCACGTAAGCCTGGATCGACAGGTATCCGTCGTCGCTCAGGTGCGAGAGCAGAGCGCCCACGGCCGACTCGAGGGTGTCGCCCGGTTCGATGCCTCCGACCTGACGGACCTCGACGCCCTCGGCCGTGAAGGCAGGGGGAGTGGGCTCGGGGCGGTCGTCGAGCAGCGCCCGAGTCGCGACCTTGGCCGACTCGACGTCGGGCTGGTCGAACGGGTTGATGTCGAGCAGGCGACCGGCCACCGCGACGGCGTACTCCCAGACCATGATCTGGCCACCGAGCGAACCCGAGATCTCGACCTCGCCGGGCGCGACCTCACGGGTCTCGTCAGCGTTCGCCACGAGGCGGACGACCTGCACGTCGTGCAGACCCGCCGTGATCTCGGGGGCGGAGGTACCGATCACGACGGGGAGCAGACCGCGACCCTGTTTGCCGGTCGATTCGGCGATGAGCTGTTCGGCCCAGTCCGGGAACCCGACGATGTGGGTGCCGTCGGCGACGATGGCGATCTTGTCGCGCAGCGGCGACGTACCCGCCAGGACGGCGCCCAGCACGAGGCCGGGGTTGTCCGCGCGGTCCTGTGCCAGCTCGACCGTGACGGCGTCGGCCTCGGCGAGCAGCTCGCGGATGTCGGCACCGGCCAGGCCGGACGGCACGAGGCCGAACGCCGAGAGGGCCGAGTAGCGCCCACCGATGTTGGGATCGGCGTTGAAGACTCGATAACCGGCCTCGCGAGCCTGCCCGTCGAGGGGCGAACCCGGGTCGGTGACCACGACGATGCGGTCGACGGGGTCGATGCCGGCGTCGGTGAACGCCTTCTCGAACGTCTTGCGCTGGCTGGCCGTCTCGACGGTCGAGCCCGACTTCGAGGACACGACGAGCACGGTGCGCTCGAGACGGTCGGCGAGGGCGGTGAGGACCTGACCGGGCTCCGTGGCGTCGAGCACGGTGAGTTCGACGCCGTAGGTGCGCGTGATGACCTCGGGCGCGAGCGACGATCCGCCCATGCCCGCGAGCACGACGTGGTCGACGCCCTTGGCGGCGAGTTCGTCACGCAGCGCGTCGATCTCGTCGAGCAGCGGGGTCGAGACCACGACGGCCTCGGTCCAGCCGAGTCGCTTGGCGGACTCGTCCTCGGCGTCAGGGCCCCACAGGGTGGGGTTCTGTGCCGTGATGCCCGAGGCGACGAGGTCGCTCACGAGCTGAGGGACGACCGTCTCGACCGCCTGCGCCGCGTCTCCGCTGGCAGCGATGGTGATCGTCACTTGGACTCCCCGGCGGGCTTCGCTGCCTCGAGTGCGGCCGTGACCGTGTCGAGCAGCTCGTTCCACGAGACGATGAACTTCTCGACGCCCTCTTTCTCGAGGGCCTCGGTGACGTCGTCGTACGAGACGCCCTGGGCCGCGATGGCGTCCATGACCTCGTTGGCCGAGGCGTAGGAGGCGCTGATCGTGTCGCCGCGGACGTCGCCGTGGTCGAAGGTCGCCTCGAGCGTCTTCTCGGGCATCGTATTGACGACGTCCTGGGCGACGAGCTCGACCACGTAGGTCGTGTCGAGGACGGCCGGGTCCTTGACACCGGTCGAGGCCCAGAGGGGGCGCTGCTTGTTCGCACCGGCGGCGATGAGGCCCTTGGCGCGCTCGGAGTCGAAAGCCTGCTGGTAGACCTCGTAGGCGAGCTGGGCGTTGGCGACGCCCGCCTTGCCCTTGAGAGCCTTGGCCTCGTCGGTACCGACCGCATCGAGGCGCTTGTCGATCTCGGTGTCGACGCGCGACACGAAGAACGAGGCGACGGAGTGGATCTCGGTGATGTCGATGCCGGCGGCCTTGGCCTGCTCGAGACCCGTGAGATACGCGTTGATGACGGCCCGGTAGCGCTCGAGGCTGAAGATCAAGGTGACGTTGACGCTGATGCCCTGGGCGATGACCGCGGTGATGGCCTCGAGGCCCTCGACGGTCGCGGGGATCTTGATGAGGGCGTTGGGGCGTCCGACCTTGGCGGCCAGCTTGACCGCCTGGTCGATCGTGCCCTGGGCGTCGTGGGCGAGACCAGGCTCGACCTCGATCGACACGCGACCGTCGAATCCGTCGGTCGTGTCGTAGACCTCACGGAAGATGTCGCAGGCACGGGTGACATCGTCCGTCGTGATCTCGAAGACGGCGTCGGTGACGCTGACCCCGGTCTTGGCGAGCAGGGCGACCTGGTCGTCGTAGGCCTCGCCCTTGGCGAGAGCCGACGCGAAGATCGTCGGGTTGGTCGTCACGCCGACGACGTTGCGCTCGGCGATCAGCTTCTGCAGGCCACCCGCGTTGATGCGCTCGCGCGAGAGGTCGTCGAGCCAGATGCTCACGCCGGCGGCGGAGAGCTGTGCGGTGTTCGAATCAGTCATGTTCTTCTTCTTCCTTTGTCGACGCTCAGAGAGCGGCGATCGAGTCCTTGGCGGCGGCGACGGCGGCTTCGGTCGTCATGCCGAACTGCTTGAACAGCGTCTTGTAGTCGGCCGAGGCACCGAAGTGCTCGATCGACACGCTGCGGCCGGCGTCACCGACGATGCCGCGCCACGGCATGGCCACACCGGCCTCGATCGAGACGCGGGCCTTGACGGCGGCCGGCAGGACGGCCTCTTTGTACTCGTCGGTCTGCTCGTCGAACCACTCGATGCTCGGAGCCGAGACGACGCGGGCGTTGATGCCCTCGCCGCGCAGGACCTCGCGGGCCTCGACGGCGATCTGCACCTCGGAACCGGTCGCGACGAAGATCACGTCGGGCGTGCCGCCCGGCGCCTCGGCCAGGACGTAGGCACCCTTCGCGACGTTCTTGGCCGACGCGAAGGTGTCCCCCTCGGCGTCACCGGTGCCGCGCTCGAAGACGGGCAGGTTCTGACGACTGAGCGCGATGCCCGCGGGGCCGTGGTGGCGCTCGAGGATGGTCGCCCAGGCCCAGGCCGTCTCGTTGGCGTCGGCCGGGCGGACCACGTCGAGGTCGGGGATGGCCCGGAGGGACGCGAGCTGCTCGATCGGCTGGTGGGTCGGACCGTCCTCGCCGAGGGCCACGGAGTCGTGGGTCCACACGTAGATTGCAGGAGACTTCATCAGCGCTGCGAGGCGGACCGCGGGGCGCATGTAGTCGCTGAAGATCAGGAACGTGCCACCGAACGGACGCGTGTTGCCGTGCAGCGTGATGCCGTTGAGGATGGCTCCCATCGCGTGCTCACGGATGCCGAAGTGCAGCACGCGACCGTAGGGGTCGCCGCTCCACTCGTCGGTCGACCACTCGGTCGGGACGAACGACTTCGAGCCCGTGATGGTCGTCAGGTTCGACTCGGCCAGGTCGGCCGAACCGCCCCAGAGTTCGGGAACGACGCCGGCGAGGGCGTTGATGACCTTTCCGGAGGCCGCGCGCGTCGAGACGTCCTTGCCGGCCTCGAAGACGGGCAGCGCCTCTTCGATGCCCTCGGGCAGCTCGTTGGCGAGGATGCGGTCGAGCATGACCTTCTTGTCGGGGTTGGCCGACGCCCAGGCGGCGAGCTTCTCGTCCCACTCGGCGTGCTGCGCCTGGCCGCGCTCGACGGCCTTGCGGGTGTGCTCGAGGACGGCGGGGTCGACGTCGAACGACTTCTCGGGGTCGAAGCCGAGGACCGACTTGAGACCGGCGACCTCGTCGGCACCCAGTGCCGAGCCGTGGATCTTGCCGGAGTTCTGCTTCTTGGGCGAGGGCCAGCCGATGATCGTCTTGAGGATGATCAGCGAAGGCTTGTCGGTGACGGCCTTGGCCTTCTCGATGGCGTCGTGCAGTTCGGCGACGTCCTCGACGTACTCGCCGGTCTTCTTCCAGTCGACGACCTGGACGTCCCAGTCGTACGACTCGAAGCGCTTGTGGACGTCCTCGGTGAAGGCGATGTTGGTGTCGTCCTCGATCGAGATCTGGTTCGAGTCGTAGATCGCGACCAGGTTGCCGAGCTTCTGGTGGCCGGCCAGCGAGGCGGCCTCGCTCGTGACGCCCTCTTGCATGTCGCCGTCACCGGCGATGACGTAGACGAAGTGGTCGAACGGGCTCGTGCCGGGGGCGGCCTCGGGGTCGAAGAGACCACGCTCGAAGCGGGCGGCGTAGGCGAAGCCCACCGAGCTCGCGAAGCCCTGGCCCAACGGGCCCGTCGTGATCTCGATGCCGTCGGTGTGGCCGTACTCGGGGTGGCCGGGAGTCTTGGAGCCCCAGGTGCGCAGCGCCTCGAGGTCGTCGAGCTCGAGACCGTAGCCACCCAGGTAGAACTGGATGTACTGCGTCAACGAGCTGTGCCCGACGGACAGGATGAACCGGTCACGACCGATCCAGGTGCTGTCGCTCGGGTCACGACGCATGACCTTCTGGAAGAGCAAGTAGGCGGCGGGCGCCAGGCTCATCGCGGTGCCGGGGTGGCCGTTGCCGACCTTCTCCACCGCGTCGGCCGCGAGGACGCGGACCGTGTCGACTGCTTTGTTGTCAATGGATTCCCATTGCAGATCTGCCACTGGAAGTTGACCCTTCTTGATGCGAACTGCGCGGGGTCGATTCGCTCCCGCGCTGACGTGCGCCTGCCGAGACGTCGTCGGCTGGGTCGCACACACGCTGGGGGCGGGGATCAGGACCGTTCGTCCGGATGATTCGGGACCGAGAGGGCGTGCGACTGGCAAGCTCCTGCAAGTATAGGGACGAACCCCCCGTGTCCGTCCGCATCCGGCGGAGGGTTCGCCGTCAGCGTCGACGTTCATCGCCTAGACTCCTTGGGCAAACCGTTCGTCTCGTTAGAGGACTCATGACCGCAGCCGTTGACATCCGCCCCGACACGTCACCCCGGGGCTTCCGTCGCAAGGCTCGGGCCTACGTCGCCCTCACGAAGCCCCGCGTGATGGAGCTCCTGCTCGTCACCACGGCCCCGACGATGTTCCTGGCCCAAGGCGGCATCCCCAACCTGTGGCTCGTCGCGGCGACGTTGATCGGTGGGGCCTTGAGCGCCGGGTCGGCCTCGGCTTTCAACTGCTACATCGACCGCGACATCGACCGCATCATGAAGCGCACCCAGGGGCGACCGCTCGTCACGGGCGACGTGAGCGACCGCGAGGCGCTCGTCTTCTCGTACGTCGTCGGCGTCGCGTCGATCGTCTGGCTCGCCCTCACGGTCAACCTGCTCTCGGCGGCTCTCTCGCTGGGCGCGATCCTGTTCTACGTCGTCGTGTACACGCTCTGGCTGAAGCGCCGCACCCCCCAGAACATCGTGTGGGGCGGCATCGCCGGGTGCATGCCCGTCCTGATCGGCTGGGCTGCCGTCACGAACGACCTCTCGTGGTCCGCCGTCATCTTGTTCATGGTGATCTTCCTCTGGACCCCACCGCACTACTGGCCGCTGTCGATGAAGTACCGCGACGACTACGCAGCGGCCGACGTGCCCATGCTCGCGGTCGTGCGTGGCCGCTCGATCGTCGGGCTGCAGGTCATCCTGTATGCCTGGGCGACGGTCGTGTGCTCCCTGATCCTGGTGCCCGTCGCCGGCATGGGCGCCCTCTACACGGTCGTCGCGCTGGCCAGCGGCGCCTGGTTCGTGTGGGAGTCGCACCGGCTCTACAGCCGGGCCATCCAGCACGTCGCCGAGGTCCGTCCGATGCGCGTGTTCCACAGTTCCATCACCTACCTCACGCTTCTCTTCGTCGCCGTCGGCGTCGACCCCCTTCTGCCCTTCTGATCCCGTGGTCCCTCGTACGTGGACCGTCCGTCCGGCCTGCCCGGACAACCTCGGTCCGCTGACCGAACTCAAGCTCGCGGTCCTCAGACCGGAGTTCGAGCGTCTCGGCATCTGGAACCCACCGCGGCACCGAGCACGGTTCGAGCGCGAGTTCGTCGCCACCGAGACGCGCGTCGTCGAAGACGACCGGCGCCTCCTCGGGTGCATCGCCCTGCACCCCGGAGACGACACGACGTGGCTGCGCCACTTCTACCTGGTCGAGGAGGCGCGAGGTCACGGCATCGGGACGACCCTCCTCGCCGAGGCGATCGCCTCGGTCGCCGCGGGGTCGATCACCCTCGACGTGCTCACGGGCAGCCGGGCGGTGTCCCTCTACGAACGGACGGGATTCGTCGTCGTCGACCAGGACGACGTCGACACCGTCATGCGACGCGGTCGGAGTGCCCCTCGCCGGGGAAGTCAGGCGCGGACGGCAGCCGCCTCGACGATCGGCTCGACCTCGTCCGGCGCCTGATCGTTGCGGAGCGACAGCACGACCGCGGTCGTGGCCGCCACGAGCAGGGCCGCCAGCACCATGTGGCTGCCGACGAGCAGGGGCGGCAGACCCGTGCGTGCCTGCGTGATCCCCACCGCGATCTGGACGAGCTCGATTCCGAGGAGAGTCAGGGGGAACCGGCGGGGGAGGCCGGCCCGGAAGGTCCACACGACGACGGCGAGGGTGAGGGCGAGGGTGGCATAGGCGGGCCAGCTGTGGACGTGGTCCATGATCGCCGGGTCCAGACCGTTGCGGGGCGTGGCCGCGTCGCCGGCGTGCGGGCCGGAGCCGGTCGTCAGGACGCCGACGACCACCGTGACGGCCACCACGGCCGACGCGACGTGCACGAGCCGCGCGTAGCCCCGTGGCGTCGCGGCATGGTGCCCTCGGGGCCCGCGGTACACCCGCCAGAGCAACGTCGTGGTCAGGGCGACGAGGACGATCGAGACGACGAAGTGGGCCCCGACGATATAGGGGTTCAGGCCGGTGAGGACGGTGATCCCCCCGAGCACGGCCTGGAAGGGAATGCTGAGCCCCTGGACCAGGGTGAGCCAGAAGAAGTCACGCCGGACCTTGCGCATCCGCAACACGAAGAGGAACGCCAGGATGACCACGAGGGTGAGCACGAAGGTCAGCAGACGGTTGCCGAACTCGATGACACCGTGGATGCCCATCTCGGGCGTGCTGACGAACGAGTCGGCGGTGCAGCGCGGCCAGGTGGGGCAGCCGAGGCCGGACCCGGTGAGCCTCACGGCGCCCCCTGTGCCGATCAGGAGCACCTGACAGACGAACGACGCCCAGGCGATGAACCGGACCCGGCGGTCGACGGTCGTGGGCAGCCACGACCAGGCTCGGGTCAGGACTCCGGTGGTGCCCACCTGTGCGTTGCTCACGACTTGCTGCCTTTCGTCACTTTCGGCGGTCGGCCCTGTAGAATCAACGGGTTCAGGAACACGACCCGGCAGGGTGTCGACGGAGACATCCGAAGGCCGTGAGATCCGCAGAAGCGGTGCACGGCCCTCAGCATCAGTCTAAGCAACGTCACCTGGCGACTCGATCACGTCGAGCGTCGTCCGACGCGGCGACGACAGCCGGTGTGTTCGACTCGCAAGGCGAGCAACCGGGCCGCTCCATCACCCGGGGAATGCCGTTCGGCCGACCCGTGTTCGGTCCGGCAGAGAAAGAGGTAGTCATGTCAGACGTGTTGATCGATCGACCCGAGCTCGCGAGCCTGGGGCAGTACGAGTTCGGCTGGTCCGACTCCGACACCGCGGGCGCCTCCGCGCGCCGAGGGGTGTCACCCGAGGTCGTCACCGACATCTCGAACCTGAAGAGCGAACCCGAGTGGATGCTCAAGAACAGGCTGAAGGGCCTGACGCTGTTCGAGCGCAAGCCCATGCCGACGTGGGGTGCCGACCTCTCGGGCATCGACTTCGACAACATCAAGTATTTCGTAAGGTCGACCGAGAAGCAGGCGACCACCTGGGACGAGCTGCCGGACGACATCAAGAACACCTACGAGAAGCTCGGCATCCCCGAGGCCGAACGCAACCGCCTCGTGGCGGGTGTCGCTGCTCAGTACGAGTCCGAGGTGGTCTATCACCAGATCCGCGAGGACCTCGAGCAGCAGGGTGTCATCTTCATGGACACCGACACCGCGCTGCGCGAGCACCCCGAGATCTTCCAGGAGTACTTCGGCACCGTCATCCCCGCCGGCGACAACAAGTTCGCCGCCTTGAACACGGCCGTCTGGTCGGGCGGCTCGTTCGTCTACGTGCCCAAGGGCGTCCACGTCGAGATCCCGCTGCAGGCGTACTTCCGCATCAACACCGAGAACATGGGCCAGTTCGAGCGGACGCTGATCATCGCCGACGAGGGCAGCTACGTGCACTACATCGAGGGCTGCACGGCCCCGATCTACAAGTCCGACTCGCTGCACTCGGCCGTGGTCGAGATCATCGTGAAGAAGAACGCCCGCGTGCGGTACACCACGATCCAGAACTGGTCGAACAACGTCTACAACCTGGTCACCAAGCGTGCGATCGCCCACGAGGGCGCGACCATGGAGTGGATCGACGGCAACATCGGCTCGAAGGTCACGATGAAGTACCCGTCCATCTACCTGGTCGGCGAGCACGCCAAGGGCGAGACCCTGTCCGTCGCCTTCGCGGGCCCCGGTCAACACCAGGACGCCGGCGCGAAGATGATCCACATGGCTCCGTACACCACGTCGTCGATCGTCTCCAAGTCGATCGCGCGAGGCGGTGGCCGAGCCGGTTACCGCGGCGAGGTGCGTGTCGACGAGGCCGCCCACCACGCGGCCAACACGGTCCGCTGCGACGCCCTGCTCGTCGACACGATCTCCCGCTCCGACACCTATCCCGCGATCGACATCCGCGTCGACGACGTCCAGCTGGGTCACGAAGCCACCGTGTCGCGAGTCAGCGAAGAGCAGCTCTTCTACCTCATGTCACGCGGCATGGCCGAGGACGAGGCGATGGCCATGATCGTTCGTGGCTTCATCGAGCCCATCGCCCGCGAGCTCCCGATGGAGTACGCGCTCGAACTCAACAAGCTCATCGAGATGAGCATGGAAGGATCAGTCGGCTAGATGTCCGCCGCAGCACCCACCACCACATCAGAGTCCACCCCTTCGCCGGGCGTCCAACACGGCGCCGGTGCCCACAGCGACGGCGGCTGGGGCCTCGTGCCCGTACAGACCCGTTCCGGGCGGTTCACCTCGATCGATCCCTCCGCCTTCCCCGACGTCACCGGTCGCGAGGTGGACTGGAAGCTGAGCCCCGTGTCGCGCCTCCGTCCGTTGATCGACGGTGACCTCGATGGTTCGCCCTATGCGTACCTCGCCCGGGAGACGCCGGGAGCGGCCGTCGAATGGGTCGACCGCACCGACTCGCGGGTCGGCACGGCGGGGACCCCCGAGGACAAGGCGGCCGCCAACGCCTGGTCGAGCGTCGAGAAGGTGCTCACCGTCACCCTCGACGGTGACGAGCCGTCGTCGATCACCATCGGGCGCTCGGGTCTCGATCGCGAGCCGCGTGCGGCCCACACCGTGATCCATGCCAAGGCCAACAGCCAGGCCATGGTCGTCCTCCGCAACACCGGTTCGGCGCACCTCGTCGAAAACGTCGAGATCGTCGTCGACGAGGGGGCGCACCTCACCGTCGTGACCCTGCAGGAGTGGGACGACGACGCCGTCCACCTCGCGAGCCACCATGCCCGCATCGGTCGCGACGCGCAGCTCAAGCACTTCGTGGTGAGCCTCGGTGGTTCGGTCGTCCGGGTCAACCCCTCGGCCCACCTGGCCGAGCAGGGTGCCGACGCCGAACTCTACGGCGTGTACTTCGCCGATGCCGGCCAGCACCTCGAACAACAGGTCTACGTCAACCACGACGCCCCCAAGACGCGCAGCCGCGTCAACTACAAGGGTGCGCTGCAAGGGGCGGGAGCACGCACGGTCTGGATCGGTGACGTGCTCATCGGGCGCTCCGCCCCGGGCACGGACAGCTACGAGCAGAACCGCAACCTCGTCTTGAGCGAGGGCACGCGCGCCGACTCGATCCCGAACCTCGAGATCGAGACCGGCGACATCGAGGGCGCGGGTCACGCGAGCGCGACCGGCCGCTTCGACGACGAGCACCTTTTCTACCTCCAGTCACGAGGCATCTCCGAGCACGAGGCGCGGCGACTGGTGGTGCTGGGCTTCCTCGTCGAGGTCATCCAGAAGATCGGTGACTCCGACCTCCAGGCTCGTCTGGTGGACGCCATCGAACTCGAGCTGGCCGCGGGCGAGGCGACGACCGACGAGACGGTCGCCTGATGGCGACGAAGGTCTGCGGCGTCGACGACGTCAGCCCCTCCCAGGCCCACCGTGTGGTCGTCGACGGTGTCGCGATCGCCGTCGTGAAAGACAGTGCGGGCACGATCCACGCGATCGGTGACACCTGCACCCACGGTGACATCTCGCTCTCCGAGGGTTTCGTCGAGGACGACACCCTCGAGTGCTGGGCTCACGGCTCCAAATTCGAGCTCACCACCGGCAAGCCGCTCACGCTGCCCGCCTACGAACCCGTACCGGTCTTCTCGGTCTCCGTCATCGACGGCGAGGTGTACGTCGACACCGCGTCGACCTCCACCGGCGCCGCACAGTAAAGGAACAGAACGTATGTCCACTCTCGAGATCCGCGACCTCAAGGTCAGCATCGACACCGACGCCGGCCCCAAGCCCATCCTCAAAGGCGTCGACCTCACCATCAACGAGGGCGAGATCCACGCCGTCATGGGCCCCAACGGCTCGGGCAAGTCCACCCTCGCCTACACGATCGCCGGTCACCCCCGCTACAACGTCGACGGGGGCTCCATCCTGCTCGACGGTCGTGAGGTGCTCGAGATGAGCGTCGACGAGCGCGCCAAGGCCGGGCTCTTCCTCGCCATGCAGTACCCCGTCGAGATCCCTGGGGTCACGGTCTCGAACTTCCTCCGCACCGCCAAGACCGCCCTCGACGGGGAAGCACCCGCCATCCGCGGATGGATCAAAGACCTGCGCGAGTCGATGACCGCTCTCAAGATGGACTCGGCCTTCGCCGAGCGCAACGTCAACGAGGGCTTCTCGGGTGGCGAGAAGAAGCGCCACGAGATCATGCAGCTCGAGTTGCTCAAGCCGAAGTTCGCCGTCCTCGACGAGACCGACTCCGGTCTCGACGTCGACGCGCTCAAGATCGTCTCCGAAGGCGTCAACCGCGCCAAGGCCAACACGGGTCTCGGTCTGCTGCTCATCACCCACTACACGCGCATCCTCCGCTACATCAAGCCTGACTTCGTGCACGTGTTCGTCGACGGCCACGTCGCCGACGAGGGTGGGCCGGAGCTGGCCGACCGTCTCGAGAACGAGGGTTACGACCGGTACGTGACGGCAGCTGCCGCCGAGGCCGCCGCCACCACGGCGGTCTGATCGTGGCCGTCGCACTCAGCCCCGAGAAATTCGACCAGACCATCGAGGCCCTGAAAGAGGTGGTCGACCCCGAGCTGGGCGTCAACATCGTCGACCTCGGGCTCATCTACGACCTGGCTATGGACGAAGAGCACGAGAACGCGCTCATCATCAGCATGACCCTCACGAGCGCGGGTTGCCCCTTGACCGACGTCATCGAGGGCGACACCGCCAACGCCCTCGACGGTGTCGTCGACGCGTTCCGCATCAACTGGGTGTGGATGCCGCCGTGGGGCCCCGACCGCATCACGGACGACGGACGCGACATGATGCGCGCCATCGGGTTCTCCATCTGAGCCCCGCCCGTCGGCACGACGACGAAGCCCCGCCCCTCCGAGAGGGGCGGGGCTTCGTCGTGTGTCGTCGACGATCACGCCGGGGAGCAGGAGGCGCTAGTCACCGATGCGCTTCAGCGCACGCCAGGCGAGGGGCAGGGCCGCCGCGGCGATCAGCCACTTGGCGATGCCGCCGACGACGAACGGGTAGAGACCCGCGGCGAGGACGCTCGGCAGGTCGTTCGGCAGACCCAGCGAACCGAGCACGACCGCCAGATAGGGAAGCCCCACGGCGAAGGGGATGAGGCTCGCCAGGAAGAAGGCGGCCGCCGAGCGCCACCATTTCTTGTCCCAGTCCCGCTCGGACAGCCAGCCGATGACGGCCGCCGCGACGACGAATCCGATCACGAAGCCGAAGCTCGGCTTGAGGACGCTGAGAGGGCCACCCGAGAACTCGGCGAAGATCGGCAAGCCGGCGACGCCCAGCACCAGGTACGTCGCCAAGGAGAGCGCACCGCGACGGGCGCCGAGGGAGGCGCCAACGAGCATCACGCCGAGCGTCTGCCCCGTGACGGGCACGGGCCAGAGCGGCACCTGCACCTGCGCGAGGGCCGAGACCACGGCCACACCCCCGAGCACGAGAGCCACGTCGGTGGCGGCGCCCCGCGCCACCAGACGGTCGGCGAGGACCGGCCGTGAGGTCGATGCGGCAGTGTTCGTCATGGAGACTCCTAGAATGGGTAGGTTGATCGGCCGAGCGGCTGGTCGGCAGCGCAGTGCTGCGACCCTCTCCACACGACGTCCCCATCCTATGGGCGGCCCCCTTCCGGGCCCCGTTGTGGACTCCTCACCAATCGATTGGACATCTGCTGTGCTCTCCGTGCACGATCTCGAGATCCGCGTCGGCGCGCGCCTCCTCATGGCCGACGTCTCGTTCCGGGTCGACCGGGGCGACAAGATCGGCCTCGTCGGCCGCAACGGCGCCGGCAAGACGACGATGACCAAGACACTGGCCGGCGAGACCCTGCCGACGGGCGGCAAGATCGAGCGCTCCGGTGAGATCGGCTACCTGCCGCAGGATCCGCGTAGCGGAAACCCCGAAGACCTGGCCCGGACGCGCATCCTCGACGCCCGTGGTCTCGGCCAGCTGCTGCTCGGCATCCAGGAGGCCACCCTCGCCATGGGCGACCCCGACCCCGACGTCGCCGCTCGTGCCATGAAGCGTTACGGCGATCTCGACGACCAGTTCAACGCCCTCGGCGGGTACGCGGCCGAGGCCGAGGCCGCCTCCATCGCGAGCAACCTCAGCCTGCCCGACCGCATCCTCGACCAACCCCTGTCCACCCTCTCGGGCGGGCAGCGGCGGCGCATCGAGCTGGCCCGCATCCTGTTCTCGGCAGCCGACACGATGATCCTGGACGAGCCGACGAACCACCTCGACGCCGACTCGGTCGTCTGGCTGCGCGAGTACCTCAAGACGTACCAGGGCGGGGTCATCGTCATCAGCCACGACATCGAACTGGTCGAGGAAGTCGTCAACCGCGTCTTCTACCTCGATGCCAACCGGCAGTCCATCGACGTCTACAACATGGGCTGGCGCAACTACCAGAGGCAACGGGCCGCTGACGAGGAGCGCCGCAAGAAGGAACGCTCGAACGCGGAGAAGCAGGCCTCGGCCCTGCAGAAGCAGGCCGCCCGCTTCGGCGCCAAGGCCTCGAAGGCCGCCGCGGCGCACCAGATGGTGGCGCGAGCCGAGAAGTTGCTCTCGGGCCTCGACGAGGTGCGCGCGGTCGACCGTGTCGCGAAACTGCGGTTCCCGACGCCGGTCGCATGCGGCAAGACGCCGCTGATGGCCTCGAACCTCTCCAAGAGCTACGGCTCGCTCGAGATCTTCACCGCGGTGGACCTCGCCATCGACCGCGGCTCGAAGGTCGTTATTTTGGGCCTGAACGGCGCGGGCAAGACGACCTTGCTGCGCATCCTCGCGGGGGTCGACGCCCCCGACACGGGACAGCTCGAGCCGGGTCACGGCCTCCGGGTCGGCTACTACGCGCAGGAGCACGAGACGATCGACGTCAAGCGCAGCGTGCTCGAGAACATGGTGTCGTCCTCGCCGAACATCACCGAGATGGAGGCTCGTCGAGTCCTGGGCTCGTTCCTCTTCACCGGCGACGACTCGGCCAAACCGGCCGGCGTGCTGTCGGGTGGCGAGAAGACCCGACTGGCCCTGGCCATGATCGTCGTCTCCGGGGCGAACGTCCTGCTGCTCGACGAACCCACCAACAACCTCGACCCCGCGAGCCGCCTCGAGATCCTCGACGCCCTCAGCAACTACGAGGGCGCCGTCGTCCTCGTGAGCCACGACGAAGGAGCCGTCGAGGCACTGAACCCCGAGCGCGTGCTGATCATGCCCGAGGGCACCGAGGACCACTGGACGCCGGACTACTCCGAATTGATCAACCTGGCCTAGACGCGAGCGGCGCGCCGGCCCAGGTGCCCGTCAGCGGCGGGCGCCGTCGAGGATCTCGTCCTCGACGTCGTTGTCGTGCCGTGGTCGGGCCTCACGTCGACGCTGCCGTTCGGCCTCACGCTCGACGAGTTCGTCGTCGTCGGCGTTCTGGTTGCGGTACTCCTGTCGGAAGACGTAGAACAGGAAGCCGAAGGCTCCGACCGCGAACATCAGCCATTGGACGAAGTACGACAGGTTCAAGCCGGTATCGATCTCGGGCTTCGAGGACGGCACGGGTGCCGTAGCCGGCGCGGGGCTCTCGCTGACGACGAGGCCGTATGCGTTCGAGTAGATGGGCTGCCCCACCCTGGACTCGACCTCGCTGAGTTGGATGGTCGCGATCTGGTTGGTGCCGGGCACACCCGTACGGTCACCCAGGGCCGGTTCACCGGGTTTGAGTCGCGCGACGACCGTCACGTCGCCCGATGGAGGCGCGGGCACGACGTCGGGGGAGTCCTGGGCGTTGCCGGTCGGCACCCAGCCGCGGTCGACGACGAAGACGTCGCCCTGCGTCGTACGGAACGGCACGAGCACCTCGAAGCCGGGCTGGCCGTTGAGCGGGCGGTTGCGCACGAGCAACTCGTCGTCGGCGAGGTAACGCCCGGTCATCTCGACCGGCTGCCACTCTTGGGCGGACTCGTAGGACGACAGCTCCGGCAACGCCTGCTGCAGGGCAATCGGGTCGGCGTCGTAGGTCTGCTCGAGCTGGTGCACGACCGCGAGCTTCTCGTCGTGACGGGACCACTGCCAATGCGCGAGGAAGACGCAGATGATCGCGAAGACCACGGCGACGGCGAGGTAACCCAGCCACCGGCGCGAGAGGGCGAAGCGGATGTTCGTCACCGCACCTCCGTTCCGACCTGTTCGACGACCTCTGACACCCCCGTCACGACGACCGGGAAGTCACGTGCCTCGAGGAACTCGCGCAGGAAGTCCACGTGCTCGTCACACGCGGACCACACCTTCACCCGCTCGATGCCGTGGATCTTGGGGTTGCGCCAGTGCACATTATGCCGTGCCTCGGCTCGACACGAGGCACGAGAGCACTGCACGCCGACGGGATCGAGGCCGAGCATCAGGCGCTCCGACGATCGTGATCCGCCTCGCCGGGCGCGCCGTCGGATGATGCCGCCGGCCCCGAGGGTCCGGCGTCGCCGTCGACCACCGTCGGTCGGAACGGCGCCTGTGGCTCGCGGTACAACTCGATGCCGCCAGGGCTCTCGACCGCGTCGCCCGACTCGTGGCCGACGTTGGCGAACACCACGGCGATGTACGGGATGACGACCGCACCGATGACGGGCAGCAGCGTCCACCACCCCAGGGGGAAGACGAAGCAGAGGGCGATGCAGACCAGCCTGATGCCCATCGCCACCAGGTACTTGACCATGCGGGAGTGACGGTCGTCGGTGGGGGAGGGCGGGAGTGACGTGATCGTGTTCGAGGCCTTCACGGGGCACACCTCGGTGTCGGGAGGAGGGCGGACGCACCACGGACGGGTGCCGGATCGATCTCGGGGACGAGACGTCCGGGGGACCGTCTCGATCCTAAGACCGGTGTCCGACAGTAGGCTGGTCGGCGGCCTGCCGATCACAGGTTCGCCGATCCGCCGCCGCACCGAGCGGCGAGCGTCGAGATCGCTCACGAGGAGACCACCCATGACCACGCCCCGCACCGTTCTCGTCACCGGCGGCAACCGCGGCATCGGCTTCGCCATCGCCGAGGAGTTCGTCGCCCAGGGACACCGCGTCGCCGTCACGGCCCGCACCGGCCAGGGCCCCGAGGGCACGCTGACCGTCGTCGCCGACGTCACCGACGCCGCGTCGATCGACGCGGCTTTCACGACGATCGAAGCGCAGCTCGGGCCGGTCGAGGTCGTCGTCGCGAACGCCGGCATCACCAAGGACGGCCTGCTCATGCGCATGACGGAGGACGACTTCACCTCGGTCGTCGACACGAACCTCGGCGGCGCGTTCCGCGTCGTCAAGCGGGCCTCGAAAGGCATGCTCAAGGCTCGATTCGGCCGCATCGTCCTCGTCTCGAGCGTCGTCGGCCTCTACGGCGGCCCGGGCCAGGCGAACTACGCCGCCTCGAAGGCCGGCCTCGTCGGCTTCGCCCGGTCGCTCACCCGCGAGCTCGGGGCACGCGGCATCACCGCCAACGTGGTGGCCCCCGGCTTCGTCGAGACCGACATGACGGCCGTCCTGCCCGAGGCGCAGCAGGCCGAGTACAAGAAGAGCATCCCCGCCGGCCGGTACGGCACCGCGGCCGAGATCGCCAAGGCGATCGCTTGGCTCGCGGGCGACGACGCCGCTTACATCTCGGGTGCCGTGATCCCCGTCGACGGCGGTCTCGGCATGGGCCACTAGTCCTCGGCACCGCCCTCGGGCCCGACCACTGCAGGAGGCGCGGGTCGGCACCCGACGCAGGCCCGCCCGCCGAGGTGGCTCAGCCCCGCAGACCGAGCAGGGGCAGGAGCTGTGAGAGGTCGTTCGTCCCGACGACGACGTCCGCTCGCTCGCGGACCCGAGGCTTGGCGTTGAACGCCACCGACAAGGCGGCCGCGGCCATCATCTCGAGGTCGTTCGCCCCGTCGCCCACGGCGACCGTGTGCGCGACCGCGACCCGCGCCTCCTCGGCCCATTCTCGGAGCGCGACGGCCTTCGCATGCGCGTCGATCACGGGGCCGGAGACCCGCCCGGTCAGCCGGCCGTCGCGCAGTTCGAGGCGGTTCGCCCGGCGGAAGTCCAGGCCCAGGTCGTCGGCCAGCGGGTCCAGGGTCTCGTGGAACCCCCCTGACACGACGCCGACGAGGCCGCCCGCGGCATGGATGCCATCGACGAGCTCTCGGACGCCACGGGTCGGCGTGAGGCGCGAGCGCACGTCGGCGAACACCGACTGGGGCAACCCCTCGAGGGTCGCGACGCGCGCGGCGAGACTCGCGGCGAAATCGAGCTCGCCCGCCATGGCTCGGGAGGTGACGTCCTCGACCTGATCGCGCGAACCGGCGGCGTCGGCCAAGAGCTCGATCACCTCGTCCTCGATCAGGGTGGAGTCGACGTCGAGGACGATGAGGAAGCGCGGCACGCCGACAGCCTAGGGCCGTCGGCGCGCCGCGCCGGTCGTGTGTCTCGAGACGTCTACTGGTCGACCCGGACGCCCTTGCCGACCACCGTGATGCCCGAGGGGGTGACGGTGAAGCCGCGGGCCCGATCCGCCTCGGGATCGACGCCGACGGAGGCGCCGGCCGCGATGACGACGTCCTTGTCGAGGATCGCCCGATTGACGACGGCGTTCGGTCCGACGTGAGCCCGCTCGAACACGACCGAGTCGACCACGCGCGATCCACTGTCGAGGGTGCACCAGGGACCCAGGACGCTGCGTTCGACGTGCGCGCCCGAGAGCAACGATCCCAGAGAGACGATCGAGTCGATCGTCGTCCCGAGGTTGCCGTGCCCGTCCCGGACGAACTTCGCCGGGGGAGAGTTGAGCTGCTGGCTGAAGATCGGCCAGTCGGTGTTGTAGAGGTTGAAGATCGGCAGGGCCGAGATCAGGTCGCGGTGCGCGTCGTAGAACGAGTCGATGGTGCCGACGTCACGCCAGTAGTAGCGGTCGCGCTCGGTCGAGCCGGGCACCTCGTTGCGGTTCAGGTCGTAGACGGCGGCGTCGCCGCGGGAGACGAAGTCGGGGACGATGTCGCCACCCATGTCGTGCTTCGAGTCGGGCTTCTCACCGTCACGCAGCACGGCGTCGATGAGGACGTCCGCGTCGAACACGTAGTTGCCCATCGAGGCGAGGATCTCGTCGGGGGAGTCCGGCAGGCCCGTGGCGTCTGTCGGCTTCTCGAGGAACCGGCCGATCCGCGTCGGGTCGTCGGAGTCGACCTCGATGACGCCGAACTGGTCGGCGAGGGAGATGGGCTGACGGATCGCCGCGACGGTGACACCGGCGCCGGACGCGATGTGCGCCTCGATCATCTGCGAGAAATCCATGCGGTAGACGTGGTCGGCACCCACCACGACGACGATGTCGGGCTTCTCGTCACGCAACAGGTTGAGGCTCTGCAGGATCGCGTCGGCGCTGCCGGCGAACCAGCGCTTGCCGAGGCGCTGCTGAGCCGGGACGGACGCGACGTAGGCGCCGAGCAGACCCTCGATGCTCCAGGTCTGGGACACGTGGCGGTCGAGGCTGTGCGACTTGTACTGGGTGAGGACGACGATCTGTCGCAGACCCGAGTTGATCAGGTTGGACAGGGCGAAGTCGACGAGACGGTAGTTGCCACCGAACGGGACTGCGGGCTTAGCGCGATCGGCGGTCAGCGGCATCAGGCGTTTGCCCTCGCCGCCAGCCAGGACGATGCCGAAGATCTTCTTTGATGCCATGGGGCCAGAATGGCACGATTCACGGTCGCACGACTACGGTGAACCACGTGCGAGTCGATGTCATCAGCAAGGAATACCCGCCCAACGTCTACGGGGGCGCCGGTGTCCACGTCGTCGAGCTCGTCAAGGCCCTGCGTCGGGGCGTCGAGGTGCAGGTGCGGGCCTTCGGCGACGTCGACCCCGAACCCGACACGACGGGCTACCCCGACCTGCCCCAGCTCGACCAGGCGAACGCGACCCTGCGCACCCTCGGAGTCGACGTCACCATGGCTCAGGACGTCGCCGGAGCCGACGTCGTCCACAGCCACACCTGGTATGCGAACGCGGCCGGCCAGCTGGCCCAGATGCTGCACGGCGTCCCTCACGTCCTGACGGCCCACAGCCTGGAGCCCCTCCGCCCCTGGAAGGCCGAGCAGCTCGGCGGCGGCTACCGCGTCTCGAGCTGGATCGAGCGTCAGGCCTACGAGACCGCCGACCGCGTCATCGCCGTGAGCGACGGCATGCGGCGCGACATCCTCCGCTCGTACCCGACGATCGACGAGTCCAAGGTCGAGGTCGTCTACAACGGCATCGACCTCGAGGGCTGGCGGCGCGTCGACGACGCCGAGACGGTCCGGGGCCTGGGCATCGACCCCGACCGCCCCTCCGTCGTCTTCGTCGGCCGCATCACTCGCCAGAAGGGACTGCCGTACCTGCTGCGCGCGGCGAAGCTGCTGCCCGCCGACGTGCAGCTCGTACTCTGCGCCGGTGCCCCTGACACCCCCGAGATCATGGCCGAGGTCACCGGTCTCGTTCGCGAGCTGCAAGAAGAACGCACCGGGGTCGTCTGGATCGACACCGTACTACCCCGCCACCAGCTCAGCGCGGTGCTGAGCCAGGCCACGACCTTCGTCTGCCCGTCGGTCTACGAACCCCTCGGCATCGTGAACCTCGAGGCGATGGCTTGCGGCGTGCCCGTCGTGGGGTCGGACACGGGCGGCATCCCCGAGGTCGTCGCCGACGGTCTCACCGGTCGCATCGTGCCCCTCGAGCAGGTGCAGGACGGCACCGGCACCCCGGTCGACCCCGACCGCTTCGTCGCCGACCTGGCGGCGACGCTCATCGAGGTCGTCTCCGACCCGGCGCTCGCCCGCCTGATGGGCCGGGCCGGTCGCATGCGGGCGGAAGAAGAGTTCTCGTGGGCACGGATCGCCGAGCAGACGCTGCGGGTCTACCAGAGCCTGCTCAACTAGGCTGGGTCGCATGCCTACCGTCCTGCAGCTCACCGATGTCTCGATCGTCCGAGGCGGCACAGCCGTCGTCGACAAGCTGACCTGGACGGTCGACTCCGATGAGCGCTGGGTCGTGCTCGGCCCCAACGGCGCCGGCAAGACGAGCCTGCTGCAGGTGGCCGCGGCGCAGAGCCACCCGTCCTCGGGCGAGGCCAGCATCCTGGGCTCCGACCTCGGTTCGGTCGACCTCTTCGACCTGCGACCCCGCATCGGCTTCGCGTCGACGGCCATCGCCCGACGCATCCCCGCCAAGGAGAAAGTCGTCGACGTCGTCCTGACGGCCGCCTACTCGGTCACGGGCCGCTGGAACGAAGAGTACGAGGGCGTCGACGTGCGTCGGGCTCACCGTGTGCTCGACGAATGGAAGCTCGACCATTTGTCCGACCGAACCTTCGGCGAGCTGAGCGACGGCGAGCAGAAGCGCGTCCAGATCGCCCGCTCGGTCATGACCGACCCCGAGCTGTTGCTGCTCGACGAGCCGGCCGCCAGCCTCGACCTCGGCGCCCGCGAAGAACTGCTGCAGATGCTGTCGGGCTACGCCTCGTCCGAGGGTGCTCCGGCCATCGTCATGGTGACCCACCACGTCGAAGAGATCCCCCGGGGGTTCACGCACGCCCTGCTGCTCGACCACGGGTCCGTCGTCGCGGCAGGCCCTCTGGACGAGGTCATCACGGCCGAGACCCTCGGCGCCACCTTCGGGGTCGATCTGTGGGTCGAGTCCGACGGCGGCCGGTACTCGGCTCGCGCAGCAGGCTGACCCGCGCCTCCTACGATCCGGGCCGTCGGTCTGGTATCGTTGACAGCTGGCCCGCAGCGATGCTGCGCGTGCCTCCTGAACTCACCATCATCACTCGTTCGCTAGACCTAGGACAATCATGAAGACCGACATCCACCCCGAGTACAAGCAGATCGTCTTCCGGGACCTCGCATCGGGCGCCACGTTCCTCACGCGCTCCACGACGACCAGCGACAAGACCATCGAGCTCGACGGTGAGACCTACCCGGTCATCGACGTCGAGATCTCGTCCGAGTCGCACCCGTTCTACACGGGCAAGCAGCGCATCCTCGACTCGGCCGGACGCGTCGAGAAGTTCAACTCGCGCTACAAGAACTTCGGCAAGTAGGCAGCAGCCACTCGCCACGCTCAGGCGGTCCACTTCGGTGGGCCGCCTTCGTCGTGTTCCCGGACGACCCGAATCCGTCGGGACTCGACCGGGCGTTCCCGGAGAACCCAGGAGGCGCGGAGCGCGAACCCGCCTAGGCGAACGGCAGCGGGCGGTGCGGCCAGTCGCCGTGCGCCGTGAACGTCGGGTCTTTCGCACGGCGCATGTACTGCTGGAAGCTCTCGGCCTGGGTCGAACACCAGCCGACCTGCAGGTCGTGCAGCTCGGTCACGGGCACGTCGAGTCGATCGGGGTAGCGCTTCGCCATCGCCTGGGCCACCCGGCCCGCAGCGATCGCGTCGGCCCCGGCGTCGTGCGCGTCGTCGAGTGACACGCCGTAGACGGCCGCGGCGGCCTCGAGGGTGCGCTTGCCCTTGCGGTAGGTGTCGACGGCCTTGTCGATGACGAGGGGGTCGACGACGCAGCCGATCTCGCCCACCTCGCCCAGCGGCTCGACGCCGTGGCGCCGCGCCTCACGGTCGAGCAGGGTGAGGTCGTAGGGCGCGTTGTAGACGACCAGCGGGACGCCTCGGGCGAAGACGGCCCGGATCGCGGCGACGATCTCGGCCACGACCTCGGCGGCCGGACGCCCCTCGGCGCGAGCCCGCTCGGTCGAGATACCGTGCACGGCGCTTGCCTGCTCGGGGATCTCGACACCCGGGTCGGCCAACCACTCGCCGTGGGCGACGGTGGCCCCGGTGGCGTCGATCAGACCGACGTGTGCGGTGACGATGCGAGCCGTCTCGACATCGATGCCCGTCGTCTCGAGGTCGAAGACGCCGAGGGCCTGCCACCAGGCGACCGGCGGTTCGCCCACGGCCCCGAGGTCGGAAGCGGCGTCGGTCGTCTCGGTGTCAGTCACGCTGCGAGTTTATGAGGCCCCACCGACAGCGGGCGCCGCCGCCGTGGGCACGTCGCCGACGTGCAGCCAGAAGAACGCCTGCGTCCCGAGGGTCAATGTGACCTTGCCCTCGTCGTCGAACGAGGGGAACTGCGCTCCGCCGAACAGGTCGAAGAGCGTGCGCCCGGCGAACTGCGGGGCCACGACGTCGACGGACGTCGGGTTGTGACCGAACGAGAAGACGCAGAGGATGTCCTCTGCCGAGTCGCCGAACTGCGTGCCGGCTCCTTCGTACGAGCGGACGAACGACAGCACCGACTCTTGATTGGTCTCGAGCACCTCGAGGGTGCCGAGGCCGAACGTCGGGTGCGCCTTGCGGACGTGGATGACGTTCCGCACCCAGTGGAGCAACGACCGCGACTGCGCCAATTGGCTCTCGACGTTCACCAGGTTGTAGTTGTAGACCAGCGACTGGACGACCGGGAGGAACAGCTTGCCCGGGTCTGCGGTCGAGAACCCGGCGTTGCGGTCCGGCGTCCACTGCATGGGTGTGCGTGACGAGTCGCGGTCGGGCAACCAGATGTTGTCGCCCATGCCGATCTCGTCGCCGTAGTACAGGAACGGGCTGCCCGGAAGGGAGAAGAGCAGGGCGTGCACCAGTTCGAGCTCGGCCCGCGAGTTGTCGAGCAGGGGAGCGAGGCGGCGCCGGATGCCGATGTTGGACCGCATGCGCGGGTCGTAGGCGTACCAGCCGTACATCGCCTGGCGGTACTCCTCGCTGACCATCTCGAGGGTGAGCTCGTCGTGGTTGCGCAGGAAGACGGCCCATGCGGCACCCGGCGGGACCTCGGTCGTCTCGGAGAGGATGCGCTTCAACTCGTCGGCGCTCTGGGCGCGCAGCGAGTAGAAGATGCGGGGCATGACGGGGAAGTCGAAGGCCATGTGGCACTCGGGCTCGTCCTCGGTGCCGAAGAACGCCGCCGTCTCGGCGGGCCACTGGTTCGCCTCGGCGATGAGGACCCGCCCGGGGAACTCCTCGTCGACCATCGCGCGCAGACGCTTGATGAAGTCGTGCGTCGCCGGTTCGCCCTCGCCGTTGCCCTCTTCGGTCTCGAACAGGTAGGGGATCGCGTCGAGTCGCAGACCGTCGACGCCCATCGCCAGCCAATGGCGGACGACGTCGAAGACGGCCTCTTGCACCGCAGGGTTCTCGAAGTTGAGGTCGGGCTGGTGCGAGAAGAAGCGGTGGAAGAAGAACTGGCGGCGCACCGGGTCGAAGGTCCAGTTGGACTCTTCGGTGTCGACGAAGATGACGCGGATGTTCGAGTACTCGTCGTCGGTGTCGCGCCAGACGTAGAAATCGCCGTAGGGCCCCTCGGGGTCCTCGCGGCTCTGCTGGAACCATTCGTGCTGATCGCTCGTGTGGTTCAGCACCATGTCGATCACGATGCGCATGTTGCGCTCGTGCGACTTGGTCACCAGGTCGCGGAACTCGTCGAGCGTGCCGAACTCGGGCAGGATCGACTTGTAGTCCTGGATGTCGTAACCACCGTCGCGCAGCGGCGACTGGAAGAACGGCGGCAGCCACAGGGCGTCGACGCCGAGCCACTGCAGGTAGTCGAGGCGGGTGAGCAGACCCTGCAGGTCACCCGCACCGTCGCCGTTGCTGTCGACGAACGACCGCACCATCACCTCGTAGAACACCGCACGGCGGTGCCAGTTGGGGTCGAGGGTCAGTCCGGGCTGCTGGATCGGGGCAGTGAAGCTCACGCGCCCACCCTACGGGCGTGGACGCCGGGACGCGCACTCCGATGAGCGCGTCGCTCGTAGACTCGGGCGGGTGATCGTCCGACCCCCCCGCGTGAAGTCGCCGTACCGTGCCCGCCTCGACGTCCGAGCGGTGCGCGACGACGTCGTCGAGGTCGGAGGCAGCCTGACCCGGTACTGGACCTACGAACCGCCGGAGGGCCAGGAGGCGCGGGTCACCATCGTCGCGGTGCACGGCTTCCGGGGAGACCACCACGGCCTCGAACCGGTCGTGGCGCACCTCGACCACGCGCGTGTGGTCATGCCCGACCTGCCGGGCTTCGGCGAGTCGACCCCGCTGGACGGCGAGCACAGCGTCGCGGCGTACGCGCACTGGCTCACGGCGTTCGTGGCGACCCTCTCGCTCGGCGACGACGTCGTGGTGCTGGGGCACTCGTTCGGCTCGATCGTCACGTCGGCCGCGGTGGCCGACGGACTCCGCGCCTCCCGGTTGATCCTGGTCAACCCGATCGCCGCTCCCGCCCTGCAGGGTCCGCGCGGCGTGGTCACGCGCCTGGCCGTCTTCTACTACTGGGCGGGCGCGGCCCTGCCCGAACGCGCCGGCCAGCAGGTGCTGCGGAACGCGGCCGTGACGAGGTTCACCAGCCTCGCGATGGTCAAGACCCACGACCGAGCCCTGCGCCGCTGGATCCACGACCAGCACGACAGCTTCTTCTCGCGTTTCTCCGACCGGAGGGTCGTGCTCGACGCCTTCCGCGCCTCCGTGTCGAGTGACGTGAGCACGTACGCCGCCCGCGTCACGGTGCCCACCCTCTTGATCGCCGCCGACCGCGACGACATCACCGCCCTGCCCGCCCAGCACCGGCTGCAGACGCTGTTCCCCGATGCCACGCTCGACGTGATCGAGGGGGTCGGGCACCTGATCCACTACGAGAAACCGCGTCAGGCCGCCGCAGCGATCGAGGCGTTCGTCCGATGAGGATCGTCGTCGACTGCCGCTACGTCCGCGTCGGACGCCACGACGGCATCAGCCGGTTCAGCGCCGGCGTCGTGACGGCCCTCGCCGAACGCCACGAGGTGACGATGCTCGTCAGCGACCGGCGCCAGCTCGACAAACTGCCCGACCAGCCGCACCTGCTCGTCGGCTCGCCCACGAGCGTCCTCGAGCCGTTCGTGGCCCGGCAGGTCAACCGGCTGCGGCCCGACGTCGTCTGGTCGCCCATGCAGACCATGGGCTCGGCCGGGCGTCGGTACCCGCTCGTGCTGACGCTGCACGACCTGATCTACTACACGAACCGCACGCCACCGCCGGAGTTCGCGCTGCCCATCCAGCTGCTCTGGCGGCTCTACCACCTGGCCTGGTGGCCGCAGCGGGTACTGCTGGACCGCGCCGACGCGGTCGTCACGGTGAGCCGCACGACGCGGGACGAGATGCGTCGCCACCGCCTCACCCGGCGTCCCGTGACGGTGGTCTACAACGCGGCCGATCCGGTCGGCGCGGTCGAGCCGCGCACCGCACCCGAGCGGCGCGACCTCGTCTACATGGGGTCGTTCATGCCGTACAAGAACGTGACCGCCCTGGCCAGGGCACTGCCGTTGCTCGACGGGTACCGACTGCACCTGATGAGCCGGGTGTCCGAGGCCGAGCGCGCCTCCTTGACGGCCCTGGCACCCGCCGGGTCGCTGGTCTTCCACGACGGGGCGAGCGACGACGAGTACCGCGAGGCACTGCTCGGTGCGACCGCCGTCGTGACGGCCTCGCGCGCCGAGGGGTTCGGCATCCCCCTGGTCGAGGGCATGGCGCTCGGGACGCCCGCCGTCGTCAGCGACATCCCGATCTTCCGCGAGATCGGCGGCGACGCGGCTCTGTACTTCGACCCGTCGTCACCTGCCTCGATCGCGGCGGCCGTGCGGCGACTCGAGGGTGAGTGGGAGGCGCGCTCGGCCGCGTCGATCGAGCAGGCGGCCCGGTTCAGCTGGCGTGACTCCGCCGACGTGCTGTTGCGCCTGTTGGCGGATGTCGCCGCGGTGGGCCGCCACGCACGACGCACCGCCGGGCGCTGACCCGCGGGTCAGTCCTCGTCCGCGGCGTCGCGCTCGAGGGCGTTCTGGTACTCGAAGGCGTACGTGCCGGGGCGCTCGGACTCGACCTCGATCGGGTCGTCGAACTCGCGCAGGGTCAGGGCGTCGCCCGCGAACTCGAACGAGTGGATCGATCCGTTGCGGATGGGCACGCCGAGATGCGCGTCGGTGTCGGGGGTTACGTGGTTCACGATCGCCCGGATGACGGCACCGTGCGTCGCCACGACCACGGACGCGCCGGCGCCGTGCCGGGTGGCGATCGCGGAGAGGGCGGGCAGCACCCGGGCGACGAGGGCCCCGCGGCTCTCGCGACCGGGCACCGGGGTGCCGTGCGGGAACCGTGCCTCGACCTGTTCGCCGGTCAGGCCTTCGGCGTCGCCGTACCGACGCTCGGCGACCTCGGGCGCGAGCTCGGGCGCAGCGAGGCCGAGCCGAGCGGCGATGATCGCCCCGGTCTCGGCCGCCCGCGAGAGGGGGCTCGCGACGACGGCGTCGAAGCGGCGCCGCGCGAGCAGGTCACCGGTCTCACGGGCCTGCGACCGACCGAGGTCGTTCAGGGGGATGTCAGTCGAGCCCTGGATGCGTCGGGCGCGGTTCCAGTCGGTCTCGCCGTGGCGGACCAGGTACAAGAGCGTCATCGTTCCTCCGGTTGGGCGGAGACCGGGACGCTACGCGCCCAGGTGCTCGGCCAGGGCCGCCAGGGTCTCCGACGTGCCGGCATCCAGCTTAACCGTGGCTCGGGAGTCGCCCTTGGTGACGCCCCGGTTCAGGACGACCACGGGCAGCTTGCGGCGCGTGGCCTGGTCGAGCAGGCGGATGCCGCTGTTGACGACCAACGACGAACCCGCGACGAGCAGTGCCTCGGCCCCGACGACCATCGATCGCGCCTCGGCGAAGCGCTCGGTGGGGACGAACTGGCCGAAGAAGACCACGTCGGGCTTGAGCAGCCCGCCACAGACCGTGCAGGTCGGGACGACGAAGGCGTCGATGTCGTGCACCTCGACGTCGCCGTCGGGGGCGAGCCGCACCTGGTCGGGCTCGTCGATCCACGGGTTCTCGGCGGCGAGACGGGCCGCCACCATGTCGCGGGCGAAGGCCTGCCCGCAGGTGAGGCAGACCACACGGTCGACGGTGCCGTGCAGGTCGACCACCCGGCGCGATCCGGCGCGCACGTGCAGGTTGTCGACGTTCTGGGTGATGACGCCGTTCGTCACACCGGCGGCCTCGAGCCGGGCCAGCGCCCGGTGCCCCTCGTTGGGCCCGGCGGCACGGAAGGACTTCCAGCCGAGGTGGCTGCCGGCCCAGTAGCGCTTGCGGTAGCTCTCGCTCGAGAGGAACTGCTGGAACGTCATCGGGTTGCGGGGCGGAGCGCCTTCGCCTCGGTAGTCGGGGATGCCGGAGTCGGTACTGACACCGGCCCCGGTGAGCACCGCCACGCGGCGCCCGCGGAGCGCCTCGACCGCGGCCTCGAGGGCCTGCTCGTCGGTGGGTGCCGTGGGGGCGTTCGACACGGGTGGGGCTCCTTCGGGTGCGGTGACGCTAGCCTAAACGCGTCCCCCTCCGATTCGATTCCAGCGGTCGTCCGTCCGCCGGGGCCGTCCCCCGTGGAGCACCGTGCACGTCACTCGCATCACCGACCTCGACCACGAGGCCCTCGCCGACTACAACCGGCTGACCGACGTCGCCCTGCGGCGCGTGTCCGAGCCCGAGGGCGGCCTCTACATCGCCGAGTCGACCAAGGTCATCGAGCGGGCGCTCCGGGCGGGCCACGTGCCCCGCTCGGTGCTCATGACCGACCGCTGGCTGCCCGACATCGAGCCCCTCGTGGCCGAGCACGAGGGCGAGATCTTCGTCGGCGACGCGGGCCTGCTCGAGACCCTCACCGGCTACCACCTGCACCGCGGGGCCCTCGCCGCGATGCACCGGCCCGAGCTGCCCTCCGTCGAGTCGGTGCTCGAAGGCGCCCGGCGCGTCGTGGTGCTCGAGGACATCGTCGACCACACGAACGTGGGCGCGATCTTCCGGGCCGTCGCGGGCTTGGGGGCCGACGCCGTGCTGATCACCCCCCGCTGCGCCGACCCGCTGTACCGCCGCAGCGTGCGCGTCAGCATGGGCACCGTCCTGCAGGTGCCGTGGACGCGTCTGCCCGACTGGCCGGCCGGCGCCGCCCTGCTGCGCGAGGCGGGGTTCCACGTGGCCGCCCTGGCACTGAGCGACGACGCCGTGACCCTCGATGCCTACGCCTCCGCGCCTCCCGACCGGGTCGCCCTGCTGCTCGGAACCGAGGGTGACGGGCTCAGCCGTGCCGCCCTGCAGGCCGCCGACACGGTGGTCACGATCCCGATGCTGCACGGCGTCGACAGCCTCAACGTGGCCGCCGCCTCGGCCGTGGCCCTCTGGGCCCTGCGCGTGCCGACGGGCGGGACGGGAGCGACCGGGTGACCGGCGTCGACCGGCGTCTACGTCCGGGCGTGGTCCGGAGGCGCGTGGGTGTGATCGCGCTGCTCGCGTTGGTCGTCGCGGTCGGCGGGTACGTCCCCCTCGCGCTGCTCAGTCCGCTCGCGCCGGCCGCGGCCGACGTCGCCGCGTACACCGCACCGGCCGAGGCGAGTCCCGACCTCGCCTTCCCCGCCTACGGTGCGACGGCGGTCGAGGCGATCGGCTGGGACGACAGCCTGACGACGAGCGGCGACGAGCAGCCCCGCCCGATCGCGAGCATCAGCAAGGTGGTCACGGCCCTCGTCGTCCTCGACGAGAAGCCGCTCGACGGCGGCGACGGCCCGACCCTGACCTTCGGCCCGACCGAGGCGGCCCTCGTCGACTCCTACCGCGCGCAGAACGGCAAGGTGGCGCCGATGGCCGCCGGTCAGACGCTCTCCGAGCGACAGGTGCTCGAGGTCATGCTGATCGAGTCGGCCAACAACTACGCGGAGGTGCTCGCCCGGTGGGCGTTCGGCGGCGACCAGGCCTTCGTCGACGCCGCCCGGTCGTGGCTCGCCGACCACGGCCTCACCTCGACGACGCTCGTCGAGCCGACCGGGTTGTCACCCCAGAACACGAGCACGTCCACCGACCTCGTCGAACTCGGTCGACTGGCCCTGGCCGACCCCGAAGTGGCCCGTGCCGTCGCGACGACGACGACCACCGTGCCCGGCATCGGTGAGATCAGCAACAGCAACGAACTGCTCGGACTCGATGGCGTGGTGGGCATCAAGACGGGCACCCTCGACGAGGCCGGCGCCTGTCTGCTCTTCGCGGCCGACTACACGATCGGCGGGCAGCGGGTCACGGTCGTGGGTGCCATGCTCGGCGGCGTCGACCACGACCAGCTCGACCGCGACGTGCAGGCTCTGCTGGCCAGCGTCGCCGACCGGTTCCGGACCGTGACGCTCACCAGCCAGGGCGACGCCTTCGCCGACTACGAGCTGCCCTGGGGCGACGCCGCCCGCGCGGTGGCCGCCGAGGACGCCAGCGTCCTCGTCTGGGGCGACGAGACCGTGGAGGCCTCGGTCGAGACCGACGCCGTGGGGCCCGCCTCGGCCGGCACCCGGGTCGGTGACGTGACCTTCACCGTCGACGGCGAGCGGCACGTCGTGCCCCTCGAACTGGACGCGACGATCGCCGAACCCGGCGCGTGGTGGCGGCTGACGCACCCCGACGACGTGCTCTGAACCGACCGCTCAGGACTCGTCGCGGTAGATCATGGTGACGGCGTCGGGCCGCTTCGCCTGGACGAAGTCACCCGACGACTGGTGCCGGATGCGACGGACGACCCAGGGCACCAGGTACTCGCGGGCCCAGCCCATGTCGTCGGCCCGCGCGCTGCGCCAGGGCCGTCGTTCGAGCGGCTCGGGCACGTAGGGCTCGAGGTCGTTCTCGACGGCGAGGGCCTGCAACACCATGCGGGCGATGGTGTGGTGACCGAGCGGGCTGAAGTGCAGTCGGTCGGGCGCCCACATCCGCGGGTCGACCAGTTGACGCAGCGCCCACATGTCGGCGACGACGGCGTCGTGCCGCAGCGCGATGGCGTGCACGTGCTCGTTGTAGATGGCGACCTTGCCGCGGAGACGACCGAGGACGGGCGTGAGGCCGATGTCGGGCCCGGTGAAGACGACGACGGTGGCCCCGTCGGACCGCAGCCGTTCGACGAGCCCCTCGAAGCCCGCGGCGACCTCGTCGGGATCGGTGCCGGGCCGGATGATGTCGTTGCCACCGGCCGAGACCGAGATGAGGTCGGGCCGCAGGGCGAGCGCGGCCTCGGACTGCTCGTCGATGATCTGCTCGAGCAGCCGACCCCGGACGGCGAGGTTGGCGTAGGCGAAGTCCTCGGTCGACGAGCCCAGCACCTCGGCGACTCGGTCGGCCCAGCCTCGATGGCCCCCGGGGGAGCGCTCCTCGGGGTCGCCGATCCCCTCGGTGAACGAGTCGCCGAGGGCGACGTAGCGGGACCACGGGTGTTGCTGACTCATGCGACCAAACTACTCTCGACGCGTGCCCGCACCGAAGCCCGCCTCCGCGTCCGACCCGACCCGCGCCTCCTGGTCGCCCGACGAGCTGTTGCCCGACGACCTGCTCGAGCGCTTCCGCGAGCGGGCCGCGGGCCACGACCGCGAGAACACGTTCCCGCACGACGACCTGGCCGAGCTCCGTGCGCGCGGTTACCTGCGGGCCTTCGTCCCGACGGCGCGAGGAGGCGCGGGTCTCGGACTCGAACAGGTCGCGTCCCTGCAGTCGCGCCTCGCGACCGCGGCCCCGGCCACCGCGCTGGCGATCAACATGCATCTGGTCTGGACCGGCTGCGCGGCCGTCCTGCACGCGCGGGGCGACGACTCGCTCGACCTGGTGCTCGAGGACGCAGCGCGCGACGAGGTCTTCGCCTTCGGCGTCAGCGAGCCCGGCAACGACCTCGTCCTGTTCGACTCGGTGACCTCGGCCGAGCCCACGGGAGACGGCGGCTACCGGTTCACCGGCACGAAGGTCTTCACCTCGCTCTCACCGGTCTGGACTCGCCTCGGCGTCTTCGGCCGGGACGAGACCGACCCCGACGCCCCGGCCCTCGTGCACGGGTTCGTTCGTCGCGACCAGCCCGGCCACGTCTCGCTGGACGACTGGGACACCCTCGGCATGCGGGCGACGCAGAGCCATACGACCCGCCTGGACGGAGTCGAGGTGCCCGCGTCGCGCATCGTCCGTCGGCTGCCCGTCGGTCCGAGCGCGGACCCGCTCGTCTTCGCCGTCTTCGCCGTCTTCGAGACGTCGATCGCCGCCGTGTACCGGGGCATCGCACGCCGGGCCCTCGAGCTCGCCGTCGAGTCGGCGTTCGGGACGACCTCTCGACGCGCCGGGGGAACGTCCCGGGCGCTCGACCCGGTCGTCCGGTGGCGCGTCGCCGACGCGGGGCTGGCCGTCGACGGGCTCGAGCCCCAGGTGGACCAGGTCGCCCGGGACGTGGACGCCCTGGTGGACCACGGCTCCGATTGGCCCCGACTCGTGGTCGGTCTCAAGACGCGCGCCACCGAGACGGCCCGCGCGGTGGTCGACCAGGCGGTCACCGTCGCCGGGGGCTCGTCCTACCGATCGTCCTCCGAGCTCGGGCGCCTGCAACGCGACGTCCTCGCCGGACGTTTCCACCCGTCGAGCACCGACGCGGCACACGCCACCATCGCCTCCGCGCTGCTCGGACCGGCGTCCTGAGGGCCGAGGCCACCCGGTCGGTCCGACGCCGGGCGCCCGGGGCCGGTGCCGTGGCGACGCCGATGTCGGTGGCACGTGTGAGGATGCACCGGTGAGCAAACAGGACGGTAGCGGGCGACTCGTCACCACGGTGCCGACCGACGACGCGACCGCGCCGATCTTCCACGTCGACATGGACGCCTTCTTCGCGTCGGTCGAGTTGCTCGACCACCCCGAACTGCGCGGTCGACCCGTGGTCATCGGGCACCGTTCCGACCGATCGGTCGTCACCGCCGCCACCTACGAGGCCCGCAAGTACGGCGTGAACTCCGCCATGCCGATGTCGATCGCGTTGCGTCGCTGCCCGCAGGCGATCGTGCTTGAGCCGCACTTCGAGAAGTACCAGTACTGGTCCTCGCGCGTCATGTCGATGTTCGACGACGTCACGCCGCTGGTCGAACGCCTCGGCATCGACGAGGCGTTCCTCGACGTCAGCGGGTCGATCCGCCTGATGGGCTCACCGTACGAGATCGCGACGGCGCTGCGACGGCGGGTGCACGCCGAGACGGGCCTGCACTGCAGCATCGGTGCCGCGTCGACCAAGTTCGTCGCCAAACTCGCCTCGAGCGTCGCCAAACCCGACGGGCTGCTGCTCGTGCCGCACCGTCACACCCTGGCCTTCCTGCACCCCCGGCCGATCAGCGCCCTCTGGGGCGTCGGCGGCAAGACCGAGCAGGTGCTGCTCGACCGTGGCCTGAGAACCGTCGGCGACGTCGCGGCGGCGCCTCTCGACCTGCTCGTCCACGCCGTCGGGACGGCGACGGGCGCGAAGCTGCACGATCTGGCCTGGGGTCGCGACCCGCGCGGCGTCCACACCGAGTCGAGCGAGAAGAGCGTCGGCAACGAGAACACGTTCGCCAGCGACGTCGTCGACCCCGACGTCGTCCGCCGCGAGCTGCTCCGCCTCAGCGACAAGGTCGGCACCCGCCTGCGCGCGGCCGGTGTCAGTGGTCGCACGGTCGTGCTGAAGTTGCGGACCACCGACTTCGTCACCATCACCCGATCGCGTACGCTCGCCGACCCGACCGACCTCGGACGTCGCATCTACGACGAGGTCCGGTCCCTCTACGAAGCCACGGGCAAGCAACACGAGCGCATCCGCCTCGTGGGCGTCCGCGTCGAGCAGTTGAGTCCGGGTGCGGGCGGCGACTCGCTCGGCCTGTGGGACGACGACGCCGACTGGCGCGAGGCCGAGTCGACCATGGACGCCCTCCGGGCCAAGTTCGGGTCGGCCATGCTGACACCCGCGTCGTTGCTCGGGGCCTCTCGCCGTCGGCCCGGCGCACCCCGCCCCGCCCCGGGCACCGCGTCCTCCGACGACTCCGGTCGAGGGTAAACTCGGTTCGAGTGAGCACCGCCAACGCATCCGACCCCGCCGGGGGTGAGCAACACCTCGACGGCACGTCACTCGACTCACTCGAGGGCACGTCACTCGACTCACTCGAGGTCGGGGTCTCGGCCGGCAACTCGGCCGCCGAGCATCTTTCACCCGCGTTCCCCGAGCGAGCTGCCTGGGGCACCGCGAGCAAGTTGCGCGCCTGGCAGGCCGAAGCCCTCGAGCTCTACTTCTCGACCTCGCCCAGGGACTTCCTCGCAGCGGCGACGCCGGGTGCCGGCAAGACCACGTTCGCCCTCCGCCTGGCCACCGAGCTCCTGTCCCGTGGCGAGGTCGATCGGGTCGTCGTCGTCGCCCCCACCGAGCACCTCAAGCGCCAGTGGGCGGACGCGGCCGACCGCGTCAACCTCCGACTCGACCCCATGTTCAAGAACGCCGACGGCACCTTCGGCCGGCATTACCACGGCATCGCCGTGACCTACGCCCAGGTCGGGATGAAGCCAGAGGTCCACAAGGCCATCACCGCGGCGGGCCGAACCCTCGTCATCCTCGACGAGGTCCACCACGGGGGCGACGCTCTCAGCTGGGGCGACGGCATCCGCGAGGCCTACTCTGGCGCCACCCGTCGGCTCTCGCTCACGGGTACTCCGTTCCGGTCCGACACGGCCCCGATTCCGTTCGTCCAATACGCCCCCGACGAACACGGCATCCGCACCTCGAGAGCGGACTACGCGTACGGCTACGGTCGGGCACTCGCCGACGGCGTCGTGCGACCGGTGCTGTTCATGGCGTACGCCGGTCAGATGCGCTGGCGAACCCGAATGGGCGACGAGATGAGCGCGTCCCTCGGCGAGGCGGTGACGAAAGACATCACGGCCCAGGCCTGGCGCACGGCGCTGTCGCCCCAGGGTGACTGGATCCCGGCCGTCCTGTCCGCGGCCGACAAGCGGCTCACCGAGGTGCGCCGGGGCGTCCCCGACGCGGGCGGGCTCGTCATCGCCACCGATCACACCGCGGCTCGCCAGTATGCGGCAGTCCTCCAGAAGATCACGGGCGAGCGGCCGACCGTCGTCCTCAGTGACGAGAAGGCGGCGTCCGACCGCATCCAGGCCTTCTCCGAGGGCGACAGCCGCTGGATGGTCGCCGTGCGCATGGTCTCGGAAGGCGTCGACGTCCCCCGACTGGCCGTCGGCGTATATGCGACGTCGGCGTCTACGCCGCTCTTCTTCGCCCAGGTCGTCGGTCGGTTCGTCCGCGCCCGGCGACGAGGTGAGACCGCCTCGATCTTCCTGCCGAGCGTGCCCAGCCTGATGGCACTCGCCAACCAGCTCGAGCTTCAGCGTGACCACGCACTCGACCGGCCCACGGACGCCGACGACGGCCTCTTCGCACCCGAAGAGGACATGATGGCCGCCGCCAACCGCGAAGAGAAGGCCTCGAGCCTGCTCGAGCAGCAGCCGTTCGAGGCGCTCGACTCCCAGGCCTCGTTCGACCGCGTGCTCTACGACGGCGGCGAGTTCGGCACCGGTGGCGAGATCGGCAGCCTCGAAGAACTCGACTTCATCGGCATCCCCGGGCTGCTCGAGCCCGATCAGGTGCGCGACCTGCTGCGGCAGCGGCAGGCCACCCAGGCTCGACGCGCACCCAAGACGGGAATGCCCACCACGGCTCCGCCCGCCGAAGCCCGGCCGCTGTACCAGACCATCAAAGAACAACGCCAAGAACTCAGCCGGCTTGTATCGATCTGGTCGCGGCACTCGAACGAGCCGCACGGGCTGATCCACGCCGATCTCAGGCGCATCAGCGGTGGACCGTCGGTGGCCCAGGCCAGCACCGAGCAGATACAGAAGCGCATCGACGTGCTGCGTGGACGCCTCGGCCAGCGTGCCTGACCCGGTACGATCGCCCGATGCTCGACGAGACCGTGTCCGATCGGTGGACCGTTCGCGCCCACCCCGAAGGCGCGCCCGAAGCGGTCGTCGAACGCTTCGGCGGCGGCTATCGCCTCAGCCGGTGGAGTTCGACCGACGACGAACCGGTGCGACTGGGCGTCTACACGTCCCCGGAGCTCGCCGAGACGGCCTGGTGGCGGTTGATCGACCGCGAGCAGAATCAGGGGAGACGCACGATGTCGGCACGGCGGACGGGACTCGAGGACGCCTGACGCCCGCCGGCCGGGCGTCCTCGGTCACCGCTGGGGTCGAGCACCGACACGCCCTCGTCGGAGCACAGCAACACCGGTCGGACGTCGAACGGTCGGCCTCGGCCGAGCACCGCGAGTCCCTCGCCCCAGAGACGGTCCGAGATGCGGGGCGATGCGGCCCCTACCCGCTCGAGGACGAATGCCACGGAGGCGGCGCCGAACTCGCTGGCGACGACCGCCAGGGCGTCACCGTAACGGTCGAGGGCGGTGCCGTCGGGCATCTCGGGGATTCCCTCGAGCGGCACCATGAGCGGCAGGGCGATGTCGTCGGCGTCGAAGAACAGCGTCCAGAGCTGGCGGCGGACCGCCGTCGGGACGATGGCCTCGACGTGTCGGACGAGCTCGGGGACATCGTGCACAGGCTCATGCGGGTCGGAGATCCGCGGAACGGAGGCGTCGTCGTGCCCGTCGGTTGCGTCCAGCGAGGGACGGGTCAGGGGGGCATCGAGGGTGGAAGCGACTGTCATGGGTCGAGCTTCGCGGGCCGACGTGCCCTCGACGAGGTTGTCCCCAGCGCCGTTCGACGACGCCCGCACCGTCTCGGGCTGGGGAGGACCGGTCAGCCCTGGAGCCGGACGGAGTCCCCGACGGCAGCCGCCTCGGTCCCGTGGCCCGGGGTGCCCGACAGGGCACGGAGGGCCCGGCGGAGGACCGTGCTGGAGGTGCTCATGGTGTAAGGGAAGTAGACGACCTCGACACCGACCGCCCCGAACTCGCGTTCGAGCCGCATGCCCTTCTCGGTGCCCCGCCAGTCGTCGCCCTTGAAGAACACGTCGAAGCGCAACTCACGCCAGACATCCATCTTGTCGGGCACGGTCTCGGCGTGGACACCGTCCACGACGTCGATATGACGGACGATCTCCAGCCGCTCGGCGAGCGGGACGACAGGCGAGATCCCCTTGGTCACCTGCAGCATCTCGTCGGACACGACCCCCGCGATGAGGTGGTCGCACTGCGCCGAGGCGTGCCGGAGCAGGTTCAGGTGACCGATGTGGAACAGGTCGAAGGCGCCGGCGGCGTAACCGACCCGGCCCGCGCCTCCTCGTCCCCTCGTGACCTCGACGGGATCGAGGCCGAGGCCCAGGGCGGGGGTGGGGATGACGTCCACGGGTGTGGTCCTCTCGTCGGGGTGGTGCTCGGGTGTGGTCATGACAGGGCACCGGGCCGACGTCGGCCGCGGGCGGGTTCGGGGAGACCCCGGGGTCCGCCCACGGCGGCCGCGTGGTCGACGAGGTCGGCGATGCTGAAGGTCGGTGCGGCCTCCTCGGCGGGACGACGGACGTCGTCGTCCTGCCAGGTTCCTCGCACGAGCACTCGGCGCCACGGGGGGACACCGGTCAGCACGACGCCGAGGGGCTCCACGTCGAGGCTGAGCAGTTCGGCGCTGAGGCTCCGGAGCGACTCGACGGTCGTGACACCGGATCGGACGACGACGAGCACCGCGTCGACCTCGTCGGTCACGCTCCGGAGCGCGAGCGGGTGGGAGTCGCTCGAGGCCTGGACGACCGACACCTCGTAGTCCTCCCGGAGCGCGGCGAAGAACGCATGCGTCCCGGAGCGGACCAGGTGACGGGACGATGCCACGACTCCGTCGGGCACCGGCACGCGGTCGTATCCGTGTCGATCGGCCTCGACTTCCTCGGGCACGGCGCCGACGGGCACCGTCGACGGGCGGGAGAGGGTACGGGTGTCGAAGTCGGACTGGACCAGGGCGCAGGTGGCGCCGAGCTCGACGACGGCGCGCGCGAGACCGCCGTCGACACCGACCGCCTCGCGGACCGAGTCCGTGCGTGCCAGCAGGAGCGTCGCGGGGAGCGAGCCACCGTGGAGGGCCCGCGTGTTCTGGACGACCTCACGCAGGGCGGTCCGGGTGCGGGCGGACGAGGCCCCGGTGACCGGGTCGTCGACGTGCCGCAGGGAGCCAGGAAGTTGTCCCACGACCGGAAGCCCCGTGATGCGGCGGACGTCGTCGACGGTGTCGACCGTCGGCCGGGCACGAGACAGGACGACAGCCGCCGCGAGACCCACCGCCAGGCCGGCGAGGAGTCCCGTGAGCACCGTGAGGGCGAGCCCCGGTTCGTCGGGCGACGTCGGCACGGCCGCCGGCGAGGTGAGGTCGAGGGCGACTGTCTGACCGCCCGTACCGGCCTGCGACTCGACGCGGTCGACGACTGTCGAGAGACTCTCGGCGACGTCGTCGGCCAGCGAGGCCGCTCCGTCGGGTGTGCCGGCCGCAGACCCGACCCTCAGGACGGCGGTGCCGCCCGGATTGACCACCGACACGCGCTCGGCGAGCTCGTCGACGGTCACACCGAGATCCGCCGCGACCGGGCCGAGGACCTCAGGGCTCGTGCCGAGTTCGGCGTAGGACGCCACGCGCTGCTGGGCGAACTGCCCGCGAGCGGCGAGACCCGACCCCGGGGAGTCGACCCGGACGAGCAGGGTGGCCTCGGCGTGCCAGGCCTCGGACGCCAACTGCGACGCGCCGACGCCGGCGGCCACACCGAGGAGGGCCGCCACACCGACGAGACCGGCATGACGCGACACGGCCCGACCGAACCCGCCGACGAGGGCACGACGGGCCGGAGCGCCGTCGCGGCTCACGGCCTCGGCCCGACCGGCGAGGACGTCATGGACGTGAGCTCCCGGAACCACTTCGGCAGCGCGAGAACGAGGTAACCGGCGTTGGCGACGAGGAGGGCGAGGTAGACGACGGTGAACGCCGGCGGCCAGGCCAGCAGGACGAACGCGAGGCACAACAGGCCGTAGTCGGTCGGGACGACGGCCAGGGAATAGAGGAGACCCGTCCGACGGCCCACGGGCGCGGCGACGCCCGTCCGGGCCGCTTCCGCGCGGCGGAGCTGGTCCGTCAGGACGATGGCGAAGAACGCCACCGTCGCCACGACCTGGTAGACGAGCGGCGCGGCCAGCAGGGCCTCACGGCCGTCCGGTTCGCGTAGCCAGGAAGCGAAGACCGCCAGGTGCAGAACGGCGATCTTCGTCGCGTCGATGACGTGGTCGAGCCATTCGCCCGCGGGGCTTCCACCGCCGCGGAGTCGGGCGAGCTGCCCGTCAGCCGAGTCGAGGGCGTACCCCACGACGAGGAGCAGGACGACGGCCAGGGCCGTGCCGACGCCCGACGGAGCGAAGGCGAGGACGGCGATCCCCGCGAAGGTGCAGGCCGCGCTCACCGCGGTGACCTGGTTCGGCGTCGCGCCCACCGTGTAGGCCACCGCGGCGGCCCACCGACCGAGGCGGCGGTTGACGAACCGGGAGTACGCGGGTGCACCCGTCGACGGCTTCTGGGCCGACGCGAGGGCCCTCAGGGCGGGTCGCACGGCTCGGGGCACGGAGGGGCGGGCGGAGGTCGCCTCGGCGGTGGTCGTGCGGTCGCTCACGAGGCCACCGCCAGCGAGTCGACGTCGGCCGTGTGCAGTTCGCGGGTGACGACCGCTCCGATTCGGCGGCGCATGCGCTCCGGCGTGAACCGCTGCAGGTACGCCTCGCGGGCGTGACGCCCGGCGACGGCGAGGGTGGGGACGTCCATCGACGACAGGATCGCCGACAGGCCGTCGACGTCGCGACGGTCGAAGAGCCACCCCGTGCGCCCCTCGTCGACGACTTCCTCGGGTCCGCCGGACCGGCTGGCGATGACGGGGCGTCCTTGGCTGAACGCCTCGAGCGTGACGAGTCCGAACCCCTCGAGGGTGTCGGTCGGCAGGATCACCGCGTCGGCATCGCGGAGGTACGGCGACGCATCGGCGACCTCACCCACGACGGTGACGGTCTCGGGACGCGAGACGATCGCGGCGACGAGACCGGGCACGTCGACGGAGGAACCGACGGCCGGGGGCCCGCCCAGGACGACGAGCTGACCGGGGCAACCCGCCGCGTTCCACGCGGTGAGGAGCGTGGCGTGCCCCTTGTGACCGTTCCACCGGCTCGCGACGACGTACTGCGGTGCGCGCCCCTCGGCGCGGTCGCTCGCGGCGATCGACCGGTCCGAGATGCCGTTGTGGACGACGACGGCACGGGAATCCTCCGACAGGCCGGACGAGTCGAGCACCGACTGCGAGACCGCGACGAGGGACGTGCAGGCCCGGGCCAACGGCCGGAGGCCTCGACGGTCTCCGTCGCTCCAGGGCTCCTGGAGGTGTCCGACGACACGGCTGACGCCCATCGCCCGGGCGACGGGAGCGACGACGAGGCAGGCGCTCGTGGCGCAGTAGACCAGGTCGAAGTGACGTCCCGACAGGCGGAGTGCCGTCCGGGCCGCGTCGCGGGCCAGGCGGAGGATGCCCACGGGCCCGAGCCGGGTTCGACGCAGGATCGGCAGAGGCGTCCGTTCGACGCGCGCGCCGAGTTCACGGAGCCTCGGCCCCAACGGCCCGACCGCGACGTCCGAAGGCAACCAGACCGTGACGTCGAGGTCGTCGCGGGCGGCGAGCTCGCCGACGACCTCGACCACGATGCGGTCCGAACCGTACATCTCGTCAGACGAGTGCACCAGCAGCACCCGGCTGCGGCGCGATCCCTTCCGTCGGCGGGGGAGTTCGGGCAGGTCGATCGCCGGCCGTGCGTCGTCACGCGTGGTCGGTGCGGTGGTCGCCGCCGGTGAGGACTCGCGGTCCCGGTAGTGCCTGATGTCGACGGACATGCTCTCTCCCCTGTCGTCGTGAGCGTGGTCCGGGCCCGTGAACGGCCCGTGGTGATCTCGGATGCTGCTCCGGGGACTCAATAGGCTCCCCGGTGTTCGAAGAGCACCCTCACGGTGCGCCACATGATGACGAAGTCGACCGTCAGCGACCAGTTCTCGACGTAGTAGAGGTCGAGGCGGACGCTTTCCTCCCAGCTGAGGTCGCTGCGTCCGTTCACCTGCCACATGCCGGTCAGGCCGGGCTTGATGTAGAGGCGCCGATGCACGTGGTCCTCGTAGCCCTCGACCTCGCGGGGCAGCGGCGGCCGGGGGCCGACGACGCTCATCTCGCCCCGGACGATGTTCCACAGCTGGGGCAACTCGTCGAGCGACCAGCGGCGCAGGACGCCCCCGACGCGGGTGACCCGAGGGTCCGACTTCATCTTGAAGAGGACGCCGGCGCCCTCGTCGGCCTGGGCCAGATCGGCGAGTCGGCTCTCGGCGTCCACGACCATCGACCGGAACTTCAGCATCTCGAAGGTGCGTCCGTCACGGCCGACCCGCCGCTGACGGAAGAGCACGGGGCCCGGGCCGTCGAGCCGCACCGCCAGGGCGACGACCGCGAAGACCGGGGCGAGGACGATCAGGGCGGCGGACGCCAGCACGAGGTCGGACAGGCGCTTGAGGGCATGACGGGGGCCGTCGAACTGCGGGAGTTCGACGTGCATCAGGGGAAGACCCTCGACCGGGCGGTAGTGGATGCGCGGCCCGGCGACGTTCGTCAGCCGCGACGCGATGACGAGCTCGGTGGCACGTCCTTCGAGCGACCAGCCGAGGTCTCGGAGGTATTCCCGGCCCCGACCCGGCTCGCCGGCGACGATGACGCTCTCCGCGCCCAGACGCCAGACCGCACGGGGGACACCGTCGAGGTCGGCGACCACGGGGACGACACGGCTTCCGACGACGATGCCACGCGGGTCGGCGTCCGGGACGGCTGCGCCCACGACGTCGTAGACGGCGCCGCTCGTCTTGTCGATGCGACGCACGACGTCGGCGATGTCGTCCCGCGACCCGACGATGACCGCCCGGGACAGGTAGTGCCCCTTCGCTCGCTGCTGCTCGAGCCAGCGCCGCATCGTCCATCGGCCGACGACCAGGCCCGCTGCGCCGACGGGCAGGGCCACGAGGAAGTAGCCCTCACCACCGATGTGACCGACCGAGGCGAACCCGATGGCCACGACGGCGAATGCCCAGACGCTGGCCGTCAGCAGGCGCTTGTACTCGACGACGCCGCTGCCGACGACGGCGAGGTCGCGGGTGCGGTGCAGCGTCAGGCACAGGGTCCAGACCAGTCCCACGACGACGGGCAGCCACGGTGAGCCGATCGACTCGACCAGGGTGGAGGCGTCCGATCCCCGTCCGGCGGCGATGGCCCGCGCGGCATCCACGGCGACGGCGCCGACGATGCTCAGGGTCAGGACGACCGTGTCGACGAGACGGAGCCGGCGGCGGTAGCGCCGCGCCCAGGCCGCGCCGGACTCGGCGTCGTGGGCCGGCGTGGGCACGACGGGGGTCGCGTCGGACGCGGGCAGGTCGATCGGGAGGTCGATCCGTCGGGGGGACGACGGTCCGACCAGGACTGAGCGGAGTTCGCTCTGCGTGCTGGACATCGGGTCTCGGGTTCGGGTAGGCGACGGCACGCCCACGTCGCTGGTGACGACGGGGCGGTGGCGGGCGGTCGATCGAGATTCGGGTTCGATCGACCGCCCAGGCGTCGCGCCGGAGCACGGACGTCACGAGGGTGCGGACGTCGGCGGGGCGGCGACGGGCACGCCGGGCAGCGGGTCTGCTCGACGCACGGTTCGGGTCGGTGCGGTGAAGGGAGCGGGCTCCCCGGGAGAGGGTCGGGTTTCTCGGTTCCTGGCGATTTCGGGTCGTCCAGGAGGATGGTGTGACTCTAGTTCGGGGGGCACCCGACACAGGAGTCTATCAAGACCCCCCGTTCGGGGGCGTCCTTGTCCCCCCTGTTGCCGACACCCGAACGGGTGACCCCGACCCCCCGTCCTGTCACCCGTGCGGGGGTGACAAGACGCCGTGAATCCCGTGTGTTCGGTGTGTCCTGTGCCGAGCAACGGGCGAGCACATGGGCGCCGTAAGGGAAATCCCTGGCCAGGAGGTTCTTTGAACCTGTCGTCATTACCGGAGGCATACGGGTGCTCGGCGTTCACGGACCCGACACATGTCGTTCATCTCGCGGGCGCGCCCCCCAGGTCGACGCCAGTGGGGTACAGACGGACAACGCCCCCCGGCCGGTCGGCCGGGGGGCGCATCACCCGTCACAATCACCCTCGTCGGCGCGTCACGGACGGGTGACGAATCCCTGTTCGATCATCCAGTCGAAAGCCACGTCGGCCGGTTCCTCGCCCTCGACGTCGACCGCCAGGTTGAGTCGGCGCATCTCGGTGTCGGTGAGAGCGGGTGAGATCTCGTCGTACACCTCGGCGAGCTGCGGGTACTGCTCCAGCGTGGCCGACGACAGCACCGGAGCCGCGTTGTAGGCCGGGAAGAACCCGAGGTCGTCCTCGAGCACATCGAGGTCGAGGGAGTCGATCCGGCCGTCGGTCGTGAAGACCTCGCCGAAGTTGCAGCTACCCCGGTCGGTCGCGGTGTAGACCGTGCCCGTGTCGAGGATGCTCACGTTGCTCGTCGGCACGCCGTCGGCCGCGCCGAGCTCGAGACCGTAGGCCGCGAGCATGGGGGCGAAGCCGTCTGCCCGCGAGTTGAACTCGGCCTCGACACAGAAGGTGCGCTGCTCGACGGGCAGGTCGGCGACCTGTGAGAGCGACGTGATGTCTCCCAGCTCGGGTACGGCCTCCGCTCGAACGGCCATGGCGTACGTGTTGTTGAGCGGCGCCGGCTCGAGCCAGGTCAATCCGTTGCGGGCGTCGGCGTCGCGGACGGCCTCGTACTGTTCCTGCTGGTCGGGGATGCCCTCTGCCTCGGCGAGGTAGGTCAACCATGCGGTGCCGGTGTACTCGTAGGTCATGTCGGCCGTGCCGTCGAGCATCAGCTGTCGTACCGCGACCGACCCCGGCACGTTCGTCATGTCCGTCACCTCGAAGCCCGCTGCTTGCGCGGCGAGCACCGCGATCTTGCCGAGGATGAGCTGCTCGGTGAAGTTCTTCGCCGTCACGGTGATGGCCGCGTCGTCAGGAAGCCCCTCGATGGCGCGGATCGAACCGGGTGCCACCGCGGGCACGAAGGCGGTGGCCGGTTGCAGGCCGCATCCGCTCAGCGCGAGCGTCGCCGCCGCGACGACGGCGAGGGACGAGGAGGTGCGCCGCAGTCGGCGGGGAAGGCGGGAGGTGGTCATGCGCGGAGTCCCTTCGGGCGGGCGATGTGTTCGACGACGCGGCCCAGCCAGTCGATCACGAGGGCGAGCAAGGCGATCAGCAGGGCCCCGGAGACCAGGACGCGAGGGAGGAAGAGATTGACCCCCGTGGTGATGAGCAGCCCCAGCCCGCCTGCGCCGATGAAGGTGGCGAGAGCCGCCGATCCGACGAGCAGCACCAGCGCCGTCCGGATGCCTGAGAGCATGACCGGCACGGCCAACGGCAGTTCGACCTTGAACAACACCGACGACGCGCTCATACCCATGCCACGGCCCGCCTCGACGAGGCGGGCGTCGACGCTCTGCAGACCGATCATGGTGTTGCGAAGCACCGGGAGCGCCGCGTAGAGGACGAGCGCGACGACGGCGGCCCAGAAGGTGAAGCCCAGCCAGAAGGCCAGCAGCACGATGAGACCGATGGCCGGAGCGGCCTGGCCGAAGTTCGCCAGCACCAGGACGGGGCCGCTGATGCGTACGAAGGGCCGCCGCGTGAGCAGCACCCCGAGGGGGATGGCCAGCACGAGCACGATGGCCGCCGACACGAAAGTGAGCGCGAGGTGCTCACCCGTGTACGCGAGAAGATCGGAGGGATTCAGGGTGGTCCGTTCCGCCGTCGTCAGGTCGGCCGTCGTGAGCCACACGACGAAGGCCGCGAAGACCACGAGCACGGCCACCGGCTGCACGAGCAGGCCGAGCCACGCCGGGCGAGCCCTGCGTGGATCGGCGGAAGCACCCTCGACGGAGGTCGGGGCGACCGTGGCGGTCATGCCGCGCCCTCGTCGGCCGGGGCCCCGGGCACGACGTCGAACGAGCCCGTGTTGGTGCCCACCGGGGCGTCGTGCTGTGCTTCCGCGGCTGACGCGCGCGCTCGGGTGATGGCCTCCATGACGACCTCGACGGTGATGACGCCGATGAAGGCGTCACGCCGGCCCGTGACCAGAGCGGCTCCCGCGCTCGAGACGAGCATGGTGTCGAGCGCGTCGTTGAGCGTCGCCCCGCTGCCGATGACGGGGAGGTCGGCGTCCGGCGTCGAGCCCAGCACGTCGAGACGGCCGAGCTGGCGGCGCGAGGGCCACGAGATCGGCCGCTCGCGTTCGTCGACGACGACGGCGTGGCCGTGGCCGGCCGCCTCGACCCGGGACAGGACGTCGGCGGCGTCCTCGCCGGACCGGGCGACGACGGCCTCGGCGAGGTCGACGTCTCGGACGCGTGTCAACGTCAGCTGCTTGAGACCGGCCCCCGACCCGATGAAGTTCTCGACGAACTCGTTCGCCGGCTCGGCGAGGATGCGCTCGGGGGTGTCGTACTGGACGATCCGAGCGCCCTCCGAGAAGATGACGATCCAGTCACCGAGCTTGACGGCCTCGTCGAAGTCGTGTGTGACGATGACGATGGTCTTCTGCAGCTCGTGCTGGATGTTGATCAGCTCGTCCTGCAGCCGCTGGCGGGTGATCGGGTCGACTGCGCCGAAGGGCTCGTCCATGAGCAGCACGGGCGGATCGGCGGCGAGGGCCCTGGCGACGCCGACGCGCTGCTGCTGACCGCCGGACAGCTCGCGGGGGTAGCGGTCGCGGTACGTGGCCGGATCGAGCGACACGAGTTCGAGCAGTTCGTCGACGCGGGCGGCGATGCGCTCCTTCGACCAGCCGAGCATCTTCGGCACGATCGCGATGTTGGCCGCGACGCTCATGTGCGGGAACAGACCGCCCGCCTGGATCACGTAACCGATGCGCCGCCGTAGATCGTCGCCGTCGATCGCGGTGACGTCGTCGTCGCCGAGGACGATGCGACCCTCGGTCGGTTCGATCAGCCGGTTGATCATCTTCAGGGTCGTGGTCTTGCCACATCCCGACGGGCCGACGAGCATGACGATCTTGCCGGCCGGGATCTCGAGGGTGATTCCGTCGACGGCCGGCCTCGCCTGGCCCGGGTAGCGCTTGGTCACCTGGTCAAGGGTGATGCTCCGGCCCGAGACCTCGTCCGAGGGGGACGAGGAGGGGCGGGTGGGGTCAATTCTGGACACGGATGCCTCTCGAGATGGTCAGGCGGCCGAGGCCGACGAGGAGGAGGTCGAGGACGAGGGCGAGCAGGACGACGCCCACCACCCCCGTGACCACGGAGGCGAGGGCGTTCGCCCCGCCGAGTCGGGACAGGCCCGAGAAGATGAAGCCGCCGAGGCCCGGGCCCAACGCGTAGGCCGCGACGGCGGCGATGCCCATCACCATCTGGGCGGAGACGCGCACCCCGGTGAGGATGACGGGCCAGGCGAGAGGCATCTGAACGGTGGCCAAGGTGCGGAACCGGCCCATGCCGATGCCTTGCGCCGATTCGACGAGCGACCCGTCGACCTCGTGGAGGCCGACCACGGCGTTGCGGAGGATCGGGAGGGCGGCGAAGAACGTGACGACGATGACGGACGGCGCGACGCCGAAGCCGGCGAAGGGGATCAGCAGCCCGACCAGGGCGAACGAGGGCAGGGTCAGCCCCACGGCGGAGACGCCGTTCGCCAGCGCATAGAGCCGGGGGCTGCGGTGGACGACGGCCGCGAGGCCGACCGAGATGACGACGGCCAGCACGAGGCACTGCACCACGAGCGAGAAATGCTGCCACGAGGCGAACCAGATCTGGCTCCACCGGTCCACCACGAAATCCCACGCCACGCAGACCATCTCCTCATCAGCAGCAACGACCACCAGTCCGAATTGCCGCTTCCCCGAGAGGCGACCGGCGTCCACACTAACCACGGCCACCCCACGTCGTCATGCCACCGACCACCCCTCAACGGGGTCGATCGTCCCGTGTCGTTATCTGATCGCGTCGACAGAAACGCAGATGAGAACGGCGTGTCGGTTTTCACCGACACGCCGTTGTAACGATCGTCAGATTCTTGCGCCTCGGCTTTCCTCAGGCCGTCGTGGCCGCCGACGACACCTTGTACCGTGCCCCGTGGTGTTCGGCCGGCAGCCGGTCGCCGCGGCCGAACAGCTTGTGCCTCAGGGAGCCCGTCTCATACTCGGTGGGGTAGACGCCCCGGGCCTGCAGCACGGGGATCACGTGCTCGACGACGTCCTCGAAGGTACCGGGCGTGATCGCGTACGCGAGGTTGAACCCGTCGACGTCGGTCTCGGCGACCCACTCCTGGAGCTGGTCGGCGATCTCCTCCCCGGACCCGACGATGCGCGGGCCGAGTCCACCGATGCCGGCCGCCTCGGCGATGTCACGGATGGTCCACTCCTTGCCCGTGTCACCCTCCTGCGCCTGGAAGTTGGCCAAGGCGGACTGGATCGCGTTGCTCTCGACGTCGCCGACGGGGTCGTCGAGGGAGTACGTCGACAGGTCCACGCCCATCCAGCCCGACATGAGCGTCAGGGCACCCTCGTGGGAGGCGTAACGCCGGTACTCCTCGTGCTTCGCCCGGGCGGCCTCCGGGGTGGCGTCCGTGATGACGGTCAGCAGCGTGTAGATGCGCGCCGAGTAACGGTCGCGTCCGGCGGCCTCGAGGGCGTCCCGGATCTTGCCGACGGTCGCGGCGAGGCGCTCCTTGGTCGGGGCGGCTACGAAGATCGACTCGGCGTTGCCTGCGGCGAAACGGATGCCCCGCGGCGAGGCGCCCGCCTGGTAGATGACCGGGGTGCGTTGCGGGCTGGGCTCGGCGATGTGGATGCCGGGCACCTTGTAGTACGTGCCGTCGTGGGCGATCTCGTGGACCTTGGTCGGGTCGGTGAAGACTCCCGATTCGCGGTCGCGCACGACCGCGTCGTCCTCCCACGAACCCTCCCAGAGCTTGTAGAGCACCTCGAGGTACTCGTCCGCCTGGTCGTAGCGGGCGTCGTGGTCGAGCTGGTCGTCGGCGCCCATGTTGCGGGCGGCGCTCGGCAGGTACCCGGTGACCACGTTCCAGCCCACCCGCCCGTCGGTCAGGTGGTCGAGCGTCGACATGCGCCGGGCGAACGGGTAGGGGTGCTCGTAGGCCGTGCCGGCCGTGATGCCGAAGCCGAGGTGTTCGGTCGCGGCGGCCATCGCCGAGACGAGCAGGACGGGGTCGCCGACCGGCGTCTGGGTGCCGTTGCGCAGCGCCGCGTCGTGGTTGCCGCCGTAGACGTCGTAGGTGCCGAGCACGTCGGCGATGAAGAGGCCGTCGAACACGCCCTTCTCGAGGAGGCGCGCGAGGGAGGTCCAGTAGCTCAGCTTCGTGTAGTCGGCCGAGCGGTCGTCGGGGTGACGCCAGAGACCGGGGGACTGGTGCCCCACGCAGTTCATGTCGAAGGCGTTGAACCGGATTCGTCGAGTCATGAGGCCATCCTCACGGGCGGAGCGCGTGCCGTCGTCGGTCATGACACACGGCGTCACACTCCACGCCCCGTAGCCTGTGTCGGTGCTCCCGTTCCGCCCCCGCGTCGTCGACGCCGACCGTCCCCGCCTCACCCGCGACGTGTACGTGCTCGGGGTCATCGCCTTCTTCGTCATGGTCGGCTTCGGGGTGGTCGTGCCGGTGCTGCCGGTCTACGCCCGGAGCTTCGGCGTCGACCACGCCTTGGTGGGGGCCGTCCTGTCGGCCTTCGCCCTCATGCGCCTCGTCGCGAGCCCCTTCGTCGGCCGGCTGATCGACCTGATGGGCGAGCGGGTCGTGCTCTCGGCGGGGATCGGCATCGTGGCGTTGTCGAGCGGGCTCGCCGGACTGGCCGAGACCTACCCGCAGCTCCTGCTGCTCCGCGGGGTGGGCGGCGTCGGTTCCGCCATGTTCAGCATCGCGGCCATGACGTTGTTGCTCGGGGCGAGCGACCCGTCGCTGCGGGCCCGAGCCGTGGGCTTCTACCAGGGCGGGTTCCTCGTGGGCGGCATGGCGGGGCCGGCCCTCGGCGGACTGCTCGCCACCATCTCGCTGACCGCGCCGTTCTTCTTCTACGCGGGCACGCTCTCCGTGGCCGGTCTGGTGGGCGTCGTGCTGTTGCGCCGGGCGCCGCAGCACTCGTCGACGACCGCCGCCGCGCCTCCGGTGCCCCTCGGGGTCGTCCTCCGCGACGTGCGGTTCCGCACCGCCTGCGTGGCCAACTTCGCCCAGGGCTGGTCGTCGCTCGGTGTCCGGAGCGCCCTGGTGCCCGTGCTGGTGGTCGAGGTGCTCCGGGGGCCCACCGCGTGGACCGGCCTGCTCTTCGCGGCCTCGGCGGTGGCCCAGACCATCGCCCTGGCACCCGCCGCGCGTTTCGTCGACACGGTCGGCCGCCGACCGGCCGTGATCGGAGCCTTCGCGGTCGCCGCCGTGACCTTGTTCGCGGTCGCCTTCGCGGCGGACGTCTGGACCCTCGGCGCGCTGCTCTGCGTCTACGGCGTGGCCACCGCGTTCATGGGCACGGCACCGGCGGCGCTCGTCGGTGACGCCGCGGGCGCCCGAGGCGGCCGCCCGGTCGCGATCTTCTCGATGTGCTCGGATGTGGGGGCGATCGCCGGGCCGCTCGTCGCCGGACTGCTGGTCGACACGGTCTCGTATCCCGCGGCGTTCGGTGTGGCGGCCGTCCTGCTGGCGGTGGCGTCCGGCGCGGCGATCCGGCTGCCCCGGACCACCGCCGCCGCCTAGACCCCCGCCTGATCAGCCGAGGTGGACGGGTGCCTCGGTGGGCAGCAGGTCCTCCTTGCGTCCGCGGATGAGGAAGAACGAGATCGGTGCGGCCAGCAACATGGCGATCGCGGCGGCCAGGAAGGCCGCCGAGTAGCCGTCGACGAGCGCACCGAGCGGACCGTTCACGGTGGACGTCGACGACGCGACCGCACCGGCATAGAGGTTGGTGAAGACGGCGAGACCGATCGATCCGCCGATCTGCATCATGGCGTTCGAGGTCGCGCTCGCCGCTCCGGCGTCGTGCGCTTCGACCCGGCTGAGCGCCAGGTTCTGCATGGGCACGAAGACCCCGGCGAGTCCGACGCCCATGACGAGCAGGGCCGGCAGCACCTGAACCGCGTACGAACCGTCGGCCGTGATCTGCGTGGCGAGCCAGAGCAGCCCCGCCCCGGCGACGAGCGGCCCGACGATCATCATCGGGCGGGGCCCGACGACCGGCAGCAGCTTCGTCAGCAGGGGAGCGCAGACCATGATCACGAGCGTCATCGGCAGGCTGGCGAGCCCCGCCTCGAGCGGACCGAAACCGAGCACGATCTGAAGGTGGAAGGTGAGGTAGAGCAGGGCGCCGATCATGACGCTCCCGACGATCAACTGCACCAGGAATGCGCCGCCCCGGACGCGGTCGGCGAGCACGCGCATGGGCAGCAGCGGGTGGTCGCTCCGTCGCTCGACGAGGACGAACAGGACCAGCAGCCCGGCCCCCAGGGCGATGAACCCGATGACGACGGCGGAACCCCAGCCGTCCTCGGCCCGCGTGAAACCGTAGACGAGGCTCGCGAGCCCGGCGGCGACGACGACCGTCCCGACGACGTCGAGGCGGTTGCGCCCCTCGGCCCGGCTCTCGCTCACCACGAAGGCGGCGGCGACGATGGCGACGAGCACGATCGGCACGTTGACCAGCAGGCACCAGCGCCAGCTGACGAACTCGGTCAGCACGCCGCCGAGCACGAGCCCGACGGCGGCACCCGCGCCCGAGATGGCGCCGAAGACGGCGAAGGCCGTGTTGCGATCGCGGCCCGATGCGAAGGTCGTCGTGAGCACGGCGAGGGCCGCGGGGGCGAGCAGGGCGGCGAACACGCCCTGGAGGCCACGGGCGAGGATGAGCTCACCGCCGGTCTGCACCAGACCGCCGAACGCCGAGGCGGCCCCGAAACCGACCATGCCGACGATGAAGGTGCGCTTGCGCCCCCAGAAGTCGGCGATGCGGCCACCGAGCAGCAGCAGGGCGCCGAAGGCGAGCGCGTAGGCCGTGACGACCCACTGGCGGTTCTCGTCGCTCAGGCCGAGGTCGGCCTGGGCGTCGGGCAGGGCGATGTTGACGATGGTGCCGTCGAGGACGACGACGAGTTGCGCGAGGGCGACGATGACGAGCACCCACCAGCGGCGCGACGAGCGCGTCTCGGTGGGAGCGGGGGCGACGGTGGTCACTGCGGTACCTGTTTCTCTGAGGGGACGACGGATCACCCTACCTACTAGTTGGTTGGTTCGTAAGTCGGCTACGGTGATCCGATGCGAACCGATGCCGCCGAGACCCGTCGAGCCATCCTCGAGGCCGCGACCGCCGAGTTCTCTCGCCACGGGCTGGCCGGGGCGCGCGTGGACCGCATCGCCGCCGAGGCAGGGTGCAGCAAGGAGCGTCTCTACGCCAACTTCGGCGACAAACGCTCGCTCTTCACGACCGTGCTGAACGGCACCTTCGAGACGATGGGTGACGCGGCGTCGCGCCCCGCCGCGAGCATCGAGGAGTTCGCCCTCGCCGTCTTCGACCACATGCAGGCCCACCCCGACCACAACCGGCTGATCGCCTGGGCCCGACTCGAGGGCGAGCACGACTGGGAGGCCTCCGTCCCCACCCTGCGCGCCGTCCAGGACGCCGCCCTGTCGCAACTCGACCGCCTCCGTGACGACCCGGCCGTGACCGTGTCCTGGAGCAGCGACGACATCTTCGCCCTCGTCATGTCGCTCGCCCGCGCCTGGCAGAACCTCCCCGGTCTCGGCGAGGCACACCCCGGTGTGGTCCTCGACCCCGCCGTGCAGCGCGAGATCGTGCGCGAGGCCGTGCGACGCCTCACCACCGCCTGACCGGAGCCACGACGGCGCGCGGGCCGCACCGACGACGAAGGAGGCGCGCCCCGGTCACCCGGGACGCGCCTCCTTCGGTCGCGGACTCGCGTCTACTTCTTGGCGTCGACCTTGGGGGTGACCTTGAGGAACCCGGCGCGCGGGTCGCCGAGCCCCACCAGCGGAGTGGTGTCGCGGCCGCCGACGAAGTTCGTGATCCAACCCGACAGGATGCGGAACTTGCGGTTCAGCGTCGGCATCGCGTACAGGTGGTAGCCGCGGTGCGCCAGCCAGGCCGGCACGTTCTTCAGCTGCAAGCCGAACATGCTGGCCGCACCCTTGCCGATGCCGTAGCTCGCGACGGTGCCGAGCGACTCGTGGCGGTACTCCTTGACGGGCTCGCCCGAGAGGGTCGCGATGACGTTGTCGGCCACGGTGACCGCCTGACGCACGGCGTTCTGCGCGTTCGGCGGGTAGTACGCCGGCTGCTTCTCGGCCAGGAGGTCGGGCACCTGCGCGCCGTCGCCGAGGGCCCAGACGCCGTCGAGCTTCTGGCCGTCCTCGGTCTGGACCTGCAGCGTCGCGCTGACGTTGACGTGCCCCTTCGGACCGAGCGGCAGACCCATCTCGCCGAGGACCGGGTTCGGCTTGACGCCGGCCGTCCAGACGATCGTGCCCGCGGGGATGGTCTCGCCGTCGCTCAGGACGACGTCGCCGTCGACGCACGAAGGCATCGTCGTCTTGAGGCGAATGTCGATGCCGCGGCCACGCAGCTGCCCCAGGGTCCACTTCGAGAGCTCGGGGCCGACCTCGGGCGCGACGCGGTCGAGGGCCTCGACCAGCACGAAGCGCAGTTCGTCGCGCGAGAGGTTCGGGAACGTGTCGACCGCCGAGTTGGCGGCGTCGGACAGCTCGGCGAGGGCCTCGACACCGGTGTAGCCGCCGCCGACGAAGACGACGGTGAGGAGCTTGCGACGAACGGCAGGGTCCTTGACGCTGGCCGCCTCGGCGATGTTGCCGAGGATGCGATCGCGGACGTACTGGGCCTCTTCGACGCTCTTGAAGCCGACGCCGTTCTCGGCGAGACCCGGCGTCGGGAAGGTCCGGGTGACCGCCCCGAGGGCGACGACCAGCTGGTCGTAGGCGATGTCGCTCGCCTCACCGTCCGCGCTCGTCACGGTCACCTTCTTGGCCTCGCTGTCGAGCCCGGTGACGGACGCTTCGACGACCTTGGTGCGCTTCAGCGTCTTGCGCAGCGGCACGGTGACGTCGCGTGCGGCGATGTGCCCGCCGGCGACCTCGGGCAAGAACGGCTGGTAGGTGAAGTACGGGGCCTGGTCGACGAGCGTGATGCTCGCCGCCTGGGGTGGGTGTCGCTTCTGCAGTTCGAGTGCAGTGGTGAGCCCGGCGGAACCGCCGCCGAGAATTACGATTCGCTTGGTCATGTAAGTGTTCCTCCCTCAGACGACCGTACCCCGGGGGGCGGTCGCCCGGACGCCACGCGCCGAACGGCCCGGCACCCCTCGGGGCCGGGCCGTTCGGCGCGTGGCGTCGGGGCCTCGTTCAGCGGCCGCCGTCGACGTCGCTCTGCGTGAACGACCCGTCGGGTTCACCGTCGTGGGGTCCGCCGTCGACGGCGGGTTCGTCGGGCACCTCGGCGTCGACGTACGAGCCGTCGCCCTCGCTCGTGCCGGCTTCCTCGGTGTAGGTGCCGTCGGCCTCGCCGTCGTGCGGCCCGCGCGTCCGGGCACCGCCGTCGAGGTCGTCGTCGACGTACGAGCCGTCCTCACCCGAGGTGGGGCCGCCCGTGCTCGACCGGTCGTGCTCGTGCTGGTTGGCGTCGCTGCCCATGGGTGCTGCCTTTCGTCGAGGTCGGCCGGCGTCCTCGCCGTCCGTGCCGCTCACCCTAGACCGGCCCGGTGCCGGCCGACCGGGCCGCGTGGCGGTGTCAGAACCCCTCGTTCTCTCGCGTCACGTAGGGCGACTCGAGTGCGTCCAGCTCGTCGTCGGTGAGCCACAGGTCGACCGAGGCCACGGCGTCGTCGAGGTGCTGCATCTTCGTGGCCCCGACGATGGGCGAGGTGACGGCGTCCTGCTGCCGCACCCAGGCCAGCGCGACCTGCGCGCGCGAGACGCCCCGCGCCTCGGCGACGTCGGCGACGGCCTGCGCGACGGTCCGGTCGCCGTCCTCGCGCTGCCGGTAGAGGGTCTGACCGAAGCGGTCCGTCTCGGTCCGGGCCGTGGTGGCGTCCCAGTCGCGGGTGAGCTTGCCGCGGGCCAGGGGCGACCAGGGCAGCACGCCGACACCCTGGTCGAGGCAGTAGGGGTGCATCTCGCGTTCTTCCTCGCGCTGGATCAGGCTGTACTGGTCCTGCATCGAGACGAAACGCGTCCAGCCGCCGAGGTCGGCCGCGTGCTGCATCGTGGCGAACTGCCAGGCCCACATGCTCGAGGCGCCGATGTACCGGGCCTTGCCCGCCTTGACGACGTCGTGCAGCGCCTCCATGGTCTCCTCGACGGGCACCTCGGGGTCGAAGCGGTGGATCTGGTACAGGTCGACGTAGTCGGTGCCGAGGCGGCGCAGGCTGTCGTCGATCGCGCTCATCACGTGACCCCGGCTGAGCCCCGCGCCGTTCGGGCCGGGACGCATGCGGCCGTGCACCTTCGTGGCGAGGACGACCTCCTCGCGGGTGGCGAAGTCACGCAGGGCCCGCCCGACGATCTCCTCGCTGGTGCCGTCCGAGTAGACGTCGGCCGTGTCGAAGGTCGTGATGCCGAGTTCGAGCGCCCGGGCGATGAACGGGCGGCTCTCGTCCTCGGGCAGGCTCCACTCGTGCGTCCCGCGGTCGGGGGCGCCGTAGCTCATGCAGCCGAGGGTGACCGACGAGACGGTCAGGCCGCTCGTCCCCAGTCGTGCGTACTCCATGTGTGCTCCCTCTGGTCGTCGAAGCGGGGCACCGGCGGCCGCGCCGATTGCGACCCTACGCGCGGGGCCATGCGGCCCGGCCCGCGATCCGCGCGTCACCGCGGATCACCGATGCGGCGTGTCGGAGCGCACGCCGCGCCTCCGGAGTCCAGGGCGCACCGACGAAGACGTGGAACGCCCCGCCGTAGAGCCGCAGCTCAGCCCGTCCTCCGGCTCCGACCACTCGGCGCACCAGCTGTTTCACATCGGGTGTCAGCAGGTCGCGGTCTCCCGCGTAGGCGAAGACGGGCGGCAGGCCCGAGAGGTCACCCCGAACCGGACTGATCGCCGAATCGGCCGGGTCGCGATCGCCCGCCCACCACCGACCGGCGGCCACGAGGCCTTCGCGTCCCAGCATGGGGTCGAGCGGGGCGACCTCGCCGACCGCGGGGGAGTCGAGCAGGGCGTCGACCCACGGCGAGAAGAGCACGAGGGCGTCGACAGCCGACCGGCCGGCGTCGCGTTCCCGCATCGCCGCGACGAGGGCCAGAGCCCCGCCCGCCGAGTCGCCCGCCAAGACGACTCGGGACGGGGAGGCGCGGCGCACCCCGTCGAGGACGGCGTCCAGCAACGGCAGCGCCTCGTCGACGTCGTGCGCCGGGGCGAGCCCGTAGAGCGGCACCGTGACGACGGCTCCGGAGGCGCGGACCACCCCCGCGAGCAGGTTCCAGTGAGTGGTCAGGACGGGGTGGACGTAGGCACCGCCGTGCAGGTAGACGACGTGCACGCCGCTCGGGGCTCGACGCGGCCGGAGGGTGACGACGCGGACCTCGCCGCTCTGCGCCTCCTCGACGATCGCGACGCGGTGCGCCGCCCGGGAGACCGGGGCCGCGGAGCCCTGCCGGGCGATCGAGCGCACGAGGGTGCCCTCGGTCTCGGTCGAGCGGGGGCGCAGGCGCAGCAGGGCGCGCGTGGCGGCCATCGAGAGCGACATGCCCCGACCCTACGCACGCGCCACGGGAGGCGGGAGGCGGGAGGAGGCAAACCAAGGAAGGCCCGGACACCTGAGGTGTTCGGGCCTTCCGTCGCTTGCGAACAAGCATCTGTCTCAACACAGATCTGGTGAATCACCCTCGGGAGAGGATGTTTCGAGTGTCCGAGGGGGGACTTGAACCCCCACGCCCTATACGGGCACTAGCACCTCAAGCTAGCGCGTCTGCCATTTCCGCCACCCGGACCGGATGGTGCCGACCGAAGCCGACACGAAAGATTAGCACGGCTCGGAGGGCCCTCGTGACCACGGCCACGTCCGTCGGCGCAGGGGGCACGGCAGGTAGCGTGGGGCGCATGACGACGACCCCCACGAGCACCGGCCCGACCGCACCCGAGCTCGACGAGACGGCCCGCATCGCCCGCGACCTGATCCGGTTCGACACGTCGAACTACGGCGGCGGGCGGTCGAACGGCGAGGCGGATGCGGCCGAGTACGTCGAGGCCGCCCTGCGCGACCTGGGCCTCGAGCCCCAGCTGTTCGAATCCGAACCCGGTCGGGTCAGCGTGGTCGCTCGGGTCGAGGGAGCCGAGCCGGCCAAACCCGGCCTGGTGGTGCACGGTCACCTCGACGTCGTGCCCGCCGACCCGGCCAACTGGTCGGTCGATCCGTTCGGCGGCGTCGTACGCGACGGCATGCTCTGGGGTCGCGGGGCCGTCGACATGAAGAACATGGACGCCATGATGCTGACGGCCGTCGGCGACATCCTCCGGGCGGGCGAACGACCGGCTCGCGACCTCGTGCTGGGGTTCCTCGCCGACGAGGAGGCCGGGGGAGTCCTCGGGTCGCACTTCCTCGTGACGGAGCACCCCGGGCTGTTCGAGGGTGCCACCGAGGCGATCAGCGAGGTCGGCGGCTACTCGACCTTCATCGACGGGCGCCGTTCGTACCTTCTGCAGACCGGCGAGAAGGCGCTGATCTGGGTCAAGCTCACGGCCCGGGGCACCGCCGGTCACGGCTCGCAGATGATCGAGGCGAACGCCGTGACGCGCCTGGCCGAGGCCGCCGCCGTGCTCGGACGCCAGCAGTGGCCGATCGTGCTGACCGAGACGACGACGGCCTTGCTGGGCGAGGTGGCACGCATCCTCGACGTCGACGTGCACGAGGTCGCACCCGACGAGCTGGTCCTGCGCACGGGCACGGCCAAGGGGTTCATCCGCGGCTCGCTGCGGACGACGACCAACCCCACGATGCTCACGGCCGGCTACAAGCACAACGTGGTGCCCGACACGGCCGAGGCCCTGGTCGACATCCGGTGCATGCCGGGCCAGGAGGCAGCGGTCCTCGCCGAGGTGCAGGCATTGATCGGCGACGACGTCGAGATCGAGACGCTGCACACGGACATCGGTCTCGAGACGCCGTTCTCGGGCCCCTTGGTCGACGCGATCACGGCCACCCTCGACCGACACGACCCGGGGGCGCCCGTGCTCCCGTACCTGCTCTCCGGCGGCACCGACAACAAGGCTCTCAGCCTGCTCGGCATCGCCGGGTACGGTTTCGCCCCGCTGCGCCTGGACGAGGGGATGGACTTCCCCGCCATGTTCCACGGTGTCGACGAACGGGTACCCCTCGACGCACTATCCTTTGGCAGTCGCGTCCTGCGGGACTTGTTGTCGACGTACTAGCAACCCCCGCACCAGAAGGGTCACCCGCGTGGAGCATCTCCTCCAGGCACTCCTGCTCGGCCTCGTCCAGGGCCTCACGGAGTTCCTCCCCGTCTCGTCGAGCGCCCACCTGCGGCTCGTCGGCCTGTTCTTCAGCGATCCCGGAGCGGCGGCCGAGTTCGACCCCGGCGCCACCTTCACCGCGATCACGCAGCTCGGCACCGAGCTCGCGGTGGTCATCTACTTCTGGCGCGACATCACTAGGATCGTCTCGCGCTGGTTCGCGGGCATGACCGGCAAGATCCCCCGCACCGACCCCGACGTCCGCATGGGCTGGCTCGTCATCATCGGCACGGTGCCGATCGTGCTGGTGGGCTACGTCGCGCAGGAGTACATCCGCACGGTGTTCCGCTCGCTCTGGATCGTCGCGATCGTGCTGATCGTCTTCGGCGTGCTGCTCGGCCTGGCCGACCGTCTGGGCAAGAAGACCGAGCGATTCGAAGACATGCGGTACGGGCACGGCATCGCCGTCGGCGTCGCTCAGGTGCTGGCGCTCTTCCCGGGCGTCTCGCGATCGGGTGCGACGACGACCACGGCGCTGGCCCTCGGCTACACACGACCGGCCGCCGCCCGGTTCTCGTTCCTGCTCGCCGTGCCCGCCGTCTTCGGCAGCGGCCTGTACGAGCTCGTCCAGAGCTTCAGCGATCCGGGGCCCTACTCGCTGGGCGAGACGCTGGCCGCGACGGTCGTCGCCTTCGTCGTCGGCTTCGTCGTCATCGCGTTCTTCATGAACTACATCTCGCGCCGCAGCTTCGCCCCGTTCGTGGCCTACCGCATCGTCCTCGGCATCGTCCTGCTCGTCCTGCTGGGGACGGGTGTGGTGGCCGCGTGAGGTCCTGGGCCGAGCCCGACGTCCCCCGCCTCCCCGGCCTCGGCGACGTCCCGGCACTGCACGACACCTCGACCGGCACGGTCCACCCGACCGAGGTCGCCGGTTCGCGGGCCGGCCTCTACGTCTGCGGCATCACCCCGTACGATGCGACCCACCTCGGTCACGCGTCGACCTACCTCGCCTTCGACACCCTGCTGCGCGTCTGGCGTGACGCCGGCGTCGAGGTCGAGTACGCCCAGAACACGACCGACGTCGACGACCCGCTGCTCGAGCGCGCGACGGCCACCGGCGTCGACTGGCGAGAGCTCGCCGACGGCCAGACGGACCTCTTCCGCAGCGACATGCAGCATCTCGCCGTCGTGCCGCCGACGCACTACGTCGCCGTGACCGAGGTGGTGACCGACGTCGCGGACGCCGTGGCGCGCCTCCTCGACCGGGGTCTCGCCTACCCCGTGACGACCGACGCCTCGAGCGCGGGCGACGACCTGTACTTCGACGTCCGGGCCGCCGAACGCGACACCGACTGGCACCTGGGCCTCGAGAGCCGCTATGACGCCGACACGATGGCCCGATTCTTCGCCGAGCGCGGCGGAGACCCCGATCGTCCCGGCAAGCGCGACCCTCTCGACCCGCTGCTCTGGCGCGCCGCCCGTGACGACGAACCGTCCTGGCCGACCACGCTGGGCGCCGGACGCCCGGGCTGGCACATCGAGTGCACGGTGATCGCCCAGCAGCACCTCGACGTCCCGATCACGGTCAACGGGGGCGGCAGCGACCTGGTGTTCCCGCACCACGAGATGAGCACGGCGCACGGCACGGCCCTCACCGGCCGCCCCTACGCCGTGCACCACACGCACACCGGCATGGTCGGGTACCAGGGCGAGAAGATGAGCAAGTCACTCGGCAACCTGGTCAAGGTCAGCGAACTCGTCGCCGGCGGGCACGACGCGCGGGCCGTCCGGCTCGCCCTGCTGGCCCACCACTACCGCTCCGACTGGGAGTGGTTCGACTCCGACCTCGTCGACGCCGAACGACGACTCGAGCGGTGGCTCGCCTGGGCCGCCTCGAGGGCAGGAGGCGCGGGTCCGGTCACGGCCCCCACCTCCTTGATCGTGGGACTGCGTTCCACACTCGGGGACGACCTCGACACGCCGTCGGCACTCGCCGCCGTCGACGCCGTCGTGTCCCAGGGCACCGCCCCGTCCGAGGTCGACGTCGACGCCGTCCAGGCCCTGCTGGGCATCGACCTCCGCGCCTGAGCGAACCTGCCGGAGCGAGCGGACACCATCGCCCCGGGCGACACGACGAAACCGGTCACTCACCCCGTTTTCCATGCATTTGCATGAGGTTTTCTCATTCAGCACGGGTGTCTGCCCTACGATGGTCGGCGTGGAATCGTCGATCACCGCGCCCGCCCCGGCCGCGACACCGAGCGACACCCGCAGACCCCTCACCCGACGCGACACGCGCATCGACCTCTGGATCGCAGCTCTCACCGTCGTGCTGGGCCTCGCCACGCTCTGGCTCAGTGCCGTCATCGTCGAGGACTCGGACGGGCCGGCCTCACCGTCGACCGTCGAGAGCGTGCTCTGGCTCGTCTGCTTGTGCACGCCGATCGCCTTCCGGCGCCTTCGGCCCGTCACCGTCCTCGTCGTCGTGTCCACCGTCTTCCTGGCCGCCCAGCTGAGGGGTTATCCCGACACGCTCACTCCGTCGATCGTCGAGTTCGTGGCGATCTTCACCGCGAACGCCTGGTCCACCCGGCGGGCCCGTGCCCTCGTCGTCAGCATCGTCGTCACCGCCGTCATGTTCGTCTGGCTCGGGGTGTGGCTGCGCTCGGTCTACACGTCGGACGCCGAGGCGCCCGACCCCGTGACCCTGGCCACGATCGCCTACACCCTCGTCTCGAACGGCATCGTCCTCGTCACGGCTATCGCCTTCGGTCGCGCGGCTCGCGTCTCCGCCATCAGGCTGCACGCGCTCGAACGCACCGGCGTCGAGCTCCGCGCCGCACACGAGCTCGTCGCCGACCGGGCGATCAACGAAGAACGCACCCGCCTCGCCCGCGAGTTGCACGACGTGGTCGCCCATCACGTCGCCGTCATCGGCATCCAGGCGGGAGCGGCCCGGCGCACCCTCGATCGGCCCGAGATCGCGCGAGGTGCGCTCTCTGCCGTCGAGAGCACGGCTCGGACGACCATCGACGAGCTCGACCGACTGCTGTCCGTGTTGCGATCGCGTGACGGCGAGACCGGTTCCGGCCCATCCGGCCTCGACGCGCTGCCCGAGTTGATGGCCGACACGCGCGCCCTCGGTCTCGAGGTCCGGTTCTCGGTGCACGGCGACGCGCGTGACGTCCCCGAGAGCATCGGGGTGACCCTCTACCGCATCACCCAGGAGGCCCTGACCAACACCCTGAAACACGGCAACGCGTCGGTCGCCGAGGTACGCCTCCGCTACGGAGACCGCTCGGTCGAGGTCGAGGTCGTGGATGACGGCCGCCCCGGCCCGACGCCCTATCCTGGTGCGGTCGTCCACCAGGCGACGGCCGGCCCGGGCGCCGGCCTGGGGCAACGGGGCATGCGCGAACGGGTCGACCTGCACGGGGGAGAACTGCAGCTGGGCCCCCGACCGCGCGGAGGCTACCGCGTCCGTGCGGTCTTGCCGGTCGGTGCCTGCGGCGACGCCCGCCCCCACGACCACGTCACCACCGACCACACCGAGAGCGCATGACCGACACGACCGATCCCGTCACCGTCCTCCTCGTCGACGACCAGGACCTGGTTCGCACTGGCTTCCGCATCATCCTCGACACGGCCCCCGAGATCCGGGTCGTCGGTGAGGCCAGCGACGGCCTCGAGGCGGTGGACCTCGTCCGGCGGCTGTGCCCCGACGTCGTCGTCATGGACATCGAGATGCCCGTCCTCGACGGGCTCGAGGCGACGCGTCGCATCCTCGAGCAGCCCCCCGGGGGATGCCCCGCGGTCCTCGTCCTCACCACCTTCGGCCGGGACGACTACGTGTTCCGGGCGCTGCAGGCCGGCGCGAGCGGTTTCCTGCTCAAGACCGCGACCCCCGAAGAACTCATCGAGGCGATCGCCGTGGTGCACCGGGGCGACGCCCTGCTCTCTCCCCAGCTCACCCGCGCCGTCGTCGCGCGCGCCGTCGGTGATGCGACGGCGACCCGGGTCGTCGTCCCCAGCCCGGCCCTTGCGACCCTGACCGAACGCGAACGCGAAGTGCTCGACAGGCTGGCCTCCGGGGCATCGAACGCCGAGATCGCCCGTCGTCTCTTCCTCGGCGAGGCCACGGTCAAGACTCACGTCTCGAACGTCCTCGGCAAACTCGGCCTCCGTGACCGGACGGCGGCCGTGGTGTTCGCCTACGAGAACGGCGTCGCGGTCCCGGGCGAACTCCCGACCTGATCGCGGCCGTCGATCGGGCGCGTCCGACCGGGCCCGTCCTCGCGAGACGGAACGCTACGGGTCGGGTCGGGTCGGACCGGGTCGGACCGGGTCGGGTCGGACCGGGTCGGGTCGGACCGGGTCGGGTCGGGCCGTGTCGGGTCAGGGGACCGGGGGATACCGCGGGTCGTCCGGCCGGCCGTCCCCGCCCTTGCCGTCGCGGCGGCGGAGGTACCGCTCGAACTCCTGCGCGATGGCCTCGCCGCTCGCCTCGGGGCTGTCGACCGTGTCGCGAGCCTGCTCGAGCTGTTCGATGTAACCCGCCATGTCCTCGTCGTCGGCCGCGAGGGCGTCGATTCCTGACTCCCAGGCCGTCGACTCGGCGGCGAGTTCGCCACGGGGGATCGTCACGCCCGAGAGCTCGTCGAGCTTCTCGATGAGGGCGAGCGTCGCCTTGGGCGACGGGGCGTTGTGGACGTAATGCGGTACCGAGGCCCAGATGGACAGGGTCGGCACGCCGGCGGCCTCGACGGCGTCGGCGAGCACCGACAAGATGCCCACCGGCCCTTCGTAGGTGCTGCGTTCGAGGGTGTATTCGTCGCGGACGGCTTCGTTCTCGCTGCTCACGAAGACGGAGATGGGACGCGTGTGCGGGACGTCGGCGAGCATCGCCCCGAGGAACACCACGCCCGTGACGTCGTGCACGTCGATCAGGTCGACGATCTCGGCGGCGAAACCCCGCCAGCTGCGAGAGGGTTCGGCACCCAGCAGCACGAGCACCTCGGTGGCAGGTGACGCCAGGTCCCGGGGGAGCCCCGTCGCGGCGTCGGCCGCCGCGTGCAGCTGGATGCGGGGCCACACCAACGACCGCTCGCCGTCGTCGTCGAGCCCCACCTGCGGTCGGTTGAACTGGTAGTCGATGTACCGTTCGCCGTCGAGCTCGGCGACCGGTTCGAGCGAGAGCGTCTCCACCAGGCTGCGCGCCACACCGCTGGCGGCCTCGCCGGCGTCGTTCCAGCCCTCGAAGGCCACCACCAGCAGGCGTCCCGCAGCGAAATCCGACGTGTTCGTCAACCTGAGTCCTCACCGTGCCGGAAGGGCGTCCGGCGCTTGACCTTCCACGATAGACCGTGACCGCGACCAGGAGGCGCGGGCCGGGAAGCCACACGGGTCACGCCCGGTAGACTCCTTCGCCGTGACCGAAACCCTGCCTGCCGCCGTCCTGTGGGACATGGACGGAACCCTCGTCGACACCGAGCCCTATTGGTTCCTCTGCCAGGTCGAACTGGTCGAGTCGTTCGGCGGCACCTGGAGCCGCGAGGACGGCGACGCCATGATCGGCAGCGGTCTGTGGCAGTCCGCCCGGGTCCTGCAGGCCCACGGCGTCGACCTCTCCGAGGACGAGATCATCGACCGCCTGACCACCGCGGTCCTCGAACGCGCCGCGGTCGAGATCCCCTGGCGTCCCGGCGCGAGAGAACTGCTCGCCGAGCTGCGACGCGAGGGCGTCCCGACGGCCCTCGTCACCATGTCGATCCGCCGCATGGCCCAGTTCATGGTCGACGCCATCGAGTTCGAGGCCTTCGACGCGATCGTCGCCGGCGACGACGTCGAGCACGCCAAGCCGCATCCCGAGGCCTACCTCCGCGGCGCCGAACTCCTGGGCGTCGACCCCGCCGACTGCATCGCCATCGAGGACAGCACGCCCGGCCTCGCCTCGGCGATCGCGGCCGGCACCGTCGCGATCGGTGTCGAACACCATGCGCCGCTCGCCGACGACGGCCCCTTCATCCGTCGCGAGACCCTCGTCGGCACCACGGTCGACGACCTGCGCGCGCTGCATCTGGCCGGTCGCGCCGTCCGTGACCGGACGACCTCCGATTCCTGACCCCGGCGCGCTCGGCGCGCCTCCTGCGCCCTTCGGGGTGCGACCCGATCGAAAGCAGCAGCCCCGCATGACCGCGTTCCGCCGCCAGTCCGGCCCCTTCGTCGAGGGCGACAAGGTCCAGCTCACGGGCCCCAAGGGCAAGATGAACACCATCGTGCTGACCCCGGGCGCCGTGTTCCACACGCACCGCGGCATGATCGCGCACGACGACGTCGTCGGCCTTCCCGACGGGTCGGTCGTCGCGAGCACGACGGGTGACGAGTACCTCGCCCTCCGTCCGCTCCTGAGCGACTTCGTGATGTCCATGCCCCGGGGCGCGGCCATCGTCTACCCGAAGGACGCCGCCCAGATCGTGGCCTTCGCCGACATCTTCCCCGGTGCCACCGTGGTCGAAGCGGGCGTGGGCTCGGGCGCCCTGTCGCTCTGGCTGCTCCGCGCCGTCGGCCCCGAAGGGCGTCTGGCGTCCTTCGAGCGCCGTCGGGAGTTCGCCGACGTCGCCGAGGGCAACGTCGCGAGCTTCTTCGGCGCCGAGCCCGAGAACTGGACGGTCACGGTCGGCGATCTGGCCGACGAGCTCCCCTCGGCGATGTCCGACGGAACCGTCGACCGGGTCGTGCTCGACATGCTGGCCCCGTGGGAGAACGTCGACGTCACCGCCGATGCGCTCAAGCCGGGCGGTCTCGTGATCTGCTACGTCGCCACGGCCACCCAGCTCTCCCGCACGGCCGAGGCCCTGCGCGCCTCCGGGGCCTTCACCGAGCCGGACGCGTCGGAGACCCTCGTCCGTGGCTGGCACGTCGAAGGTCTCGCCGTCCGACCCGACCACCGCATGATCGGCCACACGGGCTTCCTGATCACCGCACGACGACTGGCTCCCGGGTCGGTCCTGCCGCAACTGAAGAGGCGTCCCTCGAAGTCCGACTACAGCGACGCCGACGTCGAGGCCTGGACTCCCGGCGCCCTCGGCGAGCGGTCGGCCAGCGACAAGAAGCTGCGCAAGACGGCCCGCCAGGCCCGGACGGCGGCCGACGCCGCCATCGCAGCGACCGAAGCCGTCGACCAGGGCCCGGCCACCGGTCCGTCGACCGGTACCGCCACGGCCTGAGCTCGGCGAGGGTCCTGACCACCCCCGCTAAGCTGTCCCCGCATCCGCGCGACCCGACCGGTCGCCTCCACGAAATGAGTCCCCGTGCGCAAGATCCCCGCCCTCGTCGTGACGGTCGGCCTGCTCGCTTCGATGACCGCCTGCTCGACCACGGCCGGGCCCGGCTCGACCGGCTGCCCACCCACCGGTGATGCCGCCTCGGTCGTCACGGCGACCGGTGACTTCGGTGCGAAACCCGACGTCGACGTGCCGACCCCGATCGTGACGAAGAAGACCGAGGTCTCGACCCTCATCCAGGGCGACGGCCAGCGTCTCGTCGACGGCACCCCGGTCGTCATCAACTACACCCTCTTCGACGGCACGACGGGACAAGAGCTCGAGGACAGCGGCTACGACGGTTCGACGAACGTGCCGTTGACCGTGGGTGGCCAGACCCTGGCCCCGCTCGTCGACGCGCTCGATTGCTCCACCGTCGGATCGCGGGTCGCCGTCGCCGTCAAGGCGAGCGATCTCTCGGCGTCGATCAACGGTGCCGCGTCGACGCCGAACGACGACCCCGACGCCGCCTACGTCGCGGTGGTGGACGTCAAGCGGGCGTTCCTCGCGAAGGCCGACGGCGCCCTGCAGCTCGGGGCGAACGGCCTCCCGGCCGTGGTCACCGCCCCTGACGGCGCACCCGGCATCACGATCCCGGCCGGAGACGCGCCGACCGGCGAAGTGGTGCACCTCGTCCGCAAGGGTCACGGCACGACGTTGACGGCCGACGACACAGCCGTGGTCCAGTTCACGGCCGTCACCTGGAGCCAGCCGTCCACCGTCGCGGGCTCCACCTGGACGAACGGCGGCTCGGCGACGCCCGTCGATCTCGGCGACGCTCAGATCCCGGACGACATCCGCTCGGCCCTGGTCGGTCAGCAGGTCGGTTCGCAGGTCATGGTCGTGCTCCCCGCATCCGCCGACAGCGGCGGTTCGGCTTACGTCTACGTCTTCGACGTGCTCGGGGCCATCCGATGACGCATCCCTGCTGAGCCTGCCGCCGTGCCCACTGCCCGTGCCCCCCGCGTCCCCGTCGAAGAGCGCCTGTTCAGCCTCGTGCTGGCCCTGCTCGCGACCGATTCCGGGTTGAGCAAGACCGAGATCCTGTCGACCGTGCAGGGCTACCGGCAGAAATATTCACGGTCCGGCGACAACGCCGCACTCGAGCGACAGTTCGAGCGCGACAAGGACGACATCCGCGAACTCGGCGTCCCCCTCGAGACGATCGACGACCCGTCGGCGGCCGGCAACAACCAGGCCCTGCGGTACCGCATCCCACGGGGTGCCTACGAACTGCCGGACGACATCGCGTTCTCTTCCGAAGAGACCGCGTTGCTCACGTTGGCCGCGATGGTCTGGCGCGAAGGGTCGTTGTCCCACGAGTCCCGGCGGGCACTCCTCAAGCTGAGGTCGCTCGGGGGGTCCGCCAGCGTCCCCGAACTCGAGTACGCACCTCGGCTCCGCTCTCGCGACGCGGCGTTCGAACCGCTGCGCACGGCCCTCGACCGTGGTGTCGTCGTGCGGTTCGACTACCTCAAACCCGGTGACGAGTCGGCCCGGCGACGCGAGGTCGCCCCGGCCGCCCTGGTCCAGCACCACGGGCGCTGGCTGGTGTCGGCGGTCGAGGTCGGGTCCGGGGCGATCAAGACGTTCCTGCTCTCGAGGGTCGTCGGTCCCGTCCAGCTGACCACCACTCCGTTCACGCGGCCGAGCGCCGCCACGGCCGAGCGCGCGCTGGCCGACCTCGAGCAGGTCTGGCACGACCGCACGGCGACCGTCCGCGTCGAACCGACGTCCGACGCCGAGACCCGACTCGGCAAGCGCCGCGGTACCACCCGTGTCGGCCCCGACGCCCTGACCGTCCACTGGACCGACGAGCACCTCCTCGCCGATGAACTCGCCTCCTTCGGCCCCGAGGTGACCGTCCTCGAGCCCGAGAGTCTGCGGGCACTGGTGCGGGCCCGTCTCGCGACCGTGCTCGACGCGCACACCGACGCACTCGACGGAGACGACCGTGGCTGATTCCCGGGGCGGTGTCCACGCCGCCGACAAACTCGCCTTCTTGCTTTCGCTCGTGCCCTGGCTCATGGACCACGAGCGGGTCAGCGTCGCCGAGGCCGCCGCCCACTTCGGCGTGAGCGTCTCCGAGATCCGCCGGGCGGTCGAACTGATCGCCGTCTCGGGCGTTCCCGGTGAGACGACGCAGTACCAGCACGGTGACCTCTTCGACATCGCGTGGGACGACTTCGAGCAGAACGACGTCATCGTGCTGACCAACCTCGTCGCCATCGACGACTCTCCGCGGTTCTCGGCTCGTGAGGCCGCCGCGCTCATCGCAGGGTTGCAGTACCTCTCGTCGTTGCCCGAGAACGCCGATCGCGCGGCCATCGCGACCCTGATGAGCAAACTGTCCCGTGGGGCCTCCAGCGAGCCGAGCCAGGTGGCGGTGGACCAGTCCGACACGAACGAGGTGCTCGGACTCGTCGGCCGGGCAGTCGAGGCCGGGGTCCAGCTCGAGTTCGATTACCGGGGCACCCGAGGCGTGGCCGAGCGACGCCGAGTCGATCCGCTGCGAGTCGAATCCGTGGACGCCGACTGGTATCTGCGCGCCTGGGACCACCTCCGTGAGGCCCCCCGCACGTTCCGGCTCGACCGGATCGCCGCGCCCGCGCTCACGTCCACGCCGATCGCCCACCGGGCCGACGACGTCACCCTGCCCGAGACGCTCTTCGAGGGATCACCGGACGACCTCGTCGTCGTGCTCGACCTCGACGCCGCAGCGGCACCGCTTCTCACGGACTACGGGCCCGACGAACCCGAGCCCCTCGACGACGGTCGCGTGCGACTCCGGCTCCGTGTCAATCGACTCGGCACGCTCTGCCGGCTCGTCGCCGGGTTGCCGGGGCGCCCCGAGGTCGTCGCACCCGAGTCGGCCCGCTCAGCCGTCGCGGACTGGGCACGCCGGGCGATCGAGCGGTACGACGTCGACGCGACCCCCGCCTCCCAGGAGTCACGCCCCCAGCTGCCCTGAGGATCGCCTGCGCCGTGCCTCGTCACGCGTTGTCCGGACGATAGACTGATCGTCACCCTGCCCGGCAAGGAGACCCCATCATGTTCGGAAACGCGTTCACAGGCTGGCACCTGATCATCATCCTGGCGATCGTCCTGTTGCTCTTCGGTGCGCCGAAGCTCCCCGCCCTCGCGAAGAGCATCGCCCAGTCGATGCGAATCTTCAAGAACGAGGTCAACAGCGACAAGAAAGACCCCGTCGACGACGACTACGACGGTCGTACCGCCCGCCGCGCCGACGACTCCGGCGTCCGGTACACGGACGAATCGTCCGCTCGCCGTGGTGACGACTCGTACCCGTCGCCGACTCGCGACGTCCCGCCGAAGTCCTGACGCGTGGCCACGACGACGACTCGTGGCGACAGCACCCGGGGGAGCGGCACGGGCCGCAGCCGAGGGCGTGACGGCAAGATGTCGCTCGGGCAGCACCTGCTCGAGTTGCGCAAACGGCTTTTCATCTCCGCCCTGGCCCTCATCCTGGCCGCTGTCGCCGGTTGGTTCCTCGCGCCATTCGTGCTCGACGCCCTGCGCTCGCCGGTCGAAGCCATCGCCGCGGCACGGACCGGTGAGACCACCCTCAACTACTCGAACATCACGGGCGCGTTCGACCTCAAACTCCAGATCGCGATCACCGTGGGGGTCGTCATCTCGAGCCCCGTCTGGCTGTACCAGGTCTGGGCCTTCATCGTCCCGGCCCTCGTACGCAGGGAAAAGCTCTACGCCGTCGGCTTCATCGGCACGGCGATACCCCTGTTCCTCGGCGGTTGCCTGGCGGGCTGGTACGTCCTGCCGCACATCGTCGAGGTCATGACGGGCTTCGTCGACACCCAGGACGCCACGATCATCGAGTCGAAGGTCTACTACGACTTCGTCCTCAAGCTCGTCCTCGCGGTCGGAATCGCCTTCGTCATGCCGGTGTTCCTCGTGTTGCTCAACTTCGTCGGCGTCGTCTCGGCGGCCGCCATCGTCAAAGGGTGGCGCGTGGCCATCCTGGTCATCGTGCTCTTCACCGCCATCGCGACGCCGTCGGCCGACATCTTCTCGATGTTCCTCCTGGCGATCCCGATGATCGTGCTCTTCTTCCTCGCAGCCGGCGTGGCCTGGCTGCACGATCGACGGGTCGCGAAGCGAGCTGCCGCCCTCGATGCCGAGTTGGCGGCGGAGTGAACCGATGAGCCCCGACCTCAGCCCGGCGGAGCGCTTCGCGGCGGCGAAGACGCGCGTCAGGACGCCCAAGCTCGAGGCCTTCCGGTCCCGCCTGGGCTTCGCGCTCGACCCTTTCCAGGTCGCGGCCTGCGCCGCCCTCGAAGACGGTGACAGCGTCCTCGTCGCGGCACCGACGGGCGCCGGCAAGACACTGGTGGCCGAGTACGCGATCCACCTCGCGATGCAAGACCCTCGGGCCAAGGTCTTCTACACCGCGCCGATGAAGGCGCTGAGCAACCAGAAATTCCAAGAACTGGTGGCCGAGTACGGCCCGTCGGAGGTCGGTCTCCTGACCGGTGACACGAACGTGAACTCCCGCGCGCGCATCGTCGTGATGACGACCGAGGTCCTCCGCAACATGATCTACGCGGGGTCGGAGATGCTGGCCGACCTGCGCTACGTCGTCCTCGACGAGGTCCACTTCCTCGCGGACCGCTTCCGTGGTGCCGTCTGGGAAGAGGTGATCATCCACCTGCCCCTCGACGTCCGCCTCATCTCGCTCAGTGCCACGGTGTCGAACGCCGAAGAATTCGGTGACTGGCTGCAGACCGTTCGTGGCAGCACCGAGGTCATCGTCTCCGAGGACCGTCCCGTGCCCCTCGACCAGCACGTCCTGGTCGGGGGCAAGTTCCTCGACCTGTTCGACTCCTCGGGGCAGGCGGCGACCAACCGGGTGAATCCCGAACTCCTACGCGCCACCTCGCTCGGGCGGCGTGGCGGGCGCAGTGGCGGTCGACGGGACTCGCACCCCGCCGGGCGGACCGGACCTCGCGGTCACGTCGTCCCACCCTCGCAGGGCGGCCCCGGGCGTCTCGACCGCTGGAAGATCGTCGAGATGCTCGACGACCAGAATCTCCTCCCCGCAATCTTCTTCGTCTTCAGCCGTGTCGGCTGCGACCAGGCCGTGTCCCAGGTGTTGCGGTCCGGCATCCGCTTGACGACCGCCGACCAGCGACGCGAGATCCGCGAGATCGTCGAGGCACGCTGCCGCACGCTGCGCGACGAAGACCTGGCGGTGCTCGGTTACTGGCGCTGGCTCGACGGGCTCGAGCGAGGCGTCGCGGCCCACCACGCGGGTCTGCTACCGGCCTTCAAAGAGGTCGTCGAAGAACTGTTCCAGAAGAAGCTCGTCAAGGTCGTGTTCGCGACCGAGACCCTCGCTCTCGGCATCAACATGCCGGCCCGTACGGTCGTGCTCGAGAAGCTCGAGAAGTTCAACGGCGAGGCCCGCGTGCCCATCACCCCGGGTGAGTACACGCAGTTGACCGGTCGTGCCGGTCGCCGCGGCATCGACGTCGAGGGGCACTCCCTCATCCAATGGCAGCAGGGACTCGACCCCCAGGCGGTGGCCTCGCTGGCCTCACGACGTACGTACCCCATGAACAGCAGTTTCCGGCCGACCTACAACATGGCCGTCAACCTCATCGAGCAGTTCGGCCGGTCCCGTACCCGCGAGGTGCTCGAGACCTCGTTCGCCCAGTTCCAGGCCGACCGTTCGGTCGTCGACCTCGCTCGCAAGGTCCGATCGCAGCAGCAGTCGCTCGACGGTTACGCCGCCTCGATGGCCTGCCATCTCGGTGACTTCGGCGAGTACACGATGCTGCGTCGCGAGGTGGGCGATCTCGAGAAGCAAGGCGCGGCTCGGGCCGACACGCAATCGCGGGCCGAGCGCGACAAGCGGCAGCGCCGCATCGGCGAGCTCCGTCGCCAGGTCCGCCAGCATCCGTGCCACGCCTGCCCCGAACGCGAGCAGCATGCCCGGTGGTCAGAGCGCTGGTTCAAGCTCAAGAAGCAGACCGACCAACTGTCGGCGCAGATCCGCAGTCGCACCGGCGCCGTCGCGAAGGTCTTCGACCGCGTCACCGACGTCCTGCTCGACCGCGGCTACCTGGTCCCCACAGGGGCCGGCGCAGGAGGCGCGGGTCGCGTCCCCCGGGACGCCGAGGTCGCGGTCGCCCCGACCGGCCGCACGTTGCGTCGCATCTACGGCGATCGCGACCTCCTCGTGGCCGAGAGTCTCCGGCTCGGCCTCTGGAACATGCTCGACGTCCCGTCGATGGCCGCTATGGCCGCGACTCTCGTCTATGAGCCCCGTCGGGACGAGGGTCAGCTCTCCGAACGGTTCCTGCCCAGGGGCGAATTCCGTGCAGCCCTCGACGCCACACAGCTGCTCTGGGCCGAGCTCGACGATCTCGAGCACGAACACCGCCTGCCCGGCAGCCAACCACCGGCGCCGGGTCTCGCGTTGGCCATGCACCGCTGGGCCCGGGGTGCCGCCCTCGACTCCGTACTCGACGACGCCGACCTCGCTGCCGGCGACTTCGTCCGATGGACGAAACAGACCATCGATCTGCTCGACCAGCTGTCCGTCGTGGGCGACCTGCCGGTCGGCCCGACGGCCCGGCAGGCGCTCGACGCCGTCCGACGGGGCATCGTGGCCTACACCGCGCTCGGTCCCTGATCCCTCATCCGACCGGCGACGACAGCCGGTCGGCGACGGCCGGCCTCCCAGACGCGGCCACCTAGAATCACGGGGTGTCTTTCCGAGCGACCGACGTCCGACTGCCCCTCTGGCTGGCCCTGATCGTCGCGCTCGGTGCCGGCGCCGTCCTCGACGGTGGCTTCCCCGACGGCGACGTCTGGCCGCTGACGTTCGTCGGCATCGCATTCGTGCTGTTGGCTCTCAGGGGTCGCTCGATCGGGGGATCCTTCCTGGTCGGCCTCGTGGCGGGCCTCTCCTTCTACCTGATCCACATCTCGTGGGCGACGCTCTTCCTCGGTGTCGTGCCCTGGGCCGCCTTGTCGACGCTCGAGGCACTGTTCTTCGCGGCCGGAGCCGTGCTCATCACCCTCGCGTACCGCTGGGTACCCCGTATCTGGCCGGGTGCACTGGGCCGCACGGTCCTGCTGCCGGTCGTCGTCGGCGGACTCTGGACGCTCCGCGAGTTCGTGGCCGGCACGTGGCCCTACGGTGGTTTCGCCTGGGGGCGGGTGGCCCTCAGCCAGTCCGAGAGCCCGTTCGCCGGTCTCGTCGCCTGGCTCGGCATCTCGGGGCTGTCCTTCCTCATGGTGGCGATCGTCGCGGCGCTCGTCCAGCTCGCCCTCCAGACGACCGTCCGAGGCTCGACCCGCGTGCTCGCGGGCGCCACCGTCGTGGTCGCCGCCCTCGCGGTTCCCGCCTGGCCGACGTACTCGTCCGGCACGGCCACCATCGCAGCGGTCCAGGGTGACGGCGACGCGGGCTACTTCGCCGACCGGGAATACGGCGACCTCACCAACGCGCAGGTGCTCGCGATGAGCGACCTCCAGGCCCGACTCGCGCAGTTGCCCGAGGACCAGCGCGACCTCGACATGATCGTCTGGCCCGAGGGGGGCAGCGACCGCGACCCCACCCGGGACGCCACCGGCCGGTACGTCTTCGACGCGATCAGCCGTGGTTACGACGCGCCGCTCGTGTCGGGCGTCATCACCGAGAGCGACGACGGCTCGACCGTGTACAACTCGTCCCTGCTCTGGTCCGACGGGGGCGTGCAGGACCAGTACGACAAGAAGCACCCCGTCCCGTTCGGCGAATACGTCCCTGACCGCGACTTCTGGCGACCGTTCGCGCCCGATCTGATCGACCTCATCGGGCGCGACTACACGCCGGGCACACGGGACGAGGTCTTCGACCTGGGTGGCTTCCGCGCAGGCATCTCGATCTGCTTCGACATCGTCGACGATCAGCTCATCACCAACATGATGGACGAGGGCGCTCAGGTGATCATCGGCCAGACGAACAACGCGGACTTCGGCACCCGACCCGGCCAGACCGACGAGAACGAGCAGCAGCTCGCGATCGCCCGCCTGCGCGCCATCGAGACGGCCCGCCCGCTCGTCAACGTCTCGACCGTCGCCTCCACGCGCGCCATCGACGCCTCGGGTAGGACGACCGCCAGCATCCCGGACTACGAGCCCGGCACCATGGTGGCCGTCGTCGACCTCGGAACGGGGACGACGCCCGCCGTCGTCGCCAGTCGCGCGATCGAGTTGCTCGTGTCGTTCTTCGGTCTCGCGATGCTGCTGTTGTCTCGTCTCTTCATAGGCACCCGCGGGTCGGCTCGTCGCCGCCGGCTCGACGAGGCACCCGATCCGATCCTGCCGCGGTGGCGTGTGATCGACTGACGCCTTCCGGCCGCGTGGAACGAGAGAAGGCCCGACCACCTCGAGGTGGTCGGGCCTTCGACGTCGACGTGGTGCCGGACGGCCGTCAGGCGTCGATCTTGTGCTGACCCTTGCGGGCCCTCAAGAAATCGAGTCGTTCTTGCAGGAGCTCTTCGAGCTCGTCACGGCTGCGACGTTCGAGCAGCATGTCCCAGTGGCTGCGGGGGACCTTCACGTCACCGGCGTCGATCTCGACCGGTTTGCCGTCGGCCGAGAGCAGACGACCTTCTTGACCACTCCTGGGAGACTGCCAGATGTCGGGGATCTCGGCGTCCGCGGCGAACACCATGTCGAACGTCTGACCGTCGGTCGTCTGGTAGACGGCCTTCTTGCGGGGCGAGAACTCCACGCCCTCTTCGCTCTGCAGGCTTTGGCTGCCGAGCCTCATTCCGCGCAAACTGCGATCTGCCATTGTGTGGTCTCCTCTCGCGTTGCAATCACCCGTTGTAACCCGTTCTGGACCTCAGCCGTTCCGAGTCGTGCGATTTCACAGTCCCTTCACAGTGCCTGGGCAGCGTGACGCCGCGCTCACTCGGTGCGTCGGCGCACCTCGTCGAGGGCCAGGTCGGCACGGTCCGTGACGATGCCGTGGACACCCAAGGCAAGCAGTCGCGCCATGTCGACCGGGTCGTTGACGGTCCAGACGTGGGTCTCGACCCCCAGGGACGCCAACTCGGCGACACGTGCCGACGTCACGATGCGGACCGGACCCTTGCGCTCGGGCACCTGGACGGCTCCGCAGCCGACCAGGGCACGCCGGAGCAGCGACCGCCTCAGCCGCGGGACGGGGACGAGGCCCGCGGCCACCGCCGCGGTGATGCCCCGGGACGAGGCGGACGTGGCGACTCCCGGCAGCGCCCGGACCGCCCGCAGGCGCCTCCGGTGGTCGAACGAGGTCACCAGGACGCGATCCGTCGCCCGGACGCGGGCGACGGCACGGACGGCCGGCGCCACGGCCTCGTCGGACTTGAGATCGATGTTGAACCGGGTCTCGGGGAAGGCGTCGAGCGCCTCGTCGAGCGTGGGGATCTCGTGTTCACCGTCGAGACGGATCGCCTTGACGTCCGACAGGTCGAGGTCGAGGAGGCGCTCGTCACGTCCCGTGAGTCGCGTCAGGTCGGGATCGTGGCTGATGACCGCGATGCCGTCCCGCGTGGCGTGCACGTCGGTCTCGACGTACGTCGCCCCGGCCGACACGGCGAGTGCGAACGCCAGCATGGTGTTCTCGGGAGCGTCGACGGCCAGGCCGCGGTGCGCCAGCACCCGGGGGCCGGCCGGCGCGAACCAGCCGGCCGAGACCGGGGGAGCGGCCGGCACTACGAGGTCGCCGGGGGAGCGGTGGGCCCGGTGCTCGGGGTACCCGTCTCGGGGGCGGGACCACCGGAGGCGGCCGTACCCGCGCCTCCGGATGCACCGTCAGGAGCGGTGGTTCCCGGCGTGGTGACCGTCGGGAAGCCCAGGTCGGGCTCGGCCTCGAGGTCGACGGTCGACGCGAGGTCGGGGGTGACGTCCATCTCGGACACCTTCGGCGCCTCGGTCGGGGTCCAGCCGGGGGCGTTCGGGTCGCGAGGGGCGAAGAAGCCCTGGCCGATCCCCTTCAGGGCCTCGGTCAGCTCGCTGGGGATGATCCACAGGGTGTTGGCCGAACCGTCGGCGATCTTCGGCAGGGTCTGGAGGTACTGGTACGCCAGCAGTTTCGGGTCGGGGTCTCCGGCGTGAATCGCGTTGAAGACCGTCGCGATGGCCTCGGCCTCGCCCTGGGCCCGCAGCACCTGGGCCTTGGCGTCGCCCTCGGCCTTGAGGATGGACGACTGTCGAGAGCCCTCCGCCTCGAGGATCTGGGACTGCTTGGTGCCCTCGGCGGTGAGGATGGCCGCGCGACGGCTGCGCTCGGCACGCATCTGCTGCTCCATGGAGTCCTGGATCGACAGGGGCGGATCGATGGCCTTCAGCTCGACGCGACCGACCCGGATGCCCCACTTGCCGGTCGCCTCGTCGAGCACGATGCGCAGCTGGCCGTTGATGTTGTCTCGGCTGGTGAGGGCCTGCTCGAGGTTGAGCCCGCCGACGACGTTGCGCAGCGTGGTGGTCGTGAGCTGTTCGACGGCCCCGAGGTAGTTGGCGATCTCGTAGGTCGCCGCCCGGGCGTCGGTCACCTGGAAGTACACGACCGTGTCGATGGACACCACCAGGTTGTCCTCGGTGATGACGGGCTGCGGCGGGAACGAGACGACCTGCTCGCGCATGTCGATCAGGGGTCGCACCCGGTCGATGAACGGCACGAGCAGGTTCAGCCCGGGGGAGAGGGTCTTGTGGTACCGCCCCAGGCGCTCGACGACGCCGGCACTCGCCTGCGGGATGATGCGGACCGAGCGGAAGAGGATGACGAGGACGAGCACGACGACGATCGCGACGACCACGATGGTGACGACGGTGCCGGCACTGATGGTGTCCATGGTTTCAGGACCTCTCTGCGGAGGCGACGAAGGCCGTCGACCCCTCGATGGCTGTCACGACGACCGGGGACCCGGTGTCGAGTGCGACGTCGGCGCCTGCCGACGCCGCGGGGGACGAGAGCACCCTGGCCGTCCAGGTCTCGCCGTTCGACAGCTTGACCTGGCCCGGACCGGAGCCGATGGGAACCACGACCGTGCCCCGCAGACCGAGCAGGGCCTCGACGTTGCTGGGGGTCGGATCGCCCCCTCGTCGCAGGGCCCGGAGCATCGGTGGTCGGACGGTGAAGAGCAACAACACGGCCAGGACGGCCGCGACGATCGCCTGCAGCCACCACGGTGCACCGAAGAGGCCGACCAGGAGTCCGCCGACGCTGCCGATGGCGAGCATGAGGAAGGTGAACTCGAGCGTCGTCACCTCGATGATGACGAACACCAGGATGAGCGCGATCCACGCGACCCATGCGTAATCGTTCAGGACGTCCATGCCGACCTTCTCTCGTTCCCCTGTTATGGAAACTACCACCCGCCTCCTGCGGTGACGAGGGGGATTGGTAGGGTCGAGTCCGGCCCCCGGGCCGATCGACCCCCCCCGCACAGTCTGGAGCACGCCTTGTCCAACCCCCTCGCCGCAGAGTCCCTCGCCGGAGCCCGAGTCCTGGTCACCGGGTCGTCCCGGGGGATCGGCGCCGACACCGTGCGCTACTTCGCCGAGGCCGGGGCCAAGGTCGTGGTGAACTACCGCAACAAAGAGAAGCGCGCGCTGCAGCTCGTCGCGAAGATCGAGGAGGCGGGTGGTGAGGCCATCGCCATCGGCGCCGACCTGACCGACGAGACCAGCCTGGCGACCATGTTCGACACCGTGCGCGACGCCTGGGGCGGGCTCGACGTCCTCGTCATGAACGCTTCGGGCGGCATGGAGACGGGCATGGCAGAGGACTACGCGCTGAAGCTCAATCGCGATGCGCAGGTGGCGCTGCTCACGGCGGCCCTGCCGCTGCTCGCCCCGGGCTCGCGGGTCGTCTTCGTCACGAGCCACCAGGCTCACTTCATCCGCACGACCGAGACGATGCCCGAGTACCTGCCCGTCGCCCTGAGCAAGCGCGCCGGCGAGGACGCCCTGCGCGAGATGCTGCCGCAACTCGAGACGGCGGGCGTCGAATTCGTCGTGGTCTCGGGGGACATGATCGAGGGCACCATCACGGCGACCCTGCTCGAGCGGTCGAACCCGGGCGCCATCTCGTCGCGCAAAGAGAGCGCCGGAAAGCTCTACAACGTCGCCGAGTTCGCCGCCGAGGTCGCGTCGGCCGCCGTCGACCCCGTACCGGCCGACCACACCCGGCTCGTGGGCGACGTCAGCGACTTCGCCCCGATCGTCTGAGGCCAGTCCTCGTGTCCGAGCGGATCGTCCGACCGACCTCGCGCCTCCTCGTCCTCGACGACCACGACCGCGTGCTGCTGATGAGGACGGTGGCACCCGATTCGAGCCGGTCCGCGCGCTGGATCACCCCCGGCGGCGGAGTCGACCCGGGCGAGACCCACGTCGAGGCCGCCGTCCGGGAGCTGCGCGAGGAGACCGGCCAGGTGGTCACCGAGGTCGGTGAGGTCGTGCGGGTGGACGACTTCGAGGTGTCGTGGGACGACGCCGACCACACGCACGGCCACGCGGAGTTCTTCGTCGTCCGCCTGCCGCACTTCGAGGTCGTCGACGACGAATGGACAGACGAGGAGCGCACCGACATCCTCGAGTCGCGCTGGTTCGGCCTGGACGAGCTGACGGCCACGGACGAGCCGGTCGAACCGGAGGACCTCGCCGAGTTCGTCCGCAGGGTCTTGTCCGCGGGTTCGACGGCCTGACACCGGAACGTGTTCACACCGAACCGGGCCCTATATCTGACCACCGCGCAAGTGACCGATAATGCACATTATGTCAAGTAAAGTGATCCGGGGCCTTCCAGACGCTCCCCGGTGACGCAGGCCGTGCATCCTCGGAGTTGCCTGGTCGCATGACGAACGACACCACACCCCACACACCCCCCGACGATGCGCATCGCCGACCCGACGGACTCGACGACGACACGGTCGCAGCACTGGGCGAACTCTCGGCGGCGCTCGAGGTCGTCGAGCAGGCCCGGGGGTTCCTCTATGGTTTCCATCGATTGACCGGCAAGGCCGACCTGGCGCTCGGCGAGGCCGTCGACTCGCTGCGTGGGGCCGGCCACGCCGAACTCGCCGACCTGCTCGAGCGTGACCTCATCGGTCGCAACGTCATCGAGGGCCGCTGGACGTACCAGCTCGTCGAAGACTACGACGAGGGGTACTACGCAGCCTTCCGCGGCCATGAGCATAACATACGTCATTCTCTCGCGGACGGCAAGAAGCACCTCTTCGAGGCCGAGATGAAGGAGGCGCGGCGCACGCACGGACGGCGGCACCACGAGGCGCTCCCCCACGAGTCGGCCGGCGAGGGCGTCGTCGGCAGGGACGACCCGGCTGCTCCCCTCGCCTGAGAGGATGGTGCGATGACTCCCCCGCCGATCGACCGGCCCCGCATCGAGGCCGCCGTGCTCGAACTGCTCGCCGCGATCGGTGAGGACGTCGCACGGCCCGGACTCGAGTCCACTCCCCGACGCGTCGCCGACGCCTACGCCGAGTTCTTCTCGGGACTGACCGTCGACGCGGCCGATCTCGTCCGGCAGGCTACCGTCGCGGCGGAACGACACCAGCTCGGCGAGGTCGTCATCGTCCGCGACATCTCGTTCCGGTCGGTGTGCGAGCACCACCTCCTGCCCTTCGTCGGGGTCGCACACGTGGCCTACGTGCCCGGCGAGACGATCGTCGGGTTGGGCGCACTCCCCCGGGTGGTCGACGTCCTGGCCTCCCGCCCGCAGTTGCAGGAGCGACTGGGCGAGGAGATCGCCGACGCCGTCCAGGCGGGTGCCCAAACCGATGGCGTCCTGGTGGTCCTCGACGCCGCGCACGGTTGCGTCACGACACGGGGTCCCCGTCAGACCGGCAGCACGACGGTGACGCTCGCGAGCCGAGGCGCCCTGTCCGAGGCCTCGGCTCGGGCGGAGGCCGTGGCCCTGATCGGCGCTCCCCGTGTCTGAGCGGGCGGCCGATCCCCGCCGGCCCGACGCACCAGGGCTCGTCCTGCCGCCGTTGCTCGTACCCCGGCGGCGGATCGGGTCGCGGACCTTCGACTTCTCCCGCCAGGTGGCCGTGATGGCGATCGTCAACCGCACGCCCGACTCGTTCTTCGACCGAGGCGCGACCTTCGCGCTCGACCTCGCGGTGCAGGCCGCCGTCGACGCGGCCGACGCGGGCGCCGACTGGGTCGACATCGGCGGCGTCCCCTTCGCCCCGGGGCCCGAGCTGTCCGCCGCCGACGAGCTCGACCGGGTCCTGCCGGTGGTGCAAGCCCTGGCGAGCCGGTCCGACGTCGTCATCTCGGTCGACACGTTCCGCCCGGAGGTGGCCGAGCGCGTGGTCGCCGCCGGGGCCCACGTCGTCAACGACACCACGGGGCTCCACGACCCGGGCCTCGCGGACGTGGTCGCCGACAGCGGTGCCACGCTGGTCGTGACGCACAGCCTCGCGCTGCCCCGGCGGGAACATCCCCGTCCGCGGTACGACGACGTCGTGACCGAGGTCGTGGAGTTCCTCGCCCGCCGGGTCGACGTCGCTCGCGCCCACGGGGTGCCCGACGCACGGCTCGTGATCGACCCGGGTCACGACCTGAACAAGACGACCCGGCACTCGCTCGAACTCACGAGACGACTGTCCGAGGTGGCGGCCCTGGGCCACCCGACGCTCGCCGCGGTGTCCAACAAGGACTTCATCGGCGAATCGCTCGGTCGCGAGAAGCCCGATCGCCTGGCCGGCTCGCTCGCCGCGGCCACGATCAGCGTGCTGCAGGGGGCACGCATCGTCCGGATGCACGACGTCCGGGCCAGCGTCGACGCCGTCCGCATGGTCGAAGCCGTCCTGGGCTGGCGCGGCCCCGTCTTCGAACGACACAACCTGACCGAAGGGCCCTCGTGACCGACACGAAGATCACGCGGCTGCACCCTGCTCCCCCGGTGGCTGGCATGCCCCTGACGGTCGACGACCTCGTCGAGCTGCACCGCCCCCGCGATCGGCAGGCGCCCCGCGTGCGGGCGAACTTCGTGGCGAGCGTGGACGGTTCGGCCACGGCCGCAGGTCGGACGCGCGACCTGGGTGGCCCGGCCGACCTCCTCGTCTTCGATCTGCTGCGTCGGCTCTGCGATGTCGTCGTGGTGGGGGCGGGCACCGTCCGCGACGAGGGCTACGGCCCGATGCGACTGGCCGACGACGCGGTCGCCTGGCGGCGCGAGGCCGGCCTGCCCGATCATCCCGGCTTCGCGATCGTCTCGAGCGGCCTCGACCTCGACCCGACGAGCGCCGTGTTCACCGAGGCCCCGGTCAGGCCGTTGGTGCTCACCCACGACTCGGCACCGCGGGCGACTCGTGCCCGCCTCGACGAGGTCGCCGACGTCGTGTCGTGCGGAAGCGATCGAGTCGACCCGCACCTCCTCGTCCGCGCCCTCGTCGAACGGGGATCGCCGCAGATCCACACCGAAGGCGGACCGACCCTGCTCGGCGACCTGGTCGCGGCGGACGTCGTCGACGAACTGTGCCTGACCGTCTCACCGAACCTGGAGGGCGGAGCCGGCCCCCGCATCGTCGCGGCACGAGAGGCCATGGCGCTCCGCGGCCTCGCCCTCGACCACGTGCTGCTGTCGGACGACATGCTGCTCACGAAGTGGTCGCGTCGGCGCTGAGCCCGGGTGCCGACCTCCGGTGTCAGGAGGCGCGGCGTGGACGAGCGGTCAGCTCGCCTCCTCGCCGAAGCCGCTCTCGATCAACGCGATGAGGTCGTCCACGGCGGCCGAGGCGTCCGGGCCGGTCGCCATGACGGCCACCGTGGAGCCCACGCCCACGTTCAATCCCATGATGCGCAGCAGGCTCTTCGCGTCGACTCCGTTGACCGTGACGTCGGCTTGGAACCGCGACGCGTGCGTCACGAGGTCGGCGGCCGGGCGGGCGTGCAGCCCCGATGCATTGACGAGCACGGCTGACCGCTCGACGGCGATGCCACCGCGGAGGTCGCGCTCGTCGGCGTGCGCGTCGGCGACGCCGGTGGCCGTGCGGGCTGCCGCCGCGACGGCCTCGAGGTCTCCCCCGGTCTCGGCGGCGACGGCCGCGGCGACCGTGCCCTCGACGAGCGGGGCGTCGGCGATGACCACGCGCTCCTTCTCGGCGTCGTCGAGGAAGTCGACGACGGTCTCGCTGGTCAGGATGGCCGAGCCGAGGTCGCAGAGCACGACGGCGCCGCCGGCCCTACCAGCCTCGGCGAGGGCGGCGGAGATCTTGTCGAAGCTGGTGCCGATGGACCCGTCGTCGGCCCCTCCGGCGGCCACGAGGGTGGTCGTGGGGGCCATCTGGCGTGCCAGATCGACCACGCCCTCGGCGATCTTGGCGCTGTGCGAGACGACGACGATTCCGATGGTGGGCATGTTCAGGACTCCTTGTTCGTGCCGTCGGCGGCGTCGGCCGCGGCGGCGATGATGAGAGACGACGACTGGGCGCCGGGGTCGCGGTGACCGACGGCACGCTCGCCGAGGTAGCTGGCTCGGCCCTTGCGGGCGACCAGGGGTTCGGTCGCCGCGGCTCCCGCGGACGCGGCGTCGGCTGCCGCGCGGAGGACCGCCTCGGGCGAGGCTCCGTCCGCGGCGGCGGCGGCGGCCGCGTCGACGGCCGGGGTCCACGCGTCGATCATGGTCTTGTCCCCGACCTCGGCCTTGCCCCTGAGTACGACGCCGTCGCGGGCCGCCGTCAGGAAGGCGACCAGCGCCTCCGCGTCCAGTTCGGTGGCATCGCCCAGGGCGGCCGATCCCTTGAGGTAGGCCGTGCCGAGCAGGGGGCCCGAGGCTCCGCCGACCGTCGAGATGAGGGTCGTGGCGACGAGTTTGAGGGCGGCTCCGGGCGTGGCGTCGGCCGGCAGGTCGGCGAGCCGGGCCCGGACGGCGGTGAAGCCCCGCGAGAGGTTCTCACCGTGGTCGCCGTCGCCGATCTGCCGGTCGAGCTCGCTGAGCGCCGTGTGCTCGGCGGCGACGACGTCGGCCGTCCTGTCGATCCAAGCCCTGGTCCAGGTGGCGTCGAGTGTCATGCGGTGGTCGTTCCTCTCGTGATGCGGTGGTGCGTTCCGGTGGTCGTGCGCGACGCTCAACGACCCCGGCGCAACGCGACGGTCTCGACCGGGGCGTCCCAGAGTTCGGTGAGCTCGTCGTCCAGGCGGGTGAGCGTGATCGACATGCCCTGCATCTCGAGCGAGGTGACGTACGAGCCGACGAGGCTCCGCGACACCTCGATTCCCCGCGCCTCGAGGGCCTCGGCCGCGCGGCGGTAGGCGATGTACAACTCGACGAGCGGAGTGCCTCCCATGCCGTTGACGAAGAGGAGCACCCGCTCACCGGAGACGAGCCCGAGGTCGTCGGTGACGGCGGCGAGCAAGCGGTCGACGATGGCGTCGACCCGTTCGAGCGGGATGCGCTCCCGCCCCGGTTCGCCGTGGATGCCGATGCCGATCTCGACCTCGTCGTCGGCCAGCGTGAAGCTCGGTTCGCCGGCATGGGGGACGGTGCCCGCGGCCAGTGCGACCCCCATCGACCGGGTGGCCGCGTTCGTGCGTCGGGCCACCTCGGCCACGGCGTCGAGCGTATCGCCCCGTTCGGCCGCGGCCCCTGCGGTCTTCTCGACCACGACCGTGCCGGCGACACCTCGGCGGCCGGCCGTGTAGAGCGAGTCCTTCACCGCGACGTCGTCGTCGACGAGGACCGACCGCACGGTGATGCCCTCTGCTTCGCAGAGGTCGGCGGCCGTCTCGAAGTTCAACACGTCGCCCGTGTAGTTCTTGACGACGTAGAGGACGCCGGCACCGGCGTCCACCGCCTGCGTCGCGGCGACGATCGGGTCGGGTGTGGGCGACGTGAAGACCGGTCCGGGAACGGCGGCGGACAACATGCCGAATCCTACGAAGCCCGCGTGGAGCGGTTCGTGTCCGCTGCCCCCGCCACTGACGACGGCCACCTTGCCCGGGACGGGGGCCGCGGCACGGCGGACGAACGTCGGGTCGTGCGAGACGACCACGAGGTCGGCATGCGCCGCACCGAACCCCGCGACGGACTCGTCGACGACGGCGGACGGATCGTTGATGAGCTTCTTCATCGAAGTACCTTTCTCGGCGCGGGAGACGGTGCTCGGGTGCACCAGGCTGCGCTCAATTTACTCCCAGGGCGGTCTGATGCACATATGTGCAAACACCTGATCTTTCCTTCTCATCTCGTGTGATCACAGCACTAGGGTGTTGACACACGCTCACCGCGGGTGCATTGTCGCCCCGCCGTACGACAAGGAAGGTCGACGTGAACCTGGGATTGATTTTTCTTTCAGAGACGGTGGGCACCGCATTGCTGCTCACCCTCGGTGGCGGCGTCGTCGCCAACGTCGCGCTGACGAAGACGAAGGGCTTTAACGGCGGGACGCTCATGGTCAACTTCGGCTGGGGCCTCGCGGTCTTCGTCGGAATCCTGGCCTCGTACTCGTCGGGCGCGCACCTCAACCCGGCCGTGAGCATCGCGCAGCTCATCCTCGGCAACATCACGTTCGCGGCGTTCCTCGTGTACGTGGCGGCGCAGATGGTCGGTGCGATCATCGGTGCGGTCGTCGTCTGGCTGGCCTACAAGCAGCACTTCGACGAGGAGCCCGACCCGGCGACCAAGCTGGGCGTGTTCTCGACCGGTCCTGCGATCCGCAACTACGGCTGGAACCTCGTGACCGAGATCATCGGCACCTTCGTGCTGGTCTTCACGATCATCGCCATCACCAACGGCGCCTCCCCCAACGCCGCCAACCTCGGCCCGCTCGGCGGCCTGGCCGTCGCACTGCTCGTGGTCGGCATCGGCGCCTCGCTCGGTGGGCCCACCGGCTACGCCATCAACCCGGCCCGTGACCTCGGACCCCGCATCGCGCACGCGTTCCTGCCCATCAAGGGCAAGGGCGGCAGCGACTGGTCCTACGCCTGGGTACCGGTCGTCGGCCCCCTCGTCGGCGGTGCCCTCGCGGCACTGCTGTCCTTCCCGCTCCTCCCCCTCGCCGCCTGACCCGGCGACCCACTGATCGGTCGAGGCCGGCTCCCCCGGGCCGCCCGACGCCGGTCGATCCACCCGCTCCCAGCAGAGGCTCGGGCCCGTCCGCTCGAATGGACCGACCCGGGCCTCCGTGCGAGCCGCATCCATCAACGACGAAGGAGTACCACCCGTGAGCGACACCGACTACGTCCTGGCCATCGACCAGGGAACCACCAGCACCCGCGCCATCATCTTCGACCACTCGGGCTCGATCGTGGCGACCGGCCAGAAAGAGCACGAGCAGATCTTCCCCCGGGCCGGTTGGGTCGAGCACGACCCCGCCGAGATCTGGGAGAACACCCGTGAGGTCATCGGCCAGGCACTGTCCCGCGCCGACATCACACGGCACAACATCAAGGCAGTCGGCATCACCAACCAGCGCGAGACCGCGGTCGTCTGGGACAAGACCACCGGCAAGGCGGTCTACAACGCCATCGTCTGGCAGGACACCCGCACCCAGCCCATCGTCGACCGCCTCGCGGCCGACGGCGGCGTCGAGCGCTTCAAGCCGATCGTCGGCCTGCCCCTCGCCACGTACTTCTCGGGCACGAAGGTCGTCTGGATCCTCGAGAACGTCGAGGGCGCCCGCGAGAAGGCCGAGGCCGGCGACCTGCTCTTCGGCACGACCGACACCTGGGTCCTGTGGAACCTCACGGGCGGCACCGACGGCGGTGTCCACGTCACCGACGTGACCAACGCCTCGCGCACCCTCTTCATGGACCTCGAGACGCTCCAGTGGCGTGACGACATCCTCGAGGCCTTCGACGTGCCGAAGTCGATGCTCCCCGAGATCAAGAGCTCGTCCGAGGTCTACGGCACCGTCGAGGCCTCGAGCCTGCTGCGCGAGGTGCCCATCGCCGGCATCCTGGGCGACCAGCAGGCCGCGACCTTCGGCCAGGCCGCGTTCGACCAGGGCGAGTCGAAGAACACCTACGGCACCGGCAACTTCCTGATCTTCAACACGGGCGAAGAGATCGTCCACTCGAAGAACGGGCTGCTCACGACGCTCGGCTACAAGCTCGGCGACGCCGCACCGCACTACGCCCTCGAAGGGTCGATCGCCGTCACGGGCTCGCTGATCCAGTGGCTGCGCGACAACCTGGGCATGATCGGCTCGGCACCCGAGGTCGAAGAGCTGGCCAAGACCGTCGAGGACAACGGCGGGGTGTACTTCGTCCCCGCGTTCTCCGGCCTGTTCGCTCCGTACTGGCGATCCGACGCCCGGGGTGCCCTCGTCGGTCTCACGCGCTACGTCAACAAGGGCCACATCGCCCGTGCCGCACTCGAGGCGACCGCGTTCCAGACCCGCGAGGTCCTCGACGCGGTCAACGCCGACTCGGGCGTCGACCTGACCGAGCTCAAGGTCGACGGCGGCATGACCGCCAACGACGCGCTCATGCAGTTCCAGGCCGACATCCTCGACGTTCCCGTCGTCCGCCCCGTCGTCGCCGAGACCACGGCGCTCGGTGCTGCCTACGCGGCCGGTCTCGCCGTCGGGTTCTGGGAGACCCTCGACGACCTCCGCGCCAACTGGCAGGAGGACAAGCGCTGGACCCCGAACATCGACGCCGACGAGCGTGACCGCACGCTGCGTCTGTGGAAGAAGGCCGTCACGAAGACCTTCGACTGGGTCGACGACGACGTCAACTGATCCTCCAGGCGAAGGGCCCGTCCGACCGGACGGGCCCTTCGTCGTCCGCCCCCTCGGGACGAGGAGGCGCGGTGCGTCTCAGGAGGCGCGGGTCGCGGCCACCCACTGGTCCAGTTTCGCGATCGCCGCGCCCGAGTCGACGGCCCGGGCCGCGACGTCCAACTGCTCGCGGAAGCGGGCGAGGAGCGGCCGTTCGCGCTGGCCCGGGTCGGCCGCCAGCCCGTAGGACACCAGCCCGGCCGCCGCGTTGAGCAGCACGATGTCGCGGACCGGACCGCGCTCCCCCGCCAGGACCTCACGGGCGATGCCCGCATTGTGCGCGGCGTCACCGCCGACGAGGTCGGAGATGCGCGCGCGCGGGATGCCCAGCTCGAGGGGATCGAGGTCGTGCTCCGTCACCGACCCTCCGGTGACCTCCCAGATGTGGCTGTGGCCGGTGGTGGTCAACTCGTCGAGACCGTCGTCACCGCGGAACACGAGGGCCGTCGCACCTCGCGTCTGGAAGACGCCGACGATCAGCGGCACCTTGTCGAGGGACGCGACGCCGACGGCGCTCGCCTCGGGTCGCGCCGGGTTCACGAGGGGACCCAGGAAGTTGAAGACCGTCGGCACCCCGATCTCGCGCCGGACGGCCGCCGCGTTGCCGAAGCCCGGGTGGAAAGCGGCGGCGAAGGCGAAGGTCAGCCCCGCTTCCCTCAGGACATCAGCCACGCGGTCCGCCCCGATGCTCAGGTCGATCCCTAGGGCCGCGAGGACGTCCGACGAGCCGGACGACGAGCTCGCCGCCCGGTTGCCGTGCTTGATCACCGGGACACCGGTCGCGGCCACGACGACCGAGGCCATCGTGGAGACGTTGACGGTGCCGAAGCGGTCACCGCCCGTCCCGACGATGTCGACCGCCATGGTGTCGACCGGCAGGGCCACGGCATGGGCGAGCACGGCGTCCCGGAAGCCGACGATCTCGTCGACCGTCTCCCCTTTGGCCCGAAGGGCCACCAGGAAGGCCGCGAGCTGGGCCGAGGTGACGTCGCCCGTCATCACTTGTTCCATCGACCAGGTGGCCTCGCTGATCGAGAGGTCCCGACCCGAGAGGAGTGCGTCGATGATCAAGGGCCAGGTGAGCTCGGAGGTCATGCGCCCAGGCTACCGGCGGCACCGACGCGCTCCGATGTCTCGGCGTCAAGGGAAATTCCCGACCCGGGGTTTTGAGCGCAAACCCAAGGCGACTTACCAGGCATAATGGACCTCGTGACAAGTACCTCTCTCTCGAGACCTTCTGGCGGCCCCGTCGTCAATCGACCCAGCACGGTTGCCGTGGGCACCATCGTGTGGCTCGGCAGCGAGGTCATGTTCTTCGCCGGCCTCTTCGCGATCTACTTCACGCTCCGCTCGACGTCTCCCGGCTTGTGGGCCGACCAGACGGCCCTGCACAACGTGCCGTTCGCGCTGACGAACACGATCACCCTGGTGCTCTCGTCGGTCGCGTGCCAGTTCGGCGTGTTCGCCGCAGAGCGCATGCAGCCGCACCGCACCGGTCGCCTCTTCCAGGTCGGCCGCTGGGGCATGGTCGAGTGGTTCTTCCTCACCTACGCGATGGGCGCGGTCTTCGTCTGTGGCCAGGTCTTCGAGTACGCGACCCTCATCTCCGAACACGTCACCCTCAGTTCGAGCGCCTACGGCTCCGCCTTCTACATGACGACCGGCTTCCACGGCGCCCACGTCATCGGTGGTCTGATCGCCTTCCTTCTCACCATCGGCCGTGCCTACGCCGTCAAGAACTTCGGCCACAAAGAGGCCACCACGGCCATCGTGGTCTCGTACTACTGGCACTTCGTCGACGTGGTCTGGATCGGCCTCTTCATCGTCATCTACCTCCTCAAATAGGCATTGGATCGTCTGCACAGCATGTTCTCCAGAACTTCGTCCTCCCGACGCACCAAGAAGGCCGGCCGTCGCGGCCCCGTCGCCACCGCCTCGCTGCTGCTCGTCGGCCTGCTCACCACGGGCGGTGCCTACGCGCTCTTCTCCTCCACCGCCTCGGCTGACGAGAGCAGCGCGACCGCGACCTCGCAGCAGAGCATCGACGAGGGTCAGAAGCTCTTCGCGTCGAACTGCGCCACCTGCCACGGTCTGAGTGCGGCAGGCACCGACAGCGGTCCGAGCCTGATCGGCGTCGGAGCCGCCTCGGTTGATTTCCAGGTCGGCACGGGGCGCATGCCCATGGCCGTCAACGGCCCGCAGGCCGAACAGAAGCCCACGCAGTTCTCCGACGAGCAGGTCGCCGCCATGGCCGCCTACGTCGCGTCGCTCGCCCCCGGCCCCGCCATCCCCGACGAGTCACTGCTCCAGGCCGACGGCGACACGACCAACGGTGCCGAACTCTTCCGCATCAACTGCGCCATGTGCCACAACGTGGCCGGCGCGGGCGGTGCACTCACGCAGGGCAAGTTCGCCCCCGCACTCGACGGCGTCACCGCCCACCACATCTACGAGGCCATGCAGACGGGCCCGCAGAACATGCCGGTCTTCAACGACCTCAACCTGTCGCCCCAAGACAAGGCCGACATCATCACGTACCTCAAGTACGTCGAGAACAACCCGTCGCCGGGTGGATTCGAGCTCGGGAGCCTCGGCCCCGTCGCCGAAGGTCTCTTCATCTGGATCTTCGGGCTCGGTGCGATCGTCGCGATCACCATCTGGCTGACGGCCCGGTCGAACTGACCCGCGTTCTCTCCGTACTTCACGAAAGGCAGAATCAATGGCAGAGCACGACGACGAGGCCCCCACGGCGGGCTCGGCTGTCGAGAAGCGCGAGCCTCGACAGGTATCGGCCGGCACGGCGGTCGTGACGTCCGACGTGTTCCAGAACCCGGGCGAACCGCCGCACCGCGATCGAGTCACCGACATCGACCCCAGGGTCGAGAAGCGTGCAGAACGTCAGGTCAGCCTCTTCTTCTTCCTGTCGATCGTGGGCAGCATCGCCGCCATCGGCGCGTACGTCGCATTTCCCATCACGTCCGGCGACTCGGGTTCGGTCCGTCTGAACAACCTGTTCCTCGGTCTCGGCATCGCCCTCGGGCTGCTGTCGGTCGGAATCGGTGCCGTGCACTGGTCCAAGACCCTCATGCCGGCACGCGAGATCACCGAGATGCGCCATGACACGCGCGGCTCCGAACCGACGCGTGAAAAGGCCGTCGAGGTCTTCGCGCTGGGTAACCACGAAAGCGGCTTCGGTCGCCGTTCACTCATCCGCAACAGCCTCATCGGTGCCCTCGTCGCGACCCCGCTCCCCGCGGTCGTCCTGTTCCGTGACCTCGCACCGGCCGAAGACCCCAACGCAGTCCTCCGTCACACCTTGTGGGAAGAGGGCATGCACCTCGCCGCCGACCCCTCCGGCACCCGCATCAAGGCGTCGGACGTCACTCTCGGCTCGGTGTTCCACGTCATCCCCGAGAACCTCAACGAATCAGAACATCTCCTCGAAGAGAAAGCCAAAGCGGCCGTCCTTCTCATGCGCCTCAAGCCGGAAGACCTCCACCCGGCCGAGGGACGCGAAGACTGGCAGTACGACGGGATCGTCGCTTACTCCAAGATCTGCACGCACGTCGGGTGCCCCGTGGCCCTCTACGAACAGCAGACACACCACCTGCTCTGCCCCTGCCACCAGTCCACGTTCGATGTGACGAACAACTGCGAAGTGATCTTCGGGCCCGCCAAGCGCCCCTTGCCGCAGCTGCCCATCACGGTCGACGCCGACGGGTACCTCGTCGCGCAGAGCGACTTCCACGAACCTGTGGGCCCGAGCTTCTGGGAGCGCGAAAAGTGATCACCACCACCCCGGCACAAGGTGCCGAACCGGCCACGTCGGACAACATCGGCAAGGCTCCGGCCTTCGCTCCGACGAAGACCAACAAGATCCTCGGCGCGACGGCCAACTACATCGACGAGCGCACGAGCATGTCCGGCCTGGTCAAAGAGGTGGGTCGCAAGATCTTCCCCGACCACTGGTCGTTCATGCTGGGCGAGGTCGCGCTGTACTCGTTCGTCGTCATCCTGCTCTCGGGTACGTTCCTGACGTTCTTCTTCCAGCCGTCGATGGCCGAGGTCAACTACAACGGGTCGTACGTTCCGCTCAAGGGCCTCAACATGTCGGCCGCGATGGCGTCGACGCTCGACATCTCGTTCGACATCCGCGGTGGTCTGCTGTTCCGGCAGATCCACCACTGGGCGGCCCTCCTGTTCGTCGCCGCGATCATGCTGCACATGCTGCGCGTCTACTTCACCGGCGCGTTCCGCAAGCCTCGCGAGATCAACTGGGTCGTGGGCTTCACCCTGTGGATCCTCGCCATGGCCGAGGGCTTCACCGGATACTCGCTACCCGACGACCTGCTCTCGGGCAACGGTGCACGCATCATCGACGGCATGATCAAGGGCATCCCCGTGATCGGCGTCTGGATCTCGTACCTCGTGTTCGGTGGCGAGTTCCCGGGTACCGACATGGTCGGTCGTTTCTACTCGCTGCACATCATGCTGCTGCCGGCGCTACTGATCGCCTTGCTGGGCGTGCACCTGCTGCTGCTCATCATCAACAAGCACACGCAGTTCGCCGGTCCCGGCAAGACGAACCAGAACGTCGTGGGCGTCCCGGTCATGCCGGTCTTCGCGGCCAAGGCCGGTGGATTCTTCTTCATCGTCTTCGGCGTGATCGTCCTCATCGCGTCGTTGTTCACGATCAACCCCATCTGGAACTACGGACCGTACGACCCCTCCCCCGTGTCGGCAGGTACGCAGCCCGACTGGTACATCGGCTTCGCCGACGGCGCACTGCGTCTCGTGCCGCCGGGCTGGGAGTTCGTGGCCTTCGGTTACACCGTCTCGATGAACATCCTGGTGCCGATCGCCGTCCTCGGCCTCTTCATCGTCGTCGTCCTGCTGTACCCGTTCTTCGAAGCCTGGGTGACCGGCGACAAGCGCGAGCACCACATCCTCGACCGGCCTCGCAACGCTCCGACCCGCACCGCCATCGGCGCGGCCGGCATCGTGTTCTATGCCAGCCTCTGGGCGGCCGCGAGCTCCGACATCATGGCGACGCACTTCCACCTGTCCCTGAACTACGTGATCCATGCCTGCCAGGCAGCGTTGATCCTCGGTCCGTTCATCGCCTTCTGGGTCACCAAGCGTGTCTGCCTGGCGCTGCAGAAGAAGGATCGAGAGATCGCTCTGCACGGCTACGAGTCGGGCCGCATCGTGCGTCTGCCGGGTGGCGAGTACATCGAGGTGCACGAGCAGCTCGACGAGTACGAGCGCTGGCGTCTCCTCGACTTCAACGAGTACGAGCCCCTGATGGTCCGTCCCAACGCGAACGGCAAGATCACGGCTCTGCAGCGCGCTCGCGCATCCGCGTCGTCGTTCTTCTTCGAAGACCGCATCGCCCCCGTGAAGCGTTCCGAGATCGAGTCATCGCATCACGACGAAGGTCACTGAACACCACATCCCGTAGGCCCGGTCGCACATGTCGTGCGGCCGGGCCTTCGGCATGTGCCGCGGACTTCTGAGGGTTGCCGGCGGTCTTAGTCAGGTCGAGGGCCGACAAAGTACCCCGGCTGAGCCACGCGGTGTTCGCTTGTCTCCGGGAGACACCATCATGTCCAGCCTCAACTGACGCCCAGACGACGGCACCCGCCCTTCTGCCGGTCCGCCGTACCCGGTTTGACTGAGCCTCCGCACGCCGCCGGCGCCTCGGCACGACGCCTGCGCCAAGGCACGCCGCCGGCGCCTGGCCCTCCCCTCTCCCCTGCAACGACATGCCGTCCGTGCATCCCCTACGCCCGGACTCCTCGCACCCCTCCCGTACGGCCCGTCGGTCATCCCGCGATCGATCTGTGCGAGCTCGATCAACTCTTCCTGAGGGGGTCGACCCTCGTGAGCAGGGTTCCGATTCCGCGAAGCATGCGGTGACTCCCCTAGCCACCAGACCTTGGCCCCTCGGGGCCCACTCACTAACCCGGGACGGCGCCTGATTCCGGTGGCGGGCTCGGACCAGAGAGAGGGCGACGGCGTCGCAGGAGACGCGGTGGTGGCCTGGATCAGGGGTCACCTCATCGCGGCTCCCTGCGGCCCTCCTGGCGTTGCTGGGACTGCCTCAGCCCCAGCCCCACCCAACCGGAGTAAGGCGTGATGTCACGCACAAGAACGAGAGCGTCTGATGAAGTCGCCGCCCTCATCACGAGGACCGCGATCAGTCACGATTCCCCGTTCGCGACCGCCTCGATCCAATCGGTGGCTCCGTCAGAGAGAAAGACGCCTTCCAGGCCGTTGCGCCCGAGCCACCCGGACTCGGTCCCTGAGTCACCGCCGGCGGCGACGATCTGATCGAGTACTCACTCGGGAACGGCATCACCGTTGTCGACCGTCAGCCACTCCCGCGCCCCGACGCTCAGCGTGGGCCACCATCTTTCGATGTCCATGGCGGCATGCTGGCACGGATCGGCGTCCTGGGCACGCCCGATTCCGCACGCTGGCCCGGAGGGCACTGACCTAACCCGTGAGCAGAGACGACGAAGGGCGCCGGTCCGTAGACCGACGCCCTGGCAACTCGAGGGAGGAGTGAAATCAGTGCGCGAAGTTGCCGCGGTAGTACTCGTAGACCCATCCGACCAGAGCCACGGCCGTGAGGGCGGCTCCGATGTAGATGATCCACATGCCGACGGCCAACGCCAGGAAGATCAGGCTGCAGCCGGCGGCCAGAATGATGGGCCACCACGACCACGGGCTGAAGAAGCCCATCTCGGGGTCGCCGTCGTCGATGTTGGCGTCCAGACGGTCCTCGGGAAGTTCGCCCCCCTGTGTGGCGTGCGAGCGACCCATGTAGAAGGCCAGGAAGGCACCGAGCATGCCCGCCAGCCCGATGCCGAGCGTGCCGGCCCATTCGACACGACCCGTGTCGAGCAGGCTCCACAGTACGTAGACGGCGCACATGAGGAAGAAGAAGATCGCGAGGATCCAGAACAACGTCGCGTTGGTCTTCATCGGGACTACTTCACTTTCTCGCTGGAGGCGTCATACGTGGGGGCATCCGGAGCATCCTTCACCGGACCGATGCCGACGGGCAGGCCCGCCTCGGGGTGGTTCAGGTCGAAGGCCGGCGACTCGGAACGGATTCGCGGGATCGACGTGAAGTTGTGTCGCGGCGGAGGGCAGGACGTGGCCCACTCGAGCGAGCGTGAGTAGCCCCATGGGTCGTTGACCTCGACCTTGGGAGCACGGCGAGCGGTGATGTAGACGTTGTACAGGAACGGCAGGATCGAGACGCCGAGGAGCATTGCCCCGATGGTCGAGAGCTGGTTCATCCACGTGAAGTGGTCCTCGGGCTGGTACGTGGCGTAGCGGCGAGGCATGCCCATGACGCCGAGCCAGTGCTGCACGAGGAACGTCGTGTGGAAGCCGATGAACAGCATCCAGAAGTGGATCTTGCCGAGACGCTCGTTGAGCATCTTGCCCGTCCATTTCGGCCACCAGAAGTAGAAGCCGGAGAACATCGCGAACACGACGGTGCCGAAGACGACGTAGTGGAAGTGAGCCACGACGAAGTAGGTGTCGGACACGTGGAAGTCGAGAGGGGGCGACGCGAGGATGACGCCCGTGAGGCCACCGAAGGTGAAGGTGATCAAGAAGCCGATGGCCCAGAGCATGGGCGTCTCGAACGTGACCGACCCGCGCCACATGGTGCCGATCCAGTTGAAGATCTTCACCCCGGTGGGGACCGCGATGAGCATGGTCATCAGCGAGAAGAACGGCAGCAGGACGGAACCGGTGACGTACATGTGGTGTGCCCACACCGTGACCGACAGTGCCGCGATCGAGATGGTCGCGTAGACCAGAGTCTTGTAGCCGAAGATCGGCTTGCGGCTGAAGACCGGGAACACCTCGGACACGATGCCGAAGAACGGCAGGGCGATGATGTAGACCTCGGGGTGGCCGAAGAACCAGAAGAGGTGCTGCCACAGGATGGCGCCTCCGTTGGCCGGGTTGAAGACCTGGGCGTCGAAGACGCGGTCGAAACCGAGTCCGAAGAGTGCAGCCGCGAGCACCGGGAAAGCCATGATCACGAGGATCGAGGTGATCAGGGTGTTCCAGGTGAAGATCGGCATCCGCCACATGGTCATGCCCGGGGCCCGCATCGACACGATCGTGGTGATGAAGTTCACCGATCCGAGGATCGTGCTGAAACCGGTGAGACCCAGACCGAAGACCCACAGGTTGCCACCGAGTCCTGGAGAGAACGTCGTGTCGCTGAGCGGAGCGTAGGCGAACCAACCGAACGAGGCTGCGCCCTGCGGGGTAAGGAAGCCTGCGACGGCGATGATCGACCCGAACGAGTAGAGCCAGAAGGCGAAGCCGTTGAGGCGGGGGAACGCGACGTCCGGCGCACCGATCTGCAGCGGCATGAGCACGTTCGCGAAGCCAGAGAAAAGGGGCGTCGCGAACATGAGCAACATGATCGTGCCGTGCATCGTGAAGAGCTGGTTGTACTGCTCTTTCGTCGCGACGATCTCGAGACCCGGCGCGAACAGCTGGGCACGGATGATCAACGCCATGACGCCGCCGAGGCAGAAGAAGAGGAACGACGTGATCAGGTACATGTACCCGATCGTCTTGTGGTCCGTCGACGTGATCCAGTTGACGACGACGTTGCCCTTGCGGCCGACCTTCGAGGCGCCGAAGTTCTGACCGGACGAGGTCCCGCCGGTGGTGGGACGGGTGGCGGTGGCTGAGCTCATCGAACCGTGCCTTACTTCTCGGAGTCTTCTGTGCCGGCGGCGTTGGCGGGTGCCTCGGTGCCGGGCTGGTTGGTGTTGGTGTTGTACTGGTCGCCCAGCAGACCGGTGTTGCCCTCGGCGTCGAGCGACGCGAGGTACTGGTCGTACTCGGACTGGGAGACGACCTTGACGTTGAAGAGCATCAACGAGTGGTACTCGCCGCACAGCTCGGCGCACTTGCCGCTGAACGTGCCCTCTTTCTCGGGCGTGAAGTACATCGAGTTGGTCTTGCCGGGGATCGTGTCCTTCTTGTAGAGGAAGTCGATGATCCAGAACGAGTGCGCCACGTCGCGCGACTTGAGGTCGATCTGTACCGTTTTGCCGACCGGCAGGTACAACTCGGGCAGCTGGCTCTCGTCGACGGTGCCGTCGCCGAGCTCTTGCGCCTGGATGCCCTGGTAGTAGACGCTCTCGTCTTCGTTCTGCTGGTCGATGTAGTTGAAGTCCCAGGCCCAACGCTTGGCGTAGACGTCGATCTTGACGTCAGGGCTCGCGGTGGGCTCTTCGATGGCGGCCTGGTCACGCGCGGTGAAGGCGAAGAAGCCCAGCACGAGGATGAGCGGCACGACCGTGTAGAAGATCTCGATCGGCATGTTGTAGCGCAGCTGGACAGGGAGACCGGTCTGGCCCTTGCGGCGGCGGTAGGCCACGCAGACCCAGATGATGAGGCCCCACACGATGACACCGACGATGAGGAGGACGATCCACGAGGTGACCCAGAGGCCGATGACGCGGTCCACGTGGTTGGTCGTGCCCGCGGTGGTGGGCAGCCACCCCTGCAGCTGGTCGGTGGTGCACCCCGCTAGCACGAGAGCCAGGACGACTGCCATGGGGGCGGCAGCCCAACGAAGACGGCGGTTAGAACGCACTGTTACCTCTCGGATGACACGACAGTGGGGGTGTTCCCAGTGTTCACGGGGACCTGCCTAGCTTACTCGCAGGTTCGACCCCCCAGCGCACGGCACGCGCCGGAAGCCTCTCGACGTCGAGCGACAACGACCCCGAGACGCACGAGAGGGGACCACCCTCGCGGATGATCCCCTCACGACGGACGACTCGGAGCCGCCCCTCGACGATCAGTGGAAGCTGTCGCCGCAGGCGCAGCTGCCCTGAGCGTTGGGGTTGTCGATGGTGAACCCCTGCTTCTGGATGGTGTCCTCGAAATCGATCGCGGCGCCGTCGAGGTACGGAACGCTCATCTTGTCGACGATGACCTCGACGCCGTCGAAGTCGACCGTGGCGTCACCGTCGAGCATGCGCTCGTCGAAGTACAGCTGGTAGATGAGCCCTGAGCAGCCACCGGGCTGGACGGCCACGCGAAGGCGGAGGTCGTCCCGGCCCTCTTGCGTGAGCAGGCTCTTCACCTTGTCCGCGGCGGTGGACGTGATCGTCACGCCGTGCGCCTTCGCGTCGACGGGAGCGGTTGCGATGTCGGTCATGGTGCCTCCTTCGGGCCGGGTCGAGTGCGGGGCACTCGTCGTCGACCAGTGTAAGCAGCCGAGAGCCGGTTTTGTTCCGGAGCCGCGCCTCCTCGGGACGTCGACCGGGGCGGAGGAGGCACGGCTCGCGCCGGTCAGCCTCGCGCGTCCAGGCGTGCGAGCAGGATGGCCTCGCTGAGGATCGCCCGGTGCAGCACCCCGAGGTGCTGGGATTCGTTCGGGCTGTGGGCACGCGTGTCGGGGTCCTCGACGCCGGTCACGAGGATCTGGGCCTCGGGGAAGGTCCTGACGAGGTCGGCGATGAACGGGATCGACCCGCCGATGCCCGTCTGGACCGGCGCCTCGCCCCACCCCTCGGTCATCGCGACGGTGGCGTCGGCGATCGCCGTGCCGCTCGTGTCGACGAGGAACGGGTCTCCGCGGTCGACGTCGTCGATGCGGACGTGCGCCCCGAAGGGCGCGTGCCCGTGCAGGTGCGCGTCGAGGGCGGCGTAGGCGTCGTCCGCGGTCTGCCCGGGAGCGATGCGGGCACTGATGCGGACGGACACCTCGGGGCTCAGCGTGTTGGACGCGTTGGCGACCGACGGCGCGTCGATGCCGGTCACGGTGATCGACGGCTGCGACCACATCCGGCTGAGGATCGGGCCTCGTCCGATCGGTGTCACCCCCTCGAGCAGCCCGCTGTCGTCGCGCAGCTGCTGCTCGCTCTGCTCGGGGTGGTCGGCCTCGCGGCTCGTCAGCCCGACCACGGCCACGCTGCCGTCGTCGTCGTGCAGGGTCGCCAACAACTTCACCATGGCCATCATCGCGTCGGGGACGGCGCCGCCGAGCATGCCGGAGTGGGAGGCGTGGGCCAGCGTGCGGACGGTCAAGCGGAAGGTCACGTTGCCGCGCAGTCCGACGGTGATGGCGGGAACGGTCGTGCTCCAGTTGTCGGAGTCGGCCACGACGATGACGTCGGCTCGGAGCTCGTCCTCGTGCTGCGCCAGGAAATCGGCGAAGGAACGCGAACCGAACTCCTCTTCGCCCTCGATGAACAACGACACGCCGACACCGAGGTCGTCACCGAGGACCTCGTGCACCGCTCGCAAGGCCGCCACGTGGGTCATCACACCTGCTTTGTCGTCGGACGCCCCACGTCCGTACAGCCGGTCTCCCTTGACCGTCGGCTCGAACGGAGGGGTGTCCCAGTCGGCGTCGTCCCCCTGCGGCTGCACGTCGTGGTGCGCGTACAGCAGGATGGTCGGCTTGCCGTCCCGAGGCGCCCGACGCGCGAGCACGGCGGGCTGGCCGAGCGTGCCGCTGTCGCCGATGGGTGCCCTGCTCACGGTCACCCGGTCGAAAAGGCCCGTGCCCTCGACCAGGGCGGCCACCGCGTCGGCGCTGCGTCGCACGTGCTCGGGGTCGAACGCCTCCCACGAGACGGAGGGGATGCGCACGAGGGCACCGAGATCGGCGATCGTCGCGGGCAGACCCGCATGCACGGCCTCCGCGAGTTCGCTGACAGTACGGGGATCGGTCGGTCGGACAGGATGCTGCGAGTCGCTCATGCAGGTAATCTTAGGAACTCGGACAACCCTGAGGATCTCCCGTGGCCAAGCCAGACAGCAAGACGACCGAGACGACCACCGCCGCCGAACCCGAGTCGACCGCGGTCGGCAAGGGTCGCCCGACTCCCACGCGGCGTGAGCGTGAGGCCGCGAATCAGCGCCCGCTCGTCGCCTCCGGCAAAGAAGCCCAGAAGGCACAGCGTGCCCGTCTCGCCGAACAACGCGACCGAGCGCGCGTCGGTCTTGCGAACGGCGAGGAGCGTTTCCTGCCCGACCGCGACAAGGGCCCCCAACGTCGGTTCATCCGCGACCACGTCGACGCGCGGTTCAGCGTCGGCGAGGCCATGATCCCCATCATGGTCGTCGTCATCGCCATGACGCTCGTGCAGTCGGCGGCCATTCAGTCGATCACCCTCCTCGTGCTCTGGGGCTTCTTCGCCCTCGCCGTGGTGGACTGCCTGATCGTCGGCCGCAGCGTCAATCGCAAGCTCGCCGCAAAGTACGGCGCCGAGAACGTCCGCAAGGGCAACCGCTGGTACGCCGCCATGCGTGCCATGCAGCTCAAGCCCATGCGCCTGCCCAAGCCCCAGGTCAAACGCGGCGAGTACCCGACGGCCTGATCGGAGGGCGCCACCCGCCGACCCACGGCGTCACCCGGTTCGGGTGACGCCGTTCGTCTTTCCCGGCCGGACGACCGAGGACGTCGTCAGACGACGGACCTCCGACGCCGGAGGGTGACGAGGCCGCGGTTGATCTGGCGGGCCCAGAGGGGCCCTCGATAGAGGAACGCCGTGTAACCCTGGACCAACGTGGCCCCGGCCCGGAGTCGTTCGTCGACGTCCGCGGCGCTCGAGACCCCGCCGACCGAGATGATGCACGTCTCGGTCGGGACGGACTCGCGGACGAGCCTGAGCACCTCCATCGATCTGGCGGCGAGCGGCGCACCCGACAGACCGCCGGCGCCCGCGGCCGCGACGACGGATTCGTCGCTCGCGAGACCCTCTCTCGACAGAGTCGTGTTGGTGGCGATCACACCGGCCAGACCGAGCCGGGTGACGAGCGCACCGATCCGTCGCACACCGTCGTCGTCGAGGTCGGGAGCGATCTTGACCAGCACGGGCGTGTGCCCTGCGGCATCGCGGACGGCCTCGAGCAGGGGCGCGAGCTTGTCGAGTTCTTGCAGCCCCCGCAGCCCTGGAGTGTTGGGAGAACTGACGTTGACGGCCAGGTAGTCCGCCAGCGGAGCCAGGAGGCGGGCGCTGGCGAGGTAGTCGTCGATCGCGTCGTCGACGTCGACGACGCGGCTCTTTCCGATGTTCACGCCGATGACGGGTCGCGAGGGGGCCGAGCGGGCCCGGCTGAGTTCGAGGGCAGCCGCATGGGCGCCGGAGTTGTTGAATCCCATCCGGTTGACGACCGCGAGGTCGGGCACGAGACGGAAGAGCCGTGGGCGCTCGTTGCCGGGCTGCGGCCGAGCCGTCACCGTGCCCACCTCGACATGGCCGAATCCGAGTGCCCCGAGACCGGCGATGCCCGTGGCCTCTTTGTCGAAACCGGCGGCCACCCCGAAGGGTGAACTGAAGTGGAGCCCGAGAGCGTCGACGGCCAGGGAAGGCGCCGGGGCCGTGAAGCGACCGACGATGCCGGCCAGACCGAGCCTCGGGATGGCCGTGATCACCCGGAAGGCCAGATGGTGGGCGTCCTCGGGGTCCATCTTGGCGAAGACGGTGTCGAACAGGACGCGGTACGGGCTCCTCACTCGTCGACCGATCGGGAGGGGCGAGGACGTGACGCGTGCTCCTCGCGCAGTTGACCGATGGAGGCCTCGAAGTCCTCGAGCGAGTCGAAGGCCTGGTAGACGCTGGCGAAGCGCAGGTAGGCCACCTCGTCGAGGTCACGGAGTGGGGGCAGGATGGCCAGACCGATGTCGTTCGCCTCGAGCTGCGACGCGCCGCTCGCACGGACGGACTCTTCGACCTTCTGGGCCAACACGGCGAGATCGCCGTCGGTCACCGGGCGACCCTGGCAGGCCTTGCGAACGCCCGAGATGATCTTGTCGCGACTGAACGGCTCGAGGACGCCGTTGCGCTTCACCACATTGAGGCTCGCGGTCTCGGTCGTGCTGAACCGGCGACCGCAGTTCGGGCACTGCCGACGACGGCGGATCGACGTGCCGTCGTCGCTGGTACGGGAGTCGACGACTCGGGAGTCGGGGTGGCGGCAGAAGGGGCAGAACATGGTGCGGCCAGATTATCGGACGCCGGGCCCGACGACGGACGCCCGACGAGCGACGGACCGTGGCCGTGCCCTACGGACCCGGCTCAGGGTCGCGAGAGCCGGGCGGCGACGGCCTCACCGTGGGCAGGCAACAGTTCGGCGTTCGACAACGCCACGAGCCGCTCGGCCACCACGCCCAGGGCCTCGGCGTCGTACCGGACTATCTGCTGCGGGCGGAGGAACGTGAACGCGCCGAGCCCCGACGAGAACCGCGACTGCCCACTCGTGGGCAGGACGTGGTTGGAACCGGCCAGATAGTCGCCGAGGCTGACGGGAGTGTCGGGGCCGACGAAGATCGCGCCCGCGTCCGTGATGTCGGCCAGCACGGCGTCGTCGTCGCGGGTCTGCACCTCGAGGTGCTCGGGCCCGTAGGCGTTGCTGAACGCGGCGGCCTGGCGGAGGTCGTCGACCAGGACCACCGCCGACTGGCGTCCGGAAAGGGCCGTCCGGACCCGGGCGGCGCTGAGGGTGCGCGGTACGAGGCGGGTCAGTTCGGCGACGACCGCCTCACCGAACGGTGCCGAGTCCGTCACGAGCACGGCCGAGGCCTCCTCGTCGTGCTCGGCCTGGCTGATCAGGTCGACCGCGACCAGCGTGGGGTCGGCCGAGTCGTCGGCGATCACGAGGATCTCGGTCGCACCGGCCACGGAGTCGATGCCCACGCGCCCCCGGACGAGCTGTTTGGCGGCCGCGACGAAGTTGTTGCCGGGACCGGTGATGACCTGGACCGGCTCGAGCTCGAGCTCGGGGACGCCGTAGGCGAGTGCCCCGATCGCCCCGGCCCCACCGATCGCGTAGACCTCGTCGATGCCGAGCAACCCGGCAGCACCCAAGATCACGGGGTGGACTCCCCCATCGTGGTCTCGCTGCGCCGGCGACACGAGGGCGATCGACGCCACCCCCGCCACCTGCGCCGGGACGACGTTCATCACCACGCTCGAGGGATACACGGCCTTGCCGCCGGGTACGTACACGCCGGCTCGTGTGACGGGCTGCCACCGCTGCTCGATGATCGCGCCCGGAGCGGGACGGGTCGTCGTGGGCGCCGGCACCTGCGCGCGGCTGGCCTCGGTGACTCGCGCGATCGACTCGACCAGCGCCTCCTTCACCAGAGGATCGAGGGCCGCGACGGCGTCGTCGATGGTCTGCGTGGCGACGCGCAACGTGTCGGGACGGACGCCGTCGAAGCGTGCCGCCTGGTCACGCAGGGCGGCGGCACCCCGCTCACGGACGTCGTCGACGAGGCGTCGGGCGGCGTCCGTCGCGGCGCCGACGTCGGCGTGGGACCTCGGGACGAGGTCGAGCAGCTGGGCGTGCGTGGGCGCGAGACCGCGCAGATCTGTGGTCTGGATCATGACCCGACCAGCCTAGTCAGTAGGGTCGGGAGCATGACGGACGACAACGCGACTGCCTCGCGGCCCGACGATTCTCTCGAGGTGTTCAAGGAGGCGTTCCGACGGCACGCCGCCGGGGTCGCCATCGTGACGGCCCGTGACGCCGACGGCACCCCGGTCGGGTTCACCGCGACGTCGCTCGCGTCGCTGGCCGCCGTCCCGCCGCTCGCGACCTTCAACATGGCACGGACCGCGAGTTCGTGGGCCGCCGTCTCGGAGACCGACCAGGTCATCGTGCACTTGCTCGGCCTGCGCAATCGGGATCTCGCCCGACGCATGGCCGGCCCGGCTGCCGAGCGCTTCACCGGGGGCCAGTGGACCGACGGACCGAACGGAGTGCCGCTGCTGTCCGGGGTGACGGCGTGGATGACGGGAACCGTCGTCGAACGGGTACCCGTCCACGGCAACGCCGTCATCGTCGTGCGCATCGGAACGGGCGGCGTCGGTGCCGACGACGACGCCCTGCTTTACCACGACCGTCGTTACCTCGGGCCCGTCCACCTCGAGGGCTGACACCGGGCGGGCGCCGGGTGGGCGGCGGTCGCCGGGCGCCGGTGGCCTCAGACGAGGCAGCCGGGGCCCAGCAGGCTCTTGAGCTCACCGAACAAGTCGGCCGTGACGTCGACCGGCATGGGGATCTCGAACACCCGGGCCGCCTCTCCCTTGACGAGACGGAGACGGACCTCGGTGCCGCCGGCATGTCGGCCGAGGACCGCCGCGAGCTCGGTGACCGTGTCGTGGGTGGCTCGGTGCTCGGGCATCTGCAGCAGCAGGGGCCCGTGGTTGACGCCCACGCCCAGGTCGGGCATGAACATGCTCGCGGCATGCATGTTCATGCCGTCGTCGCGGACGCTCACGCGTCCCTTGAGCACGATGATCGAGTCACCGACGAGTGACGGCCCGAACTCTTGGTACGTCTTGCCGAGGAACATCGCCGAGATCTCGCCCCCGAAGTCCTCGACGGTGATGATGCCGTACGGGTTGCCCGAGTTGCGTGCCACACGGTGCTGCACGCTCGTGATCAGACCGGCGATCGTGACCGTCTCGCCGTCGATCGTGGCCGGGTCGCTGGCCAGGATGTCGGTGACCGTCGTCTGGGCGTGCTTGGCCAGGGGCAGCTCGAGGCCGGCGAGCGGGTGGTCGGAGACGTAGAGACCGAGCATGTCGCGCTCGAAGGCCAGCTTGTCGCGCTTGGACCACTCCGGCCGCTCGGGCACGTGCTGGACGTCTTGCGGCTCGTCCCACAAGGAGTCGAAGTCGAAGCCGACCTGCCCGTTCGCCTCGGCGCGTTTCTCGCTCACCGCGGCCTCGACGGCGGACTCGTGGATCTCGACCAGGGCGCGCCTGGTCGACCCGAGCGAGTCGAACGCTCCCGCCTTGACCAGCGACTCGACGGTGCGCTTGTTCGCGACGGGAAGCGGCACCTTGCGCAGGAAGTCGTGGAACGACGTGAACGCGCCCTCTTTCTTGCGGGCGGCGATGACGTGGTCGACCACGTTGAAGCCCACGTTGCGCACGGCCCCCATGCCGAAGCGGATGTCGTCACCGACGGCGGCGAAGAACCCGATGGACTCGTTGACGTCGGGCGGCAGCACCTTGATGCCCATGCGGCGGCACTCGTTGAGGTACAGGCCCAGCTTGTCGCGGGAGTCACCCGTGCTGGTCAGCAGGGCAGCCATGTACTCGGCCGGGTAGTGCGCCTTGAGGTAAGCCGTCCAGTACGAGACCACGCCGTACGCCGCCGAATGCGCCTTGTTGAAGGCGTAGTCGGAGAAGGGCAACAGGATGTCCCAGAGCATCTTGACGGCGTCGGGTGAGAACCCGTTGTCGAACATGCCCTGCTCGAAGCCGGCGTACTGCTTGTCGAGCTCGGACTTCTTCTTCTTGCCCATGGCGCGTCGCAGGATGTCCGCCTGACCGAGCGAGAAGCCCGCGACCTTCTGGGCGATCGCCATGACCTGCTCTTGGTAGATGATCAGGCCGTAGCTGGTCGACAGGATCTCTTGCAGCGGCTCTTCGAGCTCGGGGTGGATCGGGGTGATGTCTTGGGCGCCGTTCTTGCGCAGGGCGTAGTTCGTGTGCGAGTTGGCACCCATCGGTCCCGGCCGGTAGAGCGCGATGACGGCCGAGATGTCTTCGAAGTTGTCGGGCTTCATCAGACGCAGCAGCCCTCGCATGGGCCCGCCGTCGAGTTGGAACACCCCGAGCGTGTCGCCGCGACCCAATAGCTCGTAGGCCCCGCGGTCGTCCAGCTCGAGATCTTCGAGCACCAGGTCGAAGCCACGGTTCGTCTTGATGTTGTCGAGGGCGTCGTTGATGATGGTGAGGTTTCGAAGCCCCAGGAAGTCCATCTTGATGAGGCCGAGCGACTCGCAGGCCGGGTAGTCGAACTGGGTCACGATCTGACCGTCTTGCTCGCGCTTCATGATCGGGATGATGTCGATGAGCGGATCGCTCGACATGATGACACCTGCCGCGTGCACACCCCACTGTCGCTTCAGTCCCTCGAGCCCGAGCGCCGTGTCGAACACCGTCTTGGCCTCGGGGTCGGACTCGACCACGGTGCGGATGTCACCGGCCTCTTTGTACCGGTCGTGCTGCTTGTCGAAGATGCCGGTGAGCGGAATGTCCTTGCCCATCACGGCGGGAGGCATGGCCTTCGTCAGCTTCTCGCCCATGCCGAAGGGGAAGCCGAGCACGCGTGAACTGTCTTTCAGGGCCTGCTTCGCCTTGATGGTGCCGTACGTGACGATCTGGGCGACGCGTTCGTCGCCGTACTTCTCGGTGACGTACTGGATCACCTCGCCACGGCGGCGGTCGTCGAAGTCGACGTCGAAGTCGGGCATCGAGACGCGGTCGGGGTTGAGGAACCGCTCGAAGATCAGGCCGTGACGCAGTGGATCGAGATCGGTGATGCGCATGGCGTAGGCAGCCATCGAACCGGCCCCCGAGCCACGGCCGGGACCGACCCGGATGCCGTTCTCCTTCGACCAGTTGATGAAGTCGGCGACCACGAGGAAGTACCCGGGGAAGCCCATGCCCGTGATGACGCCGATCTCGTACTCGGCCTGCTTACGCACGTCGTCGGGGATGCCCGCCGGATAGCGGTAGACGAGACCCTTCTCGACCTCTTTGATGAACCAGGTCTCTTCGGTCTCGCCCTCGGGCACCGGGTACCGGGGCATGTAGTTGGCCGACGTGTTGAACTGCACGTCGCACCGCTCGGCGATGAGCAGCGTGTTGTCACAGGCCTCGGGGTGGTCGCGGAACAGGTGTCGCATCTGTTGGGCGGACTTGAGGTAGAACTCGTCGGCATCGAACTTGAAGCGGTTCGGGTCGTTCAGCGTCGAGCCCGATTGAACACAGAGCAGGGCCGCGTGGCTGGTCGCGTCGTGCTCGTGCGTGTAATGGAGGTCGTTCGTCGCGACGAGCGGCAGGTCGAGGTCTTTGGCCAGGCGCAGCAGATCGCCCATGATCTGGCGTTCGATGCCGAGCCCGTGGTCCATGATCTCGGCGAAGTAGTTCTCTCGGCCGAAGATGTCCCGGAAGTCGGACGCCGCCTTGAGCGCCTCGTCGTACTGGCCGAGTCGGAGGCGCGTCTGCACCTCGCCGCTCGGGCAGCCGGTCGTGGCGATCAGACCATCGGAATACTGCGAGAGCAGCTCGCGGTCCATGCGCGGCTTGAAGTAGTACCCCTCGAGCGAGGCCCGCGACGACAGCCGGAACAGGTTGTGCATTCCTGTGGTGTTCTCGGACAGGAGGGTCATGTGCGTGTACGCACCGGAACCCGACACGTCGTCGCGCCCGCCGTCACCCCACCGCACCCGCGTCTTGTCACCCCGGTGAGTACCCGGCGTGATGTAGGCCTCGGTGCCGATGATGGGCTTGACGCCGGCCTCGGTCGCGGTCTTCCAGAAGTCGTAGGCGCCGAACACGTTCCCGTGGTCGGTGACCGCCACCGCAGGCATCCCCTGCGCCGCGGCCTCGGCGACCAGTGGTTTGACCCGGGCCGCCCCGTCGAGCATCGAGTACTCGCTGTGCACGTGCAGATGGACGAATGAGTCTTTGCTCGAGGCCACGGGGCTCCTCGTCTGGTGGTGGATCTGGCGACTAGGGGAACAGCCTAACTCCGACGGAGGACATCGAGAGCGTGCTGCAGATCGTCTGGGTAGGTCGACCGGTACACCACCGGTTCACCCGTGCCCGGGTGTCGGAATCCGAGCTGCACGGCGTGCAGCCACTGCCGCGTCAGACCGAGGGTCTGTGACAGCGTGGGGTCGGCGCCGTAGGTCGCGTCGCCGACGCAGGGGTGTCGCTGTGCCGCCATGTGGACCCGGATCTGGTGGGTCCGCCCCGTTTCGAGGTGGATCTCGAGCAACGACGCCGAGGGGAACGCCTCGACCGTCTCGTAGTGGGTGACCGAGGGCTTGCCGTCGACGACGACCGCGAACTTCCAGTCGGACGAGGGGTGGCGCCCGATGGGCGCGTCGATCGTCCCCGTCAGCGGGTCGGGGTGGCCCTGGACGACGGCGTTGTAGATCTTCTCGACCGTCCGCTCACGGAATGCCTGCTTCAGCAGCGCGTAGGCGCGCTCGGTCTTGGCGACCACCATCAGGCCGCTGGTGCCGACGTCCAGGCGGTGCACGATGCCGGCACGCTCGGACGCACCCGACGTCGACACGGTGAACCCCGCGGCCGCGAGCCCGCCGAGGACGGTCGGACCCGTCCACCCCACCGAGGGATGCGCCGCGACGCCGACCGGCTTGTCGACGACCACGATCTCGTCGTCGTCGTGGACGACGGCCATGCCCGGGACCTCGACGGCGACCACCGAGGGCGCCTCACGCGGCGACCACGTGACGTCGAGCCACGCACCGGCCTCGAGCCGGTCCGACTTGCCCACGGTGCGGCCGTCGACCGTCACGCCGCCTGATGCCGCGACGTCGGCCGCGAAGGTGCGACTGAAGCCGAGCAGTTTGGCCAGGGCGGCGTCGACACGTTCGCCCGCGAGCCCGTCGGGCACCGGAAGGGCACGCGACTCGCTCACGAGGTGCTCCGGCGGTCCGCAGGAGGCGCGGTGTCGGCAGAAGAGGTCGAGTGCGACTCATGGGGCGAGGAGTCCCCGCCGGACGACCGACCGGTGTGGCCGTCGTCCTCCGCGCTCCGGGCCTTCTTCGCGCTCTGGGTGCGGGTGCCGTCGAGACCGATGCCCAGGAGCGTCAGCAGCAGGAGCAGCCCCATGCTCGACACGATGAAGACATCCGCCACGTTGAAGATGGCGGGCAGCAGGGACGGGAAGTAGATGAAGTCGATCACGTGTCCTTGCCCGAACGATGGCTCGCGGAGCAGGCGATCGGTCAGGTTGCCGAGGGTGCCGCCGAGCAGCATGCCCAGCATGATCGCCCAGGCGCGTGATCGGATGCGTCGCGCCACGACGACGATCGCGACGGCGACCCCCGTGGCGGCGATCGAGAAGATCCATGTCGCCCCACTCGCGAACGAGAAGGCGGCCCCGGGGTTCTTGACGAAATGCAATTGGAAGAACTCGCCGATGACGTCGACGGAATCGCCCTCGACGAGCGCCCGGGTGACCAGCCATTTGGTGCCCTGATCGAGGCCGTAGGCCACGACCGCGACGAAGGCCAGCGTCGCGAGAACGCGGACGCTGGCCTTCGAGGTGGGCTTGTCGCTCGACAAGACCCTAGTTCGAGCCGAAGCCCTGGGCGCTGGCGGGCGTGGGCCGGGCGGCCTCGCCCGTTCCGTCGCCGTCGAGCTCGTGCAGCTGGCCCTCGATGTAGCTCTTGAGCTTGGATCGGTAGTCACGCTCGAACGAGCGCAGGTCGTCGATTCGACGTTCGACGCTCGACCGCTCCGTGTTGAGGCGGTCGAGGATCTCGCGCTGCTGGGTCTCGGCGGCACCGACGATGTCGCGCGACTTGGTCTCGGCCTCGGCCACGACCTCGCGCTGGCGCGCCTCGGCCTCGGCCACGAGACGGGCGGCGGAGGCGTGGCCTTCGGCGATGAGCGCGTCGCGCTTCTCGACACCCTCTCGAACGTGCTCTTCGTGCAGACGGCGGGCGAGCTGCAACAGGCTGTTGGTGCTGCTGGTCTCGTCGGCCTCGGACACGGCCGGGGCTGCGTAGGCCGGTGCGGAAGCGACCGCGGCGGGGGACGCGACGGGCTCGGGCTCGGCGACCGGCTCGGGCTCGACGACCTCGGGGGCCGACGCGGGGGCCGGGGCGGAGGCGGGGGCCGGGGCGCTGGCCACCGGAGCCGACGCCGGGGCGACCTGCGCTGCGGGGGCGGATTCTCCGGACGAGAGGCGCTGGCGCAGCTCGTCGTTCTCCTGGTTGAGACGTCGCAGCTCGGCGACGACCTCGTCGAGGAAGTCGTCGACCTCGTCCTGGTCGTATCCCTCGCGGAACTTCGTCGGCTGGAACCGCTTGTTGACTACGTCTTCCGGCGTCAAAGCCATTGCCGTCACCTCGTGCATCTGTTGGATCGTGTGATCGTGGTCTGGGTCGTTCTTCTACACCGTAGAGGAGCGAGGCCCGGTCGGGCCGGGATCGTGCCGTTCGGGCGCTGCAGTGAGCCTACCCTGTCGCTCGCCGGGGGCGTGGTCAGCCTCACCGGGGGCGTGGTCAGCCGAAGGTGCGGAGATTGGACGCGACACTCATCAGGATGATCACGGCCAGCATGATGATGCTCCAGCCGAAGTCGAGCGCAACCGAGCCGAGCCGCACGGGCGGCAGGATCTTGCGCACGCGGCGGATGGGCGGATCGGTCACGGTGTAGGCGACCTCCGCCAATACCAGCACCGGACCCTTCGGCCGCCAACCGCGGCTGAAGGACTGAGCCAGGTCGAGCACGAACCGCGCCCACATCAGGAGGAAGAAGATCAGCAGCACGTAGTACGCGATCGTGGCGATCAGGTAAGTGATCATCGGGAAAACATCAGCTCACACGAGTCGGCGCGAGGGGGCTCGCGGTCGGGCAGGTCGTCACGTCGACGTGGGACCGCCACGACGACGCGCGCGTCACGACTGGGCGAAGAACGACGCGTCGATGTCGGACTCCACCTCGGCCTGGTCGCCGCTCACCGCGATGTGCGCCGGTGACAGCAAGAAGACCTTGTTGGTGACACGCTCGATCTTGCCGTAGAGCCCCTGGGAGAGTCCGCTGGCGAAGTCGACCAGACGACGAGCATCCGCCTCGGTCATCTGCGACAGGTTGATGATCACCGGGATGCCGTCGCGGAAGCTCTCGGCGATCGCCTGCGCGTCCTTGTACTCGCGGGGGTGGACCGTCAGGATCTCGTTCATGTCGTGGGGCACCGTGTTCTTCGGGGGCGAGGAGCGACGCAGAGGCGTCACGGGGGCGCGGGTGGGCGCGGGAGCGGCGGCGGGCGCCGAATGGACCGGGGCGACGGGAGCGGCGGCCTGGGCGGTCGCCTGCGGTCGCGACGACTGCTGGGGCTGCGCTCGCTCGTGTGGCTGCTCGTCGTACTCGAGCTCTTCGTCGGCGAGGCCCAGGTAGACCATCGTCTTGCGCAGCGGGTTGGCCATGGTGTTCCTCCGAGTCAGTGGATCGTCAGGTCCGACATTAACGAGCTTCGGGGCGAGAACCCGTGATTGCCGTGCCGATCCGTAGGTGTGTCGCGCCCTCGGCGATCGCCTCGGCGAAGTCGTGCGACATGCCGGCCGAGACGGCGTCGGCCGTCGGCTCGAGGGACCGGACCCTGTCGGAGACCGTCCGGAGTCGCGCGAAGGCGGGTCGCGCCTCCTCGCCCAGGGGGGCGACGGCCATCACGCCCCGCAGTCGCAGGCCCGGAGTCGTGAGCACCCTCTCGGCGAGCCGCTCGACGTCGGCTTCGGAGACTCCCCCACGGCCGGGGTCGTCGGTCAGGTTGACCTGGACGAACCCGTCGAGCAGGGAACCGGAATCGTCGGTGAGGGCATCGACCACGGAGTCCCGGTCGATCGAGTGCACCGCGTGCGCGTAACGCCGGGCCTGCCGCGCCTTCTTGGATTGCAACTGCCCGACGAAGTGCCAGCGGAGCCCCTCGAGATCGCCGAGTTCGGCGGCCTTGGCCTGGGCCTCTTGGTGCCGGTTCTCACCGACGTCCCGGACCCCGAGGGCGTACAGCGCCCTGATCAGCCCGACCGGGTGGTACTTCGTCACGACGATCGTCGTGAGCTCGGCCGGTGAACGCCCGACCGCCGCGCACGCGTCGTCGATTGCCGCGGTGACCCGGGCGAGACGCTCGCCCGGGTCGCCGTCGACGGTCGTCGGATCGGTCACGCGTCGTTACTTGAGGAAGTCCGGGACGTCGAGGTCGTCGTCACCGTCGTCGAAGGCGGGGTCGACGGCCTGGGTCGCGGGCTCTTCGGGGCGCTTCCAAGCGGCGGGCTCGTGGGTCGCGCCGCTGTCGGCGATCGCCGACACACCGGCGACCGAGGTCGCCGTGGGCCCCTCGGAGTCGACGAAGCTCGACCGGCGGTCCTTCACCTTGGTCGAGGGCTCTCCGCCGTCGAAGCCGGCCGCGATGACCGTCACGCGCACCTCGTCACCGAGGGTGTCGTCGATCACGGCACCGAAGATGATGTTCGCCTCGGCGTGGACGGCCTCTTGCACGAGACGCGCCGCGTCGTTGATCTCGAAGATGCCCAGGTTCGAGCCGCCCTGGATCGACAGCAGCACCCCGTGCGCACCGTCGATGCTGGCCTCGAGCAGCGGGGACGCGACGGCCAGCTCGGCCGCCTTGATCGCGCGATCGGCGCCGCGCGACGACCCGATGCCCATGAGGGCCGAACCGGCCCCCTGCATGACCGACTTGACGTCGGCGAAGTCGAGGTTGATCAGACCGGGCGTCGTGATGAGGTCGGTGATGCCCTGGACACCGGCGAGCAGCACCTGGTCGGCCGTCCCGAAGGCTTCGACCATGCTGATGCCGCGTTCGCTGATCTCGAGCAGACGATCGTTGGGGACGACGATGAGGGTGTCGACCTCGTCCTTCAGGGCGGCGACGCCCGCCTCGGCCTGGGCCTGGCGGCGCTTGCCCTCGAAGCCGAAGGGCTTCGTGACGACACCGATGGTGAGGGCGCCGATCGACTTCGCGATGCGGGCGACGACCGGGGCTCCGCCCGTGCCGGTGCCACCACCCTCACCCGCCGTGACGAAGACCATGTCGGCGCCCGCGAGGGCTTCCTCGATCTCTTCGGCGTGGTCTTCCGCGGCGCGACGTCCGACCTCGGGGTCGGCGCCGGCGCCGAGGCCGCGGGTGAGCTCGCGACCGACGTCGAGCTTGACGTCGGCGTCGCTCAGCAGCAGCGCCTGGGCGTCGGTGTTGATGGCGATGAACTCCACCCCGCGGAGCCCGAGTTCGATCATGCGGTTGACGGCGTTGACGCCACCGCCGCCGACACCGACGACCTTGATCACGGCTAGGTAGTTATGGTTCGTTGTCACGTCCGGGCCTCCGCTTGAACCTTAACTCTGCAGTTGAAGGTCAAAGTTGTACATGGTATGCAAGTTCTGCACTCACAAGGTATGGGTGCGCTGCAGGCGCTGTCGCCAGGGCGGCCAGCGTGTCGCGAACACACCCTCTCATCTCGTCCTGATGATCCCGTTGTCGGGAGCGGACACGTCGTACTCGACGCTCGCGCCCGGGTCGCGCCGTGCCTGGTCCGCGATCAGCCCCGCGAGCACCTGCGCCTTCTTCGCCGACTCGTCGGCGCTGCCCCACACGACCCGTTCACCGGAGGTGAGCTGCAGGGTCACGTCGTCGGCCGTCGACGCGGTCACGGTGCCGACGGTCGAACGCAGCGTGACCGGCAGTGCCAGCAGCACCTCGGCGACGGACCGGTACGCCGGGCCGTCGAGGGCCGCTCCCCCGACGTCGACGAGAGGCACTCCCTCTTGCCGGGCGTCGAGCCTCTGCACCACGACACCGGCCGGGTCGACGAGCTCGAAGCCGTCCCCCGCGGCGACCGTGGCGACGGGCTGCCGCTCCTGGATGCGCACGACCAGCGTGTGCGGCGGAGCCGTCTCGGTCACGTAGCTGGCGATCAGGGGGAAGGCCGCGAGCTCACGGGTGACCTCGTCGAAATCGATCAACGCGAGGGGTGTGCCGATCTGCCCGTCCAACGCGGTCCGAACGGCCGAGGCGTCGACGCGATCCGTCCCTTCGACGCGGATGGTCTGCAACGACAGCAACGGCGAGAACACGGCGACCGCGACGGACGCGACGAGGAGGAGCACGACGGCCCCGAGCGAGACCAGGGTCGCCCGACGGTGTCGGCTGCGTCGCGTGAAGCGACGGACCTCGACGCGTTCGACGCGCCTCCGTTCGCTCGACGCCCTGCGAGCCTGTCGGCGGGCGGCGACGGCTCTCTCTCTGGCCTCGGCGGCCGTGCCGTCGGGCGCGTCGATGCGCGGCGGCTCCGAGCCGACGGCAGTCGCCCTCGGTGATCCGGCCGGCTCGGGAGGCGCGGGCTTCGTCAGTCGGCCACGCAAGGCCGAGGGGGCCCCGGCGACAGTCCCGAGACGATCCCTCAGCGAGGACGGGGAGGACGACGCGCGGGATGCGTCGTCGGCACGATCCGCGATCGTCGCGCCGCCGTTCTCGCCACGCGGTCGCGCACCGCCGACGACGGGAACGGGCCCGGTCGCGTCGGCGTCCCGGCCCCGGCGACGTCTGGACGGAGCCGCGGGCGCGACCTCGGCGGCTTCCGGCTCGTCGAATCCGTCGGGCCGCTTCACCGGAGGCTCCCCGAGGCCACGGACCTGGTGTGACAGGTCACTCCGCGGACTCCTCCGCGACGGCGACGACGGGCTCGTGGGCCGCGTCCAGCGATCCGAGCAACTGCGGCACGATGCGGTACACGTCGCCGCAGCCGAGCGTGATCACGAAATCCCCCTCGCGCGCGACCTCGGCCGTACGGTCTGCCGCAGCCTGCCAGTCGGCCACGAAGTCGACGCGACCGGAGTCCGCGAAACGGTCGGACACGAGCGCACCGGTGACCCCGGGCTCGGGGTCCTCGCGGGCACCGTAGACGTCGAGCACGATGGTGTGGTCCGCGAGACGCTCGTAGGTCTCGGCGAACTCGCCGGCCATCATCCGCGTCCGACTGTAGAGGTGCGGCTGGTGCACCGCGATGAGCCGTCCCTCGCCGACGACCGAGCGCGCGGCCTGGAGGGCCGCCGCGACCTCGGTCGGGTGGTGCGCGTAGTCGTCGTACACGCTGACGCCGCGGACGACGCCGTGCAGCTCGAATCGGCGCTCGGTGCCACCGAACGTCTCGAGACCGGCGATGGCCGCCTCGGGTTCGACCCCCAGGCCGACGAGGACCGCGAAGGCGCCCGTGGCGTTCACCGCGTTGTGCCGCCCGGGGACCCGCAACTGCACGGGCCACGATCGCCCCTCGGCGTGCAGGGTGAAGGAGACCGGGCCGGTCGAGGCGACGTCGCTCAGGCGCACGTCGGCGTCGGTGGCCTCGCCGAAGGTCACGACGCGCGGGTGGTCGAGACGACCGGCGACACGCACCGCACCGGCGTCGTCGCTCGAGACGACGACGAACTCGCGTGCGGCGGAGGCGAACCGGACGAAGGCATCGTCGAACGCCTCGTGCGAGCCGTAGTGGTCGAGGTGGTCGGCATCGACGTTCGTGATCAGGGCGACCGAGGTGTCGTAGAGCAGGAACGACCCGTCGGACTCGTCGGCCTCGACCACGAACAGCTCGTCGTCGCCGCCACGGGCGCTCACGCCCAGGGACTGGATGACGCCCCCGTTCACGAAACTCGGGTCGTGCCCGGCGGCGAGCAGGGCGGTGACGATCATGCCGGTCGACGTGGTCTTGCCGTGTGCACCGGCGACCGAGACGAGTCGCTGCGTCCCGATGAGCCAGGCGAGAGCCTGCGAGCGGTGGAGGACCGGCAACCCCTTCGTCAAGGCGAGCTGGTATTCGGGGTTGTCCTGCCAGAGAGCCCCGGTCACGACGAGCGTGTCCGCGCCGCCCACGTTGGCGGCGTCGTGCCCGATGGCGATCTCGGCACCCAGGGCCCGAAGGGACTCCACGGCCGCGCTGTCACGGACGTCCGACCCGGTGACCCGGTGGCCGGCGGCGAGGAACACGCGGGCGATGCCGCTCATGCCCGAGCCGCCGATGCCGACGAAGTGGACGGCACCGAGTTCGGTGGGGATCGGCTGGTCGAGGTCGGGCTTGATCATGATCTCTCGCTGAGGTCGGGGTCGATGGATGACGAGGAGGCGCGGCCGACGGCGTCGAGGACGAGGTCGACCGTGCGGTCGGTTCCGTCCCGAACCCCGACCGACGCGGCACGGACCGCCATGTCGGCCACGACGGCACGGTCGAGCAATAGTGGGACGAGCGTGCGCTCGACCCACGCGGGCGTGAAGTCGGCGTCGGCGACCAGCAACGCCCCCCCGGCACCGACGACGTCGGTGGCGTTGTGTCGTTGCTCACCGTTGCCCACCGGGTAGGGCACGAGCACCGAGGGCAGGCCGAGGGCCGTGAGCTCGCTCACCGTGGCCGAGCCCGCTCGCGAGACGACGAAGTCCGCAGCCGAGAGGGCGAGGTCCATGCGGTCGCAGTAGCGCATCAGGTGATGGCCCTCGAGATCGGTCGAGGTGAGATCGGACTTCTCGCCGGTGATGTGCAGGATCTGCCAGCCGGCGCCGAGCACGCTGACGGCGGCCCGGGACATGGTCTCGTTGAGTCGGCGCGCACCGGTCGAGCCGCCCGTGACGAGCAGGGTGGGCCGTGCGGGGTCGAGGTCGAACGCCAGGACGGCCTCGTCGCGGCGTGCCCGTCGGTCGAGCGTCTCGATCTCGTCGCGCAGCGGCATGCCGACCTGCCTGCCACCTCGGAGACGGGTGGACCGGAACACGACACCGACGTGCGACGAGAGGAAGGACCCGAGCACGTTCGCCATGCCCGGCTTCGCATTGGCCTCGTGGACGACCACGGGGACCTTCGACCGCCACGCGGCGACGTAGGCGGGAGCGGCCGCGTAGCCGCCGAACCCCACGACGACGTCCACGTCGTGCTGGGCGAGCAACGAGCGGATGCCGTCGATCGCATCGGCGAGCCGGCGCGGGAAGCGCAGTGCCGCCGCCGATGGCTTCCGGGGGAAGGGAAGCCGGGGCACGGTGAGCAACTCGTACCCACGCTGCGGGACGAGACGGGCCTCCAGCCCCTCGGCCGTGCCGAGGACGAGGACGGTCGCGTCGGGTTCTCGTCGACGGAGCCGATCGGCCACGGCGAGGAGCGGGTTCACGTGCCCGGCGGTGCCACCGCCGGCGAGGAGATACGTCGTCACCGCAGAGACCCTACCCGCTGTCGCGGGAGCCCCTGCCGCGCGTCGCCCTCGTCGGGGACCCGCGCGAACGAGAGCACCACGCCGATGGCCACGAGGGTGACAATCAACGCGGACCCGCCCGCCGAGATGAGGGGCAGAGGAACACCGAGCACCGGCAGCAACCCCAGCACGACCGCGATGTTGACGAGCGCCTGGCCGATGATCCACGCCGTGATGGCCCCGGTCGTCACGCGGACGAAGGGGTCGTTCGTGCGACGGATGATCTTGACGAACCCGACGGCGAGGACGATGAACAACGCCAGCACGACGATCGCCCCGATCAGCCCGAGCTCTTCGCCGATGATGGCGAAGATGAAGTCGTTGTCGGCCTCGGGCAGCCAGGACCACTTCGACTTCGAGTTTCCCAGGCCGACGCCGAAGAGTCCCCCGGAGGCCAGCGCCCAGGTGCCGTGGAGGGTCTGCCAGCACTCGGCCTGGTACTGAGTGGAGTCGGTGCATCCGGACAGCCAGGCGGCGATCCGAGAGTTGCGAGAGCTCGACCCCTGGGCGATCAGGGGCACGACGACCGCGAGGAACGCGAGCGGCGCCAGCAGGTAGCGAAGGCGCACCCCGGCGAACCAGACGGCCGCGAAGACCAGCAACAGCATGATCATGGTCGTCCCGAGGTCGCCACCGAGCACGACGAGGCCGATCGCGACGCCCGCGACGGGCACGAGCGGGATGGCAAGGTGCTTCCAGTCGTCGAGCAGATCTCGCTTGACCGAGAGGATCATGCCGAGCCACAGGGCGAGAGCGAGCTTCACGGCCTCGGACGGCTGGGCGGTGAACGCCCCGAAGTTGACCCAGTTGCGGTTGCCGCCGCTCTCGTAGCCCAGGGGCGAGAAGACCAGCAGCTGCAACACGACCGTCGCGCCCAGGATGTGCCAGGCCCACCGCTTGAAGAACGACACGGGCAGGCGGGACACGATGAGCATCAGCGGGATGCCGACCGCGGCGTAGGTGCTCTGTCGGATGAATGCGCCGAAGAACGAGGTGTGCTGGGACGAGATGTACTGCTCGACCGACGACGACGAGAGCACCATGACGAGGCCCAGCACGACCATGAACAACGTCGTGCCGAGGATCACGAAGTACGAGCCCGTCTCGGCCGCGAAGAGCTTCTTGACGCGGACCACCGCACCGGCGGTGCGCTTCGAGGACCCCAGGCCGCTCGACGCCTCGTCGGTCGGCTCGACCGGCCCACGGCGCGTCCGACTCGGTTCAGTCGGTCGGCGGCGCGGGAGGCTGGACGGCGGGTTGGCCATCGACGTCACCCCTCAAGTGCTCGTGTACGGCCTGGGCGAAGGATCGCCCTCGGGCCGTGTAGTCGGTGAACTGGTCCATGGACGCCGCCGCCGGGGCGAGGAGCACGGTGTCTCCGGGCCGGGCCACGCTCGCAGCGAAGCGCACGGCCGTCGGCATCACCTGCCCAGTGTCGGTGGCGTCCACCTCGAAGACGGGGATGCCGGGCGCGTGTCGGGAGAAGGCCCGCCGGAGCGGCTCCCGGTCGACCCCGACGAACACCGCTGCCCGGACCGCGCCCGTCGCTTCGAGGACGAGTGGCTCGACGTCGACGCCCTTGAAGAGGCCACCGACGATCCACACGACCGACGGGAAGGCCGTCAGGGAGGCGCGCGCGGCATGGGGGTTGGTCGCCTTCGAGTCGTCGACCCACGTCACTCCGCCGGACTCGGCCACGACCTCTGTGCGATGGTGGTCGACCGCGAAACCGGCGAGGGCGTCTCGGATCGACACGGGGGCGACTCCCACGGCGCGGACGAGCGCGGCGGCGGCGAGCACGTCCTCGACGAGGTGGTCGGCCCCGAGACCGACACCCCGCAAGGCCTCGCGCGTGGTCAGTTCGAGCGCCTGGGTGTGCCGTGCGGCCAGGAAGGCACGGTCGGCCAGGACGGCGACGCCGTCACCCGTCACGATTCCGACCTCGCTCGGCCCGGGGGCGTCGAGCCCGAATCCGACGGCGCGACAGCCCTCTTCGACCTCGGCCTCCTCGACCATGCGGAGAGTGGCCTCGTCGGCCTTGTTGTAGACACAGGCCACGACCGTGTTCTCGTACACCTTGGCCTTCGCGGCCCGGTAGGCATCCGCGCCGCCGTGCCACTCGAGGTGGTCCGCCTCGAGGTTCAGACAGACGGAGGCGCGGGGACGGAGGGCACCGGGCCCGTCGGTGGGCAGGTAGTGCAGTTGGTGGCTCGAGAGCTCGACGACGAACAGGTCGAAACCGTCGGGGTCGCGCACCGCGTCGAGGACGGGGACGCCGATGTTGCCGCAGGGTGCGACACGCCGTCCGTCGGCGGCGGCCATCGCGGCCGCCAACTGCGTCGTCGTGGTCTTGCCGTTCGTTCCCGTGACGAGCACCCAGTCGGCCACGCGCTCGGCTTTGTCGCGGACCCGCCAGGCCAGCTCGACGTCGCCCCACACGGCCAGCCCCGACTCGACCGCCCACCGGACGAGGGGGTGATGCGGGGAGAACCCGGGGCTGGCGACGACGAGTTGGGCGTCGAAGGCCGTGAGCGTCGACGAGGGCGACTCCACGGATTCGACCTCGTCGAGACGCGCCCCGATCAGCTGCAGCAGTTCGGCCCTGTCGGGATCGACCGCGGGAGCCACCACGAGGACGTCGGCGCCCAGTTCGGCCAGGGTGTCGGCCACCGAGAAACCGGTCGAGCCGAGACCGAGGACGGCCACGCGGAGACCCGACCAGTCGGCACGCCAGCTGTCGAGCCCGGCCAGTCGTTCGACGAGGGGGGCGGTGCTGCCGTCGCTCATGAGGTGCGGAGGATCCATTCGAGGTAGAAGGTGCCGACGCCGGCGGCGACGAAGAGCCCGGCGATGATCCAGAAGCGGACCACGACGGTCACCTCGGCCCAGCCCTTGAGCTCGAAGTGGTGATGCAGGGGGCTCATCAGGAAGATGCGCTTGCCCTTCGTGATCTTGAAGTACGCGCGCTGCAGGATCACCGACCCCGTGACGACGATGAACAGTCCACCGATGAGCACGAGCAGCAGCTCGGTACGGCTGAGGATCGCCAGCGCGGCCAACGTGCCACCCAGGCCCAGCGACCCGGTGTCACCGAGGAAGATCTGGGCGGGAGAGGTGTTCCACCAGAGGAATCCGATCAGACCACCGCAGATGCAGGCGGCGACGACCGCCAGGTCGAGCGGATCCGCCACCTGGTAGCAGGCCGCACGGGTGGCCTCGTCGAGTCGGACGCTGGTGCAGAGCTGGTTGTTCTGCCAGAAGCCGATGAAGATGTACGACGCGATCGCGAGGATCGAGGCACCGGTCGCGAGTCCGTCCAGGCCGTCGGCGACGTTGACGCCGTTCGACGTGCTCACGGTGATCAGGACGACCCAGATCAGGAACAACCCACCGCCGATGATCGTGCCGAAGAACATGAAATCGAGCCACGGGATGTCGCGCAGGCCGGAGATCATCGTCGAGGCGGGGGCGAGACCCCGGTCGTTCGTGAACGAGAGCGCCAGGACGGCGAACACGGCCCCCACCACGACCTGCCCCGCGATCTTCGCCCACCCGCCGAGCCCCAGACTGCGCTGGTTGCGCACCTTGAGGAAGTCGTCGAGGAATCCGACCACGCCGAGACCGACCATCATGAACAGGACGAGCAGCCCGCTGAGCGTGAGCTCGTCCCCGCCGACCAGATGACCGATGAAGTAGCCGAGCACGGTACCGATGATCAGGACGATGCCGCCCATCGTCGCCGTGCCGCGCTTGGTGTGGTGCGACTGGGGGCCGTCGTCGCGGATGAACTGACCCCAGCCGAGTCGGTGGAAGAGCTTGATGAACGCGGGGGTCATCAGCAGCGTGAAGGCGAGGGAGAACCCACCGCCGATCAACAGCGCGATCATGCCGTCACCCCGGCCAGGCGGTCGCCGAGGAAGCGCAGGCCGGCCGACTTGGACGACTTCACGAGGACGACGTCCCCGGCTCGCAGGGTGCCCCGCAGGAGGTCGTACGCCTCGTCGATCGTGTCGACCAGCACGCTTTCTCCGTCCCACGAGCCCTCGAGGCCCGCCGCCATGTGGATGTGTCGCGCCTCGTGGCCGACGACCACGAGTTGGCGGACGTTGAGCCGGACGACCAGACGGCCGACGCGGTCGTGCTCGTCTCGCGCGTACTCGCCGAGCTCGGCCATCTCACCGAGGACGGCCACCGAACGGTGGTCGGGGCCTGTGATCTGGGCGAGGGTCTTCAGCGCCGCGGCCACCGAGTCGGGGCTCGCGTTGTAGGCGTCGTTGACGACGGTCACGCCGCCGGGGGCGTCGAGGACCTCCATGCGCCAGCGCTCGGCTCGGGTCACGCCCTCGAGGACCGTGACGGCCCGATCGAGGTCGACTCCCCACTCGCCGACGACACTGAGCGCCGCCAGGGCGTTCATGACGTGGTGCTCACCGAGGATGCGCAACGACACGCGGCGAGTCGTGCTGCCGTGCTCGAAGGTGAAGGAGGTGCCCGAAGCCGAGACGTCGACGTCGGACGCCCGGTAGTCGGACCCGGGGCTCTGCCCGAAGGTCACGACCCGGGCGGCGGTCACGGTCGCCATGCCGGCGACGCGGTCGTCGTCGGCGTTGAGGACTGCCGTCCCCGTGGCGGGCAGATCGGTCACCATCTCGGCCTTGGCCGCGCGCGTGCCTTCGATGCCGCCGAAGCCGTCCGCGTGGGCGAGGCCGACCTTCAGCACGACCCCGGTGTCGGGGCGGGCGATCTCGACGAGCCGGGCGATCTCGCCCGGGCCACTGGCGCCCATCTCGACCACGAGGTACTCGGTGGCCTCGTCGATGCGGAGCATCGAGATCGGTGCCCCGACGTGGTTGTTGAAGGACCCCTCGGGCGCGACCGTGGGCGCGACGTCGCTGAGGACGGCGCGCAGCATGTTCTTCGTGCTGGTCTTGCCGTTGGAGCCGGTGACGCCGACGACCTTCAACCGACCGAGACCACGGACGTGCTCGACGACGGCGGCGGCGAGGCGGGACAGCGCGACGACTCCGTCGTCCACGACCACGAGCGACGCAGTCGTGTCGACCTCACGCTCGGCGACCACGAGCGCGGCACCGTTCGCCGTGGCCGCCCCGACGAAGAGGTGACCGTCGGTGACCTCACCACGCAGGGCGAAGAAGACGGACCCCGGGGTGACCAGACGCGAATCGGTCTCGACCGTGCCGTCGACCGCGGTCGCGGCCCGCGCCTCCTCGGGGTGGACCAGGCGTCCGCCGGTGATCTCGGCGACACGGAGGGGTGTGAGGGCGATCACTCGGACCACCCGGCCTCGCGCAGGGCCGCGCGGGCTTCGTCGCGTGCGGAGTACGGGGTGCGCTCGCCACGGATGTCGCGGTAGTCCTGGTGGCCGGGACCCGCCCAGAGGATCGAGTCGCCCTCGCCGGCCAGGGCCACGGCCGCACGGATTGCGGCCTCGGGCGGACTGACCTCGTGGATCTCGTGCTCGGGGTAGGCCTTGCGCGCGGCGTCGACGAGGGTCTTGCGGATCGAGGACGGGTCCTCGAAGCGGGGGTGGTGGTCGGTGACGACGAGGATGTCGGAGCCGGCGGCGGCCACCCGGGCCATCTCGCCTCGCTTGGTCGTGTCACGGTCGCCGTCGGCGCCGAACAACATGATGACCTTGCCGGGCGTGAAGGTGCGCACCGCGGCGAGGGTCGTCAGGAACGCGTCCGGGCTGTGACCGAAGTCGACGTAGACGCTCGGTCCGGTGTCACCCGAGACGCGCTCGGTGCGTCCGGGGAGGTACGCCACGATGCCGCCGTCGGCGTCGAGCGCCTGGCCGATGGCCTCGAGCTCGAAGCCCGCCTCGACCAGCATGACGATCGCCAGGGCCGCGTTGGCGACCATGTGCCATCCGATCAGCGGGACGCGCGTGACGAGGGAGCGCTGTTCAGGACCGGACAGGCGGAACTCGGTGTAGGCGGCCTGCTCGTCGAGGATCTCGACCGTCCAGTCGGCCTCGACGTCGGGCAGGATCGTGATGGTCGTCAACGGGATTCGGGCGTTGTCGACGACGCGTTGCCCGTAGGGCGAATCGAGGGAGACGACGGCACGACGTGCCCGGTCGGGCTGGAACAACGGCAGTTTGGCGTGGAAGTACTCTTCCATGTCGGCGTAGTCGTCGAGATGGTCGTGGCTCAGGTTGGTGAACGCGGCGACGTCGAAGACGAGGCCGTCGACGCGATTGCGACTGAGGGCTTGCGCGCTGACCTCGACGGCCACCGCACGCACCTCGCTCTCGCGCATGCGGGCGAGGAGTGCGTGCATCTCGCTGGCCTCGGGGGTCGTGAGGCGACTGACGACGGTGAGGTCGCCGATGTGGCGCTCGGCCGTGCTGCTGAGGCCGGTGACGAGCCCCAGCTGTCGCAGGACGCCCTCGAGCAGGTAGGACGTGCTGGTCTTGCCGTTGGTACCGGTGACCGCGAGCAGCAGGGGCGCGTCGTCGCTGTCGGTGCGGTAGATCCACGCCGAGAGCTCCCCGAGCGCGGCCCGGGGCGAATCCACGAGGACGACCGGCAGGCCGCTCGACCGGGCCAGCTCGGCTCCGGCGGCGTCGGTCAGCAGGGCCACGGCCCCACCGTCGCGTGCCTGCTCGGCGAACTCGGCGCCGTGCCGGTGCTCACCGGGCACGCCCACGTACAGATCGCCGGGGTGGAGGTCCGCCGTGCTCAGCGTGATGCCGGTGATCTCGATGCCGTCGAGGGAACCCTCGTGCTCGAGTCCGAACTCGCTGACCAGTTGGGCGAGTGACCTCGCCGACGGATGTTCCGGTCGAAGGACCGGGGGGATCCGGGCGCTCAAAGAATCCTCTTCTCTCACCAGGTCTCGGGCAGGCTGGGTGCCGGCTCCGTCGACGGAGGGACCCGATACATCTCGAGGACCTGGGACATGATCTTGTTGAAGGTCGGCGCCGCAGCGGCCGACGTCTTGATGGTACTGGGCTTGGTGAAGGTCACGACGACGACGTACTGCGGGTTCTCGGCCGGCGCGATGCCCGCCACCGAGACGATGCGGTCTGAACCGTAGCCGGTTCCGTCGGACCGCGCGACCTCGGCGGTGCCGGTCTTCGCGGCGACGCGGTAGCCGGGGATGGTCAGGACGTCCTTGAGGTCGCCGTCGCTGACGACCTTCTCGAGCATGTTCACGGTCGTGTCGGCAGCCCACGGCGAGACCACGGTCGTGCCCTCGGCCGACGGGGTCCCGGTGACGGTGCCGTCGGGAGCCGTGCAGCCCGCGACGAGGTTGACAGGCAACCGGACCCCGTGGTTGGCCAACGTCTGGTAGATGCTCGCGAGGTGGATGGCCGTGGTCGAGACACCCTGCCCGAACATGGTGTTGATGCTCGTCTGCTGATCCCACTGCGACGCGGGACGGATACCTGTCGTGGGCTCACCGAGGAAGTCGACGCCGGTCGGGTCGTTGAGGCCGAACTTGACCATGTAGTCGTGCCGTTGCTGCGCCGACAACGACTGGCCGAGCAGCGAGATGCCGACGTTCGAGGAGTCGCGCAGGATGCCCGTGAGCGTGAGGTTCTCGGTCGGGTGGAAGGTCGCGTCGTGGATCTCGCCACCCCACGGGAAGCTGCGGGAATAGGGCACGGTCGCCCGCGTCGCAGGATCGGCCTTGCCCGAGTCGAGCAGCATGGCGGCGGTCATGGCCTTGAACGTCGACCCCGGCTCGTACGACGAGGTGAAGGCCTTGCTGCCCAGGTCGTCGACGGCGGTACCGTTCACGTCGTTGGGGTCGACGGCGGGATAGTCGGCGACCGCGAGCAGCGAGGCGTCGCTCGCTTTCATGACGACGGCCGTGGCCGACTCGGCCCCGATGGCCTCGGCCTGTTCGCCGAGCGCCTGCTGGGTCATGTACTGGAGGTCACCGTCGACCGTGAGGCGGAGGGTTCCACCGGCGACGGCTTCCTTGGTCGTCACGGTGCTACCGGGGAGCTGGACGCCGTCGGCTCCACGTTCGTAGGTCTCGGAGCCGTCGGTGCCGGCCAGGCAGGCGTTCTGGCTCAGCTCGAGACCGGCCTGCGGACCATCGGTCCCGATGAAACCGGTGAGGTTTCCGGCCACCGCGCCGTTGGGGTACGTGCGTGCGGCCTGGCGCTGGAAGTACACCCACGACACGTTCATCTCGCGGACCTCGCGGAAGGCGTCGACGTCGACGCCCTTGACCAGGTAGGCGAAGTTGGCCTCGGGGTCGGTGGTCAGCGCCGTGGTCATGGCTGCGGCGTCACCCCCGGTGATCTTCGCGATGCGATCGACCACCTGGTCGACCGTCAGCTCGGTGGTCTTGCCGTCGTCGCCCTTCACCTTGGCGGTGGTGGCGAAGGCCGGCGCCGCAGTGATGTTGTACCGGGTGACACTGCCCGCGAGCACGGTCCCGTCGACGTCGGTGATGTCACCGCGATCGCCGTAGGTCGTCTGCACGATCTCGCGCTTGTTCTGGGACTGCTCGTTCAGCTCGGCGGCCTGCACGAGTTGGATGTCGGCCAGGCGGACGACGAACACGCCCACGAGCGCGATGACGAGCGCCATCGCGAGCGTCGCACGGAGGCGGCGGCTTCGGGGAGCTGCTTTCACGAGAGGTTCCTCACCGCGGCCGAGCGCCTGCTCGACCCGCTGTCGTCGATCGATGTACCGGTGACGGCACGCCGCTAGCGGGTCTGGGGGGCCGCCAGCTCGTTCGAGCCCGACGCTACCGACTCGTCGGCCGATCGCCCGTCCGGCGCGCCTGCGTCGGTCGGAACGGCCGCGGCGCCCGCCGTCGCCGGCGCGCCGATCGACGTCGCGGCGGGGTCGGAGGCGGCGGCCGCGTCGTCGGTGGCGGAGGTCGCCGGTGCCTTCGTCGCGAGAGGCACACCGTCGAGCAGGGTGTTCGGGATGAGGTTTCCCGACGTCGCGACATCGGCACCCTCCGCGGGAGCCGGCGAACCGTGGATCGCACCCGTCGCGAGATCGAGGTAGACGGGGTTCGAGTTGCGGACCATGCCGAGTTCGTCGGCGTTGGCGGCGAGGTTCTGCGGCGACGACAGCACATCGCGCTGCTCGCTGTACTTCTGCTGGTCCCGCACGAGTTCGGTCTTGGCGGCCTGCAGGTCGGAGATCTTGTACGCGCCGTCGCTGAGGGCGATGCTGATGGCCAACTGGGCCAGCAGCAGGACGAAGAGGGCGGCCGTGGCGATGAGCGCGTAGGCGATCTTCGGGCGCGCCCGTCGCTGCGACCGGCTCGTGACGATCTCGACCGGTCGGGCCGCCGGGGTGGACGAGGGCCGCGGGCGCGTCGACGGGGTCGCGATGGCCAGGTTGCTGCTCATGCTGTTCTCCGGATTCGTTCGGCGGCACGCAGTCGCACGGGCTTGGCTCGGGGGTTGAGGTCGCGCTCGGCGTCGGAGGCCAGTTCGGCTCCCCGGACGATCAGGCGGAAGTCGGGACGGTGCTCTGGCAGCTCGACCGGCAGCCCCTGAGGCGCCGTCGAGGTCGTGCGCGCGGCCAACTCCCGTTTGACGAAGCGGTCCTCGAGTGATTGGTAGGCCAGCACGACGATCCGCCCGTCGACGGCGAGCCGGTCGAGGGCCACGGGGACGGCAGCCTCGAGCGACGCCAACTCGCCGTTGACCTCGATGCGCAATGCTTGGAACACACGCTTCGCGGGGTGTCCAGCTCGCTGCAACGCCATGGGGGTCGCCGCGATCAGCAGGTCGACGAGCTCGCCGCTCCGGGTGAGCGGGGCGTCGGCCCGGTGCTCGACGATGCGGCGGGCGTAGCGCGGGGCCAGTTTCTCTTCGCCGTACTGGTAGAAGATGCGCCGCAGTTCGCTCTCGGGGTACTCGGCGAGGACGCGTTCCGCGGTGACGGACGAAGTCGGGTCCATGCGCATGTCGAGCGGCGCGTCCTTGGAGTACGAGAACCCACGCTCGACCCGGTCCAACTGCAGGGAGGACACGCCGAGGTCGAAGAGCACACCGTCGACCGTGTCGAGACCGAGTCCGTCGAGGGCCTCGGCGATTCCGTCGTAGGTCGTGTGGACGAGGCGTGCGCGCTCACCGAAGGGTGCGAGCCTCTCGCCTGCCAGGGCGAGGGCCTCGGTGTCGCGGTCGAGCCCGACGACGGTGAGTCCGGGGAAGGCCTGGAGCATCGCCTCGCTGTGACCGCCCATGCCGAGGGTGCAGTCGACGACGACGGCACCGGGACGCGACACGGCGGGGGCGAGGAGCTCGAGGGTGCGCTCGAGGAGGACGGGGGTGTGGATCTGATCGGCCATGGCGACACGGGCTGTGCTCGTCGGCCCTGATCCCCATCCGTCGGGACCTGGCACCGGGGAAGGTGTGCCAGGGCTGACGGCTGAGGGTCGGGGCCCACGGGCTAGAAGAGCCCGGGGATCACCTCCTCGGTGGTGTTGGCGAACTCGGCCTCTTGTGCCTCGTAGTAGGTGTCCCACGCGTCGGTGGCCCAGATCTCTGCCCGGTTGCCCGCGCCGATCACGGTGAGGTCGCGGCCCAGGCCGGCGTACTCGCGAAGCGTCGCGGGGATGGTCACCCGGTGCTGCTTGTCGGGGATCTCGTCACTGGCTCCCGACAAGAAGAGGCGCATGTAGTCGCGGGCCTGCTTGCTCGTGACCGGCGCCTGGCGGATGCGCGAGTGCATGTCTTCGAACTCTCGCTGGCTGAAGACATAGACGCACCGTTCTTGCCCACGGGTCATGACGAGGCCCGAAGCGAGCTCGTCACGGAATTTCGCGGGGAGGATGATGCGCCCTTTCTCGTCGAGCTTGGGCGAATAGGTGCCGAGGAACATGCGCCCGTCTCCCCTCGCCCCCGCACCCCTCTGTGGCACGTACCTCCACTTTACTCCACAACGAACCACCCGGCAACGAGACAGCCCCTCCGACAACGCGTGTCTGCTCCTCCATCCGCTCCACTTCGGGGGTCAGGGAGGTGGAGGACGGTGGAGGGAGAACGCCCCGAGGAGGCGCGGCCAGCGTGTCGTGGAGGTCCCGCCGGGCCGCCGGGCGCACGAAAAAGGGGCCGGCCCGAAGGCCGACCCCTGAGGTCGTGGTGCGAAGAGAGGCTAGGCGTCGCGCCCGTCGCCGTCCTGACGGCGGTCCCACCGCTCGTTGAGGCGATCCATCAACCCACCCTTGGCGGGGTGGGGCGGCCGAGAAGTGGAGGATCGGGGAGCAGAAGGCATCGAGGGAGCCGAGGCCCCCTTGCGCTTCGGCGGCGCGATGGCGAAGAGGACACCGGCGAGCATGACCACGAATCCTGCGACGCCGATGAGTGGCTGGCGGAAGATCACGCCCGCGACGATCACGGCGATGCCGACGAGCGCGCCGAGGACGCCGACCACCACGAGGGTGTAGTTCGGTCGGCCACCGCGGTTGCCGACCGTCGCCACGAAGTCGGAGTCGTTGCTGTAGAGACTCCGCTCCATCTCTTCGAGGAGCCGCTGCTCCTGTTCGGAAAGTGGCATCTTGGTGTTCCCTTCGAGCACGGGCTCTCAAGCGCGAGGCGGGAGCCTCGGGATCGACGCGATGAGTAGCTGCGAGTGTATGCCCGACAGCTATCGCTAGGCTAGGCAGCGTGGCTGAGAGTACGCGGTTAGTGGACGTCGTTCAAGAGCGCATCGATCGGTTCCTCGAGCGGCAGCGACCGGCCCTGACGGGCATCGCTCCCGACCTCGACCCCTTCTCGATCCACTCGGGCGATCTGCTCCGGGGCGGGAAACGTTTCAGGGCGCTCTTCTGCTACTGGGGCTGGCAGTCGATCGCGGGACTCGACACGGGGTTCGACCCTCTCGGCGAGGCCCGCGACGAGCGCGAGATCGAGGCCGTCATGACGGCCTCGGCCGGCCTGGAGTTCTTCCACGCGGCAGCGCTCGTCCACGACGACATCATGGACAACTCCGACACGCGCCGCGGACTGCCGTCGGCGCATCGACGCTTCGAGGCCCTGCACCGCGAGGGCTCCTGGCTGGGGTCGCCCGAGGCGTTCGGCCGGTCGGGCGCCCTGCTCATGGGCGACCTGCTGCTGGCGTGGAGCGACGAGCTGCTGAGCGAGGCCCTGGACTCCCTCCCGTCCCGTGAGGCGGCCCGTTCGGCCCGCGTCGAACTGAACCGCATGCGGACCGAGGTCACGGTGGGTCAGTACCTCGACATCCTCGAAGAGAACGCCTGGAGGACGGTCGACGAGCTGCAGCTGCTGCCGCGAGCTCAGCGCGTCATCGTCTACAAGTCGGCGAAGTACAGCGTCGAGGCTCCCCTGACGGTCGGTGCGGCGATGGCCGGTGGCGACCGGTCAGCCCTCGAGTCCCTCCGGCACTTCGGGCTCCCCCTCGGCATCGCCTACCAACTGCGCGACGACCTGCTGGGCGTCTTCGGCGACCCCTCGGTCACGGGAAAGCCGGCAGGCGACGATCTGAGAGAAGGCAAGAGGACGGTCCTCGTGGCGACCGCCCGTCGTGCGCTGCCCCCCGGGGCCGTCCGACTGCTCGACGAACTCCTCGGCGACCCCGAGCTCGACGACGACCAGATCAGCATGCTCCAGGCGACGCTCCGGGACAGCGGTGCCGTCGACGCGGTCGAGCAGACGATCGCCGACCAGGTCGAACGCGCCGTGCATGCACTCGAGAGGTCGGCGCTCGCGCCGTCGGCGCGGACGCAGCTGACCCGACTCGCCGAGACCGTCACGCGTCGCGCCTCCTGACCCCTGCGCGGCCACGCCGCGCGCGATCGACGAGGGTTGACGGGCCGACCCGACTAGAGCAGGCTCTGCGCGATTCGGCGGACCTCCGCCTTGCGTCCGGCCTGCAATGCGGCGACGGGGCTCGTACCCAGTGCCTCGTCGTGGGACAAGAGCCAGTCCAGCGCCTCGTCGTCGTCGAAGCCGTTGTCGGACAGGACCGTCAACGTGCCCCGCAGGTCGTGGCGCGGCTCGGAGCCGTCGAGGAAGACGGCCGGCACCTTGGTGACGCCGTCCACGCGGGCCCCGACGAGGACGTGCTCCTCGAGCAGGCGACGCACACGGCTCACCCCGAGGCCGAGCCGCTCGACGAGGTCGGGCACGGTCAGCCATTCGGTGTCGGCGAACCAGGGGCGTTGAGAGAGATCGGTCACGCGACAACCTTGCCACGGGTTCGCGACCCTCGCCGCGCCTCCTCGATCCGCTCCCCCGGCGCACGTCACATCCGCAACATCCGTCACACTGATTGACTTGGATATCCACGTGTGCCAACTTGGGACGACGTGGCACCGCGGCTCACCGATCACCCAGCGACCGTGTCCCCGCCCCCGAACCGAGGATCAGCCCATGAACGACGTCACTTCCGCCCGCCCCGACTCCGAATCCGAGTCCGCGACGACCCTGGACGGACGCTCGACCAGCGCCTTCGGCCCGCTCGGCGGGGCCGAGGAGCGGAAGCCGCTCTCGCGCATGGCGCGGTCCATGCTGAACACGGTCCCCATCGTCGTCGCGGGCTCCATGGCCCTCAGCATGAGCGTCACGGGACCTGTGTTCGCGCTCGACCACAGCCCCACCAAGAAGCCCGACGCCTCCCCCCGTCCCGTGCTCCCGCCCCGGCTGTCGGCACCCGAGCAGAGGATGGCGGCGACGGTCGAGACCGCCTCCAGCTCGGCGACCCTCTTCGGGGCCGCCCCGGCGACCTACACCGTGAGGTCCGGGGACACGGTGGCGAGCATCGCCGGCTCGTTCGGGCTGAGCACCGCCTCGGTGCTCGCGCTCAACGGCCTCAGCTGGAAGTCCACCATCTTCCCGGGCCAGACCCTCAGCCTCAGCGCGGCCACGAGCGCCGCGTCCAAGGCACCGTCCGCGCCTGCGCCGACGAAGGCGACGGGCGGGCGGTACGTCATCGTCCGTGGCGACACGTTGAGTTCCATCGCGCGTGCCCACGGCGTCACGACGAGCTCGCTCATCCAGGCGAACGGGCTGGGCTTGTCGAGCATCATCTACCCCGGCCAGTCGCTGGCGATCCCCTCGGGCGCGTCCGCGGCCGTCGCCCCGACGCCGGCCCCCGCCGCGGGGCCCGCCGTGGGCAGCTACGTCATCCAGCGGGGCGACACCATCGCCTCCATCGCCGCCAAGTCGGGCACGAGCGTCAAGGCGCTCCTCGCTGCGAACGGCCTGTCCTTCACCAGCACCATCTACGCCGGCAAGACTCTCACCCTGCCCGGGGCCTCGGCCCCCACCGCCACGACCGTGGTCGCGTCGACGTCGGCCGCTCCGATCGGGGTCAGTGCGACGTTGACGGCGGAGCAGGCCGCGAACGCCCGGATCATCATCTCGGTGGGACGCCAACTCGGTGTCGGAGATCGCGCGATCGTCATTGCCCTGGCCGCGGCCGCGCAGGAGAGCAGCCTGCGCAACCTCGACCACGGCGACCGTGACTCGCTCGGCCTCTTCCAGCAGCGCCCGAGCACCGGGTGGGGCACTCCCGCGCAGCTGCGCGACCCGGTGCACGCCACCAAGCTGTTCTTCGGTGGCGCGTCCAACCCGAACACGGGCAAGACGAGGGGCCTCCTCGACGTCAAGGGGTGGCAGTCGATGCCCCTGACGAAGGCGGCCCAAGCCGTGCAGTACTCGGCATTCCCCGACGCGTACGCCAAATGGGAGGCTCCGGCCACCACCTGGCTCGCGACCCTCCGCTGAACCGCCGGCGACCTGCACGCGGGGCGGTTTGCCGCCGTGCGGTGAGTTGAGACACCCGCACGGCCCACGGTCCGTAAAATCACGAAGGTGAGCGTGAACCAGACTGACCCGATGATCGGCCGTCTCATCGAGGGCCGGTACGAGGTCCGTTCGCGTATCGCCCGGGGCGGCATGGCCACGGTGTACCTCGCCACCGACCTGCGGCTCGAACGTCGCGTGGCGATCAAGATCATGCACGGCCATCTCGCCGACGACGCGTCGTTCAAGGAGCGTTTCATCCAGGAGGCCCGCTCGGCCGCCCGACTCGCGCACCCCAACGTGGTCAACGTCTTCGACCAGGGGCAGGACGACGACTCGGCGTACCTGGTGATGGAGTACCTGCCCGGCATCACCCTGCGCGAACTCCTGCAGGACCACAAGGTGCTGACGCCCGAACAGGCGATGGACATCCTCGAGGCCGTCCTCGCCGGTCTGGCCGCCGCCCACCGAGCGGGCATCGTGCACCGCGACCTCAAGCCCGAGAACGTCCTCCTCGCCGACGACGGACGCATCAAGATCGGCGACTTCGGCCTGGCCCGCGCCGCGACGGCCAACACGGCGACGGGCGCGGCGTTGTTGGGGACCATCGCCTATCTCTCCCCCGAGCTCGTGACCCGCGGCATCGCCGACACCCGGAGCGACATCTACGCGCTCGGCATCATGATGTACGAGATGCTGACGGGCGAGCAGCCCTACAAGGGCGACCAGCCCATGCAGATCGCCTATCAGCACGCCAACGACACGGTTCCGACTCCCAGCTCGGCCAACCCGCACGTGCCGGTCGAACTGGACGAACTGGTCCAATGGGCGACCGCGCGCGACCCCGAACAACGACCTCGGGACGCTCGGGCGCTGCTCGACCAACTGCTCGACGTGCAACGGGTGCTCGCCGATCCGTCGGGCCCACCGGTGAACAGGACGATGATCCTGCCCGCCGCAGGCGCGACGTCGGTCCTCCCCAGCGTCGGCACGGGCGAGACGCAGGTCCTGCCGAAGGCTCGGCACCGCACCGGACCGGTGCAAGCCGAACCCGACGACGCCGCCACGACGCTCTCCGCCGTCGCCGACCGTCGTCGACGACGTGGTCGGGTGCTCCTGGCCCTCGTCATCGTCGTCGCCCTCCTCGCGGGCGGCGTGGGCTGGTGGTTCGGATCGGGGCCCGGCGCCCAGGCGTCCGTCCCCGACGTGACGGGGCAGGACCCTGCCGCGGCATCGGCCGCCCTCACGTCGGCCGGGTTCGTGGTCGCGCCCGACCCGCAGTCGGACTTCTCCCCGGTGGTGCCCACGGGGCAGGTCACGCGAACCGACCCTGATGCCTCGACCCGAGCACAAAAAGGTTCCACCATCACGCTCGTGGTCTCTCAGGGGCCCCGTCAGCTACCGGTTCCCACCGTCGTCGGCGAGACCGAGACGGCCGCGGCGGACGCACTCGCGGACTTCTCGCTGCAGCCGACGTCGAGCCAGTTCGACGCGTCGGTGGCCGGAACCGTGTTGGCCGTCAGCGGAGTGGACGCCGCCGGCGCCCCGGTCGATCTCGCCGGTGCGACCCAGTACGGCGAACAGCAGCCGGTGACGCTGACCGTCTCGCTCGGCCCCGTCCCTGACGTGGCGGGACTGTCGGTGACGGACGCGCAGGGAGCACTCTCCGAGGTCCAGCTGACCGGCGTCGAGAGCGGAACCGAATTCAGTGACGGAATCGCCTCCGGAGAGGTGATCCGTTACGAACAGCAGGCCGAGGGGCCGCTGAAACAGGGCGACACGGTCAATCTCGTCGTGTCGAAGGGGCCACCTCCCATCACCATCCCGGACGTCCGCGGCAAGACCATCGACACGGCGACAGCCCAGTTGCAGGGGCTCGGCTTCCGGGTGAGTTACCCCCGGTGCACGGCGTTCACCTGCGCGTTCTACGACTGGGAGGCCAGTCTGCCGGTGACGGCGACCGACCCTGAGGCCGGGCTGACCGCCACCAAGGGGGCGACCATCGCCCTCTCGTACCGGGTGGAATGACGCGGGCCGAACCCCGTCGTCGACGCGTCGACAGAGCGACGGCCCCGTGACCGGTGGTCACGGGGCCGTCGTCGTGTCGTCGATCTCAGTCGGCAGCGAGCTCTTCGGCCACCAGGAAGGCCAGCTCGAGCGACTGCATGTGGTTCAGGCGCGGGTCGCAGAGGGACTCGTACCGGGTCGCGAGCGTGGCCTCGTCGATGTGCTCGGACCCACCCAGGCACTCCGTGACGTCGTCACCCGTCAGCTCGATGTGGATTCCGCCCGGGTGCGTTCCGGCCGCACGGTGTGCTTCGAAGAACCCCTTGACCTCGTCCATGATCTCTTCGAACCGCCGGGTCTTGTAGCCGGTGGGCGTCGTCAGCCCGTTGCCGTGCATCGGATCGCTGACCCACAGCGGGGTGGCGTCGGCCTTCTTGATGGCGTCGAGGAGGGGCGGAAGGGCATCGCGGATGGTGCCGGCGCCCATGCGGGTGATGAAGGTCAGGCGCCCGGGCTCGCGCTCGGGGTCGAGCTTGTCGATGAGGCGCAGCATGTCGTCGGCCGTCGTCGTCGGGCCCAGCTTGACGCCGATGGGATTGCGCACCCGGGAGAGGAAGTCGACGTGGGCACCGTCGAGGTCGCGTGTGCGCTCACCGATCCAGACGAAGTGGGACGAGAGGACGTAGGGCGTGCCCGTCCGCGAGTCGATGCGGGTCAGCGGGCGCTCGTAGTCCATGAGCAGGCCCTCGTGACTCGTGTAGAACTCGACGCGCTTGAGCTCGTCGAAGTCCGCGCCGGCCGCCTCCATGAAGCGGATCGCCTTGTCGATCTCGCGGGCGAGGTGCTCGTACTGCGCGTTCGCCGGATTGCTGGCGAAGCCCTTGTTCCAGCTGTGCACCTGTCGCAGGTCTGCGAACCCGCCCTGGGTGAAGGCCCGGATCAGGTTGATGGTCGAGGCGGAGGTGTGGTAGCCCTTCACCAGACGCGAGGCATCCGCACGCCGGGACTCGGGCGTGAAGTCGTACCCGTTCACGATGTCGCCCCGGTAGGCCGGCAACGTGACGCCGTCGCGCGTCTCGGTGTCGCTCGAGCGCGGCTTGGCGAACTGGCCGGCCATGCGACCCATCTTGATGACGGGGACGGACGCGCCGTACGTCAGGACCACGGCCATCTGCAGGATGGTCTTGACGCGGTCACGGATCTGGTCGGCGGTCGCGCCCGCGAAGGTCTCGGCGCAGTCACCACCCTGCAGGAGGAACGCCTCGCCCCGGGCCGCCGACGCGAGTCGTGTACGGAGGGTGTCGACCTCGCCCGCGAAGACCAGCGGCGGAAGGATGGACAGCTCTGCCGACGCAGCCTCGACGGCCGCACCGTCGTGCCAGGTGGGCTGCTGCTTGATGGGGAGTGTGCGCCAATGGTCGAGACCGTCGATCACGTCGGGATCGGTGACGACGAACGGTTCGCTGAGCTGGGCCACGGTCTTCCTTGCCAGTTGACGGTCTCGAGGCCGAACGACCTCGACAGGCGAGCCTACCGTGAAAGGGTCGAGCGCTTCTCTTTCACGCTCGTCGCGTAGACGTCGCTGTACTGCTGACCGCTGAGGGCGTTCAACTCGTACATGATCTCGTCGGTGATGGACCGCAGGATGAACCGATCGCCCTCCATGCCCTCGAAGCGGCTGAAGTCGAGCGGTTCGCCGAAGACGATGCCGACGCGGTGGAGGCGGGGGATCTTCGTGCCGGTCTTCATCACCTTCTCGGTTCCGATCATGGCGACCGGGATCACGGGCACGTGGCCCTCGAGGATCATGCGCGCGACCCCCGTCCGGCCACGGTAGAGCTTGCCGTCGGGGCTCCGGGTGCCCTCGGGGTAGATCCCGAGTTGCTCCCCGCGACGCAGGACCGAGAGCCCCGTCGCCAGGGACGCCTCGGAGGCCTTGCCCCCGGACCGGTCGATGGACAGTTGCCCCGTGGCCGTGAAGAACAGACGGATCGCCCAGCCCTTGACGCCCCGCCCGGTGAAGTAGTCGCTCTTGGCGAGGAAGGAGATGCGCCGGTCGAGGACGAGGGGCAAGAAGATCGAATCGACGAACGAGAGATGGTTGCTCGCGAAGATGACCGCACCCGAGGCGGGGACGTGCTCGCGACCGCTGACCCACGGTCGGAAGATCGACAGCACGAGCGGACTCGCGACCATCGTCTTCAGGAACCAGTAGAGCATCGGTGCTCCTCTCAGCGGGGCGTCGGGAGTCTAGCGGTCGGTCGCGTGGAGGCGTGCGAGGTCGGCGGCACCGACGACCCCCGCGTCGTTCACGAGCTCGGCGATGACGAATTCGGGCTCGGGGTGGTAGCCGCGAGCAGGCAGGTGTTCGAGGTAGGCGGCCCGCACGGGTGCAAGGAGCAACTCGCCGGACTGCGCCACGCCGCCACCGAAGACGAACACCTGAGGGTCGAGGATCGCGCTCAAGGACGCGGCGGCCTGACCGAGCCAGGTGCCGAGACGGCGGAGGGCCTCGACGGCGCCGGGGTCTCCGGACTGGAGCAACGTGCTGACGTCGTGGCCCGAGAGCTCGCCGCTTTCGTCACGGAGCTGGGCGAGAGCGCGACCGACGCCGCCCTCGTCGGCCACCTCGCCCGCGATCCGGAGCAGGGCACGGCCCGAACCGTACTGCTCGATGCAGCCCCGGGCCCCGCAGCCGCACGGCAGGCCGTCGGGCACGATCCTCATGTGGCCGAGCTCGCCACCCGTGCCGAAACCTCCACGCAGGAGACGGTCCTGCGCCACGATGGCACCACCCACCCCCGTGCCGATGGTGAGCATGGTCATGTCGCTCGCGAGGCGGCCGGCCCCGAAACGGAACTCGGCCCAACCGGCGGCGTTCGCGTCGTTGTCGATCGTGATGTGCAGGTCGAGCCGTTCGGACAACCGCGCCCGCAAGGGTTCGTTGCGCCACGCGATGTTGGGGGTGTAATAGACGGTCGACTGGGCGGCGTCGATGAACCCTGGGGCGGCCACCCCCGCGGCGACGACGCCGGGGTGGCGTGCCTGCAACGAGGTGATCATGTCGACGACGGCGTCGACGATCGCCCCGGCGTCGCCCGCCGGCGTCGCGACGCGCTCTTCGTCGACGATCTCGCCGAACTCGGTGACCACCCCGCCCGCGATCTTCGTCCCACCGATGTCGATTCCGATTGCCTGCACGAGGACCGAGTCTAACCTCGACGGCCGTTCACCCTCAGCACCGTCTCCGGCGAGGTCACGTTAGGGTTGTGGAACCATCGTTCGGTACCGAAGGAGCTGCCGTGAACGAACACACCGTCCCACCCGTCGTCCCCGCCGACCCGTCCGCCAACGCGACCGACCTGCTGCTCATCCGGGCCGCGGCCACGCCCGACGAACCGCTCTTCTCCGTCCCGGACGGCACGGGCGGATGGCGCGACGTCACGGCCGCCCAGTTCCTCACCCAGGTGCGCGCCCTCGCGAAGGGCTTGATCGCGGCGGGCGTCGAACCCGGCGACAAGATCGGCCTGATGTGCCGCACGCGGTACGAATGGACGCTCATCGACTTCGCGACGTGGTTCGCGGGTGCCCTGCTCGTCCCCGTCTACGAGACGTCCTCGCCCGCACAGGTCCACTGGAACCTCAGCGACTCCGAGGCCGTCGCCGTCATCGTCGAGACCGCGGACCACTTCTCGCGCTTCGACGAGGTGCACCCCGAGCTCCCCGCCGTCACGCGTGTGTGGCAGGTGGACCTGGGTGATCTCGACAAGCTCGCCGTGTCGGGCGTCGACGTGTCCGACGACGAACTCGAGCGCCGCCGCAGCGCGGCCGTCGCCGACGACGTGGCGACGATCATCTACACCTCGGGCACCACGGGCCGCCCCAAGGGCTGCGTCCTCACCCATGCCAACTTCGTCGAGACGAGCCGCAACGCCGCCGTCGCCATGAGCGATGTCGTGGCCCCGGGCTCGTCCACCCTGCTCTTCGTGACGACCGCCCACGTCTTCGCCCGCTTCATCGCCGTGATGTCGGTGCACGCCGGGGTGAAGGTCGGCCACCAGGCCGACACCAAGCAACTGCTCCCGTCGCTCGCCTCGTTCAAGCCGAGCTTCCTGCTGGCGGTCCCCCGGGTCTTCGAGAAGGTCTACAACTCGGCCGAGCAGAAGGCCGAAGCCGGGGGCAAGGGCGGCATCTTCCGCCAGGCCGTCGCCGTCGCCATCGCTCACAGCAGGGCGCTCGACGAGGGCACCGTGCCCCTGGGTCTCAAGCTCCGCTTCACGCTGTTCGACCGCCTGGTGTACGGCAAGCTCAAGAAGGCCATGGGCGGCAACATCCGCTACGCCGTCTCGGGCTCGGCCCCGCTCGGTACGCGACTGGGCCATTTCTTCCGGAGTCTGGACATCCGCATCCTCGAGGGATACGGGCTGACCGAGACCACGGCACCAGCGGCCGTCAACCTCGTGTCGAAGTTCAAGATCGGGACCGTGGGACCGGCCCTGCCCGGGGTCGGCATCAGGATCGCCGACGACGGTGAAGTCCTCGTCAAGGGTGTCAACGTCTTCGCGGGGTACTGGAAGGCCGACGAGGCCACGGCCGAGGTCATGGACGACGGGTGGTTCCGCACCGGCGACCTCGGGTCGCTCGATGCCGACGGCTACCTCACCATCACGGGCCGGAAGAAGGAGATCATCGTCACCGCCGGCGGCAAGAACGTCTCGCCCGCGGCCCTCGAGGACCCGATCAGGGCGAACCCCCTGGTCGGTCAGGTCGTCGTGGTGGGCGACCAGCGCCCGTTCGTCGCGGCCCTCGTGACCCTCGACACGGAGATGTTGCCCGTGTGGCTCAACGACGCCGGAGAGGCAGCCGACATGCCGCTGGCCGAGGCCGCCCGGCACCCGAAGGTCCGCGCCGAGATCCAGCGTGCCGTCGACGGCGCGAACACGTCCGTCTCGCGCGCCGAGTCCATCCGCAAGTTCGAGATCCTGCCGGTGGAGTTCACCGAGGCCGGCGGCCACCTGACTCCGAAGATGAGCGTCAAGCGTGCCGTCGTCGTGAACGACTTCGCCCAGCAGATCACCGACATCTACACGGCCCACCCCGACACCGAGTCGGTCCGCACGGTCACCGAACGCGGACGCTGATCAGGCTCGCCACCAGTCGGCGGTCCGGATCTGCCGCATGGCGTCGCGTTTCGTCTCGGGGTCCAGGGTGAGCACGTACAGGATGCCGTCGAGGTGATCCGTTTCGTGCTGGAGGGCCTGGGCCATGAGCCCGGTGCCCTCGAGCACGACCTTCGCCCCGTCGAGGTCGACCCCCTCGACCCGGGCGTAATCGTAACGCGGGGTCGGGAACCAGAACCCGGGCACCGAGAGGCACCCCTCGTCGACGAGTGTCTTCTCACCCGAGACCTCGACGACGACGGGGTTCAGGACGTATCCGACCTGACCGTCGACGTTGTAGCTGAAGGCACGGAGCGACACGCCGATCTGAGCCGCGGCGACCCCGGCACGCCCCGGCTCGCGAACGGTGTCGAGGAGATCCTCGACCAGGGAGGCGAGTCGCGGGTCGCCGATCGTCACGGGGTCGGACGCCGACCGAAGGACGGGGTCGCCGAACAGGCGGATGGGTCTCACGCTCACGGCGCGCCTCCTGGGGGGTCTGGGGGCGGTGCGGACGACGCGTCACGACACCGTGCCGACGACGGGTGGACAGGCGCGGTCGCTTCGCGGAAGCGGACGCACGCCGGATCGACGTGGCTGTTGGGTGATTCAACAGTAGTGAAGGTATCGTCTGTGTCGTGCATGTACTCAGCGTCAGCTCCCTCAAAGGCGGCGTCGGCAAGACGACGGTGACGCTCGGACTCACGTCGGCCGCCTTCGCCAAAGGTCTCAGGACCCTCGTCGTCGACCTCGATCCCCAGTCCGACGTCTCGACCGGCCTCGACATCACGGTCTCGGGCCATCTCAACGTCGCCGACGTCCTCGCCTCCCCGAAAGAGAAGACGGTCAGGGCGGCCATCGCTCCGAGCGGTTGGACCAAGGGTCGCCAGGGCAAGGTCGACGTGATGATCGGCAGCCCCTCGGCCATCAACTTCGACGGTCCGCACCCCTCGATCCGCGACATCTGGAAGCTCGAGGAAGCACTCGCCAACGTCGAGGCCGACTACGACCTCGTCCTGATCGACTGCGCCCCGTCACTGAACGCCCTCACTCGAACCGCCTGGGCCGCGTCCGACCGCGTGACGGTCGTCACCGAACCGGGCCTCTTCAGCGTGGCCGCCGCCGACCGGGCCCTCCGGGCGATCGAAGAGATCCGCCGAGGCCTCTCGCCGCGCCTCCAGCCCCTCGGCATCATCGTCAACCGTGCTCGTGTGCAGTCACTCGAGCACCAGTTCCGCATCAAGGAGCTACGCGACATGTTCGGTCCCCTCGTCCTGTCCCCCCAACTGCCCGAGCGTACGTCCCTCCAGCAGGCGCAGGGCGCGGCGAAGCCTCTGCACGCCTGGCCCGGTGAGAGCGCTCAAGAGATGGCCCGCAACTTCGATCAGTTGCTCGAGCGCATCATGCGGACCGCGAAGATCGGCGACTACGCCGAGCCTGCTGCCCGCTGACCGGAGCAGACGGCACGACGAAGGCCCCACACGATAACGTGCGGGGCCTTCGTCGTCGACGAGCGCGTGTCGCCGTGCGGGTATAGGACGTCTCAGCTCGCGCGCGTGCTGCGGCGGGCTGCGAGCTCGTCGGACGGGTCGGCGGCAGGGGTGCTGTCGATCTCGACGAGACTCGACTCGACCTCACGGAGAACCTTGCCCACGGCGATGCCGAACACGCCCTGACCGCGACTGACGAGGTCGATGACCTCGTCGTCCGACGTGCACAGGTAGACGCTGGCTCCGTCGCTCATCAGGGTCGTCTGGGCGAGGTCGTTCACGCCGGCTTCGCGCAGTTGGTTCACGGCCGTGCGGATCTGCTGCAACGAGATGCCCGTGTCGAGGAGGCGCTTGACGAGCTTGAGGACGAGGATGTCGCGGAAGCCGTAGAGGCGTTGCGAACCCGAGCCTGCCGCACCGCGGATGGTCGGCTCGACGAGTTGCGTGCGAGCCCAGTAGTCGAGCTGGCGGTAGCTGATGCCGGCCGCCTTCGCCGCCACCGTGCCGCGGTAGCCGCTGTCGGCGTCGTGTTCGGGGAGGCCGTCGGTGAAGAGCAGACCCAGCTCGTAGCGGGATTCCTCGGGGGAACCTGACTCACTCATGCTGTTGCCTTCCACGTTCTTCTTCCGGAGCTCAACGTTCAACATCGGGTTGATGGTTGTACAGGACTCACGGTACCCACATCGGGGAGCTGCCTGGGCGACATTCGCTCCGACGGGTCGGCGTGTCGAGGATATTCGCCGGGAGGGCCGACGTCTAGGCGTCGAGGCGCCCCAGAGCAGAGCGGACGAGCCCGGCGCGGACGACGTCGACCTGCGCCGAGAGCTCGCGGGAGAGTTCGGCGACCCGGGCCCGGGAAGCCGCATCGTGTTTGCGGGCCAGCGGTGCGAGGGCCGTCTCGATGAGGCTCAGTTCGCGATCGACCGAGGCGCGAACCGTCCGCAGGTGGCGGGGGCCGATGCCCGACTTGCCCAGCTCGACCAGGGCCGACAGCACCGAGACGGATTCGTCGCCGTACCGACCCGCTGCGGGCAGAAGCGAAGCCGAGACGGCCTCGTCGAGGAGGGCGGACGATGCGCCGGTCTCGCGGAGCAGCTCATCGCGACCGAGCCGACGACCGTGCGTCAGGATGGAGACGGGCGCCGCCCCTGACGGGAGCGTCGCCGGACGACCGGCGTCGAGGTCGGCGAGATGCTGACGGATGACCTTGAGCGGGAGGTAGTGGTCGCGCTGGAGCCCGAGGATGAAGCGGAGACGCTCGACGTCGGCGGGCGAGAACTTGCGGTAGCCCGAGGGGGTGCGCACCGGGGTGACCAGCTCGCGCTCTTCGAGGAAGCGCAACTTGCTGTTCGAGAGATCGGGGAACTCGGGCTTGAGCCGTGAGAGGACCTGCCCGATCGTCAACAGGTCGGACGGCCCGGTCTGCGACGACCGGGCGGCGGCGGTGCGGGGCACGACTACGTGATCGCTAGGTTCGCGAGGTCGACCCGCGATGCGTAGAACGTCAGGCGGAACTTGCCGACCTGGACCTCGGCCCCGTCGGAGAGCCGGGCCTCGTCGATGCGGACACCGTCGAAGTAGGTGCCGTTGAGCGACCCGAGATCACGCACGCTGAAGCTGGTGCTCTCGCGTCGGAACTCCGCGTGCTTGCGGCTGACCGTGACGTCGTCGAGGAAGATGCCGGCATCGGGGTGACGCCCGGCGACCGTGACGTCGGAGTCGAGGAGGAACCGGGCACCGATGTTGGGGCCTCGACGGACCACGAGCAGCGCGGAGCCCGAGGGAAGTGCCGCGACGGCGTCGCGCTCGTCCGAAGACACGCCACCCTCGAGAGCGGCCAGTTGCGCCTGGAACTCTTCGTTGAAACTGAGGGTCGTGTCGACCTCGCGAGGGGCGCCGTGAGCGCGGTCCTGCGCGCCGGGTGCCGGGTTGGCGGGCTCTGCCATCGTGGACCTCCTTTGACATCCCAGCGTATCGGAACTCCGACCCTCGTCGGGAACCGATTTCGTCGACCGCCCCGGCGCGGAGGGGCACGCGAGGTGGTGAGACGGTCTCGACTCCGTTCACCGCGCCTCCTCATGCGACTCCCCACCGCCTCAGGGTCTGGTCATAGGGATCTCTTGGGATCGCACCGTTCCATGGACCCATCGTCACCACCACCGCCACAGGAGGCACACCATGAACGACCGAGACGGCGACATCACGACCGGCACCCCGGACGAGGCCACGCCCGTGACGCCTTCCGCGTCGACCGAGCAGCAGGCCAGGGAGGACGTCGAGCAGGTCGTCGGGCAGCCCGCCGAGGCGCACACGCTCCCCCACGTCACCGGCGTGTCCGATGCACGCTACGTGTCGGCGGCCCCGACCTGGATGGCCGGCGACGAGGCGCACCAGTCGTACGACGCGACGGCCGGCACCTCGACGGCGGCCGGTGGTGACGGCACACAGGGTGCGGTGCCCCCGGCCTTCGACGGCTCCCCCCGTCCCCGCCGCTCGAGGAAGTGGCTGGCCCTCACCGGCGCGGCCGCGGCCGTCGTCATCGTCGCGGGTGCGGCGGGCGGCGGCGCCTACGCCGCCGGTCGCTCGGCCGGCACCGCGGCGGCACAGGCCGCGAGCGAACGCCAGGCCCTCGAACTGCTTCCCCAGCTCACGCGGCCGGGCGGCGGATCGAGCGGCTCGACGTCCCCCTTCGGCGGCTCGACCCCGCAGGGTGGGTCGTCGCAGGATGACTCGTCGCAGCCGGGCACCTCGACCCAGACCAGCGCCGCGGCGGCCACCGACGAGGAGAAGGCCGGCGTCGTCACCATCGTGTCGACATTGAACTACGACGCGTCGTACAAGTCGGCGGGCACGGGCATGATCCTCACCTCGGGCGGGCTCATCCTGACGAACAACCACGTGGTGCAGGGCGCGACCAGCATCCAGGTGACCGTCGAGTCGACGGGCGAGACCTACACGGCCGAGGTCGTGGGCACCGACGCCACCAACGACGTGGCCGTGCTGAAGCTGCAGGACGCGACCGGCCTCACCCCGGTCGGCTTCGACACGTCCGGCGACGTCGCCACCGGCGACGCCGTCCACTCGACCGGCAACGCCGAGGGCACGGGTGACCTGGTCACCGCCGAGGGCACGGTCCTCGCCACCGACCAGTCGATCACGGTGCAGAGCGAGTCAGGCTCGGGCACCGAATCGCTGTCGGGCCTCATCGAGGTCGACGCGGACGTGGTCTCGGGCGACTCCGGCGGCCCGCTGCGGGACAGCGACGGTGACGTCGTCGGCATCGTGACGGCGGCCTCGCAGGGCTCGTCGACGATCACCGGGTACGCCATCCCGATCGACCACGCCCTGGCCATCGCGAAGCAGATCCAGTCGGGCACGGGGAGCTCGACCGTGCAGATCGGCCTGCCCGCCTTCCTCGGCGCGCAGATCTCGAGCACGACGGACGGCACCGCGGGCGGCGTCACGATCGCCGGCACCGTCGAGGGCAGCGCGGCGGCGTCGGCCGGTCTGGTCGCCGGCGACGTGATCACCGCCGTCGCCGGGACGGCCGTCGCGGACTCGACCGCGCTGACGGCCGCGATCCAGGCGCACGAGTCGGGCGACCAGGTCTCGGTCACCTGGACCGACACGGCCGGCACGTCGCACACCGCGACCGTCACGCTGGGCGACGGCCCCGCCGCCTGACCCACGAGTCGGCTCGCCGACGGCCCGCCCCACCGATCGGTGGAGCGGGCCGTCAGCCGTGTGGGTCGAGACCGACGGCCCGGCGGAAGACGCCCGGCCCGACGACGGTCGCGCCGGCGGCCACCGCCCGATCGGCGAGAGCGCGGTCGGCGGTCACGACGACGACGCGAGACGCACTGCCCGAGACGGCCCGCAGCTCGCGCACCCTGGCCACGATCGCCGAATCGCCGTCGGCCTCGGCCCGGACGACGGTCAGGCCGGGGAACGTGTCGCCCACGGCGCGGGCGTCGCCTTCGACGACGACGGTCATCCCCGGCCACCGCCAGGTGGGCGCCCCCGGTGGCTCGGCGGTGGAGGCGTCCGCGAAGGCGCCGGAGTCCGCCGTGGACGCGTCCGCGGCCGACCGACGCGACGCGACGGCCGCCCGACCCCGATCACCGCCCGACACGACGAGCGACTCGGCCACCCCGTGCCCGACTCCGCGCGACACGGCGTCCAGGAACCGGTTCGTGGCCCCGGCCCGGTCACGCCACCAGCCGTCGGGCCGAGAGCCGAGGACGTTCGCGACGTCGACCACGACGTGCACGTCGGCACCCATCTCGACCCGGAGCCTCGGCCACGACGCGGCGAACCCGGGGTGCAATGGGAGATCGGCGACTTCATCGGCCGGCACCCAGCTCAGGGCGATGCTCTCGGCGTCCGAGACGACCGGCTCGAACGGGCGCACCGCTCGGGCCACGACGGTCGTGTACGACCAGAATCCGAGGTCGAGTTCGGACGCGAAGAGCAGGCGCAGGGCGTCGCCCGGCACGGCGGCCTCCTCACCGCTCTCGCGGAGCGCCCCCTCGACGGCGCTCTCGTCGTGGTGGCGCGCGCCTCCGGGGAGCCCCCACGTGCCGCCGAAGTGGCTCCAGTCGGCCCGGTGCTGCAGCAGGACCCGGTCGTCCGGGTCGACGACGAGCAGGCCCGCGGCCCCGGCGCGACCCCAGAACCGACGCCCGTCGGGCGCTTCGACCCAGCCGTCCGCGGGTTCGTGCGTGTTCACGGGTCGAGCTTGCCACAGGGACCAGGAGGCGGTGCTCACCCCGCCTGCCGGACGTCACGTCGAAGGGACGACCGGCGGGTCGCCGACCCAACCGACGCGGCGACCGCTCCGAAGGAACACCTGGGGCTGGCCCGGAACCCGATGTCGGGCCAGCCCTCCCCGGCTTCCGGCACCGCGCCTCCTCGGTTCACCGACCGGGCCGCGAGGGCCCTCAGGGTTGCTGGACGGAGAAGACGTTGCCGGCGGGATCGGTGAACCAGGCGATGTCGGGGCCCCTGTCGACGCTGCGGCCACGCAGGACGCCGCGAGCGTCGGAGTGGCCGCCGAAGCGCTCGGGCTCGAGGCCGAGATCGGCCAGGTCGTCGAGGGCGACGTCGACGTCGTCGACCACGAAGTTCACCACCGTGAACGACGCCGGCACGTGGTCGGGCTTGCCGTAGACGAGGACCCACGCCGCGCCTCCCGGGAGGCGGAGGCGGAACATCTGACCCTCGACGACGACCTCGGTCTCGAGACCGAGCACGTCACGGTAGAAGGACATGGCGGTCGACACGTCGTCGACGCTGAAGCCGGAGTAGCCGGACTGCGGACGGAACACGGGTGTCCCCTTTCTCGGGTGGGACGTCCGACGGACGCCGACGTCGCGCCCAGCGTGGACCCTGCCCGCCCGACGCGCCAGCCCCCGGTCAGACGAAGCGGATGGCCTGCTGCAGCCGAGCGCGCACCTCGAAGACGTCCGAGATGCTGGTGCGGTCACCGAGCTCGGGACCGTGACGGAGCACCTGCGGCAGGACGGAGCGGCGTACGACCCAGGTGCCCCCGGCGCGGCGCCCGACCTTCTCGAGGGCCGGCGCGAAGTCGTCGTCGGGCACCACGATCAGCTGGGCCGTGAACGACACGCGCGTCTCGCGACGCACCGCACGGGCCTGGCGGGTCAGATCGCGGACCGGTTCTTCGTCGGCGGGGATGCCTCGACCGACGAGCTCGCCGCGCGACACCTGCACCTCGCTGCCCCAGTCGGAGGACTGGACCGCGAAGAGACCCGACGGACCGAGCACGACGTGGTCGAGCTTGCCCTCGGGGCCTGCGTCGACGTCGCTCCAGACGGTGAAGCCGATACCGAGGTCGGTGACGGCGGCGACCGTCGCCTCTTCGGCCATGGCGTCGGCCAGGACGTGACGGATCTCGGGAGGCGCGCTGCGGACGAGGCGCTCGTCGTAGGGATCGTCGAGCGGGACGCCGCGACCGACCCACTCGCGCATCAGGCCGAGGTACCGCTCACGATTGGCACCACCCGGGTGGCCGTGCACCCGAGCCTTGGGCTTGGAGTCCGTCCGCGCCGGTTCACGCGGCGGCGGTGACCAGCCCGGGGCACTCGAACCCGCGGACCGTGCACTGCCCGACGGGCTGGTGCTCCGTGAGTCCGACCCACGGTCGTAGGCGGCGCGCGCCTCGGGGGTGCCCACCTGGTGCCACGCCTGCTGCAGGTCGCGGAACGCCTGCGCGGTGCCGCCGAGGTCGGGGTGGGTCTGACGGGCGAGACGCCGGTAGGCGCGACGCAGGTCGTCGGTCGACGCCGTGGACGGCACGCCGAGCACCTCGTAAGGCGTGGCGGAGGCGGGACTGGGCGTCACGACGGCGACATTACCGAACGTCCGCTGGGCGTCCGGTCGACGACCACCCGATAGCGGTCGGCCCGGTGGTTCACCGCGACGGGACGGCCGACGCATCCACGGTCGACGAACGACGCGCCGACCGGGCGACCCGCCACGCGCGCCACCGGAGACGGGCGCGTCGCGCCAGTCGACGCACCCACTGGGTAATGCGGTGGGCCGCGGGGAACTCGGTGCCCAGAACGGCGACGCCGACGAAGACGACGAGCCAGCCGGGACCGGGCAGCGGGACGAGGATCAACCCGACGACGACGATCACGGCCCCGAGCACCCCGACGCCGATCTTGTAGAGCGATCGGAGGCGCGGGTGCGCGTCGAGCCGGAGACGCATCCTGGCATGGGCGTCGCGGAGGGCACGGCGCCGGCCGCCGCGACGCGGACCGGCCTCTCGCGGCTCGGCCGGGGGCACACCGTCCGGGGTCTCGGGCTGCTGGCTCATGACGGCGACGTTAGGGGGCGTTCCTGTGAGCAGGACGGCCCACGAGGGGGTAGCCAGGGAACATGGATTACACACACCTCGGACGCACAGGGTTGTCCGTCTCACGGGCCGTGCTCGGCACGATGAACTTCGGGCCGCAGACCACGGAGGACGACTCCCACGCGATCATGGACCGGGCCCACGAGCTCGGCGTCAACTTCTTCGACACGGCGAACGTCTACGGCTGGGAGAAGGGCGAAGGCATCACCGAGCAGATCATCGGGCGGTGGTTCGCCCGTGGGGGCGGGCGACGGGAGAAGACCGTCCTCGCCACCAAGCTCTACGGCGACATGGGCGACTGGCCCAACGACGGCAAGCTCAGCGCGTTGAACATCAGGCGCGCGCTCGACGCGAGCCTCACGCGTCTGCAGACCGACCACATCGACCTCTACCAGTTCCACCACGTCGATCGTGAGACGCCGTGGGACGAGATCTGGCAGGCGATGGAGGTCGCGGTCCAGCAGGGCAAGGTCCTCTACGTCGGCAGCAGCAACTTCGCCGGCTGGCACATCGCGCAAGCCCAGGAGGCTGCGAAGACGCGACACGTCACCGGTCTCGTGAGCGAGCAGTCGATCTACAACCTGATCGTCCGCGACGTCGAACGCGAGACGTTGCCGGCCGCGCGTCACTACGGCCTCGGGATGATCCCGTGGTCGCCGCTCAACGGCGGTCTGCTCGGAGGCGTCATCGAGAAGACCGAAGAGGGGTCGCGCCGACTCGAGGGCCGGAGCGCCGACTACGTCGCCGAGCACCGCGACCAGCTCGAGGCCTACGAGGCCTTCGCCCGCGAGCTCGGACACGCCCCGGGCGAGGTGGCCCTCGCCTGGTTGCTGCACCAGCCGGGCGTCACCGGGCCGATCACCGGCCCGCGGACCATGGCGCAACTGGAGTCGGCCGTCGCGGCCGTCGACGTGGAGCTGGACGAGGCCGCGCTGGCGCGGCTCGACGAGATCTTCCCCGGGCACCAGACGTCGCCCGAGGACTACGCGTGGTGAACCGGAGGACGACATGAAGACCAGGACCATCGGAGACGTGACGGTCAGTGCCATCGGCCTGGGCGGCATGCCCTTGTCGATCGAGGGCCGACCGGACGAGAGACAGGGCATCGCCACGATCCACGCCGCACTCGAGCAGGGCATCACCCTGATCGACACGGCCGATGCCTACCACCAGGCCGGCAAGGACGAGGTCGGCCACAACGAGTCGCTCATCGCCAAGGCGCTGAAGAGCTACCACGCCGACACGGACCAGGTGCTCGTCGCGACCAAGGGCGGTCACCTTCGACCCGAGGCCGGGGCCTGGGCACAGAACGGCGATCCGTCTTATCTCAAGGAGGCCGCCAAGGCCTCGGCGAAACGGCTCGGCGTGGAGACCATCGGGCTGTACCAGTTCCACCGACCGGACCCGGCGGTGCCCTATGCCGACTCGATCGGGGCGCTGGCCGAGCTGCTCGACGAAGGCGTCATCCGCATGGCGGGCATCTCGAACGCCACGCCCGACCAGATCCGTGAGGCCAACGACGTCCTGGACGATCGTCTGGTCTCGGTGCAGAACCAGTACTCGCCCGCGTTCAGGTCGAGTGAGGCGGAACTCGTGCTGTGCGACGAGATGGGGATCGCGTTCTTGCCGTGGAGCCCTCTCGGCGGGATCACGAACGCGGCCGAGCTCGGCGCGAAGCACGCCGTGTTCGCCGAGATCGCCAACGCCCGCCGGGTCACCCCCCAGGTGCTGACGCTCGCCTGGGAGCTGGCGAAGTCCGAGCTGGTCGTCCCGATCCCGGGGTCGACCCGGCCGCAGACGATCATGAACTCGGCGACGGCGACGTCGATCAAGCTCTCGGCCGACGAGATCCAGCGGCTCGACGCCGCCTGATCCGACACCGGTGCGCCCGCCCCACGGGACGGGCGCACCGTCACGACCACCCGAACGAACAGGAGACCCCATGGCCGACGCCAACCTGACCCGCCCCTACGACATCATCGGCATCGTGCCCGAGTTCGAGCTCACGAGCACGGACCTCACCGACGGGGGCGAGCTGCAGCGCGCCCAGGTGAGCGGCATCATGGGCCCCGGTGGCGACGACGCCAGCCCGCAGTTGAGCTGGTCCGGAGCACCCGAGGGCACCAAGAGCTTCGCCGTGACGATCTACGACCCCTATGCCCCGACGGGTTCGGGCTTCTGGCACTGGGCCGTGGCGGACCTGCCCGCCGACACGACCACGCTGCCCTCCGGCGCGGGAGACGACCGGGGTTCGGGTCTGCCCGACGGCGCGATCCAGCTGAAGAACGACGGCGGGCTCGCGCGCTACGTCGGAGCGGCACCGCCCGAAGGTCACGGACCGCACACCTACTTCGTCGCGGTGCACGCCCTCGACGTCGAGACGATCGGGGTGGACGAGACGGCCAGCCCGGCATACCTGGGCTTCAACCTGCACTTCCACACCCTGGCCCGCGCGGTGATCTCGGCCACGTTCGAGGTCCCCGCGGCCTGACCTGGGACGCGACGACGACGCCCCGCCACGATCTCGTGGCGGGGCGTCGTCGTGTCGACCGGCAGATCGATCAGGCCTCGCGGCCGCTCGGCATCTGCGTCTTGCGCGGGTCGGTCTCGGCGAGTCCGTCGAAGATCGCCTCGATGCGCGACAGCACGTCGGCCTCGAGGGTGACGCCCGACGCCTTCGCGTTCGACTCGACCTGCTCGGGGCGCGAGGCACCGATGATCGCCGAGGCCACGTTCTCGTTCGACAGCACCCATGCCAGCGACAGCTGGGCCTGCGTGAGGCCCAGGTCGGCCGCGATCGGCTTCAGCTGTGCCACGGCGTCGAGGACGTCGTCGCGCAGCCAGCGCTCGATCATGCCCGCGCCGCCCTTCTGGTCGGTCGCCCGACTACCCGCGGGCAACTCGGCCCCCACCGTGTACTTGCCGGTGAGCACCCCCTGCGCCACGGGCGACCAGACGATCTGCGAGATGCCGAGCTCGGACGAGGTCGGGACGACCTCGTCCTCGATGACACGCCAGAGCAGCGAGTACTCGGGCTGGTTGGAGACGAGTTGGATCTTGAGGTCACGGGCGAGGGCGTGCGCCTCACGGAGCTGCTCGGCGTTCCACTCCGAGACGCCGATGTACAGCACCTTGCCCTGGCGGACCAGGTCGGCGAAGGTCTCCATCGTCTCGTCGAGGGGCGTCTCGACGTCGTATCGATGGGCCTGGTACAGGTCGACGTAGTCCGTCTTCAAGCGCGTCAGCGAGCCGTCGATCGACTCGGTGATGTGCTTCCGGCTGAGCCCGGTGTCGTTGTGCCCCTTGGGCCCGGTGGGGCCGTAGACCTTCGTGAAGATCTCGAGCGACTCGCGTCGCTCGCCCTTCAACGCCTCGCCGAGGACCGTCTCGGCCTGTGTGTTCGCGTAGACGTCGGCCGTGTCGAACGAGCTGATGCCGACGTCGAGAGCGGCACGGACGCAGCGCGTCGCCGTGTCGTTCTCGACCTGCGAACCGTGGGTGAGCCAGTTGCCGTAGGTGAGCTCGCTGACCTTGAGTCCGCTGTTGCCGAGGTACCTGAACTTCATGGACGACCTTTCTCGGTGGTGCCGCGTCGATGCGGCACCCGGTCGACGCTACGCGCCGACGACGCGACGGGGCGTCCGACCGCACCCGCGCCTCCTGCACCGGTTACGCTCGCCCGGTGGCGGTGATCGGGGAGTTATTCGGTGGGGTGGGCCTCCTGGGGCAGGGGCTTCGACTGTGGGCGACGTCTCCGCGGCTGATGCTGCTGGGCGCCGTCCCGGCCCTCGTCGTGGGCGCGGTGTTCGTCGCGGCGCTCGTGGGCGTGGGTCTCGCCGCCGACGACGTCGCCCGCGCCGTGACTCCCTTCGCGGACGACTGGCCCGAGTGGTCCCGCGGCCTCGTCCGCCTCGGCGGTGGTCTGGCCGTCGCGGCCCTGGCCGTGCTGCTCGCGGTCGTGGCGTTCACCGCCGTCACGCTGCTCGTCGGCGATCCCTTCTACGAGCGCATCTGGCGTCGCGTCGAGCAACGCGCCGGCGACGCGCCCGCCGACCTCGACCGGGGCTTCTGGCGCGGACTCGCCCGCAGCGCCGGAGACTCGCTGAGACTGCTGCTCGCCACGGCCGGCGTCGGTGTGCTGCTGTTCGTCGGCGGATTCGTGCCGGTGCTCGGCCAGACCGTCGTCCCGGTGCTCGGCGCGCTCACCGGCGGGTGGTTCCTGACCGTCGAGCTCACCGGCTACGCCTTCGACGCGCGGGGTCGGTCGCTCGCCGACCGTCGCCGCGGGCTCGCCGTCAACCGGGCGCGCACCCTGGGGCTGGGCACCGCGACCTACCTGCTGTTCTTCGTGCCGCTCGGGGCGGTGCTCGTGATGCCGGCGGCCGTCGCCGCAGCGACCCTGCTCGCCCGCGAGGTCACGACAGGGCCGACCGCGGCGCCGTCCGTCGGACCGACCGGACCGACCGCCGGCCCGACCGGCGACTACCATCCCCCGGCATGACCACCCCCGCCACACCGACCAACCCCGCCGTCACCCTGCCCGACGGGCGCGTCGTCCCCGCCCTCGGCCAGGGCACCTGGAACGTCGGCGACGACCCGAGCCGCCGCGACGACGAGATCGCCGCCCTGCGCGCGGGCCTCGACGCCGGGCTCACCATGATCGACACCGCCGAGATGTACGGCGGCGGGCGGTCCGAATCACTGGTCGGCGAAGCGATCGCCGGTCGGCGCGACGAGGTCTTCCTGGTCAGCAAGGTCCTGCCGGGCAACGCCTCGCGGCACGGTACCGTCGACGCCTGTCACGCCAGCCTCGAGCGGCTGGGCACCGACCGCCTCGACCTCTACCTGCTGCACTGGCGGGGACGTCATCCCCTCACCGAGACCGTCGACGCCCTGGAGGCGCTGGTCGCCGAAGGCGCGATCGGCGGCTGGGGCGTCAGCAACTTCGGCGTCGACGACCTGCACGAGCTGCTCTCGGTTCCCGGCGGCCAGAACGTCCAGACGAACCAGGTGCTCTACAACCTGGCCCGTCGCGGACCGGAGTTCGACCTGCTGCCCTGGGCGCGGGAGCACGGCGTGCCCCTGACCTCGTACTCCCCCGTCGACGGCGGTGAACTGCTCGGGCACCCCGTGCTCGAGCAGGTCGCGACCGACCTCGGGGTCTCGTCGGCCCAGCTCGCCCTGGCCTGGGTGCTGCGCCTGGCGCCCGACCTGATGGTCGCCGTCAAGGCGGGCTCGGCCGAGCACACCCTCGAGAACGCGGCGGCGCTGGCGATCGACCTCGACGACCAGGCGTTCGTGCAGCTCGAGCGCGCGTTCCCCGCACCGACGACCGCGGTGCCGCTCGAGATGCGCTGACCCGCGCCTCCCGGGCTCGCCTCGTGCTCACGCATGCGCCAGAGTGGTGGGACCAGCCCGGGTGACATCGACGTCACCCGGACGCGAGCTCCAGAGGACACCGCATGATCATCGACAGAGCCGACGTGATCGTCACCAGCCCCGACCGCAACTTCGTGACGCTGAAGATCACGACCTCCGACGGCGTCACCGGGCTCGGCGACGCCACCCTGAACGGGCGCGAACTCGCCGTCGTCGCCTACCTGACCGAGCACGTCGTGCCCCTGTTGATCGGGCGCGACCCGGCCCGTATCGAGGACACCTGGCAGTTCCTCTACCGCAGCGCCTACTGGCGACGCGGGCCCGTCACGATGGCCGCCATCGCCGCCGTCGACGTCGCCCTCTGGGACATCAAGGCCAAGGTCGCCGGCATGCCCCTCTACCAACTGCTCGGCGGGGCCTCGCGCACCGGGCTGCTGACCTACGGCCATGCCTCGGGGAAAGACCTGGAAGAGCTCTTCGACAGCGTCCGCGACCACCAGGAGCAGGGCTACCAGGCGATCCGGGTCCAGACCGGCGTGCCGGGGCTGAAGTCGATCTACGGCATCGCCTCGAACGCCACCTTCGACGCCAACAGCGGCGTGCGCTACGACCACGAACCCGCGCAGCGCGGCGCCCTGCCGAACGAGGAGGACTGGGACACCCGCTCGTACCTCCGGCACGTGCCGACCGTCTTCGAGGCGGTGCGGGCCGAGTTCGGACCCGAGATCCCCCTGCTGCACGACGGGCACCACCGCATGACGCCGATCCAGGCGGCGCGGCTCGGCAAGAGCCTCGAGCCGTACGACCTGTTCTGGCTCGAGGACGTCACCCCGGCCGAGAACCCCGAGGCCCTCCGGCTCGTCCGCCGGCACACGACGACCCCGCTGGCCATCGGCGAGATCTTCAACACCGTCTGGGACTACCAGCAGATCATCCGCGAGCAGCTGATCGACTACGTACGGAGCGCCGTCACGCACACGGGCGGCATCACCCATCTCAAGAAGGTGCTCGACTACGCCTCGCAGTACCAGATCAAGTCGGGCATGCACGGCCCGACCGACATCTCTCCCGTCGGCATGGCGGCCGCGATGCACCTCGGGCTCGCGATCCACAACTTCGGCATCCAGGAGTACATGAAGCACGGCGCGAGGACCGACGAGGTCTTCGAGCAGAGCTTCACCTTCGAAGGCGGCATGTTGCACCCCGGCGAGCAGCCCGGCATCGGCGTCGAACTGGACGAACGCGCCGCCGCGGCGTACCCGTACGCGCAGGCCTACCTGCCCTACAACCGGCTGGCCGACGGGACCGTCCACGACTGGTAGTCGTCAGGGCCGGGCCGGCGTCGCGAGACCCGGAGGCGCGGCGCGGGCGAACGCGTCAGTCGCCCCTCGTCGGCAGCCGCGCCGGGCGTCGAGGTCGAGGAGTCACGACATGCCGCTCACCTTCGAAGGTGAGCGGCATGTCGTGACCTCTCGGGGAGGCGAGCCGGTGGGGTCAGCCCAGCAGGGCCTCGATCGGACCGCGGACGAAGTAGACCAGGAAGCCGGCGGCGACGATCCACAGCAGGGGGCTGATCGTGCGGGCCTTGCCCGCGAACGCCCCCACGACGACCCAGCTGACGAAGCCGACGCCGATGCCGTTCGCGATCGAGTACGTCAGGGGCATCGTGATGACGGTGAGGAACACCGGGAGCGCGACCGAGAAGTCGGTCCAGTCGATCTGGCTGATCTGCGACACCATCAGCGCGCCGACGATCACCAGGGCCGAGGCCGCGACCTCGAGCGGCACGACCTGGGTCAACGGCGTGAAGAACATCGCGAGGAGGAAGAGCCCGCCCGTCACCACGGAGGCGAAGCCCGTCCGGGCACCCTCGCCGATGCCGGAGGCCGACTCGACGAACACCGTGTTCGACGACGAGCTGGTCGCTCCGCCGGCGACCGCGCCGACGCCCTCGACGATCAGGGCCGAGCGCAGGCGGGGGAAGGTGCCGTCCGCGTCGGCGACGTCGCCCGCCTTCGCGAGGCCGGTCATCGTGCCCATGGCGTCGAAGAAGTTCGTGAAGACGAGCGTGAAGACGAGCATGACGGCCGAGAGCACGCCGATGCGGGCGAAGGCTCCGAAGCTAAACTCGCCGACCAGCGAGAGGTCGGGCAACGCCACGATCTGGGTGGGCAGCACCGGGGCGTTGAGGTTCCAGTCGTCGAGGTTCTGCCCGTTCGACGGCGGCACCTGGAAGATCGCCTGCAGGGCGATGGCGACGACCGTCGTTGCGACGATGCCGATGAAGATCGCCCCGCGCACCTTGCGGGCCATCAGCACGCCGATGACGAGCAGCCCGATGACGAAGGTGATCGTCGGCAGGGTCGCCACCGACCCGGCGTCGCCGAGCTGCACGGGGGGCGACGACGTGCCGCTGGTGCGGACGAAGCCCGAGTCGACCAGGCCGATGAACGCGATGAACAGGCCGATGCCGACCGTGATCGCCGTCTTGAGGGCGGCCGGCACGGCGGTGAAGATCATGCTGCGCAGGCCGGTGACGGCCAGGATCGTGATGACGAGGCCGTTGATCACCACGAGACCCATGGCCTCGGGCCAGGTGACGTCCTGCACGACGTTGACGGCGAGGAACGAGTTGATGCCGAGGCCGGCGGCGAACGCGAACGGGAGGCGCGCGACGGTGCCGAAGAGGATCGTCATGACCCCGGCGGTGAGGGCCGTGACCGCGCCCACCTGGCCGTTCTGCAACCAGTTCCCGGCCACGTCCTTCGCGGCCTGGTCGGCACTGAACCCACCGAGGATGAGCGGGTTGAGGATGACGATGTAGGCCATCGTGACGAACGTGACGACGCCGCCCCGGATCTCGCGGGCCCAGGTCGAGCCGCGCTGGCTGATCTCGAAGAACCGGTCGAGGGCGCCCGCGCCTCGGGGTCTCGGCGGCGTGGTGGCGGGAGCGTTCGTGGCCATGGCGATGCGTCTCCGGTGAGATCGGATGTCGAGGGGGAAGAGAACAGGATAGGGCGTGCGCAGGTGCACCCTGCAACGACCCCGCCCCGTGACCGCCGACGCGATCGGCCGCCTAGGAGGCGCGGTGCACGCCGAGCGCGCGCGTCACGAGGGGCACCTGCAACGGCAGCCGGACGAGGGTGACGGCCGTGCGACCAGTCGTGGCCCGCTCGCTCTTCAGAGCTCGCAGGGCCATCGAGACGTTGGCCGGGAAGACGGCCACGAAGAGCACGGCGGCGGCGAGGCCGCCGGCCGGACGCGTCCTCGGGGCGAGGAGGGCGGCGGCGATGCCGACCTCGGCGAGACCCGAGCTGATCGTCCAGAACCGGGCCGGACCCGGGACGCTCCGGGGGACGACGGCGTCGTACGCGGCGGGCTTCGCGAGATGCAGGAGGCCGGAGCCGCCCAGGATCGCGGCGAGGACGCGCGCGTCCCGACGGGCGGCGGACTTCTGGCGGCGTGTGGGGCGGTGACTCATGCGACCATCTTGCGCGCGCCTCCCGGGGCGGGGTGTGGGCGGCGCGCCGGAAGGCTCGGACCGTTCGTGGGCTCGGCCCGGCTCAGACGGCCCTGCTGACACCTCGGCTGGTGATCGCCGACATGAGGGCGTCGACGGGCTCGCGAGCGGCGCCCGGGTTGGCGACGAGCACGTAGTCGACGTCGCCGAGGGTGGGCAGCGTGAACCGGTCGCTCACCTTGACGAGGTCGGTGGGGATCAGTGAGAACGGGAACACGGCGACACCCATCCCCGCCCGGACGGCGGCGAGGACGCCGTTGACGTCTCGGGTGTTGCAGGTGATGCGCCAGGTACGACCGGCTCGCTCGAGGGCGTCGATGGCCATCTGACGGCTGAGGCTGGGCGCCTGGTACGCGATGAGCGGCACGGGCTGGCCGGGCTCGACGACGAGCTTCTCCTGGCCGATCCAGACCATGGCGTCGCCGGCCACGCGGGTGCCCTCGTCGGACTCGCCGGCCGTCTGCTTGACGAAGATGAGGTCGAGGTGACCGGCCGCGAGCCGGCGGCGCAGAGGGGCGGACTGGTTGACGGTGAGTTCGAGGTTGATCTGCGGGTAGAGCTGGCGGAAGTGGCGCAGGATGCGGGGCAGCTGGGTGATGGCGAGGTCGTCGGCCGCGCCGAAGCGGAGCCGGCCCCGCATGGCCGAGCCGCTGAAGTAGCTCTCGGCCGCGGCGTGGGCGGCGAGGATCGTCCGGGCGAAGCCGGCCATGGCGTCGCCGTTGTCGGTCAGGCGCACGTCGCGGGTGTCGCGGGCGACGAGGGTGCGTCCGGCGGCCTTCTCGAGCCTGCCGACCTGCTGGCTGACCGTCGGTTGGCTGATGCCGAGGCGCTGCGCGGCCCGGGTGAAGCTGCGGGTCTCGGCGACGACCAGGAACGTCGTGAGCAGCGTGGGGTCGTACACGGCGCCTCCTTCGTCGAGCGGGCCGGAGGCGCCGTCATTCACGAAGCCAATGCGACCCATCATCTCCCACCGGGGTCCGAATGACCAGGTCGGCCCTACCGTTGATGCAGACCGTGAACCGAACCACCAGCGCAGGAACAGTGATGTCCGCCCCGCCCCGCACCGACTTCCCCCCGACCGCTCCCCTTCCGATCAGCACGACCCGTCCGCCGTGGCGGCACACCTTCATCGCCTTGAGCGTGCCGAACTTCCGCCTCTGGACGGCGGGCAACGTCGTCGCGATGACCGCCGGCTGGATGCAGCGCATCGCCCAGGACTGGCTCGTTCTCGAGCTGACCGGCAGCGCGACCGCCGTCGGCATCACCGTGGCCATGCAGTTCGCCCCCATGCTCTTCTTCGGCCTGCTCGGCGGGGTGATCGTCGACCGCTTCTCGAAGCGCGCCCTCATGCTCGTCACCCAGAGCGTCTTCGCGATGCTCAGCCTGGGGCTCGCCGCCCTGACGCTCGCGGGCGTCGTCGAGGCCTGGCACGTCTTCGCCATCGCCTTCGCCACGGGCCTCGTGACGGTCGTCGACAACCCGGCCCGCCAGGTGATCGTCACCGAACTCGTCGGCCACACCCACCTGCGCAACGCCATCAGCGTCAACTCGAGCGTGTTCCAGCTCGGCGGGATGGTCGGCCCCGCGATCGCCGGCGTGCTGCTGCTGGCCGTCGGGGCGGGCTGGGCGTTCGTCGTCAACGGCGTCGCCTGCCTGGTGGTGGTCGTGATGCTGACGATGCTGCGGACGGCGCAGATGACGCGCGTCGCCTCGTCCGCCCGAGGACGAGGTCAGCTCAGGCAGGGCCTCGCCTATGCGCGTTCGAAACCGACGATCGTCGTACCCGTGCTGCTCGTCGGCGTCTACGCCGTGTTCGGCCTCACGATGCCCGTGCTGCTCGCGTCCTTCGCGGCGGACGTCTACGACGTCGGCCCGGGCGGCTACGGACTCTTCAACTCGATGATCGCCGTCGGAGCCCTGACCGGTGCCCTGTTGTCGACGCGACGCGCGACGATCCGGCTGCGCACCATCGTGTCGGGCGTGCTCGTGACGGGCGTGCTGCAGGCCGTGGCCGGGTCGATGCCGTCGCTCGTGCCGTTCGCCGTCGTGCTCGTCGGCGTCGGGCTCGCGTCGCTGCTGTTCTTGACGGCGGCGAACCAGCTGGTGCAGATGTCGAGCAACATCGCGATCCGCGGGCGGGTGATGTCGCTGTACATCCTCGTGCTGCTCGGCGGCCAGGCGATCGGGGGGCCGCTGATGGGCGTGATCGTCGAGACCTTCGGCACGCACGTCGGCATGATCGTCTCGGGCGGCGTGCCGGCGGTCGCTGCCGCCGTGACGGCCCTCGTGCTCGCTCGTCGCGGACAGCTGACGCTGCAGGTGCGCACCCGGTGGCACGTCCCGGTCGTCACCATCGAGCAGCGCTAGGCACGGACGGCGCGCCGGGTCGCCTAAGCGGGCTAGTTCGTCGGTCCCGGTCGTGCGCGAGCGCCCGTCCGGCACGGACTCGCCCGTGTTTGGCGGGCGTCAGGCCGTCAGGCCGCGGGTGAGGGCGGCGACGACGTCGCCCATGAGCTCGCCGGCCGCCTGCTCACCCGTGGCGGGCCAGTCGAAGGCGACGCCCAGCGTGATGCAGATGAGCACACGGGCCAAGGTCCGCGGCTCGAGCCCGGTCACCTGGACGGCCTGCCCCTGGAAGACCTCCTCGACGAGACCGTGCAGGGCGTCGAGCACCTCGCGGCGCTGACGGACGAAGTCGGCCATCACCTCGGGGTGGGAGAGGGCGTGGGCCCGGAACTCGCTCATCAACGCGAAGTCCTCGACCTGGCCGGGGCCGTAGGGCGCGAACGCCGTGCCGATCTTCTCGGGCAACTGGTCGAGCGAGGTGCCCGGGAAGAACATGCCCTGCAGGGCACCCAGCGCACCGTCGGTCTCGCGACGCATGAGGCTGCGGACCAGGTCGTCCTTCGAGGAGAAGTTCGAGTAGACGGCACCCTTGCTGAAACCGGCCGCCCGCGCGACGTCGTCCAGCGTGGTCGCGTGCACCCCGCGCCGTGAGAACAGGTCGGCCGCCGCGTCGAGGAGTCGCTGCTTGACCTCGGCTCGAGGGATGCGGGGAACGGGAGCCCCGGCGGTGGTGGCCATGCTGCGACCCTAACGGGTGCGGGTGATCCTCAGAAGTCACCCGCCACGCCCCCGCCCGAGGCGCATACCCACCGGTATCGAGGCGCTAGCATCGTGATCGCCTGGTGGACCCGAATCATCAGGAGACCGCGCGGGTGCGCGACCGTCCGACCCTCACCAGGTCGTCAGGCCGGTCGCGCACCCCGCACCCCACTCGTCGCCCGGGGTCGTCCCCGGGGCTCGACCCGCGCCTCCTGGTGTCGACCGCGACCAGCGTCAGATCGCGGCGCGTCGCCCCGAGCCGCCGAAGCCGATCGAGACGTCGAGGCGCCACGCCTTCGGCTCGCCCGAGAGGTGGGTCGTGCCCACGAAGCGCAACCGGTCACCGGCGCCGAGGCTGAGCACCCCGTGCACGTCGAGGTTCTCGCCGAGCCGGAAGACGATCTCGTGCTCGTCGAGCAGCTCGTCGTCGACCGTGGCGCCGAAGGCGGCGCCGTCGAACCTCATCGGCACGTCACGGAAGGTCAGCGACGGCGGCTCGTCCGACCAGTCGGCCACCTCGGGCACCCGGGCCGCGACGATGCGGGCGTCCACGACGCCGTCGTCGTCGAGGGTGACCGAGGAGGCGCGCAGGTCGACTCCGAGGTCGTCACCGTCGAGGCGAAAGCGGTTCTCCACGGCACCACGCTACCCAGCACGGGCCCCGGGCGGAATGGCCGGACCGGGTCCGGGGTTCGCCCGGTCATGAAGAAGCGCATCGGGTTCCTGTCGTTCGGTCACTACCAGGACGTGCGCGGCTCGGCGACACCGACCGCCCGGGAGGCGCTGGTCCAGTCGATCGAGCTGGCCGAGGCCGCGGAGGAGATCGGCATCGACGTCGCCGCGGTGCGCGTGCACCACTTCGTGCGCCAGGCCGCCACCCCCTTCCCCCTGCTGGCCGCGATGGCCGCCCGGACGAGCCGCATCGAACTCGGCACCGGCGTGATCGACATGCGCTACGAGAACCCGCTCTCGATGGCCGAGCAGGCCGCGGCCGCCGACCTGATCAGCGCGGGCCGGTTGCAGCTCGGCGTGAGTCGCGGGTCACCCGAACCCGCCCTGCGCGGGTGGGAGGCCTTCGGCCACGTCCCGCGCGACGGCGAGAGCGACGCCGACCTGGCCCGCCGGCACACCGAGGTCTTCCGGGCCGCGATCGACGGCGCCGACGTGGCGGAGTCCGACCCGACGATGACCGGCTGGTCGCACGGGCTCTCGGTCGAACCCCGCTCCCCCGGCCTCGGCGAGCGCATCTGGTGGGGTTCCGGCAGCCGCTCGACGGCCGTCTGGACCGGTGAGCAGGGCATGAACCTGATGAGCAGCACCCTGCTGACCGAGGACACCGGGGTGCCGTTCGACGAGCTGCAGGCCGAGCAGATCGCGCTGTACCGCGAGGCCTACCGCGCCGCCGGTCACACGCGCGAGCCCCGGGTGTCGGTGAGCCGGAGCGTGATCCCGATCACGACCGACGAGGACCGTCGGTACTTCGGCGTCCGTGCCCAGGCCGACTCGCAGGACCAGGTCGGGCTGCTCGACGGCGTGCAGTCCCGCTTCGGCAAGAGCTACGTGGGCGAACCCGACGTCATCGCCAAGCAGTTGGCGGCCGATGCCGCGGTGCGGGACGCCGACACGATCCTGCTGACGGTGCCGAACCAGCTCGGGGTCGCCTACAACGCGCGCCTGCTGCAGACGGTGGCCGACCACGTCGCCCCGGCGTTCGGCTGGGTGCCGAACCTGGCTCGCGCGAGCTGAGCCGCGCCTCCTGCACCGCGCCTCCTCGGCGGCCGTCGCGGGCTGCGGTAGACAAGGGGCATGTTCACCGACCTGCCGGAACCCGCGCTGCGGGAGTACCGCAGCACCCAGACCGATCCCGACGACTTCGACGAGTTCTGGGCGACGACGCTCGCCGAGACACGGGCGCACCCGCTCGACCTGCGGGTCGAACGGGTCGACACGGGGCTGACGACGGTCGACGTGTACGACGTGACCTTCGCCGGCTGGGCGGGCCAACCCGTGCGGGCCTGGCTGCGCGTGCCCGCCGGAGCGGAGGGACCGTTGCCGGCGGTCGTGCAGTTCGTCGGCTACGGCGGAGGGCGGGGCGCGGCGGTCGAGAACCTGTTCTGGTCGTCCGCCGGGTTCGCCCACCTGCAGATGGACACCCGCGGTCAGGGCTCGGGGTGGAGCCTCGGCGCCACCCCCGACCCGGACGGCTCGGGCCCCGCGCATCCCGGCGTCATGACGCGGGGCATCGACTCGCGTGAGACCTACTACTACCGGCGGGTGTTCGCGGACGCCGTCCGGGCCGTGGAGGCCGCTCGGGGGTTCGACGTCGTCGACGCGACCCGGGTGTCCGTCGTCGGCGGCAGCCAGGGCGGCGGCATCGCCCTCGCCGTCGCCGGACTCGTCCCCGACCTCGCCGCCGTCGCGGCGTACGTGCCGTTCCTCTGCGACTTCCGCCGGGCGACCGTCATCACCGACGCCGACCCGTACAAGGAGATCGGACGTTACCTGGCGGTCCACCGGCACCGCGCCTCCTCGGTGCACGACGTCCTCGCGTACTTCGACGGCGTCAACTTCGCCCGGCGGGCGTCGGCATCCGCCCTCTTCACGACGGCGTTGATGGACCCGACCTGCCCGCCGTCGACGGTGTTCGGCGCGTTCAACGCGTACGCCGGAGCGGCCGACATCACGGTCTGGCCGTACAACGGGCACGAGGGCGGCGGGTTCGAGGACGACCTGCTGGCGCTGGCCCTGTTCCGCGGCGCCGGGGCCTGAGCCCTGGTCGGCTCGCCGAGATGTCACGACTGGCCGCTCATCTCTGAAGGTGAGCGGCCAGTCGTGACATCTCGGCGCAGCCGGCAGGAACACGACGGGGCCGGGTCTGGTTGGCTCCGGGCATGAAGTCGATCGTGTACTCCGAGACCGGACCCGCCCCCACCGTGCTGCAGCTCGTGGACCGCGACCTACCCGAACCCGCCGCCGGCGAGGTGCGGGTGCGCGTCGTGTTCTCGGGCGTCAACCCCACCGACTGGAAGTCCCGTGCGGGCGGCGGCCCCGGCGAACCGCTGCCGTTCGCCGAGGTCACGCCGAACCAGGACGGCTCGGGCATCGTCGACGCCGTCGGCGAGGGCGTCACCGGCCTGTCGGTCGGCGACCGCGTCTGGACCTACCTCTCGGCCCACCAGCGCCCGACCGGCACCGCGCAGGAGTTCACCGTCCTGCCCGCCTCGCGCGTCGTGCCACTGCCCGAGGGCGTCGGCCTCGACGTCGGCGCGAGCCTCGGCGTCCCGGCCATGACCGCCCACCGTGCGCTGACCGTGTGGGAGGACGGCCCGAACCGCCTGACCCCCGGCAGCCTCGACGGCGCCGTCGTCCTCGTCGCGGGAGGCGCGGGCGCGGTCGGTCACGCCGCCATCCAGCTCGCGCGCTGGGCGGGTGCCACCGTCATCACGACGATCAGCAGCGACGAGAAGGCCGCCCTCGCCACGGCCGCCGGCGCTCACCACGTCGTCAACTACCGCACGGGCGACGCCGCCGCCGAGATCCGCGAGATCGCTCCCGACGGCGTCGACGTCGTCGTGGAGGTCGCGATCTCGCAGAACGCGGACCTGCTCTCCGAGGTCGTCGCGCACCGCGCCTCCGTGGCGATCTACGCCGACAACGGCGGCGACACGACGACCATCCCGATCCGCGCGAACATGATCACCAACACCCGGTTCCAGTTCGTCCTGCTCTACACCGTGGGCGAGGAGGCGCTGCAGGCGGCCGTCGAGGACGTCACCGCGGCCCTGCGCGACGGGGTCCTGCCGGTCGGCGAGGCCGCAGGCCTGCCGCTTCACACCTTCCCCCTCGCCGAGACGGCCGCCGCCCACGAAGCCGTCGAGGGCGACGTCGTCGGCAAGGTGCTGATCGAGGTCTCCGCCGAGTGACGGACGGGCCCGGGTCGCGGGCGGCGCTGGCTAGGCTCGCGGGGTGACCGACGCCGCCAGCCGACCCGCGCCTCCCCCGCCTCCCGTCCCGCTCAGCCGCGTGCAGGCCGACACCGTCCGGCGTGGCGGCCTGCCGCCCGTCGAGGAGGTCCGGCACGGCGTCTGGTCGGTCGCGTTCGAGTTCGGCGACGGCATCGACGACCACTCGCTGGGGTACGTCGTCGAGGGCTCGGACGGCGCACTGACCGTCATCGACCCCGGCTGGGGAGTCGACGCCAACCTCGACCGGCTCGAGGCCGCCCTCGCCGACGTCGACCACTCGCTCGCCGACGTCGACCTGATCGCCGTCACGCACCTGCACGCCGACCACCTCGGCGGGGCGGAGGCACTGCGGCGGGCCTCGGGGGCCCGGATCGCCCTGCACGCCGCCGAGCAGCGCGCCCTCGGCGAGCGGACGTCCGATGCCACGGCCGCCGACGCCGACATCGCCCGCTGGGGCGCACCCGGGCACGACCAGGAGGCGCTGGTCGCGTCCTGGGGGTCGGGTCGCCACCTGCCCGCGGTCACCGCCGACCTGCTGCTCGGCGACGGCGACGTACTGCCGGTCGCGGGACGGCTGCTGCGCGCCCTCCACACCCCGGGCCACACCGGCGGTCACCTCTCCTTCGTCGAACCCGAGCAACGCCTCGTCTTCACGGGCGATCACGTACTGCCCCGGATCAACCCCGGCATCGGCCTCGGCGGTCGGACCGGCACGAACCCGCTGACCGACTACCTGGCCTCGCTCGACCGCATGGTGACGCTCGACGTCGCCGGGCCCGACGCCCTCGAGGTCTGCCCGGGCCACGAGTACCGGTTCACCGGCCTGCGCGAGCGGGCCGAGGCGCTGATCGCCCACCGGGCCGACCGCAGCCGCGACGCGGCGGCCGCCCTCGACGCCCTCGACCGACCGACGGTGTGGCAGGTCGCCGAGCGCATGTCGTGGAGCGGCGGCATCTCGTCGCTGCACGGCTACCGGCTCGGCTCGGCCCTGGCGCAGACCGAGTGGCATGTCCAGGCGCTCGGACGAGCCGACGAACTGCGAGGCGCCTGACACCTGCCCGAGGACGTCGCGAGTCGACGGGCCTACTCTCGGGCGCGGCCCCGGGGGACGCACCGCGCCTCCTGCCCGGGCCGCCACCACGACCGAGGAGAGACATGAGCACGACCACGACCACGACCCCCACCCGCACCGCCCTCGTCCTGGGCGGCGGCGGCATCACCGGCATCGCGTGGGAGCTCGGCGTGCTGTCGAGGCTGCTCGAGGCGGGCGTGCCCGTGGGCGACGCCGACCTCGTCGTCGGCACCTCGGCCGGGTCGGTCGTCGGGACGATGGTGCGACTCGGCCGCGTCGACGAGGGCCTGCGCGAACAGTTCGAGGACGTCGACGACCTGCCGTCGGGTTCGATCGACCCCGAGGTGTTCCAGCAGACCCTCGGTCAGGCGCTCGCGGGGGCGACCACCCACCAGGAGGCGCGTGCTCGGATCGGCGCGTTGGCCCGCGAGACGCCCGTGGTCGCCGACGAGCCCGAGCTCGTCACGGCCATGCGCGACCGCTTCGGAGGCGCGGCCTGGCCCGACGCCGCACTCACCGTCTGCACCGTGGACGCCACGGACGGCACGTTCCGACCGCTGGACGCCGGCTCGGGCGTCGACCTGTACCGCGCCGTGGCCGCGAGCTGCTCGGTGCCGGTCGTCTGGCCGACCGTCGAGGTCGACGGTCGGCCGACGATGGACGGCGGCGTGCGCTCGGGCACCAACGCCGACCTCGCCGACGCCTACGCCCGCGTGCTGGTGCTGTCGTGCGGCCCCGAGCTCGACGTCTCGCCGCTCGGCCCGTCGCTGCCGCAGGTCGTCGCCGCCCGACGCGCCGCCGGGCACGAGGTCTTCGTGGTCGAGGCCGACGCCGAATCGCTGCGGGCGTTCGGCACCGACGTGCTCGCCACGAACACCCGCCGTCCGGCCGCCGAGGCCGGTCGCCGACAGGCCGAGGCCGTCCTCGACGACGTCCGCGCCTTCTGGTCGGGAGTCGCCGACTGAGCGCCGCCGGACCGCCCACGGGCAGGCCGTGGGTCCACCGGGCAGGTAGCCTCGGCTGGTGACCACCGCCTCCCCCACGCTCCGCATCGCCCTCGTGTCGTTGCACACGTCCCCCGGTGCCGAGCCCGGGTCGGGTGACGTCGGCGGCATGAACGTCGTCGTGCGCAACCAGGCCGAGGCGCTCGGGGCCGCAGGGCACGAGGTCGAGATCCTGACCCGACGGTCGTCCCCCGACGAGCCGGCGAGCCACCCGCTCGCGCCCGGTGTCACGCTGAGGTTCGTCGACGCGGGCCCGGCCGAGCCGGTCACGAAGGGGCGCAACGAGCTGTTCGTCGACGAGTTCCGCGACCGCCTGGCCGACCTCGGGCCCTGGGACGTCGTGCACTCGCACCACTGGTTCTCGGGCATGGCGGCCCTGCCCGTGGCCCGCGCCCTCGGCGTGCCCCACCTGCAGAGCTTCCACTCGATCGCCGCCCACGACTCGACGCCCCTCTCGCACGGCGAACGCGCCGAGTCGCCCGGCCGCATCGCCGGCGAAGAGCTGCTGGCCCGCGAGTCGGACGCCGTCGTGGCCATCAGTCACGCCGAGGCCGAGACCGTCACGTCCCGTCTCGGTGGCCGGGCCGACCGGGTCCACGTCGTCCTTCCGGGCGTCGACGGCGAGCTGTTCCACCCCGCGGCGGCCGACCACCCCACGCCCGTGCGCCCGTACGTCGTCGTGGCCGGCCGGCTCGAACCCCTCAAGGCCCCCGACCTGGCGATCCGCGCCGTGGCCACCGTGCCCGCCGAGGTGCGCCCCGAACTCGTCATCGCCGGCGGCGCCTCGACCGAGTTCGCCGGTTACGAGGCCGAGCTGAGCGCCCTGAGCGACGAGCTCGACCTCACCGTGCACTTCCTCGGCCCGCGCTCGCGATCGGGCCTCGCCGCGCTGCTGCGGGACGCCGCGCTCGTGCTCGTGCCCTCGCACTCCGAGACCTACGGGCTCATCGCCCTCGAGGCCGCGGCGAGCGGGGTCCCGGTGATCGCCGCGGCGTCGGGCGGCCTCCGCGAGTCGGTGGTCGACGGCGTCACGGGCATCGTCCTCCCGAGCCGCGATCCGCGGACCTGGGCCCGCGCCCTCACCCAGGTGCTCGCGGACGAGGGGCTGCGCGACCGGCTGTCGCGCGCCTCCCGGTCCCACGCGCTCGACCACCCGTGGTCGCGCTCGGCCACCGACCTCGTGGGCGTGTACTGCGGTCTGCTGGCCCGGCAGGGCTCGCCCTGCGTCGCCGCGTCGGCCTGACGCCCCGCGGTCCGTCGCGCGGCCGGGCCGCCACCAGCCCGTTGACGGGGGCCGGGCCTAGGCTCGCACCGTGCCGCGCCGAGGCGCCGGTGCTCCCCCGTGCAGTCCGCCCATTTCCTCCAGGAGACCACCGATGACCGACGACACCCTGCTGCAGACCCTCATCCGGCAAGAAGAGCGTCTGGTCTTCCGGCGGTTCACGCTCGACGTCGCGCTCGACCTGGGTGCCCACCTGCTGGCCGAGGCCCGACGCCGCGACCTGGCCGTCGCGGTCACCGTGCGACACGGCCGACAGCGCGCGTTCCACGCGGCCCTCCCCGGCAGCAGCCTGGACAACGACGAGTGGCTCGACCGCAAGGCCCGCGTCGTCGAGCGCTACGGGCAGAGCTCGTACCGGGTGGGCGAGTCGTTCCGGGTGCAGGGCGCCAGCTTCGACGAGAAGTCCCGGCTCGACACCGGTCTCTACGCCGCGCACGGCGGGCTCTTCCCCGTGCGGGTCCCGGGTGTCGGCGTCGTCGGCTCGGCCGGTGTGTCGGGCCTGCCGCAGGCCGACGACCACGCGTTCGTCGTCGACGTGATCGAGGACTTCCTCGACCACGGCTACGACGCCTGACCCGACCGCCGACGATCCCGTGAGCGTCCCGACCGCAGGAGGCGCGGTGCCGGCCCCCGAGACCCCGTCCGACGACGAGGCTGCCGCGTCGCTGCGCCGCCTCGTCGAGCACGCGGCCGCCGACCTCGCGGCCCGTGACGCCCGGACGGAGGCCCTCGCCCGTTACAAGCCGGCCCGACGCATCGTCGTGGTGAAGACGGCGGAGTCCCTCGAACCCGCCGGGCGGGCCTGGCGCCTCGGTGTCCTGCTGCTCGCCGCCGACGGCCGGGTCTTCGAGACCGGGCGCATCACGAGGGCGGTCACGCCGACCCGGTCCCAGCACCTGTCCGCCCAGGTCGAGCAGCGTAAGGCCGAGCGCCGGGCGGCCGTGCGCGGCCACTTCGCCGAGGGCGAGGTCGTCAACTACGGCTACGAACCGGTGGACCTGTCGACCGGGGCGTTGCAGGGCGGCGAGCAGCGCCTCCTCGTCCGCGACCGGCGTGCCCTCGTGCGCTGGGGCACGGCGGCCGACGAGGTCCGCGACCTCGCCGCGTACCTCGCCGACCGGGCCGAGCTGCTCTAGCGCTCGGTCCTCTGCGCGGGGTCGGCGGTGACGGCGGGCTCGGCGTCGACGAAGGGCAGGTCGCCGAGGTCGATGTTCGGGTTGGCGTCCTGCGTCTCGACGAGCTCGTGCGCCTCGGCCTCGGTGGCCACGCTCGGCATCGAGCCGGGCAGCGGGCGTTGCGAGGACTCCTTCATGAACCAGACCGCGACCGCACCGACCAGCGACGTGGCCATGAGGAAGAACGCGGGCACGAGCTCGTTGCCCGTCGCCTGCAGCAGCGCCTGGATGATCAGCGGGGTGGTGCCGCCGAACACGGCGATCGCGACGTTGTACGACACCCCCATCGCGCCGTAACGGCTCGCCGTCGGGAACAGCGCGGGCAGCGACGACGCCTGGCTCGACACCCACAGCGCCACGCTGACGGCCAGCAGTGAGAGACCGGCGAGCGTCGTCCCGATGCTGCCGAGGCCGATCAGCAGAAACGCGGGCAGGGCGAGCAGCAGCACCGACGCGGCGCCGAGCCACATGACCGGCCGTCGACCGATGCGGTCGCTCAGGCGTCCGGCCACGGGCAGCAGCAGGGCCAGCAGCACGAGCACCGGGATCGTCAGCAGCGTGCCGTGCAGCGGGTCGTAGCCGAGCGAGTCGGTCAGGTAGGTCGGCATGTAGCTGGTCAGCGCGTAGCCGACGGTGTTCGAGGCGGCGACGAGACCGATCGCGATGACGATCGGGCGCCAGTGCTGCCGGATGAGGGCCAGGGTGTTGCGCGGACGGCCCTGCGCGTCGGCGATCTCGCCGACCTTGCTCTCTTGCGCGTCCTGGGTGGCCTGGAACGCGGGCGACTCCTCGATCTTCAGGCGGAAGTAGATGGCGACCACACCGAGCACGCCGGCCAGCAGGAACGGCAGGCGCCAGGCCCACTCGAGCATCTGCTGCTCGGTCGTCAGCAGCTGCAGCACCGACACGACGGCGGCACCGAGCGCGAAGCCCAGGTAGCTGCCGAGGTCGAGGATGCTCGCGAAGAAACCGCGCCGCTTGTCGGGCGCGTACTCGCTGACGAAGGTCGTGGCCCCGGCGTACTCGCCGCCGGTCGAGAAGCCCTGCAGCAGCTTGAGGACGACGAGGGCGATCGGGGCGAGGGCACCGATGGCGGCGAAGTCGGGCAGCACGCCGATCAGGAACGTCGCGCCCGCCATGAGGATCAGGGTGGTCGCGAGCACCTTCTGGCGTCCGACCCGGTCGCCGAGACGTCCGAAGACGACCCCGCCGAGCGGACGCGCGACGTAGGTCGAGGCGAAGACGCCGAGACTGAACAGGATCTGCAGCGACGGGTCGGCCTCGGGCAGGAAGACCCGGCCCATCGTGACGGCGAGGTAGCCGTAGACGCCGACGTCGTACCACTCCATGGTGTTGCCGACGACGGTGCCGCCGATGGCGCGCTTCATCATCGCCGGGTCGACGACCGTGACGTCGTCGACGCGCAGGCGCCTCGGGCGCCGCCGTCCGGAGGCGCGGGCCGGGCGGTCGGGACGGGTCTCGCGGGCAGGGGTGGGTGGGGTTCCCATGAACGACGTTCCTCTGGATCTCGGGCGCCGGCCGGTCGGACGGGCGCCTCGGCGATCGAGCCACGGAGGGGCGGTGCCCGGCTGCCGCGGCCCGAGTGGTCGGGTCGACGGCGGGCAACGTTACCGGCATCTCGGCGGCGGATTGCCAGGGCATTCGGAGGGAGTCCCACCGGCCGCCCAGCCCACGCGGGAGGAACTGCCGACGAGATCGCCTATCCTCGACGACGACTTCCGTGCCGGTCGACGCCCCTGATCGCCACGCCACCCGACCATCAGGAGGCCTGCCGTGCGCCGCGTGCTGATCGTCGTCTCCGTCGTCTTCGGCGTCGGGCTCGTCGCGTTCGTCGTCGCGATCGCCCTGGTCGTCTCGGCCCTCACGGCGCCTCGCGACGAGAGCGTCACGGCGATCACGTCCACGCCGGTCCCGGCGTGCCCCGAGGTCGACCCGGTGATGGTCGGTGACATCGAGGTGCCGGCGGGGCCCGTCGCCGGCTACTGCCAGGACCGCCTGGTCAACGCCGCCTACATCATGCTGGCGGCCCGGGCGCAAGGCATCGGCGAGCACACCCAGGCGATCGGCGTGATGACCGCGATGGGCGAGTCGAGCTTGCGCAACATCGACTACGGCGACGCCGTCGGGCCCGACAGCCGCGGGCTGTTCCAGCAGCGCGACAACGGCCTGTGGGGCACCTACGAGCAGCGCATGGACCCGTACACCGCCGCGACGAGCTTCTTCACCAAGCTCGTGTCGATCCCGGGCTGGAAGGACCTGACGCCGACCCAGGCCGCGCACGCCGTCCAGGTCAACGCCGACCCCGACCACTACACGAGGTGGTTCCCCGACGCCGAGGTGGTCGTGGCCGCCCTCTCGGGCTGAGCCGCGCCTCCCGGGGTCGGGAACCAGTCGCGGCTACTTCGCGCGGCGACCGATGCTGCGGCGGTCGCGCCAGGCGCCCGTCGACCAGAGCGACAGCAGGACGAGCAGCGGCTGGAAGATCAGGCGGAAAGCACGTTTGCCGTCGGTGTCGAGGCCGAACGCGTCGGTGTGGGTGACGAGCTGCGAGATGTTGCCGGGGAAGATCGCGGTGAAGAACGCCGCGGCGACCCAGCCGACCGTCACGCGGTGCTTGGGGGCGACGACCAGGGCCGTTCCGATGCCGATCTCGACCACACCGGACGCGAGCACGACGAAGTCGTCGTCCAGCGGCAGCCACTCGGGAACCTGCGCCTGGAAGGGCTCGCGGGCGAAGGTCAGGTGGCTCGTCCCGGCGAAGATCAGGGCACCGCCGAGGGCGACGCGGCCCAGGGTGCGGGCGAGGGACGTGGGACGGGGGCGGGGACGTTTCGGCATCCGGCCAGTCTGCTCCTGTCCGGGGCCCGGCCGTCACCAGCCCATCGTGCCGGGCGCGCCCTTGAACGGGCCGACGAGGTTCGCGGTGATCCAGCCGCCGTAGAAGTCGCCCTCCTGCGCCTGGACGACCTCGCCGTCGATCTCGCACGAGTCCATCGCGCCGGGGTAGATCGCGACGTGGTCGACCAGCGACTCGTAACCGGGCCAGGGCTCCGCGTAGAACCAGCCGGAGCGCCGGGCGGTGACGCCGCCGCCGGAGACGTCGACATAGCCGGCCTGGCCTTTGAACTCGCACAGGCTGCGGCCCTCGGCGCGCGACAGAGCCCCCGGGGCGAAGTCGGCGCGCGGCAGGTAGTAGACGGGCGGGTGGCTCGTCTCGAGCACGCGGATCGCGGCCGTCGTGTCGGCCACCACGACGCCACCGAGGCGGACGACGACGCGCTCGTTCCGGGGCTCGACCCGCGGGGGTCGCGGGTAGTCCCAGACGGATTCCTGGCCCGGCCCGGGCTCGACACGGACGGGGTGGGCGGGGCGGGGCGGGCGACGGAAGGCGGGCATGAGCCCATGATGCGCCGCAGGGCTGGGACGCCGCACCGGGTGGCCCGAGCACGCACGGCACTGCCGTCCGGCGACCGATCGCGATGGCCGGACGAGCCCCGACTCCACCACGAGGCTGATCCCCGACCGACGAACCGCACGTATCGCACGCACCGTCGAAGGATGGACACGAGCTCGATGATCATGGGGGCCGCCATCGCGTCGGTGGCCTGGATCGGCTTCTACCCCTGGGCCGAGCTTAGGAAGCTGAAGGCGTTCGAGGAAGAGCAGCAACTGGCTCCTGATCCGCCCGAGAGGCCCCGCTAGATGATCGGCTGACGGACGCCCTTGTGCCGCTGCATCCTGGGAGCGATGACGGCTTCCCAGAGGGTCTCGTCGTCGACGACTGTCGACGTGGGTACGAGCCCGAGCCGTTCGGCCACCAGGGCTGACGCCGCGTGGTCGGGGTGGACGTAGGCCTGAGGACGCCCGACACCCATCGAGGTCAGCCACGTCACGACAGCTGTCGCCGCCTCCACAGCGAGACCACGACCCTGTTCCGAGGCCGTGACCAGCCACGCGACATCAGCGACGAGGTCAGCGCCCTCGCGGGTGAGCGTCGCTTGGACGAATCCGACGGCCCGCCCACGCCCAGCACATCGGATGATCCAGTTCAACCACCCGGCACGTCCATCCTCGGACTGACCCCGCGACTGACGGCGGTAGCGCGCTTCGAGTTCCTCGAGCGTCGGAGGCTCCCCATCCGTGAACCGGTACAGATCCTGTGGTGCCAGAGCGACCACCATCTCGCTCGCGTGCTCCACGGCGAGCGGCTCCAGAGAGAGACGATCCGTTCGGAGGGCTTCAGCCCGGGGCCACGACATGACCCGAGCTTCGCAGGTCGACAGGACACCCGTATCCCGGCGAAACGATGTGCCTACCCGCTCGTCGCCTCGTCCGGGGCGGCACGGGAGAGGGGATAGGCGCGGTCCAGGCGCGGGCTGAGGACGACGAGGAACAGGAACATCGACAGCAGCCACCCGGCAATCCAGTACGCGGGAATCAAGAAGATGGCCACGTTCGGCACGACGTCGGTGGCGACTGCGACGACCACGGCGATCGTGAAGAGCACGCCCACCCCGTAGTACAAGGCTCGGAAGCCCTCCTCGACACGGCCCCGCCGTTCCTGCTGGCGACTCGTTCGCTCATCGAGGGCGGTGACCGAGCGGCCGTAGCCGTCCTCAGCGACGGTGACGAAGAGATCACGAACCGGGACACCGAACGCCGTCGCCACCCGAGACAGCGTGTCGAGGCTCCCCTCGTTGCCCGCCTCGAGCCTCTGGACGGTGCGGACGGTCACGCCGCTCTCGTCAGCGAGGCGTTCCTGGGTCCAACCCACCTGGGTGCGGAGATCGACGATCCGTGTCTCGTTCATGAACCTCACACTAGGAACGACCAGCCCCGAGGTCCACGACACCGACCCGACAGGCACCCGACACCTTCACGACAGAACACTTCGGGGCACCTCGTCCCCATCCTGACCTCCACCGAAGCCGCAGCCGCAGGTCTCAGACGGGGTCTATCAGCGATCGGCTAACGGGCACGCAAACTGCTCGTCGAGTGTCGGCGCTATCGGGTACGGTTCTCCAAAATACCGAACGATACTCATGGAGTGCGACAGTGAAGTTGACCCGCATAGATGTCCGGTTCTACAAGTCGTTCAATTTCGACTTCGAGCTGAAGGCTCGACCCAACGCGGAGCGCGAGGCTTGGGAAGATCAGGAGGGACCCTGGTATCCGTTTGTACGCATTCCCATCGATGGGAATGTGACCGCGATCGTCGGCGCAAATGAGTCCGGGAAGAGCCACCTTTTGGGGGCGATTAAGTCCGCGCTCGGAGTCGCCGCCATCGATCGAGCTGACTTCTGTCGTTACTCGGAGCAGTACTCGGTTCAGGTCGATCAGCTGCGCTTTCCGGAATTTGGTGCCTGGCTTGAATTGGAAGCAGACGAAGCCCCAGTGGCCCTCGCCGCATTGCAGGGCGTGTCTCGGTTTGCCCTCTTCCGCCCCGGCAACCGCCCTGCGTTCCTGGTTGTTGATGGCCAGCGAGTCTCGATTTCCCAGGAATATCTAGTCGTTATCGAAGCCCGGTTGCCAGGGGTGTTCGAAATGTTGACCGACCTTGCGATCCCCGACAGCGTTTCGATTAGACGCCTCACCGGCCAAGACCGCCGCGCGCTCCAACGGTCGCAACGCGCTGAACTGCTGGATGGGATTGACGCCTCTGATAAAGGCGAAGCCAGTCTCGGCCGCCTACTCGTGGGCTTGATCTTCGGCACCGAAACCGGCACTACCTTGAGCAGGGCTGGTCAGGATGCTGAATTCGAGCTCGCGAGGAAGCTGCTCGTTGACGCCGCAAAAATCGCACCTGCGTCCTTCGTTGAGTTGCAACTGGGTCTGGCGGACGGCCGAGAGGGTTATGTCGAAGGACTCGTTGGCCGCATGAACGCGGCCATCAAAGAGAATCTCAACATTCAGCGCTGGTGGACCCAGGACAAGCAGTTTGACCTTCTCGTCGAAGCCCGAGAACACGAGATCGCCCTCACGATTCAGGACCGGACTGCGTCGACGTACTCATTCAAGGAACGCAGCCAAGGCCTACGGTTCTTTCTCAGCTACTTCGTCCAGCTCACCGCGCACCGACTCGCCGGCGACGGATCGGACATTCTGCTGCTCGACGAGCCCGACGCGTACCTCTCCAGCGTGGGCCAGCAAGACCTCCTGCGCATCTTGCACGACTACTCAAAACCCGAAGACGGAGGCCAGGGCGGGCAGGTCGTGTACGTCACCCACTCGCCGTTCCTGATCGATAAGAACGCCCCCCAGCGCATTCGTGTCCTCGACAAGGGCGCAGATGAAGAGGGCACCCGTGTCGTGAAGGATGCGGCGAATAACCGCTACGAACCCCTTCGATCGTCGCTGGGCGCTTACGTAGCGGAAACGGCGTTCATCGGCGGGCAGAACCTGTTCGTCGAAGGCGCCGGAGATCAAGTCCTACTTGCGGGGCTATCCTCACACATCTCCGATCGTGAGCAGAGCACAGCCTCGGTCCTTGATCTAAACAAAGTAACCATCGTTGGAAGCGGCGGCGCCGACGGGGTTCCGTACATGGTGTACCTCGCCAGGGGACGCGACACCGTCAAACCGGCGTGCGTTGCTCTTCTTGATGGAGACACTGCCGGCCAACAAGCAGAACGTGTCCTCAAGCGCGGAGACATGCGCAAGCAACGCATTCTGCAAGACGCCTACATTGTCCGGATCGACACCTGGGCTTCGGGGCGTGACATTCACACGGACTGGGACACCACACCAATCGAGATCGAGGATCTCGTTCCTGTCGCAATCGCTCGACGGGCCGCTCTAAATAACATCGCCCGGTTCGTCGAACTTTCAGAGGAGGACGGAGCGAAATTCTCGGTGGAAAGCATTCAGAATCGTGCTCAGCAGAAGGACAGCCTGTGGGACGCAATCGAAGACAGCGTCGCGGAAGTGTTCCCCGACGAACACGTCGAGAAGGCCGGATTCGCGAGAGAAATCGTCAAGCTGCTCGACATCTCAGCTGACCTCGACGGGGCGGATGAGTTGCGCCGCCGATTCTCTCTCCTTCTTCGTGATCTCGCCGAGCGCCTCGAGGATGCAGCCGATGACGAGTTCGACGAACGCGCAAACGATCAGCTTGCTCGCCATATCCAGGGCTTCCTCCGCGACCACCCGGTCGGCACCGGAATCACGAAATACGACGCTGGACGAGTGCTCCGCCAGGTCGGTCTCGCTATGCCCAAGGACGCGCATTCCGATCAGGCCCGATTGGCGCTGGCGGAAATCGAGCGTAATTTCGAGCTCGAAGATCGTGCGCACCCTCGTGTTCCTCGTTTCGACGAGTTCCGAAATGCCGTGGCCGCTCTCGGGCAATTGGACCGGTTGCAGTACCAGGACGACACTCGTGTTGACCCGTCGGCCGCAGTCACACCTGCACCCGTAGAGAGCACGGCCAGTAGTCCGGCCCCAAAGAAAAACACGGCGTCGACGAAATCAAGCTGAGTAGCTGGCTCGAGCGCACCCACTGGCGTATGTTCTAGCAAGGAGTCGCGCGACCCTAGGGATGCGGAACACCTCCTCATGCTGGCTAACTCCCAGACCGATGCGACGCCGGCAGCGTCTCGCGAATCTGGCTCGCAACCGCAGAGGCATCGGCGACCACGAAGGTCAGTATCAAGACAGACCCCGCCGACGCCCGCCCGCCCGCCGATCGTCTATCGGGACGCAGCGGGGTTGCAATTACTTGGGCTACTGGGCCCCCGGCTGCAGCGCTGGCTTCATGTCGTAGGTCACCCAGGGAGTTGCGGTTGCAACGCCGTCGTCTACACGCCGGGCTGGTGCGTTGTCAGCCGCTGTGATCCACCGGACGACACTCGCTCCCTCTCTGGAGGCGGCAGCTGCAGCCTCCCGTAAGAGTACCGTTGCAACACCTGTTCCCCTCGACGCTGGCGAGGTGAAGAGGTCTTCGAGGTAGAGCCCGGCAGTGGCGGTCGAGGGCCGGGCGAAGCGCCTGAGATTGGCAAGGCCGAGCAGCGCGTCGTCTGAATCGGTCGCGACGAGGCCGATCAGTCCATTGGCGCCCGTGACTACCCACTGCCAGGTTACGGCGACGGCGTCGCCGTCCTCAGGCAACTTCTAGAACGAGCGATAGCCGGCGTAGAGCACGGACCACTGCGACTCGTCACGGGCGACGACCGGGCGAACACGAACAGTCATCTTGTGAGCCTAGAAGTCTGCAGCAAGTCCTTGCCCGCTGACAGATCCCCAAGCGGGCACGCGCACCGAATGCAAGGCCCCGATGCTACTGCAGCTTGAAATCGGCGGGAGAGTCGAGAACCCGATTAGCATCGCGCCGCCTACCTTTGACACCTGCGTAAAGAGTCTCATGGCCCGACGACGTTCTAAAGATCCAGCCCTGCGAAATAAGCTCTTCTACGACAGCTGGAACAGCAGGGCGGTCGCTAAGACTGAGACCTCGGCTCAAAGCACCTTCTTTGCGAGCCGAGCCGCGCTGGCCGAATATCTTCTTCAGAATGGAGAGGGCAATTCGGGACTCGCGATCAATGCCAAGAGTCATAATTCCCGCGGTCGTCTGTGTTGCGACACTAAAGCGGTCGATCTCGCAGCTGGCGAAGTGGGACGCAAGCCAGTCCGGTAGTGACGCAACTCCGTCGATAAACCCAACGAGAGCCTTCTCGAAATGAGGAATTGAACTGCCTTCGTCCAGGCCGCTGAGGTCAAGTCGCTCCACAACGCAGTTCTGAAGGGTGCTGACTTGAAAGAGAGGGTGGTCGCTAAGGACTAGCTGCTCGAAGTAGACACCGGAGACAAGGTAGGACTTGGTTAGCTTTCGTCCATCCCAGGGCAGCTCGACTGCCAGACGAATGAGATCGGCCATAACCGCATCGAACTGACTTGCTTTCTCGCGTGCCGACAGAGCGGCAAGAGTCGTACCCACAGAAAGTTGGAGGTTGAGGAGAACTCCGGCCGCCACCTCAATGGCTAAATCGCTAGCAGCTGCGACCCAAGACGCAACGGACCCTAGAGGATGTAGCTCCTCGAATGGATCCACGGCGTATGCAGCTAGATCTAGGCCATAAGCCGTGTCAGCCAGGTCCCGATCAACGAACTGCCGAACTTCAGCCTCGTCGCTTGGATCAGCGACTGCGAGGCCGGGCAAGCGCATTAGAAGCTGAACTCCCTCTTCGTCCGGCTGACGACCATTGACTGCGACAAAGGCCGACCGCAGTAGATCCATATCGACAGGGCCGGTGACGTCTGAACGAGAACGGGCAAGGGTGGCCACCCTCGAGACAATATTTTTGATTGTCTCGGGACGCACAGCAGAAAACATCTGAGCTTCACGTTCGCAGATCGCCTCTATGAAGAGTCGCCAGCCCTCCGACCTGGAGACGGAGCCGGCGACACTTTCAGCGTCGCTCGCGTCGATTGCGATGAGGTATCCGAGCAGCAAGGGGCGCATCGGTACCCAGTCGGGAACTGACCATTCGACACCCGCCTGACGGAAGAACTCGCGAAGTTGATCTTCGTCGAAGTCCGGGACACTGAATTGGTCGAGTGCGGAGAACCCGAGAGCTGAAACCATTTCCGATTGACCCGAAAAATAGTGTGATCTTCCGGCGACGATGATGCCCGCATGGGGTGGTGTCTCGCTTACGAGTCGACGTATAGGGCTGAGCGCCTCCCAACGAACTGTGCGGAGGTCAACAGCTCCTCCGAGCCACCGACTGGGGACGACTTCGTCAAAGCCGTCAAGAAGGAGCACGCACGAACCGGCGCGCCAGGCAGAAATGAGACCATCCGCATGCTCAAATCCGACTTCTTCTGCATGGCGCCGCAGAATCTCTGCCGGCGTCCGGAGGCCAGCGCAGTCACGCAGATTGATGTGGACAGGAAAGGGAGTTAATTTCCCGCTCTTAAAGTGTGATTTGCGAAGCTGCCCGTACAGCTCACGCAGCGTGTGGCTCTTACCGACTCCATAGTTACCGACGAGAAGTGCCCGCCCACCTTGTTGCAAACGAGAGGTCATGGCTTCCAACGAGAGCAAGCCCGCCGCCCCAGGACCTACAAGCTGCACAGGAACGTTCTGAGGCGCGCTGTCCAGACGTGACTTGTAGCTGATACTTCCGAATGGGGCGTTACCCCGAGCTTGCAGGTACATCTCCGAGTTGCAGATGCGTTGATGAAGGACAGCGATGCTAATTGCGTGAATTCGCTCGCTTCGTGCCTTGGCAATAGCCATCACTGCTGATCGCTGATCGGCGGTAGGTTCGTCCCTTGTTACGAACCAACCCGTCCGAGATTTGAACGTATTGTCTGAGAGTCCACCAACTGCGGCCAGAAGCTCTGCGAGCTTTTCACCATCCTTGACGGCCTTGTCTTTCTGGCCCAGGGTCGTGAATTCGTAGGCGTGAATTTCTTCATGATTGACAAACAGACCGTCTCGCTCCCGGGCGCGAAACATGACAGCCCCCTGGACACCCAGAGGGTCATGAAGTGCGCGAGCTAGGGCCAAGCCCCTGAGTTCAAAATCCGGCCCAGATTCGAACGGCGTAGTCAACGTATGACCCCCTGGCTAAACCGAGTCCAAGTTGGACCAGGTAGGAACATTTTATAGCCGCTGCGCGCGACTCAGGCATCCCCTTACCTGCGACCGAGCAAGTGCACATGAGCCCGAAGCAACTCACGGCTCTCGAGTGGCCCTCTTCATAGCCCGATAGACCGTGGACCCGGCGACGCCGAAGAGGTCGGCGATCTCGCTACTCGTGTGTTCGCCAGCACGAAGCAGCTGCACGAGGTGCTTCTCCTGCAAGGGGGTGAGCTTGGGCTTCCGGCCTCGGAGCTTGCCGGCGGCCTTGGCGATCGCCATGCCCTCTCCGTCCGGGCACGGATGAGGTCGGCTTAGAACTCGGCCACCATGCCGAGGGCGTTGGAAAGGAGCCGCCCAACGGGATCGTTGGGGTCGTAGACCGCTCCCCCGAGGTTTAGTGAGACACCCTTCTTCGTGAGCTCGTCCGCAAAGTTGGTGGCCTCGCGGAGTGATCGGGCGAGGCGCTCAAGCTTCGTGACGACTACTACGTCACCGGCACGGCATGCGGCCAACGCTTCGCGGAGGCCGGGTCGCGCTCGAGCCGTGCCCGAGAGCCCGTGGTTAACATGCACGTATTGATCGTCAACAACCAGAGCTGCGAGACCGTCACGTTGTGCTGCGAGATCTTGTCCCGAGGTCGACACCCGCGCGTATCCGATGAGCATCAGATGCCTGTAGCTTTTAGACCCCGCATCACCAGGCCTTTTTGCGGGACAGGAAAACGCGAATCCGCAGGCCAGGAACTAATTGGCCTCCGCAGGCCAGGAACTAATCGGCTTCCGCCGGCCAAGAACGACCCGGGCAGGTGTCCCAATGAATGACCGGCGAACAGGCGCCGGTGACACGCACGACACGTGACGCACCCGACCTGCGTAGGATCGCTCACCATGAAGCTCGCCGAAGCCCTCCTGCAGCGATCCGACGCCCAGCGCCGGGTCGACCAGCTGCGCGACCGCGTCACCGCGAACGCGCGCTACCAAGAAGGCGAGGAGCCCACCGAGGACGCCGCCGAGCTGCTGCGCCAGGCAGTGGACACCCTCGACGTGCTCGAGTCGCTCGTCGTCCGCATCAACCTCACCAACGCCCGCACGATCCTCGGCGACGGAAGCACCATGACCGCCGCCCTCGCTCGACGCGAGACCCTGCGCAGCACCCACGCCCTGCTCGTGGCCGCGTCGGACGCGGCCCGCGGCGCCTCGGGCGGCTACCGACAGCTGCGCAGCGAGCTGCGCATGTTCTCGGCCCTGCCCGTCGCCGAGCTGCGGGACCGCGCCGACGCGCTCGCCAAGGACCTCCGCGAACTCGACGTCGAGATCCAGAAGACCAACTGGGAGGCCGACCTGCAGAACTGACCAGCGCGGTGAGTCGGTAGACGTCACCGGGGCGAGCACGAACCGAGACCGGCGGTCATCCCGGTCACCCTGCAGGCGCGGAGGGCAGCGCCACGACTAACGTCGTCACCACTCAGCCCCGCACCGATCACCGGTGACCGCGCACCCTGCACTGTTCACCACCGTGTGCTGACCGGAGACGTCGAGGGCGGGATCGGGGACCTCACCGCGCCTCCTCGCATCGTCGCCGCCGTCGCGCTCGCGCGTCACGGTGGGTCCTGCGTCGGGCCCGACCCTCGGTAGGCTCGTCGGGTGACCGATCAGGCAGCCCGTGGGGCGTTCATCGTGTTCGAAGGCATCGACGGGTCGGGCAAGTCGACCCAGGCCCGGCTGCTCGCGGCCCGCCTCGGCGACGCGGGCGTGCCCGTGCACCAGACGGCCGAGCCGACCAACGGCCCGGTCGGCACGCTGATCCGCAACGGCTTCAACCGCCGGGTCGACCTCGACGACCGGGTCATCGCGTCGCTCTTCGTCGCCGACCGGCTCGACCACATCACGAACGCCCACGACGGCATGCTCGGCATCGTCGAGCGCGGCACGACGGTCGTCTGCGACCGCTACCACCTGTCGTCACGGGCCTACCAGGCCTCCGACGTCGGCAGCGACTGGATCGCGTCGTCGAACTCGATCAGCACCTCGCTGATGCTGCCCGACCTCACCGTCTACCTCGACGTCTCGCCCGAGGTCGCCCTCGAGCGCCTCGCGAGCGGACGCACGACGACCGATCGGTTCGAGGTCGACGAACGTCTGAGGGCCGCGCGCGAGCGCTACGCCGAGGCGATCGCCGCAGCCGCCGAGGTCGTCGTCACGGTCGATGCCGACCGCGCGACCGACGAGCTCGCCGACGCCGTCTGGCACGAGGTCTCGACCCGGCTCGACCTCGGGTCGCTGGCCCGTCCGCGGGGCTGACACCGCGCCTCCTCGGGCTCGCGAGATGTCACGGCCTGCCGCTCAGCTCTGGACGTGAGCGGCACGTCGTGACATCTCGGCCGGGTCAGGAGGCGCGGGCCGCGTCGAGCGAGGACGGCACGTCGGCGGCCCCGCCCCCGTCGCGGGTGATCTCGGTCCAGACGTCGTCGAGCGACAGGCCGACCACGCCGGCGATCGCGGCGATGGTCGAGAAGGCCGGGGTCGCCACGCGCCCGGTCTCGATCTTGCGCAGGGTCTCGGGCGAGAGCCCGGCGTCGAGCGCGACCTGCAGCATGGGCCGGGGGCCTCGGGCGAGCCGCAGCAGGGTTCCGAGACGACGGCCGCGCTCGATCTCGGCGGGGGTGAGCGGCAGTCGGACCATGCCCCGAGCGTAGTGCGCACGAGCACCGAGTGGGATACCTTTACCGGGATGATCTTCGGCACGAGAACGGCAGGACACCCATGATCGAGATCTTGAACCCCTCCGAGATCGAGCGGGCCCGGGCGACGGGCGCGCTCGTCGGCACCATCTTGCAGACGCTGCGCGACCGGGTGACCGTCGGCACGAACCTGCTCGACATCGACTCGTGGACCAAGACGATGATCGACGAAGCCGGAGCGGTCTCGTGCTACGTCGACTACGCGCCCTCGTTCGGGCGGGGCCCCTTCGGGCACTACGTCTGCACGGCCGTGAACGACGCCGTGCTGCACGGGCTGCCGCACGACCGGCGACTCGTCGACGGCGATCTGCTGACCCTCGACCTCGCCGTCGTACTCGACGGGGTGGCAGCCGACTCGGCGGTGAGTTTCGTCGTGGGCGACTCCCGTCCGGCCGAGAGCGTCCGACTGATCGAGACCACCGAGCGGGCGCTCGAGGCCGGCATCGCGGCCGCCGGCCCCGGGGCGCGCATCGGCGACCTCTCGCACGCGATCGGCAGCGTGCTGTCGGAGGCGGGCTACCCGATCAACGTCGAGTTCGGCGGCCACGGCATCGGCTCGACCATGCACCAGGACCCTCACGTGTCGAACACCGGGCGCCCGGGGCGGGGCTACCGACTGCGGCCCGGGCTCTTGCTCGCGCTCGAGCCGTGGGTGATGACCGACACCGACGAACTCGTCACGGACTCAGACGGCTGGACGCTGCGCAGCGTGACCGGCTGCCGCACCGCGCACAGCGAGCACACGATCGCCATCACCGAGGACGGCGCCGAGGTGCTGACGCAGCGACGCGGCCGCTGAGCCGGGCCCGGGGGCACGAGATGTCACGACGTGCCGCTCACCTTCAGACGTGAGCGGCACGTCGTGCCATCTCGGCAGGACCTCAGGGGCTGAGAGCGGGGCCGGGCAGGGTGCGGCGCCTGTCAGACCTCGACGGCCGGCTGGCCCTGCCCGGTCAGCCGCAGGAAACCGCTGAGCAGGCCGAGACCCGGGATCGAGGTCGGCAACCCCGTGGCGAGCAGCGGGGAGTGCACCAGGAATGCCGCCCACTTCGCCCGCGACAACGCGACGTTGAGCCGGTTGGGCATCAGCAGGAAGTCCAGCCCACGCGGGATGTCCGCCGCACTCGACGCCGCGAGCGACACGACGGCCACGACCGCCTCTTGCCCCTGGAACAGGTCGACCGTGCCGACGGGCGTCTCGTCGAAGCCGGCGGCGTCGAGGTGCTCGCGCAACACGGCCCCGTGGGCGTTGTAGGGGGCGACGACGATGACGTCGGCCGGGGTCAGCGGTCGGGTGCCGTCGTCGTCCGACCAGGCGAGACCGACGACGGAGCGCACGATCTCGACCACCACCCGGGCCTCTTCGGCCGACGAGGTCGTGTTGCCGACGTGCGTCACGGGTTCGACGTGCAGGCCGGGCGTCACCCCGTCGAGGCGGCGGTCGGACGCGTGGGCCGTCAGCGCCCCGGCGTACGACAGCTCGCTGACCGGGGCGCAGAGCGCCGGGTGCATGCGCCAGGTGGTGGCGAGGAAGTAGCCGAACTCGGCCGGCAGCACGTCGTGGCCGTCGGCCAGCCAGCCGAGCGCCGATTCGTCGACCGGCTCGGGGTGGCTGCCCTGGCTGACCTGGGGCAGCTGCTGCGGGTCGCCGAGCAACAGCAACCGCGTTGCCGCGACCGAGGCCGCCACGGTCGACGCGAGCGAGAACTGGCCGGCCTCGTCGACGACGAGCAGGTCGAGGGAGGCGCGGGCCACCTTGTCGGCGTTCGCGAACCCCCAGGCGGTCGCCCCGAACACGGCCCCGACGGCCTGCCCGCCACCGTCGGCCCCGGCACCGCCCGCCCCACCGTCGGCCTCGGCGAGGAACGCGGCCTCTTCGCCCGACGTCAGGGTGCGCCAGGGCTGCTCGTCGGCCTGGTCGGCCGTGGTGCCCGACTTCGGCACCTTGCCCACCCGTTCGGGATCGACCCCGGCGGAGATCGCCGCGCGCAGGACGTTCTCGACGACGGCGTGCGACTGCCCGACGACGCCGACCCGCCAGCCGTGCTCACGCACCAGTCGCGCGATGACCCGCGAGCCGACGTAGGTCTTGCCCGTGCCGGGCGGGCCCTGCACGGCGAGGTACGACCGGTCGAGGTCGAGCAGGGTCTCGACGACGGCCGAGACGGTGTCGTGCCCGGCCACGGGTGCGGGCCCACCGCCCGACCGGAGCCGAGGGGGCTGACGCCGCAGCAGGTCGAACGCCGGATCGGGCAGCATCTCGGGTAGGGCGTCGAGCACGCGCCCGCCCCACTCGGCGATGGCCTCGGGCTGCGGCGTGGCCCGGGGAGGCGCGGCGGGCGTGAGCGCGACCGGGAACGAGTCGTGCCGGTCGTCGTCACCCGCGACCCGTTCGAGCAGCACGACCTCGTACCGGTCGCCGTTCGTGCCGGCCTCGACCACGGTCGACCCGACGGCACCGCGGAGCCCCGGGCCGAGCGAGGCGACCCCGGCCGGAACGGGGGCGTCGTAGACGGCGTAGGGCGCGCCTCCTTCGCCGAGACGACTGCCCGGCGCGAGTCGACCGCGCAGTCGCACCTCACGGCTGAGCTTGCGGGCCCGGGGCAGCTTCTGCCACTCGCGCTCGACGGACGCCGTCTCGACGACGAACACGTCGCGGGTGTCGGCCCAGTCGTCGACCGGGTTGCGCAGCCGGTCGAAGTGCTCTTGCCAGAACGTCTTCGCCTCGCGACGGTGGTAGTCGATGGCCGACGCCGCGAGGGCGATCGCCGTCTGGTCGGCGGTGCGCTCGAGTGGGTCGACGTCGGCCACGTATGCGGCGAGACCGACGGCGACAGGGTCGGGTTCGCGCGGCACCCGCGCGAGTTCGAGCGGATCGGGCGCGGTCGGGCCGTCGGGGTCGTCGGCCCGGATGCCGTGCCGGCCGGCGAGCTCGAGCAGCCAGTCGCGCAGCCGGAGGGTCGACCGGCAGTCGTACTCGTTGTAGTCGCGGACCTCGTCGAGCATGCGGTCACCGCGGTCGGGGTCGCCCGTGGTGCGTTCGGCGATGGCGTCGACGTACATCGTGATGCTCGCGGTCGCGGTCTTGACGTCGCTCTGCCGCAGGTCGTCGCCCATGTAGAGCGGCTCGAGCTTCTTGAGCGAGTAGCTGTGCGACCCGACGAGCAGCGCCTGCCGCACGACCGGGTACAGGTCGACGAGCACGCCGTCGCGCAGCAGGTCGTCGACGGCGTCCTCGCCGACACCGTGCCGGGCGGCGAGCGAGAGCAGGTGGCTCCGCTCGTAGGCGGCGTAGTGGTACACGTGCAGGTCGGGGAAGCGCCGCCGTCGCTCGGCGAGGTAGTCGAGGAAGTCGATGAGCGCCTGCCGCTCGCCCGCGAAGTCGTGCGCCCAGAACGCGCGGAAGGCGCCGTCGGCCTCGACCAGCCCGAAGAGGTAGTCGAGACCCCAGGCCCGCCCGTCGCCCTCGGTGTGGAGCGGGTCGCCCTCGAAGTCGAAGAACACGTCGCCGGCGTCGGGCCGCGGGATCGTCCGCAGGGCGTCGGCGTCGACGACCTCGACGGCCGGGGCACCCGTGTGGTCCCGCTCGGTTGCGAGCTGCACCCGGGCCTGGCCCCGCAGCCGGGCGAGGGCCGTCGCACCGATGCCGGCGACGGGACCGGACGACGCCGCGAGGTCGTCGATGGTGCCGACCCCGGCCCGGTGCAGCCGCTGGCGCTGCTCGCCGCGGAGGCCGGCGACGAGCACGAGGTCGCGGTGCTCGTCGACCTGCGCCTGGCACGCCGCGCACCGGCCGCAGGCCGTGACGGTCGGGTCGCCCCAGGCGAGCGGCGCGTCGGCGGCGACCCGCTCGGCGAGGGCGGCGCGCAGCCGGTCGCGCTGGACGCGGTAGACCGGCAGGACGTCGGCGACGTCGTGGACGCTCTCGCTGCCGTCGCCGAGCACGAGTCGCACGGTGTCGGCCGACGGCAGGCCGAGTGCGCGGATCTGGTCGGTGTAGGCCGCCACCTGCAGCAGGGCCGGGATCTTGGCGTGGCGGGCGAGCTTGGTGTCGTAGACCTCGTACGCGCCGGCGTCGGTGCGCACCACGAAGTCGCTGAAGCCGATGAACGATCCGTCGAAGAAGGTCGCCTGGAAGAGCACGTCGGCCCCGGAGGCCATGGCGAGCCGTGCCTCCTCGGCGGCCGCCGCGTAGCCCGACGGCACCGGCCGCTCGAACTCGACCACCTGGCGGGTCGCGCGCAGCTCTTCGAGGTAGCGCAGTTCGTGGGCGTCGCCGAGCCGGGCCGTGCGGTCGAGCATGTCGTCGGAGGCGTCGGCGACGGCCGCGACACGGCCGAGCTTCGCGTCGAGGCGTCGCAGGAACGACCACTCGCACGCGGCCCAGGTCGTCAGGTCGGACGGGCTGGTGACCACCCGGTCGTCGTCGAGGTACACACGGACTCCTTCTGTCGGGACGCGGCCTGGACGCCCGCCCCGAGCCTAGGAGGCGCCACCGACACCCCGGGACGCCTCACCCGGGCGAGCCCGGCGCGGTGCGCAGGTGCAGCCGCTCCCCCTGGCGGCCGAACAGGCTGAGCACCTCGACGGCGTGCTCGTCGGCGCGGCCGAACCAGTGCGGCGTGCGCGTGTCGAACTCGGCCGCCTCGCCTGCCGGCAGAACGAGGTCGAGGTCGCCCAGCACGAGTCGGACGCGCCCGCGCAGCACGTACAGCCAGTCGTAGCCCTCGTGCGTGCGGAGCACGGGCTCCGTCCGGGGCGAGTCGGCCGGGATGACCATCTTGAACGCCTGGATCGCGCCCCCGCCGCGCGAGAGCGGCACGACGGTCATGCCGTGCTGCTGCCGTGGCTTGAGGTGCACGCGCGGGTCGCCGGTCTCGGGTGCCCCGACGAGGTCGTCGAGGGGCACCCCGTGCTCGCGGGCGAGCGGCAGCAGCTGCTCGAGGGTCGGTCGACGGTGGCCCGACTCGAGCCGCGAGAGGGTGCTGACCGAGATGCCGGTGCGCTCCCCCAGCTCGGCGAGGGTCACGCCTCGGCGCGTCCGCAGGGCCCGGAGGCGCGGGCCGACCGCGGCGAGGACGTCGTCGGTGCCCGCGGCGTCGGCACCGGGGGTGTTCGTGGGGTGGCTCATGCCCGTCATCTTGCCACTTCGGCAAGGAAGATTGCCAGAGTGACGCTCCACGTCGGAGGATCGAGTCAGGAGGTCACACCATGAACCAGAACACCCAGCCGGTCGACACCGTCCACGACGTCGTCGTGATCGGCGGCGGCGCCGCCGGGCTCAGCGGCGCCCTGTCGCTCGCCCGCGCCCGACGCGACGTGCTCGTCGTCGACGACGACCGGCCCCGCAACGCACCCGCCGAGGGCGTCCACGCGTTCCTCACCCGCGACGGCGTCGCGCCCCGCGAGCTCACGCGGCTCGGCAGGGCCGAGGTCGAGGGCTACGGAGGCGCCGTGGCGTCAGGCACCGTGACCGGCGTCCGGCGCGACGACACCCCCGACGCGCCGTTCGTCGTCACGGTCACCGCCCCGGGCGCCGACGACCGCGAGGTCCGTGCCCGGCGCCTCCTCGTGACCTCGGGACTCGTCGACGAGCTGCCCGCCGTCGACGGGCTCGCCGAGCGCTGGGGCCGCGACGTCGTGCACTGCCCCTACTGCCACGGGTGGGAGGTGCAGGACCGCGTGATCGGCGTGCTGGCCACCAGCCCCTTCGCGATGCACCAGGCCCTGCTCTTCGGGCAGTGGAGCCGCGAGATCGTCCTGTTCACGAACGACTCGTTCGCCCCCGACGACGAGCAGGCCGAGCAGCTCCGCGCGCGAGGCGTCACGGTGGTCGACGGACCGGTGGCCCGCCTCCGGGTGGAGGACGACGCCCTGACCGGGGTGACGCTCGCTGACGGCCGGACCGTCGACGTCGGCGCCCTGGCCGTGATGGCCCGCGTGCGCTCGCGAGCCGGTTTCCTGGCCGACCTCGGGCTCGAGGCCGCCGAGCACCCGGCCGGTGTCGGCACGCACCTCGGCACCGTCGAGCCGTTCACCGGTCGGTCGGCCGTCCCCGGTGTCTGGCTCGCCGGCAACGTCACCGAGCCGATGGCGCAGGTCGTCGCCGCAGCCGCCGCGGGCACGATGGCGGGCGCGGCGATCAACATGGACCTGATCACGGCCGAGGTCGCGGCGTCCGTCGCAGCCCTCCGCGCCGGAGGGAGGGTCGACCCATGAGCGAGTCGGAGCAGCAGCACCAGCACGACGGGCACCGCCACCCCGTCTACGACCGCGACTACTGGGAGGACCGCTACGGGCAGCCCGGCCGTGCCTGGAGCGGCCGCCCCAACGCCGCCCTCGTCGCCGAGGCCACTCCCCTGAGCCCCGGTCATGCCCTCGACGTCGGCAGCGGAGAAGGCGGCGACGCCCTCTGGCTCGCCTCGCGGGGCTGGCAGGTCACGGGCGTCGACATCTCGCAGAACGCCCTCGACAAGGCGGCCGCCCTCGCCCGCGAGCGGGAGGACGTCGACCACGATCGGCTCACCTGGCAGCAGGCGGATCTGACGGCGTGGAGCCCGACCCGCTCCTCCTTCGATCTCGTCACGGCGCACTTCATGCACCTGCCGCTCGCCGACCGCGAGCGGCTGTTCCCGGCACTGGCGGACGGCGTGGCACCGGACGGCACCCTGCTCATCGTCGGCCACGACGCCGACGCCCTGCCGGGCGGAGCCGGCAGGCACGGTGACCCGGGGATGCTCTTCACGGTCGACGAGGTGGTCGGCCGGCTCTCCGCCGACGCCTGGCAGGTCGAGGTGGCCGAGGTGCGGCCACGCGACATGACGGGCCCCGACGGTGACGTCTGGCACGTGGCCGACGTGATCGTCCGCGCCACCCGCCGCGCCGGCTGAGCACGTCGCCGCGCCGGCTGAGAGCAGAGCAGGCGGCACGCAGAACGGGCGGGTCCGGCCGGACCGGGCGTCCGAAGACGCCCGTCCGACACGGACCCGCCCGTTCTCGGCGACGAACCGACTACAGCGCGCTGAACTTCAGTCGCAGCTGGTGGGCACCCGGGCGCAGCACGTGCCGCGACGCCACGTCCGGCCCGCACGCCCGCGACCCGACGCCGTGCTGGGCGGCGTCGAGGTACAGGTAGGTGCGGTCGCTCGCGGGCAGCTCGTGCGGGTGCTCGGCCACGCCGATCTGCTGGGCCGTGTGGCGGCTCAGCGTGAAGCCGGGGCGTTCACCCGTGGCGCTCGGCACGGCCTCGACCCGCAGCCACGGCCGACCGGCCGGCCCGAGGTCGATCGTGCGCAGGTCGCTCCGGTGCCCCGTCTCTTGCGGGCGGGCATACCCGGCCGCCAGCTCGTCGACGCCGGATTCGTAGCGCCCGACGAACGCCGAGTGGCGACTGTCGGGGTACGACTCGCGCGGCCCCGTGCCGAACCACGAGGCGTGGTCGACGTCGCCCGGCAGGTCGAAGCGCACGCCGACGCGGGGCCACACCATGTCCCACCAGCCGGTCGGCACGATGTCGACCGACAGCCAGAGGTCGTCGCCGACCAGCTGCCATTGCTCGTCGGTCGTGACGGCGTTGCGTGTGTCGGCCGCGGCGTAGCGGGTCCTCACCCGGACCGACCCCGGTGCGATGCTCACCGACTCGACACGCGCGGTCAGCCGGTCGAGCCCGGCGAGCAGCCAGGTGTCCTGCGAGCTGGGCAGCACGCCGACCTCGTACAGGTCGACACGGTGCCGGTTGCGCATCACGTCGCGGTCGCGGTCCTTCGGCGTGAGCCATTCGCCGCGGTCGTTGTCGGTCGGTGCGCGCCACAGCTCGAGGCGGGCACCGTCGACCGGGCGTCCGGCCAACGAGACCAGTCGTCCGTCGTCGAACACGGCCGGGCCGAGCTCGACGCGCCCCGAGGAAGCAGGCACCGAGGAGGCGCGGGCCGAGCGGTCGCGTCCGTCGCCGGCGACCACGGGGCGGGGTGTCGCGACCTGCCCCGGTGCCGGCGTGAGGTCGAGCTGCTGGGTCGAGAGCACGTGACCGGCGTCCGCCCACACGGTGGCGTCGGCGAGCTCGGCCGTCACCGTGAGCCAGGTCTCGCCGGTGCGCGACACGGGCACCTCGGGCAGCGAGACGAAGACCGTCTCATGGGCGGACAGCGCACCGCCGTCGAAGCCGACGACGTCGAGGGTGCCCGAGCGTGCCTCCTCGCCGTCGTGCGACGCGACCCAGCGGAAGACGACGTCGGAGGCGTCGGCCGAGTGCCGCAGGTTCGACACGACGAGCACCGGCGGGCCGTCGACGGTGGGGGTCTCGAAACGCAGGCGGATCGGGGCGACGACCTGTGCCCACTCGTACAGACCGGGTGACGGGGTGTCGTCGCTCAGCACCATGCCGTCCATGACGAAGTTGCCGTCGTGGACGACCTCGCCGAAGTCGCCGCCGTAGCCGAAGTACTCGACTCCGTCGGCGGTGTGGGTCCGCAGCCCGTGATCGCGCCACTCCCAGACGAAGCCGCCGTGCAGGCGCGGGTAGGCGTCCACCAGGTCTTCGTAGTCGTCGATCGCCCCGGGGCCGTTGCCCATCGCGTGGACGTACTCGCAGAGCAGGAACGGCTTCGACCGCTGACGCGCGGCCTCGGCCGGCGTGCAGCCGAGGAGCGTGAACGACTCGTCGCCCGAGCCGATGGCCCGCGTCTCGTCGATCCAGGAGTACATGCGCGAGTAGACGTCGGTGTAGGCACCCGTGTAGTCGCCCTCGTAGTGCACGGGACGGCCGCCGTCGCGGGCGTGCGTCCAGGCCGCCATCGCGGCGAGGTTGTGCCCGGTGCCCGACTCGTTGCCGAGCGACCACAGGACGATGCTCGGGTGGTTCTTGTCGCGCTCGACCGTGCGGACCATGCGGTCGACGTAGGCGTCGTGCCAGGCCGGGTCGTCGCTGGGGTTGCCGATCCACTCCTGGCGCTCGAACGCGTGGGTCTCGAGGTCGCACTCGAGGACGACCCAGAAGCCCAGCTCGTCGGCGAGGTCGAGGAGGCGCGGGTGCGGCGGGTAGTGCGAGGTGCGGATCGCGTTCACGTTGAAGCGCTTCATCTGCGCGAGGTCGCGACGCGACCACTCCTCGTCGAAGACGCGGCCGCGGTCGGGGTGGGTCTCGTGACGGTTGACGCCGTGGAAGACCACACGGCGGCCGTTGACCTCGAACTGGTCGCCCACGACGCGGACGGTGCGGAAGCCGAGGCGCAGCGAGATCGTCTCGGCACCGCCCGTGCTCGAGACGGTCGCGTCGTAGAGGCGCGGCGTCTCGGCCGACCACGGCTCGACCGCGTCGAGCTCGACCGGCGCGACGTCGGCCGGGGTGGCCCAGGTGACCTCGACGCCCAGCTCGGGCACCGAGAGGGTGACCGGGTAGGCGGCGTCGGCGGCGGTGATCTCGGGGACGATCGCCGCGCCTCCTCGGCTCTGACCGGCCGCGCCGTGGAACGGCGTCTGCAGCCAGACGTCGTCGAGCCCTCCGACGGGGCGGGCCTGCAGCGTGACGCTGCGGAAGATTCCGGGCAGCCACCACTGGTCTTGATCTTCGACGTAGCTCGACGCCGACCACTGGTGGACGCGCACCGCCACGACGTTGTCGCCGGGACGCACGGCGTCCGTCACGTCGAACTCCTGTGCGAGGCGGCTGCCGACCCCCATGCCGATCTCGACGCCGTTCAGCCACACGACGTAGCGCGACTCGACGCCGTCGAAGCGCAGCAGCACGCGCTCGGCGCCGTCGAAGGACGACGGCAGCTCGAACGTGCGGCGGTGGTCGCCGGTCGGGTTCGCGTCGGGCACGAACGGCGGCTCGGTCGGGAACGGGAACTGCACGTTGGTGTAGATCGGGGCGCCGCGCGAGCCGTCTCCGCCGAGCACCCAGTGCGACGGAACCTCGATCTCGCCCCAGGACGAGTCGTCGAGCTCGAGGGCGCCGACGCCGTCGACGGGCTCGCCCTCTGGCAGGACGCCGCGTCCGCCGAGCGTGCCCGGCGCACCGGGCAGCAGGCGGAACGACCAGGTGCCGTCGAGCGAGAGGGTCGGGGCGTCGGTGTGCAGCCAGGAGCGCGCGGGGGTGCGCGCACCCTGACCCGGGCCGGTGTCGGTGAGGTAGTCGGCGGAGACGGTGGGAGTGGTGCCGGTGGCGGGGCTGGGGGTCACTTGACGCTTCCTTCGGTGAGGCCGCCGCGCCAGAAGCGCTGCAGGACGACCATGGCGATGACCAGCGGGATGATCGACAGCAGCACGCCACCGGTCGTCAGCTGGTAGAACTCGGGCAGGCGGTCGGTCTGGCTGAGCCAGTTGTTGAGACCGAGCGTGACGGGGAACTTGTCGACGTCGCTCAGCATGACCAGGGGCAGGAAGTAGTTGTTCCAGATGCCCACGAGCTGGAACAGGAACACCGTGACGAGCGCCGGCGTGAGGATGCGCAGGCCCAGGGTGTGGAAGATGCGCAGCTCGCTGGCTCCGTCGAGGCGCGCGGCCTCCATGAGCGACGTGTCGACCGTGGCCTGCGCGTAGATGCGGCAGAGGAACAAGCCGAAGGGCGACACGAGCGAGGGCAGCAGCACGCTCCAGTAGGTGTTGGCGATGCCCATCTGGCTGAACAGCAGGAAGAGGGGCAGGGCCGTCGCCGTGCCGGGCACGAGCACGCCGCCGAGGATCGTGCCGAAGACGACGTTGCTCCCGCGGAACTCGTACTTGGCGAGCGCGTAGCCGCCGGCCGCGGCGAAGTAGGTCGCGATGAGCGCGCCGACGCCGGCGTAGAGCACCGAGTTGAGCACCCAACGCACGAAGATGCCGTCGCCGTAGGACAGCACCTGGCCGAGGTTGTCCCAGAGCGAGAACGTCGGCGCGAACCAGAAGCCGAAGGTGCCGAACAGGTCGGGTGTGGTCTTGGTCGCTGCGACGACGACCCAGTAGACCGGCACCAGGAAGTACAGCGCCACGACGACCAGCACGGCCGTGACGATGATGGTGGACGCCTTCGAACGTCCGGCCGTGCGGTCCGGGCCGGCACTGCGGGCGCGGCGGCGGGCGGGCCTCTCGGCACCCCGGCCGCGACCCTGCGACGTCACGATCGACTCGGTCTCGGTGGCGTGCTCGGCACCTTTCGTCGAGATGCTCATTTCTGCTTCCTGTTCGTGATGCTGAGGAACGTGATCGACAGCGCGAACGCGACGAGGGCGATCAGGACCGACTGGGCGGCGGCGACGTTGTAGTCGTTGTAGGCGAACGCCGTGGTGTACGCGCTGAGGTTGGGCGTGTACTGGCTGTCGATCGCCGGAGAGACGCGTTGCAGCACCTGCGCCTCGGCGAACAGCTGCAGCGTGCCGATGATCGAGAAGACGGCGGTGAGCAGCAGGGCGGGGCGGATCAACGGCAGCTGGATGCTGAAGGCCACGCGCAGCGACGACGCGCCATCGACCTTGGCCGCCTCGTACAGCTCGACCGGGATCGACTTGAGCTGGGCGATGATGATCAGCATGTTGTAGCCGGTGTAGCTCCAGGTCACGATGTTCGCGATCGACCAGAGCACGGTGTTCGCGCCCAGGAAGTCGGGGGTGACGCCGAAGACTTCGCCGATGTCGATGATCGGGCTGAGCCCTGGCACGTAGAGGAACGACCAGAGGATCGTCGCGATGACGCCGGGCACGCCGTACGGCAGGAAGTAGGCGGCGCGGAACAGGCCCGGCCACTTCGCCGAGGCCGACTCGAGCAGCAGCGCGAGGACGGTGGCGAGGACGAGCATGACCGGCACCTGCACAATGCCGAAGAGGAACATCCGGCCGATCGACGCGAGGAAGTTCGGATCTCCGAGCACCTGGGCGTAGTTGTCGAAGCCGGCGAACCCGCTGGTCACGCCACCCTCGCCGAAGAGGCCGCTGCGGGTGACCTTCGTGAAGCTCGAGAAGATCGCGATGACGATCGGGATCACGAACGTCAGGGCGAACAGCGCGAGGAACGGTGCGAGCAGCACCCACGGGGCCCGCTTGACGGCGCCCTTCGAGCTGCTGCGGCGAGGACCCGAGGAGGCGCGGGTCGAGTCGGTCACGGCCTCCGGTCGCGTGTCGGTCGCGGCGCTCATGCGTTCGCCTTCCGGATCGTGAGGCCCTTGTTCTGGAAGACGGCCATGATGTCCTTCTCGGCCTGGGCCACGGCGTCGACGAGCGTGCCGCCCGACGCTTTGCCGCGGAAGCCGTCGCTCAAGATGTTGAAGGACTGCTGGGTGATGGGCCACCAGCTCCAGTCCTGGTTCTGCGAGGACTCCTTCGTCGCGGGCACGAAGACCTCCTGGTTGTAGTTCTGGCCGCTGAAGAACGGGCTGGGCTGCTCGCGCAACGTGCCGACGACGTCGCGGGCCGGCGACCAGCCGATGCCGCAGAACTCGATCAGGGCGTTGATGCCCTCGGGCGTCGTGGTCATCCAGACGGCGAAGTCGAGCGCCTCCTTCGGGTGCTGGCTGTTCGCGAGGATGGCCGCGGTCGAACCGCCGAGGAAGCTCGAGGCGTAGCCGGTCTGCCAGGTCGGCAACGGCGCGCACTTCCACTTGCCCTCGGCGCCGCTGACGCCCTCGATCAGGGCGTCACCCCACGAGCCGGTCGCGACGGAGGCGATCGTGCCCGCGCTGGCGGCCGAGAACCAGGCCGGCGTGTAGGCGCCGTAGGCGGTCGTCACGATGCCGTCGTCGATCGCCTTGTCGAAGAAGCGGGCGACCGTGAGGGTCGCCTCGTCGGTCATGTCGATGACCCAGCCGTCGTCCTCGGCACGCAGCCACGAGGCGCCGGCCTGGGTGGCGTAGGCGGCGAAGAGCGAGGCGTCGGCGAGCGGGAACGAGTCCATCAACACGCCGGCCCCCTTCAGCTCGGCGCCGACGGCGGCCCACTCGTCCCAGGTGGTGGGGACGGCGGCGCCGACCGTGTCGAAGACGGCGGGCTGGTAGAACATGCCCATCGGGCCGCTGTCCTGGGGGATCGCGTAGATGCCGTCGGTGTAGCTGACCTGGTTCCAGAGCGTGGGGTCGTAGAGGTCGGCGTACTGCTCGGCGCCGTAGCGCTTGAGGTCGACGACGCCGTTGGCCAGCAGGAACTCGGGCAGCGAGCGCAGCTCGACCTGGGCGATGTCGGGCCCGGCCCCCGCGGCGAGCGCCGAGTACAGCTTCTGGTAGCCGCCCGCGTTGCCGCCGGGGATGAAGACCGTCTCGACCTGTACGCGGGACTGGGTCTTGTTGTAGAGGGCGGTGACCTGGTCGAGGCCCTTGAGCCAGGCCCAGTACTGGAGCTTGACGGGGCCGTCGGCCGGAGGGATGGTCGGCAGGGTGTTGACCGAGGCCGTCCCGGGTGTGGCGCAGCCGGCGAGCATCGCGGTGGCGCCGGCGGTCACCCCCAGGCCGAGCAACTGCCGTCGGGACATCGGGCTCATGTTCATCTCACTTCGTCGTGGGGCCGTGGCGTGAGTGACGCTAACACAAATTCGAGTGGTCGTTCGATTTTCACCGCCGGGGTGTCCGGGAGGTCGTAGAGTGACCGATCATGACGACGACCGACTCGACGACGAGCGACCCCGACCGAGGGCCTGCGGACTCTGCCGCTCCCGGTCGTCCGGCGCGTCGCGGGCCGTACGCGAAGTCGGCCGAACGGCGCGTGTCGATCATCGACGCGGCCTTCGAGGTGTTCTCGACGAAGGGCTACGTCGGCGGGTCGCTCCGCGACGTGGCAGAGGTCGTCGGCATGAGCCAGACGAGCTTGTTGCACTATTTCCCGTCGAAGAGCGCGCTGCTGCTCGCCGTCCTCGAGCGACGTGACGCGGTCTCGGATCGCTCCGCCGCACCTCCGGACTGCGGGGGTCTGGTCGAGACGGTCCTCGGACAGGCGCGGCACAACGAGTCGGTGCCCGGGCTCATCGCGCTGTACGCCGTGTTGGCCGGCGAAGCGGTCACCGCCGACAACCCCGGCAGCGGGTACGTCCGCGAGCGCTTCGAGAACCTGCGGGTCGAGTACGGTGACGCCTTGCGAGCCCTGGAGGCGCGGGGCCGGTTGCGCTCCGGGGTCGATCCCGACCGCGCGGCGTCGGGGCTCGTGGCCCTGTGGGACGGCATCCAGCTGCAGTGGCTGCTCGACCCCGGGCGCATCGACGTGGTGCAGCAGTTGCGCGACTACCTCGAGCTGGTGATCCTGCCCGACGAACCGGCCGACCGGGCGTGAGCGGCCCCGTTCCCGCCCGTGGCGCCGTGCCCGCCCGAGGCGCCGTGCCGGTCGGCTCCGCCGTGCCGGTCCGGTGGTACGAGGCGTGGCCGGGGTCGGCGGAGGCCCATGGACCGACACTGCTCTGGCTGCACGGTGGCGGGTTCTTCCGCGGAGGGCTCGACCAGCCGGAGGCGCACGACGTCGCGCGGTCGCTCGCGGCACGCGGGGTGACGGTCGTCACGGTGGACTACCGCCTCGCGCCTCCCCCGGGTCTGCATCTCGCCGCCAACCGGCTGATGCCGTCCCGCGGGCGGTACCCGCTGGCGCTCGACGACGTGGTCGCGGCGTACGGCGACGTGTCCGACCGGTCGCCCGCGGGCGTCGTCCTGGGAGGCGCGAGCGCGGGGGCCTGCCTGGCCGCGGCGGCCACCCTCCGCACGATCGACGAGGGTCGCCCTCCTGTCGGCGCCGTCTTCGCCTACGGCTTCTTCCACGCCGCGCACCCCCGGGTGGCCGACGCGCGCCATCGGTCACGGGGCCACCGCGGCCTCAGCCACGCGAGACGAGCGCTCGACGTGATGAACCGCAACTACGCCGGCACGCGGAGCGCGCTGGCCGACCGGCTCGCGTTCCCCGGCGGGCACGGCCTCTCGGGATTCCCCCGGACCCTCGTGGTGAACGCCGAGCGCGACAACATGCGCGCCTCGGGCGACCTGTTCGCCGCCGAGCTCGTCGAGGCGGGGGTGGACGTGCGGCACCACGTCCTGCCGGACACCCGCCACGCCTTCTTGGACCGGCCCCGGCTGCCCGAGTACGCCCACGCGGTCTCGCTCGTCGCGGAGTGGACTCGCGACGGATAGCCTGCCGTCGAGGGACGGGGGTATCCGATGTCGAGGACGACGGTGTCGAGTGCGGTGACGCTGGTAGCCGGGGCGTTCGTCATCGCGGCCGGTCTGGCGGGCCTGTGGCAACTCGCCGGGGCCTCGACCGCGGCGCTCCTCGCGACACGTCTCGCTTTGCTCGTGGGCATCGCGCTCCTGGTCGTCGGTCGGCGATCGCGGCCCGGGCTCTTCCGCGCGTCCCCGGCCGCTGCCCTGGCGCTCGTGCTGCTGCCGGTCTGTGATCTCGTCTCGGGGCTGTCCCTGGCGATGGTCCGAGGCCTGGACCAGCTCGCAGTGCTCGGGCCCGTCCTGTTCGCCGTGCAGGTCATGGGGCTCGCCGGTGGTCTGGTCGCCGCCGTCCTCGTCGTGCGGAGGCGCCTCCTCGACCGCGGGGCGGCGTGGTCGCTGGTCGCCGTCGTGGGCCTCCGCGTCGTGTTCGCCGTCGCGAGCGTGGCCCCGCTGCTCGACGAACAGCTCGCCCTGGGCCTGGCACGGGCCTACGTCGTCGTGCCGCTCGCGGTACTCGCGTTCGGCGTAGGGCTGCTTCTGCACGGCCGGGCCACCGGTGTCAGGACCCGGATCGACGGCATGGTCGACGCCTGGCGCTCGAGCACCGACGTGTCGTAGCCAGGCGCGTCCCCCTCGTGACGCCACGTCGGTGTCGAACGGATGGATCGCCCAGCGGGAGCCGCTTGGCTGGGTGCCGTGAACACGCTCATCGTCACCACCCACCCCGATCACGAGTCACTGACCGTCGGCATCGCCCGACGACTGGAGCAGGCCCTGCCGCCGGACTCGGTCGAGGTGGCCGATCTGACGGCGGAGGGTTTCGACCCGCGCTTCGGCACCGCGGACCGTGAGGCCTACCGTGGTGACGGAGAAGCTCCCGCCGAGGTCCTACGCGAACAGGAGCGGATCGACCGAGCCGAGCACCTCGTCCTGGTGTTCCCCGTCTACTGGTGGTCGATGCCCGCCCTGATGAAGGGGTGGATCGACCGGGTCTTCGTCAACGGGTGGGCGTTCGAGATCGACCCCGAGGGTGGCACGAACCGCAAACTCGGACGGTTGACCGTTCACCTCCTCGCTGTGGCCGGCGACTCGGCCGGCACGTACGAACGGCACGGCTACGAGACAGCGATGCGGACGCAGATCGAACACGGCATCGTCGACTACGTCGGCGCGCGGCGCGGCACGACGGTCGTCCTGCACGAATCCGAGCGGGACGACGCCGCAACCCGAGGCGCGCTCGTCGAGGACGCCGTCGCCACGGTGGCCCGCGCCGTCCTCGGGAACGCGCCCCGCGCCTCCTCGGCCTCGTAGTCAGCGGAAGTCGCCGACCTGACGGTCGACGGGCACGGTGCGCTCGACGACGACGTCACCCGTGTGGGACGTCGTCGTCGTCTCGATCAGGACGATCTCGACCTCGTCGTCGGCGACGGGGTTGTGCTGCACGCCCCGGGGCACGACGTGGAACTGGCCGGGGGTGAGAACCACCTCGACGTCGTCGGGCAACTGGATGCGCAGGGTGCCCGACACGACGAGGAACATCTCGTCCTCGGCGTCGTGGGCGTGCCAGACGAGTTCGCCGAGCAGCTTCGCGACCTTCACGTACTGGTCGTTGACCTGCCCGACGACCCGAGGCGTCCAATGGTCGGTCACCTGTCGGAGTTCGGCCGCGACGTCGATTCCCTGGAGAGCAGTCATGAAGCCATTCTCCCCGCACGGCCGGCCGGGAGGGCCACCGGTGCCCGTCAGAACACGGCCACCGTCATACCGGCCGTGACCGCCGGTCGATCCATGGCGGCCAAGGCGTCGGGCAGGTCGTCGAAGGCGATCGTGCGGCCGAGGGACTCCTGTGGTCGCAGTCGGCCCGCGACGACGTCGTCGATCATCGCGGCGTACTCGCCGACCGAGATGCCGTGGCTGCCCAGCAGTTCGAGCTCGTCGGCGATCACGCGGCCCATCGGGATCACCGGGGCGGCCTCGTCGTCGAGCAGCAGGCCCACCTGGACGTGCCGGCCCCTCGGCCGAAGGGACGCGACGGACGCCGCCGACGTGACCCGGCTGCCGAAGGCGTCGAGGGCCACGTCGGCCCCTCCGCCGGTGACGGCGCGCACCCGGTCGACGGCGAGGTCGTCCATGGGAACGGCCTCGGCGCCCAGTGCGGCGGCCCGCTCGAGCGCAGCGTGGGAGATGTCCGACGCCACGACACGGGCACCGGCGGCGACCGCCACGGCGACCGCGGAGAGACCCACCCCACCGCAGCCGAAGACGGCGACCCACTCCCCCGCCTCGACCCGGGCCCGGGCGTGGAGCGCATGGTAGGCCGTGCCGAATCGGCAGCCGAGCGCCGCCGCCTCGACGAAGCCGACCTCGTCGGGCAGGGCGATGACGTTCACGTCGGCGTGCGGGACGACCAGGGACTCGGCGTACGACCCGGCAAGGGTGAAGCCCGGCTGCTGCTGGCGGGAGCACACCTGGGTGGCACCGGCACGGCACTGGTCGCACGTGCCGCACGCGAAGACGAAGGGGGCCGTCACGCGGCTCCCCACGACGACCCGGGCGACGTCCGCGCCGACGGCCGTCACCACGCCCGCGAACTCGTGGCCCGGCACGTGGGGAAGACGCACCGAGTCGTCGTGGCCCTTCCAGGCGTGCCAGTCGCTCCGGCACACCCCCGTGGCCGCGACGCGGACCACGACGCCGTGAGCAGGAGGCACGGGTGCGGGGAGGTCGACGATGGACGGAACCGACCCGAACTGGTCGTACTGAACGGCGCGCATCCCTCGATACTGACACGAGCCGGCGGGCCGGACGCTCCCCCACCGGCCGGCGAGGACCTGCAGCGGGTAGGAACGGTGCATGAGCCTCGCATCCACCCTCCTCCGCATGACCGTCGGCGGTTTCTTCGTCGGCCACGGACTCCAGAAGCTGACCGGCGCCTTCGACGGGCCGGGCCTCGCCGGCACCGAGCAGATGATGGCCGGCACCGGCATGCACCCCGCAGCCCGGAACGCCCGCCTGGTCGCCGTCACCGAGACCGCCGGCGGCGCCGCCCTGGCCCTCGGCGCGGCGACCCCGCTCGCCGCCGCCGGCCTCGTCGGCACGATGGTCACCGCCGTGCGCAAGGTCCACCTCGCCAAGGGCCCGTGGAACACCGAGGGCGGCTACGAGTACAACGCCGTCCTGATCGCGGCGGCCGCGGCCGTGGCCTCCGGTCCCGGTGGCCCCTCGGTCGACCAGCTCTTCGGCAAGAAGTCGTGGGGGGCCGGCGGAACGGTCTTCGCACTGGTGGCGGGTGTCGTCGCGTCGTTCGTCGCGGTCGAACTGGGCAAGCGCGCGACGCCACCGGCCGAACCGGGCTCGGACTCCCCGGCGGACTGACCCGCCTCCTCGTCTCGTCCCCAGGGCGCGACCACCCGGCGACGGGTGGTCGCGCCCTCCGTCCGTCAGCCGGGTGACGGTGGCCTCTGCGACCATGGGCCCATGACACCGACGAGCACCGCGACCGACATCGACGCCGAGGCCCTCGAGCTGCTGCGTGCTCTGACCGGCCGCGACGACGCCGTCTTCCACGAGGGGCAGCTCGAGGCCATCCGGGCGCTCGTCGCCGACCGTCGACGAGCCCTCGTCGTGCAGCGCACCGGGTGGGGCAAGTCCGCGGTGTACTTCATCGCCACCCTGCTGCTGCGCCGACGCGGCACCGGCCCGACCCTGCTCGTGTCACCCCTGCTCGCCCTGATGCGCGACCAGGTCGCCGCCGCCGCTCGCGCCGGCGTGCGCGCCGTCGCGGTCAACTCGGCGAACGCCCACGAGTGGTCCGACGTCCAGCAGCAGCTCGTCGACGACGAGATCGACGTGCTGCTCGTCTCGCCCGAGCGACTCAACAACCCTCGGTTCCGCGACGAGCAGCTGCCCGTCCTCATCGCCCGCCTCGGCATGCTCGTCGTCGACGAGGCGCACTGCATCTCCGACTGGGGCCACGACTTCCGACCCGACTACCGACGCCTGGCCGACCTCATCCGCACCCTGCCCTCGGGCGTGCCCGTCCTCGCCACCACCGCCACGGCCAACGCCCGCGTCGTGGCCGACGTCGCCGAGCAACTGGCCGTGGGGCCGGGCGACGAGGTGCTGACGATCCGCGGGTCGCTCGCGCGCGCCTCCCTCCGCCTCGGCGTGCTGCAGCTGCCGACCTCGCGCGATCGTCTCGGCTGGCTGCTCAGCCATCTGACCGACCTGCCCGGCAGCGGCATCATCTACACGCTCACGATCTCGGCGGCCGACGACACCGCCCGACTGCTGCGCGAGGCCGGGCACGACGTCCGGTCGTACTCGGGCCGCACCGACCCCGAAGAACGCGAACAGCTCGAGCAGCGCCTGAAAGACAACGACCTCAAGGCCCTCGTCGCCACGAGCGCCCTCGGCATGGGTTTCGACAAACCCGACCTCGGCTTCGTGATCCACCTCGGCGCCCCGTCGTCACCCGTGGCGTACTACCAGCAGATCGGCCGCGCCGGCCGGGCCACCGACAACGCCGACGTGCTGCTCCTGCCCGGCACCGAGGACGCCGAGATCTGGCAGTACTTCGCCACGGCGTCGATGCCGTCCGAGGCGCGGGCCTCGGCCGTGCTCGCCGAGCTGGGCGAGACGCCCCTCTCGACCCCCGCACTCGAGGCCCGGGTCGACGTCAAGCGCACCCCGCTCGAGCTCATGCTGAAGGTGCTCGACGTCGACGGCGCCGTCCGCCGCGTGCAGGGCGGCTGGGTCAGCACCGGGCAGCCCTGGGTCTACGACGCCGAACGCTACGAGCGCATCGCCACCGCCCGGGTCGCCGAACAAGAATCCATGCTCACCTTCGAACGCGGCGAGACCTGCCGCATGCAGATGCTGCAGCTCGACCTCGACGACCCGGCCGCCGAACCCTGCGGGCGGTGCGACGTCTGCGCAGGGGCTTGGTACCCGACCGACATCGCCGGCGAGGCGGCCACCTCGGCAGCCAGCACGCTCGACCGGGTCGGCGTCGAGATCGACCCCCGCGCCCAGTGGCCCACGGGCGCCGACCGGGCCGGGGTCGCCGTCAAGGGCAAGATCCCCGAGGGCGAACGGGTCGAGCCGGGTCGGGCGCTCGCCCGACTGACCGACCTCGGGTGGGGCAACACCCTGCGCGAGGTCTTCGCGGCGAACGCACCCGACGCTCCCCTGTCGACGCATCTGCTCGACGGGGTGGTGCGCGTCCTGAAAGAGTGGCCGTGGGCCGAACGTCCCGTGGGCGTGGTGGCGATGCCGTCGACGTCACGCCCCCAGCTCGTCGGGTCGCTCGCCGAGGCCATCAGCACCGTCGGGCGTCTGCCGCTGCTGGGTACGCTCGGCAGCGCCCGCCCGTCGACCGGCCGCGGCCAGGGGGGCAACAGCGTCTACCGGTTGGCCGACGTGTGGCAGTCGTTCGAGGTCGGCCCCGAGCTCGCCGCGGCCCTCGCCGACGTGTCCGGGCCGGTGCTGCTCGTCGACGACCTGGTCGACAGCCGGTGGACCCTCACCGTCGCCGGTCGCGAACTGCGCCGCGCCGGCGCCCCGACGGTCCTGCCGTTCGCCCTGGCGATGGTCGGCTGAGCCGTTCAGCGCTCGAACCGCATGCCGTCCCGGGTCAGGGTGCTGTGCCGCATCAGCCAGACGTCCCGCGGGTAGTTCTGGTGCATCCGCCAGGGCGACCGTGCCCCCTGCCTCGGCATCAGGTGCACCCCGCGCGACACGTACCCGCTGGTCAGGTCGATCAGCGGGCTCGTCGGCCCCGGTCGCGTCGGCGCGACCGGGACGACCGACCGGTACCCGTGGCGATCGGCGTGACGCAGCAGCCGCGTGACGTAGTGCACGACGAGGTCGATCTTCAGCGTCCACGACGCGTTCGTGTACCCGATCGCGAACGCCAGGTTGGGCACGCCCGAGAGCATGAAACCCTTGTAGGTCAGTCGTGTCGCCGGGTCGACCTCGACCCCGTCGACCGACAACCGGATTCCGCCGAACAGCAGCAGGTTGAGCCCGGTGGCCGTCACGACGACGTCGGCCGCCAGCTCCTCCGTCCGCTGGCCGTCGCGACCGGCGACCCGGACGCCGGCCGGCGTGAACGAGTCGATGTCGTCGGTCACGACAGACGCCGAACCCGAGCGCAGCGCCCGGAACAGGGCACCGTCCGGAGTGATGCAGAGGCGCTGGTCCCACGGGTCGTAACTCGGCTGGAAATGTCGGTCGACGTCGAAGTCGTCGGGCAGGCGGCGCGCGACCTGAGCGCGGAGGAACGCCTTCATCTTCTCGGGCGAGCGCCGACTCGTCTGGAAGCTGAGCAGGGCCATGGCGATGCTCCGCCACCGGATGAGCCGGTCGTCGACGCTCCGGGGCAGCAGACGCCGCCAGGCCCAAGGCTCCTTCCGGCGCGAGGGCAGCGACAGCACGTAGGTCGGCGACCGCTGCAGCATCGTGACCTGCTCGGCGGTCTCGGCGAGGGCGGGCACGAGCGTCACCGCCGTCGCGCCCGACCCGATCACCACGACCCGCTTACCGGTCACGTCGAGGTCTTCCGGCCAGTGCTGGGGGTGCACCACGCGGCCGGCGAACGACTCCTGCCCCGGGAACGCGGGCGACCACCCCTCGTCGTATCGGTAGTACCCCGAACAGACGAACAAGAACGAGCACGTGATCGTGACGCGACGGGACGCCGGGGCGGCACCCGCGCCTCCTTCGCTCGACGCGTCGGCGGCACCGGCCGACCCGCCCGGCCCGGCCGCGGTCGCGACCTCGATCGTCACGGTCCACCGGGCGTCGGCCGACGACCAGTCGGCGGCGACCACGCGGTGCCCGAACCGGATCAGCGAGGCGATGCCCGTCTCGGCGGCCGTCTCGCGCACGTAGTCGCGGATCGCCGCCCCCGGGGCGATCGCCCGGCGGTCCCGCCAGGGCCGGAACCCGTAACCGAGGGTGAACATGTCGCTGTCCGAGCGGACGCCCGGGTACCGGAAGAGGTCCCAGGTGCCACCGATCGCGTCGCGTGACTCGACGACCGCGAGGCTGCGGCCCGGGAAGTCCCGGTGAAGCTGCGCGGCCACGCCGACGCCCGAGAGGCCGGCACCGACGACGAGCAGGTCGACGTGCTCGACGTCACGACGGGTGGCGTGGGCATCGCCGTCGCCGGGAGCCGAGGAGGGGCGGGTCGTGTCGCTCACGGGACGAGCACGATCCGGATCGGGTCGCCTTCCTTGCGTTCGAGCATCCCGACCGCCCGCTCGGCCTCGGCCAGCGGAACGGTCGCGCTGACCGACTTCGAGAACTCGAGCCTGCCCCGCGCCGTCAGGTCGACGAGCGTGGTGACGTCGGCGGGCTCGGAGCCGTAGTGGCCGAGGACCTGCTGCTGCAGGTAGCTGAACCTCGTCCCGTCGGTGATCGTGATCGGCTTGTCCGACAGGCCGACGAGCGTGAGACGGCCGCGGTACCCGAGGCAGGCGATCGCCTGCTCGCGTACGGCGGGCACGCCGGCGAAGTCGAACGCCCGAGCGAGTCCGCGCCCGCCGGTGGCCCGACCGAACGCCGTGGCGAAGTCCGGATCGGCGGGGTCGAGGGCCAGATCGGCACCGAACTCGAGCGCCCGCTCGCGAGCCCGGGGCAACGGGTCGACCGCGACGATCGGCGCGGCTCCGAGCAGCGCGAGCAGCTGCACGGCGTGCGCGCCCAGACCGCCGACCCCCCAGACGCCGACCGCCGTGCCGGGTCGGACGTCGGCCGTCGTGGTGAGCGCCGCCCACGGTGTCGACACCGCGTCGGGGATGAAGCAGGCCTGCTCGAACGGCAGCGAGTCGGGGATCGGCACGACCGTGTCGGCCCGGGCCACGGCGTGCTCGGCCCAACCGCCGTCGTAGTCGACGCCCCGGGTGAGGACCTGGCCGTCGCGCTCCTCGCCGGCCTGCAGCAGCACGCGGTCGCCGACGGCGAGGCGTGTGACGCCCTCGCCGACCTGATCGATCGTGCCCGCGACCTCGTGGCCGAGGGTGACGGAGTCTCCCGGCAGGTGCAGCGGCGTGAGCGAGCCCTGGATGAGGTGCACGTCGCTCAGGCACACCCCGGCCGCGGCGACGGCGATGCGGACCTCACCCGGGCCGGCGTCGGGGGTGGGCACCTCGGTGACCGAGAAGCGGCGGGTGCTGACGTCGAGGCGTCCGGCGAGCATGATGGCTCCGTCCTGCGGGGCCCGGTCGGTCGGCTCTGACCGCGGGGCGTGACCGCACATCTGATGCGACGGTACGCCGTCGACGCCGATGTTGCACGCTGCACCGCCCGGACACGGCAAGACCCCGGGAGTCTCCGGGACACCCCCGCGCGCAGGGGTGTCTCGGCGACTTCCCGGGGCCTGGGGAAGACCTACCTCACGCGGGGCTCGTCCTCGGGGCGTGCGTCGCCGGCGGACGCGTCGGCCAGGTGCTCGTCGGCGCGACGACCGTCGGTGCCGACCATGGCGTGCAGCGAGCCCGTCGAGATGCGGTCCGGCGAGGTGCCCTCGAGCGAACCCAACCCGCCCGTGCGGCCGTCGAGCAGGCGGGTGCCGCTGGGTCGGCCGGCGTCGTCGGTCGTCAGGGCGGCCTCGTCCTCGTGCGAGGCGGCGGCCAGCGGGCCGGCCGTGCCGGAGCCCGAGGAGGCGCCGTGACCGTCCGCGTTCATGGTCGCCTCGTCGAACGGCGCGCGACCCGAGAGCACGGTCTCGACGCGGTCCTTGTCGATCTGCTTGGTCCAGGTGCCGACGAGGATCGTGGCGACGGCGTTGCCGGTGAAGTTCGTCAGGGCGCGGGCCTCGGACATGAAGCGGTCGATGCCGACGATGACGCCGACGCCGTCCACGAGGTCGGGGCGATGGGCCTGCAGGCCACCGGCCAGGGTCGCGATGCCGGCACCGGTGACGCCTGCGGCGCCCTTGGACGCGATCATCATGAACAGCAGCAACGACACCTGCTCGCCGACGCTGAGCGGCGTGCCCATGGCGTTGGCGATGAAGAGCGACGCCATGGTCAGGTAGATGGCCGTGCCGTCGAGGTTGAACGAGTAGCCGGTGGGCACCGTGATGCCGACGACGGGCTTCGAGACGCCGAGGTGCTCCATCTTCGCGATCAGGCGGGGCAGCGCGACCTCGCTCGACGAGGTCGAGACGATCAGCAGGTACTCCCGACCGAGGTACCTCATCACCCGGAAGATGTTGACGCCCGTCACGAGCTTGAGGATGGTGCCGAGCACCACGGCGACGAACAGGATGCAGGTGATGTAGAAGGCGACCATCAGGGTGCCGAGCGCGACGATGGCGGCGACGCCGGTCTCGCCGACGACCGCGGCGATGGCGCCGAACGCGCCGATCGGGGCGACCCACATGATCATCGCGAGGATGCGGAACACGAGCAGCTGCAGGTTGCGGACCCCCTCGAGGATCGTCTTGCCGCGGTCGCCCATGCGCTGCAGGGCGAAGCCGACGAGCAGGGCGACGAACAGGGTCTGCAGGATCGAGCCGCTGGTCAGCGACGACACGAGCGTCTCGGGGATGATCCCGAGGAGGAACGCCGCCGTGCCACCGGCCTCCTCGGCGGCGGGTGCCTCGTAGCCGGTCGAGCCCACCATGAGGCCCTCGCCGGGGTGGATCAGGTTGCCGACGACCAGGCCGATCGCCAGGGCGAAGGTCGACATCGCGATGAAGTAGCCGAGCGCGAGCCCGCCGACCTTGCCGACGGTCGCGGCCTTCGCGATCGATCCGACACCGAGCACGATCGTGCAGAAGATGACCGGCGCGATCATCATCGAGATGAGCGACACGAAGGCGGTGCCGATCGGTTTCAGCTGCACCGCGACCTCGGGCGCCGTGAGGCCGACGACGATGCCGGCCGCGACGGCGACGATCACCGCGATGTAGAGCCAGTGGGAGCGGTCGATGCGACGCCGGGCGCGGACGCCGTTCGTCATCGTCGTTCCGCCGGGGGTGGGGGTCTGCCGGCCCTTGTGCGTCTTTGCCATGGGGGTCTTCCTCGAGCTCGTGACCGGCGGCGTCGTCGTCGACGGTCGTGCGGGGTTCGTTGCGGCGACTCTGGCCGGTCGCCCGCCGGGCGTCGACGTTGTGGTCATACTGGTCGCGCCGGTCGTGCGTCATGATGGACCCCGGCCGCAGCGCAGCGAGGAGCACGTCCGAGATGACCGTCGATCCCACCAGGTGGAGCATCGCCACCCGGCTGTTCGCGCTGCTCGTGGTCTTCGTCGTCGCCGTGACCGTGCTCGCGACGGCCTGGACCGTCCGCTCGGCGCGCGACGACGCCGACCGCTCGGCCGCACGGGCCTGCCTGGCCCTCGCCACCTCGATCGCCGACAACCCCTACGTCGTCGGAGCCCTCGGCTCGTCCGACCCGAGCGCCCTGCTGCAGCCCTACGCGGTCGCCCTGATGAGCGACACGTCGACCGACTTCGTCACCATCATGCGCCCCGATCGCACCCGCCTGACGCACCCCGACCCCGACGAGATCGGGCGCCCGTTCGTCGGCACGATCGCCCCGGCGCTCGGCGGGGAGTCGTTCACCGAGACCTACGCCGGCACGCTCGGTCCGTCCGTGCGGGCGGTCGTGCCGATCGAGAGCGACGGCGAGGTGGTCGCCCTCGTCTCGGCCGGGGTCACGGTCGACAACATCACGCAGTCGGTCGGCGAGCGCCTTCCGCTCGTGTTCGCCGCCGCGGGGGCGACCGTGCTGCTCGGCGGCGGCGTCTCGTGGCTGCTCAGCCGGTACCTGCGCCGGGTGACCTGGGGCCGTGGCCCCGAAGAGCTCGCTCGGATGTTCGCGTACTACGAGGGGGTCCTGCACTCGGTGCGCGAGGGGCTCGTGCTCGTCGACGAGCGGGGGCGCCTGACGCTCTACAACGACCAGGCGGCCGAGCTGCTCGACCTGCCGACGGGGGGCATCGCGGCGCCCGTCCCGTTGTCCGAGCTGCGGCTGCCCGCCTCCCTGCGCGAGCTGCTGGCCTCGGGGCGCCGCGCCTCCGACGAGGTGCACGTGACCGACGAGCGCGTGCTCGTCGTCAACCAGGAGGCCACCGAGCCCACCGGCGGCCCGTCGCGCACGGCGCCGGCGATCGGACGAGGAGGCGCGGCGCCGGTGGGAGGCGCGGCGCCGGTGGGAGGCGCGGCGGCGGCCACCGGCGCGGCCCGCCCTCGTGCCCGGCGCACGCTCGGGACGGTGACGACCCTGCGCGACCACACCGAGCTCACCCATCTCTCGGGCGAGGTCGAGACCATGCGCACGCTGTCGGACGCGCTGCGGTCGCAGACCCATGAGTTCTCGAACCGGTTGCACACCATCGTGTCGTTGATCGAGCTCGGTCGTGGCGACGAGGCGCTGCGGTTCGCGGCCGACGAGCTCGATCTCGGTCAGCGCTTCGCCGACCGGGTCGTCACCTCGATCGACGAACCGACGCTGGCCGCCCTGTTGCTCGGCAAGGCGGCCCAGGCCCGCGAACGGTCGATCGAGCTGCGTGTCGACGTCGAGCCCGGCATCGGCCCGATCGACCTCGAGCCCGGGGACCTCGTGACGATCGTGGGCAACCTGGTCGACAACGCCTTCGACGCGGTCGCGCCGACCCTCGACCCCGCCGCTCCCCCGGCGCGACCGCCCCGGGTCGAGGTGACCGTGGCCCGGGTCGAGGACGGAGTCCAGCTCGACGTCGAGGACGACGGTCCGGGGCTCGACGACGTCGAGCTGGCCTTCCGCCGGGGGTTCAGCACGAAGCCGGCGGGGGCGGGTGGGCGCGGCATCGGCCTCGCGCTCGTGCGTCAGGCCGTGGGTCGGGTCGGGGGCCGGCTCGACGTCGTCACGGGGCCGGACGGGACCACCTTCTCGGTGCTGCTGCCCGACCGGGGGCCGGACGACGCCGCCCCCCTCACGCGGCGTCGGGGCGAGGTGCGGTCGTGACCCGCGCCTCCTCGTCCGACGACCGGGTCCGCGTGCTCGTCGTCGAGGACGAGCCCCTGACCGCGGAGGCGCACGTCGCCTACCTCGAGCGGTTGAACGGCTTCGAGGTGGTCGGTCGGGCCCGCGACGGACGCGAGACGCTCGACGCGGTCCGGGCGGCGGGCGGTCCCGACGGAGCGGGCCTCGACCTCGTGCTGCTCGACATGAACCTGCCCGACACGCACGGCCTGCAACTCTGTCGGGCCCTGCGTGCGGCGGGTTCGACCGTGGACGTCATCGCGATCACGGCCGTGCGCGACGCCTCGGTCGTGCGGACGGCGGTGTCGCTCGGCATCGTCCAGTACCTGATCAAGCCGTTCACGTTCGCGACCTTCGCCGACCGCCTCGGGGCCTACCGGTCGTTCCGCGAGTCGCTCGCCGCCGGGCAGGGGCAGGTGACCCAGTCCGAGGTCGACTCGGGCTTCGCCACCCTGCGTCGGGCGCCGGCGCCGCGGCTGGCGAAGGGCCTGGCCCCGGCCACGCTCGAGCAGGTCGTCGCGGTGCTGCGCCGGGGCGGATCTCCGTCCGCGGGCGAGGTGTCCGACGCCGCCGGGGTGTCGCGGGTGACCGCTCGCCGGTACCTCGAGCACCTCGCCGACACGGGTGCGGCGACCCGCGAACCCCGCTACGGCAGCCCGGGGCGACCCGAGCACGGCTACCGCTGGAACTGACCCGAGCGGACGCCCTCAGCGGCGGACGAGCCGCGCGATCTCGGGCAGCGCCGCGAGGGCGCCCGAGGCCCCGTGCTGGTCGGGGTCGAGCGCCAGGCGCCTCAGCCCGGCGCGCGTGTAGGTGCCGACGTCGGCCACGAAGTCGGCGGGTGCGCGCCAGACCAGCCGGTCGGCGGAGGACGCGTCGAGGCCGCGGGCGAGGGCGGCGTCCCGGGCGCGTTCGGGTGACGTGAAGGCGAGCAGGGTCGGCGTGCCCTCGTCGACGACGGCGAAGGGCTTCGAGGCCCCTGCCGTGCCGCGGTCGACGAACCACCAGGCCTCGAGTCGGAAGGCCGAGCGCCACTGGGCGACCGGGTCGTCCACCACGACGGCCGTGGTCCGCACCGGCGTCGCGTCGACCGGAGGCGGCGTCACGACGATCGGCGCCGCGGGCCCGGGAGCGACCCGAGGAGGCGCGGGCGGGGTCGAGGGCGTCCCTCCCCCCGGCGAGGCGGCCCGGTCGACGACCTTCTCGAGCCGGGAGCGCCTCCGCCGGACCAGCCCGACGCGGACGAGCAGCACACCACCGGCGACGAGCACGGCGACCACCGCCAGGGAGACCACGACGTCCACGGACGACTGACGCCCGGGAGCCACGAGCCCCACGAGTAGCACCGACGCACCGATCGGCGACCCGACCACGGCGATCGCGAGCAACACGACGCCCCAGGTGAGCGCGGCGGTGCCGGACGGGCCGCGAGGGCTCGACGGGCGGCGGGGGTCGGAGGGGGCGGTGCTCGGCATCGCCCCAGCGTAGGGCGACCCACCCGGCCTCGTCCGGGTAGCGGGGGCGCCCGACCTCACCCCGCCCTGTCCACCTGGTGGTCTGCGGCCTACTCGGCGGCGCGGGACCAGCCGAGCCCGCGGGCCTCGACCAGGCGGTGCAGCACCACGGTCATGGCGGTGAAGTCCTTCGACCCGAGGGCGTCGGTGAGGACGACGTAGGCGTGCGCGGCATCCGCCGGCAGCGAGGGCGTCGCGAGGGTCGGGTCGACCAGACGGGTCGTCCCGGCGTCGCCGGCGTGCCGACGCACCTCGTCGTGGTCGCGCAGGTGGAAGTTGACGAGCCGCTTGCCGTCGCCGATCGCGAACAGGCGGGCGATGATCGAGAGTCGTCGCATCGGCCGCCCTGCGGCACCGGCGAGGTTGCCGGCCGGCCCGTCGACCCAGCTCACCCGTGTGATCGAGTCCCACGGCACGACGACGCTGTCGTCGACGACGATCGCCGACGCGTGGACCGACAGGGACGGCCGGCCACGGCGACGGGCGGCTCCGACGTACTCGGCGAACGTCGCGATCGGCAACAGCGTCGGCAGGACCCAGAGGGCGACCACGATCCAGAGCAGCGCCGTGCTGGTGATCGCCCAGGTCACGAGCGCGGCGAGCAGGGCGAGCGCGAGGAGGACGCCGATCCCCGAACCGACGAGCTGCCGTCGGAGCCGTCGCCCGTCGTGGGCGACGACGAGCACCGGTGCGTCGGTCGGCCGGGCGAAGCGGTCCGAGGGGGTGGGCGCGGGCGCGGGTGCGTCGGTTGCGGTCGACCGTCGCGCCTGCCGGTCGAGGCCGAAGCTGCGCATCGCGTCGAGCGCGCCGAGGGGGGCGTACGGCCCCCGGCCCTCGACGTCGAAGAGGACGCCGAAGACACCCGTCCGTTCGGTGTCCGCCGCCCCCTCGACGAACCCGCGCGAGGGAAGGGCCAGGAGGCGCCCGGCGTCCTCTTCGGACAGCCCTCTGGCGACGGCGTGCTCGTGTGCCCGCGCGGGCGACGTGAAGGCCAGGACCATCGGACGTCCGTCGACGTCGGCCACCAGTGGCTGGACGTCGGGCAGCTCGCCGCGCGCGATGAACCACCAGCGGTCGAGGGCGAAGAGCGCGTCCCAGAGGTCGGCCTGGGCGTCGGTGTCGTCGATGCCCCGGAGTTCGGACACCCGGGTCAGCTCGTCGATGCGCTCGCTCGTCGCCCGCATCTCGTCGGCGGAAGGAGGCGGAGGGAGGAGGGGCGCGCCCGAAGCAGGCAGAGGGGTCGGTTCACTCATGGTGCCAGCGTAGGGGAACGACGAGCTTCGGCGAGATATCCTCATGGCGGAGCCGCCTACGGATCGACGGCGCCTCCCGTCGGCACTACGCTCCGACCATGGCCGACACGCAGGGACCCCAGATCGTCCGAGGCGACCCCGAGGTGACCCGGGCGACGCTCGAGCTCAAGCTGCCGGTGGCCATGCTGCCCGGCCTCGTGCGCCGAGCGCTGCAGGCGAGCCCCACGTTCTCGCTGAGCGACGCCGACGAGACGGGTGCCACGCTGCTGCGTCGCTCGGCCTCGGCGAGCGACGCGGACGCCGTCCGGCTGGACTTCGCCGCGTCCGACAAGGGCAGCCGCGTCTCGGCCGAGATCCACTCCCCCGCTGGCACGATCGGCACGTCGGTCAAGCGCCGCGACGACGACACGACCGCTCTGTTCGAGGCCGTCGCGAAGGCGGCCGGGCCCTTCTGACCGACGCCGTCACCGCGCCTCCGGCCCCCGTCGCACCGCGTGTCGGGCGCCGCACCGGGACTAGTCGCGGTGTCGTGCACGAGACGCGGTGCCGTCCGCGGGTGCCGCGGCGGCGGATGGGTCGGGCGGCTCGGACGCCTCGCCGACGATCCAGGTGTCCTTCGCGCCCCCACCCTGCGACGAGTTGACGATCAGGCTGCCCTCGGGCGCCACGCGGGTCAGGCCGAGGTCGGCCAGCACGCTCTCGCCCTCGCCCGTGCCGGTCAGGTAGACGAAGCAGCGCAGGTCGACGTGCCGCGGCTGCAGCCCGCTCGAGGTCAGGGTCGGGTGCGACGACAACGTCACCACCTCCTGCGCGACCCAGCCGGCCGGGTCGCGGGCGATCTCGGCCCGCCGCTCGGCCACGACCGCGGCGCTCGCCGAGGGTCCGATCAGCACACCCCGACCGCCCTCGCCGCCCACCGGCTTCGTGACGAGCTCGCCCACCCGGTCGAGCACCGCGAGCCGTTCGGCCGGATCGCCCGGCCGATAGGTCGGCACCGACTCGAGCAACGGGCGCTCGCCCAGGTAGTACCAGATCAGGTCGGGCACCGCGCAGTACATCGCCTTGTCGTCGGCGAGCCCGTTCCCGGGGGCATTGACCAGCACGACACCGCCCGCCGCCGCCACGTCCATCAGGTGCTCGCCGAGCAACGGGTCGTGCGGCGCGTGCACGTCGACCACCTCGCGGTCGAGGCGCAGGTAGAGGGCGTCGACGACGGCGCCGGTCCTGCGGTCGACGACCCGCGCCTCCCGCACCTCGACGTCGTCGGCCTGCAGCAGCGAGAGCCCGGCACCCTCGGCCAGCGTGCGGTGCTCGTACCAGGCCGAGCTCGTCGGGCCCTCGCTGAGGACCGCGCCGACGGGCTCGCGCGCCGCGTCCTCGCCGACCCGAGGAGGCGCGGCGTGGGCCAACACGGTCGCCCGCAGCACCGCGAACACGCTCGTCGGGTCGAGCAGCCCCGCCGGCCGCGGAGCGTCCGGCACCACCTCGTCGAGCACCCGCCGTGCCGCGATCGAGAACGCGGCACCACTGGGTGACCTCACGTTGTCCTCGAGCACGCGCCAGCCACCCAGCTCGTCGCGCACCAGGTCGAAACCCTGCACCGCGGCCCGCACCGCGTCCGCCGGCAGTCGCGTGGCCTCGTCCCGCCAGCCCGCCGCGCCGACGACCTGCTCGTGACCGAGCACTCCGTCCGCGACGATGCGGCGCCCGCCGTACGCGTCGCGGAGGAACGACTCGACGGCCCGGGCCCGCTGCGTGAGCCCTGCCGCGAGCAGGCTCCACTCGTGGTGTGTCACGATGCGAGGCACGAGGTCGCACCGGAAGGCCCGGTGGTCACCGTCCACGCCGAACCCCGGTCCGTCCCGTTCGCACCAGGCGTCTCGGGCGTCGCCCCGGGCATGGGCCTCGGTCGCGTCGAGCTGTCGGAAGAACCCGGCGATCTCGCGGTAGGCCGACCGGGGGTTCAGGCCGGGGCCGATCGCTTCGTCGCCGGCGCGGAACCGGTACCCCACGAGGGTCGGCGACGACGCGTCCGGCCCGGCGGCGGGGCCGTGGGTCTCGCGGACGACGAGGTCGACCACGTCGTCGAGTCGACCCCGTTCGGCGAAGGCGGCGCGCTGCCGATCGGCCGAGTTGCCTCGGGCGAGCGTGGCCTCGGCGAGGTCGTTCACGGTCTGCCAGTCGCCGAACTCCTCGAGCTGAGGGCGTAGCCGGGCCACGAGCTGACGGACGGCCTCGGCCGCGGGCAGCCGCGAGGGGTGCTGCTCGAGGTCGAGCAGCTCGCCGCCGAGCCCGCCGCGCGCCGCCTGCCACATCGCGGCACGGTGCAGCGGAGCGGCCCGGTGCTCGGCGGGGCGGCCGGCCTCGATGTCCGTCTCGGCCCGACGCACGGCGGCGCGGTAGAGCCCGGCGATCAGCACGGCGTCGTCCACCAGCGGGCAGGCGTCGCAGGTACGCAGCTCGAGGGTGGGCGCGTGGCTGGACGGTCGGACGTCGAAGTAGGCCATCTTGCTGTCGGCGATCACCCCCGTGTCGATCAGATCGGCGAGCAGTCGGTCGTACTCGGCGGCGTCGGCCATCGGCCCGGTCGCCCCGGCGCTCGGCCATCGCTGCCAGATGATCGAACGGATGCTCGCGTAGCCGGTGTCCTGCCCGTTCCAGTACGGCGAGCTGGCACTCAGCGCGAGCAGGGCCGGCAGCACGGGGGCGATGCGGCCGGCGATCCGCACGGCGAGATCGCGGTCGGAGACACCCACGTGGATCTGCAGGCCGCAGATGAGCTGCTCGTCGACGAGCAGCCGGTACTGCTCGTGCATGCGGCCGTAGCGACCCGTCGTGGTCAGCTCGAAATCGGCGAACTCGCTGCGCGGGGCCGTGCCGACCGCGCCGATCGCGAGCCCCTCGGCCGTGGCCACCTCGACCAGGTCGCGTCGCAGCGTCAAGATCTCGCGGCGCAGGTCGTCGAGCGTGGTCACGACCGGGACGTTGGTCTCGACCGTCGTGCGCTGCAGTTCGGCACCGTAGCGGTCGGCGGGCAGCCGGGCCAGCAGGTGGGGCGCCCGGGCCGACAGGCGCTTCGTCCCGAGGTCGATCAGGTGGAGCTCTTCTTCCGCCCCCAGCGTCAGCTCTGCGCTCATGCCTGCACAGTACGGGCGAGCCCGGGTCACACCACCCGCTTCATGAGGAATTCACACGATCGGAACACGAGGAGGCGCGGCGCCGGTCCGCACCGGAGTCATGCCCGAGCGGTCTGGCGCACCCCCGCGGCGGGCAGCAGCACGCCGTCGATCAGCCCGACGAGGTAGTCGCGATCGACCGGCTTGCGCAGGACGAGCACGCGGTAGGACACCATCGACGGGGTGACCAGGGCGAGCGCCTCGATGTCGGTGTCGGCCGCGATCTCGCCTCGCTCGAGGGCCCGGCGCAGCAGCAACCGGTTGGCCTCGGCGCGGGGCTGGACGATCGCGGCGTCGACGGCCTCGGCCAGCTCGGGAGTCGTCGAGAGCATCGTGACGACACCCGCCATGACCCGCATCTTCTTCTCGGCGTCGTCGATGCTGTGCGGTTTGATCATCGCCACGAGGTCGCCGCGCAGCGTCCCGGTGTCGGGCAGACCGTCGAGGTCGACGGCGCCCTGCTTGAGGCAGGCCACCGCGTCGACCACGAGCTCGCCCTTCGAGGCCCAGCGGCGGTAGAGCGTGGCCTTGCCCGCCTTGGCACGGGCGGCGACCATCTCGATGGTCATGCCCTCGAAGCCGGTCTCGGCGAGCACGTCGATGGTGCAGCGGAGGATCTCGGGGTCGCGGCTGTGGTCGCGCTTGCGACCCGGTCGCCGGGGTGCCGCGAGGACGGTCTCGGCGGGCGTCGTCGCCACGCCTTCCCTGTCGGTCATGGGGTGACTCTACATCGGATGTTTACGAAACTGCCTGTATCCGAAACTGACGAGACTCGTATATGCTCGCGCCCATGTCTCAGGCCTCCACCTCCCCTGACGGCGCGACCCGCGCCTCCTCGTCCTCCCCCACCCCGGCGTCGTCACGGCGCTGGTGGACCCTCACCACCGTCGCCCTCGCCCAGCTGATGGTCGTCCTCGACTCGACCGTCGTGAACATCGCGCTGCCCGCCGCACAGACCGACCTCGGGTTCTCGGACGGCGACCGGCAGTGGATCATCACCGCGTACTCACTCGCCTTCGGCAGCCTGCTGCTCGTCGGCGGCCGAGTCAGCGAGCTGATCGGCCGCAAGCGCACGTTCATCATCGGCCTGGTCGGCTTCGCGTTGGCCTCGGCCCTGGGCGGCGCGGCCGGCACCTTCGGGCTGCTCGTCTTCGCCCGCGCCCTGCAGGGGGCGTTCGGCGCGCTGCTGGCCCCGACCGCCCTGGCCGTGCTGACGACGACCTTCACCGTCCCGAAGGAGCGCGCCCGCGCGTTCGGCGTCTTCGGTGCGATCGCCGGGGCGGGCGGGGCCATCGGCCTGCTGCTCGGCGGATTCCTGACCCAGTACGCCTCGTGGCGCTGGAACCTCTACATCAACGTCGTCATCGCCGCCGTCGCGATCGTCGGAGCCGCGATCTTCGTGTCGCACGTCACACGCACCGGCGCCCGCCCGAAGCTCGACGTGCCCGGGACGCTGCTCGTCTCCGGCGCCCTGTTCTCACTCGTCTACGGGTTCTCGAACGCCGAGACCCAGGGGTGGGACTCGCCCCTGACCTGGGGGTTCCTGGCAGCAGCCGTCGTGCTGCTCACCTCGTTCGTCGCGTGGCAGCGCCGTGCCGAACACCCGCTGCTGCCCCTGTCCATCGTGCTCGACCGCAACCGTGGGGCCGCCTACACGTCCGTGACGATCGCGGGCGCCGGCATGTTCGGCATCTTCCTGTTCGTGACCTACTACCTGCAGACCTCGCTCGGCTACACGCCGACGAAGACCGGCCTGGCCTTCCTGCCGATGATCGCGATGCTCGTGCTCGCGGCCCAGCTGTCGACGAACGTCTTCGTGCCGCGCTTCGGGCCCAAGATCATGGTGCCGTTCGGCATGACCCTGGGCGTGATCGGCATGCTGCTGCTCACCCGACTCGACCTCGAGAGCACGTACGCCGCCACCGTGCTGCCGGCCCTGATGGTGCTCGGCTTCGGCATGGGCTCGATCATGCCCGCGTCGATCCAGACCGCCACGCGCGGCGTCGACCGTGGTCATGCGGGCGTCGCCTCGGCCATGGTCAACACGAGCCAGCAGGTCGGCGGATCGATCGGCACGGCTCTGCTGAACACGCTGGCGGCGACGGCCGCCGCGAACTACGTCGCCGACCACCTGCCCGCGACCGGAGCCGTCGCGGCCGAGGCCGCCGTCACCGGCTACGCGACGGCCTACTGGTGGGGAGCCGGGTTCTTCGCCGTCGGCGCGGTCGTGGCGGCCCTGCTCTTCCGCCGCCGGGTGCCGCGGTCCGACGACGTGGACGCCGCGGCCTCGCCCGCCGTCGACGCGCCGGTTCCGGTGCACTGACGCGACCCCCTCGCACAGACGACCCGCGCCTCCTCAGCCCCTCGGGGCCGGGGAGGCGCGGGTCGTCCGGGTGACGGGCGTCGCGTCGGTCAGGACGCGGCTTCGTCCTCGTCGTAGCGGTCGACGCTGATCGTCGGGATCGACGCCGTGATGACCGAGCCGTCGGCGCGCATGAGGCCCCGCAGGTCGCTCGTCGTCGGGACGCGCGTCGTGATGCGCGGGCCCTGACCGTCGAGGGCGACCCGTACCGGCGCGTCGGGAGTCACCCGGACCTCGTCACCGCGGACGGACACCGTCACCGTGTCGCCCGTCTCGATCGTGAAGACGATCTCGTGCTGGGCGAGGTCGACCCGCAGGCGGCTGCCCTTGACGGAGACGCGGAACGAGAGCTCGTCCCAGTCGGCCGGCAGGCGCGGGTCGAAGGTGATCGAACCGAGCCAGTCCCGCATGCCGCCGTAGCCGTTGACGAGCGCGCTCCAGATGCCACCGGTCGACGCGACGTGCACGCCGTCGGACGTGTTCTTGTGCAGGTCGGCCAGGTCGACGTACAGAGACGACAGGAAGTACTGCTGCGACAGCTGGTGGTGGCCCACCTCGGCCGCGATGATCGACTGCACGACGCCGGACAGGGTGGAGTCGCCCGTGGTCAGCGCGTCGTAGTACTCGAAGTTGCGCAGCTTCTGCTCGGGCGTGAACTCGTCGCCCTGCAGGTACAGCGCGAGCACGACGTCGGCCTGCTTGAGCACCTGGAACCGGTAGATCACCAGCGGGTGGTAGTGCAACAGCAGCGGACGCTTGTTCGCCGGGGTGGCCTCGAGGTCCCAGAGCTCTTTGTCGAGGAACTGGGCGTCCTGCGGGTGGATGCCGCGGTGGTCGTCGTACGGGATGTGCATGGCCTCGGCGGCGAGCTGCCAGCCCGTGATCTCGTGCTCCTCGAGACCGAGGCGGGCCACCATGCGGTCGAACGCGACCGGTGAGTCGTCCTTCAGGCGGGTGACCGCCCGGACGGCCGCCCGCAGGTTCGCCCGTGCCATGACGTTCGTGTAGAGGTTGTCGTCGACGACGGTCGTGTACTCGTCGGGCCCGGTGACCCCGTCGATGTGGAACCGTTGGTCGCCGTTCGAGCGCCAGAAACCGAGGTCGGCCCAGAGACGGGCGGTCTCGACGAGGATGTCGACGCCACCGCGCTGCAGGAAGTCCTCGTCGCCCGTCGCCTGGACGTACTGGCTGAGCGCATGGCTGATGTCGGCGTCGATGTGGTACTGCGCCGTGCCTGCCGCGTAGTAGGCGCTCGACTCGAGCCCGTTGATGGTGCGCCATGGGAAGAGGGCGCCTCGCTGGTTCAGCTCGACGGCGCGGTCGCGGGCGGCGTCGAGCATGCCGAGCCGGAAGCGCAGGGCGTTGCGTGCGACGTTCGGCGACGTGTACGTGAGGAAAGGCAGGACGTAGATCTCGGTGTCCCAGAAGTAGTGCCCGCCGTAGCCCGACCCCGTCACGCCCTTGGCCGCCACACCCTGGCCGTCGGTGCGTGCGGTGGCCTGCGCGAGCTGGAAGAGGTTCCAGCGGACGGCCTGCTGGATCTCGGGCTGCCCGGCGACCTGCACGTCGCTGCGCTGCCAGAAGTCGTCGAGCCAGGCGCGCTGGTGGTCGAAGATCTCGGCCGTCGGCGTCTCGGCCGCCCGGTCGAGGGTGCGGTCGCAGCGGTCGGCCAGCTCGCGCGGGGGCACGCCGCGGCTCGTGTGGTAGCTGACGGTCTTGACCAGGCGGACCTTCTGGCCCGCCTGCGCCTTGACCCGGTAGACGTGCTTGGCGATGTCGTCGTCGATCTGCGAGGACTGGTCCCACTCGGCGTCGGTCTCGATGCGGTGCTCGGCGCCGACCGCGATGGTCATGCCCGAGTTCGTCGTGCGGTAGCCGAGCACGGCCCGCGTGCCACCGTTGCGCTTCAGCACGGGCTGCAGGACGCGGTCGTCGAACGACTCCGCCTTGCGGGGGTCGAACGCCTCGGCCGCGGCGCGCATGCCGGCGTGGTACTGGTCGCCCAGGTCTTGGCGGTTGAGGATCTGGCTCGAGATCAGCAACGACGCCGACGAGTCGAGCATCGTGACCTCGTACTCGATGACGACGAGGTGACGGTCCTCGAAGCTGACCAGGCGACGGCTCGTCACGAGGACCCGCTTGCCCGAGGGCGTGCGCCAGTCGATCTCGCGGATGAGGACGCCGTCGCGGAAGTCGAGGCGTCGGGTGTGGCGCAGGATGTCGGCCTCGAACAGCACGAAGGGCTCGTCGTCGACGTAGAGGCGGATCACCTTCGCGTCGGGCACGTTGACGATCGTCTGGCCGACCCGGGCGAAGCCGAAGGCTTCTTCGGCGTGGCGGATGGGCCAGGTCTCGTGGAACCCGTTGACGAAGGTGCCGAACGAGTGCCCGCCACGACCCTCGTCGGGGTTGCCGCGCAGCCCGAGGTAACCGTTGCCGACCGCGAACACGGTCTCGGTGAGGCCCTCGTCGCCCTGGATGTACTCGTCCTCGACGAACGCCCACTCGTCGACGGGGAACCGCGAGCGGTCGAGCGGGTCGGACGTGATGTGGTTCACGACTGTGCCTCCGTGGTGCCGGTGGTGCTGCTGCTGGTCGAGGGGGTGTCCGGTGTCGCCTGGCCGGGGTTCGGAGCCGAGGAGGCGCGGGTTCGGTCGAGCGCCTCGACCAACGTGCCGAGGTCGTCGACCACGAGGTCGGCGCCGAAGTCGAGCAGGGTCTGCGCGCCCGTGCCGCGGTCGACGCCCAGCACGAGACCGAAGGCACCCCGGCGACCGGCCTCGACGCCGGACTGGGCGTCTTCGACGACGACGCAGTCGTCCGCGGTGAGGCCGAGTCGGCGAGCGCCCTCGAGGTACGTGTCGGGCGCGGGCTTGCCGACGATGCCCTCGGCCGCCGCGACCACACCGTCGACGATGACGTCGAACCGGTCGCGGAGGCCGGCGGCTTCGAGCACCGGCACGGCGTTGCGCGAACTGGAGACCACGGCGACGCGGACGCCCTCGGCGATGGCCCGGTCGAGGAAGGCCACCGACCCCGGGTACGGCGTGACTCCGTTCTCGGCGAGCTCGGCGGCGAAGGCCGCGTTCTTGCGGTTGCCGAGGCCGCAGACGGTGTCGGCGTCGGGGCCGTCGTCCGGAGAGCCCTCGGGCAGCACAACGTCGCGGGCGGCGAGCATCGCGCGGACGCCGTCGTAGCGGGGGCGGCCGTCGACGTGCTCGAAGTAGTCGTCCTTGGTGTAGGGCGCGAGGTCGTGCGCGGCGAAGTACTCGCCGAAGAGGCGGGACCAGGCACGCATGTGGACCTCGGCGGTCGGCGTCAGGACGCCGTCGAGGTCGAACAGGAGGGCGTCGAGGTGGGCGAGTCGCGAGGCGTCGCGGGGCGTGGTGGAGGACACGGGGTGCCGATCCCTTCGAGCGTGGGGGCAGGGTGAGCGGCACCGGGGCGACGACGGCCCGATGCCGGTGAGGCGGGAACGTTGCGGGGCAAGGCGATGGGGCGGGGCGACGGGACGGGCGGGGGTGGTGCGAGCCAGCTGCTGCGCCGACGAGTGTGGTGCGGGGTGAACCGCACGGGTCAAGTGTGGCACCGCTCCGCCCGCACACCTAGCCACGCGATCGGGGTGTGGACGGCGGGTGGCCTGGGGACGAGGCCCCGGACGTGTCGTCCGCTCCTGGGGACGGTGGCACCGCCTGTGGACGGTGCTCGAGCTGTCGGTGGTGGCTGACATCATGGGCGACATGGACCTGGGCGACGAGTTCGACGTGCACGGTGGACTCGTCCCCGATGGCGGCACGGCGGCGCGCGACGCCGACGGCCCCGTCCACACCACCCTCGTACCCCTCGTCGACGCCGTCGACGTCATCCGGCTCGTCGGGCCCCGCGCCTTCAACCGGGCGAAAGAGTACGTCCGCGACGGCGCCGTGCTCGGCACCGTGTGGCACCCGGCGGACGAACGCCTCGAGGGCACCGTCCAGGGCGCCGAGGCGACGCCCTACCAGGTCGTCGTCGACCTGCGCGCGACCCGCGGCGAATACAGCAGGCCCGTCGCCAGCCGGTGCAGCTGCCCGATCGGCGCAGACTGCAAGCACGTCGCGGCGACGCTGCTGCAGAGCAATTCCCGGGCCGTGGCAGACCGCAGCGCGCCCTCTCCCTCCGCCGACGACCTGCGGACCGGGGGCGTGACCGCGCTGGGCGCTGCACGACCCGGCACGGGCGGGGGCGACTGGCGGTCGACGGTGGGGGCGATCGGGCGGCCGAGCCGCACCTCCTCGGCCCGGACGACACGCATGGGCCTGCTGTTCGACCTGCGCGACCGGGCGCACTCGACCCGGGGGCGAGCGGTCGCGCCCTCCGCCCGACGGCAGGGCGGACCGACCGTGCAGCGGCTGGGGGTACGGCCGGTCACCCTCAGCGGCACGGGCAACTGGGTGCGGGGCAACCTGACCTGGTCGTCGCTGCCGTACCAGCTCAACCGGCTCGCCATCGAGCCCGAACAGCACGCGTGGTTCGGCCAGTTCGCGGCCCTGCACCGGTCCGCGGTCTCGACCTACACGCCCGGCGACGCCGACTGGCTCATCGTCGACGACTTCGCCAGCCCGCTCCTCTGGCCGCTGCTGGCCGAGGCCGAGCGCCTCGGCATCTCGCTCGTGACGGGCAAGCGCTCGACCGACGTCGTCGTCGGCGACGAGGCCCGCGTCACGGTCGACGCCGTCCGCGGTGACGACGGCTCGGTGGTCTTGACCGCGGGGGTCACCGTCGACGGCGTGGCCCGTCGGGCCGAGTCGACCGGCGTGATCGCCGACCACGGCGTGTGGTGCATCGCCCGCGAACCTGTGCTGACGTTCACCCTCGCGCCGACCGTGGCCCCACTCGACGACGAACAGCGGCGGCTGGTGACCGTCACACCCGAGGTGGTCGTCCCGGCAGCCGACTCCGACGAGTTCTTGCGCGACTACTACCCGACGTTGCGCCGACGCGTCGACGTCGTCAGCTCGGACGCGTCGATCGAGTTCCCGACGACCGTGCCCCCCGTGCTGACGCTGACGGTCGGATTCGAGAAGGGGCAGACGATCCGTCTGTCCTGGGGGTGGACGATCGACGGGGCGAAGCGGCCGCTCACGGCGCATTCGCCCCTCCCCGACCTGGGCGACCTCGACGTCGTCCCCCGCGACCAGGTGCTGACGGGGGTGACGGCGGCCGAGTTCGCGACCGGGACGCTCCCGACCCTCGAGGCGCGACCCGATCTGCGGGTCGACCTCGTCGGCACGCGACCCGACTACCGCGAGCTGACCGACGAGCCCCGACTGACCATCACCACGATGCCGACCGACAAGCGCGACTGGTTCGACCTCGGCGTGTTCGTGACGGTCGAGGGGCGCACGGTCCCCTTCACGCCCCTCATCGCCGCCCTCGCGAAGGGGCGCAAGAAACTGCTGCTCGTCGACCACTCCTACCTGTCCCTCGACCACCCGGCCTTCGACGAGCTCAAGAGGCTCATCGACGAGGCGTCGGCTCTCGACGAATGGCAGGTCGCCCCCCGCATCAACCGCTACCAGGCGAGCCTGTGGTCCGAGCTCGACGACCTCGCCGACGAGACCATCCCCTCGGCCGCGTGGCAGCAGGCCGTCGGCGGGCTCCTGGCCCTCGCCGACTCGGGCGGACTCGAGGCCGCCACCGCGACCCCGGTGCCGGCCACGGTCGACGCGACCCTCCGCCCGTACCAGCACGAGGGGTTCGCCTGGCTGGCCTTCCTGCACGAGCACGGGCTCGGTGGCGTCCTCGCGGACGACATGGGGCTCGGCAAGACGCTGCAGACGCTGGCGCTGGTGGCGCACGTGCGCGAGGTCGAACGGTCCCGCGTGGGTGACGACCCCGCCCGGGCCGGTGCCCGCACGGCCGCGGCCCTTGCCGGGTCGGAGGGGCCGAGCACCCGTCCCGCGCCGTTCCTCGTCGTCGCCCCGACGTCGGTCGTCTCGAACTGGGTGGCCGAGGCCTCGCGGTTCACCCCGGGCCTGACCGTCCGCGCCGTGACCGCCACCCAGGCGAAGGGTGGGCGCGGCTCGGTGCACGACCTCGCCCAGGGAGCCGACGTCGTCGTCACCTCGTACGCGCTCTTCCGCCTCGACTTCGCCGCGTACCAGGCCGAACGCTGGGCCGGGCTGATCCTCGACGAGGCGCAGTTCGTCAAGAACCGCGCATCGCAGGCGCACCGTTGCGCGGTCGATCTCGACGTTCCGTTCAAGCTCGCGATCACCGGCACACCACTCGAGAACAGCCTCACCGACCTGTGGTCGCTGCTGCACGTGGTGGCGCCCGGGCTGCTCGGCAGCAGCGTCCGGTTCGCCGACGACTACGTCAAGCCGATCGCCACGGGAGAGGCGCCCGACCTGCTGCAGAAGCTGCGGAAGCGCATCCGACCGGTGATGATGCGCCGCACGAAAGAACAGGTCGCCTCCGACCTGCCGGCCAAGCAGGAGCAGCTGCTGCGCGTCGACCTCGACCCCGCGCACCGCGACCTCTACGACGCCTTCCTGCAGCGTGAACGACAGAAACTCCTGGGCCTCATGGACGATCTCGACCGCAACCGGTTCATCGTGTTCCGGTCGCTCACCCTGCTGCGACTGCTCTCGCTCGACGCCTCGCTCGTCGACGAGGCCTACGCCGACGTCCCGTCGGCCAAGCTCGACCAGCTGCTCGACGAACTCGACGACGTCGTCGCCGAGGGGCACCGAGCCCTCGTCTTCAGCCAGTTCACGACGTTCCTGCACAAGGTCGCCGCCCGGCTCGAACGGCGCGGCGTCGCCTACGAGTACCTCGACGGGTCGACCAGGCGACGAGGCGAGGTCATCGAACGGTTCAAGACGGGCGACGCGCCGGCGTTCCTCATCAGCCTGAAGGCCGGCGGATTCGGGCTCAACCTCACCGAAGCCGACTACGTGTTCATCCTCGATCCGTGGTGGAATCCGGCCACCGAGGCACAAGCCGTCGACCGAACGCACCGCATCGGCCAGACCGACAACGTCATGGTCTACCGGATGATCGCCAACGACACCATCGAGGAGAAGGTCCTGGCCCTGCAGGCACAGAAGTCACGACTCTTCGACGCCGTCATGGACGACGACGCCGTCTTCAGCGCCGCGCTCACGGCCGACGACATCCGGGGCCTGCTCGACGCCTGAGCCGGGCCGGGCCGGGCCTCAGCTCAGCGAGACCGTCTCGGCGAAGGTGCGGGTGGTCGGCGGGGCGAGCAGCACCTCGGGCAGGCGGTTGACCCCGTCGGGCGTGGCCCGCCAGGCGACGTAGGCGTCGTGGTCGGCCGACGAGGCCCAGGTCTCGACGACGATCATGACCGACGGGTCGGCGTCGTCGATCAGCACCTCGAGCCCCTCGCAGCCGGGCCAGGCGCGGGTGGCGACGAGGGTCTCGCGGGCGATCTCGTGAGCGAGGTCGAGCCGGGCGGGGTCGACGTGCAGTTCGAGGTGGACGGTGGTCGACATGGGGGTTCCTTCGATCGGGCGGCGGCCCCGGGAGCGGGCCGCGCGGCGGACGGGCCGCGACCTCCCACCCTGGCACCCGCGCCTCCTCGTCCGCCGGGTCAGGCGACGTCGACCGTCACGCGGTGCCACCCCTCGGCCCCGTTCGGAGCGGGCTGGACGTACTCCTCGCGTTGCCAGGTGCCGTCCGCGCCCTGGGCCCGGACGTCGATGGTGTGCGACCCCGACCCGGCCGCCGCTGCGTCCCAGCGGTAGACCCACTGCCGCCAGGTGTCGGCCGAGACCGAGTCGGCGAGCGTCGCGTCGAGCCACGAGCCCCCGTCGATCCGCACCTGGACCGCCTCGACCCCGGTGTGCGGCTGCCAGGCCACCCCGGCGATCGAGACCGTCCCGGCGTCCACCGATCCCCCGTCGCGGGGAACGTCGATACGAGACTCGAGCTTGACCGGTCCGAGAGCGTCCCAGCCGCGAGGCGTCCAGTAGCCCTCGGCGTCGGCGAAGCGCGTGACCTCCATCTCGACGACCCACTTCGTCGCCGAGACGTAGCCGAAGAGGCCCGGCACGACCATCCGCACCGGGAAGCCGTGCTCGATCGGCAGCGGCCGGCCGTTCATGCCGACCGCGAGCAGCGCGTCGGTGCCGTCGTCCTGCAACACGTCGAGTGGCGTGCCGGCCGAGAAGCCGTCGATGCTGCGCGACAACACCATGTCGGCGCCGCCGTTCGGGCCCGCGCGCTCGAGCAATGAGCGGATCGGGTAGCCGAGCCAGAGCGCGTTGCCGATCAGGTCGCCGCCGACGTCGTTCGAGACGCAGCTGAGGGTGGCCATGTGCTCTTCGAGGGGCAGGGCCAGCAGCTCGTCGAACGAGATCGACACCTCGCGGTCGACCAGGCCGTGGATGCGCAGGCTCCATTCGGCCGGATCGATCGACGGCACCTGCAGGGCGGTGTCGATGCGGTAGAAGTCGGCGTCGGGTGTGACGTAGGGAGTGAGGCCCTCGACGTCCAAGGAGGCGCCCGCCGGTACCGCGGCCTCGGTCACGCTCGCGCGCGGCAACGTCAGGGCACGCCGCAGGGCCGCCGCGTTCGCGCGGCCCGCGTTCACCACGCGCGCCCCCGTGCCGACCACGACCGCGGCCACGCCGGCGACCACCGTGTAGGTCAGGAAGGACCGACGCTCGAGGCCCGGCCCGCGCAGCGGCGGCACCGGTTGCGCCTGCTCGGCCCACCCCGGTGACGTCGAGCGGACCCAACGACGGAGGCGCGAGGCCAGTTTGTCCACCAGCAGCACGGCCACGAAGGTGCCGACGAGGCTCGGGATGGCGTCCACCTGGCCGGCGTCCGCACGGGTCAGGACCGCGACCACGGCGAGCGCCCCACCCGCGACGAAGGCGATCTTGCCGATCGGCTGGCGGCGGTACTCGCCGTATCCGGCCGCTCCGGTGATGACGACGAGCAGCACGCCCATCAGCACGAAGAGCGCGACCTTGTCGCCGGTGCCGAACAGCGAGACCATCGCGTCCTTGACGCCGGCAGGGGCGAGGTCGATGACGGCCGAGCCGACGGCGAAGAGGGGGCTGCCGGTCGGGCCGGTCGCGAGCGCGACGATCTCGGCGGCGGCGAGGAACGCGGCCATGGACACGACGCCGGCGAGCGTGGACCAGAGGCCGGCGGCGCGGGGGGTCATCGGGTCGGTGGGGGCGGGCGTCGGGGCGGGGCCGGGCGTCGACGACTCGGGCGGGGACAGGCGGACCGACATGGACTCAGGGTACGTCTCGTGGCCCGGGAACCGCCTGCGTCCTCGGGTGCCGGCCCGCGCCTCCTCGCCGTCGGGCGGACGCCCGTCCACGTTTCGGGGTCGTGACGATGTCCGGCCGCCTCTTCCGTCGCCGCGACGACCGGAGCAAGATGACCGGAACGCCCGAGACACACCGATGCGCCCCGGAGGTCAGCATGTCGACGACGAACCAGCAGCCCCCGAACCCGCGGTCCGCGAACCAGGCGCAACCGCCCACGACCGACACGGGCGAGAGTCCCACCGAGCTGAAGCGGGCAATCGGCCCGAAGCTGCTGCTGCTCTTCATCGTCGGCGACATCCTGGGCACAGGCGTCTACGCCCTCACCGGGCAGGTCGCGGCCGAGGTCGGCGGCGCGGCCTGGCTGCCGTTCCTCATCGCGTTCGCCGTGGCGCTGGTGACGGCGTTCTCGTACCTCGAGCTCGTGACGAAGTACCCGCAGACCGCGGGCGCGGCGCTCTACGTGCACAAGGCGTTCGGCATCCACTTCGTGACGTTCATCGTCTGTTTCGTGGTGATGTGCTCGGGCATCACGAGCGCGTCGACGGCGTCGCGGGCGTTCGCCGCCAACCTGGCGGCTGGCCTCGGCGTCGAGTTGTCGAACTCGGTCGTGATGCTGATCGCGATGGCCTTCATGCTGCTCGTGATGGCCGTCAACTTCCGCGGCGTGAGCGAGAGCGTCAAGGCGAACGTGGTCCTCACCCTGATCGAGCTCTCGGGCCTCGTCATGGTGATCCTGATCGGATTCTGGTTCATCGCCGGCGGGAACGCCGACTGGGGGCAGGTCGTGCTGTTCGAGACACCGGGCGACAAGTCGCTGCTGCTGAGCGTCAGCACGGCGACGTCACTCGCGTTCTTCGCGATGGTCGGCTTCGAGGACTCGGTCAACATGGCGGAGGAGACCAAGGACCCGAGCCGGATCTTCCCGAAGGTCATGCTGACCGGCCTCGGCATCACCGCGGTGATCTACGTGCTCGTCTCGATCTGCGCGGTGGCGATCGTCCCGATCGGCGAGCTGGCCGACAACGAGACGCCGCTGGTGACGGTGGTGAACACGGCCGCCCCGGACTTCCCGATCGGGCAGCTGCTGCCGTACATCTCGATGTTCGCCGTCGCCAACAGCGCCCTGATCAACATGATGATGGCCAGCCGGCTGCTCTACGGCATGAGCAAGCAGGGTGTGCTGCCGGGCTTCCTCGGCCGGGTGCACCCGAAGCGCCGGACCCCCTGGGCGTCGATCGTCTTCACGACCGCACTCAGCCTCGTGCTGATCGGCTACGTCTCGCTCTCGCCCGAGTCGCCGATCGTGGCCGTGCTCGGTGGCACGACCTCGCTGCTGCTGTTGACGGTGTTCGCGCTGGTGAACGTCGTCGTCCTCGTGCTGCGCCGCGACACGGTGTCGCACCGGCACTTCCGAGCGGGCACGGTGCTGCCGATCGTCGGCGTCGTGGCGTGCCTCTGGCTCGTGCTGCCGGTGTCCTCCGGTCGCGGCGCCGAGCAGTACACGATCGCCGGCGGCCTGCTCGCGATCGGCATCGTCCTCTGGCTCGTGACGTTCCTGTCACGACGCGGGAAGCCGGTGCCGAGTGACGCGGTCGCCGAAGCCGAGCGGAGCGACCCGGGCGCCTAGACGAGCCGCTTCTCGCCCGACCGCAGCACGCGGAGCCAGCGGAACCCGTAGCCCTCGAGCTCGACGCGCAGGTGGCCGTCGGCGGCCACCGGCTCGGGCGTCGCCAGGTCGGCGAGCAGGTCGACGGTCCGTACCGTGTCGTCGAGACCGAGGGCCCCGAGGTCGAGATCGACCGAGCGGCCGTCGGGAGCGAAGTTGTGCACCGCGACGAGCGTTCCCGTGCTGCCGGCGACGGCGTGGGCCAGCACACAGCTGTGCCCCGAGTCGAGCAGGGTCAGCTCGCCCCACCCGATCTCGGGCGAGGCCCGGTAGTGCCTGATGAGGTTCTGGACGAAGCGCAGCATCGAGTCGGGCTCATGGCGCTGCCGCGAGACGTTGACGTGCTCGGGCGCCCATCCCTCGGCCCCGACGGGCGCGACCAGGTCGTCGCTGTCGGCGCGCGAGAACCCGCCACCCGGCTCGTCGGTCCACTGCATGGGCGTGCGCACCGCGCCGCGCCCCGACACGGCCGGGTTCTCGCCCATGCCGATCTCCTCGCCGTAGAACAGGACGGGCGCCCCGGGCGTCGAGAACATCAGGCTGTAGACCATGCGGACCCGGCGGGGGTCGCCGTCCAGCATCGGGGGCAGCCGGCGCACGATGCCGCGACCGTGGATGCGCTGCGACTCGAGCGGGGCGAACGCCTCGAAGACCTCGGCTCGCTCGGACTCGCTCAACTGGTCGAGGGTCAGCTCGTCGTGGTTGCGGACGAAGTTGCCCCACTGGTTGCCTCGGGCCAGGGCGGGCCGGTCCGCGAGCGCGGCCGCGAGCGGGGAGGCGTCCTGCCGCGCGAGGGCGAGGTAGAGGGCCTGGTTCGCGACGAAGTCGAACTGCATGGTCAGCTCGTCGCCGTCGTCCTCGCCGAAGAACGCGACCATCTCGTCGTACGGCAGGTTGACCTCACCGAGCATCATTCCGCTGCCGCTGCGCCGTGAGACGTAGCCGCGCAATGCCTGCAAGAACTCGTGCTCGGCTCCGGCCTCGGTGTCGATGAGATGGGGCACGGCGTCGACGCGGAACCCGTCGATGCCGAGCTGCAGCCAGAAGCCGATCACCTTGGCGATCTCGTCGCGCACCGCCTGCCGGTCCGTCGCGAGGTCGGGCTGGTGCGAGTAGAACGAGTGCCGGTAGTACTGGCCGGCCGCCTCGTCGAACGACCACACGCCGTCCTCGACGTCGGGGAACATGTTCTGGGGCTGGTCGTCGGGCACGTCGTCGCGCCACTGGTAGTAGTCGCGGAACCTGCTGCCGCGGTCGCGGCGCGCGGCCTGGAACCACGGGTGCTGGTCGCTCGTGTGGTTGACGACGAGGTCGACGATCACGCGCATGCCACGGTCCTTCGCCGTGCGGACGACCTCGACGAAGTCGCCGAGGTGGCCGTAGCGCGGATCGACGCCGTAGTAGTCCGAGATGTCGTACCCGTTGTCCTGCTGAGGCGACGGGTAGAAGGGCGCGAGCCAGAGGCAGGTCACACCGAGTTCGGCCAGGTGGTCGAGGCGGTGGGCGAGCCCCTCGAGGTCGCCGACCCCGTCGTCGTTCCAGTCGAGGTAGGTCTCGACGTCGAGGTTGTAGAAGACCGCGGTCTTCCACCACAGGTCGCTCGTGTCGGTGACCCTCATCGGGTCGCACCGGTCGTCGTCGCCGGGCGGCGGGAGGCGGTGGAGCGGGCGGCGCAGGAGGCGCGGGTCGGGCGGGTCATGTCGGCTCCGTCTCGGGTGGGTCGCTTTCGCCGACCGTACCGGCGCCCGGGACGTGCGGCCCTGGCCATCCCCTGTGCATCGCCCGTGCGACCGCCGCGGGCCTCCTCGGCCGCCGACCCGCGCCTCCTCGTGCCTAGGGGATGAGGCGCTCGGCGCGGTAACGCTCGAAGAGGTCGACGAACGCCTGCTCGGTGCGGCGGTACCGGGTGAACCCGGCGTCACGGGCCTTGCCCATGTCGGTGACGACCTCGATGTCGCGGCCGAGGTCGCCGTCGGTGTGCCACCACGAGGCGACGCGCGACAGCTCGGGCTCGGCGAGACCGTGCTCGGCGACGAGGTCGCGCCACTCCTGCTCGAGACCCGCCATCTGCTGCTCGAGCGGCCGCGGCTCGCCCTCGAAGCCCTCGACGAGCTCCGGGTCGATGCCGAGGTGCCCGGCCAGGCGGGGCCACAGCCAGCGCCAACGGAAGACGTCGCCGTTCACGATGTTGAACGGCTCGTCGGCACCGGCCGGGTCGGTCGCGGCCCAGATCATCTGCTCGGCGAGGACGCCGGCGTCGGTGACGTCGACGAGCGAGTTCCACTGCGTCTCGCTGCCGGGGAAGACGAACGGGCGGCCGAGGCGCTTGCTCAGCGCGGCCTGCACGGCGATGGTCAACCCCATGTTCATGGCGTTGCCGACGGCGAACCCGATGACGGTGTGCGAGCGGTGCACCGACCAGGTGAAGCCCTGGCGCTCGGCGGCCGCGAACAGCTCGTCCTCTTGCGCGTAGTAGAAGTTCGGGTAGGGCAGGCGCTCCTCGTCCTCGTGGAACGGGGTGTCGGGCATGTTCCCCGTGCCGTAGGCCTCGAACGGGCCCAGGTAGTGCTTCAGCCCGGTGACGAGCGACACGTGCCGCACCGGCGCGTGGTCGAGGGCGGCCAACAGGTCACGGACCATGGCGCCGTTCACCGCGATGTTCTCGGCCTCGGTGTCGCGCTTCTGCCAGGCGGCGAAGAACACGTGCGTCGGCTTCGCGTCGGCCAGGGCGGTCCGCAGGCTCTCGGCGCTCGTCAGGTCGGCCGCGATGCCCGTCACCCGGTCGGACGAGGAGGCGCGGCGCGAGAGGGCGAGGACGTCCCACCCGTCGCGCGTCAACTGCTCGACGAGGGCGGTGCCGGTGATGCCGCTGGCACCCACCACGAGGGCGGTGCCGGGGGTGTCGCCGCCGGCGGCGGGCTGGGTGCTGTCGGTCTGGGGCGTCTCGGTGGTGCTCATCCGTGGTCCAAGCCGCGCGCGCCTCCTCGCATTCCCGCGACGGCGGACCGGCCCGTACCCCGGGCCACGACACCTGACAGGCCGCCGGACGGGCCGAGCGTACGGTCGCCCCATGGATCACGACACGCACGAGCCCACGGACCGGACTCCCGAAGAAGAGGCGGCGGCACTCGCCCTCGCCGTCGTGTCGCAGGCCGCGGCCATCACGCAGGGCGACCCCGAGGCCGTCGAGGCCAGTGACGAGAACCTCCGCGAGGTGGTCGCCGAGTTGACCGATCAGCCGTTCACCGCTCGGCAGGAGGACGTCGTCGCGACGCTCGGCACGGCGGGCGGCAGCCTGGCGGCGGGCCTGACGGCTGCTCTCGCCCACGAGAAGGGCATCGACCCCGCGGTCATCCTGGGTTCGACCTCGCAGGCCATCGTGGCGCAGACGCAATCGCAGACGCAGTCGCCGTTCGCGGGCGGGCGCGACGACATGGCCGACGCCGGACGGGACCGCGGCGAGGCCGGTGACCCCCGGGTCGACCGCAGCGACGACGACGACTCCGACCACGCCTCGTAGCGCCGCCGGGTCGCTCGCCGCGACTGCCCCGGACGTCCGACGCCGCGCCTCCTAGACTCGACGGACGTGTCCGCCCGGGACCGCCTCGGCGGCGACCCGGACCGGCCGGTCGTGAGTGAGGAAGAGGTCAGCGTGTCAGACGCGAGGCGCCCTGAGCGCCCCAACCCGGTGAGGCCCCGCCCGCCGCGAGTGCCCAAGGCGCCGAAGGGCAAGCCCCGGGGCCCGGCGCAGTCGCGACTGGTCAACCAGCACGAACTACGGGACGTCCGCGCTCGGCTGCGCGGCACGATCTACGAAGGGACGACGCCGGAACACGGCATCGGCGGCGACCTCTACTCGCCTCGCCAGATCGTCGACTTCTGCCTCGACCTGGGCGACGTCATGTTGTCGTCGGGGGCCGACGTCCGCAGCACCGAGGTCGCGGTCGTGGCCGTCAGCACCAAGTGGAACCTCGCCCCGCTCGAGCTCGACATCACGGGCACGGCGATCACCATCCAGTACGCCCCCGCCGGGCACAACCCGCTCGTGAAGACCCGGGTCATCTACGCCGAGGGGTCGAACCTGCACCGGCTCTCGCGGGTCTACCAGATCGTCGACGACCTGCTGCACGACGACCGTGACATGACCGAGGCCGTGGCCGGCCTCGTCGAGGTGCTCAAGTCACCACCCCGGTGGCCGTCGTGGCTGACCGACCTGGCGATGGGCCTGCTCGGTGTCTCGGTGACCCTGCAGGCCGGGGGCACCTGGCAGGCCGCCGTCGGCGCCTTCGTCGTGATGATCGGCATCATGGCGTCGGGTCGTGGGCTGACCGCGAGGGGCATCCCGCAGTTCTTCGTGATCGGCCTGCAGGCCGCGTCGACCGCGACGCTCGGCACGCTCGGCATCTGGGCGGGGCTGCTGACCCCGGGAGGCGCGGCGGCGATGGTCGCGGCCGTGGTCGTCCTCGTCCTGCCGCACCCCACGATCGTCACCTGGGCCCAGGACGCGATCTCGGGCTTCCGATCGATGGCGGTCGGCCGCGCGCTGGTGATCGGGCTGATCGTCGCGGGAGTGGTCTGCGGCATCCCGGCGGGGCTCGCGGTCACGGCGCGGTTCGTGGACATCGAGGTCGATCCCACGAACATCACGCTGCAGGCGCTGCCGCTCTGGCTCTCGCTGATCTCGAGTTTCGCCGCGGCGTCGGCCAACTCGATCGCCCAGGGGTCGACCGCGCGCATGATCCCGATCACGATCGGCGTCGCCCTGGTCGGCAACCTCTCGCTCTTCACGCTGCGCCATCTCGGGCTGCCCCTGATGGGGGCGACGTTCGTCGCCGCGACCCTGTTGGGCGCCCTCTCGACCGTGGCCGCGGCGCGCCTGCGGACGGCGGCCACGGTCATCGCCGTGCCGGCGTTCTGCGGGTCGCTGCTGCCGTCGCTCGCGGTCGCGTCGTCGCTGCTGAACTTCATGGCCGGCAACGACGGGGCCGAGGTCGACTTCGTCTTCTCGATGCTGACGACGCTGGCGATCGGCGCGGGACTCGTGCTCGGCAGCCTGCTCGCGACCCCGGGGGCGCGCCGCTGGCTGCGCCGCGCGAAGCGCGTGCGGGTGCAATCGGTCCACACCGACACGACGCCGATCAGCGTGATCGTGCCGCCGACCGCGGCCGCGGAACCCACGACCGTCCGACCGGCGGCCGAGCCCGAGCCGGTGGCCGACCCCGAGCCCGCTGCCGAGTGGTCGCGGGCCACCGCGCCGATCCCCGTGGTGTCGGCACCGGCGGAGTCCGCTCGACCGCGTCTCTCAGACCGCGACACACCACGACTGCCGGGGGTCGCCCTGTCGACGCCCGTCCGCGCCGACGCGCCGCCGACGAGCACCACCACCGCGAACGGCTAGTGCTCGGCGGCGGCAGCCACCCCACGCCCGGTGTCTCCGCGCCCCGGCAACTCGACCTGGGCGTCCTCGCCCTCGAGCCGCCGGATGATCGGCTGGACGTCACCGATCTCGGCGCCGATCCAGTGACGGTGCATCTTCTCGGCGACGGCGTACGTGGTGCCCGAGCCGCCGAAGGGGTCGAGGACGAGGTCGCCGGGCTCGGAGCTGATGGTCAGCACGCGCTCGAGGAGCTTCTCGCTGAGCTCGTTCGCCCCCCGGGTCTTCGTCGCCCGGTGTCGCACCGGCGGGATGTCGAGCCAGACGTCGGTCAGGTTGATGCCGTCGGGGTGGAGCTTGCCGCGGTGGCCGCCGTAGTCCTTGATGTCGCGGCCGCAGTGCCGGCAGACCTGGATCGGCAGGCGGGGCCGAACGAAACGCGACGGCTTGCCCTTGCTGTAGTAGAGCAGCGAGTAGTGCGACGGGTAGAGCTTGTTGGGGATCGGCAGGCCGTACTTGATGTCGACGGCGACCCAGTGCCGGAAGGTCATGCCCTCGCCGTTGAGGACGTGGCCGAGTTCGATGTTCCAGCGAGGGAGGTTGAAGAGGTAGAACGAACCACCCGGCCGCAGCACCCGGACGCACTCGGCGATCCATCGACGACACCAGGCGAGGTAGGCGTCGTCGTCGAGGGAGTCGTCGATGCCGGCGCCGTAGACCTTGCCCAGATTGAACGGCGGATCGGCGAACACGAGGTCGACCGACTCGTCGTCGAGTTCGGCGAGGACCTCGAGGCAATCGGCCTGGAAGAGCCGACCGCTGGCGGTGCGGTACGTCGGTTGCACGTCGTCCTTCGGGTGTCGCTGGGCGGGATCGGTCGTCGAGAAGACTACTTCGGGCCGCCGACATCGATGCCGGCCACGGGCGTCCGGCCCCGTGGGAGCACACGACGACACGGGCGAGGTGGGCGGAGCAGCGACGGGGGCCTCGGACAAGCTACCGTTGCACCATGAGTGACACCACCGAGCAAGCCCCGAGCGACGCCACAGAGCAAGCCGACACGACGCCGACGTTCGCCGATCTGGGCTTGAGCGACCAGGTCCTCAAGGCCATCCGCGACATCGGCTACGAGACCCCTTCGGCCATCCAGGCCGCCACGATCCCCACCCTGCTCGACGGCCGCGACGTCGTCGGCCTCGCGCAGACCGGCACCGGCAAGACCGCGGCCTTCGCCCTGCCCATCCTGTCCCGCCTCGACGTCTCGGCCAAGAAGCCGCAGGCCCTCGTGCTGTCCCCGACGCGCGAGCTCGCGTTGCAGGTCTGCGAGGCGTTCGAGCAGTTCGCCTCCGGCATGCGCGGCGTCCACGTCCTGCCGGTCTACGGCGGCCAGGCCTACGGTGTCCAGCTGAGCGCCCTGCGCCGCGGCGTCCACGTCGTCGTCGGCACGCCCGGTCGCATCATGGACCACCTCGCCAAGGGCACCCTCGACCTCAGCGAGCTCAAGTACCTCGTGCTCGACGAGGCCGACGAGATGCTCAAGATGGGCTTCGCCGAGGACGTCGAGACGATCCTCGCCGACACCCCCGAAGACAAGCAGGTGGCGCTGTTCTCGGCCACCATGCCGCCGCAGATCCGTCGCATCTCGAAGCAGTACCTGAACGACGCCGAAGAGATCACGGTCAAGGCCAAGACCACCACCTCGGTCAACACGACCCAGCGGTACCTGATGGTGTCGTACCCGCAGAAGGTCGACGCCCTGACGCGCATCCTCGAGGTCGAGAACTTCGAGGGCATGATCATCTTCGTCCGCACCAAGAGCGAGACCGAGACCCTGGCCGAGAAGCTGCGCGCCCGGGGGTACTCGGCCGCCGCGATCAGCGGTGACGTCGCCCAGGCGCAGCGCGAGCGCACGGTCAACCAGCTGAAGAGCGGCAAGCTCGACATCCTGGTCGCGACCGACGTCGCCGCCCGCGGACTCGACGTCGACCGCATCAGCCACGTCGTCAACTACGACATCCCGATCGACACCGAGTCGTACGTCCACCGCATCGGTCGCACCGGCCGTGCCGGCCGCAGCGGTGCCGCGATCAGCTTCGTCACGCCGCGCGAGCGCCGCCTGCTGGGCGCGATCGAGAAGGCCACTCGCCAGCCGCTCACGCAGATGCAGTTGCCGACCGTCGAGGACGTCAACAGCACCCGACTCACCCGCTTCGACGACGCGATCACCGAGGCCCTCTCGCAGGACGGCCGCATCTCGGCGTTCCGCGACATCATCAGCCACTACGTCGAGCACCACGACGTTCCCGAGGCCGACGTGGCCGCGGCCCTCGCCGTGGTCGCCCAGGGCGACACGCCCCTGCTGCTCGACCCGAAGGACGAGCGACCGCAGCGCGACGAGCGTCCGCTGCGCGAGCGCGACGACCGTGCCCCGCGCGGTGGCCGCGACGACGACCGGGGCGAGCGCCGTGAGCGCGGCCCCCGCACGTCGAAGCCGATGACGGCGTACCGCATCGAGGTGGGTCGTCGCCACCGCGTCGAGCCGCGACAGATCGTGGGCGCCCTGGCGAACGAGGGCGGCCTCAGCCGCGACGACTTCGGGGCGATCCAGATCCGTCCCGACTTCTCGGTCGTCGAGCTCGCGTCCGACGTGTCGAGCGACATGCTGGACCGTCTGAGCGACACCCGCATCAGCGGCAAGCTCATCGAGATCAAGCCCGACCGCCGAGGAGGCGCGCCCCGCCGCGACGACCGCCCCGACCGGTCACAGGGTGGCGAGCGGCCCGCCCGCAAGCCCCGCTACTAGACACCCGGCCGCACGGCCACGACGCCGACCTCGCCTCCCGCCTGGTCGGCGTCGTCGTGTCCGGCGGGTGTGTCGGCACGTGAGGGTCGCGGGCGGGCGAGTTCGTGGTCCCCGGGCCGTCGGAGGCGCCCGTCGGCGACGAACTCGCCCGTGTCCCAACCACCCCAGTCGATCGGAGTCCGATGAGCACCCAGCCCTCCCCCGGCGGCACCGACGCCCTGTTCGGCGTCGTGCAGACCGCGCTCACGATCGGCAGTGCGATCCCGCTGCTCCTGACCGTCGTCGCGCTGGTGCTCTTCGTGCGGATGAGACGTCGGCTCTCGGCCGGCCTGCCAGGAACGCCGAGCACGCGCCGCCTCGCCGACGACGCCCGACGACTGCGCGACCTGGCCAGGGTGAGCCTGCTCGGCTCCGGCTTCGGCCTGGGGCTGCTGCTGATCGGCCAGCTCGTCGTCGGTCTCGGCACGACGCTCGGGCTCGCCGCGGCGTTCGCCGGGCCGCTCGCGCCCGTGACGATCGGTGCGGCCGTGCTGACGGCCCTCGCGGCCGGGGCGTTCGCGACCTCGCCGGCGCCGCCCGCGCCTCCTACCCGCCGCTAGTCCCGTGACTCAGGCGGAGGCGGCGGACCGGATGCAGGCGCCGGTCGCCGGGTGCGCCGCCACGGCGTCCGAGGGATCGTCGCCGTCAACGACGAGGGCCCCGTCCACGAGCGTCACCGTCGTGTGCAGACGTGGCAGGTGCACGAGATCGTGGGTGACGAGCAGCGTCGAAGTATCGAGCTCGCCCGTCAGGCGGACGATCAGGTCGATGATCGCGGCGCCCCGCCGCTGATCGAGCGCGCTGGTCGGTTCGTCGACCAGCAGGGCGCTCGGGTCGTTCATGAGCGCCCGGGCGATGTTGACCCGCTGCCGTTGACCGCCCGAGAGCTGGTGGGGCCGCTTGTCACGGTGGTCTCCGAGACCGACGGCGTCGAGCAGGTCGTCGGCTCGGGCGGCGGCCGACCGTCGGCGCGCCCTCGAGTGTCGGGCTCCCAGTTCGTTCATCACCTCGAGCTGCTCACGGGCCGTCAGTGACGGGATCAGGTTCGGCTGCTGGAACACGATGCCGACGCGATCCCGGCGGAGATCGGACGCCTCGGCACGCGAGAGCGTCGTGGCGTCGACGTCGTCGATCAACACTCGGCCCGAGTCCGGCCTGATCAGGGTGGCGGCGACCGCCAGCAGACTCGACTTGCCCGAGCCGCTCGGACCCGTGATGCCCGTGACGGTGCCCGGGTGGGCGGTGAGCGAGACATGGTCGACGGCCGTGACGCGGCTGTCGCCGTCGGCGAACGTGAGGGTGATGTCGTCGAGTCGGATCATCGGTTGCCTCCGAGGGCGGTGAGGGGGTCCGCAGAGGTGACGGCGCGCAAGGCCACGGCGGCCCCGGCGAGGCCGAGGGCGATCATCACGACCCCCGGCAGGACGGTGGTGAGCGGGCTGAGCACGAACGGCAGGGCCGAGCCGGCGAGGGCCCCGAGGACCGAGACGAGCCCGATGCCCACCCCGATGCCGATGACGAGTACGACGAGGGCCTGGCCGAGCGAGTCACGGACGAGCGACCGCGTGCTCGCGCCGAGCGCCTTGAGCACGGCGACGTCACCCTGGCGCTGCATGGTCCAGACGGTGAAGAACGCGCCGATCACGAGAGCCGAGATGCCGAAGAGCATCGCGACCATCATCAGCAACGAGCCGATCTCCGAGGTGAAGGACCCGATGGCGCGCACCGAGCCGAGCGTCGACTCCGAGACGGTCCCGGTCGTCCGGGCGACGGCGGTCCAGTCCGGGTCGCCCGTCACGGCGAGCACGGTGGCGGTGGCGGTGACGCCCGCCCCGGCACCCGGGGCGGTGGTCTGGGCCTGCCAGTCGTCGAGGGTCACGGTGACCACGGGCGTGTGGCTGTACCAGGCATCGGGGGTGACGCGATCGACCTGGTAGGCCGCGCCTCCTACGCTCACGGTGTCGCCCGCGACGGCACCCAGTTCGTCGGCGGCGCCCTCGGACAGCGTCACGAGACCGGATCGCGCGGGGGCGGCATCGTCGAAGCCGACCGGCACACCGAACACGGCCACGGCGGCACGCTTCGAGCCGTTCTCGGCACGTCCCTGGCTGATGCCGAGGGGCTGGGCCGAGTCGACGCCCTCTGCCGACGACCAGGCGTCGATCTGCTCGGCCGTGACGGCCGAGTCGGTGAAGCTCGCCGTGCTCGCCCCGTCCGACGGAGACGAGAAGACGAGCCGGTCCGCGGGCAGGGCGAGCACGGCCGAGACGTTCTGCAGGGCGAGGCCGCCGGTCAAGCCGCTGAGGAACCCGACGAGCAGGGTGATGAGGGCCACGACCCCGCTGATCAGGGCGAAGCGGCCCCGAGCGAAGCGCAGGTCGCGCAGGGCGACGAACATGGTGGGGGTCCTTTCCGATCGCCCGTCCGGGCGACCTCGTCCACTCTCGCCGTGGGCCGTGCCCGGTCGCGTCGGCCATCGGCACAGGCGTCGGTGGAGAACGATGGAGGCGCGGGTCGTCCTTTCGGACGATGGTCGCGTCACGGCACCGGCGTAGGCTTTTCGGTCATGGCCCATACCGCGCTCACCCCCGTCTTCGTGGGCCTGCGCACCGGGCTGCACGTTCTCGTGGTCTCGTTGGTCGCCCTCGTGATCGGCCGCGCGGCACTCGTTCCCGGCGACGCCACCGTGGTCGTGGTCGTGCTCGCCCTCGTGTTCCTCGCGACGTACGCCCTCGGTGCCCTGGCCCGGACGTCCACCGGCATGTGGCTCGTCGCGGTCTCCGTCGAGTGGATCGTGCTCGTCTGGTTGACGCCCGAGGCGTCGTACCTGGTCTTCCCGTTGTTCTTCCTGTACCTGCATCTGCTGGGTCGTCAGGGCGGCACGATCGCGGTCGGTCTCGCGACCGCCGTCGCCGTGGTGGCGCTCGGCGTTCACGGTGGCTGGACGGTCGGCGGCGTGATCGGCCCCGTCGTCGGAGCGGGTGTCGCCGTGATGATCGGGATGGGTTACCAGGCGCTCTCCCGCGAGGCCGTAGACCGCGAGCGCCTCGTGGCCGAACTGATCGCGACGCGCGACCAGCTCGCCGCCAGCGAACGGGAGTCGGGGGTTCTGGCCGAGCGTGGACGTCTCGCGCGCGAGATCCACGACACGGTGGCACAGGGCTTGTCGAGCATCCAGTTGCTGCTGCACGCGGCCGAACGGGCCGACCCCGATCGGCCCGGCATCGAGCACCTTCGGCTCGCTCGCGAGACGGCGGCGGCGAACCTGGCCGACACGCGCCAGTTCATCCGGGATCTGACCCCGCCCGCACTCGACGAACGCGGGCTCGGTGGAGCCTTACGACGGATGGCCGACACCGAGTGGGCGGGCGACGGGCTGAGAGTGATCGTCCGGGTCGGCGACTCCCCCGTCCTGCCCATGCACCTGCAGACGGCCCTGCTGCGGATCGCCCAGGGGGCCATGGCGAACATCCGGCAACACGCCGGAGCGTCGACGGCCACGATCGAGCTGGTCGTCGCCTCGCGGTCGGTACGGTTCACCGTCGCCGACGACGGCCGCGGGTTCGACGCCGACTCCTCGGAATCCGTACCGGACGGCGGCACGAGCGACTCGTTCGGCCTGCGGGCCACCCGCGAGCGTGTGGAGCAGCTCGGCGGGGCCCTCTCCCTCCGATCGTCCCCGGGGCGGGGCACGATCCTGACCGTCGAACTCGCTCTCGATCCTCCGGGAACCGGCGGACTGGCGCTCGATCACCCGTCGTCTCCTGCCGATCGTGCCGAACCGGGCCCCGGGCCCTCGCCCGCAGAGCGACGCCCGACGAAGGAGCCAACGTGATCCGCCTCGTGATCGCCGACGACCATCCGATCGTGCGGGCAGGCCTCGTCGCCCTCGTCGGCGGGGAGCCCGACCTCGAGGTGGTGGCCGAGGCCGCGACGCCCGACGAAGCCGTCGCGGCGGCGGACCGGGAGAACCCCGACGTCGTCCTGATGGACCTGCAGTTCGGCGCTCGCGAGGCCGATACCGGGGCGGACGCGACACGGCGCATCCGGGCCCTGCCCGCGCCTCCTTACGTCCTGGTCCTGACGAACTACGACTCGGACGCCGACATCCTCGGAGCGGTCGAGGCGGGGGCCAGCGGCTACCTGCTGAAGGACGCACCACCGCACGAACTCATCGCGGCGGTGCGTGCCGCGGCCGCGGGTGAGAGCGCCCTCGCTCCGGTCATCGCGACACGGTTGCTGACCCGCATGCGGTCGCCGCAGGTCAGTCTCAGCCCGCGCGAGCTCGACGTGCTCGAGGCGGTCGCGGCAGGCGGCTCGAACACCGAGATCGCCCGGCAATTGTTCGTCTCCGAGCCGACGGTCAAGTCGCACCTCGCGCACATCTACTCGAAACTCGACGTCACGTCGCGCACGGCTGCGGTGTCGGCGGCCCGACAGCGCGGCATCCTGCGCTGACGCCACGAGTCGGACCCGATCGCCACCGAATCGCCTTCGCTCGTCGCGGCACCTCCGGTGTCGGTCCCCGTGCCTGATCGAGGGCCTGCGACCGCGTCCGAAGAACGTGCCGAACTCAGCCGGGCGACGGGCACCCTCGTCTTCGCGCTGCAGCAGTCGTCGGGCCGGACCGGTCCGTGGCCCGAGCAGTTGTTCCTGCTCGAGTCGAGCCCGGTGATCGTCACCACGGCGGATGGTGTTCGGCTCGTCTCCCTACCCGTCACCGCACAGCTGTCGTACTCGACGGATGCGACCCGCAGTCGGTTCGCCGTCGAGATGACGGGATCGACCTTCGGTCAGACCACCCGGTACGACTCGGTGTCGGGCGTCGACACGACCGGCTGACCATCGCGTCAGGCGGGTGTCACGGCCTACTCCGCCGCGAGCACCTCGCCCAGCCACGCGGCGAGGGTCGCGGCGGCCGACACCGACGACGATCGCTCGACGTCGGGGTTGTAGTTGGTGTTCGTGTTGACGTCGTAGGGCACGAGGCGGCCGTCGACGGTCTCGATGAACTCGATGCCCGCGACCTCGATGCCCTGCTCGGCGACGAAGGCCTCGAGCCGCGTCACGAGGGGGTGCTCGGCGGTCACCGACGGCCGCACCGCGAACGGGGCGAAGGTGGCCGGGTCCGCACCGTCGGGCACCACGCACGCATCGGCCGGGCACAACTCGAAGCTGCCGGCGGAGGTGTCGACCCGCACCGCGTAGACGAACCGCCCTCCGACGAACTCGACGCGCGTGTTGAAGGGTTCCTCGGCCTGTAAGAACTCCTGCAGCAGGGTGATCCCGTCGACCGGCACCTCGAAGTCGGGCCCGTCGACGTACGAGTCGAACGCGTCGAGGTCGTCGAAGCGACGCACGCCGAGGCCCTTGCCGCCCTGGTTGTGCTTCGTGATGAACGGCAGCGTCTGCTCGCGCGCCCGTGCCTTGAGGTCGGCGGTCCCGAACACGGCGGTCGTCGCCGGGACGTCGAACCCGGCGGACGCCAGCGCCAGGTACTGCGCGACCTTGCTCACCTCGAGCTCGACGACACCGCTGCCGTTGATCGTCCGGCGACCGTGTCGCTCGGCCCAGCGCAGGGTCGCTCGCGCGACCTCCTTGGCGGTCCCCCGGCCTCGGGTGTGGGCCGAACCGCTCAGGCGCGACCAGAACACCCCTTCAGGAGGCGCGGCCGCGAGGTCGAAGGACGTCCCGTCGAGCAGGTGCTCGCGGTGGGGCACCCCCGCGGCGTCGAGCGCGGCGACGAGCGGGGGCAGCCACTCGGCGTTGTCGTGCAGCACGTGTACGACGGGTGTCGGGTCGGCGTGGTCGATCGTGGAGGTCATCGTCCGATCGTGCACCATCAGGCCGAACACGACGATCAATACCTGTCGTACGAGTTCTCGCCCTCGCGCAGCGCGAAGCACCGGGACGCCGAGGCGGGGGTGACCAGGTGCGAGGCCTCGTCGAACCGACCCACGAAGGCCGCCCGCTCCGAGGTACCGTCCAGCTGCACCGTGACGCGGCCGGTCCACTGGTACGTGTCGTCCGAGCAGCTCAGCAGCACGCCGGTGGGTGCCTGGTCGACCGAGACCACCTCGGCCTCCGGGAACGAGGCCACGACCGACCTCTCGATCGTCATGGTCTCGGACTTGGCGTCGTCCACGGTCAGGTGGTCGTCCCTGTCGCGTCCGCCCCCACCCGCGCACCCCGTCACGGCCAGTGACATCGAGAAGGACACGGCCACGGCCGCCACGGCCAGGGCGCTGCGTCTCACGCCGAGGGATCGACGCATCAGACGCCCTGCCCCTTCTCGATGCACCCCTTCATCACACGCCGGGTCGTCCGGTTCTCCCGGGTCATGATCGGTCACCACCGCCCCGGCGATCAGGGGCCCCAGACGGAGCGGACGGTCGCGCACAGGGGCCGATCGTCGGCCTCGAGCATCGAGCAGTCGCTCGTCGCCCCCTGGCCGACCGTCTCGCCGGCGACGTCGGCCGCCCCCCGGACGTCTCGCCGGAACGTCACGAGGGTCCCGGCCGGTGCCGTCTTCACGGCTCCGACGACGTCCGCCAGGGACGCGTCGGTGACGGCATCGCCGAGTTCGATGCGCACTCGGCCCTCCGTGACGGCCGCGGTCACGTCCTCGACTCGGGGCGAGGCCACGATCGCGGCTGCCACCGTGGTGAGCAGGGCGAGCGACTCGGGCCGGGCCGAGAAGGCGAGACCTCGATGATCGGACCCGATCGACGAGACGCGGATCTCGTCCATCGCCGACACGCCCTCGGAGGCGCCGATGGCCTGCACCGCGGGCACGACGCCTGCCAGCGCCGTCGTCCGCACCTCGACCGAGCGGGCGCTGATCTCGGAGGAGCTGACCGTGTCCGGCGCCACGGCGTCGACCAAGGATTCGGCGGCGGACAGGTCGCCGTCGAGCTCTCGGAGCTCGCCCGGTGACGAGACGAGACCGATCGAGGTGCCGGACGCCTCCGACATCGCGACGAGGACACCGGCGATCCGCGACGCTCTCGGGGATGCCTCCGCCACCTCCGCCACCGACGAGTACCCGGTGGTCGTCGGTTCGTCGAGGTCGACCCTGATGCCCTCGGGCAGAGCATCGACCCGCCCGCCCCCGAGATCGGCGGCCCCGACGGCGTCGAGCAGACGAGCCTGGTCGGCGGCGTCGAGGACGACGCGGGACGTCGCGGGATCGTCGAGGACGGAGGGGAACCCGGTCACGTTCTCGGTGATGAATCGTCGGGAGTCCGGGCTCCACGCCGTCACGTCGACGTCGGCCAGGTGTGCTGCGGCGTCCCGGAGGGATCGAGCCCGCTGCCAGGCCGAGACGACGTCCGACGACCCCGAAGGCACCACCGTGATGCCGGACCCCTGCCGGGGCGAGCCGGAGCCGCTCGCGGTCTCGTCGCCGAACTCGTGCGTGCCGAGGGACACCTCGGCGAAGGCCGGGTCGTCCGCGACGCGGCGGGCGAGCGCGAGCTGGGCCGCCGTGTCGTCCTCGTCGGCGAGCACCTCGAACGAGACGGCACCTCGCTTGACGTCCACGAACTGCCAGCCGAACGAGTCGCCCACGTTGCGGGCCACGAACGGCCTGACGTGCTCCGCCACGGCGGCGAGGTCGTCGTCGGAGAGGTCGTCCTCGACGACGACGGTCGCCTGGGCCGTCGCGCTGCCGAGTGGGTAGTCGCCCCCGGCCGTCTCGATCTCGACGACGCCGTCGACACCCTCCATCAGCGATTCGAACTCCTGGGTCAGCTCACGAGAACTGGCGCATCCGGCACCGAGCACGAGGACGGCCACGACGACGGTCCCCATGACGCCCCGCCTCGACAACATCCCCATCCCCATCCCCATCCCCACATCTTGGCCGCTTGGGACGACGAGCGACACCGTCGCGGGGCGGAGCGCCGCCAGTTGGTATCGTCGTGCGACGACTGCCGGAGGTCTTGCTTGGTGAACCACCCGTCGGGGCACGACGACGCCCTGAGCCGCGACGACGTGCGCGCGGCGTACGAAGACGACCCCACCTGGGCCCTGCTCCGCGGCTACAACGCCCGCTGGATGCTGCCGCTCTTCTCCCGCCACCTCGAGCACGCCGGGGGTCCGGTCTCGGCCGACTGGTTCCACCGCCGGGTCGCCGAGGCCCTCGACGAGAACGCCGCCGAGCAGGTCGCGTCCGAGCAGGCCGCATCCGAGCGGGCCGCGTCGGTCGGCCCCGAGGAGGCGCGTCCCGCGTCCCACACGTCCGTCGCGTCACCGGCCTCTGCCGAGCAGAAGACCACCCCGGCCGAGTACTGCCGTAGCTGGGTCGAGAGCCGCTGGCTGGTCCGGACCCGCGCCTCCGGACCGGACGCCCGGGCCGAGTACCGCCTCTCGCCGCATGCACTCAAGGCGCTGCGTCTCGTGCGCGACCTCGTCGAGCGCGACAACGCCGTCAGCGAGGCGCGCCTCGGCAGCATCGCGCACGCCGTCGGGCAGCTCGCCGGTCTCGCCGACCCCAGCCGCGAGTCGCAGCTCGCACGCCTCGACGAGCAGATCGCCGAACTCGAGCGACGCAAGGTCGAGATCGAGCGGCACGGCACCGAGCCCACCGCCCCCGACGTGCTGCGCCGGCAGGTGCGCGAGGTGGTGCGTCTCACCGCGTCGCTGCCCGAGGACTTCCGGCAGCTCGGCGCCATGGTCGAGCAGCGACACCGCGAGGTCGCGCGGCGGGCCTCGTCCGAACACGTCGGCAAGGGCGCTCTCGTCGACCAGTACCTGCAGGACAACGACCTGCTCGAGCAGACCCCCGAGGGACGCGCCTACCGCGGCTTCGCCCAGATGCTGTCGTCCCGCGGCATCGACGTCATGCGGGCCGACATCGAGAAGGTCCTCGCGCAGCCCGACGCGGCCGAGCAGCTCACCGAGCGGCAGCGCGCGCAGCTCGAGTCGCTCATCTCGTCGCTGCTCGCCGAAGAGCAGACCGTCCAAGAGACGTACGGCCGCTGGACGTCCTCGCTGCGGCGCTTCCTCAGCCGCTCGGGCTCCGACCAGCAGCAGCGCCTGCTCACCCTCGCCGACCGGGCGTTGCACGCCGGCGGCGTCTGGGCCGAGCGTCGGCCGGGCCACGCGATGCTGCCGGCCGAGCACGGTGACGGGCTGGGACTCGGGGCGCTCGACGTCCGCGACGTCAGCCAGGTGCAGATGCACACCGACCGTGCACGGCCGACCGTCGACGTGCAGGTGACCGTCGGCGACGCGGCGCTGCCCGAGGCCGACCGGGCCGCCCTGCGCCTCACCTCGGGCACGAGCACGGCCGCGGTCTCGGCGACCATCGACCGGCTGCTGGCCGACCACGACGAGGTCACGAGCGCCGACGTCTACCGCGCGACCGAGCCCGGGTTCCGCCGTCTCGGGCTCGTGCTCAGCATGCTCGACCTGGCGCTCGAGCGCGGCGTCGTCGGCGACGACACCGAGACCGTCGAGCTGGCCGGCGACCCGACCGACCCGACGACGTCAGGAGGCGCGGGTCGACAGGTCACGTTGCCCCGCCTCGTCTTCCGGCGCGACCCCGCGGGGCCGCCCGGCGCCGAGCCCGCCACCCCCTCCCGCACGACCAGCACGACCGGCACGAAGGACCTCGCATGAGCCCCGCAGTCCCCACGCACGATACCCATGTCGACGACTCGGCCCGCGCCTCCCACGACGCCCTCGACGACGGCGACGCCTTCGACGACGGCGACGCGGACGACGTCGCGTCGAGCGCCGCCTCGGACGCGCTGCCGCCGGCCGGTCGCAAGGCGCTCGTCACGCTGCTGACCCACCGGTTCGTGTCGCGGGCCCGGCAGCAGGAGGCCTGGGCCGGCCTGCTCGCGTACGAGTCCGAGATCCGGGCGCGGCTCGACGAGATGTTCCTCGTGCTGGTCGTCGACCACGACCACGAGGTCGCCTTCAAGCGGCAGGGCGGCGGGGACGACGTGCCCGTGCTGCTGCGCCGCGAGAAGCCGCTGTCGCGTGACGCCTCGCTGCTGATGGTCTTCGCCCGCCGCGAGCACGCCTTCACGGACGGACGCGACGAGGCGGTCGTGATCTCGAAGGACGCCGTCGCGGAGTTCCTCGGTCGGTACCACGACGACTCGGACTCCGACGAGGTGCGGGCCCGTCGCCGGGTCGACGCCGCCATCGCGGCGCTCGTCGCCCGAGACCTGCTGACGGCCGAACCCGACGACGCCGAGCTGTTCGTCGTCTCCCCCGCGATCGTGCCGCTGATGACCGCGGACCGGCTGGCGCACCTCGAGCGGGTGTACCTCGACATGGCCGGGGTCGAGGGCGACGCAGACGCGACCGACGAGGACGAGGTCGACCCCCTCGGCCCCGCCGACGCGGACGCCGACACCGACGCCGACCCCGTCGTCGAACCCGACCCGACCGCCGTGCCGCTCGACCTCGATCTCGACCTCGAGCCCCCTCACGACGCCGACACCGACACCGATCCGGAAGCACCCCAGGCATGAGCATCGCCGACACCCCGCCCGACCTCGGCATGTTCCACTCGGGCCAGTACCGCATCGAGCAGGTGCAGCTGCTCAACTGGGGCAGCTACGCCGGTCTGCACCGCATGCCCGTCGGCCGCGGTGGCATCGCCATCTTCGGCCCCACCGGCCGCGGCAAGTCGACGGTGCTCGACGCGATGGCCGCCGTCATCATGCCCAACCCGCAGGAGTTCAACCGGGCCGCCCGCGACGACAGCCGGCAGCGGTCCGAGCGCACGGTCTACAGCTACGCGCGCGGCAAGACCGACGAGGTGCGCGACGCCGCGTCGGACCGCACGACGACGCGCTTCCTGCGTCCGCTCGGCCAGGCGTTCCCGAGCGGGGCCGCCATCACCTGGTCGACCGAGCTCGGCCAGACCGTCACGGCCGTGCGCGTCGCGTGGATCGGTGAGGACACCGCGAGCCAGGACGACGTCACCCAGGCGAGCGTCTACCTGCTCGTGCAGGGCCGCTTCGACCTCAGCCGGCTGTCCGAGGTGACGCGCGAGGGCACGAGCCAGAACCCGCTGACCCGCGGATCCCTCGCCCGGCTGCTCGACCCCGCCGCCGACCTCGCCACCTCGTCGCAGCCCGAGCTGCGGGTGCGGCTCTGCGGCCAGCTCGGCATCGGCGGCAGCGACGAGTCGCAGCTCAAGGCCCTGACCCTGTTGCGCCGGGCGCAGGCGTCGAAGGGCGTGTTCTCGATCGACGACCTCTTCAAGCAGTTCGTGCTCGTGCAGCCGCAGGCGCTCAGCCGGTGGGAGACCACGCTCGCCACCTACCGCGAGGCGTCCGCGCTCTACGACGTGTTCGAGACGACCCGCAAGAAGCTCGACGTGCTCGAGGCCGTGCCGACGCTCGCCGACCGGTACGAGCTCGCCGGTCGCGACGGCTCCGCCAAGCGTCGCCTGCTCGGGGACGCCGACGGGCCCAGCCGCCTCCGCGTCTGGCTCGCCGAACGCGTCGGCAGCTGGGTCAGCGGCGAGGTCGATCGCGTGACGACCGAGAAGCGCGAGCAGAGCGAACGCCGGAGGCGCGCCCAGGCGGACGAGCAGCTCGCGTTCCGGTCCCGTGAACAGGCCCTGGCGCGGATCAGCGAGCTCGGGGGCGATCCCACGCAGTCGCTCCGCGAGCACGTGGCCGCCGCCGAGGCCGAGCTCGCCGCCGTCGAGCGCACCCGCGGCCGCCTCTCCGCCGCCTTGGACGGGACCGGCGAAGCCCTCCCCCGGAACGACGAGCAGCTCGTCGCACTCGGGCAGCGCGCCGACCGCCTCGCGGCCGACGACGCCGCGGCCCGGGCCGCGACAGCCGACGCGCGCAGCGAGCTCGCCGCCCGCATCGGCGAGACCAAACGGGCCCTGGCCGCCCTCGAGAGACAGAAGCGGTCGTTCGAGCAGCGCCGCAGCAACGTGCCGGACGACGCGATCGAGCGGCGTCGACGCATCGCCGAGGGGGCGGGCGTGCCCGTGTCGAGCCTGCCCTACGCCGGCGAGCTGTTCGAGGTCGCGCCCGAGCATGCCGGCTGGGCCGTCGCGATCGAGCGGGTGCTCGGCGATCTCGCCACGCACCTCCTCGTCGACCGAGCGCACTTCGACGCCGTGCGCCGCTGGGTGGACGAGAACGACGTGCGCGGACGCGTGACGCTCGTGCCTGCGACCGGCGGGGCCGAGCCGTCCCTCACACCCGTCGACCACACCGTGCCCGCGATGGTGCGGCTCGACCCGGCCAGTCCGTTCCGCGGCTGGTTGCACGACGAGCTCGTGGCGGACCGCAGCGTGCTCTGTGTCGAGGGTCCCGACGACCTCGACGACCCCCGCCCGGCCGGCACCCGCGGCGCGGTCACCCGACGAGGCCTCCGCACCGGTTCGCGGGACCGCGTCGTCAAGGACGACCGGTCGATCCGTTCATGGATCGGCCTCGACAACTCGACCCGCATCGCCGAGCTCGGTGACGAGATCGTCGACCTCGAGGCCGTGTTGGCCCGGGTCCGCGGCGAGTACGACACGATCGAGGCCGAGGCTGCCGAGCGCCGGCGGGTCGCCGACTCCGTCGCCCGGGCGAAGGAGTTCACCTGGGACGAGCTCGACGCCGCCCCCGCCCGGGCCAGGCTCGACGACCTGCGCGCCCAGCTCGAGCGCATCGCGGTGGAGCGTCCCGAGCTCGCGACGTTGCAGGCCGAGGCCACGCAGCACGACGACGACCGTTCCGCCGCGACCCGTCGGCTGGCCGAGATCGACCAGGCGCTCGCGCAGCTCGACGAGAAGCACGCGACGCTCGTCGACATCGAGGACGAGTTCGCCGACGCCGCCGACGCCGAGCCGCTGACCGACGACGAGCGGGCGCTCCTCGCAACGCTGCCGTTCGCCGCACCGCGCGAGGCGACCGACGTCGCGCGGCTCCACCGGGACGCCGCGTCGCAGCTGCGGGCCCAGGTCGACGCGCACGACCGCGACCGGGCGAACGCCGAGTCGACGCTCGTGGTCGTCTTCGAGCGCTACCTCGAGCTCGACCGGACCGCGGGCATCGACGCCACGATCGAGAGCCTGCCGACGGTCCGGGCGATCCACCGGCAGCTCGTCGAGGACGACCTGCCGCACGCGAAGCAGCGCTGGCTCGAGAAAGCCGGGAGCGACGTGGGCGACAGCCTCCGGGCTCTGCTCGTCCAGATCGAGGAGGACGGCCACGTCATCCGTCGCGGCGTCCGACCGATCTCGCAGGCGTTGCGCTCGATCGAGTTCCGGCAGGGCTCGACGCTCGACATCGAGCCGCGACCCGTGTCGAACGGCGACCTGCTCGAGTTCAAGCGCACGTTGCGGGAGCACACCGGCGGGGCCCAGGGCGCTTCCGGCGGTCCTGCCCCGGAGGCGCGGGACGCGTCCGAGGTCGAGCGCCGGTTCCTGAGGCTGCGCCGTGACCTGGCACACCTCGAGGAGAAGTCGAAGGTCGGTGACGCCTGGCGCCGCCGGGTGCTCGACGCGCGCGAGCACTACCAGTTCCGGGCGATCGAGACCCGCGCCGACGGCACGCAGATCGTGCACGAGGGTGTGGCCGGCAAGTCCGGCGGCGAGGGGCAGGAGCTCATCGCGTTCGTGCTCGGGGCCGCCCTGCGGTTCCGTCTGGGCGATGGCACCGACCGGGTGCCCACCTATGCGCCGATCGTGCTCGACGAGGGCTTCGTCAAGGCCGACTCCGAGTACACGGGCCGGGCCCTGGCGGCGCTGACCTCCCTGGGCTTCCAGCTCGTGGTGGGGGCACCGCGCGACAAGGTCAACGCGTTCGAGCAGCACGTCGAGAGCGTCGCGTACATCTCGAGCGACCCGTCGAACCCCGAGCTGTCGCGCATCTACCCGCTGACGATCCGCCAGGCGATCCAGGTCGAGCAGCACGGCCTCGACCCCGCCGCGCTCGCCTGACCTGCGCCTCCCCGTCCCACGTCGATCGAGTGGGCAGAAGATGTCCTCCGCACGCGGGAGAAGGACATCTCCAGCCCACTCGGCTCGCGGGGTGAGGCGGAGGTACCCGCGGCCGCGCCTCAGAGGTCGCGGGTGGCGGGGCCGGTGTAGTCGGCCAGGAAGCCCTTGGGCAGGGGGCCCTTGATGCGCTGGCCCGAGCCGCCCTCCTCCCAGGCGTGGGCGAGGATGCCCACCGAGCGTGACAGCACGAACAGCCCGCGTGCGAGCTCGGGCTCGATGCCGAGTTCGCCGTAGACCACGGCCGACACGCCGTCGATGTTCATCGGCACGTTCCGGGACGCCAGCACGCCCTCGACCGCGAGGGCGATGTCGAGGTGACGCCCCTCGACCACCCCCTGGTCGCGAGCCCGCTCGACGAGCGCCAGCAGCGGATCGCGGCGCGGATCACGAGGGTGGAACCGGTGTCCGAACCCGGGCACGAACTCGCCCCGGGCCTTGTGGGAGGCGACCTCGGCGGCGGCCAGCTCGTCGAGCGACGCACCGGTGTCGCGGTGCGCGGCGACCAGACGGTTCAGCAGTTGGACGCATTGCTGGCCCGCGCCTCCGTGGGTGTCGCCCAGGACGTTGACGCCGTTGGCGACGGCCGAGTTCAGACCGACGCCGCAGGTGACCGCCATGCGGGCGCTCGCGATCGAGGGTGCCTGCGGCCCGTGGTCGACGCTCGCGACGAGCGCGGCCTCGAGCAGGGCGGCCTGCGCCGGCTCGGGCCGTTCGCCGCGCGTCATCAGCCAGACGGTCTCGACGAAGCCGAGGTTGCCGATCAGCTGCTGCACCGGGTAGCCACGCAGTTCGATGACGCCCGGCTCGATCTTCGTGATTGCCGTCGACCACCATGCCGTGGTCGAGGCGATCCGGGCCTCGAGCCGGGCGGTCTCGGCCTGCGCGGCGGCGAGGCGGGTCTCGAGGTCGGCCCTCTCGTCGGCGCTCATACCGCGCCTCCTTCTCTCAGGTGGTGGATCTCGTCGGCGTCGAAGCCGAGCTCGGCGAGGATCTCGTCGGTGTGCTGTCCGAGCAGCGGTGGCGGCAGGGTCGGCGTCCCGGGTACCCCGTCGACGCGGATGCCGTGTCCCATCACCCGCAACGGGTCATCGCCCTCCGCACCGCCCGGGAAGGGCAGCCCGTGCACGAGTTCGCGGTCGCGCACCTGCGGGCTGTCGAGCATCTCGGCCACCGTGAGCACCGCCGCCGCGGGTACTCCGGCGTCGCTCAGCAGCCCCTCCCACTCGGCGGCGCCGCGCGCGCTCAACGCCTGCTCGATCTCGCGCGTGAGGGCGGCCCGGTGGGTCTTGCGGTCCTCGCGGGCGGCGAAGCGCGGGTCGACGGCGAGGTCGGCGCGACCGATCAGGGTGCAGAGCGACTCGAACTGCTCCTGCTTGTTGGCCGCGATGTTGAGGGCTCCGTCGCCGGTCGCGAACGTGCCCGACGGGGCCGCCGTGCCGTTGTCGTTGCCGAGCGGACGCGGCTCGGTGCCCGCGACGAGGTGGTTCGAGACGACCCAGCCCATCGCGGTCGCCGCGGTCTCGAGCATCGACACGTCGATGACCGAGCCCAGGCCGGTCCGCTCGCGGCCGAGCAGCGCCGACGAGATCGCGAACGCCGCCGCCAGTCCGCCGAGCGTGTCGGCGATCGGGTAGCCGGCGCGCAGCGGGGCCGTCTCGGGCGTGCCGGTGACGCTCATCATGCCCGAGCTGCCCTGGATGATCTGGTCGTACGCGGGCTTGCCGCGCAACGGGCCGGTCTGCCCGAACCCCGAGATCGCCGCGTAGACGAGGCGCGGGTTGATCCCCCGCAGCACGTCCCAGCCGAAGCCGAGGCGCTCGAGCACGCCGGGCCGGAAGTTCTCGAGCAGCACGTCGGCCTCGGCCACCGCCCGCCGCAGCACCTCGGCCCCGCCCGGTTTCTTCAGGTCCACGGTCAGAGACCGCTTCTGGGCGTTCTGCGCCAGGAACGAGATGCCGAGGAGGCGCTGGTTCAGTTCCGCGGACGCCCCCAGTTGGCGGGCGAGGTCGCCCCCGTGCGGTGTCTCGACCTTGATCACGTCGGCCCCGAGCAGGGCGAGCTGGTACGCCGCGTACGGGCCGGCGAGGACGTTGGTCATGTCGAGGACGCGGACGCCCTCGAGGGGTCGGGGCCGGTCGTGGGCCCGGGCGGGGTCGTGGGGCGGGGCGGGGTCGTGGGGCTGGGTCACACGGTCTCTCTCTGCCGGTCGGCGATCGCCTGGGCGACGGTCCTCCGGCTGCGGATCTTCTGGAAGGCGGCGCCCGCGACGGCGAGCAGGAGCACGACGTAGAGGGTCACCGAGATCGGGCTCGACACGAGGACGGCGGGGTCGCTCTCGCTGACGGCCATCGCCCGGCGGAACTCGGTCTCGGCGAGTGGGCCCAGGATGATCGCGATGAGCATCGGCGCGACCGGCAGGCCGTAGCGGCGCATGAGGAACCCGATCAGCCCGATCACCGTGACGAGCACGAGGTCGAGGATCTTGGCGCTCGTCGCGTAGACGCCGAGCATCGCGAACACCGAGATGCCCGCGTACAGGTAATGACGCGGCACCTTGAGCAGCTTGGCCCAGAGCGGGGCGAACGGCAGGTTGAGGATCAGCAGCACGACCATGCCGACGAAGAAGCTGGCGAGCAGGGCCCAGACGAGGTCCGGGGCGCGCTCGAACAGCAGCGGCCCGGGCTGCAGGCCGTACTGGCGGAACGCCGCGAGCAGGATCGCCGCCGTGGCCGAGGTCGGCAAGCCGAGGGCGAGCAGCGCGCCCATCGCCGTGCCTGCCGTGGCGTTGCCCGCCGCCTCGGGACCGGCGACGCCCTGGATGGCGCCGCGGCCGAACATCGAGTCCTTGCGGCGGGCGTCGAGTCGACGCTCGGTGCCGTAGGCGAGGAAGGTCGGCACTTCGGCACCGCCCACCGGGATGATGCCGAACGGGATGCCGATCGCCGTGCCGCGCAGCCAGGCCGGCGCCGCGAGCCGGAACTCGCGACGGGACAGCCACAGGCGACCGCGCGAGGGCACGAGAGCGGTCTCGTCGCGGGTGCCGCGCTTGGCGGCGACGCTGAACACCTCGCCGAGGGCCAGCAGGCCGACGGTGATGACGACGATGTCGATGCCGTCGAAGAGCTCGGGCACGCCGGCCGTGAAGCGTGAGGCACCCGAGATGCCGTCGATGCCGACGACCGAGATGGCCAGGCCGATGCCGAGGGCGGCGAGTCCGCGGAGCACCGACTCGGTGACGACCGCCGAGATCGCCACGAAGGCGAACACCGCCAGGGCGAGGTACTCGGCGGGGCCGAACAGGGTGGCGAGCTCCGCCAGGCGTGGGGCGAAGAACACGACGAGCACCGAGGCGATGATGCCGCCGATGAAGGCACCGATGGCCGAGGTCGCGAGAGCCTGGGCGGCCCGCCCGCTCGTGGCCATCTTGTGGCCCTCGATGGTGCCTGCGATGGCCGTGCTGTTGCCCGGCGTGTTCATCAGGATGCCCGAGATCGAGTCGCCGAACAGGCCCCCGAAGAGCACCCCCGCGAACATGATGAACGCGCCGATCGGATCGAGCGAGAAGGTGACGGGCAACAGCAGGGCGACGGCCATGGCCGAGCCGAGGCCGGGCAGGACGCCGACGGCCGTGCCGAGCACGGCGCCGATCAGCACCCAGAGCATGTTGATCGGGGTCAGGACGGTGAGGAACCCGTCCCCGAGGTTGGCGAGCGATTCCATCAGAAGATCCCCTCGAGGATGCCGGGAGGCAGGTTGAGGCCGAGTCCGGCCGAGAAGGCGAGCTGCACGATCGACGAGATCGCCAGCGCCAGGAAGACGTCGAAGGCCGGACGCCGACTGCCGAGCGATCGCGCGATGCCCCAGAACAGGACGGCGCCGGCCAGCAGCCAGCCGAGCGGCGTGAGGGCGGCGATGAACACGACGACCGTGCCGAGGGCACCGAGCAGGGCCCGGCGGTTGCTGGTCGGACGGCGGTCGACGGGTTCGCCGTCGAGGTCGAGGTCGTCGACGTCGCCGGGGGCGGCGGGCTGGGCGATCTCGACCGTGGCTGCCTCGGGCTTGCGCAGCACGTCGACCGCGAGCAGCACGGCCACGATCAACACGAGGGCGGCCACGATGGCCGGGAAGACCTGGGGCCCGGGCGAGGTGGCGGTGTCGGGCACGCGCATCGTCACCGTGCCGACGACGAGGGCCAGGCCGATGACGAGCATGAGTCCCGGCACGATCAGGCCGGTGCGTCGGCGCCAGAACCCGTCCGCGACGACGACGGCCCGGCGGGTGACCGAGACGGTCCGGATGACGCCGCTCACAGGCCCAGCTCCTCGATGATCGTGTTCACGCGGGCCTGGTCCTCGGCGATGAAGTCGGCGAAGTCCTCGCCCGTGACCACCGCCGGGGCCCAGGAGTTGCGCCTCAGGGTGTCCTGCCATTCGTCGGAGGCGACCATCTCGTCGATGATGGCGACGAGCTCGTCACGCTCGGCGTCGGTGATGCCCTTCGGGGCCACGAGACCGCGCCAGTTCGGCAGGTGCACGTCGATGCCCTGCTCGATGAAGGTCGGGGCGTCGATGCCGTCGACCGGTTCTTCGGCCGAGAGCGCGAGGGCCCGCAGGTTACCGGCCTCGATCTGGTCGCTGAACTCGTTGTAGCCGCTGACGCCGATCTCGACCGTGCCCGAGAGCAGGGCGGTCAGCACCTCGCCGCCTCCCGCGTACGAGACGTAGTTGATGTCGCCCGGGTCGACGCCGACCTCACGAGCGAACAGGCCGGCCAGCAAATGATCGGTGCCGCCGAGCCCGCCGCCACCGATCGGGTGGCTCTGCGGCGCCTCGCTCCAGGCGGCGACGAAGTCGTCGATCGTCTCGTAGGGCGAGTCCGCGGGGACGATGAAGACCTCGTAGTCCTCGGCCAGCTTGGCGATGGGCGTCGTGTCCGAGAGGTCGACGTCCGACCCGTTGACCGTGATCGCCCCCTCCATGACCGTGCCGGTCATCATGAGGTTCGTGGGGTCGGCACCGAGGCCGACGAACTGGCTGAGGCCGATGGTGCCGCCGGCACCCGGCACGTTCACCACCTGCACGTTGTTGACGATCGACGCCGCGCGCAGGGCCTGCTGCGACTCACGGGCCGCGAGGTCCCACCCGCCGCCGGGTGCGGCGGGCGCCATCATCGTCAGCTTGGCCCGGGGGTCGGCGCCCGCCGTGCCGTCGCCGGCGTCGACGGCCGCGAAGCCGACGAGCACCGCCGTCGCGACGACGCCGACGGCCCCCGTGACGACCTTGCGCCTGTTCCTGTCGGTCGGATTGCCCACACGATCACTCCCTTGTGATGGTTGCAGCGGCTCGCACCGGCGGGTGTCACTCCGAAGGGTGTCCGCCTGGTGGATGTCTGTGTCCGCCTGATGGTAGCTTCGCCGTGGAAGTCCCCGCAAGGGCGGCCCCACCCGGGCCCCGCGCTTCCCCGGCGAGAGGTCGACACGATGACTCCAGCTGACGCGACACCGTCCCCCGCGGCCCTGTCCCCCGCAACACCGGGCCGCGGCGACACGAGCGGCGTCCGCGCCGTCAGCCGGGCCCTCGCCGTGTTGCAGGCTTTCACGCCCGATCGCAGCACGCAGACCCTCGCCGAACTCGTGCGCGTCTCGGGCCTCCCCCGCACGACCGTCCTGCGTCTGGTCGACACCCTCGTCGCCGAGGGCATGCTGCAGCACGGGCCCGACGGGCGGGTCGGCGTCGGCACACGGATGATCCACTGGGGGGCCTTCGCCGCCCGCGCCTGGGCCGTGCCCACCGCCACCGCCGACCGCATGGCCGCGCTCGCCGAGGAGACGGGCGAGACCGTCAGCCTCTACGTGCGCCGTGGCGTGGCCCGCGTCGTCGTGGCGCAATCGCCCAGTCCGCACAGCCTGCGTCACGTCGTCCAGGTGGGCGACGAGCTGCCGCTGTGGATCGGCGCCGCGGGGGCCGTGCTGCTGAGCGGCGAGCCCGCCGACGTGCTCGACGCGACCCTCGACGACGTCGACGCCACGGCGCACCCGGGCACGGCCGTGTCGAGCCCGACCACCCCGTTCTCAGCGGCGCCGACGCTGCCCGTCGACCGCGACGCCGTGCGGGCCCGGATCGAGCGGGCCCGTCTCGACGGCTGGTCGGTGTCGCACGGCACACGGGAGCCCGGCAACTCGGGCGTCGCCGTCCTCGTCCCGGGACGCCCGCCGGGCCGACCCGTCGCCCTCGCCCTGGGCGGGCCGACGAGTCGTTTCACCGACGACGCGGTGGCGCGGTTCGCGGACGAGCTGCGCCGCGCCTCCTCGGACCTCGCCCGCACCGGGCTGCCACCCGCCCTCGACTGACCGCCCGCACACGCACCGGCGACCGAGAGACCCCGCACCCCCGAACGACAGGAGCACCATGAGCACCGCCTCCGCCTCGCCCGCCTCGCCGTCCCTCCCTGCCCCTGGCGAGCTCCCCGTCGCCACCGTCTCGGACGCCATGGAGCGCTTCGGCGTCGCGGACGGCATCCGGCCGCTCTGGCGCGGCGCCGCGCTGTCGGGTCCGGCGTTCACCGTGTGGACCCGGCCGGGCGACAACGCCGGTCTGCACGCCGCGTTCGAACGCATCCGGCGGGGCGAGATCCTCGTGGTCAACGGTGGCGCCGACGAGACCCGCGCGCTGATCGGCGAGCTGGTGGCCGAGAAGGCCAAGGCGCTCGGCGTCGGCGGCATCGTGCTCGACGCCGCCGCGCGCGACGTGGTCGAGCTCGAACGGGTGGGCGTGCCCGTGTTCGCGCGCTCCGTGACACCGGCCGGGCCGTGGAAGACCGGGCCGTTCCGGACCGGCGAGACGATCGCCGTCGGTGGCGTGGCGGTGTCGCCGGGCGACTGGGTGCTCGGCGACGACGACGGCGTGGCGGTCGTGCCGGCGGCCCGGGTCGACGAGGTCGTGGCCGCCACGCACGAGCTGCTGCGCGGAGAGGGCGACCGCCGCGCGGCGAACCGGCTGCTGGTGCCGCGTGACTGACCCGGGCTCGACGGGCCCGACGGGCTCGACGAACCCGGTGGGCCGCGCGCCCGTCGTCTGGGTGCCGCGGCCGATCGACGACGACGTGGTCGCGTCCCTGCGCGACTGGGCCGACGTGCGGCTCGGCTGGGGCGTCGACGCCGCGGGCTGGTCCGACGTCGCGACCGAGGTGGAGGGCGTACTGCTGCGCACGGCCCGGGTCGACGGCGCGATGATGCGCGAGGCACCGCGACTGCGCATCGTCGCGCGGCACGGCGTCGGCCTCGACACCGTCGACGTCGACACCGCGGCCGAGCTCGGCATCGCCGTGACCACGACCCCGGCCGCGAACAGCCGGTCGGTGGCCGAGCTCGCGGTGACGTTGCTGATGGTGACCCGGCGCGGACTCGGGGCGGCGTGGTCGGGCGGCGGAGGCGCGGGGGCCGGGGACCCGGGTGGCGACGGCCCCGGGGCCGGGCCGACCCGCGCCTCCTTCGTGGGTCGCGAGCTGCACGGCGCGACGCTGGGGCTGCTCGGGTTCGGGCGGATCGCGCGGCTCGTGGCCGACGCGGCCCGTGACGGTCTCGGCATGCGCGTCGTCGCCCACGACCCGCACCTCTCGGACGACGCCGTCCGCAACGCCGGAGCCGAACCCGCCGCCCTCGACGCGCTGCTCGCGACGTCGGACGCGCTGAGCGTCCATGTGCCACTGACCCCCGACACCGTCGGCCTGATCGGTCGGCGCGAGCTCGCCCTGCTGCGCCCCGGCGCGGTGGTCGTCAACACCTCGCGCGGCGGCGTCGTGGACGAGGAGGCGCTGGTCGCCTCGCTCGACGCTTGTCACCTCGCGGGGGCCGGTCTCGACGTCACCACGGTCGAGCCGTTGCCCGCCGACCACCCCCTGCGCGGCCGGCCCGACGTCGTGCTCACCCCGCACGTCGGAGGCCAGACCCGAGAGGCCATGGCCCGTGTCGGCCACGAGGCCGCCGAGCACCTCCGCCGCGTGCTGCGCCCCTAGTCAGGCACCCGGTGCGAGCAAGCCCGTCTCGTAGGCGACGATCACGAGCTGCGCCCGGTCGTGGGCGTCGAGCTTGGTCATGATGCGGTTGACGTGCGTCTTCGCGGTGTGCGGCGAGATCACCAGGTCGGTGGCGATCTCGGCATTCGCCCGGCCCCGCGCGACGAGCAGCAGCACCTCGCGCTCACGCTCGGTCAGGTGCGCGAGCTCGGGCGGCCCTGCCTGCGACGACCCCACCCCGGACGGCCCCGCCGCCCCCGATGCCGATGCCGACCCATCCCCGCCGGCGCCGCCGCCACGCGGCAGCACGTACTTCTCGATCAGGCTGCGCGTCGCGACGGGTGACAGCAGCGACTCCCCCGCGTGCACGGCCCGGACCGCACGGACGATCTCGCCGGGCTCCGCGCCCTTGCCGATGAACCCGCTCGCCCCCGCGCGCAGGGCCGCGACGAGGTACTCGTCCTCCTCGAACGTGGTGAGGATCAGCACCTTCGTCCCGGCGAGCAGGGGGTCGGCGCAGATCTCGGCCGTCGCGCCGATGCCGTCGAGCCCGGGCATGCGGATGTCCATCACGACCACGTCCGGCCGCAGCGCCGAGGCCCGCGTCACCGCCTCACGACCGTCCACGGCGTCGCCCACGACCTCGACCCCGTCCTCGCCGTCGAGGATGTCGGTCACGGCCTGACGGATCAGCGGCTGGTCGTCGACGACGAGCACGGTGGTCACGAGACGTCCCCGTCCCCGGCGGACGAGCCGGTCCCACGGGTCACCGGCAGGACGGCCGCGAGCCGGAAGCCGCCCGGCGTCGGGCCGGTCTCGACCACCCCGCGCACCGAGGCGACGCGTTCGCGCAGCCCGAGCAGCCCGTGCCCACCGCGGACGTCGTCCGGGTCGGGCTCGGCCCGCAGCGCCGGCACCGGGTTCGTCACGACGACGGAGACCTCGTGGTCGTCGATCGCGATCAGCACGTGCGCGCGGTGCTCGGCGCCGTGCTTGCTCGCGTTCGTCAGCCCCTCTTGCACGACCCGGTACGCGACGAGGTCGACCGCGCCCGAGACCGAGGCGAGGGGCCCCTCGACCCGGGTGCCCACGACGAGGCCTGCGTCGGCGAACCCGGCCACGAGCTCGTCCAGTCGCGCGAGTCCCGGCTGCGGCGACGGGGCGCGGTCGGAGTCCCCGGCGCGCAGCACCTCGAGCAGGTCGCCGATCTCGCCGAGGACGGTCCGGGAGGCGCGGCGGATGGTCGCGAGCGCGGTCACCGCTTTCTCGGGTCGCGTCTCGATCGCCGACGACGCGACCCCGGCGTTGAGGCTGATCACCGAGATCTGATGGGCGACGGCGTCGTGCAGGTCTCGGGCGATCCGCAGCCTCTCTTCGGCCACCCGGCGCGAGGCCTCGGCCTCGCGGGTGCGCTCGGCCCGTTCGGCGCGCTCGGTGACGGCGTCGATGTACTCGCGCCGCGAGCGACTGGCATCGCCCGCGGCCGCGGCGAAGGCGATGAGCAGGGCGAACTGGACGATGCGCGGATCGGAGACGCCCCCGAGTGCCGCCAGCAGGCTCAGCAACACGACCGCGGCCGCGGCGGCGGCCGTCACGACGATGGTGCGACGACGCGGGGTCCGGGCGGCGACGGCGAACACGGCGATGCCGACGGCGAGCACGACGCCCGGCGCGAGCGTGCCGAGCAGGGCGCCGATGCCGAAGAGCCCGACGACCGCGGCGAGCACCGTGACGGGACGACGACGACGGAACGGCAGCAGGACGACGGGGGTGAGGACGACCGCGACGGCGAGTCCACTCGTCGGACGGAACCCCGCGACGGGGAAGGGGGCGAAGGCCGCCCCGACGACGAGCACCGCGGCGAGCGTGTCACCCAGCCACCAGGGGACGCGAGGTCGCGGGTAGGCCGGCTCGCGCCTCCTGCCGTCCGTCGTCGTCATGACCCCATCGTGCCCTGGAACGCCGACGACCGAATCCCCCTCTCGCCCGACGTCGCGTACCGCGGCTGCGGTACGGCCGGTCGGGCAGGTGTCCGCGGCGGGGGGACGCCCCGGGCGGCGCGGCCCGCGAGGGTTGGTCTCGGCCCCGGAGACACCGGGCCGTCAGCGACAGGAGCACCATGGCGCCGATCATCTCGGTCCGAGACGTCCACCGTTCGTACGGGCGCGGCCCGAACCGGTTCGAGGCCCTCAAGGGGGTGAGCTTCGACATCGCCGAGGGCGAGAGCGTGGCCATCGTCGGCAAGAGCGGCTCGGGCAAGTCGACCCTGATGCACGTGCTGGCGTTGCTCGACGCCCCCACGACCGGCACCGTCGAGCTCGAGGGCGTCGACACGAGCACGCTCACGGGTGGTCGACTGAACCGCACGCGCAACAAGACGTTCGGCTTCGTGTTCCAGCAGTTCTTCCTCACGGCGAGCTCGTCGGTGCTCGAGAACGTGGTGCTGCCGATGAAGATCGCGGGCGTGCCCCGCGGAGAGCGCCGTCGCCGTGGCCTCGCGGCCCTCGAGCAGCTCGAGCTCGCCGACAAGGCCAAGAACAAGGCCCTGAACCTGTCGGGTGGTCAGAAGCAGCGCACGGTGATCGCGCGGGCGCTGGTCAACGACCCGCGCATCATCTTCGCCGACGAGCCGACGGGCAACCTCGACACGGCGACCGGCGCGGTCGTCGAGGACATCCTGTTCTCGCTGAACCGCGAGAACGGCATCACGTTGCTCGTGGTGACCCACGACGAGGAGCTCGCGGCGCGCTGCGACCGGCGCATCGTGATCCGCGACGGCCTGATCGTCGACGACGAGGCCGAGGTGGCCGCATGACGACCGCGGACCTGCTGCTGACCGCCGTCTCGAACACGTTCCGGTCGAAGACGCGCACGATCCTGACCGTCCTGGCGATCTTCGTCGGCGCCTTCACGCTGACGCTGACGAGCGGGCTGGGCACGGGCATCAACGCCTACATCGACGACACGGTCTCGGCCGTGGGGTCGCCGGACACCATGACGGTCACGAGGGCCTCCGACGACGCGCAGGGCCTCGGCGCGGCCGACGCGGGCCCGACCGAGTACGACCCCGACACCGTGGCCGCGGGCGGATTCGGTGCACCCGGGGCGACCGTCGTCGCCCTGACCCCGGACGACGTCACGACCCTCCAGGGCGTCGACGGCGTGCTCGCCGTGCAGCCGACCCGGACGCTCTCCACCGACTACGTCGAGGGCGCGAGCGGCACGAAGTACGTCGTGTCGGCGAGCGCGCTCGTCCCCGGGCAGCAGCTCACCCTCACCGCGGGTGCCCAGCCCGACGACGGCACCGACCTGCAGGTGGCGATCCCCACGTCCTACGTCTTACCGCTGGGGTTCGCCGACGACGAGGCGGCCGTGGGTCAGACCGTCACGCTCGCCGTGACCGACGCCACGCGTACGCGGCACACGGTCACCGCGACCGTCGTCGGCGTCGCGGAGCAGAGCATCGCCTCGCCGACCGGGGCGTCGGTCACCCCGAACGCGGCGCTCGGCACGGCCCTGTTCGACGCGCAGAACGTCGGTCTGCCCGCCGACCAGGTCGACCGCTCCGCGCAGGCCACGGTGCGGTTCGCGGCGGACGCGTCCGACCAGCAGGTCACCGACCTGAAGGACCGTCTCGCCGCGGCCGGCTACACCGGCACCACCGTCGCCGATCAGCTGGGCACCTTCACCACGGTGATCGACGGCATCGTGCTGGTGCTCAACGCCTTCGCGATCATCGCCCTGCTGGCGGCGAGCTTCGGCATCGTCAACACGTTGCTGATGAGCGTCCAGGAGCGCACCCGCGAGATCGGCCTGATGAAGGCGATGGGCATGGGCAGCGGCAAGGTGTTCGGGTTGTTCAGCCTCGAGGCGGCGTTCATCGGGTTCCTCGGCAGCGCGATCGGCGTGGGCGTCGCGATGGTCGCGGGCAGCGTCGTCAGTGCCGCTCTGGCGGGATCGCTGCTGTCCAACCTGCCCGGGCTGACGCTGATCGCGTTCGACCCCGTGTCGATCGCGTCGATCGTCGTCGTCGTGATGGTGATCGCGTTCCTGGCCGGCACGCTGCCCGCGGCGCGCGCCGCGAAGGCCGACCCGGTCGAGTCGCTCCGCTACGAGTGAGGCCGAGGAGGCGCGGGTCGGCCCGCGAAGGACGCCCCGGTCTCGTGCTCGAGCAACGTCCACATCCACTCGAGCGCGAGGGCGGGTGTCAGGCCGGGGGCCTTCTGGGCGAGCTGGGTGGCGAGGCCGTCGCTGTAGGCCGCGAGCTTGAGGGCCAGGGCCGACGGGTCGTCGGTCGTGAAGCGCCCCTGCTCGACCCCGCGGCGCAGCGTGCGGGTCAGGCAGGCCTCCCAGACGCGGATGCGCTCCACGTACTCGGCGGCGACCGCTGGCTTGCGCGCCACGGCCGTCCAGTAGTCCGACCAGAGCCGCCAGTGCTCGTCGGTCGCGTCGGTGTCGGCGAACAGCGGCTCGACGAGCATCTGCACGCCGACGACCGGGTCGGCCTCGGCGTCCACCGCCTCGATGATCGACGAGTAGAACCGTGCGGTCTCGAGCACGACGACCTCGTTGAGGATCTCGGCGACGCCGTCGAAGTGGTAGGTCACGGTGCCGACCGAGACCCCGGCCGCGGCGGCGATGTCGCGCAGCCGGGTCGCGCCCATGCCTTCGCGGACGATCACCTCGCGGGCCGCCTCGACGATGGACGCGCGACGGACGACCGGCTTCTGCCGCGCGCTCGGGCCACCCGCGCCGCTCACGGCGACGTCCGGGGCACGGACTCGTCGAAGGTCCGGTCGGCGACGAGCACCGTCTCGGCCTCGGGTCCGCCGTCGCGAGCCCAGGCGCGCACGGTGTTCTCGACCCGGAACGCCTCGGCCGACGCGGTCACGCGTGACGTCGTCTCGAGCCAGGCCTTCCAGGTCGGCTTCTCGAGTCCGATCGCCCAGCGCGACTCGGCCGACGCCGACAGGGGGTCGCCGTCGACGATGCGGTAGGTCTCGCGGCTGTCCTCGGTGAAGACCAGCCCGTCGGGGTACTCGCGTCCGCCGCCGTAGCCGGGGTCGACGTCGAGCACCCACTCGCCGGTACCGACGTCGTGCGACACGCTGCGCTGCGGCTGGTCCGACGCCGAGGGCAGGGCGCGGATCGCCAACGGCTCGGCCCGCTCGGGCGCCTCGAACGCGACGCCGTCGTCGACCGGATGTCCCGCCGACCCGTCGCCGGGCCCGCGCGTCCACACCGGCAGCATCACGCTGCTGCGCGCCGGGTCGACCGTCGAGGTCGCCTCGACCGGGTGCGGCCAGACCCACGGCCAGTAGGCGCTCGACAGGGCGATCCGGAGGCGGTGGCCGGCCGGGAAGGAGTGCCCGGTCGAGACCAGGGCGACGCGCACGACCTGCTCGACCCGCGCCTCCATCGGGTCGTCGGCGCGGTCGCGCCCGTTCCGCTTGTTGAGGTTCAGCACACCGCGGGTCACCAGCGTCGAGGCACCGTCCGGCGCGACGTCGCACAGGCGGACGATGACCGTGCCGTCGGGCACGTCGCTCGTGACCGCGAGGTCGGCCACGACGCTGCCCAGCACGTCGAGCGTGGCGTCGACCGGCAGGTCGAAACAGACCGACCGGCCGTCCTCGGCGCGCTGGTCGGGCGGCAGGTCGGTCGCGTTGCCGAACGGGAAGAACCGCCCGGCGTCGAGCCCGGTGCTCTGCGGCGACCGCACGACGACGGGGCCGTCCGCACCGCCGCGCAGCGAGTCCAGCGGCACGATGCGCGCCTCGGTCTCGCGAGCCGGCCAGGTCTCGGCCGCCACCCAGCGCCCGGTCCGCTCGGCGTAGTACGTCGCTGGCGGCTCGGAGTCGTTGATCCAGGCGCGGAGCGCGGGCTCGGCGTCGGCGCCGTTCGGGCAGTCGAGCAACCAGCGGTCCCACCAGCGAAGTGTCTCCTGCAAGAAGCCGATGCCCGGGCCGGGAGCGAGGCCGCGGTCGGGGTACTGGTGCGACCACGGCCCGACGATGCCCTTGACCGGCGCGTCGAGGTTCTCGACGAGCCGCAGCACCGCGTCGCGGTACGGGTCGGCCCAGCCGCCCACGGCCAGCACGGCGGCCGTGATCGACGAGTAGTCCTCGCAGACGCTGCCGTGCCGCCAGTAGTCGTCGCGTTCCTGGTGCGAGAGCCAGGTCGTCGTCATCGGACGGTTGTGTTCGAGGCGCTCGCGCCAGCGGGCCACCCAGTCGGCGCCCACCACCTCGGGCCGTGGGGGCCGCGAGTTGAAGGCGAACATGGTGCCGCCCCACGACGCCATGTCGATGCCGAGCACGGCGCCGCCCATGTAGTGGACGTCGTTGTCGTACCGGTCGTCGGTCGAGCAGACGGTGACGATCGCCTTGAGCGCCGCCGGGGCGCGCCCGGCCAGTTGGAGTGCGTTGAACCCGCCCCACGAGATGCCGAACGCTCCGACCGCGCCGGTCGACCAGGGCTGGGCGGCGAGCCACTCGATCAGGGCGATGCCGTCGTCGAGCTCCTGGACCGAGTACTCGTCGTCGAACAAGCCGTCGCTCGATCCCGTGCCGCGGATGTCGACCCGCACCGACGCGTAGCCGTGCGCGGCGTACCAGGGGTGCCGCTCGCTGTCGCGTGGGGCCGTCCAGTCGTCGAGCCGGTAGGGCAGGTACTCGAGCAGCACCGGCACGGGCTCGGCGACCACCGGGGCCCAGATGCGCGCGTGCAGCCGTGTGCCGTCGGGCAGCGGCACCCACTCGTCGCGCACCCGCACCTCGAACGGACCGCCGTCGCGCCGCCGGTCGGACACCGGTCGGGGGCCCTCGGCGAGGTCGGGCCGCGGGGCGCCCAGGGTGCGGCCGCCCCCGGCCCACGCGGGCTCCTGCAGGAGGCGCGGGTCACCGAGGAGGCGCGGGTCGCGTTCGCCGTCCCCCCGCTCGTCGCCTCGGCGGCCCGGGTCGGGTCGGCCGTTCGTGCTCACATCGCCTCCCAGCGCTTGACGTGGTGTCCGTCGCCCTGGTCGTCCCAGCCGTCGGCGTCGCGCCAGCGCGGCCGGACGTCGCCGACGTCGGGCAGCTCGGTCGTGCCCGGGTCGAGCGTGGCGTCGAGCAGGGTGCGGGTGTACGGGTGGTTCGGGCCCCGGAAGACGCGCTCGGTGGGGCCGACCTCGACGATGCGGCCGCCGGTCATGACGGCGACCCGGTCGGCGACGCCGCGGACGACGGCGAGGTCGTGGCTGATGAAGAGGCAGCTGAGCCCCTTCTCGTCGCGGAGTCCGGCGAGCAGGTCGAGGACGCCGGCCTGCACGCGGACGTCGAGCGCCGTCGTGATCTCGTCGGCGATGATCAGCTCGGGTCCGGCGGCGAGCGCTCGGGCGATGCCCACGCGCTGACGTTGGCCGCCCGAGAGCTGGGCGGGCAGGCGCGTGGCGAACTCGGGCGGCAGGCCGACCTCGACGAGCAGCTCGGCGACGCTCTCGGGGCTCGACTCGCCCGTGAAGAGCCTGAGCGGTCGGGCGATCGCCGCGCCCACGGTGCGGCGGGGGTTGAGCGAGGTGTCGGCGTTCTGGAAGATCAGCTGGATGGACCGTCGCAGCGTCGCCGTGCGTCCGGCGACGGGTCGGGTGAGGTCGCTCTCGACCCCGTCGGCGCCGTGGAAGGCGAAACGGCCCGACTCGGCGGGGATCAGCCCGGCGAGGGCCGTGGCGAGCGTCGACTTGCCGCTGCCGGACTCCCCCACGACGGCGAGGGTCTCACGACGGCCGATGGTGAGCGAGACGCCGTCGACCGCGGCGGGCAGGCCGCGCCCGTACCGCACGACGAGGTCGCTCGCCGTGACGACCGGCCCCGCGGCGGGTGCCGTCCCCGGGCCCTGCGCCGCGCCTCCTGCGGGTGCGCTGTCCGCTCCGCGCCGCGTTTCGTGCTGCACACCCTGACTAGTCGCGGTGCCGTGCACGGAATGCGGTGCGGCGGCGGCGGCGGCGTGCACGCGCGGGATGCTCGCCAGCAGCTCGCGCGTGTACTCGTGCTGCGGCGACGCGAACAGCGACGCGGTCGGAGCGTGCTCGACGATCCGCCCCTCGTGCATGACGGCGATCTCGTCGGCCATGGTCGACACGACGCCGAGGTCGTGGCTGACCAGCACGATGGCCATGCCGAGTTCGACGGCCAGGTCGCGGATCAGCTCGAGCACGGCCGACTGCGTCACGACGTCGAGGGCGGTCGTGGGTTCGTCGAGCACGAGCAGCTTCGGCCGGGCCGCGATGGCCATGGCGATCGCGACGCGTTGCTGCTGTCCGCCCGAGAGCTGGTGCGGGTAACGACGCACGATCGTCTCGGGGTCGGGCAGGCGCACGTGCCGGACGAGTTCGAGCACACGGTCGTCCCCGCCGGGCAGGCCGTGGCTCTCGAGCGCCTCGCGCAGCTGGCGTCCGACGCGCATCGACGGGGTGAGCGCCTGGCCGGCGTTCTGGGCGACGAGGGCGGCCGTGCCGCCGCGCAGGGCCCGACGGGCGCGCTCGTCGAGGGCGAACACGTCGTCCCCGGCGACTCTGACGCTGCCCGACACGACCCGCGACCCGCGCCGCAGGTGGGCGAGCAGGGTGCGGGCGACGGTCGACTTGCCGCTGCCGCTCTCGCCGACCAGGCCGAGCGCACGCCCGGCGCCGACCTCGAAGCTGACGCCCCGCACGACCGGCACCTCGCGGCGACCGGCGGCGTACGAGATCGAGAGGTCGTCGACGCGGACGACGGGGTCGGGAGCGACGTCGACGACGCGACCCGCGCCTCCTGCGGTGGCGGTGGTGGCGGTGGTGGCGAGGGACTCGTTCACGAGACCGCCCCCTTCTGCGCGCGGTCGACGCCCAGCGACTTGCTGAGCCCGTCCGCGCTGAGGTTGAGCCCGATGACGAGCGTGGCGAGGGCGACGACGGGGGCGAGCGTGCCCCACGGGACGACGGTGAGGGCGGTGCGGTTCTCCTGCACCATGAGCCCCCAGTCGGGCGTCGGCGGGTTGGCGCCGAACCCGAGGAACGACAGGGTCGAGATGAGCAGCACGATCCAGGAGGCGCGCATCGCGTACTCGACGAGCACGACGTCGGTGACGTTGGGCACGATCTCGCGGAACACGATGCTCAGCGGCTTCTCGCCACGGGCTCGCGCGGCGGTCACGTAGTCCTGCGTGATCACGGTGCGGGCGGCACCGCGGACGACGCGGGTCACGGCCGGCGCGTAGATCACGGTGACGGCGAGCACGATCACCCAGAGGCCCGAGTCGAACACGGTCACGACGACGAGCAGCGCCAGGATCGACGGGACGCTGAGCAGGGCGTCGACGACGCGCATGACGACCTCGTCGAACCAGTTGTCGGCGTAGGCGGTGACGCAGCCGAGCACCGTGCCGATGCCGACCGCGATCGTCGTCGCGAGGAACGTGACGACGAGGGCGTAGCGCCCGCCGTTGAGGGTGCGCGAGAGGATGTCGCGCCCGTACTGGTCGGTGCCGAACCAGTGCGCCCAGCTCGTGCCGGTCAGGGCGGCGCCCGAGTCGGTGGCGACGGGGTCGTGGCCGGTGAGCACCGGGGCGAGCAGCGCCAGCAGGACGTGCAGCGCGATCAGGGCCAACCCGATGCTCAGGGCCGAGGAGGCGCTGAGACTGCTGGTCAGGGACGTCGCGCTCGTGCGCAGTCGCATCGGCCAGCCGCCCGCGGCCTGCGGTCCGGCCGACGCCGGTCCGGCCGACGCCGGACGGCCGGCCGGACCGCCCGGGGTGGCGGCGTCCGCGGTCGCGGCGACCCGCGCCTCCTGGGTTGTGCCGTCGTGCTCGGTCCTGTCGCGTGCGGGGCTCATGAGCGGGCCTTCCGTCGGGTGCGCAGCCTCGGGTCGAGGGCGAGCGCGATGAGGTCGGCGGCGAGGTTGCACACCACGTAGACGAGGGCGCTGACCACGGCGATCGCCTGGATCGTCGGCAGGTCGCGGGTGAAGACGGACTCGAGCATGAGCTTGCCCATGCCCGGGTAGTTGAAGACGTTCTCGACGACCACGACGCCGCCGAGCAGCCAGGCGACGGTGAGCGCGACGACGTTGAGCGTCGGCAGCAGGGCGCTCGGCACGGCGTGCCGCCAGACGACCTGGCGCGTCGACAGCCCCTTGAGCTCGGCCGTCGTGACGAACTCGCTCGCCATGACGTCGATCGTCGACGAGCGGGCCGTCCGCACGATGTACGCGGCCATGGCGAGGGTCAGCACGATGACGGGCAGCCAGACGCTCGGCAGCAGTTCGGCGATCGTGGCGTCCTGGCCGCGCAGCACGACCGCCGGGAAGATCGGCAGGGCGATGGCGAACAGCAGCACGAGCACGGTGGCGACCATGAACTCGGGCACGCTCATCACGACCAGGCTGATGAGCGAGATCGCGTGGTCGCTCGGGCGGCCTCGTCGCACGCCGGCGATCACGCCGAGGGTCAGCGACAGGGTGACGCCGACGATCATGGCGGGCAGCGCGATCAGCATGCTGTTGCGGAAGGCGATCAGCAGGTCGGGGCCCACGGGCAGGCCGCTGACGAGCGAGACGCCGAAGTCGCCGTGCGCGGCGCCGAGCAGCCACTGGCCGTAGCGCACCCAGACGTTCTGGTCGAGGCCGAGCGTCTCGCGCAGGGCGGCGACGGCGTCGGGGGTGGCGTCCTGGCCGAGCAGCTGCTGCGCGACGTCGCCGGGCAGCGCCTGCACGGCGAAGAAGACGAAGAACGAGGCGAGCACCACGGTGAGCAGGGCGGTGCCGACGCGGCGGGCGACGACGACGAGCGTCGCGCCGACCTGGCCGCCGGACGAGGAGGCGCGGCTCGCCCCCGCCCCGCCGGTCTCGGCCTCGAGGCCCCGCGTCGCGTCCCGGCCGCGCTCGTCGACCGGGCGCGTCGTCGGGCTGGTGGTGGTCCGCTCGCTCATGCGCGGAGTCCGATCTGCAGGTAGTCGAACTCGAAGCCGAACTCGCGGTAGTTGAGGACGTCGCGCGAGAGGCCGACGAGGCGGCCGCCGAACATGGGGGTCATGTCGGCGGAGTCCTCGACGACGATGCGTTGGGCGTCCTGGTAGAGCGTCATGCGGCGGGTGTCGTCCATCTCGGCGCGGGCGTCGTCGAGCAGCCCGTCGAATGTCGGGTTGGACCAGGCGCTCTCGTTGTACGACGAGCCGGTGCGGAAGATCTGGTTCAGCAGCTGGTCGATCGGGCGGCCGGTGAACCAGTAGCTGACCATGAGCGGCTTCTGCATCCAGATCTGCGTGTAGTACGAGTCCGACGACGCGTTGCGGACGGTGAGGTCGATGCCCGCGTCGCGCACGGCGTCGCGGTAGGCGACCGCCATCGGGGTGAACACCGACTCGTAGCTCGACGTGTAGATCTCGGTCTTCAGCCCCTCGCGGCCGGCCTGCTTGAGCAGCGCGCGGGCCTGGTCGGGGTCGTAGGCGCGCTGGTCGTCGACCCAGACGGCCTGCGACGGCGGCACGGGGTTGTCCCAGCCGGGCGAGCCCGTCCCCTGCAGCGCGGTGGCGACGACGGCCTGCGGGTCGTAGGCGAGCTTCATCGCCTGGCGGACGAGCGGGTCGCTGAACTCGGCGCTCGTGGCGAGCATCGGGATCGTGTACCACTGGGCGTCGGGTGCGCGGGCGACGGTGGCGCCGGCCGAGGCGCTGACGACCTGGGCGGTGGCGAAGTCGAGGTTGGTCTGGCTGATCAGGTCGATCTGGCCGGCGAGCAGGGCGTTGACGCGGGCGGTGGTGTCCTGGATCGAGTAGAAGTCGATGCCGTCGAGCACCGGGCGGCCGGCGAAGTAGTCCTCGAACGCCTCGACGCTGCCGGTGCCTGCGGGCTCGAAGCTCGAGAGGCGGAACGGGCCGGTGCCGATGCCCGTGCGGCCGATGCCGCCGCCCTGGCTCGGGTCGGCGCTGCCCTCGGGGACGATGTAGCACTGGTACGCGGTGAGCAGCGAGGGGAACTCGGCGTTCGGCGTCAGCAGGTCGAAGCGCAGGGTGAGCGGGTCGACGGCGGTCATGCCCCCGGGGCCGATCATGGCGGCGAGCACCTCGCCCTGGGGTGAGGCGGTGTCGGGGTCGAGGATGTGCTCGATCGAGTAGATGGCGTCGGCGGCGGTGAAGCGGCGGCCGTCGTGGAAGCGGACGCCCTCGCGCAGGCGGAAGGTCCAGCTCGTGCCGTCGGCGTTGGCGGTCCAGTCGTCGGCGAGGTCGGGCACGGTGACGCCGGCGTCGTCGAGCTTGACGAGCCGGTTGTAGAGGGCGCCGAGGTACTCGTAGGCCGAGAGCGAGCTGGCGGAGTCGAGGGTCTCGGCGGCGGAGGCGGCCGGGCGCGCGATGCGCAGGCGTCCGCCGCGGCGCGGGGTGCCGGTGGCGGCGGCCTCGGGGATGGTCGGGGTGCTGCGGGCGGTGGTACAGCCGGCGAGGGTGAGCAGGCCGAGGCCGGCGAGGCCTGCGGCGCCGGCGAGGACGGTGCGGCGGCTCGGGCCTGGTCGGTGTTCGGGGACGATCGGTGTCATGCGGGGATGGCCTTCCGTTTATCGTTCGGGTGAACGATAAGGGAGGTTCGCGGCCGCGGCCAGCTCGTCGCAGCCCAGGAGGCGCGGGTCGGCGGGACCTCGGAGCCCCCGTTCTCCGCACCCCGCCGCGGATGCGGGCACCCCCGTGCCGCACCGTGCACGGGCTGCAGTCTTCACCCACTCGTTACACGAGGGGGCCTCGCCGACGCGACCCGCGCCTCCTGGTGGTCGCCCTCCCGCTCGCACCGAACTCGCCCGTGCACGTCAAGAAACCGTCTTGTGGACAGAACGCCGCGCCACGCGACGGTGTTCAGTCCACTCGGCGGCGTCCTCGCGTCAGGTGGCGGGCGCCTCCCCCGGCACAGACGTCCGACGAGGAGGCGCGGGCGGTTCGGTCGCGCTCGTCGCCGACCGGGTCGCTCGGCTCCCCGGCCTGCCCCACTCCTGCGGCGGCGAGGCGAGCTGCCTGCTCGGCCGACCACTACCCTCACCTCATGGACGCATCGAAGCCGGGAAGGTCCCGCCCCCGTCTCGGACGAGTCGCCGTCGTCTTCGGCGTCGTCGGAGTCGTCGCCTACGGCGCGGCCGCGCTGATCCACTGGAAGGCGTTCGGCTCGCCGGGCAGCGCGCGCTATTCCACCGAGCCGCTGATCGACTGGTTCTCGATCGCGTTCGTCGCGGGGCCCGTCCTCGTCGTCACGGCCGGGGTCTCCTTGGTGACAGCCCTCGCACTCTCGCTGGTCGTGCTGGTGCGGTGGGCCGTCGCGAGGCGACCGACCCGCGCCTCCTGATCGGCCCCCGTGATCAACCTCGTCGCCTTCGTGCCGGCCCTGCTCACCGCGGCTGCACTCCTCGCGGCCCGCCGGGCATCGGGCGGAACGACGACCCGGGCGCGCCGGTGGAGCGCCCGCGTGCTGGCGGTCTGGGCAGCCGTCGCCGTGGTCGCGCTCGCCGCGTTCCTCGTCGGCCTGCGTCTGCAGCACGCCGACCTCGCCGTCTGGTCGGCGTTCGCACTGATCGCTGCAGCTCTTGCCGCCGTCACCGCGGCGGCCGCCCGCGTGGTGTCGTCGTTCGTGCGGTGATCCGGTACGTACCGGATCACCGCGGGGGCATTGCCGTCGCTGGGCCGAGGGCTCAGGGCCCACGGCTCAGGGTGCCTACCCGAAGGTCGCGACGATCGTGCTCGTGACCGTCGCCACCACCGCGATGGCGACTCCCCCGCTCGCCCCGAGAATGCCGAGCGCCGTGCCCACACGCCACCGCCGGCGACGCCGGGCCGCCTCGTCGATCTCGCGGCGCAGGCGTTCGAAGCGGTGCTCGTGACGGAGCGTGTCCGTCAGCACCAGCGCCTCCGTGTGCCAGGTGCCGCGCTCTTCGGCGACCATGGTCAGGTAGGCCAGCGCCTCGGGCGAGTGCACCCGCGGCCCGTTCATCAGCCACTTCCGCAGGCGGCCGGCCACGACCACCGGCACCGTGGGCGCCTTCTTGCCGACGGACAGCGAGGCCTCGCCCACGAGCACGATGCCGGGCGTGACGACGATCTCGGTGCCGGCCGCCCTCGACATCAACCGGGAGGCGCGGGCCGCCTCATGAAGGGAGTTGCGAGAATGGTCGGTCCGGTGTCCGCCGACCGTCACCAAGCCGCCGCCGACCCAGACCTTCTTGCCGGCGTGGTGCTTCGTGTTGAGGGTGAAAACGCCCGTCGGTCCGATAACGACGTGGTCGATGTCGGACTCGCCCGAGCCGACCGGGACGGAGTGCAGCACGGTCCACTCGGGCCCGAGTTCAGCGAGCACGCGCGCGGCCTCGATCTCGCCGAGGCCGCCCTGGTACCAGCTACGGGCGTCGGCGCTCAGGGGCGTGCGTCCAAAGAACCGCTGTCGGCGGCTCAGCGCGGGCGCGGCGGCCTGGACGCGCAGGCACTCCTGCATCACCGAATAGGCCGGCCGCCGGGCCGTCAATGTCATCGCCACGCTTCCGCGTGCCACGGTCTCGCTCATGTGATCCCCCCTGCCCACACGGTAGAGCGACACGTGACGTGCAGACGAGCCCCCGTTGGGAGGTCAGTCAGCCCCTCGTCCGCGGACTCGATCGACTGGTCCGCAAACGTCCTTCTGCCGCGGACGAAGGACACTTTCTGACCACTCGACCCTCAGCCAGTGCGGAGCAGGGGACTGCCTACCGGTCGCAGGCGATCCCGTCGCCGTCCCGGTCGAGGTCGTAGACGTCCGAGCCGACGACGGTGACCGGCCCTTGGACGTACGCGGGGCCATTGCCGCTGCCTCCGGCGCAGTCGACGTCCGAGGCGACGGGGACGCACGCCCCGGAGTAGTTCGAATCGCACCCGCCCGCAGCCGGAGCCGGCGCGGGCGCGGGCGCCGGTGCAGCGACGGGGGCCGGGGCGACGAAGGGCACGCGGGTTCCGACGCTCGTGATCTGCTGCACCGGGGAGACCGTGACGGTCTCGCTGACGAAGGTGCGGGCGGTCTCGACTCCGTCGGTGGTCGTCACATCGTAGGTGTGGACCTTCGTGCCCGCCTGTCCGGTGGTCGTCACGGCGCTGGTGCCGATGTCACGGTTCGGGTCGTCGACCGAGACAGACTCGAACGGGACGCTCTCGCTCTCGTCGACGCGGGTGACGCTGACGACCGGGGTGGGAGTCGGAGTGGGGGTCGGGCTCGTCGTGGCGTCGACGGCGACGAACGGCTGCGCCGCACCGTCCGGGCCAGCAGCCTCGCCTGCTCCGGAGAAAGCACCGACGGCGGCCGCGTTCGCCGCACCTCCGACGACCAGCAAGAAGGCCATGAAGCCACACGCGATCAACACTCGGCCCGTGTTCGTGAGCCTGTTCCACCACAAAGTCAACGTCGTTCCCCTCGAGTCCCGGCCGGAATCGACCTCGCACAGTGTCAGCAGGGACGAACGCGTCAGGCAGCCCCCGTCCGGGGGTAGAACGGCTACTTTCACCTCCAGGTCATCACACGTCTGACGCCTGCCACCTCACCGTCACCTGGCGGTGAATGAACATCACTCACGAGGTGAAAGAGACAACCGCCGTCGAAAACAAGCCTTCGGGATCGACCTCGGCCCATAAGGTCCTGAGGATTGCTCTGCACCCGAATGCGAGCTCTCTCATCGCATAGCACCCGTAGAAAGAGACACACGATGTCCCGCGCCACGAAGATCACTACCGCCCTCGCCGCTGCCTCCATCATCGGCCTGACCCTCGCCGGCTGTTCAGGCAGCCCGGCAACGGGAACGAGCGGCGAAGCCGCACCCAACATGACCGAGGTCGCGGCCGCTGCCGGCAACTCCGCTCCCGCGACCGAGGCCGCCAAGACCACCTTCACCTTTGGCGAGACGGCGACCTTCGACGGCCTCACCCTCGGCATCAGCGCCCCGGAAGCCTTCACGCCGAGCCAGTACGCCCTCACGGGTTCTCAACCCAGCAACGTTAAGTTCACGATCTCGATCACCAACACGAGCGCTGAGGGCTACGACCCGTCGCTCACGTTCATCAGCGCCTCCTCGGGCAGCCAAGAAGCCGAGCAGATCTTCGACACCGAAGGCGGTCTCACCGGCTCACCCTCGACGACGATTCTGCCGGGCTCGTCCGTGAGCTACGTCGTCGGCTTCAACGTCGCCGACCCGGCCCAGATCGTCATGGACGTCACCGGCGGCTTCGACTACGAGAAGACCACCTGGACCAACTGACCGCGGATGACGTCGCCCTTCCCAGCCGTGGGGAGGGCGACGTCGCCGTTGTGGCGCCTCGGCTCACTTCGCGAGCACGTCCCTGGCCGCTCGATTCGCCACCCCTGCGCTGACGAGCGCCCCGATGAGCAGGACGACACTGCTGCCGATGACCCAGGCACCCTGAGCGCCCTCGGTCAGCCCTCCTAAGACGACGGGAACGAACGCCGCCCCCGCCGTGAGCGCACAGGTGGCCGTGATGGGAGCGAGTGCTGCCCGGTGTCCGGCCTGCCATGCCTCGGTGACGCCATCATGTGCCGTGACCGGATGCCGGCGAGGTGGTTCACCCCGAGCCGGCCGCGGGCGGCGGCGAGCGTCGTGCCGAAGACGACGGCGCACGCGGCCGAGATGATGAGGGGGACGACTATCGGCATCGCTCCACGCTAGGTCCGCGCCAGCTCACGCGACTCCCCCGCGCGGCCCCTTCTGATCCGCCAGAGCTCGCCCTGGCGGCATCGAGTGGGCAGAAAGTGTCCTTCCGCCGCCCCCGAAGGGCACGTTCTGCCCACTCGAGCCCCTCGAGCCCACCGAGCCACCCGGAAGAATGGCGACCATGCCCCTCGTCCCCATCGCCCCGGCCGATGACGACGCCCGAGCCGACCTCCGCGCCTTCCTCGCCGCCGCCGACCTCACCCTCGCCGGTCTCGATTCCCCCACGCCGCGCCTCCGGCTCTGGGTCGACCGCGACGCCATCGGCACGGTGATCGGCAGCACCGGCTACGAGCTGAGCGCCGACGGCGCCCACGCCCTGATCCGCAGCGTCGCCGTCGCTCCCTCCGCCCGCACGCGCGGCGCGGGCTCCCGTCTCGCCCGCCACGCCCTCGCCGACGCCGCCGCGCACGGAGCCCGCCACGCCTGGCTCTTCTCCCGCCGCTCCGGGCCGTTCTGGCAGAAGCTCGGCTTCACCGCCGCCGACCGAGACGCCCTCGCCGCGGCCCTCCCCGCCACGCACCAGGTGCAGCTCTTCCGCGCCACCGGACAGCTCGCCCGCGAGGTCGCCTGGTCGCGCCCCCTCGCCGACCTCCGCCCGACGAGCCCCTAGGAGGCGCGGGTCGGTCCACGCCCGCCCCTCCGGTCATCGAGTGGTCCCGAACGGTCCTTCCCCTCCCCGCGAACGACGATCCCCGACCACTCGACCCCGCCCCGCCGAGACTGACACCCCGTACGATCGCCCCGATGGTCGATCTGCACCCGCACTCCCTCGCCTGGGCCGACGACTACCGCCGTGAAGCCGAGCGCCTGGCGACCGCTCTCGGCCCTCGCGTCGACGCTCTCGAGCACATCGGCAGCACCGCCGTCCCCGGCCTCCTCGCGAAGCCGATCATCGACGTCGCCGCCCGCTCGTCATCCGGCAGCGACCCATTCGCCCTGGGCACCGACCTGATCGCCCTCGGCTACGAGCGGCACGCCACGGGCCCGAAGACCCACGCGGTCTACGTCCGGCTGGACGGCACGCGACGCACGCACATCCTGCACGTCTTCCACCCCGACCAGTGGGACGCCTGCAACCAGCGATTGTTCCGCGACCGCCTGCTGCGCGACCCGGTCGCGCGACGGCGCTACGCGACCCTCAAGGAGGCGCTGGCCGGCCTCGACGACGGACGCGCCTACACAGCCGCCAAGACCGCCCTGATCGCCGAGCTCGTCACCGACGAGCGGGTGGCCCGGGGTCTGCCGGCGGTGACGGTGTGGGACAAGTGACTCGACCCCGCTCGGTCGCCCCAACCGGTCGCGCCCGTTAGCGTTGATCTGATGAGCACCCGCACACGGATCGAGCTGGGCCGCCGAGCCGACCTCGGGGCCGACTGCGCCAACTGCTTCGGGCTGTGCTGCGTGGCGCTGGCGTTCACGAAGAGCGCCGACTTCCCGTTCGACAAGCCGGCCGGTGATCCGTGCACGAACCTCGACGAGCACGACGGCTGTCGCATCCACCCGCAGCTTCGGGACCGCGGGTTCAAGGGCTGCACGGTGTTCGACTGCTTCGGGGCAGGGCAAAAGGTGAGCCGGCAGACGTTCGCTGGCCGGTCGTGGCGCGACGACCCTGCGACCCGTGAGGCGATGTTCTCGACGTTTCCGCTCGTGCGGCGGCTGCACGAGCTGCTCTGGTACCTCGACGAGGCGATCACGCTGGTCGAGCGCGAGCGCGATCTCGCACGCGAAGGCGAGCAGGCACACGCCGCCGAGCACGACCGCCCCCGCACCGCCGCCACCCCTGACCCGGCCCCGTGGCTCGCCGCCTTCGAGCACGTCCGGAGCCTCACCGACGGCTCCCCAGACGAGCTGGCCGCGCTCGACGTCGACGCCGAGTACGACGCGGTGCGCCCGCTGTTGGTGCAGGCAAGCGAGGTCGCCCGGGCGTCCGTACCCGCGCCTCCTCGTCGGTCGAAGGGGAAGGGGCCGACGCTCGAGCCGGCGAGCGACCTGATGGGTGCAGCCCTGGCCGGGGCGGATCTGCGCGGTCGGACGCTCCGCGGCAGCATCGCGATCGCGGCGGACCTGCGCGGGGCCGACCTCGAACGCTGTGACCTGCTCGGTGTCGATCTGCGTGACGCCGACCTCGGTGGGGCAGACCTGTCGGGGGCGATCTACCTGACGCAGATGCAGGTGAACAGTGCGCGGGGTGATGCGGCGACGCGCCTCCCTGAGGGCTTCGCGCAGCCGACGCACTGGGCCGGCGGACGGTAGCACCCGAGCCTCTGGTGGCGCCTGCGTCGCGGGGCTAGCCTCCTCCGCATGAGGACGCTCACGTACTCCATCAACGTCACGCTCGACGGCTGCATCGACCACCGTGAGGGCCGGCCGGATGCCGAGATCCACCAACTCGCGACGGAGGCTCTCGAGCAGGCGGACGGTCTGCTGCTTGGGCGGGTCACCTACGAGTTGATGGAGCAGTCCTGGCGTCCGCCCGCCTCGGACGCGTTCCCCGACTGGATGCAGCCCTTCGCGCGGACCATCCACGAGATCCCGAAGTACGTGGCGTCGACGACGCTCGAGAGTGTCGATTGGAACGCCGAGCTGCTCGATGGAGACGTGCGCGAGGCGGTGCGAGAGCTGAAGGGCCGTCCCGGGGGCCCGCTCCGCCTCGGAGGTGCCGCCTTCGCCACCGACGTCGTCGGCTGGGGCCTGGTCGACGAGTACGAGTTCACCGTCTACCCCTGGGTCGCCGGCCACGGCCCCTACCTACTCGCCGGCCTCCCCCGCCCCCTCGATCTCATGCCGACCGCCCGCCACGACCTCGCCTCCGGCGCCGTCGCGACGACGTACCGCCCGCGGGTCTGACTGGCATGAGCGCCACTAGTGTTCCAAGCAGGGGGCACATTGTTCAACAACCGTGAGATAGCCACCGCCGTCTTTCTAGCGGTGGTGGTCGCGATGTTCATCATCGTGCCTCAACTCAGAAGGTCCGTCGGGCCTGCAGTGAGAGGGGTAGTCAAGGCAACCTTTGTGCCACGGCTAATCGTTGTCTTCTCAGCGTTCCTCCTGTGGGCGTCGGGATGGATCCTGCTGGCATCAGTGGTTGGATTATGGGACGTCGATCTCCTAAAAGACTCGATAATCATCGTCCTCGCCTTGGGTTTTCCGATGCTCCTAAGGTCCGTGCGATTGACGTCTGGGCCGTCAATCGCCCGCAATGTCATTATTGAGTCTCTTGGGCTGACAGCCCTCCTTGCCTTTTACATCAATCTCGCACCGTTTCCATTGTGGGCAGAATTGATCGCACAGCCGCTTCTCACCCTAGTCGTCGCCTTGCAGGCGCTATCTAAGACGAAGAATGAGTGGGCAGAAGCACATAGCGTTTTATCTGGCGTGTTGATCGCGTCAGGTGTCATCGCTCTGGTTTGGACAACCGCACAAATAACGCTTCACTTCTCAGAGGTCGACCTATTAGGCCTTCTGCGGTCGTTCACCCTCTCCGTGGCACTTCCGATCGTCCTCATTCCCTTTTTCTACCTCACGGCATTTCATGCCTTTTCCGAGGTTGCGCTCGTCCGAATGAAGCTTCGAAACCCGAACATGCCTAGACGCGTGGCGTGGGCAATCTGGCTCGGGCTTGGCTTGCGACTCTCTCTGGCCGCCAAGTTGACTAGCCGCCACAATGTGCTCGGCGAAGCTCGCGGCTTTCGCGACGCCCTACGCCGAATGGCTACCTTCAGAGCGGAAGAGTCCTAGAGGGCTGGGCCGGGACCACCATTGTCGGACCAGACCACGCGTGGTCGCACTGAGAATCGTCGCTCGATCAAGCGAACAGCCTGCCCGGGGTAAATGAGCCAGTACGCTCACAAATGTGACAGATCCTTCAGAGTATGAACTCCGCGCGTGGGCTGGCGTACAACAATTCGAGACACGGCCCCTATCAACGGCCTTAGCGCAGGCCAACCAGCGAATGCTCGACAGCGCGGCCGATCTCGGCAACCGCGCAAGCTTGTTCTTGAAGGATCACCCGAAGGCGGAGAGCGCTTTCGCTGGCGGTCATAGCTTCGCCGCAAAGGGAGTCAGAGCTGCGGGGACGGGCGTTCGCAAGGCCGGGCAGGCAGTCCCAGATCCAATATCGGACTGGAGTGAAGCAGCGTTCCATTCTCTCCGCAACCAACTGGGCCGTATAGCGCGAGCTGGCCTCTCACCTAAGCGTGTCGTCGGCCAGTACAAGAAACATGGCCACGTCGTGACGCGCCTATCGGACATACGCGGTTTGGACTTGGAAGCGATCGACTTGGTGCGCGGTCGGGCTTCATCCTGGTATTACCCGGCAATCGCGGCGCTTTCGGGTGCGAGTGCTGGGCTAGTCATAACGGGCGGCGAACTAGCCGTTCCCGCGTCGGCTGGGGCAGCAGCAGGACCGAGCGGCGCCACGATTGTCGCCGCATTTGCCGGGGATGCGGCGTTCGTCGTCGGATTATCGTCGCGAAGCGTCGGGCATATCGCCCTCCAATATGGCTATGACCCGGAGGAACCAGCGGAAAAGATCTTTCTTTTCTCCGTCATAAACGCGGGAACTGCCGCCTCGCAGGCCGCAAAGACCGCTGCCTTTTCTGACATTTCACGACTGACTCAAGCCCTCGTGCGAGGAAAAGCATGGGTGATCTTAGACAAGTCCATCGTTTCCAAGGTCGTCAAGCAAACTGCAGAACTCATCGGCAAACGATTAACCAAGAACTCCCTTGGAAAGGCTTTGCCAGCCGTTGGCATTGCTGTAGGCAGTGCCTTTAACTGGGCCACTCTAGAAGGAGTCGTCGACGCGGCAAACATTGCATACAGACGCCGATTTCTCCTCGAGAAGTATCCACACCTCCAAGTCGATTCGCATTTTGACTTGGTCATGGACGGGACAGATAGTACGAGTGGCGAACCTGACGACGTTATCAGTGTCGTCGATGAGTTGCGGAACGCTGGCGGCCCGGCTCTGTAGGGCATTCACAGTCTTTACGGTCAAACGCGCAGGAGACCCAGTACCCCCGTAGCAACCACCGTCACCGCCGTCGTCCACGCCACGATCGCGATGACCTGCCAGAGCATCACCCAGCTCTTCGACACCCCGGTGCCGACAAGGGTCGCCGCGGTGAACATCGTCGGGAGAGCAAGCGGTGCCAGCAAGCTCGCCCCGGGCACGCCGAACTTCACCAACCACCGCTTGAGCCTCTGCTGCCCCTTCTTCTCGGGCTTCGACTCAGGCACTCCGTCGCGTGACATGACCCGGGCCGCAGCGGGCATTCCGGCAGCCATCGCGCCAGCATCAGCACCAGCACCAGCACCAGCACCACCGGCACGCAACGACGAGGCCGCCCCCGCACGCTCTGCAGCGGCCTCACCCGCACGCGGCTCACCCGCCACCGCACCCGGCCCGCCGGCCGGTGCCCCACCCACTCCGCGCCTCCTGCGCCGCTCCACGACCCCCGACCGCACCCACGACCCGAGCCACACGACCGCGGCCACGCACAGCACGTTGCCGACGATCGCTGCCAGCGCTGCGACGACCGGGTTGACCCCGCTCAGCACCCCGAGCGCAGCCGCACCCTCCCCCTCGAAGAACGGGATCGCCCCGGCCAGCACCAGGATCAGTGGCTGCGCGAGCTCCGGCACCTGGCCCATCAGCTCCTGAAGCCAGGCGAACGGGCCGCCCGACGAGGCATCGGACGCAGATGCCGACGCCGCGGCCGACAAGCGCGACGGGCTCGAGAGGGTGAGTGCGATGGGCATGGTGATCTCCTTCGATGGGTGTCACTGAGATGCGAGGGCACGCCGAACACCGGCGTGGTGAAGATGAAAGAACGAGGCGGTTCAACACCGCCGCACCGAGAACGGCCTCAGTCGCCCCGAAGCCCCGGCAGGCCGACCGTCACGAACAACGCCGTCGAGAGCATCGCCGCAGCCGCCACCGCGATGGCGTCCCCCGCGATCTGCGCGCCCCACTTGCCCTGCTGCAGCTCGCGCCCGCGGGTGTAGACGTCGCCCGACCACGGGATGTCCCGGTGCACTGCCGGCAGGGCTCCGCTCGCCGACACCAGCGCCGCGAGGGCGGCGGTGCGCACCGACGGCTCGGCACCCTCCGCGAGGACGTTCCGCAGCGACGCGACCAGCTCGCCCCGCCGACCCGCGCCTCCTGCCCCCTCGGCCAGGCGCAGCCGAGTGCCGGGGATGAAGCCGAGCGTGGTCGTCTTCTCGCGAAGCAGCGCCCCGCGCGCCACCAGCCGGTCGAGGGTCAGAGACCGCAACGCCGGCCCGATCTCGAGCACGAGCGAGTACGCATCCGTCGGCTTACGCTCGACCCGCTGCCAGGTGCCGAGCAGCAGCTCGTCGGTCGGCGCCGCGGAGGACGTCGCCCGCACCTGCCTCCCGCGCAGCGACGTCGTGCGATCGATGTCCACCGCTCCGGACAGCGCCAACTCGGTCAGCACCGCCCCGGCCAGCACGTGGAACAGCGGAGACCCTTCACTGTGGATCGACCCCGACCGCGGGTCGAACAGCACGAGCAGCAGGTCCTCGGCAAGGGTCGGGGTGAGTGTCGTGTCGTTCATCGCTTGCCGTCCTCGGAGTCGGGACCCGAGGAGGCGCGGCTCAGCTCGGAGCCGCCACCCGCGTCCCCGACATCGGTCGCCTCGACACCGCTGCCCGGCTTTTCCGCAGCGTCAAGCGCCGCCTCGAGCGCGGCCAGATCGTCGAGCTTGCCCGAACCGATCAGTGACGCCCGGTAGAGCACCTCGCGCTGGGCGCCGTTGTAGAGCTCGGTGACCGCCTCGGTCACGGTCTGCTGCGCGAACGCCGCACCTCGGGGAGCCCGCGCCCCCGGGGCGCCCAACCACTCGTACCGCTCGGTCGCCGCCGCCAGCACGGGAGCGTACTGCTCCCCCAACCGCCGCCGCGTCTCGCGGTCTGCGTCGTCGGTGAGGTCGTCGAGTTCGATGTCGGCTGCCGTTCGCGGCGAGTCGATGAGCATCTGCTTGAGATCGTCCATCGCCCCTTCGTCGAACACTTTCGACCAGATCAGCAGCAGCGACTGGTCGGCTTCGCTGAGGTCGCGTCCCGCTTCGGCGAACCCGGCAGGCAAGGAGGCGCTGGTCCGGTTCTCGAGGATCGCCGCCAGCTCGGCGCGGATGCGTTGCAGCCGCTCGATGGTGGCGGCCAGTTCGGCGTCGATGGTGCGCAGGGCGCCGGCCGGGTCGTCGACGGAGGAGCCGATGGATTCGATCTGGGCGAGCGGGACGCCGAGGTCGGTCAGGCGGGTGATCTGCAGGAGGCGCACCAGGTGCCGCACCTCGTACTGCTTGTACCCGTTGGCCAGCCGCGCGGGCTCGTCGAGCAGCCCGAGCTGGTGGTAGTACCGCACCGACTTGACGGTCGTGCCGGCCAACTCCGCCAGCTCGCGTGTGCTCCAGGCCATGGGCGGGCTCCTCTCGGTCATGCCGGCGCGGTGCCGGTGTGTGACCAAGTAGAAACCATGCCCTTGGGGCAGGGTCAAGAGGCTTTCAGATTGGGCCGTGTCACTTGTGGCTCCGACAGGGCATGCCGGGCGTTCGCCCGCCTCGGAGGCGGTCCCCGACTGGATGCAGCCCTTCGCGCGGACCATCCACGAGATCCCGAAGTACGTGGCGTCGGCGACGCTCGAGAGTGTCGATTGGAACGCCGAGCTGCTCGGTGGAGACGTGCGCGAGGCGGTGCGAGAGCTGAAGGGCCGTCCCGGTGGCCCGCTCCGCCTCGGAGGTGCCGCCTTTGCCACCGACGTCGTCGGCTGGGGCCTGGTCGACGAGTACGAGTTCACCGTCTACCCCTGGGTCGCCGGCCACGGCCCCTACCTGCTCGCCGGGCTCCCTCGCCCCCTCGACCTCACCCCGGTCGCCCGCCACGACCTCGCCTCCGGCGCCGTCGCCGTCGCCGTCGCGACGACGTACCGGGCATGCCACACATCAGCTTGAGTTAGCACCACGGTTTCTATGTCTCCCGCAACGTTTGAGGCGCGTACTGGTCGAAGCCCGAGTGGGCACAAGGTGACCCGATTTTCATCGCCATCAAGCCCACGTACTTTTCACCCCCATTTACGTCAAGATGTCAGAAGGAACTCATGCGTGGAGGTTTAGCACAGTTGAACGCTATGGTGACCCCATGAAGTGGAACAGCCTGATCGACGCAGCTACCCTCATGGTTCGAACGATTAGTCCGTACGTGGGCGGAATTGATAGTGCTTCAGCAGTATCCATGGCCGCAGACGACACTGCCGTCCTTCCTGAAGTAGATCGATCAACAAGAGCACTTTATAGGGCGATTGAAGCCCTCGAGATTCTCGAGCTACTTGAGCGGCCTACAGCCTCGACGGTTTCACTGACGCAAGATGGGCGAAAGCTCGCTGGTGCACGTCTGGATCTAGACGCGTTCCCGTCCGAGCACGTTCAGCGCCTCGGGGACTGGGGCGTGGAGCGAGACATAGAAGATTTACTCACGGAGCAGCGAAGGGCCCCGAACAACACCATAACTCACGTTGAAGTGAAAAACTGGAGACAATTCGAATTCGCCTCAATTGATATGCACCCCCGCCTGACTATATTGACTGGGGCAAATGCAGCTGGGAAAACAACTTTGCTCAACCTTCTAGCCCCTCACTTCAGCTGGAATGCTCAACTCCTTTCGCCACGCTACCGACCGAGTGACTCAAATTATTCCAACCCTCCGGCATTTGGCTCCATCCGGTATAGCAACGGAGCCATCTCTCCAATATCTCGACCGGCGACCTACAGTCCGGATACGCCGGGATTCGAAAGCGTTCCAGTTTTCATTCCCCAGCAACAAGGCGTACCGGGTATATTCATCTCTTCACATCGGTCCTTGAGTTCCTACCAACCTCTCGAACAACTACCTGCGCGATTTTCACAATCAAGCGTGCTGCTTCAGCAATACGCGGCGGAAGTACAGAGTCGCTATTCGGGCGGCAGCAGCCAGCATTCGCCTCTTTATAGAATGAAAGAAGCCCTTGTCTCTGCCGCCATGCACGGTTACGGGAACGCCGCTATGGAGGCTAACGAGGAAGCCAGAAGTGTGTGGGAGGGCTTTAGCGACATTTTGAGGCTTTTTCTGCCTAAAAGCATCAGTTACGTATCGCTCAGCGTTAGAGACGCCGATGTCCTAGTTCGCACCAGGGACGGAGAATTTCCTCTCGAGGCAGTTTCCGGCGGGGTCAGCGCCATGATCGAACTCGCTTGGCAAATATTTCTGCGGGCGAGGGACTCAGATGCATTTACCGTTTGCCTCGATGAACCCGAAAACCACCTTCACCCGGAATTGCAGCGCGAGATCATTCCTACGCTTCTAGATGCTTTTCCGAACGTTTCGTTCATCGTGGCCACTCACAGCCCCTTCGTCGTCACCGCTTCGCGGGATTGCTACATCTACTCCCTACGCAAAAATGACAAGGGAAAGGTGGTGAGCCAAAAAATCATCGACGCCAATGCTTCTGCAACACCCGATGAAACGCTCATGTCGATTCTTGGTCTCGATTCACCATTGGGTATTTGGGCCCAGGATGAGCTCTCAAACGCTCTCCGCCAAGTACCCATCGATCCTTCGGCGCAGGATCTCCGATCGTTGAGAGATCGACTTCGCAAGCTTGGCTTAGACAAGCAGTTTCCTGCGGCTCTCGACGCTCTAGAGCCGGGTCGAAATTGATCAGCCTTAGCAAGGGACAGACACCGGGGTGGATAAGAGACCACGGCCCCGAAGAGACCGCGAAGTATGAGGCTGCGCCTGAAGGCAGCAAGCCACGCATATGGCACCGAGAGGACATTATAGCCGCACTCAAGCTCGAGACTGGTAGTAAGTGCATGTACTGCGAGTCGTTCGTTGAGGCTGTTTCCTACCTAACTGTTGAACACATTATGCCGAAGTCCCGGTTTCCTGAACTCGCATTGGCTTGGGATAACTTGGGCCTATGTTGCCCCCGGTGCAACACCAACAAAGGTAGCTATTGGACTGATGACGCTAACTTATTGGTTCTCAACCCTTTTACTGACAATGTCGATGAGCACATTCAATTCATCGGACCAATGGTAGTGTCTAAACACGAGAGCAAACGGGCCGAGAACACCATCCGTAAGCTCCGGCTTGCGGCGCGGGACGATCTCTTCATAGCCAGAGCAAGGAGAATTCAGGAGCTTGATACATACCTGCTCAGGTGGCTGCGGGAACCACGAAAGCTCTACAAAGAACTCTACGCTGAAGACATCTTCGGCATGATCAGTCGTGAGTCCGAGTACTCAGGAGCCCTGCGTGCCTATGCAGAGACTCGGGGATTTGCGTTCTCCTCGGTGCCGGCCCCATCCTCGGACGCTATGCCGGAAGCAGAATAGCCAGGCACGGCGTTGAAGCCATTTGCCGGTAAGTGTCGGCGAAGAGGACGAGCGATCTGACGGGCTTCGAGACATTTGTACTAGCTACGGTTCGGCCATGGGAACAGGCATCGCCCCGCCCGCCTACCTCGGAGTCGAAATCTAGGGAGGTGCGACACACCCCGGAAGCGCCCTAAGCCAATATCGGTCATCTCGGCAGCGCAAGGCGTCTCGGCGGCATAAGGCGCCGCCCGAGCATGGCCAGATCGCGGGTATTTCTGGCACCGATGAAGGCCGCGCAGTGGAGCATGTCGCCTATGCGCCCATAGAGAGCTGGGTCGTCGCCTCGGTCCCGGTCTGCTCAGTGAACACGCACCCCACTACGCCGGCTCCACGGCAGAACCCAACCGCTCGTCTCGCTGCGGGCCGTCTACAGTACGGACGCCCAATGCTCGCCCAGCCGGTGTCGTGTGGTGCCATCGGCCTCGTCTATCAGGACTTCTAGCTCAATGTCGGTGCCGGTCCGGGGGAGGTCGACCAGCAACGGTCTGAAATTGCGCATCGCTCCCGTCGTCGGACACCTTCGACCACATCCACAGCAGAGACTGGTCCGCTTGCCGATCTCACGCCTCTCATCGACAAACCTGGCAGACAAGGAAGCGCTGGCGCGGTTCTCGAGGATTCCCCCCCCAACGCTCGAGGCGGACGCGCTGTCAGAGTTCGACAGTAGAATCTAGATTGGTGTCGATGGATGGCAAAGCATTGATGGGATCGTCGACGCACTAGACGAGCAACTCGATTCAGGCAAGCAGGACGCCTAGGTCGGTCAGGCGGGTGATCCGCAGCAGGCTAACCATGTCCCTCATTTCATCCTGCTTTATCCTTTCGTTGGCGTTTAGGGCCTAAGAGCCGCCCCGTTAGTTATAAGACTGCAGCCACGGGATGGTCGGGTCAGCGAGCCCGGCCAGCCCACGTGCACTCCAAGCCCGGGTTACCCCTCCCGTTTACGCCGTCACGATAACGACGCTTGAGGAAGTAAAGGCCATGCCCTTGGGGCAGCGTCAAGGGGACGTTCTCGGCCTCAAAGTTGGCTATCAATGAGACGGTCGATTTGCTCTATCTGCTCCACTGCACGGCGAATCTGGGCTTCCAAAGCTAGCCCACGCGTCGCATCGGACGCCGGCGACCGTGATGAGTATTCCAGTTCTTCAAATCGACTATATTCATAAAGGAATTGTTGTTCTACCTGGTCACGCTCTGCTTCGAGCGACCGCAGCCATCCCACAATGCTTGGGTTAGACTGCCCACTCGAGACGCCATCCATCTCCTGATGCAGCTGGTCGATTTGCTGATTTAGTTCATACTCTCTCTTCTTCAGGGAGTCCAGCTTCCAGGTCTTGCTGAGAGCCGCGTCTCGAGACGAAACATTTGCGAGTTCCCGCTCTGCCCGGAGCCTGATGTCTTGCAGGTTGGCACGTTCGGCGAAGAGGGAATTTATATCTACCTGGGTCCGCTCACGCGACAGCTCCTGGACTTCGAAGAGCGACGTCTGGCTGACTTCGATTTGGAGCATCTTTTTAGCAAGATCCAGGAAGCGTTCCGGTGAGTAGAAGTGAACACGGCTGCCCGTGGCCTCGAAGTATTCGTCTACTAGCTCGATTCGCGGGCCGTGCGTCTTACCCTCGCGCAATCTCCACCAGTCTTCCTTGCCGTCATCAGTGACAAAAATGGCGGGTCTCGGGTCCCCAGAAACGTGCGAAAGGATTTGCCTCCACAGAATAAGATCCCCGTACCTATCAGGTTCCGGCTTGTCCTTATCTTTGAAACCAGGAGGAACTTTCGAGTCGTAACGAGCGGCGCCCTCGATATAGATTTCTTGGAGTCTTTCATTCTCAAACGGAACGCCAACTCGGCCCTCATAGAGGTCCGAGATGACCTCAAAGAGGCGATCATTTTCCGAACCGTCGACTACCCGCTGTTCGTAATTAGCTCGGGACTCTTCTACGACACTGCTAACAGCCTCCATGCTTGCCGTCAAAGTATCGCTAATAGACGACCTGTTAAGCGAAGGATGCAAACGCAGCCCCTGCAGGGCCTTCTCGACTCCGTTTTTGCCGGCGTCAATTGCCTTGATGAGGTCGTCATGAGCCTTCGTTTGGTCTGCAATTACATCGAGTCGGCGACGCTGGAACTCCAAGCCAACCTGGTGGGGAATCCACAGTTGATCAACAAGACTCTGCAGCACAAGAAGGAATGCGTCACGCGTACTCTCTGTGTATCTGAAGAGGTTGAGAAGAGCATTGGTGTCGAGGATGATGAGGCCGCTACCCCAAATCGCCCTTAGGGCTTCCTCGTCGGGTGTGTAGTATCCACGAAACTGGTCTCTCATGAGATCTCCCCAAGAACACGAACAATCGTCACCGTGGAGTCTATGGCGCCCCGCTGGTCCGGCCGGCGGCTCCGGTCTTCGGGAGGCTGGCCATATCGGGCATGAGCAGGAGATATTTTTATCCGGTCGACCTTAGCGTCCGCCGCGATGGGTGCCTGCCAGACCAACCTGCAAAGGCACCTCTTGCGCGGACAAACCTCGCGCTCGTGGGCCGGAAATAGGAAAGTTATGTGTCGACTGAACCAAGGAGTCCGCTTCACGGCAGAGCCGCTCAACTTGTGGAAAGACGAGATGGCGACTAAAGCGCCGCTACGTCCACCAACAGCGAATTGTTTCGCTGTTCAGGGAAATCAGAAACAAATGGTCGGGCTGACAGGATTTGAACCTGCGACCCCTTGACCCCCAGTCAAGTGCGCTACCAAGCTGCGCCACAGCCCGAGAAAACCGTTGCTGAGCAACTGCCTTCTTGGCGTTGCCCCGACCGAGGCAACCCGACAAGCATAGCCGATCCGGAGGCCTCCCAAGTCCACCCACGACCGGCCCTCACTCTGGGTACGTGACGATGTCCCAAGATCCTGCATACATGAGTCATGATCTCTTTCGTGGGGATCTCGGACTGGACGCGTGGCGAGTACGAGCGACGCCTCACGCTCTGGAGCGAGCTCGCCAAAGCCGGCAACGCCGACGGCCTCATCCCGTCCACCATCCGCGACCTCGGCCTCTACAAAGGCCAGGCCGGCATCTTCTTCGACGGCACCGGCGACTGGACCCAAGGCTCCCCCGGTCGCGTCGCGCTCACCCTGCAGCACACCGGGAGCTCCTACGCCGATGACCTCACGGACGAACACCTCGACTACCACTACCCGTCCACGCAACGGCATGCCTCGTTCGATCGCAACGAGATCGACTCCGTCAAACGAACCCAAAGCCTCGGCCTACCGCTCTTCGTCGTGACCCCCAACGCCTTGCGCTCGACCCTCAAGGACGTCCGACTCGGCTACGTCGACACCTTCGACGACGATGCCGCCGTCTTCTACCTCTCCTTCATCGAGTCTGTCCTCCCCCTCCCGTCTGACGACGAGCTGCCCGCCTCAGAAGAAGAGGTCGATCTGTTCGGCGGTCTCCCTGAACAGACCCTCCGCCTCGTCCAGCAGCGCACCCAACAGCGCCGCTTCAAGATCGACGTCCTGAACCGCTACGGCCCGACCTGCGCCCTGTGCGACATCACCGTCCCACGGCTCATCCAGGGCGCACACCTCATCCCGAAGAGCATCGGCGGCGCCGACGAAGCGCTCAACGGCTTGCCGCTGTGCCTCAACCACCACGTCGCCTTCGACTCGTTCCTTTTGCGCCTCGAGCCGGACGGCAGCAGCATCACCTACGCGCCCGGCGTCTCCAAGGCCGACCTCCACGTCACCCGCGACGACCTATTCCACCTACCTGCCGCGCCCTCGGCCTCGGCCCTCCGAAAGTTCTACCGAACGGATGCCGCCCTGGCGGCCTTCTCCAGCTGGTCCTAGACCGAACGGAGTGTTTCGCCCCGTTACAGCGCACGGGACGGCAGGCACCCCGCCCACCTACCGTCGTGACATGCCCACCTCGACGACCCGCGCCTCCTCGGCCCTGCCGATCCGTCTGCGCGGCGTCGGGAGGCACTTCGGCGAGCGCCCCGTCCTCCACGCCCTCGACCTCGACGTCGAGGCCGGCGAGATCATCGCCATCGTCGGACCCTCCGGCTGCGGCAAGTCGACGCTGCTGCGCCAGGTGGGCGGCCTCGACCAGCCCGACACCGGCACCGTCGACATCGACGACTCCCCCACCCGTCCCACCGACCAACGCTGCGCCATCGCGTTCCAGGAGCCGCGCCTCCTGCCCTGGCGCACCCTCCGCCAGAACGTCGAACTCGGCCTGCCGAAGGCCGGTAAGACCAACCAAGACAAGACCAACAAAGACAAGACCAACAAACCCGACAAGGCCGCCGGCCGCGCCCGCATCACCGAACTGCTCGACCTCGTCGGACTCGGCAGCTCGGCCGGCCTCCGCCCCCGCCAGGTGTCCGGAGGCATGGCCCAGCGCGCCTCCCTCGCCCGCGCCCTCGCCCGGGCCCCCAAGGTGCTGCTGCTCGACGAACCGTTCGGAGCCCTCGACGCCCTCACCCGCCTCCGCATGCACGACCTGCTGCTCGACATCCACCGCGCCGAACCCACCACCGTCCTGCTCGTCACCCACGATGTCGACGAAGCCCTTTACCTCGCCGACCGCATCGTCGTCCTCGCCGACCTCTCGCAGCAGGAACACGCCACCGCAGGAGGCGCGGCGCACGCCGACACCGCAGCGGGAGCTCCCAGCATCCAGCGCATCGTCACCGTGCCCGGCGACCGACCCCGCGACCGTGACGACCCCGCCCTGGCCGAGCTGCGCCTCCAGCTGCTCGCCGACCTCGGTGTCCACCGCGTGCACGCCGGCAACACGATCACCAGCACGCTGACCGCGACCGCACCCGCGACCACACCCGCACCCACCCACCACCGCACCGCCCCCGACAGCACGGAGACGAACCGATGACCTTCCGCACCTCCCCCACCACCCGCACCCGCGCCTCCTGGGCCGGCGGTCTCGCCCTCGCCGCGGCGAGTGCCCTCCTGCTCACCGGCTGCGTCGCGGGTGAGGACGCCGGCACCGGCTCGGCCGACGCAGCAGGCACCGGCGCGAGCGACGGCGAGTGGTCGACCGACACCCTCGACATCGACTTCGCGACCTACAACCCGCTCAGCCTCGTCGTGAAGGACCAGGGCTACCTCGAGGACGCCCTCGGCGATGGCGTCAGCGTCACCTGGACCCAGTCGGCCGGCTCGAACAAGGCCAACGAGCTGCTGCGCGCCGGGGCCGTCGACGTCGGATCGACCGCCGGCTCGGCCGCGCTGCTCGCCCGCTCGAACGGCTCCCCCATCAAGACGATCGACGTGTACTCGCAGCCCGAGTGGTCGGCGCTGGTCGTCCCGGGCGACTCGACCGTCACCGACGTCGAGGGCCTCCGCGGCAAGACGATCGCCGCGACCAGCGGCACCGACCCGTACTTCTTCCTGCTGCAGGCGCTCGACCAGGCCGGGCTGAGTGCGTCGGACGTGACGATCCAGAACCTGCAGCACGCCGACGGACGCGCCGCGCTCGAGAACGGCAGCGTCGACGCCTGGTCGGGCCTCGACCCGATCATGGCCGCGAGCGAGGCCGAGTCGGGCACCAAGCTGCTCTACCGCAACGTCGACTTCCTCAGCTACGGGTTCCTCAACGCGACCGAGTCGTTCCTCGAGGCGTCGCCCGACGTCGCGCAGGTCGTCGTCGACTCGTACGAGAAGGCCCGCGCCTGGGCACTCGAGAACCCGGACGAGACCGCCGCCATCCTCGCGAAGGCCGCCGCGATCGACCCCGCCGTCGCCACCACGGTGATCGACCGCACCCACCTCGACATCGACCCCGCCCCCGGAGCCGACCAGCGCGCCGTCCTCGACACCGTCGGCCCGATCCTCGTCGAGTCGGGCGACGTCCCCTCGCAGGACGACGTCGACGCCGCCCTCGACGAGCTCTTCGACGACAGCTACGCGAAGGCCGCGTCCACCTCGTGAGCGACACCCTGATCGCCACCCCCCGAGCCGAGGAGGCGCGGGTCGCCGAGAACGCACGCCGCGCCTCCTCGTCCGGGTCCCCTGCGCCGCGACGCCCGGGTGCCCCGGGCGCGCCTGCTCCCCGCCGCCTGGCACTGCTCGGGGTGCTCGTGCCGGCCGCCGTGCTCGCCGCCTGGGTGCTCGCCACCACCGTCGGCGGAGTCCCCTCGTACCGCCTGCCGTCCCCCGCGGACGTGGCGCGGGCAGGAGTCGACCTCGCCGCCACCGGTCAGCTCGGCCTCTACGTCGCCATCTCGGTGCAGCGGGTGCTGATCGGGTTCGTGGTCGGCTCGGTGATCGGGCTGGTCATCGGAGCCGTCGTCGGGCTGTCGCGGGTGGGCGAGGCCCTGCTCGCGCCGTCGATCGCGGCCGTGCGGGCGGTGCCGTCACTGGCCTGGGTGCCGCTGCTGATCCTGTACCTCGGCATCGGCGAGGACAGCAAGGTGACACTGATCGCGATCGGTGCGGCCTTCCCGGTGTTCACCACCGTCGCGGGGTCGCTTCGGCACGTCGACCCGCAGCTCGTCGAGGCCGGACGTGCCTACGGCCTGCGGAGGGTGTCGCTCTTCACCCGGGTGCAGCTGCCGGCCGTGCTGCCCTCGCTCGTGTCGGGGCTGCGGCTCGCGCTGGCGCAGGCGTGGCTGTTCTTGGTCGCGGCCGAGCTGATCGCGTCGTCGATGGGCCTCGGCTTCTTGCTCACCGAGTCGCAGTCGAACGGACGCGTCGACCGGATCTTCCTCGCCATCGTCCTGCTGGCCCTGCTCGGCACGCTGAGCGACACCGTGCTGAACGTGGTGCAGCGCGTGGCGCTCCGCCGCTGGCGGTAGACGCCGGGCGGTCGGCCGCACCGCCCGCTCACGACGCCAGGAAGTGGGCACAGCGCCAGGTCTAGTCCTGGCGCGGTGCCCACTTCGTGGCGTCGTGTCCTGCCCCACCCGCCCCCGCGCACGCCGCCCGACCGGCGCTTCCTAGCCCACCCGGCCCGCGCCTCCTAGCCCGCGGTCAGCGCCTCGACCACGTCGGGGTGCTCGTCCATCCACGCGCGCACGATCGCCTCGTAGTCGGTGCCGTCCGCTCCGCCGTCCACGTTGAACATGGCGTTGCAGAGCGACAGCAGGTCGTCTTCACTCAGCTCGAAGTCGCGCAACCAGCCGCTGGCGGTCGCGAAGTCGTCGTCGAAGGTCGAGCTCGCCATCGAGTGGATCTCCTCCGACGGGCCCATGGCACCCTCGGGGTCCTCCAGGTCGCGGATCGGGTAGGCGTCGTACGCCCAGTGCGGTCGAGCCAGGGTGACGACGACGTTCTCGCCGGCGTCGGTGGCCGCCTGCAGCTCGGTCAGTAGTGCCGCCGTCGACGACGTGACGAAGTCCATGCTCTCGAGGCCGTAGGCGGGGATCGCCCTTTCCTCGGTGATCTGGGTGAGGCCGGCACCGGGCTCGAGACCGACGATCGTGTTGCCGAACAGGTCGGCGTTCGCGGCGAGCTCGTCGAGCGAGGTTATCGGGGCGTCCTCGTTCACGACGATCGTGTTGCGGGCCTCGCGGTACCAGGCGCCGAGGTCGGTCATGTCGTCGCCGAACCGGTCGACGTAGTCGGCGTGCGTGTTCGGCAGCCACGAGTCCATCACGAGGTCGTAGTCCCCCGACGCGACACCCGAGTAGCCGGGGGCCACGTCGACGTCGGTCAGCGTGACGTCGTACCCCTCGTCCTCGAGCACGGCACGCCAGAGCTGCGACACGGCGATGCCCTCGGGCCAGCCGGCGAAGACGGCGATCGTGATCTCGCCCTGGTCGCCGTTGTCGAGCTCGGCGACGGGAGGGCCTCCCGGGGTGCAGGCGGTCAGGGCGAGCGCGGCCGCACCGACCGTGGCGAGGACACCGAGGCGACGGGTCCGCCTCGCGTCGCGCCTCCGGTCGGAGGGTTCCTGGTGGCGGGGCTTCAGGCGGTCGGGTGTCTTCACGGTGTTCCTTTCGGGTCCGGGCGCGCGGCCGCGGTGACGCGGTCTCGGCCCGGTGGGGTGGGGCACGCGCAGGCGGTGACGAGCAGCGACTCCGTCGCACGCCGGCGCGGGCAGGGCGCGTCACGACGATCGTGGGCACCCGGGGCGCCGCGGCTCCCGACGGAGCGGTCGCGGCGTCGGCCACTCACCACCCCACAGGCTGAGGAGGCGCGGTGCCGGTCGGCACCGCAGCTCACCTCGAGCGCGGCTCAACGGGTCGGCGAGACCGCGCCGAAGTGCACGGTGCGACGTGACCAGACGACGGTCCAGCCGCGACGGCGAGGCCGCACGTCGACGGCGTCGAGGGGTGCGACGATCACGGCAGGGGCGAACGGATCGCGCGATGCCATGAGTCCTCCTCCGGAGTGCCGGTGCCGCTGAGTGGGGTGTCAACGTTAGCCGCAGGAGGCGGGCGCAGCTAATCGAAACCCGTCGCCTGGCATCGTGGTCGGCCACGGCCGAGCACGGCGACGCGCCTCCGCTCGAGTCTCGCCGTCGCCGCCGATGCCTACCCGCCACGAAGTACACACGCCGCCACGACATCCGGTAGCGGCGTCTTTACTTCGTGGCGGGATGCGCGCCGGCCCCGACCCGCACCTCCGACCCACCGCCCCTACGCCGCGACCCGCCGGCGCCGCTCCCGCCCGCGCATCACGACCACGACCGCCACCATCGCCGCGACCGCCAGCCCCACGATGGCCGGGGCCCCGACGTCGACGGAGCTCTCGAGCCCTCCGCGGGTCGCCTGCGCGCCGAGCCACAGGGCCGTCGCTCCCTGCACCAGGTAGGCGACGAGGTACACGGCCGACAGCGTCCCGGCGCGATGGTGCTCCGGAGCGAACCGCGACACGATCCCCAGCCCCGACGCGAAGAACAGGCTGTAGCCGACCCCCGACAACACGCAGAACGCCAGGAACAGCCCCAACGACTGCTGCGCCGCGGCCAGCACCAGCGCCGTGAAGCCGAGCGCCGTCGCCACCGCCGCCACGACGACCGCGACGACCACGGGCACCCGCCGGGATGCGAGCGCCACGACCGCGATGACGACCATCGACAGGGCGATCACCGCGCCGGTCACGAACGCGTTGTCGGTGCCGATCAGCGTCACGCCGATCTCGGCACCGAGCGAGAGCACCACGGCCCCGAGAGCGTAGGAGGCGCTGACGCAGACGGCCGCGGCCCCCACCGCCCCGAGGAGCGCGCGCGGCACGCTCGGCCACCGTGGCCTCCAGCGCCCGGCCTTCTCGTCCCGGTCGCGCGGCAGCCGCCAGACGAGGACGAGCACGCCCACCTCGACGACGAGCAACACCCAGTACGTGAGGTGCAGCGGTTCGGGCGCGTACTGGACGAGGGCCCCACCGAGCAGTGTCGCGAAGACGAGGCCGACCGCGGTGGAGGCGGTGCTGATGGCTCCGGTGCGGGCCGAGTTGACGGGGCCGGCGATGTCGATCATCGCGGCGGTGGCGGGGCTGAGCGACAGCCCGACGCCGAGGCCCATGAACGCCCGGCCGACCAGCACCCACCCGACGTCCGGGGCGAGCGCGAACAGCAGGACGCCCACGATGGACGCGCCCACGCCGAGCAGGATGCTCGCCCGTCGGCCGATCGTGTCGCTCAGGCTGCCGAAGACGAGCAGCACGATCACGAGGACGAGCGGGTAGACGGCGAAGATCGCGGTCGTGACGAACGGCGTCAGCTGCCAGTCGCTGGCGTAGAGCGGATAGACCGGCGTCGCTGCGCCGCTCGTCCACAGGGCGAGGGCGAGAACGGAGGCGCAGGTCCAGAACGCGAGCCGGTTCGGCCCGTCGGGACGAACGGCGGCAGCGAGATCACGGGGCATGATCGCGACGCTAGCACCCTGGATACGAAAAGCCTACCGAGGTAGGGTGTCGACATGGCCTCCCGTGGACCCCTCGACCCGCGCTGCGGCATCGCCCGCAGCCTTGACCTGCTCGGCGAGCGCTGGGCTCTGCTCGTCGTTCGTGAGGCACTGCTCGGGCACACGCGGTTCTCGCAGTTCCGGGCGCGGCTCGGCCTGTCGCCCGACGTGTTGACCGCGCGGCTCGACTCACTGGTCGCCGCCGGCGTGCTCGAGCGGTCGACCTACCGCGAGGACGGCGCCCGCGAGCGCGTCGAGTACCTGCTCACCGACGCGGGCCGCGACCTCGCCCCCGTGCTGGCCGCTCTCGCCGTGTGGGGCGACGAGCACGATCCGCACCCCGACGGCGCCGCACGCCGGTTCAGCGTCGCCCGGTCGGGCGAACCCGTGCGGGTCGCGTTCGTCACGGGCGACGGGCACGTGGTCGAGCCCGCCGACGTCGAGATGGTGCCCCGCGTCGGCGACTGAGCCGCGCCTCCTCGGGGCTCGTGCGGCGCCCCGCGGCCCCGCCCGCCCTCGCGCCCCCGCACCCCCGCCCGACCTGGCGGTGAACCCCGTTTCGGACGATGAACCCCACTCCTGCGGGGTTCATCGTCCGAAACGGGGTTCATCACACCGCGAGCCTCAGGCTGCTGCCCCCTCCAGCACGGCCTCGGCCCGTTCCTCGCTCCCCTCTGCCAGCCCGCGCTCGATGGCCGCCCGCGACCCCAGGTACATCCCGAGCCCGACCACGAACACGAGCACCTCGGTCACGGTCAATGCCCACACGACTCCCCCGAGCCCGAACCAGGCGTCGCCCACGAGCACGATCGGCACGAACAACACGCCCTGCGCCATCGACAGCACGATGGCGGGCAGCGCCTTGCCGGTCGCCTGGAACACCGACGTGATCAGCCCGGTGAAGCCGTTGACGACGGTCGCCACGAGCTGCGCCGTCAGGATCGTGACGCCGATCGCGAGCACCGCCCCGTCGCCCGAGAAGGCGGAGAACACCTGATCGCGGAAGACGAACACCGTCGTCGAGAAGATCAGCACGATGCCGCCGACGGTCACGGCCGAGGCCCGGAGCGCCGAGCCGAAGCGGGCGCCGTCACCCTTGCCGAACGAGTAGGCGAGCAGAGGCAGGACGCCGATGGTGACGCCCATCACGAGGAACTCCGGCACCTGGGCGATGCGGACGGCGACGCCCATCGCCGCGAGTGCGCTGTCGCCGTAGGCGGCGGCGAGGTTGTTGAGCACGAGCGTCGTCACGGTGAGGAACGCCGACTGGATCAGCTCCCCCGACCCGACACCGAACACGGGCTTGAGCACCGACGGCGACAGGGTGAACCACCGCGGCGACAGGCTGACGTGCTCGCTGTGGCGGTGCAGCCAGGTGACGAAGTAGGCGATGGTGACGACGTTCGCGAGACCTGTGCCGAGGGCCGCACCGGCGACTCCCCCGTGCAGCACGAGGATGAACACGACGTCGAACACCACGTTCGCGACGGTCGACACGATCAGCCCGATCATCGCCTGGCGGGCGGCGCCTTCGGCCCGCACGATCTGCTCGAGGCAGAAGGCAGCCGCCAAGACGGGGACGAACGCGAACATGACCCCGACGTAGGCACTCGTGGCCGGCACGGCCGCGTGGTCCGCGCCGAGCAGCCCGACGACGGAGGGCAGCAGGACCAGTCCTGCGGCCCCGATGACCGCGCCCGTGACGACGGCGCCCCACAGCGCGAACGACGACACGTGCTTGATGCGAGAGGCCTCCCCCGGGTCGTGCTCGGCCGCCCCGAGGTGCCGCGAGATGAGCGCGCCTCCTCCGACCCCGAAGACGCCACCGACGGCCATGACGAGGCCGAGCAGCGGAGTGCCGAGCGTGATCGCCGCCAGCATCGACGTGTCGTGCTGCGAACCGATGAAGCCGGCGTTGATGACGTTGTAGACGGCGCCGACGATCATCGCGGCGGCCATCGGCACGCAGAGGTGCACCAGAGCGCGGACGATCGGCGCAGAGGACAGGTACCAACGGTTGCTGCCGACGACAGGGATTACCGACGGAGCAGGGGTGGTACCAGGTTCTGGCGTGTTCGCGGGGACGGGGGTGTTCTCGTTCATGAGGTGTCCTTCCGGGCAGGCTCGAGCGCGCGCCGACGAGAGCCGGCACGGCGAGTGGTGAGGTGGGTTCAGGAGGCGCGGGTCGGCCAGCCGAGACGGCGCGCGACACCGTCCTGCCGCCGCAGTCCGGCACCCGGCCCGAGGCAGGATCGGGCCGGGCCGCTTCCCCGCCAGGCGGTGGGCACGGCGCCAGGTTTTCTCCTGGTGCCGTGCCCACCTCCTGGTGTGGTGGCCGCTGGCCCGGGCACGGGTGCGGGCAAGCGAGCTCGATGAAGCGGAGGTGCTGGCGAGGTGGTTCGGGTGCGCGGTGGCTCAGGTGCCTGGCGGTGCGGGATCGGGGGCGGACCCGCTCGCACGCAGGGCGAGCCGACGACCGAGACCTAGCGGCTGGGGCGGGGCAGTGCGGTGGTGATCTTGGCGAGCAGGGCGTGGAGGGTGTCGCGTTCGGCCTGGTCGAGGGGGGCGAGGATGCTCTCGTCCGCCGCGATCATGGCGTCGTCGAATCCCGAGATGAGGTCGGCGGCCGCGGGCGTGGCGTAGACGCGTTTGCGCCGTTCGTCACCGTCCTGGGTGCGGCGGTCGACGAGGCCACGGCGTTCGAGCCCCTGCAGAAGGCTCGAGACGCTGGCGGCGCTCGTGCGGGTCATGGCGGCGATGTCACGTTGGATGGCACCGGGCGCCTTGACCAGGTATCCGAGGACGAAGGCCTGTTCCGGGCTGAGCTCACGACTCGTGACCCAGTCCTCGCCGGCCTTCCGCTGAGCCCAGCCGACCCAGCGCAACAGGCCGAGCGTGGTGGTCTCCGTGTATTCCTCGATCTCCATGGTCAGAAATCTAACTGTTTGACTTCCAACTGTCAAGTCTCAAACTTCTATTCGCGCCCGGGGGCCGCCCCGACGACGACTCGGGGCATGTCTTTCCGGCCTGGTCATGAGTGACTCGGGCGCGATGTCACCCCACCGCGTCTGCTGCGTCGCGCGTTTCCCGTTTGGCCGGCCGTGGGAAGGCCGCGCGCATGTGGTCGCTGGTGAGCAGGTCGCCGATGCCGATCATGAGTAGCGAGAAGACGATCTGTTCGACGACCATCCACCCGGGGTAGAGCCCGGGGATGGTGGCGACGATCAGCGTGACGATCGGGAAGATGCGGCTGAACAGGCGCAGTCGTGAGTAGGCCCAGTAGTACCCGAGCTGGGCGCGCCAGGCGAAGACGTAGAGCGATGCGGTGATGAAGAGGACGACGGTGGACCGGAACCAGACGGCCCAGGGCACGTGTTCGCCGCGGCTGGTGAGGACGGCGGCGATGAAGATGGCGGTGAGGCCGACGACGGTCTCGCCGAACAGCAACCACCGGATGCCCATGAAGCCGCGGACGGTCCGCGGGTGCTGCCGCATGTCTTCGTGGATGACGTAGCCGGAGTGCCGCCCGCCGGCGAGCCGGTCGAGCTGCAGCCGCTGCCACACCCGGTCGGCCGCGGCCGACAACCCCGCACCCGAGGAGGCGCGGTGCCACAGCCCGGCGCCCGTCACCTTCGCATTCCGTCCACTCGTCTCACGAACACCAATGGTGCCCTACTCCCCTTCAGAACTCACCACCATCCGCCTGCCCGGGCTGCAAGGTGAAACACCACGAACTCGACGACACCTGGACCTTCGAGCGCCCCGTCCAGACCTTGACCGAGTAACGAGTGCCGTCCTCGCTCATGATGATCAACCGCTCGCTCTCGCCATCGGGTGAAAATTGACGCTTGGTACTGAAAGCCTCGTCTTCAGCAAGCTCTGCCTCCAGCACCTCGAAGTAGCCCTGTTCATCCGGAACAGTCGAATACTCGACAGTGGTCGAGCCCGTCCATTGGAACTGCCCATCCGAACACGACATCAGCACACCGTTCGGCGGTTCAAGAATTCCTATTATCTGATCCGCGGGACCCATCGACGCGAAACGTCGCTGGACAGCCATGATGTCCCGTCTAAGGGCGGGCAGGTCGACTCGATTGGTCTCTTCGTCCACGTAAATCATCCTTCTCGCGTTGTCATTCGTCTCGCCCTCGCAGCCCGCGAGGCCGATGGATATAAGGACGAGGGCAGCCGCCACACACGCCCCTTGTCGCCTAATCACGAAGTTCCTCGTAGATCTCATCCGTGAGAGCATCTCGAACCGGCGCATTGTCGTCACTCGATTGAGCGACCAGCGCATGGTTGTCGTCCAGCTTCCAGACCGGGGTGTAACTGGCGCCGGTTTCTTCGAGCTCCACGTCGTGCGGGCTCACGTAGTACCCGCGCGAATCGAATTCGTCGGATCTGTTCGGGTTCCGCCCTCCCCAGACACCTCCTGTCGACTGCGCCTGCATCAGGAAATCCCAGTAGCTGTAGTCGGTGTAGGTCGTGCCCGCCCGCGGCTGCCATTCCGGCGGCATCCCCGCCCCCGCCAGAGAGATCACCTTGTTGTAAGTGGCCCCATGGACCTCGGCGGACGTGATGTTCGCCAGCCCCCAGCTGTGCCCGATGGCCACGTCGCGGTATCCCGGTTCCGACCTGATCGGATCGACCGCCAGCCCGAGCTGGAAGTCGTACAGCGCCTTGCTCGTCTTGCGCGCGAACTCGGGGTCGTTCGCTTGCGCGAAAGCCCCCACGAATTCGGCCGCGTTCTTGCTGCCTTCCGCGCCACCGGGAAAGACTCCGTCCTTGAAGACGAATGCCACAGACGTTCCATCTGGATCGTTTCCTTCCAGCCACTTGGCCATCTGCTGCAGACTTGCCTTCTTCCCATAGAACGAGTCCATGTTCGTCAGAGTCCCCGGTACGTAGGTCAGCACCGTCCTGGTCCGGTCGTTCCACTCGCCGATCATCTCGACGATGCGGCTCTTCGCCGGGTCGAAGAGGTACAGCTGGACCATCGGCGGCTGCGCGACAGCACGTTCGAGGTAGGCGCGCTCCCGCGCCAGAGCGGCGAGCAGCTCGGCGTCGCCCGCCAGCCTCCGTCGCCTGATCGGCCCCACCAGTCCGTCGATCTCGGCGATCCGCCGCTTCGCGGTGAACACATTCGCCGCGACCCGCACCGAGGGGGGCAGACCGTCGAGCGCCCCGATGATCGCGGGCGCGCCTCGCACCAACGCGAGCTGTAGCGCCGTCAGCTCGTCAGCGTTCCGTGCCCCCTGCCGCCCGAGCTCGTCCCACCAGGCCCGCACCCGCTCGGGGTCGGCGAGAAAGGCCTTGTTCGTCAGCTCGGGGTGTTGCTCGAGGAGGAGCATCAGCTCGGTTGCCGAGAGCCCCGCCAGCAAGGCCAACAGCTGCTCGGCCGAGGCCGTCGAGACGGCGGCCGCGGTCACCTGCGGGAGCGCCCCCATCGCCTCGGCACTCTGCAGCGCGGCAATGCACCGGCGGTCGATCGCCGCACGCTCTTCGACCAGTTCGGACCACAGGCTCGCGACGACCTCGAGCTCTCGCTGCTCGTCGTCGATGCGCCGCTGCAGAGCCGACCGTTCACCCGAGCGGTACTCGGCCTCGACGACGATGCCGATCAGGTCGTCACGCGCCGCGTCCTGCGCCTCGAGCATGATCGCCTTCAGGGTGGCCCCGGTCGAGAGCAGGGTCTTCTCGGCCATCGCACGCCGCGCCTCCAGCGTCTGCTTCGCCCCTTGGATGAACGACAACTGTGTCGCGTACGCCTCGAGGGCCTCTGCATGACGTTCGAGGCCCCGAGCGACGGCGGTGACCTCGGAGGACACATCGGTGATCGACGCCACGAACTGCTCACCCGACCGGCCCCGCCAGCACTCAGTGCCCCAGCTCGCCGCCTCGGCCAACCGGGAGGCGGCCACCTCGAGATCGTCGGCCTCGGTCCGCCTAGCCTTCGCGAGCTGCTGGACGCCCTCCACCGAACCCACGCCCGGGTCGCCGTCGACGATCACTTCGCCCCCACCCCGGCCAGGTCGTCCACCGGCACGCCGGCGGCGAGCCGAGACTCGACCTGCTCGAACTCACGTACGAACGTCGTCGGGAAGTCCCCGACCGCCTGGATCGCTTCGACGGCCAGCCCGGCCCGCCGCACCAGCTGCCCGGTGACCTCGTCGAGCGCGCCCGCCACGCCCGGTGAGCCGACGTCGGCCTCGGACCCGGCCATCAGCGTCGTCGACACCTCGGCCGCCACCGCCGCCGACGACACCCGCCAGGCCACCGATGTCAGCGTCCGTTCATCCACCGTCAGATCTGCCACGCACCCACGCCCTCCGTCATGCGACATTCACATATCGCGTTCGATGAGAGCCACCCTAGCAATGCAGAACGCCCGGTGTGGAAACGATCCACAACCGGGCGTTCGGTCCACAGGCGAACCTGCGAGCGGTGCCGACCCGTCGACGGACGGGCACGGGGAGGCGTACTACGGGCGTTTGCGCTTCTCGCGCACGCGCATGTTGACGGTGATCGGTGTGCCCTCGAAACCGAAGATCTCGCGCAGACGACGCGTGATGAAGCGGCGGTACTGCGGGTCGAGGAATCCGGTCGTGAAGAGCACGAAGGTCGGCGGGCGGTTCGCGGCCTGGGTGCCGAACAGGATGCGCGGCTGCTTGCCCGACCGGAGGGGGTGCGGGTGCTCGGCGACGAGCTCGGCCAGCAGGGCGTTGAACTTGCCGGTCGGGATGCGGGTGTCCCACGACTCGAGGGCGAGCTCGAGGGCGGGCACGAGCTTCTCGAGGTGACGACCCGTGCGGGCAGAGATGTTGACCCGCGGCGCCCACGACACGTGGTCGAGGTCTTGCTCGATCTCGCGCTCGAGGTAGCGACGACGGTCGTCGTCCAGCAGGTCCCACTTGTTGAACGCGAGGACGAGAGCGCGCCCCGACTCGAGCACCAGGTCGATGATGCGGAGGTCCTGCGTCGAGATCTGCTCGGTGACGTCGATCACGACGACGGCGACCTCGGCCTTCTCGAGCGCCGCCGAGGTGCGCAGCGACGCGTAGAAGTCGGCGCCCTGCTGCAGGTGGACGCGCTTGCGGATGCCGGCGGTGTCGACGAAGGTCCACACGCGTCCGGCGATCTCGACCTGCTCGTCGACGGGGTCGCGGGTCGTGCCGGCCAACTCGTTGACGACGACGCGCTCTTCGCCCGCGGCCTTGTTGAGCAGCGAGCTCTTGCCGACGTTCGGCCGGCCGAGGATCGCGACGCGACGGGGGCCGCCGATCTCTTGCTTGGCCACGGTCGAGACCGCGGGCAGCTTGGTCATGCAGAGGTCGAGCAGGTCGGCGACGTTGCGACCGTGCAGTGCCGACGCGGGGAACGGCTCGCCCAGCCCCAGCGACCACAGCGACGCGGCCTCGAGGTCTTTGCGGGCGTCGTCGCTCTTGTTCGCGACGAGGATGACCGGCTTGTGCGAGGCGCGCAGCATGCGCACGACGGCCTCGTCGGTGGCGGTCGCCCCGACGTTCACGTCGACCACGAACAGCACGGCGTCCGCCAGGTCGACCGCGATCTCGGCCTGCATGGCCACCGAGCGGTCGATGCCGATCGCGTCGGGCTCCCACCCGCCGGTGTCGACGAGGGTGAAGCGGCGTCCACCCCACTCGGCCTTGTACGAGACGCGGTCGCGCGTGACGCCGGGCTTGTCCTCGACGACGGCCTCGCGCCTCCCGAGGATGCGGTTGACCATGGCGCTCTTGCCGACGTTCGGTCGACCGACGATGGCCAGCACCGGCAGGGCCGGGGCGTAGGTCAACGCGTCAGGGTCCCACTCGGCGCCCTCGAGGACGTCGATGTCGCCCTCGTCGAGGTCGTAGTCGGTCAGGCCGGCTCGCAGGGCCCTGGCCCGCTGGTCGGCGTCCTCGTCGGGCATCGTCTGGATGCGGTCGACCATCTGCTCGTCGAGCTCGGGGTACTTGTCGTCGTCTGCCATGGGGGCTTCCTTAAGAAATGGGGGTGCTCGCTCGCACGAGCTCGACCACGGCCTGCACGGTCTGGTCGAAGTCGAGTTGGGTGGAGTCGACGGTGGAGACGCCGGGTGCGGCGGTCATGAAGTCGACGACCTTGCTGTCGAGCCGGTCGCGGGTCGAGAGCTGCCGAGCTGTCTCTTCGGCACTCTGCCCGGTCACCTCGGCCGAACGCCTGGCCATTCTAGCGGCTTCGCTCGCGGTCAACAGGATTCTGACCTGGGCATCCGGTGCGACGACGGTCGTGATGTCGCGCCCTTCGGTGACGATGCCCGGCTTGTCGGTCGACGCGATGATGCGTCGGAACAGGTCGACCATGAACCGGCGGACCTCGGGCACCTTGGCCACGTGGCTGACGGCGGTCGTCACGCGCGGCGTCCGGATCTCGTCGGTCACGTCGCGACCACCCACGGTCACCGAGGAGGCGCGGGCCGGGTCGATCCCGATCGCGTAGTGGAACGTCGGCAAGGCCGCGATGATCGCCTCCGCGTCCTCGAGGTCGACTCCGCCGTCCAGAGTGTGCAGCGCGAAGGCCCGGTAGGCCGCCCCGGTGTCTTGGTAGTCGAAGCCGAGCGAGGCCGCGGAGGCGCGGCTGACGCTGGACTTGCCGCTCCCGGCCGGTCCGTCGACGGCCACCACGACGTGGCGGTGCACGGCGTCGGCCGTCTCGGCGCGCAACTCCTCGACGTGGGCCTCGCCGGCGGGACCGCCGACGCCGTGCTCTCCCGGTGAACGCTCGGGGTCGACGTCGGCCGACCCGAGGGAGCCGGTCACGTCCGGGCCGGCGCTCATGCGAACGCCCCTGCGACGGTCCAGCCCCGGGCGGCGAGCTCGGTCACGAGTCGGTCTTCTTGTTCGGGCACGATCGATACCTCCGCGAGTCCTACCTGCGCGCCCGGCGAATGCTCGAGCCGCAGGTCTTCCAGGTTGACGCCGATCTCACCGATCTCGGTGAGCAGGCGGGCCAGCTGCCCCGGGGTGTCGTCGACCATGACGATCACCGAGCTGAACTGGGTCTGTTGCCCGTGCTTTCCGGGCAGGCGGGCCACACCGGTGTTGCCCGCGCCGATGCTCTCGGCGACGGTGCGACGACTGCCCGGGGCGTCGGGGGCCTCGAGGGCGTCGACGACCAGGTCGAGGTCGGCGCGGAGCTCGCGCAGGACGGCGACCACCCGCGAGGCGTTTGCCCCGAGGATCTGCGTCCAGAGCACCGGGTCGCTGCTCGCGATGCGCGTCACGTCTCGGACGCCCTGACCGGCGAGACCGAGCGAGGCGTCCGGAGCGTCGCGCAACCTCGTCGCCATCAGCGAGGCGATGACCTGCGGCACGTGGCTGACGAGGGCGACGCCGGTGTCGTGCTCTTCCGGCGTCATCTCGATCGGGGTCGCCCCGAGGTCGAGTGCGAGGTCTTCGACGGCTGCGGCCCGTCGGTACGTGATGTCGTCGTGCCCGGCGATGACCCAGGGGCGGCCGACGAAGAGGTCGGCACGGGCCGAGACGGCTCCCCCGCGTTCGCGGCCGGCCATCGGGTGTGAGCCGATGTACCGCGACACGTCGGCTCCGCGGGCCCGCAGCTCTGCGAGCGGAGCCACCTTGACCGACGCCACGTCGGTCACGAGGGCCGCGGGCCAGGCGTCGAGCTCGCGGGCGACGATGTCGCTGGTGACGTCGGGCGGTACGGCGACGACGACGAGCACGGGGTCGTCGTCGTCGGCCGGTGGCCGCCCGGCGCCGTAGTCCATGGCGAGGCTGCGGGCAGCCGGCGAGACGTCGTCGAGGATGACGTCGACGCCGTGCTGACGCAGGCGCAGACCGATGCTGGCACCGAGCAGACCCGAACCGACGATGCGCACCTGGCCCGCGAGCCGGCGGCTGCCGGCGGCCAACGCGTCGGACGTCAGCGCGTCGGACGTCAGCGCGTCGGACGTCAGCGCGTCGATCGTCGACGTGTCGGCGGTCGAGGCGTCAGGGGTGGTCGAGTCGACGGACGAGGAGGCGCGGTGCGCGTCGGTCACGACCGCCCGCCCCCTCGGGGACCACGTCCCCCGGCGTCGGGTCGGCCACGGTAGGGACGGTCGCCACCACGGTCGTCACGCCCGCCACGGTCGTCACGCCCACCACGGTCGTCACGCGGGCCACGGGCGGGTCCGCCGCGCGAACCGCCGCGGTCGTCACGCTGCTCGCGGCCTTGGTAGCCACCGCCGCGCGAGCCGTCGCGTCCTGTGCGATCGTCGCGACCCTGGTAGCCGGCACCGCGCGAGCCACCCCGTTCGTCACGGCCTTGGTAGCCGCCGCGCGAGTCGCCACGGTCTCCACGGTCGTCGCGCTGCTCTCGGCCCTGATAGCCGCCACGCGACGCACCACGGTCGTCACGGCCCTGGTACCCGCCACGCGAACCACCGCGGTCATCGCGCGAGTCGCGCCCGCCCTGGTAGCCGCCGCCATCGGAACGGCGGTCGTCACGACCACCTCGTTCGTCCTCGCCACGCTCGGCCGCGCTGCGGTCGACCCACCCGCGGTTGGTGGCCTTGCCGCCGGCACGGATGCCCGAGGGACGTCCCGTGCGCGGGTCGCGGTTGACGTCGCGGTTGGGGTAACCCGCCGCTCGCTCTTCGCCCGGGGTCAACGGACGGTCGCCGCCGCCCCGCGGTGCGCGGTCGTCGCGCGAGACGAACCCGCCGCGCGAGCCACGGTCGTCGCGCGACACGAAGCCGCCGCGATCGTCGCGACCACGCCCGTCGTCGTTGCGCCCCTGGTAGCCGGCACGCGAACCGCCCCGGTCGTCACGACCCTGGTAGCCGCCACGCGAACCGCCGCGGTCGTCTCGGCCCTGGTAGCCGGGACGCGAACCGCCCCGGTCGTCACGACCCTGGTAGCCGCCACGGGCCGGACGCTCGTCGCGTCCCCGGCCGTCGTCGTTCCGGCCCTGGTAGCCGCCACGCGACCCACCCCGGTCGTCGTCGTTGCGCCCCTGGTAGCCACCGCGAGCCGGACGCTCGTCGCTCCCGTGGTAGCCCGTGCGAGCCGGGCGCCCCTCGCGCCCACGGCCGTCGTCGTTGTTGCCCTGGTACCCGCGCACCGGGCGCTCGTCGCCGGAGCGTCCGTCGTGCCGGTTGCCCTGGTACCCGCCCCGGGTCGGACGCTCGTCGCGTTGCCCGCGCCGCGCCTCCTGCTCTCGGCGCACCTGCGCACGGCGCGAGGTCGACTCGGCCTGGTCGCGGGCGGCGGCGCGGCGCCGTTCGGCCCGGGCGTCGGTCGCGGGGTCGTACTCGTCGTCGTCCTCGTCGTAGTAGTCCTTCTCGACCTCGTCGTCGGCGAGGGCCAGCTCGACCACGTCGGCCTCGTCGACGGGGGCGTCGGGGCTCTCGGTGATCGGGGCGGCGTCGACCGTCGAGTCCGACGTGGCGTCGCGCGAGATGGTGAGGATCGCCCCGAGCTCGACCTTGGTCAGCGACCGCATGTGGCCGACCTTGAGCGTACCGAGGTGCAGCGGGCCGAACGAGCGGCGCACGAGGTCGATGACCGGGTGGCCGACGGCTTCGAGCATGCGACGGACGATGCGGTTGCGACCCGAATGCAGCGTGATCTCGATCAGCGACGAGTCGGACGAACGCGACAGACCCGCGCCCCCGGCGACCAGCGTCGCCTTGTCGGCCGCGATCGGGCCGTCGTCGAGCTCGACGCCGGTCATGAGCTCGTTGAGCACCGCGGGCGTGACGACGCCCTTGACCTTGGCGATGTACGTCTTGGTGACGCCGAACGACGGGTGCGCGAGCACGTGCGCGAGCTCGCCGTCGTTGGTCAGCACCAACAGACCGCTCGTCTCGACGTCGAGGCGACCGACGTTGAAGAGGCGCTCTTCGTACTGCTCGGTGAACTGACGCAGGTCGGGACGACCGTTCTCGTCGCTCAGGGTGCTGACGATGCCCACCGGCTTGTTCAGCATGACGTAGCGACGCGTGGCGTCGAGCTGCACGGCGCTGCCGTCGACGACGATCTTGTCCTTCGTCGGGTCGATGCGACGGCCGGGCTCGGTGACCACCTTGCCGTTGACCGTGACGCGACCGGCGGCGATCATGTCTTCGCTCACGCGGCGCGAGGCGACTCCGGCCGCCGCCATGACCTTCTGCAGGCGCTCGCCCGAGGCCAGCTCGGAGTCGTCGGAGGAGAACTGACTACGCGACATCGTCGAAACCCCCCTGGCCGTCCGAGAGCAGGGGCGAGATGAGCGGAAGCTCATCGAGCGAGTTGATGCCGAGATGGGTCAAGAGGAGGCCTGTCGTTTCGTAGTTGATGGCGCCTGTCTCGGGATCGGTGGACGACTCCGTGATCAGGCCGCGACCCAGCAGCGTACGGACGACCGAGTCGACGTTGACCGCCCGGATCTGGGCGATGCTGCTGCGGGTGATGGGTTGCTTGTAGGCGATGACCGCCAGCGTCTCGAGAGCCGCTGAGGACAGTTTCGTCGGGTTCTGCGTCAGCACGAAATCGCGCACGACCGGATCGTGCTCGTCCCGCACGTAGAATCGCCAGCCCCCGCCGACTTCACGCAGCTCGAAACCGCGCCGGACGGTGCCGTCGACACCGTCGAAATCGGCCACGAGCGTCGTGATCGCCTGCCACACGACGGCGACCGGTGCGCCGACGGCGGTGGCCAGGTCGACGAGCGGCTGCGGCTCGTCGGCGACCATCAGCAGCGCCTCGAGACGGCGTGCGACGGCGACGGGGTCGGCCGACGACGGCATGCCGATCTCGCTCTCGATTTCTCGGGCGGACGAGGAGGCGCGGGTCGTGTCAGCCCTCATAGTCGGCCCCCAGCGCCGCCAGGTTCTCTTCGGTCCAGGTCTCGGCCACCCAGCGGACGCTGAGCTCACCGAGCGGCTCGACCTGCTCGAACGAGATGGACGCGTGACGGTACAGCTCGAGCAGAGCGAGGAAGCGCGCCACGACGACACCCTTCTCGTCGATGCCGGCGACGAGCTCTCGGAAGGTCAGGACCGCCCCGCGACGCAGCATCGACACGACGACGGCCGCTTGCTCGCGGATGCTGACCAGGGGCGCGTGCAGGTGCTCGAGGCCGACCGTGGGGATCTCGCGCGGTGTCAGCGCCAGGGTGGCGAGGGCGGCGAAGTCGTCGGGCGACAGCGTCCAGACGAGCTCGGGCGTCGTGACCCGGTACTTCTGCTCGAGCCGCACCGAGCGGGCGTGCCGCGCTGCCTCGGCCGCACCGTGCTGCGCGAACCATTCGGCGGCCTGCTTGAAGGCCCGGTACTGCAGCAGCCGGGCGAAGAGCAGGTCGCGGGCCTCGAGCAGCGCGACGTCCTCGGCGTCGACGAGCTCGCCCTGCGGCAGCAACCCCGCGACCTTGAGGTCGAGCAACGTGGCCGCGACGACGATGAACTCACTGGCCTGGTCGAGGTTCTCCGCCGTGTCGATGCGGCGGAGGAACGATAGGAACTCGTCGGTCACGGCACTGAGCGCGACCTCGGTGATGTCCATCTCGCGCTTGGAGATCAAGGAGAGCAACAGGTCGAACGGCCCGCTGAAGTTCTCGAGCCGCACCTCGAAGCCGGGCGACACCTCGGGCGCCTCGGCGTCGCCACCACGCCCGACACCCGGCCCGAGCCCGCGCACCGCGACATCGTCGGCGACGGTGACCGTGGCGGTCGCCGTCTCAGGCCGCGGCACCACGCGCGATCAGCTCTCGGGCCAGCTGGCGGTAGGCCTGTGCCGCCGGGTGCTCGGGGGCGAACTTGGTGATCGGGGTGCCGGCGACGGAGGCGTCGGGGAACTTGACGGTGCGGCCGATGACGGTCTCGAGCACCTGGTCGTCGAACGCCTCGACGACGCGCTCGAGCACCTCGCGGCTGTGCAGGGTGCGCGAGTCGAACATCGTGGGCAGGATGCCGTCGAGCGTGATCGCCGGGTTCAACCGGTCACGCACCTTCTCGATGGTCTCGACGAGCAGGGCGACGCCGCGCAGTGCGAAGAACTCGCACTCGAGCGGGATCAGCACGCCGTGCGCGGCGGTCAGGGCGTTGACGGTCAGCAGGCCCAGCGAGGGCTGGCAGTCGATGAGGACGACGTCGTACTCGTCGCTGACCTGCCGCAGGATGCGCGCCAGGATCTGCTCGCGCGCGACCTCGTTGACGAGGTGGACCTCGGCGGCGGAGAGGTCGATGTTGGCCGGCATGACGTCGAGGTTCTCGACGCGGGTGGGCACGATGACGTCGTGGGCGTCTTTGACGGCGCCGATCATCAGGTCGTAGATCGTGGCCTGGTCGTGCGACTGCACGCCGAGACCGGCCGTCAGGGCACCCTGCGGGTCGAAGTCGATGGCCAGCACGCGGCGACCGTACTCGGCGAACGCGGCGCCGAGGTTGATCGTCGTCGTGGTCTTGCCGACGCCGCCCTTCTGGTTGCAGAGGGTGATGATGCGGGCCGGGCCGTGGCTCGGCAGGGGCGCGGGAGTCGGGAACTCGGTGCGCGGGCGCCCGGTGGGGCCGTTCGCGGGGACGGTCGCCGGAGCGCTCTCGAAGAGGGCGGGGGTGCTCGAGGTCGGCTTGGTGCTCACGGGTACGAGAGTACCGGCGACCCCCGACGCCGACGGGCTGCCGCGCCCGGCCCGTCACCAGGAAGCCTCATGCCTTGCTTGAGGGTTTTGCCTGGTCAGCGCCGGGTCGGTGTGCGATCACGACGTCCAGCGCGCTCGCGGGTGCGCGGTCGAGTAGACGTCCCGCAACGCGTCCGCCGTCACCAACGTGTAGATCTGCGTCGTCGCCACGGACGAGTGCCCGAGAAGCTCTTGCACGACCCGGACGTCGGCCCCGCCCTCGAGCAGGTGCGTCGCGAACGAGTGCCGCAGCGTGTGCGGCGACACCTCGACGCCGAGCTGTGCGCGTTCGGCCGCCGCCTGGATGATGAGCCATGCGTTCTGGCGCGACACCCTGGCGCCGCGCGTGCCGAGGAACAGGGCCGGCGTCGGCTCTCCCCGCGGCGAGAACACCGGACGGGCCCGCACGAGGTACGCGTCGAGTGCGCGGCGGGCGTAGCTGCCGAGCGGCACGATGCGTTGCTTGTTCCCCTTGCCGAACAAGCGCACGACGTCGCCCTCGATCACGTCGTCGACGTTCAGCGACACGGCCTCGCTCACCCGGGCGCCCGTCGCGTAGAGCAGCTCGAGCAACGCCTTGTCGCGCAAGCGGGTCGGTTCGTCGCCGTCGGTCGCGGCGAGCAACGCCTCGACCTGGGCCACCGAGATGGCCTTGGGCAGGCGACTCGGCAGCTTGGGCGGCCGGGTGGTGCCGGCCACGTCCACCGCGACCAGCCCCTCCTCGAGCGCGAAGCGGTGGAACCCGCGCACCGACGACAGCACCCGGGCCACCGAGGAAGCGCCAAGCGGCTTCTCGACGCGGGTCGCGAGCGCCGCCGGGAACGTCGCCACGTCGGCGGGCACGACCTCGTCGAGGGTCCGCCGTCCGGCCTCCGCCAGGTGTGCCCGCCACAGGACGAGGTCGCGGCGGTACGCCGCGGTCGTGTTCGGGCTGAGGCCACGTTCGACCGACACGTGTCTCAGGTAGCGGTCCAGCGCCTCCTCGATCGTCACGACGTCAGGCTACGACCAGGACGCCACCCCACTGGGCGGGCGCGCGTCTCAGCGGGACGCGACCGCGGCGAGAGCCGCGATGCTGAGGATCGAGTTGTGCAGGCGGCCGGCCAGGACGCCCTCGACGATCTCGTCGAGCGAGACCCAGCGCTTCTCGATGTCGGCTTCTTCGTCGCTGCGCTCGAACGCGCCCGCCGTGGCGCTGACACCGGTGGCGCGGTAGACCGTGACCATCTCGTCGTTGCCACCGGGCGTGGTGTGGAACGAGACGAGCTCGTCCCAGGTCGTCGCCTGCAGGTCGGCCTCTTCGGCGAGCTCGCGCTTCGCGGCGTCGAGCTCGCTCTCGCCCTCGGCGTCGAGCAGGCCCGCGGGGAGCTCCCAGTCGCGGCTGCGGATCGGGTGCCGGTACTGCTTGATGACGAGCACCCGCTGCTCGTCGTCGACGGCCAGCACGGCCACGGCCCCGGTGTGCGCGACGTACTCGCGCACCATCGGCGAACCGTTGTAGTCGACGGTGTCGCGCTTGACGTTCCAGACCGCGCCTTCGAAGACCACTTCGGACTTCGTGACCGTCGGCGACGCCGGCTCGTCGGCGAGCGGGCCGCTGCCGGCAGCTGCGCCCGCCCCGGCGTCCGTCGCGCTCGCGCCTGCGGCGTCGGTCACGCGACGACCTCGGCGCCGTCGGCCTCGTCGGCCTCGTCGGCGAACAGCTTGCTCGCGTCGTGACGCTCGAGGGACGCGGCGACGAGTCCGGCGAAGAGTGGGTGAGCGTCGTTCGGACGCGACCGCAGCTCGGGGTGGGCCTGCGTGCCGATGTAGAACGGGTGCACCGCACGGTCGAGCTCGACGTACTCGACGAGCGTGCCGTCGGGCGAGGTGCCCGAGAAGCGCAGGCCCGCGTCGGCGATCTGCTGACGGTACTGGTTCGAGACCTCGTAGCGGTGGCGGTGACGCTCGGACACCAGCTCGGAGCCGTACAGGTCGGCGGCGAGCGAGCCCGGAGTGAGGGCGGCCGGGTAGAGGCCGAGGCGCATCGTGCCACCCAGGTCGCCGTCGGCGATGATGTCGACCTGCTCGGCCATCGTCGCGACGACCGCGTACTCGGTGTCGGGGTCGAACTCGGACGAGGAGGCGCCGGTCAGGCCGGCCTCGTTGCGCGCGTACTCGATGACCATGCACTGCAGCCCCAGGCAGAGGCCGAGCGCCGGCAGGCCGTTCTCGCGGGCGTAGCGGAGGGCGCCGAGCTTGCCCTCGATGCCGCGGATGCCGAAGCCGCCGGGCACGCAGATGCCGTCGACTCCGCGCAGCGCCTTCGCGGCACCTTCGGGGGTCTCGCAGTCGTCGGACGGGATCCAGGTCAGGGACACCTTGGTCTGGTGCGCGAATCCGCCTGCCTTGAGCGCCTCGGTGACCGAGAGGTACGCGTCGGGCAGGTCGATGTACTTGCCGACCAGGCCGATCGTGACCTCGTGCTTGGGCTCGTGCACGGCGGTCAGCACGGGCTGCCACCCCGACCAGTCGACCTCGCCGGCCTTCTCGCCGAGACCGAGGTGGTCGATGATGTAGGCGTCGAGCCCCTGGTCGTTCAGCATCGCCGGGATGTCGTAGATGCTGGCGACGTCCTTCGCGTTGACGACGGCGTCCTCGTCGACGTCGCACATCAGGGCGATCTTCTTCTTGTTGCTCTCGCTGACCGGTCGGTCGCTGCGCAGCACGAGCGCGTCGGGCTGGATGCCGATCGAGCGCAGGGCGGCGACGCTGTGCTGCGTCGGCTTGGTCTTCTGCTCGCCCGAGGCGCCCATGTAGGGCACGAGCGACACGTGGACGAAGAACACGTTCTTGCGACCGAGCTCGTGGCGCACCTGCCGAGCGGCCTCGATGAACGGCTGGCTCTCGATGTCGCCGACCGTGCCGCCGACCTCGGTGATGATGACGTCGGGCTTCGGGTCGTCGTCGGCCTGCTGGCGCATGCGCCGCTTGATCTCGTCGGTGATGTGCGGGATGACCTGCACGGTGTCGCCGAGGTACTCGCCGCGACGCTCTTTGGCGATGACGGTCGAGTAGATCTGACCGGTCGTGACGTTCGCCGACTGACCGAGGTCGATGTCGAGGAACCGCTCGTAGTGCCCGATGTCGAGGTCGGTCTCGGCACCGTCGTCGGTGACGAAGACCTCGCCGTGCTGGAACGGGTTCATCGTGCCCGGATCGACGTTCAGGTACGGATCGAGCTTCTGCATGACGACCCGCAGCCCGCGAGCCGTGAGCAGATTGCCCAGACTGGCGGCCGTCAGGCCTTTTCCGAGGGAGGAGACGACGCCTCCGGTGACGAAGATGTGCTTCGTCGTGCTGGCATCTGGACCCGAGTTCTCAACGTTCACCACGGGATTCCATCCTATGTCACACTGAGCCGTCGCGACAGACCACGCCTGTTACGAACGTGTGTCGGCCGTGGCCGGTCGGCGAGCCGACGAGGCGAGCTCGAGCAGCTCGCGCGCGTGTTCGAGACCGCTCGAGCTGTCGGGCAGCCCCGAGAGCAGACGGGCCATCTCGGCGACGCGCTCGTCGCCCTCGAGCTGGTGGACGCTGCTCGCCGTGACCTCGCCCGAGGCGTCCTTCACGACGCGCAGATGGTTGGTGGCGAAGGCCGCGACCTGGGCGAGGTGCGTCACGACGATGACCTGGGCTCGTTCGGCGAGCGCCGCGAGTCGACGACCGATCTCGATCGCGGCCGATCCGCCGACGCCGGCGTCGACCTCGTCGAACACGAACGTGGGCACGTCGCTCGACCCGGCCATGACGACCTCGAGCGCCAGCATGACCCGGGACAGCTCGCCGCCGGACGCTCCCTTGCCGAGCGGCCGGGGTTCGCTGCCGGGATGCGGCCGCAGCAGCAGCGACACGACGTCGCCGCCGCTCGTCCCGAGTTCGTCGCGGGGCGTGACCTCGACGACGACCTCGGCGCCGGTCATGGCCAGGGCGCTCAACTCGGCGCTGACCCGCGTCGAGAGGTCGGCCCCGGAGGCGCGGCGCAGCTCGCCGAGGACGCCTGCCCGCCGCTCGGCCTCGGCCCGCAGCTCGGCCACCTCGTCGTCGAGGTGCGCGAGCCGGTCGTCGTCTCCGTCGAGCTCGACCAGGCGCCGGCTGCCGTCGTCGAGCAGCCGGATGACGTCGTCGAGGGTGGGGCCGTGCTTGCGGACGAGCCCGGCCAGGTCGGCCCGACGGGTCTGCACCGACTCGAGCTCGACGGCGACGTCGGCGTCGAGGGTGCCGAGATAGCTCGACAGGCGAGAGGCGGACTCGCCGACCTGCACGCTGACCTCGGCCAGCAGATCGGCGATCGGCTCGAGCGCGGGGTCGTGCGGCGCGACGCGTTCGATCTGCCGGCGCGCCTCTTCGACGAGGGACACGACGTCGCGCGTGCCGTCGACCGCGTCGGTCGAGAGCACCTCGTGGGCGAGACCGGCGGCCAGCCGGAGGTCTTCGGCGTTGCTCAGTCGCTCGGCCGTGGCGTCGAGTTCGTCGAGTTCGCCCGCCACGGGAGCGAGGCCCTCGATCTCGTCGATCGCCGCCCGCAGGGTCGCGGCCTCGTCGCGCCGGGCATCACGGTCGCGGGTGATCTCGTCCAGTTCGGCACGGGCGGCCAGCCAGGCGTCGTAGGCGCCGCGGTAGTGCGTGGCGGCCTCGGCCAGGGCGGCCCCGCCGTGCGCGTCGACGGCGGCGCGCTGGGCCGCGGCCGACTTGAGTCGGATCTGCTCGGACTGGCCGTGCACCACCACGAGATGGTCGGCGAGGTCGCCGAGCACACCGATGGGAGCCGTGCGACCCCCGACGACCGCGCGGCTGCGTCCCTCGGCCGAGACGACACGGCTGAGGAAGAGCTCACCGTCGTCGACGTCGCCGCCCGCGTCACGGACGCGCTCGACGATGGCCCCCTCGACCGGGACCAACCAGCGACCGTCGACCACGGCCTGGGGGCTGCCCGACCGGACGACACCGCTCTCGGCACGCTGGCCGAGCAGCAGTCCGAGCGCCGAGACGACCATGGTCTTGCCCGCGCCGGTCTCACCCGTGACCGCCGTGAAACCGGGGCCGAGCGGCAGCGTGGCACGACCGATCACGCCGAGGTCGCGGATCGAGATCTCTTCGATCATCGCTCTCCCTCGGGTGCCTCGACGGCCGTTGACGACGGGGTCGTCGACTCGGCGAGGACGTCCTCGACATGTGCGGGACCGCGCCAGCCGGTGACGGGCAGCTGGAACTTGGCCACGAGACGATCGGTGAACGGGCCCGTCCGCAGGCGGGCGAGCCGCACCGGCTGGTCGGAGCGGCTGCACTCGACCCGAGCCCCCGGGGGGAGGTCGTGCTCGCGGCGACCGTCGCACCACAGGATGCCGCGCGCGTCCGTGCGGCTCAGCACCTCGACGGCGAGCACCGAGTCGGGCCCGACGACGAGCGGGCGGGCGAAGAGGGCGTGGGCGCTGAGCGGCACGAGCAGGAGGGCCTGCACGGCGGGCCACACGACAGGACCGCCGGCCGAGAACGAGTAGGCCGTCGAGCCGGTCGGCGTCGACATGACGACGCCGTCACAGCCGAACGACGACAGCGGTCGACCGTCGACCTCGATGACGACCTCGAGCATGCGTTCGCGCGAGGCCTTCTCGACCGTCGCCTCGTTCATGGCCCAGGTCTCGTAGACGACCTCGTCACCGTTGGTGACCTTGACGTCGAGCGCGAAACGCTCTTCGACCTCGTAGTCGGCCGCGAGCACGCGGGCGACGGTGTCGGCCATCTCGTCGCGTTCGCTCTCGGCCAGGAACCCCACGTGACCGAGGTTGACGCCGACGATGGGTGCCCGGGTGCCGCGGATCAGTTCGGCGGCGCGCAGGATCGTGCCGTCACCGCCGAGCACGATGACGCACTCGAGGTCGTCGCAGGCCACGCCGTCGAACAGGATCTCGACGTCGTCGATGGCGGCCGTGGGCTGTGCCCGACGGATGTCGTCCCACTCGTCGCGGGGCAGCACCGGCACCACGCCGGCATCGCCCAGCAGCCCGCAGACCTCGAGGGCGGCGTCGATCGAGTCGGGGCGCCCCGTGTGCGAGACGACCAGGATGTGTCGTGTCGAAGAGATGTCGTTCACCCTCTCGTCAAGCTGTCGGCCGTGCTGAGCCATTCTGTCGGATTCGACCCTGCGGAGGCCGAGAAGTGCACACAGTACTCACGGTTGCCCGAACCGCCGACGATCGGGGACGAGATGAGCCCGGCCGTGCCGAGCCCCAGGTCGTGGGCAGCCCACAGCACGCCGGTGACGGCCTCGTTCCGCAACACGGGGTCGAGCACGAGCCCCTCACGGACGCCTTGTCGGCCCACCTCGAACTGCGGCTTGATCAGCAGCACGAAGTCGTTGTCCACACCTACGCTCGCCACGAGGGCAGGCAACACCATGGTCAGCGAGATGAACGACACGTCGGCGACGACGAGCGAGACCGAGGAGGCGCGGGTCGTCAACTCGGCGAACCGCTCGGCCGTCAGGTACCTCGCGTTCTCGCCCTCGACGATCGTGACCCGAGGGTCGAAGCGCACGGGGTTGGCCAACTGACCGTGGCCGACGTCGAGGGCGACGACGTGGTCGGCCCCCCGCTCGAGGAGGACCTGCGTGAATCCTCCCGTGGACGCGCCGACGTCGAGGGCCGTGCGACCCGTCGGGTCGACCGCGAAGGCGTCGAGCGCGCCCAGGAGCTTGTGAGCCGCTCGACTGACGTAGTGGTCGAGCCCGGCGACGGCGACGTCGTCCGTCTCGGCCACCCGAGCGGAGGCCTTGACGACCCCGACGCCGTTGACCGTGACCAGGCCGTCGGACAACAACCGGGCGGCGTGCGTCCGCGACCGGGCGAGCCCTCGGCGGGCCAGGACAGAGTCGAGGCGCTCGCCCGCGGCCTCGGCGGTCGTCATCGGCCGGCCTGTCCGCCGTCGCCTGCCGTGCCCTCGAGCACCGCACGGAGTTCGTCGTGGATCTCGCCGAACGCCTCGGCCCGCGAGGCCAACGGCAAGGACTCGATCTCGTCCAACCCCGCGGCGAACGGGGGCCGCGCCTCCTGAGGGTCGTCCGGACCGACGACGTCGAGGTCGGTGTCGCCGCGGTGGTCGGCGTCGGGATGGTCGCTCATGGTGCCGTCCAGACTAGCCGCCACCCCTGACGGTCGAGACGAGGCCGTCAGCCGTCGGCGTGCAGCTTCGGATCGACGTCGAGCCCGTAGATCGCCTTGTTGGTGCCCCACACGGCCTTCGCGCCGGCTCGGAGCAGATCGACGGGGTCGTTCCCGTCCGACAGCACGCGCACGACGTGTCCGCGGACCGCGACGCTGGCCTCGCGGACGGTGACGACGTGCACGTCCTCCTCGTCGTGTTCGACGGTCTCGGGATACGGCTGGTCGAGCTCCCGGAGGTCACCGACGATGAAGTCCGGTCGGGACTTCGCGTCCGCGGCGAGGACCTGCTTCGCGCCGTCGATGCCGGTCAGCACCAGGATCGACACGAGCCCGGCGGCGTTCGCGCCGACGATGTCGGTGTCGAGCCGGTCGCCGATGAAGGCGGCCTTCGTCGCTCCGAATCGCTCGACGGCGGCCGTGAAGATCGGGGTCTCGGGTTTGCCGGCGGTCACGGGCAGTCGCCCGACCGCCGTGTGCACGGCCGAGACCAGGGTGCCGTTTCCGGGCGCGACGCCACGTTCCTGCGGGATCGTCCAGTCCGTGTTCGTGGCGATCCACGGGATGCCCGTGTGCAAGGCGAAGGACGCCTCGGCGAGCTGCGCCCACCCGACGTCGGGGCTGAAGCCCTGGACCACCGCGGCAGGCGCGTCGTCGGCCGAACGGGTCACGACGAATCCCTCGGCCTCGAGCACCGACGTCAACCCCTCGCCGCCGACGACCAGGACGGTCGAGCCCGCCGGGACAGCGTCGACGAGGAGGCGCACCGCGGCCTGCGGGGACGTCACCACGTCGTCCGCCGCCGCCTCGAGACCGTAGCCGGCCAGCTGACCGGCCACGGTCTCGGCCGTCCGGGACGCGTTGTTCGTGATGTACCCGACACGACGGGTACGGGCGACGTCCGTCAAGCTCTCGACCGCGTGGTCGATCGCGTGACGGCCCCGGTACACGACGCCGTCGAGATCGGCGAGGACGGTGTCGACGCCGTCCAGCGGCGTACGGGCGTCAGGCACGCTGGTCGTCGACGTCGTCCGTGCCCGGCGGGGTCGTCTCGGGATCGGCAGTCTCATCGTCGTGGCTGTCCTCGTCGTCGTGCTCTCGGTCGGCGGCGTCCCCGTGGTCGGCCAGGTCGTCGGCCCCGGCGTGCGGAACCGTGTCGTCGGACTCGACCGGCCGCGCGTCCGGCTCGATGGTCTCGTCGAGGTCGACAGGGCGCTCATCGACGAAGTCGATGTCCTCCTCGACGATCTCGACGGTCTCCCCGTCGGCGCCACCGTTCTCCAGGGCCGCGAGGGCGTCCTCGGCCCGGTCGGCGAGTTCGAGCCACTTCTCCCCCTCGTCGGGGCGGCCGAGATCCTCGAGGACCGTCCCGTAGGCCGCGAAGAGAGCCGGGCTGTAGCTGAACGCCTTCGTCCGGTCGAGCTGGGGGATCTCGAGCTCGCCGAGCGCGGCCTGGGGCTGTCCGAGGTCGAGACGCGCACCCGACATGGCGATCGCCAACGAGACGCGCACTGGCACGTCGAGGGTCGACACGTCGACGGACCGCCCGAGCTCGAGCGCCCGCTCGGGGCGACCGAGGCCACGTTCGCTGTCGACCATCAGGGGCAGTTGGTCGTCACGGCCCGAGATACGGCGATAGGTCCGAAGTTCGCGCAGCGTGAGGGCGTAGTCCCCCACCTGGTAGGCGGTGATGGCGATCGTCTCGCGCACGACCGAGATGCGGCCGGCACGACGGCCGGCAGACAGTGCGTGCTTGTGGGCCTCTTCAGGGTCCTCGTCGATCAGTCGACCGGCCATGACGAGGTGCTTGGCGACCCAGTCCGCGTTCTCTTTGCTGAGCGTCTTCAACTCGCCGCGGGCGACCTTGTCGAGATCACGAGGCTCGACGTCGTCGGGCACGTGCGCGACCTCCTGAGCCGGACGAACCGACTTGATGCCGAACGGATCACGGTCTTCAGGAGTCTCGCGAGGCTTCCATGCATCACGACGATCACCACGTCCGGTCGATCCGGCTCGCGGCCCTGCCCCACGACGATCGTCGCCACCCGGGCGACCAGCACGCTGAGGACGGTCACCGTACGAGGGCCGCTCCCCGCGCTGCGGACGGTCACCGTACGATGGACGGTCCCCCCGCTGCGGACGGTCACCTGATGACGGTCGATCCCCACGGTTCGGACGATCGCTCGACGGTCGACCGCCAGCAGGACGCCCCGGAGAAGGTCGCCCGTCAGCTGGCCGGTCGCTGCGGGGCGGACGCCCACCAGCAGGACGATCCCCCGAACCACGATTGCGATCCCCGAACGACGGACGGCCGCTGCCGCCCCCGCGGTTCGAGCCTCCGCTGCCAGAGCCCGAGGAGGGGCGGCGCGGGCCGTCCTTACGGTCGTCGTCGTCGCGATCAGTCACCGAAGTGCTCCTCTGTTGTTCTCTGCCAGCTGTCGAGTTGTGAAGGCACGACTCTACCAAAGTGGCAACCGGCGCAGGAGGCGCGGTTCGGCCACTCGAGAATCGTCCCGTAACGCAGAAAAGCCGCCCCAACTGGGGCGGCTCTTCTGGTGTTGCACGTGCTCTCGCACTAAAAGGAGTCCGGCGGTGTCCTACTCTCCCACAAGGTCCCCCTTGCAGTACCATCGGCGCTGAGAGTCTTAGCTTCCGGGTTCGGAATGTGAC